>NZ_CM178728.1:0-3355511 GCF_058681075.1 Brevundimonas sp. FV2ps16 | reverse complement strand
GGGTGGCGGTCCCGCCCGCCGATTTTGACCTGGGCGTCTTCGCCAGCCAGTCGTTCGGCATCTATCAGGACGAGATCGAGGAGGTGGTGCTGCGCATCGCCCCCGAGGGCGCGGCCGAGGCGAAAAGCTGGCGCTGGCACCCGACCCAGACGTTCGAGGACCAGGCGGACGGCGCGGTCGTCGTGCGGTTCAGGGCGTCGGGCATGCGCGAACTGGCCTGGCACCTGTTCACCTGGGGCGAACAGGCGGTGATCCTGGCGCCGGAACGGCTGAAGGCGGTCATGGCCGGGGAACTGGCGGCGGCCGGACGCGCTTTGGACGCGGCTCGCGGATGACGAAGGCTTAAGGTGACGCCGACTGGAACCCTGTTTAGCCCTCGGGGAACTACTTCAACACGGAGCCCGCTATGCGCTTTCTGACGGCCCTCGTCCTATCTGCCGCTGCCGTCCTGTCGGCCTGCGCGTCGGCCGGCGGCCCACCGCCTGTCGCCGCTTTGATGGACGAGGCGGGGCCCGAGGTCACGGTCCTACGCGACGGCGATATGTGGACGGCCGACTATGTGCTGGACCGCGACGCGCCTGTGTGGGCCTTCAAGCGCTCGGCCCTGCAACGGCGAGACCGGACGCCTTGGCGGCCGCGCCAATGGAGCGTCGAGACGCCAGGCGTGCGGCTGGAGCGTCAGGGCGCCTACGACATCCTGCGGACCGAGGACGGAACGTCTGTCCCACGACGCCTGCGGCTACGCCTGCAGCCGGCGTCGGCGGACCTAGAGGCGGACTACGACCCCGCGCTGGTGTTTTCGGACGGGGCGGTGGCCCTCTACACCGAGCAGTTCAACCTCATCCCCCTGCTTTCGGTCGCCGAAGCGGCCGCCTTGCCGCAAGACCTGAACGGACTGGATCTTCCTGGCTATGTCCCAACCCGGGCGACCTGGCGCGACGCGGCTGGCCCAGTCCTGCATCGCGGTCGGCGCTATGACCAGGCGACGACACAGGGGGCGGACGCCTACATCCTGTTTGGCCGGGCCGCCGTGGCCGAGGGAGAGGCGGTGGCCACGGTGATCGATCAGGGCCTGCCCCGCTGGATAGGCGACGAAATCGGGAGTTTCGCGCCCAAGGCCCTGGACTATTACGCGCGCCGACTGGGGCCGCGCCCCGGCGGCCGCCCGCTGGTTATGGTCAGTTGGGACGGCCCGACGGCGGGACGCACCAGCATGGGCGGCAGCGTGGTGCCGGGCCTGGTGGTCATGACTTTCGAAGGTTCGGGCGTGCTGGACCCAACGGCCAAAATGCTGTCGGTATCGCGCTGGTTCATAGGCCACGAGAGCGCCCATTTCTGGCTGGGGCAGGCGGTGCGTTACGAATACGCCCGTGACATGTGGATCACCGAGGGCGGGGCCGACTTGATGGCGGTGCGGGCGCTGAAGGCCCTTGATCCCTCCTATGATGACCGCGCCGAATTGCAGTCCGAGGTGAACGACTGCGCGCGCCTGTCCCAGGGCCGGTCGGTGACCAGCGCCGCCGGGCGCGGCGAGCACCGGGCCTATTACGCTTGCGGTGCTGTCTTCGCCCTGGCCGCCGAGGGCGTGCAGAGGGCCAGTAACGGTGGCGACTGGCTCGACTTCCTGCGGCCGCTGCTGGAGCAGCCCGACGGCGTCCTGACCCGCGACGAATGGCTGAACGAACTCACCCGCCTGTCGCGCGACCCCACCCTGGCGAACGACATCTCGACCCTGCTGGACCAGGGCGTCGCCGATCCGTCGGCCGTCATCGCCCGGCTGTTCCAGCGCACCGGCGTCGCTTTCCGCCTCGAAAACGGCCGGGTGATCCTGAGCTGAAGATTTTGATGCGGATCAAGGCGGGCAGGCGCTGAAGGGCGCATCCAGGCTCCGGCAACAAGGAGCATCGCCATGACCTATGCGAGCCTGATGGTCTATGTGGACGACGAGGCCGACAATGTCGCGCGGATAGGCTTCGCGCGGGACCTCGCCGCCATTCATGACGCGAGCCTGATCGGCATATCCGTCAGCGAGCCGGAGCCGCCCCTGGTGGACGCCTATGTCGCCGGCGGCATGGCCGGCGAAATCCTGACCCTGCGGCGGGATCAGGCGGACGGCGAACTGTCCGCCGCCAAGGCCCGGTTCCTCGAGGCGATGAAGGATACGGGCATCGCCCACGAGTGGCGGTCCGAGACCGGCTATCCCGCCTCCTGCGTCTCGCACCACGCGCGCGCGGCGGACCTGATCCTGGTGGGGCGTGACGCCGGGCGTCTGCCCTATCGCGCGCCGGACGCCAGCGACCTGATCATGAATATCGGCCGGCCGGTCCTGGTCGCGCCGCCCCGGGCCTCGGCCGCGCCGGTCGACGGCGTCGTCCTTGTGGCGTGGAAGGAAGGGCGCGAGGCCCAACGCGCCGTCGCCGCCGCCTTGCCGCTGCTGAAACAGGCGCGCGAGGTCAAGGTGGTGGAGATTTGCGCCTCGGCCGACGCCGCCGCTGCGGCCGCCCGCGTCGCCGATGTCGCCGCCTGGCTGCGTCGTCACGGCGTCGTCGCCGAGAGCGAGGCCAAGGTGCGGGATGAACGTCCGGCGGGCGACCGTATCCTGGCCCTGGTCGAACAGATGGGCGCCAATCTGATCGTCTGCGGCGCCTGGGGCCATTCGCGGATGCGGGAATGGGTTCTGGGCGGCGTCACCCAGGCCCTGCTGAACCGCAGCCAGTCCTGGCTGCTGCTGAGCCACTGAGGCCTCAGCGCGCTTCGAGGGCGTGGAAGATGCGGGCGACCATGACGACGTCCGCATCGACGCGGTATTGGACGACGTAGCCGCTGGCGCCGAAGGGGATGTAGAGGTGGCGTAGACCGTCCAGTTCGATCCCGATCATCGGGGTCTCCGCCAGCCGGCCTATGGACCGGGTGATGGTATGGCCTGCTCGTCGGGCGGCGTTTGGATTGACGCCCCGCAGAAGGCCGATGACCCGTCGGCGATCCTGAATCGCATCGAGCGAAAGCCGTATCTTCAAGCCTTGGCCTTCAACATGGCCTCGATCTCAGCCTCGAATTCCGCTGCCCAGTCCTCGAACTCGATGAACTTGCCGGTGCGGTCGTACTCAGCCAGCCGACGTTTGGCCTCGGTGGTGTCGTAAGGCGTGGCCGGAGGCCAAGACTCTGGGCTGTCCACGACGAAGGCGGCGTCCTTCTCTCGAACTTCGAAGTCGCCGGAGGCGTCGTCACGCCCGCTCGCGAGCGCCTTGTCCAGAATCGCGACGGCATAAGCCTCCGGTTCCATGCCTGCTGCGCGCGCAGCGGTCTTGAGCCGCTCAAGCGCTTCGTCGGTCAGGGGAAGGGGCAGGACGTAATCGGCCATCAGCTCATCATGTCACAACTATGAGTAGCTGTGAACTCACATCGCCGCGAACGGATAGGGGCTGACCGACTTGGACCAGTCGTCCACCGCCAGCGGCCGGTCGATCGGCGCGGCGGCGCGTTCGGCGCAGGGGTGGCGGTGGCACAGGCGGCAGGCGGGGCCGATGGGCGTGACTTCGGGCCGCTCCAGGTCCAGGCCGTGGGCATAGGCCAGGCGGGGGGCGTGGCGCAGTTCGCAGCCCAGGCCGACGGCCAGATCATGGGCGTCGCCATAACCGTCCTGGCCCTGGCGTTCCACCGTGCGGGCGAAGGTGAACCAGCGGCCGCCATCCGGGGTCTCGATGATCTGGGTGATGATCCGGCCCGGGGTACGGAAGGCCGAGTGCAGCCGCCAGCGCGGGCAGGCGCCGCCGAAGCGCGAGAAGGGAAAGGCCCCCGCCGCATAGCGTTTGGAGATATTGCCGGCCTGATCGACCCGCATCAGGAAGAAGGGCACGCCCCGCGCCGTCGGCCGCGACAGGGTCGTCAACCGATGCGCCGCCTGTTCATAGCTGACCCCGAACCGGGCCTGGAGCCGCGCCAGGTCATAGCCGGTCTCCTCCGCCGTGCGCTGGAAGGCGGCGTAGGGCATCAGGATGGCCGCCGCGAGGGTATTGGTCAGGGCCACCTTCAGCAGGGACCGCGTCGGTCCGTCCGGGGCGTTCGCGGCCTGGACCATGTCGTGCAGGGCCGGGCCGTGTTCGACCAGGGCCAGCTGATAGGCGATGGCGAAGGCGCGCGACGACGGCCCCAGGGTCTCGGACAGCAGCAGGCGGCGGCGGTGCAGGTCGTAGCGGCGGGTCCATTCCACCATGACCTCAGCCGGCAGGGTGCGGACGCCCAGGTCGTGTTTGGCCGCCAGTCGCTGGCGGGCGGCGGGTTCGAAACCGTCGGCGTGGGCGGGCGCCTCGGCCGCCAGGACCTCGGCCAGGGCCTCGCCCATCTGGTCCAGTTCGGGGAAGTGGTTGCCGCGCGACTGGATATATTCGCGCACCCATTCGGCCGGGCTGGTCTCGACCAGGCCTTCGCCGTTCTCGGCGGCGGCGCGGGCCCGGGCGCGGCCGTCGTCAAAGGCCTGGTACAACCGCAGCATGGCGTCGGCGACGCCGGGCGCCTCTTCCAGCAACTGCACCAGTTCGTGGCGGGGCAGGGACAGCCCCTTGAACAGGGGGTCCGCCAGAACCTCGACCAGCCGTGCCTCGTCCGCCGCCCCGCCCTGGTTCAGGCTGCGCAGATCGACGTCATAGGTCTCGGCCAGACGCAGCAGCAGCTGGGCCGAAACGGGGCGCTGGTTGCGCTCTATATGGTTGAGATAGCTGGGGGAAACCCCCAGGTCGGCGGCCATCGACGTCTGGGTCAAACCCAGGTCGCGCCGCAACCGCTTCAGCCGGGCGCCGAGGAAGAGCTTGCGATCGGCGGAAGCGTCCATGGCCGCAGAATGTCACAACATGACCGACGATGCAAAGTCATGATGTGACAAAGTGACATCAATGAGCCGTAGGATGCTGTGTCATTCGTGACTGGTGCGTGTTCTTGTCTCCGAGACGGCGGCTGCGGCCGCGCCATTCAGAGACCGAGTTCGACCATGACCACCTTCGCCGATCTGGTTCCTTCGCCCGCCGGCCGTTTTGACGGCATCGAGCGCCCCTATACGCCGGAAGACGTCCTGCGCCTGCGCGGCTCGGTGCCCGTCACCCACACCCTGGCTGAGCGCGGCGCCAATCGCCTGTGGCAGCTGCTGCACGACGAGCCCTTCATCAATGCCCTGGGCGCCGTCACCGGCAACCAGGCCATGCAGATGGTCCGGGCGGGGCTGAAGGCCATCTATCTGTCGGGCTGGCAGGTCGCGGCCGACGCCAATACGGCCGGCGCCATGTACCCGGACCAGTCGCTGTATCCGGCCAACGCCGCGCCGGAACTGTGCCGCCGCATCAACCGCACCCTGCAGCGCGCCGACCAGATCGAGCACGCCGAGGGCGGCGCCAAGCGTGACTGGTTCGTGCCCATCGTCGCCGACGCCGAGGCCGGCTTTGGTGGGCCGCTTAACAGCTTCGAGATCATGAAGGCCTTCATCGAGGCGGGCGCCGCCGGCGTCCACTTCGAGGACCAGCTGGCCTCGGAGAAAAAGTGCGGTCACCTGGGCGGCAAGGTCCTGATTCCGACCCAGGCGCATGAGCGCAATCTGGTCGCGGCGCGTCTTGCGGCCGACGTCATGGGCACGCCCACCATCACGGTCGCCCGCACCGACGCCGAAAGCGCCCAACTGATCACCTCGGACATCGACGAGCGCGACCAGCCCTTCATCGATCGCGACAACCGCACCCCCGAAGGCTTCTTCCGCCTGAAGGAGGGTACGGGTCTGGACCACTGTATCGCGCGGGGCCTGTCCTACGCCAACATCGCGGACCTGCTGTGGTGGGAGACGTCGCACCCGGATCTGGACGATGCGAAGAGGTTCGCCGAGGCCGTGCAGAAAGAGCATCCGGGCAAGCTGATGGCCTACAACTGCTCGCCCTCCTTCAACTGGAAGGCCAAGCTGGACGACGCCACCATCGCCAAGTTCCAGCGCGAGCTGGGGGCCATGGGCTACAAGTTCCAGTTCGTGACCCTGGCCGGCTTCCACGCCCTGAACAACTCGATGTTCGAGCTGGCGGACGGTTATCGCGATCGCGGCATGGCGGCCTATTCGGAGCTGCAGCAGCGCGAGTTCGCCAATGAGGCCATCGGCTACACCGCGACGCGTCACCAGCGCGAAGTCGGCACCGGCTATTTCGACCAGGTCGCCACGGTCATCTCCAACGGCACGTCTTCGACGACGGCGCTGAAGGACTCGACCGAGACCGCCCAGTTCACCCACGCGGCTTAACCCGAAAAGGAACCGCCCAAATGGAACCGCTGACCCGAACCGAAGCCATCATCGACTTCTGCCTGGCGCCCCTGGCGCTCGACACCGGCACAGAGGCCGAACGCGAAGTGCGTCGCCGCATGACGCACGTTCTGCGGACCTATCAGGCCAAGGTCGCCAATCCGATCGCCGTGGACTTCTCGTCCATGCCGTCCCAGGTGATCAACGAAGCCGCCCACGGCTACGAATAGGTCTCGCGTGCTCCCAAAGAAAAAGGCCCGCCCCGAGCGCTCGGGGCGGGCCTTGTCCTTTTCGGTGCGGATCAGCGCGACGGCGCCGGGGTCTGGCTCGGCGTCTGACTGACCTGAACCGGCGTCTGGGCGGCGTGAGCGGGCGGCTCGGCCCCTGCGTCCAGCAGTTCGCCGACCGAGACCTGCGGGGCGACCACCGCCTGGGTGGTGCAGGTGGCCAGGTCGCGGGCGACGTGGCGGCCCAGGCAGAACATGTCCTCATAGCTGGGTCGCGAGGCGGCCAGGCACTGGAACAGCATCAGCTTCGACATATTCAGGCAGAATTCGCTGTTGCTCTCGACCGCCAGGGCGTCGGTGTTGGCGCGCGCCTCGTCTCCTGCGGCGCCGAGGGCGGCCAGGGCCGCGATGGCCAGCGACCGCGTAACGGCCGGCGTATAGGGCGGGGCCTTGCGGGATGGTTCGACGGAGAGACCTTGGCCGCTGTTGGCGGCGGTGAACAGGCGGCTGGATTCCTCGGCCGACGGAAGCATGGTCACCGCCGACATGGTCTTGGCGCTCTCAAGCCGGATTTCGCGGTTCGTAATCGGGGTGACGGCCCAGCGGCGACGCGGATCGCGCCGTTCCTGAACCGTATAGGCGTCGGCCTCCACCGCTTCGGCGATGGCGCGCATCGCAACCGCGTCCTTGCCGATGGTGGCCGCGATCAGGCCCGCAGCCGCATCGGCGCCGGGCAGGGTGGCCGCATAGGCCGGATCGGCGATCAGCTGGGCGACCATCTGCTGACGCTGGACGGGATCGACGGCGAACTGGCGCACCCCAGCGACAAACTCCGGCGATTGAAGCGCAATGATCGAACCATAGGCGATCAGGCCGCGCGACAGCTGGGCCGGCTCATAGGACGCCCCCTTGCGGATGGCGGACTGGATGGACTCTGCGTCCGGGAAGCCGCCGGGTTGAATAGTGCCGGCTTCTCTCAGGAAGGCGACATAGATCGAGGCCGCCTGGGCCACGCCTTCGTTAAGGGTGACGGGGGGAGGCGGCGGAGGCGGCGGCGGAGGCGCGACCTCCGGTTCCTTGGTGCTGCAGCTCGCCAGCAAAACGGCGGCGGCAAGGGCGGCGATCGACAGGCCGCGGGTCATGAAGGCCTTGGGCATAGGGCGCGTCCACAGAACTGTGCGCCCCGACAGGGGCGCTTACTGGAAGGCGCTTATAACGTGCCGAAACGGGTTTGCCGAAGATTAATCGAACAACTTCGACACGGATTCCTCGTTGGCGATCCGTCGGATAGCTTCACCGATAAGCGGAGCCACGGAAACCGTGCGGATTTTCTTGCAGTTCGAGACTTCGTGCGGCTGTTCGATCGAGTCCGTGATCACCAGCTCCTTCAGCGGTCCGTCGGTGATCCGCTGCACCGCCGGGCCCGACAGGACGCCGTGGCTGATATAGGCCGAGACCTCGGTCGCACCCTGATCCATCAGGGCCTTGGCCGCGTTCACCAGGGTGCCGCCGGAATCGACGATGTCGTCGAACAGGATGCACCGACGGCCTTCGACGTCGCCGATGATGTTCATGACCTCGCTCTCGCCCGCCTTGGGGCGGCGCTTGTCGACGATGGCCAGGTCGGCGTTCAGGCGGCTGGCCAGCGAGCGGGCCCGCACTACGCCGCCGACGTCGGGCGAGACGATCATCAGGTCGTCGCCGCGCGAATAATGTTCACGAATGTCCTGGGCCAGGACCGGAGTGGCCACCAGATTGTCGGTCGGGATGTCGAAGAAGCCCTGAATCTGGCCGGCGTGCAGATCCATGGTCAGCACCCGGTCGGCGCCGGCGCGGGTGATCAGATTGGCGACCAGCTTGGCCGAGATCGGCGTACGGCCGCCGGTCTTCCGGTCCTGACGGGCGTAGCCGAAATAGGGCATGACGGCCGTGATCCGACGGGCGGAGGCGCGCACCAGCGCGTCCGTGATGATCAGCAGCTCCATCAGATTGTCGTTGGCGGGATAGCTGGTCGACTGAAGGATGAAGACGTCCTCGCCGCGGACGTTCTCCTCGATGACGGCGAAGACCTCGTTGTCGGCGAAACGCTTGACCTGGGCCTTGGTCAGCGGACCGTCCAGGTGGTCCGCGATGGCCTGGGAAAGGGCCCGGTTGGAGTTGCCTGAGAGCAGCTTCATCAGCTGGTCATCCTTTCGCCGTCATCCGACCCCCATGAACGGCGGTCGGTTGGCGCGCTCTTTACCAGCGGAGCCGGGCAGGGCAAGTCGTGTGCGGAGAGTTTTCGTCGGCATGGCGTGTCCCGGTCGTGGGTGCTAGAGATCGCCGCGTTCGTTTCCGGAGGCCTGTCTTGAGGCAGGGCTCCGCTCGTCATGGGGTCGTCCTTGTCCGTTTCTAAGTTCCGTTCCGGCCTGGTGCTGATGGCTGCGGCGGCCGCCGCTCTGACAATTTCGGGCTGCGCCGGCAATCAGCGCCCCAAGCTGGCCTATGAAGAGCGGCCGGTCGAGGCGCTGTACAACACCGGTTATCAGCGTCTGGAACAGAAGCGCTGGGCCGACGCCGTTGACTATTTCCAGGAGGTGGAACGCCAGCATCCCTATTCGGACTGGGCGCGCCGTTCGATCCTGATGCAGGTCTACGCCTACTACCAGAACAACAACTACGCCGAGGCCATCGCCGCCTCGGACCGGTTCATCTCCCTGTTCCCGGGCAATCCGTCGGCGGCCTACGCCTTCTACATGAAGGCGGTGTGCAACTTCGAACAGATCACCGACGTCGGCCGCGACCAGGGCTACGCCAACGCCGCCCTGGCCGGCCTGAAGGATGTGGCGCGCCGTTATCCGGGCACGCCCTACGCCAGCGACGCCGCCGTCAAGATCGACATGGTCAATGACCAGCTGGCCGGCAAGGAAATGAACATCGGCCGCTATTACCAGCGCGCCAACCAGCCGCTTGCGGCCCTGAACCGCTACAAGGCCGTCATCGCCAACCCCGAGTTCCAGCGCACCTCCCACACGCCCGAGGCCCTGTATCGCCTGGTCGAGGTCAATCTGCAGCTGGGCCTGAAGGAAGAGGCGACCCGCAACGGCGCCGTCCTGGGCTACAACTTCCCCGGCAGCCCCTGGTACGCCGAGGCCTACGCCTTGCTGACCGAAAACGGCCAGGCCCCGGAAAAGGCCCCTGAGGCCAAGCGCGAATCCTGGCTGCAGCGGATCATCCCGGGCTGAACGTCCTCTTGACGGTCAGATTTATGTAGTTACATAAATGATCATCTTCGACCCGGACAAGGACGCAGTCAACATCGCCAAGCACGGCGTATCCCTACGTCTGGCGGAAGAGATGGATTTGGCCTCGGCCGTCGTCAGGCAGGACACCCGCAAGGACTATCAAGAGACTCGGTTCAACGCCTACGGATATGTGGATGGTCGGCTCTATGCCCTGACCTTTACGGTGCGAGGCGAGGATGTTCGGGCCATCAGTCTTCGCCGGGCGCGGACAAAGGAGCTGATGAGATGGCGAAGCGAGAGCTAGACTGGGAAAGCGTTCCTCTGGACGAGGACGACGCGCCTGAGTTGACCGAGGAGATGGCGGCCAAACTCCGCCCGGCGCGCGAGGTGCTGCCCGACTACATCCTCAACCAGTTCAAACGCGCCCCCGGCCGCCCCAAGGCCGACGCGCCCAAACAGCAGGTCACCTTGCGGCTGGACGCCGATCTGCTGGAACACTGGCGCGCCCAGGGGCCGGGGTGGCAGTCGGGCATCAACGCCGCGCTTCGCCGGGCCTCCGGTCTCTGATTCCTTTCACGCCGCCGCGCGCTAGACTGCGCCCCATGCCGAATCGCGTGCGCCCATGCTGACCGCCCTTTCCATCCGCGACGTCGTCCTGGTCGACGTGCTGGATCTCGACGTCGAGACCGGCCTGACCGTGCTGACGGGCGAGACGGGGGCGGGCAAGTCGATCATTCTGGACGCCCTGGGCCTGGCCCTGGGCGGGCGCGGCGACGCCGGCCTGGTGCGCCACGGGGCCAAACAGGCCGTGGCCACCGCCATCTTCAGCGCCCCCGACGATCCCGACCTGCTGGCCCTGATCGCCGACAAGGGGTTCGAGGTCCAGCCGGGCGAGGACCTGATCCTGCGCAGGGTGCTGAACGCCGACGGCCGCAGCCGGGCCTATGTCAACGACCAGCCCGCCGGGGTCACGGCCCTGCGCGAGATCGGCGCCGCCCTGGTCGAGGTTCACGGCCAGCATGAGACCGTCGGCCTGCTGGACTGGCGCACCCACCGGGACCTGCTGGACGCCTATGGCGGTCTCCAGCCCCAGCTCCAGGCCGTCGCCGCCGCCGCGACCAAGCTCAAGGCCGCCGAGGCGAAACTGGCTGAACTGAAGGCCCAGGCCGCCGACGCCGCCGCCCGCGTCGAGGAGATTACGCTCAACCTGTCCGAACTGGACGCCCTGGACCCTCGCGCCGACGAGGAGACGGAACTGGCCGGCGAACGCGCCCTGCTGGGCGCCGCCGAAAAGGCCATCGCCGACTTAGCCGACGCCCGCACCCAACTGGGCGGCGACAAGCTGAGCCAGAAACTGGGCGCTGCGCTTCGCGCCGTCGAACACGCCCGCCAGCGCGCCGGCCAGGCGGGGGCCGAGGGCGACCATCCGGTCATCGTCAAACTGTCCGCCGCCGTCGAGGCCATCGACCGCACCATGGTCGAGGCGGCCGAGGCGGTCGCCGCCGTGGACGCCGCCGCCGACGCCTTCGACTATGAGCCCGGCCGCCTGGACAAGGCCGAGGAACGGCTGTTCGCCCTTCGCGCCGCCGCCCGCAAGCTGAACACCACGGTCGACGCCCTGCCGTCGCTTCGCATCCGCCTACGCGAACAGCTGCGCCTGATCGAGGACGGCGAGGAGGCCCTGGCCAATGCGGGCCGCGAAGCCGCCGAGGCCGCCGAATCCTACGACCTGGCCGCCACCTTCCTGACCTCGGCGCGCGAGGCGGCGGCCGACCGCCTGACCGCCGCCGTCATGGGCGAACTGGGCCCGCTGAAGCTGGAGCGCGCGCGGTTCCGCGTGGCGCTGGAGCCGATCGAGGGCCGGCGCGGCCCCGACGGGGTCGAGACCGTCCGCTTCCAGATCGCCACCAACGCCGGAACCGACTTCGGCCCCCTGGACGCCATTGCGTCAGGCGGCGAACTGGCCCGTTTCGCCCTGGCCATGAAGGCGGCGCTTGCCAGCCGCGAGGACATGCGCCAGCCGGTCATGATCTTCGACGAGGTGGACCAGGGCGTCGGCGGCGCCGTGGCCGAGGCCGTCGGCTCGCGCCTGAAACGTCTGTCCACCGGCGCCCAGGTCCTGGTCGTCACCCACAGCCCCCAGGTCGCCGCCCGCGGCCACGCCCACTGGAAGGTGATGAAGGCCGACCACGAGGGGATGACCACGACCACCGTGGTGGCCCTGGATGACGCGCGCCGTCAGGAAGAGATCGCGCGGATGCTGTCGGGGGCGGAGATCACCGATGAGGCGAGGGCGGCGGCGAGGGCGCTGATCGGGTAGTGGGGCTTGGTGACGGCTGCCGGCGCAGCGCGGATCACCGGAACCTGATCGCCCTCTCACTGCTTGAGATCTGCATGAAGACAGCCATCGTCACTGGAGCCGCGGGCCTGATCGGCCGGGGGATTTGCCGAGCCCTGATCAATGACGGCTGGACCGTCGCCGCCTTCGACCTGAACCCGGGGCCGGATCAGACCCGGTCCGTGATTTGCGACGTGGGCGACGAGGCTTCGGTCCAGGCCGCTTTCGCCGAATTGGGGTGGGACAGGCTGGATCTGTTGGTCAACAATGCGGGCGTCGCCGAGCCGGATCGCGGCCCGATGTCCGAGCTGTCGCTGGCCGACTGGCGCAAGGTCACCGACAGCCACCTGACCGGGACCTTTCTGATGAGCCGGGCCGCCATTCCGATGCTTGGCGATGGGGGCGTCATCCTCAATATGGTTTCGACCAGGGCCTACATGTCCGAGCCGAACACCGAGGCCTATGCCGCCTCGAAGGGCGCCTTGGTCGCGCTGACGCACGCCATGGCGATCAGCCTGGGGCCAAAGGTGCGGGTAAACGCCATAGCGCCGGGCTGGATCTCTGATCAGCAGGATCTCCGGCCGATCGACCACACCCAGCATCCGGCCGGCCGGGTCGGCCGCCCAGAAGACATCGCGGGCGCCGTTCTCTATCTGGCCGGAGCCGGCTTCGTTACAGGCCAGGTCCTTACCTTGGACGGCGGAATGACGCGCAAGATGATTTACGCTGAATAGCGTCTTTCGCCTCCCTCCGCCGCCGCCCTGCCATCGCCCGTCAGGCGACGGTGAACTTCGGCGGGGCCAGGCTCAGTCGGGTATCGCTCACCGGCTCTCCGCTGAAGAACTTGACCAGCAGGGTCTGAACCTCCGGGTGCGACTCGAAGACGTTGTGGCCGGCGTTTTCGACCACCACCTGGGTCTTTCGCTGAAACTGGTCGATCACCTCGGCCTGTTCTTCCAGAGGAGTGCGGCCGTCGAGGGAGCCCGCGACCAGAAGGGCAGGGGTCTCGATCCTGATCGCCGACCGGAAGTCTTCGCCCAGGTCCACGCCGGGGATGGCGCCCAGCAGATGCGGCATGGGCATGTTGAAGGCGTCGCCCAGCACCGCCGTCTTCGCCTCCTTCTCGATGAGCGCAAGCCGTCCCGGTGAGATGCCGGAGGCCAGATCGGTCGCCTCGGGCATGCCGGCAATGCTGAAATAGCGATCCGGCGGCGGGAAGAGCGGCGCCAGAACGTCGGTCTTGCCGGCGTCGAGCGCCAGGTAGACGCCGGGCAACATGGACAAGGTCGGCGGATTGGCGACCATGGCGGAGGCCATCAGCTGCACGCCGAAGCCGCCGATCTTCAGATCGGCCGGGCCGGTCCCACCGGGGATGGTCACGATCACCGGCTCGGCTTCGTACCGGGCGTGGACGCGCCGCATCAGGGCGGGCAGGTTCGGAACGGCCGCACGGCCGCCGGGGTCTTCACCCAGCAGGCGGTCCACCCGCTCCAGATAGGCGTCGATATGCGCCGGCCGCTTCACGGTCTGGTCCTGACCTTCCAGGCTGGCCAGGGCGACGCGTCCGATCACGTCGGGATGCCGCTTCAGCACGGACAGTGCCAGGTGGGTGCCGTAGCTGATGCCCCACAGATTGACCTTCTCCACGCCCAGATGGCGGCGCAGGTCATTGATGTCGTCGGCGTTCTGCTCGGTATTGTATCCTGTCATCGCCACGCCGGCTCGGGTCCAGTCCACCCAGGCCTTCTGCATCTCGTCGCGGTACCAGTCCGTCATTTCCCTGTGGGTCAGGGCCGGCCAGGGGGCGGGGGAGGCCGGCCGCTCTGGAATATGGGCGGATAATCCTGTGCCGCGTTGGTCGAAGGCGATCACGTCCGCCACCGCTCTCAGCGCCATGAAGATCGGAAACCGATTCCCCATAGCCGTGCGGACGCCCGACCCGCCGGGCCCGCCCGCCAGATAGACGATCGGCGGCCCTGGGTTCGCGCTGGTCGAGGCGAACCGCACATAGCCGAGGCGAATACGGCGCGATCCGGGGATTCGCCGATCCTCGGGAACCTCGAAGAAGCCGCGTTCGGCGTCGGTTTCCTGGCCGTCGCCGGCGACGAAGCGGAACGGGCCGGGCTGTTCCTGGGCACGGGCGCTCCAGGGCAGAGCCAGACCGGGCAGGGCGATGCCGGCGGCGGCGAGCATGGAGCGGCGATTCATGAGGGCATGGGTCATGGGAAGGATCGAAGCAGGCTTTCCGACCGACAAAAGCGGGCTTCGGCGAACGGCGCGTCTGCATCGGTGAACGGCAGCGCTTTCCGGCGAATGACAGGCTAGGCTCTCGTCATGTGGCGGCTGCTTCTCATCGTGATTCTCCTGACCGCCTTTCCGACGGGTTTGCGGGCGCAGGATTGGCAATCCTGCCGCGGCGAACGGGGCGCTGCGGCGCCTGTTCTTCGGGACTGTCGGGCGGTGGAGGGCGTCATCGACCCCCAGGGGCGGGCGCTGTGGCTTCGCTCTGTCGTGCGCCGTCCGGACGGCGCTGGTCCGGCCGCCCTGTACGTCGTCGGCACGGCCTCTTCCGAAGTCTGGCTCAATGGTCAGCGCCTGGGCGCAAACGGACGACCCGGCGCCTCGGCCGCGACCGAAACGCCCGGCCGTTATGAAGCAGCCTTCCCTGTTCCCGAACATCTCTGGCGGCCCGGCGACAATCCGGTCGTGATCCATATGTCGTCGTTTCACGGCGCCGTGCGGTTGGACGGCCCCATCGCGGGGATCGTGGCCGCCCCCTATCCGTGGCCGTCGCGCGCGGTCCCCTTGGCGGTGGTCTTCACGGTTGCGGGCGCGCTCTTCGCCGCCGCCTTCGGTTTCGCGGTCATCCACGGCTTGCGCCGTACCGGCTCGAGCCTGGCCTTGGCGACCCTCGCGGGCATCGCGGGGCTGCAAGCGATCCTGGAAAGCCTGCGAGCGCTCGCGCCCTACGCCTATCCCGTCCACGGCTGGCGTCTGGTCGGCATCTGGCTTCTGACCGCCGCCTTCGCCGTGCTGCTGACCGCCTATGTCGTGGAGCGCTTCTGGCCCCAGGCGCGCCGCTCGCTGATCGCCTTCGCCATGGTCGCCGTTGGCGCGACCGTCTTTGCGCCCGGCTTCGATCTGAAAACCCTGCTGGCCCTGATGGTGGGCCTGTCGCTCGCCGCTACGGCGGCCGGCGTCGGCGTGTATCGTCGTCGTGGGGGCGCCCGTCTGACCCTGGCCTACCTCTGCCTCTTCATGGCGACGGGACTTCTTTTTCCCGCCTGGCTGGTCGATCTCTCCTATTTCCTGTTCGCCGCCGGCCTCCTTCTTCCGCTTCTTATGGCCGAGGTCGTGCGCCTGGGCCGCGACGATCAGCAGCGGGAGATCGCACTCATACGCGCCGCCGCGCGCCCCAATTGTCTGACCGTGGCCTCGTCACGGGGCGTCCAGCGGATCCCGCTCAAGGACATTGTCTCCATCGTGGGGGCGGACGACTATGTGGAGCTGCGACTGACCGATGGGCGCAAACTGCTGCACGCCGCCCGCCTGGACCGACTGGAAGCCGAGCTGCCGGCGGGCTTTCTTCGGGTCCACCGGTCGGTGATCGCCAATCTTACTCATGTTTGCGGCTTCGAGCGCGACGGTTCGCGTGGCCGGCTGCTGATGGACGAAGGCGAGCCCTTGCCCATCAGTCGTAACCGTCTTTCGACCGTTCGCGACGCGCTGGAAGCGCCGACCGTCATGACATGACCTGAACCTGATCTGCCGAGTTTCCGCGCCTCAGTCACGGCGAGCCGGAAAAAGCGCCGTGGAATGCGATTTCCGTCTCCCAACGCCCCCTGCATTAGCGGTCCTGTCATCATCGTGCTAAGAGCCCCGCCCTTTATAAGGGCGGCGATGTCGCCAGAGCATTTCAGTCTTCAGGAGAAGCACACATGAGCAGGGTGCTGGTCATTGGCGCCGGCGGCGTCAGTTCGGTCGCCGTCCACAAGATGGCGATGAATGCGGACATCTTCTCGCACATCACTCTGGCGAGCCGCACCAAGTCCAAGTGCGACGCCATCGCCGAATCCGTCAAGTCGCGCTTCGGCGTGACCATCGACACGGCGGCGATCGACGCCGACGACGTGGCGGCGACCACGGCCCTGATCCAGGCGGTCAAGCCCGCCCTGGTCGTCAACCTGGCCCTGCCGTACCAGGACCTGGCCATCATGGACGCCTGCCTGGCCGCCGGGGTCAACTATCTCGACACCGCCAACTACGAGCCGCGCGACGAGGCCAAGTTCGAATACAAGTGGCAGTGGGCCTATCAGGACCGCTTCAAGGCCGCCGGGCTTATGGCCCTGCTGGGCTCGGGCTTCGACCCCGGCGTGACCTCGGTCTTCACCACCTATACGAAGAAGCACCTGCTGGATTCGATCGAGACCCTCGACATCCTGGACTGCAACGGCGGCGACACCGGCCTGCCGTTCGCGACCAACTTCAATCCCGAGATCAATCTTCGCGAAGTGACCGCCCCGTCGCGTCACTGGGCCGACGGCCAGTGGGTCGAGGGTCCGGCCCTGTCGCACAAGCAGGCCTTCGATTTCGAGGGCGTGGGGCCCAAGAACATGTACCTCATGTATCATGAGGAACTGGAGTCGCTGGCCAAATTCTATCCGGAAATCAAGCGCATCCGATTCTGGATGACCTTCGGCGACTCCTATCTGAAGCATCTGGAAGTGCTGGAGAACATCGGCATGACCTCGATCGAGCCGATGATGTTCCAGGGCCGCGAGATCATCCCGATCGAGTTCCTGAAGGCCCTGCTGCCCGAACCCTCGTCGCTCGGCCCGATCACCAAGGGCAAGACCAATATCGGCACGATCGCCACCGGCCAGAAGGACGGCGCGGCCAAGACGGTCTACGTCAAGAACATCTGCGACCACCAGGAAGCCTATGCCGAGACCGGCAATCAGGCCGTCAGCTACACCACCGGCGTCCCCGCCATGATCGGCGCGGCCCTGATGCTGACCGGCCAGTGGAAGGGCGAGGGCGTGTTCAACATGGAGCAGCTGGATCCCGATCCCTTCATGGACATGCTGAACAAGCACGGCCTGCCCTGGACCGTCGAGACGCTCGACGCTCCGCTGGACTTCTGAGGCGATTCCCATGGTCATGCAGACCCAGGCCGGCGGACCGGGCGCCTTCGCCCGGTTCGATCTGAACCGCGTCCCGTCGCCCGCCTTCGTGGTGGACGAGGTCGCGGTGCGTCGCAACCTGTCGGTCCTTCAGGACGTCGGGGCGCGGGGCAATGCGCGGGTCTTGCTGGCCCTGAAGGCCTTCTCAATGTGGTCGCTGGCTGACGTCGTCGGGGAATATCTCGACGGCGTCTGCGCCTCGGGCCTGTGGGAAGCCCGCTTGGCGCGGGAGTTCTACAAGGGTCACCTGACCACCTATTCCCCGGCCTACAAGCCCGCCGACCTGCCCGAGATCCTGCGGCTGTCGGATACGGTCATCTTCAACGCCCCGGACCAGATCGCCCGCTTCGCCGACCTGATCGCCGCCGCCCGCGCCGAGGGCCAGGTGTTCGATATCGGCCTGCGGCTGAACCCCGAGCATTCAGAGGGCGAGGTCGCCAAATACGACCCCTGCCAGCTGGGCTCGCGCCTGGGCTTCCCGGTGTCGCAGCTGACGCCCGAGCACCTGGACGGCGTCGACGGTCTGCACATCCACGCCCTGTGCGAGCAGGGGTTCGAGCCGCTGGAACGGATCTGGGCCGCGGTGGAGCCCAAGCTGGCGCCCCTGTTGCCGGACCTGAAGTGGATCAATCTGGGCGGCGGCCACCACGTGACCCGCGCCGACTACCGCATCGACGCCCTGGTCGGCTTCCTGAAGGATTTGGGCGAGCGCTACGGGCTTCAGGTCTATATCGAGCCGGGCGAGGCCATTGCGCTGGACGCCGGCATATTGGTGGGCGAGGTGCTGGACGCCTTCCACAACGGTCTGGCCATCGCCATCACCGACATTTCCGCGACCTGCCACATGCCCGATGTGATCGAGGCGCCCTATCGCCCCGCCATGCTGAACGAGGCCGAGGCGGGTGTGACCTATCGCCTGGGCGGGCCCTCCTGCCTGGCCGGCGACATCATCGGCGACTATGGCTTCGCCACTGCGCCGACGCCGGGAACCCGCATCGCCTTCCTGGATCAGGCCCACTATTCGATGGTGAAGACCAACACCTTCAACGGGGTGCCGCTGCCGGCCATCGCCCTGTGGAACAGCGACACCGACGCGCTGAAACTGGTCCGTGAATTCGACTATTCAGAGTTCCGCGACCGCCTGTCCTGACAGATAGAACCTCGACAAATTCTCCAGAATTTGTCGAGGTTTTCTCCAGGTTCAGACCCCCAGAATCCAGCCTTCTTCCTGCTCGACCTGGGCGATCAGCTCGGGCGTCGCGTCCTTGGGCGGACCGAAGGCCTTGGCCAGATCGCCGGCCTCGTCCATCTGCGCCAGGGCCTCGGCGGTGGACCGGACCTGGGCCTGATCCTTGAACTCACCCTCGTTGGGCTTGCCGTCGAACATCGACGGCCAGACCTCGACCACCAGGGCCGACAGGGGCTCGACGTCCTCGGGCGTCAACGCACGCCAGCCGGTGCCGAACGGCCAGACGGCGCCCGAAGACCCCAGGCTTTCCAACAACCTGCGCACGGCCGGGATGCCCACCAGGGTCTGGCCGCCCACGGCGCCGGCGCCGTGCATCTGCCACACGCTCTTGGGCTGCAGCTTGCCTTTGCGCGCCGCATTCTCGGTCGCCCGGAACTCGGGAATGTCGGCGCCTGCGCCCACCGGCGGCTTGGTCGTCGTCAGCCAGCGCTGCGCCTGTTTCGCCGGCGCGCCCCACAGCGGCCAGGCCTCGTCGGTCATCAGCCGGTTCATCTTGGCCGCCACCTGGTAGCGGTTGTTCGTGTTATCGGCCTTGTCCACGACATTGGACGCGATGAACTTCCACATGGAATTCCAAGGGGTTCCGTCCAGCTTCAGCCGCGCGGCCGTGCCGACCGGATAGCCGAAATTGAAGTCCAGACCGACCAGAACCCGGTCGCCGCGCTTTCTGTGGTCCGCCAGGATCGAGGCCAGCAGGGCCTCGCCCTCGGCCCGCGTGGCGACATTGTGCGTCTCGGTATAGAGGCGGAATCGCACGTCGCGCTTGGCCACCCCGATCCACAGCGAGGTGTCGCCGAGTTTCTTGGTTTCGGCGGCGGTCCAGTCGGCGACGACATAGGCGTCGAATAGGCGGGCCAAGGCGGCCTCCCGTAAAAAGGCGTGTCGTTAGGAATGAGCGGGGGTTCTAGACCTCTCGCCGCCCAATCGGAAGGGGGGCGCTCAGCTCTTCAACAGGGCTTCCAGGTGCGACAGCCAGCGCCGACCCAGCCGCAGGGCCTCGCCGGGCGAGCCGGTTCCGCCGGCCAGGGCGGCGTCCCACAGGGCCAGTTCGAACTCCGGATGGCGGGCGTCCGCGAACATCAGCCGCAGCACCACCTGTTCGGCGTCGGGCGCCAGAACGTCCAGCGACTTGCGCGCCTCGCCGCGGCGGATACGGGCGACCACATGGCCGTCGACGATGATCTCGCCGCCCTCGACCTCCTCGAAGGCGTAGGCCAGGCCGTGGGCGCCGTTGGCCCAAAGCACCACCACCTGTTCGATGTCGAAGTTCAGAGCGCAGGCCCGGCCTTCGCGGGGCGAAACGGCCTCGACCTCAGGCGGAGCGCCAAGGGCCTTCAGCAAGGCGCGGCGGATGCGGCGCGGCGGCTCCATCCACCAGGACAGGGCCAGGGCCAGGGTCGTCAGCAGGGCCGCCGCCAAGGCGATCAGCAGGATCACCCGCACGACCTCCGCCATGGTTCAGGCCTCCGTTCCGGCCGACAGGTCGATATCGACCACCACCGGCACATGGTCGCTGGGCTTGTCCATGTCGCGCGCGTCGCGATGGGTCTCGATCCCCCGCAACCGATCCGCCGCCTGAGGCGACAGCAGGGCGAAGTCGATGCGGATGCCGTGGTTCCTCTGCCAGGCGCCGGCCTGATAGTCCCAGAAGCTGTAGGTTCCGGCCGGTTCGTCCCCGACTTCGTGCGCGTCGGCCAGGCCCAGGTTCTTCAGGGCGCGAAACGCCTGACGGCTCTGGGGTTGGAACAGGGCGTCGTCGGTCCAGGCGGCCGGGTTCTTGGCGTCATCGGCCTCGGGGATGACGTTATAGTCGCCGCACAGGGCCAGGGGCTCTTCGAAGGCCAGCAGGCCGCGCGCGTGGCGGTTCAGCCGCTCGAACCAGGCCAGCTTGTAGTCGAACTTCTCGGTGCCGATCGGATTGCCGTTGGGCAGATAGATGGACGCCACCCGGACCGGTCGGGGCGCCTCGACTACGGCTTCCAGGTAGCGCGCCTGTTCATCGGTCTCGTCGCCGGGCAGGCCGCGCCGGATGTCCGACAGCGGGTATTTCGACAGCATGGCCACGCCGTTGTAGCTCTTCTGGCCGTGGGTCTCGACGTTATAGCCCAGGCTCTCGAAGGCCTCGCGCGGGAATTTCTCGTCCACGCATTTGATCTCCTGGAAACAGGCGACGTCGGGGGCGGCCTGCTCCAGCCAGGCCAGCACGGTGGGCAGGCGGGCGTTGACCGAGTTCACGTTCCAGGTGGCGATGCGCATGACAGCGACGGTAGGGTGCGTCACGGTTTCGGAAAAGAGGCCACGCAAAACAAAAGGGCCGCCGGATCGCTCCGGCGGCCCTTCATCTGGTCTGCGGTGGTCGTTTAGGGCCGGCCGCCGGCCGGCGCCGGAGCGGCGGCGGGGACGGTGGTCAGCTTGCAGCCGCCGCCGACCTGCTGGGCGGTGGCGCAGGGATAGACCTGTTGCACGACATTCTCGGAGTTTAGGCGGGCGATAAGGCCGTCGCCGGCGGCGCATTTGGCTTCATAGAAGAGGCCGTTGGCGTTGCGGCCCATCAAGCGAGCCTCGGTTACGTCGCAGGACGCGGCCTCAGAACCCGCGAAATAGGATTTCACCAGAGCGGCGTTTTCGGCGGTGGTGGTGAAGGCGCAGGTTCCGTTTTCAGCCAGCACCTGGATGCAGGGGGTCTTGGTCCAGGTGTTGTTCAGTTGCTTGAGCCAGAAGCCGGCGCCGTCGGAGCAGCCGGCTTCGTACATGACGCCGCCGTCGTTGGCCTTGCCCAGAACCTTGACCTCATCGACCGTACAGGCGACGCCCGCCTGGACGGCGTATTCGCGCAGGAATTTCTGCGTGTCGGTGTTGGCGGCGATTGTGCACTGCGGGCCGGGGTCTGCGGCCGGGTCGCGGGCGCGCAGGGTGGCCGCCGAATAGGCCAGAAGGACGCAGTTAGACGCTTCGGGCGGGGTCTTGGACTCGATCATAAAGCCCGGTCCGGCGGCGCAGGCGACTTCATAGACCGAGGTCTTTTCGGCCGTCGTGCCCAGCAGTTTGGCTTCCGTCACCTGGCAACCGGTGTTGGCGAGCGTGGCCTGTTCCTGGGCGGCGGCCTGGATCTGCTCGGCCGTCGGGGCGGCGGGCGCGCGTTCGCGACGTTGACGAGAGGCCGAGGCGCGTGAGCCGCCTTCAACGGTGGCGGGCTGGTTTTCGGGGCCGCGCTGCTGTTGCGCGAAGGCGGGAGCGACCGATACGGCGCTGAACAGGAGCGCCGCGAGGGCGGCGGCGATGCGGGCTTTCATGGGACACCTTCGATGGGGAACGGCTGAAGGCTTCGTGGCGATCTAATCGGGCGGGGTCAAGGCGACTGTGGACGTCCAGGGCAAGACCTGACTAAGGTTGTTCGTTTCAATTGGAGACGCACTTGGCGGATGATGCGACGGCCCTGGACCAGGGGATCGAGGCGCGAGGCCTGATCTATCCCATGACCGATGCGCCGGCGCCGGGCGCGGCGATCGAGGTCGCGCGCGGGGTGCTGTGGTTTCGGTTCACCCTGCCGTTCCAGCTGAACCATGTGAACGTCTACGCCGTTCGTGACGGCGACGGATGGACGGTGATCGACACCGGTCTGCGCACGCCGGACAGTGTCGTGGCCTGGGAGGCGGCGCTGGACGGCGCGCTGGAAGGCCGGCCGATCAGGCGTCTGATCTGCACGCATATGCACCCCGACCACATCGGTCTGGCGGGCTGGCTGTGCGAGCGCAGCGGCGCCCCGCTGCTGATGTCGCGTCTGGAATATGTCACTGCCCGAATGCTGATGGCCGAGGGGACCGGCGACGCGCCGGAGGACGGGGAACGCTATTTTCGCGCTGCGGGCTGGAGCGAGGCGCAGATTGATCGTTGGCGCGCGGACTACGGCGGCTTCGCCAAGGGGGTGGCGCCGATGCCGCGCAGCTATCTGCGGCTGTCCGACGAAGACGTAGTCCAGATTGACGGCGACGACTGGACCGTGGTGGTCGGGTCCGGGCACAGCCCCGAACATGTCTGCCTTTGGCGGCGGTCGGACGACGTCTTTATCGCTGGTGATCAGATCCTGCCCCGGATTTCGTCGAACGTCTCGGTCTGGCCGACCGAGCCTGAAGCCGATCCGCTGGGCGACTGGATGGACTCCCTGGTCAATCTGCGGGGCCTGCTGCCCGAGGGGGCGTTTGTCCTGCCGGCGCATGGCGAGCCCTTCTACGGGGTTCATGCGCGGCTCGACGCCCTGAAGCGAGGTCATGAGACAGCGCTGAAACGGCTTGAGCGGACGTTGCGTCAACCGTCTAGAGTGATCGACGGTTTCTCGGCCGTGTTCGGCCGGGCGGTCGGAGACGGCGTATTGGGCATGGCCACGGGCGAGGCTCAGGCGCACCTGAACTATCTGGAAAAGCGCGGCCGCGCCCAGCGGACGCGAGACGAGAACGGCGTCGACTGGTGGACAGCCGTCAAACGGGACGAGGAAACGACGTGAGCGAACATATCCGCACAGAACTGGCCGACGGCGTCCTGACCCTGACGCTGGACCGGGCCGACAAGAAGAACGCCATCACCCAGGCCATGTATTCGGCCCTGTCTGAAGCGGTCGAACAGGCGCGCACCGACGACGCCGTGCGGGTGCTGCTGCTGCGCGCCGAGGGCGACAGCTTCTCGGCCGGCAACGACATCGGCGACTTCATCGCCATCGGCGCCAAGACGGAACAGCCGTTCGACATGTCGGTGTTCCGCTTCCTGAAGGCGCTGGCCGACCTGGACAAGCCGCTGGTGGCGGCGGTGAAGGGGCGGGCGGTCGGCATCGGCCTGACCATGCTGCTGCACTGCGACCTGGTGGTGGTGGCCGAGGACGCCCTGCTGTCCGTGCCCTTCGTCAACCTGGCCCTGGCGCCCGAGGCGGCGTCCAGCCTGCTGCTGCCGGCGGTGATCGGTCACCAACGGGCGTTCGAGATGTTCGCCCTGGGCGAGCCGCTGGACGGTCGGACGGCCCTGGCCTGGGGTATCGCCAACCGGGCGGTCCCGGCCGATCAGGTCGAGGCGACGGCGGCGGATCTGGCGGCCAAGGTGGCGGCGCGCGCGCCCAACTCCATCCGCAAGACCAAGCGACTGATGCGCGACGCCGAAGGCCTGTGGGCGCTGATGCAACGCGAGGGCGAGGCCTTTGGTTCGCAGATGAAGAGCCCCGAGGCCATGGAGGCCTTTATGGCCTTCACCCAGAAGCGGGCGCCGGACTTTTCCAAACTGGGCTGATCGTCACAAGACCGCGCCTTGATTTGGCGCGGCTTTGGTCCTAGGTGCGCGCGCCTCTCCGTCGGAGCGCCCATGTCGCACGCCTTTTCCATGTCGATGGCTCCCAGCCGTATCGACGCCGAGATTCCGGCCGACGCCGAAGGTGTCGAGGCCCTGATCATGGCCGCCTTTGGGCCGGGTCGTTTCGTCAAGACGGCGGAGCGGCTGCGCGAGGGATCGCGCCCCGCTGCAGGTTTCGTCGCGCGTCGGGGGGAACGGATCGTCGGGTCGGTGCGGCTGTGGCCGGTCCTGATCGGCGAGACGACCGGTCTGTTCCTGGGGCCCATCGCCGTGGACGCCACCAGTCGCAGCGACGGCCTGGGCGCCGAACTGGTGCAGGCCTGCCTGGACAAGGCGCAGTCGATGGCGGTCGGCGGGGTGTTGCTGGTCGGCGATCGCGCCTATTTCGACCGGTTCGGCTTCGTCGGCGCGCCCGACGCGATCCTGCCGGGGCCGGTGGAGCGTCGTCGCGTCCTGTGGCTGCCGACCAAGGTCGAGGCTGTTTCTGGGCCCGTTCGCATCGGCTGACCTTTTCCGCGCGCGGTGCGGGGCCTAAGTCATGTCGGACATGACCAAAGCCGATGATCCCAAGTCAGGACTGAACGCCGTCGCCGAGGCGGCCAAACAGGCGCCGGGCCGGGGCCTGCCGCCCGTGCATCTGTGGAATCCGGAACATTGCGGCGAAATCGACATCGTCATCGGCCGCGACGGCGTCTGGATGCACGAAGGTTCGCCCATCGGTCGCAAGGAACTGGTGCGGCTGTTCTCGACCGTGCTGCGTAAGGATCCGGACGGCTATCATCTGGTCACGCCGGTCGAAAAGTTGAAGATCACGGTCGAGGATTTGCCGTTCCGGGCCGTGTCGGTCGGGCGCGAGGGCGACGACCTGATCTTCGTCACCGATGTCGGCGACGAGGTGCGGGCGGGCGAGGCCGATCCCATCGTGGTCGAGACCGATCCGGAGACGGGCGAGCCCGCGCCGCGCGTCCATGTGCGGCGCGACCTGTGGGCGCGGATCACGCGTTCGGTCTTCTATGAACTGGTCGAGACGGCCGAGGAGGTCGACGGGCGGCTGGTCGTGCGGTCGGGCGGGCGAGCGTTTTCCTTGGGGGCGGTCGCGTGACGCTGGCGACCTTGAAAAGCCGGCTGGTCCAGCGGCTGGACCCGGTCGAGGCCTGGCGGCCGGAACTGATCGCAGCCCGCTCGGACTTCGACCTGAATCCCAAGGCGGCGCGGCCGGTGCGGGAGCTGCGGCCGGCGGCGGTGCTGATCCCCGTGGTGGCGCGGCCCGAGGGAGCGACGGTGCTGCTGACGCGGCGGGCCGACACCCTGGTGCGGCATACGGGTCAGATCGCCTTTCCAGGCGGTCGGCTGGACCCTGGAGAGAACGCCGTCCAGGCGGCGCTGCGCGAGGCGGACGAGGAGGTGTCGCTGAACCCGGCGAAGGTCGAAGTGCTGGGCCTGTCCGACGCCTATGAGACGGGAACCGGGTTTCTGGTCACGCCGGTGATCGGCTGGCTGCACGAGGCGCCGGTCACAACCCCGGCGCCCGCCGAAGTGGCCGAGGTGTTCGAGACGCCGTGGGACTTTCTGATGGACGCCGCCAACCACCGGCAGGACTTTTACGACATGGACGAGGGGCTGCGCCGCTGGTTCTGGGCCATGCCCTGGGGCGAACGCTATATCTGGGGCGTCACGGCGGGCATTCTGAAGGGGCTTCACGCCCGGCTCTACGGCGACGAACCCGCGCCCCAGATCGCAGCCGAAGAGGACGCGGCGTGAGCGTGTCCATGCTCGGTCAGCCGTGGCTGGAGGCCTCAGCCACCCGCGCCGTTATGGCGGCGCTGGAAGCGGCGGGCGGGCCCGACTGCGCCCGGTTCGTCGGCGGCTGCGTCCGCAACAGTCTGCTGGGCCGGTCCGTGGACGATATCGACATCGCCACGCGGTTGCGGCCGGAGGAGACGATGGCGGCGCTAAAGGCGGCGGGGCTGAAGGCCGTGCCGACCGGGATCGAACATGGCACCATCACCGGCGTGTCCGAGCGCAAGCCCTATGAGATCACCACCCTGCGTCGCGATGTGGAGACCGACGGGCGTCGGGCGGTCGTGGCCTTCACCGAGGATTGGGCCGAGGACGCGGCGCGGCGCGACTTCCGCCTGAACGCCCTCTATGCCGATGCGGCCGGGCGCGTGTTTGATCCGACCGGCGGGGGCCTGGCCGACGCTGCTGATGGCCGGATCGTCTTCGTCGGCAAGGCCGAGACCCGGATCCGCGAAGACTATCTGCGGATCCTGCGCTTCTTCCGCTTCCAGGCCTGGTACGGGCGGGGCGAACCCGATCCGACCGGCTTGGCCGCCTGCGCCGCGCTGAAGGACGGGATGGCCCGGTTGTCGGCCGAGCGGGTCTCCAAGGAACTGCTGAAGCTTCTGGCGGCGGTCGATCCCCGCCCTTCGGTGCGCGCCATGGCCGAGACCGGGGTGCTCGCCGTCGTCTTGCCGGACGTCCAGCCGCTGGATTTGTTCGAGGCCACGTGCGGGCGGACCGACGACCCGGTCATGCGTCTGTCGGCCCTGGTTCCCGGCGATGCGGCCGTCGTCGTGCGGATCGCGCGGGATCTGCGGCTGTCGAATGCGGTGCGGGATCGGATGGCGGCGGCGGTCGCCGAAGGCCCGGTGGTGGCGCCCGACATGACCGAGGCCGCCGCGCGGGCGGCGATCTATCGGCT
Organism: Brevundimonas sp. FV2ps16; assembly: GCF_058681075.1. Taxonomy (NCBI): domain Bacteria; kingdom Pseudomonadati; phylum Pseudomonadota; class Alphaproteobacteria; order Caulobacterales; family Caulobacteraceae; genus Brevundimonas; species Brevundimonas sp. FV2ps16. Next base: position 3,328,990 of record NZ_CM178728.1, on the reverse strand, counting down.
GGGCCGCGCCGCCTTTGAAGATCGGCTGACGCGCGCGGAGGCGCGGAGCGGTCGCGACGGAGCCCCTCTACGACGCCTTGCGACCGCCTGGACGCCGCCGTCCATGCCGGTCGGCGGGCGGGACCTGGCCCGGCTGGGCCGGACGCCGGGACCCGAGACGGGGCGCATCCTGAAGGCGTTCGAAGACGCCTGGGTCGCCGACGACTTCCCCACCGACGGCCACGAGGCCCGGCTGAAATCGCTTATGGCTTCGCTCGGGTGAACTCGGTCACGACCGGATAGTGATCCGAGCCGGTCGGGCGGCCGACGCGGCGGCTGACCAGGGCCAGGTCGGGCGAGCGGTAGACCTGATCGATGGTGATGCCCATGAAGGGGGGCAGGCGGGTCGGCCAGGTGCCGGGAAAGCCCGGCGCGGGAACCAGACCGAGATCGGCCTTGATCTGACGCCCGATCCGGGCGCTGGAGACGCTGTTGAAGTCGCCGGCGATGAGGGTGGTCCCCGGCGCGGCCGCCTTGCGGCGTTCGGTCAGGGCCATCACTTGGGTGATCTGCCCCCACTGATATTCATAGGGCCAGGGACGGGTCAGGTGGACGCCGAAGACGGTGATCGGTCCCAGCGGCGTGGCCACGACGGCGCCGACGGCGCTGAGCCCGTCCGGCCGCCCCGGCAGTTTCGTCGTGATCGGATAGCGGGAGGCGATGATGGCCCGCGCCCCGGATGGTCCCGGCGACAGTCGTCCGTTGACCCGACGGTGGGGATAGCCCGCGAGCAGGCGGTCAATTTGGGCGATCGGCGCGTCCCCGACCTCGACCAGGATGACGATATCCGCATCGGCCGCCTCGATCGAGGCGCGCATGGCGTCGACGTCGGTATTGGGCGCCCAGAGGTTGGCGGAATAGACCCGGATGATCGGCTGGTCCGGTTGGCGCAGCCCTGTCGGCGGCATCCACTGGGGCCAGACGGCTTGCAACAGGATCACGGTCGCCAGCCCGCCCACGCCCATCGCCGGCCAGAGCCGCAGAAGCGCACAGCCCACGGTCAGACCCGCCGCCGCCAGCAGCACGGGGCCCGTGAACTGAGCCAGGATGTCCACCCAGCGATGATCGACGCCGCTGAGCGCCGCCACGCCGAAGATCGACAGGCCGATCAGGACCAGGCAGGCCGCCGCATTGGCCGCCAGCTTGAGCAGGGACATCGTGTGTTGCCTTTCCTGGTGAACGCTGTTGCCTATGCCGCGTTAGGGCGACGCTTGGGAGAGGGCGACATGGCCAGACGGTCGATCACAGATATCGAAAAGATTTGGTCCAATGTCGAGGGGATCAAGAAGCTGTCCGACCGGGTGATCGGCATCGGACCGTTCGGCATCGGCATGGACGGCCTGCTGACCTGGGTGCCGGTGGTCGGCACGGTCTATACGGTGGGAACCGGCGCCTGGCTGGTCATGCAGGCCGTCCGGGCCAAGGCCTCGCCGGCGACCCTGGCGCGGATGGCCGCCTATATGGCCGTGGATACGGCGACGGGCACGGTGCCTCTGGCCGGCGACGTGGTCGATACCTTCTTTCCCGGACAGTTGCTGGCGGCCAAGGCCCTGCAGAAGGACATCGAGACGACCCACTGGGTCGAGGATAGCGAGGCGGGGGCCAAGGCCAGCGGCGATCATGACCGGCATCTGGAGACCGTCCGCAACGACAAGAAACTGCGGCGCATCGTCTATCTGCACGACTGAATTGCGCGCGCTGGCGGTCGTCTGATTTCCTAATTCGTCATTCGAACATCCGTGCGATCAATGACTTGAATAAAAAATCGACCCTCCAGCGCGCCTGAGTTGGCGGCGCCCGCAGACTGATCTCCGACAAGAACGGAGATCCTGATGAGCGACGATTTCACTGCGCGTCTGAGCCTGCCCTATCTGGCGGCGGGGCAGATGCAGAAACATGTGACCCTGAACGCGGCGCTGACGCGGCTGGACGCCCTGTTGCAGACGGCGGTGGTCAGCGGGACCACGGCCGTCCAGCCGACGGCGCCGTTCGACGGCGACCTCTACATCCTGCCGGAAGGGGCCGAGGGGGCGGCCTGGGGCGGCCAGCCCGTGGGCGCCCTGATGCGGTTCGAGGCGGGCGGCTGGAGCCGGGTGTCCGCGCCGGTCGGACTGATCGCCCTGGTGCTGGACGCCGCCGTCCTGGTGGTGCGTGAGGAAGGCGGCTGGGCGCCGCTGGGCCGGCGGCTGGACGAGGTTCAGGGCCTGTCGCGCCTAGGGGTCGGGACGACGGCCGACGCCGCCAATCCGCTGGCGATCAAGACCAACACCGCCCTGTTCACCGCCCGTGGCGAGGCCGAAGGCGGCGACGGAGATCTGCGTCTGACCTTGAACAAGACGGCGGTGGGCGACGTCCTGTCGCTGCTGTTCCAGAGCGGCTACGGCGGCCGGGCCGAACTGGGCCTGGTCGGGGACGACGACCTCAGCCTGAAGGTCAGCCCGGACGGATCGACCTGGCGCCGCGCCTTCGGCGTGGACCGGGCCACCGGTCGGGTCGCCTTCGACCGAGGCGCGACCCGACGCGAGACGACGATCTTCGACGCCGACGGCGTCTATACGCCGCCCGCCTGGGCCCGATGGATCGAGGCCGTCTGTGTCGGCGGCGGCGGCGCGGGCGGGGCAGGCACGGCCGGACCGGCCGGAACCGCGCGCTTCGGCGGCGGCGGCGGTGCGGGCGGTCTGAGCCAAGCCATCTGGGCGGTCGCCGATCTGGGCGAGACCCTGGCTGTCGCCGTCGGCGGCGGAGGCTCTGCCGCGACCGGCGGCTCAGGCGGCCAGACGACAATAAGCCTGGAGGGCGTCGTGCTGCTGCGCGCCGGAGGCGGCGCTCGCGGCGCCGACGGAACCGCCGCAGCGGGGCCAGGCGGCGCGGGCGGCCTGGGGCAGCGCGTCGGCAATCCGGGGGGCGATAGTCGGATCACGGCGGCTGCGTCCGGCGGCGGAGAAACAGTCTGCCCTGAGGGCTCCGGCGGCGGCGGCGCCGGCGGCGGTCTGAGCGCCGGCAATATGGCTCAGGCGGGCGGTCCCGGCGGGGCGGGCGGCTGGGCTGTGCGACGAGCGGCCGGGGGCGCGGCAGGGGCGGCTGGTCAGGCTTCGTCGGCGCCAGGCCTGTCCTTGGTCGGCGGCGGCGGGGGAGGGGGCGACGCCTCGTCCGCAGGCGCGGGCGCGGCAGGCGGCGCAGGAGCCTCGTACGGGGCCGGCGGCGGCGGTGGCGGCGCAGGCCTGACCCAGTCGGGCGTGGGCGGCGCAGGCGGCGGAGGCGTGGTTCGCATCACGGCCGTCGGATGAGCCGGCGACCCTATCTGCCCGAGCCGATCGAGGTGCTCGACCCCGAAGCCTGGGACGCCCCCAGGACTCTGAACGACACAGCCCGCCGCGCCCAGACCGGCTTCGACGGTCGATGCGATCGGCAAATCCAGGACAAGGAGGACGAGGAATGACCGGAACCCGAACCCCGGCGCCGGGTCGCGCCCGGAACGATACTTTGGCCGAAGGCCGCTGGCTGTGGCGCAGGCTCTATGCCTTCGCCGTCAGCGCCGGACTGTGGCTGCTGCTGATGCGGACCGTGGCGCGGATGCCGCCCGAGATGCTGCCCAAGATCACGGACGGATTGATGGGGCTGCTTGCCCTGATCCTGATCCTCTATCTGGTGGCGCCCACGGCTGAGCAACTGGTCGCCCTGTTGGCCAATGCCCGGCTGCGCCTGACGGGAGGCCGCTCATGAGCGGGCGATTGTCCGTTCGTTCCCGATCCCGTTTGACGGGCGTCCACCCCGCCCTGATCGCCGTGGTCGAGGCCGCTCTCGCGCGCAGTCCGGTGGACTTCATGATCACCGAGGGCCTGCGGACGCCGGCGCGGCAGGCCAGCCTGGTCAAGGCCGGGGCCAGCCGGACGCTCAAGTCCCGGCATCTGACCGGACACGCCGTCGACGTCGCGGCCCTGGTGGACGGCCAGGTGCGGTGGGACTGGCCGCTCTACGGCCGGATCGCCGAAGCTTTCAAATCCGCCGCGCGGGATCTGAACACCCCCATCGTCTGGGGCGGCGACTGGAAGAGCCTGCGCGACGGCCCGCATTTCGAGCTGGACCGGAGGGTCTATCCGTGAGGCCCGCGTCGATCTTGAAGACGCTGACGCCGTTCGGCTGGATCCTGGTCGCCGGAGCAGCCATCGGCCTCGCGGCGACGCTTCTGGGCGGGCTCGGCTTTCGCTGGGACCCGCTGGGCCTGCAGCAGCGACGGTTGGCGGCGGCCCAGGCGCGGGCCACGGCAGGCGAGGGGGCGGCCAAGGCTCAAGCCGCCGCGCGTCGCCTCGAAGCCGAAGGCGCCCAGACCTTGCTGCGCCGCCTCGACGACTTTCAACAGCAACAGACGGCGACCGCAGGCGTGACCGCCGCCGCCGTCGCCCAGGCAAGGAGCGCCGATGACGCCGAAACCCCTCTGGACCGCCGCCGCGCCGATTATCTGCGCGGCCATGACCGCGAGCTGTGCCGGCTCGCCCCGGATCTCGGCGGTTGCGCCGGCGCGGCTGAGCCTGCCGGAGGCGGCGACCCGACCGTGCGCCCTGGCGGCGCTTCCGGCTGAACCGACAACCGCGGATCTGGACGCCGCCTATGTGCTGCGCGGCGCCCAGATCGTCGCCTGCGACGGCGCGCGCAGGCTGGCGCTGGACGTCCTGCTGGCGGAGCGGGCGATGTTGGATTCTCAAGCCGGGGGAGGGGACAGGCCTCCGCCCTGACCAAAGCGGCAAAAACGACTCGGCAACTTGTGCCGCCGTGCGTCGAAACTTGCCGAGGTGCGGCCCGGGTCGTCCGAAAAAAGCCCGTAAAATCAGTGCGGGGCTATGCCGTTTCCCCCATTTCCGTATGGCCCCGCCCTTGCTCTCTAGAGGGCGAGCAAAATGCTCCTGGCGCTAAAATGGCGCTGGACATCACACGAAGTGAAGAGGACAGCCAAAATGGCTAACAACAGCATCAACGTGAACGTCGGCGCCATGGTCGCGCTGCAAAACCTTAACGCGTCCAACAAGATGTTGGACGTGACGCAGAACCGTGTCTCCACGGGAATGAAGGTTTCCAGCGCCAAGGATAATGGGGCGATCTTCGCCATCGCGACGAACCAGCGCGCCGAGATGGGCGCGCTCAACTCCGTGATGCAATCGCAACAACGCGGCCAGTCGATCGTCGACGTCGCGCTCGCCGCCGGCGACACCGTCGTCGCAGCCCTGACTGAAATGAAGGCGCTCGCCGTCGCCATCGAGGCCGGAGGCAGCTCCGCGACGACCACCGCGCTCCAAAACGACTACGACGCCCTGCAGGACGAAATCGACAAGGCCCTGGCCGGCGCTGACTTCGACGGCGTCAACCTGTGGACCGACGGCGCCGTGACCGGCGTCATCACCGACACCTCCGGCGGCACCTTCTCCATCGGCATCGCCGCCGCCAGCGACGGCACCCCCACGGCTGCGACCGCAGCGGCTGTCCAGACCGCGATCGACGCCTTCACGGCCGATCTGGCGACCCTGGGCACCCAGTCCAAGTCTCTGGATCGCCAGGTGACCTTCACCAGCAAGCTGCAAGACGCTGTCGAAGCCGGCATCGGCAACCTGGTCGACGCCGATCTGGCCAAGGAAAGCGCTCGCCTGACCGCCTTGCAGACCAAGCAGCAACTGGGCGTTCAAGCGCTGTCGATCGCGAACACTTCCAGCCAGATCCTGACCAGCCTGTTCCGATCCTAAAAGCCAGGGCGCCTCGCCTCTCCGGCCTTCGCCTCAATATCAAACGTCAAAAAGGCGGTCGGACCTTGGTCCGGCCGCCTTCTTGCTTGGTTGGCAGCTTTTGCCCGGCAGATTTTTCCTACCCAGTCGGCAAAATCTGCCCCGCTAGGCGAAATCTGCCGGGACAGATTAATCTAAACAACAGTATAACGTAGAAAAAACAATGACTTGATAGATGTCGGGTTAACGGTTCCTGGCCCGGCAATTGCTTCAGTCCAATCGGGCAAAAAGCTCCCGGTTGTCAAAACGACGCCGGACATCACGAAGTGAAAAGGACAGCCAAAATGGCTAACAGCGTTAACACGAATATGGGCGCCAACGTCGCCCTGCAGACCCTGAACGCCACCAACAAGGCCCTGGCCACGACGCAAAACCGCGTCAGCACCGGTCAGGCCGTTTCGTCCGCCAAGGACAACGGCGCCATCTTCGCCATCGCCACCAACCAGCGCGCTGAAATGGCCGCCCAAGGGGCCGTCAAGCAATCGCTGCAACGTGGTCAGTCCATCGTCGACGTCGCCCTGGCGGCCGGCGAGACCGTCGTCGCGGCCCTGACGGAAATGAAGTCGCTGGCCGTCGCCATCGAAGCCGGCGGTTCCTCCGCCACGACCACCGCTCTGCAAGCCGACTACGACGCCCTGCAGACCGAAATCGACAGCGCTCTCGCCGGCGCTGAGTTCGACGGCGAAAATCTGTGGACCGCTTCGGCTTCCGTGATCACCGATACGTCGGCGTCGACGTTCACGGTCGGCATGGCCTCGCCCGCCGACGGCACCCCGGCCGGCGCCACCGCTGCTCAAGTCCAGACCGCAATCGAGGCCTTCACGGCCGACATGGCGACCCTGGGTTCGCAGTCGAAGTCGCTGGACCGTCAGGTCACCTTCGCCAGCAAGATGGAAGACGCCCTGGAAGCCGGTATCGGCAACCTAGTCGACGCCGATCTGGCCAAGGAAAGCGCCAAGTTGACCGCCCTGCAGACCAAGCAACAGCTCGGCGTGCAGGCGCTGTCGATCGCGAACTCGTCCAGCCAGATCCTGCTGAGCCTGTTCCGTTAAGATGATAGGCCGGGGCGGCTTACGCCGCCCCGGCCCTTCACTCCCGTTTGAATCCAGAAGGGCGCGGATGTTCCGCGCGAGGAGCCATGGCTGACAATGTCGCGAGCGTGTCCTCGGTAAACTTCTTTCCTCCCGATCCTGCCGACGTCACTCCTGCCCCTGCCCCTGCCCCTGCCCCCGCGCCGTCGCAGCCTTCGCTGCAGGCCGAGGAAGCAGCGGAATCGACCAACTATCGCCTGACCATCGAGTCCGCCGAGAACGGTCGCTTTGTATACACGATCAGCGATCCGATCACGGGCAAGGTCGTGCTGAAACTCCCGCGGGAAGTCGTTCAGACTCTCGCCGACAACCCGGGCTACCGGGGCGGAAATCTGCTGAAAACCTCCGTCTAGACGAAGGCTTTTCAGGTCGAAGACTGCAACGCCGCCGGTTTGCCGGACGGCGCTATCGTGGTTTCTTCGCCGTTAACCATACGCTCACGACTCATGGTTAATCCTGTAGGGAACAGAAGTCCGGGGCTTGAAGCCATGACCACTAGCGTACACACCAACACCTCGGCGATGATCGCCCTGCAGAACCTGAACCGCACCAACGACCAGTTGGCGTCGACGCAGGGCCGGGTCAGCACCGGCCTGAAGGTTCAAGGCGCCAAGGACAACGCCGCCGTTTGGGCGGTCGCTCAGGGACAGCGGGCGGACAAGGGTTCGCTTGAATCCGTGACGACCAGCCTGAACCGCGCGACCTCGATCGCCGACGTGTCGCTGGCGGCGGGCGAGCAGATTTCCAATCTGCTTCTTGAACTGAAGGCCAAGGCGACGGCGGCGGCTGACCCCAGCGCCACGGCTGCGACCAGGGCCTCCTACGACCAGGAGTTCCAGGCGCTGCTGGGCTCGATCGATTCCTTTGCCGACAACGCCACCTTCGACGGCGCGAACATTCTGGACGGGTCGTCCACGACCGCACTCGATTTTCTGGCCAACGCCGACGCGACCGAAACCATTTCCATGACGCGTCAGAACATGACGGTCGCTGGCTTGACGCTGACCGGCGAAGATCTCACCACTCAGGCCAATGCGGAAGATGCCCTGACCGCCGTCACCGCGGCCATCGCGACGGCCAGTTCCCGGCTGGCGGAGCTGGGCGCCGAGGCCAAGCAGATCGAACGCCACACCACCTTCGTCAGCAAGCTGTCCGATTCGCTGGAGGCGGGTATCGGCAATCTGGTCGACGCCGACCTGGCCAAGGAAAGCGCCCGTCTCCAGGCGCTGCAGGTTCAGCAGCAACTGGGCGTCCAGGCCCTGTCTATCGCCAACCAGGCGCCGCAGGTCATCCTGTCGCTGTTCCAGAACTAGGTCCGACTTAAGAGTTCGTTATCGGCCCTCGGCGCAATCTGGATAGCGGAGCCGATCGATGATCAACAACAGCTATCTGTTGGGACTGTACGGGGTGACGTCTTCCACGACGTCTTCCACGTCAAACACGTCTACGACTCCGACCAAACGCACCCAGCCCACGGCGCCGTGGACGGCGACGGAGAACGTCCCGACCGCCAGCGAAATGGTGCGCTCGGCCCTGGCGGGCCGTCGGATCGTCAACGAGGCGGCGGTGGACGTCGACCTGACCTCAGCCTCCGCCGACTATCGCAAGCTTTTCGCGACCTATCAGGCCCTCAACGCGCTTTCCGCCTTGGCGGATCGGGCCGGCACCCGCGGCGTCAGCGCGTCGGAGTCCGCCCTGCTCAACAAGCGGTTCGCCTCAGGGCTGGCCGAGCTTTCAGCCTATCTGTCTACGGCGAAGTTCGAAGGGTTACGGATGGTCGACGGCGTCGCCCAGAACACCGTCAAGACGACCGCAGCGATAGAGAAGACGTCCAGCACCTTCGTCACCGCGCCGGTGCATGAGGGGGCGCTCACCGAGACGGTCGATGCGTTCGAAGGGGACGTGCGCTTCTCCATCGGCGTCTCGATCTCAGGGAGCGCGCAAAAGACCATCGACATCGACCTGGCGGACATGGGCTCGACCCCCCGCACATTCGACAATGTCACCGCCTTCATGAACGAACAGCTGGACGCGGCCGGGGTGGAGACGCGCATCGGGCGCGAGCAAATTCCAGGCGCCGCCAAGACGGTCAAGGCGGGAGACAAGACCGTCACCTTGCCTGCGGGCCCGGATCAGTGGGCGTTGAAGGTGTGGGGCGGGGCGGGCGAAACCGTCTCGTTCTCCGCAGCCGACACGTCTGACGCCGTCTATGTCACCCAGACCACCGGCGCCGGTGCGGAGCTCCTGAAGTTCCAAGCCGACGGCGGAAGCGCGCCGACGGCGACGCAAGGCTTGGGCGAGACCTTCTGGGTCGAGGGAAGGACCGGTCAGGTCGCCTTGCCGGACGGCGTCGCCGCCGTGCGGGACAGCGCCGTGGCTGCGGACGGCTCGGTCTGGGTGCTCGCCGACCTGACCGAAGGCGAGGACAACCAGCCGATCAAGGGGCAGCGCGACGTCGCCCTGATGAAGTTCGATTCCGCCGGGAACCTGACCCAGACCAAGCTGCTGGGGGCGGCGTCCAGCGCCAACGGATTCTCTCTCGCCATCGCCGACGACGGCCGGATCGCGGTCGCCGGCTCGGTGACCGGCGCCCTGGACGCCGGCAAGAGCGGCGACGACGCCAATGTGGCGGACAGTTTCGTCACCGTTTTCGACTCTTCAGGCAAGGAGGTCTGGACCCAGCGGCGCGGCGCCAAGGCGGCCGATGAGGCGACCGAGGTCAGTTTCGGCGCCGACGGCACGGTCTATGTCGCCGGTCGGTCGCGCTCCATGATGCCGGGCTCCGAGGGCGCGCTGGGCGGATGGGATGGCTACCTCCAGGCTTTCGGCGAGCATAGGCTGACCCCGACCTCGCCGCTCAGCGGTCTTATGGTGGGCGCGACCCAGTTCGGCTCGGCCGGCGACGACAATGTCCAGGCCATGACGACCTCCGGCTCGAACCTCTATACCGCCGGGGTGGAGAACGGTCGGATCATGGTCCGTCAGTTCACACTGGACGCCTCGGGCGCGCCGACCCTGTCGTCGACCCGCGACCTCGGCGCGGCTCAGGGCGGGATCGCCGGGATCACGGTCGATAACGGTCGCGTCATCCTGACGGGTCAGACCGACAACGCCGCTCTAGACGTCGGCGGCGCCACGAATTCCCATGCAGGCGGCACGGACGTGTTCGTGGCGGTTCTGGATCCCGACCTCCAACCCTCCGCCAACGAGCGGCTGACCTATTATGGCGGCGCCGGCGTGGACACGGCGTCCGACGTCCAGGTCAAGGACGGCAAGGTCTGGATCACCGGCGTCGCCGACCGGCCCGCCGGAGCGGCCAAGACCGATCCGACCCAGGCCTATCTGGCGCGGTTGGACCCTCTGACCGGCGCCGTCGAATACAGCCAGACCTGGCGCGCCCAGGGCGACCAGGCGGTGACGGGCAGCCTGACGGTCGTGTCCGGCGGCGCCAGCGTTCTGGACAAGCTGGGCCTGCCGCAGGGCGAGATCATGCAGTCGGATTCCAAGCTGCTGACCGTCGCCACCTCCGCCCGCGCGGGCGATCAGTTCACCATAACCCCCGGCAACGGCACACGGGCCATAACCGTGACCATCGCCGCGAACGAAACCATGGCGAGCCTGGCCAAGAAGATCACCAGCGCCTCGAACCGGCAGCTCACCGCTACGGTGGTCACAGACAAGAAGGTCTCGCCGCCGACCGAGCGAATCCAGATCGTAGCCGCCGATGGCAAACAGGGCGCCACGGTCTCCTCGGGCGCGGTCGGCAAAGACGCTTTGGCCGCCCTGGGCCTGTCGCCCGGCTATATTGGGAACACGGGCGACAAGGAAAAGAAGGCCTATGGGCTCAATCTGACCAATGCGCTGAACCTCAGCAACGCCGATTCAATCAAGGCGGCGAACGAAGCCCTGGCCAACGCCCTGACCTCGGTCAGGTCGGCCTACAAGTCGCTGGCGCCGTCGACCGCCGCCATCACCAACACCCAGACCGGCAACAAGTCGTCGACCGCCTATCAGCAGACGCAACTGGCCAACTTCCAGGCCGCGCTCAACCGCCTGACGGCCTGATCTGAGCCTCATCGCCCTAAGCGACGGCTAGGCGGTTGACGCCCGGCGCCGGTTCCGGGTTATTGGACGCCTCAGTTGCGAAAGCCCCCCATGGCCCTTCCGAACGACAACCGCGTCATCATCGCCATCGGCGCCGGTCTGGTGATCATCGCCGCCGTGGTGCTGGCCCTGATCTTCACCGGCGGCGGCGACAAGACGCCTGAAGCCCCGCCTGCCGCCAAGGGCGGGCTGACGGTCGATTTGGCAGACGCCCCCTCGCTGGAGCCGACTCGCGAGCTGCGCTGTTTCGTCGACGGCCAGTTCGTCGGCATGGCGACGCTGGCCGACTGCGCCCAGCGCAACGGCCTGGCCACCGACGCCCTGGATGTCGGCATCGACGAGACCGGGGCCCTGGCCGCCGCCCCGACCGCCGCCTTCGCCCCGCCGCCGGAACTGCCCCCGGTCGAGATGGCTGAGGCCGATCCCATGCCGAGCCCCGCTCCGGGCGCCGCCGCGCCCAGCACCCCGGCCCCAGCGCAGTCCGCCGGCTCCCAGTGTCTGCGCCATGCCGGTTCTGAATGGCGCGTCCTGTCCAGCGGCATGAGCCTGAACGCCTGCGTCCAGGCCCTTTACGCCGGAACCTGCGTCCGTCCGGGCGACGCCCAGTACGGCCGCTGGGGCGACACGACGCTGCGTCTGGTGCCGCGTCGGGTGGAACAGTCGGGCGACAACAGCCGTTTCCGCACCCTGGCGGAGCAGGACCGCAACTGCCAATTCCCGGGTCTGAACTGATGCGCGTGCTTGCCCTTTCCGCCCTTGCCGCCGCCGCTGTCGCCACTCTGGGCGCCTGCTCCAGCGAGCCGAAGTTCGAGTTCGAACCCGGCGTCTGCTATTTCGTCGCCACGCCGGAGGGCGAGCCGCCGCGCTTGCAGAAGATGGGCGAGAACGTCGCCCAGATCGAACTCTGCGCCGGACAGCTGGAAGAAATGCGCCTGCGCTTCCTGCGCATGGGCGGCTCGAACCAGGAGGTCGCCGGCGCCTATCAGGGCCGCTTCATCTTTGTGGACCGCGAAGGCGTGAAGTTCGGCAAGAGCCTGACGGGCAGCCGTTTCTTCGCCATGGCCCGCACCGGCGACGGCCGTCTGGCCATCCCGGGCGCCATCCAGCGCGACGACACCGGGCGCCCGATCGCCATCGCGGCGCCGCCGGCCGAGACCAAGTAGGGCGCAGGCCCTGGCCAAGGGCTTGCGGAAATCGAACAAAGGTGGAACAAACGGTTAATCCATCCACCGGTTTGGCGGGTCAGATGTCGAATGCGGCTGGCGGTGACCGGCGGCGGCTCTAAGACATCCGGCTGAATTACGGAGCAGGCGAGGGACTCGCCGCTCCCTACGAGAAGGAAGTTTCCATGGCGGGCAGCGTCAACAAGGTCATTCTGGTCGGCAATCTGGGCCGCGATCCCGAAATCCGGTCCATGCCGAACGGCGACCGTATCGCCAACCTGTCGATCGCCACTTCGGAAACCTGGCGCGACAAGTCCTCGGGCGAGCGCAAGGAAAAGACCGAGTGGCACCGGGTCGTCATCTTTAACGACAACATCGTCAAGGTGGTCGAGAACTATGTGAAGAAGGGCTCGACCGTCTATATCGAGGGCGCGCTCCAGACCCGCAAATGGACCGACCAGCAGGGTGTCGAGAAATATTCGACCGAGATCGTGGTCAGCCGCTTCAAGGGTGAACTGACCATGCTGGGCAGCCGCGCTGAAGGCGGCGCCTCGCAAGGCGGCGGTTACGGCGGCGGCGGCAGCGGCGGTCGCGGCGACGACGACTATTCCTCGGGCTTCTCCACCGGCGGCGCCAACAAGCCGAGCGGTCCCAAGGAAAGCTACGACCTGAACGACGACATTCCGTTCTAAGGTCGATCCGAACCAACCATGGGGCGGGGGCCTTACAGCTATCGTGAGGATCCCGCCGTCCCGGCCTTCCCGGACGACCGTCCCCTAATCCTGTTCGACGGCGATTGCGCGCTCTGCTCAGGCTCGGCGCGCAAGATCCTGACGTCCGACCGAGCCGGCGTATTCCGGCTGGCGCCGACGCAGTCGGGCCTGGGGCGGACCTTGTTGACGCATTACCGCGTCAGTCTCGACGACCCCGCTACAATGCTGTTGATCCAGGATGGCGTGGCGCGCGAACGCTCCGACGCGGTCCTCGCCATCGCCGCCCAACTGCCCGCGCCGTATCGCTGGGCGATCATCGGTCGGGTCGCGCCTCGGTTCATTCGCGACCAGCTGTATGATTTCGTGGCGCGTCGCCGCCGCCGGTTTCCCGGTTCGACCTGGTGCGCCCGCCCTCCGGCGGGCGTCGATCTGAAGGACAGAGTGCTGGGATGAGCGGACGGGTCCTGGTGTTGGGCGCCAACGGCTTCATCGGCTCGCATGTGGCGGCGGCCCTGTCCGCCGAAGGCTGGCGCGTGCGGGCGGGCGCGCGGCGCGTCGCCGAACCGTCCCGACGCGCCCCGAGCTTCGACTGGATCGTCGCCGACTTTTCGAAACTGACGACCGCCCAGGACTGGGCGCAACTGCTGGACGGGGTGTCGGCCGTGGTGAACTGTGTCGGCGTCTTGCAGGACGGCGGCGGCGACAGCACCCGCGCCGCCCATATCGACGGTCCGCGCGCCCTGATCGCGGCGTGCGAGGCGGCGGGCGTCGCTCGGTTGATCCACATCTCCGCTGTCGGCGCCGATGAAGCGGCCGGAACCGACTACGCCCGCACCAAGGCGCAGACGGAGCGGCTGGTCGCGGACAGCGCGCTCGACTGGTTGATCCTGCGGCCGTCGCTGGTGGTGGACCGGGCGGCCTTCGGCGGCACGGGGCTGATCCGGGCGCTGGCGGCCTTCCCGCTGTTTTCACCGGTGGTGGGCGGCGACCAGACCTTCCGTCCGATCCCTCTGGGCGACCTGGCCGCCGCTATTGTCGCAGCCCTGCGGGCCGGCGCCCCGTCGGGTCTGACCCTGGACATGCCGGGACCGGAGGCGGTGACCCTGGCCCAGACGGTGCGCCTGTATCGTGGTTGGCTGGGCTTGACGCCGGCGCCCGTGGTGCGCGTACCGCGCGCCCTGGCCGCTCCGGCCCTGGCGGCCGGCGACCTGCTAGGGCGTCTAGGCTGGTCCTCGCCGATCCGCACCACGGCCATGCGCCAGATGGACCACGACGTCTCCGGCCACGACAGCGGTTGGGCCCAGCGGCTGGGCGTGTCGTCGCGCGGTTTCTCCCGCTTCCTGGCCGAGACCCCGGCCTCGGTCCAGGACGTCTGGCACGCCCGCCTGTGGTTCGTCCGCCCGATTTCGATCCTGACCCTAGGCCTGTTCTGGCTGATCACCGGCCTGATCAGTTTCGGCCCGGGTTGGAGCGGCGCGGTCTCCATCCTGCACGAAGGCGGCTACGGCGGCTGGGCCGGGCCTGTGGCCTGGTGGGGCGCCCTGCTGGACGTGGTTCTCGGGCTGGCGCTGTTCGTGCGGCCCTGGACGGCGCGGGTGGCGATTTTCATGTGTCTGGCCACCATCGGCTATCTGATCGCCGGCACCCTCAGCCTGCCGCACTACTGGACCGACCCCTTGGGACCGTGGCTGAAGGTTCTGCCGATGATGGCCCTGTGCCTGTTCGTCGCCGCAACGGACACCCGCCGATGAGCCTCTATTTCGCGCTGAAGATCATCCACATCCTGTCCGGCGCCGTCCTGTTCGGCACGGGGGCGGGCATCGCCTTCTTCATGCTCCGGGCCCATGCGACGCGGGACGCCCGGACGGTGGCCGAGGTCGGGCGGATCGTCGTCCTGGCCGATTTCGTCTTCACCGCCAGCGCCGTGGTGGTCCAGCCCATCAGCGGCCTGGGCTTGATCCATCTGCAGGGCTGGTCCCTGACCAGTCCCTGGCTGCTGGCGGCCTATGGGCTTTATGTCTCCGTCGGCGTCTGCTGGCTGCCGGTCGTCTGGATCCAGTATCGGATGATGAGGCTGGCCGAGCAGGCGGCAGGGCAGGGGGCGGCCTTGCCGCCCGCCTATCATCGCCTGTTCCGCTGGTGGTTCGCCCTGGGCTGGCCCGCCTTCGCCGGCGTCCTGGCCATCTACTGGCTGATGGTCGCCAAGCCGACGTTCTGAGGCCTACCAGACCGCCTTGTCGAAATGACGCACGATCACCTGGTCGGCGGTGACCAGCTTCGCCCCGTCGGCCATGGCGTTGGCGACGATCAGCCGGTCGAACGGATCGCGCGTCCAGGCGAAGCGGCAGGCCGCCTCAGCGACGGCGGCGGTCGAAGCGTCCGATAGCGACAACTCCAGCCGGTGCTCAAGATCCTGCAGCAGAAGATCGGCCGTCTTAAGCTTGACCCGACCGATCTCGATCAGGATTTCGATCTCCACCAGCACCAAGGGCGACAGACGCAAGTCACGAGCCCGCGCCAGCTGCGCCTGCGCCGAGCGGCTGATCTGCCGGTCCAGCCGATAGTAGAGCCAGAGGGCGACTTGGGTATCGAGGTGGATCACTTGTCGTCGAAGTCGAACTTGGTGTCCGGATCCCAGGTCCAATGGCTCTTGTTGGTGTCGATATCGTCGGGGCAGTCGTCTGCGCCCTCGCGCATGCCTTGGGCCATATAGGCGCCCCAGCGTTCCTCGGGCGTCGTCGGCTTGGCGGGCGTCTCGGCGATCAGGGTCAGCCGCCGACCGCCGCGCCGGATCACCAGCGGCTCGCCGGTTTCCAGCACGCTGTCGACCAGTCGGAACAGGTCCTTGCGCAGGGCGGTCAAGGTGACTTCGGCCATATGTACATGCTGCGCTTGAGGCATGTACATGTCAATGCAATGAGCCGACACGCCATTTGACGGGCGAAGCGGCTCACGGCGTGCGATAGGCGGGCATGACCGTCGTCCCTCCTGCCGCGCCGCCCGCCAAGCCTCACGCCCTGACCGGGCTTGAGATCGCCGCCATCCTGGCGATCATCGTGGTGTGGGGTGTGAACAATGCGGGCGCCAAGCTGGCGACCGAGCAACTGTCGCCGTTGTTGGTCGGGGCGATCCGGTTCGGGATCGCCACCGCCTGCCTGATCGTCTTCGTCCGTCCCCCCTTTCCGGACTGGAAAAGCCTGACGCTGATCGTCATCCTCGGCGGGCCGATCCAATATGGTCTGGCCTACACCGCCTATTGGATGGCCACCGACGTCAGCCCTGTGACCGTGGCCAACCAGTTGTGGATTCCCTTCACCACCCTGTTCGCCTTCCTGATTCTAGGCGAGCGGCTGAGCAAGGCGGCCCTGATCGGCATGGGGGTGGCCTTCGTCGGCGTGGCCTGGATGACGCTGGACGCCCATGCGCTGCAGGACTGGAAGGCCATCCTGGTCGCCATCGCCGCCGGCGCCGCCTGGGGCGTGACCACGGTGGTCGCGCGTCGCACCACCTCGATTCCGCCGCTGAAGATGCAGGGACTGCTGGCCCTGGGCGCCTTTCCGGTCATGGCCTTCGGCTCGGCGGTGTTCGAACACGGTCAATGGGAGGCGGTGAAGGCCGCCACCCCCATGGTCTGGGCCTCGCTGCTTTGGGCCGGGATCACCTCGTCGGTGCTGGCGACGACCCTGCTGTTCTGGCTGGTGCAAAGGCGTGAGGCGGGGCGGGTCACGCCCTATCTGCTGGTGACGCCGGTGGTGTCGATGCTGATAGGCTGGGGCCTGATGGGGGATGTGCTGACGCCCCAGATCCTGACCGGCTCGGCCATCACCATGGGCGGGGTGGCCCTGGTCGCCCTGGCCGAACGGGGCTTGCGCGCGGGCGCCGCCAAGGCTTGATCTAGGGCCGCAGTTTCCGGAGCCGGCCATGCACAACCCCCTCGACCCCGATCATCTGTCTCGCCGCTGGCTGGGCCGCGGCCATGCCGAGCTGGACGCCGTCGAACGGCAGGTGGTCGACAGCGCCGCCGCGCGCCGGCCGGTGTCGCGCGACATCAACGAGACCTTCGCTGACCGCCAGAGCTTCGGCGACCGGCTGGCCGACCGTGTGGCGACCTTCGGCGGGTCCTGGACCTTCCTGATCGCCTTCGGGGCGGCCCTGGCGCTCTGGACGATTCTGAACCTGATCCTGGGCCGGGAGGCCTTCGACCCCTATCCCTTCATCTTCCTGAACCTGATGCTCTCCATGGTGGCCGCCGCCCAGGCCCCGATCATCATGATGAGCCAGAACCGCCAGGCGACGAAGGACCGGCTGGACGCCGGCAACGACTACCAGGTCAACCTGAAGGCCGAGATCGAGATCATGGCCCTGCTGGACAAGGTCGAACACCTGACCGCGCGCCAAGAAGAGCAGACGGAACTGATCAGGACCCTGCTGGCCGAAAAGGGGCGCTGACGTTCCAAATACTCCGTCATCCTCGGGCTCGATCCGAGGCCTCTACAAGGCAGAGGTCGTCCATCGACGCGGGCCATGGCGCACCTTCGAAGCCGTCGAGTACGCCACCCTCGAATGGGTCGATTGGTTCAACAATCGGCGCTGCTCGAACCCATTGGCAACATGCCGCCCGCCGAGGCAGAACAACGGTTCTACGCAGCCGTAGACGACGTCCCCATCTCCGCATACTTTAACCAAATAGCCTTTGGGAAATCCGGGGCGGTCCAATGACCTACGCCTTCCCGGACCACTATGTGATCACGCCCACGATCCGCTTCCACAGCTCAAATGCGGATTTCGACCGCAACGCCTTGGGGGGGGAAGTCGGCGAGCGGGTCACGCCGGGCTTCCAGTACGATTCTGCGACCAATCCCCACTTCCTGACGGTCGAGGAGACGCGCAACTTCAACGCCCAGGCCGCCTACTGACCTGACCTGGCCAACTGCATCTTCAGTTCGGCCAGTCGCCAGTCCGTCAGGGTGTCGATGTCCTGTGCCTCCATCGCATCGATGACGAAGCTGCCGGCCCGGCCGGCGAATGTCGGCTGTTTTGTCACGCAGACTTCGCGGGTCATCCAGTAGAACTGAGCCGCGTCATGATAGGCGGGCTCCAAGTCCTGCGATCGACTGGCGTAGTGTTCCGGCTGGCGCATCGCCGTCCGGCCGTGCAAGTCACGGCGTAGGGCGCGCTGGATCGGATAGTAGAAGGCGACAACGGGAAAGACCGTATCGAAATCCCCAGTGTCCATCAGATCGGCGGCGCGCTTCAACGTCGACGAGCGCAAGAGCGGCGCCGTCGCCGAAATGCAGCACAGGCGATCGAACCACTGGCCGTTCGCCTCGTAGCGCTCGACCACCTCGGCCATCACGTCGAGGATGATCGCATGATCGTCGGCGGTCTCGGCGCTGCGCAGGAAGGGGACGCTGGCTCCGGCGGCGCGGGCCGCCTCGGCGATCTCCTCGCTGTCGGTCGACACCATCACCGTGTCGAACAGGCCGCTTTCCAGCGCCGCCTCGACCGACCAGGCCAGCATCGGTTTGCCGGCGAAGTCGCGGATGTTCTTGCCAGGCAGCCGATTGGAGCCTCCGCGCGCGGGAATGACGGCCAGGGCCTTCACGTCATACCTCCCGACGCCAGGCCCTTCACCGCAGAAATCACGCGCTCCACCTCCTCATCGGTCATGGCGGGGAAAAGCGGCAGGCTGAGCGCCCTTTCGTAGTAGCGATCGGCGGCGGGGAAGGGGTCAGGCTCGCCATAGGTCCGGCGATACCAGGGCTGTCGCGGAACGGGGATGTAGTGCACCTGCGAGCCGACCCCCAAGGCGGCGAGGGCGGCCATCACCTCGGCGCGGGACCGGCCTATGCGCTCGAAGTCGATCTGGACGATGAACAGGTGATAGCCGATGCGGTCCGCGCCTCGGGGCTGCGGCAACCGAAGCCAGTCCAACTCCGCGAACGCGGCCTGATACTGGTCAATGATCGCCAGCCGGCGGTCGATGAAGCGATCCAGCTTGCTTAACTGGCTCGAGCCGAGCGCCGCCTGGGTTTCGCTCAGACGATAGTTGAATCCCAGCCGTTGCTGCTCATACCACCAGGTTCCGGGCTGCTCTGAGAGGCGGGCAGGGTCGCGGGTTATGCCGTGGGAGCGGAGGAGGAGAAGGCGTTCGTAAAGCTCCGGATCATTGGTCGTCACTGCGCCGCCTTCTCCCGTCGTCATCGTCTTGACGGGATGAAACGAGAAGACGGTCGCGTCCGAGTGGCGGCAGTCGCCGACCTTGCCGTCGCCGTGTTCTGAGCCGATCGCATGGGCGGCGTCCTCGACGATACGGACCCCGGTCTCGTTGGCGATTTCGCGGAAGGCGGCCATGTCGGCCGGGCGGCCGGCGAAATGGACTGGCGCAATGACGCGAGTTCGATCCGTCATTGCGGCGCGCGTGGCCGCAGGCGACAGGTTCAGGGTCTCCGCGTCGATATCGGCGAACACCGGGGTTAATCCCACATAGGCCATGGCGTTGGCTGTCGCCACGAAGGTGATCGGGCTGGTGATCCCCTCGCCGGGACCGAGATCCAGCGCCGCCATCGTCAGATGAAGGCCTGCAGTGGCGTTGCTCACCGCGACTGCGAACCGGGCGCCGACGTAGGCGGCAAGCTCGGCCTCGAACTGGGGCGTCGCCGGGCCCTGGGTCAGAAAGTCGGATCGGAGCGCGGCCAGCACGGCGCGCTCATCGTCCGCGTCGATCCACTGGCGACCGTAGGGGATGAAGCCTTGGGGCTCCATGTTCAGCGGCCCTGCGCTGCCGGCGCCCGAAGGATTTCAGGCCGCATCAGGCCGCGATCCGCTCGTGCGATCCGACAGAAGCTCCTCGCTCAGGGCCTCGGCCATCTGCTGCATCACCTGCTCCCACTGATCGAACTGTGTGGCGTGGAAGACGCGGGCGGAAGGATAGCAGGGCGCTTGATCCGAACCGAACCCCGTCCACGAACCCGGACCGGCGCTGACAAACACCCGCGCGCCCACCGCCGCTGCGATATTGGTCGTCGCCGTGGATGGCCCCATGACGGCGTCCAGCGCGCAGCAGAGCGCCGCCAGGTCGTCGAGATCCATCTTCAAATCGATGCCGGGCGGCGTCCAGATGTCGAACCCGCGCGCCCTGGCCGCCGCCAGGTCTTCCTCGGCATTGGCATATTGAAGGTTGATGAACCGAACGCCTGGCGTTTCGAGAACGGGGCTCCACAGTGTGAACGGCGAATAGTGGCGCTGGCGCGACCCGCCCATCTTCATGCTCTTCCACAGCACGCCGACATAGGGGCCGGGTCCGCTGTCTTCGAGCACCTGACGCCAGTGCGCCACGCGTTGCGGATCGGGGGCCAGGAACCCCGGATCGCGGGGGAAGGCGGCGAGGCTGGTCCGGAAACGCCGGAAGAGACTGGCCATGGGAGTCCAGAAGTCGATCGGCGCGGGCTGATCGCCCAGATCGACCGTCCGAAACAGGGTGTTGAACTGACGGACGGTCTTGTGCGGCCGCACGTCTGCCCGCGGAAAGCTGCGCTGGAACAGGGTCACCAGTCTTCGTTCGACAGCGATGATCAGCCGGCCATCTGGGCCGAGGGCGTCCAGGGTGTCGCTTATGATATTGGCGAAAAGGACTTCATCACCCAGGCCCTGTTCGCCGTAAATCAGCAGGCTCTTGCCGCGCAGGTCGTCGTCAAGCGCCCACCGCCTGCCGAATTCGGTGAAGACAAAGGCGCCTTCCGAGGCCGCATCGAACCGAGCCTCATAGCTGTCGAACCCGCCGACCAGGTCGCCGGTCAGCAACTGGGTGAAGGCCTTCGCCAAGCGGATGGAGGCAATTTCGCGGGGGTCGGTCAGGCCTTGCGAGGCAAGGTCCATGTCCTGAAGCGCCCTTTCGGATTCGCCGAGAACGGTGAGGCAGTAGGCCCGGTTATGGCGGGCCTTGTGGAAGCCTGGATCCAGTCGAAGCGCCTCGTCATAATAGACCATCGCTCCGGCAATATCGCCGCTCTCGCTCAACACCGTGCCGAGGGTGTTCCATAGAACCGGGCGTTCGGGATTGCCGTTGATGCTGTCGCGCAGCAGCGCGAACGCCTCATCATATCGGTTCTGGTCGCGAAAGACGCAGGCCAGGCCGTCGGCGACCTCTTCATTGCCTGGCTCGCCCGCCAGAAAGCGTCGGAACAGCCTCTCGGCGATCTCCAGCTTGCCGAGGCGATAGGCCAGCTGACCCACTTCGCGCACCACGGAGAGATCATCGGGGGCCAGCCGAGCGGCGGCTTCATAGGCGGTGAACGCCTTGGCGAACTCGCCCTGTTTGTCGAAAGCCACGGCCAGCATCCGCCAGGCCAAGGCATTGCTGTCGTCCAACTCGAGCGCCTGCTGAAGACGCGTCGAGGCGGTGACATAGTCCTGCCGAGCCAGCGCCTCCAGACCGGTCTTCAACCGGATCAGGGTCTTTCGCCGACTCGCCTGCGCCTTGGCCGAAAGCTTGGCGCCGCCGCGGCTGTCTTTTTCCTGCGCCTTTATGAGGCGGGCGAGGGAGTCCGATAGAGCCGAATCCCCTTTAAGCCCTTCGAGGATCGGGCGCGGTCGTGATGCGGAATCTTTGAGCCGGTTCACCAACTATCTCCTCGATCGGAACATAGTTGCAAAACGGGGTTAACGTGATCTTTCCCCGCCTCGGCCAATTCCTCCGGGACCAGGCGGGCGGCCTTGCGAGCGACCCCTGTGCGGCGACGGCGCAACGGGTAATCTTGCTAGGGAGCGGCGGGCGATTAGACTATCTGGTCACGAGGACTCTGAAGATGCGCAGCGCTCAGCGTCGGCGTCGGACAAGCATCATGGGCGATGGCTTTTCCGTTAATGGCGCAGGGTAGGGCGTTTTAGACTTCGCGAAGCTAACCTGGCAGCGCGATGGGGGACCACTCACCTCAACGGATCAGATATCGACCTGGCGGACCACGTTTGACCTGATCTGAGCTGCGCCGTTCGCCGCAAGGTCCACGCGGGTTGTCTGCAGCCGCAAGGGGCCGCGGATGGTGGCGTTGACCGCGTCCAAGCCAGTCGCCCCGGCGGATCGCCGGCCGATCAGATAGCGCAGCGAGATGCGCTCATGATCCGCAGCATCAGGTTGTGTGCCGTGGAGGGTAAAGGGGTGCCACAGGGCAGCGAAACCCGTTCCGCCGGTCAAGACCTTTTGGCGCACGGTGATCGCCTGATCGTTGGGGCCCCGGTAACGCCAGGTATCGGTGTTCGCGCGCTCGAGCGAATGCGGAAATATGGTCGCACCAAGACTATGGCTGCCTTCCAGCAGGAACAGCGGTGCATCCATTCGACCCACCGGATGGAGGTAGACATAGAGGGTCAGGAAATCGGCGTCCCGATCCTTGAAGTCGATGATATCCTGATGGAAGTCGATCCCGTAAAAATAGGTGACGTCGCGATATTCGGGCTTCACATAGGGGCCCAGATTATTGACCGGCTGGCCGTCAATACGAGCCTTCAGCCAATCCGGGATTGATCGGACGGGCACGCCGCACACCACCTTGCGGTCCATGACATAGTAGTCCCCGCCTAGGATTTCGGTCAGCGCCGCGACCACCTGCGGATCGTGTTCGACAAAGGCCAGTTGCGGCTCGAACCTATCCAGGAGATTGCGGCCGGGCCGCGGATTCACACCCTTGTACTGCGGGGTGTGATCGAAGGCGGCTTGGTCGAGGAATAGGCTGTGATCGAACCTGCGGACCGCCTTGATCCGGTTGAGCAGATCGCTAGCTGCGGCGGGGTCGAGCGGCGTGTCGAACAGGTAGGCCCCGTCGGAAACCAGGGCATTCGTGATCGTCTGCTGAACCAAGCCTGGGCGGGTCGCGAAGGACATGCCGATTCTCCTATTTGCGACAGGATCGTGGGCAGAGCTTAACCGGAGTTAAATCACTGGTCGGTCCAAAAGGCAGGCTTAGTTAACGCCTCATTCAGCGGTGCAGCCCAGTCTCTCCTCATTCAATCGGAGCCGCCCGTATGTCTGCCGTTCATGCCAGCGACGCTTTCGCCGACATCCCGACGATGGAAAAGGGGCGCGCCGCCTTGGCGCGGGGAGATGCGGGCGAGGCGGTAGAACTGTTCTATGCCATCAGCCAGGCCAAGCCAGCCGACTGCGAAAGTCGCTACTGGCTCTACAGCGCCTTGGTCGCGTCCGGGCATCTTGAGATCGCGGGTCCGACCCTGGACGACGCCCGCAACCTGCATGCGGTGATGGTGATCCGTTCGGTTGGCGGCGACATGGAACGCTTCCGTACCGATCCCGCCTATTGCGGGGCCCTGGGCATGCAGCTGTATCAAGCCAAGTTGATGGGGCCGGCGACCCTGGCGTTTGGCACGGCGCTGGATTTGGACAATCCCGATCAGACCCTCATGCTCAGCTACGGTCTCTCCATGCAGCATCAGGGCCGGCTTGAGGGGGCGATGGAAGTCTTTCGCCTCGCAGCCGAGACGTTCGCCAGTCCGATCATCCACGAGTTCATGCTGTGTCCGGTGTTCATCGCCCAGTTCAGCCTCGCGCAGATGGCCGAAGAAGCCCGCAAATGGGGCGAGCTCTATGCGCGCCCGGCGACTTCGAACTCTGTCGCTTTCGCGAACTCGCGCGACATCGACCGGCCCCTGCGCATCGGCTATATCGGTCCGACCTTCACGCGCAATCAGGTGACCCAGTTCTTGTTGCCGGTTATCGAGGCGCACGATCCCTCGGCGGTCGATGTCCATCTTTACTGCGCCGATCCGGAGACCGAAGGGCCGCTTCCCGCGACCTGCAAGCTGCGCAGGATCGGGAAACTTCCGAGCGAGGATGTTGCGGCGATGATCCGTGACGACCAGATCGACATCCTGGTCGATATCTGGGGTCACACCGCGGGCAGTTGCCTGCCCGTGTTCTCGCTGCGCCCTGCTCCTATTCAGGTCGCCTGGATCAATTTCCTACAAAGCACCGGCCTGCCGTGCATGGACTATGTTTTCCATTGCGATGGAATGGCCGTCCCTGGAACGGAAGCGTTTTTCACCGAGAAGATCTGGAGCCTGGGGGAGCTGATGAGTCCGAGCCGGCCGGCGTCTGACCGGCCGGATCCGATCCCAACGCCCGCCCTTAAGAACGGCTATGTCACCTTCGGATCGTTCAACAACCCGGCCAAGCTGAACGAGAAGACGGTCGCGGCCTGGTCGCGGATTCTGCGGAAACGGCCAGACTCCAAATTGATCCTCAAATACGGCTACTTTATCGACCCGGTGCTTCAGAGAGTGACGCAGGCGCGCTTCGCCGGGTACGGGGCAAACCCGGGCCAGCTGGAATTCCGGGGCGAGAGCAGGGGGCTCGACTACCTGCGTGAGTTCCAGGACATCGACCTGGCCCTTGATCCTTCGCCGGCCATCGGTGGGGCCACGACCCATGACGCGCTCGGCAACGGCGTGCCAGTGCTGTCGAACATGGGGGACAACTACTATGCACGCAGCGGGGCCTGTACGGTGCTGCCTTTGGGCATTCCCGAGTTGGTGGCCGACGACTGGGATGATTACGTCCAGCGCGCGCTCGACCTGACTGCCGACTTTGAAGCTCTGGACCAGCTGCGCTCGCGAATACGCCCGGCGTTCGAGGCCTCGTCCTACCGTGACGAAGCCGGCTTCACGCGCATCCTGGAGGGCGCCTACCGCGAGATGTTCGCTCGTTGGGCGACCACGGCCTAAAGGCCTTTCGAACCGGGAACGCGCGTCGTCCTGCCCGTGAAAAAGCCTTCACGCGCCAGCAGTTTCAACCCGCTCCAATACCCGATCTCGATGTGACGGTGCTTGCCGCCCCGTCGAAACGCCTCGTGCACACCGCGCAGGTTGTAGTGCGGGATGGCCGGAAAGTAGTGGTGTTCGAGATGGTAGTTCATGTCCGCGTAGAAGAACCCGGTGATCGGGTCGAGCACCACGGTGCGGGTCGAGTTTTCATAGGCCCCATCAGTCTCGTCCGCCGACAGGTTGAAGTGCTGCAGCGACGCCAAGGTCCGGTTGGGAAAGGTCACGCAGAACGGCGCGAGCGAGATCGCCAGCGCTAGGAATGGCGAATGAAACGCCAGACAGGTCGCTATCAGCAGTGCCTGCCCAGCCAGGACTGCGCGCGCGCCCGTTCTCAGCTGGGCGAACGCCTGGCTACCGGGGACAAACACCTTGCCGGCTGCGCCTTCCGGGGCGACACCGACGGCATTTAGTATCAGGATCCGGAGCCGGCGCAGTAGTGCACCGACGTCCACGGTCAGCAACGCCAAGGTTTCGAGTAGCGTCAGCCGTCCTTGTGGGTCGGCCTCCAGGTCGCCGTCCCGCAGCGTGCCGCGGTGATGCGCTGGATGAGTGACCTCGAAGTAGCCGTAGTTGTTCCAGGTTAGGATCGAAAAGAGCCGGAATAGGGCGAGGTTCAGCCATCGCGTCTTGAAGGCGGAGCGGTGAAAGAGCTCATGGCCGATCCCGGCCCAGCCCAGAAAAGACCAGGCCATGAAGTGTGGGATCAGCAGCAGGAGGGCAGGGATGGCATGGCCTGTCGAAAACAGGAGATTGCCGCACGCGAGAAGCGTGACGTGGTAAGCCGCTCGAGCCAGCAGAAGTGTGGCCGCCAGTCCGTCCCGCTTTGATGACAGCCTTCGATAGGCTTCTCGACCGAGGAGCTTTCGAGCGTCGATTGCGCTGTCGATGTCGGCCATCGAGACTAGGCGCCGATCTTCAGGAAATCGCGCCCTAGCGGCCCGATCAGCAAGATCGCCAGCATCGTGTGTTGGACACAGACAACGACCTCATTGCTGGCCAGACCATTCACGAAGCTCGTCACGTCGCTGTGGATGTTCGAACTGAAGTCGTGAAAGACGATGATTCCGCTGTCCCCGACCATCTTGCGAGCGTTCGCGGTGTCGATTGTTACGGTTGCGGTATCGTGTCCTCCATCGACGAACACCACGTCGACCGCGCCTTCCAGTCCGTGGGCGGCCGGATCGAACTGTCGGCTGTCTTGCTGGAGAAGGTGAAGCCTGGACTGATCGGCGGCCGAGAGGGCGGTGGTGTAGTGGGGGCCACGCGCGCCCTGGGCCCCGCGTAGATATTCGTCGTTGATATTGCCGTCGCTTCTCAGGGCAGCCCTGGTGAAGGACTCGAGCGGCTTGTCGCTGACATGGTTATCGCCGAGGTCGAGCGAATAGACGGTGCAGTCGGCGGCTGAGTTTTCGACGAACAGAGAGGTGGAATAGCCCAGGAACGTCCCGAACTCGAACAGTTTGCGCGGCTTGACCAGCCTGACCAGCGACACGAGGACCGAGGCTTCTAGCAAGGTGACGCTGCCGATGTCGCTCGATGGCACGTTGATCGTCATCGAGACGGGCATGGGATCGCTCGCCTCGATCTTCATGAACACGACCTTGGGCTTGATCACGATTAGGCCGGACGTACGGCTTTCGAAGCGCGCCAACAGTTCGGCGGGGCTTTCGATGAGGCCGAGGGTTGGCGCTGAAGGATCAAGGTTCATGGCGGTTCCGATCGAAGAGAGGCCAGGGCGGTGCTGCGCCGTCAGACGAAAAACATCACGGTTTCCGACCAACCCTGGGTGTAGTGTCTCAGATACACCTTGTAATCTGGGTGGATGGAGCGGGCGTAACGCCACACGGTTCGGAAATCACTGGCGCGGTGATAGACGGCGATGGCCAGCTTGGGACGATCTGCACGGATGCGCCGCTCGCATCCGGCCAGAGCCGTCAGCTCCCAACCTTCGAGATCCATCTTGATGAAGGTCACGGGCTCGGTGACGATCAGGTCCAGTGTCGTCATCTGTACCTCCTCACCCATACCGGAGGTGACAGAGGACGCCGATCCGGCTCCGGCGTTAAACGTCATGCTGCCGGCGGCGTCTGACAGTCCCTGTGTGTGGAACACGATGTCCCGATAGCCCGCGAGCCTGACCTTCGCCGCACCCATATTCTGTTGCGACGGCTCGAACAGATGCACCCGCCGATAGTCGGGGCACCGGCGGCAGAACTCCTCGGTCGTGTCGCCGTCAAAGCCGCCCGCGTCCACGAAAACCTCAGAGCGCAGGTGGATGAACGGCTCGAAGTACTGGTCCTTCACGCGGACCACATAGTCGCGCATGATCTCAACGTTTGCCGTCAGGCGGTAGCGGACGAGATCCAGCAGGGTCTGGCGAGACAGCGCGTCTTCCAGGCTGTCGAAGATGTCGGCCCATTCCGCCTCGAACGATTGCCAGTCATGGCGTTGGTCCCGTACGAACTGGGGATGGTCGATCGCGCCCCCAGCGGCGTGGATGAGGTCGTGGATCGAGACGACCGACACGCGGCCGACGGACCTGATCTTCTGCTCGACGGCGACGGGGCTGATCGAGGTCGAGCAGTTAATGACGATCGCACCCGCGGGAAGTTGCTCAGTAGAGACGGCAGGAAGACCATGCCAGACTGACCCTGGCTCGGCGAAGTCGTCCAGCACGCCGTCCAGCCTGAGTTTGCCGATCAGGTCCAAGGCCTGTTCGTTTCGACCAACGACGAAGCACGGACCTGTGAAAGCGCCCGACAGCAGCGTCCGAGCCAGGTGAAGGTTGGCGGGCGCCGCGCTGATCGCGGCATTCACGGTTGTCCTGAAATCCTGTTTGGTCATCGCTTCACCGCCCCCTAGCTCAGAACCGAGTAGAGATCGCCGCACAGAGTGCTTGCCATGAGTTCGTCGAGCGCCGAGGCGGTCGCGGTTCGAGCGAAGAGAATGCCGATCCGGGCGAACGGAGCCTGTGCGACGTGGTCGCCGACGCGCGCTTGCGGGAAGAAGTGTTCGATCTGGATCGGCCGGTGGAACTGGAGCGACCCGAAAACCTGCGCCTGCCGCAATGTGATGGTGTGGCGCATGATTGCGCCATGGCGCCGCGCGCTGTCCTTGAAAGGCTTGTCTATGAACGGTCGGGTATAGTTTTCCGCGTAGTCGAAGCCGGTCGAAAGCGAGATCAGCAGGCTGTACAGGTCGCCGGGGCAGCGGCGAGTGATCTCCACGATCCAGAACTGATCGCCGTCGGCGATGAACTGGGTGTGGATCAGGCCGGACGTCAGCTTGAGGTCGCGGGCGATCTGTTCGATCGACGCCCGCACCCTGCCCAACAGCGCCGGTGCGAAATCAGGGACTAGGCAACTGGTATCGACCGTGAACGGATTGATGGATCCGTGCTCCTCCACGATGAACTCGGCGACCACCCCCTCAGATCCCAGGAAGGCGGTGTGGCTGTAGAGTTGGCCTTCGACGAACTCCTCGATGAGGCAGTCGCCGGTCGCCGAGAACGATTTGGCCAGGGCCAGCGCCGCGCCGATCTCGCCCACCGTCGGCGCCTTCAGGGCGGTGACGCCGCGACCGCTATAGGCGTCTACGGGCTTGACGATGACCGGTCGACCGGCGACTGCATCCGCCTCGTCGATCTGGCGAGGCGCAGGAATGCCGTGAAGCGCGGCATAACGTCGGAAAACCTGCTTGTTGCCCAGGGTGCGGACGACCTCCACCGGGTCGATCCCCGGAAACGGGCGGCCCGCGCTGATCGCGGCGCAGGTGTCGTAGGAAAGGTCGTTGCACCCGGGGACCAGGTATTTCGCCCCCAGCCGTTCCAAGAGCATCCGCGTCGCCTCGACGTCGGAATAGTCGAGGTTGATGTAGTTTGGCACCGTCTTGGCGAGGAAGTCGTCTTGATTGCGCCCGACGACATGGACCTCAAGCCCCACATCCACGAGGTACTGGTGGATGGGCGCCGATGATATATTGGTGTCGAGCAGGATGACCCTATCCATCGTCCGACTGGTCCTTCGTGCAGCGCATGTCGAACCTTCTAGTCCTTGAGCTCGATCAGTGACTTCGTTTCGCCCGAGCGGCGGATTGCCTCCACGACCCTCATGTTCTGCGCGCCGTCAAAGACGGTCACAACGGGGGCGGCGACGCCCAGGATCACGTCCAGAAAGTTGTCGAGTTGGCGTTCCAGCGGGTTTTCTCGAACCACGGGGATCACTTCCTCGACGAGCGGTCTATGCCAAGAGGCGGCTTGCGGAGCCGGGTGCGACTTTAGTCGCATTGTGGGAAAGTCCAGCGAGCCTGACGTTCCGGTGATGCTGTAGCAGTCCTCGTCGGCATAGGTGGGATAAATGGAATTTTCCCGTGAGGTCTGTTCCCAGCTCCGCGGCGAGGCGCCGGTGTCCGACAGGACGAAGGTTCCGAGCGCACCGTTCCGGAACTGAAGATTGATCGCGACCGTGTCCTCCACGGGGAACCGGCGCAGTGTATTGGAGATGATCGCCTGGACGGCCGAGATCTCGCCGCACAGCGTTCTCATTATCCCGATTTCGTGGATCAGGTTGATCAGGATCGGTCCGCCGCCCAGCTCACGCCGCCACGGGCCGGCGTCGAAATACTCCGGCGGCTTGTAGAAAATCGCGCTGCCCTGGATGGCCACAAGGCGGCCCAGCCGACCCTCGTCGATGATGGCCTTGGCCTTCGCCATCAGGGGGCTGTGCGCCCGATGATGACCGACGATCGCCTTGGCCTTGCGCCGCTCGACGAGATCCACCAGACGCACGGCATCTTCGTAGTCCGACGTGATCGGTTTCTCGATCAGCACGGGGATGGCTCGTTCGACACACAGGCGGGCCTGATCGTAGTGGAACTCGTTGGGCGAAGAGATGACCACGCCCGACGGTGCGAGAGCGTTCAGACACTCTTCCAGGTCATGGAACAGTGGGACGTTCAGCCGCTGGCCCACATCGTTGAAGACTTGTCGCACGGGCGTGACGATGCCGGCCAGCTCGCAGCGCGGGTTCTTCAGGATCAGCTCGATGTGATTCAGACCCATCAGGCCAGGGCCTATGACGACCAGTCTCTGCTTGGTCACTGCATAGGCTCCACCCTTCGCTGATCCGGTGCGCCGCCACCGAGACAGGGCTTCGACCTTGGGAGGCGCGAATGAGCGAGGCCGAGACTGGCGACTAGGATGAGGATGCTGTGCTCCTGATTCGCAGAACTGAGAGTCTATCGAGCGAAAAACATCGAATGGTTAACGGGTCCGGCGCGGCCTGCCCGGCCCGCCGACGTTGAGAGCCTGCCTGGGGATGATCTAAGGCTGCTGTTTACCATCTTCCGACCATGGTCGCTCCTAGATATGCCCCCGCGCTGCTGGATGAACGAGATGTCAGTGACCCTAGTGTTTCCGGTATCGACACCGGGCGGTCTCGCCTACCTCAAACAGGCGCTGGATCGGGGGGAGCGGGTTGTCGGCGCGTCATCTGACACGAGCGACCCGACTGACGGCACGGTGCCCTGGACGCGGCTGCCGCTTGTGCACGATCCCGAATTCCCTGCCGCCTTCCTGGCCCTCGTCCAGACGCACGGCGTCACTCAGATCCACGCCTCGGCCCACATGGTCCATGCAGCGCTCGGCGACGTGCTGCGCGAACATGACTTGACCCACCTGCGGATCATCAATCGGTCCGCCCTGGAGGAGGAGTTCGCTCGCTGGGACGACATCTTCGCGCGTGCCGAACAGTGGCAGCGCTTCATCGCCAAGGTCGCACCCGGCCAGGCTCTGCCGGACCTGGCGTTCTTGGCCGGTACCATCCGCATCGCCTTCGATCTGTTCGGGGAATCCTACGACGACAAGCTGGCTGCGCTGTTGGCCTGTCTGCTCGATGCGCCGCAAGGGGACATCGTCGAGATCGGATCGCTATTCGGCCGCTCCGCGAGCGTTCTGCTGGCCGGCCGGTCGCTGGGCAAGTCAGAGCGGCCCCTGTTCGTCTTCGATCCGTGGAGCACGGAGGCCGGCGCGCAGAAGGATTTGCCGCAAATCATGCAGGACTATACGCGGGCGGCCAGCTTGGAACGTGTCGCGCTGGCGTTTGAAGCGACATTCGCGGCGCTGGCCCCGCCGGGTACGATGACAGCCTATCGTACACCGTCCGTCTTGGGCCACGCGATTTACAGCGGGAACGCGGACGGGGAGGCGGTGCGCCTCCTGAAGTCACGTCCGGAGCTGAAGCCCTCGGGATGCATCGCCCTGCTACATATCGACGGAAATCACGATGCGGCCTGCGCGGCGGAGGACGTTACGCTCTGGTCGCAGCTGGTGGGCCCGGGAGGGTGGGTTGCGATCGACGACTACTGCTGGCGCTACGGCGATGGACCCAAGCTCGCCGGGGACGCGTTACTGGAGCGTTGGGGCGGCAGCATCGCACGCGCGTTCGTTGCGGGCGGATGCCTCTTCGTTCGGCGCGCCTGACCCGTCGCGTCGAGCGGACGTTCGATAGGACTCGTCGAAGTCGCACACCAACGAGACAAAGTTTATGACGCGCCGGGCCCATGCGGCTATCGTGATCCCGTCATCGCATACGACGCGACCGCGAGCGGTGTCTACCACGCCACGCGGTCGCCACGTCGGCACCGTCCTTGGGAACGGGGCGCAGTGTACCTGTCCGGCGGACAGCGTCGGAAATATGAGGACGAACTGTCGCGGCGGCGCACTCGCTGGCCAGCGTTACAGGTCCACGAGCGCCGTGGCGAGGGCCGACGAGATGCGGGAAATTTGACGCTCGTCCATGTCGACGGCGAAGGGCAGGCCGAGCACGGAGCGCCCCAGCAAGTCGGTCGCCGACAGATCACCACGTGGACACTGAGCGAAGGCGGGATTGGCGTGGCAGCCCCGATCCCACCAGCGCCTGGTCGCGATATCCTGAGCCGCCAGAGCCTTTTCCAGCCCACCGGCCGATCCGTCCGGCAGGCGCACCGAACAGGCGCTGGTGACCCATTGGACGCCCCATCCGGCTTGGAATCGCACCTGGGGCAGGAAGGTCATGGCGGCGCGCATCAGCCGCCCGGTCCGGAGGTATTGGAGTCGGTCGGCGTCCCAGCTGTCCAAAGCGGCCAAACCCACTGCGGCCGCGTATTCGCTGAGCTTGGCATTGGTGGCGGTGACTTGCGAGGCGCGCGAGCCGCGAAAGCCGAAGGTGGTCAGCTGACGCACCCGCGCGGCCAGATCGGCGTCGAGGGTTGCGAGAAACCCGCCCTCGCCTATACCCACGACCTTGGTGGCATGCAGGCTGACGACGGTGGGAATGTCGGCCGCGTGGGCCTGATCGAACGCGGCGGCGGCGTCCAGCACGACGACCAGGCCGGTGTCGTCGCGCAAGGCCCTCCAGCCGTCGAGGTCTGGCATGGCGCCGAAGGCCGCAACGGCGATGACCGCCGAGACCGGGCCTGGCGCCGCGGCAAGTGCGGCGCGCACCGTCTCAGGGTGCAGCATCCAGTCCTCGGCGTCGACATCAAGGAACCAGGGCGCGAGCCCGGCGGCGATCACGGCATGGGCGGTGGCGACGAAGGTATAGGAGGGTAGGGCGACCAGACTGCCGTTCGGCAGGTCCAGCGCCTGGAGGGTCAGGGTCAGGGACTGGGTGCCGTTGACGCAGGTGACGACGTGGGAGTCCGCCTCGAACCGCTCCGCCAATCGGGTTTCGAACGCGGTCAGCAGAGGGCCGAAGTTCGAATAGTTGCGGCTCTCGTCTATCCGCCGCAGATAGGGCAGAAGAGCGTCCGCCGATGGGAGGCGGGGACGCGCTGCGGGAACGATCTCGCGTACGATTTCTGAGGCAAGATGAAATGCGCCACTGTCGCCCGCCATGCTTAAAACTCCGCGCGAATCGGTCGCTTACGAAACGACCGTGAAGGCTAACTTTAGATGCCGGGTGCGGTCAACTTAACCGGCAAGTAAAGCGTAAGGACCGCAGCATGAGATCCGCACTTTCAGTGACTTGGCTGCGCAGCAGCCTCGAGCACGCGCGGGATCGAATCATTAGCAACCATCTTGAGCTCACGATTGTTCAACTTGGCCGTTGCGAGCCGAGGCCGTCCGTCGGCGCTGTCAGCTTAATCGCCGACGGATGAAGTTCGCCCTACCCCAGCCGATTTAAGCGGTCGCTGCCGACCATGCGGTGTCTGCCTCGGCGCGTAAGTGGCGAAGGGTAGGGCGGCTGATCAGGTGGCGCTAGACGTTGAAGGTGTTGCAGACTGCGGCGTGGGTGGTGAGGAATCGCTGGGCGGAGGCCAGGGATTTGAGGCCTGTTGCAGCTGTTCTCGTAGTCGGATTGGCAGGTGCGAGTTCTTGACCCGATTTTTCTCTCGGAGGCGGCGACTGTATGGTCAGAGTCTTAGTGCGGCGACTTCGATCGTCGCGATGGCTTATTGAGACTGTATTGTCAGTTCAATAGTCGTGCATCGCAGCGGCAAATCGCGTAGCTAGGCGAGAGGACAACCCGGCCGAACCTTTTCGCGGGGACATTAACGCCATGACCCACGTCGAAATCGAGGTTCAGGACATGGACGCCAAGGTGGATTGGCGGTTGACCGAACGCCAACAAAGTGTGCCTCATTCCGGCGCATCGCGATGACTACGCCGGGATTGCTTATAGTGTTCACCGAAGGCGATCGGGTCCGGGGCCTCGGCCACGTCAGTCGGTGCAGCGCATATGCGGAAGGCTGGTTGCTGCGAGGCGGACAGGTTCGCTGGATTCTGGACGGTGACGCGGTCGCTGTCGCCGCGATCGGCTCCGGGCAGGACGTGATCCAGCGTCGCTGGCAGGAGGACGGGCAGAGCCCGAGCGGTCTGCGGGCGGGCATCGCTCTGATCGACAGCTATGCCGCCTCGGCCGAGGCTATGGAGACGATCGCATCCAATTCTGACGTCACAGTCTTCATCGATGACCTGGGCTCGTCCTATCCGTCGGGCGTGGTCGTTCATCCGGCCCCCGATCGGCCGGTCTCCGAGACCTCCGAAAACGAATGGGTGCTGAACGGTCCGTCGTGGCAGCCTTTGCGTCCGCCGTTCTGGGATCTGCCGGAGCGCCTGCCCGCGCGGCCCGACATCGAGAGGATTCTGGTGATCTTCGGCGGAGGCGACCTGCACGGGCTCGGCGTGCCCATGGCCCGTTTGGCCCAGCAGGCCTACCCTGCGGGGAGGATCGATCTGGTGCTGGGCGCCGGCCAGCCGGCGCCGCCCGTGATGCCCGGCGTGTCCGTGCATCAGGCGATCGACGCCGCCGCCATAGCGTCCCTGATGCTGGAGGCGGACATCGCAATCAGCGGTGCGGGGCAGACGGTGTTCGAACTCGCCCGGTGTGGAACGCCGGCCATCCTCGTCGGAATCGCCGCCAACCAGAAGGCCAATCTCGATCACTGGCCGGCCTTGTGCGGCTATATTGTCGCGGGCGTTTGGGACGCTGCGGACCTCGAGGCGCGCGTGAAGGCGGCGATGGCTCAACTGCGGGATCCCGTCGTGCGACAAGACATCGGCGCCAGAGCCGCAGGCGTGGTCGATGGGCAGGGGGTTCGACGTCTGTTCGATCATCTCGAACGGTCCATGGTTCAGGAGCGCGTCTGATGCGTTATGCCGATTGCCGATTGCGGCCGATGGCGGAGGGGGATCGCGCCCTCGTCCTGTCGTGGCGCAATCAGGATCGGATCCGCGCCAATATGTACAGCGACCACATCATCACGGTCGACGAGCATGCCCGTTGGTTCGATCGGAGCCTGGCCGACCGATCCGCCGTCTATCGCATATTTGAATACGGCGACCGACCGGTCGGCTTCGTATCCTTCACCGAAATTGACCGGACCCATGGCGGCGCCAACTGGGCCTTCTATCTGGGTGAGACGGACACGCCGCGCGGATCGGGCGCCGCCATGGAACTGCTCGCGCTGGACGAGGCGTTCGGGCCGGTCGGAATCCGCAAACTGTGCTGCGAGGTGTTCGCCTTCAACGGCGGCGTCGTCCGGCTGCACGAGCGGTTTGGCTTCACCCGCGAAGGCTTGCTTGCGAAAGCGCGTCTGAAGGATGGCGAGTTGCAGGATATCATCTGTATGGCGCGGTTGGCCGACGACTGGCCTTCTGATCGGGCGGCCTTGATGGCGAGCGTATTCAAGGAAGATGCGGCATGAGCTTCACCTACCCGGACCATGTGTTCATGGTGGCGGAGCTTTCGGCCAACCATGGCGGTTCGCTTGAGGTTTGCCTCGAGACCGTGCGCGCCGCGGCCGCCGCCGGGGCCGATGCGATCAAGGTCCAGACCTACACGGCGGACGGGATCACCCTTGACTGCCAGACGACGCCTTTCCAGATCAATGACGGAACCCTGTGGGACGGCGCGACCCTGCACGACCTCTATCTCGAGGCTCAAACGCCTTGGGAATGGCATGCGCCGATCCAGGCGGAGGCCCATCGCCTGGGTCTGACCTTCTTCTCGTCGCCGTTCGATCTCGAGGCTGTCGACTTCCTGGATGAGATGGACGTGCCGATCTTCAAGATCGCCTCGTTCGAGATCGCGGACATCCCGCTGATCGAACATGCGGCGTCCAAGGGGCGCGCGATGATCATCTCCACCGGCATCGCCAATATGGGTGACATCGAGGAGGCGATCGCGGCCTGTCATCGGCAAGGCAACCATGACATCACCCTGCTGAAATGCACCTCGGCTTATCCGGCGCTGCCGTCGGACGCCAATCTGGCGACGATACCGGTCTGGGCCAAGACCTTCGGCCTCAGGATGGGCTTGTCGGATCACACGACCGAGAATGCGGTCGCCATCGCCGCAGTGGCGCTGGGGGCCCAGGTAATCGAGAAGCACTTCATTCTCGACCGCGCCATCGGCGGGCCTGACGCGAGCTTCTCGCTGACGCCGGACGAGTTCGCCGGCCTGGTCAAGGGCGTCAGGATCGCGGAACAAGCCATCGGCGGCGTCCAGTCTGGACCCACGGGCCAGGCCCTGGTCAACCGCCGCTTCGGCCGATCACTGTTTATCGCGATGGACATGAAGAAGGGGGAGGCTTTGACGCCCGAGAACCTTCGTTCCGTCCGCCCCGGCGACGGCCTCCACCCCCGGCATTATCGCGAGCTCCTCGGGCGCAGATTGCGACAGGACGCTGTGAAGGGCACCCCGCTGGTCTGGTCATTGCTGGACTGACAGACCATGGGGCGATCGCGGGAGGCTCTCGGCGCCTTGGAGAGTGTTGCTGATGCTGCTCAGGACATGCGAAAACTTGCATTAGAGCCTTCCGGGCGCTCTTCAGACGCGTCGGCGCTGCGGATGCCGGTCTGCGCGCAGCATTAGTTTAGGGCACCAGAAATCGCCATGTTCGACGACAAATCGGTACTGATCACGGGAGGCTCGGGCTCCTTCGGGCGGATGTATGTCCGCACCATCCTGGAGCGCTACGATCCTAAGCGGGTAATTGTCTATTCGCGCGACGAGCTGAAGCAGTTCGAGATGCAGCACGAGTTTTCCGATCCGCGCATGCGTTTCTTTCTCGGCGACGTGCGTGACAGGGATCGGCTGATACAGGCCACGCGCGGCGTCGATTTCATTATCCATGCGGCGGCGATGAAGCAGGTGCCGGCGTCGGAATACAATCCGACAGAATGTATCCGCACCAACATCAGCGGCGCCGAGAACGTCATTGCGGCGGCCCTGGCCAATGACATCGAGAGCGTCATCGCCTTGTCGACCGACAAGGCGGCCAGCCCGATCAACCTCTACGGGGCGACCAAACTCGTCTCGGACAAGCTCTTCGTCGCCGCCAACAACATGGCGGGCAGCCACCGCACGCGTTTCTCGGTGGTTCGCTACGGCAACGTGGTGGGGTCGCGTGGTTCGGTCCTGCCGCTGTTTGAAAAGCTGATCGCCGAAGGCGTGGAGTCCCTGCCCATCACAGATCCGCGCATGACCCGGTTCTGGATTTCGCTGCGTCAAGGAGTCGAGTTCGTCCTGACCAATTTTCAGCGGATGCAGGGGGGGGAGATTTTCATTCCGAAGATTCCCTCTGTGAGAATTTCCGATCTGGCCGAAGCGTTGGCCCCCGGCATGCCCACGCACGTCGTGGGCGTCCGGCCGGGCGAGAAACTGCATGAAGTCATGTGCCCGACCGACGACTCACACCTGACTTACGTTTTCGACGACCACTATGTGATCGCCCCTACCATCCGCTTCCACAACATACAGGCCGATTTCGGCAACAACGCGCTTGGGGAAGTCGGTGAGCGGGTCACACCCGGCTTCCAGTACGACTCCGCGACCAATCCCCACTTCCTGACCGTTGAGGAAACGCGGGCGTTCAACGCCCAAGCGGCCTACTGAGGCGGCGGGACCAACTGCATCTTCCCCTTGGCCAGCCGCTAGTCCGTCGGCGTATCGATGTCCTGCGCCTCCAAGCCGATCAGCCATTTCCGCCGGGCCAAACCAACGCAATGTCAGGCTATCCTCCTCTAAACCACACCTCCTGTGGGATCGGACCCTGAGGACGGGGCAAGCGGTAAAGTCTCAGCGACGAGGGTTTCCCGCAAGCAGTCTGGCGGACGGATCGTTGCACGCCGTCGCCCAACAATCAGACCCTTGTAACTTCGCAAACGGGTCGCGCACTGCCATCACGCAGGTGCCGAAGCGAGACATTCGGATCGTCACCGCGAGCAATCGGTGCCGGTGAATTCCCGCCCGAGTATGACGGAGAGAGTGAGGCGTCAGCTCGCGCTCAACGCCGCGCAGGCCACCCGGTCGCCCGCGCCGCCGATGGGCTGGCTGGCGTGGTCGTCGGGATTGGCGTGGATAATGATCGCCGATCCGTCGGTATCCCACAGCCATTGGCCGGGCCCTTCCGAGGAAATCCGCGCGCGGGTCGAAAACAGTTCGGCGTTCACCTTGCCGTCGGCGCCGGCGTAGACGTTCGGCAGGTCGCCGTCATCGGGACCGGCGGCGTTCAGCAGGCCGTGCGGCGCCTTGGGTTCGCCGTGGTTGATATGGGCGCCGGACGAGGTGAAGGGCGCGGCGCATTCGCCGGTCGCATGAATATGGATGCCGTGCCAGCCGGGCGTCAGGCCCGAGGCCTCGACCTTGATCACCAGGCCGGTCGGGCCCTGACGCAGATCGACCCGGCCGATATTGGCGCCCTGGGCATTGACCAGGACGGCCTGTCCGGTGGCGCCGACGGGGGCGCGTTCGGCCTGCATCTGGGCCGCGTCGGCGGTCGAAGCGCAGGCCCCGATCAGGGCCAGAGGGGAGGCGAGGAGGAGGGCGGCGGCGATGTGGTTTGCGCGCATGTGGAAAGTCCTTTCAGAGACGGGCTTTCACGGCGACGTCGCTTTGCCACCGAGGCCCTGGAATGCTAGAAATCGTCACAGCGGATCACGTTCCGATTCCGGCCGCATAAAGCCACGCTTCATTGACCGACGACAGCTACGAAAACGCCGCGACCCCCATCGTTCCGGGAGGCGGCGGCTCCGATATTTCCACGATCACGATCGAGGACGAACTGAAGCGTTCGTACCTCGACTACGCCATGAGCGTGATCGTCAGCCGCGCCCTGCCTGACGCCCGTGACGGGCTCAAGCCGGTTCACCGTCGCATCCTGTACTCGATGCACGACTTGAACATGACGCCCGAGCGCAGCTATTCGAAATGCGCCCGCGTGGTCGGCGACGTGCTGGGCCGGTTCCACCCCCACGGCGACGCCTCGGTCTATATGGCCCTGGTGCGGATGGCTCAGCCCTTCTCGATGGGTCTGATGCTGGTCGACGGCCAGGGGAACTTCGGCTCGGTCGACGGCGATATGCCCGCCTCGATGCGTTACACCGAGGCCCGGATGGCCCCGGCCGCCGTCGCTCTGATGGCCGATATCGACAAGGACACCGTCGATTTCCAGCCGAACTACGACGAGAAGGAACTGGAGCCGGTCGTCCTGCCGAGCCGGATTCCCAACCTGCTGGTCAATGGCGCCGGCGGCATCGCCGTCGGCA
Organism: Brevundimonas sp. FV2ps16; assembly: GCF_058681075.1. Classification (NCBI taxonomy): domain Bacteria; kingdom Pseudomonadati; phylum Pseudomonadota; class Alphaproteobacteria; order Caulobacterales; family Caulobacteraceae; genus Brevundimonas; species Brevundimonas sp. FV2ps16. The sequence goes on along the minus strand of NZ_CM178728.1, from coordinate 3,290,248 downwards.
TGGCGACCAACATCCCGCCGCATAATCTGGGGGAGGTCGTGGATGCGGCCCTGGCCCTGCTGGACGATCCCAACGTCACCGACGACGCCCTGCTGGACATCGTGCCCGGCCCCGACTTCCCGACCGGCGGCGAGATCATGGGCCGCACCGCGCCGCGCAATGCGCTTCGCGACGGTCGCGGCTCGGTCGTCGTGCGCGGTCGCGCCTCGGTCGAAGAGATCCGCAAGGATCGCGAAGCCATCGTCGTCACCGAACTGCCCTATCAGGTCAACAAACAGACCCTGATCGAGCGGATCGCCGAAATGGTGCGCGAAAAGCGTCTGGAAGGCATTTCCGACGTCCGCGACGAATCCGACCGCCAGGGCATGCGGATCGTCATCGAGCTGAAGCGCGACGCCTCCGGCGACGTGATCCTGAACCAGCTGTGGCGCTATACCGCCATGCAGAGCTCGTTCGGCGTCAACATGCTGGCGCTGAACCACGGCCGACCCGAACAGATGGGCCTGCGCGACCTGCTGCAGATCTTCCTCGAATTCCGCGAGGAAGTCGTCGTCCGCCGCGTCAAGTTCGAACTGAACAAGGCCCGCGACCGCGGCCACGTCTTGGTCGGTCTGGCCGTCGCCGTCGCCAATATCGACGAGGTCATCCACATCATCCGCTCCTCGGCCGACCCGACCGAGGCGCGCGAACGCCTGCAGGCCAAGCCCTGGCCCGTCGGCGACATGATGGCCCTGGTCGAACTGATCGCCGACCCGCGCAGCGTCGTCATCAACGGCGACAGCCTGCAACTGACCGACGAACAGGCCCGCGCCATCCTGGCCCTGACCCTGTCGCGCCTGACCGGCCTGGGCCGTGACGACATCTTCGGCGAGGCGAACGGCCTGGCCGACACCATCCAGGGCCACCTGACCATCCTGTCTGACCGCAAGAACGTCCTGGCCATCATTCGCGACGACCTGATCGACGTGAAGGCCAAGTTCGCCGTCCCGCGTCGCACCCTGATCGGGGAAGGCGACGGCGAGATGGAGGACGAAGACCTGATCCCGCGCGAGGACATGGTCGTCACCGTCACCCACGGCGGCTACGTCAAGCGCGTCGCCCTGAACGCCTATCGGACCCAGCATCGCGGCGGCAAGGGCCGTTCGGGCATGTCGATGAAGGACGAGGACGCCATCACCGGCGTGTTCAGCGCCTCGACCCACACCCCGGTCCTGTTCTTCGCCACCAACGGCAAGGCCTACAAGCTGAAGACCTGGCGTCTGCCGCTGGGCAATCCGCAGTCGCGCGGCAAGGCCTTCGTCAACCTGCTGCCCATCGAGCCGGGCGACAGCATCATGAACGTCCTGCCCCTGCCCGAGGACGAGACGACCTGGGGCGACTACGACATCATGTTCGCCACCAGCTCGGGCGACGTGCGCCGCAACAAGCTGTCGGACTTCGCCACGGTCAACCGCGCCGGCAAAATCGCCATGAAGCTGGAAGGTGACGACCGCATGGTCGGCGTCGGCCTGTGCACCGCCGATGACGACGTGCTGCTGACCACGGCCCTGGGCCGCGCGATCCGCTTCAAGGCCGACGATGTGCGCGTCTTCAAGGGCCGGGACTCGACCGGCGTCCGGGGCGTACGCCTGCAAGACGGCGACGAGGTCATCTCCATGGCCATCCTGGGCCGCGTCGATGCGACGCCCGAGGAACGCTCCGCCTACGTCAAACACGCCAACGCCATGCGCAAGGCCCTGGCCGGCGCGGAGGCGGAAGAGGATGTCGCGGCTCCGGCCGAGGCTGAAGACGAGGTCGCCGACGCCGCCCTGACCGTGGAACGGATCGCCGAACTGGGCGCCGCCGAACAGTTCATCCTGACGGTCACCGAGACCGGCTTCGGCAAGCGATCCTCGGCCTACGAGTATCGCCGCACCGGTCGCGGCGGCCAGGGCCTGACGGCTCACGGTCTGGGCGGTCGCGCCGGCACACGCCTGGCGGCGGCCTTCCCGGTCGAGGAAACCGACGACCTGCTGCTGGTCACCTCGGGCGGTCAGATGATCCGCACGCGGATGGATCAGGTCCGCATCGTCGGCCGCTCCAGCCAGGGCGTCACCATCTTCCGCACCGGCAAGGACGAAAAGGTCGTCTCGGTCGAACGCCTGCCGGAAAGCGGCGGTTCGGATGAGGCGGACGCCGCGGGTGAAGAGGGCGGCGAGGACTGATCAGGCGACAAGGACGAGGCGGTCGGCGAAGCCTTCCGCCTCGGCGCGTCGAACCAGTCGTGCGTCCAGCGTCGCGACCTGGCTGTCTCGCCCTTCCGCCAACGCGATATAGGTCGCGTCGTAGACGGAAAACCTGTGACGCACGGCCAGGTCATAGGCGCGCTTCAACAGGTTTGGCAGTGATACCGGCATGGCCATCATGCCACGCACTGTATCAACGGCTTCCGCCCCGAGTTGCTCCGAGCATTCGCCTCGCCAGACCTTCTTCGCCGCTATGCTGGCGATTTCGAGCGGCATCAGGTCGGATGCGATCATGATCCGCTCGGTCCTTACACAATCGCCCAGAAACCGTCTGGCGGCGGCGGAATGTTCCTCGTCGAACACGGCCGCCGCAAAGACCGAGGCGTCGATCACCACCTCATCGGCCATCGCGATCTTCCCGGATCAGATCGACGCTGGAGACGCTGGAATAGGTCGAGCGGCCGCGCGACTGGTCCATCCTGTCCAGAAACGCCTCGTTCCGGCTTCGTGCGGTTTCATTCAGCAGGAGGGTGACGGCGGTTCCAAGATCGACGCCGCGCTCCTGACAGGTGCGCTCGACTAAACTGCGCGCAGCGGGCGTCAGGGCCGCCAAGGATATAAGGGCGCCCTCTACCACAGTGTCGGTCTGTTCCTTTACGAAGGTGACCTCGTTCCGAGCGGAGTTAAGCTTGGCTTTGCGGCCCGCTTTCAGCCAGGCCTTGGCCTGAACATGGGTGTCGGTATTGGCCCACCATTGACGCTTGATCCGCTCGTCATAGGCGGATTGGGGAAGCTTCCGACCCAGCAGGGCTTCGATCTCTTCGAACGACAGGGTGAGGGCGTTTTGCTTTGTCTGAGCGAGGCGGTATTCCAGAGGGGCGTAAACCGACATATCGGCAACTCCAAAGTTATATAACTTTATATATAGGTACATACCGATCATGTCGATCCTGATCGACGGCCTCCCCGCCACCCCTGACGACCTCGCGCACCAAGCCCTAGTCAACTACGGCGCCTACACCTCCTTCCGCGTCGAGCATGGCGGGGTCCGGGGCCTGGACCTGCATCTCGCCCGCCTCGACCAGGCCGCCGTCGAACTGTTCGGCGAAAGCCCCGGCGAGGCCGAGTTCCGGCGTCTTTTGGCTCTCGCTGTTGAGGGACGTGACAAGTCATGGATACGCGTCAGCCTGTTCTCGCCCGAGATCGGCCATCGCAATCCGTCCTTCGTCGGCCGACCCAAGGTGATGACCGTCGTCTCGCCGCCCCCGCCGCCGCTGGCGACCCAAATGCGGGTGACGGCCGTGGCTCATGGCCGCGAAACGCCCCACCTGAAACACGTCGCCACATTCGGTCAGACGCGCGTGCGCCGGGCCGTGCGGGCGGCGGGCTTCGACGACGCCCTGTTCGTTGATGACCAGGGTCATGTGTCCGAGGGCGTCACCTGGAACATCGGCTTCATCGAGGGAAACCGCATCGTCTGGCCCCAGGCGCCGATGCTGGCGGGCGTGACCCAAGTCCTGATCGCGCGGGGGCTGACCGGGCTGGTCCTATCGTCGCAGACCCGCCCGGTGCACGTGTCCGAAATGGCGGGCTTCGATGGCGCATTCCTGTGCAACAGCGCCACGCCTGCATGTCCCATCACTGCAATTGACGACACGGTTTTCGCCGTCGATCCGACCCTGCTGACGGCGATCGAAACCGCCTGGGCCGCCAATGATCCGCTGCCTTTGACGGTCCAGAACTCCTAATTCTGCAAGAAAAATTTAACGAATTCAGCATCTCCGTCTGCGAACTCAGCAATCAGCGCGCCTGGGTTTACGGCGGGTGTAAAGTCGCGCAATGACAGACGTGACGCTAAAACCCGCCCCGCCGTCCCACCCGCCTGCATTGGCGCTTTGGCGCTTTGTCACCCTGTTTTTGCGACACGCCACTATGCCAACCGGCTGCTAGGCCGAACCTTTCGCACCTGCTAAGTCACGCCGAACAGCAGGCGACAGGCTGGGGAGACACGCCATGCGCATCGGACTCTATCCGGGCACCTTTGATCCGGTGACCAACGGTCACACCGACATCATCAAGCGGGCGCTGAAGCTGGTGGATCGACTGGTTATCGGCGTGGCCCAGAACGACGACAAGGGGCCGTTGTTCACCACGGCCGAACGGGTCGAGATGCTCCAGGCCGAGGTGGCGAACTTGGGCGGCGACATCGTGGTCCAGCCCTTCTCGACCCTGCTGATGCATTTCGCGGAAGAGCTGAACGCCAATGTCATCATTCGCGGTTTGCGCGCGGTCGCCGACTTCGAATACGAGTTCCAGATGACGGCTATGAATCAGCGCCTCAATCAGGACATCGAGACGGTATTCCTGATGGCCGATCCGCGGCATCAGGCCATCGCCTCGCGGCTGGTCAAGGAAATCGCCCGTCTGGACGGCGCGATCGACAGTTTCGTCAGCCCCGCCATCGCCGCGCGCGTGCGGGACAAGGTCAAGAACAGAGGATGAGTGCGTCAATGCGTCTTGGTGTGATCGCGGCGGCCGCCGCCGCTCTTCTGGCGTCGGTTGCGACCCAGGCTCCGGCTCCGGCTGTGGCTCAGGCCAAGGCCCCAGCCCAGGTTCAGGCTCCCGCTACGGACTGGCGCACCGTCGCGCCCGAGAACCTGCTGGTCATCGACACGCCCAAGGGCCGGATCCTGGTCGAGCTGACGCCGGTCGCCGCGCCCGCCCACGCCGAACGTATCCGCACTCTGGCCAACCAGGGCTTCTATGACGGGTTGAAGTTCCACCGCGTCATCCCCGACTTCATGGCCCAGACCGGCGATCCCCAGGGCACGGGCGAGGGCGGCAGCGAACTCCCCGATCTGAAGGCCGAATTCAACTTCCGTCGCGGCCGCGACGCCGGTTTCGTCGCCGTCCCGAACGCCGGACAGGGCGTGCGCGGTCTGGTCGGCGTTCTGCCGGTCGAGACCCAGCCGGACGCCCAGATGATGATCACCGCCGATTTCAAGGTCGGCGCCCACGGCCTGTTCTGCCCCGGCGTCCTGGGTATGGCCCGCGCCGGCGCGCCCGACACCGCCAACAGCCAGTTCTTCCTGATGATGGGCGACCGGGATCAGTTGAACGGCGTCTATACCGCCTTCGGTCGTGTGGTTTCGGGCCTGGATGTGGTCAACAAGCTGAACAAGGGCTCCGACGCCGACGACGGCAAGGTCGCCAACCCCGACGTCATGACGCGGGTCCGCATGGCCTCGGCCCTGCCGGAGGGCGAACGTCCCACCGTGCGGGTGCTGAACCCCGCCAGCGCCGCCTTCGCCGAACGGATCGCCGCCACCCGCACCGCACGCGGCGGCGGCTTCAGCATCTGCGACGTCCAGCCGGTGGCCGAGGTCGTCGGCGGCTAAGGGATTTCATGAGGGGGCAGGGGCTATGAAGGTTCGAAACGCACTGATCGCGGCGGGGCTGACCGCTCTGGTGTCCGGCCCCGTCCTGGCGCAGCAGGCGGCCGTTCCGCCGCCCCCGCCCGGTCCGACCGAATGGCGCGCCGTGGCCCCCGATAATCTGCTGGTCATCGACACGACCAAGGGGCGGATCCTGGTCGAGCTGGCCCCCGAGATCGCCCCGGCCCATGTCGAGCGGATCAAGCTTCTGGCCTCGCGCGGCTTCTACGACAATCTGGCCTGGCACCGGGTCATCGACTGGTTCATGGCCCAGACGGGCGACCCCCTGGGCACCGGCGACGGCCAGAGCTGGTATCCCGATCTGAAGGCCGAGTTCACCTTCCGGCGCGGCCCGGACATGGCCTTCACCCCCGCCGCCGCGCCGGCCGGCGCCCTGATCGGCTTCTATCATTCCGTCCCGGTCCAGACCCAGCCCGACGCCCTTATGGCGGGCACGGCCGACCGCAAGGTCCACGGCTGGGGCCTCTATTGCCCCGGCGTCGCCGGCATGGCCCGCGACGAGGGCAATGACACCGCCAACAGCCAGTTCTTCCTGATGCGCCAGGCCTATCCCGCCCTGGACAAGCGCTACACCGTCTGGGGCCGCGTGGTCGTGGGGCTCGAGGTCGTCCGCGCCCTGAAGGCCAGCCCCGAGCCCAGCGGCGTCGTCGCCGACCCCGACCGCATGACCCGCGTCCGCCTGGCCTCCGACCTGCCCGCCGCCGAACGCCCGGCGGTGCAGATGCTCAACACGACATCGCCGACCTTCCGCGCTCTGATCGACCAGGCGCGCCAGGCCAAGGGCGCAGACTTCTCGGTCTGCGACATCGACGTGCCCGTGCGGATGGCGACGCCGGGCTGAGCCCTTATTTTTTCTGAATTATCTAAACAAACAGTAGGTTAGGTCGCCGCCGGTCCCCGGCCGCGACCCCGACGCCGCCTGCGCCGTTTGGGCGGCTTCTTGTCCTCACGCATCTGCTGCAACAGCAGACCTTCGCGCAGGCCCCGATCAGCGACCCGCACCCGCTCCGACGGCCAGGCCCGCTGGATGGCCTCCAGGATCGCCGCCCCGGCCAGGACCAGATCGGCCCGGTCCGGCCCGATACAGGCCTCCTTGGCCCGCCCGTCCGGCCCCAGGGCCTTCAGCCGCTCCGCCGCCGCCTCGCAGTCTCCGCGCGTCATCCACAGGCCATCGACCCGGTCGCGATTGTAGCGGGGCAGGTTCAGATGGATGCCCGCCAGGCTGGTGATCGCGCCCGAGGTGCCGATCAGATGCGCCCGGTCCCGCCGCAGCAGGTCCAGCATGCCCGGGTCCTCGATCCCGCCGCCGGCCAGGGCCGCGCCCATATCGGCGACCATGGCCTCGTACCATTGCTCCTGTTGGGCCTCGCCCGCGCCCTCCGGCTCCGGGTGCCGCTCCGCCAGGGTGACGACCCCCAGGGCCGCCGACATCCAGCCGGTGGTCTTCCAGTCCGACCCCTCGCGCTTGAGCCAGGACAGTTCGGTCGACCCCCCGCCCACGTCGATGATCACCACCCCTTCGGCCCGGGGATCGATCAGGTTCAGACAGCCCTCGACCGCCAGCCGCGCCTCTTCCGCCGGATCGATGATCCGCAGCCTCAGCCCGGTGCCTTTACGCACCCGATCAATGAACTCCGCCCCGTTCTCGGCCGCCCGGCAGGCCTGTGTGGCGACCGCGCTCAGCCGGACCGACTCCACGCCCTTCCTGACGATCCGGTCGGCGCACAGGGCCAGGGCGTCATAGGCCCGGTCCATCGCGCGAGGATCCAGCCGTCCCGTGCGGGACAGGCCTTCGCCCAGCCGGACGATGCGGCTGAAGCTGTCGACCACCCGAAAGCCGTCGCGGGACGGCCGCGCGATCAGCAGCCGGCAATTATTGGTCCCCAGATCGAGCGCGCCATAGAGTTGCGCATCCCGACCCGACGCATCCCGCTCGCGGGAAGGCTGGGACCGCTCGTCGCGCCTTCGGGGCGCGCCGTGGGTCTCCGGCATGGGCCGTCATTCCGATGTGGGCGGTCCAAAGCGGCGCCCGTCCCGATCAACCTAGCCCGCCAAGATCATCCGCGCCAAGCCATTCTGTCAGGAAGATGAACAGGTCTGCGTGGATCAGGGTCATCGGGCCAGGCGTATCAAGGTCCCATGACTCAGGTTCACACAGCCCGTTTCGCCATCGGCCAGATCGTCCGCCACCGCGACGACGCCTTCCGGGGCGTGGTGATGGACGTCGACCCCGCCTACGACGGCCCGGCGATCGACACGGGTGCGGTCTCGCCGCACCAACCCTTCTACCGCGTCTTCGCCCTGGGCGAGGACGGCGGCTTCGTAGCCTATGCGGCTGAGGGCGTGCTGGAGGACGGTCAATCCGTCCTGCTGCCCGATGACGCCCAACGCTGGTTCACCATCGATGCTCAAGGCCATCACGCCCCCCTGCACGAAGCCATTCACTGACCAGGCCTTTGAATGGGCGCTGACCGGGCGTTAGGATGGGGCAAAAGAGGAGCGTCCCATGTCCGACTTCGAACACGTCTTCGAACAGCCGCCCGAAGGCGCGGCCGCCGACTGGACCATCCCCCAGAACTGGGCCGCCTATACCGAAGTTGAACATCAGACGTGGGACACGCTGTATGCCCGTCAGATGAAGATCCTGCCCGGCCGTGCGTGCGACGCTTTCCTGCGCGGGCTCGATTCGTTGGACCTGAACGCCGGCGGCATTCCCGACTTCGAGGTCATCAATCCCAAGCTTCAGGCCCTGACCGGCTGGACCGTGGTCTGCGTGCCCGGTCTGGTGCCGGACGAGGTCTTCTTCGATCACCTGGCCAACCGCCGCTTCGTCTCGGGCCAGTTCATCCGCAAGCCGGATCAGCTCGACTATCTGCAAGAGCCTGACATCTTCCACGACGTCTTCGGCCATGTGCCCATGCTGACCGATCCCGACTTCGCCGCCTATATGGAGGCCTATGGCAAGGGCGGACAGCGCGCCGCCGGCCTGGGCATGCTGCCGAACCTGGCGCGGCTCTACTGGTACACGGTCGAGTTCGGCCTGATGAAGGAGGCCGACGGCCTGCGCATCTATGGCGCCGGCATCGTCTCGTCATCGACCGAGAGCGTCTTCGCCCTGGATGACCCGTCGCCGAACCGCCTGGGCTTTGACCTGGAGCGGGTGATGCGGACCCTGTACCGGATCGACGACTTCCAGCAGGTCTATTTCGTCATCGACAGCCTGGAAGCGCTGAAGGACGAGACGCTGAGAGATTTCGGCCCCGTCTATGACGCCCTGAAGGGTCAGGCGGACCTGCCGATCGAGACCGTCTTGCCGACCGACCAGGTCTTCACGCGTGGGACTCAGTCCTATGCGGCCAAGGGGGGGCGGTTCGCGGCCTAAGTCCTCTGGAACGGATAGAAGCCGCCGCCCAGGTTCAGGATGCCGGTCAGGGCGTCCAGCGCGCCTCGGCTTTCGTCCAGCAAAGCTGGATCGGCCAAGTCCGCAGGGCGCAGTTCGTCTCGGTACCAGCGGTTCGCCCAGGCCGAGAGTTCGGCGTGTAGAGCGTCGGTCAAGCGCATGGCCGGATTGGTCGCCGCCAGTTCCGCCTCGTTCAAGACGACCCGCAGACGCAGGCAGGCCGGACCGCCGCCATTGCGCATCGACTGGCGCACATCGACGTACCGCACCTGACCAATGGGACCGTTGGAGGCGGCCAAGGACTGCGCCACCGCATGGCTGCGCGGGTTGTCGCGGGTCTCGGTCGGACAGATCAGGGTCAGACGATCCTCGCCCGGAATCTGGATCAGCATCGAGTTGAACAGGTAGGAGCTGATGGCGTCGGCCAGAGGCAGATCGGCGGAAGACACCTGGACGAAAATCGGATCGAACAGGCCTTCGGCCGCGCGGCGGATGGCGTCCTGGGTTGCGGCCGTGTCCTCGAAGGCGAGGTCGTGGAAGAACAGGGTGTCAAGCGCCCCGACGCAGACCACGTCGTTGTGGAAGGTTCCGCCGGCGATGGCGGCCTTCGACTGCTGGGCCAGGACGACGCCGCTCGCCCCATGGCGACGGCCTACGACCTGCGAGGCTTCGCGGGTTTGCCGGGCGGGGTAGGGACCGTCCCAAGGCGTGAACGCTTCTCGACCCCAGACCAGAAGATTGACGCCCGCCGCGCCGTGTTCCGCGCACAGGCGGACGTGATTGGCGGCGCCCTCGTCGGCCAGATGCGCGACCGAGGGCAGGGCGTCGTGAACGGCGAACCGGTCGGCGTCTGGGAAGAGGGCGTCCAGCGCCCGTTTGGTCTGTTGGTGCTCCAGCGACCGGTGCAGATTGGTGATCAGATTGGCGGGGGTGAAATGCACCCGCCTGTCGGCGGCGTCGGCGCTGGGGGTCACGGTCGCAGCGTTGGCGGCCCACATGGGCGAGGCGGAGCAGGCGGCGGCGGCGAACGACGGCGCATCCTTCCAGGCCTGTTCCAATACCTGGGCGTCCGATCCGGTGAAGCCCAGGGTGCGCAGGAAGGGAATGTTGGGCCGCTCATGCGGGGGCAGGACGAACTGGGGCAGGCCCAGGTCCGCCAGGCTCTTCATCTTGTCGAGTCCCTGCAGCACCGCCGCGCGCGGGTTCGACGCCTCGCCCTTGTTCAGACTGGAGGCCAGATTGCCCGGCGACAGACCGGCGTAGGAGTGCGTCGGCCCGATCAGGCCGTCGGCATTGGCTTCGACGGCGCGGGTCATTCGGCCCTCTCCCCTTGCGGGAGAGGGAGATCGCGCACGACGGCGCAAGCCGTCGTCCTGGCGCGAGCGGGTGATGGGTCACGCAGGCGGCCGGCAGGGAGAAACCCCTCATCCGACCCGCTGCGCGGGCCACTTTCTCCCGCAAGGGGAGAAGGAATCACGACCGTAAACCCTTGATCTCGCCTTCGATGTTCGCGACCGCGTCGGCCTCGAAGCTGGCGACCGGATAGGCGCAATAGTCGGCGGCGTAGTAGGCGCTGGGGCGGTGGTTGCCGCTGGCGCCCAGGCCGCCGAAGGGCATGTCGCCGGCGGCGCCGGTGGTGGGACGGTTGAAGTTGACCACGCCCGCGCGGATGCGGCGGATGAAGTGGTCCCAGTTGGCTGGATCGTCGCTGACCAGACCGGCGGACAGGCCGTAGCGGGTCGCGTTGGCCGCCTGGATCGCAGCGTCGAAGGTCGGGACGCGGATTACCGACAGGAAGGGGGCGAACATCTCCTCGTCGGGAACGTCGATCCCGGTCACGTCGATGATGGCCGGTTTGACGAAGGCGCCGGGCAGGTTGGCGACAGGACCCGAGGCGCGGATGACCTTGGCTCCGGCGTCGATCCGTTCCTGCAGCGCTTTCAAGGCCGCCTCCGCCGCGCGGGCCGAGATCAGCGGTCCGGCGTAGGGTTCGGGGTCGCTGTCCCACGGGCCGAAGACCAGGCGGTCGGACAGGGCGGCTATGGCTTCGATGATGGCGTCGCCCTGCGCGCCCTCCGGCACGATCAGGCGACGGGCGCAGGAACACCGCTGGCCGGTGGTGATGAAGGCGGACTGCACCGCGATACCCGCCACGGCCTGCGCGTCGGTGGCGTCCCAGACGACCAGCGGATTGTTGCCTCCCAGCTCCAGCGCCAGGATGACGTGCGGATCGTCGGCGAACTTGCGGCGGAAGTGAGCGCCGGCCGCGCCTGAGCCGGTGAACATCAGGGCGTCGATCCCGGCGTCCAGCAGGGCCGCCCCCGTCTCGCGGCCGCCCTGGACGACATTGACCACGCCGGTCGGCAGGTCGGCGGCGGCAAGGGCCTCGGCCATGACCTGACCGACCAGGGGTGTCTCCTCCGACGGCTTGAACACGACGGTGTCGCCGGCCAGCAGAGCCGGGACGATATGGCCGTTGGGCAGGTGGCCGGGGAAGTTGAACGGGCCCAGCACCGCCGCCACACCATGTGGTCGGTGGCGCAGGGTCGCGCGGCCGAAGGCGGTGTCGCTGGTCCGTTCGCCGGTGCGTTCGTCATAGGCGCGGATGGAGATGTCCACCTTGCCGATCATGGCGGCCGCTTCGGTCTTGGTTTCCCACAGCGGCTTGCCGGTTTCGCGGGCGATAGCCTCGGCGATCTGGGGCGCGCGGTCCTTCAACACGGCCTGATAGCGTTTGACCGCCTCGATCCGCTCGGCCCGAGGCGCGTCGGCCCAAGCGGGGAAGGCGGCGCGGGCGGCGTCAACGGCGGCCTGGACCTGGGCGGGGCTGGCGGCTTCGCCCTCCCAGTTGGTCGCTTCGGTGGCGGGGTCGGTGGATTTGAACAGTGTCATGATTTCACGCGGACGATGGCGCCGGCCTTGATCTTCAGCGCGGCGGCGGTTTCGGCGGTCAGGCGGGCGATGTCGCCGTCGATGTCGGCCTTGGCGCGGACGGCGCGGAAGGCGGCGATGCTGTCGGTCGAGATCAGGGCCGGCAGTTCCGCTTCGACCCGGTCTGTGATCTCGACTGTCAGGCGGCGGGCGTCGCGGACAGTGCGGATATTGTCCCGCCCGCATGACACGGTGGGACCGGCGTCGAAGATGTCGACCAGGCCGTTGGGGCGGAAGCCCTCGCTCTCCAGCAAGGCCATGGCGGGCACGCCCTGGGGGTGGACCTTGCCGATCACGGCGCGGGCCGGCTCGGGCAGAAGCTCGGTATAGATGGGGTGGCGCGGGGCCAGGTCGAGGATGAACTGCTTGTCCGTCGAACCGGTCATCCGGTCGGCGTCGTCGAACTCCATCGGGAAGAATTTGTGCGCCACATGATCCCAGAACGGGCAGGCGCCGTCGGGGGTGAAGACCCCGCGCAGTTCGGCCAGCACATTCTCGGCGAACAGTTCAGGCTGGGCGCCGATCAGCATATAGCGCGACTGGCTGAGCAGACGGCCGGCGCCGCCCTTGCGCCGGTCTGCCTTGAGGAACAGCGAGCCGACCTCGGTCCAGCCGGTGCATTCATTGACCAGCACCAGGGTCTGGTGATCCAGCTTGACCCCGATGGACGGTGAGGACGCGGTGTTGTTCACAACGCGGAACGAGAAGAAGGGGCGTTTCAGGCCCACCGTCGCCTTGACCGAGCCGACCCCGTCGATGTCGCCGGTGTCGCCGTCTTCCAGCATCAGGGTGTACCAGGCCTCCTGCCAGGCGACCTCGCCGCGGAAGCTGGCCTGGCTGAGTTCAAGCCGATCGGACAGGACGTCGGGATCTTCGGGCAGGCTGGTGAAGCCGGGGCCGGACAGGATGGCCAGTTCCAGCAGATAGTCGAGGTCGGCAGGGCCGGCGGGACGGACGACGAGCATTCAGAGGGTTTCCATCCGCAGGGCTTTGAGTTTGGCCGCGTCGATCTCGCCCGAGGCGATCTTGCACAGGATCAGGGCGCTGAGCTGGGCGCGTTCGACGAAGCTGTCGGGCCAGGCGAACTCCTGGTCCGAATGGATCTCGCCGCCCCGGACGCCCAGGGTGTCGATATTGGGCAGGCCGGCGGCGTGGAGGTTGTTGCCTTCGCAGACGCCGCCCGAGGGCTTCCAGGCGATGGGCTGGCCCAGCAGGGCTCCGGCTTGTTTCACCGCTTCGAACAGGGCGGTCTGGGCGGCGTCCATGGGCTTGGGGGCGCGGGTGAAGCCGCCGTGGAGGTCCAGGGTCAGACCCTCGAACGGCGGTGCGGACGCGATGGCGCGGACCGAGGCGTCGATCCAGTCGGCGGCGGCCTTGTCCGGAACGCGGACGTTGAACCGAACCACGGCGTTGTCGGCGACGACGTTCAGGGCCCCGCCGCCCGAAATCTTGGCCACATTGACGGTGACCCCTTCATGCTGGCCGTTCAGCCCGTGCAGGGCGGCGGCGATCATGGCGGCGCCGGCGACGGCGTTGCGGCCCTCTTCGAAAGCGCGGCCGGCGTGGGCGGCCTTGCCGGTGACGATCAGGTGATAGTTGCCGCTGCCCTTGCGCGCTCCGGCCAGGGTGCCGTCCGCCAGGGCCGGTTCATAGGTCAGGCCGACATGGCCGCGCGCGCCCAGTTCGGCCAGCAGGGGAGCGGAGGCGGGTGAGCCGATCTCCTCGTCGGGGCTCAGCAGCACGGTCCAGCCGACGCCGTGCCGATCGGGGTGGGTCTCGAAGGCTTCCAGAGCGGCCAGCAGCACGCTGATCCCGCCCTTCATGTCGGCGACGCCTGGGCCGTTCAGGGCGCCGTCCGCGCGAGTCGTGACGGTCTGGAAACGGCTGTCGGCAGGGAAGACGGTGTCGTAGTGGCCGGTCAGGACGACCTGGATCGGCGCTTCGGGACGAGCGGTGATCTTCAGGGCGTCGGCGTGGGCTTCGGTCCGAACCGAGCCGTCGTCGGCGACGGTGGTCGAGCCCTGGGTCGGGATGCGTTCGACGACGGCGGGCAGGGTCTTCGCCTCGGCCTCGAGCGCGTTCAGCACGGCGTTCAGTCCGGCGGCGTTGCGGCTGCCGGAGTTGATATTGGCCCAATCGATGGTGCGGCCGATGATCGCCTCGCGTCGCGCGGCGACGTGGTCGAGGACGGCCTGGTCCGAGGTCAGAATCCGCATCGGCGGACCCTAGCCGTCGCGGGGCCAAAGGTGAAGGTCGCGGGCGGCACGTCGGGCTGCTGAGGCTTTAGTTTCGGTTCGGGCGACGGTCAGCGCGCTGGCCGGCCTCACGGCTTTCGCGGCGCCAGCGGATCGACAGGCTGGTGTCGCCCTGGCCGCCGAACTGCGAGCTGATGGCCAGGTTGCGGCGCGGTTGCCATTCGACCTTGACGGCCGCGCCGCCTTCACCGCCGCCGATGACCTCCAGATAGACATCGTCGGTGATGTAGCGGCCGCCCGCGACGGTCACGGCCGAGGCCTCGCCGCCGAAGGACAGGCGGTCGAGCCCGGCCAGTTCGCGCAGGTTCCCGATCACGTCGAACCCGCCGCCGCCCGCCAGGGCCGCGACGCCCGCCGCCAGTTGGGCCGCCTCGAACGGCGACAGCTGAGAAGCCGAGCGGCCGAACAGCACCTGCGACAGGATTTCGTCCTGGGGCAGGGCGGGGGTCGAAGTCAGGGCGATCTGCGGCTGGTCCGCCGTGCCCGTCACATTGATCGAGGCGGTGAGGGAGGTGTCCTCCCGCGTCGCCGACAGGTTGAGGCGAATCTGCTTCGGATCGGTGGACAGGGTGACACGGCCGGTGTCGTCGAAGATGAACCGCTTGCCCGCAAACTCGTAGTCGCCGCGGACCACATTGGCCGTGCCGCTCAGCTGGGGCTGGGCGATGGTGCCGCGCACCCGGGCGTTGACGTCGAGCACGACGTTCAGGCCGCGCCCGCTGACCCGTACCTTGCCGCCGGTCGAACGCAGGCTGATGTCCATGCCGATCTGCGGACCGGTTCGGCGAGTCACCGTCTCCTCCGGATCGCCGCCGGGGCGGTTGATCTCAACCACGTCCATGGAGACGATCCCGGTCGAACCCGGAACCTCAGGCTCGATACGCGCTTCGTCGATGGTCATCTCGCCCGACAGCTGGATATTGCCGTCCTGGCCCCGAACGATGGTGATCGGGCCCGAGGCGCGCGCCTCGCCGATGTCGTTATCGATCACGCGGAACCGGTTCAGCGTCAGCCGCGCCGTCGATCCAGAGCCTTCTCGCAGGCCGATGCGTCCTTGGCCCGTGACGGTTCCTCCGGCCGTGTCGTTGGCGGTGAAGGTCTCGATCTGGGCGACGGTGTCGTCGAAACTGGTGCGCAGGTTCAGGTCGCCGAGAATCAAGCCTACGCTCTTTTCACGATAGGAGCCCTGGGTCAGGTCAAACCGGCCGTTCAGGCGCGGCGCCGCAAGGGTGCCGGCGATCGTGGCCTGACCCGCCACCTGTCCCGCCAGACTGCGCTCGCCGCCGAGGAAGAGGTCCCAGATCGGCTGGATCTGGCCATTGATCGAGACGGCGCCGGACATCGGCCGCTGGCGGGCGATGGCCAGGCGCAAGGGGGCGGCCGAGGCTTCGACCGGCAGGACGAGGTCGGCGGAAGCCTGGACGGCATCCTCGTCCGTAGCCGTCGCCTTGATGGTCAGGCTGTTGTTGATCAGGGTCGCGTCCAACCGGCCATCGACGGCCAGACCGCGCGGGGCGTCGATGCTGCGGACGTTTTCCAGGGTGACATTGGCGGACCCAGACAGGTCGTCGCCAGCGCCGCGCAGCGCCACGCGGCCGGTGGCGCGGCCTCGCAGTTGCGGCGACAGGGTCTGCAGATCGACGCTGGTCAGGTCGGCCTGGATGATTGCGGTGCGGGCGTCCTGACGCAGATCGGCCAGCAGAACGCCGCTGCCGACGCCGAGGTCGAGGTGGGCGGTCCGCGTGGCGCCGTCCAGGATGATCGACGCAGGGCTGCGGGTCGTGAAGGCCACTTCCCGCACCCGGCCTCCGCCTCGCAGGGTCAGGGTCTGGGCGTCGTCGCGCCGCGAATAGACGCCCGTGCCGTTGAACTGCGCCGGGTTTGCACCGCCGACGTCCAGGGCCAGGCTGAAGGGCAGGTTGTCCAGCGTGCCTCGACCGTCCAGATCGATGGTGCGGATGTTCCAGCTCTGGCCGGCCAGACGGATGTTGCGACCGGAGACGTCCAGAATGGCGCTGTCCGATCCCCCGCCCTCGGTCAGGCGGATGCGGCCATTGGCTTCGCCTGCGGCGAGGAAGGCGCCGGTGCGGGCGGTGAAGGTCAGGTCCGCACTGGAGGGGATATTGTCCGACAGGGCCACCGCGCCCTGGGCCGTGACGCCGCCGGCGTTGACGTCGAGGTCGGTCAACCGGATCCGGTCGCCGCCCAGGAAGAAGTTCCCCGAGGCGCGCGCCGGACCATAGTTCGAGCCGCTGGTCACGGTGATCCGGCCGTCGGAGGCGTCGGCGCCGCGGCGGAAGCTCAGGATCAGGTCCGCGTCAGTCAGGGTCAGACCGCCGGCCGTGACCTTGTCGAAGCCGGCGGTCAGATCGACGCGCGGCTGGGACAGGGTTCCGGTCAGGGCCCCTTGCCCGTTCATGTCGCCGTCGATCTCGACCGGGCCTGCCGCGAACGGTCCGCGCGCGTTCCAGTTCAGCGCCAATCCCAGCCGACCGTCGGTTTGGATGAGGCCCTTGGCGCCGGCGCGGCCGGCGGCGCCGGTCAGTTCGCCCCGTTCGACCTCGATCCGTCCGCCGTTCAGCCTGCCGGCCAGTTGCAGGCGAGGGGTGCGGCCCAGCAGACGGTTCAACTCATCCATACCCACGGTCAGGTTCCGGCCGCGACCGTCGAAGTTCAGCACCCAGGGCGCGCCCGTCTTCGCTGACGAAGCGCGGATTGGACCGCCGAAGGCGCCGCTGGCGTCCGACAGAACGCGCGAGGCGTCGGTCAGCTGGGCGTCGCCGCGGAAGCCCATGCCGCCCAGTAGGTTGCGGGAGCCGGAGCCCTTCAGCGTCAGGCCCTGGCCTTGCAGATCGACCTTCTCCAGCAGTATGGCCCCATCCTTCATCCGGGCGGCCTCGAGTTGCACGCGCGGGGCGGCGCCGAGCAGACCGCCGATCAGGCCCTCGGTCGACCCGCCGTTCGCGCGGATGTCGCCGTCCAGATCCATGCGGCCCTTCTTGACCTGGACGTTCAGCGGTCCGGCGATGCGGGTGGCGCGATAGCTGGCCAGGTTGGCGTTCAACAGTGTGGCCTGGCCTTGCAGGGTCCATGTCTCGGCGTCGCCCTTGAACAGGCCGGAATAGGCGGCGGGGCCGGCGACGTCCGAGCCGACCAGCTTGCTGAGCGAGGCGGCCTGAACCTCGAGCTGGATCCCTTCTGGGGAACTGCGGTCGGACATGCGGATCAGACCGTTCGCCTCGGAGGCGATGTTGTCGGACGTCAGCTTCCAGCCCACCCGCTGATAGGCCTCGTCCCTGGTGGGCGTCATGGTGAAGTCGAAGCGGGCGGTGCGGCCGACGCGTTCGATGAAGGGGGCGAACAGGTCCGACCCGCTGAAGTCGAAATAGCCGGACACGCGCGAGCCGTTTTCGCCGAATTTTCCGTCGACGGTCAGCGGGACGAACTGGCCGGTCTGGACCTTGGCGTGGACCATATCGGCGTTCAGCAGGGCGACGGCCGAGAACGGCTCGTCGGGCGAATAGCCCATGGCGCCGGCCAAGGGGCCGCCGTCGGCCTCGTTGGCGCGAAGGTTGACGCGGGTTTCTTCCAGCTTGCCGCCGAAGGTCGCCGTGAGCCGCAGATAGTCGCCGGGACGGTTCAGGCTATCGGCGTTGACCGTCGCGCTCTTGGCGCCCCGGCGCGGCAGGCTGACGTCGCCCGCCAGGGTCCAGCGGCCGTATTCCTTGGAGAAGCCTTCCAGCAGTTCGACCCGGGCGGAGAAGCGGTCGATATCGACATCGATAGGCTGGGGGCCGCCGGGCTCGCCGCTGGGGGCGTCGAGGATGGGGCGGCGGATCACCTGAATCACGCCGGCGCTGATCTCGGTGGCGTGGAACCGGCGGGTGATCAGGGGCCAGTAAGACCAGTCGACCCGGACGTTGCGGGCGTCCAACCAGACCCCGTCGCGGTCGGTTACCGTGACCCGGTCCAGCGTGAAGTCGTCGAACAGGTCGCCCTTCAGCCCATAGACGTTGATCCGGCCATATCGGCTGATCTTCTGGCCCTGGACGAAGCCGGTCACCAGTTCGCGCCCGGCGTCGGAGACGATGTACATCCGGCCCCCGATCAGGGCGATGACCAGCAGAACCAGCAGGCCGCCGACCACGCCGCCGGCGATCAGGGCCAGCAGCTGCGCCAGGCTGCGCTTTTTGCGCACGGCGGCTGCGGTTTCAGTCGGAGTCTCGGGCGGGGCTTCGGTCAAAACGCTTGCCCGATGCTGATGTAGATCTGGAAGGCCGAGTCGCCGTCGCGCTTGTCCAGAGGCACGGCGATGTCCGCGCGGATCGGACCGAAGGGCAGCTTGTAGCGCACCCCGACCCCGGCGCCGTAGCGCATATTGCTGAAGTTCGGCGTTTCCTGGAAGCCGACGGCGCCGGCGTCGACGAAGGCGACGGCCTGGAAACTCTGGCCGATGTCATGACGCACCTCCAGCGAGGTTTCGAACAGCGACAGGCCGCCGCGAGGGGTCTGGTCCGGCAGTTCCGGATTGACGCCCTGATAGGAGTAGCCGCGCACCGAGCCGCCGCCGCCCGAATAGAACAGACGGTCGGACGGCACGCTGAGTTCGTCGCCGCCGATGATGGCGCCGATGCGGACGCGGCCGGCCAGGACGGTGCGGGCCTGGTCCTGAAGCGGCAGATAGGCGGTGGCCTGGCTCTCGCTGCGCAGGAACAGGATGGTGTCCTCGCCCGCCACGGCGGTGGGCTGGACCGAGACCGTCATTCGCCATCCCTTGGTCGGGTTCAGCGGGTCGTTCGAGTTGTCGATATAGGCGCTGGTCCGGCCCGTGACGATGGCTAGGTCGCGGTCGAAGGTCACCGCGCTGGGCGGGACCGAGGTGTAGTCGTAGCGGTTCTCGTTGTATTGACCGGCGTCCAGACCGAGGCCGTAGTTGAAGTAGGAGGTCCGGCCGATCCGCTGTTGCAGTTCCGCCGCCAGCACCAGGGCGGTGCGTTCATACGCGTCGGTGTCTTCCTGGACCACGCCGGCGCTGAGCTTCAGCGTCCGGCCAGGCTTGCGCCAGTGGGGCAGGGACAGGTCGGCGCCGATGCGGCTGTCGATGTCGGCCCAACGGGTCTCGAGCCGCAGGGTGTCGGCACGGCCGAAGCGATTGTGTCGGGTCCAGATGAAGTCGACGCCCGCGCCTTCGGCCGTCGACCAGGTGGCGCCGGCCTCGATGACGCGCCGGGGACGGTCCGTCAGATTGACGATGACGGGCCGGTGGCCGTCGGCATTGGTCTGATCGATCGGGCTGAGGGCGACGCCGACCCCGTCATAGACGCCGGTGTCCAGCAGACGGCGCTCCAGTTCGGCGACCTTTTCCGGGTCGTAACGCTCGCCTTCCGTCCAGGGCGCCAGTCCGGCGACCCAGGCGGAATTGGTGCGTCCGGCCCTTTGCAGGACGACCCCATCCAGCAGCACCAGCCGGCCGGAGTTGATGCGGTATTCAGGGGCGACGGTGAAGGCCGCGTGGTCCACCACGACGCGGCGTGTTTCGGCCTTGGCGTCGGCGTAGCCGTTGCGGGATAGGGTCGCCACGGCCCGGCCCTCGCCGGCGATGACGTCCACCGCACGGCCGGGATCGCCGGGCTTAAGGCCGATCGCCTCCAGAGCGTCGGCGGCGCTGTCGGAGTCGGGAGCGGTCTCGATCCAGGAGATGGTCGGCTGTGTGAGCAGGAAGCGACGGCCGGGTTGGACGGCGACGATGGCCGACGGTCGGTCCTCGCCCTCGACGACATCTTCCAGCACCGGCTGGTAATAGGCTTCAGAGGGCAGCAAGGCCTCGGCGGCGGACAGGGCTCCCTGGGCGCGTCGGCGGGCTTCGAAGCGGCTTTCCGGCGCGCCGTCCACCTCGCCCACCGCCCGTTCCAGCAGACGGCGCAGTTCGGCGTCCATGTCGCCGCGAATGGCGGCGCGCGGGTCGGCGGCGGCGGCCTGGGCGGCGAGGCTGCAGGTCGCCAGGGCGGCGAGAAACAGGGTGGGCCGGAACGTCAAACTCTAGCTTTCGTCAAGGGCGCGGACTCCAAGTCGGCGCCGGTATAGGCCCTGGCGTGCCGATGTGGCGACGACGTGGCGCGCCTCAATAGAACAAGGTTTCGCTTTCGGGCTGAACCGACTGTTCGGACGTCCGCTCTTCCGGCGGGAGAGGCGTCGTAGGCGTAGGGGCGGGATCGGTCACCTCGGGGGCGACGACAGGTTCGGCCGAGTCCTCGGCAGAGGGGGCTTGTTCTTCGATCGGCGGAACATCGGCGTAGTCGTCCTGCGAACCCGACTGGAAGTCGTCGCAGCCCGCAAGCGCCAGCACGCCGAGTGCGGTCGCGGCCAGAACGAAAATCGAGCGTCTCATCAAACCAGGTCCCCGGGGTGTCGGCCGTTTCAACGCCTTGAGCGTCGTCTCGTTCCATAGCGCCGAAAACGCCGGGGGTCATCCCGCCTCCGGGCGCCAGGCGAACAGGGCGTCGTCCAGCGAGACGAGAGGGGGCGTTGCGGCGGTCTGCGGCGCCGCGCCGTCGAAGCGGGGCGCCGGGGCGGGCAGGCCCTGGTCGAATGTGGCGCGGGCCAGGTTGTGAGGGTGGTTCGGCGCCTCGGCGAAGCTGAGAACGGGGGTGACGCAGGCTTCAGTCTGCGCGAAATGCGCGGCCCAGTCGTCCCGGTCGCGGGTGGCGAACAGGGCGGCGAAACGGGCCTGGAGCGCAGGCCAGGCGGCGGTGTCGTACTGGGGGGCGGCGGACGGTTCGATGTCCAGACCCTGCAACAGGGCGGCGTAGAAGCGCGGCTCCAGCGCTGCGACCGCGACGAAGCCGCCGTCCCGACAGGCGTAGCAGCGATAGAAGGGCGCGCCGCCGTCGAGCAGGTTGGCGCCCCGGCGGTCGCTCCAGACGCCTTGGCTGCGCAGGGCCTGGAACAGGCCGCCCAGCAGGGCGGTCCCGTCGGTCATGGCGGCGTCGATAACCCGGCCTCGACCCGTTGTCTTCGCCTCAAGCAGGGCCGCCAGTACGCCCGCGACCAGCATCATGGCCCCGCCGCCATAGTCGCCGATCAGGTTCAGCGGCGGGGAAGGGGGGCGGTCGGCCTCGCCCATGGCGTGCAGCACGCCGGTCAGGCCGATGTAGTTCAGGTCGTGGCCGACCTGGTTCGCCAGCGGCCCGGTCTGGCCCCAGCCGGTCACCCGGCCGTAGACCAGGGTCGGATTGCGCGCCTGGAGCGCCTCGGGGCCGTAGCCAAGCCGTTCCATGACGCCGGGGCGGAAGCCTTCGATCACGGCGTCGGCGCGGTCGGCCAGGGCGAGAACGGCTGCGCGGTCGGATTCGGATTTCAGATCCACGGGAACGGCGGTCCGGCCCCGGTGCAGCAGGGCCCCGCCGACCTCGTCGAAGGCGGACGCGCCGGCCGAGGCCGAACGGGTCAGGCGCAGCACCTCCGCCCCCAGGTCGGCCAGCATCATGCCCGCGAAGGTGACGGGGCCCAGGCCGTCGAATTCGAGGATGCGAAGTCCGTTCAGCGGTTTCATATGCATCGAGTAGCAGACCTGGTCTTGACCGGAAGGGCGGATTGCAACAGAAGGCGCCCTTCGACGGTTCGGGCCAGCCCCGGACGTCGCACGGTGCGTCCTTAGCTCAGTTGGTTAGAGCATCTGACTTTTAATCAGAGGGTCCTCGGTTCGAGCCCGAGAGGACGTACCATTTTCTCCTTTTTTGGGGCCCCAGATGAGCCAGCCTGTCTTCTTCGCGGTCGAGACCGGCGGGACCAAGATCGTATGGCGGATCGAGGACGCGGCCGGCGCCGTGCTGGATGAAGGACGATTCGCCACAGGTCGGCCCGAGGCCGCAGTGGAGGCCCTTATCGCGGCGGTGGCCGACCGGACGGTGGCGGGACTGGGCGTGGCCAGTTTCGGCCCGCTGGTGGTCGATCCGGCCTCGCCTGACCGGGGCCTGATGCTGGCGACGCCCAAGCCGGGCTGGACCGGGTTCAATCTGGCGAAAACCTTGTCGGAGCGTTTCGAGGCGCCCTTCGCCGTGGATACCGACGTCAACGCCGCCGCCGTCGCCGAGGCGCGACTGGGGGCGGGGCGCGACGCCCGGGCCGTGGCCTATGTCACTGTGGGGACCGGAATCGGCGGCGGGCTGTGCGTGGACGGCCGGACCCTGAAGGGGGCGCTGCACCCGGAGATCGGACATATGTTCGTGCGTCGGGCCGAGGGCGACGTCCAGCCCAGCGCCTGCCCCTTCCATCCCGATTGCGCCGAAGGATTGGCCGCGGGACCGGCGGTGCAGGCCCGGCTGGCGGGGCGTCGGCTGGAAGAGGCGGACGAGGTCCGCACCGTGACCGCCGATTATCTGGGGCAGCTGGTCGCCGGCCTGGTGTTCGCCTGGTCCCCCGACCGAATCGTCATGGGCGGCGGCGTGATGTCCACGCCTGGGCTGATCGCCGAGGTCGAGGCGGCGGCGCGAGGCCGGATGAACGGCTACGGCGCAGCGGTCGTGATGGGCGAGGGCGGCTATCTGGTCGCCGCCGAGCGCGAGCACGCCGGGCTGGACGGGGCCATGCTGATGGCGCGGGATGTGGTGAATTGACCCCTGCCGGGCCGACTGCGGGCGAAGACGACGGTTTCGTGATGGATAATCCGTAAGAAGCCTGATTGCAGATCGGCCCATTTTGGGATTAGCTCCGGGGATAAACAAAAAAGACCCTAGGGAGCGAGTATGAGACACGATCAACATCACGAATTCGACTTCGCGGGAGGCTTGGCCCTGGGCCTGGTGTTCAGCCTGCTCGCCTGGGGCGTCATGGTCGCAGGCCTGGCCCGGATGTTTTGATCGGAGCGGCTTGCGTGCTCTAAAGGCCGGATGAAGCCGATCCCCTTGCCGGTCCTCGCGGCCGCCCTCGTCCTGTCCAGCTGCAACGCCGGTCGGTCCGCCATGGGCGGGGCGGAACAGGTGGGCGCTGGATTTGGCGAAGCGGTCACCGCGCCGCTGGAAGACTTCAATCTGCGGCGCCAGTTGATTCCGACGGTGCTGTTGCAGGCGGAGGCCAATCCCTATGATCTGCGCAATCTGAACCAGTGCACCACCATCGGCGCCGAGGTGGCGCGGCTGGACCAGGCCCTGGGGCCCGACACCGATGAACCGCCGCGCCAGGACGGCTCCTATCGCAGCGAACAGGCGGCCGATGCGGCGGCCAAGGCGACGCTGGACGCCATCCGCGGCACGACCACCGACTTCATTCCGGGCCGCAGCTGGATTCGCCAACTGAGCGGGGCCGAACAGCATAGTCGTCATGTCCAGTCGACCATCCAGTCGGGGCGGATGCGGCGGGCCTTCCTGAAGGGGATCGGCATGCAGAGGAACTGCGCTCCCCCGGCGGCGCCGAGCTGGTTCCGGCCGAAGCGGTAGGGGCGGCTCGGCCGTTCGACCCACGACCGACAGGATCTAACGTCTGCCGGCAGGCCGGCGCTTGTCGGTGCGATCGCCTCTGATCTGAACCGCGCCGTCCTTGGCGAAGGCCTCGAAGGAGGATTTGTCGATGTTGCGGAACTCGCCGGTGCGGTCCCAGTCCCAGGTGAAGGAGATCCGTTCGCCCTTGTGCGCGAACTTGCCGGACCAGTGGGCGAAGAAGGAATATTTGTCGCCGCCGATGATGATGACGTGGCGGTGCAGGGCCGTCTCGTTCCCCGCGTCGCGGGGCGGCTCCTCCAGATAGGTGTTGTAGGCGTGGAAGCCTGACTTCTCGATACGCATCAAATGGTTCCGGGGGTCAGTTCGACACATGCCGCGCATGGAAGTCGCGGCGGAACTGTTCGAAGCGGCCTTCCGAGATCGCGGCGCGCATGGCGGCGGTCAGGGCCTGGTAGAAGGCGATATTGTGCCAGCTGAGCAGGACCTTGCCGAGGATTTCGTCGGCGCGGATCAGATGGTGCAGATAGGCCTTCGAATATTGCGATGACGGCCCGTCGATGGCGGGATCCAGCGGATCCTGGTCCTCGGCGAAACGGGCGTTCTTCAGGTTCAGCGGACCGTCCCAGGTCCAGGCCTGGCCGTGGCGGCCGGCGCGGGTGGGCAGGACGCAGTCGAACATGTCCACGCCGCGCCAGACGGCCTCGACCAGGTCGATCGGCTTGCCGACCCCCATCAGATAGCGCGGACGGTCGGCGGGCAGCATTTCGGGCGCATAGTCCAGCACCCGGCACATGGCGTCGTGGCCCTCGCCGACGGCCAGACCGCCGATGGCGTAGCCGTCGAAGCCGATCTCCTGAAGCTGGTCCGACGACTGGCGGCGCAGGTCCTCATAGGTCGAGCCCTGCTGGATGCCGAACAGGGCCTGGGTCTCCCGCTCGCCGAACCGGGCCTTGGACCGGGCGCCCCAGCGGATCGACAGCTCCATCGCCTTCTGGGCGGCGGTGCGTTCCGCCGGCCAGGAGACGCATTGGTCCAGTTGCATCGAGATGTCGGCGCCGATCCGGTCGGCCTGGATCTCGATCGAGCGTTCGGGCGTCAGCACGTGTTTGGAGCCGTCGATATGGGAGGAGAAGGTCACGGCCTCTTCCTTCACCTTAGAAATCCCGGCCAGGGACATGACCTGGAAGCCGCCGCTGTCGGTCAGGATCGGCTTGTCCCAGCCCATGAATTTGTGGAGGCCGCCCAGACGCTCCATCCGCTCGGGCCCGGGGCGCAGCATCAGGTGATAGGTGTTGCCCAGGAGGATGTCGGCGCCGGTCGCCTTGACCTGATCCACCGTCATGGCCTTGACCGTGGCGGCCGTGCCGACGGGCATGAAGGCGGGGGTGCGGATGTCGCCGCGCGCGGTCTTCAGCACGCCGGTGCGGGCGCGGCCCTCTTTGGCGGAAATCTCGAAGGGGAAGGGCATCAGGCGATCAGTCGTTCAAGCTGCTCGACGCGCGCCAGATCCTTGGGGCGGCCGAACAGGCGGTAAAGGGCGATATGGTCCCGGATGTCGGGCACGAACAGCGGGACGTCGTCGATGAAGACCGGACGGCGCGACGTAAAGGCGACCGGCCGCCATTCGGCGCCGTCGCGGGTCTCGAGCCCGGCCATGACCTCGACCAGGATCGGCTGGTCCGGGGCGCGGCCGAAGACGGTGGAGCGGAACAGGCCTTCGCCCGGATCGGGCACGATCTGTCCGTCCAGGGCCGCCAGCAGGGCGCGGGCGTCGCGCGGAGCGCACAGGACGTCGATGTCGGGCACATGCAGGTCGGGCAGGCCGTACAGGGCCATGGCCGCCCCGCCGAAGATCCACCACGGCTGATCCAGATCGCGCGCGGCCTCGCCGACGGCGATCAGGCCGTCCTGAAGGTCTTGCGGGAGATCGAGGTCGAAGTCGTCGGGGCTCACGGTGCGGGTCTTTCGTCAGGGGACGGCATTTAAGGGTTCGGGCGGCGGAAGGCTACAGGTCAAGCGGCGGCGCCGACGCGCTTTCGCTGCGAAGTTCGGAGGGCGGGACGGAGCGCCGGGCCTCGCCCGGAGTGAATAGTTTTTACCGTTTCGACGAAGACAGACGCTCCGCGCGCAGGGTGTTTCTACCGGCCGGGGAGGTTGAAGCGGCAGTTGTGATGCCTCTTCCCCATGGCCTGCGTCAGGTCGGCGATCCCTGCGAAGGACCGTCCCGAGTGCGACCGGGTTCCTAACCCCGAGTCCTCCGCCGACGTTTCTGCGCGGGATGAGCCCACCGATGCACCGTCATGCGGCGCGGGGGGATCCCACCCCCGCCCCTGATCCCTACGCTCCCGCCGCCGCAAGGTCGCAGGCCTTACGAGCCCTCCTAGCGACGAGACCGGGGGTATTTTGCGGGGGTTTTGGGGAGTGATTAGAAGAGGGGGGTGAGATTCTTGTAAGGGGTTGGAATTGTTGAAGGGGAGGCAGCGTCATTGTGCGCGCTCGATCCCATCTTTCGTCATTCCGGGCGAAGGGCCGCTTGGCCCGCAGACCCGGAACCCAGCGGCGCCGAAGGCGATGCGGCCGCCGCACGACGCTTGAAGGCCAGAGTCCGCGACAGGTTCGCGCTCTCGCGCGCCGCTGGGTTCCGGGTCTCCGCTGCGCTTCGCCCGGAATGACGAAAGAGGGGGAGGCTGGCGTCACCTCTCCGCGCGCGGAGCGCGTGGGGAGGACAGGTCGCGCTTGCGACCAGGAGGGGGCGATGACCGGACCAGCTTCAGACACCGAGTCGCCCCCGCCTGGCGTTCGCTGACGCTCCCGCCTGTCCTCCCCGTTCGCCTTCGCGACCGGGGAGGTGAACCTGTGGCGGTCTGTTTTAGCCTCGCACGACTTTCACGCGGCTCGCCGCTTCGCGGGCGCGGTCGCGGGCTTCGTCCGTGTCGGCGCCGCGGGCGACGGCGACGCCCATGCGGCGGCGGTCGAAGGCTTCGGGCTTGCCGAAGAGGCGCAGGTCGGCGGTGGGGACGGAGAGGGCTTCGGCGACGCCTTCGAAGGCGATCCCTTGCGCCTCCATGCCGCCGTAGATGACGGCGCTGGCGGCGGGTTCGCGCTGGGTGACGTCGACGGGCAGGCCCAGGATGGCGCGGGCGTGGAGGGCGAACTCGCTCAGGGTCTGGCTGGCCAGGGTGACTAGGCCGGTGTCGTGGGGGCGGGGCGAGACCTCGGAGAACCAGACCTGGTCGCCCTTGACGAACAGTTCGACGCCGAAGACGCCCCATCCCTTGTTGTCTGGGCCGCCCAGGGCGTCGGTGACCCTGCCGGCGATGTCTTGCGAGGCGGCGAGGGCGGCGGGGGTCATGGCCTGGGGCTGCCAGCTTTCGACATAGTCGCCCTTGACCTGGCGGTGGCCGATGGGGGCGCAGAAGTCCGTGCGGGTCGAGCCGTCGGCGGCGCGCGAGCGGACGGTCAGCAGGGTGATCTCGAAATCGAAGTCGATACGGCCCTCGACGATGACGCGGGCGCCGGCGACACGGCCGCTGTCCTGCGTATAGGTCCAGGCGTCGGCGATTTCGTCGGGGCTTTCGACGAAGGATTGCCCCTTGCCGGACGAGGACATGACCGGCTTGACGAAGTTGGGATAGCCGACGGTTTCGGCGCCGGCGGCCAGTTCCTCGGCGCTGCCGGCGAAGGCGTAGGGGCTGGTGGGCAGGCCAAGCTCTTCGGCGGCGAGGCGGCGGATGCCCTCGCGGTTCATGGTCAGTTGCACGGCGCGGGCGGTGGGGATGACCACGGCCAAGCCGGCGGCCTCGATGTCGGCCAGGACCTCGGTGGCGATGGCCTCGATCTCGGGCACGATGATGTGCGGGGCCTCGGCCAGGATGACGCCGTTCAGCACCTGGGGGTCGGTCATCGGGATGACGTGGCTGCGGTGGGCGACCTGCATGGCGGGGGCGTTGGGGTAGCGATCGACGGCGATCACCTCGACGCCCAGCCGCTGAAGCTCGATGGCGACCTCCTTGCCCAGTTCGCCCGAGCCGAGAAGCATGACGCGGACGGCGGTGTCGGAGAGGGGGGTGCCGAGTTTCATCGACGTGTTCCTTTCGTCATCCTCCGGCGAGCGCAGCGAGACCGGGGGACCCAGCGGCGCCGAAGGCGAAATGGTTCAACAAGACCAACGGCCAGCGTGCGCGACAGGTTCGCGCTCTCGCGCGCCGCTGGGTCCCCCGGTCTGCGCCGCTTCGCGGCTTGCCGGAGGATGACGAAGATTACAGTCGCGCCTTGACCGCGGCGACGACGGCGTCGGCGGTGATGCCGAACTTGTCGTACAGAACCTCGGCGGGGGCGGAGGCGCCGAAGCCGGTCATGCCGATGAAGGCGCCGTCCTCGCCGATGAAGCCTTCCCAGCCTTGTTTGATGGCGGCCTCGACGGCGACGCGGATCGTGCCGCGGCCGATGACCGAGGCGCGGTAGGCGGCGTCCTGTTGTTCAAACAGTTCGACACAGGGGACGGAGACGACGCGGGTCGGGACGCCTTCGGCCTCGAGGGTTTCGGCGGCCTTCAGGGCCAGGGCCAGTTCCGTGCCGGTGCCGAACAGGGTGGCCTTGGCCTCGCCCGAGGCGGGCTTGATCTCATAGGCGCCCTTGGCCGAGAGGTTCTCGGTCGAGGCGGCGGTGCGGACGGCCGGGGTCTTCTGGCGCGACAGGGCCATGGCCGAGGGGGTGGTCTTGGATTGCAGGGCGATCTGCCAGCACTCCATGGCCTCGATCGTGTCGGCGGGGCGGAAGACCAGCAGGTTGGGGATGGCGCGCAGGGCGGCGAGGTGTTCGACCGGCTGGTGGGTCGGGCCGTCCTCGCCCAGGCCGATCGAGTCGTGGGTCAGGACGTGGATGGCGCGGACCCCCATCAGGGCGCCCAGACGGATGGCCGGGCGGCTGTAGTCCGAGAAGACCATGAAGGTGCCGGCATAGGGGATGATCCCGCCGTGCAGGGCCAGGCCGTTCATGGCGGCGGCCATGCCGAACTCGCGGATGCCCCAGTTGACGTAGCGGCCTTCATACGACGGCGCGTCCAGGATGGGGGTGCCGGCGACGAAGGTGTTGTTCGAGCCGGTCAGGTCGGCCGAGCCGCCGACCAGTTCGGGGATGGACGCAAAGACCTGGTCCAGGGCGGCGCCCGAGGACTGACGCGTGGCCTGGGCGGGCTGGGTCTCGATCAGTTCGGCGATCTTGGCGTTCAGGGCGTCGAAGGCGCCCTCCGGCAGGTCGCCCTTCATGGCGCGGGTGAAGTCGGCGGCCTGGCCGGAGGCGGCCAGGCGGGCCTCCCACTTCTTGCGGTCCTTGGAGCCGCGACGCCCGACCTTGGCCCAGGCGTCGGCGATGGTCGCCGGCATTTCGAAGGGTTCGTGATCCCAGGCCAGGCCCAGGCGGGTGGCGGCGATCTCGGCGGCGCCCAGGGCGGCGCCGTGGGTCTTGTGGCTGCCTTCCATGGTGGCGGCGCCCTTGCCGATCTTGGTCTTGCAGGCGATCAGGGTCGGCTTGTCCTGGCGGGTCGCCCATTTGAGGGCGGACTTGATCGCGTCCATGTCATGGCCGTCGATGGCCTTGACCGCCCAGCCGGCGGCCTTGAAGCGGGCCTTCTGGTCGGTGGCGTCGGACAGGGAGACCTTGCCGTCGATGGTGATCTCGTTGTCGTCCCACAGGACGGTGAGCTTGTTCAGCTTGTACCGGCCGGCCAGGGCGATGGCTTCTTGCGACACGCCCTCCATCAGGCAGCCGTCGCCGGCGACGACCCAGGTGCGGTGATCGACCAGGTCGTCGCCGTATTTGGCGGCCAGGTGACGTTCGGCCATCGCGAAACCGACCGAGGTCGCCAGACCCTGGCCCAGGGGGCCGGTGGTGACCTCGACGCCGGGCATGTGGCCGTATTCGGGGTGGCCGGCGGTCTTGGAGCCCCACTGGCGGAAGTTGGACAGTTCTTCCTTGGTCGCGGCCTTGTAGCCGGTCAGGTGCAGCAGGGCGTAGATCAGCATCGAGCCGTGGCCCGCCGACAGGATGAAGCGGTCGCGGTCGGCCCAGTCGGGGCGGCTGGCGTCGAACTTCAGGAACTTGGAGAACAGCACCGTGGCGACGTCGGCCATGCCCATGGGCATGCCGGGGTGACCCGACTTGGCCTGTTCGACGCCGTCCATGGCGAGGACGCGGATGGCGTTGGCCATCTGCTGGGGCGTGGCCTTGGGGGCGGATTTGACGTCGGTCACGGGGGAAGACCTTTCGGCGGAAGCGGAAATTCAGAAGCGCGCCGCTTTACCCCGGCGCGTCCTCGGGTTCTATACGGAATTTATAAGGAGCGACCGATGGCAGACGCCACCACGGCCGCACGGGCCCGTATCGACCGGGCCCTGGCCGAACTTGAACGCAAGATCCTGGAGCTGAAGGCCCGTCCGGCCTCGGCGCCGGCGATCGCCGACGACGACCTGTTCGCGCCCAGAGCTGGGAACGGGGCGGATACGGCGCGCGTGGCCGAGCTGGAGGCCGCCGGGCGCGAGGCGTCGCAGGCCCTGGCGCGGGCGGCGGCGGCGGTGCGCGAGGTGCTGGATCAGGACGACCTGACCGAAGACGACGACGAGACCGAAAGCGAGGCCGGCTGATGGCGACGGTGACGGTAGAGGTCAACGGCCGCCCCTATGCGGTGGGCTGCGCCGACGGGCAGGAGGAGCGGGTCCGCATCCTGGCGAAACAGTTCGACAACCAGGTGCGCCAGGTGGCCCAGGACGTGGGTCATGTGGGGGACCTGCGGCTGTTCCTGATGTCGGCCCTGATCCTGTCGGACGAATTGCACGAGGCGCGGCTGAACGGGGGCGGGGGTCCTGCGCCGCAGACAGCCGCCGCGCCGCCGACCAGCGACGGGGTGGCCGAGGCGCTGAACGCCGTGGCGGCGCGGATCGAGAAGATCGCGCAATCAATCTGATCCCGGCGCTTGAGAAGGCGGGGCGCAGCGCCTATCTTGTTTGACGGCGGGTCCTGCTGCGGCCCTCGTCGAAGGCATACATTTCCTCGCGACCTTAATTCACTCAAAGGGATCTGTCCCTGTCCGGGCTCGAGGGCCTGGGCATATGGAGCCCACCTGGCTACCCAGGTTCGAGAGGATTTAAACGCCCTTCACGGTTCTTGCGGCGCCGCCAACTTCTTTCTTTTTGTCGCTACCGCTCGCCGCGCGGCGGCTCGCTGCTTGAGCGATTTTTATCGCTACCGCTCGCGACGCGGTCGCTCGCTGCTTGAGCGATTGTTGCGCTGCCGCTCGCCGCGCGGCGGCGCGGTGCTTGAGCGAGTCGGGCATACGAGGTGCATGGTCTCTGTGCGGGACCGGATGGGGCGTGTAAGCCCGCGTCATGACCCTTGAGAAGCATGAACTCCGGTCGGCCGCCCGCGCGCGGCGCAAGGCTCTGGCCGAGGCCGATCCGATGGCCGCCCGGCGCGCCGCCGATCATGCGGAGGCCCTGCCGCCCGGGCGGGTCGTGGCCCTCTATCGCGCCATGGGATCCGAGCTGGCCACCGAGGCCCTGGCTGCTGCGCTAGAGGCGGCGGGGCGGCGGCTGTGCCTGCCGGTGGTGCTGGAGCGGGACGCGCCAATGGTCTTTCGCGCCTGGTCGCCGGGCGAGCCGCTGGAGATGGACGCCGCCGGCTGTCCCGCGCCCCTGCCGCTGGCCGAGGTGTTGGAGCCGGATCTGATCATCACGCCGCTGCTGGCTTTCGACGCGGTCGGGGGGCGGCTGGGGCAGGGCGGCGGGTTTTACGACCGCACCTTTGCGGCGCGGCCCGATGTGATCCGGATCGGCTTCGCCTATGCGGGACAGGCGGTCGAGGTTCTTACGCTGGAAGCGCACGACATGCGGCTGCACGGGGTGCTTACCGAGGCCGGGTATCGGGCGTTCTGAGGGATATGCCGTTGACATATACGTGCGGCAAGCCGATAGGGAGGCCATGAGCGCCCCGCTGAAAGCCACGGTCTTCAAGTCCAATCGCTCGCAGGCCGTGCGACTGCCCAAGGCCGTGGCCTTTCCCGATGACGTGAAGGAGCTTCGCGTCATCAAGGAGGGCAAGAGCTTGCGCCTGGTGCCGGTGGATGCGCTGTGGGACGACTTTCTCGACCAACCCGGCATTTCGGACTGGCCAGATCGCGATCAGCCCGAGATGCAGAAGCGGGAGGACTGGTGAGCACCGGCTATATGCTGGACACCAGCATCTGTATCGACATTCTACGGGGGCGCAGCGCCGCGTTGGGTGCGCGCCTAAGAACCGAGCACGAGCCGCTTCACGTTTCGACGGTGGTCGTCATGGAGTTGGCGGTCGGTCCCAGCAAGCTGGCTGACTCTCGTCGCGCCGAACGGCTCGAGGCGTTTCTGGCGCGACTGGATATTCTTGCCTTTGACGAAGATGCGGCGCGGCATACAGCGGCCATCCGCGCGGATTTGGAGCGTCAAGGACGCCCTATCGGACCTTATGATTATCAGATTGCGGGTCATGCTCGCAGTCGGGGGCTGACTGTCGTCAGCCGCAACACTGGCGAGTTCGAGCGCGTTCCCGGCCTGAGGGTCGAGGACTGGTCGGATCGTGCTAAAGGCGTACACGAATGAGACTGGCATTTTTCGGCGATGTCATCGGCAAGTCCGGCCGTGACGGGATCAGCGATCATCTTCCGGGCCTGAAGCGCGACCTGAAGCTGGACTTCGTGGTGATCAATGCGGAGAACGCCGCCGGCGGGTTCGGCATCACCGAGAATACGGCGCGCGAGCTGTTCATGGCGGGGGCGGACTGCCTGACCCTGGGCAATCACTCGTGGGACCAGCGCGAGGCCCTGACCTATATCGTGCGCGAGCCGCGCCTGATCCGGCCGGCCAACTATCCGCGGCTGATGGATGCGCCGGGCGCGGGGGCCAATCTGTTCGAGACCGACACGGGCCGCACCGTCCTGGTGATGAATGTGCTGGGCCGGGTGCATATGGACCCGATGGACGATCCGTTCGGGGCCGTGGAGCGCGAGCTGGCGGCGGCGCCCATGGGGGCTGTGGCCGACGCGGTGATCGTCGACATGCACTGCGAGGCGACCAGCGAGAAGATGGCCATGGGCCACTTCTGCGACGGGCGAGCGTCGCTGGTGGTCGGCACCCATACCCACGTCCCGACCGCCGACTGCCAGATCCTGCCGGGCGGCACGGCCTATCAGACCGACGCCGGCGGCTGCTGCGACTATGACAGCGTCATCGGCAACGAGAAGGAAGAGCCGCTGCGCCGCTTCACCACCCGGCTGTCGGGTGGGCGCTATACGCCCGCGTCCGGTCCGGCGACGGTGTGCGGCGTCTTCGTGGAGACGGACGACAGGACGGGGCTGGCGACGCGGGTCGAGCCGATCCGGGTCGGCGGGCGGCTGTCGCAGGCAGTGCCTGTTTTGTAGCTTGACGGGTCAGATTACGAGTGTAGTTTAAAAAGATTACGAACGTAATCTTGGAGAGCGCTATGTCTCGTGCCTATCCTATTTTGCTGGCTTCTTTTCCGCTGATCGGCCTGTCTTCGCCCGCCTTCGCGGCCTCTGAGTTTACGGCGGCGACGGTGTTTTTCGATGCGGCGGTTCCGATCAAGCTGATGATCGTTATGCTTTGCGCGTCGATGGTCGCTGCGATCTTGATCGCGGGCCGCAAACTGCTGTCGCCGGGTATCAGCGGCGGCTCCGCCTATCTGTCCGCACTGCGTCTCGCCGGTCCTCTGTTGGGTCTGTTGGGGGCTGGTCTGAATGCCTTCTGGGGATTCCTCGCCATAGCAGGTCTCGGGCGCCCGGTTCCATTTGAGGTGCTGGCGCCGGGGCTTGCGGAGGCAACCTTGGTGCTGGTGCTCGGGCTTCTCGTCGGGGTGGTGGCGGTGGCGTGCAACTGGGCGGTCGATGCTCGTATAGATCGCGCGGTCCTGAGCGCCTGATGCTCCGTATTGCAATCACCGAAGCTGAGAGCGCCGTCATGGCGGCGCTTTGGCGGCGGGGGCCTTTGTCGCCGAAGGCTTTGCTGGACGAAGTCAGGCGCGACCAGTCGTGGGGCGACGCCACCATCAAGACCTTGCTGAACCGGCTGATGCACAAGGACATCATCCGATCGGACAGGACGTCAGGAATTCTGGTCTATGTTCCCCAGGTGAGCCGAGCAAACTATCTCGAGCTTGAGGTTCAAGCGTTCGTCGATCGTCTCTTCGAAGGTGATCGCGAACGCCTTGCGCTTTACCTGAAGGATCAGGCGGCGGTGAGGGTGTTCGATCCGGCCTCGACCACCATCGTCTGACGGACGCTGAGTTCGCCCGAACGGTCGGAGACCTTGTCCAGGACCTTGAACTGGGTGGTCCAGAGGTTCGGGGTGGCTTCGCAGACCAGATAGCCGCGCTGGGTGTTGCGGAACTTCAGCTGGGGATTGGCGGACAGGAAGCGGTCGTAGTCCGAGCCGCGATCCGAGCCGTTGCCGCCCGAGCTGATCGAGGTCGAGACGAACTCGACCGCGATGGGGGCGCCTTCGGGTTGGCTGCCGTCCAGCCACAGGCCGCCGGCGTAGTTCTGATGCTCGTCGCCGGTCAGGACCACGACATTGTCGATGCGGCGGTCGCGGATGTGGCGCAGCAGGCGGTTGCGGGGCACGCGGTAGCCGGCCCAGCTGTCGGTGTTGACGCCCTGGCCGCCGGAGGTGTTGCGGTTCAGATCCATCATCATGATCTGCTGGGCCAGGGCCTTCCACCGGGCCTTCGAGCGGTCGAGGTTGGTCAGCAGCCAGGCCTCCTGGGCGTCGCCCAGAACCTGGGCCGCCGTCGCCTCTATGCCGGGGCAGGTGGCGTTGTAGCGGTCGCCGCATGGCTGGTCCGTGCGGTACTGGCGGGTGTCGAGGAAGGCGATGTCCAGCAGGTCGCCATACTGGGCCCGGCGATAGGCCTGCATGGCGACGCCGCGCGGGAAGGCCGACTTCCGCATCGGCATGAACTCGTAGAAGGCCTGCATGGCCGCCGCGCGGCGCAGGTTGAAGATTTCGGGCGAGACGCCGTCCTGATCGATGTCGCCGACCCAGTTGTTGTCGATCTCGTGATCGTCATAGGTGCAGAACCAGGCGGCCGAGGCGCGCGAGGCCTGGAGGTCCGCATCCATCGTGTACTGGGAATAGCGGCGGCGATAGTCGTCGAGGCTGTAGATTTCGCCGCCCAGGTGGACGCGGGTATTGTCCTGGGGGCCGGCGCCCGACTGATAGATGGGGTTGCCGCGACCCTCGTAGATGTAGTCGCCGTAGCAGAAGATGAAATCCAGATCCTCTTCCGCCATCTTGCGGTGGGCGGTGTAATAGCCGCTCTCATAGGCTTGGCAGCCGGCGACGCCGAAGCGGACCGCCGAGACGGAGGCGCCGGCCAGGGGGGCGGTCTTGGCGCGACCGACGCCGCTGCGCTCGGTCCCGCACTGGAACCGGTAGAAATAGAGGCGGGCGGGCTCCAGCCCTTCGACCTCGACGTGGACGGAATGGCCCAGTTCGGGTCGGGCGATCACCTCGCCGGATCGGACGACGGTGTTGAAGCCGCGGTCAGCGGCGACTTCCCATTTCACGGCGATGGGCGCACGGGGCATGCCGGAGCCGTAGGCGACGGGGTCAGGGGCCAGGCGTGTCCAGATGACGAAGCCGTCGGGCAGGGGGTCGCCGGCCGTGACGCCCAGCCGGAACGGGTTGGTGTCGAAAACGGCCTGGGCCAGGGCGGGGCCGGTCGGCGACAGCGCCAGGCCTCCACCGAAGGCGGCCAACATGGAACGGCGCGAGAGGGCGAGCGTGGTCATCGAATATCCCCGAACTGGAGCCCGGCTCTATCGCCGCGATGTGACAGATTTTCGAGCCGCCGCGGCCGGGCGCGGGGGCGCTGTGTCGCAGGTCAGGCGGCGAGGCGGCGGCGCGACAGGAGGACGGTTTTGCGGATCTGTTCCAGTTCAGCGGATCTCTGTTGCGGCGTGTGAGTCGCCATCACATAGCGCTGACCCGCGCGGGCCAAGGCCAGGCGCTCTTCTGGATGGATGATCAAGCGCTCCATCGCCGCCGTCAGGCTTCCGGGCGTGACGTCATCGACATAGAGGGCGTGGTCGCCGCTGGCCTCGCGCAGGCCGCCCCGGCCGGATGAGATCAGGGCCGCGCCCGCCGCATGGGCCTCGACCGCCGTCAGACCGAAGGGTTCGTCCCACACCGAGGGGGTCAGGGCGATGGCGGCGATTTTCATCGTGTCGCGCACCTGAGACAGGGGGGCCGAGTGAATGACGGAGACCCGAGCGCCGTAGCGCGCCAGAGGGGCGAGATGCGGCCCGGCCCAGGCGGCGTGCCTGTCCCAGTCGTTCAACATCAGCACCGCGCGCCAGTCGGGATGGGCGTCGAGCACGGCGGGCAGGGCGGCGCACAGGACGTCCAATCCCTTTTCCGGCATGGCCCGGCCGGCGAAGGCGATCACCGGCTGGCGATCGTCGGGCGAGGCGAACCAGGGTGCGGCGTCGATGGGGTTAGGCAGGGCGTGGGCGCGGTCGGCGAGGTGGGGATAGGCGCGGGCGAAGGCGTCCCGTTCGGCGACACTGACGAAGATGAAGCCGTCCATCCGGGCGAAGCGCGCGGCATAGCGCCAGCGGTCCAGCATATGGCGGGCCGGCTTTAAGGCGTTGTGCCGGTACAGCAGGTGGGCGGCGTCGGGAAAACGCGAGGAGACGGCGAGGGCCTGTCTGACCTGTTGGTGGTGTTCGATCAGGTGCGGCTTGTAGTCGTTGAGGGCGGTGAACAGGGCCTGCTGACGGCCGCTGTCCGGCAGAGCGACGACGCCGGGCGGCGGCGGGTCCTCGTCGCCTTCGCAACAGAAGACCCGCGTCTCGTTTTCTCCTCCTGCGGTCAGCAGGGTCCGGACCACCGTCTCCATCGAATTGGGCTGGGCTTCGGAAAAGCGGCAGCCGGGGGGCAGGAGGACGGCGGTGCGCACGGGACTTCCGAAAAGAGACTTTCGCCGCCTATAGGCGGTTTGCGTCGCCTCCGCGATGGGTTTGTAACGTCGGTCCGATCCGCCGTTACGGTCAGCGCCGTCGCGCGCGCAGTCGCAGGCGCATGGGCTCGCGGCTGCGCAGGGTGATCTGGTGAACCGGGCGGGGTTCGACCGTGGTCAGAGCCTCGACCTCGGCTACGCGCAGGACGGAGGCCAGGGCGATCATCGCCTCCTGGATGGCGAAGGCGGCGCCGATGCAGACGCGGGGACCGGCGCTGAAGGGGATGTAGGCATAGCGGTCGATGGACTTGCGGTTCTGCGGCAGGAAACGCTCCGGCTTGAAGGCGTCGGGGTCGTCCCAGAGCAGGCTGTGGCGTTGCAGGATCCACGGCGAGATGATGACGGTGGCGCCGGCCTTGATCGGCTGGCCGCCGATCTCGTCGTCGGCCAGGGCCTTGCGGGCCATGGTCGGGGCGGGCGGGAACAGGCGCATGGTCTCGTCCAGCACGGCGCGGGTCCAGGGCAGGGCCTCGGCCCATTTGGGATCGGAGACGTCGAAGGCGTCGGCCTCGGATTGCAGGCGGGCCAGGTATTCGGGCTGGCGCGACAGCAGGTGCAGGGTCCAGCCCAGGGCGCGGGCCGTGGTCTCATGTCCCGCCAGGATGAAGGTCAGGATGTTGGAGGCGACCTCTTCGTCAGACAGGCCGGGTCCGCCGTTCTCGTCGCGGGCCAGCAGCAGGGCGCTGAGCAGGTCGTCGGGAGCGTCGGCGTCGGCCTCGATCCGGGCGCGGCGGGCCTCGACCAGTGTGGTGACGCGCTGCTCGAAGAAGCGGGCCGAGCGGAAACTGGCCAGACGGCCCAGGCGCGGGGCCCAGTCCGGCGCGCCCAGCACGTCCAGCGGATCGATGCGCGCGCCATTGGCCAGGAACTGGTTCAGGGCGCGCTCGAAGCCGCGCGCCTCGCCGCCCAACTCGTCCGAGAACATGGTGGCGGACAGGATGTCGAAGGTCAGGCCGGACATCTCGCTGTCGATATCCAGCACCCGGCCGCGCGCGGACAGGGACCAGCCGGTCACGCGGGCCTGACAGACCTCGGCCATACGGGCGTTCAGGGTGGCCATCTTGGCGGGGGTGAACAGGGGGGCCAGGATGCGGCGCGCGCGACGCCATGTGTCGCCCTCGGTCAGCAGCAGGCCCTCGGCCAGCATGGGGCCCAGCACCCGGCGTTGCAGGTCGCCCTTGACGTAGTTGGCGGCGTTTTCGGTCAGGACGTGACGGACGCCCTCGGGATGGCTGACGACGAGGATCTCGCCGAAAGCGCTGTTGCCGTGCAACTGCGGCTCGGTGAAATGCCGCTCTGACCACATGCGGATCGGGTCGCGCCAGCTGATCCAAAGGAAGGGCAGCAGGGGCAGGGGACCGCCCGTGCGACGGGGCGGGATGGCGGGGCGGAAGATGGTGTCGGCCGTCGTCGCGTCCATAAGCCGCTCCTGTTCAAATCGCCCGTCAGCCGGGCGCGTCGTCCCTAAAACGTGCGATCTGGTGCAAGCGTTCATGAAGCATAGTGGACCAGTACGACGTCAACGAGAAGGCGACGCCCTGCCGATGGCGCCGAGCAGCCGCGCCATATCCTCAGCACTCAAATCCTTCGAGCCCTGGCCTGAGGCTGCGGGCTTCAAAACCGGGGCCGCTTCACCCGATTGAGCGGCTCTGCGCTTTTCGCGCCGCTCGAACAGAAAGCGTTGCAGACCCCAGACAAGGTGAGGCGTCCACGGTTGGCCGCAGGCGGTTGTCTTCCGCAATTTGTTCAGAAGGCCGGCGATCTCGTTGGGCCGGGTGAAGCCGTTCTTGAAACAGGCGCGGAGCCACGGATCGAGCTCATCCAGAAACGCCTCTTTGGATCGACCGCGAAAACTGAAGTGCTTCAGTTCGTCTCTCGTGATCTGTGAAGGCTTGGACGGCGTCCGTGCGGCAGGCCGGCCCGGCTTCCGCTCGGCAAGACGTCCCGTCGGCGCAGTTTTGGAACCGGGAGGACGCGCCCGTTTTCCGCCGCCGGGATAGGATCCCTTAGCCAAGTTCAGTTCGCCTTAGGGGCGGTCGGCGCCCAGGTCTTCATTTCGGCGATCTCACGCGTTCGAGTGTCGATGACCATCTGGGCCATGCGCCGGATTTCCGGATCGCGGCTGTCGCGCAGGGCGACCCGGGCCGTGGCGACGGCGCTTTCGTGATGGGCGATCATCTTGGCGACATAGGCCTGATCCGCAGTCTGAGCCGCTGCCTGCATTTCCGCTGTCGTTCGGGTCGCCGCCGCCTGGTTGGCGGCCGACGCTTCACGCAGCGCCTGCTGCACCGGATCGCCGCCGCCGTCGCAGGCCCCTAGCACGAGGAGCAACGCGATCGGCGGGGCGGTGCGGATCATGCGGCGTCGCCGAGCCAGCCCGGCATCCAGCCTTCGTGCCATTCGCGCAGATGGGCGACGGGGATGCTGAACAGTTCGCCCTTGTCGCCCTTCGAGCCGAAGGCGTCGCCGCCGGCGTGGCCGACGACCGAGGCGTGAAGGCCCTCAGCCTGGGCCTTGGCGATCAGGGCGTCGGCGTCGGGCACGGCGACCAGGTAGCGGGCCTGATCCTCGCCGAACAGGAAGATGTGGGCGTGGGCGGCGCTGGAGGCGTCGAGGGTCACGCCGACGTCTGAGGCCAGGACCAGGTCGGCGGCCGCGCCGATCAGGCCGCCGTCCGAGAGGTCGTGGACCACGGTCAGATCGCCGGCCTCGATCAGGTCGCGCACGAAGTCGCCGGTCTTCTTTTCCAGCTTCAGATCGACGGGCGGCGGGGCGCCGTCCTCGCGGCCCAGAACCTCGCGCAGATAGATGGAGGCGCCCAGTTCGCCGACGGTCTGGCCGATCAGGACCAGAGCATCGCCCGCGGCCATGGTCGAGAAGTTGGTCACCACGTCGTAGTTGGCCAGCAGGCCGACGGCGCCGACGGTCGGGGTGGGCGGAATGGCGACGCCGTTGGTCTCGTTATAGAGCGACACGTTCCCACTCACGACCGGGAAGACCAGCTCGCGGCAGGCCTCGGCCATGCCGTCGATGGCGCGGACGATCTGGCCCATGATCTCGGGGCGCTGCGGGTTGCCGAAGTTCAGATTGTCGGTGATGGCGATGGGACGCGAGCCGACGGCGGTCAGGTTGCGCCAGGCCTCGGCCACCGCCTGTTTGCCGCCCTCGTAAGGGTCGTTCTGGACATAGCGGGGTGTGCAGTCGCTGGTGACGGCCAGACCCTTGTCCGTGCCGTGGACGCGGACCACGCCGGCGTCGGCGCCGGTGGCCGAGTCCTGCAGCGTGTCGGCCATGACGTGGCGGTCGTACTGTTCCCAGATCCAGCGCTTGGAGGCCATGTCGGGGCAGGCGATCACCTTCATCACCGCATCGGCCCAGTTTTCGGGCGCGGGAATGTCGGAAGGGTTCAGCCTGGGCTGCAACTCAGGCTGGACCCAGGGGCGGTCGTACAAGGGCGCGTCGTCGAACAGGGGCGCCAGGGGCACGTCGCACACGGTCTCGCCGTGATGCTTCAGCACCAGACGGCCGGTATCAGTGGTGACGCCGATGGTGGCGGCGTCCAGACCCCATTTCTTGAAGATGCGTTCGCCATCGGCTTCGCGGCCCGGCTTGAGGACCGCCAGCATCCGCTCCTGGCTTTCCGACAGCATCATCTCATAGGCGGTCATGCCCTCTTCACGCTGGGGCACGGCGTCCATGTTCAGCTCGATGCCGACGCCGCCCTTGCCGGCCATCTCGACCGAGGAGGAGGTCAGGCCCGCCGCGCCCATGTCCTGGATGGCGGCGACGGCGCCCGAGGCCATCAGTTCGAGGGTGGCCTCGATCAGCAGTTTCTCGGCGAAGGGGTCGCCGACCTGGACGGTGGGGCGTTTCGATTCCGACTCGTCGTCGAACTCGGCCGAGGACATGGTGGCGCCATGGATGCCGTCGCGGCCGGTCTTGGAGCCGAAATAGACGACCGACAGGCCCGCCGAGGGGGCGGCCGAATAGAAGATGCTGTCGGCCTTGGCCAGGCCCACGCACATGGCGTTGACCAGGATATTGCCATTGTAGCCGGCATGGAAATTGGTCTCGCCCGCCACGGTGGGCACGCCGACGCAGTTGCCGTAGCCGCCGATGCCGGAGACGACGCCCTTGACCAGGCGTTTGGTCTTCTCGTGGCTGGGATCGCCGAAGCGCAGGGCGTTCAGCAGGGCCACCGGCCGGGCGCCCATGGTGAAGACGTCGCGCATGATGCCGCCCACGCCCGTCGCCGCGCCCTGATAGGGTTCGATGTAGGAGGGGTGGTTGTGGCTCTCCATCTTGAAGATGCAGGCGTCGCCGTCGTCGATGTCGATCACGCCGGCGTTCTCACCGGGGCCGCAGATGACGCGGTCGCCGGTGGTCGGGAACTTGCCCAGGTGGATCTTGGAGGATTTGTATGAGCAGTGCTCGGACCACATGACCGAGAAGACGCCCAGTT
Organism: Brevundimonas sp. FV2ps16; assembly: GCF_058681075.1. NCBI lineage: Bacteria > Pseudomonadati > Pseudomonadota > Alphaproteobacteria > Caulobacterales > Caulobacteraceae > Brevundimonas > Brevundimonas sp. FV2ps16. The sequence continues at coordinate 3,249,021 of NZ_CM178728.1, read as the reverse complement.
CGACATGGTTGGGCTCGCGGCCCAGCCGGTCGAGGACGACCTGATATTCGTTTGGGGCCAGGCCGTATTCGGCGGCCAGTTCGGCCATCGTCTTGGCGGGGGTCTTCTGGGGAGCGCTCATGGCGGGGGCTTCTAGCCGGTGATGGGCCGATAGGCTATATTCTAGACAGCATTTTGAGAGTTCTAGAATGGGCCTCAGCATCAAGCGCGCCGAGACGGAGCGCAAGGCGCGCGCCGTCGCCGAGCGGCTGGGGGTCAGCCTGACCGAGGCCATCGACATCGCCCTGGACAAGACCTGGAAGGAATTGACCGCCGATGAGGCGGCGGCGGCGGAGCGGGCGAGCAAGCGCGAGGCCCTGTTCGCCTATCTGCGGACCCTGCCGCCCGGCGACGGCCGCTCTCTTCAGGAAATCGACGATGAGATGTACGACGAGCACGGTCTGCCGCGCTGATGGTCATCGACGCCTCCGCCTTCGTCGCCATTGTTCTGAGAGAGCCGGAAGCGGCCGCGTTCGATGAGCGGATCCGTTCGGCGACGACGCGCCGGGTCAGTGTCGCGACCTGGGTGGAACTGGCGGCGGTGCTGACGTCCCGGCTCGGCGTGGACGCCCGGCCCGTGCTCGGGCGTCTTGCGGAGGAGTACCGGCTGGACCTGGTTCCCGTCGATCAGGCGCAGATGCGGATCGGCTGCGAGGCCATGGTGCGGTTCGGCAAGGGGCGTCATCCGGCGCGGCTGAACTATGGCGACTGTTTCGCCTATGCGCTGAGCCTGAGCAGTGGCGAACCGCTGCTGTTCAAGGGCGAGGAGTTTTCGAAGACGGACGCGGCGATCACGATCTGAGTAGGGGGGAACGTCCAGAGGCTGGGCGTCATTTCGTGTGTAGCCACCACGGAGTTCACCATGACCGACACCCCCATCGACCCCGCCGCGACGCCGGAAGACGAAGACCTGCCCGAGATTGCGGCCGACGACGCCGGCGCCTCGGCCATGGCCGAGCGGGCGCAGAAGGAAGATGAAGATGAAGTTGAAGATGAAGGGGCGGGCATCTGATGTCCTCCACCCCCTCGACAAAGGTCACGCCGGCCACCGGCCAGCAGATGGATCGGTCCAATGATCCGGCCACGACGCGCGAGATGGACAAGGCCGCGCCCGAGCAGGCGATGATCAGCCGCCGGCAGCGGCTGACCGGACAGGCGACCGGGATCGGCAGCGTCGGATTTCAGGAGACCGGCGCGTTTGACGTCGGCGCCGGGGAAGACGCGGTGGTCGATACGCCTGTGCCGCCGGCCAAGGACTCCTAGCGCTCGACCCCCGGTTTCAGGCGGAAGGCCAGGAACACTCCTCCGACCAGCAGGACGATGGCTGCGGCCAAGGCGGTGAAGGCGACGGCGGGCTTGCCGGCCTGTTCAGCGACGAAGGCGCCGAGCAGGCCCCAGGCGGTCGGCAGGGGATAGACGATGGTCCGGAGGCTGGCGGTGACGGCAAGGGCGACGCCGGTGGTCACGACGATGGCCAGGATGGCCCATACCTCGGGCGACAGGGCGGCCGGCAGGGCCTCGAAGGCGGTCAGGGTGGTGATCAGGTTCAGCGGCGCCGCCACCGTCAGCCAGCCCGCGAGCGCCGCCAGAGGCCAGACCAGCAGCAGTCGGTCGCGATCCGTCCGGCTGAGCGCCCGGATGGAGCCGGAATAGGCCACCAGCGGCGCGAGCAGGGCGATCAGGGAGGCGAAGATGACGATGACGCTGGCCGCCTTCAGGTTCAGGGCGGCGACGACGATCCACATGCCGATGCCGAAGAAGGCCACGGCCGACGGCCAGCCCATCCGGTTGATCAGAGTGCTCTCGCCCGTCTGGGGCAGCACCTGACGGACGGCGTAGGCCATGAGGCCCAGATAGATCAGGCCCCAGATCGAGAAGGCGTAGCCGGCGACGCGCAGGGTCGAGTGTCCATCCGCCGCGAACTCGGCCTGGGTCAGGCCCAGACCGGCCAGGTTCTGCACCATAGGCACGGCCAGGGCGAAGACTGTGGCGGCCAGGACCACCAGACGGCGGGTCCACTGGGCGGGGGTGGGGCGGAGGATCGAGGACATGCGGATTCCGATACGGCGGCGGTCAGGTTGAGTGTACGCGCCGGGAAGCCGGAAGGTTCACCGTATCGCGTGAAATGTGAAGCTTGCCGTGAGCGCGGTCGGCGTGCTGGGCTGCGGGCATGAGGAAATCCACCGCACGTCTGATCCTGGTTCTGGTCGCGACGACGGGGTGCGTGGTCGCGACGGCCGGGCGGGCCCAGACCACGACACCAACCGAACAGACGGTGGTGCTGACGGCGTCGGCCCAGGCGGCGTGGGGGCGGGTGCGGCAGGCCCTGACGCCGCAGCAACAGGCGCTGGAGGTTCGCGCCTTTCTGGCGGCCTTGGCGACGGGGAATGGGCGGCCGGTCATGCCGACGCTGGATGTGCGCGACCTGGCCTCTGGGCGGGCGGTGTCGCTGGATGATCCGGCGGTGTTGCAGCGCCCGCAGGCGCATGAGGCGACGGTCAGCGTCGCGGGGCAGTTCCTGGTGTTTCGTCCGCTGTCGCGCGCAAGTCTGGATCCCTTCTTCGGTCGCTAGCGGAACCGGCGGGGCGGCGGCTGGTTGTCAGACCAGCACGAACTGGAGACCGAAATGGCCGACCGTGACGATGACACCCCCCGCTTCGAGACCGACGAGGTCGAGGCCAATCACGCGATAGAACAGGGTCAGGGCGTGGGCGCCCGCGAACTGGCGGCCCAACGCGATCCGGGCGGCGTCGTTACGGCCGACGAGGATGAGGAACTCGAGAACGGCGTATCCGCGATCGCGGATGAGGATGACGAGTTGGACGAGAGCCTCGCCGTTCAGGGCGTCGATGACACGAAGTGACGCCGGTGGACAGCCCGGCGCTTGACTGCACCCTGACGTCGGGGCGCTGAGCGCAGTCAGTCCAGCCCGAATTCGACCCACAGCGGATAGTGGTCGCTGATTCGCCAGGACAACTGGGTGCGGGTCAGGTGGGGCAGGACCACGCCCTGGAAGTTCAGGCCGCCCGACTTGCGGAACTTCAGCGACAGATAGGGTCTGCCGTCCTTGCGCCGCTCGAACCAGGCGATCTGGTCGAAGAAGCTGGCCAGGTCGGGCTTCTCGAGCGAGGAACTGAGGGTGCGCGGCACCTTTTCCAGACCGGGCGCGGTGACGAGGCCGGTCGAGGTGAAGGCCTGCCACAGCGGGTCGCCGTGGCGGTCGATGTTGAAGTCGCCCATACAGATCAGGTTCTGGCCGTAGTCGTCCATCGACTCGGCCCAGTGGCGCAGCCATTTGGCGATGGCGGTCAGTTCGGCGACACGGTCCGCGCCCTTCTCGCCATAGACGATGTGCAGAGTGACGAGGACGAAGGTCTTGCCGGAGGCGTTGAAGCTGACGGCGTAGGGGGTGCGGACGAACTGGCGCTGAAAGGCGTTGGCGGGGGTGGCGTAGGGCGTGTCCAGATCCTCGGGCACCACCAGTTCGCAGGCCAGACCGGACGGCTTCAGCCGCCGAGCGTCGTAGATATAGGCCAGGCGCTCGTCATTGCCGGGATCGCCGTAGGTGACGTCGGTCATCAGGAAGCCGAAGTCGGGCCCCAGCTTCTTGAGCACATGGCGCAGGGCGCGCAGATTGGCCTTAACCTCCTGCACCGCGATGACGTCGAACCGTTCGAGCACCGCCGCGATCAGGACGGCGGCGTGGAAGTCGCGGCGGGGGCTGTCGCCCTCCTCGCTTTCCCATTTCTCGGTCAGACTGCCGAACCCCCGGATGTTCCAGGTGGCCATCAGCAGATTGTCGCCGGCCGTCTTGGGCGGCACGGCGTCGAGCAGGGCGTTTAGCCGATCCAGGTCGTCGCGGACCGCCTGGGGCAGTGGGTCGATAATAGTCGCCATGATCGCCCCCAAGACGCTGATGCATCTTCAGGTTAGCGGAGAACGCGATCATCGCGCGTCACAAGCGCGAGAGAACGCGGGTTTTTAAGTGGTCAAGCCGCCGCGTAGATGCTCTGGAACAGGGTCGCGCCGTCGGCGGAGCCCAGTTCGGCCTCGAAAGCGCGGTCCGGGTGGGGCATCATGCCGAGGACATTGCCGCGCGCATTCTGGATGCCGGCGATGTCGTTGACCGAGCCGTTGGGGTTGTCGACATAGCGGAACACGACCTGACCCTCGCCTTCGATCCGGGCCAGGATTTCGGCGTCGGCGAAGAAGTTTCCGTCGCCGTTGCCCTGGGTCATGGTCACCTCGCGCTGGCCCTGATAGCCGGCGGTGAAGCGGGTCTGGCCGTTGGCGACGGTCAGGGCGATGGGCTTGCAGACGTATTTCAGCCCCTTGTTGCGCAGCAGGGCGCCGGGCAGCATTCCTGCCTCGCACAGGATCTGGAAGCCGTTGCAGATGCCGACCACGGCGACACCGTCGTCTGCGGCCTTCTTGACCGCCTGCATGACCGGCGACTGGGCCGCCATGGCGCCGCAGCGCAGATAGTCGCCGTAGGAGAAGCCGCCGGGGATGACGATCAGGTCCAGGCCCTGGGGCAGTTCGGTCTCGGCGTGCCAGACCATCGAGACGGGCTCGCCCGTGGAGCGTTCGACGGCGACCCTGCAGTCGCGGTCACAGTTGGAACCGGGGAAGACGATGACGGCTGCGCTCATGGCGCGGGCCTCTAGCACCGTTTTCAGGAAATGTCAGTGCGCGGGTTCAAGAAGTCCGAGGCGGGTCTCGATCCGGCCGAGACGGGCGTCCTGGCGATCAACGACCTGATACAGGTTGGAGACGTCCTGGTTCAGGCCGTTGAGGTGGAGGCGCATGGCCTGAAGTTCGCCCTTCACGTCGGCGATGTTGCCGTCGATCCGGTCCAGGCGCGTCTGCATGGACTTCAGCACTTCGTAGATGAGGTCGTTGGTGACGTCGGCCATAAGCCCATACTACCATAAACTGTGGTTACGCCAAACGCTCGGACGCGGCGCGTCTCCGTCCCACCACCCACGCCGCCACAAAAATCGCAAACCCGCCCAGAGACAGGCCGACACCGACCCAGCCGGTCGAGGTCCAGCCGTAGCCGGCGGCGATGGCCATGCCGCCAAGCAGGGGGCCGATGGCGTTGGCGGTGTTGAAGGCGGAGTGGTTCAGGGCGGCCGCAAGGGTCTGGGCGTCGCCGGCGACGTCCATCAGCCGGGTCTGGAGGATGGAGCCCAGGCCGCCGCCACCGCCGATCAGGAAGACCACGACCATGACCCCCCACAGATGCGGCGCGGCGAACGGGTAGAGGGCCAGGGCGGCGGCGCTCCAGAGCAGAAGGCCGCCCGCTGCGGGGAAGCCGATCCGGTCGGCGGCCCAGGCGCCCAGGATATTGCCCAGGAACATGCCGACGCCGAAGAACGCGAAGACCCAGGGCAGGATCTCCGGCCCCACGCCGGTCACCGCCTGAAGCGTCGAGGCCAGATAGGCGTAGACGGCGAACATGCCGCCGAAGCCGATGGCGCCGACGCCCAGGGTCAGCCAGACCTGGCTCCGCTTCAGGGCGCCCAGTTCGCGCATCGGGCTGGCGTCGGCGTGGGCCGGATCGCGCGGGGCGAACAGGGCGACCAGAGCCATGGTGACGACGGCCAGGACGCTGACGATGGCGAAGGTCCAGCGCCAGCCGAAGGCCTGGCTGATCAGATTGGCGAAGGGCACGCCGATCACGGTCGCCACCGTCAATCCCATTAGGACGGTCGAGACGGCGCGGGTGCGCAGGTGCAGGGGTACGACCGAGGCCGCCACCAGGGCCGCCACGCCGAAATAGGCGCCGTGCGGCACGCCGCTGAGGAAGCGGAAGACCAGCATCCATTCATAGGTCGGGGCGAGGGCGGAGAGGCCGTTGCCGATGGCGAACAGGGCCATGAAGCCGATCAGCAGCAGCCAGCGCGGGCTGCGCGCGCCCAGAACCGCGAGGATCGGAGCGCCCACCACGACGCCTGCGGCATAGGCGCTGATCACATGGCCCGCCGTTGGGGCGTCGACGCCGAGGCCGGCGGCGAAGTCGGGCAGGATGCTCATGGCCGCGAACTCGGTCACCCCGATCGCAAACCCGCCCATGGCCAGGGCGATCAGCACCAGGGCCACCGCCGCCCGCGAACGGGCGGGCGGGGCGTGGGAGAGTGCGGCGTCTGTCATTGTGCGCCGCAACATAGTCAGGGTTCGTGTCGCCACAAGGGCGACGACCGACGAATTAGCCCAGGTTTTCGTAGGTCGCCGTGATCGAGGCCTTGGCCAGGGTGTGGAAATGCAGGTTGAAGCCGAAGACGGCGCCGGAATCGTCGGCGGTCACGTCCAGCCGGTCCACGTCCACGGCGAAGACGGTGAAGATGTAGCGGTGGGGGCCGTGGCCCGGAGGCGGGGCGGCGCCGCCGAAGCCGGCCTTGCCGTAGTCGGTGCGTCCCTGGACGGCGCTGAGCGGGAGGTGGCCGTCGGGCGAACCGGCGCCGGTCGCCAGTTCGGTCACGTCGGCGGGCAGGTTGGCGACCGTCCAGTGCCAGAAGCCCGAACCGGTCGGGGCGTCGGGGTCATAACAGGTCACGGCGTAGCTCTTCGTGCCCTCGGGCGCGCCGGACCAGGCGAGGTGGGGCGAGGTGTTTCCCTTGGCGTGGACCTGGGCGTCGGGCAGGACGCCGCCGTCCTGAATGTCGGTGGAGGTGAGGGTGAAGGTCATGGGGCGCTCCGATAGGGAGGCCAAACCTAGTCATCCTGATCCCGAACGGAAAGCTCAGCCCTCGTTCGTCGACAGCTGCCCGCCGGGGGTCAGAAGGACGGGCTTGCCGGATCCCGGCGGGACCGTCGAAGGCCAGCGGAAGCCCAGGAGCCGATCCTTGGCGATACGGGCCACGCTGACGGCGTTCGACTGATTGCCGCCCAGGACATGATAGGCCTCATTGTCCTGACCCATGTAGAAGGCCACGTGGCCCAGCCAACCGTTCGGATCGCCGCGATAGAAGACGGCGACGGCCCCGGTTTGCCCGGTCGTCTGGACGCCGAACTTCAACCAGTTGCGGGCGGAGAGCGGGTTGTTCGGCAGGGGTTCGGCGCTCAGGGTCGAGCCGATACAGTGGGCGACGAACAGACCGCACCAGGCGACGTCGTCGCCCTTGTACGGGATGCCCAGGGCCGACGCCCATTGCAGGATGTCGGGATTGTTGGCGGTCCCCGGCGCTTCCTTTGTGCCGAGCAGACGCCAAGCGGCCTGGAACCAGACCAGCGACGGGTCCACCAGGGGGTTGGTCACCGTGGCGTCGAGCCCCAAGGCCGCAGCTGTGCGCGGGCCGACTATGCCATCGACCGTCAGGCCCTTGCTGGCCTGAAAGGCGCGAACCGCCGCGGCGGTCCGCGTCCCCCAGACGCCGTCGATCGGACCGGGATCGAAGCCCTGAGATTTCAGGGCCTGTTGGATATCGGTGAACGTCATTGGTTGTTCTCCCAAGGATTGAGAGAACGATGATCTTTAATTGAGGTTGGGTCAACCTCAAGTTGTCATTGTTCGGTATCTTAGCGCCGGCGGCGCAGGGTCGGACCTTAGTCCTGTGCGTCTCAGGCCGCCTCGATGCGGTAGCCTTCGATCACCGTATTCGCCAGGAGCTGCTCGCACATCTTCTTGGCCTCGGCCTGGGGGTCTTCAGCGCCGGCGAGGTCGAACTCGATCAGCTTGCCGACGCGAGCGTTGGACACGCCGGCCCAGCCGAGACCTTGCAGGGCTCCTTCGACGGCCTTGCCCTGGACGTCCAGGACGCCGGGTTTGAGGAAGACGTGAACCTTGATTTTGGCCATCAGCCGTTGCCTTTCATGAAGGGAGTGAAGTCGGACCAGTTCTCGACGCGGAAGCCGCGAACGTCCTTCACGCATTGGGGGAACCAGTGCAGAGCCTTGAGGGCGGTCATGGCCAGGGTCAGATTAGCGAGGTCCGGGATCTCAGTGAGATAGACGCTCTGTTGGACGCGGTGGAACTCATAGCGTTTCAGGGTCCGTTCGATCTCGCGATACGCCTGCCTCACCCCGGCGGGATGGATAGCGGTCGTCTCGTTGAGGTCCAGATCGAAGGAAATAGCGAACATCAGGCCAGGGGGTCGTTTTCGGCGTCGGCCAGCGGATAGTCGAAGGCCTCGTCGTTGTCGATCATACAGGCCCTGACGCGGTCTCCGATGATGGCGGTCACCTCATAGACCGGCCCGACGCCTGCGATGCGGCGAAAGCGGCTGGTTCCGGCCAGATCAATGGCCCGCCGGAACTCGCCGCCTTCTTCCGCGACGCCCGTCATTAGTGCAGGCCGCCCTGAATCACCGTCGGCATGCCCTTCATGATGCCGAGGCGACGCGCGACCTCGGTGTAGCTTTCGATGACATTGCCCAGGTCGCGGCGGAAGCGGTCCTTGTCCATCTTTTCGCCGGTCGTAGCGTCCCACAGGCGGCAGCTGTCCGGGCTGATTTCGTCGGCCAGGATGACGCGGCTGAAGTCGTTTTCCCAGATGCGGCCGAACTCGATCTTGAAGTCGACCAGGGTGATGCCGACCGCGCCGAACATGCCCGACAGATAGTCGTTCACCCGCACCGTCATCGCCAGGATGTCGTCCAGTTCCTGGGTCGAGGCCCAGTTGAAGGCGGTGATATGCTCTTCCGTGACCATCGGGTCGTTGAGCTCGTCCTTCTTGTAGTAGAACTCGATGATCGAGCGGGGCAGGGGCGTGCCTTCCTCGATGCCCAGGCGCTGGCTCATCGAGCCGGCGACGATGTTGCGGCAGACGACTTCCAGCGGGATGATTTCGACTTCGCGGATCAGCTGCTCGCGCAGGTTCAGGCGCTTGATGAAGTGGTTGGTCACGCCGATGCCGTTCAGGCGCGACATGATGAATTCGCTGATCTGATTGTTGACCACGCCCTTGCCTTCGAGGACCGCCTTCTTCTGAGCGTTGAACGCGGTGGCGTCGTCCTTGAAGTACTGGATCAGGGTGCCGGGCTCGGGTCCTTCGTAAAGGATCTTGGCCTTGCCCTCGTAAATCTTCTTGCGCTTGCTGTTCATAATCCGGTCCCGGCTTACGGGCGCCCTCCAGAAACAAAAATCGCGCGGCCATGGTGGAAAGGGGAAGACCCGGTCCTGGCGGCGCGTTTCGGAATCGTTCGGGCAGTCAATCTCGTTCGCGGTCTCCTTAGCTTAAGGCGGCTCCCGATACAAATAAGGCGGAGCCGGAAAGCCGATCGGCGAGGGTGCGACGGAAGTCATGTTGCGTTCAGGCGCGGTCCAGCTATAGACGGCGCTTGCCCCGAGGTTAGCGGGGCGTGCGGAGCTATGCTGGCGACATGACGACCTTCGACGATCGGGAAAAGGCCTTCGAGGCCAAGTTCGCCCTCGATCAGGAGCAGGAATTCAAGGCTATCGCCCGGCGCAACAGGATGTTGGGCCTGTGGGCTGCCGAGAAAATGGGCCTGTCGGCCGAAAGCAGCGACCAGTACGCCGCCGCCATCGTGCGCGCCGACATGGAGCAGCCGGGCGACGAGGACGTGTTCCGCAAGGTCGCCGGCGACTTCAAGGCCTCGGGCCTGTCGGTGTCCGAAGGCGAGATCCGCTCCAAGATCGACGAGCTGGCCTCCATCGCCCGCGAGCAGATTCGCGCCGGCGAGCCGCGCAGCGAATAATCATCAGAGACATCGGCCTTCGGGCCTGAACGCCAGACGTCGAAAGGGCCGCACCCGGGGGAAAGTGCGGCCCTTTCTTTTTGCCGGGGACGTTGGGGGATGTCTGACCCGGCGTACTGTGCGTCTCGCGCCCTTGAAGAACACGAGACGCCCGATTTGGTTTCAGCCCGTTCCGACCGGACTGATATTTTTTTACGGCATCAACACCGTGTCGATCACGTGGACCATTCCGTTCGACTGGGCCACGTCGGCCTGGGTGATGGTGGACGTGCCGCCCTTGGCGTCGGTGATGACCCAGGTGTTGTTCGGACCTGCCGCGACCTTCAGTTCCTCGCCCTGAACCGTCTCCAGGGTGGCGGTCCCGCCGTTGGCCTGGGCCTGGCTGGCGATGTCGGCTGCGGTCAGACGGCCGGCGACGACGTGATAGGTCAGGATCTTGGTCAGGTCGTCCTTCATCGCCGGTTGCAGCAGGGCGGTGCGGGTGGCTTCAGGAATTTTCTCGAAGGCGGCGTTGTCGGGGGCGAAGACGGTGAAGGGGCCGGGGCCCTGCAGAGTCTCGACCAGGTCTGCGGCCTGGACCGCGGCGACCAGGGTGGACAGGTTCGACGCCTTGGAGGCGTTGGCGACGATGGTCTCGTTCGGGCTCATGGCCGCGCCGCCCACCATCGGGTCGGCGCCCATGGGGGCCATGGCCGCGCCTTCGGCCGGCGCCATGGCGGTGGAGTCCGCGGGCGTGGTGGTTTCGTTGTTGTTGCAGGCGCCGAGCGCCATCAGCGCCCCGCCGGATACGGCGACGAGCATGAGCGTGCGAAGATTTGTCATGGTGTTTCGTTCCCTGTTGGCCCGCGCTGTGGCGGTCACGACAAGGTTACGTTCGAGTTCACCTAAAGGATGCGTGCGGCGTGACAAGAGGACGCAGCTTGGCCATTCAGTCTTCGAACACGACGGTCTTTGTGCCGTGCAGCAAAACGCGATCCTCGAGGTGCCGACGAACCGCTCGAGCCAGAACGCGACGCTCGATATCACGACCCTTACGGATCAAATCTTCCGGGGTGTCGCGGTGGCTGATCCGTTCGACGTCCTGTTCGATGATCGGGCCCTCGTCCAGGTCGGGCGTGACATAGTGGGCGGTGGCGCCGATCACCTTCACCCCGCGCGCATGAGCCTGGTGATAGGGGCGGGCGCCCTTGAAGCCGGGCAGGAAGGAGTGGTGGATGTTGATGCACCGCCCGGTCAGGCGGCTGCTGAGGTCGTCGGACAGGATCTGCATATAGCGCGCCAGAACGACCAGTTCCGTGCCGGTCTCCTCGATCAGGCGCAGCAGTTCCGCCTCCTGCGCCGGCTTGTCGGCGGCGCTGACGGGCAGATGATGGAAGGGCAGGTCGCCAAGATCGACATGGCCGATCATTTCTCGCGGATGGTTGGAGACGACGGCCGTCACCTGCATCGGCAGTTCGTCGATCCGCCAGCGGTACAGCAGGTCCGCCAGACAGTGGTCGAAGCGCGAGGTCAGGATCATCACCTTGCGCGGCGCAGGGCCCCGCAGGGTCCAGTCCATGGCGAAACGCTCCGCGAGGGGCGCGAAGGCGGCGTGGATCGCCTCATGGGCGTCGCCCTCGCGCGGCTCGAACACCACGCGCATGAAGAAGGTGGCGCTGGAGGCGTCGCCGAACTGCTGGGCGTCCGAGATATTGGCGTCTCGCTCCAGCAGGAAGGCGGAAACGGCCGCGACGATGCCGTGGCGGTCGGGGCAGGAAAGGGTCAGGATCATCAGGCGGCAGGCTTATCCGGGAGAAAGTCGCCCAGTATGGCCCAGCTCACCGCCTTTGCCGACAAGGATATTGCATGGGCGGGGCTGGAAGACGGCAGATCGACCAAGATGACGCCGTCGAGGCCCGTTAGGATTCGCCGTCCCAGCTTGGCCGCGAGACCGCCGTTGAAGGCCACGGCCCTCAGTTCGGGTAAGCTCTCCACAAGACCGAGCAGATCCGCCGCCTCGTGCGACCGGATCGCCGCGTCCAGACTGCCGGATCGCTGGGCCGAGGCGATCACGTCCCACAGGCCGACGCCGCGCGCCTTCAGCCGGTCCAGCCGGTGGGCGTAGGGCAGGGCGGCCATGGGCTCATCCAGCAAGCCGCCGATAAGGGGCCAGAACCCATTGCGCGGATGGGCGTAATATTGCGCCGCCTTCAAAGACGCGTCGCCGGGCAGACTGCCGAGGATCAGCAGGCGGGTGTCCGCATCGACGACAGGGAGGAAGCCGATGCGGCGGTCGTCTTGCGGCTGGGGGCTCACCCCTCGCCGAACACCCGCTTGAACACGACGTCCACATTCTTGGTGTGATAGCCGAGGTCGAACAGGGCTTCGAGCTGCTCGGCCGGAAGGGTGACGCGTTCGTCGGCTTTCAGGAAGTCCAGGAAGGCGCCTTCGCCGCGCCAGACCTTCATGGCGTTCTCCTGCACGGCGGCATAGGCGGCTTCGCGCGAGATCCCGGCCTGGGTCAGGGCCAGCATGACCCGTTGCGAATGCACCAGACCGCCCAGGCGGTCGATGTTGGCCTGCATGTTCTCGGGATAGACGTTCAGCCGCTCGACCACATTGGCCAGGCGCTGCAGGGCGAAGTCCAGGTGGATGGTGGCGTCGGGCCCGATGCCGCGCTCGACCGACGAATGGCTGATGTCCCGCTCATGCCACAGGGCGACGTTTTCCATCGCCGGGGTCACGGCGGAGCGGACCAGACGGGCCAGGCCGGTCAGGTTCTCGGTCAGGATCGGGTTGCGCTTGTGCGGCATGGCCGACGAGCCCTTCTGGCCCTTGTCGAAGAACTCTTCCGCTTCCAGCACCTCGGTGCGCTGCAGGTGGCGGATCTCGACGGCGAGGCGTTCGACCGAACTGGCGACGACGCCCAGGGCCGCAAAGAAGGCGGCGTGGCGGTCGCGCGGAATGACCTGGGTCGAGACCGGCTCGACCTGAAGCCCCATCTTGTCGGCGACATATTGTTCGACGGCAGGATCGACATTGGCGAAGGTGCCGACGGCGCCGGAGATGGCGCAGGTGGCGATCTCTTCCTTGGCGGTGATCAGGCGGCGTTTGGCGCGCTGGAATTCGGCGTGATAGCCGGCCAGCTTCAGGCCGAAGGTCACGGGCTCGGCGTGGATGCCGTGCGAACGCCCGACGGTCGGGGTGTATTTATGCTCCTTGGCGCGGGTCTCCAGCGCCGCCAGGACGCGGTCCACGCCGTCGATCAGCAGGTCCGACGAGCGGGCCAGCTGGACCGCGAAACAGGTGTCCAGCACGTCGGACGAGGTCATGCCCTGGTGCAGGAACCGCGCCTCGTCACCGACGATCTCGGCGACGTGGGTCAGGAAGGCGATGACGTCGTGCTTGGTGGTGCGTTCGATCTCGTCGATGCGGTCGGCGTCGAAGGTCGCGTCCTTGCCCTTGGCCCAGATGGCGTCCGCCGCGTCCTGGGGGATGACGCCCAGTTCGGCCATCTTGGTCGCCGCATGGGCCTCGATCTCGAACCAGATCTTGTACTTGGTCTCTTGCGACCAGATGGCGGCGGCGGCGGGGCGGGAATAGCGGGTGATCATGGGCCGGTCGTGTCGGTCCGGGGCGGGCGGGAGTCAAGGTTCATGGCGGCGGCGCCCGCAAAAACCTTGATTTCAAGCCGGATGGCCCCAGTCGGTTCGTGTCAGGCGGAAGACTTGCCCGTGCGCGCCTTGCCATAGGCGAACTGCAGCCCAAGCAGATAGGCCCAGAAGGCGGCGATAGACGGCACCTGGATCGCATAGTCCGTCGCGCCATGGATCAGCAGGACCAGGTTGGCGGCGATCAGGCCCCGCTGGAGGGTGGCGCCGGTATCCTGCAGGGACGAGCGTCGTATGGCCGTGGCGATGATCAGGGCGATCAGGGCGAACATCGGCAGAGCGCCCAGGACGCCTGCTTCCTCGAGCCACTGGATGTAGACATTGTGGGTGGCGCCGATCGTTCGCAGGGCGCCGAAATTCTCGGGTGTCATCTGCTGGGCGTTGATGGCGCTGAAACTGCCCAGCCCGTGCCCGAACAGAGGGGACTGAAGAAAGGCGTTCCAATGGACTGAGAATATCACGCCGCGTGTTGCTGCGTCGGAGTCCACGCTCTCGAGACGGGTCCAAAGGGCGTCGGCGCCGCCTATCGCGAGAACCGCGGCGGTTGCGCCGGCCAGAGCCAGCAAGATCAGTCGCCGCGAAGGTTTTTCCTTTCGGCTGAGGGTTTCCCAAAGGAGAAGCACCACAACGGCGATTAAAGTCGCCGCCACGCCCATACGGGATGCGGTAGACAGGAGGCAGGTCGTAAAGAGCAGAATGCACAACACGGCGGCGCCGAGCGCGAACGTCCGCCGCGGGGTCCGGCCGAGCCGGAAATTGCGGGTTGCTCTGGCGAGACTGGCGACAGAGAGGACCAGCAGAACGCCGTAAACCGTCGCGGCGCTGTTGGCGCTCATGAAGCCGCCGGTCAGACGACCGCCGGAGCTGAGATGAAGGTCGCCCAGCACGCCGGTAGAACCGGCCAGCATGACGACGGCGCCGACGGCCGCCCATGCCGCGCCAACCGCGATGATGACGCGGACCGCGCCCGTGACCCGGCGTTTGCGAACGCCTTCGAAACAGCCGAGGCAGAAGACGCTCGCCAGGGCGCAAAGCTTGATGATTTCGACCGTGGTCGAGGACTTGTCCAGGGTGATCGCGCCGGAGCCGTTGATGACCGCCCATGGGGTCGAGGCGCCGCGCGCCGGAGCGACAAGAGTCCAGATCGCCACGGCCAAAACCAGGAGGAACAGCCCAACCATGGTGCGGCCGGGCCAGATCAGCTCCAGTTCATCCCGACGCTCGCCCAAAAGGACTGTCGCAGGCAGCAGAAGCGCGATGATCGCCGTGAACCACAAGGCCGATGTTGGTTCAGCCGCGCCGCCGACAAGGTGGGCGATGCTGAATATCAGGAGGGGGGCGCCCAGCAGAAAATAGTCGGACGGCCGTAGATTGGCCGCGCGACGCCCAGCCGTAGAGGCGGCTGGGCGGGGGCGACTGTGTCGTCGCCGGGTGCGATTGCGAGGAGGGCCGTCTTCGGACGCGACAGCGATGTCGGCTTCCATCCCCGCGCCGTTCTCAGATGTCAGAACTGGGCGACCAGCGAGACGAACAGACGCGTCACATCATAGCTGGGCCCGGCCAGGGCGCCGTCCGAACTCAGGTCCAGATAGGACAGGGTGGTCGTGACGCCGTAGTTGCGGTTGATCAGATAGGTTCCGGCCAAGGAGGCGTTCAGCCGCTGATCGTCGCGATCGATCACATTATAGGCGTCTTCGCTGTAGGTGAGTTGCCCGGTGACGATGAAATTGCGCAGCAGTTCATGATCAACCTTGCCGCCGACTTCCGAGCTAAGGTAGCCGGCCGAGCCGATGATTCCGGCGTCCTCGATCGTACGGGAGACTGAGGCCGTGACGGTGGTCAGCTCGGTCGGGAACCACTCGAGCTGGGCGCGACCGCCGAAGCCGTCGATATCCGAATAGGCGGCGTCGTCGTAGCTTTGGCTGATATAGCCCGCCGCGATTTCGCCGCGGCTGACGGCGCCCAGCTCGAAATTGACGCCGACCAGGGCCTCATAACCCGACGAGTCGCGCGCCGGAGTGGTGACGGTGCCGGTGTCGTAGTCTTTTTCGTTGCCGGTGATCTGGCCGAAAATCGCAGTGGCGGGGCTGAGGGCGTAATCAAGCCGTCCCGCCAGGGACAAGGCGGTGCGGTCGCGTGCGCTCTGGTCGATGATGTCGCCGGCGGCGGTCTGACCGTCTTCATATTCCCATGAGCGAACGTCGGCGCGTCCGGACACGCGCACACGGCCCTTGGCGCGCACGGCGCCGACATAGGCCGAGCTCAGGTCGTATTCGATCGGACTGGCGGACGACTGAGCGGTGTTGGTGGAGGTGCGAGCCTCTGTGAAATGGCCATAGTCGGCGCCGGCGCTTATGGACGAGCCACGCACCACATCAAGGCGGCCTCTGGCCCCCACGGTCCAGTCGGTCGTGTCTTCGCTGTCGAAATCAACGTTGCGGCTGATCACGCTGCGCGCATAGGCTTGGAGCGAGTGGCGCGACCAGTCGGATTCGGCGGACACTTCCGGCCGGATGCGGAAGATTACGTCGTCCTGTTCATTCGTGCCCGAGGCGAAGATGTTGTTGTTGTACTCGGCGTCGAACTGGATCTTCGGGAAGACCACGAAGGCGCCGGAGTTGATCCCCAGAGCTTCATATTCGGGCTTCGGGCGTTCGCGCACGCCGACGCCGCGATCACGCGCGAACATGTCTGCGGACCGCGCTTGGGCGGCCGCTACCGATTGCGCGGCCGCATCGGTGGCGACGGCGCCGACGCTGAGGGCCGCAATCGAGGCCGCGCCGGCGCGCAGAAAGGCTTGGCTGCTTTTGATGCGCGTCATCTTCAGGTCCTTGAGGTCGCCAGACCGGGGAGGGTCGGCTGAAGTCTAGTTTTCAGCCGTTTTAGGCTGCAGAGCTGTAATCCGGACCGCCGCCGCCCGCACCCGAAACCGGGGGCGCGCCGAAGGCGGGCAAACCATTTTCGGCGCCGGTGGCTGCAGGCGCGTTCTGGATTACAGCGCGGATACGCTCAAGCGATTGGCGAACCGCAGCCTCTGCGGCGGGGGGCAGGGCTCCGGCGGCGCGAAGCTCGGCCAGAGCAGCCTCCATTGCTTCAACCACCACTTCAGGCGCAGCGCCGCTGGCGATGACCACGCCCTCCAGCGCCGTGGAGTAGGCTGCCTGAGCCTCGGCGGGGGTGACCGTACGACCTGCCAAGCCAGCGGTCGTCTGCGTCACGGCCGCCTTCAACTGAACGGTCAGCTCGGCCGCCGACACGGCGGCGGGCGGGGCGTCCTGTGCAGCGGCGCTCCAGACGGCGGCGGTCACAGGACCGCCCACCAGGGCCAATGCCGCAACCGCGATCACGGCGTGGCCAAGCTTGAACTTCTTCATGACTATCCCCTTCACACGTGAGCCGCGAGCGGTCTACGCGTTCATTGTTGGTGAATATAACGTTTATTCTGGCAAAAGGCCACAGTTAAAGATCGATGTTACGGTCTCGTCGGTCTACCGCAGCGTAGAGCTCGCATAACGCTGCGTTTTAGCTTGGCTGTAGTAAGGTTTGCGGATCGCAAGTCTGGCGGCCAAGCGCCCCGCCGGGCTCCTGATCGTATCGACGAGGGCGCGCGCGCCTTTGTTGGACGCGGCGAATGTCCGAATTTCCGCCAGCGCCGCCAACCGAATGCCGGGCGTCATCAACTCCCAGTTTTCGAAGACGAAAAGCACTCTCCAGGGGCTGACGCCGGGGCCGAGGGGAGCGACGCGATAGGAGGTCTCGATATATCGCAAACTGTCGGCGTCGAGCGTACCCGAGCTTTGCTGGCGAATATAGGCCGCGCGCAGCCAGGCGGTCGCGGTCGCCGGCGAGGACGCCAGCGTACGCTCATTCTCAAAGGCGGCGCGTTCCAGAGCGAGCGGCCTCGCCCCGACTGAGTTCAAGGCCAGGTCGGCGCGTTTTTCATGATGCGCGGCGAGTCCGAACGGAAAAGGAATGGCGGGCCAGGTCAGGCTGGCGGCCAAGAGCGCAGCGCAGACGGAAACCGCGGCGCCCAGGGCCAGGATCGCCGGCGCGAACCAGCGACCGCTCCGGGGGGCGGCCTTCTTGATCTTCGATCTTCTGCGAGACGGTTGTAACATTATGGGACGTTCTAAGCGGCGACGCCGCATTGCGCCAAGCCTTCTATCAAGACCCGCGCCACAAAGCCGTCCCATTTGGGCTGCGCAGGATGTTAGCCTGCTCAAGTCTGATTGCACGGCTTGCTGAAAGCTGTATTACAAACGTACATTCACGCGAGAGCCCTGCGACTATGAAGATCACCGACGCCGAGTTCACGGTCATGGAGGCCTTGTGGCGGGGCCAGCCGCTGTCCGCAGAGGATCTGATCGCCGCGGTCTTGTCCGAGGCGAGCTGGGGCGAGGCGACGGTCAAGACCCTGATCAACCGTCTGCTTCGAAAGGGCGCCATTCGATCCGAGCGAGCCAATGGGCGGCACAGCTATCAGGCGGTGCTGGAACGGGCGGACTATGTGCAGGCCGAGAGCGAAACCCTGCTGGACCGGTTGTTCGGCGGGCAGCTCGCGCCGCTCGTGGCCCAGTTCGCAGACCGTAAGACGCTGAGCGCCGAGGACCGTCAGCGGTTGAAGGCGCTGATCGACCGGCTGGACGACGATGCGTGACCTGATCGGTCTGCTGCTGGAGCTGAACCTGGCTCTGGCGGGCGCGGTCGGGCTGGTTGTCTGTCTTCGAGGGGGTTTCCGCCGGCGGTTCGGGCCCCGCGCCGCCTATGGACTGTGGTGGGCGGTTCCCGTCGCCTTGGTCGCGGTCTGTGTTCCGCGGGAAGGCGCGCTTGCGGGGGCGGCGGGCCTGGGGCTGTTTGCGGTACGGGAGGTCCAGATCGGTCTGGCGTCGACCTGGTTCGCCGGCGTTCTGGTCAGCGCCTTGGCGATGGTCAGCGCTCAGCGCCGGTTCGCCGCGCTTGAGCGACGAGGCGAGGCGGGCCCCGCCCTTGTCGGCGTGCTGGTCGGGCGACTGGTCATGCCGGCCGACGCGGACCGTCGATGGTCGCAGGACGAAGTCGCCCTGATCCGCGCCCACGAACGGGCGCACCGCGATCGGGGGGATTTGAGGGTCAATGCCGTCATCGCGGGGCTTGTGTGTCTGTTCTGGTTCAATCCGTTCGCCCATGTCGGCGCCGGGTTGCTGCGGTTCGACCAGGAACTGGCCTGCGACGCCACGGTGATGGCGGGACGGCCCGGGCGACGGCGGCTCTATGCGGAAGCCTTGTTGAAGGCGGGATCGGCGTCGGCCGGCCCGATCGGGTGCGGGTGGACACAGGGCGGCGTCGCGGCGCTGGAGGCGCGACTCCAGGCGCTGCGGCTCAGTTGCTGGTCGCCGTCCAGCGCCGGACTGCTGTTCACCGTCGCGGTGCTGGCGGTTGCGGCGGGCGCGGCCTGGCGGCTGCAACCGCCCACGCCCGAGGTCCAGCGCGTGCGGCCGGAGACCGTGCTCAATCTTCGACTGTTGCCGCCGGTGCAGACGCGTTGAAACTGCAAAGGACAGGCTTGACTGAACTACAAATGTAAAACAAATTACGTTTGTAACTTATTGGGGGTGTCATGCGCCTTAAGGCCTGTTTGATTGCGGCGACACGTGGTGTGAGCGGCCTGGTCGCGGTCTTGATGCTGACCGCCTGCGAGGCCGATACCAACCGTTGGCTGGACCGGCAGGCGGCCGTGGATCCGCCGGCGCTGTGGCAGGTCGAGACGTCGGACGGGGGCGCTCGGCCGGTGCGGATCTGCGCCGACCGGAAACTCAGCGACGGTTTCGCCGAGTTGACGCCTTCGGTTCAGGGGCA
This sequence comes from Brevundimonas sp. FV2ps16, assembly GCF_058681075.1. Classification (NCBI taxonomy): domain Bacteria; kingdom Pseudomonadati; phylum Pseudomonadota; class Alphaproteobacteria; order Caulobacterales; family Caulobacteraceae; genus Brevundimonas; species Brevundimonas sp. FV2ps16. The sequence goes on along the minus strand of NZ_CM178728.1, from coordinate 3,229,838 downwards.
GGCCTGTGAAATCACGCGGGCGCCGGTCGAGATCGAGGGCGGGAAGATCCAGACCTGCACCCTGTCCGGCCAGAAATTCCTGGTGCGAACGCGCAAAACAGGCTCCGCAGACAGGTTCACCGTCGATTTTCGCACGGAACGGCTGAATGCGCGTCCGCCCGAGATATTCGTCCAGCAGAGGCGATACGTGCGGCTCGGCCCCTGTCCCAAGGGCTGGCGCGTTGGTGACAACAGCGATCGGGAGGGGCGACGCAGCAACAAGATCTGGCCCTCCGCCTGGTGAGGCGAGGCGGCGGATCCCTTAGAGCTGACCCATCGTATTGTCGTGATCGACGGCCTGTCGCTTCAGCCAGGCGACGAAGGCGGTGGCGCTGGGCGAGGGTCGGCGGTCGCGGGGTTGGACGACGGAATAGGCGAAGCCGACGGCTTCGGAGCCGTCGGGGAAGGGGGCGACCAGGCGGCCGGAGGCGAGGTCGGCCTGGGCCAGCGTGCGTTTGGCCAGGGCGACGCCGCGGCCGGCCATGGCTGCCTCGATCAACAGGCCCGACTGGTTGAAGCGCGAGCCCCGGCGCGGGTCTGGGTGGCGCACGCCGCGCGCCTTCAGCCACATGGCCCAGTCGGGGCGGCTGGGGTCGCCGTCGTTGGACATGTCGTGCAGCAGGGTGTGGCGCATCAGGTCGGCGGGTGTGCGGATCGGGTGTTCGCCGTCCATCAGCGACGGGGCGCAGACGGGCAGGACGGTTTCGGTCATCAGCCGGTCCACGGTCAGGCCGGGATAGTCGCCGGGGCCGTAGCGGACGGCGAGGTCCACCTTGCCCTCGGTCAGGTCGGCCGGCTCCATGTCGGCCGAGATCCACAGCTCGATCTCGGGATGGGCGGCGTGGAAGTCGTCCATGCGCGGCATCAGCCATTTGGAGGCGAAGCCGGGCGCCACGCTGATCGAGACCTGTTTACGGCGCGGCGGTTCGCGGAGCAGGGCCGAGGCGTCCATTAGCCGTTCGAACCCTTCGCGCAGCAGGGGGACGGAGGAGCGGCCGAGGTCGGTCAGTTGCAGGCCGCGCGCCTCGCGCACGAACAGGGGGCCGCCGACGATGTCCTCGAGCAGGCGAATCTGCTGGCTGACGGCGCCCGGCGTCACGGCCAGTTCGTCGGCGGCGCGCGAGAAGTTCAGGTGACGCGCGGCGGCCTCGAAGGCGCGAAGGGCGTTGAGCGGGAGCAGGGAACGGGCCATCGCCGTTAGAAATCCTATCAGCGCGCCAAAGGCAATCTGGTTTGCGGGTCTGGGCGGGGAAGCCGATGGTTCGCGTCCTGCCGTCGTCCCTTCTTCCTCTCCCGGCGACCCTGAAAGCAAGACCCATGCGTGTATTTCTCGCCGCCATCCCGCTGGAGGCCGCAAAGATCGTGATCATCGGCGGCGGCGAGCCGGCGCTCGCGAAGCTGCGACTGTTTCTGAACACCCCGGCCGAGCTGCTGTGGTTCACACCGGACGGGGCGCCGCCCCGGATGGAGACGCCCCTGACCGCGCCGACGCCGCTGCTGCGGTCGCCGGACGCCGGGGACCTGGCGGGCGCGCGGCTGGTCTTCATGGCGCTGGACGATGCGGATGAGCTGACGCGGCTGGGCGCGCTTGCCCGGGCGGCGGGGGCTCAGGTCAATGTGGTGGACAAGCCCCATCTGAGCGACTTCCAGACCCCGGCCCTGATCGACCGCGACGAGGTGGTGATCGGGGTCGCCACCGGCGGATCGGCCCCCATACTGGCGCGGGACGTGCGCTCGCGGATCGAAGGCGTGCTGCCGGCCGGTCTGGCCAATGTCGCCCGGCTGGCGCGCGAGCTGCGCGACACGGTCAAGGCCAATGTGCCGGACTTCATGGCCCGGCGGCGGTTCTGGGAGAAGGCCTTCCGGGGACCGGCGGCCGATCTGGCGGCGGCAGGCCGCACGGCTGAGGCGCGGCGCGAGATGCTGCGTCTGCTGAATTCGGCCGCGCCGGAACAGGGCGTGGTCCACATAGTCGGGGCGGGGCCGGGCGATCCGGAGCTGCTGACGCTGAAGGCGCTGCGAGTGTTGCAGGACGCCGACGTCATTATTCACGACCGTCTGGTGCCGGATGCGGTGCTGGAGCGGGCGCGGCGCGACGCCAAACGCCTGTATGTCGGCAAGGCGCGTGGCGAACATTCGGTGCCCCAGGATCAGATCGAGGCCCTGATGATCGAGGAGGCTCGCGCCGGCCACCGGGTCGTGCGGCTGAAGGGCGGGGATCCGTTCGTCTTCGGTCGCGGCGGCGAGGAGCTGGAGGCCATGCGGGCGGCGGGCGTGCCGGTCTTCGTGGTGCCGGGCGTGACGGCGGCCCTGGCCTGCGCGGCCTCGGCGGGGATTCCGCTGACCCACCGCGACCATGCCCAGGCGGTGACCTTCGTGACGGCTCAGGCCAAGCCCGCTGGGGTCGAGGCCGACTGGTCGCGACTGGCGGGGCCGAACCACACCCTGGCCATCTATATGGGCACGGACCGGGCCGAAGAGACGGCAGATCGTCTGATGGCCGCCGGGCGGTCCCCGTCGACCCCCGTGGCCGTCGTCGAGAACGGCAGTCGGCCGGACGAACGGGTTCTGACCGGCCGGCTGGACGGGCTGGGCGCCTTGGTGCGGGGCGCAGACCTGAGCGGGCCCGCTCTGCTGTTCGTCGGCGAGACGGCGGCGTTCTCGACGGTTCAGATCGACGCGCGAGACGAGGTCGCAGCGTGAAGATCCTAACGGCGAACCGCCTGTCGGACGGCCGCGTCATCTATGCGGGCGCTGACAATCAGCCGGTGGAGCAACTGGCCCAGGCCTCGGTCCTGGATGAGGCGACGGCGGAGATCGTGCTGGCCGAGGTCGCCGCGCGACCCGACATCTTCGTGAACCCCTATCTGTTCGAGGTTGAGGACCATACGCCTTCGGGCCGGGACCGGCTGAAGGAGCGTATCCGCGCGACTGGACCGACCGTGGGCAACAGCCTGGTGCGGGAGTCCGCCTGATGTATCGCTATGACGAGTTCGACCACGCCCTGGTGCGTGAACGGGTCGAGGAGTTTTCCGACCAGGTGGCGCGCCGCGCGTCCGGCGCCCTGAGCGAGGACGAGTTCAAGCCGCTGCGGCTGATGAACGGGGTCTATCTGCAGCTCCACGCCTATATGCTGCGGGTCGCCATTCCCTATGGGACGTTCAACAGTCGGCAGATGCGCCAGCTGGCCCATATCGCCCGCACCTATGACAAGGGCTACGGCCATTTCACCACGCGGACGAACATCCAGTACAACTGGCCGGCACTGACCGACCTGCCCGCGATCCTGAGCGATCTGGCCGAGGTCGAGATGCACGCCATCCAGACCTCGGGCAACTGCATCCGCAACACCACGACCGACGTCTTCGCCGGCGCCGCCGACGACGAGCTCGAGGATCCGCGTCCCTGGTGCGAGATCATCCGCCAATGGTCGACCATCCACCCGGAGTTCAGCTTCCTGCCGCGCAAGTTCAAGATCGCGGTGATCGGGGCCGAGAAGGACCGGGCGGCGATCCGGACCCATGATGTGGGCCTTCAGATCGTGCGTGGCGCGGACGGCGGGACCGCCTTCCGCGTCTTTGTCGGCGGGGGGCAGGGGCGTCTGCCCCATATCGGCCAGGAGATCGCTTCAGCCGTGCCGGCGGCCGACCTGCTGGCCTATCTGACCGCCATCCTGCGGGCCTGGAACCTGTTGGGGCGGCGCGACAATATCCATAAAGCGCGGATCAAGATCCTGGTCGCCTCGGTCGGGCTGGAGGCCTTCCGCGAGGAGGTGGACAAGCACTACGCCACCCTGCGCCACGAAGACCTGCGGATCCCTGAGGACGAGGCCGAGCGGATCAAGGCCTATTTCGCCCCGCCGCCGTTCGAGGACCTGCCCAAGGCCAGTGCCCCGTTCGACCGCGCCCTGCTGGCCGACCCGGACTTCGCCCGGTTTGCGAGGAACAATGTGCGGCGTCATCGCCAGGCGGGTTATGCCTCGGTGGTGGTGTCGCTGAAGCCGGTGGGCGGGGTGCCGGGCGACATCACAGCGGACCAGATGGACGCGGTGGCGGATCTGGCCGAGCGCTACGCCTTCGACGAATTGCGCGCCGCCTATGAGCAGAATTTGGTCCTGCCGCATGTGAAGCTGGACGATGTGCCGACGGTCTGGCGGGCGCTGCTGGAGGCGGGGCTGGCGACGGCCAACGCCGATCTGGCGACCGACGTTATCGCCTGTCCGGGTCTGGACTATTGCAGCCTGGCCAACGCCCGGTCGATCCCGGTCGCCCAGGCCCTGTCGAAGCGGCTGGCGGACATGGACTATCAGGAGCGGCTGGGGCCGGTCCGGATCAATATGAGCGGGTGCATCAACGCCTGCGGCCACCACCATGTCGGCCATATCGGCGTGCTGGGCGTCGACCGGAAGGGCGAGGAATACTACCAGATCACCGTCGGCGGTTCGCCCGACGAACAGGCGGCGCTCGGCGATATCGTCGGCAAGAGCCTGCCGGCCGACGAGGTCGCGCCCGCCATCCAGCGGACCCTGGACCGCTATCTGCAAATCCGCGCCGAGGGCGAGCGGTTCATCGACACGGTGCGCCGCGTCGGTCCCGATCCCTTCCGCGACGCCATCTATGAGACGCTCGATGCTGCAAACGCTTGAAGGGGTTCAGAACGGACCGCGGCTGTCGGTCACCACGCCGCTGGAGGAGGTCGAGGCGGCCGCCGCCGCGACCGACGTCCTGGTGCTGGAGTTCGACGCCTTTCGCGACGGGCGCGGCTTTTCGCTGGCGGCGGTGCTGCGCGAGCGGGGCTATGCCGGACGTCTGATCGCGGCGGGCAAGGTCCTGCCGGACCAGGCGCGGCATCTGCGGCGGTCGGGCTTCGACGCGGTCGAGCTGGCGCCGGGCGCGGACACGGCGGCCTGGGCCCGGATGGATCAGGCGTTCAGCGGGTCCTATCAGCCGGCGGTCGATCCGGCGCCGACCATCTGGCAGAGACGGCGGGCGGCGTCGAACGACCCTGACCTTCAAGGTTTGGCCGACCGGCTGAACCGCGAGACGGCGGGCAAGGACGCGTCGGAGATCCTGAAGGCGGCGCTGGACCCGGCCCTGGGCCTGCGCGTCGGGGCCATATCCTCGTTCGGGGCGGAATCGGCGGCCCTGCTGCACATCGTCGCCGAGACGGACCGGGACGTGCCGGTGGTGTTTCTGGAGACGGGTCAGCATTTCCTCCAGACCCTGTCCTATCGTACCCAACTGACCAAGGCCCTGGGCCTGAGCGACGTTCGGCTGGTGACGCCGGATGCGAATGAGAAGGCGAGCCTGGACGCCCGCGACGACCTGTGGCGGACCGACGCCGACGCCTGCTGTGACCTGAGGAAGGTGCGGCCGTTGGCCCGCGCCACGGCGGGATTCAACGCCCTGATCACCGGGCGCAAACGTTATCAGGCCTCCACGCGGGCGACGCTGAAGCCGTTCGAGGTGCTGGACGGGGTGCTGCGGATCAATCCGCTGGCGGACTGGGACGCCGAGGACGTCGAGGCCTGGCTGGAGGCGCACGACCTGCCGCGTCACCCGTTGGTTGAGCAGGGCTATCGCTCCATCGGCTGCTGGCCCTGCACCCGCGCGGTCCAGGACGACGAAGAGGCGCGGGCCGGACGCTGGTCGGGGATGGACAAGGTCGAGTGCGGCATCCACCTAGGCAAGCGTCAGGTCGCGGCCTGATCCCCCTCCCGTTCGACCTCGCCTGAAAGCTGAAACGTGTCCGTCACACCGTCTGTCATCGACCTGATCGGCCATACGCCGCTGGTCCGCTTGAACCGCCTGTCCGACGAGACGGGCTGCGAAATCCTGGGCAAGGCCGAGTTCATGAACCCCGGCGGTTCGATCAAGGACCGCGCCGCCCTGTCCATCGTCCAGGGCGCGTGGGCGTCCGGCGCGCTGAAGCCCGGCGGGACCATCGTCGAGGGCACGGCGGGGAACACCGGCATCGGCCTGGCCCTGGTCGGCGCCGCCTTGGGCCATCCGGTGGTCATCGTCATGCCCCGCACCCAGTCTGAGGAGAAGAAGTCGGCCATCCGTTCGCTGGGCGCGCGCCTGGTCGAGGTGGACGCCGCCCCCTTCTCCAGCCCCAACCATTTCGTCCATTATTCGGGACGTCTGGCGTCTGAACTGAACGAGAGCGAAGAGACCGGGGCGATCTGGGCGAACCAGTTCGACAACACCGCCAACCGCGACGCCCATTATACGACGACCGCGCCGGAGATCTGGGAGCAGACGGGCGGCAAGATCGACGCCTTCGTCTCGGCCGTGGGGTCGGGCGGCACCATCTCGGGCGTCGCCGCCTATCTGCGCGAAAAGAAGCCCGAGGTGACCATCGCCCTGGCCGACCCCGCCGGCGCGGCCCTGTTCAACTGGTTCACCAAGGGCGAGATGACGGGCGAGGGCTCGTCGATCACCGAGGGGATCGGGGTGGCGCGGATCACCGGCAATCTGGAAGGGTTCAAACCCGACCACGCCTATCGGATCGAGGACGCGGAGTTCCTGCCGATCCTGTTCGATCTGGTGAAGTACGAAGGCCTGTCGCTGGGCGGATCGGCCGGGGTCAATATCGCCGGCGCCGTGCGGCTGGCCCGCGAGATCGGGCCGGGCAAGACCATCGTCACCTGCCTGTGCGATCCGGGCTCGCGCTATGCGTCCAAGCTGTTCAACCCGGCGTTCCTGACGTCGAAGGGACTGCCGGTTCCGGGGTGGGTCTAGACCAGCGATTTCGTGCCATCATCGTGCTCACCGAAAGGCTCGGGTTCGAGCAATATCCGGTCATCGTCCGAAGCGTTTTCGTTTGCGAGCGCGTCAACGATAAAATCCATCAGGGCGCGGACACGTCGGGGCAACTGCCTTCGAGGCGGATAAACAAGTTGGACCGGGGCGCCGGGCGCGTCCTGGCCGGTCAAGACCTGCACCAGCGCCCCCGCGCGCACGCCATCTCTCGCATAAATCTGTGGGGCTTGAGCGATGCCGATCCCCGCGATCGCTGCGTCGATCAGCGCCTCGCCATTGGTGAAGGTTGCGACCGCCGCGCTTGTGTCGATCGCAATATCGTTTCCGGCGCTCGCATAGATCATGGGTCTATGCCGGCCCAAGGGCGGCAGAAAGGCGATCAGCCGATGCGAGCGGAGGTCTTCTGGAACCCTGGGATGCCCATGGCGTGAGAGGCTTTTGGGACAGGCATAGGTTCCCTGGCGTAGTCGACCGAGCGGGGTTGCAACCAAATCCTCCCGTGCAAGGCGCCCCACCCGCAAAGCCATATCTGCACCTTCCGCGATGAGATTCACATGATGGTCGTTCATGCGGACCTCGACCTTGAGCTTCGGATGATCTGAAAGGAAGCGACCCAGCAATGGAAGAATGAGCGCACGCCCGAGCGATACCGGCATTTCCAGTCGGATCACGCCACTCAGTTCTTCCGGGTCTTTCAGAAGGGCGCTCTGCATATCGTCGAGTTCATCCGCCCACCGGCTGGCCCGCGCGTAGAACAGGGCCCCTTCGTCGGTCAGTTTCACACTGCGTGTGGTGCGGTGAAACAGGCGAACACCAAGCCGGGTTTCCAGCCGGGCGACGGATTTCGAGGTGGCGGATGGCGCCTGTCCCAGCGATTTCGCAGCCCGACTGAAACTCAGCGCTTCTGCGACGCGTAGGAATTCCTCGATCCCGGAGGTCTTGTGCTGCAGATGCCTATTGCTGACCATGCGGAACAAGTCTCCTGAATTTTAATCGCATTGTTATCCCGGAATGGATGAATAATCTGCCGTCATCTGAGAATGAAAAGGCGAAATCGATGAAGGCTGTGGTCGCGACCGAACAGGGAAGCCCGGACGTGCTTCGCCTCGTCGATTTGCCGAAACCGGTACCCGGCGCTGGCGAGGTTCTTGTGAGAATCCGAGCGACGAGCGTCAATCCGATCGACACCAAGGTGCGAAAGGCGAAGCTGCCGATGACGCCGGCCTCCTTCCCTGCGGTGCTGGGCACGGACTTCGCCGGCACCGTTGAGGCCGTCGGGCCAGGCGGCGCACGTTTTTGTCCGGAGGATGATGTTTACGGCTTTGCCGGCGGCTTTCGCGGCCCCGAGGGCGATGTTCCCGGCGCGCTTGCGGAATATGCGGTGGTGGACGCGGACCTCATCGCCAGGATGCCCAGAAATGTAGACTTCCGGACGGCCGCCGCTCTGCCGCTCACAGCGACCACTGCCTGGATCGCCCTGTTCGAAAAGATGAAGATCACGCCGGCCAGCCGTGTGCTGATCACGGGCGGGGCGGGCGGCGTCGGTTATCCCGCCGTACAACTCGCCCATGCTGCCGGCGCTCATGTCGTCGCCATGACGCGGTCAGCGGAGAGCGCCGAAGCTGCGATACTCGCCGGCGCACAAGCGTGCGTTGATCTGGCTGACACCAACCCGCAAGACATCGTTGCAAAGCATACTGATGGTCAGGGCTTCGACCTGATTTTCGATACGGTAGGCGGCGCCACGCTCGACGCAGCCTTCCAGATGGTCAAGCCGACAGGCGACGTAGTGACCGTGGTCGGCGCCGCCAGCCACAACCTCGCGCCGCTCTATCTGAAGGGCGCCAACCTGCACATGGTCCTGGTTCTCGTGCCGATCATGTTTGGCACGGCACGGCCGCAGCAGGGCGAAATGCTCGAAAAGATCGCCCGGCTTGTTGAGGCGGGCAAGCTTATGCCTCGCCTTGACCCGCAGCGCTTTGGTCTGGAAGAGGCGGCGGACGCCCATCGCAAGCTGGAAGCAGGCGAAGCCAAGGGCAAGCTGATCATCGACCTCTGAGCCGGCCACCGAGCGTGCAGGCAAGCGGTTCCTCCCCACGCCGTGGGGAGGAACCGCTGTCGTTATTTCGCCTTCTCCATCGCAATCCAGCCGTCCATGCGCTGGTCCAGCAGCGCCAGCGGCAGCGGGCCCTCCGTCAGAAGCGCGTCGTGGAAGGTGCGGATGTTGAACTTGGAGCCCAGTTCGCGCTCGGCCCGGGCGCGGATTTCGCGAAGGCGAATCTCGCCGATCTTGTAGGCCGTGGCCTGGCCCGGCCAGCCGATGTAGCGCTGAAGCTCAGTCTCGATATTGTGGGGCGCCAGGGCCGAGTTGTCGCGGAAACAGGCGCGGGCCTGTTCCTCGCTCCAGCCCATCCAGTGCAGGCCGGTGTCGGCCACCAGACGACAGGCGCGCCACATCTCGTAGGACAGGCGGCCGAACCGTTCGTAGGGGGTACGGTAGAAACCAATCTCCTCGCCCAGATATTCGGCGTACAGACCCCAGCCCTCGGTGAAGGCGGTCACATTGGCCTGGCGACGGAAATAGGGTTGGCCCTCGGCCTCCTGCTGCAGAGCGATCTGGAGATGGTGGCCCGGCACCGCCTCATGCAGGGTCAGGGCCGGCAATTCGTACAGGGGCCGCTGGTTCAGTTTCGACGTATTGACCACATAATGGCCGGCGACGCCGTTCTGCATCGAGCCGCCGTTGTAACGGCCGGTGGTGTAGTTTTCCTCGATCTGGGGCGGGACCGGCTGCACGTCATAGGGCAGGCGGGGCAGGGTGGCGAACAGGGCGGGCAGGCCGCCGTCCGCGCGTTTCGCCATCTCCGACGCCTTTTCGATCAGGGCCTCGCGGGTGGGGGCGTAGAACTGCGGGTCGGTGCGCAGGAAGGCCAGGAAGCCGGCGAAGTCGCCGGTCCAGCCGGCGGCCTTCATCTCCACATCCATGCGGGCGCGGATCCGGGCGACCTCGGACAGGCCGATCTGGTGGATCTGGTCCGGCGTCAGGTCCGTGGTGGTGTGGCCCCGCACCAGATAGGCGTACATTTCCTTGCCGCCGGGGCGGTTCCCCAGACCCGGTTCGACCGGGGCCTTGGGCAGGTATTCGGCCTCAAGGAAGGTCAGCCAGGCCCGACGCGCCGGGACGATGGCAGAGGCGACGGCCGAAGCGGCCTGGGCGGTCAGCCGGTCCTTATCGGCCTGAGATACAGTCGGGGGCAGGGTGGTCAGAGGCTTCAGCAGAGGCTCGGCGTCGGGCGTGATCGCCACGTCGTTACGCGCATTGGCCAGGGCGCTTTCGGTCACGGATCGGGCCTGGACCATGCCGGTCGCCAGGCCGCGCCGGGCGTTGTCGGTGGTCTGGGCGTAGAGGCCGCCGAAGCCCTGGATGCGCCGGATATAGGCCTCGGCCTCCGCGACCGAGTTCAAGCGCGTGCCGCCCCCGACGTACAGCGCCCAGGTTCCGGGCCCGCCCTCGCTGTCGAAGGCCAGGCGCGAAATGTCGTAGTCCAGACCCTCGATACTGCGGTTGAGGGTGTAGAGCAGAAAGGCGTGGTTGATGCCCGCAGCCTGGGAAAGACCTGCCGGGTCTATGGCCTTGAGCCTATCGACGAAGGCTTGCAGCGGCGCGCGCTGGGCTAGTTCGAACGACCGCGACAGATCCGGGACGCGCGCCATGGCCTCGACGTCGCCCTCGCTGGAGGCGGCCATCGGGTCGACGGATTTCAGATAGGTCTCGTAATCGGCGATCACGGCGTCCAGCGCCCGCTCGGCCGGGTTCGCGGAGACGGCGGCGGGGGGCGTCGCGGGACGCGATTGCGCCCACGCCGCCGCCTGGGGCGTGGCGGCGATGACAGCCGCGACGGCCAGATAATGGAACTTCATGACACCCCTCCGGAACAGAATGCTCAGGCAAGCCGAGCGGGAGGGGGGCGTCAAGCCGCGCGTTTCATTTGCAGGCGACGAAGAAGCGTTCGATGTCGCCCTGCGACTGCGGATGGGCGACGTAGGTCCGCCGCGTTTCACCGTCCCAGACGGCGATCCAGCCTAAGCGGCGGAAGCGTTGGAAGACCGGATCCTTGGTCTTGGCGTCAGCCTCGGTATAGGCGCCGTCTGTGATGCCGGCGTCTTCGGACTCAGCGGGATAGCGTTCGGTGTCGCCGCCCGATTCGAGATGCAATTGGCGGGAGGGCTTTTCCAGCAGGGCGGCCAAGTCGAGCGCGCCCGAGCCGGGGGCGCAGCGCAGCTGAAGCTTAACCTCGTCGCTGTTGGCCACGCCATAGGCCAGCCCCGCTTCCTGCGGTTCAAGACTGAGATGCCAGTCGTAGTTCGGCAAAGGCGCCGGCGCCCCAGAGCTCACTACAGGCGTCGTGTCAGGCGCGCCGCCTGGCGTGGCGCAGGCGGCGAGGGCCGACAGGGCGAACGCCGACGCCAGGATTTTCGATAAATGCATGAACGGTTTCCCCTATCCCGCACAACGATCCGCGAAGCGGCGCAGCTTGGCAAGATGGGGCCGGTCCACCTTGACGGCGAGGGTCTGGTCGCCGGCCATGACCGTCATGTCGCCCGAGCCGACGAAGGCCGCGAACAGGGGGTGGTCGGTGCGCAAGGTGATTTCCACCCGACCGCCCCTGCCGACACGGGCCTCGCTCGTGGTCGTTACGGCGCCCGAGGTCAGGCGGGCGAAACCGGACGGGGCGGGGGACCGTCGGCCGTCCGGCGCATAGACCGCGACATCGACGACGCTGGATCCCGGCGCGCATTGGAGGGTGGCCTTCAGATCAGGGGTGTCGGGCCGTTCGTTGGCGAGAACGATCGGACCGTCGCCCTCGTACAGCGTCCAGGTCCAGGCTGCAGGCGCCTGAGGCCCTGAGGACTGAAGACCAAGCGCCAGCGCGGCCGATAGGATGAAGCTCATCGATCAGCCCCCGCTGACGGTCAGGCGCGAAACAGCGCCCCCATCCATTTCGTCAAGCGCGCGACGATCCGCAATAGGTAAGAAAACCTGCGATCATCCGACGCTCGTCGGCGCTGGCGCGCAGGGCGAAGGTTCCGGCGTCGCCCTGAACGTTCAGGACGCCTTGCGAGGCCAGGCCCATGAGGCTGGCGTCTCGTAGAGGCAGTCGAGTTTCGGTCGCGTCCCCGCCGCTGATGGGATCGATCGGCGTCGGTCCGTGCGAAGCCGCGATCAAGCGCGGCGTGTCCGGCTGGACGTCGCCATAGACCACAGCGGTGGAGTCGCCGGGCGAGCAGGTGACCATCAGGGCCAGTTGGTCGGAATTTTCCACGCCATAGGCCAGTTTCGCCATCGCGCCTTCATGGCTGAGATGCCAACCCATGGCGGGGGCTTGAACGGGGGAGGCCACCGGCATTGCCTCGGCAGCGACGGACTCGACCGACTGGGTGCTGGCGGCGAAGGCGACCAGGGCGATGGAGGCGGCGGCGGGGATCAGAACCTTGAACATGTCAGTACTCGCGTCTGACCAGCAAACGCGGTTACACGTTAAGGGTTCACGGCTCCGCTTCAACGAATTCCATCCGTGGCGCCTCAGCATCACGGGCATCAGGTCAGAACGGACTGAAACGCTCCACGAGGCTCTGGGCCGCCGGGGTCGCCTGCATCCGGCTGATGTCGCCGCGACCGCCGTAGGAGATGCGGGCTTCGGCGATCTGGGTGTGGTTGATGGCGTTGGCCGACGAAATGTCTTCCGGCCGAACGATCCCGGCGACGGTCAGTTCGCGGACCTCGCGGTTGGTGCGCACTTCTTGCCGACCCTGGATCACCATATTGCCGTTCGCCAGCACCTCGGTCACCACGGCGGCGACGGTCAGGGAGACCTTTTCCGAGCGGGAGACAGAGCCCGAACCAGAGGCGTTCGTTTCGCCCTCCATGCTCACCATGCTGGCGGGGTTGAACCCGCCGGGGAGGATACGGCCCAGGCTGCTTTCCAGGCCGAACAGGTTGGACACCCCTGCGGAGGAGTCGTTCGAGCGCGCTCGCGTGGTCGAGTTCTGGGTCTGGGCGCTGTCGTCGATGTCGATATTGACGGTCAGGATGTCGCCGACATGACGCGCGCGCTGGTCGCCGAAGAAGGTGCGGGCGCCGACCCGCCACAGGCTGTTGGCGCTGGCGGGGGTGGCTTCGCCCCGCATTCCGGGGCCGGCCATATAGGATTGCTGAACCGGCATCAGGGCGGCGGGATAGCCGATGGGCGCCAGTTGCGGGCCCCGCACGGCCTCGACGGCGGTGGAACAGGCGCCCAGCGAGGCGGCGACGGCGGCGACGATCAGGATATTGCGCATGACGAGGTTTCCCTAGCGGGCGGCGAGTTGGTGGGTGTTGGCGCGGGCCATGTCAGCCGCAGGACCAGCGACGGCCTGTCCCGGGCCGGAAGCGACGGCGTCGATCATCCGGTTGGAACTGGTGTTCAGGACCGCCACGGGTTCGCCGATGGCGGCGTTGCGCATGGCCTTGCCCATGACGCTCAGGTTCACGCCGCCGACCTGGTAGGTGACGCGCACCATGTCGTTGCGGGCGATGACCGGCTGGCCCACGGGAGGAGCGGCCGTACGCAGCTGGGAGGAGGCGGGCTGGCTGGCCGTCGCGACCTGCATAGCCTGGACTGGGCCGGAGGACTGTCGAACCGCGATGCGGCGCAGTCCATTGGGATTGTCCCAGCTCAATCCGGCCTGACGCGCCTGGGCCTGGACCTGGCCGGCCTCGAGAACGACCGAGGGGCCGACGCGTTGCGCGACCACGACATCGCCGGCCGCGCCGGCGTTGTCGAAGATGTCGCCCAGGGTGACGCGGCCGTCGTCGTCCACCGGGTTCGATTTCAGCGAGACCGTGCCGGCCCAGGCGGCGCCTGCGAGAGCGCCGCTGAAGGCGACGGCGAGAAGAAGGGTGCGGCGGATCGCGATCATGGCTTAGCCCTTCACCTGAGCGGTCACCGACAGCATTTCGTCGGCGGTCGAGATCACCTTGGAGTTCATCTCGTACGCCCGCTGGGCGATAATGAGCGAGCTGATCTCCGACACGGCGTCGACGTTGGACGCCTCGGTGTAGCCGTGCAGGATGCTGCCGAAGCCGGCGTCGCCCGGCGTGCCGATATTGGCGGCGCCTGATGCGGCGGTTTCCAGCAGCAGATTGTCACCGATGGCTTCAAGCCCCGCCTCGTTGAAGAAGGTGGCCAGTTCGATCTGGCCGACCGTGGTCGGCGCGGTCTGACCGTCCTGGGTCACCTGGACCAGGCCCGACTTGGAGATGGTCACGTCCACCGCGTCCTGCGGGATGGTGATGGCCGGCTCCAGCGCATAGCCGTCGTCGGTGACCATCTGGCCTTCCTGGTTGACCTGCAGATTGCCGGCGCGGGTATAGGCGATCTCGCCCGAGGGCAGGGTGATCTGGAAATAGCCCTCGCCGTCGATGGCCATGTCATAGTCGTTTCCGGTCTGGGCCGGCGTGCCCTGTTCGGTCACGCGATAGACGGCCCCGGCCTTGACGCCCGCGCCGATCTGGATGCCGGTCGGGACGACGGTGCCCTGGCTGGACGACTGGGCGCCCATCCGTTCGACGTTCTGGTAGAGCAGGTCCTGGAACTCGGCGCGCTGCTTCTTGAAGCCCACCGTGTTCATGTTGGCGATGTTGTTGGAGATGACCTCCACGTTCAGCTGTTGGGCGGCCATGCCCGAGGCTGCGGTTCTGAGCGCGCGCATTGTCCGGCTCTCCCTTAAGCGGCCTTGCCGAGGCGCTCTACGGCGCGACGGCTAAGGTCGGTGGTGTTTTCGATCATCCGCGTGATGCTTTCGTAAGCCCGGCTGATCTCGATGAGATTGGTGATTTCGGTCAGCGAGTTGACGTTCGACGCCTCGAGCGATCCTTGGTGGATCTGGACGTCGTTGGCCTCGACCGGCTGAGTGTTGGACCCATTGCGATAGAGTCCGTCGCCGCCCTTCTCGAGCACGCCGAGCGTGTCGAAGCGGACGACGGACAGCCGGCCCGTGATCTGCCCGTCCTGGGTGATGGTTCCATCCGCGCCGACCGAAGGCTCGCCCAGCGCCGGGTCGAGCACGATTTCCGCGCCGCCGCCTAGTACGGCCTGACCCTGTTTGGTGGTCAAACGGCCTTCGGCATCCAGGGTGAAGGCGCCGTCACGAGTGTAGGCCTCGCCGGCTGCGCCGTCGCGGACCGTGAAGAAGGCCCCTTCGCCGGCGATGGCGAAGTCGAGCGGACGGCCGGTCTCGGACATCGAGCCTTGACCGAAGTCGCGGCCCACGCCGTTGTCCAGCACGAAGCTGGCCGAGGGGCGGATGGAGTCGTTGCGGGCGCGCTGGCCCACTTCCGTGCCGACCATCAGCTGTTCGACCTTGAATCCGGTGGTGTTCGCGTTGGCGACGTTGTTGGCCACGATGTCGAGTTCGCGGCGCAGCGTCATCTGACGAGACAATCCGATATAGGCGGCGTTTTCCACGAGAGGCGTGCTCCTTCGCCCATCCGCCTCGCAACGGCCGTGCCAATAGGGTTAATCGAGGCGGAATGCGGGTTTGCGCCCTAAGGGCCTCCCCTTAGCTCGGCAAAATCTGCCGTTTGTAAACGTGGCGTTAACCAAGCCGGGTCGATCTTCCCAGTGAGATTCTCCGGGGCGAGCGCATGTTGAAGTTTGGCAAGAAGAAGGGCGATCCGAACGCTGAAGCCGAAGCGCCCGCTGCGGAAGGCGCCGAGGGCGAAGAGGGCGCGCCCAAGAAAAAGAAGCTGCCGATTCTGTTCATCATCGCCCCGGTCGCCCTGCTGGTGCTGGGGGGAGGCGGCGCTGCAGCCTTCTTCATGATGAAGCCCAAGCCGGCAGCCGAAGCGCCGGCGGAAGGTCACGGCGAGGAAGCCGCGGCGGGGCATGGCGAGGAAAAGGCCGAGGCCGGCGGACATGGCAAGGAAGAGAAGAAGGAAGAGGGCGGGGGGCACGGCGCGCCTGCGGAAGGCGGCGAGCCCGATCCGACCCTGGGCAAGATCGCCGAAGGTCCCGACGGCGTCACCTTCTACACCCTGCCGGACATGGTCATGAACATTCAGTCGCCCGACGGGAAGGCGACCTTCCTGAAACTGAAGCTTACGCTGGAGATGCATGACGCCGAGCTGGCGACCCAGCTTCAGTCCGAACTGCCGCGTCTGCAGGACATGTTCACCGGATTCGTGCGTGAGCTTCGTCCCGAGGATCTGAGCGGTTCGGCCGGCACCTATCAGCTGCGCGCCGAACTGCTGCGCCGCATCAACCTGGTCGCCGCGCCGGGCAAGGTCGACGCCGTGCTGATCGAAGAAATGCTGGTTCAGTAGGCATGACCGACACATCGCTCGAGTCCTTCGGCGGCATGGGTGATCCTGCGGACGCCGTCGCCGAACGCGTCCTGAACCAGGACGAGATCGACAGCCTGCTGGGTTTCGATCTGGGCGATGACGACGGCAACGAAAAATCCGGCATTCGCGCCATCATCAATTCGGCGCTCGTCTCCTACGAGCGTCTGCCGATGCTCGAGATCGTGTTCGACCGCCTGGTGCGGTTGATGACGACCTCGCTGCGCAACTTCACCTCTGATAACGTCGAGGTGTCGCTGGACAATATCTCGTCGATCCGGTTCGGCGACTACCTGAACTCCATCCCGCTGCCGGCGATCCTGGCGGTGTTTCGGGCCGAGGAACTGGACAACTACGGTCTGCTGACCGTCGATTCCAACCTGATCTATTCGATCGTCGACGTGTTGCTGGGCGGGCGTCGCGGCACGGCGGCCCTGCGGATCGAAGGGCGTCCCTACACCACCATCGAACGGGTGCTGGTGCAGCGGATGGTCGAGGTGGTGCTGAACGACGCCCGCCAGGCGTTCGAGCCTCTGACGCCGGTCAGCTTCAACCTGGACCGGCTGGAGACCAATCCGCGGTTCGCGGCGATCGCGCGCCCGGCCAATGCGGCCATTCTGATCAAGCTGCGCATCGACATGGAAGACCGCGGCGGCCGAATCGAGCTTCTTCTGCCCTATGCGACGCTGGAACCGATCCGGAAAATGCTGCTGCAGCAGTTCATGGGCGAGAAATTCGGCCGCGACAACATCTGGGAAGGCCACCTGGCCACCGAGCTCTGGACGACCGAGACCGAGGTGCGCGCCGTGCTGGACGAGCAGATGATGCCCCTGTCCAGCGTGCTGAACCTGAAGGTCGGCGACACGATGATGCTGAACGCCACGCCGGATTCGGAAGTCTCGATCCGGGCGGGCTCGATCCCATTGACGACGGGACGCATGGGCCGAAAGGGCCAGCATATCGCGGTGCGTATCGAGGCGCCGGTCAATCCCGAAAGCGCCGCCCGTATAAGAGGAGCCCGCTGATGACCGGAATGATCATGGATGCGGTGCTGATGCTGCTGCTCGTCGCTGCGGTGGGCTATGGGATCAAGCTGGAACGCAAGCTGGCGACCCTGCGCGCGGGCCAGGTCGCCTTCGCCCAGGCGGTGAGCGAGTTGAACACGGCCGCCGGAAGAGCCGAGACGGCGCTGGCGACCCTGCGCGCCTCGGGTCAGGAGACGGATCTCCTTCATGACCGCATCATTAAGGCGCGTGAGGTCAAGCAACAGCTGGAGAGCCTGATCGCCCGCGCGCCGGTCTCTGCGCCGGTTGAAGCGCCGGCCCTCGCGCGTGAACGCGACCTGGAGCTGGAGCTGGCGCCGGCCGTCGGCGTCTCGACCGCGCTGGTCAATGACGACGAGGAACGCGCCCGCCGCATGGCGGCGCTCGCCGATCGGATCCAGGGCATGTCCAAGCCTGCTGCGAAAGCCCAAACCGGCGGACGGCGGACGGCGGCGCCGGGCGGGCGCGACAATGTCGCCGCCATCGTCCAGGCCCTGACGGCCGCCGGCTCCGCTAACCACACTGCAAAACAAAGCCTCAACGCCGCGCGTCGTAATCTCGACGACGATCTGTTCGCCGCCTGAGTCCGGAACCCTCGTCCATGGCCCGTATCCCCCGCCTTCTGCCCCTGATCGCCGTCGCCATTGGCGGCGTCGTCGCGGTGCGCGCCATCGGCGTCGCGCCGGGCCTGTTTGAGGGCGCCAAGGCCTGGGCTGAGGAAGCCGCGCCGGCTGCTGCGGGCGCGCCGCCCAAGCCGGCCCTGCCGGGCACCTGCGCCCTGTCGCCGGAGCAGTTGGCCCAGCAGGCGGGCATCTCCCCGGCCGAACTGAAGATCATCCAGTCGCTGTCGGCGCGCCGCACCGAGCTGGACGCCCGCGATCAGGACTTCGCCACCACCCTGCCGCTGATGGTCGCCGCCGAACAGAAGCTCGATGCGAAGGTCAAGGCGCTTGAAGCGCTGAAGGCCGAGATGAAGCAGATGCTGGGGCAGGTCGACGAGCGCGAGAAGGCCGAGATCGACCGCCTGGTCCAGGTCTACTCCGCCATGCGACCCAAGGAGGCCGCCCCGGTCTTGGCGACGCTGGACGATCGTGTGCGCCTGCCGGTCGCCGCCGCCATGCGCCCGCGCACCCTGGCCGCCATTATGGCCCAGATGACGCCGGCCCAGGCCAAGGAACTGACCGAAAAACTGGCCGCCCGCTTCCAGGCTCAGCAGATGGCCGCCCGCGCCGCCGCCGCCGAAGCCGCCACGCCGCCGGCTGTACATGACGCCCAGAACCCCGCCCCCGGCCAGACGGCCGCCCCGAGCGCTACGCCCGTCGCTGCGCCTGCTGCAGCCCCGGCGCGTCAGACGCCCCGTCCGGCGGCGCGCCGCCCCGCCCGTCCTGCGGCGGCCCCGGCCGCAACGCCCGCCGCTGCGGGGCCGCAGGCCTATCAGCCCCCCGGCGGGGACAACGCCCAGCCGCGTCAGACGGTGCAATAGGTCGCATCCGGACTCACCCCTAGTCCGGCTTAACCGACAAGCTAACCATTCTAGCGGATTATCCTCCTATGCCCCGTCAGAGGGCGAATTCATGGTGGATGGTCCGACATGATCGGCGAATTTCTTTATCTTGCTCACCGCCTGCGGCGGCCCCTGATCATGGGTCTGTTCGGCGCGATCTATTGGTTCGCGGCCCTGGCCACCCAGATGGTCATAGGCCGCTGATCGGCGGTTTCGGTTGGCATACGGGCCGGGCGCGGCTATCACCGCGCCTTCCCGATATTCGAGCCGCCGAACGATCATGTCCGACACGCCCCCCGACCGCCTTTCCGTCGATCCGTCCAGCCCCTTCCATGATGCGGACGTGCTGCAACGCGGCGTCGGCATTCGCTTCAAGGGCGAGGAAAAGACCAATGTCGAGGAATATTGCGTCTCTGAGGGCTGGGTGCGGCTTGCGCTGGGCAATCGGGTGGACCGCAAGGGCAAGGCTCTGACCGTCAAATTGCAGGGTCCGGTCGAACCCTATTTCCAGAACGGCTAAGTCTTTCTAGGGTCGCGGCCTTCCCCAGTCCGGAGTCTGCCGATGTCCCTTCGCCTGCTGTCCGTCAGCGCCCTCGCGCTCGGCCTTGTCGCCCTCGCACCCCAGGCTTCGGCCCAGGACGCCGTGACCGTGGAGCGGGCCATCGCGATCCGCGACGCCGCCCTGTCGTCGAACATCGCCCTGGATTACGTCACCCAGCTGACCACCCGTTTCGGCGCGCGGCCGGCCGGTTCGAAGTCCGAGCAGGACGCCGCGGCCTGGGCCGCCGACTATCTGCGCGCTCACGGCTTCCAGAACGTCCGCGTCGAGAAATTCCCGCTGGTCGGCTGGGAGCGGGGCGAAGGCTCCGCCGCGATTGTCGGCAAGAACGCCCAGGCGCTGGTCGCCGCCGCCCTGGGCCATTCGCCCGCCACGCCGAGGGGCGGGGTCGAGGCGGACGTCGTCCGTTTCTCCAGCCTTGAAGACCTTCAGGCGGCGCCCGACGCCACTGTTCGCGGCAAGATCGTCTATGTCGATCTGGGCCAGATGCACCCCATGCAGGACGGTTCGGGCTATGGGCCCCAGACCGGCGTGCGCGGCGCCGGTCCGGGCGTGGCGGCGGCCAAGGGCGCGGCGGCCTTCGTCATGCGGTCGGTCGGCTCGGACGAGGACCGCATGCCCCACACCGGCACCACCCGCTATGTCGACGGCAAGCCGACCATCCCGTCCTTCGCCCTGTCCGCGCCGGACGCCGACCAGGTCAGCCGTCTGATCGCCTTGGGCGAACCGATGAGAATGCGCCTGACCTCGACCGCCCACACCTATGTGACCCACAGCCAGAACGTCATCGGCGACCTGCCGGGCGCGACCCGGCCGGACGAGGTTATTGTGCTGGGCTCGCACATGGACAGCTGGGATCTGGGCACCGGCGCCATCGACGACGGGGCGGGAAGCGCCATCACGGTCGCAGCGGCCAAGGCTATCGCCGACAGCGGCCGCCGTCCCGCCCGCACCATCCGGGTCATCTTCTACGGCTCCGAAGAAGTGGCCCAGCCGACGCCTGAGACCGGCAACGGCGGCGGGGTCTACGCCCGCAGCCTGGGCGCGGCGGCGGAGAAGCACATCATCGCCGGCGAAAGCGATTTCGGCGCCGACCGGGTCTACGCGCTGCGACTGCCGGCCGGCGCACAGGGGTCGGAATTCCAGAAGGCGGCTGATCGGGTTCTGTATCCGATTGGCGTTCTGGCGTCGGACCGGATCGAGACCTTTGGGGGCGTCGATGTCGGCCCCCTGGGCCCGCTCGGCGTGCCGTTCTTCGGCCTGGCCCAGGACGGAACCCGCTATTTCGACCTGCACCACACCGCCAACGACACTCTGGACAAGATCGATCCGGCCCAATTGACCCAGAATGTCGCCGCCTGGGCGGGCCTGGTCTGGCTGATCGCCGACTCCGACGTCGATTTCCGCGCGATGCGCCCCGCTACGGCCGCGCCTGCGCACTGAGCCGCTTGGCCCCGCGGGTCGGTTCTGGCTATAGAGCCGGACCGGCTCGCGGGCGTGGCGAAACTGGTAGACGCAGCAGACTTAAAATCTGCCGGACGAAAGTCCTTGCCGGTTCGATCCCGGCCGCCCGCACCAGGCTTGTTCTGCAACTAAAGATACGGCTCGAATCGCCGCTCTCTAGAACCGCGTTGTTTCTTCAGCGAGTCCTTCGGTTTTTCGTACGACTGTTTTCTGAACGTCACTGTTGAGCCGTAAAGCCCCATCCAGCGGGGGGCGAATGGCGGTTCAGGATCCAGGGGCAGAAGGCGTATTGGCGAAGAACGCCCCGCGGCTGCGCGCCTTCGTCAGAAGCCGCGTCCGTAACGACGCCGATGCCGACGACATCAGCCAGGAGGCTTACGCCCGCGTCCTGGCGCGCTCTCGCGGCGCGCCGTTGAAGGACCCTGTGGCCTACGCCTTTCGCGTCGCGCTCAATCTGCTCAGCGACAAGGGGCGGTCGGGCGCGCGAGGCGGCGAAGAGGAAATCGCCGACGACATGGCCTCGGCCGATCCCTCTCCGTTCGAGGTTCTGGACATGAAGCAGAGAGCCGACCAGTACGCCCGCGCCTTGCGGGCCATGCCGCGTCTCAGGCGCGAGGTCTTTGTCCTCCGCCAATCCACCGACTTGAGTTATGGGCAGATCGCCGACCGCCTCGGCATCTCCGTCGAGGCCGCACAAAAACACTTCAGCAGGGCGGTCATTGACGTGCGTCGCGCCATGGATACGGAGCGCGCCTGATGAGAGATGGATTGGGCGAAACCGAGGAACAGGCCGCGCTGTGGGCGGACCGTCTTAGACGTGGCCCGCTTGATGCGGATGAAGCTCGTCGTCTCGACGACTGGCTTGCCGCCGGGCCGGAACGCCTTGAAATGCTGGATCTGCATGGGAGGGTGCTGGCCGACCCCGCCCTGGCGGCTGCGATGCGGATAGTGGCCGTTGACGGCTTGCGACCAACCCGCAAGGTCTGGCGACCAATGGCTCGGCCGGCCTGGGCGGCGACGGGGTTAGGCGCGGTCGCTGCTGCGGCGATCGTCGCCGTGCTCGTCTGGCCTTCGGAGAAGGGCTTTGTCCACGAGACGCTTGCGGCGACGGCGGGCCAAACGGTTCAGGCGTCCCTTGAGGACGGGTCTTCGGTGCAACTGAACGGCGACAGCACTGTGCGAACGGCTTTCGGCGCCGGCCGTCGCGAAGTCTATCTGAAGGGCGAAGGCTTCTTTTCGGTCGCCAAGGATGCGAAGCGGCCCTTCTCGGTCATTACGGCGACACACCGGATCACGGCCCTCGGCACGCGCTTCAATGTCGACGAACGCAGCGGCGGGGCGGTCGAGGTCAGCGTGCTGGAGGGGAGGGTCGAGGTTACGGCGTTGAAACACCCAGATCAGCGCAGGGTGCTCAGCGCCGGCGGGCGTCTGCTGGCGCAGCAGGATGGGCTGAGGTCCGTCGCCGTCGCTCGCCTTGATCCGGCGACCACAAAGCCGGATTGGACCCAGGGGTGGATAGACGCCGAAGACATGACCTTGTCGGATTTGCTGGTGGAGCTCAGGCGACAGTCGCCGAGATTCCGCGCGGATTTCGCCGATCCTGACCTGAGCAAACGCCGCATCAGCGGTCGGTTCGAGACCGCCCAGCCTGAAAAAGTGCTGACAGTGGTTGCGGAGACGCAGGGGCTGACGCTGCGCAAGGACGCCTCCGGCCGTCTTCTGATCGACCGGTGAGCTGAGCGTGAAACCGGGGCGGGCATCTGTTCTGGGCGCAGCGGTGCTGGCGGGCTTGGCGGTTTGGGTCACGAGCGCAACGGCGGAGCCTTTGTCGGGCGGGGTGCGGCGATTCCAGATCTCGGCCGGTCCGCTGGCGGAGGCGCTGCGCGACCTGTCGCGGCAGTCGGGGGTGGCGGTCATCGCCGACGCCGACCTGGTGCGCGGTCGCACAGCCCGCGACGTCAGGGGGCGAACGACGGCACGGGCCGCCCTGGCCGGTCTGCTGGCCGGCAATCCCGACCTGCGCAGTCGCATGGTGGGCGACACCCTGATCGTCGAGCGCGCCGCGCCGACGTCGGATTCGCCGCCGCCGCCTTCGGCCGAGCTGGAGGAGGTCGTGGTTCTGGGCCGCCCGGGGGCGATCCAGGAGGCGCTGGAGATCAAGCGCGACTATGACGGCGTCAGCGACGTGGTCAGCGCCGACGACCAGGGCCTGCTGCCGACCAGCAATATCGCCGAGAGCCTGGCGCGACTGCCGGGCGTCAACGCCGTGCGCAACCACCAGACCGGGGAAGGCGACCGCCTGACGGTCCGGGGCATGTCGACCGAGTGGAACGCCTACCGGATCAACGGCGTGCGGTTGGGCGGCGCGGGGTCGCGGGCGGACAAATTCTATCGCGGCGTCCGCCTCAGCTATTTACCGCCTGAGGGCGTACAGAGCCTGATCGTCCGCAAGACCCTGACGCCTGATTTGGACGGCGACGCCTTGGGCGGTCTCATCGACATTCTGACCCCCACGGCGTTCGACGCCGAGCGCGACTATGTGCGGCTTTCGGCGGAGACCGGCTGGCTGATGCGGTTCGATCAGCCGGGCTCTGAAAAGCTGGCCTTGGCGGTGTCGCATCGCTTCTCGGATCGACTGGGCCTGTTCCTCTCCGCCAACTGGAGCGATGCGCGATCCAAGTTCGAGATGGTCGGCGGCGACAGCGACGACCTGCCGCCGGTCTGGTACGAAACTACCTATTCGACGGGGTGGGACTTCGACCGTTTCGTCATGCGCGGCATGGAGTTGGCCGTCGGCGAAACCCAGGTCCGACGCCTCGGCTTGAACGGCAGTCTGGACTGGCGCGGCGCCCAAAACGACCTGCACCTTCGTGTCCAGTACAATCGCTATGAAGGCGACGAGTACCGGAACCGTCTGAATTTCCGCAACGACGGCCTGGCGGGGACGGAGCGTCTGGTCCCGGTGGACAGCGGCTTGGCTGATCTGGCCCAACCGGACGAGATGGTGGTCGGGTCCGATCCCGAACTGGGCCGCATCTACGGCTATACGACCGCTCAGGTGAAGGACGCTGACGGGGACGGGCGGATCACCGACGCGGATCGCGCCGTCCGCTCGATCTACAGTCTGGCCGGCGCGTCGGGCGTGTGGGATCCGATGGGGTTCCGGCTCCGGCGGTTCTGGGAGGCGACGCAGGAATCCGGCCTGCTGTCGTCCGTCACCTTGGGCGGGCGAAGCTGGGGCGGTCCCTGGCGGATCGACTATGACCTCTCTCTGTCCCGATCACAGGACGATCTAGACAACGGCTCGACCCTGGAATTCAGGACCGACGCCGTCGAATGGCTGGGCAACCGCGGCGTCGAGGTGATCGAGACCGGCGACCCGCGTTTTCGGCTGTGGGGGCTAAATTCTGCGGGGCTGGCCGCAGTGCAGGATCCTGCCGCCTATGACTTCAGAAACCTGACCAACGGCTGGGAACAGACTTCGGAAAACCTGGCGCAGGCGCAGTTCGACCTCGCCTACGCCACGGGCGGCGGACCGCTGGAATCGGTCAAGCTGGGCGGGCGCTACATGTATTCGGATCGCCGCAGCGCCGCCGGCGCGCGTCCCGATCTGATCGGCCCCGAGACAATGGCCGACCTTCAGGGGCTGTTCGGCGCGACGGTGACCGATCTGTTCGACGGCCGCTACACCGGCGACCATCAGCTCGGCGTCGTGCTGGACAGCCGTCGGATGCTGGCCGAGATTGAACGCGTCTATCGCGGCGACAGCCCCTATTTCATTGTCGATCCCGAGTTCGAGGCGGACGAGGAACCCGAGAATTTCCGACTGAAGGAACAGGTGGCGGCCGGCTATGTGATGGCGACGGGCCGTTGGGCCGACACTGAACTCACGGGCGGGGTGCGGGTCGAGCACACCCGCTCGAACGTAGGCTTCCCGGTTCTCGACGCGATCCGCGGCGACGGACGAGCCCATCGCCGCAACAGCTTCGTCAATGTCCTGCCGTCGCTCCATCTGCGACGCGCCCTGGGCGCCGAGGCCGTGCTTCGCGCCGCCGTCTGGACCAGTCTCGCCCGCCCGGACATCGCCCGCATGACCACGGCGCGGCAGTATGTCTATGATCAGGACCCCGACGACGACGGCGAGACCAATCCCAAGACCGACTGGGTGCTGCTGGAGGTTCGCGAGGGCAATCCCGATCTGCAGCCGATGGAGGCGATCGGCTACGACCTCTCAATTGAGCATTACGGACGATCGACGGCCTGGTCGGCGGCCCTGTTCCACAAGGACATTCGCAACTTCCTCTACAGGGCCTCGACCAGTTCGATCCGGGATGGCGGCCTGGAGGATCGGGGCGATGAAGACGGAGTACCGGTTCGGGCCTATGTCAACGGACGACGGGCGCGGATCAGCGGCGTGGAACTGGCGATACGCCACGGCTTCGATTGGGCCCCGGCGCCGCTGGACGGCCTGGGCTTCACCGCCAATCTGACCTGGCAGGTTAGTCGCGCCGACGCCAACATCTCCTGGCGCGCGGGCGACGTGCTTCCGTTTACGGAAACCCCGGAGACCTTGGCCGCCGTCGAGCTGTTCTGGCAGGGGGGCGGTTGGGAGGCGGCGGTTGGCTGGAGCCGCCAGGCCGGCTTCCTCGAG
Organism: Brevundimonas sp. FV2ps16; assembly: GCF_058681075.1. Classification (NCBI taxonomy): domain Bacteria; kingdom Pseudomonadati; phylum Pseudomonadota; class Alphaproteobacteria; order Caulobacterales; family Caulobacteraceae; genus Brevundimonas; species Brevundimonas sp. FV2ps16. The sequence continues at coordinate 3,204,432 of NZ_CM178728.1, read as the reverse complement.
GGCATGGATAGTTTCGCCAACGATCCCTATGAGCAGCCCTACAGTTTCGTGGACGTCAGCTTGCGCAGGCGGCTGGGCGACGACGGTCTGGCGTCAATCCAGATACGTAATCTCCTGAACAGCCATACCTATTGGTACACCTTTGGCTCGGGTTCTGAGAACTTGCGCGAGTATATTCGCACCGGGCCGACCGTGACGCTGGCGATCAGCCGCAGCTTCTGACGATCTCACAAATGCGACCCTCGAGTCGCAGCCACGATGGGCTTCCGCCACGTCAATATGGCCGCTAATCCAGTCAGTAAAATTGCTTATGATCTCATTATAAGGTCTGAAGGGTAGTTTGCCGTATTTAAGTGACCAAGCTAAAGATCGCAGATTACGAATTGACGTTACTGAATGATCTGCATGCTATTCCAAATATTCGTCCAATAAATACGGGAAGAGTCGCCTTGAAATTTCTCTATCTCAGCGTTGCGCTGGCGCCCTTGTTAATCGCTACCCCCTCGTTCGCCCAAACTGAACAGGCTCCGGCGCGCCAGACGGCCTGGGAGGCCAGTCGCACTAGGGCGAATGACGACCTCGTCGTCACCGGCGTCGCCAAGGCGCGGGACCGTCTGGACAGCGCCACTTCCACCAGTTCCATTGATGACGTTGATGTGCTGCGGATCGGCAATACCTCGATCAACGCCATCTTCCGCACCATTCCGGGCATCCGGGCCGAGGCCGGCTCGGGCGAGACGCTCGGCAACTACACGATTCGTGGGCTGCCGATGGTAAGCACCGGCGCCAAGTACCTGCAGTTCCAGGAAGATGGTCTGCCGGTGCTTCAGCTTGGCGATATTGTGGCGTTCACACCCGACCATTTCATGCGCTTCGACTTCAACGTCGCCCAGATCGAGTCGATCCGCGGCGGCTCGGCCTCGACCTTCGCCTCCAACGCACCCGGCGGGGTGATCAACCTGATCTCGAACACGGGTGAAGTCGAGGGCGGGTCGGTGCAGGTCTCGACCGGTCTGGACTATGACAGCCAGCGCGTGGACTTCAGCTACGGCGGACACCTCTCCGACACCTTGCGCTTCCATGTCGGGGGCTTTTACCGCGAAGGCGAGGGAGTTCGCGACATCGGCTTTGAAGGCCATCGCGGCGGGCAACTTCGCTTCAATGTGACCAAGGACTTTGACGGCGGCTTCTTCCGCCTCGAGGGCAAACTGCTCGATGACCGCGTGCCCGTCTACCAGTCCGTTCCAATCGCGGTGAGCGGCACAAATGACGATCCGTCCTATGGCGATCTCCCGGGGTTCTCGATCCGAGAGGGCACTCTCACGTCGCGGAACATCGGCGTCATTCCCTACATGACCCCCGACGGGACGGTGGCTGAAACCGATATTCAAGACGGCAGCCATGCTCTGGTCCGGTCAATCGGCTTCCAGACCCGCTTCAATCTTGGCGGTTGGACGATCTCCGAACATATGCGGTTCTCGGATCAGTCGGGCAACCAGTTCTTCAACTTCCCGGCCGGGCTGGCCCCTGCCGCGTCCCTGCCGCTGGCCTTCGGGGGCCGGTCTGGAACGATCGCCTATGCGTCGGGCCCGCAGCGTGGGCAGGCGATCTCCGATCCTGCGAGCCTGAATGGAAATGGCCTCATCGCCATCGCCAGTCTGGTCAATAGCGAGGTCGACAGCCTCAACAACTTCACCAATGACCTGCGCGCAAGCCGCGTATGGGCCGTCGGCGGCGGCGACCTGACCACCACCCTCGGCGTCTATAACGCCACCCAGGACATCGGCTTCGATCGCCAGCAGATCACGGCCTTCCAGGACGTTGTCGACGGTGGGAACTCGGCGCTGGTGGACATCATCAATACCGACGGCACTCGCCGTACTCAGGATGGCGTCTATAGCTGGGCCAGCAATGCCCGGACCGATGTGGAGTACCGCATTCTGGCGCCCTACGCGTCGCTCAACTACCGCATCGGGCGACTGGCGCTGGGGGGGTCTGTGCGGCTCGAGACGGGTGAAGTGCGTGGCGAGACCTTCGGCAATACCCCGACCTCGTCCCGGGCGATCGACATCAACGGCGACGGCGTGCTTTCCGAGGCCGAGCAAACCTTCGGACAGACGGCCAGCCGTATTCCAGTCAACTATGACTACGACTACACCTCCTACTCGATCAGCGCGAACTACCGCCTGTCCCAGAGCTCCTCGGCCTTCGCCCGCTACAGCAGCGGTGGCCGAGCGGCTGGCGAGCGCATTCTGCGTACGACGGCGATCAATCCGGTGACGGGCGGTCTGACCAATACGGACATCTCCTACGACCCGGTCGACCAGGCCGAGGTCGGGGTGAAGTTCCGGACCCCGGGGCTCTTCGCGAACCTGACCGGTTTCTGGGCCGAAGTCGGCGAGACCAATCAACAACTGCGGCCGGACGCCAACGGTCAGACGGCGTTCTTCCTTGTCACCCAGGGCTATGAGGCGATCGGCGCCGAATTTGAAGGCGGGATCCGGCGCGGCCCCTTCAGCCTGACGGGCAGCGCGACCCTGACCAGCGCCGAGATCACCGAAGCGGCGGATCCCGCCCTGATCGGAAATGCACCGCGTCGTCAGGCGGACATGATCTTCGCCATGATGCCGCAGTACGAGACGAACCTGTTCACGGTCGGCGCCAGCCTCGTCGGCACGACCGAGAGCTTCTCTCAGGACGTCAACCAGCTGGTCATGCCGGGCTACACCACGGTGAATGCTTTCATGGAAGTGCGGCCGAGAGAGCGGGTCGTGGTGTCCCTCTACGCGACCAACTTGCTGGATGAGATCGCGCTCACTGAGGTCGCCGCGCCAACCTTGCCGGCTACCGGCGTTGCGCTAGGCCGCACCTTGCCAGGCCGGACGATCACGGCAGCCGTGCGCTTCTACTTCTGATCGAGCCCAGGCTCACCGAAGGTTCGAGGGCGGGGTCGTAAGGCCCCGCCCTTCGATACGTCCAGCGTCGGGCGGCGGCGCTAGGCCTCGCTGATGTCCTGCGGCATACGCACCCGACCCGCAAAACGACGGCGAAAAGCGCCGCCGACCCGTGAAATCGATACGTCGTACCAGCCGTCCGGCTGCACCGGCACGCGGATATGGGGACGGTCGCCGGCGCGGATTCTCGAACGCCGCGCCGCTCGCCCGCCGGTCTCGTCGATGACGCAGAACCAAGCGGTCTCTGCACTTGTCAGGCCCAGGATCAGACCCAGGCCCCGGCGCGCCGGAACCAGCTTGGCCGAAGTGGCGCCGTCGTCAGCCGAGCGGCCGGCGAAGCGCCTGTACAGGCCGTCGGGCGCGACGATGTGAAGATCATAGGGGTCGGCCGGCCAGCTTAGCGACAGCGCCTTGCCGGCCTTCAGACGATAGCGATGCGCCGGGGGCGAAACCGCAAGGCCGTCGTACAGGTGGAACACCGCCTCGTCCGGCCCGTCATTGCGAATATCCAGTATCAAAAGACCCTGGTCGAAATCGAGCCTTTCCTGGATCGCGAGGGGGAGGGGCGGCGTCGGCGACCGGCTGCCGCAAGACAGGAACGGACCTTCGATGGAAAACGCCGCCTGAATGTCCCGGCCTTGGAACATCCGCGTCACTGCGCCGCCTCCAGGCCGCAGGCCGACAGCGTGCGTCGCAGGTCTTGGGGCAGGTCGGTCTGAATCACATTGGCGTCCAAGCCGAGCAGAGCCTCCAGTCGGGCGCAGACATCGGGCGCGCCTGAGGCGACGGCTGTATCGACATCGCCCAGGCTGTTGACCCAGACGCGCGCTGGCAGGGCCCGAATGTCCGCTCTCAACTGCGGCGCCAGCGACTCCGGATCGCCGTGGACCATCACCGGCGCCAGCCCACGCATGGCGGCCGTCAGGCCGTCCGGACGGCTGATGCGCGGCATCGCCATGGCCTTCGGCGCCAACCGCCGCACCTGCGCCAGCACTTCGCTGTCGGAGTCGAAGAACAGGACCTGGTCCGTCATGCCCAGCCCCTCCACCGCAGCGATAATGGGGGCGACGCGGTCCGTCTTGAGGTCCAGATCCACCAGCACGCGTCCGCAGGCGGTGCGCAGCGCCTCGACCAGGGTCGGCGGCGGCTCCGAACTGTCTTCCAGCCGCAGCGCCCGCACCTGGGCGTAGGTCAGGCTTTCGGACTCGCCGATGCCGCCGGTGGTGCGGGTCACGGTCTGGTCGTGCATCAGGAAGGGGACGCCGTCGGCCGAAACCTTGACGTCGATTTCGATGATGTCCGCGCCGGCCCGCACGGCTTCGTCGATGGCGGCCAGCGAGTTCTCGGGCGCCTCGAGATGGCCGGCCCGGTGCGCGGCGATCAGCAGGGCGCCGCGCGGCTTCGCCAGCTCGGCCTGAAGGCGCGACATGACGGCGGTTTCCCCGCAGACCGGATCGGCCAGGGCCGGCGTCGCCGCCAGCCCCGCCGCCCATGCCGCGAGCAGCCCGACGATCGCGGTGCGCGCGATCACTATTGGTCCTCGCGCCGCAGGATCAGCTCCGGCGTCGCCGGCTTCAGATCGGTCAGACGCGCCGGACCCGCGCCGGGCTTGTCCAGCTGGAAGGCGTCGTACGGCGCGCCGTCCATGGTGAAGGCCCGCACCGTCAGTCGGGCCGCAGAGACCTCGACCTGCTGGAACACCTGCACGCCGCTGGCCTTGCGCTCCGTCCAGTTCAAGTCGCCCAGCGGATACTGCTTCGGCCCGACGTTGGAGACCATATAGACCGGGCCCTGATCGTGGGGGCGGCCGCGTCCATAGGTGTGGTCATGGCCGGCCAGAACCAGGTCGACGTGATAGCGGTCGAACAGGGGTTGCAGCACGGCGCGCAGTTCTTCGCCGCTGCGGCCCCGGGCGGTGGAATAGAGGGGGTAGTGCAGGAAGACGACCGTCCAGCGCGACGGGTTGTCGGCCAGTTGCCGCTCCAGCCAGGCCACCTGATCCTGTGCCGCCTGCGGGTCTTCGTCGATCATGTCGGCGTCGAGCGAGATGATGCGCACGCCCTGATAATCGACCCGATACACGGTCTCGGTCAGCGTGTCGGACGGGCCGTTCTCGGGCAGGGTGAACTGGAGCCGCCACTGGGGCGCCAGCAGCTGCGGGGTCGAGCCCTGGGGCTTCATGTATTCGTGGTTGCCCGGCGTCATCAGCGATGGGGTCTCGGCCAGACGGTGGGCGTCCATATCGAACCACTCGCCCCATTCCGCGTCGTTGTCGGCCCGGTTGATCAGGTCGCCGGCGAACAGCATGAAGGCCGCGTCCGGGGTCTGGCGCAGGGCGCGGCGCACGGCCAGGCCGCCCATGGAGCGGATGTCGTTCTGGACGTCGCCCATATAGAGGAAGGTGAAGGGACGGCCCTCGGCGGCGGCGGTCTTCACCTGGCGCCAGGGGGACCAGGATCCCTCCTTGCCCACACGATAGACGTACTGGGTGTCGGGCGTCAGGCCGGTCAGACGGACGCTGTAATAGTCGGCGGCGACGTTCTGTTCGTCTCGCGTCGTGAAGGCGGCGGGCGTGCGCTGCGCCGGCTGGCGAACGGCCTGGGCAGGGTAGGCGGGGCCCGGCGTCAGGGTCGCATATTCGATGAAGCCGTCGCCCGCGCCCGCTTCGGCGCGCCAGTTGAAGGCCAGGCTGGTCGACGGCGTCTCGGTCAGATTGACGATGACGCGTTCGGGCAGGGAAGCCGTCTGGGCTTGCGTCTGGGCTTGCGTCGGGGCGGTCTGGATGGCGGCGAAGGCCAGGGCGCTGCAGGACAGGGTCGCGGCGAGGCGCAGGGACAGGCGCATGGAGTATCCTCGATGTCAGGAAAAGGCGCCGCTCGCGGGAGATCTCCCGCGAGCGGCAGGCGCGATCAGAGCCGCCAGTTCAGGTTCAGGCTCAGGTAACGACCGTTCTCGATGTAGTCGCGGACGCCGCCCTTTCCTTCACCGAAGGTGTAGAAGTAGGTGTAGTTGTCCAACAGGTTCTGCACCTTGAAGGTCGCCGTCAGGTTCGGCGTGATCTGACGCCGGGCCATCAGGTCCACGAAGTGATAGTCCTGCTCGTACGGGTCGTTGCCGTAGTCCTCGATGTCTTCCAGCGACACGTCCTGATAGTTGTAGGCGACATAGGCCTCCCAGCCGTTGCGCTCCCAGAACAGTTCCAGGTTCACGATGTGGTCAGGGGTTTCCATGAAGGGCAGGGTGTAGCCTTCCGGGTGCCAGGACAGGCCGGTCTCGGCTTCCGAGCGCTGGATGGTGGCGTTCACCGCCACGCCCAGGCCGTCGAACGGCGCCGGCAACCAATGAAGCTGCTGGCGGGCGTTGATCTCGACGCCGCGGATCTCTGCCTTGCGGCCGTTCATCGGCATGGAGACGGGCACGCCCGACGGATCTTCGAACTCGCCCTCCGTGCCGTTCTGGATGACCGACGACGATGAGCGGAACAGGAACTTGTCCAGGTCCTTGTAGAACAGGGCGACCGAATAGGCGCCGGTGCGTCCGTTGTAATATTCCGCCGACAGGTCGTAGTTGACCGAGGTCATCGGCTCCAGGTCGGGATTGCCCTGAACGATGCCAGCCAGCACCCATTCGTTGGTCGGATTGGTCACGCCGTCGCCGTCGGGATCGCTCTCGTAGCTGTATTCCTTGACCGAGGTCATCCGGTTGATGTCCGGACGCGACACGCTGGTCCAGATCGCCGCCCGCAGCTTGGCGTTCCGGCTGACGTCGTAGTTGACGTGGATGGAAGGCAGCCAGTTGGTGAAGCCCGAGGTGTCGGTGGTGTAGTCCTCGCCCCGCACCGGGTCTTCGGTCCAGGCGCGGATGTCGTTGCTGGTGTCTTCGACCCGCACCCCGGCGATCACTTCGGCCGCGCCGAAACGAGCGGTGCCCATGACATAGGCCGACACCACCTGTTCGTCGTAGAACCAGGTCGAGGCGTAGTCGATCGAGTCCGCCTCGTTCAACGTCAGCAGGGTCGAGTTCCCCGCCTTGGCGCGTTCGATCTCGGCCATCATCTTGCCGGTGTCGATGACGGCGCCGAGTTGGTGCTGGCCGGTGTACTGGCCGTCGAACATGTCGGTGACCGCCTCGCCGAACAGGGCGGAATAGTCGGCCATGGTGCCCTGCGGCTCCAGGTCGATCAGCGACCCTTCCAGGCGTTCACGCTCGGACTTGTAGTATTTGGCGCCGGCGCGGACCTCCTGCAGCCAGGAGCCGGTCGGCTCGTAGCGCAGGTTGAACTGGGCCTGGTTCAGGGTTTCCTTAGCGCCGCCGTAGCTGCCGCTCAGGCTGGAGGCGGTGTACTGGGTCAGGTCTTGGACGCCCGCCATGCCGGCGGGGTTCAGCACCCATTTCAGGTACTGCGGATCCCCCTGGCTGACGATCTCGACGCCTTCGTTGCCCTTCCAGAGGTAGGCGTTGCGACCGAAATACATCTCGTAGCTGTCGACGATATTGTCCTCGGACTCCGAGTGGGACAGATCGTAGTCGAGGGTGAACTGGCCGAGGCGGCTCTCGCCCCCGAAGTTGACCATCTGCAGCACGCCCTCGGTCGTGCCGCCTTCCCAGTAGCGGCGCAGGCGGAAGCCTTTGGGATCCCAGGAGCCCGACGAGCCGTTCAGGCTGTAATAGCCGGTGGAGCCCTTGTCCGCGTCGGTGATTACCCCGTCCTTGTCGCGGTCCACGATTTGGGCGGTGGTGTAGTTGTAGATGGCGCCCTTGGGGCCATAGCCGATGACGGCGTTCGCGGGCTGGGTCAGGTCGCCGCGCGACTTGTCGACCTGCTCCAGACGCGCCGAGGCGCTGGTGCCGCCCTCGTTGCGGAAGTTCAGGCGGTTTCTGAACTGGGTCTCTTCGTACTCATTGTACTGGCCGCGCAGGTGGAAGTCGTGGTGGTCGCCACGCCAGTCCAGCGAGCCGTTGAAGCCCCAGCGCGTCACGTCGGTGTCGCCAGTGGACATTTCCAGACCGCGGGTCACGAAGGTCTGAGGATCGAAGTCCAGGCTCTGGGTCGTGCTGTACCAGGTGCGGGGCATATTGTCCCCGGAGTTGCCGACCTGCTCGAACTGCGAGGCGCGCTCCGAATAGTTGCCGGTCACGAACAGGCCCAGCCGCTCCGAGAACTGCTTGCCGAAGGCGACGTCGGCCGCCCACGAAGTCCGGTCGTCGCGCTGTTGCAGCAGGGTGCCCTCGATCGAACCGGCGACGTGGGTCGGGTCATAGTCGAAGGCTGTCGGCGTCTTGATGTCGATGGTGCCGCCGATGGCGTCGCCGTCCATATAGGGCAGCAGGCTCTTGTAGACCGTGATCGCATCGACGCCCGACGTCGGCAGGAAGCTGAGGCGCACGCCGCGGAAGAAGTTGTCGCCCGGCGATCCGGTGCCGCCCATGCGCACGCCGTTGACGGCGTAGGCGTTGTATTCGGTCGCCATGCCCCGGATCACCACCCGGTCGCCTTCGCCGGTGAAGTGGTTGCGGACCGCCGACACGCCGGGAATGCGCGATGCGGCCTCGGTCAGGTTGGACGAGGGCAGCTTGCCCATGTCGTCGGCGCTGACGCTGTCCGAGATCATGTCGTTGTTGCGCTTCTCGTCGATCGAGCGGCGCAGGCCCTGAAGATAGCCGGTGACGACGACTTCATCGAGCACCGGCGCGGCGGCCTCTGCGGGCGTCGCGCCCGACTGCGTCTGGGCCAGGGTCCAGTGTGGAAATGCGGCGACGAGCGCCAGGCCGCCGGCGGCGGCCATATAGCGAGATTTGGTCTTGAGCATGTGATCCCCCGTGATCTGCTTTGGCGCAGACCGGGGAGAGACGGGCTGGTTAGCCCGACCTGACAGCCGTCATCAAGATTTCATCCCCCTGTCGCTGATCCGCAGATTTCGGACGCGGCCGACGTGGAAATTCGCGCGACGGCGCGGCGCTGAAGTCTTTCTGTCACAACCGACTTCTATGAGACTGGCCCATCGAGGCCGAAGCGAACCTAGGCCGTCGTCGCCTGTGTCGGCCCCGTGGCCGCCCGCCTCAGCACGGACCCGCCATGCCCCAGATCGACCGCCGCGGCCTATTGGCCGGCCTCGCCGCCGCCACCGCCTTTCCCTCGCTTGCGCGGGCCCTGAGCATTGCGCCAAGGGTGCGGACGGGGACGATCCAGGACGTCGATCATGTGGTCATCCTGATGCAGGAGAACCGGTCCTTCGATCACTACTTCGGCACGATGAACGGGGTCCGGGGCTTTTCGGACCCCCATCCGGCGCCGGCGCCGGGTGTCGACGGCCGCGCCCGCGACGTGCTGCTTCAGCATGACGGACGCGGCGAAGGCCCGGCCTGGCTTTCGCCCTTCCCGCTAAACACCCGCCAGACCTTCGCTCATATGCGGGTCGAGGGGACGCCGCACAGCTGGTCGGACGCCCAGGCGGCCTGGGACGAGGGGCGGATGGGGCGTTGGCCCGAGGCCAAGCACGCCCATTCCATGGGCTATTATGAGCGGGCGGACATCCCCTTCCAGTACGCCATGGCCGACGCCTTCACCCTGTGCGACGCCTATTTCTGCTCGCTTCAGACCGGCACCAATCCGAACCGGGTGATGCTGTGGTCGGGGACGAATGACGGGTCGGGCGAGCGGGGCGGGCCCTGTATCGGCAATTCGCACGACAGCCTGCCGGGCGAGGGCGAGGCCATGGAGCCCTATCGCTGGACCACCTATGTGGAGCGGTTGCAGGCGGCGGGGATCGACTGGCGCGTCTATCAGGACATGGCCGACAATTTCACCGACAATCCCCTGGTCGGGTTCGAGGCCTTCCAGAAAGCCGTGGCCGGCGCGCCGGGATCCGATCCGGCCCTGGTCGAACGGGGCCTGACCACGCGGGCGCTGGACGGATTGAAGGCCGACGTCCTCGCCGGACGACTGCCCCAGGTCTCCTATGTCATCGCCACCGCCAGCGGATCGGAACACCCCGGCCCGTCCAGCCCGGCCCAGGGCGCCGACTATACGGCCCAGGTGATCGACGCCCTGACCGCTGACCCGGACGTTTGGGCGCGCACGGTCCTGCTGGTCAATTTCGACGAGAACGACGGCTTCTTCGACCATGTGCCTCCGCCGGCGCCGCCGTCGCGCGACGCCCCGGGCGGCCTGCGGGGCGGATCCACCGTCGATCTGACGGGTGAATACCACCTGCAGGCCGCCCGCGCCGACAAACAGCTGGACCTGCCACAGTATCGCGGCCGCCCCTACGGCCTGGGCCCACGCGTGCCCATGTATGTGCTGTCGCCCTGGAGCCGCGGCGGGAAGGTCAATTCCGAGGTGTTCGACCACACTTCGGTAATCCGCTTCCTGGAGGCCCGGTTCGGCGTCATGGAGCCCAATATCTCGCCCTGGCGCCGGGCTGTCTGCGGCGACCTGACCTCCTGCCTGGATTTCAGCGGCTCGGACGCCCGGGTGGTTGCACTGCCCGCGACCCAGGACGACGCCGTGCGCGCCGCCGCCCTGGGCGGACGCGCCACCCCGCCGATCCCGGCGACCCCGGCTCGGCCCGAACAGGTCGCGGGTTTCAGACCGGCCTGCCCCAGCATCTATGCGCTGGAGTGCGAGCGCGAAGTTCTGGCCGACGGCGGCGTGCGTCTGTCCTTCATCAACACCGGCGCTCGGGCGGCGGTGTTCCACGTCTATGACCGTCTCGACCTGGAGGCCGGCCCCCGGCGCTATACGGTCGAGGGCGGCAAACGGCTTCAGGACGTCTGGGCGGCGTCGGGCGGCGTCGATGTCCAGGTCATGGGCCCGGAGGGCTTCCATCGCCGCTTCGTCGGATCTGGTGCGGCGCAGAGGGTGTCCGCGCGGCTGGACTGGTCCGGCGGAGCGCCTGTCCTGGTGCTGACCGGCAAGGGCGCGGCGCAGGTCGATCTCGGCCAAGGCGAACAGGGTGTCGCCCTCGATGGCGAACACAGGGTTCGGATCGAGGGGATGGACGCCAATCAGACCTATGACCTGTCTGTCGAAGCCGGCGGCTGGCGAAGCGAATTCGCCGGCCGGGCCCCGGCCGCGCGTTTCAAGGGCTGATCAGCCGCCCCGGCCATCCATGACAAAGGCGCTGATCGTCGGGAAGGACTTGTCTTGCGGGCGCATGTCCTCGCAAGCGAAGGACTTCAATCCACCATAAATCCCGCCCGACGGGGTGGCGTCCCAGGGGCTCTCCTCGGCATAACGATCCGTTTCCTCGCCGTCGGGACCATGGGTCACCGTCGCGACCGTACGGGACTGACCGTCCGAACAGCGGATCGCCACCTCCTCGACCTCATGATTCAGATCGGTCGCATCGCCCTGGGCCGGGACGCGGGCGAAGCGGACGATGACGACGCCGTCCGTGGCTGCAAGCGTGTCCTGATCCACGAGGTAGACCGTCTTGTCGCTGGCTGAAAATCGGGTCCAGGTCTCAGCCGCTACAGGCGAGGCTGCGGCCAGGATGCCGAGGCTTAAGACTGTCAGTGTGGCGATTCCGCGCATGGTGATCCTCCCGTTGGGGGAAGGATTTGATACCCGTGATCGCCCAATTTCAAGCCGGTTCCACATACGAGCTGAGGCGCCCCGACAGGGTCAGGGCCTGAGCCTGGGCCTGGGCCTGGGTCAGGGACGGGCGCGGCTCGGCAGGGCGGCGACCTCTTCGGCGTTCAGCGACTTGGTCACGAAGGCCCGGCATGTACCCGATCCCGACGAAGAGCCCGGTACGAGGACGTGGACGGAATCGCCGACGCAGACATTGTCCGAACCGCCGGCCGTCGGCGTCACGGCGATCGAGATGGCGGAATCGAGATCGTGACACCCGCCGGCGGTGTTGATCAGGAAGACATCGTCACGCAGCGAGCGGATATAGAGGTCCGACTGCCGGTCGACACGGAAGTTGCGGATATTGTCGGTGCGGAAACAGCGGGCCGTCGCGCTTTCACCCTCGGCGACGGCCGCAGTGGTCGCAGCGGGCGCGCAAGCCGAAAGACTGAGAGCGGCGGCTGTCGAGGCGGCCAAGGTCAAAGACAGAATACGCATCGAACATCCCCTTGCTAAGGCGGGATCAGCAAACCCCGCTGCCGATGAACACAGGCTGAACCGCGATCAGGCCGTCGAGGGCCGGTTCGGGTCGATCCGCGCCGCCAGCGCTGCCGGAAGCGGCGAGGGGGCGCCTGAAATCAGCGCCGCGACATGCTCGCCCAGCAAGGGAGCGACGCATAGCCCGCGCGACCCCAGACCGGTCAAGACATAGACTCCGTCCGCCCGCCGTCCGGCCAAGGGCAGGCGGTCGCGCGTGGTGGCGCGAATGGCCACGCGGCGATGAAGGTCGGCCGTCTCCGCCTGATCGGCGAGCCGGGGCAGGCGGTCGCGCAGGATTTCAAGGTTTTTCGCGGTTTCGGCGTCTCGGGGTTCGAGCGAGACATCGCCCCGCCCATGGCTCGCGCCGAACAGGACGCCCGTCTGCGTCGGGGCGATGTAGCCGCCCCAGGCCGCCGCCGGCGCGGACGGCCCCTCGCACCAGTCGGCCTGGCCCCGGACGGGCGTCAGGCTGTTCGTCGGCGACAGTTCGGCCGACCCCCAGCCGGCCGTCACGACGACGGCGTCGGCCAGGGCCAGAACCCGCCCCTCGGCGTCATGAATGATCCAGCCGTCGGCGTCCTGTGTGATCCGGGCGGCGAAGTCCTTCACGACTTCCGCTCCAGCCAGCCAGGCGTTCAGGGCGGCGGCGGGCTGGATCACGCGGGCGTCGGCCATCAGCAGGCCGCCCTCGGCCGTCGGTTCGCCCAACCGCGCGCCCGCTGTCTCGGCGTCGATGACGGTCATGGCGCCCTCGCGCCAGATCGGCTGGGCGGCGATCTTGGCGAAGCGTGCGGCGTCGCGCGGCGCCTGTGGCAATTGCAGGACGCCCCGGTCCAGCACGGCGCCGGGCGTGGCCTCATAGAGATGTCGCGCCCGCTCCAGCGCCTGGGCGTAAAGGCCCGCGATGGCCTGATCGCCGGCGTCCAGCCGCGGCGTCGCCAGACCGGCGGGAAAGCCCGATCCCCCCGCGCCAGGACGGTCGCCTTCGATGACGACGGAGGCGATCCCTGCGTCGGTCAGGGCGCGTACGACAGCGGCTCCGGCTATTCCAGCGCCGACGACGGCGACGCGAGCAAGGGCGGCGGCAGATGCGTCTCCGGCATCATCCGTTCGACGCGCCTCCAGTCGTTCGCGCTTGCGACCGTGGCCGGGCTTCTTTTCGACGACGAAGCCGCGCTCCGCCAACCCGCGTCGCACGGACCCTGCGACTGTGAAGGTCGCCAGGCGCGCGCCGGGCGCCGAGCGGGCTGCGATCCCATTCATCACTTCTGGCGACCACATGCCGGGGTTCAAGGCGGGTGAGAACCCGTCCAGGAACCACGCGTCCGCCTGACCCGACCATTGGTCCAGCGCCCAGGCGACATCGCCAACAGCCAGGTCGAGGACGGCGTTGTACGCCGGCAGGTTCACGCGGTGGAAGCCCGGCGTTCGGTCCGGCCAGGCCGCGGTCAGGGCATGGGCGGCCTGCGCCAACTCGGGCCAGTTCGACAGGGCGCGCCCTGCCTCCTCGGCGGTCAGGGGGAAGCCTTCGATGGAGAAGATGTGCAGCCGTCCGCCTTCCGGACGCGTCCGCCGCCACAGGTCCAGCAGCGCGACGATGTTCAGACCGGTGCCGAACCCCAGCTCCGCCACTGTGAACCGGCGCCGCCCGGCCCAGGCTTCGGGCAGTCCACAGCCTTGCAGGAAGACCGCCTGGGTCTCCGCAAGCCCGTCATCGCGCGAGAAATAGACATCGCCGAACCGTCCCGAGCGGGGTTCGTCTTCATCGGTCCAGGTCAGGTGGGGGGAGGTGTCGTCGCGCGTCATGGCGCGGCTCTAGCACCTTCGACCCCATTACGAAAAAGGCCGCCTCCCTGCGGTGGCGGCCTATTTATGAAATCGGCTTCAGTGCCCTTCGCTATGGGCTTCTCCGTGATCGGCCGTTGGGGCGGCGGCCGGCGCAGCGGCGGCGTGCGTCGTGTTCGGCGTGGCGTGCCCATCTGTTGGAGCGTCGGCGGTCTCGGCTGTGGCCGCGTCGGCTTCCGGGGCGGGCGCGTTTGCAGCGATGGCGGCTTCCGCTGCGGCCTGGTCCGCAGTCAGGACTTCCTCGGCGGCTGCGCCCGCCGCCTCGGCGGCGTCGCTCGGGGCGTCATGCGGCTCGGGTTCCGGCGCCTTCTGGCATCCGGCGATGACGAGAGCCGCGACCGAAGCGGCAATAACGGCTTTGATTCGCATGGGAAATCCTCAGATATCTATCCGCGAGGTCTGAAGCCCCGCCTTAACCTCAGTCGCTGCCGACATTGTTCAGCACTTCTTCCATTTCTGCGAACGAAGGCTGTGCGGTGGACGGGATGTCGACCCGGCCGAGCTCGACCGAGATCTGGGCGGCGTTGCCATGAAGGTGCGCGACCAGGACCGACTGAATGATCTTGTAATAGGCGCTGTCGCCGTCGACGACCTCTTTCAGGCGCGCTGCGAGCGGCCCCACCAGCCCGTAGGCGAGAAACACGCCAAGGAAGGTGCCGACCAGGGCGCCGCCGATCATGCCGCCCAGAACTTCAGGCGGTTCGGTGATCGCCGCCATGGTCTTGATCACGCCCAGGACGGCCGCGACGATACCGAGCGCGGGCAGGGCGTCGGCCATGTTCTGCAGAGCATGCGACGGGCCCAAGGCCTCGTGGTGGTGCTTCTCCAACTGTTTTTCCATCGCATCCTCGACCTGATGCGGATCTTCCATGTTCATCGTCATCATCCGCAGGGTGTCGCAGATGAAATCGACCGCGAAATGGTCCTTCAGCACCTTGGGGTACTTCTGGAAGATCGTGGATTCTTTGGGCTTTTCGATGTGGGTTTCCAGGGCGACGACGCCCTTGGACTTCATCGTCTTGGTCAGTTGGAACAGCAGGCTCAGCAGGTCCTTGTAGTCCTGCTTCTTCCACTTGTTCCCGCCGAACATGAGCCCGAAACTGCCCACCACGCCTTTGAGCGTCGCCGGAGAGTTGGACATGACGAGGGCTGCCACGGCGGCGCCGCCGATCATCATCATCTCGTAGGGCAGGGAGTGAATGATCACCCCCATCTTGCCGCCGGCGATGGTGTAGCCGCCGAACACCATGCCGAACAGAAGGACAATGCCGATGATCTGGAACATGTGAAGCGGTAACCCAAGCCTAGAAGAGCTCAAGGATGGGCCTTTAATGATTAAGACGGCGTTTCGCGAACGCCGTCTTATCTCGCTTCAAAGGCGGCCTTCTCCGTTCAGGATGGCGGTGCGCGCCGCCGGCGTCAGCTTCTGATAGCCGGTCTTGCCGCCGCGAATATAAAGCCCAGCCCCGGTCTTTTCCGGGTCGAACCCGTCCGCGACCAGGTCGGACTTGCGGTATTTGAAGGTGCCGGTCGTCTCAGCCGCCTCGATCAGGCGCACGAACACAGGCTGAGCGTAGGCGGGCAGGCGTTCCTCGACATGGGCGGCGAAGGCCTTGGGGTCGAATTTGGCGTCGGTCACCAGGGCGGCCATGCCGGCCTTACCGTCCTGACCGGGCACGGGGACGCCATAGACGATGGCCTCCGACACGCCCGGCGCCTCCATCAGGGCCTGTTCGACCTCGGAGGTCGATACGTTCTCGCCCTTCCAGCGGAAGGTGTCGCCCAGGCGGTCGACGAAGTAGAAATAGCCCTCGGTGTCCTGTTTCATCAGGTCCCCGGTGCGGAACCAGCGGTCGCCCTTCTTGAAGACGTCGGTCAGGATCTTCTTCTGCGAGGCGGCCTTGTCGGCATAGCCCGAGAAGTCGTGGCGGATGTCGTTGCCGATCTCGCCGATCGCTTCCCCGATCTCACCGACCTTGGCCAGTCGGCACAGGCCGTCCGGGCCGCGGATCGGCTGTTCGCTGTCAACATCGAACTGGACCAGCCGGATATTGATCTGCTTCTTCAGATAGCTGGGCACGCGACCGATGGCGCCCTGTTTGCCGTCAAAGTTGAACAGGGACACGTTGCCCTCGGTCGAGCCGTAGAATTCGAGCACGTCGGGAATGGCGAACCGGCTCTGGAACTCGGGCCAGACGTCGGCGCGCAGGCCATTGCCGAAGGCCAGCCGCAGCTTGTGCTTCTGCTCATAGGCCTGGGGCGGACAGTTCACCAGGTAACGGCACAGCTCGCCGATATAGACGAACATGGTCGCCCCGGACGCCACCACGTCAGGCCAGAAGCTGGAGGCGGAGAAGCGTTTGCGGATGACCAGCCGGGCGCCGTTCAACAGGGCCGCCCCGACCCCGACAAGGCCGCCGGTCGAGTGATACAGCGGCAGGACGTTGAAGATCCGGTCCTTCGGCGTCGAACGCGTGGCGCCGGCGAAGGCGCGCATATAGGTCCGGGCGCGCGAATGGGGGATGCGGGCGGCCTTGGGCAGGCCCGTGGTGCCCGAGGTGTAGATATAAAGGGCGGTGTCGCGGTTGGTCAGGCCCTCGCGGACCGAACGGGCCGGGCGCACAGACGAGGCGCCGCGCACGGGCTTGTCCAGGCCGCGCCGGTCGCTGGTCTCGTCCTCGTCGCCCAGACCCAGCACCCACAGCATCAGGCTGTGGCCGACCAGGGGGCGGGTCGCCTCGATCTGGCGCCAGCAGTCCTCGTCCGCCACCACCTGGAAGGCGTTGGAAATGGTCAGGCAGTGGGCCAGGCCGGGCCCGCTGAGGTTGGTGTTGATCAGGGCGGTGGCGATGCCGACCTTGGAGAACCCGATCCAGGCCGCCAGATATTCGACCCGGTTGGTCATCATCAGGGCGATGGTGTCGCCACGGTTCAGGCCCCGACCCTTGGCCCAGTGCCCATAGCGATTCGCCATGGCGTCCAGGTCACGATAGGTCAGGCTGCGGCGCTCGTCTTCCAGGGCCACGTTGTCGGGGAACTTGTCGACGGCTTCTTCAATGTCGTCACACAGCAGGACGTCGCTATCCAGCTCGATCGGCTTGATGCGCTTGAGCAGACGGAACAGGCCGCTTGCGAACCGCACGTCCCTACCGATATTCGCTACCAAACCCATGCTCGCCGTTACTCCGGTCTATGCGTGTTCCACCCGCCCTCGTGATGAACGAAGGCGGCCCGTCCGGTCAACCGCGCGGCGAATAAACGCCTTGGAAACTGTCGCGATCATTACAGGGCCGTGTCCCATTTGTTCCGGTGACGTCGGGGAAATCCAGAGCGGGCCTGCGGATTTTCCCATTTGCTCGGTCTTTTCGGCCGGGAAAGATCCGACCTTGCCCCCGAATGGACCTAGCGTGACGGCAGTTCCGGAAACTCCAGCCGGCTGACGTCATAGCCCAGCGCTCGCGCCCGATCCGTCAGGGCCCGCACCTCGGCCTCGCTGGGAACTTCCCGCGTATAGATGAACAGCCGCTCGAACGTCGGGTCCGCCGATATGAACCAGCTGTAGTCGTCCGCTCGGTCCAGCACCCAGTAGTCCCAGGTCACCAGTCCGTGCAGATAGCGGACCCGCAGCTTGGCGTTCACGCCCGGATCCAGGATGCGCCCGCCGCCCTCGATAGCCTTCTCCTTGCCTTGCGGCGAACCGACCTGGCAGGTGTCGCGCACGTCGATGCGGTCGCCGCCGACCGGGGTGTAGATCGACGCTCCCGCCACGCAGCCGTCCGTCAACCGGTCCGGCAGGCGGGCGACTTCGTGCCACCGTCCGGACCACAGCCGATTCAGATCGATGGCCTTGGTCGGCTGCGGCGCTCGATATTCGGACGGGGAGGGCGCGGTGACGCAGCCCGCAAGCGAGGTGAGAAGGCCGGCGGACAGCGCCAGGGCGGCGGTCAAGGTTTTCATCGCGGACATCGGGCTTTCTGTTCTCGCCATCAAGGCGCAACACGCGGTCAAGGTTCCGTCACCGAGGTGCGGCACGATGACGACCATCTCCAAAATCTCACAGCGACCGCCAGTATCAATCGCTTGCGACCCATTGCACAGTATCGTTTTACGTCGGCCCTCTATGGAGGCCTGACCTAGTGGACGCCGCTATCCTGACCGAAGTCCTGAACACATCCAGCCTGACCCAGCCCGATCCCTCGCGGCTGACCCATCTTCAGCGCCTGGAGGCCGAGAGCATCCACATCATGCGCGAGGTGGCGGCCGAGGCAGAGCGCCCGGTCATGCTGTATTCGATCGGCAAGGATTCGGCGGTGATGCTGCACCTGGCGAAGAAGGCCTTCTATCCGTCCAGGCCGCCGTTCCCCCTGCTGCACGTCGATACGACGTGGAAGTTCCGCGCCATGTACGCGATGCGCGAACAGGCCGCCGCCGATCTGGGCGTCGAACTGTTGGTCCATCAGAACCCCGAGGCCGTCGCTCGGGGGATCAATCCCTTCGATCACGGCTCGGCCCTCCATACCGACCTTTGGAAGACCGAGGGGCTGAAACAGGCCCTGACCTTGCACGGCTTCGACGCAGCCTTCGGCGGCGCCCGGCGCGACGAGGAGAAGTCGCGGGCCAAGGAGCGGATCTTCTCCTTCCGCACCGCTGAACACCGCTGGGATCCCAAGAACCAGCGGCCCGAGCTTTGGCGGCTCTACAACACCCGCAAACGGCCGGGCGAAAGCATCCGCGTCTTCCCGATCTCCAACTGGACCGAGCTGGACGTCTGGCAATACATCCATCTGGAGCAGATCCCCATCGTGCCCCTGTATCTGGCGGCGCAGCGGCCGGTGGTCGAGCGCGACGGCGCCCTGATCATGGTCGATGACGACCGCTTCCGGCTGCGGCCCGGCGAGACGCCGCAGATGAAGTCGGTCCGGTTTCGCACCCTGGGCTGCTACCCCCTGACCGGGGCGGTCGAGAGCACGGCCGCGACCCTACCTGAGATCATTCAGGAAATGCTGCTGACCACCACCTCCGAACGTCAGGGGCGGATGATCGACCACGACCAGTCCGCCTCGATGGAGAAGAAGAAGCAGGAGGGCTATTTCTGATGGCTCACCAGTCCGACCTCATCGCCGCTGATATCGGGGCCTACCTCGACGCCCACCAGCACAAGAGCCTGCTGCGTTTCATCACCTGCGGCAGCGTCGACGACGGCAAGTCCACCCTGATCGGTCGGCTGCTGTACGACTCCAAAATGATCTTCGAGGATCAGATGGCGGCGCTGGAGGCGGACAGCCGCCGCGTCGGCACCCAAGGCGGCGACATCGATTTCGCCCTTCTGGTCGACGGCCTAGCCGCCGAGCGTGAGCAGGGCATCACCATCGACGTGGCCTATCGCTTCTTCTCGACCGAAAAGCGCAAATTTATCGTCGCCGACACGCCGGGCCACGAACAATATACCCGCAATATGGTCACCGGCGCCTCGACCGCCGACGCCGCCGTCATCCTGATCGACGCCCGGCGCGGCGTCCTGACCCAGACGCGGCGTCACGCCTATCTGGTCAGCCTGCTGGGCATCCGCCATGTCATCCTGGCGGTCAACAAGATGGACCTGATGGGCTGGTCCCAGACCGTCTTCGACACCATCGTCGCCGACTTTACCGCCTTCGCCGGCCAGATCGGGCTTCAGGCCTTCGACGCCATCCCGATGTCGGCCCTGCGCGGCGACAATATCACCGAGGCCAGCGCCCATTCGCCCTGGTACGCCGGTCCGTCGCTGATGAGCCTGCTTGAGACGCTGGAGGTAGGGGACGACCTCCAGGCCGATCCGTTCCGCCTGCCGGTTCAGTGGGTCAATCGGCCCAATCTCGACTTCCGCGGCTTCTCCGGCCAGATCGCCGCCGGGACCGTGCGCCCCGGCGATCCCGTCCGCGTCCTGCCGTCGGGCAAGACCTCGACCGTCGCCCGCATCGTCACCGCCGACGGCGACCTGGCCCAGGCCGTCGCCGGCCAGTCGATCACCCTGACCCTGGCCGATGAGATCGACGTCTCACGCGGCGACGTCCTGGCCAGCGCCGACGCCCCGCCCGAGGCCGCCGACCAGTTCGAGGCCACAGTCGTCTGGATGGACGACGAACCCCTGCTGCCGGGCCGTCCCTATCTGCTGAAGATCGGCGCCAAGCTGGTCGGCGCCACCATCACCGAGCCCAAGCACAAGGTGAACGTCAACACCCTGGAGCAGCAGCCGGCCAAGCGGCTGGAGCTGAACGAGATAGGCGTCTGCAACCTGTCGCTGGACGCCCCCGTCGCCTTCGCCCCCTATTTCGAGAACAAGGACCTGGGCGGCTTCATCCTGATCGACCGGATCTCCAATCGGACGGTCGGGGCGGGCCTGCTGAACTTCGCCCTGCGCCGCGCGCACAACATCCACTGGCAGGCCCTGTCGGTTGACAAGGCGGCGCGCGCCACGATCAAGAACCAAAGGGGTCGCGTGGTCTGGCTGACCGGCCTGTCGGGCGCCGGCAAGTCGACCATCGCCGACCTGGTCGAAAAGCGCCTCTACGCCGACGGCCGCCACACCTATCTGCTGGACGGCGACAATGTCCGACATGGCCTGAACCGCGACCTGGGCTTCACCGAGGAGGACCGGGTCGAGAACATCCGCCGCGTCGCCGAGGTGTCGAAACTGATGGTGGACGCCGGGCTGATCGTCCTGGTCAGCTTCATCTCCCCCTTCCGCGCCGAACGTCGCCTGGCGCGCGACCTGCTGGGGCCGGGCGAGTTTGTCGAGGTTCACGTCGACACGCCCCTGGCCGTCGCCGAGCAGCGCGACGTCAAGGGCCTCTACAAGAAGGCCCGCGCCGGCGAACTGAAGAATTTCACCGGCATCGACAGTCCCTACGAAGCCCCTGAAACGCCTGAGATCGTCGTGGACACCACCACCATGTCCCCCGAAGACGCCGCCGAACGCATCGTCGCCTGGCTGGACGGCCGGTTCTCGACGGAAGATTTCAGCATCTGATCCGGTGGGGGAGGGCGGCGGTCAGCCGTTCTCGTATCCCCGCCACCATTTGACGAAGCGCGGCAGGCCCTCCGCCAGGGTGACCTTGGGCTTGTACCCGGTCAGGGCGTTCAGCTTGGAGATATCGGCATAGGTGGCGGTGACGTCGCCGGGCTGCATGGGCCGCATGATCTTCTCCGCCTCGGCGCCCAGGGCGTCTTCCAGGGTGGTGATCATCTCCATCAGGCCGACGGGCGAGCTGTCGCCGATGTTGTAGACCTCGTGCCCGCCCTGCGCCGGCGGATGGTCCAGCACGCCCACGATCCCGTCGACGATGTCGTCGATATAGGTGAAGTCGCGCGCCATCTTGCCTTCGCCATAGACCTCGATCGCCTCGCCGCGCGCGATCTTCCGCGTGAAGCTGAAATAGGCCATGTCGGGCCGGCCCCAGGGGCCATAGACGGTGAAGAAGCGCAGGCCCGACTGGGGAAAGCCGTACAGTTTGGCGTAGCTCTGGCTCAGCAGTTCGCAGGACCGTTTGGTCGCGGCGTACAGCGACACCGGCTCCACGGTCGGATCGTCCTCGCGGAAGCCCGCCCCCTCCAGCGGCCGGTCGCCATAGACCGAGCTGGACGACGCATAGACCAGATGGGTCACGCCGTTATGGCGCGCGGCCTCCAGCATCGACAGGTGGCCCGCCAGGTTGGACCGCTCATAGGCGAAGGGGTTCTCGATCGAATAGCGAACCCCGGCCTGGGCGGCCAGATGGACGATCCGCTCCACGCCGGTGTCGCGCACCAGGGCCAGCATCTGTTCGTGGTCGGCAATGTCGGCCCGCACCAGGGTGAAGCCCTCGCGCGCTTCCAGCCGCGCGGCGCGGGCTTCCTTCAGCGCCGGGTCGTAGTAGTCGTTGAAATTATCGACCCCGATCACGGTCTCGCCGCGATCCAGCAGCCGTTCGGCCGTGTGCATGCCGATGAAGCCGGCGGCGCCGGTGACGAGGATCGGGGTCTTCATCCTGCCCGCCCGACTGTACCGATCATTACGACGCGCATTGAACATCCCTCTCGAAAACTGGGATGGCGTCTAGCGCCAATCCTGCCGTGAGGCGATGGACCGCTTCATCGAAATCCGAGCGTCGATCCTGTGGCTCGTCGCGGGCACGGACGAACCAGCGCGATACGGCGCCCGGTTCGTCCGTCCTGGCCTGCCTCAGGCCGAGTAGTATTTCTTGTATTCGCTGTAGTAGTAGCCGGCGTCGCCATAACCTTGCTTGGCCTGGGCGTTGACGTCGACCTGGGTCATCGCGGCGCCCAGGATATAGGCGCCGGACTGTTGCAGCATCTTGACCGCCGCATTGGTGGCGCGGGCCGGGGTCTTGCGCCAACGCACCAGCAGGATGGTCATATCGGCTTTTGCGGCCAGGATCCGGGTGTCGGCCAGGGCCAGAACCGGAGCCGTGTCCATCAGGATCAGGTCGAAGGATCCGCGCAGCTTGGCCAGCAGATCATCCATGGCCTGGGTTCCGAAGACATCCTGGGTCGCCACCACGTTGGACAGCGGCAGGATATAGGCGCCCGACGCCTCGTCACGTTTCAGCACGGCCTCAAGCGTGGCAGAGCCATGAAGTAGTTCGACCAGGCCCACGTCGGTGTTCAGGCCCATGGCGCGGGTGACGGCGCGGCGACGCAGGTCGCAGTCCAGCAACAGAACCCGGCTGCCGGCGATGGCGGACACCTGAGCCAGGCCCACAGCCGTCGTCGTCTTGCCTTCGCCGGGAAGCGCCGAGGTGATGACCACCAGCTTGCTGCCCTGGCTGCCGGCGGCATAGTTGATCGAGGTCCGCAGCGACCGGAAGGATTCGGCGAAGACTGACAACGGCTTTTTGACGGCGAAGTCGATGGGGCTGATCCCGCGATCCGCCGATTCCGCGATCGACGAGACCAGCGGAATGGAGCCGACGGACGGCAGACCCAGTTTGCGCTCGACCTCGTCGGTCGTGCCGACGCCGGCCTCCATCATCTCCAGCAGCACGACAGCAGCGAGGCCCGCGCCGAGACCCAGGACCAGGCTGAGCGCCAGGTTCAGCATCACATTGGGCGCGCTTTGCGAGGTCGGGATGGAGGCGCGCGACACCAGGGTGGCGTCCGCCTGTTCGGTGCCCGCCTGAGCGCTGGTCTGGCGATAGCGGTCCAGGAAGCTTTGATAGACCGCGCGCGCCGCTTCGGCATTGCCTTCCAGTTCACGTAGTTGAACGGAGGCGCCGCTGTTGCTGGCCAGGGCGCCGCGCGCCGCCGACAGGCTGGACTGGACCGAGGCTGTGCGTTCCTGGGCCACCCGGACCTGGGCTTCCAGGTTCGAGATGATGCGGCGGATTTCGGCCTGGATCTGGGCGTCGATATCGGCCAGTTCGCGTTGCGAGCGCACCATGTCTGGGTGCAGCGGGCCGTAACGGCTGCTCATGTCGGCGACGCGTGCGCTGATGGCGGCGCGTTGCGCCCTCAGATTCTGGACGACCTGGGACGTCAGGGCTTCGCCGACGTCGTCGCCGCTGGAGCCTGAGGCCAGTTGGGCGCGCGCGGTGCGAAGGCGGGCGACCTGCTCGGCCTCTTGAGCCCGGACCGAAGCCAGCTGCTGATTATAGGCCGAGATTTCCTGCTCCGTCAGGGTGAAGCCTTCGGAGCTGAGCAGGTTGTTGGCGATCCGATAGTTGGAGACCGCAGCATCCGCAGCCTGCATCTGTTGACGCAGTTCGTTCAGGCGCGAACCCAGGAAGCTGTTGGCGTCGCCCGTGGCGTCCAGCTTCCGGTTCAGCTGCGATTCAAGATATTTGTCGGCGAGCAGATTGGCGATGCGAGCCGCCTTGGCGGGGCTTTCCGACGTGAACGACAGGTTCATCGAATAGGTCAGGCCGACGCGGCGGGCGCTGAGCCGCTGGCTGATACCGCTGATGACCCTCTGGCGTTCAGCCTCGCGGCCCGCCTCAGTCGTCGGCGCGCTGCGGTCGGGGGCCAGACCGAACCAGCCTTTGACGGTTCCGAGCAGACCTGGGGTCTGAAGACGACCGTTGAACTCTGGATCTTCGATCAGGCGCAGTTCATCGACGACCGCCGCCGCCAGCTCCGGTGACTTCAGCGCCTCGACTTCGGTGTCGACCACGCTGGTCTCAGGCGTCAGTCCAGAAAGGACGGCTTTTGAATCCACCACCTCCTGGGTGCGGGTGTTAATCTGAAGGTTGGCGGTGGCTGTGTATTTCGGCGTTTCGCTCAGCGTGACGAGGGCGACAATCAGGAAAACCCCCGCCGCAACGGCCGCGAACAGCTTCAGCCGCCGACGGAATACCGCAATCAGGCGATGCAGGTCGATCGTCTCCCCACCAGCTTCGCTAGGGGATGGTGAGTATTCGTTCGTATCAGTCATCGCACCATCATCAGGGCTCGGCCAGGGCCGGATTTCAAGGATCGTTCCGGTCGGGAAGCGAGCGACACCTTCTTATACCGCACTGCACAAGAACAGCCTAGCGGCGATGAAAAAGGTGGTCGAAATCGATCCAATAACCGGAATAGTGCCGTTCGCCCTGCAGTTAGCATGCCGGTTCGCCATGCACGAATGGATTAAGGCGCGAGGCTGATGTCGTCGGGGCGGACGTTGCTATAGCTTGCCTGGTCAGTCGGCAGCCCACGCAAGACGAACAAAATTTGGCGGTGCGGTAGGACTATGTGCTGATTGATGGATCGGGCTGAGGAAGGAAGCGAGATGGAATTGCTTATAGGCCCCCGGACCTATTCGACCTGGTCCTTGCGCGGCTGGCTGGTGATGAAGCGCACGGGCGCGGACTTCACCGTGGTCGACGCCCGCTATGAGACCGAGGCTCAGAAGGCGGCGCTGCGGGAGGTGTCGCCGTCCGGCTTCGTGCCGGTGCTCAAGGTCGACGACGAGCTCATATGGGACACGCTGGCCATCGCCGAATGGGCGGCCGAACACTATCCCAAGGCGCGCATGTGGCCCGCCGATCCGATTGCGCGCGCCCTGGCGCGTTCTGCGGCGGCCGAGATGCATGCCGGCTACTCGGCTCTGAGAAACATCTGTGGGACCAGTTCCGAGCGGCCCATGGTCGGCGATGCTCGGTCCGAGACGCCCTCCGACCCGGCGCTGGACCGCGATCTGTCGCGGCTGGTGACCCTGTTCGGCCAGATGCGTCGCCGGTTCGGCGCGGACGGACCCTGGCTCTTCGGCGAATGGTCGATCGCGGACGCCTTCTATACGCCCGTGGCGGCGCGGCTTCGGCATTTCCGGATCGACCTCGCCGACTACGGCGACGAGGGGACCGCCGGGGCCTACGCCGAAACCCTGCTGGCCCAGCCCGACTTTCGTCTGTGGGAGGCCGAAGCCCAAGCCTAGCGTCCGAGGTTTAACGGCCCGGAAACCAGTCCCGCGCACCCTGCATTAAGCTGACGGCGTTATCCGTGGATCACACACGGAACCGACTGTTCCGCCGGGAGGAAGACCAATGCGGGCTCCGGCCATCGAAACGACCCAGGGCGAAAAGGCCCGGGTTCAGGTTGTCGCATCGCGACTGATCAATCCGGTTACGGGTTACGCCCTGGCGGCCGTCGTCAGCGCCGCCTTCTGGGCGATGCTGCTCACGGCCGTCTTCTAAGCCTAGCGGCTACCGGCCACGCTGGGCTCCTGGGCGACCAGGATCGGTTCGGCCGTCGGCGCGGGCGGAACATAGTCCAGCGACACCGGCACCAGCTTCGCGCCCGAAGCCACGGCGTCCAGGGTGTTCAGCGGCCCGCCGAACATCCGCTGGTAGACCCAGTAGCCGGCCACGACCTTTTCCACATAGTCACGCGCCTGGGGCACATCGATCGTCTCGATCAGCAGCAGGGGATCGGCGTCCGGCCCCAGTTTACGCACCGCCGTCAGCATCGGCCCCGGTCCGGCGTTGTAGGAGGCGACTGCCCGCAGCAGGTCGCCCTGGAAGGCCGGCAGCTCAAGCATCCGATTGATATAGGCCTGGCCCAGCCGCATGTTGGTGGCGGGAACCAGAAGCTTGGCCGGATCGGTGACGAAGGTCCGGTCGCCGGTCATTTCCGCCGCCGTCGTCGGCATCACCTGCATCATCCCATAGGCGCCGGCGCTGGAACGGGCGTCGGGGTTGAAGTCGGTCTCCTTGCGGGCAAGGGCGTAGACCAGAGCCTTCTCGATGACGAAGCCGCCCTCCGGCTCAAGCACCGGCATGGGAAAGCGGGTCGCGTCGATCCGTGTCGCATCGCCGCCGTTCCCCGACATCATCACGCGCGCCAGGGCGGTCCACATCCGCGCGGCGTCCCCCACGGCGGTGCGCAGGCCCGAGCGCAGCTCGTTTTCGCCTTCGCTGCGGCGACCGACTTCATAATAGGCGACGGTGCGTTTGGCCCGCGCGTCGTTGCGGACGAAGGCCTCCAACTCGGTGGCCTCGACGCCCGCGCCCTGGGGCACATAGACGGCGCGTCGCAGACGGGGCGCCGCCTGATAGGGGCGGGGCCCCAGGTTCTCGATCACCGGCTCTTCGCCCAGCTGACGCAAGGCGATCTGGCCATAGAAGGTCGCCGGCCATTGGGCCGACAGGCGCAGATAGTCTTCCACCCGGTCCTGCCGGCCCGACTGGGCGGCGGCGCGGGCGGTCCAGAAGGCGGCGCCGGCGCGCACCCACGGGTCCTCTGTCGGATCATTGGCGACCCGTTCGAAGGCCGTAAAGGATTCGTGGAACTGACCCAGCCGCCATTCCGCCAGCCCAACCGTCCACCAGTCGCCGATCTCGCGCCCCAGGGCAGAGGCGCCGGTCAGATCGTCGTTGTTATAGGCGATGCGCGCGGTCTTCATCGGGTCGACGGCGGGTTCGCCCGACACGGCGGAGACGACGCTGTTCCAGGTCCGGCCCAGCAGGCCGCCGGGTTTGACCGGCTCGGGAGCGCCGTCAGGACGGCGACGCAGGGCCAGGGCGTAGACACGGCCGGCGCAGGGCAGGTCGGAATAGGTCTCCAGCCAGGCCGTCAGCTCCTCATAGGTGGCGACGTGGTCGGGATGAAACAGGCTTTCGAACTCGACCTGACCCAGCAGGACCCGATCCTGGGCCTGGCGGGCCGAGGCGCGGGCCGCCTCGATATCCCCCCGCCGCAGCGCGTCGAAGGCGGTGGTGTAGGACAGGCGGTCGGCTGAGCTCAGGGCCGTGGGACGGGTGGAACCGGAAGCGGCGCCGGACATTCCGTCAAAAGGCGTCTCCGCTATCGCCGAACCGGCGGCTGCCCAGCCTGAAGCGGCAAGCGCAAAGATCAGCGTCGAGGCTAGACTTGCCCGGCGGAATATATTCATACGCGGCGGCCCCGTTGGCGTCGCCCTGCCCATTCTCGTCAGGCGGGGATCGTTTGGCGTTGGTCGTCAAGCGACCAGCATGCCTTAAACCGGCGGTAACCTCAACCTGCGCCGTCCAGCCGCGCCGAAAGCGCCAGCAGATCGGCCCAGACTTGCCGTTTGGCTTGGGGCTGTCGCAGCAGGAAGGCCGGGTGCAGGGTCGGCAGGGCGGGGGCCGACAGCCCCCCTTCCGCCAGCCGCCACTCGCGCCACTGGCCGCGCATCTTCATGATCCCGTCTTCGGTCTGCAGCACCGACTTGGCCGAAGCCGCCCCTAGCAGCAGCACCGCCTTTGGCTGCAGCAGGGCGAAGGTTCTCTCGACGAACGGGGCGCAGACGGCCTGTTCCTGCGGGGTCGGGGTCCGGTTGCCGGGCGGGCGCCAGAAGACGGTGTTGGTGATGAAGACCTTGCCGGTCAGGCCCGCCGCCGCCAGCATCCGGTCCAGCAGTTTGCCGGCCGTGCCGACGAAGGGCTGGCCGATCCGGTCCTCGTCCGCGCCGGGGCCTTCGCCGATCACCAGCACCTGGGCGTTCGGATCACCGCGCCCGAACACCGACTGGGTCGCCCCCATGCCGCGCAGGGAGCAGCCCTCGAACGCCGCCACCGCCGCCGCCAGATCCTGCAGCGTCGCGGCGCCTGCGGCCAGACGCCGCGCCTCTGACACGGCCTCTTCAGGGGTGTATCCGCCCGAGCGGACGACCACCGAAGCTGTGGCCTTCTGCACCGCCTTTAGGGCCGGGGGCGGGGCCAGATGGGTGTGATCGACCGGGGCATCGCCATAACAGGCGTCCACCCCCGCATCCCGCCAGAAGGCGAGCAGGCTTTCGACTGCAGCGATGTCATGGGGTTGTGCGTTCATGTCTAAGGTACCGATAGGCCTTGACCGCCCTCGCGTCACCTTCCGATAAGCGGCATAACCACACGAACAAGCTGGATTTCAGGGGAAGACATGGCCGAAGAAGCCATCGAGGGCGGCGCAGAGAACGCCCGCCAGGAAGCGATCATCGACAATCTGCCGCCGCTGGAGGCCCTGGCCGGCGTCGAGCGCGAGGTGATGGAATACGACGTCGTCATCGTCGGCGGCGGCCCCGCCGGCCTGTCGGCGGCCATCCGCCTGAAGCAGCGGGCGGAAAAGGACGGCAATGAGATCACTGTCGCCGTGCTGGAAAAAGGCGCCGAGGTCGGCGGCCATATCCTGTCGGGCGCCGTGATCGATCCCAAGGCGCTGAACGAACTCTTCCCAGACTGGAAGGAACGCGGCGCCCCCCTGGAGACCCCGGTCACCAAGGACAAATTCCTGCTGCTGGGTCCGCAGGGCGAGGCGTCCCTGCCCATGCCCCTGCTGCCGCCCTTCATGCACAATCACGGCTGCTACATCGCCTCTCTGGGCAATGTCTCGCGCTGGCTGGGTGAACAGGCCGAGGCCCTGGGCGTCGAGGTCTATCCCGGCATGGCCGCCAGCCATGTGGTCTGGGAAGAGGGCACGGGCCGGGTCAAGGGCGTCGTCGCCGGCGTCTTCGGCATCGACCGTGAGGGCAAGCCGACCGGAGACTTCCAACCCGGCATCGAACTGCACGGCAAATATGTCTTCATCGCCGAGGGCGTGCGCGGCTCCCTGGCCAAGACCATCATCGCCAAACACAAGCTCCAGGACGGCAAGTCGCCTCAGAAGTACGGCATCGGCCTGAAGGAGCTGTGGCAGGTGCCCGCCGAACAGCATCAGCCGGGCCTGGCCCAGCACACCACCGGCTGGCCGCTGGACGAGCACACCGGCGGCGGCAGTTTCATGTACCATTTCGGCGACCGCTACGTGGCTATCGGCTACGTCGTCCACCTGAACTACAAGAACCCGTTCCTGTCGCCGTTCGACGAGTTTCAGCGCTTCAAGCACCACCCGTCCATCGCCCCGCATCTGGAAGGCGGCACGCGCATCTCGTACGGCGCCCGGGCGATCACCGAGGGCGGGTTGCAGTCGATTCCGAAGCTCAGCTTCCCTGGCGGCGTCCTGATCGGCTGCTCGGCCGGCTTCGTGAACGTGCCTCGGATCAAAGGCACCCATAATGCGATGAAGACCGGCATGCTGGCCGCCGACGCCGCCTATGAGGCGGTCCAGGCCGGACGCGGCGGCGACGAACTAGTCGAATACCAGACCGCCTTCGAAAAGAGCTGGGTCCACAAGGAACTGTCGGTCGTCCGGAACGCCAAGCCCCTGCTGTCGAAGTTCGGCACCACCCTGGGCGGGGCGCTGGGCATGGTCGACATGTGGTGCCGCACCCTGCTGGGCGGCTGGTCGCCGATCCCGACGCTGCAACACGACAAGACCGACGCCGCCTCGACCGGCCTGGCCTGCGACTATCAGCCGATCGTCTACCCCAAGCCGGACGGCAAGCTGTCGTTCGACAAGCTGTCGTCGGTGTTCATCTCCAACACCAACCACGCCGAGGACCAGCCGGCCCACCTGAAGCTGCTGGACCCGTCCAAGCCGATCCAGGTCAACCTGCCCAAATACGGCGAACCGGCGCGGCTGTATTGCCCGGCGGGCGTGTACGAGGTCGTCTATGCCGATGAGGTCGCCAAGACCGACCCGCGCTTCGTCATCAACGCCCAGAACTGCGTCCACTGCAAAACCTGCGACATCAAGGATCCGTCGCAGAACATCGTCTGGACCACGCCCGAGGGCGGCGGCGGTCCGAACTATCCGAACATGTGAGGCAACGTCTCTAACCCGCTCATCCCGGCGAAAGCCGGGACCCAGATCTTTGGGCGCAAGGCAGTTGAGGTTGAAGGTCCGTGGTCATCCGACGCACCGGGGATGCGAAAGCTGGGTCCCGGCTTTCGCCGGGATGAGCGGAGTTGGAGAAGCAACCGTTCGCCCTCTTGCGGGGGCCGATGAAAGCGTGAAGGGTCGGCGCATGATCGCCTCCCGTTCGCGCCTGTTCGCCGCCTCCCTGACCGTCCTCGCTCTGGCCCTGGCCCAAGGGGCTGTGGCGCAGCAAACAGGACCGGCCTCTGCGCCCGTCAATCCGTCCGACGCCCATCCGCCCGCCATCATTCTGGAGCCGGGCCAAACGCCCTACGTGGCGCCCGCCGAGGACGAACCGGAAGACGGCGAGCCGCAAACCGAAACACCCGACGACAACGTCGCCATCGACGTCGTCATCAACGATGAACCGGCCGCCCCGCCCATCCCCGAAATCTGGTCGCCGATCCCGACCGACGCCCAGGGCCGCAGCGCCTACGGCCTCTATCTCGCCGGCAAACTGGCCCTTATGACGGGGGAAGGGGAGAAGGGCGCCGACTGGCTGGCGCAAGCCAACGCCCTGACGCCGGAACAGCCGCGGGTGCGCGAACAGGCCTTCACCTCGGCCCTGCTGAGCGGCGATCTGGATGTCGCGGCGCGCCTGGCCCCGACCGCCGACGCCTCGCCCGCCTTCACCGAGGGCGGCCGGCTGATCTCAGCTCTTCAAACCTTTGTCCACGGCGACCCCCGCGCCGCCAACGCCGCCCTGGTCGCCCGGCCCATCGCCGCCCCCCACAGCCGCGCCGGCCTGATGGTCGCGCCGTGGATCGCGGCCGCCGCCGGCGACTGGACCCGCGCCCTGGCCGCCCCTCCGACCCAGGGCGACGCCCTGACCCTGGCTTTCGCCCGCCAGAACCGCGCCCTGCTGCTGGAGAAGCGCCGCAACTACGCCGAGGCCGAAGCCGAGCTGAAGGCCCTGTCCGACATGCCGACCATAGGCGCCCTGTTCCACCGCGCCTATGGCGAATTCCTGGAACGACGCGGCAAGCGGGACGAGGCCTTGGCCGTCTATATTGCTGCTGTTCAGGGCCAGGCGGTCGACCTGGCCACCACCCGCGCCCTGGCACGGGCGAGATCCGGCGGTCGTCCCCCTGCCGCGCCGGACTTCCGCCAGGGCGCGGCTCAGGCCCTGACCACGGCCGCCGCCCAGGCCGTGGCCGAGCGCGGCAACGAGTTCGCGGTGGTCTATCTGCGCCTCGCCCTGAACCTGCACGAGGATTCCGCCACCCAGATCCAACTGGCCCAGGTGCTGGACCGGGTCGGGCTGAAGGCTGCGGCTCGCACCACCCTGTCGCGCGTCGGGCCCGAGGACCCGGTCCTCTACGCCAACGCCCGAGCCCAGCTGGCCCTGAATCTGGCCGAGGACGAACAGCTCGACGCCGCTCTGACGGAGCTGCGCGCCGCCGCTGCGGCCCAGCCGAACGATCCCCGTATCGCCCTAGTGATGGCCGGCCAGTTGCTGCAACTGGAACAGCATCAGGAAGCGCTGGACCTGCTGAACGGCCCGCTGCTGAACACGGCCAACCAGGGCGCTCAGATCCACTTCCTGCGCGGCGTGGCGCTGGAATCCCTGGAGCGCATCCCCGAGGCCGAGGCCGAGCTGTGGGCGGCGCATCAGGCGGATCCGAACAACGCGGACACTCTGAACTACCTGGGCTATCTGTGGGTGGATCGGGGGCTGCGCGTCGATCAGGGCGCCGGCCTGCTGGCCCAGGCTCACGCCGCCGATCCTGAGAACGGCAATATTCAGGACTCCCTGGGCTGGGCCCAGTTCAAACAGGGCTATTTCGACACCGCCGTCGTCACCCTGGAGGAGGCGGCCGACAAGGAGCCCGCCAACGCCGAAATCAACGACCACCTGGGCGACGCCTATTGGCGGGTCGGCCGCCGCCGCGAGGCGGTCTGGCTGTGGAACCGCGTCCTGAGCCTGGACCCGGAGCCCGAGCGCAAGGTCGAGGTCGAGCGCAAGATCGCCAATGGCCTGGACGACGCCACGCCCGCGACCGGCGTGTCGCAATAGGTCCTCGTACGTCCGATGTCCGCGCTTTCGGCCCTGGCTCCGGCCAAGATCAATCTGTTCCTGCACGTCGGCCCGGTGGACGCCGACGGCTATCATCCGCTGTCCAGCCTGGTCGCCTTCGCCGATGTCGGCGACCGGGTCACGGTCGAACCGGCCGATCGCCTGTCGCTGAGCGTGACCGGCCCGTTCGGCGCGGGTCTGGCGGCCGAGCCCGACAACCTGATTCTGCGCGCCCTTCGCGCCCTGGGCGAGGCGACCGGCGCAGGCGAACCGCCGCTGAAGGTCACGCTGGACAAGCGCCTGCCCATCGCCGCCGGCTTGGGCGGGGGCTCGTCCGACGCCGGGGCGGCGTTGAAGCTGGCGCGTCAGGCTCTGGGGCTGGACCTCGACGATGCGGCGCTTGAGGCTGTGGCCGGCGTCATCGGCGCCGACGGCCCCATGTGCCTGCGCATGCGCACCGCCTGGGCCGAGGGCCGGGGCGATGTCCTGACCGACGAACCGCGCCTGCCGCCGCTGTGGGCCGTGCTGTTCAATCCGGGCGTGCCTTCGCCCACCGGCGCCGTCTACCGGGCCTATGACGCCGGGCCGCCCCGCGCCGCCGGCCGGCCCGCGCCGCTAATCGACTGGAGCCCGGCGGCCGTCATCGAATGGCTTGCGGGCCTGCGCAACGATCTTCAGCCGCCCGCCGAGGTCCTGACCCCCGCCATAGCCGGCGCGGTTTCGGCAGTGGCGGCGACGCCCGGCGTGGCCCTGGCGCGCATGTCCGGCTCGGGCGCCACCGTCTTCGGCCTGTGCCGGTCCAGCGCGGACGCGGCCGCCGCCGCCGCCGCTCTGTCGGCCGCCCATCCGGCCGCCTGGGTCGTCGCGACCCGCCTCGCCGCCGCCTGAGCCATAAATCCCCAGCGCGTGTTGAAGCGCGCGGCGCCGGGCCCTATGGTCCGCCGTCCTTTTTCCAGCCCCTCCCGAGCCCGATTTGACCACCTCGACCGAGCCGCTCGCCTTCCAGGATCTGATCCTGACCCTGCACCGCTATTGGGGCGAGCAGGGCTGCGCCATCCTCCAGCCCTATGACATCGAGGTCGGGGCCGGCACGCTCCACCCCGCCACCGTCCTGCGCGCGCTCGGCTCCAAGCCGTGGAAGGCCGCCTATGTCCAGCCCAGCCGCCGCCCCGGCGACGGCCGCTATGGCGAAAACCCGAACCGCCTCCAACACTATTACCAATACCAGGTCATCCTGAAACCCAACCCGGACAATCTTCAGGAGCTGTACCTGGGCTCGCTGGCGGCGATCGGGATCGATCCGAAGCTGCACGATATCCGCTTTGTCGAGGACGACTGGGAGAACCCGACCGTGGGGGCCTGGGGCCTGGGCTGGGAGGTCTGGTGCGACGGGATGGAGGTGACGCAGTTCACCTATTTCCAGGGCGTCGGCGGCATCGAGGTGGACGTGGTCTCGGGCGAGCTGACCTACGGGCTGGAGCGTCTGGCCATGTATGTCCAGGGCGTGGACAACGTCTATGACCTCAAGTTCACCAAGGAGGGGCTGACCTATGGCGAGGTCTTCCTCGAGAACGAGCGCCAGCAGTCGGAAGCCAACTTCCACGGCTATGATGTGGACGGGCTGAAGCGCCGGTTCGAGGACATGGTGGCCGAGGTCTCGCGCCTTCTGGCCATGACCGGCCCGCAAGGCCAGCCCCTGGTCTTGCCGGCCTATGATCAGGTGCTGAAGGCCAGCCACCTATTCAACCTGATGGACGCCCGCGGCGCCATCGCCGTCGCCGAACGCCAGAGCTACATCGGCCGCATCCGCGAACTCTGCAAAGCCTGCGCCCTGGCCTATGTCGAACATGAGAAGGCCGCGTCGTGAGCACTGTGTCTGGAATCCTCTCCTTCGATCTGGCCGACATCAATCTGGAGCAGCATCCCGGCGAGCCGATCTCGCTGTTTTCGAGCGGCCGCGTGGAAATCGAAGGCCAGGAGTCGTGGGCCGAGGTTCGCATCCTCCGTCAGGCCGCTGACCTGAGCAGCCACCTGGCCTCGCAGCCCGGCGGCTGGCGCGGCGTGGTGGTGGTCAGCGAAGAGTGGTTCGGCATCCTGCAGAACGCCTTCCTGGCCCCGCGGCCCTTCCTGCTGAACATCGCCTTCAGCGCAGAGCCGGGTGCGGCTGACGCGCCGCTGGCCTTGCAGGACGTCGCCCTTACCCTGATGCGGTCTGCCGCCACGACCGAAGAGTCCGCCGCCTGATGCCCCAACTTCTTCTCGAAATCTTCTCCGAAGAAATCCCCGCCCGCATGCAGCAGGGCGCCGCGCGCGACCTGGAGCGCATGGTCTCCGACCGGCTGAAGGCCGCCGGCTTGACCTGGGATGCGCTGACGACCTACGCCGGTCCGCGCCGTCTGACCCTGGTGATCGACGGCCTGCCCGCCGCCACGCCCGACCGCGAGGAAGAGGTCAAGGGCCCGCGCGCCTCGGCCCCGGAACAGGCGCTGGAAGGCTTCCTGCGCAAGACCGGCCTGACCCGCGATCAACTGACCGAGCGTGACGGCGTCCTGTTCGCCGTCCTGTCGTCCAAGGGCCGGGCCACGACCGATCTGGTCGCCGAGACGGTGGATCAGGTCATCCGCACCTTCCCCTGGCCGAAGTCGATGCGCTGGGGTTCCGGAACCCTGCGCTGGGTCCGCCCGATCAAGCGCATCCTGTGCCTGTTCGACGGCAAGGTGGTCCCGTTCGAAATCGACGGCATCCAGAGCGACGCCATCACCGAGGGCCACCGCTTCCTCGGTTCGGGCCAGTTGCTGAAGGTCAGCGACTTCGTCGACTACCGCACCCAGCTGGAGCGGGAGTTCGTCCTGCTGGACGTGGCCGACCGCAAGCTGCGCATCCTGGAACAGGCCAAGGCCGCCTGCGCCGCGCGCGGCCTGGTGCTGGTCGACGACGACGGCCTGCTGGACGAGGTGGCGGGCTTGGCCGAATGGCCGACCCCGATCCTGGGCGACATGGACCCGCAGTTCCTGGCCCTGCCGCCCGAGGTCGTGCGCCTGTCGATGAAGGTGCACCAGAAATATTTCGCCGTCGGTGACCCGGCGAAAGAAGGCCTGGCCCCCAACTTCCTGGTCGTCGCCAATGTCGAGGCGACCGACGGCGGTAAGGCCCTGGCCGCCGGCAACAGCCGCGTCCTGTCCGCCCGCCTGAACGACGCCCGCTTCTTCTGGGACGAGGACCAGAAGGTCGGCTTCGACGCCTGGAACGCCAAACTGTCCGGCGTCACCTTCCACGCCAAACTGGGCACCCTGGCCGAGCGGGTCGAGCGCATCGCCGCCCTGGCCCGCGAGATCGCGCCCCTGGTCGGCGCCAACGTGGACGAGGCCGAGACCGCCGCTCGCCTGTCCAAGGCCGACCTGCTGTCAGGCATGGTCAGCGAATTCCCGGAACTGCAGGGGATCATGGGCGGCTATTACGCCCGCCTGGCCGGTCACTCTGACGCCGTCGCCGACGCCGTCCGCGACCACTACAAGCCGCAAGGCCCCGCCGACACCGTCCCGACCGCGCCCGTCACGGTCGCCGTGGCCCTGGCCGACAAGCTGGACACCCTGGTCGGCTTCTTCGCCATCGACGAAAAGCCCACGGGGTCGAAGGATCCGTTCGCGCTGCGGAGAGCGGCGTTGGGGGTGATCCGGTTGGTGCTGGAGAATGGGGTTCGTCTTTCGATGGTCGACGTGGGCGAGAGAGCGGATTTCATTAGCGCTGAACAGCCGGCAGGGGCATTGGGCACCTTCAAGGCGCAAGACCTGACCTCCTTCTTCGCCGACCGCCTGACCGTCCTCCTCCGCGACCAGGGCCAACGCCACGACCTCGTCGCCGCCGTCTTCGCCCTGGGCGACGACGATCTCGTCCGCATCGTGCGCCGGGTCGAGGCCCTGGCCGCCTTCCTCGCCACCGACGACGGGGCCAATCTGCTGGCCGGCTACAAGCGCGCCTCCAACATCCTGCGCGCCGAGGAGAAGAAGGCCAAAGAAACGGGGAATGTTGTCCCGACCGGCATGGTCCAGACCGGCCTGCCGAACCAGCCCGAGCCCGAGACCGTCCTGGCCTTCGCCGTCGCCGCCGCCCGCACCGCCGTCGAGACCGCGCTGGAGGCCGAGGATTTCGCCGCCGCCATGACGGCCCTGGCCGGCCTGCGCGCGCCGGTGGACCGGTTCTTCGAGGACGTGCTGGTCAACTCCGACGTGGCCGAGGAACGCGACAACCGGCTGAAGCTGCTGGGTCAGGTGCGGGATGTGATGGGGCAGGTGGCGGACTTCGGTCACATCGCAGGGTAGGAGCAAGACCCTCTCCCGCTTGCGGGAGAGGTGGCCCGGCGTCCGCGCAGCGGACCAGGGTCGGAGAGGGGAGTCTTTTTACAAGAAGCAAGACTTCCCCCATCGTCAGGCGTGTCGCTTCGCGCCACGGCCTGACACTTCCCCCGCAAGCGGGGGAAGATCCTCGCACTCTAGCCCGACGTCCCCAACCGCCCTAAACCTCGCGCTTACTCCGTCGGACCCGCCTTGACCCCAGTTTCGGACATCGCCGCCAAAACTCCCGCCTGGGTCTGCGCCCCCGGCGTGCTGAAGGTCCCCTTCCTCGACGTCTTCCTGAACGACTACGACCTGCAGCGCCTGCCGGGCGCTGACGTCCAGGCCGTTCTGGGCTGGGGCATGAAGCCGACGGCCGCCGCCGGTCGTCGTTGGGCGAAACAGAATGACCGGCCCTATGTCGCGCTGGAAGACGGTTTCCTGCGCTCGGTCGGGATAGGGGAGGCGGGGGCCGCCAGTCTCAGCCTGATCGTCGATGACCTCGGCGTCTATTATGACGCCACCCGGCCCAGCCGGCTCGAACACCTGATCCAGACCGCCGACACCTGGTGCGACGCCGCCATGACCGCCCGCGCCCGCGCCCTAATCGACCGGATCATCGCCTCGGGCGTGTCCAAGACCAACATGGGCGGGCCGCTGGACCCCGGCCTGCTGCGGCCCGGTCGCCGCGTCCTGATCGTGGACCAGACCTTCGGCGACGCCTCCATCGGCTATGGGCTGGCGACGCAAGCCAGTTTCGACGCCATGGTCGCCGCCGCCCGACGCGACGAGCCCGAGGCCCAGCTGATCGTCAAACGCCATCCGGCCGTGGCGGCGGGCAGGAAGCGGGGCTGCGTCACCGACCTGTCCGGCGTCACCCTGGTGGACGCCGACGTGCGGCCCGCCGACCTGCTGGCGGCGGTGGACGCCGTCTATTGCGTCACCTCGGCCCTGGGGTTCGAGGCCCTGTTGCGGGGCCTGCCGGTGCGCTGTTTCGGGGCGCCCTTCTATTCCGGCTGGGGCCTCACGACCGACGCGGTGGACACGGGGCGTCGCGGCGTGGCGCGCTCGGTGGAGCAGGTCGCCGCCGCCGCGCTCATCGGCTACAGCCGCTATGTCGATCCCGTCACCGGCGAGCGGTGCGAGGCCGAACAGGCGCTGGAGCGGTTGATCGCCCTGCGGGACCGCGCCGACCGTCTGGCTGGAGCCTGGTCCGCCGTCGGCTTCGCCCCGGCCAAACGCCCGCCGGTGCGCCGCCTGCTGAACTCGCCCAAGGCGCGGATGCGATATTTCATGTCGCCGTCGCGGGCCGCCGCCCACGCCGCCGCCACCAATGGCCGGCTGATCTGGTGGGCTGGCAAGGAGAGCGAGGCTGTGCGTCAGGCCGCCGCCGACTTTAGCGGTCCGACCGTCCGCATGGAGGACGGCTTCATCCGTTCGCGCGGCCTGGGGTCGGACTTCGTCGGCGCCCTGTCGGTCGCCCTGGACGACCAGGGCGTCTATTACGACCCGTCGCGTCCATCGCGGCTGGAGACCCTGATCGAGACGACGGACGCGACGCCCGCGCAACTGGCCCGCGCCGCCGCCCTGGGCGCGCGCATCGTCGAGGCGGGCCTGTCGAAATATAATCTGAAAGGCCAGGCGCCGGCCGACTGGCCCGCGGATCGGGATATCCTGCTGGTCGTCGGTCAGGTCGAGAACGACAAGTCGATCCTGCTGGGCTGCGAACCCGATCTGGCCACCAACTCCGCCCTGGTCGAGGCCGCGCGGGCCGATCATCCCGACGCCTTCCTGGTCTATCGCAACCATCCCGACGTCCTGGCCGGCAACCGGCCGGGGCGGCTGGAGGCCTCGGCCCTGGCCTCGGTGGACGCCAGCGCGGACGGGCTGGACATCATCGACTGCCTGAACGCCTGCGCGCGGGTGGCGACCCTGACCTCCCTGACCGGGTTCGAGGCCCTGATGCGGGGCAAGGCGGTGTCGGTCTATGGCCGGCCCTTCTACGCGGGATGGGGCCTGACCGATGACCGGCTGGGCTTTGAGCGCCGGACCCGCCGCGCGACCGTCGATCACCTGATCCTGGCCGCCCTGATCCACTATCCGATCTATGTCACGCCGACGGGCTGGCCCTGCGAGGCCGAGGATCTGGTCCAGGCCCTGATCGCCGCCCGCGACCAGCCCCCGCCCAAGGCGCCGCGTGGTCAGATCCAGCGTTGGGCCGCCGGGATCATCGCCTCTCTCGACCGCAGGCCGCCGCCGTCCTATTGAAGGCGTTCGTAAAGGAAACCCTCTTCCGGTCGCGCAACGACAGGACGAGCGTTTCCTCAAGCAGCGAGGCGCCGCGCGCCGAGCGTTAGGAAAAACAAGAACGTGCAACACGCCGTCATCGCCGCAACCGGCCTTTTCACCCCCGAACAATCGGTCTCCAACGCCGAATTGGTCGACAGCTACAACGCCTGGGCCGACGGCTGGAACGCCCGCCACGCGGCCCAGATCGAGGCCGGGGAACTGGAGGCGAAGTCGCACTCCTCGCCCGAGTTCATCGAAAAGGCCTCGGGCATCAAACAGCGGTTCGTGCTGGATAAGGCCGGGGTGATCGACCCTGAACGGATGGCCCCCAACCTGCCGGAACGCAGCAACGAGGAACTGTCGATCCTGGCCGAGATGGCGGTCAAGGCTGCGCGTCAGGCCATCGAGGCCTGGGGCAAGCCGGTCAGCGAGATCGGCGCGGTGCTCTGCGCCGCCTCCAACATGCAACGCCCCTATCCGGCCATGGCCATCGAGGTGCAACAGGCCCTAGGGATCGAGGGCTTCGCCTTCGACATGAATGTGGCGTGCAGCTCGGCCACCTTTGGCGTCAAGACGGCGGCGGACTTCATCGCCGGCGGTTCGGTCAAGGCCGTGCTGATGGTCAACCCGGAGGTCTGCTCGGCCCACCTGAACTTCACCGACCGCGACAGCCATTTCATCTTCGGCGACGTGGCCACGGCCGTGATCGTGGAATCGGCCGAGACGGCCGGGCCGGGCGGCTGGGACGTGCTGGGCACGCGGCTGAAGACGGTCTTCTCGAACAATATCCGCAATAATTTCGGCTTCCTGAACCGCAACGCCCGCGACACCGACCATCTGGATTCGCCGGTCGCCGACGACAGTGTCCAGAACGACAAGCTGTTCATCCAGCAGGGCCGCAAGGTCTTCCGCGACGTGGTGCCGATGGTCTCGGACATGATCGTCGACCACGCCGGCGAACTGGGCCTGAATCCGCACGAATTGAAGCGGTTGTGGCTGCACCAGGCCAACATCAACATGAACACCCTGATCGGCAAGAAGGTGCTGGGTCGCGAGCCGTCGTCGGACGAGAATGTCATCATCCTGGACGACTACGCCAACACCTCCTCGGCCGGCTCGATCATCGCCTTCCACCTGCACAACGACGGCTTCGCCCCCGGCGAGACCGGCCTGATCTGCAGCTTCGGCGCCGGCTATTCCGCCGGGACGGTGTTCGTGCGCAAACGCGGCTAGGCAAGCGGGTCGCGGTCAGGCGGCTTTCAGGCAGGTGTCGATCTGCTGGATTGCTGCGGTGTTCATGGCGTCCAGGCGCTCTGCGGCGTTGTTCGCCGCGGCGTCGGCCAGCGCCTTATCCACGGCCAGGACCCCAACGGCTCCCGGCGGCGGGGGCGGCGGGGGCGGCGGCGGGGCTGCGCCTTGTCTTAGCCGGGACGCCTCGCCCCTCGCATTGTTCATGAAGGCCTCGATCCCCTCTTTCGAGATCGCTCGACCGGTCCGGCGGGTCAGGAACTCGGAATAGACCGTGTCATAGCCGTTCCCCACGCTCATATAGGCGCCGCGATAGACGGCGAGGGCGGTGCGCTCCTTGTCCGTGGCGATCCCGCCCGCCACGCGCTGCTCGATCAAGGCGATGGCCTGAAGGGTCTTGGCGTCCATCCCCGTCATGGCGGCCCGGCTGAGGCAGGCCGTCTTGCCCAGGGCGTTGACCCAGGCCTCGGGACCGCCCTCGTTCACCAAGGGCTCTAATGCCCCTAGCGAAGTGCCGGTCAGGGCGCCGAGGAAGATGTTGTCGGCGTGGGCGCCCAGCCCTGCCGCTCCGGTCGTATAGGTCGTGGCGGCCCATATGCCGATATTGAACATCCGGCGCTGGCCGTTCGCCCTCTCGAACCCTTGCGCATAATAGCCGATCAGCTGCTGTCCGAAATGGTGGGCTTCCGTCATCGAGGTTACGGCCGGAAGACTGTCATAAGGCGAGGCTGCCCGGCCTTGCATCCCCATGGTTCCGCATCCGCCGAGGCTGATCAGGCCTGCGGCGAGCGCCAGTAGTCCGAAACGACGCATAGTGATGTCCTCCCTGTAATTGTTGAGAACAACGATATCTAAAATTTTAATCCATGCAACCTATGATTGGTTTTTTGCTCGATACCGGGTCGCCGCAGGCCGCTATTCATCATCGGCGTTCGATCTGACGGTGTTGGGGCCGAAACGGGTCCAGGGCCGGAGAACCAAAAAGTTTGACCGCCGTTACGGCAGGTTAATCCTGATCTGAGAAGATAATCGCTTAGGCCAAGCTTGAATCCAGCTTCGGATTTTGCGAGGCCTTTGATTGTCGAGAACAGGGGAGTTCCCAGATGGCTCAGACGACACCGAAGACGGTGCTGGAAAGCCTGGCCCAGGATATCGCCGCCGTGCTCAAGAGCATGGGCGGTTCGGCCCATCAGAATCTGGTCGTGGACTGCGTCGCGGCGCTCAGACGTCAGCGCGGCGAGGCGGTGAACACGCCCGACCTGCGCCAAAAGATCATCGAGACCTTCGAACAGTACCGCGACTGGTTCGTGCGTCCGTTCGGCGAAGGCTCGCAGCGTTGGGCCCTAGCCGGCGATTTCGCCTAACTCAAAAAGAAGAGGGCGCGCTCCGCAAGGAGCGCGCCCTCTTCATTTCGCCTGACCGTGTGGATCAGAAGCGGCGGATATAGCTGACCGAATAGGCGTCGGCTTCGCCCGCATCGTCGCGGTAGTCGCGACGGGTCCAGTCGGCCCGCACGCCGTTCACGCCGTCGAGGTAGTAGTTGGCGCCGGCGCCATAGTTCCAGCTGTCGCCGCCGACGTCCGTGTTGGCGCCCGGGAACTCCTGCTTCAGTTCGGTATGGCCGTAGCCGCCGCGCGCGAACAGCTCCAGCTTGTCCGACACCGGGTATTTGCCGACCACATAACCGGCGGCGTCCCACTCGTGCTTGATCGAGCCGTCGACGCCGGCGACGGTGAAGTCGTCGTCCTTCACGCCGACCGAGGCTTCGGTCTCGACGGCCAGGTAACGGTTCAGGTTCACGCCCAGACGACCGGTGACGGCGCCCGTGGTTGCATTGTCGCCTTCAAGATGAGTGTAGCCCAAGGAGCCGTATCCGCGCGGCTCGGGATTGGTTTGGGCGAATGCCGGAGCAGCGATTGCAGAGACGGCGACAGCGGCGAGAAGAATGTTACGCATTGTTTCTTATTAACTCCTAGATGTGATGACCGGTTGGATCATCAGCCCCATCCAGCGAGTGCTTAAATAAGTTATGCCTTCGTCTGTTCCATAGGCTGGCGTCACATGACACCGTCTGTGCGCGGCGAGACACACACTGCGTTCCGCCAAGTACGACAGAAATGCGACGCGCAACGAAAAGGGGCGGCGCCTCGCGGCGCCGCCCCTGATTTCATTTCACTCCGTCATCCTTGGGCTCGACCCGAGGATCGAGCGTTGGACAGCTGTGCGTCAACGGCATCTCACCAGCGGCGGATCATCCGATCCTCGGGTCAAGCCCGAGGATGACGGTGTGGGCCTAGCGGTCCTTTTCGCGTTCCACGTTCAGCGCCGCCTGGGCCGCCGCCAGTCGCGCGATGGGCACGCGGTAGGGCGAGCAGGAGACGTAGTCCAAACCGGCCTTCTCGCAGAAGGCGATCGACGACGGATCGCCGCCGTGCTCGCCGCAGATGCCCAGTTTCACCTCGGGCCGCACCGCGCGACCCCGCTCGGCCGCGATCTCGATCAGGCCGCCGACGCCGTCCTGGTCCAGACGCACGAAGGGATCGGTCTCGAAGATGCCCTTGTCCAGATAGGCCTGCAGGAACCGCCCCGAATCGTCGCGGCTGATGCCGAAGGTCGTCTGGGTCAGGTCATTGGTACCGAAGCTGAAGAACTGGGCGTATTCGGCCAGGTCCCCGGCGCGGATGGCGGCGCGGGGCAGTTCGATCATGGTGCCGACCAGGTATTCGACGCTGTCGCCGGCGTCGGCGAACACGGCCTGGGCCGTGCGGTCGGTCAGTTCGCGCAGATATTTCATCTCCAGACCCATGGCGACCAGCGGGTGCATGATCTCCGGGATCGGCGCCACGCCCGAGGTCTTCTTCACCTTCAGCGCGGCCTCCAGCACGGCCCGCACCTGCATCTCGTAGATCTCGGGATAGGCCACGCCCAGGCGACAGCCGCGGTGGCCCAGCATGGGGTTGGTCTCGTGCAGCTCTTTGGCGCGACGCTTCAGCTTCTCGGCGTCGATGCCCGACGAGGCGGCCAGGGCGTCGATGTCCTCGTCCGTGTGCGGGATGAACTCGTGCAGCGGCGGGTCCAGCAGGCGAACGGTGACGGGCAACCCGGCCATGATCTCGAACAGTTCGACGAAGTCCGACTTCTGGAACGGCGCGATCTTGGCCAGGGCCGTGCGGCGCCCGGCTTCGTCGTCGGCCAGGATCATTTCGCGCACGGCGGCGATCCGGGTGTCGTCGAAGAACATATGCTCGGTCCGGCACAGGCCGATGCCCTCGGCGCCGAAGCCACGCGCGGTCTTGGCGTCCAGCGGGGTCTCGGCGTTGGCGCGCACCTTCAGGCGACGCACCTTGTCGGCCCAGGCCATCAGGGTCTGGAAGTCGCCGGTCAGTTCCGGCTCGATCATCGGCACGGCGCCGTCCAGCACCTCGCCCTTCGACCCGTCGATGGTGATGATCTCGCCGGCCTTGAAGCTGCGGCCGCGCGCGGTGAAGACGCCCTTGGCCTCGTCGATATGGATCTCGCCGGCGCCTGAGACGCAGGCCCGGCCCATGCCGCGCGCCACCACGGCCGCGTGGCTGGTCATGCCGCCCCGCGCCGTGACGATGCCGCGCGCGGCGTGCATGCCGTGGATGTCCTCGGGCGAGGTCTCCTCGCGCACCAGGATGACGGCTTCGCCCAGGCCGGACATCCGTTCGGCCTCGTCGGCGTCGAACACGATCTTGCCGGTCGCCGCCCCGGGCGAGGCGGGCAGGCCGGCGGCGACCACTGTGCGGGCCGCCTCCGGGTCCAGGGTGGGGTGCAGCAGCTGGTCGAGCGCGGACGGCTCCACCCGGCTGATCGCCTCTTCCTGGGTGATCACCCCCTCGGCGGCCAGATCCACGGCGACCTTCAGCGCCGACTTGGCGGTGCGCTTGCCGTTGCGGGTCTGCAGCATCCAGAGCCGGCCCTGTTCGACCGTGAACTCGATGTCCTGCATGTCGCGGTAATGGCTCTCGAGCGTGTTCACCACCGTGACGAACTGGCCGAACACCTCGGGCATGGCCTCTTCCATCGAGGGGGCGGTCTCGCCCATCTCCTCGCGGCCGATCTTGGTCAGGGACTGCGGCGTGCGGATGCCCGCGACCACGTCTTCGCCCTGGGCGTTGATCAGGAACTCGCCATAGAGCCGCGCCTCGCCGGTCGAGGGGTTGCGAGTAAAGGCCACACCGGTGGCCGAGGTCTCGCCCATATTGCCGAACACCATCGACTGGACGCTGACGGCCGTGCCCCAGCTTTCGGGGATGTCGTGCATGCGGCGATAGAATTTCGCCCGGTCGTTCATCCAGCTGGCAAAGACGGCGCCGACCGCGCCCCACATCTGGTCGCGCGGATCCTGCGGGAAGGGGTGGCCCAGTTCGCGTTCGACCACGGCCTTGTAGTCGACGACGATCCGTTCCCAGTCCTCGGCCTTCAGGTCGGTGTCGACGCTGACGCCCAGCCGATCCTTGTGCGCGTCCAGAACCTCTTCGAAGTCGTCGTGGCTGAGGCCCAGCACCACGTTCGAGTACATGGTGATGAAGCGGCGGTAGGAATCGAAGGCGAAGCGTCGGTCGCCCGACAGTTTGGCCAGACCCTCGACCGTCTGGTCGTTCAGGCCCAGGTTCAGCACCGTGTCCATCATGCCGGGCATCGACGCCCGCGCGCCAGAGCGCACCGAGACCAGCAGCGGGTTCTCGACGTCGCCGAAGGTCTTGCCGACGATGGCCTCGA
Source organism: Brevundimonas sp. FV2ps16 (assembly GCF_058681075.1). NCBI lineage: Bacteria > Pseudomonadati > Pseudomonadota > Alphaproteobacteria > Caulobacterales > Caulobacteraceae > Brevundimonas > Brevundimonas sp. FV2ps16. The sequence goes on along the minus strand of NZ_CM178728.1, from coordinate 3,159,699 downwards.
CCTTGGCCAGGGCGGCCTTCACCTGGTCTTCCAGATCGGCGGGATAGGTCTCGCCGTTGGTGTAGAAATAGGTGCAGACCTCGGTCGTGATGGTGAAGCCGGGCGGGACGGGCAGCCCCAGCGAAGACATTTCCGCCAGGTTCGCGCCCTTGCCGCCGAGAAGATTCTTCATCGACGCGTCGCCGTCGGCGGACCCGCCGCCGAAGCCGTAAACCCACTGAGTCATCTATAGCCCCTGAGCTAGGAGAAGGTTCGGCGGGTTGGCCCGCTCGCAGATGCAACATGATCTAGCGCGGCGAAACCGGCTTGGCCATGGCGGATGTAACAATGCGTGAGCGGGAAACCGGTTTCCCATGCTCAGGCGTCACATCCCCGTTCGCCTTCGCGAACGGGATGCGAGGTCATCGGCTTTCGCCGACCCGGAACAGCAAAGACCCGTCGCCGTAGGAATAGAAGCGGTAGCCGTCGGCGACGGCGTGGGCGTAGGCGCTCTTCATCGCAGCCTGGCCGGCGAAGGCGCTGACCAGCATGAAGAGGGTGGATTTGGGCAGGTGGAAGTTGGTCATCAGCACGTCCACGGCGCGGAAACGGTAGCCGGGGGTGATGAAGATGGCGGTGTCGCCGTGGAAGGGGCGGATCTCGCCGGTCTCGGTCGTGGCGGATTCCAGCAGGCGCAGCGAGGTGGTGCCGACGCAGACGATGCGGCCGCCGGCGGCGTGGACGGCGTTCAGGGCGGCGGCGGTCTCGGGCGAGACCTCGCCCCATTCGCTGTGCATCTTGTGGTCGGCCAGGTCGTCGGCCTTGACCGGCAGGAAGGTGCCGGCGCCGACGTGCAGGGTGACGGCGTGGGTGGAGACGCCCCTGGCCCGGATGGCTTCGAGCAGAGCGGGGGTGAAATGCAGGCCCGCCGTGGGGGCGGCGACCGAGCCGTCGTGTTCGGCGAAGACCGTCTGATAGTCGGACCGGTCGCGGTCGTCCTCGGGCCGTTTGGCGGCGATATAGGGGGGCAGGGGCATGACCCCGACGGCGCGGATGGCGTCGTCCAGGGCGGGGCCGGACAGGTCGAACTTCAGGGTGATCAGGCCGTCGTCGCCCTTGTCGGCCACGGTGGCTTCCAGCGTCTGGAAAGCGATCCTGTCACCGGGCTTGATCCGCTTGCCCGGCTTCATGAAGGCGGACCAGACGTCGGGGGCGTCGCGGTGGTGAAGCGTGGCCTCGACGGCGACGGTCAGAGTCTCGCCCTCGGGGCCGGGGCGGGTGCGGACGCCCGACAGGCGGGCGGGGATGACGCGGGTGTCGTTGAAGACCAGGGCGTCGCCGGGGCGCAGGAAGTCGGGAAGATCGCGGATGATGCGGTCGTCCAGCGCGCCGTCCTTCACGACCAGCAGCCGAGCGGAATCGCGCGGATCGGCGGGACGCAGGGCGATGCGGTCCTCGGGCAGGTCGAAGTCGAAATCGGCGGTCTTCATCAGGCGGGGCAAAGGCCATGGGCGGGGCGGGGGGTCAAGAGCAGGCGATGAACCTCCGCTCCGCTGCGGTGTTGATGGGGCATGAAAACCCTCGCACTCCTCCCCTCCGTCCTCATCGGCGCCGTCGCCAGCGCCCGGTCCATGACGCCCATGGCGGCACTTGCTGGGGCGCGGCTGGCGCACCGGGAGACGCCGGGGCGGCTGGTGCTGCTGGATCATCCGCTGTTCAGGTTCGGCGGTCTGGCCATGGGGGTTGGCGAGCTGTTCGGCGACAAGATGAAGTCGGCGCCGGACCGGACGGTATTCCTGGGCCTGCTGGCGCGGGTGATGAGCGCGGGGATCGCCGGGTCGGCGCTGGCGCCGCGCGGGCGTGAGAAACTGGGCGCGGCCCTGGCGGTTGGGACGGCCGTGCCGTTGGCTTATCTGGGGCTGGCGGGACGCAAGAAGGCGATGGTGCGGATCGGGCAGACGAAGAGCGGTCTGATCGAGGATGCGATCATCGTGGCGGCGGGGGCGGCGGTGGTGAGCTGGGCGGTCGGAGCGTTCGACCGACCGCGCTGAACGGGTATGATAGGGGCCAAATAATCAGGAGCCCTCCCCATGATCACCCGCATCCAGCCCGGCGCCCGTATGAGCGAAGCCGTGGTTCACGGCGACACCGTCTATCTGGCCGGTCAGGTCGGAGAGCCGGGCGATGATGTGATCGCCCAGACGAAGACGGCGCTGGCCGAGGTGGACGCCCTGCTGGCCCAGGCGGGCAGCGACAAGTCGAAGATCCTGATGGCCCAGATCTGGCTGGCCGATATCGCCGATTTCGACGCGATGAACAGCGTCTGGGACGCCTGGGTCGATACGGCCAATCCGCCGGCCCGCGCCACGGGCGAGAGCCGGCTGGCCTCGCCGGACTACAAGGTCGAGGTGATCGTCATCGCCGCCAGAGGCTGACGGGGCGGGGGATAAGGCGGTTGACCCAGCGGGTTGCAGACTGCAAACCGCCGCCATGCTTCAGAACCTCGAAATCCTCGCCCGTGAGGCCAAGTCCTGGCCGTTCGAACAAGCCCGCAATCTGCTGGCCCATGTTCTGAAAAAGCGGCTGGGCGAGAGCGAGCGGGCCGAGGCGCGGGCGCTGATCGATGCGGGCAAGGCCGACGAGGCTCTGGCCAAGTTCGAGGCCCTGCGCCGGCCGGTGGTCCTGGAGACTGGATACGGGCCGTCGGGCCTGCCGCACATGGGCACCTTCGGCGAGGTGGCGCGGACCACCATGGTGAGGAACGCCTTCCGGGCGCTGACGGGCGACCACTGGGCCACGCGACTGATCGCCTTCAGCGACGACATGGACGGCCTCAGGAAGGTGCCGGAAGGGGTGCCGAACCCGGAGATGCTGCGCGAGGACCTGAACCTGTCGCTGACGCGGGTGCGCGATCCGTTCGGCACGCACAACAGTTTCGGGGCGCACAATAATGCGCGGCTGCGGGCGTTCCTTGACTCGTTCGGCTTCGACTATGAGTTCATGAGTTCGACCGAGACCTACAGGTCCGGCGCCTTCGACGCGACGCTGCTGACCCTGCTGGAGCGGTTCGACGCGGTCATGGCCATCATGCTGCCGACCCTGGGGGAAGAGCGGCGGGCGACCTATTCGCCCTTCCTGCCGGTCAGCCCGATCACGGGCCATGTGTTGCAGGTTCCGACGCTTGAACGGAATGTCGAGAAGGGGACCATCGTCTTCGACGATCCAGCCGGCGGACGCACAGAGCTGCCGGTCACGGGCGGCCATGTGAAGCTGCAGTGGAAGCCGGACTGGGCCATGCGCTGGGTCGCGCTGGACGTCGACTACGAGATGTCGGGCAAGGACCTGATCGAGAGCGTGCGCGAGAGCGGCAAGATCTGTCGCGCCCTGGGCGGGACGCCGCCGGAAGGGTTCAACTACGAGCTCTTCCTGGACATCGAGGGCAAGAAGATTTCGAAGTCGAAGGGCAACGGCCTGACGATGGAGGAATGGCTGCGCTACGGCACGCCGGAGAGCCTGAGCTGGTACATGTTCCAGTCGCCGAAGTCGGCCAAGAGCCTGCACTTCAACGTCATTCCGCGCGCCATCGACGACTATCTGGCCTTCATCGAAAGCTACAAGACGCAAGAGCCGGCCAAGCGGATCGACAATGCGGTCTGGTCGATCCATGCGGGCGAGCCGCCGACCCATACGTCGCCGGTGTCCTTCGCCCTGCTGCTGAACCTGGTGGGGGTGGCCAACGCCTCGACCAAGGACCAGCTGTGGGCCTATTTCGCCAAATATCTGCCGGAGGCGACGCCGCAGAACGAGCCGCTGCTGGACCAGCTCATGGACCGGGCGCTGAACTATTACGAGGACTTCGTGAAGCCTTCGAAGTCGTACCGACTGCCGGATGACAAGGAGAAGGCGGCGCTGCTGGATCTGGCGGAACGGCTGAAGGCCCTGCCGGCGGACACCACGGACGGCGAACTGATCCAGAACGAGGTCTATGCGGTGGGCAAGGCGCACGCGTTCGAGCCGCTGCGGGCTTGGTTCGGGGCGTTGTACGAAGTGCTGCTGGGCGCGTCGCAGGGGCCGCGCTTCGGGTCTTTCGCGGCCATCTACGGCCTTTCGCAGACAATCGCGCTGATCGAGGCGGGCGCGCGCGGCGAATTGGCGCAAGCTTGACGTAAGGTAATATTTCTTAACTGTAACGCGATGCTATGTGGGCGTGGCCGGGGAGGCGACGTGCGTTACGAGATCGACGAACAGGCTCGGATCCTGTGGATGGACCTGGTCTCGGCCGGGTCAGCCGACAAGGTGCTGACGGCGACGGTGGCGCTGATTACGGCGCGGCCCGAGCTGTGCGGCTGGGATTGGATCGTCGAATGCGAGCCCGTGCCCGACGACGCCGGGACCCAGCATCTGGCCCAGTTGTCCGAGGCTTGGGGGCCGCCGCCGGAGGTGGAGGCGGTCACGGTCTTCGTCACCCAGGATCGGCTGTTGCACCTGTGGGCCCGGGTAATGGATTTCCAGTTCGTGCGCCGCAAGCACCTGGTCGAGCGCGACGTCGAGGCCGCGCGCCGATTGATCGACCGCCGACGCGCCCTGCGGCCCCTAAGATGAACCGAAAATAACGGCGAAGCTCCGGGAGCCTTCAGGTTCGGCCGGGCATTGTGTCCTCATCGGCAAACCCGATGACAGGAGATACAGTGATGTCGAGCAAGTTTCTGAAGACGGGTCTGGCCACGGCTGCGGCTCTGGCCGCCTTGGTGACCGCCGCCCCCATGGCCGCCCAGGCCCAGGCCAATGGCGTGACCAACTGCGACGCCCCCGGCGGTCGCCAGCGCGCGGGCGCCCTGATCGGCGCCGTTGTCGGCGGCGTGGTCGGCTCGAACCTGGCGCGCAATGAGCGCACGGCCGGGACCGTGGTTGGCGCCGGCGCCGGCGCAGCGGCCGGGTCCTATATCGGCTGCAACCAGCAACGCACCCGCGCGGCGGCCCAGGCCAACGCCAACACCTATCGCGCCGGCACGAACCTGCGCATCCGCAGCGGCCCCGGCACCGGCTTCCGCCAGGCGGGCAGCCTGTCGGCCGGCCAGCAGTTCACGGCCGTCGCCTCGCAAGGCGACTGGATCCAGATCGCCGGCGGCGGTTGGGTCAACGCCAACTATGTGACCCGCTAAGGGTCGCCTTTCGGAAAGACCGTTTCGGCGGCGGGGCCGTTCACGCCCCGTCCTGTTCCCGCCGCCGGAACAGTCGCAAGGCTCGCGGTTCGCCGTTGGAGCCTGGCCCCGTCCGGTTCGCCGGGCGGGGCCTTTTACTGACTGACCCACAGGATGCGGGCCATCCATTCGATCTCGCGCCGGGGCACGACGCGGGGCGGATAGTCGGGATTGATCGAAGACAGGGTGGCGGCGCGGGCCGTCAGTCCAGTCACCTCCTTAGCCACCACCTCGCCCGAGGTCAGGCGGACCACGACCCGGTCGCCACGCCGCACGGCGGGGTCGCCGCGGTCGACGATGACCCGGTCGCCCTCGCGGTACAGGGGCGCCATAGAATCCCCGGTGATGCGCAGGCTGAAAGTGGTGGGGGTGACCTGCGGCAGGTCGGTCTGGTCCCAGCCGTCGCCGGTCGGCAGGCCGGCATCGTCGAAGAAGCCGTCCAGACCGGCCCGGGCCAGACCCAGCAGAGGCACGGTCGCCCGGCTCGGCGGCGCGTCCTCGGCCAGGGCCGCGAACTCGGCCAGGGAAACCCCGGTCGCCTGAAGGATCAGGGTCATGCTTTCGGTCGAGGGCCAGCGGGGACGCGGCGGATCCCCGGCGCCGAACCGTTTGGACGGATTGAAACTGGTCGCATCCAGCCCCGCCCGCCGCGCCAGCCCCGACGGGGACAGTCCCTCGCGCCGCGCCAGGGCGTCCACGGCCTTCCACAGTTTGGCGTGCGACAGGGGCATGGGGGGTCCCGACAGTGAGTCGGGGGCAGCTTAGGGGATGGGGGTAGGAATATCTACCTAGCTATACGTTGCTCATACTCGTCGGCCGCTTTGCGGTCCTGCCAGACGAAGAAGGTGCCGACACCGATGCAGAGTATGATCAGATAGCCGATCAGGTTCATCGCAGTATAGATCGACGTCAGCGGCGCCTGGTTCGTGGTCACGATCATGATGTGGCCCATGACGGCGATCAACTGAAGGCCGGCCGCCCAGGTCGGCCAAGAGTGCGGGTATCGCCACGCGATGGCGACGAGCGCCAGAAGCGTAGCAGTATCGATTGCGAATAGACCGTAGGGCCAATCGCGGAAACCGAGGTTTTCTTGGGCAATCAGCGACGCGAACCAAGCAGCTATGTAGACGCCGGCTCCAATCTTCTCGCGTGTGCCGCCTTTTAGGAAAGCGAACAGCGCCATTCCAACCATGAAGACGCCACCGGCGATCGCATAACCTATATTCAGCATGCAAATCGCCCCCGCGCTGTGTGCACGAGGGCGATAATGACCCAATTCTGGTTAAGCGGAAATGTCAGTCCGCTAAGCTTACCAAGAATTCACCCGACGGCGCGGAGGCGGTTGAGCGGGCGAGCGTCCTTCGGGTCGAGCCAATCGTCCGGCTTGGCGATCGGGCCGGCGGCGTAGGTTCCGAAGCCCATGCGGCGGTGGTCTTTTTGGAGTTCAGCGTGGCAGGCGACGATGGAGTCGCGAGCGGCGGCGAGGGCGGCGATGGTTTCCATGGCCTTGGCTTGCGACGCCGTGGCGGCGACGGGCGAAAGCGAGAGGGCGGCGCGGGCGCCGATGAAGGATTGCACCAGAACGGTCGCCTGGGTGATGGCGGCGTCGATGGCGTGTTCAGTCGCATGCAGATCGCCAGCGACGCTGGCGATGACTTCAGTCCGTTCCATTAGAAAAGCCCCTCAAACTAAGGTTTACAATGGATGAATCTTAACACGGCTTAACCATATCCGATAGAGTCTTGTTAACCTTTTAAGCAATCGCGCACACAAGGCGCGACGTTCGTCGATCCTTGTCTTGTAAAGCTTTGGGGGAGGGGCGGGGGCGCTGGAAATCCCTAGGGATTGTCCAGCAGGAAATGGGCGGTGAGGGAGGCGATGGGCTGGCTGCGGGCCTCCTGCCAGGCCTCGGCCTGGACATGGGCGACGCGGCGGCCGGCGCGGCTGATGCTCGCGCGGGCGAAGACGTCGACCGGTCGGCCGGTGCGCAGATAGGCGACGGTGACATTGATCGGGCGGGGCAGGCGCGGGCTGGGGAAGGCCAGGGCGACCTGGGCCATGGCCGTCATCTCGAGCAGGGCCGCCGTCGAGCCGCCGTGAAGGGCGGGCAGCATGGGATTGCCGATCAGCCGGTCGGCGAAGGGCAGAATGACGGTGACCTCGTCCCCGCTGACCAGGGTCTGGAGGTTCAGGAAGCGGGCGTAGGGGATGCGGTCGAGAAGGTCGCTCATGCTGCAACCTCGTCTCGTGCGGCGCGCGTGCGGTTCAGGACATAGGCGGACTGGGCGGCGGCGACGGGGTCCGACGGATCGACCTCGAAAGCCCAGGCGCGGACGAAGGCGATGGTGGGCGTCAGGCGGAAGCATTTCGCCTGGGCCAGCAGGTCCATGCGCGGATGGGCGGCGCGCATATAGTCCACCCTCAGGTCCAGGGTGGCGATGGGCTGGAACTCGTCCATGGCGGTCCACACGGCCAGGCCGCCGATATGATCCAGCAGGGTGGTGACGAGGCCGCCGGCCAGGACCCCCGTGTCGGGATCTCCGACAAGGTCTTCGCGCCAGGGGACGCGAATGCGGGGATCGCCGTCGTGCAGGCCGTCGAAGACGAAGCCCAGGGCCCCGGTATGGGCGGAGCCCGCCGCGAGCTGGGGCAGGATGGTGTCGACGAAACTGTCGTGCATGCGAACGGATGTCCGTGAAGCCGATGATCGTCTCCTGTATGGAGGGGGGACCCGACGGCGTCGAGAGCGTTACGGTCCCATGATCCGCCCCGAAGACCTGCTGCACCCCACGCCCGCCGGCCTGTATTGCCCGCCGGGCGACTTCTACGTCGATCCGGTGCGGCCTGTGGACCGGGCGGTGATAACCCATGGCCATTCAGACCATGCACGGGCCGGGCATGGCGTGGTCCTGGCCACGCGACAGACCCTGGCCATCATGGCGGAACGATACGGCGCCGAGTTCGCCGGGCGACAGCAGGCGGTCGAATACGGCGAGGATTCTGCGATCAACGGCGTGGACCTGAGGCTGGTCCCGGCCGGTCATGTACTGGGTTCGGCCCAGGTCGAGGCGAAGTGGAAGGGGCTGACCATGGTGGTGTCGGGCGACTACAAGCGCCGGCGCGACCCGACCTGTCCGGCCTTCGAGCCGACGCCCTGCCATGTCTTTATTTCGGAGGCGACCTTCGGCCTGCCGGTGTTCCGCCACCCGCGGGCCGAGGAGGAGATCGGTCGGTTGGTGCGCTCGCTGGAACAATTTCCCGAGCGGGCCCATCTGGTCGGCGCCTACGCCCTGGGCAAGGCGCAGCGGATCATCATGAGCCTGCGCGAGGCGGGGTGGGAGCGGCCGATCTATATCCACGGGGCGATGGAGCGCCTGAACGCCCTGTATGAACGCGAGGGCGTCGCCTTGGGGCCGATCCTGCCGGCGCGCGGTCTGGGAAAAGGGGCCTTGGGCGGCGAGGTGGTGATCGCCCCGCCGTCGGCGATACAGGACCGATGGGCGCGCAGCTTCGCCGATCCGGTGACGGCCTTCGCTTCCGGCTGGATGGGGGTGAGGGCGCGGGCGCGTCAGAAGGGGGTGGAACTGCCACTGGTGATCTCCGACCACGCCGACTGGGGCGAGTTGATCGCCACCTTCGAGGAGCTGAAGCCGGACGAGGTGTGGATCACCCACGGCCGCGAAGAAGGGCTGCTGCGCTGGGCGGAGCTGAACGGCCAGAAGGCGCGGGCGCTGCGTCTGGTCGGCTATGACGAGGAGGACGAAGAGACGCTGGAGGTCCGGCCGGACTGACGGCGGGTCAGCCCGCCTTGCGCCTGGACGTGGATTGGCGGTGCTCGATCCGTTCAGCGCTGGCCAGGGCGGCGTTCATGGCCATGCGCAGACGTTCTGGCTTGATCGGCTTTTCGACCACGGCGGCCATGCCGACGGACAGATAGTGTTTGGCGTCTTCCGGATCGGCATTGGCGGTCAGGGCCACGATGGGGACGCAGCTGACGGGGCCGTCCAGGGCGCGAATGGCCTGGGTGGCCTGGACGCCGTCCATGCGCGGCATCTTGATGTCCATCAGGATCAGGTCGTAGCGGTTTTCCTGAACGGCCTGGAGCGCCTCGAGCCCGTCCTCGGCCAGTTCCGAGCTGCAGCCGAACATCTCGCACAGGGCCTGGGCCACGACGCGGTTGGTGGCGTTGTCATCGACGATCAGGATGTGGGGCGTGGACTGCAGGTTCAGCTCGGACAGGTCCGACACGTTCGACGGGGTCTCGACTGCGGCGACGGCGCGTCGCGCGGCCAGGTCGAAGGCGAAGGTGGCGCCTTGCCCCTTGTTGTTCTCGGCCCAGATGCGGCCGCCCATCCGGTCGATCACCTGGCGGCAGATGGACAGGCCCAGGCCGGCGCCGTCGGGGCCGGATCCATGGACGAAGGGTTCGAAGATGGAATCGACGCGGTCGCCGTCCACGCCGGGGCCGTCGTCGCGGACGCGGGCCTCCATATGGACCTGATCGCCCTCGACCCAGGCCTTGAGCCGCGCCTCGACCAGACCGTTGCGAGCGAATTTGAGGGCGTTGCCGATCAGGTTGCTGAACACCTGTTTCAGCCGCATGCCGTCGATGACGGCCGCCAGTTCGGTGTCGCCTTCATAACCGACCATCAGGGTCACGCCGTCTTGGGATGCGCGCGGCTCCCACAGGGCCTGGATGTCGTCCATGACGGCGCGCAGCGGCGTGGGGGCGGGGCTCAGTTCCAGCTCGCCGGCCTCGGCCTTGGACAGGTCCACGGCGTCCTGAAGAATGCGCAGCAGGCTTTCGGAAGAATCCACGATGGTCTGGACGTGGGCCTGAGCCGCCGCGTTCAGAGGTTGGCGGCGCAGCAGTTCGGCGACGGCGAGCACGCCGTTCATCGGGGTGCGCAACTCGTGGCTCATGATGGCCAGGAACTGGCTCTTGGCGCGGGCGGCGGCGAGGGCCTGGGCGCGGGTGTCGTTGAGGATAGCGGCTTGGTCCGCCATCAGGGCGTCATGCGCGCGCTGGCGGTCGGTCGCGACCTTGAGCAGGGTGGCTGCGGTGCCGACCCCTTGGTAACGCCCATTCTTGGTGACGATGAAGCCACGCAGCAGGGCGGCGGGGCCGCCCTTCAGAATGATGTCGCAAAAAGCGTCCATCTCGACATCGCCTTCGACCACCGCCGGCTCGGCGTCCATGGCGAAGCTGATGGGGCGGCCGTCGTAGAGCGCGTGGCCGAAACGGCCGGCGATCTTCTGCAGAAAGGCGGTGCGTTCGACGAGGCCGACGGGGCGGTCATTCTCGACAACCGGAATGACCAGCGTGTCCGGTTCGCGCTCGAACCGGGCGAGGACCTGGCAGCCGAGGGTCGACGGCGCGACCGGCTGTGTCTGCTCTGAAAGGGTCTCGATAATCGGCATACTGCCTGGAACTCCTTACTCGAGCTCCATATGCACCGGTAGCGCTTGCGGATTAGTTAAGCCGGATCAAAAAGTTTCGTCCGTTACAAGCGGTGTCATAGGCGGGTTTTGCGCCCGAGGCGGGTCTGGTGTAGAAGGCCGGCCCGACCCATCTAGGGTCCTCATCCCTTTGTGCATGCGCGCGGCCGACCGGCCGACCGCAGATTCGTCATGAGCGTCACCCTGGAAAAGTCTCCCACATCGGCTCTGGTTCTGTTCTCCGGCGGGCAGGACAGCGCGACTTGCCTGGCCTGGGCGCTGGAGCGGTTCGAGCGGGTGGAGACGGTCGGCTTCGACTATGGCCAGCGTCACGTGGTCGAGATGGAGGCGCGTCAGGCGGTGCGGGCGGGCATGGTCAAGGCCTTGCCGCGATACGCCGACCGGTTGGGCGACGACCATGTGGTGGACCTGACCGGCTATGGCCGGATCGCCGAGAGCGCCCTGACCGCCGACCGCAAGATCGAGATGGACGCACGCGGCCTGCCGACGACCTTTGTCCCCGGTCGGAACCTGATCTTCCTGGTGGCGGCGGCGGCCCTGGCGGATCGGCGCGGGCTGGAGGTGCTGGTCGGCGGCATGTGCGAGACCGACTATTCCGGCTATCCCGACTGTCGCCACGAGACGATGGAGGCCATGGCGCGGGCCCTGTCGCTGGGGCTGGACAAGCCGGTGGTGATCGACACCCCGCTGATGTGGCTGACCAAGGGGCAGACCTGGGCGCTGGCGGATACGATCGGCGGGGCGCCGCTGGTCGAGTTGATCGTCGAGGACAGCCACACCTGTTATCTGGGCGACCGGACGCATCGGCACGCCTGGGGCTATGGCTGCGGCGAATGCCCGGCCTGCGAACTGCGTGCGGCGGGGTATGAAGACTGGGTCGCGTCCCGAGGCGCTCAGACGTGACCTATTCGGCCAATGAAGTCTTTCTGACGGTGCAGGGCGAGGGCGGACAGGCGGGACGGCCGGCGGTCTTTCTGCGCTTCGCCGGCTGCAATCTGTGGAGCGGGCGCGAGCAGGATCGGGCGAGCGCCGTCTGCAGCTTCTGCGATACGGATTTCGTCGGCGTGGACGGGGACGGCGGGGGCAAGTTCGCGACGGCGGACCGGCTGGCCGATCATGTCGCGGCGATGTGGCGGGGGCGGGCGGGGGCCCCCAAACTGGTGGTCTGCACCGGCGGCGAGCCCCTGTTGCAGCTGGATGCGCCGCTGATCCGAGCCTTGCACGCGCGGGGCTTCGAGATCGCCATCGAGTCCAACGGCACCCTGGCGGCGCCGGACGGGATCGACTGGATCTGCGTCAGTCCCAAGGCGGACGCGGCGGTGATCCAGATCAAGGGGCAGGAGCTGAAGCTGGTCTACCCGCAGGCCAAGGCCTTGCCTGAGCGGTTCGAACACCTGGCGTTCGAGCGGTTCTGGCTCCAGCCCATGGACGGCCCCGACCAGGCGGCCAACACCGCCGCCGCCATCGAATACTGCCTGACCCATCCCCAGTGGCGCCTGAGCGTCCAGACCCACAAGTACATCGGCGTCCGCTAATGCCCGTCTTCGAGATCACCAAACAGGCCACCTTCGACGCGGCCCACCACTTCCCCAACGAACCCGAGGGCAGCATCTATCGTCGCGTCCACGGCCACTCTTTTACGGTCGAGGCGACGATCCGCTCCGAGACCCTGGACGCCGAGCATAACTGGGTCGCGGACCTGGGCGCGCTGGACCGGGCGCTGAGGGCCGCGGCGGAACAGCTGGACCACGGCATGCTGAACGAGCACGAGGGGCTGGAACTGCCCAGCCTGGAGAATCTGTGCCTGTGGTTCGTCAAGACGCTGAAGCCGGACTGGCCGGGGCTGTGCCGGGTGCAGGTGGCGCGGCCGACGATCAACGAGCGATGCGTGTTGAGCCTATAGGCCTAGCTTGCGGCGGATCACGCGCAGCGTCGGGTCTTCGGCCTTGCAGGCCGATTTGACGAGGCGCCAGTCCTCGGCGGACAGGGCGGGCGCGCCGGTGCGTTCGGCGGCGCGGGCCTCGCGGGCGCGACGGCCGGAGGCCGGGTGGGTGGCGGCGAACTCGGCCGCCTCGGCCAGCTTCTGATCCTCCATCTTCGACAGGCGGTCGAAGAAGGCGGCCATGCCCTTCGAGCTTAAACCCGCTTCGTGCAGCAGGGCGCGGCCCCGTTCGTCGGCTTCGTGTTCGGCCGCGCGGCCGTAGCTGAGGTCGGTCGCCTGACCGGCCAGGATCACCGCCTGCTGGCCCGCGCCGGAGCCGCCGCCGACGACGGCGTCGAGGATCAGGCCGAACCCAAGGCTGCGCCACACCGCCTGCATGACGTGGCGCTTTTCGACGTGAGCGATTTCGTGCGCGACCACGGCCGCGACCTCATCGGGGGTTTCGGCCGAGCGGATCAGGTCGTCGGTGACGATGATCGACCCGCCGGGCAGGGCGAAGGCGTTGATCATCGGCGCCTGGACGGCGCGGATGCGGATGTCGAACACGGTGTCGGCGTTGGAGGCCAGACGGTCGGTCATGGCCTGGAGGGCGACTTGGCCGTCCTCGCCGTCGCAGCGGGGGAAGAGGGCGTTCATCTGCAGGTCGAAGTTCCGACCCATGTTGCGCTCGTATTCGACCGGTGTCGCCCGGGCGAGCGGACCCGACAGGGCCGGTATGCCGATGAAGACGAAGCCGGTCACGGCCGCCGCCACGACGGCGAGGGCCACGGCCAGGCGCCGCTCACGCGAGCGGTCGCGGCGGGCGGTCTGTTTGGCCAGCAGACCGCCCGCTAGGGTCCAGTCGGATCGGAACACCACCAGCCGGGCGTCCGGCTCGGCGCTGTGCGACAGGCGGGCCTCGTTCGCCTCGAAGGTCACCGAAAGGCCCTTCGACGGCCAGCGACGCTCCTGGCCGTCGATCGACAGGATAACGGCCTCCGCGTCTACGGAGACGACGACCGGATGAGACCGGGCGCTCTTGCCGTCGTAGAAGCGGCCGTCCACTTCAGATCGCCGAGAAGCCGAAGGCGTCGGCCAGGCCCTCGCCCGATCCGGGGCCGCGGCCGGTCTGATGCGCCAGCCCGACCTTGGCCTTACCGGTCGACTTCAGCCGCTGGATCAGGAAACGTGCCGTCCGCGCCTGGGCCCAGGGCATGAGGAAGCCCAGGGTGACGATGATCACGAACAGGTTGCTGACCGTCAGCCACCACAGAGGCAGAGCCTTGACGTCCAGGGTCAAGTCCGCGCCGTCCATCGACACCCCCTTGGCGATCGAGCGCAGCATGGCCGCCTGATAGGGGGCCCAGATTAGCAGAAAGATCGGAGCGAGCAGCGCCATGACGCCGTAGACGCCGACGATGATCATTATGTCCGGAGGGGCTCCGCCGGAGTCCGGCTCCGGCAGCAGGCCGGCGTGACTGAAACCGGCGATCACTCCGCCGATGATGACAATCAGCAGAATATAGCCAACGATGGTGCCGAACCAGCCGATGGCGTAAGGGCCATAGACGCTCTCGCTCTCCGCGCGACCCACACGGAAGGTCAGTTTGCGGTCGCCGAAGCGCAGCCCCTCCCACAGATACGCCGCCAACTTGCGTTCCGCCGCAGGCCAGAACCAACCAAGGGTAAAGCCCGAGAGCCAAAGATAGCCGAGGAAGCGGAGGCCGTAGCCGCTGGCCGAGCCGGTCAGCCGGAAGCGGATGCCGCGCCAGGTCGTGCGGCTGGCCATGTAGCGGAAGGCGCTGAAGACGCCGAAGCCCCACAGCCAGTAGAGGAACAGATAGAAGGGGAAGATGATGACGGCCGCCAAGCCCGGTTGGTTGAACTGAACCGCAAAGACGATCAGCAGGAAGGGAAGGCCGAGCACGACGAGGGCCAGCAGGAATCCGACGAACAGTTCGACGCCGCGCCCGGTGTATTCGAAGGCCTCGTCATTCAGGCGCACGCCCCGCCAGATCCGGCGCCGCACCTCGGTCTTGCCCCAGAACCGCCAGAGGGTCAGGGTCACGAGGTTCAGCAGGCCGTTCTTCAGGCTGAGGCCCAGGAATTTCGACGGTTGGAGCGTGGTGGTGAACACCAGGGTCTCGGCGCCTTCGTCCGGATCGGAAATCGGACCCAAGGCGTCGGCAAGCGGGCGCGCCGGCGTCGGCGCGTCATCGGTACTGTCGGTCAAAACGCATCCCCCTACACCGTCCCCTGTTCTGGATATCCGCAGACAACGCGAGGGTGCAATCGATTAAATCGAAAGCGGGTGTCATCGCCGGGGCAGCGGCCGATGGTGCGCCTCAAGCGGAGAGCCACTCCACCAGGGCGGCGCTGACCGCCTCGGGCTGTTCCAGGGTGGAGGCGTGGCCGCAGTCGGGGATGACGACGAGGCGGGCGCCGGGGACGGCCTCGGCGATTTCCTGTGCGCGCTCCGGCGGGGTCAAGGGGTCGCGGTCGCCGACCAGGACCAGGGTCGGAACCCGGATGTCCGCCAGGTGTGGACGCGAGTCGATCCGCCTGGTGATCGCCGCCTCCTGGCGGATGAAACCGTCCGGGCCGACGTCGCGGCCCATGCGGATCTGGATGTCGATCAGATCCTGACGGTCGCGATGGGCGGGATGAAGCAGATTGGGCGTGACCTGGGCGAGGACCGCCTCCAGTTCGCCGTTCCCGACCCGTTTTATCAGCAGGCGGCGCGCCTCGATCTGCTCGGGCGTGTCGGCGCGGGCCGAGGTGTCGAGCAGGGCCAGCTTCACCACGCGCTCCGACGCCTGGCGCAGGATCTCCAGGGCGATATAGCCCCCCATGGAAATGCCCCCGAGCGCGAAACGGGCCGGGGCGTCGCGCAGGATGGCCGCCGCCATGGCGGCGATGCTGTCGCCCTCAAGCGTCGAGGCGACGGTCACCGGGCCGTGAGGCCACAGGGCGACGGTCTGGCGCGCGAACATTTCGGCCGTGCAGGCGAGGCCGGGGATCAGGACGGTCGGGGTCATGTCCAAGACCGTAGCACGAAACCGCCGACGCCTCTGCAAGGGGACGAAAGGCAGCGTGGCGGCCCGTTCAGCAGGTCTTGCCCTGCCTCTGGCGCTGTTCGCAGCGGCGTTGCTCGCGTTCGTGGTCGCGCTGTTCGCGTTCGCGGCGGGCGCGGGTCTCCTCGTCGGAGGTGGTGACGGCGTCGAAGCCGGCGCCGACGACGGCGCCCCCGGCCTTGGCCGCGCCGCCCACGACGGCGGCGGTCCCGCCGACCACGGCGCCGACGACGCAGCCCTGGAGCATCAGCGCGGCGCCGAGCAGGACGGGGAGGGCGGCGGCGCGCAGGGGACGGCGGTCGGTCATCGGAGGTTCTCTCGTGAGATGTCGAGGATACAGCCCAATGGTGAACGGGGCCTGACCGCCGCCGGGCTCACGCGCCCCGTTGCGGGAGCAGTTTCCGGCGTTGTCGCGCGATCGCCAGCGGGGTTCCGTCGGCGCCCCAGGCGGTCGCCTCGTCCACCGTCCAGCCCAGGCCCAGGTCCAGCATCCGGAACTCGAAGAAGGCCCAGCCCTCGGGCGCCGTCTGCGGCGTCGGGTCGGTCAGGATGTCGATGCGCAGATCGACGGTGGTCATGGGCGTGAACGTGGACGAGGCCGTCCAGGCCGGGGGGTAGAGGGCGTCCAGCAGATAGCAGAGCCCGACCTCGTCCAGCGGCCGACGGTCGGCCATCCGCATCCAGGTGCGCTCGATCACCGGCTTGCCCGCATTGCCGCCCAGGATGTTGGGCCCGCCGTCGAACCGGTATTCGACATGCTGGGCGAAGTGGGGCGACATCGGCCCCTGGATCGTGGCGGCGGGGTTCAGGCTGTCCAGCGGGGGCGGCGGCAGATGAAGCGGGGCGAGCGGCGGGTTGCCGCCGTCCGGCCCATAGGTTCCGGTGGCGTGATGGGTCATGCGGCCGTCCTGTTCCGCCTCGACCGCCGCATAGATCACATTGCGGCCGCCGCGCAGCAGGCGCGGACGAAAGACGACCTGATCGCCGAACCTGGCCGCCGACAAATACTGGACAGACAAGGTGCGCAGCGGCGCGGTCAGGGACAGGCCCTGACGCATCGCCTGGGCGCACAGGGCCGCCAGCAGGCCGCCGAAGGGGAAGCCCTTTTCCGGCGCCAGGCCCGAGGGGCCGTTGGAGAAATGACCGGGCACGGGGGCTGATAGACCGCCGTCGTCCAGGGTATGGAAGGCCAGGGCGGCGTCGAGGGAAATGGGAGTCGTCATGTGGGCCATGGGCGCGATCCTGCGTCAGGCGAAGAAGAGGCGGAAGGCTAAAAGAGAGCCTTCCGCGAGTCGGGAACAAGGGCGGCGAACCGGGAGGTTCGTGAGTCCGTTGCGAAATAAGACTGACCTAGCGGGTTCGGTTTGGCAACCCTCTTGCCAAGCGGCTGACGCGGGGTCACTTTTGTCGCATGGGACGCACCGCAGACTACAGCCGCCAAAGCTGCTCCATCGCCGCCACGCTGGAGGTGATCGGCGATCCGTGGACCCTGCTGGTCATCCGCGACGCCTTCAACGGGGTGCGCCGATTCGAGCAATGGCAGGACAATCTGGGCGTGGCGCGCAACGTTCTGGCCGCGCGTCTGAAAAGCCTGGTCCAGCACGGGGTGCTGGAACCGCGCCCCTATTCCGAGCGTCCGCCGCGCAACGAATATGTGCTGACCCCCAAGGGCAAGGATCTGTACGGGGTGCTGGTGACCCTGCACGGCTGGGGCGCCAAACACGTCTATGGCGAGACCGACTGCGGCATCGACATGGTTCACTCGACCTGCGGCCAGACCCTGACGCCGCGTATCGCGTGCGGCTGCTGCGGCGAGATCGTCAAGCCGAGGGAGATCCTGCTGACGCGAGCCGAGAACCGGCCGACGGTGGGGGATGTGATGCCGAAGGACGAGGCGGCTTAGCCGCTGCCGCTTTCTGGCAGCAGGTCTGCTAGGATCGCGTCGTGTCCCGGTCCGAACGCCTTCTTGATCTTCTGAACGCCCTGCGGCGGCGTCGCCGGCCGGTCAGCGGTCGTGAGCTGGCCGAGGAGATGGGGGTCAGTCTTCGCACCCTGTATCGCGACATCGCCAGCCTGCAGGCCCAGGGGGCGACGATCGAGGGGGAGCCGGGGGTCGGCTATGTGCTGAAGCCGGGCTTTCTGCTGCCGCCGCTGATGTTCACGCCGGAGGAGGTGGAGGCCCTGGTGCTGGGGTCCCGCTGGGTGGCCGACCGGGCCGATGCGCGGATGCGCGAGGCGGCGCTGGGGGCGCTGGCGCGGATCGCGGCGGTGGCGCCGCCGGATTTGAGAGAGGTGATGGAGACCTCGGCCCTGCTGGTCGTGCCGGGGGCGCCGTTCCCGGTCGATCTGGTCGATCCGGCCCTGCTGAGAAAGGCGATCCGCACCGAGCGGCGGCTGAGGCTGTGTTATCGCGACGAGGCGGGGGCGGCCTCGGAACGGGTGGTCTGGCCCTTTGCCCTGGTCTTCTTCGACCGGGTGCGGCTGCTGCTGGCCTGGTGCGAGCTGCGGCAGGATTTTCGCAGTTTCCGCACCGACCGGATCGTCGAGGCCGAGGTGACGGAGGCGCGCTATCCGGCCCGCCGTCAGGCCCTGCTGAAGACCTGGCGCGAGGCGCAGGAAAACGCCGACCGCTCCGCATCATGCTGACAGGAACTGGCAGTAGTCCGGTCTAGGTTTGTTCCCGTAGAAGGCGGAGGGCGAACATGACTGACACCGACGACATCCTGCTGGACGTGACCGATCCGGAGGTCAGCGCGCGCTTCTACGCCAGACTGCTGGCCAACCGGCCTGTTCAGGTGAGCGCGGACCGCGCCCTGTTCGTGCTGGAGTCTGGCCGGATGCTGAGTCTTTGGCGACGAACCGAGGGCCATGCCGCGCCAATGAGCGAGGTCGGGTTTCGCGTCGAACGGCCCAAGGCTGTGGACGATCTGCACATCGACTGGTGGGACCGTGGCGCCAGTATCGTGATACCGCCCGCCGACACCGCGCGCGGACGCGGCTTTGTCGCACAGGACCCGGACGGCCACCGATTGCGGGTCTATTCGACGACCTAGACCGCGACCGCCGTCGTGTCGCGGATGAAGCCGCCGCCCAGGACGCGGTCGGGGTCGGTCGGGTCGTACAGGGCGCAGGCCTGACCAGGGGCGACGCCTTCCTCGCCCTCGTCGAAGACGATGCGGACGTCGCCGTCGATCAGGGCCAGGCGGGCGGGGGAAGGTTGGCGGGTCGACCGGACGCGGGCCAGGACGGGAAGGCCAGCTTCGGCGGCCTCGACGATGGTGGCTTCGTCGCCGAGCCAGTTGGTCTCTTCCAGCGTCAGGCTGGCGGTCAGCAGGGCCTCGCGCGGGCCGACGATGACGCGGCGGGTTTCCGGCTCCAGCTTGACGACGAACAGGGGCTCGCCCACGGCGACGTTCAGGCCCCGGCGCTGGCCGATGGTGTAGTCGGTGATGCCGGCGTGGCTTCCCAGCACCCGGCCGTCCATATGCACGATCTCGCCGGCCTCGCGCCCCTGCGGACGCAGCCGGTCGATCAGGGTGCGATAGTCGCCGGACGGAACGAAACAGATGTCCTGGCTGTCAGGCTTGGCGGCGATCTTCAGCCCCAGTTCGGCGGCGACGCCGCGCACCTGGGGTTTTTCCAGATCGGCCAGGGGGAAGCGCAGATAGTCGAGCTGATCCTGGGTGGTGGCGAACAGGAAATAGGACTGGTCGCGCGAATGGTCGATGGCCTTGCGCATCTGCGAGCGATTGCCGACGGCGGCGCGGCGGACGTAGTGGCCCGTGGCCATGGCCTCGGCGCCCAGGTCGCGGGCGACGTCCAGCAGATCGCGGAACTTGACCGTCTGATTGCAGCGGATGCAGGGAACCGGGGTCTGGCCCTTTAGATAGGAGTCGGCGAACTGATCGATCACCGCGTCCTTGAACCGGCTCTCATAGTCCAGGACATAGTGGGGGATGCCGATCATCTCGGCCGCGAGGCGCGCGTCGTGAATGTCCTGGCCCGCGCAGCAGGCGCCCTTCTTCTTCAGGGCCGCGCCGTGGTCGTAGAGCTGCAGGGTCACGCCGACGACGTCATATCCCGCCTTGTGCAGCAGGGCGGCGACGACGGTGGAGTCCACCCCCCCCGACATGGCCGCGACGATGCGCGCCCCGACCGGCAAACCAACCGCCGCCCGCGCGCTCTCGACCGCCGCATCCATGTCGGTGCGGCGAATGTCCGGAACAGGGCAAATGTCTTCGACCAGGGTCATCGCCGCCATTTAGTGTGGAACCGGCGCGATTTCGAGGCCGGTCAACGAAAAGGGCCGCACCCGTTTCCGGATGCGGCCCTCTTCGTCGTCGGGGAGAAGCCTTAGGAGCGGTAGCTCTGGATCCGCGTCGTGCGCAGACCCTGCATGCCCCATTTGTCGATGGCCTTCTGCCAGGCGAGGAATTCTTCCGCCGTTAGGCGATACTTCGCCAAGGCGTCGTCCAAGCTTAGCAGACCGCCGCGAACGGCGGCGACGACCTCGGCCTTGCGGCGGATCACCCACCGATCCGTATTGGACGGCGGCAGATCGTTCAGGGTCAGGGGCGTGCCAGTCGGTCCGACCACGTATTGTTCGCCTTTGCTATTCAGGCGTCGCTCTTGCAACATGGGCTTATGCCTCTTTCACCAACACCGTAGTGTCATGAATGTAGGCGCGGCCCGCTAAGGTCGGTTTAAGCGTCGTGGTGAAGGAACGAATAAAATCCCTCCCTGCCCGAACGACTCTGTAAACCTTCCTTGAGCGACGATTCATTGAAACTAACGCTTACTTACTCGCCGATCAGCGTTTGATGTTGATCAGCTCGGCCAGCATTTCGTCGGCCGTGGTGATGATTTTGGACGAGGCGGAATAGGCCCGCTGGGTCGTGATCAGGCCGGTGAACTCGGCCGACAGATCAACGGTCGAGCTCTCCAGTTGCTGGGCCGCCACGACGCCGGCGCCGCCGGTGCCGGCCGCTTTCAGGTTGAAGGTGCCGCTTTCCAGGCTGACGGCGTAGGCGTTGCCGGACACCTCTTTCAGGCTGTCGGGGCTGGGGAAGGTAGCGATGGCGACCTGGGCGATGCGACGCATGACGCCGTTATCGAATATGGCGGTAACGAAGCCGCCTTCGTCGATGGTGATTTCGCTGAGGTTGCCGAAGGCCGTGCCGTTGGTGACCGTCGACTGCACCACCGAGGCAGTGTTCAATTGGCTTAGGCCGCCCGCCGAGGTGTTTAGGTCCAGGGTCACCGTCTGGGCCGCGATACCCAGGCCGTCGGCCCATTTGACCTTGCCGTTATCGAGCGGGTCGGCGGGGTCGATGGTGTTGTCCGGATCGGATTCCAGGAAGGACAGGGTCGCCTGTTCGGGATCATCGAACAGGCCCATTCCGGATGGCCAGGTCTGCATCGTCTCGACGTCGAGACGGCCAGCCGGGGTGAAGGCGATCAGGCCCGTCTTGATCTGGCCGTTGCTATAGGGGGCGCCGGTGACCACATCCTCGGCCGGCACCGCCACGATTTCGGCATACCATTGGTTCGGTTCCGCGCTCTTCAGGAAGCGGATTTCCAGATTGCGCTGGCCACCTTTGGAGTCCGACACCGGGATGTTCATCTTGAAATCCGGCTTAACGCCGACCGGGTTGTCGTCGTCGGCATTGTACATCGCCATCGAGTTGACCGAAGGGTCGTATTTGGTCTGGGCGATGCCGTCCGTGCCCATGCCGATGTCGGCGAAGTCGATCGCGAACGGCGTGCCCGCAACCGGCGGCGTGCCGCTGGTGGGGGTAATGGTGATGGCGGTGGCCGTCGCCGTGGCTGAACCATTGGTTCCAGCCGAGGGGACAAAGCCGGTCAGGGCGCCGGCCGCGTAGGTCGCCGTACCGGTGATCCTGGTGATGCCGGTCTTGATCGTCACTTCATAGGTGTTGGCGCCGGTACGGACATAGGAAACGTCGATATCATGCTCGACCGGAGGCAGGGCGGCGTCTTCGACTCCGTTGTAGCGGTTCGGCGCGGCGGCAGTCGAGACGACCTGGGTCGAACGCAGGTTGGCGTTGACCTGGACGCGGGTCGTGGGTTCAGCCGTACCGCCGACCTGGCCGATATTGATCGAGCGCAGGCGCGACAGGTCGGACGGATCGGTCGAGATGTCTCCGTTGGAATCAACAGGCCAGCCTTGCAGGTACAGACCGGCGCTGTTCTTCAGATAACCCAGGTTATCGACGCGGAAGGCGCCGGCGCGAGTGAACAGGCGCGTATCGGTGGCGCCGACGTTTTCGGCCTGGGTGGTGGTGACGAAGAAGCCCTGGCCGCTGACGGCGAGATCGGTGTTCTCGGTCGTGCGCTGCAGCTGGCCTTCCTGGCTGATGTACGACCGGGTGGCGGACATGACGCCGCCGGCGGAGAAGGAACCGCCCGCGCGGGTCTGGCTGTTGACCAGGGTCTGGAACTCGCCCTGTGAGCGCTTGTAGCCCACGGTGTTGACGTTGGCGATGTTCTGGGAAATCGCCGCCAGGGCGGCGGAGTTGGCGGCCAGGCCGGACACGCCGGCCAGCATTGCGCTGTTCAAGCTCATGAATACGCTCCTTGAATGGAAGTCATCGGGAAGGCGGCGGAGCGCATCATGCGGCCGCCTGCTCGGTCGGGACGTCCGGATTCTCCGTATCGTCATTGTCTGCGTCGGCGGCCTTCTCGTTCAGCGAGATGACCGTCGAAAGCGGGAGTATGGAATCGCCGATCACCAGATAGGGGGCGCCGTCGTACATCTCGACGCCGGTGACGCGGCCGCGGATCAGGGCCTGGCTGTCGATCTTGGCGTTCTTGGCGTCGGTGGCCGCGACCTTCAGCGTATAGACGCCGCCGTCTTCGGCCGTGTCGCCGCCGGTCATCTTGCCGTCCCAGGTGAAGTCGTGCAGCCCGATGGTCTTTTCGGGGGCGTCGCCTTCCCAGACCACTTTGCCGGTGCTGTCGACCACCTGCAGCTTCACCTTGTCGGCGTTTGCGCCCAGTTCGTAGCTCCAGGTCGCCTTGCCGTCTTCCAGCGAGGTGGCGGTCCAGGCGGCGGTCACCTGCTTGCCGATATAGTTGGAGGCGTTGTCCAGGCCGCCGGCCGACTGGGCGGCGACCAGGCTGGTCAGCAGGTCGTTGGTCAGCAGCTGCTGCTCCACCCCGGCCATCTGGGTCAGTTGGGCGGTGAACTCGTTGGAATCGAGCGGCGACAACGGGTCCTGGTTCTTCATTTGCGTGGTCAGCAGGGTCAGGAAGGTCTCGAAATTCGAGGCCAGCATTGTCGTGCCGCTGTTCAGGCGGCCGGAGGCGTCGACGGATGAAACGGCGGTGGCCATGGGGTCAGACCCTCACATCGACGCGGTCGCGCGCCTGGGAATGGTTGGTCCAGGCGCCCGGAGGCGGCGTGACGGAAAGATCGGCCTGGTTTGTCAGACGCGCGGCGCCGGCGAACAGGGATTGACGTTGTTGCTGCTGGCGGTCGAAACCGCCGCCGGATGACGTGTCGCGCTGGGTGAAGTCGAGCGAGTCGCTGGCGACCTGGAAGCCGGCGTCCTGAAGCTGACGGCGCAGTTCGTCGGCCCGTCCGCGCAGCTCTGCAGCCGCCGCAGGATTGTCGAAGGCGAGGCGTGCGGCCAGCTGACCGTCGGCGCCGATTTCCAGGCTGACATCGACGCGGCCCAGATCCTCGGGCGTCAGGACCATGTCGAATCGGGTCGAGCGGCCTTCCAGCTTGCGGGCGATCTGTGCGGCGAGATGGGCCGTCGTCTCGATGGTGGCGCGGGACAGGGACGAGGCGGCGGTCTGGGTCGTGGTGGTCGCGCCGTCGAGCGCGCGGACTTCAGCCGGCGTGTCGACGGGCGTGGTCGGGTCGAGAGGCGCCACTGCGGCGTCGATGAGCGGAGCGGCGGCGGGTGTGACGCCGTCAGTCGCCGGTGCGACCTGACCCAGGCTGGCCTGTCGGGTCTGGCTCATGCTCGAGGCGGCGTCGGCCATGGCGACGTGATCGGTAGCGAGGGTGTCTGATCCGCCCAGCGGCGGCCGAGCGCCACTGGTGGGCGCGGTGTTGTCGGAGGCGGAGCGCAAGGGCGTCGAGGGTGCAGGTGTGGTCGCTGCGCCCTTGGTCGGCGCGGCCTGCGACGACTGAGTGGCCTCGGCCAAGGGAAGATCGGTGTCGGAAACATTTTGCTGAGGCGCTTCGGCCTGGGTTTCGATCGCTTTGACCGCTTCGGCGACGGCAAGGTTGGAAACGACGGCGGCGGTCTGGATCGGCGTGACGGTCTGGGGGGCGGCGGTTGCGGGCTGGGCGGTGATCTTCACGTCAGCCTTGGGCGACGACGGCTCGGTCAGGCGAACCGCCTCGGCGACCTTGGTCTTGGCGGTGTTGGAGCCAGGCGTCTCCGCCGGCTTTTCGGGCGCGACCAACTGGGAGGCTGCGGCGGTTTCAGCCGTCGTTTGGTGGGATGGGTTGGAAATGGTGGGCGCTGCAGCGACGAGAGGTTCTGCCTTGGTTAGAGCAGACCCTGGAGACTGGGGCTGGGCCGCCGCCATTTCAGTCGCGGCAGGC
Source organism: Brevundimonas sp. FV2ps16 (assembly GCF_058681075.1). Lineage (NCBI taxonomy): Bacteria > Pseudomonadati > Pseudomonadota > Alphaproteobacteria > Caulobacterales > Caulobacteraceae > Brevundimonas > Brevundimonas sp. FV2ps16. The sequence goes on along the minus strand of NZ_CM178728.1, from coordinate 3,135,480 downwards.
TGCGACGCGGGAGCGGTGTTTGGCGTCAGCGCGGGCTCAACTATGATCGTGGAGATCGGCGTGGCGTCCACGACCTGCGCCTGGTCTTCGGAGACCGCTTGCAGCGCCGGGGCGGGTTCCCGCGTCGTTTGACTAGGCTTGGCCGTCGTGACGGCGCCGTCGGCCGCAAGATCTAAGGCCAGATCGGCGGCGGGGGGTTCTTGGCCGACCTGAGTAGCTGGCGCCGGGGTCGGCCCGGTCGTTTCGGTCACGCCGTCTGTGGCGGCGCCCTCGAATGACGGGGCCTGAATGGCCACAGGGACGACGATCTGTGGAGCCACTGGTTGAGGGGGGGGCGCGACGTCAGCGGCCTCTACGGCGGCTTCTGCCGGTTCCGCATCTTGGTCCGACGGCGGGAGGTCGTGCGCCGCCTCCCGCACGGCTTCGGCCGCAGGTTCGGCGGCGAGGTCGGCGGTCAGGTTCGCGGAGTCTTCTGCTTCCACTGCCGCCAAGTCGGTGGTCGAGATTGCCTGCAAAGCGAGACGGCCAGGCGCGCGTTGCGGCGGCTCGGCCTTTGTGGCGCCGGCCTGATCCAGGGCTTGGAAGGCCTCGACGAGCTTGGAAGAGAACAGATTCGCGGTCTGGCCGCCCTGACCGCTGGGCGGAGCAGCGGGCGTTCCGGCGGAGGCCGGAGGCGCTGAGGCGAACAGGGCGAATGCGGACGACATGGGGCGCAGGCGACTTTCAGGTCTGGGCGGCGCCTGCTGCGCCTGATTATTCGAACCGCCTTTCGCAAGGGGCGGGCCAGTTTCGTGGACGTTGATATTGCGGGAGAAAATCGACCATGGCGGAAGGGCTGGGCGGTCGGAGAGGCGTTTCTTGCCGTCCTTCGCTACTTTTTGCCCGGCAGCGAATGCAACGGGCCTGTATCGAGTTCGTCAGGAAGCGGAGTCTTCGATTTCGCTATCGACACATTTGGCCCGAGGTTTGCGCACCTCACGGGTCATGAAGACTGCGCGATCCGCAATGTCACGTGAAAACAACGCTCTGTTTGAGCGGGGGTGGCGCGTGGCCGGGCAAGATTTGCGCGCTGCAGGGCAGGGCCTGCCGGGTAAGGCGAGGAAGATGGTTCCATGTCGCTGACGTCCATCATGAACATCGCCACCACGGGTCTGCAGGCCGCGCAGACCCAGTTGCGCGTGACTTCGGACAATATCGCCAACGTCAACACGGCCGGCTATGTCCGCAAGGTCGCCGATCAGACTGCAGCGGTCACCGAGGGTTATGGCGCGGGCGTGGATGTCTCGCGCGTTCGTCTGGCCACCAATCGCTTCCTCCAAGCCGCAGGCATGGGCGCGAACGCGGACGCCGCCCGCCAGAATGTGCGGTACGAACTTTACGACCAGATCCAGACCCAGTTCGGCGATCCCAGCGGCGACGGCGGCTTCTTCGCCAAGATTGACAAGCTGTTCGCCAGCTATGCGACCCTGGGGGAAAGCCCGACATCGTCGGCGGCGCGGCAGGACACGGTCTACAAGACCCAGGCGATGTTCAACGAAGCGGCGAACATTGCGGCGCAGATCCAGACGGCGCGGCAGGAGGCGGACAGTCGTCTGCTGAGCGCCGTCGATGCGGTCAATCCGCTGCTGGAGCAGATCGACAAGCTGAACAAGACGATCGCCGCCGGCTCGATCATCAACCAGGATGTGACCGGGGCCCAGAACGCCCAGCAGACGCTGATCAACGAACTGTCCCAGTACATGGACGTCAAGATCGAGCCGCGGGCGAACGGCGGGGTGACGCTGCGGACCGGGACGGGGATGACCTTGGTCGGCGACGGGCATGCGGTGCTGTCCTACAAGGCCGCAGGGACCGTAGATTCCATGACGGCCTTCTCGGACATCATGGTCACAGAGCCCAACGGGACGCGCTGGCCTCTGCTGGACGGCGTGTCATCAGGCGAGATCCGCGGCCTTATCGAACTGCGCGACACCGACGCCCCGGCGGCGGCGGCCCGCCTGGGCGAGCTGACGGCCAAGCTGGCGGACGAGTTGAACCGGGCGCACAACGCCAACAGCAGCGTGCCGGCCCCGACCCTGCTGAGTGGTCGAAACACCGGTCAGTCGCTGACGACCGCCCTGACCGGCTTCACCGGTACGACCACGATCACGGCGGTTGACAGTTCAGGCGTGATCCAAGCCTCGGCCGAGATCGTCTTTTCGGGCGCCACCATGACCGTCAACGGCGTGGCTGCCGATCCGACCACCTTCCTGGCCACGGTCAACGCTCAACTTGGCGGCCAGGCGACGGTTGGGTTCTTTGACGGGCAACTGCGGATTGAGGGCCAGGGCGGCAACGGCGTCGCCGTGGCGGATGACGCGACCACGCCCAGCAGCAAGGGCGGACGCGGCTTCTCCCACTGGTTCGGGCTGAATGACCTGGTCAGCACGACGACTCCCACCTTTTACGACACTGGCCTGACGCTGACGTCGCAGCATGGCTTCGACGCCGGTGAAAGCCTGACCTTCCGTATCGGCAGCACCTCGGGCGCCCGGCTGCGAGACATCACCATTCCCGTGCCGACGGGAACGGGCACGATGGGCGAACTGCTGACCGCGCTGAACGATCCGGTCGCGGGCGTGGGGCGGTACGGCGCCTTCAGCCTGGACTCGTCGGGGACGCTGAGCTTCAAAGCCTATGACTCCGCCTCCACGACCCTGAGCGTGGCGAAGGACAACACGACGCAGAACCCCTCGGGCGTGACCATGTCGCAACTGTTCGGCCTGGGCGAGACGGGTGCGACACGCGCGGGCGCCTATTCGGTCCGTAGCGACATCCAGAAAGATCCTAACAAGCTGGCCCTGGCCCAGTTGAACCTGTCGGCGGCCGCTGGAACCTCGGCCTTGAGCAAGAACGATGGTCGTGGCGGTCTTCTGCTGGCTGATGCGGGACGCAAGAACGTCAACTTCGCCGCAGCGGGCGGCAACAGCGGCGGCACTAAGAGCCTGTCCGCCTATGCGTCGGACTTCGCCGGCGACATCGGCGGCAAGGCCTCGGCGGCCAAGACCGCCAGCGAAACCGCCACGGCCATCGCGCAGGAAGCCGACAATCGTCGCAACTCCGCCGAAGGGGTCAATATGGACGAGGAGTTGGTCAACATGACCACCTTCCAACAAGCCTACAACGCCTCCGCTCGCCTGATCCAGGCGAGCAAGGACATGTACGACGTGCTGATCGGGATCCTATAATGACGCGTGTCGCCACCTTCGGAAATTATCAGTCCGCCTTGCTCAATCTGATGAGCGCCCAGACCCGCGCTGAGCAGGCCCAGGAACGGATCGACAGCGGGACCATCGCCACCGACATGTCCGGTTATGGTCGAGGCGCTGAGCAGCTGACCAGTCTGACCTCGACCCAGGCGCGACTGGACGGGTTTATCGGCGCGGGAGAGAGCGCGGCCGCGCGGCTGAGCGCGCAGGACCTAGCGATGAACCGGATCTACGACGCCGGCGCGGCGGCGCGGGAGGCGGTCGCCAATGGCATAGCGGCGGGCAACATCACCAATATGATGACCGAGCTGGGGCTTCAGTATCAGACCGTTCAGAGCGGGCTGAACGCTGAGCATCAGGGGGCCTATCTGTTCGGCGGCGGGCGCGGCGACGCGGCGCCGGCGACGGCCAAGACGATGGCGGATCTGGCCGCCGCACCCTCGACGGCGTCGACCTTCGCCAACGACGACCTGAAGCAAAAGTCACGCATCGACGAGAACACCATGGTCGAGACGGGATTTCTGGCCGATGAGATCGGCGGGCCCCTGACCGAGGTGTTCCGCAATATGCAGGCCTATCAGAACGGGAACCCGGTCATCATCGGCGGCGTCACCTATACGCCCACCGGGGCGGGCACCCTGACCGGCAAGCCGGGCGCGAACGTCGTCGCCTTCCTGACCGCCCAGATGGGAGAGTTTGACAAGGCGAACTTGGGTGTGACGAACCAGACCGCCAAGAACGGACTGGTTCAGAACCAGGTGGAAACGGCGCTGGATGCGCACGAGTCCCAGAAGCTGGCCCTCGACAAGCTGATGACCGACAAGGCCGGCTATGATCCCGCGCAGGCGATCACCGACCTGCAGGCCGCGCAGGTGGCGATCGAGGCTTCGGCCCAGGTGATCAACTCGCTGCGGAACACCTCGCTGCTCGATCTTCTGCGCTAAGCGGTCGGTCTGGAAGGAAAAATACAGCTCAGCTGGACGATGACGCGATTGGAACATATCATGAACATATGGCGCGTCTCGATCTACGGAAAAAGCTCTCAATCCTGGCGGATGCGGCCAAATACGACGCCTCCTGCTCATCGTCGGGGACGTCGAAGCGGGACTCGGTCGGGGGCAAGGGGATCGGCTCGACCGAGGGGATGGGCATCTGCCACGCCTATACGCCGGACGGGCGGTGCGTCAGCCTGCTGAAGATCCTGCTGACCAATTTCTGCATTTACGACTGCGCCTATTGCATCAACCGGGCGTCGTCGAACGTGGCGCGGGCGCGGTTTGATGTGGACGAGGTGGTGGACCTGACGCTGAACTTCTACCGCCGGAACTATATCGAGGGGCTGTTCCTGTCGTCGGGAGTGATCCGCACCAGCGACTATACGATGGAGCAACTGGTCCTGGTGGCCAAGACGCTGAGGGAGATCCACGACTTCCGCGGTTATATCCATTTGAAGCTGATCCCAGAGGCCGACCCGAAACTGGTCGAGATGGCGGGCCTCTACGCGGATCGACTGTCGGCCAATATCGAACTGCCGCGCGACGAGGCCCTTGCGCGGCTGGCGCCGCAGAAGGACGTCGGGGTCATCAAGAGGGCGATGAGCCAGGTGCGGCTGGGTGTCGAGGCGGCCAAGCCCGGCAAGCGCGACAAGATCAAGCCGCCCAAATTCGCGCCGGGCGGACAGAGCACGCAGTTGATCGTTGGAGCGGACGGGGCGCCGGACACCGAGATCCTGGACCGAAGCGCCTCCCTGTACGGCGGCTATGGGTTGAGGCGGGTCTATTATTCGGCCTTCAGTCCTATCCCGGACTCCAGTTCAGCCCTGCCGCTGTCCAAGCCGCCGCTGATGCGCGAGCACCGGCTGTATCAGGCGGACTGGCTGATGCGGTTCTATGGCTTTTCCGCGCCCGAGATTGGGGAGGGGACGGCCGAGGGTATGCTGGACCTGGCGGTCGATCCGAAGCTGGCTTGGGCGCTGAACAAGCGCGCCCTGTTTCCCGTCGATGTGAATCGGGCGCCGCGCGAGATGCTGTTGCGGGTGCCGGGGCTGGGGGTGAAGGCGGTGGACCGGATCATATCGGTGCGCCGGTACCGAACGCTGAGGCTGGAAGACGTCGGACGGCTGACGCGGTCTGTGGAGAAGCTGAGGCCGTGGATCACGGCGCTGGACTGGACGCCGGGCGGGCTGACCGACGCGACCGATCTGAAAGCCCGGGTGACGACGCGGGCTCCGGAACAGTTGAGCCTATTCTGATGCGGACGGCTGTGCTGGCGTCGGAGACGGATTTCGACGGGTGGAGGGTCGCGGCGCGCGAGATGCGGCTGGCGGGGGTGGAGCCTGCGACGGCGCGGTTCGTGGTCGAGGGAGCGCCATCTTCTGTGCAGGGCGGGCTGTTTGAAGAGCCGGCTATGTCTGCTCACCCGCCCGCCACACCTCGTCATCCTCGCCCCTGTTGCGAGGATCCATACGCCGTGACGAAGGCGGGGGGCATGGCGGAAGCACCGGGAGTATGGATCCTCGGGACAAGCCCGAGGATGACGGATCAGGGGAAGGGCGAACGGAAGGAGAAGGGATTCTCGGCGCCCGCCGCCTTCGTCGATCTGGCGCGCGAGGTGATCCTGCATCGGTCCACCGATCGGTTCGATCTGCTTTATCGGCTGCTGTGGCGGCTTAGGGATGAGCCGGACCTGATGAAGGTGATCTCGGACCGGGACGTGGCCGAGGCGATGGAACGGGCCAAGAACGTCAGTCGGGCGTCGCACAAGATGAAGGCCTTCGTCCGGTTTCGGCAGGTCGAGGATGCGCAGGGCGAAGCCTGGGTCGCCTGGTTCGAACCGCCGCACCGGGTGCTGGAGAAGACGGCGCCCTTCTTCCAGCGACGGTTCACGACGATGCGGTGGTCGATCCTGACGCCGGACGGGTCGGCCCATTGGGATGGAGAGGCGTTGAGCTTCGGCCCGCCGGCGACACGCGACATGGCGCCGGCCGAGGACGAGATCGAGGAGTTCTGGAAGACCTACTACGCTTCGACCTTCAATCCTGCTCGGTTGAAGGTGAAGACGATGCAGGGCGAGATGGCCAAACGCTATTGGAAGAACCTGCCGGAGGCGGCGCTGATCCCGGAACTGGTGGCCGCTTCGTCGGTTCGGACCGATGTCATGGTCGCCACGCCCGCCCCGGAACCCAACGCCCGTTTCGTCCGCGCCCTGGCGCGCGACCTGCACGCGGCCCGACCGGACGCCGAGGCGGTTCCCGACAGCCTGGCCGATGTCAAGCGCGGGGTTCAGGCCTGTCGGCGCTGCCCCCTGTACCGCGACGCGACGCAAGGGGTTTGCGGGGAAGGACCGAAGAAGGCGCGACTGATGATCGTGGGCGAACAGCCGGGCGATCAGGAAGACTTGGCGGGGCGACCGTTCGTCGGACCGGCGGGCCAGGTGCTGGAGGCCGCGCTGGAAGAGGCCGGGATCGATCGATCGGATGTCTATGTCACCAACGCCGTGAAGCATTTCAAGCACGAGCCGCGCGGCAAGCGGCGGCTGCACAAGACGCCGAATGCGGGGGAGGTCCAGGCCTGCCGCTGGTGGCTGGACGCCGAGCGGCGGCTGATCCAGCCCAAGGTGGTGCTGGCCCTGGGGGTGACGGCGGGTCTTGCGATCCTGGGGCGCAAGCCGGCGGTGACGAAGGAAAGAGGCCAGGCCCTGGCGATGGACGACGGTACGGCCGGGATGGTCACGGTTCACCCGTCCTATCTGCTGCGGCTGCCGGATGCGGCGGCGAAGGCCCAGGCGCGTCGTGGATTTATTGATGATCTGGTCGCTGCGCGGCGTCTTGTAAGCTGAAGGCTCGAACGAAAGACGGTCGGCGGCGTTTGCATAGGTCGCCAGCGTGGCGGTTAGGGGAGATCAGATGAGGCGCGCAGGTTCGACACAGTGCGAAAGGAAAGCGCCGAACAAATGTCATCGCACGTTGACTTCAACTGGAGCCTTGACCATTAGGCGGATCAGGATTTCGGCTGTTCCTTGCGTGGGTTGGGATCGTCCGATGCCCGTTCTGACTTCCGGGGCGTGATGAGCCAGACCGACTACGAAATCACGGACGCAGGCGACGGCGCGGCGAAGCTGCGTCTTGTCGGCGACTGGACGACGACCGCCCTGGGGAGGCTGCCTCAGCGACTGGACAAGGATTTGGACGGCCGCAAGATCGCGAGCGTAGACACCCGCGACCTGGGCCGGTTCGACACGGCCGGCGCACTGGCCCTGGTGCAAGCGTCGCATTGCGGCCTGCCCAAGTCGGCGTGGACGGATCGGCCCGAGGCCGGCCGCATCTACACGATGATCGAGACGCTGGAGCGCAAGAGTTCGCCTCCGCCCAAGCAGCCGGACGCCTTTACCCGAAGCTTCGCAAAGATTGGGCGCGGGGTTTATGATTTCGGGGCAGAGGCGATGCTGTCCCTGGCTTTCCTGGGACGCCTGATGGAGGCCGTGGTCGAGGCAGCCAAACATCCCGGCGGCATCCGTTGGCCGGCCTGGGTCAGCCAGGGCGAGCGGGCCGGGCTGGACGCCATTCCGATCGTGATGGTGACGAACTTCTTCATCGGTGCAGTGGTGGCCTTCATTGGGGTGGACCTGCTGACCGACTTCGGCGCCCAGGTGTTCGCGGTGCAGCTGATCGGCGTGGCCATGTTCCGCGAGTTCGCGGTGGTGATCGCCTCGGTCCTGCTGGCTGGGCGGTCGGCCTCTGCCTTCGCGGCCGAGATCGGCTCGATGCGGATGAACCAGGAGGTGGACGCCATGCAGGTGATGGGCGTCAATCCGTTCCAGGCGCTGGTGGTGCCGCGTCTGGCGGCCCTGGTGTTGATGCTGCCGCTGCTGACCTTCATGGGGATGATCGGCGGGCTGATGGGCGGGCTGATCGTCTGCTGGACCTCGCTGAACCTGGGGCCGGCCTTCTTCTTCCAGCGGCTGGTCGAGGATGGAACCATGGCGCAGCACATGATGGTGGGGCTGGTGAAGGCGCCGGTGTTCGCCCTGGTGATCGCGGCCATCGGCTGCCGTCAGGGCATGTCGGTGGCGGGCGATGTGGAAAGCCTGGGGCGGCGGGTGACCGCGGCGGTGGTGCAAGCGATCTTCGCCATCATCCTGCTGGACGCCGTCTTCGCCCTGGTCTTCCTGGAGCTGGACATATGACCGACGCGACGATGTCGGCCGCCGCGCCGGAAGACAAGGTCGAGAACCTGATCGAGGTGCGCGGCCTGTTGAGCCAGTTCGGCGAACGGACCATCCACGAGAACCTGGATATCGACCTCAAGAGGGGCGAGGTCATGGGCGTGGTCGGCGGGTCGGGCGCGGGCAAGACGGTGCTGTTGAACACCATCATCGGCCTGAAGGAGCCCGAGGGAGGGGCGGTGAAGGTGCTGGGCTATGACCGGGCCACCCTGACCGGCGACGAGGCGGCGGATATCGAACAGAGGACGGGCATCCTGTTTCAGCAGGGGGCGCTGTTCTCATCGCTGACCGTGCTCGAGAATGTGGCCTCGCCGCTGGTGGAACACACCAAGCTGCCGAAGTCGGTCATGTATGAACTGGCCGAGCTGAAGATCGCCATGGTCGGTCTGAAGCCCGAGCACCATCACCTGAAGCCCGCCGAACTGTCGGGCGGGATGAAGAAGCGGGCTGGCCTGGCGCGGGCCTTGGCGTTGGACCCCGAACTGGTGTTTCTGGACGAACCGACGGCAGGGCTGGACCCGATTGGCGCCGCAGCCTTCGACGAGTTGATCCGCCAGTTGTCGGACGATCTGGGTCTGTCCGTCTTCATGATCACACACGACCTCGATAGCCTGTACGCCATCTGTGACAAGGTAGCGGTGCTGGCGGACAAGCGGGTCGTCGAAAAAGCCACGGTGCAGGAACTGGAACGCTCCGATCATCCGTGGATCAAGGAATACTTCCTGGGGCCGCGCGGTCGCGCGGCAACCAAGGCGGCTTGAGGAGAGCCAGGTATGGAAAGAGACGCACATTACGCCGCCGTCGGCATCGCCACCGTCGCCTTGCTGGCGGCCCTGGCGGTGTTCACGATCTGGCTGGCCCGGTTACAGTTCAACAGCGACTATGACCTGTACGACATCGTCTTCTACGGGCCGGTCAACGGACTGTCGGAAGGCGGCGAGGTGCATTTCAACGGCATCCGCGTCGGCGAGGTGACCGACCTGAACATCGACACCCAGCGCGGCGACCAGGTCATCGCCCGGGTGCGGGTGGACGGCACGACGCCCGTCCGCGTGACCTCGCGCGCCCAGCTGGAGCCGCAGGGCATCACGGGCCTGAACTATATCCAGATCACCGCCGGCTCGCCCAACAGCGCCCTGTTGAAGGACCAGTATCCGGACAATGTGGTGCCGGTGCTGCAAAGCCAGCCGTCGCCGATCGCCGAACTGCTGAGCGGGTCGGGCACGGTGCTGGCCCAAACGGTGGATGCGCTGAACCGGATCAACCGGGTCATGTCCGACGATAACATCCGCAGCTTCTCGACCAGCGTGAAGAACGTCGAGGCTCTGACGACCGAGCTGGAGGCCCGCAAGGCCATCTTCGCCGAGCTGGAAGCAGCGGTGAAGAACGCCAACGCCACCATTCTTGAGTATCAGGGGCTTGCGGCCGACATGCGCGTGGTCGTCAATACCGACGGCCGTGAAGCCATCGCCAACATCAATCAGGCGACGGCAGAGGCCCGCACGGCTATCGCCTCGGCCAACCGCTCGATCAACGGATTGGAGAAGCCGCTGGGCGACTTCGCGACCTCCAGCCTGCCGCAACTGAGCGGCACCATTGAGGAACTGCAGGAGGCGACGCGCTCTCTACAGGGCCTGATCGACGACGTCCGCGCCAGCCCGCGCGACTTCATCGGGAAACCGCAATCGAAAGAGTTGGAGGTGCAGCCGTGATCCGTTCCCTGGTTCAACTGGGCGCCATCGCCGGCGTCGTCGTGTCGCTTGGCGGCTGTTCGCTGCTGTCCACGCCGGATCCGGTGCAGAACTACCGGTTCGGCCTGCCGCTGGACGCGCCCTCGGCCGAGGGCGACACGCCCGCGCCGTTGTCGGTGTCGATCCGCCGGATCGAGTTCCCGGAAGCGACCGGCGACGACCGGATCCTGGGCGTGACCGGGACCGAGACCGCCTATATCGGCGGCGCGCGCTGGGTTTCGCCGGCCTCGACATTGTTCGACGACAGCCTGAAGGCGGCCTTCGCCAATCGTGCGGACCAGATCCGCGTCCTAGGCCGGCGCGAGCCCGGCACGCCGCCGCTGGTGCTTCAGGTGTCGGTGACGACGTTCGAGGCGCGCTATGCCGCGCCGGGGGCGACGCCGGATGTGGTGATCACCGCCCGCGCCCAGTTGCGATCAACGCCCGAGCGTCGCGCCGGAGGAGAGGCGGCCATTCGCCCCGAACAGGCGCGATCGGTCGAACGGGTGTTTACGGTGACCCAGCCGGCGAGCGAAAACCGGGTCTCGGCCATCGTCGCCGCGTTCGATACGGCGACGCGCGACATCAACACCCAGATCGCCGACTGGACCATTCAGTCGGCGAAGTGAGGGTTCAGGTGACCCACTGAAGGGACTCGGCTTCGACCGGGTTCCTGTAGGGGGCGTCGTCGCGTTGGGCGCGGAGCAGGGCGGCCTTTGAGGCGAAGTAGAAGGCGGACGGGCGATCCGGGTCGCCGGCGAAGACCAGCGGCAGATGCGGGCTGCGGCCTTCGAGCCGCTCCAGTATGGCCACGTCCTGACGCAGGAAGGTCCGACCCCAGGCCGACAGCAGCGGGCTGCCGAACCGCAGGGCGGCGACCGAGCAGAGGATCAGGTTGCGGATCACGACGTCGCCTTCCGCCTGGGGGGTGACGGTGGTCAGGTTGATCAGTTCGAACCCGCGCGCGGTGACGCGCTCCAGCCGGATCGACGGCAGGCGGAACTCGATACTGACCTTGCGGTCCTCGGACACCAGATCATAGGCGGGGGTGGAGGCGAAGGCATCGGCCGCGACGGCGGTGAAGCCGAAGGGCGAGGGGCTGTAGCTCTTGGTCTTGGTGCGTCGCGCCTGGCTGCGCCACCACCAGGCGTTATGGATCATCGGCACATGGGCCGGGTCCAGCAGACCCAGGACCGCCTGGTCGTAGTCGGCGCGCGCGGGAGCCTTGGAGTAGGCGATCAGGGCCAGGGGCGCCTCGGGCGGCGGAGGCAGGTCTGGGGGGGCGATGGAGCCGGCGGGGCAGGCCCAGATCAGCCCCAGGCGGTTGATCAGTCGCCAGCCGCCGCAGGCCGTCGTCTGGACGGCGTCCGGGGCGACCTGGGCCGGCAGGTCGATCCATTCGCCGTGAAGCTGAGCCCACGTGGCGGTCCGGGTCCGTGCGGCGCGCACGGGATACCAGGCGTGGATCGGGGCGCCGAAGCGGCGGTCGCCGGGCTGGCGCGCCATCAGACGGGCGCCGAGATCGAGCGGGGCTTCCGGCGAGGCGTCGCCGTTGGTCTCTGCGGGCCGAGCCTGGAGCGAAGTCGCCATGGGACGAAGGTCGCCTGTTCTCGCCCCTGGAGGCGTCGAGTGCCGGGAGCGGGCACCCGGGGTCGCACCCGGAGGTCACGAAGGACCTGCGGGTCATCGACACTAGCGGGCGCGTCATCGCCCAACAAGGTTCGATTGGGCGACCCCGGAACGGCCGAAGATCAGGCCGCCTTCAGTCCCTGCGAAACCGTGTAGGCGGCCTCGGTCTTGGCGGCCACCTCGTCCAGGGTGACGCCGTCGGCGAGTTCGATCAGTTCAAGGCCCGACCCGTCCGGTTTGACGTCGAAGGTGGCCAGGTCGGTGATGATGCGGCTGACCACGCTCGTGCCCGTCAGGGGAAGGGTGCAGGATTTCAAGACCTTGGACTGGCCATGCTTGTTGGCGTGCTCCATGACCACGACCACGCGTTTGACGCCCGCGACCAGATCCATCGCGCCGCCCATGCCCTTCACCAGCTTGCCTGGGATCATCCAGTTGGCGATGTCGCCGTTCTGGGCCACCTCCATCGCGCCCAGGATCGACAGGTTGATATGGCCGCCGCGGATCATGGCGAAGCTGTCGGCGCTGCTGAAATAGGACGACTCGGGGATCTCGGTGATCGTCTGTTTGCCGGCGTTGATCAGGTCGGGATCCTCGTCGCCCTCATAGGGGAAGGGGCCCATGCCCAGCATCCCGTTCTCGGACTGGAGGGTCACGGTCATGCCGGCGGGGATGTAGTTGGCGACCAGGGTCGGGATGCCGATGCCGAGGTTCACATAGAAGCCGTCCTGCAGCTCTTGAGCGGCGCGTTCGGCCAGTTGTTCGCGACTACGGGGCATTATGCGGTCTCCCGGCTGCGGACGGTGCGCTGTTCGATGCGCTTCTCGGACACGGTCTGGACCAGGCGGTCGACGTAGACGCCCGGCGTGTGGATGTGGTCGGGGTCGAGCGAGCCGACGGGGACGATCTCCTCGACCTCGACGACCGTGACCTTGCCGGCGGTGGCCATCATCGGGTTGAAGTTGCGGGCGGTCTTGCGGAAGACGAGGTTGCCCCGTTCGTCGGCCTTCCAGGCCTTGACGATGGACAGGTCGGCGATCAGGCCGGTCTCCATGACGTAGTCGCGGCCGTTGAAGTTGCGGACCTCCTTGCCCTCGGCGACCAGGGTGCCGACGCCGGTGGCGGTGAAGAAGGCGGGAATGCCGGCGCCGCCGGCGCGGATGCGCTCGGCCAGGGTGCCCTGGGGGTTGAACTCCAGCTCCAGCTCGCCGGCCAGGTACTGGCGCTCGAACTCCTTGTTCTCGCCGACATAGGACGAGATCATCTTGGCGATCTGGCGGGTGGCGAGCAGCTGGCCCAGCCCGAAGCCGTCGACTCCGGCGTTGTTGGAGATGACCGTCAGGCCCTTGACGCCGCTGTCGCGCAGGGCGGCGATCAGGTTTTCGGGGATGCCGCACAGGCCGAAGCCGCCGGACATGACGGTCATGCCGTCGAAGGTCAGGCCCTCCAGCGCGGATGTGACGTCAGCGTAGATCTTACCCATCGCTCTCCCTTTTCACTGCCTGATGAATATCGGCGCGTTTGACCACGCGTAACGCGGAGGGGGGCGGGGGGCAAGTCGGGAGGCGGGGGAGGCGCTGCATTTTACACGGAATCCACTCGATAATTTTTGAGTCTCTTTTCGTGTATTTTCCGACGTGCGAATCCGGGACGGAAGTGCGTGCATCCGTAAATGATGGTCGGGCGTATTGAGAGAACAAGCCTGACCACGGACGCCCCATGAGCCTGACCAATGTCGCCATTCGCCAGTTGCAGGATGCGCCCTTTCCCGACTTCGTGACCCGCCCGGCGATCGACAGCCTGGTCACGGAGGCGCGCAAGCGGCTGGACCGCGACGGTCCCCACGATCAGGCGGCGTTTGCGCGGGAGATGGCCGAGCGGGCCATCGCCGAACATGCGGATGTGGCGAACCGGCAGCATTACGAACTGCCGCCCGAGTTCTTCCGCCTGTGCCTGGGCGAGCGGTTGAAATACTCCTGCTGCCTCTATCCGACGGGAACGGAGACGCTGGACCAGGCTGAGGTCGCGGCCCTGCTGGAGACCTGCGCCCATGCCGATCTGGCGGACGGTCAGACCATTCTGGAAATGGGCTGCGGCTGGGGCTCGCTGTCTCTGTGGATGGCCGAGACCTATCCCCGGGCGCGGATCACGGCGGTGTCGAACAGCCACGGCCAGCGGGGCCATATCGAGGCCCAGGCCAGGGCGCGGGGGCTGAGCAATCTGACGGTCGTGACCCAGGACATGAACCTGTTCGACACCGACCAGAGGTTCGACCGGATCGTCTCAGTCGAGATGTTCGAGCATATGGCCAACTGGCGCGCCCTGCTGACCAAGGCCCGGTCCTGGCTTAAGCCGGAGGGGCGGCTGTTCATCCATGTCTTCACCCACCGCGACGCCCCCTATCGGTTCGACCACACCGACAGCGGCGACTTCATCGCCCAGCATTTCTTCACCGGCGGGATCATGCCCAGCCACGGACTGATCCGGCAGTTCCCCGACCTGTTCGCGGTCGCGCAGGAATGGACCTGGAACGGCGGCCATTACGCGCGCACCGCTAATGACTGGCTGACCAATATGGATCGCAATGCGCCCCGGATCGCGCTGCTGATGCGCGAGACCTATGGGGCGGACGCCAAGCTGTGGACCCGGCGCTGGCGGCGCTTCTACCTGGCGACCGCCGGTCTGTTCGGCAACGACGAAGGCCGCACCTGGGCGGTCAGCCATTATCGCCTGAAACCCGCCTGAGGAGTCTGTCGTGATCAAATATGTCTTCGCCTATCTGGGAGCCGGGATCACCTTCGCGGTGATCGATGCCGTCTGGCTGACCACCATGACCAATCGGTTCTACAAGCCGGTGCTGGGGCCGATCCTGGCGGACAAGCCGGACATGAGGGCGGCGATTCTGTTCTATCTGATCTCCATCGCCGGGACGGTCTTCCTGGCCATCGCCCCGGCCCTGAAGGATGGAAGCTGGACGCGTGCGGCGATCAATGGGGCGGCGCTGGGCTTCGTCGCCTACGCCACATACGACCTGACCAACCAAGCGACGCTGGAGATTTGGCAGACCAAGTTGACTGTCGTCGATCTGATCTGGGGGACGGTGCTGACCACAGTGTCGGCGACCGGCGGCTATTTCGCAGCCCGCTGGGCCGAGGGGCGTTTTGGTTGAGGTCGCTGTCGTCGGGCTGTCTTTCGCCTGACACGGGACCGGCATGGCGCAGGCCGGGGTCGTTAAGCTATAGCTAACCCTGTTTTCGATGGGGGCGGTCTTGCGCGCAGGCATCAACGGATTGACGGCGGCCTTGGTCGTCGGGGTCGTGATCGGCCTGATGCTGACGCCGGACGGGCGTGACTGGCTGCGCCATCCGACCCTGATTCTGGGCGGTTCGGCCAACGCCTCGGCCAGTCCGCCGACGCTGATCGCTCCGGTCGAGAGCCTGACGCCCGCCCCGGTCGCGAAGGCAATGGTTACGCCGCTGAAGGCGCGCGCGGCGCGAGGCGAGCTGAGAATCGGGGTGTTCGGCGATTCGATGGCGGACGGTCTGTGGGCCGCCCTGTACCGTGACCTGCATGGCGAGAAGGGGGTCGCTGTGACCCAGTTCAGCGCGGTCTCCACCGGCCTGTCGCGCTATGACTATGTGGACATCCAGGCCAAGACGGCGCGGCAGTTGAGCGAGACGCCGGTCGATGCGGCGGTTGTGATGTTCGGGACCAATGACGCCCAGGGCATCAGCCTGGACGGGGTGATCCATGATTTCGGCACACCCGGCTGGAAGGCGGCCTATGGGAAGCGGATCGACGATCTGGTCGGCCTGCTGCGGGCCAATGACGTCGCCGTCTATTGGGTCGGTCTGCCCAAGATGAAGCGGACCGGCTTCGACGCCAAGATGACGGTCATCAACGCCGTGGTGCGCGAGCGGATGACGGCGCTGGACGTGCCCCTGATCGAGACGACCGGCGTCACCGCCGATACGGCGGGCGAGTACGCGGCCTATCTGCCCGGCGCCAGCGGGCGGCCGCAGCTGATGCGGGCCAATGACGGAATTCACATGACCATGGCCGGCTATCGCCGCATCGGCGCGCCGGTGGCGGAGCGGCTGAAGCGCGACGCGGGCCTGGATGCGGCGGCGGCTCAACCGCAGACGACCGGCTGACCATGAGCCTGGGGGCCGTGGGGGCGGCGTTGCTGATGCTGGGGATGCAGAGCGGGACCGAGGTCCCGTATGCCCCCTTGCCCGCGCCGGCGCCGGGGGCGTCGGTCTGTCCCGAGGGCGTCTGCGGCGTCGAGGCGCTGGAGAGCGTGTTCGAGGCCTTAGCGGCGACCGAAGCGGGAGAGGGCGAACGGCCGGTTCATATCGTCCAGATCGGCGACAGTCATACGGCGGGGGACCGGATCACGGGCGCTCTGCGGGCGCGGTTGCAGGCGCGGTTCGGAGCCGCCGGGCGCGGGGTGCTGCCGCCAGGCGTGCCCTATGCCGGTTATGGGCCGATGCAGGTCGAGGTGACGGCGAGCGACTGGCCGATCTCTGTCGCGCCCCTGACCGGGCCGGACGGTGCGCCGACCCTGCGCGCCGGATTGACCGGAGCCCGGTCCGAGGCGGGAGAAGGGTCGGCCCTGACCCTGACCGCCGAGCCGGGCGCGGCGTTCGACCAGGTCGGCCTGTGTGGGGACGGCGGACCCGAGGCGGGCCGGCTGATGCTGACGACGCCGAAAGAGACGCTGGAGGCGGATTTCCGGACGCCCGAGGGTGGACCGCTGTGCGGCACCTGGCGGTTGGCGGCGCCGACGCAGACGGTGACGCTGCGTCCGCAGGGGGGTGTGCCCCTGCACGATGTGCGGATCGATCGGCGGGGGCCGGGCGTGGTGGTGTCCAACCTGGGGGTGATCGGCGCGACGTTGCGGGATCTAGCGGGGCTGGATCAGGCGGTCGTAGCGGTGGAGTTGGCGGCGTGGCGGCCGTCGCTGATCGTTCTGGCCTATGGCGTCAATGATGGATTTGAGGGCGGGGTGGACGCCGGCGCCTACGCCGCCCTGTTGCGGGGGCAGATCGACCGGCTGCGCGGTCTGGCGCCGGGCGCGTCGCTGCTGGTTCTGGGCGCGCCGGATGGATTGAAGTCGGGGCAGGCGGGCGGATGCGGGGCGGACGGATCACGCGCGGCCCCGGCGTCGCTGGCGGTGGTGCGGGATGTGCAGCGCCGGGTCGCGGGCGAGGCGGGCGTCGCCTTCTGGGATTGGCAGGGACGGATGGGGGGCGACTGTTCGGCGGAGCGGCTGGCGACTAGCCCTGACCCCTATATGCGGCCCGACCGGGTGCATTTCACCTCCCAAGGGGCGGAGTGGATCGGCGGGGTGCTGAGCGACGATCTGATGGGGGCCTATGACCGTTGGGCGGCGGCGAAGGGGGAGGCGGACTGATGCTGTTTCCGACCCTGGCCTTCGCGGTCTTCTTCCTGTTCGTCTATCTGGTCAGCTGGAGCCTGGATCGCGAGAACGGGCGGCGCAAACTGTTCCTGCTGCTGGCCAGCTGGTTCTTCTACGCCCAGTGGGACTGGCGGTTTGTGGGCCTGCTGATCGCCTCGGCCGTGCTGAACTGGGGCGTGGCGGCCTTGATCGTGCGCAGCGACCGGGAGAAGCGGCGCAAACTGTGGGTCGGCCTGGGCGTGGCGGCCAATCTGATCATCCTGGGCTTCTTCAAGTATTACGGCTTCTTCGTCGAGCAGGCTGTTGATCTGCTTGCCCAATTCGGTTGGGAGCGGGACCTGCCCCTGTTGCAGGTGGTGCTGCCGGTGGGGATCAGCTTCTTCACCTTCCAGGGCATCAGCTATGTGGTCGACGTCTATCGCGGCAAGACCGCGCCGGCCGAGAGCCTGCTGGACGTCATGCTGCTGATGAGCTTCTTCCCGCACCTGGTGGCGGGGCCCATCGTGAGGGCGTCGGACCTGTTGCCGCAGTTCGCGCGGGTGCCCAGGCTGACGCGCGAGATGGCGACCCATGGGCTGCTGCTGATCGTCTGGGGCCTGTTCAAGAAGACGGTGATCGCGTCCGAGCTGGCGACGCGGCTGGTGGATCCGGTCTTCTTCGATCCCTCGGCCTATGGGGCGATCGACATAGCGGCGGCGGTCTATGCCTATGCGGTTCAGATCTATTGCGACTTCTCGGCCTATTCCGACATGGCCATCGGGATTGCGGCCCTGCTGGGCTATTCCTTCCCGCGCAACTTCGACCAGCCGTATCGGGCGGCCTCGATGCAGGCCTTCTGGCGGCGGTGGCATATCAGCCTGTCCAGCTGGCTGCGCGACTATCTGTATGTGCCGTTGGGCGGGGGACGGAAGGGGCTGTGGTCGTCGTGCCTCAATGTGATGATCACCATGCTGCTGGGCGGGCTGTGGCACGGGGCGGCCTGGACCTTCGTGGCCTGGGGCGCGCTGCACGGCGGGGCGCAGGTGGTGGAACGGCTGGGCCGGGCGGTGGTGAAGGACCGCAAGGTCATCCCGACCTGGCTGGGGATTCTGATCACCTTCCATGTCGTCTGCCTGGGATGGGTCCTGTTCCGGGCCGAGACCTTTGACCTGGCGATGCAGATGCTGGTCGGGCTGGGGCGGTTCGAGACGTTCAGCCTGGTGACGCCCTTCGTGCTGGCGCTGATCGTCGGCGGGCTGGCCATGCATGGGCTGCCGCCGCGCGCGGTCGAGGGGCTGGCGGAGCGGCTGAAAACGGCGCCGTCGCCGACCCTGGGGGTGCTGATCGGGGCGGCGATATTGCTGATCGAGGCGATGCGGCCCGAGGGCGTGGCGCCCTTCATTTATTTCCAGTTCTGAGGCGTTGATCCGACGATGAGCGATCCCAAGGACCCGGTCGATCCCTTCCCGACACAGGCGCAGCCGCCAGTGTCGCCGTTCCCGCCGCTGGACCCGCCCAGCGACTGGATCGATACGGCGAACGCCCACGATCTGCCGACGGGGGAGAACGCACTGGTGGCGCTCGGCCGGTTCGCCTTTCCGCCTGCGCCGGCTCTGGATGAGGAGGGCGAGGCGTCGCGGGCGCGGCGGTGGACCAGCCAGACCCTGTTCGTCGTCTGCGCCTTCCTGATGATCTTCAACGCAGGGTCGGTGCAGAACTGGGCGCGCCAGCAGCCGCCGGGTTGGGGTCAGTCAACGGTTGATCGACTGGCCACGGTCTGGGTGGAGCAGTTGAACCTGCTGGGAGCGAACCTGCCGGTGGAAGGGATGCGCCAAGCGTGGCGCGAGCTTCAGGCGGTGCGGTTCGACGGGCGCGAGGAAGAGCCGGCCTGAGCCCCTACGGCTTGTGGTTCTGACTTCAAAGTGTATTAGCTGCTCGCACAGGTTGCTGTCGCGGGGGCGATATTGGACGGGGGCGGGCGGTCATTGTTGTCGGCCAGGGGCGTGATCGACGCCGGGCTGGTCTATGGAGCACACGGCCTGCGGTTCCTGGCGCCCCTGCTGCTCTATCCGGTGCTGACACGCCGGTTCGGGGTCGAGGGGTTCGGCCTGTATGTGGCGGCGGTCTCGCTGGCAGCCATGACGGCGGTGGTCGTTGATTACGGTGCGTCGCTATCGGGGCCGCGCGATATCGCGGCGGCGAGACAGGCGGCGGGGGCGATCATCGGACGGGCGCTCGCGCTGCGGGCGGTGCTGGTTCTGCCGGCCGTGGTCCTGGGGCTTTGGCTGGGGTGGATCAATCCGGTGCTGGACGACGCCTGGGCGGTCGTCGGCGCAGGGATCGCTCTGGGCGTCGGGCAGGGGGCGAGCCTTGTCTGGGTGTTTCAGGGGCTGCGCGACCCGGCGCCGGCGGCCTTGGCCGAGGTCGGGGGGACGCTGGCGGCGGCGGTCGTAGTGGTGCTTTCGCCGGGGCTGGGCGTGGCCGGGGCCCTCGCCGTGCAGGCGGCGGGTCTTTGGCTGGGCGTCGGCGTCGGGGCGGGGCTGATGCTGCGCCGGTTGCGGCTGGAACGACCGGGGCGGGGGTTTGTCCGACGCGGACTGGTCGAGGGCGGCGCCCTGTTCGCCAGTCGGGCGGGGGTGGTCGCCTATACCGGCGCGGTGGGATTTGTCGTGGCGGCCCTGGCGGGACCGGGGCAGGCGGCTATCTACGCCGTGGCGGACAAGGTCGCGGTGGCGGCCAGTTCGCTGATGCGGCCCTTGGCGGGACTGGTGGGGCCCCGGATCGCCGGCCTGTTGGCCGAGGATGCGCCGGCCGCCTTTCGCACCGCGCGGTGGAGCCTGATCGTCACGCCGGGGCTGTTTCTGGGCGTGGCGGCGGGGCTGTGGCTGGCGGCGCCGGTGGTGGTGGGGCTGTTGGTCGGGGAAGGGTTCGAGGACGCGGTCGGGGTGTTGAGGACCTTGGCCTTCGTCCTGCCGCTGGTGGCGGCCAGCCAGGTGTTGGGGCTGCAACTGATGACGGCGCTGCGGATGGATGGGCGGTTCGCGCTGATGGTGGGGGTGGGCTGCGTCGCCACCCTGGGACCGGCGGCCGCGCTGGCGCCGGCAGGGGGCGCGGAGGGCATGGCTTGGGCGCGGCTGATCGGGGAGGCGGTGGTGGTGCTGACCTGCCTGGCCTGTCTGCGGCCCCACTGGCGGGCGCTGTTCACGACGGTGCGGGGGCGTCATGTCCCGGCGGTATGACTGGCTGATCGTCGGGGCGGGCTTCACCGGGGCGACGGTGGCCGAGCGGCTCGCGCGCGGGCTGGATCAGACGGTGCTGGTCATCGACCGGCGCGACCATGTCGGCGGCAACGCCCATGACCGGCGCGACGAGGGCGGGCGGACGGTCCATCCCTATGGGCCGCACATCTTTCACACCAACAGCCGGCGCATCTTCGATCATCTGGGCCAGTTCACCGAATGGCGGCCCTATTTCCATCGGGTGCGGGGGCATGTGGACGGACAACTGGTCCCGATCCCGTTCAACCTGGATTCGATGCGGATGCTGTTTCCGGCGGGGATGGCGGAACGGCTGTCGGAACGGCTGATCGGCGCCTTCGGCTTCGGGGCGCGGCCGACTATCGCGGATCTGCGGCAGGCGGGGGAGGATGCGGATCTGCGGTTCCTGGGCGACTATGTCTTCGACAAGGTCTTCGCCCAATACAGTCGCAAACAGTGGGGCATGGAGCCCGAGGCGCTGGACCCGTCCGTCACGGCCCGGGTGCCGGTGGCGGTCAGCCGCGACGACCGGTATTTCACCGACCGCTATCAGGCCATGCCGCGCGACGGCTACGCGGCCCTGTTCCAGCGGATGCTGGATCACCCGAACATCCATGTCTCCCTGAACACCGATCTGGCGCAGGTCGCGCCGGGGCGGTTCGACCGGATGGTCTATTGCGGGGCGCTGGACGACTATTTCGGCCGGGTGGCCGGGGCGCTGCCGTATCGGAGCCTGAGGTTCGAACACCAGGTCGTGGGGGCGGAGGACGGGCTGCCGGTCGGGACGGTCAACTATCCCAACGAGTTCGACTTCACCCGCGTCACCGATTTTCGCCACCTGACCGGCGAGCGGGGCGAGACCACCTGTCTGCTGACCGAATATCCGATCCCGCATGAGCCGGGGCTGACCGAGCCCTTCTATCCGATCCCGACCGAGGCCTCGCAGGCGCTGGCGGATCTGTACCGGGCCATGGCGCGGGCGCTGGAGGGACGGGTCTGGTTCGCCGGGCGACTGGCCGACTACCGCTACTACAATATGGATCAGGCGGCGGGACGGGGGCTGAGCCTGGTCGAGAAGGCCCTGGCGCCGGCGATCCTGAAGGCGGCGGCGTGAGCGCGGCCTCGAGGGTCTGGGCCGTGGTGGTGACCTGGAACCGGCGGGATCTGCTGGAGCGGTGCCTGGACCATTTGGCCGCCCAGACGCGGCCCTGCGACCGGATTCTGGTGGTGGACAACGCCAGCGACGACGGCACGGCGGAATGGCTGGATCAGGTCTGGGCGGGTCGGATCGACCGGCTGAGGCTGTCGGTCAATACGGGTGGGGCGGGCGGCTTCAACGCCGGAATACGAGCGGCGATGGAGGTCGGGGCGACGCGGCTATGGCTGATGGACGACGACGTCCTGCCGGCGCCCGACGCCTTGGAGCTGCTTTTGCAGGCCGAGGCCGAACTGGCGGGGGAGGGGGTGGAGCCGGCCTTCCTGTGTTCGACCGTGCGGACGCCTGAGGGGCTGCTGACCAATACAGCCGAGATCGATCTGCGGACCAACGCCCTGGGCTATGCGGCCTGGGGCGAGCGGCTCGAGCGTGGGCTGGCGCCGGTGCGGCAGGCGACCTTCGTGTCCCTGCTGGTCGCACGGTCGACGGTGCAGAGATGCGGGCTGCCGCTGGCGCCCATGTTCATCTGGGGCGACGACACCGAATATACGCTGCGGCTGTCGGCGGAGCGGCCGGGATTTCTGGTCGGCACCAGTCGGGTCGAACATGTCCGGGCCGCGCCGGGCGGGCTGAGCCTGGAGACCGAGACCGACCCGCGCCGCGAGCGGCTGCACCGGCTGCTGACGCGCAACGTCCTCCTGGCCAAGCGCCGCCATGAGGGGATGGGGTCGGCCCTGCGCTATGCGGCGTCACGGGGGCGGATCGCGCTGAGGCTGGCGGCGAAGGGGCAGTGGCGCAAGGCGGGGGTTCTTGTCGCGGGAGTTCTGGATGGCGCGCGGTTCGATCCGGAGGTCGAATATTGCGCGTCATGATCCCGCGCACGACGCCGTGGCGAGGTGTTCGCCTGTCGGATGTCCGGGCGGCCTATGAGGCGTGGGTGCTGGTGCTGCTCGGCGTGGGGGTGACCCTGCCGGTGTTTCTCGTGCCGGGATGGGTCAGCGCGCCGCGTCTGGGTGATCTGGCCCTGGCGGCGGCGCTGCCGCTGACGGTCCTTCAATGGCGGTGGATGGGGCCGGTGGCGCGGGCGGCGGGACCGGCGGCGGGCTTTGTGCTGCTGGCGACGATGCTGATCCAGGTGTCCAGTATCGGGCAGACGTTGAACGTCTCGGACGTCGCCTTCTGGTTCCGCTGGTTGGCGGCGGCGATGATCGCACCGGCGGTCGTCGTCCTGATCGTCGAGGATGCGGCGCGGCGTCGGCTGTTCTTCGCCGCCGTTCTGGGCGGCGCAGTCTGTCATCTGGCGACCTATGGGCTGTTGTCGCTGTTCGGGCGGGACGGGCTTCAGGCCGTGGGGCTGGCGTCGCCGCGCGCGGCCTATACCTCGGTCGTGGCCCAGGTGCGGATCACGACCGTGGCCGAACATCCGAACGCCGCCATGGGGATGATCGGCCTTGCCGTGCCCGCGGCCTTTGATGTGCTGAGCCGGCGGTGGTCGCGCCGGACGGTGGCGCTGTCGGCTGCGGGCGCGGCGGCGCTCGGTTTCCTGTGCACTTTGTCGAGAGGCGGACTCATCGCGGCGGCGGCGGCCTGGCTGGCGCGGGCCGTCGTGGGGCGGCGGTGGCGAGAGACGGGCAATCCGCTGGGGCTGTTGCTGGCCGTCTGCCTGTTGGCCGGTGGTCTGGTTGCTATCCAGGTGACGCGGGTCGAGGTGGATGTCAGCCGGTTGGCCGCGCGTCTGGATCGGGAGCAGATCGACGAGAACCTGCGCGGGCGGATCGCGACCTGGACCCGCACCCTGGATTTCGTGGCGGATAGGCCTCTGGGCGTCGGCTGGTCGACGGCGGATGAACTGGGGACGTTTCGGGCGCTGACCGTCAGCCACAACGGCTATCTGTTCATGGCGCGTACGGTGGGGGTTCTGGCGGCGGTCGTGGCACTTGCCTTGCACCTGTGGTCGGCGGCCCGGCTGGACGCGTATACGCCCCTGTCGGTCTATCTGCTGACGATGATGTTCAGCGAGGATCTGGCTCAGGGGGCGGGGTTCGTCTTCCTGATCTGCCTGGTCGCAGCCCTGGCCTGGCGCCGGCCGGTCGCGCCATGAGAGTGTTGCTGGTCAACAGCCTGTACCCGCCGCAGGATGTGGGCGGGGCGGAACGCAGCGTCGAACAGCTGGCGCGGGGACTGGTCGCGGCCGGCGTGACGGTGTCGGTGGCGACGCTGGTGGAGACCGGTGGGGACGTCGAAACGCGCGACGGGGCGCGGGTCCATCGGCTGCCGTTGCGACATGTCTATTGGCCCTATGGCGGGCGGCGACGGGCGGGCGTCCTACGCGCCCTGTGGCATGGGCTGGAGGCGGTCAGTCCGCTGATGGACCGGGCGGTGGCGCGGGTGGCGCAGATCGAGCGGCCGGACCTGATCCATGCCCATGTGACGACCGGGTTCGCGGGGGCGGTGCATCGCGCGGCGCGGCGGGCGGGACTGCCGCTGGTGCAGAGCCTGAGGGACTATTCGACCCTGTGCAGTCGGGCCGCCCTGTTTCGGCGGGGAAGGCTTTGCGAACGGCGATGCGGGGACTGCGTGCTGCTGGGCGAGCCGCGGCGGCGGGCGACGGCGGGCGTGGATCATGTGGTGGGAGTCAGTCGGGCGGTGCTGGAGCGGCATCGGGCGGCGGGCTGTTTTCGCGACACGCCTGCGACGGTCATCGGCAATGCCGCCGGATCGGTCAGGCGGGGCCTCGAGGCGGTTCGCGACGGCGGCGCCTGCTTCGGCTTCATCGGGCGGATCGAGCCGGAAAAGGGGATCGAGGTCCTGCTGAAGGCGACGACGAACTTGGACGGCGACTGGCGGTTGAGGATCGCGGGGCGGGGGGAGGCGGCCTATGTCACCCGGCTGCGTCGGGCTTTTCGCGACCCCCGGATCGACTGGCTGGGGCAGGTGGAGGCCGGGGTCCTTTATCGGAGCATAGACGTGGTCGTGGCGCCGGCCATCTGGGCCGAGCCTTTCGGGCGGACGGTGGTCGAGGCCCTGACGCGGGGGCGGGGCGTGATCGCCTCACGCATCGGCGGCCTGCCGGAAGCGGCGGCGGGCGGGGAACGGGTGACGCTGCTCGAGGCCGGCGACGCAGGGGCCTTGGCGGCGGCGATGCGGGCGGTGATTCGAGATCCCTCCTTCTGGCGAAATCCTGGACCCCTGTTCAAGCCGGTATGGACCGAGGCTTCGGTCGCTCAGGCCCATCTCGCCGTCTATCTGGAGGTGTTGGCCGGGCGGTCCTCGGCCAGCAGGGTTTCGAGTCGCCGCGCCGATCCGTCCCAGGTGTAGCGGGCCAGACGGGCGCGGCCCTGTGCGAGACGCTGCGGAGTAGGGCCTGCGCGCAGCAGGGCGGCCATGCGGTCGGCCAGGGCCGCATCGTCGTGCGGATCGAAATAGTCGGGGGCGTCGCCGCAGACCTCGCGCACTGCCGGAATGTCGGAGGCGATGACGGGGCAGTCCTGGGCGAAGGCCTCCAGCGGGGGGATGCCGAAACCTTCATAGAGGCTTGCGAAGATCAGGGCGCGGGCGCCGCGCAGCAGAACTGCGACTTCGGCGTCGGTGCGGCGGCCGGCGAAGAGGATGCGGGGATCGGAGGCGGGAGCGGACCGGTCAAAGACGGCGGGAGCGTCGGCGCCGATCAGGATCAGCCGCAGGGCTGGATCGGGCAGGCGGCGCAGGGCGCGGATCATGGCGGCGATATTCTTGTTCGGGGCCAGATTGCCCAGGGCGACGAAATAGGGGCGGCCGGACAGGCCGAGCGTTGAGCGGACGCGGTCGTCGGGCGCGGAGCGCGCCAGATGGTCCGCGCCGTTCGGGACGACCGTGATCGCGGATGCGGGCCTGTTCAGCACCGACGCCAGTTCGTCGCGGGAAAACTGCGAGACGGTCGTCAGCCGGGCGCGGAGGGCGAGGAGGCGCCCCATCCCCCGATGAAAAGCGGCGTAGCCCCGGCGGAAATGGCCCGGGTGGCGGAAGACGGCGGCGTCGTGGATGACGACCTGCTGGCGCGGATGAAGGATCGGGCCCGCGCCGCCTAGAGACAGCAACTGTCCATGGCGCGCCGCCCAGGCCAGGGCGGTCTGCTCCCACAGGTGACCGCGCCCGCCCCTGACGGGACGAACGGGGATGGATTGCAGGTCCAGGTCCGATGCGTCGGCGCCTTGGGGCGTCAGCAGCACATAGCGGGCGCCTGCGCCGGGCCTTCGATCCAGGGCGCGGACCATCTCGCGCGCATAGCGCTGGACGCCGCTGAGCGACTGGGTCAGGAACCGGCCGTTGATGAAGACGGTCGGCTCAGCCACGGGCGGCCCAGCGGCGCGCATGGGCCATCCGGTAGACGGCGATTGTGTCGGCGGTCATGCGCGCGGCCGAGAAGCGTTCGAGCAGGGCGGGTTTGACCGAGAGCGGGGTCGGGTGCTGGAACGCCGCGACAATGGCGTCGGCCCATTGCCCGGCCGTGGCGGACAGGGGCAGGGACGAGATGCGCGCGCCCGCCTGCGCCACGGTCGAGACCCCGCCTACGGCCGTGGTTAGAACTGGCAGGCCGGCCGCCGCCGCCTCGACCATGGCGTAGGAGAAGCCTTCGTAGCGGCTGGTCATGGCGAACAGATCGAACCCGGCCATCAAGCGGCGGGCGTCGAGGGCGCCCAACAGCCGGACCGCGTCGCCTCCGGCGGCGCGAGCATCATTGGACAGCGGGCCTTCGCCGATCATGGCGCCGATGATGCGGGGATCGCGCGCCTGGGCCAGGCAGAGCGCTTGGGCGAAACGGACCGGGTCCTTCTGGGGACAGAGCCGGCCGACGAAACCCACGACCCAGGCGTCTTCGGCTAGGCCCATGATCCGGCGGGCGGCGAGACGGTCTGCGGTTTGGCAAGCCGCCACACCGTTGGGAATCGTGTGCAGACGTTCGATCGGGAAACCCCGGCGGGCGGCGTGAAGCGCCTCCTCGTCCGACACGGCGATGACAGCCTCGCTGGCCAGCCGCGCCAGCAGGGTCTCGATCAGGCCGTAGGGCGTCGCGCCGACCTTGAGCGGGCTCTGCGTGGCCAGGGCGTGGGGGGTGTAGATCCGGGCGGCGGACAGGGGCGCCGCAAGTCGAACCAGGGCCCCGGCCTTGGCGCTGTGGCCGTGGATGATCTCGAATGGGCCCAGGCGCGCGATCAAACGGCGCAGGCCGATCAGGGCGCCGATGTCCCAAGGGCCGACGGCGCGGCGCAGGGGCAGGCGTTCGAGGTGTCGGAGGGGAAGGGCGGCCGCTTCGGCTTCGAAACGCGGCTCAGCCCGGGTGGGCGAATAGATCAGGGAGACGGTGTGGCCATCGTCGATCAGGCCCTGGGCGAGATCGACGACATGACGCCCGGAGCCGCCGCCTGACGGCTCGATCACCAGCAGTATGCGCACCCCACGTCCCCCGCGGATCGTATCGGTATGCAACCGACACGATCTACGAGAAACGTCAAGGTTGTTTGGTTAGTTGACGGTCGCCTTGACGATCTTGCCCGGCGCGCGCGGCGGCTCGCCCTTGGGCAGGGCGTCGACGTGTTCCATGCCGGATTCGACTTCGCCCCAGACCGTGTACTGGCGGTCCAGGAAGGTGGCGTCGTCCAGGCAGATGAAAAACTGCGAGTTGGCGCTGTTGGGATCCGAGGTGCGTGCCATGGAGCAGACGCCGCGCTTGTGCGGCTCGGCCGAGAACTCGGCCTTCAGGTTCGGCTTCTTGGAGCCCGAGGTGCCGGTGCCGGTCGGGTCGCCGCCCTGGGCCATGAAGCCGGCGATCACGCGGTGGAAGACGACGCCGTCGTAGAAGCCTTCCGAGGCCAGTTCGGTGATGCGTTCGACGTGGCCGGGAGCCAGGTCGGAGCGCAGCTTGATGACCACGTCGCGGGCTTCGCCGTCGCCGGTGTCCAGGGTGAAGGTCAGGGTTTCGGCCATTTCGGTCGTCCTCTTGGGGGTTGATTTGAGGCGGGACATAGCCCGCAACGCCGGTCGGGGCTATGTGGGAACGATGAGTGAAGATGAAAAGCCGCAGGAACGTCGCCGAATGGTGAGGCCGCCCACGGGCGGAACCGCCGCCGGGCGCGGCATGGGCACCAAAATGAAGACGGCCGACACCAAGTCAATGTCGAGCCAGCAGTGGATCAAGCGTCAGCTGTCCGACAAATGGTCCGAGAAGGCGCGGGCCGAGGGCTGGCGTTCGCGCGCGGCCTTCAAGCTGATCGAGATCGACGACCGGTTCCACCTGATCAAGCGCGGCAGCAAGGTCATCGACCTGGGCGCGGCGCCGGGCGGCTGGATTCAGGTGGCGGTCAATCGCGGGGCCGGGGCGGTGGCGGGCGTGGACCTGCTGATGATCGAGCCGATCCCCGGTTCGACCCTGTTGCAGGCCGACTTCACCCATCCCGGCGTGGACAAGCAACTGATCGACGCCATCGGCGGGGCGCCCGATCTGGTGCTGTCGGACATGGCGCACAATACGGTCGGCCACCGCCAGACCGACCACCTGAAGATCATCGCCCTGATCGAGATCGCCGCCGACTTCGCCATCCGCACCCTGCGGCCGGGCGGAAATTTCGTGTCCAAGAACTTCCAGGGCGGCGACGCGGGCGGGGTTCTGGCGCGGCTGCGCGAAGAGTTCGAGACGGTCAAATACGTCAAGCCGGAATCGAGCCGGAAGGACAGCGCCGAGGTGTTTCTGGTGGCGCTGAACAAGCGATAGGCGGCGCCAGATGCGCCGCCGAGGCTTAAGCCGTCGCCGGCTGCCGGCTGGCGCGGCGCTGTTCTATCCGCGTCCAGATGCGGTCGTGGACGGTGAAAAAGACCGTCTGGACCAGGGGTTCGATCATGCCAATGGCCAGGGCTGTGCGGATGTCCTGGGTCAGGGCGAAGGCGACGGCCACCGCGACGGTGAAGTGCATGACGCCGTAGGTGACGGTCTTGACCGCCACCTGTTTGAACGAGCGGGGCAGGGCGTGGCTATGGCCGTGCCCATGGTGATCGTGGACGCGGGTCTGCTCGTCCGGCGACATGATGTCGAGCCGCGCGGTGAAGGCCTCGGCCGCCTCTTCGATGTTCGACGCCATGCGGCGGCGTTCGATCCGGTGCCAGACGCGGTCGTGGATCGAATAGGCGATGGTCTGGAAGAAGGGCTCGACCATGCCGACCGCGAGGGCGATACGCCAGTCGCGGGTGATGGCGAAGGCCACCAGGACGGCCACGACAAGGTGCATGACGCCATAGCTGGCGATCTTCAGAGCCAGTTTGCGCGCGGTGCTGAGGATGACGCCGACCATGTTGCAAGAATGGTCATTGGCCGCCTCGGTTGCAAACCAATAAAATCTATCGGGGCCATAAGCCGCAAGACCCTTGCCGTAGCCCCCTGCACCCCGTTATACGCGGCCCGCAAAACGGAGACTCCCTATGGAGATACGCGAAGGACTGACCTTCGACGATGTTTTGCTCGAACCCGGCCCGTCCGAGTTCATGCCGGCGATGGTCGATGTCTCGACCCAGCTGACACGCGACATCAAACTGAACATCCCGCTGCTGTCGTCCGCGATGGACACAGTGACGGAAAGCCGCCTGGCCATCGCCATGGCCCAGTCCGGCGGCCTGGGCGTGCTTCACCGCAACATGACCATCGAGGAGCAGGCCGACGAGGTCCGCGCCGTCAAACGCTATGAAAGCGGGATGGTGGTCAATCCGGTGACGGTCGGGCCGCAGACGACCCTGGGCGAGGTTCGCGAGATTGTGGCGCGCAAGAAGATCACCGGCTTCCCCGTCGTCGATCCGGCGACCGGGAAGCTGGTCGGCATGCTGACCCACCGGGACATGCGGTTCGAGAACGACCTGAACCTGACAGCCGCTTCACTGATGACCACCGGCGACCTGATCACGGTGCGCGAGGGCGCCGGCCGTGAAGAGGCGCGCGACCTGCTGAAGACCCGCAAGATCGAACGGGTCATCGTGGTGGACGAGGATTATCGGGCCGTGGGCCTGATCACCATGAAGGACATCGAGAAGGCCCAGGCCTTCCCCCATGCGGCCAAGGACGACCAGGGTCGTCTGCTGGTCGGCGCCGCTTCGACCGTCGGGGACGCCGGATACGAGCGGGCCATGGCTCTGGCCGACGCCGGCGTGGACGTGGTGGTGATCGACACCGCCCACGGCCATTCGGCCTCGGTCGCAGCGGTGGTCGAGCGGATCAAACGCGAGAACAACCGGCTGCAGATCATCGCGGGCAATGTCGCCACCTATGACGCGACGCGGGCCCTGATCGACGCGGGCGCGGATGCGGTCAAGGTCGGCATTGGTCCCGGCTCCATCTGCACCACCCGGATCGTCGCGGGCGTGGGCGTGCCGCAGCTGACGGCCGTGATGGACTCGGCGCGGGCCGCCAAGGGCACGGGCGCCTCGGTCATCGCCGACGGCGGGATCAAATACTCGGGCGACCTGGCCAAGGCCATCGCGGCCGGCGCGAACGTGGCCATGATGGGCTCGATGTTCGCCGGCACCGACGAAAGCCCCGGTGAGGTCTTCCTGTACCAGGGCCGGTCCTACAAGTCGTACCGCGGCATGGGTTCGGTCGGCGCCATGGCGCGCGGCTCGGCGGATCGCTACTTCCAGAAGGAGGTCTCGTCCGAGAAGCTGGTGCCCGAGGGCATCGAGGGCCAAACGCCGTACAAGGGGCCGATCTCGCCGGTCCTGCACCAGCTGGTCGGGGGGCTGCGCGCCTCGATGGGCTATGTGGGCGCCGGCACCATCGCCGACTTCCAGGAACGCGCCCGCTTTGTGCGCATCACCGGCGCGGGCCTGCGGGAGAGCCACGTCCACGACGTGATGATCACGCGCGAGGCGCCGAACTACAGACAGGGATAAGGCCATGACGACCGAACTGACCTATCTGGCCCTGACCTTGATCCTGGCCCTGGTGCAGATCTTCCTGCCGGCCGGGGCGCGGACGGTCGAGTTCGGCTCCAAGTGGAATGCGGGTCCGCGCGACGAGACGCCGGCGGCGAAGAAGCCGCTGACCGGTCGTCTCGAGCGGGCCCAGGCCAATCTGTATGAAACCCTGCCGTTGTTCATCGGCGCGGTGCTGATCGCCCATGTGATCGGGGCGTCCAGCGCCCTGACCGTGTGGGGCGCGGCCCTCTATTTCTGGGCGCGCGTCGTCTATGTGCCGCTCTACGCCCTCGGCGTTCCCTATATCCGGTCGCTGGTCTGGCTGGTCTCGCTTGCGGGACTGGTCATGGTCCTGGCCTCCCTGTTCCTTTGATCTCTGAAAGTTAGCATTGACCCCAGCCGCCCGTCTCGCCGCCGCCGCCGCCGTCCTGGACTCCATCGCCCAGGGCAACCAACCGGCGGAAACCGTCCTGAAAGCCTGGGGGACCGCCAACCGCTATGCCGGGTCCAAGGATCGGCGGGCCATCGCCGATCATGTCTACAAGGTGCTGCGCGCGCGCGGCCGCCTGTCGTGGATCATGGGCGGGCGCGAGGACGGCCGGGCTCTGGTGATCGGTTCGCTGCACGCCATCGACGGCCTGTCGGTGGAAGAGATCGAGGCGCTGCACTCGGGCGACGGCTACGGTCCGCGTCCGCTGTCGAAACAGGAACGCAGCCGCATCACCGCCGCGCCGGGTGAACTGCCCGGCTGGGTCGCGGCGGGCCTGCCCGAGTTCGTGGTCGAGGATTTCAAGGCCACCTTCGGCGACCGCTGGGCCGAAGAGGCCCACGCCCTGATGGCGCCGCGCGCGCCTATCGACCTGCGGGTCAATGGCGCGGCGGCGACGGTGGACGAGGTCGAGGCCGAACTGCGGGCCGCCGGTCTGGAGGTCTCGCGCACCCCCTGGTCGACCTGGGGCCTGCGCGTGCCGTCGGAGCCGCCGCCCAATATCCAGGCCCTGGACGGGTTCAAGGCCGGCAAGTTCGAGATCCAGGACGAAGGCAGCCAGGCCGTTTGCTGGCTGGCCGAGGCCGAGCCGGGCACGACGGTGGTGGATTACTGCGCCGGCGGCGGCGGCAAGACCCTGGGCTTGGCCCAGGCCATGACGGGGCAGGGTAAGCTGATCGCCTCCGACGTCGTCAACAAGCGGCTTGAGAACATCCGGCCCCGCCTGCAACGCGCGGCCGTCGAGGCTGAGCTGGTGCTGATCGGCCAGAACGGCGGCGGGCTGGAGGCGGTCAACGGCCAGGCCGATCTGGTCTTCGTCGACGCCCCCTGTTCGGGTTCGGGCACCTGGCGGCGTCGGCCTGAGGACGCCTGGCGTCTGACGGCCGAAGAGGTCGAGAAGTTGCACGCGCTTCAGGTCCGTATCCTGAGCCAGGCGACCAAGCTGGTGAAGCCGGGCGGCCGTTTGGTCTATGTCACCTGTTCGATGCTGGCGCGCGAGAACGAGGCCAGCGCCGACGCCTTCGAAGCCGCCAATCCCGACTTCCGGCCGGTCGCGGTCGCCGACCTCCTGGCGGCGCCGCAACTGACCGAAGCGGCCCGCGCCAGGTTCGCCGAACTGGCGACCGGCGCGCGTCTGCGCCTGTCGCCGGCGACCGCAGACACCGACGGCTTCTTCGCCGCCGTCTATCAACGGGCCGCCTGATGGGGTCTGGGCTGGCGCGGCATGGCGAGGTTTCGGTCCTCTACGTCATGGCTGCGCCCGCCGAATACGGCGACCATCTGCGCGCCCGCATCCAGCCCCTGATGACCGGCGTCGGCCCGGTAGAAGCCGCCGTCGCCTTGACCGCCGCTCTGGCCCGGCTGGAGGCGGCGGGCGACCTGCCGGACCTAATCGTGTCGCTGGGGTCGTGCGGCTCGCGGGTGCTGGAGCACGCTGCCGTCTATCAGGCCTCGTCGGTCGCCTATCGCGACATGGACGCCAGCGCCCTGGGCTTCCCCAAGGGGGTGACCCCGCTGCTGGACCAGCCTGCGGTCCTGTCCCTTCCGTGCCCCATCTCCGGCGTGCCGACCGCGACCCTGTCGACCGGGGCCAATGTCGTCTCCGGCGCCGCCTATGACGCTATAGACGCCGAGATGGTGGATATGGAGACCTGGGCCCTGGTCCGGTCGGCCCAGACCTTCGGCCTGCCCCTGATCGCCCTGCGCGGCGTGTCGGACGGCCGGACAGAACTGAAGGCGCTGGAGGACTGGACCTCCACCCTGCATCATGTGGACGAGAACCTGGCCGCCGCCCTGGACCGTCTGACCGCCGTGCTGGAGGCCAAGGGCCTCGCCGAGCTTGAAATTCCGGCCTCACAAGGCCAAGACCCCGCGCAACCTTCCGCCCCGGATTCGATCACGCCATGACCACGCCGCACGACCACCAGAAGGTCCTCATCGTCGACTTCGGCAGCCAGGTGACGCAGCTGATCGCGCGCCGGCTGCGCGAGGCCAGCGTCTATTGCGAGATCCATCCGTTTCAGAAGGCCGAGGCCGCTCTGGCGGGGATGAACCCGGCGGCGATCATCCTGTCGGGCGGTCCTGAGAGCGTCCACGAAGAGGGCAGCCCCCGCGCGCCCCAGGCCGTGTTTGAGGCCGGAGTGCCGGTGCTGGGCATCTGCTACGGCGAGATGACCCTGTGCGAACAGCTGGGCGGCAAGGTCGAGGGCGGCCATACGCGCGAGTTCGGCCGCGCCGCCATCACGGTTCAGAAGGACTCGCCCCTGCTGGCGGGCCTCGCCCCGGTCGGCGAGGACGAGGAAGTCTGGATGAGCCATGGCGACAAGATCGTCGCCATCCCCGAGGGCTTCGACGTCGTCGCCTCCTCGGAAGGCTCGCCCTATGCGGTGATCGCCGACGAGGCCCGTCGTTTCTACGGCGTCCAGTTCCACCCCGAGGTGATGCACACCCCGCGCGGCCACCAGATGCTGAAGAACTTCACGCACGGCATCGCCGGGCTGAAGGGCGACTGGACCATGGCCGCCTATCGCGATGAGAAGATCGCCCAGATCCGCGAACAGGTCGGCGACGCAAAGGTGATCTGCGGCCTGTCCGGCGGCGTCGACAGTTCTGTCGCAGCCGTGCTGATCCATGAGGCCATCGGCGACCAGCTGACCTGCGTCTTCGTCGACACCGGCCTGCTGCGCAAGGACGAGGCGAAACAGGTCACCACCCTGTTCCGCGAACACTACAATATCCCGCTGATCCATGTGGACGCCTCGCAGGACTTCCTGGGCGAGCTGGCCGGAATCTCGGATCCGGAGACCAAGCGCAAGACCATCGGCCGCCTGTTCATCGAGGTGTTCGACCGCGAGTCCGCCAAGATCGAAGGCGCCGAATTCTTGGCCCAGGGCACCCTCTATCCCGATGTGATCGAGAGCGTCTCCTCGTCCAGCGGCAAGGCCCATGTGATCAAGAGCCACCACAATGTCGGCGGCCTGCCCGACTATATGAAGCTGAAACTGGTCGAACCCTTGCGCGAACT
The DNA here is from genome assembly GCF_058681075.1 of Brevundimonas sp. FV2ps16. Classification (NCBI taxonomy): domain Bacteria; kingdom Pseudomonadati; phylum Pseudomonadota; class Alphaproteobacteria; order Caulobacterales; family Caulobacteraceae; genus Brevundimonas; species Brevundimonas sp. FV2ps16. Next base: position 3,101,393 of record NZ_CM178728.1, on the reverse strand, counting down.
GTTCAAGGACGAGGTCCGCGCCCTGGGCCGTGAACTGGGCCTGACCGACGCCTTCGTGGGCCGCCATCCCTTCCCCGGACCGGGCCTGGCCATCCGCATCCCCGGCGAGATCACGCCCGAGGCCGTCGAGACCCTGCAACAGGCCGACGCCATCTATCTGGACGAGATCCGCAAGGCGGGCCTGTACGATCAGATCTGGCAGGCCTTCGCCGTGCTTCTGCCGGTCAAGACGGTCGGCGTCATGGGCGACGCCCGCACCTACGAAAAAGTCCTGGCCCTCCGCGCCGTCTCCTCGACCGACGGCATGACCGCCGACTTCTACCAATTCCCCTGGGACGTCCTGGCCAAGACCGCGACCCGCATCATCAACGAAGTGCGTGGTGTGAATCGGGTGGTCTATGACGTGACGTCGAAGCCGCCAGGGACGATCGAGTGGGAATAATTCAGGCCTTTCGGGAGCTTTTGAGAACGCTTCCGAAATGGCGGGTAAGTCCCTGACAAAAAAGTGAATTCTGACGAGACCCTTCGAAGCCTTTCGGAGGGTCTCGCTTTCGTGATGACGTCTTTTTTGACGCTCCTGCGGTCGTTGCCTCCGCATCATCGGCTCCATACCGTCACCTGGCTCAGAGAGTCCTGACGGTCTTTTTTTTGAAGCAAGTCTCTGGATTGCTTTAGAAAAATGATCCTGAAAGACCTCGAAAGCGCCTGACGGTCTTTTGGAGTCAAAATGCCATGCTAACCGACGCCGCGATCAAGAATTTACGTCCAAAATCAACATCATACAAAATGACCGACAGGGACGGTCTTTACCTGCTGATTTCGCCGAAAGGCGGGATCGCGTTCAAGTACGACTACCGCTTCAACGGACGGCGGGAATCCGTGACCTTGGGCTCCTATGGGCCATCTGGCCTGTCGCTCGCCAAGGCCCGCGAGAAACTCATCGATGCGAAACGGATGATCGCCGAAGGCGTCTCGCCTGCACTTGAAAAGCAGCGTGCCAAACGTCGCCTGAAGGAGGCGCGGGACTTTGCGCATGTGGCGCAGAAGTGGATGGACACCGCGCCCATGGCGGAGAGCACCCGCAACATGCGGCGGTCGATCTTCAACCGGGAGGTTCTGCCGCAATGGCGCACGCGGCTGCTTAGCGAGATCACGCCCGACGACCTCAGGGCGCATTGCAAGTCGATCGTCGATCGCGGGGCGCCCGCGACCGCCATTCACGTGCGGGACATCGTCAAGCAAATCTACGGCTGGGCCATCTTGCATGGCGAGAAGATCGACAATCCGGCGGACGGCGTCGGCCCGGCGTCAATCGCCACCTTCCGGCCCCGGGATCGTAGTCTTTCGCCCAGCGAAATCCGGATCATGCTCAGCTTGCTGGGCGACGTCGCCACCTTGCCGACCATCCGGCTCGGCCTGAAGTTCATCCTGCTCAGCATGGTGCGCAAGAGCGAGCTGCAGGACGGGACCTGGGACGAGGTGGATTTTGAGAACGCCGTCTGGTCCATTCCCAAGGCGCGCATGAAGCGGTCGCGACCGCACAACGTCTATCTCTCGACCCAGATGGTGGACATCCTGATCGCCCTGAAGACCTGCGCAGGGAACTCAAAATACCTCCTTCCGTCGCGCTACGACGCCGACGCGCCCATGTCCCGGGCCACCTTCAATCGGGTGACCATGGCCATTGCCGAGCGCGCTCGCGAACAGGATCTGCCGCTCGAGCCGTTCACCGTGCACGACCTGCGCCGAACAGCGTCGACCCTCCTGCACGAGATGGGCTTCAACTCGGATTGGATCGAGAAATGCCTCGCCCATGAGGAGCGTTCGTCGCGCGGGGTCTACAACAAGGCGGAGTTCGAGATGCAACGGCGGCACATGGCGCAGCAGTGGTCGGACGCCGTTGAGGCGTGGGAGCAGGGGCGTTCGTTCTCGCCCGTGCTGACCCCGCCGGAGACGGGCGCTCCACGCTTCAGCCCCGCCTTCTCGGCATTGACTTGAAGGTGTCAGAAAATGAACTATATTTCTGACAGGAGTGAACCGATGCAGACCCTCGCCGAACACATCCTCGCGCATGCCGCGACTTTGCCGGAAGGCCAGCCCTTGGCCGCGAAGGGGCTGCTGCACCTGGGCGAGCGCGCCGCCGTGGATCAAGCGCTGTCACGGCTCGTCAAGCGCGGACGCCTCTTGCGGGTAGGGCGGGGGCTCTACGTCCTGCCCGTCCAAGGCCGCTATGGCGAGCGTCCCCCGACCATAGAAGCCCTCGTCGAGCGGCTCTCGGCCCAAGGCGGCGAGACGGTCGTGCGCAGCGGCGCGGCCGCAGCCAATCACCTGGGCCTCACCACCCAGACGCCTATTCGTCCAGTCTATTTGACCAGTGGCCGAACCCGCCGGCTGCAGCTCGGCAAGCAATCGGTTGAACTGCGGCACGCTCCGCCTTGGCAACTCGTCCTGCCCCACAGCGCTGCGGGCGAGGCGGTCCGCGCATTGGCGTGGCTGGGCCCGGAGCAGGCGGGAAGCGCCCTCAAAGCGTTGCGCCGCCGCTTGCCTCGGAGCGTGTTCGAGCAACTGGTCGGGGTGGGCGCACGCCTGCCGACCTGGCTCGCCCGCTCGGTGAGCCTGGCGGCGCATGGCTGACGTCTTTCTCGAGCTCGATGACGCCGACCGCCGCGAGGCGCTCCAGGTCGCCGCGGCGGCGTCGGGACGGCCTGTGCATCTGCTGGAGAAGGATGTCTGGGTCGTCTGGCTTCTCGACGTTCTGTTCCGCGCGCCCTTTGGGGAGCACCTGGTCTTCAAGGGCGGAACGTCGCTCTCGAAAGCCTTCGGCCTGATCGACCGCTTCTCCGAAGACCTCGACCTCACCTACGACATCCGCACCCTCGCGCCGGACCTTGCGGACCCGCACGGCGATGGCCTGCCGACGGCCATAGCCGAGGCAAGGCGGTGGAGCCGGATCGTGCGGGAACGCCTGCCGTCTTGGGTGTCCGATACGGTGTCCCCCTTTGTCGCGGCTGCGGTGGCGGGCGAGGGTTTGCGTGCTGATTTGGTCGAAGACAGCGAGAAGCTGACCGTCGCCTACGGGCCGCTGGCTCAGGGCACGGGCTATGCGCCGCCCTCGGTGCTCCTGGAGTTCGGCGCTCGCGCGACGGGCGAGCCCGCCGAGGCGCGCGACGTGGTCTGCGACGCTGCAGCGGTCTTGCCCGACGTCGTCTTCCCGACCGCGCGGCCCCGCGTGATGAAGGCCGAGCGGACTTTCTGGGAGAAGGCCACGGCCGCTCACGTCTACTGCGAACAGGGCCGGATGAGAGGGGAGCGATTTTCCCGCCACTGGTACGATCTCGTGAGGCTGGACGGTGCCGGAGTGGCTGGTCTCGCGGCAGCCGACCGGGCGTTGGCGGACGCGGTCGCTCGGCACAAATCCCTCTTCTTCCGCGAGACGGCGAACGGCGCGGCGATCGACTATCACCGCGCCATCTGTGGTGGCCTCCGCCTCGTGCCGGAAGCGGCCGTCCAGGCCGCGTTGGCGGACGACTACAGGCGCATGCTCGAGGACGGCCTTCTGGAGCGCGATGCCCCGACGTTCGATGTGCTGATGGCGAGTTGCGCCGAACTGACCGAGCGGATCAATGCTGCAGCCTAGAAAGGGCGTCGTTCAGGTCGGCCGCGCCCCACGGGCCGCGAGCGACGAAGGTGCACAGGCGCGCCCCCCACGTCTCGCAACGGTCACAGACCCTGCGGCCCGCAGGACCGTCGTCCACCCCCGGCGCCAGTCGTTCCAGACCGGTGACGGTCAGGCGCAGTTGCAGGGGCGTCCAGACGCCGTAGGGCGGATAGAAGACCTGCAGGGCGAGGGCATGGACCATGGTCGCGAGCGCCGCCTCGGCATCGGCCTGCACGGCGTCGCGCAGCCCCATGGTCTTGTGAGCCGTCAGATCGATGACCAATCGATCCGACAGGGCGGCTCCCGCTTCCTCCGGTTCAGGCGCTTCTTCGATCAAGCGCTTTACCACAATGGCCGCAGCTCGAAGCCGATCTTCCACTACGCGTCCGTCGAGACCCTGGGGCGTTTTTGACAGCGCGCCACGCCCTTCGCCGGCCGCCTGACGATCCCGCTCGCGCGGCCGGTATCCGCCCACGGCCAGGGCGGCGATCAGGACGGCGGCGTTGACGATCTTCTGCCCCTTGAAGCGCAGCGGATTCTTCAGCACCTCATCCAGCTTGGCCCAGGCGATCAGGGACCCCGAGAGCGACACTGCCCCGATCAGGGCCCCCAACAGGGTGGCGACCATCCAGGTCACGCCTTGCGTCGATCCGCGGAACAGTTCGACCGCTGCGATGGCGCCGGCCGTCCCGCCGCCCATGCCGTTGAACAGGGCGACCAGCTGCGGCATCGACGTCAGCTTCGCCCTTCGCCCGACCCACCAGGCGCCGTCGCCGCCCAGAACGAGCGCCGCGAGCGCCAGCCCGATATTGACCGCAAGATGCGGACGCGCCGCCGCATCGACGCTGAAGACATAGAGGAAGCTGACCAGTATGGCGGCGACCATGCCGAGGCCGGCGACGAAGATGCCTGACCGGGCCGTGACCGGCGAGGACATGCGCTTCAGCCCGAACAGGAACAGGAAGGCGGCGATGAGATCGACAGCGCCGATCAGAAAGGCGGGCACAAGGGTGAGCATCATCGGTCCTCAGACGGACTTGGCCGGGTGAGCCCGGGGCGAAGGATGTTTGGCGGCGACGTGACTCTTTGCGGCGTGATGACCGCGCCGGACGGCCGCGGGCGGCGTGCTGGGCTGGAACATGGCCAGCATCCGATCGGTCACAGCATAGCCCCCGGCCGCATTGCCCGCGCCGAGCAGAACGGCGAAGAAGCCGATGATCTGTTCGGTCAGGGTGGCGGCATTGATCAGGGCGTAGACGCCGCCCACCACCACGATCCCGTGGATGAAGTTGGAGCCTGACATCAGCGGCGTGTGCAGGATCGCCGGGACGCGCCCGATGATGATCCAGCCCGCGAAACCGGCCAGCATGAAGATGTAGAGGGCGACAAGGCCGGTGATGATCATGACTGGGGCGCCGGTGCGGGGGTGGCGGCCTTCGCCGCGGGGGCTGGCGTGGGGGGCGCGGGCGTATCCCTGCGCTCGCCGTCATGGGTCAGGACCGCCCCGGCGAGGATGGCGTCATCCCAGTCCAGGGTGACGACATTGTCCTTCAGCATCAGGGCCAGAAGATTGAACAGGTTCTTCGAATAGAGGGCGCTGGCGTCCTCGTTGAGCATCGACGTCACGTTCAGCGGCGCGACGATCGTGACCGCCCCGATCCGGATCGTCTCGCCCGGAACGGTGTCCTCGCAGTTGCCGCCGCCCTCGGCCGACAGATCGACGATCACCGCCCCCGCCTTCATCCCGGCCACCTGGGCCTTGCTGATCGTTTTGGGCGAGGGTCGACCGGGAATGGCGGCGGTGGTGATGACCATGTCCGCCTGTTGGATATGCTGGGTCAGGGCTTCGGCGACCTTGGCCTGTTCCTCCGGCGTCAGGGCGCGCGCATACATGCCGCGGCGGCAGTAGTCGCATTTGCCGCACGACGAGATGCACGAGATCAGGACCCGGTCGCCGGCCTTGAAGGTTGTCACTCCGACGCCGACGGTTTCGATGACGCCGACGCCCTCATGGCCCAGAATTCGGCCGGGCGCGCAGGTCGCCACGTCGCCCTTCAGAATGTGAAGGTCCGTGCCGCAGATGGTCGTCTTGACGATCCTGACGATGGCGTCGCCGGACGCCTGGAGTTCCGGCTTGGGCCGGTCTTCCAGCGCCTTCTTGCCGGGACCGTTGTAAACGAAGGCCTTCATGGGGTGGGCGCCTCCAGCGCGGGATAGAAACGGGCTGCGAAACGCCGCAGCCGATGTCGCCACTCTCCGCCCTCCCGAGGCCGTCGATGTTGATCGACATCAAAATGCGCCCGGGGATCGAAACCTTTTCAGTAGGGACGGAGGCCCGGCTCGAGAGTCCTGGAAATTGATTGGGATCAAGGTCGAACGCTTGCGCCGATGGTCTGCGAATTCGTCGCTTGGCGTGCGGCCCGTGACCATCGACTTGATCGTCCTGGCCATGGGGGGCGAAAACACCATCTTCGCCGAAGACGGCGAGGTCCACATGGCCCTGACCTATATGACCGGCGCCCTCGTCAAGCTCGGCAAACGGCTGACGGCCGCCGTCTTTGGCGGTCCGAAACCGGGCTGGACGCCGTTGTTCATGCTATGGGCGGGCCTTCTGGCTGGCGCCGTCTTGGGGGGCAGGGTTTGGCGAGATCGGAACCAGGGCGCAGTAGACCGCGGTCCTGGTCAGGACGTTGCCCGGTGTGGCGGCGATCGCGATCGGGCCGGATTGGCGTCCGACCCTGCCACGTGCGGCGGCTGAGGATTGGGTCGGACAAGAGGCGAATACCGAAGATGAGCGACGACACCCCGATGACGCCGGCGCAGCATTACGGCGATGGCGTCGAACGGCGCGCCGATCTTGTCGTCCATCTGGCAGGCCTGGCCCTGGCGCTGGTCGGCGGGGGCATGTTGATCGGGCTGGCCATCAGTATCGGCCAGGCCGGACGTCTGACCGCCGCAGCCGTCTATGCGTGTGGGCTGGTGACCATGCTGGCCCTGTCCACGGCCTATAATTTTTCGCCTGCCCGATATCAGCCGCTGCTGCGCCGGTTCGATCACGCGGGCATCTTCCTGATGATCGCCGGGTCCTACACGCCCTTCACGACCCAGCATCTGAGCGGGGGCTGGGCCTGGGGCATGACCCTGGCGGTCTGGACGATCGCCGGCTTCGGCATCCTGGCCAAGCTTTTGCTGCCGGGCCTGGGGCGCGCCTTCTGGATCGGCGTCTATCTATTGCTGGGTTGGTTGATGGTCATCGCGATCCAACCCCTGATGCAGAGCCTGGGGCTGGCCCCGCTGATCCTGCTCGCGGTCGGCGGCCTGCTCTATACGGTCGGGGTCGGATTTTACGCCAACAAGGCCCTGAGGTTCCGGCGGGCGATCTGGCATGGCCATGTCGTCGCGGCGGCCTGTGTGCACTGGGTCGCTGTCTTGCTGGCGGTGCTCAGTCACGGCGCGCGCGCTTAGCGCGTCGCCCGGTTCAGACTGCGATGACCTCCGGCAAGGGCGTCGCGCCCGCGACCTTGTTGGCGTCGACGTGGACGATCGTGACGCCCGTGCCTGGCCGCAGGTCGGCGATGGTGATCGTCGCCTCAAGCTGGGCGGCCAGCGCCTGGACGATGCTGGTTCCCAGTCCGGGCTTAGGGGGTTGCCCGGCGCTTCGCATCCCGATGCCGTCATCGATGACTGAAAGCGTCCACCCCTCGGGCGAGGCGCGATAGTCGACCGTGATCAGACCCTTTCGATCATCGGGGAAGGCGTGTTTCAGCGCATTGATGACCAGTTCGGTGACGATCAGGCCGAGGCTGACGGAAATCTCAGCCGTGGACTCGCTCTCGTCGCCCGTGACCACCAGCCGCAGTTGGTCGTGGTCCGCGATCATAGAGGCGCCGAGGCTCTGGCACAGCTGGGCGAGATAGGGACGGATGGTCACCTTGTTCAGGTTGGATTCCTCCAATTGGCGCTGCACCGCCGCGACCGACATGACGCGCTGATGGGCGTCGCGGAGATGTCCACGCGATTCCTCGGACTGCACCTTGCGGGCGTTCTGCAGAAGGACGCTGGCGATGATCTGAAGACTGTTGGCCACCCTGTGCTGCATCTCGCGCAGCAGGACGTCCTTCTCGCCGATCAACTTGTCCTTGAGCGCTTCGGTCGCGCGCCTCTGGGTGACGTCGCTGATCGTGAGCAGTAGCCGTTCGTCCATGTCCTGGGCATGGGTTAGCCGAGACGCCGACAGGAGCAGGCTCAAAGCCGGGCGGCCCGGCCGTTCGAGCGTCAGTTCGTAAGCCGGAATTTCGGCGTTGCTGGAGGCGGCGGCCGTCAGCAGCGAGCGCAGACGCGGAAGATTCCATTCGCCCTTGCCCAGATCGAAGATCGACCGGCCCGTCACGCCAATGGGGTCGAGATCAAAGGCGAGCGAGAAGGCCGCGCTCGCCGCCAGGATATGCAGGTCGCGGTCGAGCAGCAGAAGCGGCGTATCCGTCGCGTTCACCACGGCCAGGGCCAGGGTGGCGGCGATATCCGTTGTGGGGGGAGCCATAGAACGTGTTTCCTGACGCCGGGGCGGCTCGCGAAGCGAAAGCCTAGCCGTGGGTCATGGCGTTCGAACGGTCGGAAGGCTCCGATCATTCGAACGCCCGTTATGCCTAGAAAGATTGCAAAGGCGGCGGCGAATAAGGCGACTGCGGCCTGACGGCGGGCTTGAAGTCTCGTATCAGGCGGCGACTGTGATGCGGTCCTCGACGGACGTGACCCCAGCGGCGGACCAGGCCGCGCGCTCGACGATGCGGCGATCGGCCCAGGCGTTGACCTGACCTTCGAGATGGACCGTGCCGCCGTCGATCGTCAGATGGATCGCCCCGGCGTCGATATTGGACTGGCGATCGAGGGCGTCGCCGATCCGCTTGTGGATGTCGGCGGCCTGGACACGTGTCTTCAGCGTGATGTGATTGTTCAGGGCCACGACGCCGTACAGATTTCGGACGGCGCGCTCGGCCGCATCGCGCTGAAAATGCCAGTCCAGTTCGCCCGAGAGGCTGACCAGACCGTTCTCGACGCGGACCTGGACCCGGTCATCGGGAACCATCACGTCCCACTCCAGCGACAGCAGCGCCCGTTCGGCGATTTCGTCGTCGGCCAGGCCGGTGTCGCCGAAGGGCCTGACGGTTACGCCTTCGGCCAGGCCGTGCACGCCGCGGATGTTCAACGCCGCGCGCTCGATCGCTGTCTTTTCGGCGTAGGAGCCGACCACGCCGCTGAGGGTGACGACCGCCTTGTTCACCGCGACCCCGACACGTGTGGCGTCGACGCTCGGGTTCCATTCCAACTCGGTTTCGACGCGCGACTTGAGGGCTTGGTCTTTCATGGGGACATTCCTTTTCGGCGTGGCGAAGCGCCGGTCGCCGTGGCCTTCAAAGGCGCAGATCGAAACGGCCGGACCTTGATCCAGATCACAATCCGCAGAGACGGAACCGGGCAGGGAATGCGCGCAACCAAAGGAACGCCCCATGTCTAAATCCGCTGCCTCCCGTCTCAATGACGACATCCAGTCCCTCAGCGCCGAGGTTTCGCAACATCTCCGAGACGCCGCCGACAAGACCGGCGACGACGCCAAGGCCGCACTGGAGCGGTCGGCCGCCGCACTGACCAAGGCGGCCCATCGGCTGAGCGAGGATGTTCGTCATACATCTCGCAACATGGGCGCCCAGGCCGTCGCAGAAGTTCGGGATCGCCCCGTTGCGACAACAGCTTTGGTCGCCATCGCTGCGACGCTCATCGGACTGCTGGCGATCCGCTAGAGTCCAACTCTGAGGCTCAGGCCCGGTGCGCGTCTTGCGCCGGGCCAGAGGATTTGCGTCAGATGAGCGCGGTGACGGGAAGGGTCGGGGTCGCGTCTACCGCCGCCGCACCGAGCGAAAAGGTCTCTGCATGGCTTCGGCCGTCGGTGATCGAGACCGGCGACATGATTTGCGGCGTGAGATGGATCACCGCGACGGAATCCGAACCGGGACCATAGATATGAAAGTCTGGGTAGCGTTCCCAGGCCAGGGTGTTGATCCGTGCGATGGTCGCCGGATCCGTGACTTCGATCGCCAGGCCGGCCATGGAGACCCCCACGGCGTCGCCGTGCCCCGCTTCCCTGCGGATGGCCACTGAAACCCTCGGATCGGCCTGAAGGTTCGCCAGCTTCTGGCTGTCTCGAGCGACGACGAAATACAAATCCAGGCCCTCGTTGATATAGCCCACCGTGGTCACCTGCGGCCATCCGTCCGGGCGGTTCACCCCCAGCGCCATCAATCGACCGGCGGACAAGAGATCGACGATCGCCGTGACGGCGCCGCCGTGAATGGGGGGGATCTTTGCCGCTGTCATGAATGGCTTCCAGGAGTCCGAGCGCGGGGTGTCGCCTCCAGCGTCTTGAGATAGGCGATCAGATCGACAATCTGGTCCGGCTCGAAGATGAACTCCGGCATGGCGGGGTGGGCGGTGTCGATGCCTTCGGCCAAAGCCTCGGCCAGGTCCTCGACCGGATAGCTGCGCTGCAGATCCCTGAAGGGCGGCGCGACCGCAAGCGGGCTCTCATCGGTCTGGCCGACCGAGTGACACCCGGCGCACCGCGTCTTGACAAGGGCCTGACCGCGCTCCGGCGACCCCGCCCAGCGGCCGCTAGGCGTCTTTGCAGGCTCTGCGTCGGCTTTGGCCAGGTCTAGAGGCGGCGCTACGGCGGCGGGTCCCGACGCGCAGGCGGCCAGCACAACGAGCGTCGCAAGAGCGATAGATCGCATGGGCGCATTCCTTGTTTGAGGCGCGACTATGCTCCGTCTTCAAGATCAGTTTCTTGATCCAGATCATCGACCGGTTCGGCGGACAGCGGCAGGATGAGGGGCCATAGGGCGCTAGGAGACACGCCCATGACGCGCCGCATCGAAGAGATCGCTTCGGAAATCGTCCGGCTGCAGTCCGAACTGGACCGTGAGATCCTCAAACGGCGAAAGGCGCTCGGCTGGGCGTTGCACAAGGATCTGGTCGCGTTCGAACATGGGGTGACCATGGAGCACCGACGCCTGAGGCTGGGCGTCGCGGCCTTTCTGGCGGGGGCGCCGATCCTCACCGTGTTGACGGCGCCGGTGATCTATTCCCTGATCCTCCCTCTGGCGCTGATCGACCTGTGGGCCTCGGCGTATCAGGCGATCTGTTTTCGCGCCTATCGGCTGCCGCGCGTCCAGAGGCGCGACTATCTTGTTTTTGACCGAAGTTCGCTCGCCTATCTCAACTGGATCGAGGGGCTGAACTGCTGGTTCTGCGAATACGCCAACGGCGTGGCCGCCTATGTTCGCGAAATCGCCAGCCAGACTGAGCAGTACTGGTGCCCGATCAAACATGCGTTGAAGATCACTCATCCGCACAAACGCTACCAGGACTTCGTCGATTACGGCGACGCCGGCGGGTATCGCGCTAGACTGGATCGATTGCGGGAGGCGCTGAGAACGGGCGAGGGCGTCGAAGAGTCGTCCGAACCACAAACACCGTCCGTTCCGGTCAAAAGTTGAGCCAGGTCAAGCTGCGCTCAGTCTGTGCAGGCAGGGTGCGGTCATGACCCAGACCGTAAAACCTTTCACCGCCGCCATCCTGCTGGCCCATCCTCGCGCTGAGAGCTTCACCGGCGCCATGGCCTCCGGCTTCGCCGACGCCTTCAGTGCGGCCGGCGGACAGACCGTGATCCGCGATCTCTATCGCATCCCGTTCGATCCGGTGCTGCACGCCGAAGAAATCCCCGACCACGCGGGGTTCAAGCCGCGCCCCGACGTTGTCGAGGAGCGCCGTCTGATCGGCCACGCGGATGTGTTCGTCCTCTTCTATCCCCTCTGGTTCAACGCCACGCCGGCAATTCTCAAGGGCTATGTCGACCGGGTCTTCGGCATGGGGTTCGCCTATTCCTCCATCCATGCGGGCGGTAATCAGCCGCTCCTGAAAGGACGCAAACTCCTCAGCTTCACGTCGTCCGGCGCGCCTCAGGCCTGGGTCGAGACGTCCGGCGCCTGGACCGCGATGAACAAGCATTTCGACGAGCATCTCGCCGGGGTGGCCGGGTTGGATCTGATCGGACACCACAATACAGGCGGTGTCACGCCAGGCATGAGCGCGGAGGCCGTCGCTGCGCGCCGCGCCGCAGTCGCGGACATCGGCTGGCGTCTCGCTCAAGCTCATGGCGAGGCGTCCTGAGCGCAAACCGCAGGACGGCCGGATGATCACACCGTGAGCGTGGGCTCGGCGACTTGCGCGTAGATAAGGGAGCGAACGGCCTCGGAGAGCGTGTCATCCAGCAGCGGCTTTTCGATGATGGGTATGCCCATGTCCAATGCGGCGAGCCGCACATGAAGGGGCGGCGCGCTGGGGATGAGGACCGCCGGGGGGCGAAAATTCTCTCGGCGCAAACGCGCGATGAAATCCAGACCAGACTCCTCGGGCAAGATCTGATCCAGGATGATGCAGGCGGCGCTCCTCAGGTCAGGGGACCGGTTGGCGCGGGCCGGGCTTCGAAAGGCGCACGTCCGATAGCCCTCGGCCTCCAGTGCGAAGGCGAGCGCGCTCAGGACCGCCAGGTCGTTGTCGATCACGAAGACGACGGGTGAGGCGGGGACTGGAAACGGCAAGGCGAATCCTCGGAGCCGAGATGGCCTCTGAAGTCTTAGGCGGACCACGCAGAAGGTTGTTGATCTCGCGCAACTCAGAGGCCGGCGGCGAGCGCGATCCGCATCAGGCCCGGCATGTTCTGGGCCCCGGTCTTGGTCATGAGATGGGCGCGATAGATTTCGACCGTACGCGGGCTGATCTCCAGCTCATAGGCGATGACCTTGTTCAGCTTGCCGGCGATCACGCCGATCAGCACATCGCGCTCTCTGGGCGACAGGGTGGACAGTTTGAGTTCGGCTTCTCGCGCCGACTCCTCCTGGTTAGGAGGTGGGCCGGCCGACGCGCAGGCGGTCACCGCTGCGATCAGGACGTCGTCGGTGAAGGGCTTTTCGATGAAATCCGTCACGCCCGCCTTCATCGCTTCGACGGCCAGGGCGATGTCGCCGTGGCCTGTCATGACGATCACGGGATGAGTGTGCCCGTCGGCCCTGAGACGGCGCACCAACTCCAGCCCCGTCATCTCCGGCATGCGGATGTCTGTCAGGATACAGTCGCCGTCATCGGGCAGGCCCTGCAGAAATCCCGTGGCGGAGGCATGGGTGCGGACCGCGTAGCCATGAACGTCGAGCAGGAACAAGAGCGACTGGCGCATCGCCGCATCGTCGTCGATCACATGGATGGTCGGACTATGCGCCATTCGAGGGCTCCGCCACGGGCAGGGAGAAGGAGAAGATCGCGCCGCCCTTGGGATTGGGCTCGGTCCAGATCTGACCGCCGTGAGCATCGACGATGGTTCTGCAGATCGACAGGCCGACGCCGAGACCGTGCGGCTTCGTGGTCACGAAGGGCTGAAACAGCCGTTCGCCCAGGCTCGGATCGAGCCCGGGCCCCGTGTCGGCGACCGAGATGACGATCATGCCGTTCTCGCCCCGTTTCACCGCCACCTCCAGTTCGCCCCGGTCGGCGCCGTGCATCGCATCGATGGCGTTGCGGATCAGGTTCAGGGCGACCTGCTGAATTTGGATCTTGTCGACGATCACCACCCCGAGGCCGCGCGAGAACCGAAGATCGACCCTCAAATCCTTCTCCTTGACCCCGACCAGGGCGAGCGCGCTGGCCTCCTCCATCAGCCGGGCCGGCTCCTCCAGCGTATGCTGGGTCTCGCCGCGCGCGACGAATTCGCGAAGGCGTTTGATGATGTCGCCGGCGCGGATCGCCTGGTCCGCCGCGGCGCCGAGGGCGTCGCGCAATCGACGGATGTCCGGCTCCGGTGCGCCGAGCAGGGTCACGGAGCCCTTCATATAGTTGGCTATGGCCGACAGGGGTTGGTTCAGTTCATGGGCCAGGGACGACGCCATCTCTCCCATCGCGTTCAGCCTCGAGACATGGACGAGTTCTGACTGCAGCGCCTGCAGACGGCGTTCCTGATCGTCGTGCTCCGTGAGATCCCGAACGAAGCCGGTGAAGAACCGCTCCTGGGCGACATTCGCCTCGCCGACGGCCAAGCTCATCGGAAAGGTCGACCCGTCCTTGCGTTGGCCGACGACGATCCGGCCGATGCCGATGATGCGACGCTCACCCGTGATCTTGTAGTGCTGCAGATGCCGATCGTGCTCCTCGCGGTAAGGCGACGGCATCAATAGACTTATGTTGCGGCCGATCGCTTCTTCGGCGGCCCAGCCGAACAGCCGTTCGGCCGTCGCGCTGAAGGACTGCATCTGTCCGGCCTCATTGATGACGATCATCGCCTCGGGCACGGTCTCCAGAATGGATTGCAGGTGCGCCTGGCGACGCCGCGCCTCCTGCGCCTGACGGCGCAGGCTGTCGCCGGCCAGCGCGACGATCGGCCCCACACAAAGGAAGATCAGGCCGCCGGATAGGTTGGCGTGGTCGGCCCATATGGCGTCGCCCAGAAAGAAGGCGCTGCCAATGAAACACAGGGCGGTCGCCAGCAGCGTCGGCCCGCGTCCCCCAAGACCCGCCACAGCCAGCAGCAGGGGAATATAGAGGATGAAAAGCGCAAGGTCCGGGATGTAGGATTCCAGCACCCGCCCGACGCCCAGCATGATCGCCGAGCCGATGATCGCCGCGAAATAGGCGTTTCGGGCGGAAGGCTTGGGTCTGGCCATCCTCAAAAATGTCATGACGTCCTTTTGACGCCTGTGACCTGAACTTTTGTCGGTCGCCATTCGGACTAGGCGCTCGGCTTGCGGCTTTAGCAAGCGGCACGGTTGCAGGGTTCGCGCTCCCGTCCTGTTGGGAGAGCGTCCTCAGGTCCCGCTCGGGCTCGGCTGCATCGCGAAACGGCCGACTAGGACACCGCCAGCTGATCCAGGGCTGTGCGATGTCGGATACGGAAATGTCGGCATCCCATGAACTCCACGACGCCGTCGGCCTGGAGCTTGCCCAGGGTGCGCGAGATGGTTTCGATCGTCAGGCCGAGATAGTCCGCCATATCCTGACGGCTCATCGGCAGGGCCGTAAGTTCAGCCTTGAAACGATCTGCGAGCCCGAGAAGGAAGCTCGCCACCTTTTCGCAGGCCGTCATTCGCGCCAGCAGCAGGATGTGCGCCTGGGCGCGTTCAAGCTCGTTTGAAGTCGCGCCCGCCACCATCCGGTCGAAGCGAAGACGGTCCTCGCCCTGACGCGAAGGCGCGACGCGTTTGAGCACCTGAACCTGACAGTGTCCCAGGCCCTCTGCGGAGAACCTGTGGGTGGCCCTGGCCTCAAGACCGAACACGTCGCCCGGATAGTAGAAGTCGCCGATCTGGCGACGCCCGTCGGTCAGAAGGTGAGTGGTTCGGACGGCGCCGCTGACCAGTCGATAGACGAAATCGGCGGCCTCTTCCTGGGCGTAGATTTCCTCGCCGACGGCGAACGGCATGCGAACGCCAAAAGAGGCCTCCAGGTCTGTGTCGCCGGACGACAGCGGCTGCATGAAGCGGTCGATCATCGGCATCTGGGCGGTCATCTGAGCTCTCCAAATCGGTGAGCACAAACTATGGATCGAGGGCAGGGACCGGTATTCGGGAGCGGCGCCTAAGGGCTATCCCTTAGGGGTAGGCGTAGACAAAGCTGGATCGGGAGAGCGGTGCACGGGCGAAGTCCGCAATACGCCTCGAATGCCCAGGATCGACATCCGGTTACGGACGGAATCCTTTGATGTTGCATTACCAACTGATGCCCGTTCAAGGGACGTCGTCGGTGTTCTCCGCATCCATCAGCGTCATGACCGCTGTGAACCGCTCCGGGTTTCCCGGAGGCTCCAACTCCTGAGTAGGATGGAGCCCGATGAGCAAGACAACGAACAAGTTTGCCCCTGAGGTGCGTGATCGCGCGGTTCGGATGGTGCTGGATCATGGCGGGGAGCATCCGTCGCGCTGGGCGGCGGTTGTTTCGGTGGCGAGCAAGATCGGCTGTTCGGCGCATACGCTGAACGAGTGGGTCAAGAAGGCGGAGGTGGACAGCGGCCGGCGCGCCGGTGTTCCGACTGACCTGGCCGAGAAGCTCAAGGCGCTGGAGCGGGAGAACCGAGAACTCCGTCAGGCCAATGAGATTCTCCGCAAGGCGTCGGCCTATTTTGCTCAGGCGGAGCTCGACCGCCCGTTCAAGCGATGATCGCCTTCATCGACGATCACTGACAGGCCCACGGGGTCGAGCCGATCTGCAGGGTGCTGCCGATCGCCCCATCGACCTATCACGAGCATGTCGCCCGGCGCCGCGATCCGGCCCTGCGTCCGGCGCGGGCTCGGCGCGACGAAGCGCTTCGGCCCGAGGTGCTGCGTGTCTTCACCGAGAACTTCGGCGTCTATGGCGTGCGCAAGGTGTGGCGGCAGATGCGGCGGGAGAGGTTCCCCGTCGCCCGCTGCACGGTCCAGCGGCTTATGCGGGATCTGGGCCTTCAGGGCGTGATCCGCGGCAAGCCGGTGCGCACGACGATCAGCGACAGGGCCACGCCGTGTCCGCTGGATCAGGTGAACCGGCAGTTCCACGCGCCCGCGCCCAACCGGCTCTGGGTCTCGGACTTCACCTACGTCGCGACCTGGGCGGGCTTCGTCTATGTGGCCTTCGTGATCGACGTCTACGCTCGCTACATCGTGGGCTGGCGCGTCAGCCGGACGGCCCACGCCGCCTTCGTCCTCGACGCCCTGGAGCAGGCGATCCATGACCGTCGCCCCGTCCACGGCGGCGGCCTGATCCATCACAGCGATCGCGGCAGCCAGTATCTGTCGATCAAGTACACCGAGCGCCTGGCGGAGGCCGGCATCGAGCCTTCGGTCGGCAGCGTAGGCGACAGCTATGACAACGCCCTCGCCGAGACCATCAACGGCCTCTACAAGGCCGAGGTCATCCATCGACGCGGGCCGTGGCGCACCTTCGAAGCCGTCGAGTACGCCACGCTCGAATGGGTCGACTGGTTCAACAACCGCCGACTGCTCGAACCCATCGGCAACATCCCGCCCGCCGAGGCCGAGCAGCGTTACTACGCGGCGATGGACGACGTTCCCATCGCCGCATAACTTAAACCAAACGGCCTCCGGGAAACCCGGAGCGGTTCACTCTGATACAGACCATTCTTCGACGCCGGCGAACTTCAACGTCCTGTCTGGCCCTCCCCGGTCGCGCCGAGATGGTCACGAGATAATGAAATCGTTCTCATAGGCACGGGAGGCCCCAGTGGGTGTGGAAAGTCAGGGCGTCATGGACCGATGAGGCGGGTTCAACGAGAGGAGGAACCAGCCTAACACCGCCCAGGATGAGCCGAGGGCCCAGCCAGCGAGCACGTCCGTCGGCCAGTGTACGCCCAGATATACGCGACTGAGTCCTATCGCCGTGATCAGAAGAACCCCGACACCATAGATCATTGTCTTGGACTGGTGCCGTCGCACCAGGCTGGCGAGGACGATCGCGACGACAAAATAGGCCGTCACCGAGATGGTCGAGTGACCGCTCGGAAAGCTATTCGAATAGACATAGCTGCCATGTGGTACCAGGTCGGGGCGAGGTCGCGCATACGCGAGCTTGAGAAGGTCGCTCGACAGTTCGGCCCCGATCACCATAGCGGCGACGATCCAGGCCTGACGGGCGCGGCCGGACCGAAAGAGGGCGACGACGGTCGTCAGTGTGATCAGTGTGAGCACCGTGAAACCACCAAGTGCCGTGATATCGCGCATGGCCTCTTCCAGCCAGCGGGGGCCCACGGGATTGCCCGGGTCACCCGCCACACGAAGCATCAGGAGAAGGCGCTCGTCTAGGGATCGCGTCTCGCCTTCGGCCATCTCGCCCGCAACCGTCAGGAAGGCCCACAGGCTGAAGGCAACGGCGAGAAACACACCCAATACGCGCGCCGTGAACCGATCGCGAACCCGTCGAAAACCCTTCGATCTCTGACCGGGCGCGGTCATGACGGACGGTCCATGTTCAGCTGTTGTTGAAGCCGAGCGAAGGCTCCATCCGCTCCCAGGTGACGGTCGAGCCCCATCCCTTGCCGAAGGGTGCCGCGACGTGACCGTATCGGAGCGATAGCTGTCGTTCGGCCTCTTCCTCACCAAGTCCCTGAACCCCCGCAACATAAAGCGCTGAGGCGAGGCCACTGCGATCGGCACCCGACTCGCAGTGGATCAGGATGGGCTTTGGGGCGTCGCGCATGATCTCGATCAAACGCCAAGCCTCGTCGTTGGTAATTCCACGGCGGGCGGACATCCTGAAATCCACATGGTGCAGACCCAGTTGGCGAGCCGCGCTGATCTCGTCGCGATACCAGCGCTCGGATCGGTTCTCGCCTCTCAGGTTGATTACCGTGCGGATGCCATTCTCTCGTGCATATCGCTCCAGGTCTCCGGGCGAGGGCTGAGCCGACCGGAACGCCTCGTTGCGAGCGACCGCGTGGAAGTTCCCATTGGCCATGGTGAAGCTGACGAAGGCAACAACGATGAGGCCGATACTGGCGAAGACCCAAAGGGTGGCCGCACCCAAGCCCAGAATAAACTTGACCACCGTTCCCCGGCGACGAACAGGCAGCAGGTTCGGCTTCATTTGAGGGGTTCCCGAGGCGGAGTTGACAGGTAGGCGAGTAGGGCGGGGCAGAAGACGAGGATCAGGGGCACGCCGGCCAGCAGCCCGGTGATGATGGCGATGGCCAGCGGTTTTTGCATTGCCGAGCCTTCGCCGAGCCCCAGCGCCAGAGGTGCCAAGGCGAGGATGGCGATCAGCGCCGACATCAGGATAGGCCGCAGCCGCGCGCGCCCTGCGGCGATCAGCGCCGTGTGGGCGGGTCGTTCGCCACCGGGCAGCTCCGCGAGGTAGAAGACGCCCAGTTCGGCGACGATGCCGATTACCATGGTCAGCCCCATCATCGCCGAGATGTTTAGCTCGGTGCCCGTGACCCACAGGCCCAGGAAGACGCTGGATGCCGCAAGGATCAGGGTGGCGATAATGCTGCCGACCGCCGCCCAGCTTCGGAACAGGAAGAGGAACAACAGGCCCACCAGCAGCAAGGCCGAGACGAACACGACAGCCAAGTCGCGGAACGACTTCTGCTGCTCGGCGTAGAGGCCTCCGTATTCGACCCGGACCCCGGCCGGCAGGCTCAGCCGCGACACGGTCTGTGACACCTCGCGCATGGCCGAGCCCAGATCGCGGCCCTCGAGGCGCGCCGTCACCGCGACCAGAGGCTGCAGGTTCTCGCGGGTGATCTGAGGCTGGCCCGGCGCGATCGACAGGGTCGCTATGCGTTTTAGCGGCAGGGCGTGACCGTCGGGCGCGCGCAGAGGCAGGTCCTCAAGGGTGCGGACCCGGTCGCGCAGGGAGCCTTCGGTCCAGACCCGGACCCCGACCAGCTTGTCGCCTTCCTGGATCTGGCCGATGACCGAGCCGCCGGTCAACATATCGAGCTGTCGCGTGATGGCCTCCGGATCAAGCCCTTCAAGCGCGGCGGCCGGTCGGTCGACGGTGATGACGATGGCATCGCCGGCGACCCGCAGACCCCCGTCGACCTCGATCACGCCGCGTATCTTTCCGATGGCGTCGACGACCAGGGGGGAGGCGGCCTTCAGCGCACCTTCGTCCGCACCCAGCAGCTTGACCTCGATCGGTTGCGGCACCGCGGTCAGGTCACCGATGAGGTCCTCCATCAGCTGGGCTGTGGAGATCGTCAGTCCCGGCACGGTCGCTTCGACGCGGCCGCGGACGTCGGCGGTCACCGCCTCGATCGGCCGCCGTCCCTTGGCCTTCAGGCGCACGAAGAAGTCGCCCTCATTGGCCTCGGACAGCCCTCCGCCAAGCTGCAGGCCCGTTCGGCGCGAATAGCTTTCGACGTCGGGTGTGTTCTGCAGGATGACTTCGACCTGTCTCAGCAGCCGGTCGGTCTCTGCCAGGGAGGTGCCGGGCGCCGCGTAGTAGTCGAGGATGAAGCCGCCCTCGTCCATTTTGGGCATGAAGCCGGAACCGACGCGGGTGTAGGCGAAGCCGCCCACCACGAGCATGACGAGCCCGACGATCAATGCAATCCGGCCCGGGGCCTTGAGCAGGCGGTGCATCAACGTCTCGTAGCGGGATCCGAAGCGGTCAAGAATCGCGCCGCTCTTCTCGGCCTGCTGCACGTCCCTGTCCCGCACCCAGCGGTCGGCCAGGAGCGGCGCGACGAACAGGGCGAACAGAAGGGAAATCCCGAGGGCTGCCGACATCGTGACCGCCAGGGCCTTGAAGAAGCCGCCCGTGACCCCGCCGAGGAAGGCCAGCGGAGCGAAGACGAGCACCGTCGCCAGCGTCGATCCGATCAGGGGACGGATCATTTCCGACGCCGCGTCCAGCACGCTGCCGCCGGTGGTGGCATCGCGATGGCGCTCCTGCAGTCGACGCATCAGATGTTCGAGCATCACGACCGCATCGTCGACGACCAGGCCGACGGCGGCCGCCATGCCGCCGAGGGTCATCATGTTGAAGCTCATGCCCATCAGGCCGAGCACGATGGTCGTGGCCGCCAGTGTCGCGGGCAGCAACAGGGCGACGATCAGCATGAAGCGCAGGCTGCGCAGAAAGACGAACAGGACGATCCCGGCCAGCAGGGCGCCCAGGAGGATGGAGTCCCTCACGCTGCTGGCGGCGGCCGTGACCAGCTGGGATTGATCGTAGTAGGTGATGATCTGCACGTCCGGCGGCGTCTGGGAGCCGAACTCCGCAATCCGCTTTCTCACCTCCTTGACCAGGGCGACGCTGTTGGCGTCCGGGGTCTGGCGGATGTTCAACAGGACCGCGTCCCGTCCCTGCGAGGTCACGCGGGTCCACTGGGGGGTCTCGCGGGTGACGACCTGGGCGATGTCGTCCAGTTCGACCACGCCGCGTGTGCCCGTCTGGACGACCGTGCGGCGAATGTCGTCGATGCCGGTCAGACGGTTGTCGGCCAGGACCAGATAGAGGCGATAGCGGTCTTCCAGCCGGCCCGTTGCGACCACCACATTGTTGGAAGACAGGGTGCGGGCGAGATCCTCGATCGAGATGCCGAGCGCCTGGAGGCGGGCCGGGTCGGCCAGAACCTGGTATTCCTTTTCCTGGCCACCGAGGACATTGACGCTGGCGACGCCCGGCACCGACGAGAGCAGGGGTGCGAGCTGGAGACGGCCGAAGTCACGCAGCGCAATCGGGTCGCGGCTGGATGACACGAGGGCGAGGCCCAGGACCGGAAAGACCGTCGGGTCCATGCGCCGGACCTCGAAGCGGGTGCCGGCGGGCAGGTCGGGCACCACGGCGTTCACGGCCGATTCCGCCTGCAGGGTGGCCGCCACCATGTCCGCGCCCCAGGCGAAATTGACCGAAAGCTCGGCCGATCCGCGGCTGCTGGTCGATCGGACGCCCACCACGCCGGGCACGGTACGCAGGGCCTGTTCGACCGGGCGCGTCACCTGGTTGACCATCTGGTCGACGGGGCGGTCGCCGGCGTCCAGGGCGACCACGACCCGCGGAAAGTCGATATGGGGGAACAGGCTGACCGGCAGCCGCAAGGCGGAGGCCGATCCCGACAGCGCCAGCAGAGCAAAGGCCAGAACGATGAAGCGGACCTGGCCGCTGAGCCAGCGGCTCACGGCGTGCCCGACGGGGTTGAGGCCGGGGGCGGCCCTTCTCGCGTGGTCATACCGTCCGTCAGTGCCGGACCGCCGTCGACGACCACCCGTTCACCCGGAGCGACGCCGCTGGTCAGTTGCACGACATCGGCCTGTTCCAGTCCGACGGTGACCGGCCGACGCGAGGCGACATTGCGTACGACGACGAACACATAGGGTCGATCTCCGTCATAGAGGACCGCCGCCCGGGGCGCGACGGTGGCGTTCGGCAGCGTACCGATGACGATCTGTCCCTTGAGCGCCTCACCGGGCAGGACCGGGCTGCCGGGGGGCAGGGAGACGATCACGGCGGCGAGGCGAGTGGCGGGCTCTACCCGACGGTCCACGGAGGCCACCCGGGTCTGGACCGCCGCTCCACCCTCGTGCAGGCCGGTCAGACGGATCTCGGAGCCGGGACGGATGCGTTGTGCATCCTCGACTTCAATGCCGAGACGTGCGTTCAGCAGGCTGGTCGAACCCAGACCGGCGACCGCGCCGCCGGTGCTGATCAGAGCGCCGGGGCTTATGGGAAGGCTGTCGATCACGCCGCTGACCGGCGCGCGCAGCGTGATCTGACCTCCGCCAGTCAGACGGCGCAGGTTGGCGCTGGCCTCGCGGGCCGTGGCCGCGGCCGCTTCCGCCACCGTGACCTCGGCGTCGGCGGCAAGGCCGTCGGCGCGAAGGCGCTGAAGCCGCGCATGTTCGGCGGTTGTCACGCTGGCCTCCCGGGCGAGACGATCCAGATCAAGACGGGTCGTCGGGCTGGCCACAAGGGTCACGATCGGTTGGCCGGCTCGCACCGCCTCGCCGATGCTGACATGGACCTGGGCCACCTGGGCCTCAAAGGTCGCGGTCAGGGTCCGGACGGCGGACGGGTTGAACTCCACCTGTCCATAGGCGGTGACGGTCTCGTCGAGCATCTGGGTGACGACCGGGGCGGTGCGCACCGTCGCCACAGGCGGGGCCGCCTTCTCCGCCGGCTTCGAGCAACCCGCCAGCACCAGCGTCAACGCCGCCAAGCCTGCCACAATCCGCTTCATTCGCCATCCCCGATCAAGGCGCCGGAGGCCAGTTCCAGCGCCACCCATTGTTCCGCCAGGGCCTGATCCAGGCCCGCCAGAGCAATCTCCTTGTCGGTCAGAGCCTGTCTCGCCGTCTCGGCCGTGGCCCGCGCGATGTCACCGCGCGCGCCGGCCCGTTCGAAGGCTTCGACCGTCTGCCTCAGCGGCGCGACCTGGGCCTCGAGCTCGTCGCGTTGCCGGATGCCGATACGGTAGGCGGCGATCAAGGTCGTGATGTCCGATCGTGCGGCGAACAGGCGCGCCTCGTATTCGGCGCGGAGTTGTTCACGCGTGGCGTCCTGTATCGCGATGGCGCCGCGGTTCCGGTTCCACAGGGGCAGGTCGAAGCCGATCGCCACCCCATTGGTTCGCACCGCGCCCGTGTCCCGCGCCGCGTTCAGGGACAGGTTCAGCCGGGGATACTGTTGCAGCAGGGCAAGTCGCAGATTGGCGTCCTGGCCTTCATAGCCGGCCCGTAGGGCAGCCAGATCGAGGCGCTGACGATAGGCCTGCTCGACCAGGCCGGCCGGGTCGGGGGCAGTCCGGTGGAGATTCGGGGGGGCAATCAGGGCGATGACGAAGTCCGGCGACAGGCCCAGAGCCGCGTTCAAGGCGAACCGGGCCGCCAGCAGGTCGCGTTCGGCGGTCCGGGCACGATCTCCCGCATCAGCCGCCGAGATCCTGCGTGCCTCGAGGTCGCTCGCCGGAAGATCGCCACGCGCCACGGCTCTCAGGGTCCGGTCAAGCGCGTCATCCGCGGCCAACGAGGCTTCGACGGCAAGCCGCCGAATGCCTTCCAGACCGCCGATGCGGGACGCCAGTAGCCGCGCCTGACCTGCCGCCTGCCATTCCTGCCACGCAAGGTCGAGCTTGACCTGATCCCGCGACGCCTGGGCGGATCGCTGCCTCACACGTCGCATATAGAAACTGGAGGTGTCGAGGCCGAGGCCGCCGGCGATGGCGTCCACCAGGCCGGGTGCGGAAACGGGCCGGTCGAGACTGAAGGAGAACTGGGGATCCGGCAGGAGGCCGGCCTCGAACACCTGGGCCTCGGTGACCCCCAGCCTGGCGCGCTCGGCTTTCAGATCAGGGTTGGCGATCACGGCGATGACGCCCAGCTGCTCCGGCGACAAGGGCAAAGACAGGTCGATGTCCACCGGATCGAGCCGGGCATGGTCGAGCCGGGCGGCGCCGGTCGCGAGTTCCGTCGCCGACGGATCGGGGGGCGGCCGGCCCGGCAGGTCAGCCTGCCAATAAGATGCGCAGCCGCCCAGAACGAAGACGGCGAGGCACGCTACGGCCCTGCTCGGCGCTTCAAGAGCCCAGCTCCTCGCCGCACAGTCCCAAGTCGTTCTTTCGGGTCGACGCATCAGCGCACCCACTCAGGGCTCCCCATGATCAGGATCGCCATCCCCGAAGGCCCGGCGGCCCAGGCGGAGCGTGGGGCCGCGAGCTTGCAACGCTCGTCCAGTACGTCGACCAGCGCGCGTTCATTAGACACCGCATTTCCGGCCATGGCTTGGTTTATTCTGAACCACGGCCTGGCCCTGTTCGAAAGACCGGAGCCGCCGGGGGGTGACCCAGGCCCTTGGCGGGGGCGGGCGAAGGGATCTGCGCCCTTGCCTGGCCTGACGACGAGGTTGCCAGCCGGTCGGCCAGGCCGGGTGGGCACGCTCATGACGGTCCGGCATTCGAACCGGTCGCGCGAAGCAGCCGTCATGCCGAGCGTGTTCCCCTGGTCCCGCCCAGGCTCGGGGTCAGTCGCTCGATCGGCTGGAGCGTCCAGGCGCCGGGGGGCACCTTTCCAGACGCATCATTTCGTTGGTCTCCCATGCGCAGTGGCTAGGCCCTGCCACTTACGCTCAGTCTGACGATCGCATTAAATCTCTCTGCCGAGCCTGCCCATCGCTGGCTGGGTTCCGCGGTTCGTGGTCATGTGCGGCGATGGCCCGCGATCTCCAGCTATGAAAGTGCTCGTCGTCGAGGATGACGAACGGACCGCCGCGTTCATCGCCCGCGGGTTAACGGAGAACGGTCATACCGTCGACGTCGCACATACCGCCGACGACGGTGTCCAGATGGGCATGGTCGGCGGGCACGACGCGATCGTCATGGACCGGATGCTGCCGGGCTTCTCCGGCCTTGAAGCCATCAGGCTGTTGCGCGCCGAGGGTGTGAATGCCCCCGTCCTGGTTCTCACCGCGCTTGGATCGGTCGAGGACCGGGTGACGGGGCTGGAACGCGGGGCCGACGACTATCTCGTCAAACCCTTTGCCTTCAGCGAGTTGCTCGCGCGGCTGAATGCTCTGGTTCGACGGCCACCGCTCTCGGGGCTCGCCGAAACGATCCGCATCTTCGACCTTGAGATCGATACCGCGCGACGCAGGGTGAGGCGGGCTCAACGCCGGATCGAGCTCACGCCGCAGGAATACAAGCTGCTGGAGTATCTGGCGCGCCGCAAGGGTGAGACGGTCACGCGAACCATGCTTCTGGAGAGCCTGTGGGGTTTTCACTTCGACCCCCGGACCAACATCGTGGACGCTCACGTCAGCCGCCTCCGTTCGAAGGTGGATCGAGGCTTCGGGGCTGAACTGATCCGCACGCTTCGTGGCGTGGGGTATGTGATCGATGAACCGGAATAGAACCCCGACCCGCCTGTGGCACACAACCACCGTCCGTCTCGCCTTGGCGTTCGCGCTCGTGTTTGGACTGGGCACCGCCGCTCTGCTGGTCACCCTGGATGTGGCCGTCGGACGTTTCGCCGAGGAAACCGCCCGGGACGCACTGCGCGATCAGGTCGCCGTCCTGGTGGCCGACGCCAACGCGGAGGGCGGTCCCGCCCTGATCGCGTCGCTGAGGGAACATGTCTCGGGCGGTCAGCCCGAACGCTTCAGCTACCGGGTCGTCGCGCCCGATGGACAGCGGTTGGATGCCGGCCTGCCCGCGTCTGTGGAGACGATCAGGGGGGCGGGCCGGTTCAGCATCCCCGCCGCGGCCGACGAAGGGGACGGTGTTTCCGGTCGCATCGAGGTCTTTGTCCTGACGGCTCATGCCCGGGACGGCACCTTCGTCGCGGTGGGGCGCGACACCTATGCTCTCGCCGAGTTGCGCCAATGGCTGCGGGGTCTGGCCTGGTGGGGCGGGTCGGCCCTGGTCCTGCTCGCCCTGGCGGGAGGCGCGGGGTTGGGGGTTCTGCTTCTGCGACGCCTGCAGGACATCGGTGCGGCCGCGGAACGGGTCATGGGCGGAGATCTTAGCGAGCGCCTGCCGTCGCTCGGCTTCGGGCGTGAGTTTGACGATCTCGCCGCGACATTGAACGCCATGCTCGAGCGTCTCGAAGCCGCCATGGAAGCCGTCAGGCAGGTGTCTTCGGACGTCGCCCACGATCTGAGGACGCCGCTGACCCGGCTGCGCAATACGCTCGAGGATGCGCAGTCCGCCGATGCAGGGGCCAGAGAAGGCCTGATCGCCGATGCCGTTGAGGAAACCGATCACCTCCTCGAGATATTCGCGGCCCTTCTGCGTCTCGCGCAGATCGAAGGCAGCGGCGGCCGACGATTCCAGAAGGTCAATCTGTCGATTCTGGCCACGGACGTCGTCGACGCCTACCAGCCCGCGGCCGATCAGAGTGGCCGAGCGCTGTCGCTTGAGGTCGATCCCGTTGCGATGGTGAACGGGGACCCCACCATGCTGGCTCAGGTGATAGCCAGCCTGATCGACAACGCGCTTGTCCATGGGGCGCCGGGGCGCATCATTCAGGTCTGTGTCCGCAACGAGGGCGAGGACGTTCGGCTCAGCGTCGTCGATGACGGCCCGGGTGCCCCGGAGGAGGCCTTGAAGCTTCTGACGCGACGCTTCTACAGGGTCGACCAAAGTCGGCACACCGCCGGCTCCGGGCTCGGTCTGGCGATGGTCGCGGCAATCGCGGCCCTCCACGAGGCTCCGCTCGCGATCACCAATCGAACGCCCGGCCTGGCCATCAGCCTGAGCCTGCCGGCGGTTCTCCCGCCTGGGTCCAACAGATAGCGACATTCGTTGCCGCCCGGAGCCCGACGTTCCCCGGGGCAGAGTCGTCCGGCGAGCATGATGCGCAAGATGCAATGTTGCGATCATGTTCTGCGAACATGGCCCGGCCGATGATGCGCTCGAGGCAAATCGCCTCCCAGTGATCGGAGTTACCATGAAGCGCATCATCCTGACCGCCGCGGTCGTGTCCCTGTCGATCGGCGGCTTCGCCGTGGCGCAGACGGCCCACCGTCCAGCCCAACACCAGGCCGAAGCCTCCGAGGCCGACGAAGCCGACGAAGCCGACGAAAGCGGGGCGCTGATGGCCCAGGCCCAGGTCACTCTGGCCCAGGCTGAGGCCATCGCCCTTCAGGCCCGTCCGGGGCAGATCACCGATCACGAACTCGAACGGGAGGCCGGTGGAACGGGTCTGCGTTATTCGTTCGATATCCGCAGCGACGGAAAGGCCTTCGAGGTCGGCGTCGATGCCGGGACCGGAGCCGTGCTGGAAAATCAACAGGAAGGGCCGAACCCCGACTGACGGACGCGAGCCGCGGAGCCCGACCCTCCGCGGCTCATCGCCCGCAGGTCGGACCAACCTTCCTTTGAAAGGCCTCACCATGTTCTCGGCAGATCTTCGCCACGCTCGTCCACTGCGCTCCCTCCTTTGTCTGGCCGCGATCGCCGGCACCATGGCCGGATGTCAGAAACCTGAGCGCGCCCCCGGATCACCGGCGCCGGTCGCGGCGACGCCTGCGGGCACCGACACCGCGCCCCTGCCGGCGTCCGAGTATTTCGAGGGCCTCACGGAACAGGCCTTTACTGCTACTCCGGCGCAGCTGGATGGGCTGATCGCCCAGGCGCGCAAGGCCGCGGCGCGAGACGGCAAGACCCTTGCCGCTTCGCCCGCAGAAACCTTGGCGCGACGGCTGACGGAGATCGACGCCGCCCGCGCCTCGCTGAACCGCGCCGACCTGGCTATCGCCTCGGTCGAGGCCTTTCGGCTGTTCGTCTCCTCTGGTCCCTCAAGCGATGGGGTGCCCGTGGAGGTCAGTCTCCTGGACTACGCCGGTTTCCGCTACGGGGCGGATCTGGCCGCTCAGCCGCAGCGCTGGGGGGACGCCGTCGTCGCGGCGGATTTCGCGGAGGCCCAGTGGCGGCTGATCGCGCCGCGCGTCACCGATGCGACGCTTCAGCAGCGCGTCTCCGCCGCGATCACGGGGCTCAAGACGGCGGCGCGCAACCAGGAGCCGGCGGCCGCCCTCCGTGTTGATCAGACCGAACTCGATCTGGTCGATGAACTCGAAGCCTACTTCGCCAAGCCAAAGGTCTGAAATCCATGGCTGAGTTGGCCCCCCGCTCGAACCGCGCATCTTTCGCGACGATGATGAACAAGGTGCCCGAAATCACCCTGTCGTTCTGGGTGATCAAGATCATGGCCACCACCATCGGCGAGACCGGCGCGGACGATCTGGCGGTGCGGATGGGTCTGGGACTGGCCGGCACCTCTGCCGTGATGACGCTGCTGCTCCTGGTGATGCTTTTCATCCAGCTGCGAGTCCGGCGATACATGCCGGTGATCTACTGGCTGACGGTCGTGCTGCTCAGCGTGGTCGGGACCCTGATCACGGACAATCTGACGGACCGGCTCGGCGTGAGTCTATTTGTCTCGACCGCCACGTTCGTCGTCCTGCTCGGTGCCACCTTCGCCGTCTGGTTCAGCCGCGAACGCACCCTGTCGATCCACAGTATCGTCACCCGGCCCAGAGAGCTGTTTTACTGGGCCGCGATCCTCTTCACCTTCGCGCTCGGTACCGCCGCGGGCGACCTCGTGGCCGAGACGCTGCACTGGGGCTATGCGCTGTCGGCAGCCGTTTTCGGCGGCATGATCGTGGCGGCGGCGGCAGCCTACTTCGTCTTCAAGGCCGACGCCGTTCTGATCTTCTGGGTCGCCTATGTGCTGACGCGTCCATTCGGCGCCTCGATCGGGGACCTGCTGTCGCAACCCTCGGCAAGCGGCGGGCTGGGATTCGGCGCGGAGCGGGTGAGCCTTATCTTCTTCGCCGTCATCGCTGCTGTGGTCTTTGCGCTTTCGACGCGGCAGGGCGGGCATGGGCCCGGCCTGCCGGATTCAAGACCCATGACCGGTGATCGCCGATGACGGATGTGGCTCGGCGAAAGCTGATCCGATGACAACCCTGTCACCGTCGCCATCTGGGGGGCGGGGCCGTGACTGGCCGAGCCTGTGGGTTCTGTTCGTGATCGCCGTTTCGGCCGGTCTCGTGGGGCATGTTTCCGACGCCGGCGCCGGTGCCGGCACGACCGCGATGGCCCTGCCCACACCCACGCCGGGGACGCAGGCGCCACAGCACACCCAGGACCAATTGCCGACGGCCCGATCCCTCACTTCCCCTTACGATTACGCCGGCCTGGTTCACGTTCACAGCGACTATTCGGAGGACGCCACCGGCTCCTACGATAGCCTGGCCAAGGCTGCCGGCGCGCAGGGTCTCAGGTTCGTCATCGTCACCGATCACAACACGCTTCAGCCGATCATCGATCACCGCGAGGGCTGGAACGGCGACGTCCTCATGCTCACGGGGATGGAGAGTTCCCGGCCGGAAGGCCATCTTCTCGCTCTCGGCGGCGATGCGGCCACGGTTGAAGATGCCATGCCGACCACCGCCCTTCTGTCCGCTGTCTCGGGCGCCGGGGGTCTGACTTTCGTGGCCCACCCGACACACCGCAGGTGGGCCTGGCGCGGCAATATCGACCGGCGGATCGACGGGATGGAAATCCTGGATCTGGCGGACTCCTTCGAGGCCGCGCCCCTTCTTGCCAAGGCCGCGGCCTTGGCAATCCTGCCGTTCGATCGGGCATCCGCCTATCTCACGCTGGGCGTTCATCCAACGCGCAGCCTGCGGCTGTGGGACACGATCGGACAGAGCCGTCGCTTCGTCGGCGTCTACGCGCCCGACATCCACCAGTCCATCGAGGTGGCGGGCGGCCGCCGCATGGCCTTTCCGCCCGCCGGCGAAATCATGCGGATCGCAAGCGACCATATTCTCAGCACCGTTCCCTTTCAGGGGGAGTTCGAAGCCGACAGATCCATCCTCTACGATGCCTTCCGGGAGGGCCACCTGTATGTCGCTGTCGACCAGTTGGCCGACGCGACCGGCTTCATGTTTACGGCCGCTCAGGATGACCGTCTGGCCTGGATGGGCGACGAGATTCCTGCGGGGTGCCCAACGCGCTACAGCATCGTGTTGCCGGCTTCTGCGGCACGGCTCCGTCCGGCTATCCGGCTTCTGAGAAACGGCGTCTCCATCGCGGAAAGCCAGCCTGGGGCTGACGGCCTGGACGTCGTCGACAACCGTCAGGGTGTGTTCCGGGTCGAGGTCGTCACGAGCTTACGGACGCTGCTGGGACCCGGACGCGAGATGACGTGGATCTATTCGAATCCGATCTACGCGAGAGGCGATCTGGTCGGCGACTGACGTGGATCCCGTCCGGTAGATGCGGGCTTGATGAGGGCGTGGCCAATTGAAAAGGCCTCATCGAACGCGCATTGGGACGCGTGGTGCGCAGGTGGACGGCCCTCGAACCGTTGCCATGGTGGGAGACGCACCCTATGGCAGGAGTCGGGAGAACTTCTTGCTTCGTCAATTCCGCATCCTCTGTGTGAGCTTTTGCGCCGCCGCTGTGGTGGTCGTGAGCCTGCATGGCGCGTCGGACACGCGGCATGAACTCGCCCATGCCTCCGACTGGCCCCCCGTGGCCTCGCCCCTAAGCGGTCTCGATGCGGACCACGATCCGCTCCACGTCCACGTCGCGCCGTCCGATGCCGACCCTGACCACGACGTCGCGTCAAACGGGACCGAGGACGAAACGGGACCTCGCATCGACGCCCACCATCATGCGTCGCATGGCGATCACCCGAATGCGGCTCCCCCGGCGGGGCAAGTCATGCTGGCCGTACTCCGGTCGGCGGAGAGGATGAAGCGCCCCTCCCGGGATCATTCCCGTCCCGGGCACGACGGCGAAGGCCTCGACGATCCTCCGAAACAGACGCGCACGGTCATCTGATCCGGCGCGGCCGACCGGTCGCGCGCGCCCTTGTTTCTGGAGAACTCCCTTGCCCACCCCATCGTCCGGCCGTGCCGGATCGTGGGCGCGACTGACGGCCGTTTCGGCCCTTGCGCTCACCCTGGCGGCTGCCTGGCCGCCGACGCCTGCCTTTGCTCTGGCCCCTGGCCAGGTGGCGACGGCGGAAGAAGCCGACGCACCGAGCCTGTCGCTGGAGGAGGCGCTGCGTCGCGCGGTCCTGAGCGATCCATCCATGGCGCCCACACAGGCACGGCGTCAGGCGTCCGAGGCTGCCGTACGCCAAGCCGACGTCCGACCCAATCCAACGCTTGGGGTCCTTGTTGAGAACTTTCCGGCCTTCGGCGGCGGCGACCTGTTCGCGCGCACCGAGACCACGCTGAGCGTCGAACAACGACTTGAACGTGGTGGAGACCGGTCCGCGCGTGTGTCCTTGGCTCAAAGCGAGGGGCTGCTGGTCTCAGCGACCGCCCGCACGCGGCAGTTGGACCGGCTCGAACAGGTCCAGCGGGCCTGGGCCGAGGCTCTGGCGAGCGACGCCGAGCTGGAGATCGCGCGAGAGCGGCTCGATCTGGCGGAACGGTTCGCGGCCGAGGTGGGGCGTCGCGTCGACATGGCGCGAGATCCCCTGTTCGCCGGTGCGCGGGCCGAGGCCGAGCTCGCCCAGGCGCAGATCGACTTCGACCAGGCTGAAATCGCTGTGCGCGTGGCCCGCATCTCGCTCGCCAGATACTGGGACGGCACCGCCGACTTCACGCTCGGCCAGGAGACATTCACCGATGTGGACGGCGCCCGAGAGGTTGCCGGCAACGCCGCCCAGGCCGATCTCGATGTCTTCCTGGCCCAGCGCGACATCGCTATGGCTCGTGTCGCGGTGGAGACCGCCCGCGCCCGGTCGGACGCCACAGTCAGCGTCGGCGTCCGCCACTTCGGCGACGGCAATGATGTCGGTTTCGTCGTCGGGGGATCGATCCCTCTCCAGCGCTATGATCAGAACCGGGGCGCGATCGATCAGGCGCGCGCCGAAGGCCTCGCGGCGGAGGGCGACCTCGCGGCGGCGCGGATCGACCGCGAGCGGGAGATCGCGCGCCTTCAGGTCCAGCAGATGGCCCGCGCCAGCGAGGCCCGTCGGATCGGGGAGGAGACCCTGCCCCAGGCCGAGCGCGCCGTTGTCCTCGTGCGCGACGGCTTCAACCGGGGCGGCTTCACCTACAACGACGTCATCTCCGCCCAGACCGCCCTTCTGCAGACCCGGGCCCGACGGGTCGCGGTCCTCAAGCAATTCCACATCGATCGCGCCCGCCTCGACCGGCTGACCGGCGCGCACGGCGACCTGATCCTCGCCCTGGAGATCCAACCATGATCCGCCTGACCTCTTCGCGACGCTGGATTGTCGCGTCCACGATCGTCGTCGCCTTCGCCGTCGCCGGCTGCGGCGACAAGCCTGCCGAAAAGGCAGGCGAACAGGCCGAGGCCGCCGCCGCCGACTATGAACGCGGTCCCCACCGGGGGCGGATGCTTCGTGACGGCGACTTCGCCCTGGAACTGACCATCTTCGAGGAAGGACCGGAGCCCCTGTTCCGGCTCTATCCCTATCTGAAGGATAAGCCGCTCGACCCGCGTCAGGTCCAGGCGACCATCGGCCTGACGCGTCTTGGCGGCAAGATCGATCGCTTCGCCTTCACGGCGACCGAGGACTATCTGGCCAGTCCCGGCGTGGTGTTCGAGCCGCATTCGTTCGACGTCGCGGTCAACGCGACCCATGCCGGCAAGACCTCGACCTGGGCCTACGCCTCCTACGAGGGCCGGACCGTCATCACCGCCGACGCCGCCCGCGAGGGGGGTGTGACGACCGAGCGGGCGGGGTCCGCCTATCTAGGCGAGTCCCTGCCGTTGAACGGCCGGATCGAGATCACGCCCGAGGGCAAGGCCGACGTCCATGCCCGTTATCCGGGCCGGGTGATGATGCTGTCGCTTCAGCTGGGCGACCGCGTGCGCCGGGGCCAGGTCGTCGCACGGGTCGAGTCCAGCGAGAGCCTCCAGACCTATTCCGTCACCGCGCCGATCTCGGGCGTGGTCATGGCCAAGAACGTCGGGGTCGGGGCCATCACCGGCAACGAACCCGTGTTGGTCATCGGCGATCCGAACCAGGTCCATGCCGAATTCTTCCTCTACCCCCGCGACGCGGAACGCGTCCGCGTCGGTCAGCGCGTCGAGGTTCGCAGCCTCGCCGGGGATCACCGCATCAATGCCGAGATCGAGGCCGTCCTGCCGACCGCCGACCTGACCAGCCAGACCCTGATCGCCCACGTCCATCTGCCGTCCCAGAACGGGGCCTGGCGTCCCGGTCTGGGGGTTCAGGGCACGGTGCAGGTCGGCACGACCCAGACACCACTCGCGGTCCGCACCAAGGCCATCCAGCCGTTCCGGGACTTCCAGGTCGTCTACGCCAGGGTCGGCGACACTTATGAGGTGCGGATGCTCGAACTGGGTCGCCGAACGCCGGAGTGGACCGAGGTTCTGGGTGGTCTCGAACCCGGAACCGAATACGTCGTCGACGGCGCCTTCCTCATTCGCGCGGACATCGACAAGTCCGGCGCGAGCCACGACCACTAGGGGCGCTGACCATGCTTGAACGCATCATCGCGCTGTCGATCCGGTTTCGCTGGAGCGTCATGGCCCTTGTCCTTCTGGCGTGCGCAGTCGGCGTCTGGAGCTTCCAGCGCCTGCCCATCGACGCCACGCCCGACATCACCAACGTCCAGGTGCAGATCAGCACCGAGGCGCCCGGCTTCTCGCCGCTGGAATCCGAGCAGAGAATCACCTTCCCGGTCGAGACCGCCATCGCCGGCGTGCCGGGCCTTCAATATACCCGCTCGATCTCCCGCTACGGCCTGAGCCAGGTCACCGTCGTCTTCGAGGACGGCACCGACATCTACTTCGCGCGCCAGCTCGTCAACGAACGGCTCCAGGCCGCCAGGGCCCAGCTGCCCGACGGGATCATCCCGGAGCTCGGTCCGATCTCGACCGGTCTCGGCGAGATCTTCATGTACACGGTCGAGGCCGAGCCGGGCGCGCGCCGTCCCGACGGCGAGCCCTACAGCGCCGAGGACCTGCGCACCCTCCAGGACTGGGTCATCCGGCCCCAGCTTCGCAACACGCCGGGCGTCACCGAGGTCAACACCATCGGTGGGTTCGAGCGCCAGTATCACGTCACCCCTTATCCCGACCGGCTGGCCGCCTACGGCGTGACCCTGAGCGAGGTGGTGGAGGCGCTGGAACGCAACAATGCCAACGTCGGCGCGGGCTATGTCGAGCGGTTCGGGGAACAGTATCTGGTTCGGGTGCCCGGACAGGCCACCTCGGTCGAAGACCTGGGCGCGATCACCGTGGCCAACCGGAGCGGCGCGCCGATCCGCGTCGGCGATGTCGCCGACGTCATCCTCGGCGAGGAACTCCGCACCGGGGCAGCGACCGAGAACGGCAAGGAGATCGTGCTGGGCACGGTCTTCATGCTGGTCGGCGAGAACAGCCGGACGGTGTCGCAGGCGGCGGCTGCGCGGCTGGAAGTCGCGGCACGCTCGCTCCCCGCCGGCGTCGATGCGGTCGCCGTCTATGACCGGACCGACCTGGTCGATCGCGCCATCCATACCGTCGAGAAGAACCTCCTCGAAGGCGCGCTGCTGGTCATCGTCGTGCTGTTCCTCCTGCTCGGGAACATTCGCGCCGCCCTGATCACGGCGGCGGTTATCCCTGTGACGATGCTGATGACCATCACCGGCATGGTCCAGACCGGCACCTCGGGCAATCTGATGAGCCTGGGGGCGCTGGACTTCGGCCTCATCGTCGACGGGGCCGTCATCATCGTCGAGAATGTGCTGCGTCGCTTCGGCGAGGCCCAGCATCGTCTGGGCCGTCTGCTGTCGCGCGAGGAACGGTTCGCTCTGGCGGCCTCGGCCTCCAGCGAGGTCATCCGGCCATCGATGTTCGGGGTCCTGATCATCACGCTCGTTTATGTGCCGATCTTCGCCCTGACCGGGGTCGAGGGGAAGATGTTCCACCCGATGGCGATCACCGTCGTCATGGCGCTGACCTTCGCCCTGATCCTGTCGCTGACCTTCGTGCCCGCCGCCGTCGCCCTGTTCGTCACGGGCAAGGTCGAGGAGAAGGACAGCTTCCTGATGCGGGGCGCACGCCGGTTCTATGAACCCGCGCTGGACGTGGCCCTGCGGCTGCGGGTCGCCTTCGTGGGCGTCGCCGTAGCCCTGGTCGCGATCGCGGGTCTTGGGGCGTCACGGATGGGGTCGGAGTTCATCCCGAACCTGGACGAGGGCGACATCGCCATGCACGCCCTGCGCATCCCCGGCACCAGCCTGACCCAGGCCGTGCAGATGCAGACGGCTCTGGAACGCCGGCTGGCACAGTTCCCCGAGGTCGAGCGGGTCTTCGCCAAGATCGGCACGGCGGAGGTCGCAACCGACCCCATGCCGCCGTCGGTCGCCGATACCTTCATCATGCTGAAGGATCGCTCCGACTGGCCTGACCCCCGAAAACCCAGGACCGAACTGGTCGAGAAGATGCGTGAGGCCGTCGAACTGATCCCCGGCAACAATTACGAGTTCACCCAGCCGATCCAGATGCGGTTCAACGAACTGCTCTCGGGCGTCCGCGCCGATGTGGCGATCAAGGTGTTCGGCGACGACCTGGAGCAGCTGCTCGAGGTCGGACAGGCCGTCGAGGGCGTCGTCGGCGCCATTCCCGGCGCCCAGGACGTGGCGGTCGAACAGGTCACAGGCCTTCCGGTGCTTCAGATCACCCCCGACCGCGCGGCCCTGTCGCGCCTGGGGCTGAGCATCGAAGACGTCCAGTCGGTCGTCGCCACCTCGATCGGCGGGGTGGTCGCGGGCCAGGTCTTCGAGGGCGACCGTCGGTTCGATGTCGTGGTCCGGATGCCCGAGACCCTTCGCCAGGATACCGACGCCATTGGACGGCTCCAGATCCCGCTGCCGTCAGCAGGCGGCGGGCAGGCCTTCGTCCCGCTGGAAGAGGTCGCCACCATCGCCCTCGAAAAGGGTCCGAACCAGATCAGCCGCGAGGACGGGAAACGGCGCGTGGTCGTCACCGCCAATGTCCGCGACCGCGACCTGGGGTCGTTCATCGCCGAGGTCCAGCAGAAGGTCGGGGCCGAGGTCGACGTCCCCGCGGGATACTGGATCAGCTACGGCGGAACGTTCGAGCAGCTGATCTCGGCTTCAAAGCGGCTCCAGCTGGTGGTGCCGGTCGTGCTTCTGCTGATCTTCGGCCTGCTGTTCGCCCTGTTCCGGTCGGTCAAGGACAGCGCCATCGTCTTCTCCGGCGTGCCCCTGGCCCTGACCGGAGGCGTGGCGGCCCTGATGATGCGCGGCCTGCCGCTGTCCATCTCCGCCGGCGTCGGCTTCATCGCCCTGTCCGGGGTCGCCGTCCTCAACGGCGTCGTGATGGTCACCTTCATCCGCAGCCTGATCGGGGAGGGCAGACCCCTCGGCGAAGCCATCCGGGAGGGGGCGCTGACCCGCCTTCGCCCGGTGCTGATGACGGCGCTCGTCGCCAGCCTCGGCTTCGTGCCCATGGCCCTCAACGTCGGGGCCGGAGCCGAGGTCCAGCGCCCGCTGGCCACGGTCGTCATCGGCGGGATCATCTCCTCGACCCTGCTGACCCTGCTCGTGCTTCCCGCCCTCTACAGTCTCGTCCACGGCCGCCCGTCTCCGTCTGACGGCGTCAGACGGTCGTGGCGTGACAGGCTTGCCTTTGCCGTCCCACGGAGGACGTCATGACTTCGGGGCTCCAGAGCATCGCCGCCTGGATGCGAACGCCCATCGGCCTGCTGACCGCAGGCCTGGTGGTGCTTTTTCTCAACGGCCTGTTCACCGTCGCTCTCGCGCACGGCGTGGCCGAGGGCGACAAGGGCTATATCCAGGAGACGTCCGGCTTCCTGTTCTGGCCGTTCGTCTATCTGGGGGCCAAGCATATGGTCACCGGCTACGACCATCTGCTGTTCCTGTTCGGGGTGATTTTCTTCCTCTATCGGATGAAGGACATCTCGACCTATGTGACGCTGTTCGCCATCGGCCACTCGTCGACCCTGTTGCTGGGCGTCCTGACCAGTGTCAGCGTTTCCAGCTATCTGGTGGATGCCATCATCGGCCTGTCGGTCGTCTACAAGGCGCTCGACAATCTGGGCGCCTATCAGAGGTGGTTCGGCTTCCAGCCCTCCACCAGGGCCGCCACCCTGATCTTCGGCCTGTTCCACGGCTTTGGCCTGGCGACCAAGCTGCAGGACTTCCAGCTGTCGCGGGACGGCCTGATCGGCAACCTGATCGCCTTCAACATCGGCGTCGAGGTCGGCCAGCTCCTGGCCCTGGGCGCCATCCTCATCCTCATGGGCTTCTGGAGGAAGACGACCGGCTTCTGGCGTCACGCCTATGCCGCCAACGTCGTCCTCATGACGCTCGGTTTTATCCTGACGGGCTATCAGCTCGTCGGCTTCTTCGTCGCCTGACCGGAGACCTGAAATGTACAACGCCAACAAGCCCGACGCCTCCGAACTGCCGTCGACCGGCCAACTGCTGAAGTCCACCGGCATCGCGGTGATCGTCGCCACCGCGCTTCTCGTCACCGTCGTCCTGCCGGCGGAGTACGGCGTGGATCCGACGCGGGTCGGTTCGCTGTTCGGCCTCACCGAGATGGGGCGGATCAAGCGCCAACTGGCTGCGGAAGCCGAAGCCGAGGATGCCGCCGAAGCGGCCGGCTCGACGACTGCCGCGATCGCGCCCCTGGACGCGCCCGCACCGACGGTCGCCGCTCCGCCTGCCGGCGCGCTTCCGCCTGTGACAGGCGCGGTCGCAAGCCGCACAGACGAGACCGTCATCACCCTGGAACCCGACCAGGGCGCCGAGATCAAGCTGGTCATGGCCGAGGGCGCGAAGACCCGGTTCACCTGGACCAGCAGCGGCGGTCGGGTGAACTACGATACCCACGCCGACCGCCCTGGCCTGTCCTACCACGCCTACGGCAAGGGTTCGTCCCGGCAGGAAACCGGCGAACTCACCGCCGCCTTCACCGGCAGCCATGGCTGGTTCTGGCGCAACCGCACCGGCGCCCCGGTGAGCATCACCCTGCGGACTGAGGGGGCCTACAGCGAAGTGAAGCGGGTCGTCTGACCCGTCGCCTTCACCCGCCCCGGTGACGGGTGGACTGCGTCAGTCCGTCTTCGGCCAGCGCGGATGCTTCTCGTCGATGACGAAGGGGTGGCTGTGCGTCTGCCCGCTTCCCTCCAGATGGGGATCGCCGTCGGACAAGGCCTCATGCCGATGCGGCAGGTCGGCCGGGTCGTTGGCGGGCCAGACCAGGAAGCCGAGGATCGTTCCGATGGCGCAAAGGGCCGCCAGGACGAGGAAGGCCGCGCTGGGGTCAGCGTCTGCGCTGACGAGGCCAGCGACGGGATAGGCGATCAGCCAGGCGGCGTGGGACAGGGCGAACTGCGCCGCGAACAGGGCCGGCCGATCATGCGCATTGGAAGACCGCCGCAGCGCGCGACCCGCCGGGGTCAAGGTCAGGGAATAGCCGACCCCCATGACCGCCCACAGAACGAGCAGGGCGACATAGCTGTTCGCCAGCACCGATCCGGCCAGCAACACGACCGTCATGAGGGCCGCGCCCCACAGCATGGCGGTGCGGTCGGCGATCCGGTCCAGCAGGCGCGGGAGCGCGATCGCCGCCGCCATCGACCCGCCCCCGAACGCCGCCAGGGCCCAGGCGGCGGCCTGTCCGGACATGGCGAACCGCGACTGCACCAGAACCACGGTGTTGACGAAGACCATGGCCCCGCCGGCGGCCTCGGCGAGGCTGATCGCGATCAGGCCGCGAAGACGGGGCGTCAGGGCGAACAGGCGAACCCCGCCGGTAAGCCGCTGCAGGAAGGGTTTCTGGACCGCCTGGGTCAGGACCGGGAGGGCAGCGCTGACGACTAACGCGGCCGAGATCACGAAACCCAGGGCCGTGCCGGCGAACAGGTTGTTGTAACTCATGAAGCCCAGCAGGACGGCCGCGAGCACCGGACTGGCCACGCTCTCCAGGTCGGCCGCTAGGCGCGAGAGCGACAGGGCCTTTGTGTATTCGGCCTCGTCCGGCAGCAGGTCCGGGATCATCGCCTGGAACGCGGGGGTGAAGGCGGCGGATGCGACATAGAGCACCGTCATCAGGGCGTAGACCTGCCAGGCCTCGCCCACGAAAGGGAGAGCGGCGGCGACACATGCCCGAACGACATCCAGCGAAACGAGCAGGGCTTTACGCGGAAGCCTGGCCGCGAGCGCGCTCGCGAACGGCGCGACGCCGATATAGGCGATCATCTTGATCGCGAGCGCCATGCCCAGAACCTCGCCGGCGTTGGCCCCGGCCAGATCATGGGCCAGCAGACCGAGCGCCACCGTCGCCATGCCGGTGCCGAGCAAGGCCGCGACCTGGGCAATGAACAGATGCCGATAACCGGCGTGGCGGAGGGGTGAAAACATCGAACTGTCCTAGCGAAGAGCCATCAGCCAAGGCTGGCCTTATCCCCCCGGGGGGGATAAGCTTGGACTATGGCTCACGTCTTCCACGAATCCCATCCCGAGATCGTCAATCGGCTGAAACGGGCCGAGGGCCATTTGCGCAAGACCATCACGATGATCGAAGACGGCCGCAGCTGCCTCGATCTCGCCCAGCAGCTTCATGCGATCGAGAAGGCCGTGGCGGCGGCCAAGAAGACCCTGATCCACGATCACATCGATCACTGCCTGGCCCACGCCGCAGAGGGCGATCCAGGCGAGGCGCGTCAGGCGCTGGTCGAGTTCAAGGCGATCACCAAGTATCTATGACACGCCGGGAGCATGACTGAGCAGGTCCGGCGTCCAGGGTGTGGCACGCTGTTAATGACTGCTCATGGCGCATTGACGACGTTGGCCGATCAGCCAGACGAGGGTATCGTCTCTCACGATCGCCGCTCATGTCGGTATGGATTTGTCGGTATTAGCAGGGTTTTGAGATTGGATTTGGCTGCAGCTCGAGGGCTCCTCCGTGAACCGCGCATCCCGATAGATCGAGACATCACTCGAATTTTATCTAGGCCAAATTCTTCTTCGTTTTCATCAGCCTCACTCTGGTGACAGTGCTACTGTCGGTAAGATCTGGCCGTTAAGAAAAAAGCGCATATAAATCAGCGCTTTCTGTCCCATTGAACAATCGAGTGGGAGTGAGGGGCAGTCATACGGGGCGACCTCTGGCGAGATGATTGCGGAGTAGTGATTGAAACATAGCTGCTTGGTTCACATGCCGCGCCCCGTAGCCCCACGGTAGCGACGAAGCGACGGGATAGGGAGGCGTCTGTGGGCCGGGCGAAAGGGGATCACGACGTCATCCGCCGGCCCAGCCAGCGGCGCACCCGGCAGGCATAGTCGGACCACGCCGCGCCGAAGAGGGCCGCCAGGTGTTGTTCCTCGCGCCGGATGGCGAGGCGGTCGGTGGCGAAGGCGGCGACGAGGGCGGCCACGAAGAACCAGGCGTTGTCGAACAGGCCGCCGAGGCCGAGCAGCAGCAGTGCGTTGGCGAGATAGATCGGGTTGCGGCTCCAGGCGAAAGGACCGGTCGTGACCAGGGCGGTCGCCGCCCGGTGCGGCAGGATGTTGGCGCGCCGCCGCCGCATCTCCAGCATGGCCCAGAGGTCCAGGCCAAGGGCGAAGGCGACCAGGAGGCCGCCGGCGGCAAAGGCGCCGGGGAAGAGGGCGGGCGGGGTCCATAGACGCGCCGTGAGGAGCGCGACAAGGACGGCGCCGCCCGTGATGAGCGGCGGCCAGGGCCAGCGGTTCGGCGCCTGCGGCCTCACCCGCCGGCCAGTTTGAGAACGCCGCGCAGAAGATAGGCGATCACGCCCAGGACGCCCACGCCCAGCACCCAGAGGGCGACGAACCAAAGGCCCTGCCGGAGCCCGGTTGTGGAGCCGCGACGCATCAGTGGTAACCGTCGTCGCCGACCTTGCCGCGGAACACCCAGTAGGCATAGGCGGTGTAGGCTAGGATGATCGGGATCAGGATCAGGGCGCCGACCAGCATGAACATCTGGCTGGAGGCCGGGGCGGCGGCCTGCCACAGGGTGATCTCGTCGGGCACGGCGTAGGGGAAGACGCTGACGCCAAGCCCCGCGAATGTGACGGCGAATAAGGCCAGCGACAGCAGGAAGGGCCAGACCTCGCGCTTGCGGCGCATGGTCCAGAAGAAGGCGGCGGCGACGATCAGAACGAGCAACGGCACCTGGGCCGTCAGAAGCACGCCGGGCCAGTCGAACCAGCGACGCGCGTATTCGCCGTCGAGGAAGGGCGTGGCCAGGCTGACCGCGCCGATCATCAGCAGGGTCGCCGGACCCAGCTTCCAGGCCTGGCTGCGGGCATGGGCCTGGAGCGGTCCTTCCGTCTTCATGTTCAGCCAGGTGGCGCCCAGCAGGGCGTAGCCGACGACGACAGCGGCGCCGGTCAGCAGGCTGAAGGGGCTGAGCCAGTCCCACCACCCGCCGCCATAGGCCCGGCCGGAAACCTCGACCCCCTGCAGAATGGCCCCCAGGGTCACGCCCTGGGAGAAGGCGGCCAGCAGCGAGCCGCCGAAGAAGGCCACGTCCCAGACCGGCTTGGCCCGCACCGTGCGCCAGCGGTATTCGAAGGCCACGCCGCGAAACACCAGACCCAGCAGCATGGCGATGATCGGCGTATAGACCGCCGGCATCAGCACGGCGTAGGCCAGGGGGAAGGCGGCGAACAGGCCGCCGCCGCCCAGGATCAGCCAGGTTTCGTTGCCATCCCACACCGGGGCGATGGAGTTCATCGCCTTGTCGCGCTGATCGCCCGGCTTAAGCGTCGGGAACAGGATGCCGACGCCCAGGTCGAACCCGTCCATGACGATATAGGCGAAGACGGCGAAGGCCAGCAGACCGGCCCAGACCAGGGTCAGATCAATGTTCACGATCGGTCTCCTCGCCGGTAGGGATCGGCCGGTCGGGGTCGATGGCTGGAGCCGGCGTGATGCCGGCTGTACGGATCGGTGTTTCGGGCAAACCGCTTTCGCCGCGATGCGGCGCGTGGCTCATCAGGCGCAGGATATAGAAGACCCCCGCCCCGAAGACGGCGAAATAGACGATGGCGAAGGCGGCCAGAGATGTGGCGACCGCCGGGGCGTCGAGCGGGGCGGCGCTGTCGGCTGTGCGCAGCAGGCCATAGACGGTCCAGGGCTGACGGCCCACTTCGGTCGTGATCCAGCCGGCCAGGACCGCGACGAAGCCCATCGGCCCCATGACCAGGGCGAAACGGTGCAGCCAGGGGGCGGCGTACAGACGCTTGCGCACCCGGGCGTACAGTCCCCACAGGCCCAGCAGCAGCATGGCCATGCCCAGGCCGACCATGATGCGGAAGGACCAGAAGACGATCTCGACCGGCGGCCAGTCGGCGCGGTCGATGGTGTCGAGGCCCGCCAGGGGGGCGTTCAGATCATGTTTGAGGATCAGGGACGACAGTTTGGGGATTTCCACCGCGCCGTGAACCGTGGCGGCGTCACGGTCCGGCAGGCCGAACAGGATCAGGGGCGCGCCGTCGGGATGGCTTTCGAAGTGACCCTCCATCGCCATGACCTTGGCGGGCTGATGCTCGAGCGTATTGATGCCGTGCAGGTCGCCCATGAAGATCTGCACGGGGGCGGCGACCAGGATCATGCCCATGGCCATGGCGAACATCTTGCGCGCGCCCTTGTTGGTCTGGTCCTTGATCAGGTGCCAGGCCCCGACGGCGCCGACGACCAGGCCGGTGGTCAGATAGGCCGCCAGCAGCATATGGGCCAGGCGGAAGGGGAAGGAGGGGTTGAAGACGATCTTGAACCAGTCAACCGGTACGAACTGACCAACCGCATTGATGGCGTAGCCCTGGGGCGTCTGCATCCAGCTGTTGACCGACAGGATCCAGAAGGCCGAGGCGAAGGTGCCGATGGCGACCATCAGGGTCGCCAGGAAGTGCAGCTTCTTGCCCACCCGCTTCAGGCCGAACAGCATGACGCCCAGGAAGCCGGCTTCAAGGAAGAAGGCGCTGAGCACTTCATAGGCCATCAGCGGGCCGATGACCGGACCGGCCTTGTCGGAGAAGACCGACCAGTTGGTGCCGAACTGATAAGACATCACCAGGCCCGAGACGACGCCCATGCCGAAGGCGACGGCGAAGATCTTCAGCCAGTAGTTGAACAGGTTCAGGTAGACGTCACGCCCCGTCTTCAACCAGAGCCCTTCCAGTACGGCCAGATAACTGGCCAGGCCGATCGAGAAGGCGGGGAAGACGATGTGGAAGGCGACCGTGAATGCGAACTGCATTCGGGCCAGAATGAGAGCGTCGAACTCCATGATCCTATCCTATGAAACCAGGCCGAGCGCGTCGATGCTCCGGTACAGCATGTATACGGCGACGACGAAGATCAGGATTGCGAACACCGTGTTCAGGACGCCCTTTTGTCCTGACAGTCTCTTGGCCAGGCGCGCGCCCAAAAGGCCGCCCAGGACGCCGCCGCCGATGAAGATCGCCGCCAGGGGCCAGTCCACCCAGCCGTCCAGCGCATAGTTGAAGGCCGTGGTCAGGCCAAAGG
Source organism: Brevundimonas sp. FV2ps16 (assembly GCF_058681075.1). Taxonomy (NCBI): domain Bacteria; kingdom Pseudomonadati; phylum Pseudomonadota; class Alphaproteobacteria; order Caulobacterales; family Caulobacteraceae; genus Brevundimonas; species Brevundimonas sp. FV2ps16. The sequence continues at coordinate 3,058,153 of NZ_CM178728.1, read as the reverse complement.
CCGTCACGCCGACCAGCGAGGAGCCGACGGCGTAATAGATGGGCATACGGGTCGAGACCATCAGGCTGGGCACGATCAGAAATCCGCCGCCTATGCCGAAGAAGCCGGACATCACACCCGTCAGGGCGCCGGTTCCCAAAAGCCTGGGCGTGTTGGCGCGGGTCAGGATCACGTCGGGATCGCCGTCTGCCGAACGGCCGCGCAGCATCAGAACCCCGACCGCCAGCATCAGGACGGCGAACAGGGCCAGCAGTTTCTGGCCGTCGACGGCCTTGCCCAGGCTCGAGCCGACGAAGGCGCCGATGACGCCGGCGACGGCGAACACCAGGGCGATCTTCCATTTCACTGCGCCGTGTCGGGCATGGTTCAACAGGTTGGCGAAGGCGTTGGCGGCCACGGCGAAGGCGCTGGTGCCGATGGCGAGGTGGGGGTCCTTGACCCCGACCAGATAGACGATCAGCGGCACGGCCAGTATGGATCCGCCGCCGCCGACCAGGCCCAGGCTGAAGCCGACCAGCGAGCCGGCGCAGGCGCCGAGCCCGTATTGAAGAAGGGAAAGATCCATGGGGTCAGCGCACGCCTTCCAGCCGCGGGCGAAGCGCCGACAGGTCGTAACCGGCCGCCTGGGCGCATTGGATCAGGCGGTCGGCCTCGTCCGCCGCGCGGGCGAGCGCCCACAGGGTGGTGGTGCGTGTCCCGGTGCGGCAAAAGCCGAACACGGGCTTGGGCAGGGCGTCGAGGATATGGCGGAAGGCCGCCACATCGGCGTCGGAGATGGCCCCTCCGACCACGGGCGCATGGGCGAACGCCAGGCCGACGGCCTCGGCGGCCTGACGAAATTCGGCGGCGCTGGGCTGATCGGGCTCTTCGCCGTCGGGCCGGTTCGAGATCACGGACCGAAAGCCCTGGGCCGCGAGGGTCGCCAGATCCTGCAAGGCGATCTGGGGGGAGGCCGAAAGGGCGTCGTCCAGCGGGCGGATGTCCATTGTTCGGTCTCCCCGTTTACGGATCGGGTTCGCGTGTTGCGGCTCAGGCCGGGTGGCGCGCTGAAGGTTCACAGCGCGTTCAGCGGGACCTTGAGGTAGCGAACCCCGTTGGCCTCGGGCTCCGGCGGGCGGCCGCCGTTCATATTGACCTGGACCGACGGCAGGATCAGCCGGGGCATGGGCAGGGTCGCGTCGCGTTCGGTGCGCATGGCCACGAACGCGTCCTCGGAGACGCCGTCGCGAATGTGGATATTGCCGGTGCGCTGGGCGCCGATGGTGGTCTCCCAGGCGAATTCCTCGCGGCCGGGCGGCGCCTTGTAATCGTGGCACAGATAGACCCGCGCCGCGTCCGGCAGGGCGGTCAGACGGTGGATCGAGCGATACAGGGTTCGGGCGTCGCCGCCGGGGAAGTCGCAGCGCGCCGTGCCATAGTCCGGCATGAACATGGTGTCGCCGGGGAAGACCGCATCGCCGACCACATAGGCCAGGCAGGCGGGGGTGTGGCCCGGCACGTGCAGCACCATGGCCTCAAGCCCGCCGATGCGGAACCGGTCGCCGTCATTGAACAACTGGTCGAACTGGCTGCCGTCGCGGCGGAACTCAGTCCCCTCGTTGAAGATCTTGCCGAACACCGCCTGAACGGTGAGAATCTCGTGGCCGATGGCGAGCCGCCCGCCCAGCTTTTCCTGCAAATAGGGCGCGGCTGACAGGTGGTCGGCGTGGGCGTGGGTCTCCAGCAGCCATTGCACCTGGAGATCTTCGGACTTCACGTAATCAATTAAGGCGTCGGCGGAGGCGTTCGAGGTCCGGCCGGAGGCCGGGTCGTAGTCCAGCACGCTGTCAATGATCGCGCAGGCCTTGGAGCCGGGGTCGCGGACCACGTGGCTGACCGTAAAGGTCGCTTCGTCAAAGAAGGACTTTACAACAGGATGTTGCGTGGAATCCGCCAGGGCGGCGCGCACGATTTCGGCGGCCTGATCGCGGATGGGGTCTTGGGGTTGCGAGGACATGAGGTCTCCGTTTCTGATGAAGATATATAGATACATTCATAGTTTTTGCAAATATGTATTTTCTTGTGGCGAGGCGAGTTGGAAGTCTCTAGTTTCCACCCATGGATTCGATCGAGACCGCCCCGCAAAACAGCCCCGGCGCCCTGCGCGCCCTTCGTATCAATGATCCGGCGCCGGACTTCATTGCGCGCACGACCCAGGGCGAGAAACGACTCAGCGACTATCGCGGGCGCTGGCTGGTGCTGTTCTCCCACCCGGCCGATTTCACGCCGGTCTGCACCAGCGAGTTCATCGCCCTGGCCAAGCGCGCGGAGGCCTTCGACGCCCTGGGCTGTGACCTGATGGCTCTGTCGGTCGACAGCCTGTATTCCCATCTGGCCTGGCTGAAGGACATCTATCGCCGCTTCGGCGTGAAGGTGACCTTCCCCATCATCGAGGACCCGTCCATGGCCATCGGTCATGCCTTCGGCATGGTGGATGCGGGCTCCAGCGACAGCGCGACGGTGCGGGCGAGCTTCGTCATCGATCCGGACGGAATCGTGCGGGCGGTCAGCTGGTATCCGATGAATATCGGCCGTTCGGTCGAGGAACTGCTGCGGCTGGTTACGGCGCTGCAAACCGCCGACCGCGAACAGGCGTCCACTCCGGCTGGCTGGTCTGCGGGCGAGCCTCTGCTTGAGCCGGCCGCCACCACTCTGGACGCGGCTCTCGCCGACGGCGATGGCGATGCGGCCTGGTATTATCGCGAGCGCAGCGCATGAGCGACGACCAGGTCGCCGCCATGGAGCGGCTGAAGGACAAGGCGCCCCAGGCCGCCGAACTGTTGCGTCAGCTGGCCAACGCCAATCGGCTGCTGATCCTTTGCCGCATCGCCGCAGAGGAGCGATCGGTCGGGCAGCTCGAGGCGGATCTGGGCATCAAGCAGCCGGCTCTGTCGCAACAGTTGGCGGAGCTGCGCCAGTACGGGCTGGTCAAGACTCGGCGACAGTCGCGGTCGATCTATTATTCCATCGCCGATGATCGGGCTCAGGCGGTCATGGGCATGTTGTACGAGATCTTCTGTGGCGACGGGGGGGTGGTCTCTGCGCGCCCCAAGATTCAGGTTTCGGACGCGCCCGCGCGGCCGCGCGGCGACACGGCCCAGTTTGCTCGCGTCGCCCCCGTTCTTCGGCGTTAGCGGCGACAGATCGGCCGGCCTCTGCATGGGGCGTCTTTGAGGGGGAGGGCCTGCCGGATCGTGTCGCGATCCGGCAGGCGGTTGATCAAGGTCGCCGATCAGGCCGCCTTGGGCGGCTCGGGCAGGTCGCGGGTCGAGAAATACCAGTCGGTATAGACGTAGCCTTCTCCGGCCCGAGCCTCCGCTGCGGCCGCCGTTTTCGGCGGCGGCACGATGGCGGGCTGGCCGGGGCGCCAGTTTTCCGGGGTCGCCACGCCGTTGGCGTCGGACGCCTGGATCGCCGTGAGCAGGCGCACGAACTCGTCGATGCTGCGGCCGTTGCTCATCGGATAATAGACCATGGCGCGCAGGATTCCCTCCGGATCGATTAGGAAGGTGGCGCGCACCGCAGAGGTGTCGGCGGCGCCTGGATGGATCATTCCATAGGCGGCTGCGACCTCCATCTTCAGGTCTTCGATGATGGGGAAGGGGATTTCGACGTTGAACTTCTCCTTGATGTTCCGCGTCCAGGCCAGGTGCGAGAAGATGCTGTCGATCGACAGGCCCAGCAGGTCGCAGTTCAACGCCGCAAACGTGTCTGCGTGGCGGGCGAAGCCGATGAATTCAGTCGTGCAGACGGGGGTGAAGTCTGACGGGTGGGAAAAGAGGATCAGCCACCTGCCCTTGTAGTCGGCCAGGCTGCGGTCGCCATGGGTCGTCCGGGCGTTGAAGTCGGGGGCGGGTTCGTTCAGGCGGGGAAGTCCGGTCATGTGTGTCTCCTTCAGACACTCGTCATAGACACTTACATACATACTTACGCAAACTAATAGTCTCTATGCGTGCTGAAGCTTTCCCTTATGGCGGAGCGTGGTCGGAGCGGTCAGGACCGAACGGTCGCTATGAGCCGCGCCCTCCCCCTCGGCCTGGGCCGCCAGAAAGGCGCCCGGCGCGCCTAAGCGGGCCGCCTTGGTTGGCCGAAGCGGTCGCAGAGGATGTCGACGAGCTGACGAACCTCCTCGTCGGCGAGGCTGTAATAGATGGTCGAGCGGTCGCGCCGCGTCTTCACCAGTCCGCCCTCACGCAGACGTCTCAGATTCTGAGACACGCCGGACTGGGACGGGCCGCACAGCGCCACAAGCTGCCCGACCGACCGCTCCTCTTGCGTCAACCGGCAAAGCAGCAACAAGCGATGCTCATTAGCCAGCAGCTTCAGCACTGTGGCGGCTTCGTGGGCGTGTCTGGCCAGATCCGCCAAGGGGGCTTGGCGCGGCGTCATCGGGTCGCGGGTTTTCCGTCATCCCGCAGCACCACATAGATGGCCGGAATGACCAGGACGGTCAGCAAGGTCGAGGAGGCCAGGCCGAACAGCAGCGAGATCGCCAGGCCCTGGAAGATCGGATCCGTCAGGATCACCGCCGCCCCGATCATGGCCGCCAGGGCGGTCAGCAGGATGGGCTTGAACCGGATGGCGCCCGCCTCGATCAGGACGTCGCGCAAGGGTTTGTCGGGCGAGGCCGTGTGCCGGATGAAGTCCACCAGCAGGATCGAGTTGCGCACGATAATGCCCGCCAGGGCGATGAAGCCGATCATCGAGGTGGCCGTGAACGGCGCGCCGAACAGCATGTGGCCGATGACGATGCCGATCAGGGTCAGGGGGATGGGGGTCAGGATGACCAGGGGCAGTTTGAAGCTGTGGAACTGGGCCACGACCAGCACATAGATCCCCAGAAGGGCGACCATAAAGGCGGCGCCCATGTCGCGGAAAGTGACCCAGGTGATCTCCCACTCGCCGTCCCATAACAGCGAGGGGACGGACTCGTCCTCCGGCTGGCCGTTGAGACGGATCGCCGGCTTTTGCAGGCCCAGCGCGTCCCAGTCGTGGGCCTCGATGGCGCGATTGACCGCCAGCATGCCGTAGATGGGCGCCTCGTATTGGCCCGCCAGTTCGGCGGTCACCATGTCGAGCGGTCGTCCGTCGCGGCGGAAGACGGCGTAGCTGCCCGCTTCGCGGCGGCCGTCCACCACTTCGCCGAGTTCGATCAGGCGCGGGCCTGAAGGGCCGGTCGTCACTGCAACGGGCGTCGTCGCCAGGGTGCGGCTCCAGCTGCGCGCCGATTGAGGCAGGGCGACCGTGATCGGCAGGGGTGAGCGGCCGTCGCCGCGCGGCGCGTAGCCGACCGTAGACCCGGCCAGGATCGCGCCGATGGAATCCTGCAACTCGCGCTCGGACAGGCCGTAGTAGTCCAGGCGATCCCGTACCGGGACCAGCCGCAGCCGTGGCCGTTCCTGGCCGAAACTGTTGTCGACATCGACGATATAAGGGACGGAGCGGAACAGTTTTTCGATCTCGAGCGCAGTTCTGCGCCGGGTCTCAGCATCGGGTCCGTAGATCTCCGCCAGCAGGGTGGCCAGGACGGGCGGTCCGGGCGGCGTCTCCACCACCTTGATAGAGGCTCCGGCAGGCAGAGGCAGGGCCTTCAGCTTGGCGCGCAGATCCAGCGCAATGGCGTGGCTGGAGCGGCTGCGCTCGTCCTTGGGCAGGAGGGAGATCATCAGATCGCCCATCTCGGGCCGGTCGCGCAGGAAATAGTGCCGCACCAGGCCGTTGAAATTGAAGGGCGCCGAGGCGCCGGCATAGACCTCCATGGCCGCCGCCTCCGGCAGGGTGCGGATCTGGGCGGCCGCCTCGTCGAGGGTGCGGGCGGTGGCTTCCAGGCTGGTCCCTTCGGGCATATCGACCACCACCTGGATCTCCGACTTGTTGTCGAAGGGCAGCAGTTTCACCGTGACTGCCTTGAAGTAGAACATCGAACAGGCCAGCAGGGTCGCGACGCCGACGCCGATCAGGAAGTTGCGGGCTGAGGACCGCTTGTCGATCACGCGATGGGCCACGCGGGCGTAGAGCCGCCCCAGCTTGCCGCCGCCCTCTTCATGGGCGTGATCGTGCCCGCCGTGGGCCAGTGTCTTTCGCGCGAACCGGATCATCAGCCAAGGCGCGATCACCACAGCCACAAAGAAGGAGAAGATCATCGCCGCCGAGGCGTTGACCGGGATGGGCGCCATATAGGGACCCATCAGCCCCGAAACGAACAGCATGGGCAGCAGGGCCGCCACGACGGTCAGGGTCGCTACGACGGTGGGGTTGCCGACCTCGGCCACCGCCTCGACGGCCGCTTCCGTTCGGCTGCGGCCGTCGCGCATCCCCCAGTGATGGGCGATGTTCTCGATCATGACGATGGCGTCGTCGACCAGGATGCCGATGGAGAAGATGAGGGCGAACAGGCTGACGCGATTGATCGTGTAGCCCATCACGTAGGAGGCGAAGAGGGTCAGCAGGATGGTGGTGGGAATGACCACTGCGGTGACGGCGGCCTCGCGCCAGCCGATGGCGAAGCCGATCAGCACGACGATCGACACGGTCGCCAACGCCAGGTGGAACAGCAGCTCATTGGCCTTTTCGTTCGCCGTCTCGCCATAGTCCCGGCTGACGGCGACTTCGACCCCCTCGGGGATAAGCTTGCCTTCCAGGTTTTCGACGCGCTGACGCACGGCCTCGGACACCACCACCGCATTGGCGCCGGCGCGTTTGGCGATGGCGATGCTGACGGCGGGCGCGCTGGCCCACTGGCCCTCGTGGCGAGCCCAGCGCCAGACGCGGGCCTGGTCTTCGCGCGGTCCCTGGGCCACGTCTGCGACGTCGCGCAGATAGACCGGCGCGCCGGTGACGGAGCGGACGGTCAGCAGGCCGACGTCCTGGGCTGAGGCCAGGGTCTGGCCTGAGGTGACGGCCACGGCCTGACCGTTCTCGCGGACATCGCCGACCGGGAAACTGCGGTTGGCCTGGGACGCCGCTTCGATGACGCGGCCCAGCGGGACGCCATACTGATTGAGCTTGGCCGGATCGGGGGCGATGCGGATCTCGTCGGGCCGGCCGCCGGTGACGAACGTCAGGCCCACATTATCGACCTTGGCGATTTCGGTGCGCAGCTTGTGCGCCAGGTCATAGAGGGCCTGATCGGTCCACTGACCCGCCGCGCCCGGCTTCGGTGTCAGGGTCAGGACGATGGCCGGCACGTCGTCGATCCCGCGCACCGTCACCTTGGGATTGGGGACGCCCACCGGAATGCGGTCCTGGTTGGCGCGGAGTTTTTCTTCGATCCGTATGGCGGCGTCCTCGGGGTTTGAACCCACCAGGAAGCGCGCCGTCACCAGCACCCCATTGTCTTCGGCCTGGGTATAGACGTGCTCCACCCCGTTCACGCTCTTGACGATGGTCTCGAGCGGAATCCCGATCAGTTCGACGGCGTCGGCGGCCGCCAGACCCGGCGCCGCGACCTGGATATCCACCATGGGCACGCTGATCTGCGGCTCTTCCTCGCGCGGGATCGAGAACAGGGCCAGGAGGCCGACCGCTATGGCCGCCAGCAGGAACAGCGGGGTCAGAGGCGAGGTGATGGTGAAGCGCGTCAGGCGCCCGGACAGGCCCAGTTTCATCCTTGTGTCCTCGTCGCGACCAGCCGGTCGCCGGCCTTGACGCCGCTCAGGATTTCGACCGTTTCAGGGTCGTTCGTGGGGGCCGTCTGGACCGGGACGGCGCTGTGCTTCCGGTCAGGGGACATCACCTCCACATAGTCCAGGCCGTAGCGGGTCGTCACGAAACGCCGGGGTACGGTGAGGGCATGGCGTTGGCCGATCTCGATCGAGGCCGCAACCCTGCGGCCGACCAGTTCGGTGGTCAGGCCCGGTACGGTCGCATCAATCTGAATCCGCCCGCCGACGATGGCGGGATAGACCTGGGTCACCTGTCCCTGGCGCGCTTCGGCCGGAAGATCGTCGGCCGTCAGCAGGACGCGCGCGCCGGGTTTGACCTGGCCGGCGAGCGATTCCGGCAGCTCAAGACGCAGGACGGGCGGACCGGCGGTGATGGTCGCGATCGATATGCCGGGGGTGACCGCCGACCCCGCCGTGACCTCGACCTTCAAAACGCGTCCGGCGGCCGGCGCCAGGATCGCGCCCTGGCCCGCCATGCTGGCGCTGGCGCCCCGTTGCGCACGAGCGGAGGCGGCCTGGGCGTCGGCGGCGCGCGACGCCGCGACGGCCTGGTCCAGCCGCGCCTTGGCGTAGATATTGTGGTCGTACAGATCCTGAATCCGTCCCAGATCGGCGCGGGCGCGGGCCGCCTCGGCCTCGGCGACGGCGATCTGGGCGTCATAGGCGCGGGTCTCGAAACCGATCCGGTCGTCGACGACCCGCCCGATCTGCTGGCCTTGGCGCACCATATCCCCTTCGCGCACAGACAGAACGACGAGGACGCCCGAAATGCGCGCGCGCGCCTGCGACTGGTCGCGGGTGGTGATCTCGCCGCCGACCGTCTTGGTGTCGGCAAGGCTGTTGGAGGTCAGGACGAGCTGTTCCCCCACAGCCGCAGCCTTGGCGGACGGCGCCGTGTTTTCTTCCGAGCCGCCGCAGGCGGACAGGGTCAGGGCGACCGCCGCCATGAGGGTCCACATCTTCATCGCTGTCGTCCTTCCGTCTTTCCCGCCGATCAACCGCGCTCGACCGGGAGGCCCGCCGACTTCCAGGCGCCCAGGCCGCCGGCCAGATGGGTGTCGATCGCGGCCTGGGCCTTGGCGCAGCGTTCCAGCGCCATGGCGGAGCGCTTTCCGCCGGCGCACTGGAGGATGACGGTCTTTCCGTCCGCCGCGGGCAAGCGGGCCGGATCGAACGACGAGAGGGGCAGGTTGATCGCGCCCGCTATGTGTTCGGCGGAAAACTCGCCCGGTTCTCGCACATCGACCAGCACCGCCTGGCCCTGTGCAAGCATGGACTGCAACTCGGCCGGACCGATCTCGCGATGGGCCGCAGTCTTTCCAAATCCAAACATTTCAACCTCCCTTGATCCGCCGATCGCGGCATCACACTTTTATGATTGTATATATCATGTAATCATTATATTCAGTCAAGCCACATAAGGGCGATTGAAACGCCTTCTGGAGGAAACCGTGAGCAAGCCCAGAATTGTGATTATCGGCGCCGGATTGGGCGGGACAATCGCCGCCTATGAGATTCGAGCGGCGGTCAAAGGTCGCGCCGACGTCCTGATGATCGCTGAATCAGAGACATATTCATTCGTTCCGTCAAACCCTTGGGTCGCAGTTCGCTGGCGAGAGCCCGAGGAGATCCAGGTTCATCTGCCGCCCATCTTCGCGCGCAAGAAAATCGGCTTCACCGCCGTCGGCGCGAAACGCCTCCACGCCTCTGAGAAGAGGGTGGAACTGAACAACGGCGAGAGTGTTGATTACGACTATCTTGTAATTGCGACAGGTCCCGATCTGGCCTTCGATGAGATCGAAGGGCTGGGGCCGGATGGCTACACGGTGTCGGTCTGCCAGACGTCGCACGCCTCGCACGCCGCCGACATGTTCGACGCCTATGTGGAGAACCCCGGTCCGATCGTCGTCGGCGCCGTCCAGGGCGCGTCCTGCTACGGTCCGGCCTATGAGTTCGCTCTGATCCTGGACACCGAGCTGCGACGTCGGAAGATCCGCGACCGGGCGCCGATGACCTTCGTCACCGCCGAACCCTATATCGGCCACCTTGGCCTGGACGGCGTCGGCGACACCAAGTCCTTGATGGAAAGCAAGCTGCGTGAGCGGCACATCAAATGGATCACCAACGCCCGTGTCGCCAAGGTCGAGCCGGGCCTGATGCACGTCGAGGAGATCGCCGAGGACGGCGCCGTCGCCAAGACCCATCAACTTCCGTTCGGCTATTCGATGATGCTGCCGGCGTTCCGAGGCGTGCCCGCGATCCGCGATATCGCAGGACTGACCAATCCGCGCGGCTTCATCCTGATCGACAAGCACCAGCGCAATCCGGCCTTCCCGGAAATCTTCGCCCTGGGCGTCTGTGTCGCCATCGCCCCGACCGGCCCGACCCCTGTCCCGGTGGGCGTGCCCAAGACGGGTTTCATGATCGAAAGCATGGTCACCGCCGTCGCCGCCAATATAGCCGCCCTGATCGCCGGCGAGACGCCCCAGGCCGAGGCGACCTGGAACGCCGTCTGTCTGGCGGACTTCGGCGACGGCGGCGTCGCCTTCGTGGCCCAGCCCCAAATTCCGCCGCGCAACGTCAACTGGGCCGCGAGCGGCAAATGGGTCCACCTGGCCAAGGTCGGCTTCGAGAAATACTTCCTGCGCAAGGTCCGCAAGGGCGAGAGCGAACCCTCCTACGAGCGGCTGGCGATGCACATCATGGGCATCCGCAAGCTTCGCATGTGACCCCCTCCCTCTAAATCTGGAGCCTACCGATGAACCTTGATCGTGCTGTGATGATCTTCGCCGGATGCGTCGTGCTGGCGGGGGTGGCTCTGTCCTACGCCGTCCATCCCTGGTGGATCGCCCTGACCGTCTTCGCGGGCCTCAATATGATCCAGGCGGGCTTCACCGGCTTCTGCCCCGCGGCCATGGCGTTCAAGGCGCTGGGCCTGCGTGCGGGAAACGCCTTCCGATGAGCCTGCGCCGCGCCGCTCCGTGGGCCTTGGTCCTGACCCTGGCCGCGCCGGGTCTGGCCCAGGCGACGACGCTTGAGGAGGCGATCGCCGCCGCCATCGCCAACGCGCCCGAAATCACCGCCGCCGACGCCGAAGTCGATGCCGCAAAAGGTCGGCTCAGCCAGGCGCAATCCGCCCGCGCCCCGTCTCTGAGCCTGAGCGGGACCATCGGCCAGGGTCGACTGGATCCGAGGGATTTCTTCGGTCTGGGCGCGGCGGACGTCACGCCGCGCGCCGCCCAGCTGACGTTCGAACAACCCCTGTTCACCGGCGGTCGAGCAGGGGCGGGGATTGCACAGGCGCGCGCCGGAATGGCGGCCGCCGACGCCGGCGGGGACGCTGTTTCTGGCCAAGTCGTCGTGGCTGTGGTTCAGGCCTATGGCGACATGCTGACGGCTGAAGACGTGCTGAGACTCTATCGTGAGCTTGCCGTCCAGACCGTGGAGATCGAGCGACAGGCGCGGGAACGTTTTCGGGTTGGCGAGACTCCGAGCACCGATGTCGCCCAGGCTGCGTCGCGCGCCGCCGAAGCGCGGGCCGACCTGGCCCGCGCGGAGGGCATGGTGGTGTCCGCCAGGGCCCGCTACCGCAATCTGACCGGCCTGGAGCCGATCGACCTACAGCCGTTGCCGTTCAATCCCCCATTGCCGGGTTCACTGGACGAGGCGATGGCCTTGGCCGTCGGCGGCAGTCCCGCCCTGCGGCAGGCGAGGGCCGATCTCGACGCGAAGGAGGCCGCCGCCCGCGCCGCCAGAGGCGAACGCCTGCCGACCGTCAGCGCCTTCGCCGAGGCGGGTTCGGTTCGGGATCAGTTCTTCCCCGACTATCGCGCCGACAGCGCGACAGTGGGAATTCGTGGCCGCTGGACCCTGTTCAGCGGCGGTCTGACCTCCGGCAAGATCGCCGAGACGAGCGCCGAGGTGCGCGCCGCCTCTGCTCGCCTGCGCGCGGCCCGCATGAACCTTGAGGAACAGGTTCTCGCCGCCTGGCAGGACATCCACACCGCCGAACTGGTGGCCAAGGCGTCCGACGAACAGAGGGCCGCTGCGGTCCAGGCCCTGACCAGCGTTCGTCATGAAGTCCGCGTCGGCCTGAAGCCCCAAATCGACCTGTTGAACGCCGAGCGCGAGGCCACAGGCGCCGCCGCCGGCGCCACCCGGGCCAATACCGCCCGGATCGTCGCCGCCTATCGCTTGAAGGCCCTGATCGGATCGGTTCGAGGTTAGGGCGTGAGGTCAGGAAGCGACGACTGAGGCCGTGTCGCGACTCTCCTGGAGGCCTGCTGCAAGCTTGGGGCGCGGCCCTATCGGCCTGCCGTTGGTTCGGGCGCGCAATTCATCCGTCATTTGCCGGCTCGGTCCAAGCGATCGCTGACTGGAAAGGATGAAGCGCCGCTGGACGAAGCGGGCGAGTGTTTCTATGATCCGGCTCAGCCGTCGGGTCTTTTCTGCGGTGATTTCGCGTGGGTTTGACGACGTGCTGAACAAGATTTTCGCCTGGTGGAACGGGGCCACGATCGGCACCCTCTTCACGATCGCCAAGCGTGGCCGCTACGTCGGGACCGACGAGATCGGCAACAAATATTACGAGGCCAAGGACAACTCGAGCTACGACGGCCGCAAGCGCCGTTGGGTCGTGTACGAAGGTTATGCCGACGCGTCCAAGGTTTCGGCCGACTGGCACGGCTGGCTGCGCTACACCTTCGACCTGCCCCCGACCGAGGCGCCCCTGCCGCGCCGCGCCTGGGAAAAGGACCACCTGCCCAATTTCACCGGCACGCCCATGGCGTGGCGCCCGCAGGGTTCGCTGGCCGCCGAGGCCAAGCGTCCCGCCGCGACCGGCGACTATCAGGCCTGGACGCCCGAGTGAGACCGAATCGGCTCCTGTTGGGCGGAGCGGCCGTTGCTGCGGTGCTGAGCGCCGGGGCTGTGACCGCCAGCGTCCTTCAGGATTCGCCGCGTGACGCCCGTCCGGTGCAGGAGCCGGCCGCGCCTGCGTCCACTGCTCCGGCCGAGACGCCGCCTGCCGGCGCGCCTGCGCCTTCTACGCCTGTGGTCGTGACTCCGCCGCCGTCCGTCATCATCGCCGAAGACGCCGCCGTCGCCGAAAAGGCCGAGGAAGAGGCCGCCGCCGAGAAACCGGTGGTCGAAAAGGCCATCGAACAGCCGGCGACGCCCGCCCGCCGCCAGAGGCGCAAGTTCGCGGTCATCCAGGCTATCGACAAGACCACTGCCGAGACCATGAAGTTCGAGGTCGAGGTCGGCGGCCGTCCCGTCCGCTTCAACCGCAACCTGATCTTCAGCGTCCGCGCCTGCGAGGTCAGCACGCCGGACGAACTGACCGAAGACGCCATCGCCTATGTGGACGTCTCGCTTCAGTCGCGCGGCGTGAACCAGCCGGCCGATCCGCGTCAGCTCTTCCGGGGCTGGATGTTCGCCTCGTCCCCGGCCGTTAGCGGCCTGCAGAGCCCCAACTACGACGCCTGGGTGGTGGGCTGTAAGAACTGAGCGCGAGGAGGCCGGAATGAACCGCCAAAGACCCCTCAAGAAGAGCGAGACGGTCGAGGTGCGGCTGCCACACGCGACCAAGACCGCCTTCATGGACAAGTGCCGCGCCGAGGGGCGCACGGCCAGCGACGCCATCCGCCGCTTCATCGACAGTGAGCTGGACCGGTCGACCACAAGCCGGTCATCGATCCGTATGGGATGGCGGCAGTTGCTGGCGGCCGCTGTCGCGGGACTGGCCCTGGGCGCGGTCGCCGCGCCGTCGCTGGCCCAATCCGTGACCCCGGATCGGACGGCGTTCGAGCGTCTGGATCGGAACCATGACGGCGCGGTCAGCTTCGAGGAATTCCGCGCCCGCTAGCGGATGGGCTTCAGGAACCGGCCCCATTGCAGGTTGAGCCAGGTCCAGGGCTTGAACAGGCCGGCGCCGGGCTTCCACGAGGCCGCCACGATCTCGGCCCGTCCGACGATATTCCCGGCCGGCAGCAGGCCGACGCCCAGATCGGCGGGCCAGCGGCTGTCCAGCGAGTTGTCGCGGTTGTCGCCCATCATGAAATACTGGCCCGTCGGCACACGATAGACCGGCGTGTCGTCGCCCGGCTGATCCGGCCCGCCGTCATAGGCGACATAGGTCTTGCCGCTCGCCAGGGTCTCGCGCACTTCGCGCACGCGTCTTTGGGGCGCGTCGTGGTCGCTGACCATCTGGAGGGGCGTCTGGCGGATCAGGCGCCCGTTGACGAAGACCTGCCCGCGCCGGATCTGAACGGCGTCGCCCGGCAGGCCGATGACGCGCTTGATCCAGACCTGGTCCGGGTCGTGGGGGCGCTGGAAGACCACGACGTCGCCCTGCTTCGGCGAGCCTCCCAGCACCCGACCCTCGGGCAGGGGCGGATTGAAGGGCAGGGACGCCCGGCTCCAGCCATAGGCGTATTTGGACACGACGATATAGTCGCCGGTCACCAGCCCTGGCTCCATCGACGAGGAGGGAATGGTGAAGGGCTGGAACAGCAGGATGCGGATCACCATCGCCAGGATCAGGGCGGTGGCGAGGGTGACGCCGATCTCCCGGAATTCGCGCAGGCTGGAGACGACGGACGGGGCGTCGGCGGATGAGGCGGGGGTTTGGGTCATGCCGTCTTAGGCCGCAAGCCTGCCGGTCTGCGCCAGCACAAGCTTGTCCGGACAGGGCTGAAACCGTGTCCGGACAGGGATCAGGCCGGTTGAAGCGCCCAGTCCACCGCCTCTGCTCCCGTCATCGGCGCCGTCAGAACCGTCTCGTCCACGGCCTGCTTCAACGCGGGTTTCAACCGTCGCAGATAGGCCGCCTGGGGCGTCTCCACCGCGCCGAACTGGCTGAGATGCTCGGTCAGGAACTGGGCGTCCAGCAGGGTCCACCCGCCCTTGCGCAGACGCGCGACCAGATGGACCAGCGCCACCTTGGAGGCGTCGCGTTCGCGGCTGAACATGCTCTCGCCGAAGAAGGCGCCGCCCAGGGTCACGCCGTACAGGCCGCCGACCAGCCGCTCGTCCTTCCAGCATTCGACGGAATGGACAAAGCCCATGGCGAACAGGGCGGCGTACAGGCGCCGGATCGGCGCGTTGATCCAGGTATCCTCGCGCTCGGGCCCCTGGGCCGCCGCGCAGCCGTCCAGCACGGCCTCGAAGGCGGTGTCGATCCGCACCTCGAACGGTTCGCCGCGCACGGTGCGGCGCAGACGGGTGGGGATGTGGAAAGCGTCGAGCGGGATCACGCCGCGCTGCTCAGGCTCGATGATGAAGACGCGCGGATCGTCGCGCGTCTCGGCCATCGGGAACACGCCCCGGGCGTAGCAACCCAGCAGGTCCTCGGGACCGAAGCCGCCGAAAGGCCCTTGGGCGCTGTAGTCGGGCTCGTTCACGGGGCGGGGCGGATCTGGTCGGCGGTGACGCGATTGGCGGGCGCGCGCCCGGCCTCGATCTCGGTCAGGCCCGACAGGGTGGTCACGGCGATGGCCGTCAGCGCCTCTTCGGTCAGGAAGGCCTGGTGGCCGGTGACCAGGACGTTCGGGAAGGTCAGCAGGCGCTGGAACACGTCGTCCTGAATGATCTCGTTCGACAGATCCTCGAAGAACAGGTCGCCTTCCTGCTCATAGACGTCCAGGGCGACGCCGCCGACACGATGGCTCTTCAACGCGTCGATCAGGGCCTGGGTGTCGATCAGGGCGCCCCGGCTGGTGTTGACGATCATCACCCGCGGCCGCGCCGCCGCCAGGGTGGGGCCGTCGATCAGGTGGCGCGTGTCGGGCGTCAGCGGGCAGTGCAGGCTGATGATGTCGGACTGGCGCAGCAGGGTCTCGCGATCCACGTAGCGGACGCCGATCTGGGCCAGGGCCGCGTCCTCGACCACATCATGGGCCAGCACCTCGCAGCCGAAGCCCAGTTTCAACGCCCGGGCGACCATGGCGCCGATGCGGCCCGTGCCGACGACGCCGGCCGTTCGTCCCGACAGGTTGCGGCCGATCAGGCCGTCCAGGGCGAAGTTGTTCTCGCGCACCCGGGCCGAGGCGCGCGGGATGTTGCGGTTCATCGCCAGCAGCAGGCCCAGGGTGAACTCGGCGACCGCCTCGGGCGAATAGGCGGGCACGCGGATGACGGTCAGGCCCAGGGCCTCGGCGGCGCGCAGATCGACATTGTTATAGCCGGCGCAGCGCAGGGCCACGGCGCGCACCCCGCCCTGCGCCAGACGGGTCAGGGCGGCGGCGTCCAGCCGGTCGTTGACGAAGACGCAGACGGCGTCGAAGCCGTCGGCCAACGGCGCGGTGGTCTCGTCCAGCCGCGCCTCGAACCAGCTCAGCTCGTGGTCGAAGTCGGCGTTGGCCAGGTCGAGGAACCGGCGGTCATAGGCCTTGGTCGCAAAGACCGCGATACGCATGGGCCGGTTCCTCTGATCAAGCGGGCGTCAGGCGTCGCCCTTCTGGCGGGCGGCCCACTTCTCCAGCCAGTGGATGTCATAGTCGCCGGACAGGATGTCGGGCTCCTGCAACAGCTTCTGGAACAGGGGGATGGTGGTGTCGACGCCGCCGATGACGATCTCGTTCAACGACCGCTTCAGGCGCGCGATGGCCTCTTCGCGGTCGCGGCCGTGGACGATCAGCTTGCCGATCAGGCTGTCGTAATAGGGCGGGATCGAATAGCCGGCGTAGATGGCGCTATCCAGACGCACGCCCAGGCCGCCGGGGGCGTGGAAGTCGGTGATCTTGCCGGGCGAGGGGGTGAAGGTCTCGGGGTTCTCGGCGTTGATCCGCACCTCGATGGCGTGGCCTTTGAACTCGATGTCCTCCTGGGTGAAGGACAGCGGCAGGCCGGCGGCGATACGAACCTGTTCGCGGACCAGGTCCACGCCGGTGATCATTTCCGTAACCGGATGCTCGACTTGCAGGCGGGTGTTCATCTCGATGAAGAAGAACTCGCCGTCCTCCCACAGGAATTCGATGGTGCCGACGCCCAGATAGCCGATGGCGGCGATGGCCTTGTTGACCGTCTCGCCGATCTTCTTGCGACCCTCGGCCGACAGGGCGGGCGAGGGGGCTTCTTCCAGCACCTTCTGGTGACGGCGTTGCAGCGAGCAGTCGCGTTCGCCCAGGTGGACGACATTGCCGTGGCTATCGGCGATGACCTGGATCTCGATGTGGCGCGGCTTCTGGAGATAGCGCTCCATATAGACGGCGCCGTTGCCGAAGGCGGCCTTGGCCTCGGACTGGGCGGTCTGCACCGCCTCGACCAAATCATCAGCCGTCAGGGCCACCTTCATGCCGCGTCCGCCGCCGCCCGCCGCCGCCTTGACGATCAGGGGGAAGCCGATGGACTTGGAGGCCTCGATCGCCGCCTCGACGGTCTCGACCTCGCCCTTGGAGCCGGGGACCACCGGGATGCCGGCGTCCATGACCGTCTGTTTGGCGCTGATCTTGTCGCCCATGACCCGGATATGTTCGGGCTTGGGGCCGATGAAGGTCATGCCGTGGGCCTCGACGATCTCGGCGAAGCGGGCGTTCTCGGACAGGAAGCCATAGCCGGGGTGGATCGCCTGGGCGCCGGTGATCTCGGCCGCCGCAATGATCGAGGGGATGTTCAGATACGACTTGGCCGCCGAGGCCGGGCCGATGCAGACGCTCTCGTCGGCCAGCCGCACCCACATGGCGCCGCGGTCGGCTTCGGAGTGCACGGCGACGGTGGAGATGCCCATCTCCTTGCACGCGCGGTGGATGCGCAGCGCGATCTCGCCGCGGTTGGCGATCAGGACCTTGGTGAACATGGCTTAGCCCTCGAGCAGGACGAGGGGCTCGCCGTATTCGACCGGCTGGGCGTCGCCGACCAGGATCTCGGCCACCACGCCGTCGCGCGGAGCCTGGATCGGGTTCATGGTCTTCATGGCCTCGACGATCAACAGGGTCTGGCCCTTCTTGACCTTGTCGCCCGGCTGGACGAAGGCCGGCGCCTCGGGCGAGGCCTGCAGATAGGCGGTGCCGACCATCGGCGACTTCACCTCTTCGCCGGCGCGGGCGACGATGGTGGCCGGGTCCGAAGGCATAGAGGCCGGAGCGGCGGCGGCTGCGGGCGCAGCGGCCGGCGCAGGGGCGGCGGCGTACTGGACCGGGGCGGCGTGCATGGTGATTTCGCGCGCCACGCGGATGCGCAGTTCGCCGCGCTCGACCTCGACCTCGGTCAGGTCGGTTTCGTTCAGGATCTCGGCCAGCTGGCGAACCAGGGCGGCGTCGATCTCGGCGTGTTTCTTGTCGTCGGCCATTGGGGTGCGCCTTTGTCTTTCGTCTTGGAATGCGAACGGGTCGGCCCTCAGGCGCGTTCCCGAACCTTGGTGAGGGCCGCCTGGACGGCCAGTTCATAGCCGGCCGCGCCGAAGCCGGCGATGACGCCGGTCGCCGCGGACGACACATAGGAGTGATGGCGAAACGCCTCGCGCGCCGCCGGATTGGACAGATGAAGCTCGATCACCGGAATGGTCAGGGTCTTCAGCGCGTCGTGCAGGGCGACCGAGGTGTGGCCATAGGCCGCCGGGTTGATGATCAGGGCCTGCGCGCTCTCACGCGCCTCCTGGATCCAGTCGACCAGCACGCCTTCGTGGTTGGACTGGCGGAACACGATCTGCGCCTCGCCCGCCGCGGTCACGCAGCGCTGTTCGATGTCCGCCAGGGTGTCGCGGCCATAGATCTCCGGCTCCCTTGCCCCGAGCAGGTTCAGGTTGGGGCCGTTCAGCACATAGATGACGGACGTGTCGGACATCGGTTCTCGAATCGAGGCTCCGGAATCGGGCGACCTCTGACGGTTCAGGGCCGGCCTTGTAGCTTAGGCGCGGCGCGGGTCAAAGCGCAGCGTCGAAACGGCTTGACCTAGCGTCATCCGCGCGGGCGTCAACGGCTTTCCCGTCGCAGGGGGCGAGAAGAGCGGGGAAAAGGGGGAAGGCGGATGGGTTTGGTGGGCGCTAGCCTTCCGTCTGCCCATCACCCACCGCCGTCATCCTCGGGCTTGACCCGAGGATCGGGCGCGGAACGGGCGTTGCGTCGGGGCTGTCGTACAAGCGGCGGGCCACTCGATCCTCGGGTCAAGCCCGAGGATGACGAATAGGGGGAGGCCACGTGATGCGGCGGCGCCTCATGCCCTCCGCGCCGAAACGCGCTATGACACGCCTACATAGGATATCGAGGCAGACGGTTTGCGTATTCAAGTCAACGGCGATCCACGCGAGGTCTATGCGACGACCGTGACGGAGCTGGTCCAGGAACTGGCGCTGGACCCCCGCAAGGTGGCGGTCGAGCGCAATCTGGAGATTGTGCCCCGGTCCCTCTACGCCGTCACCGCCCTTGCCGAGGGGGACCGGATCGAACTGGTCCAGTTCGTCGGCGGCGGGTGATCATCGTCGATGATCTTTAGCACTTGCACGTCAAAGGAGGGGGGCAATGCGTGTCATCATGGCGATTCTGGCGGCCTTTTCGCTGCTGTCGACTGCGGGACCGGCTCTAGCCTGCTCTGTGGGCGAGGACTTCATCCGCGCCACCAGTTTCGAGATGGTAGAGGCGGCTGACGCCGTCGTCGTCGCCCGGGCCGTGAGCGGGCGCAGGGACGATAGCCCCTGGGGCGGAGCGGTGACCTTTCAGATCGAGCAAGCTCTTAAGGGTGAACCGCCCGCGACGGTTGAGATGCAAGACGCGATGCTCGGACGCATCAGGCGGAGTGATCCGAACGATCTGGCGGTCGCCCACCCTGAGTCCTATGAAGGCGGTTGCATGCGCTCCACTTTCGAGCGCGGTCATAGCTATGTGCTCTTCCTGGCGCGGGAGTCGGACGGGTCGAGCTGGAAGGTCCTGCGCTGGGTCTTCGCTCGAGGAACCGAGGACTACGGCGGTCCTGACAGCCTTTGGGTCCGGGCCCTACGCGGCCATATCGAAATCCAACGCAACCCTGACCGCATGGCCCAGCTGGAAGACCTGGCGGTGCGCCTACCGGAGCTGGAGCGAGCGGGGGCGAGTGCGGCTGATCGTCAGTTGGCGCTCGACATCCGCGACCACCTCGGTTCCATGTCGCCCCAAAAGCCTACGCCATATCTGATCGCGGCCTATGAGGCGTTAGAGCGTGGGGAGGGCCCGCGTTTTCAGGTGCGAGGACCCGAGGCGGATCGTGAGGGCGGGGCGGTGGATGCACTCACGGATATGATCTTTGATCGCCATCAGCCGGTCTTCGATGCAAGACGGATGAGCGAGGTGATCCTTCGATCACTAGCGAATGGCGACCATCCTGACGCCGAGCCTCTTTTTGAGCGGATAGTGTCGTCAAACCCCACGTCAAGACAGCTAGGGCTGACGATCCGATACTTCGCGCAGAACCACAAGCTGCGACACGCTTATGAGATCGCCGAAACTCAGGCCCTGCTACGACTCGGCGGTTTGTCTAACGACGATGCATCCACGTTGGTCAGAGATTTGCTCTCGGCGCTGCGCGGGCCGGACTGGAGCTTTGAGCGCGATAACGAAGCCTGGATGGAAGACCCATATGTCAGCGCGCGTTGGCCCGAGACTGCTCTGAGCTTGTTCTGGGACCTCAGGCGACGCGGAGTGGATCAGAACTTCGAAGCGATCGATGCCCTACGCCCCACCGACTACCGCGCTCGGCCGGAGGTGACCCTTGCCTTGATCGCCGCTCACGATGCGTTGGTACGGGAGTGGGCGCTCAAGGAAATAGATGCTCGCTTGGCGACGGCGGACTGGTTGCAAGCTGACGACCCGTTGTGGTTGCCGCTTCAGGCTCTGGTGATGGGATTCGGCAGTGACATCGACGCCGGCCTGGTCAAGGCGTTTTGTGGAGGAGACGCTGGAGCAATAATGACTCTTACGTCGATGGGCCTATGGGGCGAGGATCTAGACGACGATCTGCTTATGCGAATGCTTGCCTCGCCTGGGCAGAGTGAAGAGCGGCTGGCGTACGCACGTCATGCCCTGGCAATCCTCGAGGGTCGGAGCATCGTTGTTCACAACGGTCTTATTCGTGAAGGTCAAGGCTACAAGGCGGCGATCACCTCCGCCCAAGGCAGGTCGGTCATGAACTACGGCGCGCCCGTTGAACCCATTATCTGTCCGCCCGTCTGAAAAGGCCCTTGGGCGCTTCGCATCGGCGGCCTTAGTCGATAGTAACATCTTATGACAGCCTCCCCCGAAACCTGGTCCGTCGCCGGCCGCACCTTCAACTCCCGCCTGATCGTGGGCACCGGCAAATACGCCGACTATGCCCAGAACGCCGCCGCCGCCGAGGCGGCGGGGGCCGAGATCGTGACCGTGGCCGTGCGCCGGGTGAACCTGACCGATCCGAGCCAGCCGATGCTGGTCGACTATGTGAAGCCCGACCGCTTTACCTTCCTGCCCAACACCGCCGGCTGTTTCACTGGCGAGGACGCGGTGCGGACCCTGCGCCTGGCGCGCGAGGCGGGGGGATGGAGCCTGGTCAAGCTGGAGGTCCTGTCCAACACCGCCCACCTGTATCCCGACATGATCGAGACCCTGCGGGCGCTGGACCTGCTGATCAAGGACGGGTTCGACGTCATGGTCTATTGCACCGACGACGTGGTCATGGCCAAGCGGCTGGAAGACGCCGGCGCCGCCGCCATCATGCCGGCCGCCGCCCCGATCGGCTCGGGGCTCGGCATCCAGAACGAGGTCAATGTGCGGCTGATCGTCGAACAGGCCAAGGTGCCGGTTCTGGTGGACGCCGGCGTGGGCACGGCCTCGGACGCGACCCGGGCGATGGAGCTGGGCTGCGACGCCGTGCTGATGAACACCGCCATCGCCGGGGCCAAGGATCCGATCCGCATGGCGCGGGCGATGAAGCACGCGGTGATCGCCGGTCGCGACGCCTATCTGGCGGGCCGGATGCCGAAGCGGATGTATGCGGACCCGTCGTCGCCGCTGGCGGGATTGATCTAAGGCGCGTTTCTAGACCCTCTCCCGCTTGCGGGAGAGGTGGCCCGGCGTCCGCGCAGCGGACCAGGGTCGGAGAGGGGAGTCTTGCTTGAACAAGAAGACTTCCCCCATCGTCAGCCGTCTCGCTCCGCTCGACGAGCTGACACTTCCCCCGCAAGCGGGGGAAGGTCTTATAGGCGCCATCGCGCACAATGACGCTGGTTCCGTCCCAGGGTTTTCAACCCCTTGCCGGATTCTCGCGCCGTCCTTCCCACCGGGGTTCGCCGCGCCTGTAAAATGCGTCCTATGACCCACGGTGGCGCCATCTCAATGCATAGTCTGTCGCCTTGGCGGTTTGGCGGTTTGTCACCCTGTCTTTGCGACAGAGCGCCAAACCCTCACCAACCCAGCGCCGCCTCGCCCCTCAGGATCGCCTCGGCCTCGGGCGTGTGCTTGGCGCTAGAGCGGTCGTGCAGCACCAGGGCCGGCAGCAGGCGCAGGGGCGCCTTGCCGGTCTTGATCGCCTGGACCAGCACGCGTTTGGCCGGTTGGTCGGCGAACGGTTGCACCGGCCGGATGGCGAAGGAGCCGGCCTTTTCCCCCAGCAGGGCCAGCAGGTCCGCCAGCCGGTCGGCCCGGTGGATGATCACAATCCGGCCCCCCTCGCGCACCGATTTCAGCAGCAGTCCCGTCCAGGCGGACAGCCCGTCGTCGGCCATCCAGGCGCCTTGTTTGCCCGGCGCCGGCGCGCGCAGGGCGCCGGGATCGTCGAAGAAGGGCGGGTTCGACACGGCCCAGTCGAACGGCGTCAGGTCCAGGGCTCGGAACCCCGCCGCCACATCGCCGTCGATGATTGTGGTGCGATCCCCAAACCCGTTCAGCCCCGCGTTCTCGCGCGCCAGGCCGGCGGCGAGCGAATCGCGCTCCAGCCCCGTCAGCGACGTCCCGTCATGACGGGCGGCGATCTGCATCAGGACGGCCCCCGCGCCGCAGCCCGCCTCGAACAGCCGCTCGCCCGACCTGGGCGCGACGGCGGCGGCCAGCAGCGCCGCGTCCATGCCGGCGCGATAGCCGTGCGCGGGTTGCCGCAAGCGCACGCGGCCGTTCAGCAGGGCGTTCTCCACGACATCCGGCGCGGCGGGGACGGTGTCCAAACCTCAATCTCCTTGACCCTCCGGGGGTCGATCACCATTGTGCGCGCCATCGCGATCCGGCAAGCGGACGCGGTCGGAATTAGCTGCGCGGCGGACGTCGCGCGACCTGTGAAAGAGTATCTCTTGGACGTTGTCCCCGCCGCCTTTCCCCGTCCGAAGGGGGATGTGAACGCCCTCGTCCGGCTGGCCGGATCCGACATGGCCGAGGTGGATTCGCTGATCATCGACCGGATGCAATCCGATGTGCCGATCATTCCCAAACTGGCCGAACACCTGGTCTCGGCCGGGGGCAAGCGGTTGCGGCCCCTGCTGACGGTCGCCGCCGCCCGCGCCTCGGGCGCACAGGGCGATATCCTGTCGCCCAAGAAGCTGGCCGCTGCGGTCGAGTTCATTCACACCGCCACCCTGCTGCACGACGACATCGTCGATGCGTCGGAGCTGCGGCGCGGCAAGGTCGCGGCCCACCTGATCTGGGGCGCGCCCACCAGCGTGCTGGTCGGCGACTTCCTGTTCGCCCGCGCGTTTGAGTTGATGGTCGAGACCGATTCGATGCGCGCCCTGGGCATTCTGGCCCAGGCGTCGCGGGTGATCTCTGAGGGCGAGGTGCTGCAGTTGACGCGCGCCCACGACCTGAACCTGGATCAGCCCACCTATCTGCAGATCATCTCGGCCAAGACCGCCGAACTGTTCGCCGCCGCCGCCGAGGCGGGGGCCGTGGGCGCCGGCGCCGATACGGCTGCGACCGCCGCCCTGCGTGACTACGGCATGGCCCTGGGCATCGCCTTCCAGCTGGCCGACGACGCCCTGGACTACGGCGCGACCGCCGAGGCCCTGGGCAAGAACGCCGGCGACGACTTCAACGAGGGCAAGGCCACCCTGCCGCTGCTGCTGGCCGTGGCCCGCACCCGGGGCCGCGAGGACGATTTCTGGGAGCGGACCGTGACCAAGGGCGAACGCACGCCCGAGGATTTCGCCCGCGCCCGCGAACTGGTCATCGGCTCGGGCGCCATAGGCTCGACCCTGGATCTGGCCGGCGACTATGCCGATCAGGCCAAGGCCGCCCTGTCGGTCCTGCCCGCATCGGACTGGCGCGCGGCCCTGGAAGACCTGGCCGATTTCGCCGTTTCGCGTGCCGCCTGAACCAGTGCATGAACCCGATCCGGCGGCGACGGTCGCGGCGAGCCTGGACGCCCAGGTTCGCGCCGCCGACCTGGATCGCTGGCTGTCCAGCCGCCTGGTCGCCGACGAACGCGCCCGCGCCGACCTGATCACGCTCTACGCCTTCGAGGCCGAGCTGATGGCCATACCCACGCGGGTGACCCAGCCTCTTCTGGCCGAGATGCGATACACCTGGTGGGCCGAGCAGCTGGACGGGGTCTTCGCCGGGATCCCTCGCAAGGGTCACCCGGTGCTTGAAGCCCTGACCGACCTGGTCGCCCGCCACGCTCTGGACCGCGCGCCCTTCGACGCCCTGATCGAGGCCCACATCGGCCGCGTCCACGGCGACCCCCACGACCTGGACGCCTTCTACGTCGGCCCGATGCAGACGGCGGTCCATGTGCTGGCCGGTCCGGGCCACGCGGACAAGGTGGTCGAGGCGGGCCGGGTGCGTGGGCTTGGACAGGTGGGGCGGGCGGACGAGGCGAGGGCGGGGCGCAAGGCGGCGAACGCGGCGTTGAAGGGCCTGCCCCCAGCGGCGTTTCCGGCTGTGGCCTCGGCGACCTTGATACGTGCGGACGAGCCCGAACCGGTCAAACGCCTCCGCCTCATCTGGGCGACCCTCCGCGGGCGGATTTAGGTCGCCGTCAACGCGCAATACCCAGGATCCATAACCTCGGTCTGGAAGCGGGACACCGCCGCCGGCTTCGGGATTATGGACCCTGGGATGATGGGACTTGTATTCGCCAGCCTTAAGCGGCCTGGTTTGACCCCGCTGGGGCGGACCAGCGCAACACCGGCGAGCGGGCGGCGCGGGTCTCGTCCAGGCGCTTCAGCGGGGCGTGGAAGGGCGCGCCCTTGAAGCGATCCACGTCGCCGGCTTTCGCGGCCTCGGCCAGCAGGCGCATCGCGTGGATGAAGCGATCCAGCTCGGCCTTGGACTCGGTCTCGGTCGGCTCAATCAGCATGGCCCCGTGGACGACCAGCGGGAAATACATGGTCATCGGGTGGAAGCCCTCGTCGATCATCGCCTTGGCGAAGTCGAGCGTGGTGATGTCCGTGCCCTTCAGCCATTCGTCGTCGAACAGGGCCTCGTGCATGCAGGGGCCGTCGGGGAAGGCCGCCGACATCAGGTCCGACAGGCGGGCCTTGATGTAGTTGGCGTTCAGCACCGCATCCTCGGCCACCTGACGCAGGCCGTCGGCGCCGTGCGACATCATGTAAGACAGGGCGCGTACATACATGCCCATCTGGCCCTGGAAGGCGCACAGGCGGCCAAAGGCCTGCTCGGCCTCGTCCTCTTCACGCTCGATCAGTCGATAGCCGTCCGCGTCGTGCACGACCCACGGCGCCGGGGCGAAGGGCGCCAAGGCTTCCGACAGCACCACCGGACCCGCGCCCGGACCACCGCCGCCGTGCGGCGTCGAGAAGGTCTTGTGGAGGTTGATGTGCATGGCGTCCACGCCCAGATCGCCCGGCCGAACCCGGCCGACGATGGCGTTGAAATTGGCCCCATCGCAGTAGAAGTAGGCGCCCGCCTCGTGCGTCAGGCGGCTGATTTCCAGAATGTCGCGCTCGAACAGGCCGCAGGTGTTGGGGTTGGTCACCATGATGGCGGCCACGTCGTCGCCCAGCTTGGACGCCAGGTCGGCCACGTCCACGCGGCCGTCCTCGGTCTGGGCGACCTCGACGACGGTGTAGCCGACGAAGGCGGCCGTCGCCGGGTTGGTGCCGTGGGCGCTGGTGGGCACCAGCACCTTGCGGCGCTTCTCATGCTGACCCGAGGCCTCGTGGGCGGCGCGGATCGCCATCAGACCGCACAGTTCGCCGTGCGCGCCGGCCTTGGGCGACAGGGCGACGGCGGGCATGCCGGTCAGGGTCTTCAGCCAGTGGGCCAGGGTGTCCATCAGTTCCAGCGCACCCTGCACCGTCGAGATCGGCTGTAGCGGGTGGATGTCCGAGAAACCGGCCAGGCGCGCCATCTTCTCGTTCAGGCGCGGGTTGTGCTTCATCGTGCACGAGCCCAGCGGATAGATGGCCAGGTCGATGGCGTGGTTCTTCTGGCTCAGGCGCACATAGTGGCGCATGGCCTCGGGCTCGGACAGGCCGGGCAGGCCGATCGGATCCTTGCGGACCAGGTCGCCCAGGTCGGAGCCGTCCGTCTTGGGCTCGGCCAGATCGACGCCGGTCTTGCCCCAGCCGTCACCTTCGAAAATCAGGGCTTCGTTCTGCAACAGGCCGCGGCCGCCGGTCAGGGTGGCGGGCTTGGTCGTCACGGCGTTCGGAGCGGTCGGACGGCCGACGGTGTTCATGGTGCTCATGGTCAGTATCCCTTACGCGCCGAGGACTTTGGAGAGTGACTTGGCGAGGATCTGGATGTCCACATCCAGCGTGGTCTCGGTCGCGGCGACCAGCAGGACGTCGTCCATGCCCGCATCGGGGGCCAGGCGGCTGTAGGGCACGCCGGCCAGCACATGGTGGTCGGCCAGGGTCGAGACGACCTCGGCCGCGTTCCTGGGCAGGCGCACCGCGAACTCGTTGAAGAAGCGCGAGGTCAGGATTTCGACGCCCGGAATGGCGGCCAGGGCGTCGCGGGTGGCGACGGCCTTCTCGTGGTTCAGCAGGGCCAGTTTACGCAGGCCCGTCTCGCCCAGCAGGCTCATGTGGATGGTGAAGGCCAGGGTGCAGAGGCCGGAATTGGTGCAGATGTTCGAGGTCGCCTTGTCGCGGCGGATATGCTGTTCGCGCGTCGACAGGGTCAGGACGAAGCCGCGCTCGCCGTCGGCGTCCACGGTCTCGCCGGTCAGGCGGCCGGGCATCTGGCGGATCAGCTTCTCGCGCGTGGCGAACAGGCCGACATAGGGGCCGCCGAAGTTCAGGGCGTTGCCAATCGACTGGCCCTCGGCCGCGACGATGTCCGCGCCCATCTCGCCGGGCGACTTCAGCAGGCCCATCGACACGGCTTCCGTCACCACGACGATCAGCAGGGCGCCGGCGGCGTGGGCGGCCTCGGCGATCTTGGTCACATCCGTCGCCGTGCCGAAGACGTTCGGGGTCTGGACGACGACGCAGGCCGTGTCCGGACCGATCTGGTCGATCACGGCGGCCTCTGCGTCCACGGCGGCGGCTAGGACCTGGGTCTCGACGCCGACGGCGTGGACCACGGTCTCGGTCGCCTTGACGTAGTGGGGGTGCACCCCGCCCGAGATCACCGCCTTGTTGCGACGGGTCACGCGGGTCGCCATCAGCACGCCCTCGGCCATGGCGGTCGAGCCGTCATAGAGGGAGGCGTTGGCCACCGGCATGCCGGTCAGGTTCGCGACCTGGGTCTGGAACTCGTACAGATACTGCAGCGTGCCTTGCGCGATTTCCGGCTGATAGGGGGTGTAGCTGGTCAGGAATTCGGACCGCTGGATCACGTGATCCACCGTCGCCGGGACGTGGTGCTTGTAGGCCCCTGCGCCGCAGAAGAAGGGCACCGCGCCGGCCGTGGCGTTCTTGGCGGCCATGGCGGACAGGGCGCGTTCGACCTCCATCTCGCCGGCCACGCGGGGCAGGTCCACCGGCCCGTCCAGCCGCGCCGCCTCGGGCACGTCCACGAACAGGTCGTCGATCGATTTCGCGCCGATGGCGGCGAGCATCGCCGTGCGGTCGTCGGGCGTCAGGGGGAGATAACGCATGTTCTTCTCACTCCGTCATCCTCGGGCTTGACCCGAGGATCGGATGCGGTGCGGGCCGTGCGTCGAAGTCTTCGCACGAGCGGTTGATCCTCCGGCCCTCGGGTCAAGCCCGAGGGTGACGGAGTTTGATATTAGAGGCTGGCGAGGAAGGCGTCGTAGGCGGCTTGGTCCATCAGGGCGTCCAGCTCCGAGGCGTCCGACACCTTGATCTTGGCGAACCAGCCGTCGCCTTCCGGGGCGGCGTTGACGGTTTCCGGGGCGGTCGACAGGGCGTCATTGGCCTCGACCACTTCGCCCGAGACGGGGGCGTAGACGTCCGAGGCGGCCTTGACGCTCTCGACCACGGCGAAGCTGGCGCCCTTGACGACGGTCTTGCCGACTTCCGGCACTTCAACGAACACCACGTCGCCCAGGGCGTCGGCGGCGTGCTTCGAGATGCCGACGGTGGCGATGTCGCCGTCCAGGCTGACCCACTCGTGATCCTTGGTGAACTTCATTTCTATTCTCCTCTCCCGTCATCCTCGGGCTTGACCCGAGGATCGGATGTTGTGCGGTCCGTGCGTCGATGTCTTCGCACGAGCGGTTGATCGCCCGGCCCTCGGGTCAAGCCCGAGGGTGACGGGATGAATGTTATGCCTTCGGCTTCCGGTAATAGCGTTGCGCCACGAAGGGCATGGCGACGACTTCGGCGGCGGCGGGCTTGCCGCGCACGACGACCTTCAACTCCGTGCCCAGCGCGGCGAAGGCCGGCGGCACGAAGCCCATGGCGATGTTCTTGCCCAGGGTGGGGGAGGGGCCGCCCGAGGTGACCTTGCCGACGACATTGCCCTCTGCGTCGGCGATCTCGGCGCCTTCACGGGCCGGGGCGCCTTCCTTGACGATCAGGCCGACGCGGACGCGTGCGGCCCCATCGGCCAGTTCTTTCATAATCCGGTCGGCGCCGGAGAAATCGGCCCGTTCCTTGCGCGACTTGGACAGGGCGAAGGTCAGCGCCCCTTCGACCGGCGAGGTCGTCGGGTCGATGTCATGGCCGTGCAGCGGCAGGCCGGCTTCGAGCCGCAGGCTGTCGCGGGCGCCCAGGCCGATCGGCTTGACGCGGGCGTCTTCCAGGATGGTGTTCCAGACGCGCTCGGCCTGGTCCGCCGGGACCGAGATCTCATAGCCGTCCTCGCCGGTATAGCCCGAACGCGAGACATAGCAGTCGACGCCGAACAGCATCAGCCGGGCGCATTCCATGAAGCCCATTTCCGCCAGGATCGGTTCGTGGGCGGCCATGACCTCGGCGGCCTCCGGCCCCTGGATGGCGATCAAGGCGCGGTCCAGCACCGTCAGCTTGGCGTCGCCTTCGAGGTTCGCCTCCCAGAAGGCGAAATCCTCGTCCTTGTTGCCGGCGTTGACGACGACGAACAGGCCGTCGTGGTCGGGGCGGCCGGCCATCAGGTCGTCGATGATCCCGCCGTCCTTGTTCAGCAGCAGCGAATACTTCTGCTTGCCGGCTTTCAGGATTTCATAGTCGCCGGGCACGAACCGCTCGAACTGGGCGGTCGCGTCCTCGCCGGTGATCTTGCACTGGCCCATGTGGGACACGTCGAACAGGCCGGCGTGTTCGCGGGTCCAGCGGTGCTCGGCCAGGACGCCCTCATACTGGACCGGCATGTCATAGCCGCCGAAGCCCACCATCCGGGCTCTCAGGGCGCGGTGCACGGCGTTCAGGGGCGTGGTCTTCAGGGCTTGGTCGGTCATGGTTCAGGCTTTCACGGTCGCGTTTGGTGGCGGAGCTCCGCCGTCTTCGCGCCCCCGCTGTCCTGAAGCCTGAGAGATTCCGGCGGTCAGACCGCCTTGCTCCGTCGGCGCGCCCCTAAGAGCGGCTTTCCAGCGTCCGTATGCTGTCGCGGTCCGTTTGCCTGAGCGTTTCCGGGGCGGTTGCGCCTTCGGCGTCGGCACGCTGAAAGCGCGCCGAACTCTCCCGCGAGAGCGCCCGACCTAAGGCATCGACTCAGGCTCAAAGTCAAGCGCCGTCGGCCCGATCCTGGCGCGCATCTACGAGCCGCATGACCATTCCGAGGACAAGCTGTACCCGGTCATAGTCTATTTTCACCGTTCAACGCACGAGTTCTTCGGCATGGCGATGGTCATGCCCGACGCCATGGCGGCCTAAACCTTCGCCGCCCACGAACTGAAGCGCGCGTTCGTTACGGCGATCCTGCCGATCTGACCTTGCTCAAAGCCTTAGACAGACAGGGTTGAAATGTCCCGTACCCGGTACGATTTTAGGGCATGCTTCCCTAGCGGCATCTTGCGCTCGCCGTAGAGTGGCGCATCCTCCCGTGTAACGGTCGCGATACACGACGATCGTGGGAGGAAATAAATGTCACGCTATCTCACCGGCGGCGCCGTCGCCGCCCTGGTCGTCGCCGCCTGCACCTTTGCAGGCTCGGCCTCGGCCCAAACCTACAACCGACTGGTCGTTTTCGGCGACAGCCTGAGCGACAACGGCAATCTGTATCTGGCGTCCGGCGGCACGCAGCCGCCAAGTCCGCCCTATTTCCAGGGGCGTTTCTCGACGGGTCCGGTGTTTACGGAACTGCTGGGCTTCAACGCGGTCAATTTCACCGGATCCGTCAGCGGCAGCATCAACTACGCCTTCGGGGGCGCCCGCACCGACGCCTCGGTCGGCCCGCCGCCGGGCATGCTGACCCAGTTGGCCGCCTACACCAGCAGGGGCGGGACCTTCGGATCCAATGATCTGGTCAGCGTCCTGGGCGGCGCCAATGACATCTTCCAGGGCCTGCCTGCCGCCGGCGCCTCCGCCAGTCCGGTGGCGGCCATCACTCCTGTGGCGACGACGGCTGCCGCCAACATCAACAGCCTGGTCAACAGCGTCGCCGGGGCGGGAGCGGGGACCGTACTGGTGACCAACCTGCCCAAACTCAGCCTGACTCCGCAGTTCCGCGGCACGGCGGCGGCGCCCCTGGCCGATTATGCGGTGACGACTTTCAACTCGAGCCTGCTGACGGGTTTGAACACGACGGCGGCCGCGCGGCCCGGCAGCAACATCATCCTGATGGACCTGTTCAAGATCGGCGACACCGTGGCCGCCAATCCCGGTCAGTTCGGCATCACCAATGTCACCCAGGCCTGTTTCAACGGGGTGACGGTCTGTTCGAACCCTAACAGCTACTTCTACCTCGACGGGGTGCATCCGACCGCAGCTGGGCACCAGATCATCGCTCGTCTGGCGACCGACTACCTCTATTACGGCGATATTGGTTCTCAGGCGGCCTTGCAGGGCGAAACCGCCTTCCGGCACCGCGAGGACGCCCTGGATGCGGCGAGCGAAGCCCTGTCCGGGCGTGAAGCCTGGGAGGCCGGCGTGGCGGTCACCGCCTCGGCCATGGTCGACAGCGTGGATACGGACGCCCGGGGCGCGGTCACTGAATCGTCCAGCGACGGCTGGGGCGGTCGTATCGCGCTGGAGGCTGGACCGTCGGCGAATTGGCGCTTCGGCATGGCCGGCACGGCGCGCAAGACCGATGTCGAGAGCCAGGCTCTGACGTTCAACGTCGAGAGCTTCGGCCTGGATCTGTATGGCGGCTGGCGCTCAGGCGACCTGTTCGTCAATGCGGCGGTCGGGGTGGCGCGCGACAATATCGACGACATCGAACGGGCCACCAGCCTGGCGCCCATCGTCCACACGGCCGAGACCCGCGCCTTCAGCACGGGCGCTCGACTGCAGGGCGGGATGTGGTTCGACATGGGGGGAGTGGCCCTGTCGCCGCGCGCCGCCGTGACCTGGGCGACCAGCGACGTCGACGGCTATTGGGAGCAGGGCGTCGCCGCTCAGTATGAATATGAGGACCGGGAGATGAAGGCGATCAGCGGCGAAGTGGCCCTGCGGGCCGAGGCGGAAATGGGCGGGTTCGGCCTGTTCGCCGAGGGCGGCTATCGCGACGCGCTGGACGACAGTTCGGATCCGGTGCGCGTCGGCCTCTATAACAACCCGGCGCAGGCGCTGGAGCGGGAGGTCGAGGATCCGTTCGGCGGCCAGTTCCTGGCCTCGGCCGGGGTCGAAGGGTCAGTCGGATCGGTCAAGGTGACGATCGCCTATCGCGGCCGATACGGCGAGCACGCCGACAGCCATATGGGCGGCGTTCAGTTGCGGCTGCCGTTGTAAGACAAAGGGCGGAGAAGGGGCCTCAGCGCCCCTTCTTGCGCACCCACATGGCGGCGTCGGCCTCGGTCAGCCAGACCTCGGGGTCCGAATGGCCGTCCCAGGCGCGGACGCCGAACGAGCCGCCCAGCGGGGTCTGCTCGCCGTTCCAGACGAAGCCTTCCGTCTTCAAAGCTTCGGCCAGCTGGCGCGCCTTGGCCCGGCCTTCCTCGACGCCGGCGTTCAGCATCAGCAAGGCGAACTCGTCGCCGCCCAGCCGCCCCACGGCGTCTGATTCGCGCAGGTGCCCCAGCATCATCCGCGCGACGGCCACCAGGGCCGCGTCGCCGGCCGCATGCCCCAGCCGGTCATTGACGCCCTTGAACCCGTCCATGTCGAGGTACAGCAGCACGGCCGGCACATCGTGCCGCTGGCAGTAGGCCATGGTGCGCTGGAGGGCGGCGATGAAGCCGCGGCGATTGAGGGCCGGGGTCAGGACGTCATGGTCCGCCGCCGCCTCGGCCGCAGCGGCGCGCTGTTTCCAGGCGTCCAGCTCGGCGCGCAGGCGCGCGATCTCGGCGGTCAGGTCGTGTTCGGCCACGTCGGTCACGGCGTAGGCAGGCTCCGGCGGCGCGACTCAACGGGACGCGCGATACGGTGATGTTAGAGGGTGAACGGCCGGGATTGAAGGCTGCGCCGTATTGAATCCCGCGCCGAACCGGGCCTGTTTGGTTGCGGGCGTCCGCCGCGTGCTGTAACGGGCGGCCTTTCCGCGAGGGGCCTTGAAGATATGGCGACTTCCGCAACGCCGGTGGCGATCATCATGGGCAGTCGTTCGGACTGGCCGACGATGAAGCTGGCCGCCGACAAGCTGGATCAATTGGGCGTCGCCTGGACGGCCAAGGTCGTCAGCGCGCACCGCACCCCCCAGCGGCTGGTCGAGTTCTCGACCGGCGCCAAGGCGGCGGGTTTCAAGGTCATCATCGCCGGAGCCGGGGGCGCCGCCCACCTGCCGGGCATGGCCGCCTCCATGACCGAACTGCCGGTGCTGGGCGTGCCGGTCCAGTCCAAGGCCCTGAAGGGCATGGATAGTCTGTTGTCCATCGTGCAGATGCCGGCTGGGGTTCCGGTCGCGACCCTGGCCATCGGCGAGGCGGGCGCCGCCAACGCCGGCATATTGGCCGCGCAGATCCTGGCTCTGTCGGACGAGGCCCTGGCCGCGCGTCTGGCCGCCTTCCGCGCCGCCCAGACGGATTCCGTCGCCGAAACCGTCGAGGACTGAGTGCCCACGCTTCCGCTCCCCCCCGGTTCAACTCTCGGCATCCTCGGCGGAGGCCAGCTGGGCCGGATGTTGAGCCAGGCCGCTGCTCGCCTGGGCTTTGACGTGGTCATCCTGGACCCGGAGCCCAACAGCCCGGCGGGCCGGGTCTCCACCGCCCAGATCGTCGCCGCCTATGACGATCCCGAGGCCCTGACGGCCCTGGGCCGGGCCGCCGACGTCGTGACCTTCGAGTTCGAGAACGTGCCCGCCGCCTCCATCGAGCGGTTGGCCGAGGCCGGCGCCCTGGTCGCGCCGTGGCCGACGGCGCTTCGCGTGTCGCAGGACCGGGTGGACGAGAAGACCTTCCTGAACGCCGTCGGCGCCCCGACGGTCGCCTTCGCTGTGGTCGATACGCTGGACGATCTGGTCGTCGGCCTGACGGAACTGGGCCTGCCGGCCCTGCTGAAGACGCGTCGCGAAGGCTATGACGGCAAGGGCCAGGTCTGGATCCACACCATCGAGGACGCGCCTGCGGCGCTGGAAAGCCTGGGCGGTCGCCCGGCGATCCTGGAGGCCAAGGCGACCTTCGTGCGCGAGCTATCGGTCATCGCCGCCCGCGACTGGGACGGGCATATGGCGGTCTATCCCCTGGGGGAGAACCGCCATGAGGGCGGCGTCCTTCGCACCACACTTGCGCCCGCCGCCGTGGACGAGAAGACCCAGGTCCGCGCCCGCGCCATCGCTGAGGCGATCCTGGACGGTCTGGATTATGTGGGCGTCGTGGGCGTCGAGCTGTTCGACCTCGGGGACGACATCCTGCTGGTCAACGAGATCGCGCCCCGCGTCCACAACACCGGCCACTGGACCCAGGACGGCTGCGTCTGCGACCAGTTCGAACAGCATATCCGCGCCGTCGCCGGCTGGCCTCTGGGCCCGACGACGGCCCATGCCCGCGTCGAGATGAAGAACCTGCTGGGCGACGAGGTCGATGAGTGGCGGGCTTTGTCGGCCAAGGCGGATGAGCGTCTACACCTGTACGGCAAGACCGAGGCCCGGCCAGGCCGGAAGATGGCGCACGTGAACCGGGTGCTGGGGGCGCTGTGAGCCGCCGAACGAACGTTAAGAACAGGTCCTGCTGATCTGCGTTCCGCCCGCGATCGGTGCCGTAACAGTAACGCAGTCGTCTGAGTTCAACGCGGCAATACTTTTGCCGACGGTCCATCCCATCAGGCCGAGCGCTATCACTGTGACCGCGATGGCCAGCAGACCGATGGCGCGAGGCTTGGATTTCGTGGCTCCCAGAATTGTGGCCTCGTTCAAACCGCCCTCCCATACCGCACGCGACTCAGCGCGTCCGTCACCTTGCGGAAGGGCGCCTCAAAGTCCTTACCGGCCTTCCACTTTTCGAAAGCCATGACGTTTTCGATCCGGCGGGCGACGAAGGCTTCCGCCGCCTCGCGGCCATC
Source organism: Brevundimonas sp. FV2ps16 (assembly GCF_058681075.1). NCBI lineage: Bacteria > Pseudomonadati > Pseudomonadota > Alphaproteobacteria > Caulobacterales > Caulobacteraceae > Brevundimonas > Brevundimonas sp. FV2ps16. The sequence goes on along the minus strand of NZ_CM178728.1, from coordinate 3,023,635 downwards.
GAACCAGCGCATCGTCAGGGCGGGGATCAGGATCCCCGACAGGATGGTCCGCTTCGAATAGTGGTTCCAGTCGGTCGATTCGTCGCCGGCCCAGCGCCACAGGTGGTCGGCGCTTTCCCAGGCCAGTTTCAGCCCCAGGTCGGCGTTGATCGGCAGGGCCAGGAAGGCGGCGCAACGGCGCGTGGCCTCCAGGTCAGCGGCGCCGGCCTCCATCCGTTCGGACACGGCGCGGGCGATTCGTTCGCGAATCTTCAAAGACTTGGCGTCGATCGCCGCCAGGGCTTCCAGCGCACGGGCGTCATGACGGCGCGACAGCAGGGCGGCCAGATCGCGCGCGCCGTTGGGCAGCAGCAGTTCCTCGTCCCCGCGCGACAGGCCGCAGGCCTCGCAGGCTTCGCGGACCAGGCGGGCATTCCAGCCCAGGGCGGGCGCACGCGCGACGGCCGCGTCCAGCACGGTCTGTTCGGTCTGGTCGGCCCAGTCGTCGTTCTGTGTCATGAGGCGTAGCATACGCCCGTCTCGCCGGGGTTTCGAGCCTTCAACAATGGGCGCGACGATCTGGTCAGGCGATCTGGACAGAAAGGGACGGCTCGTGTACTAGCGCGCCTTCATCCGAGGGCTTGGCTTTCGGACGCTGATTTTATTTGTTCGCCCGTCTCCCTCAACAGGACGCGGCGGGCGGCCAAAGGAGAGTTCAACCTGGTACAGATTTTCGTTCGCGATAATAACGTCGATCAAGCGCTGAAAGCCCTCAAGAAGAAGATGCAACGCGAAGGCAGCTTCCGTGAAATGAAGCGCCACGTGCATTACGAAAAGCCGTCGGAAAAGCGCGCCCGTCAAAAGGCCGAGGCTGTCCGTCGCGCCCGCAAGCTGGCCCGCAAGCGCGCCCAGCGTGAAGGCCTGCTGCCCGCGCCGAAGCCGCGCGTTCCGGGCGCCGGCGCCGGCAGCCGGTAAGTTCTCGCGAACTGAAGAATTCGAGGCCGTCTCCGCAAGGAGGCGGCCTTTTTCTTGGTCTGGCTCTGATCCGTCGTTGCGCCGCACGCCTTGATCCCGCCCGAAAAGCCGGGCGGTATGGGGAGATTGAAGGCTGTGCTTCCCGGATGACAATGACGACCCGCTCGATCGTGCTCGCCGCCGCCCTGGCCCTGTCGGCCTGCGGCAATCCCACCAACTCCAAGGCGCAGGAGGGCGAATTCGCCCAGCCGACCCGCACGGCCCCCAGTGACGCTGCGGGGATGAAGTCCAGCTTCGCCCCTGTGGTGCGATCGGCCGCTCCGGCGGTGGTCAATATCTCGGCCCGCAGCGTCCAGCGGGTCCAGGCCGATCCCTTCTTCCAGTTCTTCGGCGGCGGCATGCCTCAGGCGCGGGTGGCCGAATCCGTGGGCTCGGGCGTCATCGTGCGATCCGACGGAATCGTGGTGACCAACAACCACGTCATCCAGGGCGCCCAGCAGATCAAGGTCGTGCTGAACGACCGGCGCGAGTTTCCGGCCACCGTCATCCTGGCCGACGAGCGCAGCGACATCGCCGTGCTGAGGCTGGAGAACGTCAGCGACCGCTTGCCGGTCCTGGCCATCGACGATCAGGAGGAGCAGCAGGTCGGCGACCTGGTCCTGGCCATCGGCAATCCCTTCGGGGTGGGCCAGACCGTGACCAACGGCATCATCTCGGCCCTGAACCGGACTGAGACCGGCATTTCCGACAGCGGCTCCTTCATCCAGACCGACGCGGCCATCAACCCCGGCAATTCCGGCGGGGCGCTGGTGGACATGGACGGCGACCTGATCGGCATCAACACCGCCATCTTCTCGCGCTCGGGCTCGTCCGCCGGGGTCGGGTTCGCCGTGCCCGCCGCCATGGTCAAGCGGGTGGTCGATTCGGCCCTGGGCGGGGCCAAGGCGGTGGTCCGACCGTGGCTGGGCGTAAAAGGCGACACCGTCACCGGCGACATCGCCGGCAGCCTGGGCCTGACCCGGCCGCAGGGGCTGGTGGTCACCGACGTCTATGCGAACGGTCCTGCCGCCCGCGCCGGCCTGCGCCAAGGCGATGTGATCACGGCCGTGGACGGTCAGGAGATCAACGACCAGAACGGGCTGAACTATCGCATCGGCTCACGCAATCCGAACGAACAGGTCGAGGTCGCCGTCCTGCGCGACGGCCGGGCCGAGACCTTGACCGCCCGTGTCCAGACCCTCCCGGGCGACGCTGATCCTCAGCAAGGTACAGTGATCCAGCAGGGGCCTTTGCAAGGAGCCATGGTGGCCCAGCTCAGTCCCGCGCTGGCGGATCGCCTGGGCGGCGATCCCTTCGCCACCGGCGTGGTCGTGCTGGGCGTGTCTGGTCGCGGGTATGCGGCCAGCGTCTTCCGGCAGAACGATCTGTTGGTCGCGATCAACGGCCGTCAGATCTCCACCGCCGCCGACGCTCAGGCCGCCAGCTCCGGCCGCGGCCCGTGGGAGGTCGTCATCAATCGCGGCGGCCGCCAGATCCGCGGCGTGTTGCGCTAAGCGACGCGGATCAGCCCTTGATCGGTCCGCCGATCGACCAGGTGTGGCCGAATGGGTCGCGCAGGACTCCGTAGCGGTCGCCCCAGAATTGGTCTGCCATGTCCATGACCGGCTCGGCGCCGCCGACGGTCATGGCGCGGGTCCACCAGGTGTCGGGGTCGGGAACCTGTAGATGCAGGGTCACGCCAGCGGGCCGCACGTCCTGAATGCCCGTGTACTCCGGGAACTCGTCGTTCAGCATCAGGCTGGCGCCGTTGATCTTCAGATGGGCGTGGATCAGCCGCTCGCCGTCGTCGGCCAGGCGGCGGTCCAGCACCTCGGCCCCGAAGGCGATGATGTAGAAGTCCACGGCCGCCGAGGCCCCGCGCGACGGAATCGTCAGGTGCGGGGTCACGCCGGAGGTGGGGCCTTGGTTCGGATGGGCGGTCATGATCGATCTCTATAGCGCTGACCCATACTAACGGGTGAAAACCGCTTTAGGCACGACTACATAGGTCGCAATGAGCGATCTTTTCGAAGTCTCCGGCATCTTGCCCCCCGACGCGCCACTGGCCGACCGTCTGCGCCCGCGCACGCTGGACGAGGTGGTGGGGCAGGATCATCTGCTGGGCGCCGGCGGCCCGATCCGGCGGATGATCGAGGCGGGGCGGCTGGGCTCGATGATCCTGTGGGGACCGCCCGGCACCGGCAAGACCACCATCGCCCGGCTGCTGGCCCAGGCGGCGGGCTATGAATACCAGTCGATCAGCGCCGTCTTTTCCGGCGTCGCCGATCTGAAGAAGGCGTTCGAGGCGGCGCGGATGCGGCGGGCGGCAGGGCAGAGCACTCTGTTGTTCGTCGACGAGATCCACCGGTTCAACCGCGCCCAGCAGGATGGCTTCCTGCCCTTCGTCGAGGCCGGGGTCGTCACCCTGGTCGGGGCCACGACCGAGAACCCCAGTTTTGAACTGAACGGGGCGTTGCTGTCGCGGTCCCAGGTCTATGTGCTGAAACGGCTGGACGACGCGGCGCTGGATCAACTGTTGAGCCGCGCCGAGGCCCATATGGAGCGGTCGCTGCCGCTATCGCCGGAAGCGCGCCAGGCCATGCTGGCCCTGGCCGACGGCGACGGGCGGTATCTGCTGACCATGTCGGAGGTGCTGTTCGACCTGCCTGAAGGCGAAACCCTGGACGTTCAGGGGCTTGCGGCGGTGCTGCAACGCCGGGCGCCCGCCTACGACAAGTCGAGAGAAGAACACTACAACCTCATATCCGCCCTGCATAAATCAGTGCGGGGGTCGGACCCGGATGCGGCCCTGTACTGGCTGGCGCGGATGCTGAACGGGGGCGAGGATCCGCTGTATCTGGCGCGACGGATCGTGCGGATGGCGGTCGAGGATATCGGCGAGGCGGATCCGCTGTCGATCCTGGTCGCCAATGCGGCCAAGGACACCTACGACTTCCTGGGCAGCCCCGAGGGCGAGCTGGCCCTGGCCCAGGCCGTGGTCCACCTGGCCACCGCGCCCAAGTCGGTCGGGGTGTATGAGGCCTTCAAGGCGGCCAAGAAGGCGGCCTATGAGACGGGGTCGCTGATGCCGCCCGCACACATCCGCAACGCCCCGACCAAGCTGATGAAGTCGCTGGGTTACGGCAAGGGCTATCAGTACGACCCGGACACGCCTGAGGGTTTCTCGGGCGCGAACTTCTTCCCAGACGAGATGGAGCGCCGCACCTTCTACAAGCCCAAGGGCGAGGGGCATGAGGAGAAGGTCAAGGCGCGGCTGGAGCGTTGGGCCGAGATGCGGGCGCGGCTGGCCAAGGACGCGGCGGTGGACGGGGCGGGGGGCTGACCTCTAGAAGCCCCCGATGACTACCCGCACCCCCGTCGCCCTGTCCGAGGATGAGATCGCCGCCGTCCGGTCATGGGTGATCCACGAGGACGCTCATGTGATCGCCTTTTCCAAGCCGTCCGGCCTGTCCAGCCAGGGCGGGCGGATCCAGGCCCATACGCTGGACGATCTGTTGTGGGCCTTTGCGCGGTCGAACGGCAAGCGGCCGGAGCTGGTGCACCGGCTGGACCGCGACACGTCTGGCGTGATCCTGGCGGCTAAAACCAAGCCGGCGGCGGGGTTCCTGGGCAAGGCGTTGCAGATGCGGCGGTTTCGGAAACAGTATCTGGCCCTGCTGTCCGCCGCGCCCGAGCCGGCGTCCGGGACCATCGACGCCCCGCTGCGACGCGAGGAGATCGGGCGCGAGTCCTATATGCGGGTCGTCGCCTTTGATGCGCCCGGGGCCCAGGGCTCGCAGAGCCGCTATCGGACCCTGGCGGCCAATGATCAGGGCGCGGTGGTCGAGCTGGAGCCGCTGACCGGGCGGATGCACCAGTTGCGGGTCCATATGGCCCATCTGGGGCGTCCGCTGATCGGAGATGTTCGCTATGGCGGGGCGTTGACGACAGAGGTGGGGCCGGCGCCGCGTCTGATGCTGCACGCCGCCAAGCTGAGCTTTCCTCATCCCGAAGGCGGGACGACCACGGTGGAGGCGCCGCCGCCGGCCGATTTCGCGGGTTTGCGTTCGGCGCTGGGCCTCTAGACGGAACGCTCCGGCTCAAGCAACGCTATCTCCGTCAAAGGGAGACAACGCCATGAAGCGCCTCGCCATTCTCAGCCTCGCCGCCTCGACCTTCGCGCTGGCCGCCTGCGCCAGCCTGGCCCCCTACGGCGCCCAGCGCGCGCCGGGCGGGCAGGGATATTCGGAGCAGCGGATCGAGTCCAACCGGTATCGCGTCACCTACAACGGCGTCGGCGCGCCGGGCGCTGTGGCGGATTACGCCCTGGTGCGAGCGGCCGACCTGACAACCGACCAGGGCTATGACTGGTTCGAAGTGACCCAGAGCTGGACCGACGGCCGTCCCGACGGCGCGGGCGGGGTGCGGCCCAGCGTCTCCATCGGCGGAGGCTCCAGTCGGTATGGCGGTTATTCGTCCTCGGGCGTCGGGGTCGGTCTGGGCCTGAACTTCAGCGGGCCGAGCCCGACCTCGAGTTCGCTGGAGATCGTCATGGGACGGGGCCAAAAGCCGGACCGTCCGAACGCCTATGACGCCCGGTCGGTGCAGGCCTCGATCCCGCGCTGATCAGCGGCCTCGGGTGAGGGCGCGATATTCGACCAGCCGCTCCTTGTCGCGCCGTACCTGGTCGCCGACGGTGTTGTCGACGTCCAGCGAGGCGTAGCGGACCCAGCCCTCGGCCCCCAGCTTGTCCTGGATCGCCTGGGCGGGCGTCTGCCAGCGGAAATAGGACAGCCAGGACACGCCGCCGGCCAGCAGGACGGCGATAATCTGAAGGATGCGGAAGCCGATCTCGTTGGCTTGCGGCGCGGGGAAGAAGGCGAAGACGATCAGCCAGATCAGCAGCACCGTCGGCGCGGTGATCCGTCCGAACCAGCGCATCCAGTAGCGTTCGCGCCGGACGCGCCACAGCTCCATCTGGATGAACTTCTCCAGATATTCCATCCGAGCGCCGATCCACATGACCAGCCGCGTCAGATAGAGGGCGCGCTGGCCCCAGGCCTTGCCGTCCATCTGATAGGTGGTCTCGGCCTGGTCGGACAGGGCGCGGGCGTTGGTGAACAGGTTCTGGAGCTCCCGCGTCCGCTGCACGATCTCGCGCGACAGCTCGTAGGAGTCGTTCTCCAGCCGGAACCGGTACTGGATGAACAGGATGGTCGAGACGCCGAAGAAGATCCCGCCTGTAATCAGCATGGCCAGGACGCTCAGGCCCAGACCGGCCGGCTGGCCGCCGGCCCAGTCGGCGAACAGGGTCGGGCCCATCTCGGCCAGGACGGCGAAGGCGATCAGGGCCAGGGCCTGGGTCAACCGCTTGATCCCCACATGGACGCACAGGGCGCGGAAGATGCGCCGGCCATAGGCGTGAACCCGGCCGCGGATATCGCGGTCCGCCGGGAACCGCTCCTCGATCTGGCGCGCGAACAGGACGTGGAAACGGTCGGGCTTCTTCTCGTTCTCCCAGAAGGGAAAGATCTCAAGCGGCTGGTTGAAATAGAGGTCGATATTGCCCGAGATCTTGGCGATCGAGGCGTCGTCCAGGGTGAAATAGTCGCTTTCCTGGATGGGCCGCAGCACGCCTTCATCGGACACGGCTGGGGTGTCGCTGGGCGTCGGTGTCGGCGGCGCGGTGCGCGGAGCCTCCGCCGGAGCTTCGGCCAGATCGTGCGGTTGCTCGGCGGCGGGCGTTTCCGGTTCGACGGCGGGCGGCGGCGGCGTCATCGTCGGCGCGATCACCGGGCTCTGGCTGTCTTCCTGCGACATGACTTGGCTTCCCCAAAACCGCTGACGGCTCATCTTGGATATCGCCGTTAACCGTGTCTGAGGGCAAGTGAAGTTTCGGTCAGACGGGCGTGACGGCGCGGGAGTCTTCGCTTTCGGCGGCGGCGGCGTATATAGCGCGGGATCATGACACGGTTTCTTCTCGTCGCCGCCGGCGGAGCCCTGGGCTCGATGGCCCGGTTCGGCCTCGGCCTTCTGGCCGCCCGGCTGGCCCCGAACGCCACATGGCCCATGGGCACCTTCGCGGCCAATATCCTGGGCGGCCTGGCCATGGGCGTGCTGGTCGGCTGGCTGGCCTTCAAGGGCGGGGCGCACCAGGAGACGATCCGCCTGTTCGCCGCCGTCGGCATGCTGGGCGGGTTCACCACCTTCTCCTCCTATTCGCTGGAGGCGGTGATGATGATCGAGCGGCGGGATTACGCCCTGGCTGCCGCCTATGTGGTCGGATCGGTGGTCTTGGCAGTTGTCGCCCTCTTTATCGGCCTGATGGTCGCCCGCCGCGCCTTTGGAGCCGCCCTTTGACCGACCAGCCCCCCATCGAGGACGCGCCCAAGCGCGAAGTCCTGACCATCTATGTCGCCGAGGACGAGGACGGCATCCGGCTGGACCGCTGGTTCCGCCGGCGTTGGCCGCACCTGTCGAACATCCAGGTGCAGAAGATGGCCCGCAGCGGTCAGATCCGCGTGGACGGCGCCCGGATCAAGCCTGAAGGCCGTCTGACCGCCGGCGCCGCCGTGCGCGTGCCGCCGATTCCCGACGACACCTCGCGTCAGGCCGGGGATCTGCACACCCTGTCGGAACGCGACATCGCCTTCGCCAAGTCCCTGGTCCTCTATGAGGACGACATGGTCATCGCCATCAACAAGCCGCACGGCCTGGCGGTTCAGGGCGGGACCAAGACCAGCCGCCACGTTGATCGCCTGCTGTCGGCCTGGGGCGAGGGGATGGACCGGCCGCGCCTGGTCCACCGCCTGGACCGCGACACTTCAGGCGTCCTGCTGCTGGGCAAGGGGCCTGAGGCGGCCAAGCGGCTGGCCGGCGCCTTCGCCCGTCGTCAGGCCAAGAAGACCTATTGGGCCATCGTCATCGGCAATCCGAAACCCTATTCGGGCCAGATCGACATGCCGCTGAAGAAGACCGGCATCAACGACTTCGAGATGATGCGGCCGGCCGAGCGCAAGGATCCTAAGGCTGAACCGGCCGAGACGGCCTTCAGCACGGTGTCGCGCGCCTCGCACCGCGCCTCTTGGATGGCTCTGCGCCCCTTCACCGGCCGGACCCATCAGCTGCGCGCCCATATGGCCGGGATCGGCCATCCGATCCTGGGCGATCCCAAATACGGCGACGAGAAATCCAGGGAACTGTCCGGGCCTCTGAAGCTGCAGCTCCATGCCCGAAGCATCGAACTGGATCACCCGCGTGGCGGTCTGTTGAAGGTCACGGCGCCGCTGAGTCCCGAAATGAAGGCCGGCTTCGCCCACTTCGGCTTCTCGGAGGACGAGGCCGAGGACGATCCCTTCCTGGGCGTGAAGAGAATTCGATGAGCCATATCCCCCCGCTCGATCCTATGGTCGCCGCCCGTAAGGGATTCCGCGAGACCGAGGAGGCGGTGCGTCGTTTCTGGACCGCCGTGTCGGTCGGGCCGCACAGCGACGGCGGCTGGGCCGTGCTGCTGGACGGGCGGACGCCCAAGACGCCGGCCAAGGCGCAGTTGGTGCTGCCGACCGAGGCCGCCGCCCGACTTGTCGCCGATGAGTGGGCTGCGCAGGGCGAGGTCGTTGAGCCCTCGACCATGCCTGCGACCCGTCTGGCCTCGACCGCCATCGACCGGATCGGCCAAGCGCGCGAGGCGGTGGCGGACGAGATCGCCGCCTACGCCGGTTCGGATGTGGTCTGCTATCTGGCGGAACATCCGACTCCGTTGGTCGAGCGCCAGCAGCGCGAGTGGGGGCCGTGGCGCGATTGGGCGGCGCGCGAGCTGGGGGTGGCGCTGGAGCCGGTCGCGGGCATCGTGCATCGGCCCCAGTCGGCCGAGGCCATCGCGCGCGTGAAGGCGCATGCCCTGGCGATGGATGATTTCCGCCTGACGGGTCTGGCGACGGCTGTGCCGTTGCTGGGTTCGGCGGTGCTGGCCTTGGCTGTGGAGCAGGGCGCGTTGGAGGGCGGCGTCGCGTTCGACCTGTCGCGGATCGACGAACTGTTTCAGGAGGAACAGTGGGGCGTGGACGCGGAAGCCGCCGAACGCACCCAGGCCCGCCGCGCCGAGGCGGATTTGCTGGACCGGTGGTTCAGGGCGTTGGACTAGCCGTCGAGGCGGTGATGAGGGCTGCGCGTTCCTGATCGGTCAGGTGACGCCAGCGACCTTCGGGCAGGTCGCCTATCTCCAGCGGGCCGATGCGGATGCGGTACAGGTCGATGACCTCAAGCCCGACCAGTTCGCACATGCGGCGGATCTGGCGATACTTGCCCTCCGTCAGGACGAAGCGCAGGCGTTGCGGTTCAATCTGGGTGACGCGGGCGGGCTTGAGGGGCTTGTCGTTCAGCACAAGGCCGTGTCGCAGTCGGCTGAGCTTGCCCTCGGTGATCACGCCGTCGACGACGACCAGATATTCCTTGTCGAGTTCGGACGCCGGCCCGATCACCGCCTTGGCCACGACGCCGTCCGATGACAGCAGCAATAGGCCGCGGGAATCCTCATCCAGCCGGCCGATGGGGGGCAGGGAGGCGTCGCGGGCAGGCGTCTCGCCCTCGCCGATGCGATTGGGCGTTTTCAGCAGGCGGACGGCGGGGATCTTGCCGGGGTCCGGCTGGCCCGAGACGTAGCCGACCGGCTTATGCAGCACCAGAGTCATGCCCGAGGCCAGGGCCTGCTGGGCCGTGTCGTTCAAGGTCAGGGTCTGGCCGGGCTCGATCTTTCGCCCGGCGTCGCTGATGGTCTCGCCGTCTATGGAGACCAAGCCTTCGGCGATCAGGCTCTCGGCCTCGCGGCGCGAACAGACGCCGGTCTGGCCCAGCCACTTGTTCACGCGAACCGGTTCGTCGCCGTCGTAGGTGCGGGTGAAGGCCATCGGATTCCGTCGCTCAGTCAATGCCGCTCTCTAGAGCCGGGTGGTGATGCGAGCAAGCCGATCTGGCTCGTCAGGATCACGACACGTTCAGGCCTTAGTCGGAAAGGTTGATCTCGGCGCCGTTTTCACTATATCAGGCGGCATTCCACAAACGATCCAGAGTGCGGGACGGTCAGCGCCGGACCCGTCGATTTTCGTTTTTCTGGTCATTTGTATCGCTGGTTCGACGGTCCTGATCGTTGGATCTGGATTTTTATTGAAACCCTTGAAGGAGACGTCTTGTACGCTCAAAGCAAATCTTCCGCCGGACCCCGTCGCACTGGTTACAATCGTCCTGTTCCGACCCGGCTCCGCATGGGGCTGGTGATGAGACGTGACATGGAATTCGGCGAACTGGGCGACGTCGAAGGCGCGCTGCGGGCAGAAGGCGTGGGCCTGGCCCCCATCTCGACCGGCGATGCGAGCCTGGTCACCGGCGGCGTCACTGTGCTGGCGACGGCGACGGCCAACGACATCGTCGAAGGGCGGTTGCGGGGCCTGGTCGTGCCGGGCGGTTCGCAAGATGAAGCTTCGTTGGCCGCTGTGCGGTCGCTGATCGATCTGGCCCGCGCCAATGACCTGTTGGTGATCGCCTTTGCTGACGGCGTGGCTGTAGCGGCCGAAAGCTTCGGCGTCGCGGCAGAGGCGCACGGCGCCCTGTTCAAGGCCGGCAAGGCCACTCTGCTCAACGAGCGCGCCGACCTCTCGGCCGCCGTCTCCGTCCTGTAATCAGGCGCTTCTGAACAGAAGCATCAGATTATTGGCCGGCATCTGCACCCGACGCGTGGCGGCAAGGCCATGCGATCGGGCCAGAGCCTCGACCGCCTCGCGGTCGCGCAGGCCCCAGGCGGGGTCTCGCGCCTTCAAGCTGTCGTCGAAGGCAGCGTTCGATTCCGCCAGCGGGACCTCCGCCTCGCGATAGGGGCCGTAGAGGGCCAGAAGACCGCCGGGGCGTCTCAGGACGCGACCGGCCAGATCCATCAGCCCCTCGGTCGCCGACCAGGGGCTGATGTGCGTCATGTTCGCACAATAGAGGGCGTCGAAGTCGTCCAGAGGCCAAGTCTCCGGATCGCCGGCGTCCAGCGCCAGCGCCGTACGCAGGTTCAATGGGCCGCCGTGCGCCCAGGCCGAGATGCTGGCGCGCGCCTCTGCGCTAGGATCGCTCGGCGTCCAGTCCAGGTTTGGCAGGGCCGAGGCGAAGGCCAGGGCGTGTTCGCCCGAGCCTGCGGCGATTTCCAGCACCCGTCCGCGGGCAGGCAGATGCGTTCTCAGCACGCCTAGAATCGCGTCGGCGTTTCGTTGGGCGGCCGGGGAGGAGAGGGCCCCGTCAGGCAGGGCGGCGAGCGAGTCCAGAGTCTGCATGCCTGTTCTTAGACGTCCTGGATGGGGAAGGGGAGGCGACGCCCGCCTTCTGTTTCGTCTGGCAGGCGCATTCATTTGCCTGGAGTTTAATCAATCGTTTATGTTTGTCATCGACGTTAAGCGATTGGTAACCACGATGCGGCGCGCGCTTCATATCGGATTGTTCATCGGCACCGTACTGGGCATGTCCGCCTGCGCGTCGCAATATGACGCCGACGGCCGGCCGGTTTCAGGGGCCTATGGCTCGGTCGAGGCCGGGCGGGCGGGCTGAGGTCGAAGGAAAACATGGCGTAAAGCCGCGTCGTCCTCTAGTATCCTTGCGCGGACGCCGTCTGTCGCGCCGCGTTGGTCTCCAAAAACCCCTAGATGTTACTCATCGCTATTGTCGTCGTTCTGCTCCTTGTGGTGCTCAACGGCCTGTTCGCCATGACCGAGTTGGCGGTCGTCTCCTCCCGCAGATCCAAACTCCAGAGCCGAGCTGAGAAGGGTGACCGCGGCGCGCGCAAGGCGTTGAAACTGGCGGAGGAGCCGACGCAGTTCCTGTCGGCGGTCCAGGTGGGCATTACCCTGATCGGCATTCTGGCGGGCGCCTATGGGCAGGCGACCATCGCGGGCGAGTTGGACCGAATCCTGGAGGTCAGCTTTCCGGCGCTGGCGGCCTATACCGAAATCTTCTCGACCGCCCTGGTGGTCGTCTGCATCACCTATATCTCGCTGATCGTCGGCGAACTGGTGCCCAAGCGTTTGGCTCTGATCTTCCCCGAGACGATCGCCTCGAAGATGGCGCCGCCGATCTCGACCCTGGCGGTCGCGCTGAAACCCTTCGTCCTGCTCCTGACGGCCTCGACCTCGGGCATCCTCAAACTGCTGGGCGTCAAGGACCGCGATGGTTCGGACGTCACCCAGGAAGAGGTGGCGACCATTCTGGCCGAAGGCACCTCCGCCGGCCTGATCGAGCCGGAAGAACAGGTGATGATCGAGGAAATCCTGCGTCTGGGCGACCGCCCGGTACGGGTGGCCATGACGCCGCGCCACGACGTCTTCTGGATCGCCCTGGACGATCCCGAATCGGTGCTGCGCGAGGAGATCCGCACCTGCCCCTATTCGCGCATCGTGGTGGCGCGCGAGAGTGACGTCGATAATCCCCTGGGCGTGGTCCACAAGAAGGACCTGCTGGACGCCCTGCTGACCGATGGACGGTTTGACATCGAACCCCTGGTCGCAGAGCCGGCCTTCATTCCCCAATCGACCTCGGTGCTGAAGGCGCTGGAGATCCTGAAGGGCTCCAAGGTCCACATGGCCTTCATCGTTGACGAATACGGCGCCTTCGAGGGCGTGGTGACGGCGACCGACATCCTGGAAATGATCGCCGGCGATTTCAACGAAGGTCACGACGAGGAACAGGCCTGGATACATCAGCGCGCCGACGGCAGTTGGCTGGTCGACGGCCAGACCGACCTGGACGAATTGGCCGACACTCTGGGCGAGGACTTCGGCGAGCACGAAGGCTTCCACACTGTCGCCGGTCTGATTCTGCACCAGTTGTCGCGCGTGCCGGACGAGGGCGAGGTGGTGCAGGTCGGGCGATTCGAAGTCGAGGTCGTCGATATGGACGATCGTCGCATCGACAAGCTGATCTTCAAGGAACTGATCCAGGCCCAGGACGAGCGGGCCGCCATAGCCGCGCATCTGGAAGACTAGTCGCAAGTGTCACATCGCCCTTGAAATGACGGGCGGCGTCGGGCATACGCCCCCCTCTGGCGAACGCACGGACCCGAGGGTTCGCGCGATTGTCTAGGAGTTTAGCTCAGCTGGTAGAGCACCGGTCTCCAAAACCGGGGGTCGTGGGTTCGAGTCCCCCAACTCCTGCCAATCCCCCCTGTCGCTTCCGGATGGGACTTCCCATCTGGGGCGACAGGAACAATTGTGTGAAGAGCAACTGATGGCCAAGGCCAAATCTCCCGGCAAGCGGCCCCAGGCGGGCGCCAAGCCCCAGACGGCTGCGGCCGCGGCCGCCATCACCGTCGATGCGCCCGCGCCCAAGAAGCCGCGCACGAGCCCCGGCGACTTCTACAAGCAGGTCATGGCCGAGGGCCGCAAGATCGTGTGGCCCAGCCGCAAGGAGACCTGGATCACCTCGGTGATGGTCTTCATCATGGTGGTCATCGCTGCGATCTTCTTCTGGATCGTGGACACCGGTCTCGGTTTCGCTTTCCGCTACATCATCGCTCTCGGATCCTGAGAAAGACGCGCCCATGACCGATGCAGCGCCCGCAAAGCCCGCCAATCCGCGCCACAAGTGGTATATCGTCAACGCCTACTCGAACTTCGAGAAGAAGGTGGCGGAGCAACTGCGCGACCAGGCCAAGCAGCAAGGCCTGGAAGACGCCTTCTCCGAAATCCTGGTTCCGACCGAGGACGTCGTCGAGATCCGTCGCGGCCGCAAGGTGAACTCGGAACGTAAGTTCTTCCCCGGCTATGTGCTGGTGAAGATGGAAATGACCGACCAAGCCTATCACTTGGTCAAGAACACGCCGAAGGTCACGGGCTTCCTGGGCGCCGCCGGCGGCACCAAGCCCCTGCCGGTCTCCGAACGTGAAGTTCAGAACATCATCGGCCAGGTGGAAGAGGGAGTCGAACGTCCGAAGCCCACCATCCGCTTCGACATCGGCGAGAAGGTCAAGGTCATCGACGGACCCTTCGCCAGCTTCGACGGTTCGGTCGAGAGCGTGGACGAGGAACAGGCCCGCCTGCGCGTCGCCGTGTCGATCTTCGGCCGCGCCACGCCGGTCGAGTTGGAATACGCCCAGGTGGAGAAGGTCGCGGGCTGAAGCTCACGCACCTGTCGAGATTTGAAGCCGCGTCCGAAAGGGCGCGGCTTTTTTCGTTTTAGGGCTCCGTCCTGTCCTCGGGATCCGTACGCCGGTCTGGTTATGAGGCCCAAACTTCGACCTGTGGGCGAACTTGCCGCTGAACTCTGGGAACTGTCCAAAGCGTAACTTGCTTCTCCGCCGCCGAACCGCTGAGCTTGGGCCATGCGCATTTTCTTATCGGCTCTCCTGTCCCTGATGCTGTCGGTCACGCCGACCACCCCTGCCGCCGCCGCCGAGGCGGCCTCCGTTGAAGCCCGTCTGGGCGCCACGATCGACGGCTATGTCCGCAATCGCGGCTTCAACGGTGTGGTGCTGGTTGCCGACGCCGACGGCGTGATCGTGCATCAGGCCAGAGGCCAGTCCTCGCTTGAACTCGGCGTCGCGCTGGGCCCAGACGACGTCTTTCGCATCGGGTCGCTGACCAAACCGCTCACCGCCGTCCTTGTTCTTTCGCTGGTCCATGAAGGCCGACTGCGCCTCGACGGTTCACCGGGTGAATATCTGCCGGAGCTTTATGCAGACACACCCGCCGGCGCGGCGACAGTTGAACAATTGCTGGCCCATACCTCGGGGCTGAAGGACCTGCCCGCCAGCTATTACGATCCCTTCTGGCAGACGACGGCGCGGCAGAGCTTCACCCCCGACGCCTTCGCCAGAGCCTGGATCCCGCCGGAAATCTCCAGCCCGCCCGGCCAGATGCGCTACAACAACAACGGCTTCTATCTGCTGGGGATGATCGTGGAACGGGTGACCGGGACACCCTATGCCGACGCCCTCCGGGACCGCGTTCTGGTCCCCGCCGGCATGACGCACAGCGGCGTGTACGACACCCGTACGGTCGTGCCGCATCTGGTCAGCGGCTATGCGCGGTCGGACTTCGGTCGGATGGAGCGGCCCATGCCCGTGGACGCGACGGTCAGCTATGCGGCGGCCGGGGCCTTTTCTACGGCGCAGGACCTGCTGGCCTTCAGTCGGACCCTGTCCGGCGACGGGTTGCTGCCGCCCGACCTGAAGGCGCGCATGTTCGCTCAGGACGCCGATGAATACGGTCTGGGCTGGGGTGTGGAGCGCTGGCCGACGACCGGGGGTGACCGCATGACCGTCCAGACCCACACCGGCAGTATCCCGGGCTACCAGAGCCTGTTCGTACGGGCCGACGACGGGACCGTCGTCGTGATCCTGAACAATTTCTGGCAGGGCGCCACGACGGTCGAGATGGGCCGCACCCTGTTCGCCGTCGCCCACGGCGCCCCGGCGCCGGCCCCCAAACGCCTGCTCGGCGACCTGCTCACCCCTATTGCCGCGCGCGACGGCGTGGAGGCCATGGAGACCGCTTACCGCTCGGCGCCGACCGTGGGGGCCGAAGCCTATGATGTCAGCGAGAGTGGGCTCAACAGCCTGGGCTACAGCCTGCTCCGCAAAGGTTTCGGGGATGCTGCGATCCGGGTCTTCGAGTGGAATGTCGCGGCGCACCCGCAGTCGGCCAATGTGCATGACAGCCTGGGTGAGGCCTACCTCGGCGCCGGCCGCCGCGACGACGCTCGCCGAAGCTACCAGAACGCCCTCCGCCTGGACCCGTCCAGCACCAGCGCCCGAGCGGCGTTAGCTGGGCTGTGAGGCTCGGAGAGCTGGCGTGTGTTGTCTTGCGCCTCCGCCACGTGAATGTTTCATCCCCTCAAAGGGGAGGATGTGATGTCTTTCGATAGGATCCATGTCGGCGGCTGCGCCTGTGGCGCGGTGCGCTATCAGGTCGAGGGCGAACCGATCTTCGTCAACAACTGCCACTGCCGCCTGTGCCAGCGGCAGACCGGGTCCACCTCTGTGGTCAACGCCTTCTATGAGACGGAACGGCTGACCCTGATCCAAGGCGAGTTGTCGGATCACACCGTCCCAGCCGGCAGCGGCGGACCGCATGTCATACGGCGTTGCAAATCCTGCGGGGTGGCTGTGTGGAGCCACTATCCCCGGCTGGGGCGGCTGGGCGCCGGCGTGCGGGTCGGCACGCTGGATCAGCCCGGCGACTTTAGGCCTGACGCCATCATCTTCACCGAGAACGCCATGCCCTGGGCGGTCTTTCCGGACGACATTCCCGTGTTCGAGACAGTCTATGACCAGACGCAGATTTTACCGCCCGAGCGGGTCCAGCGGCTGACGGCCTTGATCGAGCGGCGGAAGGCGGGAGAGGGCTGAGGCGGAGCGCGGCGTTCGTCCCCCGTTTGCCTTTCCGCCCCCCCTCTGTTACACGCGCGCCTTCGCTCGGCGGGCCTCGGCTTGTGGAGCGTCAAATCCGTGGGAGGCAGCCATGCCGCACCACGGCTCACCGGCCCGCCGTTAAGTCGTCGGGTCATTCATAGGAGAGACCAATGGCCAAGAAGATTCTCGGCTATATCAAGCTGCAAGTGCCGGCCGGTTCGGCCACGCCTTCGCCCCCGATCGGCCCGGCTCTGGGTCAACGCGGCGTGAACATCATGGGCTTCTGCAAGGAGTTCAACGCGCGCACCGAGAAGGAAGCCAAGGGCACCCCGCTTCCGACCGTGATCACCGTCTATCAGGACAAGTCGTTCACCTTCCTGACCAAGACGCCGCCGGCGACCTGGTACCTGAAGCAGGCCACGGGCCTGAAGTCGGGTTCCAAGCTGGTCGGCCGTGAAACGGCTGGTACGGTCAAGGTTTCGCAACTGCGCGAGATCGCTGAAAAGAAGATGAAAGATCTGAACGCGAACGACCTCGACGCCGCGACCAAGATCATCGAAGGCTCCGCCCGCGCGATGGGCCTCGAAGTGGTGGAGGGCTAAACCATGGCCAAGCAAACCAAGGCTCAAAAAGCCCGCACCGGCGTCAGCCAAGACCTGCTGCCGTTCACCGACGCCATCAAGCTGGCCAAGGAAAACGCCAAGGCCAAGTTCGACGAATCCCTGGAGATCTCGGTCAACCTGGGCGTCGATCCGCGTCACGCCGACCAACAGGTCCGTGGCGTGGTCAACCTGCCGTCGGGTACGGGCCGTGACGTTCGCGTCGCCGTCTTCGCCAAGGACGCCAAGGCGGCCGAAGCCACCGCAGCCGGCGCCGAGCACGTCGGCGCCGAAGATCTGTACGAAAAGATCGCCGGCGGCTTCATGGAGTTCGACCGCGTGATTGCGTCTCCGGACATGATGGCCCTGGTCGGCCGTCTGGGTAAGGTGCTGGGCCCGCGCGGCCTGATGCCGAACCCGAAGGTCGGCACCGTGACCCCGAACGTGGCCCAGGCCGTCAAGGACGCCAAGGGCGGCGCCGTCGAGTTCCGCGTCGAGAAGGCGGGCATCGTCCACGCCGGCATCGGCAAGGTCTCCTTCACCCAGGACGCCCTGGAAGCCAACGTGAAGGCCATCGTGGACGCCCTGGTGCGTTCCAAACCGGCCGGCGCCAAGGGCACCTATGTGAAGCGCATCAGCCTGTCGACCACGATGGGCCCGGGCTTCAAGGTCGACCCGGCCTCGCTGGGCGCCTAAGCGTTCACCGTTCCAGAATGACGAAGGCCCCGGGGAGCGATCTCCGGGGCCTTTTTCTTGGTGTCTGAGCGTCAGTAGGCGGCCGTGAAGCGGGCGCGGCTGTGGTTGTGCTGTTCCAGTTCGTCCACCATGGCGATGGCGTAGTCGGCGAAGCTGATGCGGCTTTCGCCCTTGTCGTCGGTGATCAACTGGTCCCCCCCGGTGCGGAAGACGCCTAAGCGGGGGCCTTCCTCGATGAAGGCGGCGGGTGAGAAGAAGGTCCAATCGATCTGGGTCTCGCTGCGGAGGTCGTCCAGGAAGGCGATGCCGGGCAGGGCGTAGGGCTTGAACTCTTCAGGGAATTCCGGGGTGTCGATCAGGCGAACACCCGGCGCGACCTCCAGGCTGCCGGCGCCGCCGGTGACCAGCAGGCGGGGCACGCCAGCGCTCTTCAGCGCGGACAGCAGGGTGTCAGCGGTGACGTTGTGGTGCAGCGCGCTGACGACCGCATCCGAACCCGTGATGAGTTGGGCCAGGGCGGCGACATCGGACGCGTCGCCTGCCGTCGCCGTCACGCCGGGCGCGGCCGGGATGGTGTCGGGCTTGCGTGCGATGGCGACGACGGTATGGCCACGCGCGGCCAGTTCCTTGGTGATTTCCGAGCCGGCGCGACCGCTGGCGCCGAGGACTGCAACTTTCATGGACGATCTCCTGTGGTATCCAATGGATACCAAGTGTTATGAGATGGCCTATGTCACAAGAAGGCACTTTGCTCTCATCTGGTCACCAGACGGAAACCCGTCCGCCTGATGTCTATTCCGCCGCCTGCCCGACGCGGCAGCTGCTGGACCGGGTCGCCGACAAGTGGACGACGCTGGTACTGACGCTGCTGCGGGACGAACCGATGCGGTTCAACGCCTTGCGTCGGCGTATCGAGGGCGTGTCGCAGAAGATGTTGAGCCAGACCTTGCGCCAGCTGGAGCGGGACGGATTGGTCACCCGCACGGTGACGCCGACTGTGCCGGTCTCGGTCTCCTACGCCCTGACCCCGCTGGGCGGTACGCTGGTCGATGCGCTTCAGGCCATGATCGACTGGGCTGAGGACAATATGGCCGAGGTCGGCAAGGCGCAGGCGGCCTATGACGAACGGCGCCTCGACTGAACTTTCCGGACGCGGAGCGGTTGACGGAATGACGGAAACGGCGTTCTGGAGGCCGCGCCTGACGGGGATAGAGTATGGCCAAAGCCGCGAAACGCACAGGCCGTTCCGAAACGCGCCAGGTCGCCGCCCTGCCGTGGCGACGCGGCGAGGCGGGTCTGGAAATCCTGATGATCACCTCACGTGAGACGCGTCGTTGGGTCATTCCCAAGGGCGGTCGCATGGCCGGCAAGACCGACGCCGAGGCGGCGGCGCAGGAGGCTTTGGAGGAGGCGGGGATCCATGGTCCAATCGGGGCGACGACCATTGGTCATTTCCGCTACGCCAAGATCGTTCGCAGTGGCGAGCTGAAGCGCCACGTCGTCGCCGTCTATCCGATGGAGGTCGTGCTCCAGCTGGGCGATTGGCCCGAGGCGCACCAACGCGACCGGCGTTGGATGACGCCCGAGGCGGCGGCGGACAGCGTTCACGAAGCTGACCTCGCCCTGCTGATCCGCGACTTCGCCGCCACGCCTCCGAGCGATTGAGCAACCGAGAGGCGATTCCCTCTGGCTACCTACACGCCGTGCTCGGATAAGAAGGGCGAGGGGGACGATATGCGTATCATTGGGCTTTTGACGGTCGCGGCTCTGTTTGGCCTGTTCGCGGTCGGACCTGTCGCGGCGCAGGATCGCGGCCTGGCTCAGCGGACGGCGTTGGCGGAGCGGGTTATTCAACTCTCAGCCGGGCCGAACTTTAGCAAGGTCATGGAGGCGATGATCGCCGATCAGTTGGCCAAGGCGGACGCAGAGGGGCAGGGCGCTGAGGAGGCGGCTTGGCTGCGGAGTAATGCGCCGCGCATGCTGACCTCCATGGTTGATGACATGATGGCGGACATGGTCCCTCACTATGCCGCCACGTTCACAGTCGAAGAGCTGGAGGCCCAGATCGCCTTCTATGACAGTCCCGTAGGCCGCCAGGTCGCGACGAAGACGCTTCAGCTAAGCGCGGTGATGAACGAGATCACTATGGAACATCTGACGGCCTTCATCGAAGAGTTGATGACCAAATATTGCGCCCAATTCGACTGCGAGGCGGGTGGCCAAACAGGGCGCAAGTTCGGGCGCCAGTAAGCCTCAGCCGTCCAGTTCGGGATAGCGACGGAATATGCCGTCGTCGTTGAACGGGATGCGGCGGTCGCTCTTTAGATAGGCGCTGACGCGGGGCTGAGCGGCGACCCTGTCGCGGACGGCGACAATATGCGGCGTGGTCTTGAGCACGGCCTCGGTCGTCTTGGGGAAGGCATAGCCTAGGCCCTCCACCACTTGGAACAGAGACACATCGGCATAGGTCAGGCTTTCGCCGACCAGCCAGTCCTGGCCGTAGGGATTGGCTATGAGGACCTGTTCGGCCCAGCGGAGGAACTTCCCGATCCGCTGCTCACGGAAGACCTTGGACCGGCGGGCGGCCTCGGATTTCTGCTCGTCGTAGTAGGCCATCAGATCGACCGGGTGGTGGGTGTCGTGGGCCTCGGCGACCAGGTCGGCGAAGGTCAACTGGATCTGGTTCAGCCAGGCGCGGTCGCTGTCGCCGTTCGGGCTGAGCCCCAACTGCGGACCCAGCCATGCCAGGATGGCGGCCACCTGGCCGACGGTGCGGTCCCCCAGGCGCAGAAAGGGCGGAGCGAAGGAGGGCGTCGCTGCGGTCTCCATCAGCGTCATCATCGCCTTGCCCTCGTCCTGCCGCGAGACGTCGACATAGTCGGCGCCGGCGGACTCGAGCGCCAGGCGGACGAACTCGCCCCGCCCCTGGATGGTCGGCCAGTAGTAGAGTTCATAGGCCATGCGCTCGGCTCCTTGATTTCCTGTCGGGCTCCCTGTATGAGCGCCGCTTCCCGTCAGAGGTTCATCCCTTTGACGGTCCTGTCCGAGAACTTCGGGGCGTGGGGGTCACCCAGGCCATAACTGTCAGAGAGCCCTCTGACGCCGTGGGGAGATGGGGACGCGAACCAGCGCTGTCAGCCCGCATTCCGGGACGGACGCCGTCAGACGCATCCTTCGGACAATACGACCGGCTTTAACGCTTCGCAGAGATGCGCGGCGCTTTGGCCAATCCGTCGTCGGGAATAAGCCCGGCGGCGAATACCAAGACTGGAGACCGCAATGGACCGCGCTCAAAAAGCCGAGTCGATCGAAACGCTCAAGGGCGTATTCGCCGACGCCGGCTCCGTGGTCGTGACCCACAACCTGGGTCTGACCGTTGCGGAAATGGAAGACCTGCGTGGCCGCCTTCGCAAAGAAGGCGCCGCGTTCAAGGTGGTCAAGAACCGCCTGGCGCTGAAGGCGCTCGAAGCTCAAGAAGGCAGCGACTACCACGGCCTGTTCAAGGGGCCCGTGGGCATCGCATACGCCGAGAACCCCGGTACGGCCGCCAAGGTCGCCACCGAGTTCGCCAAGACCAATGATCGCTTCAAGATCATCGGCGGCTTCATGGGCGAAACCGTCGTCGACGTGAAGGGCGTGGAAGTTCTTTCCAAGCTCCCGACCCTCGACGAAGTCCGCAGCCAAATCATCGGCCTGCTCAATGCGCCCGCGACCAAGATCGCCGGCGTGCTGCAAGCACCCGCCGGTCAGTTGGCTCGCGTGTTCAACGCCTACGCCACCAAGGAAGCCGCGTAAGCGGCACAGCCTTTCATCTCTGCATCACTCTCTAAAACCAATCCTCCGAAGGAAAACTGACAATGGCTGACCTCGCCAAGATCGTCGAAGACCTGTCCGCTCTGACCGTTCTCGAAGCTGCTGAACTGTCGAAGCTGCTTGAAGAAAAGTGGGGCGTCAGCGCCGCTGCTCCCGTCGCCATGGCCATGCCGGCCGGTGGTGGCGCCGCTCCGGCTGAAGCCGCCGAAGAGCAAACCGAGTTCACCGTCGTCCTGATCGACGGCGGCGACAAGAAGATCAACGTGATCAAGGAAGTCCGTGGCGTGCGTTCGGACCTGGGTCTGAAGGAAGCAAAGGACCTGGTCGAAGGCGCTCCGCAGAACGTGGTCGAGAACGTCTCCAAGCAAGCCGCCGACGAAGTCGCCAAGAAGCTGACGGAAGCCGGCGCCAAGGTCCAGATCAAGTAAGATCTGACTTTCGGCATTTGCTGAATATCGGAAAGGCCCGGCGGGAAACCGCCGGGCCTTTCTTTTTGGGGGCCTATCGCGCTTCGCGCTACTTGAGGCCGTTGGTCGGGGCGTCAGTTCTGCGGGCGTGATCGGGCGGCGAAGAAGGCCCACATGGCTTCGTTGTCGGCGACCCAGCTGTGGCCGCCGTCGCGGGTGATGCGGCCGATGACCTCGGCGCCCTCGCGGCAGTCGGCGTAGCCTTCCTCATAGACCGAGGCCGAGACCCAGAGCGTCGGGCGGGGCGTGGCGCAGCTGTTCAACTGAGCCCAGCGCTGCTCGGCGGCGTGCATCGTATAGCTCCAGTAGGGGGCGCCGCCGCCCTGGATCGGGTTGGTGGTGTCGGCGTCGCCGGCGAAGGCGATGACCGGCATGGGGCGGGACGGCCGGCAGGTGGCCGCATCGGGCCGTTCAGGCGAGCCTTTGCGAGGATTGCCCGCTCGGAGGCCGACCACCGGCGCAATGGCGGCGAACCGGTCGGAGGCCACGCAGCCCAGCCAGGACGTCATCCGACCGCCGCCCGACAGGCCGGTGGCGTAGACCCGGCTGTCATCGACGCAGCCTTGGGACGCCAGTTCCTCGACAGTCTCCACTAGGAAGGCGACGTCGTCGGCGTCGTCTGGACCCGGCACGTCGCCTGTGATGGTCGGCACGCCGGGGACGTTCCAGACGAAGCCCCGGTCGACCGGGATACCGGCGTCGGGCGCGGCGACGATGAAGCCGTGCCGGTCGGCGGTCTCGGCCAGTTTGGAATCTCTCAGGATCGCCGCGCCTGTGCCGCCGCTCCCGTGCAGGACGAAGACAAGGGGCGCGGGCTGAGCGGGGTCAAAGCTGCGCGGAATGTGGATCTGCACCGTGCGCCGGTCGGGACCGAAGGCGACGGTGCGGGTGGCGCCGGGTTCCCCGATCACGCAGTCAGCCTTGGCGACCGAGGTCAAACCAAATGCGGCCAGTCCGAACGCCATGGCTCCGAGCCAATGTCTCATGCTTCGTGTCTCCTCTGAACTGCTCGCAGGGTGCAGCGATTCCCGAACTGCGACACACGGCCGACCGTCGCATTGGCGGGATCGGTCTGGCTTCCCATTTGTTAGGCCTGAAAAGGAGATCCCCCACATGAAGATCCTGACGGTTCTGACCTCGCACGACCAACTCGGCGACACCGGCAAGAAGACCGGCTTCTGGCTGGAGGAACTGGCCGCCCCCTATTATGCGATGAAGGACGCGGGCGCGGAGATCGTGCTGGCTTCGCCGAAGGGCGGACAGCCGCCGCTGGATCCCAAGAGCGATGACGCGGACGCCCAGACCGAGGACACCCGCCGGTTCAAGGCCGACGCCGAGGCTCAGGCCGCCCTGGCCGCGACGGTCGAACTGGCGTCGGTCAAGGCCGAGGATTTCGACGCCGTCTTCTATCCCGGCGGGCACGGGCCGTTGTGGGACCTGGCGAACGACGCCGACTCCATCGCCCTGATCGAGGCCTTCGCCAAGGCGGACAAGCCGACTGGCTTCGTCTGCCATGCGCCCGGCGTGTTGAAGTCGGTCAATGGCCCGAATGGCAATCCGCTGGTCGAAGGCCGCAAGGTGACGGGCTTCACCAACTCGGAAGAGGAGGCCGTGGGCCTGACCGAGGTGGTGCCCTTCCTGGTCGAGAACGTGCTGAGCGCCAACGGCGGCGACTATTCCAAGGGGCCGGACTGGGGGTCGTATGTCGTGGTCGACGGCAAGCTGGTGACGGGGCAGAACCCGGCGTCATCCCGTGAGGCGGCTGAGGCCCTGCTGGGGTTGTTGAAGGGGTGATGCTCACCTCTCCGCGCGCGAAGGCGCGTGGGGAGGACAGATCGCGCTTGCGACCAGGCGGGGGCGACTCCGACGGCGGTGACGACCACGCCAGCGTCAGACACCGCCTCGCCCCCACCCGGCGCTCGCTGACGCTCCCGCCTGTCCTCCCCGCCGGCCTTCGCCGACGGGGAGGTGACCGTTCTAGCGCCGCCTTGGTGCGAGGATATCCGACAGGCGGTCCGGAGTTCCCTCGATCCGTTCCAGGCGCGGATAGCGCATGCCGTCGCGGTAGTCGAAGGCGACGGTGCGGAAGCGGTCGCCGGACTTGATCAGCAGTTCGAGCGGGGCGTCGGTCCCCTTGGCGGCGGTGACGGCGTTGCGCAGCACCTCGGCCGATCCGGCCTTGCCGTTGACGGCCACCAGGCTCCAGCCTGCGCCGATTCCCTGTTCGAAGGCTGGGCCGCCCCAGCGGACGTTGGCGATCTTGTCGCCGGCCAGGGTGAAGCCCAGCGAATACTGGAAGTCGTTGGCCCAGCCGGTGTTGACGGCCTTTTCATCGGCAGCGGGGGTGTCGGTATAGGTCAGGCGCCAGCCGCCGCGCTCGATCCCCGCCAGAGGGGCGCGGGCGTCGGGGCCGACGGCGTCGAGCCGGTCGCGCAGGAAGCCGGCCCAGTCATGCGGGTGGACGGCGTTCAGGGCGGCGACGACCTGGTCGAAGGTATAGCCCTGAGGATCCCATTCGCCGTCGTCATGGCCGAAGAAGCCCTTGGCGAAGTCGTCGAGCGACTTGCGGCCGTTGGTCTCGGCCCGGATCAGGGTGTCGGCGTCCAGCCAGACCAGCAGGCTTTCGCGGTAGTAGTCGCCCGTGCCCCGCATCCACGACGGGAACTGGCCCGGCACGCGGTAGCCGAGCAGGTTGTGGTTGTTGGTGTCCTGAAGGGCGCGCCACTGACGGCCCGGCTGGTTGTCGTAGAAGGCGGCGACATTGGCCAGGGTGGCCAGGGCAACGGCCTTGGAGTGCAGGCCGGCGCGGGCGGCCAGAACGTCGCCCCAGTATTCGGTCTGGCCCTCATAGACCCACAGCAGGGTGTTCTGGGTCGGGACATTGTGGTTGGCGGTCAGTTCGTCCGCCGGACGCATGAATTTGCCGTTCCAGGAGTGGACGTACTCGTGCGGCAGCAGGCCCCGGTCGCCGGCGCTCTTGGACCAGTCGGTGAAGAAGCCGGGGGCGCCGGTGTTCTCGGAACTGCGGTGATGTTCCAGGCCGATGCCGCCCATCTGGTCGGTCAGGGCGAACAGGAACTCATAGTTGTCGAAGTGGCGGGCGCCGAACAGGCGGTCGGCCTGGGCGACCATATTCTCGTAGAGTTTCAACTGCTCGTCGGTGGCGGCGAGACCCTTCTCCTCGTCGGCGAGGAGGTTCAGGTGGACCCTTGATTCAGACGGGGCGCCGGTCGGGTCGATGTCGACGCGGCGGTAGTGGGCGCCGGCGAACATCGGGCTGTCGATCAGGGTGTAGAGGTCGGTCGTCTCGAAGGTGGCGACGTCGCCTTCGCGGGACGCCGTGGTCAGGGCCGTGCCGTACTTCCAGCCGGCGGGCAGGGCGACGGAGGCGGCGATCGGGATCTGGCGGCTGTAGTAGCCGGCCGGATAGAGGATGGCCTTCTCCCACTGCAGATTGACCATGGCCGGGGTCATCAGGACGCGCCAGTTGGAGCTGTCCGGCTGGGTCAGCTGTTGGAAGGCGACCTCGATCTGGGTCACACCGGCCGGGATGTCGAGGTGGAAGGCGTAGGGATCGAGGGTGTCGCGCAGCCACTCGATCCGCTGTCCGTTCGCCGTGACCGTCAGGCCGGCCAGCAGCTGGATCGGGCCGGTGTCGGCGTGGTTGCCGGGCAGGTATTTCGGATAAAGCAGGGTCAGGGGACCGGGACCGGCGACGGGGATGGTCTGGCGGACGCGGATGATGCGGCGGTCGAGGTCGGTGATGTCGGCGCGGTACTGGATGACGCCGGGATAGGGGGTGTCGGCAGGGGCGGGGATGCTGGGCTGAGGGCGGGGCAGGGCCAGAGCGGCCTGGTTCGGGTCGGTGACGACGGGCGTGGACGTGAAGTCCTGGGCCAGGGCCGGGGCGGCGGTCATCAGGGCGGCGAGGCAGGCGGCGGCGGTCAGGCGGGTACGCGACATCAGGTCATCCGAACGGGAGGGCAGGCACGCACCGTCGGGGAGCGGAGGAGAGGCGTCAAGGGACACAACGTCACCTCCCCGTGCGCGAAGGCGCGCGGGGAGGACCGGTCGCGCTTGCGACCAGGCGGGGGCGACTCCGACAGCGGTGATGACCCTTGCCAGCGTCTGACACCGAGTCGCCCCCTCCTGGCGTTCGCTGACGCTCCCGCCTGTCCTCCCCGTCGGCCTTCGCCGACGGGAGGTGAGTGGGGTTCAGCGTTTGCGGGGCGTCAGGATGTCGCCCAGGCGGTCGGGGGTTCCCTCGATCCGTTCCAGGCGCGGGTAGCGCAGGCCGTCGTGGTAGGGGAGGGCGACGGTCTTGTACTGGTCGCCGTCCTTGATGATCAGGGTCACCGAGACGGCCGGATCCTTTGCGGCGGTGACGGCGGCGGCGAGGCGGTCGGGGTTGGAGGCCTGGCCGTTGACGGCGACGATCTCCATGCCCGGCGCCAGGCCGGCGTCGAAGGCGGGGCCGCCCCACTGGACGCTGCGGATGGCGTTGTTCTCACCGGTCTGGAAACCCAGCGAATAGGTGAAGTCGTTGCGCTTGAACTCGCCGTACAGGGTCTTCTGATAGGCGGTCGGGGTCTCGGCGTAGACCAGGCGCCAGCCGCCTCGCGCGAGGCCGTCCAGAGGCGCATGGGCGTCCGGGCCGGTCGCGTCCAGCCGTGTGCGCAGGAAGGTCGCCCAGTCGTTGGCGACGACGCCGTTCAGGGCCGCCACCACATCCTCGAACGTATAGGGCGCGGGTTTGAAACTGCCGTCCTGGACGCCGTAGAAGGCCTTGGCGAAGTCATCCAGCGACTTGCGGCCGCCGGTCTTCTCCCGGATCGTCGTGTCGACGTCGAGCCAGATCAGCTGGCCTTCCGAATAATAGTCCTCGTCCCGCTGCCAGGCGAGCCAGCCCTTGGGCCGGCGCTGGCTGATGATCGGGTCGTTGGTCGTGTCCTGAAGCGCGCGCCATTGGCGGCCGACGCGGGCGTCATAGGTCGCGGCGGTCATGGCCAGGGACTCCATCGCCTGGTCCTTGGTCAGCAGGCCGGAGCGGGCGGCGACCACCTGGCCATAGTACTGGGTCTGGCCTTCATAGACCCAGAGCAGACTGTTCTGCATCGGGCTGTTGAAGTTGGGGACCAACTGGTCGGCGGGGCGACGCCACTTGCCGTCCCAGGAGTGGTTCATCTCGTGGCTGAGCAGGTCACGGTCGCCGAGATGGGTGGCCCAGCCGGTGAAGAACTCCGGATCGACCGAGTTCTCGGAACTGCGGTGATGCTCCAGACCGATGCCGCCCAGCTTGTCGGTCATGGCGATCAGGAAGTCGTAGTGGTCGAAGTGTCGGGCGCCGTACAGGCGGTCCATCTGATCGACCAGATTGCGCAGGATCTGGATCTGCTCGTCGGTGGCCTCAAGGCTCTTGGCCTCGTCTGCGACGAAGTTGGCGCGAACGGGCGAGCGGCCGCCGGGGTTCAGGTCGATCTGGCGATAGTGGAGCCCGGCGAAGACGGGGCTGTCGACCAGAACCTCCAGATTGACCGGTTTGAAGGTCTGGACGTCGCTGTCCTTGGTCTGCGGCTCCAGCGCCGTGCCGAACTGCCAGCCGGTCGGGAACTTGACCGTCGGCTGGACCATGATGTTCCGCGACCAGTGGCCGGCGGGATAAAGCAGCATCTTCTCCCACTGGATGTTCAGCATCTCGGGCGTCATGGTCACCCGGCCCTGATTGCCGGTGGTCGGCGATAGGTGTTGCATGGTCACGGTCAGGCTGGTCGCGCCGGCCGGGACGGTCAGGTGGTAGGCGAAGGGCGAGAGGGTGTCGCGCACCCATTCGACCCGCTGGCCGTTCGCGGTGATCTCGATGCCCGCCAGTTGGGTGATCGGGCCGACGGGGCCGTGGTTGCCGGGCAGCCATTCAGGGAAGAACAGGGTCATCGGACCCGCCTGCGCCACCGGAATCGTCTCGGTGATCGCGAAGATATGCTGGGCCAGGTTGGTGGCGTCTATCTCGAGCGTGATCACGCCCGGATAGGGCGCGTCGCGGGCGGCCGGGATGGCGGGCAAGGGCGCCGCCAGGGCGGGCGGCGCGGCCGAAGCCTGCTGGGCCAGGGCCGCCGGCGAGGCGGAGACGAGCAGCAGGGCGAGGCCAAGGCCGAGGGAGGGGGCGCTCAGGCGGAAGGGGATCATCGGCACGAACTCTCAAGCCACTGGGGAGGGCGCGACAGTCCGCCGCAGGGCGCGGGGCGTCAAGCCTTACCGTCAGGCGCATCCGCACTTCTGGTCTCCGGCGAGAAGACTCAGCCCGAGGGCTGGCAGGGCCTGGCGCCCTAGTTCGCAGAACCCGCAGGCTTGACCTCAAGCAGTTCGACCGAGAAGCGCAGGGTCGAATTGGGCGGCAGCTCGCCGCCGCCGACCCAGCGCGAGCCGTAGCCGAGCGAGGCGGGGATGACGAACTCGTAGATCTCGCCCACGCGCATCAGGGCGACGCCCTCAGTCCAGCCCTTGATGACACGGTTGAGCGGGAATTCGGCCGGCTCGTTGCGGGCGTAGGAGCTGTCGAACTCGCGTCCGTCGATGAAGGTGCCGCGATAGTGGACCTTGACCGTGTCGGTGGCGGCGGGCTGGGCGCCCTCGGGATGGGCCTTGCCGACGCGGCGGTACTGAAGGCCGCTTTCTGTCGTGGTCCAGCCGCGCCGGGCGCCGTTCCAGGCCAGATAATCGGTGTTGCCCGCGTCCCATGCCTGCTGCGGCGTCAGGGAGGACTGGCCCTCCACTTCGGCGGCGGCGCGGGCGGCGGCCGAGATGGTCTCGGCATAGGTGACGGGCTCGCCGCGCGAGGCGCAGGCGGATAGGGCGAGGGCGGCGAGCAGGGGTAGGGCGATGCGAGTCATAAGGCGACGCTAGGACGCCCTGTTGGGCGCGTCCAGTTCAGAGCCCGGCCAAGGCCGCGGAAACGCGCGGCTGGAAGTCGGGCTGTTTGCCGACGTCGTTGTGGCCGGCCTGAGGGAAGCTGAGGTGTTCGACCTGGACGTCTTCGGCTTCAAGGTCGTGGGCCAGGCGGCGACTGAGCGACGCGGGCAAAGTGTCGTCGCGGCCCGCCTCCAGCACCACCACCTTGCCGGGGTAGCCTTTAAGCGCGGCCGGGATGTCGATGCTGTTCAGATTGGGCGCGATGTGGATGCGCACGAAGGGGCGCGCCCAGCCGACCATGGTGTCGACGGCGGCGCGGGTGCTGGGGGTCGTCGTCTCCAAGACCAGGGCGTCGGCGTGCATATATTGCGCGGCCTGGGCGCAGACGGGGCCGCCCAGGGAATGGCCCCAGGCGATCAGCTTGCGGCCCTCGGCGTCGGCCTGGGCGCGGGCGGCGTCGGCGACGGCCGTGCCGGCGGCCATGAAGCTCGCATAGTCGGCCTGGCCCGCCGTGTCGCCATAGCCGGGATAGTCGAACATCAGGGCGTCGCCGAACGGCGCCAGTTTGGCGGCGGTCTTGCCCGCGCCGGCGCTGCGCCGGAACATATTGCCGCCGCAGAACAGGATCAGGGGCGCATCGGCGCGACCGGTCCGAACCCGGGTGACGCCCACGGTTCCGCCTGAGTAGGGAAGGCTGAGGACATCGGCCTCGAAGCCCATAGGGACATCTGCGGGCAGGGTGATTTTTTCGGCCGCCAGACGGGTGTCGGGATAGAAGAAGGCGTCTTCAGGGACGTTCATCGACAGGCAGCCGGACACCAAAACGGCGGCGGCCAGGATCGTAAGGCGTCTGTGCATGGTTCGGGCTCCCCTGAAACGATCATGCGGCGGTCGCCGGGGTTGTCAATCGGGCGGTTTCTCCGTGGCGTCGTCTGGTTCCCGAAAATCTGCGATCCAGGTCTTTATTTCGCCGTGGAAGCGAGTATATGTCCGCGTTCCGCAACACTCCTAAAGAGTCTGCGCGCAAGCGCCGAGGCCCGGTCCGTCGCCCTCCGACCGGAGCGAAGGCGCGGCTCCTTCCCCAGGGAGCCGGTACAATTCAGGCGTCCTGGCCCGGCAGCGGGCCGAGGGTGGACGCCGAAAACCTGGCTGCGGACGCGGAAACGCGCACCGTGGCTGCTGCATTTCACGCGCGACTTCCCCGGGTCGTGCGTCATGGGAAACACTGAATGACTGACGTCGCCCACGATCTCGCCATTAACGGTCAGATCGCTTCCGCCACTTCGTTCACCGGCAAGAAGCGTATCCGCAAATCCTTCGGGCGCATCCCCGAAGCGGTCGCGATGCCGAACCTGATCGAGGTCCAGCGCGCTTCCTACGAACAGTTCCTGCAACGCGAGGTCCGTCCGGGCCAGCGCAAGGAGCAGGGTATCGAGGCGGTCTTCAAGTCGGTGTTCCCGATCAAGGACTTCAACGAACGCGCCATCCTGGAATACGTCTCGTACGAGTTCGAGGATCCGAAGTACGACGTTGAAGAGTGCATCCAGCGCGACATGACCTATGCCGCGCCGCTGAAGGTCAAGCTGCGCCTGATCGTGTTTGAGACCGACGAGGAAACGGGAGCCCGTTCGGTCAAGGACATCAAGGAGCAGGACGTCTACATGGGCGATATCCCGCTCATGACCGACAAGGGCACCTTCATCGTCAACGGCACCGAGCGCGTGATCGTCTCGCAGATGCACCGTTCGCCGGGCGTCTTCTTCGACCACGACAAGGGCAAGACGCACAGCTCGGGCAAGCTGCTGTTCGCCGCCCGCGTGATCCCGTATCGCGGTTCGTGGCTCGACTTCGAGTTCGACGCCAAGGACGTGGTCTATGTCCGCATCGACCGCCGCCGCAAGCTGCCGGCCACGACCTTCCTGATGGGTCTGGGCATGGACGGCGAAGAAATCCTGAAGACCTTCTACGAGACCGTGCCTTACGAGAAGCGCGGCGAAGGTTGGGTCACGCCGTACAAGGCCGAGCGCTGGCGCGGTGTGAAGCCGGAGTTCGATCTGGTCGACGCCGACACCGGCGAAGTGATCGCCCAGGCCGGCCAGAAGATCAGCGCCCGCGCCGCCAAGAAGCTGGGCGACACCACGACCTCGCTGTCGCTGGCCGCCGACGCCCTGGTCACCAAGTATCTGGCCAATGACGCCGTCAACTTCGAGACCGGCGAGATCTTCGCCGAGGCCGGCGACGAGCTGGACGCCCCGACCATCGAAGTCCTGGAGCAAAACGGCTTCACCACAATCGAGGTGCTGGACATCGACCACGTCACGGTCGGCGCCTACATGCGCAACACCCTGCGTATCGACAAAAACGACACCCGTGAGGACGCTCTGTTCGACGTCTATCGCGTGATGCGTCCTGGCGAGCCGCCCACCCCGGAAGCCGCCGACAACATGTTCAACTCGCTGTTCTTCGACAGCGAACGCTATGACCTGTCGGCCGTCGGTCGGGTCAAGATGAACATGCGCCTGGAGACCCCTGAGGTTTCCGACGAGATCCGCGTCCTGCGCAAGGACGACGTGCTGAAGGTGCTGCAGATCCTGGTCGGCCTGAAGGACGGCCGCGGCGAGATCGACGACATCGACAACCTGGGCAACCGCCGGGTCCGCTCGGTCGGCGAACTGCTGGAGAACCAGTACCGCGTCGGTCTGCTGCGGATGGAGCGCGCCATCAAGGAGCGCATGTCCTCGGTCGATATCGACACGGTCATGCCGCACGACCTGATCAACGCCAAGCCGGCCGCCGCTGCGGTTCGCGAGTTCTTCGGGTCGTCGCAGCTGTCGCAGTTCATGGACCAGACGAACCCGCTGTCGGAAATCACCCACAAGCGTCGCCTTTCGGCGCTTGGCCCGGGCGGTCTGACGCGTGAGCGCGCGGGCTTCGAAGTCCGCGACGTCCACCCGACCCACTACGGCCGCATCTGCCCGATCGAAACGCCGGAAGGCCCCAACATCGGCCTGATCAACTCGCTGGCCACCCACGCGCGCGTCAACAAGTACGGCTTCATCGAGAGCCCGTACCGTCGCGTGAAGGACGGTGTGGCCCAGAACGAGGTGGTCTACATCTCGGCTATGGAAGAGTCGAAATACACGATCGCCCAGGCCAACATCGAACTGAAGAACGGCAGCATCGTAGAGGACCTGGTCCCCGGCCGGATCAACGGCGAATCCCAGCTGCTGAACCGCGACGCCGTGGACATGATGGACGTGTCGCCGAAGCAGGTCGTTTCGGTCGCCGCCGCCCTGATCCCCTTCCTGGAAAACGATGACGCCAACCGCGCCCTGATGGGCGCGAACATGCAACGTCAGGCCGTGCCTCTGGTGCAGTCGGACGCGCCGCTGGTCGGCACCGGCATGGAAGCGGTCGTGGCCGTGGACTCCGGCGCCGTCGTGGTCGCCCGTCGTGAAGGCGTCGTCGAACAGATCGACGGCACCCGGATCGTCGTGCGCGCCACCGGCGACGTGGACGCCGCCCGCTCGGGCGTCGACATCTATCGCCTGTCGAAGTTCCAGCGTTCCAACCAGTCGACCTGCATCAACCAGCGCCCGATCGTGCGCGTGGGCGACCAGGTGAAGGCCGGCGACGTCATCGCCGACGGCCCGTCGACGGACCTGGGCGAACTGGCCCTGGGCCGCAACGCCCTCGTCGCCTTCATGCCCTGGAACGGCTACAACTTCGAAGACTCCATCCTGATCTCGGAGCGCATCGTGCGCGACGACGTCTTCACCTCCATCCACCTCGAGGAATTCGAAGTGATGGCGCGTGATACGAAGTTGGGTCCGGAAGAAATCACCCGCGACATCCCCAATGTCGGCGAGGAAGCCCTGCGCAACCTCGACGAAGCGGGCATCGTGGCCATCGGCGCCGAAGTCCAGCCGGGCGA
This sequence comes from Brevundimonas sp. FV2ps16, assembly GCF_058681075.1. Taxonomy (NCBI): domain Bacteria; kingdom Pseudomonadati; phylum Pseudomonadota; class Alphaproteobacteria; order Caulobacterales; family Caulobacteraceae; genus Brevundimonas; species Brevundimonas sp. FV2ps16. The sequence continues at coordinate 2,990,854 of NZ_CM178728.1, read as the reverse complement.
CATCCTGGTCGGCAAGGTGACGCCGAAGGGCGAAAGCCCGATGACCCCGGAAGAGAAGCTGCTGCGCGCCATCTTCGGCGAGAAGGCTTCGGACGTGCGCGACACCAGCCTGCGCCTGCCGCCCGGCGTCGCCGGCACGATCGTGGACGTTCGCGTCTTCAACCGTCACGGCGTCGACAAGGACGAACGCGCCATGGCGATCGAACGCGCCGAGATCGAACGTCTGGGCAAGGACCGCGACGATGAGCTCAAGATCCTTGAGCGCAACGTCTATGGCCGCCTGAAGCCGCTGATCCTGGGCAAGAACGCCGTCTCCGGTCCCAAGGGCATCGGCCGCGGCGAACTGACCGAAGAGAAGCTGGCCGAGGTCAGCCGTGGTCTGTGGTGGCAGATCGCCCTGGACGACGAAAAGGCCATGGGCGAGCTGGAGGCGATGAAGCGCCAGTTCGAGGACGCGCGTAAGCAACTGGACCGTCGTTTCGAAGACAAGGTCGAGAAGCTGCAACGCGGCGACGAACTGCCCCCCGGCGTGATGAAGATGGTCAAGGTCTTCGTGGCCGTGAAGCGCAAGCTTCAGCCCGGCGACAAGATGGCCGGCCGTCACGGCAACAAGGGCGTCATCTCCAAGATCCTGCCGATCGAGGACATGCCGCACCTGGAAGACGGCACCCACGTTGACGTCGTTCTGAACCCGCTGGGCGTGCCTTCGCGCATGAACATCGGCCAGATCTTCGAGACCCACCTGGGTTGGGCCGCCGCCGGCCTGGGCAAGCAGATCTCCGGTCTGCTGGAAGCCTGGCAGCAGGGTGGTCAGAAGCAGGCGCTGATCGATCGTCTGACGCATATCTACGGCCCGGAAACCCCGTTGCCGCAGGATGAGGAAGAGCTGATCGAACTGGCGAAGAACCTGTCCAAGGGCGTGCCCTTCGCGACCCCGGTCTTCGACGGTGCGCACATCGGCGACATCGAACGCCTGCTGGAAGAAGCTGGTCTGAACAAGTCGGCCCAGTCGATCCTGTACGACGGCCAGACCGGCGAGCAGTTCAAGCGTCCGGTCACGGTCGGCTACATCTACATGCTGAAGCTGCACCACCTGGTCGACGACAAGATCCACGCCCGTTCGATCGGCCCGTACTCGCTGGTCACCCAGCAGCCGCTGGGCGGCAAGGCGCAGTTCGGCGGTCAGCGCTTCGGGGAAATGGAGGTCTGGGCTCTGGAAGCTTACGGCGCCGCCTACACCCTGCAGGAGATGCTGACGGTGAAGTCCGACGACGTGGCCGGCCGGACCAAGGTCTACGAGGCCATCGTCCGCGGCGACGACAGCTTCGAGGCCGGCATTCCCGAGAGCTTCAACGTGCTCATCAAGGAAATGCGTTCGCTGGGTCTGAACGTGGAGCTGGAGAATTCGTGAGGCGTGACGTGTGAGTCGTGACTGGGCCGACGCCCGTCACGACTCACCAATCACCAATCACGGCGCTGTTCTCCCTCTGAATAATTTTCGCGGCTCTAGCCGCAGCAAGGAACCAAGATGAACCAGGAAGTCCTGAACATCTTCAACCCGGTCCCGGTCACCCCGACCTTCGACCAGATCAAGATCGCCCTGGCCTCGCCGGAGAAGATCCGGTCGTGGTCGTTCGGCGAGATCAAGAAGCCGGAAACCATCAACTACCGCACGTTCAAGCCCGAGCGTGACGGCCTGTTCTGCGCCCGTATCTTTGGCCCGACCAAGGACTACGAATGCCTGTGCGGCAAGTACAAGCGCATGAAATACAAGGGCATCATTTGCGAGAAGTGCGGCGTTGAAGTCACGCTGGCCCGCGTTCGCCGTGAGCGTATGGGTCACATCGACCTGGCCGCCCCGGTCGCCCACATCTGGTTCCTGAAGTCGCTGCCGTCGCGCATCTCGCTGATGCTGGACATGGCGCTGAAGGACGTCGAGCGCGTCCTGTATTTCGAGAACTATATCGTCACCGAGCCGGGCCTGACCCCGCTGAAGCAGAACCAACTGCTGACGGAAGACGAGTTCTATCGCTACCAGGAAGAATACGGCGATGACGGCTTCACCGCCGAGATCGGCGCCGAGGCCGTCCGCAACCTGCTGATGGGCATCGACCTGCACGCCGAGGCTGAGAAGCACCGCGGCGAGCTGGCCGACAGCCCGTCGGAAATGAAGGCCAAGAAGGCGTCCAAGCGCCTGAAGCTGATCGAGGCCTTCCTGGAATCGGGCAACAAGCCCGAGTGGATGATCCTGACCATCGTGCCGGTCATCCCGCCGGAACTGCGCCCGCTGGTGCCGCTGGACGGCGGTCGTTTCGCGACCTCCGACCTGAACGACCTGTATCGCCGCGTCATCAACCGGAACAACCGCCTGAAGCGCCTGATGGAGCTGCGGGCGCCGGACATCATCATCCGTAACGAAAAGCGGATGCTGCAGGAATCCGTCGATGCGCTGTTCGACAACGGCCGTCGCGGTCGCGTCATCACGGGCGCCAACAAGCGTCCGCTGAAGTCGCTGGCCGACATGCTCAAGGGCAAGCAAGGCCGCTTCCGTCAGAACCTGCTGGGCAAGCGCGTCGACTACTCGGGCCGTTCGGTCATCACCGTGGGTCCGGAACTGAAGCTGCACGAGTGCGGCCTGCCCAAGAAGATGGCGCTGGAGCTGTTCAAGCCTTTCATCTATGCGCGCCTTGACGCCAAGGGCCTGTCGGGCACCGTCAAACAGTCCAAGCGCATGGTCGAGCGCGAGCAGCCCGCCGTCTGGGACATCCTGGACGAGGTCATCCGCGAGCACCCGGTTCTGCTGAACCGCGCGCCGACGCTGCACCGTCTGGGCATCCAGGCGTTCGAACCCAAGCTGATCGAGGGCAAGGCCATCCGCCTGCACCCGCTGGTCTGTACGGCGTTCAACGCCGACTTCGACGGCGACCAGATGGCCGTGCACGTCCCGCTGAGCCTCGAGGCCCAGCTGGAAGCGCGCGTCCTTATGATGTCGACGAACAACATCCTGTCGCCCGCCAACGGCAAGCCGATCATCGTGCCGTCGCAGGACATCGTCCTGGGCCTGTACTATCTGTCGCTGGTCAAGGACGGCGAGCCGGGTGAAGGCAAGCTGTTCGCCAACATCGGCGAGATCGACGCAGCGCTGGACGCCAAGGTCGTGACCCTGCACAGCCGCATCAAGGCGCGCTGGACGGAACAGGACGCCGAAGGCAAGGAGGTGACCAAGGTCATCGACACCACGCCGGGCCGGATGAAGCTGGCGGCCCTGCTGCCGCGTAACCCGAACGTCGGGTATCGCCTGCTCGAGAAGAACCTGACGAAGAAGGAAATCGGCAATCTGATCGACGTGGTCTATCGCCACTGCGGTCAGAAGGCGACGGTCATCTTCGCCGACCAGATGATGGGCCTGGGCTTCCGCGAGGCCGCCAAGGCGGGCATCTCGTTCGGCAAGGACGACATCGTCATTCCGGCGAAGAAGGCCGAACTGGTCGCCGAGACCCGCACCCAAGTCGAGGAGTACGAGCAACAATACGCCGACGGCCTGATCACGCGCGGCGAGAAGTACAACAAGGTGGTTGACGCCTGGGCCAAGGCTACGGACCGTATCGCCGACGCCATGATGGGCGAGATCGCGCAACCGCGCGTGCTGATCGAGGGTGAAAACCCCGACATCAACTCGGTCTTCATGATGGCCAACTCCGGCGCCCGGGGTTCGCAGGCGCAGATGAAGCAACTGGGCGGGATGCGCGGCCTGATGGCCAAGCCGTCCGGCGAGATCATCGAGACGCCGATCACCTCGAACTTCAAGGAAGGCCTGACCGTCCTTGAATACTTCAACTCCACCCACGGCGCCCGTAAGGGTCTGGCCGACACCGCGCTGAAGACCGCCAACTCGGGTTATCTGACCCGCCGTCTGGTGGACGTGGCGCAGGACTCGATCGTCACCGAACAGGACTGCGGCTCGACGCGCGGCATCACCCTGCGTGCGGTGATGGAGGGCGGCGACGTCCTGGTCTCGCTGGGCGCCCGGATCCTGGGTCGCTATGCGGCCGAGGACATCAAGGAGCCGGGCACGGACACCGTCCTGTTCCCCGCCGACACCTATCTGGTGGAAGAAGTGGTCGAGGCGGTCGACGCCGCCGGCGTTCAGTCGGTCAAGGTCCGTTCGGCCCTGACCTGCGAGGCGGAAGCCGGCATCTGCGCCCACTGCTACGGGCGTGACCTGGCGCGCGGCACCAACGTCAACATCGGCGAAGCGGTCGGCGTCATCGCCGCCCAGTCGATCGGCGAGCCGGGCACCCAGCTGACCATGCGGACCTTCCACATCGGCGGTACGGCCCAGGTGGCGGAAACCTCCTTCATGGAGGCGACCAACGCGGGCGTGGCCAAGATCACTGGCCCGACCGTCACCGCCGCCCATGGCGACCTCGTGGCGATGAGCCGCAACGTCATCGTGACCGTGGTCGTGGACGGCAAGGACCGCGAGACCCACAAGGCCCCCTACGGCGCCCGGATCCGGGTCAAGGAGGGCGGCGAGGTCAAGAAGGGCCAACGTCTGGCGGAGTGGGACCCCTACACCACCCCGATCCTGACGGAAGTCGGCGGCCTGATCCGCTTCGAGGATCTGGTCGAAGGCCTTTCGGTCAAGGAAGAAACCGACGAAGCGACGGGCATCGCCCAGCGCGTCGTCAGCGACTGGCGCGCCAGCCCGCGTGGTTCGGACCTGCGTCCGGCCATGGGCGTCACCCTGGGCGACGCCTACGCCAAGCTGGCCTCGGGCTCTGACGCCCGTTACCTGCTGCCCGTAGGCGCGGTTCTGTCCGTGTCGAACGGCGACGAGGTCAAGCCGGGCGAGATCATCGCCCGCGTCCCGACCGAAGGCGCCAAGACCCGCGACATCACCGGCGGTCTGCCGCGCGTCGCGGAACTGTTCGAAGCCCGTCGTCCCAAGGATTGCGCGGTCATCGCCGAGATGGATGGTCGCGTCGAATTCGGTCGCGACTACAAGAACAAGCGCCGCATCAAGATCACGCCGGAAGTCAACGCCGACGGCGTGCAGGGCGAACCGGTCGAGTTCCTGATCCCGAAGGGTAAGCATATCTCCGTCCACGACGGCGATCTGATCCAGAAGGGCGACTACATCATCGACGGCAACCCGGATCCGCACGATCTGCTGCGCATCCAGGGCGTCGAGGCGCTGGCCGAGTATCTGGTGAACGAAGTGCAGGAGGTTTACCGACTGCAAGGCGTGCCGATCAACGACAAGCACATCGAAGTCATCGTGCGTCAGATGCTTCAGAAGGTCGAAGTCCTGGATTCGGGTGAAACCACCCTGATCCGCGGCGACACCGTCGAAGTGGCCGAAGCCGTGCTCGAGAACGAGAAGGTCGAGAAGCGCGGTGGCCGTATCGCCACCACCCAGCCCGTCCTGCTGGGCATCACCAAGGCGTCGCTGCAGACCCGCAGCTTCATCTCGGCGGCGTCCTTCCAGGAGACCACCCGCGTCCTCACCGACGCCTCGGTCCACGGCAAGAAGGACATGCTGGAAGGCCTGAAGGAAAACGTCATCGTCGGCCGCCTGATCCCGGCCGGTACGGGCGCCTATCTGCGGGCCCTGCAGAAGATCGCCAACGATCGCGACGCCGAGCTGACGCAAGCCCGCGAAGACGCGATCGAGCCGTTGCCGGCCGATCTGCAGCTGGAGCTGGAGAGCAGCGAAGGCTGATCTCCGGGTTCGGATGTGATGAAGTGAAGAGGGGCGGCGCCGGCGACGGCGCCGCCCTTTTTCGTTCAGTCGTCGGCCTTGCCGCCGATGCGAAGCTCGCCGAGGCTGGCCGACAGGCCCTGCGGCCGGCGTTCGCCCGGATTGATCGTCGTCTGTGCGCCCTGGCGCATGTCGACGCCCGGCACTTCGGGCAGCTGAGCGCCCGCACAGCCCGTGCCGAAGTTCGAGCCGACGCAATCCGCCGGCCCGACCACGCCGACGCCGCCGGACAGGGGACGGCGGCGTTGTTCCCATTCCGCCAGACGGCGCGCCCCCTCGCGGGCGAACGCGGCGTCGCGATCGGGGTTGCCTGAGCCGGTGATCGGCGCAGCGTTCTCGCCGTGTCGGGCGAACTCGTCGCGGCAGTGGCGGCGCTCCATCTCGTTCAGCAGATCTGGCGAGGCGCAGCCGGGCAGGCCCTGGCGAATTGATCGCGCCATGGCGCCGGAACGATTGGCGGGATCGACCCGCCAGACGTCGGCCGGGGCGGCCAGACGCGGACGCAGCGGAGCGGGGCGGGGGACGGCCTCCGCCTCGGGCGTCCTGACCGATGGGGCGTTTGCGGCGTTCGCGGCGGCTGTGACGGGCGCGATATCCGGCGTGGCCACGGTCGTTAGGCGGGGCCGCTCATCCGGCAGCAAGGGGCGGGGTTCGATGTCGAGATAGATCGGCGGCGGGGCGGCGGTGATGCCGCGCCCCTCGTTTCCCAGGGCCGTGAAGGACAGGGCGGCGATCAGGGCGGTGTTGATGGCGACGGACGCCGTCGCCAGGCCCGCCTTGCGCCAGTCGGGACGCCGGGGGTTTGGACGGGGCAGGGCGGACACGCTCATTCACGACGCTTTCTAAGGTTGGGCAGTATGCCGTCCCGCGTGGAGAATAGCTCGACGCTGACGTTGACGCCTTCGCACCCGGACATGGGATTGGGATTTTCGCAAGGCGGATCGCCCCGAGGCGGCTCGGCCCGCTGCGCCTCCCATGCGGCCAGGCGTCTGACGCCCTGGCGCGCGAAGACGGCGTCCCGTTCGGTATCGCCCGAACCGGTGATGGCGCGCGGGTCTTGGCTTGAGCGCGTCCATCGGTCGTCGCATCGACGACGGGCTTCGGCGGACAGGCGATGCGGCGTGTCACAGGACTCAAGACCGTCGCTGGGACGTCCGGCGCCGGCCGTGACGCGCCACTGGCCGTCGATGTGAGCGCCCATAGGGACGTAGAACCCAGGTGTCTTGGCCTCATCCGAATCCTTAGGCGGAACGGAAGCCGGCCGCACGGCATTGGGGGGTGTGCGACTAGACCGGCGAATCGCCGCTGGCGGAGGCCGATCGTTCAGCAGGGGCGTGCGTGGCTCAATGTCGAGATACAGAACCGGTCCGACAGCCGGGGAGCGCGGCGTCCGCGCCCGTCGGTCCTCGATCGACAGCAGGGCCAGAACCACGGCGTTGACGCCCAGAGCAACGGCCGTCGCAGCCGCCCAGCCGATCTTGCCCGTCCTCGCCATGCCGTCCCCGACCGTTCAATGCGAAGCTCGACTGCAAGGGTGGCTGGATTCAGGCGCTGGTTTGACTTGTTCGCGTCACGGCTGTGTAGTGGTGCTCTCCTGGGGGAGTAGCCGATGTCGATACTGTTGGTCTTGATCTTGTTTTTTCAAGCAAACCCGGCGGTCGCCCGGCCGGCGCCTATCGACGACCTGCAGCATTGTCCCGCCGTGCCGGTCGAGATCAATTCAAGGCGCGAGTGGGAAGATTTCGAGTTTTCCACGGACAAGCCCGGCAGTCCGATGTGGTACGCCGACCAGGGTTGCTACCGGCGAGCGGCCGAGGCCAGTCGGGAGTATCTGACGCGCGGGCCGCTGCTCGGGGTGCGGGAGTCAGCGATTTCGCATCTGCATATGGCGCGTTACCTAGCCTTCGCCGGGGACGAAGCCGGCGCCGCCCAGGCGCTGGCCGGCGCGAGGCGGTCGGATCAGCGGACGGGCGCCGAGATTCCGCTGGACTGGAACGCCTATGTCGAAGGGCTGTATGGCTTCCTGGTCAAGGACCGGGGACTGATGGAATCGCGGTTGGAGACGTTGCGAACTTCACCCAACGAGGGCGACCGGTATAACGGCCGGAATCTCTACTGGCTGTCCCGGTGTTTTGAGCGGACCTATATGGAGACTCAGACCGCAACGGAATGCGCCGTCGAGCCCCCGCCGCCTTGACCTTTCCCCCCATCGCGCGTAGAAGCCGCCCACTTTCGAGGCGTGGCCGGTTCGCCGGTCGCTGAGATCGTGACAATTGAACGGACGGGCTGTGCCCGCCGGAACGCCCAAAGCGCGCGTTCCGGCCCTTTGTGTTTTCCGGCTCGCCGGAACAAACCTGGGCTGTTTGTCGTCACGCGATCAGTCTCGATGACACCCGGGCGAGGGGATGGTCCCCCGTTCACAAGAAGGCGAGAGGCGCTTCGGTCGAAAGACACACGCCTCCATCAGAAGTCGAGATAAGTTTCGAATGCCTACGATCAACCAGCTGATCCGCAAGCCGCGCAAGCCCAAGCCCACCCGTAACAAGGTGCCGGCTCTGGAGGGTTCGCCCCAGCGTCGCGGCGTCTGCACCCGCGTTTACACGACGACCCCGAAGAAGCCGAACTCGGCTCTGCGTAAGGTCGCCAAGGTCCGTCTGGCCAAGAACGGCTACGAAGCCGTTTGCTACATCCCCGGTGAAGGCCACAACCTTCAAGAACACTCGGTTGTTCTGATCCGCGGCGGCCGCGTGAAGGACTTGCCCGGCGTTCGCTACCACATCCTGCGCGGCGTGCTCGACACGCAAGGCGTCAAGGACCGCAAGCAGCGTCGTTCGCACTACGGCGCCAAGCGTCCGAAGTAAGCCGTTCGCGTCCGGGCCATCGCGCCCGGAGGCCTTTTCGAGATCTTCCCGGCGAGCGCCGGGCACTGCAAGGAATACTCCATGTCGCGTCGTCACCGCGCCCAGAAGCGTGAAGTTCTGCCGGATCCCAAGTTCGGCGATCTGATCGTCACCAAGTTCATGAACTACGTCATGTACGAAGGTAAGAAGGCTGTCGCCGAGAACATCGTCTACGGCGCCTTCGATATCCTGGCCGACAAGAAGAAGGAACAGACTGCGGTCGAGACCTTCCACACCGCTCTGGACAATGTCGCGCCTTCGGTCGAAGTCCGCTCGCGTCGCGTCGGCGGCGCCACCTATCAGGTGCCGGTCGAGGTCCGTCCCGACCGTCGCCGCGCTCTGGCCATCCGCTGGCTGGTGAATGCTGCGCGCAAGCGCGGTGAAAACACCATGACCGAAAAGCTGGCCGCCGAGCTCCTGGACGCCTCGAACAACCGCGGCACCGCGGTCAAGAAGCGCGAAGACACCCACAAGATGGCCGAGGCGAACCGCGCCTTCAGCCACTATCGCTGGTAAGCGTCTTAAAACCGTCTCCCTTTCGAAGCTAAGGGACGGTTCCTATCTAAGACTATCCGGCGCGGGCGGTTTAAGCTAAATCGCCCGCGCTCGCTTATCCGCCGCATCGACGATCATTCCCGGGGGCGCCGTCGCGTCCTTGACCTACTTCTAAGGCACGTTTTCATGGCTCGTACGCACAAGCTCGAGGACTACCGCAACTTCGGCATCATGGCCCACATCGACGCGGGCAAGACGACGACGACCGAGCGGATTCTCTATTACACCGGCAAGAACCACAAGATCGGCGAAGTCCACGACGGCGCCGCGACCATGGACTGGATGGACCAGGAGCAGGAGCGCGGCATCACCATCACGTCGGCCGCGACGACCGCCTTCTGGCAGGGCAAGCGCCTGAACATCATCGACACCCCCGGCCACGTGGACTTCACCATCGAGGTCGAGCGTTCGCTGCGCGTGCTCGACGGCGCCGTGACGGTTCTGGACGGCAACGCCGGCGTTGAGCCGCAGACCGAAACCGTCTGGCGCCAAGCCGACAAATATTCGGTGCCGCGCATCGTCTTCGTCAACAAGATGGACAAGATCGGCGCCGACTTCGACGCCTCGGTCCAGTCGATCCGCGACCGCCTGGGCGCCAAGGCCGTGCCGATCCAGTTCCCGATCGGCGCCGAGTCCTCGCTGACCGGCCTGGTCGACATCGTCGAAATGCGTTCGGTTGTCTGGGACAACGACGCCCTGGGCGCCAACTTCACCGTCGGCGAGATCCCGGCTGACCTGCTCGACAAGGCCAACGAAGCCCGCCAGTACCTGATCGACAACGCCGTCGAACTGGACGACGAGGCGATGGAAGCCTACCTCGAAGGCACCGAGCCTTCGGTCGAAGTGCTGAAGAAGTGCATCCGTAAGGCCGTGCTGACCGGCGCCTTCTATCCGATCCTGTGCGGCTCGGCCTTCAAGAACAAGGGCGTGCAGACGCTGCTGGACGCCGTGGTCGACTATCTGCCGTCGCCGCTGGACATCCCGCCGACCCCGGGCATCGACTTCAAGACGGAAGAGCCGATCACCCGCAAGGCCTCGGACGAAGAGCCCCTGTCGGTCCTGGCCTTCAAGATCATGGACGACCCCTTCGTCGGTTCGCTGACCTTCTGCCGCCTGTACTCGGGCAAGATGGAAACGGGCATGAGCCTGCTGAACTCCAGCCGTGACAAGCGCGAGCGCGTCGGCCGGATGCTGCAGATGCACTCGAACAACCGTGAAGACGTCAAGGAAGCCTTCGCCGGCGACATCGTCGCCCTGGCCGGCCTGAAGGAAACCCGCACCGGGGACACCCTGTGCGATCCGCTGAAGTCGCCCGTCATCCTCGAGAAGATGGAATTCCCGGCCCCGGTCATCGAGATCTCGGTCGAGCCCAAGACCAAGGCCGACCAGGAGAAGCTGGGCGTTGCCCTGGCCAAGCTGGCTTCGGAAGATCCGTCCTTCACCGTCTCGACCGACCACGAGTCGGGCCAGACCATCCTGAAGGGCATGGGCGAGCTTCACCTGGACATCAAGATCGACATCCTGAAGCGCACCTACAAGGTCGAGGCCACCATCGGCGCGCCGCAGGTCGCCTATCGTGAATCCCTGGGCCGCAAGGTCGACATCGACTACACCCACAAGAAGCAGACCGGCGGTACGGGCCAGTTCGCCCGCGTCATGATCACCTTCGAACCGGGCGAGCCCGGCTCGGGCTTCGTGTTCGAAAGCGCGATCGTCGGCGGCGCGGTGCCGAAGGAATACATTCCCGGCGTCGAAAAGGGCCTGAACTCCATCAAGGACTCGGGTCTGCTGGCCGGCTTCCCGCTGATCGACTTCAAGGCGACCCTGACGGACGGCAAGTACCACGACGTCGACTCCAGCGTGCTGGCGTTCGAAATCGCGGCCCGCGCCGCCTTCCGCGAACTGAAGGAAAAGGGCGCGCCGAAGCTGCTCGAGCCGATCATGGCGGTCGAAGTCGTGACCCCCGAGGAATACCTCGGCTCGGTCATCGGCGACCTGAACGGCCGTCGCGGCATGATCCAGGGTCAGGACATGCGCGGCAACGCCACCGTCGTGAACGCCTTCGTGCCGCTGGCCAACATGTTCGGCTATGTGAACACGCTGCGCGGCATGTCGCAGGGCCGCGCCCAGTTCACCATGCAGTACGACCACTACGAGCCGGTGCCGCAACACGTCGCCGACGAAGTGATCAAGAAGTACGCCTAAGCTTTTCCTTTCGGAGAAGCGCACCTAAAAGCGCCCGGTCCGACAGGGGCCGGGCGCCCTTAACCCCCAGACTGCAGGAACCCCGGTTCGGGGACCTAGGAGCTAGAAAATGGCCAAGGAAAAGTTCGAACGCACGAAGCCGCACTGCAACATCGGCACGATCGGTCACGTTGACCACGGCAAGACGACGCTGACGGCGGCGATCACGATGACGCTGGCGAAGGCCGGCGGCGCGAAGGCGATGGCCTATGCGGACATCGACGCTGCGCCGGAAGAAAAGGCGCGCGGCATCACGATCAACACCGCGCACGTGGAATATGAGACGGCCAACCGTCACTACGCCCACGTCGACTGCCCCGGCCACGCCGACTATGTGAAGAACATGATCACCGGCGCGGCGCAGATGGACGGCGCGATCCTGGTGGTTTCGGCCGCTGACGGCCCGATGCCGCAGACCCGCGAGCACATCCTGCTGGCCCGTCAGGTCGGCGTGCCGGCCCTGGTGGTCTTCATGAACAAGGTCGACCTGGTCGACGACGAAGAACTGCTCGAGCTGGTCGAGATGGAAGTGCGCGAGCTGCTCTCGTCGTACCAGTTCCCGGGCGACGATATTCCGATCACCAAGGGCTCGGCCAAGGCCGCGACCGACGGCGTGAACCCGGAAATCGGCGAACAGCGCGTTCTGGCCCTGATGGAAACCGTCGACGCCTACATTCCGCAGCCGGAACGTCCGGTCGACCTGCCCTTCCTGATGCCGGTCGAAGACGTCTTCTCGATCTCGGGCCGCGGCACCGTGGTCACGGGCCGCGTCGAAAAGGGTATCGTCAAGGTCGGTGAAGAAGTCGAAATCGTCGGCATCCGCCCGGTCCAGAAGACGACCTGCACCGGCGTCGAAATGTTCCGCAAGCTGCTGGACCAAGGTCAGGCGGGCGACAACGTCGGCGTTCTGCTGCGCGGCACCAAGCGTGAAGACGTCGAGCGCGGTCAGGTTCTGTGCAAGCCGGGTTCGATCACCCCGCACACCAAGTTCCTGGCTGAAGCCTACATCCTGACCAAGGAAGAGGGCGGCCGTCACACCCCGTTCTTCACCAACTATCGCCCGCAGTTCTACTTCCGCACGACCGACGTGACCGGCATCGTGCAGCTGAAGGAAGGCGTCGAAATGATCATGCCCGGCGACAACGCCGAGCTGAACGTCGAACTGATCACCCCGATCGCCATGGACCAAGGCCTGCGCTTCGCCATCCGTGAAGGCGGCCGCACCGTCGGCGCCGGCGTCGTCGCCAAGATCATCGAGTAATCATTCTTTTGGCCTAACGCGCTCACGCGCTACTTGAGGCCAGACGGATGTAGTCTGCGTAACAGAACGGCCCCCGGAGAAATCCGGGGGCCGTTTTGCTTTGGGGCATAGGACGAAAGGTCCGGGTCCTGCGGCTTGCATTCGGCGCGGCGCGGGTCGATCTGGAGGCGGTGATGTCTTCCCCTACCATCGTGATCGTGGGCGCCGGCGTGCTGGGCCTGAGTACGGCGTTCGAGCTGAAGCGGCGCGGCCATGCGGTGACCGTGATCGATCCCGGCGGACCCAACGCCTCGCGCGTGGCGGCGGGCATGGTGGCCCCGGCCATGGAGGCGGCGATCGACGACGTGTCGCCCGACAGGGCGGCCTTGTACCGCGCCGGCCGGGACCTGTGGCTCGGCTTCGCCGTCGCCTCAGGCGTGGCCCTGACGCAGGGCCCTGCGGAGTGGCGCGGCGGGGACGTGGACGCCATAGAGGCGCGGCTGCAGGCCCTCGGGTTCGCGGCCTGGCGCGACGGGGATCGCGTGATTACGGACGAGGATCTTCAGATCGAGCCGGAACAGGCGATGGGCGCCCTGTCCGCTGCTCTGGGCGACGCAGTTGTCGAAGGGCGCGTCACCGGGCTGCACCAGGAGGCGGGCGGTTGGCGGGTCGAGGTGGACGGTCTGCCCCTGACGGCGTCGGCGGTCGTTCTGGCGACCGGCACGGAGGCGTTCATTCCTGGGACGCCCGAGGCGACACGCGCCCTGGTCGAAAGCGTTCAGCCGATCCGCGGCCAGATCGGGACGGCGCCCCAAGCCCTGACGCCGCGCGTCGCACGGGGGCCGGGGGCCTATGTGGCGCCGATGGCCGGCGGGGCGGTTATCGGGGCGACCATGGAGCCGGGGCGGCGTGATACGACCCCCGATGCGGCCGTGGGCGAGCGACTGACCGAGGCCGCCTGGCGGGTGCTGGGCCAGGCGCCGGAACCCCTGAACATCGAATGGCGCGCCGGGGTGCGCGGCGCCTCGGCGGACGGTCTGCCCATGGCCGGACCTGCGCCGGACGGGGAGGGGCTGTTCCTGGCCCTGGCGCCGCGTCGCAACGGCTGGCTGCTGGGGCCGCTGGTCGCGAGCGTGGTCGCCGATGCGATCGAGGGGCGGACGCCGTCGCCGGAAGCCCGCGCCCTCGATCCTCGACGCTTTTAATCCGCCATGGCGAAGCGGACGGTGAAGTTGACCGTCGCCCCGTCCACCGCGCGACCGTCGACCGTGCGGGGGTTCATGCGGAAGTCCCGCGTCAGGCTCATGGCCGCCCGGCCGAAGCCCTGGCCCCTGGGCGTTTCGTCGGCGACGCGGCAGGCGGTCAGGCCGCCGTCGATGCGGACGATGCAGGACAGGCTGGCCGCGCCCGACAGACCGTTGTCAGCCGCGCGCGTCGGATAGGCGCGCGCCATCTGCGCCTCAGAGGGGCGGCTGGCCCAGGTCGGATTGTTGATGACCGAGACGGCGCGGGGCGGGGTCTCGGTCGTCGCCGTTCCACCTTCGACGCCCTTCGGAGCCGTGCTGACGATCACTTGGCCGGGCGGGGCCGTCTCGGCCGTCTTGTCCGGCGGCGTCAAAGGTACGGTCTCGACGGTCGGCGGCGCCTTGAGGATGGGGTCATGGATCGGCGTCGGCGGCGCGGCGGTCTTCTGAGTCGGGGGAAGAGGCTTGGGCTTCGGTCGCTCGACGAAGACATCGACAATAGGGTCTTCGATGACGCCTTGGGCCAGTTGCTCGTCCAACTGGAACCGCTGGTTATAGAGCGCCACCCCCACCCCGACGTGCGCCACAACGGACAGGCCGATGGCGGCCCACATCCAGCGCGGCAAAGGTTTTCTGCGTTCCCCGAAGTCGATGGGGCTGATTGCGCCGGGTCCCCCGGCGGCACGGATCATCATCTCGACACTCCCTCGTTCACCGCCCCCGCAGCGCCCGTAACCGAAAGTGAGCGCGCAGCTTGTGGCGAGTTTGCGGCGAGGTTTTGGAGATCGACCAACGTCGATCCCCCGGTCTGGTTAATGCGACCGTTAACGATTAAGGGTTGATTAACCACGTTCGACGAGGCTTCGCCTGTCATGGGCATCCGAGCGATTCCATCTTCAGGCGGCGTAGAAGCGGCCATCCGGCGCGCCTCCACCGCCGTGGGCGTGGATTATGACTTTCTGATCAAGACGGCGCGCCGCGAGAGCGCGATGAATCCGTCGGCCAAGGCGCCGACCTCGTCAGCGGCGGGCCTGTTCCAGTTCATCGAACAGACCTGGTTGGGCACGGTCAAACAGCACGGGGCTCAGCATGGCTATGGCCAGTATGCCGACCTGATCCACAAGGGATCGGACGGGCGCTGGCGGGTCGAGGGATCGGCGCGCAATGTCGTGCTGGACCTGAGGTTCGACCCTCATGCGGCCTCGACCATGGCGGCGGAGCTGACGGCGTCGAACGCCGCCTATCTGCGCGGCCGCACCGGCAAGGAGCCGGGGGCGGGGGATCTTTACGCAGCGCACTTCCTGGGGCCGGCGGGCGCGGCCAGCCTGATGACGGCGATGGATCGCAATCCGAGCGGAAGCGCCGTCGCGCTGTTTCCCGAGGCGGCGCGAGCCAATCGCAGCATCTTCTACAAAGACGGCCGGGCGGCCACGGTCGCCGAGGTCCACACCAATCTGCAGCGCACCGCCGGCCATGGCGCGCCGGCGGCCGGGATCGGCGAGACGCGCTCGCCGCCGCCGGAGCTGAGTGACCGCGATCAGGTCCTGGCCGCGCGCATGGACCGGCTGAAACAGGAGCAGGGCCTTCTGGCCCTTTTGCTGGGGCAGGATGGATCGTCGTCGTCAGGGTTCGGCGGGGCCTTTTCGCCCAACGACAAGGATTCGACCTGAGATCGGCAAGCCTCGATGGTAAACCGACCGTTAAGCATGGCAGGGTCATGATGTCGGCACGCCCGATTCCCTGACGAGCCGTCCATGACCGCCTTCCGCGCCCGCCTCACCGAAATGGACATCCAACGCCTGGTCAAGGCGGTGGATGAGGACGAGCGCGCCGAGGCCGCCCACAAGCTCTGCCGCAACATGGATCGGGCCGAACTGGACGACCACGAGCGGGAGGCGGCGCAGAAGATCGTGCGCCTGTTGGCCAATGACGCGGCCGAGCTGGTGCGTCGTGCCATGGCCGTGACGCTCAAGTCGTCGGATCTGATCCCCAACGACGTCGCGCGGCGCTTGGCGGCGGACCTCGACAGTATCGCCCTGCCCATCATCGGCGCCTCGCCGGCGCTGAGCGACGACGATCTGATCGAGATCGTGCGCGCCGGTTCGGCCCTGCGCCAGATCGCGGTCGCTGGACGGCCGAGCGTATCCCGCGACGTGTCCCAGGCCCTGGCCGACGAGGGGAACGAGCAGGCGGTCCGGGTTCTGGCGGCCAATGACAACGCCGACTTGTCGGAGCGCGCCCTGGGCGTGATCGTGGATCGTTTTCCCGACTCGGGCGAGGTGGTCGCCGCCGTCGCCTATCGTCAGGTCCTGCCGCTCCATATCACTGAACGGCTGATCGAACTGGCCAGCGAGACGGTGCGTGAACACCTGGTCTCGCGCCACGCCGTGGCGCCCGAGACAGCCATTCGATTGGCGCAATATTCGCGTGAGCGGGCCACGATCGATCTGGTCGAACAGGCCGCGTCCAGCGCCGACCTGCCGGCGTTCATGGCGCAGCTGAACCTGCGTAAAGTCTTGAACGCCTCGCTGCTGCTGCGCGGATTGGCGCGCGGCCAGATGACGATGCTGGAACATGGCTTGGCTGAGTTGGCGGCGACGCCGCATCACCGGGCCTGGCTGATGATCCATGACGCCGGGCCGCTGGGGCTGAAAGCCATCTATGATCGGGCGGGCCTGCCGCCGCGCCTGTTCCAGGCCTTCCGCGCCGGGGTGGACACCTGGCGGGCGCTGTCGGCCGAGGGGGTGGATACGTCGAGCGACGTCTTCCGTCAGCGGATGCTGGAGCGCTTCCTGACCCAACGGCCCAACGTGCCGCGCGATGACCTGGCCTATCTGATGGAGCGGCTGGACCAGGCGCCGATGCGTCCGACGCAGATGGCGGCCTCCGCCGCCTGAATCCTCGCGTCGGGCAAAAAAAGGGGCCGTCCGCAGACGAGCCCCTTTGCTGTAGTCGACCTGGAATGGCTCAGCGGGACTTGTGCTGAGAGACCTCGGCTTCGAGAGATTCGGCCAGGACGCGGCCGGTGGGGTTTTCGTCGGTCTTGATCTGGTCGCGGACCACGGAGCGGATCGCATCGACATGGGCGTGGACAATGGTCAGGGGCGCTCCCGCCCGGGCTGTAGCGTCGTCCAGCAGCCGGCACAGCGAGCCGGCGATACGGGTCACCAGCGGATATTCGTAGGTGGTTCCCAGGCCCTTCAGGTCATGGGCGCGGAAGTAGAGGGCTTCTGCGGTTTCGGCCGTCAGGCCCTTTTCGCGGATGTCGGCCTGGGCCTGATCCAGTTTGACGATCTCGTCGTTGAGCCACTGGCCGAACTGGGCCGACATGGCCTTCAGCGCTTCCTCGGCCCGGGCGATAGCGTCGGCGTTGATGCCGAAACCGCCCCCGATCCTGGGGCGAAGAGACGGTGTGGTGGGCTTGACGTTCGCCGGATCGCTCATGGCGGACCTCCATAGAATTTGGGCGGAGCTTAGCCCTGCCGCCTTAAGAAGCCGTATAGGGGGGGGCGTCAGTTGGTGAACTGTTCGGTCATGACCCGTTCGTCGAAGGATCGGCCGGCGTCGAACAACATGGTCAGGGCGACGTCGCGCCGTTCGCGCACCTCCACCCGCGATACGCGTCGGACCTCGAAATTATCGGCGGTGGCGGAGACCGGGCGCTTGTCCGCCTCCAGAACGTCGAACCGCACCTTGGCGCCATGGGACAGGAGGGCCCCGCGCCAGCGTCGGGGGCGAAAGGCGCTGATCGGGGTCAGGGCCAGTATGCGGGCGTCCAGGGGGATGATCGGGCCGTGGGCGGACAGATTATAGGCTGTGGATCCCGCCGGCGTCGCCACCAGACAGCCGTCGCAGGACAGCTCGTCCAGCCGCACCCGGTCGTCGACGGTGATCTTCAGCTTGGCGCTCTGGCGGGTCTGGCGCAGCAGGGAGACCTCGTTGATGGCCAAGCCGGTGTGGACCTCGCCGCTTTCGGTCCAGGCGTCCATCTGAAGCGGGTGGATGACGGTGCGTTCGGCGGCGACGACGCGGGCGATCAGGTCGTCTTCGTCATAGTCGTTCATCAGGAAGCCAACCGACCCTCGGTTCATGCCGTAGACGGGAGTGCGGCGGCGAAGATTGCCGTGCAGGGTTTCCAGCATCTGTCCGTCGCCGCCGAGGGCGACGATGATGTCGGCCTCTTCCTCGGGCACAGCGCCATAGCGGGCGATCAGGGCCTGGCGCGCCGCCTGGGCTTCGGGTCGGTCGCTGGCGACAAAGGCGAGTGCGGGGATCTGGGTCACGCCGAACGTGAGCCCCAGCTTGACCGCGAAGTCAAACCGTCGCGGTCTTTTCCATCATCTGACGAAAAGCGCGGGCGGCCGAATGGCTGTTCATCGGCGTGGTGGTCCAGCCGCCGTCGCCGGGCAGACCGTCCGCCAGCTTGCGCACCTCGGCGAGCAGGGAGGGGAAGACGGCCTTGTCCATACCGACGGCGAGGCAGGCGAGATACAGGGGCTCTGCGGTCGGCGCATAGACCGCGGCGCGGATTTGGGCGGGCGTGAAGTTTCCGAGTTGACCCAGAGCCTGTTCGAACAGGCCGAGGCGCTGCTCACGCAGGGCGCGGATCAGGATGCCGGGGCGGAGTTGACCCGCAGCCATCAGCTTTTCGATCAGGCGACGCTCCATCTCCTGGCGCTCGCGATCCTCGATTCGGCGTTCGTTCGGAATTGGGCGCCATGTCGGATTACGGGCGGCGTTGGCGGAGGCGGCGCGCACGGCTGCGTTCAGCAGGCGGTCATCGATCTCGAAACGTTCGCCGATCGACTGGCGCAGGGCCTGCCCGACCCATTGGTAGAGCTCGTGGGCCAGGGATTCGCTCAGCCGCGGATGGCGGGTCAGGGGGGCGCGCAGACCGGCGATCCGACGCGAATGCTCGACCAGCCGGTGCATCGCCGCTTCGCCGATATCGGCGCTGCGGTTCGACGCCAGGGCGGTCATGGTGATCGGATCGGCCTGGTCCAGTATGGCGTCCACGACCCCGCCCGAGAGGTGGGGGCGGCGGGCGACCGCGATCTGATGCTCCAGCGTGGTTTCGACCAGGACGCGGATCAGGGCGGCGTCCTTCAGCACGGGACTGGCGGCGATCACCGGGGCGGCGATGTCGATCTCGTCCAGCGCCAGCATTTCGATCAGGGCCAGGGGAGCCCAATCGGCGGAGGCGAGCCGTTCGGCAAGCTGCTGGCGGATGTCCCGTTCGGCCTGGACGGCCAACGTGAGGAAGATCTCGCCGAGCACTGGCGGCATGGGCATCGCCGGCGCGGCGGCTTCGCAAAGGCTGATGACGCCGGAGAGAAGGCGCAGGCGGTCGTCGGGGGCCTTGCTGCGCGCCAGATCAAGGAGGTCCGTTGCGGAGAGGCCGGGCGCGAGCGCCTCAGACGTCGGCATTCGAAGGGCAGCGGACACGGCGACTCCCGGACGCAGTAAGCTCACACGCAGCACATTATGGTCCCTGTCGTGAAGGTGCGGTTAACGGAAGCTGAAAGGCGAAGGTTAACGTCGCCGTCCTAAGTGCCCCGCTTGACGGATGGCGGGTGCGGGAGGACGGTCAGGCAAAGCCCGTGAGAGGCATGTTGAACCCAGGAGGAACCCCATGGCCGATGGCGCCAGCCCCGCGTTGAAAACCCGTGTGTCCGAAGCCGAGTGGCAGGTCCGTGTCGAACTGGCCGCCCTTTACCGCCTCGTGGCGTTGCACGGCTGGGACGACATGATCTTCACCCATATCTCGGCCCGCGTGCCGGGGCCGGAACATCATTTCCTGATCAATCCCTACGGCTACTATTTCGAGGAGATCACCGCCTCGTCGCTGGTGAAGGTCGATCTGGACGGGAACATCGTTCAGGAGACGACGAACTTCATCAATCCGGCGGGCTTCACCATCCATTCGGCGGTCCATGCGGCGCGCGAGGATGCGAAGTTCGTGATCCATCTGCACACCGTCAGCGGCGTGGGCGTGGCGGCGCAGCAGCATGGCCTGCTGCCTATCAGCCAGAACGCGTGTTTACTACAGCATCAAGTTGCGTATCATGGGTATGAGGGATTGGCGCTGAACCATGACGAGCGCGAACGTCTGGTGGCCGATCTTGGAGACAAGCCGCTGATGCTGTTGAGAAATCACGGCACGCTCGCGGTCGGAGAGACGGCGGCGCAGGCATGGATCGGGATATTCTTCCTGGAAAGGGCCTGCGCGCAGCAGGTGGCCGCCCTGGCCGGCGGGCGCGAACATGTGCTGATCGCCCCGGATCACGCCCAGGCGGAGACGAAGGAGCAGGGGCGGGGGATCGGCTTCATCTCGGCGCTCGCCTGGCCGGGGGCCTTGCGACAACTGGATCGGAAGTCGCCAGGCTACGACGCCTAGGTCAAACCGGGGCGGTCGCCGGGGTGGCGGTCGCCCTCGCGGGCCTGGCGAGTACGGCCTCCGCCGGAGCCTGGACTCAGCCTAAAGGCCAGGCACAGGCGATCGTCAAATATGACGACATGCTGGCCAAAGAGGGGTTTGATCCCGCAGGCGAGAGGCGGCCGCTGGAAGTGGATCGAACGGACCGGACGGCGGGCCTGTTCGCCGAATACGGACTGACCGACCGGCTGACGCTTCAGCTGAAGGCTGATTGGCAACAAGGGGAAGACGCCTTCATCGACTACGAAGGTCGGGGACCGATCGAGGTCGGGGCGACCTGGCAGGTCTGGCGAACCGATCACAATGCCGTCAGCCTGTATGGCGGTTACGCTCGCGCGGGGCAGGGGCGCAACGCCGGTTACGCCGCGCCCGGCGTCGGCGAGCACGACTGGGAAGCGCGGGTTTCAGCCGGTCGGTCGCTGGGCGCCGTCGGGGGCCGCTGGGGGATGGATCGATCGTTCGTTGAGGTGCAGGCGGCGCGTCGGCTGCGTGACGGTCTACCCGACGAAACCCGCGTGGACGCTACGGTCGGCGGCAGGATCGGGCGGGATTGGCTGGTGATGGGCCAGGCGTTCGGAGGCGCGGCGGACGGCGGGGCCCGTTGGCTGTCGGTGGAAACTTCGGTGACGCGCGACTTCGGCGACTGGAGCGTGCAGGCAGGCTGGCGGCAGACGGTGGCGGGCCGGGAGACGGCTATCGCGCAGGGACCGGTTGTAGCGATCTGGCGCAGATTTTGATCGTCATCTGTGCGACGGAATTCGTCGTACACGACGTTACCAATAGGTAATCTTGCGCACGGTGGAGAAGCCGCTAAGCGTGCGCGTCCTCTGAATTTGAAAGTCTGTTGCGTGATAAGACGCCACTTCTTCCTGATCGCCGCAGCTGTGCTGTTGGGGCTGATGGTCCTCGCCGCCGTGCTGAAGGTGGCGTTCGCCGACGATGAGGCTGCGGGCGGGCCGGGCGGTGGGCGCCGGGGCGGGCAGCAGGTGTCCGAGGCGACCGTGTCCGAACGCCAGTTCTCGGATCAGATTCGCGTCCTGGGCGTCGCAAGGGGGCAGAGGTCGGTCAATATCACCTCTTCGACCACAGAACTGATCACCCGTGTTCTGTTCACGGACGGGCAGACGGTCTCGGCGGGCGCGCCTCTGGTCGAGTTGCAGGCGCGGGAAGAGGACGCGGCCATTATCGAGGCGCGCGCCAACGTGGCGCAGGCTCAGCGCGAGCGTGATCGATACAAGGCGCTGGCGGATCGCGGGATCGCGCCGCAAGTGTTGCTGGAACAGGCCGAGACGGCGCTGGAGACGGCGCGCGCGTCGCTGGATGCGGCGCAGGCGCGGCGCGGCGATCGTGTTATCCGCGCGCCTTTCGCAGGGACTTTGGGCCTGACGACCGTCACGCCCGGAACCCTTATCAATCCTGGCGCAGTGATTGCGACCCTGGACGACACATCGACCATTCGCGTCGATTTTCCCTTGCCCGAGCGTTACCTGAATGTCCTGCGCGCCGGCGTCTCGATCACCGCCACGGCCGACGCCTATGGCGACACGCCGTTCCAGGGGCGGATCGCCCTGATCGACACGCGCGTCAACGAAACCACCCGCGCCGCCACCGCCCGCGCCGAATTCCCCAATCCCGGCGGTCGCATCCGCCCCGGCATGCTGCTGCGCGTCGCGGTTCAGCAGGGCCAGCGCCAGGCGCCTGCCGCGCCGGAGTCCGCCATTCAGTATGAGGGCGAGGGCGCCTTCGTCTATCGCATCGCTCCTGGCGCCCAGGGCACGACGGCCCAGCGTGTGGAGATCGAGACCGGCGTCGTCGAGAACGGCTTCGTCGAGATTCTGTCCGGCTTGGAGGTGGGCGACCGGATCGTCGGTTCGGGCCTGAACCGAATCCAGCCCGGCGCGCCGATCAGCGTCGCCGGCGCCGGACGCGGGCCAAATCTTAAGGCCGCTGAGAGCGCCGCACGATGATGCTGTCCGACGTTTCGGTCCGGCGACCGGTCTTTGCGGCCGTCGCCGCCATCGTCCTGTGCGTGATCGGGGCGGCCGCCTTCTTCTTCCTGCCCGTGCGCGAACTGCCGGACGTGGATCCGCCGATCGTCTCGGTCAACACCAGCTACGCCGGCGCCTCGGCCGAGGTGATCGAGAGCCGGATTACCGAGCCGATCGAACAGCAGATCGCCGGCATCCAGGGCGTCGAACGCATCAACTCGACCAGCCGCGACGGCCGCTCGAACGTCAATATCGAGTTCTCGCTGGACCGGAACATCGACGACGCCGCCAATGACGTGCGCGACCGCGTCAGTCGGGTGGTCGGACGTCTGCCGGACCAGGCCGATCCGCCGGAAGTGGCCAAGGCGGATTCCGACAGCCAGCCGATCATCATTGTCTTCCTGCGCTCGACGACGATGAACCGGCTGCAGCTGACCGACTATGCCGACCGCTATCTGGTGGATCGGATGGCGACGGTGCCGGGCGTGGCCCAGGTCAATATCTACGGCGAGCAGCGCTATTCGATGCGGATATGGCTGGACCCCGCGGCGCTGGCGGCGCGGGGTCTGACGGTCAATGATGTCGAGACTGCTCTGACCAGCCAGAACGTCGAACTGCCGGCCGGATCTCTGGAATCGACCGACAAGGATTATACGGTCCGGGTGGCCCGCACCTACGCCCGGCCTGAGGACTTCCGACAGCTGCCCATCGGCACGCGGGGCTCTGCGTCGGCGTCGGCTTCGGTCGCGACCGGTACAGGCAGCGGCTCTTCGGCCATCATTCAGGGGCAGCCGACCTATGTGACCCGCCTAGGCGACGTCGCCCGCGTCGAAGAGGCGCCGGAGGAGGATCGCCGCCTGTTTCGTGGCAACAGCATGGACCAGATCGGTCTGGCCGTGACCCGCCAGGCCCAGTCGAACGATCTGGCCATCTCGGACGGCGTCCGCAAGATGATCGACGACATTCGCCCCAGCCTGCCGCCTGGCGTGACGCTGGAGATCGGGTCGGACAACTCGGTCTTCACCTCGCACGCCATCGACGAGGTGTGGATCACCATCGGCATTTCCATGGCCCTGGTGGCCCTGGTCAACTTCATCTTCCTGGGCAGCCTGCGGGCCGCTTTGATCCCGTCCATTGTCGCGCCTATCTGTCTGTTGGCGACCTTCATCGTCCTGGCGCCTCTGGGCTTCTCGCTGAACCTTCTGACCCTGCTGGCCCTGGTTCTGGCCATCGGTCTGGTCGTCGATGACGCTATCGTGGTGGTCGAGAACATCCAGCGTCGTCTGGATCACGGCGAGCCGCCGCTGGTGGCCGCCGAACGGGGGGCACGGCAGGTGTTCTTCGCCGTGGTGGCGACGACCATCGTCCTGCTGTCGGTGTTCGCGCCGCTGCTGTTCCTGCCCGGCTATGTCGGGCGGTTGTTCGTCGAACTGGCGGCGGCGATTGCTGCGGCGGTGGCCTTCTCGGCCTTCCTGGCGCTCAGCCTGTCGCCCATGCTGGCGTCCAAGATCCTGAAGCCGGCGCAAAGCGGCGGCTGGCTGGCGCGGCGGGTCGACTGGGCCATGGACGGGCTGAAGACCTCTTATGGCCGTTCCCTGGACATGCTGCTGGGGCGTCGCATCGCGGTGATCGGCGTCGGCGCTCTGATCGCCCTGGTCGCGGCCGGCGCGGGCGGCATCTTCCTGATCCTGCCGAACGAGCTGGTGCCGGACGAGGACCGGGGCCGTGTGTCGGTTCGCGTCGCGGGACCTGAGGGCGCGGGCTTCGACTATACCCGCAAGATCATGATGGGCTTGGAGCCGCTGTTGGCTGACTACAAGGCAAGCGGGGAGGCGGACTCCTATCTGGTGTCGGCCCCTGGTTTCGGCGGCGGCAGTTTCAACACCGGCAACGGGGTTCTGGTTCTGTCCGACTGGTCCAAGCGCGACCGGTCGGCCGCCGAGATCGCGCAAGAGCTGAACGGCAAGCTGCGCGGACAGACGGACGCCCAGGTCAACGCCTCGACCCCCGGCGCCTTCCAGCGCGGCGGCGGCAACTCCAACTCGGTCGAGCTGGTCGCCACCGGGACGGACTACGACCAAATCTATAGGTGGCTTCAGCCCATGCTGGCGGCCGCGCAGGCCAATCCGGGCTTTTCGCGTCCCCGCCTGAACTATGAGCCGAACTCGCCGCGCCTTCTGGTCGATGTCGATCCGCAGAAGGCGGCCGCCCTGGGCGTGTCGTCTCAGTCCATCGGCCGGACGCTGGAGACCATGTTCGGGTCCCGCACCGCCACCACCTATATCAAGGGCGGGCAGGAGTATGACGTCATTCTGCAGACAGATCGCGACAACCGTCGCGAAGTCGCGGATCTGGAAGCCCTCTATGTTGCGACCGGCGCGGGGCAGCTGGTGCCTCTGTCTGCGGTGGTGACGACCCAAACTTCGGGCGACACGCCGGACCGGCGTCGTCTGGATCGCCAGCGGTCGATCTCGCTCCAAGCCGATCTGAACCCCGGAACGACCATCGACGATGCGGTGCAGTTCCTCAGCGCCGAGGCGGCGAAACAGCCCCAAGGCGGCGTCGTCACCCAATGGGGCGGTGCGGCGCGGGATCAGCAGGAGGCGGGCGGCGCTGTCGTCGCGGCCTTTGGTCTGGCCTTGCTGCTGGTCTTCCTGGTGCTGGCGGCCCAGTTCGAAAGCTGGATCACGCCGGCGGTCATCATGCTGACGGTTCCGCTGGCGGCGGCGGGCGGACTGTTCGGCCTGCTGATGGCCGGGTCCAGCCTGAATCTCTACAGCCAGATCGGCCTGATCATCCTGATCGGGGTGGCGGCCAAGAACGGCATCCTGATCGTGGAGTTCGCCAATCAGCTGCGCGATCAGGGACGGTCCATCCGCGAGGCGATCATCGAGTCGGCCTCGCTGCGTCTGCGGCCGATCATCATGACCTCCATCGCCACCGCCTTCGGCGCCCTGCCGCTGGTGCTGTGGCAGGGGGCGGGGGCGGGCAGTCGCCAGACCATCGGCGTGGTCATCTTCACCGGCGCCATCTTTGCGACCGTGCTGACCCTGTTCGTGGTGCCGGTGATCTACGGCGTCCTGGCGCGCTTCACCAAGTCGCCGGAATGGACTGCTCGCAAAATCGAGGAATGGGAAGCGCACGAGCAACGCGAAGGCGGGCCCAAGCCCATCGACGCGCACTGAGGCGTCAGGAGGCGGGCGGGGCTGCTGGCGCGGCAGGCTGGAAGCCCGTCTCCACCTTCAGATAGGCGATGACGTCACGCCGATCTGCGGCGTCGGACAGGCCGGCGAAGGTCATCTTGTTGCCGGGCAGGAAGGCCTTGGGATTTTCCAGCCAGTGGTCGAGCGTGTCGGCGTCCCACACGAACTGGGCCGTCCGAAGCGTGTTCGAATAGTTGTAGCGCGGGCGGTCCCCCGCCTTGCGCCCAAACACGCCGTACAGATTGGGCCCCGCCAGATCGGGCGCGCCCTCGCCTATAGTGTGACACGCGCGGCAACGCGCGAAGACGCGACGCCCGTTGGCCAGGTCCCCGGCATTGTAGGGGGCGGGCAGGGCCGCCAGCAGCATCGCCTTTTCAGCCTCGGTCGCCGCAGGCTTGGCCGGCTGACCCATCGTGGCGTTCGAAGATTCGCTCTGGCCACAGGCGGAGAGTGTCAGGATCAGGGAAGCGGCGAGGGCGGGACGGCTCATCGGGGTATCCTATTTCTTGCCGGTGATAGTGCAAATGTCAGACGCGGCAATTGGTCAAGCTGTCCTGCTGGACGCGGCCCCCACGCACCTGATAATCAGTGTCAAGGAAACGCGGAGCCGCCGGGGGGCGGCGTCCGCTCGTGTGAGCCGAGATTTGACCGATACCATAAAGCTGAGCCAGGCCCGACGGGGCGATCGCGGCGTCATTATTCAAGTGGGCGCCCATTGCCACCACCAAGTTGAGGCGGTCGAGCTGGAACGTCGCCTGCTCGAGCTGGGCTTCGTCGAGGGCGCGCAGGTCGAACTGCTGCATGAAGGCCTGTTCGGTCGCGACCCGATCGCCATGAAGGTGGACGATATGCGCGTGGCCCTGCGCCGGCATGAGGCCGCCAGCCTGACCATTAAGCTGGACGTCGCCTGATGGACATGGCCCTGAAGACCGCCCGCGTCGCCCTGGTCGGCAATCCGAACAGCGGCAAGACCGCCCTGTTCAACGCCCTGACCGGCGCCCACCAGAAGGTCGCCAACTACGCCGGGGTCACGGTTGAGCGGAAGGAGGGGCTGATCCGCGCCGCTTCCGGCCGGACCATGTCGGTGCTGGACCTGCCCGGCACCTATTCGCTGCGGGCCCGCAGCCCGGACGAGGAAGTGACCCGGGACGCCGTCCTGGGCCGTCTGGCCGGCGAGACGCCGCCGGACGTGGTGGTCTGCGTCGCGGACGCCACCAATCTGCGTCTGGTCCTGCGCCTGATCCTGGAACTGAAGGCGGTTGGCCGGCCGATGGTGCTGGCGCTGAACATGTACGACATCGCCCAGCGCCAGGGCCTGCGGATCGACCTGGAGCAACTGCGCGCCGAACTGGGCGTGCCGATCATCACCACGGTGGCGACGCGCAAGCGCGGGATCGACGACCTAGTCGCCGCCGTCGAAGCGCAGGTCGAGGCCGCCGCTCTGAGCGAGAACAGCTGGCACAGTCCCGACGCCGCCGAGCTGCGCACCGCCGCCCGCGAGGCCGAGCGGATCATGAAGGTCTGCGTGCGCCCGCCTGAGCGGCCGGACACCTTGACCGGGCGGATCGATTCCGTGCTGCTGCACCCGGTCGGCGGGATGATCATCCTGATGGCGATCCTGTTCGTCATGTTCCAGGCCGTGTTCAGTTGGGCCGCGCCCCTGATGGACGGCATCGAGGGCGGCATCGGCTGGCTGGGCGGTCTGGTCGCGGCGGTCATTCCCGACGGCCTGCTGCAGAGCCTGATCGTCGACGGCATCATCTCGGGCGTGGGCAGCGTGCTGGTCTTCCTGCCGCAGATCCTGATCCTGTTCCTGTTCATCATCGCCCTGGAAGACTTCGGCTATATGGCCCGGGCGGCCTTCCTGATGGACAAGATCATGGGCGGGGCGGGGCTGCACGGCCGCGCGTTCATCCCGCTGCTGTCCAGCTTCGCCTGCGCAATTCCCGGCGTAATGGCGGCGCGGGTGATCGATTCAAAGCGCGACCGCATGACGACCATACTGGTTGCGCCGCTGATGACCTGCTCGGCGCGGATTCCGGTCTATACGCTGATCATCGCCGCCTTCATTCCGAACGAGACGGTGTGGGGCTTCGCCAATCTGCAAGGCCTGGTGATGTTCGGCCTGTACGCCGCCGGCATCGTCAGCGCCCTGGTCGTGTCGCTGCTGATCCGCAAGGTGTTCTGGCGCGGCGCGGTCGAGCCCTTCATGATGGAACTGCCGGCCTACAAGACGCCGGACCTGCGCAGCGTCGCCTTCAATCTGTGGCTCCGGGCCAAGATATTCCTGAACCGGGCGGGGCGGATAATTCTGCCTCTGGTCATCCTGCTGTGGGTTCTGGCGACCTTCCCCTATCCGCCCGAGAACGCCACGATGCCGGACATCGACTATTCGTTCGCCGGGATGATCGGCCGGGCGCTGGAGCCGATCTTCGCACCTATCGGCTTCAACTGGCAGATGGTCATCGCCCTGATCCCCGGCATGGCGGCGCGCGAGGTCGCGGTGGCCGCCCTGGGCACCACCTACGCCATCGCCGACGCCGAGAACGCGACGGGTCTGCTGGCCTCGACCCTGTCGGCGCAATGGTCGCTGGCGACGGCCCTGTCCTTCCTGGCCTGGTACATCTTCGCGCCCCAGTGCGTGGCGACGCTGGGCGTGGTGAAGCGCGAGACCAACTCGTGGAAATGGACCTGGATCATGATCGTCTACATGTTCGGACTGGCCTATCTGGCCTCGTTCGCGACCTATCATGTGGCGGTGGCGCTCGGGGGCGGCTAAGCGGGGGCGGTTCTTCACCGCCCGGGCCCCGAAATGAACCCTGTCATCGCCGCTGTCGTCATGGGCCTTCTGGGCCTGATCATCGGCAGTTTTCTGGCGGCGGTCAGCGTCCGTCTGCCGCGCGAAGAGGACATCGTGGTCGCCCGATCACGGTGTATGGGGTGCGATCAGCCGCTGCGACCGTGGGAGCTAGTCCCGCTGTTTAGCTGGCTGGCCCTGCGCGCCCGGTGCGCCAGGTGCGGCGTTGCCATTTCTCCACGCTATCCCCTGATCGAAACAGGTGGAGCCCTGGTCGGCGTTTGGGCTGGCTTGAGCGGATCGTCATGGCTGATGGTCGCAACGACCGCCGTGCTGGGCTGGCAACTGCTGCTGATCGCCATCATCGACGGCGAGAATTTCTGGCTTCCCGATGTCCTGACCTGGCCGCTGGCGGCGACGGGCCTGATCGCGGCCGCTTTGATTGGACGGGACGTGGCCCTGTCGCACCTGATCGGGGCAGCGGTCGGTTTCGGCGGGCTGTGGCTGGTCGGCTGGCTGTACAAGGCGGTCCGCAAGCGCGACGGCCTGGGCGGGGGCGACCCCTTCCTGTTCGCTGGCGCCGGGGCCTGGGTGGGGTGGATCGGCCTGCCCAGCGTGCTGCTGTGGGCCTCGGCCGCGGGGCTTAGTCTGGTGTTCGGTCTGCTGGTGGTGCGCCGCTCGGTCAGCGCGACGGACAAGCTGCCCTTCGGGGTGTTTCTGGCCGTGGGGATCTGGCTAACCTGGCTGTATGGGCCGCTGGGCCTCTAGCGCCCCGTCGTCAGCTTGACGATGATGATGGCGGCCGTGTCCAGAATGGCCTCGGGCGTGTCGGCGCGACGCAGCAGGTCGAAACTGGCGGCCGTGGATTCAGCGATCGAGGCTATCTGGTAGGAGGCCAGGCGCGGATTGTAATCCTTGGGGTGCAGACCTGCGGCGTGGGCCTGAGCAACGCGGCGCTCGATCGCCAGGTGCAGCCGACGCAGGCGGCGAACCCGGCTTTCGACAAAGGCCGCGTCGCCGTTGTCGGCCAGCATGTGCTCGACCCGTAGAACCTGGCCGTGATCGCGCCAGATGGCCATGACGTCCAGAATGAAGGCCCGGCCTATGCCAAAGGCTTTGTCGCCGGGCCAGTCGGCCTGGAAGTGGGCGGCTAGACCCTGAAAATCGGTCGCCGCGGTCTCGCATAGGGCCAGGACCGGCTCTTCGACCGTCTTGAAATAGGTGTAGAAGTTGGAGGGGGACACGCCTGCGGCCGAAGCGAGGTCGGCGACGCGGATTTCGCCGTAGTGACGCGAGTTGAGCAGTGTCCGGGTCGCGTCGAGGATCGCCTGGCGGGTTCGGCCCCCGCGCGCGCCGATCTTGTGGCCCAGCTTGTTGGTCTTGTCGGCCATATCCCCGATGGTCGGTAAAGGCGGAGCCCGAGAACTTCGAGCCGGCCGCATTCGGTACGCGGAAGCGAAACTGTGTCGTAGGCGGATCAGGTTATTGCACAGGTGGCCAAAAATCCAGCGGCTGTCGGGATTTAGTCGCTTTCGTTTCGCTTCTGGATGCACGGGTGGCGATCTCGAGCTCACAGGCTTTCGACCTAGAGTGTCGGCCTTCATCCCGGCGTCCGATCATGCCAAAACCTTGCTTCGACGGTTTCGGGCAGAAGCGCGCAGCGATGGATGGATGGTCTAGATGACCGCCCCTCACGGCCTCGCCGCCGCCTGGGGCGGGCTGTGCGGACCCGTCAGACCGCCCGTCAGCGGCTCCTGCGCTGCGACAGCGGGAGCGGGCGGCTCGTAGTGGACGCCAACGCCCGGGCCCACGGGCAGGTCGAAGGCCACCCAGGCCGCCACCATGGCCAGACCGGCGACCAGGAAGGCGCCCGCATAGGGCAGCATGGTCGCCATTAACGACCCTAGGCCGAAGCGCGGGTCCCAGCGCTGGGCGAAGGTCAGGATCAGCGGAAAATAGCTCATCAGCGGCGTGGCGATATTGGTCACCGAGTCGCCCATCCGATAGGCGGCGGTCGTCATCTCGGGCGAGATTCCCAGCAGCATGAACATGGGCACGACGATGGGCGCGAGGGCGGACCATTTGGCCGAAGCCGAGCCGATGAACAGATCGAAGACGCAGGAGACCAGAACGACGCAGATCAGCAGCAGCGGGGCGGGCAGGGCCAGGGTCTTCAGCTCAGCGGCGGCGTTGACCGCCAGGATCGGCCCCAGGCCCGACCAGTTGAACATGGCGACGAAATGGGCGGCGAAGAAGGCCAGGACGATATAGGGCGCTAGCTGGGCGATCCCGTCGCGCATCATCTTCACCAGGTCGCGATGAGACTGGATCGAACCGGATCCGGCTCCATAGGCGCCGCCCAGGACAAAGAAGGTCACGGCGAAGAAGGCGACCAGCGAACGATACAGCGGATTGAACCTCTGTTCCGCCACCGCCTCCGGATCTACGAACGGCGAACCGGGCAGAAGGGTGATCAGGGCCCAGAGGCCGATCATGCCCAAAAGCGCCAGGCCGGCCCAGGACAGACCGCGCTTTTCCGTCGCGGTCAGGGGCTGCTTTTCCGACGCTGCGGGCGCGGCCACACCTTCGGACGGGGTCCAGCGACCCAGTCGGGGTTCGATCACCCGGTCGGTCAGGAACCAGACGATGGGCGTGAAGACGACCACCACCCCGACGATGAAGAACCAGTTGCCGGCGATGTTCACCGAATAGGAGGGGTCGATCAGATGGGCCGCCGGCTCGGTGATGCCCAGGATCAGGGCGTCGCTGGCGCCGGGGAACAGATTGCCGGCGTAACCGCCCGATACGGCGGCGAACCCCGCCGCCAGCCCCGCCAGAGGGTGGCGACCCGCCGCCGCGAAGATCACCGCCGCCAGCGGGATCACCACCACATAGGAGGCATCGGACGCATGGTGGGACACCATGCCGGTGATCACCACGACCGGCGTCAGTATGGCGCGCGGCGCATTCAGCAGGGCGCCGCGAATCGCTGTGGCGAACAGGCCGGTCCTTTCCGCGACTGACGCGCCATAGATGATGGTAATGACGATCCCCAGCGGTGGGAAATCCGCCAGGGTGCGCGGCATGCCGATGATCAGCCGCTCAAGATTCTCTGCCGACAGCAGGCTTTGCGCGACCAGCCGATCCCCGGTGACCGGATTGACAGCGGACCATCCCAGCCCGGCGCCGACCAGGCTGAGCAAGATCAGTACGCCGATCAGCCACAGAAAGAGAAAGACGGGATCGGGCAACCGATTCCCCACTCTCTCGACGGCGTTCAGAAGACGGCTGCCAGCGCTCATCCAGATGACTTTCGGTTACGATTTCAAGGCGCCAGTAGGGCCGGGAAGGGGGCGAAACAGCAAGCGGAGCCGCTGCGACATATGGCCTCGCGACTTGCGATCCGTTCTCAATAAAAAACCAATCACAGCAGGGGTTTGAACCGCGCGAACGTTGGGTCTAAGAAGCGCCGAATCCCGCCTCTCCCCGGCGGCCGAGGTTCTTTGAATGAACGCTTTTCTGCTCGAATATCTGCCGGTCCTGATCTTCGCCGGCATCGCCGCCTTCATCGGCGTGCTTTTCATCGCCCTGCCGATGCTGCTGGCCCCCAAAAACCCTGACCCGGAAAAGCTGTCCGCTTATGAGTGCGGGTTCAACGCCTTCGACGACGCACGGATGAAGTTCGACGTTCGCTTCTATCTGGTGTCGATCCTCTTCATCATCTTCGACCTGGAAGTGGCCTTCCTCTTCCCGTGGGCGGTGTCGATGTTCGACCTGTCGCACGCGGGGATGATCTTCGCCTTCTGGTCGATGATGGTCTTCCTCGGCGTCCTGACCATCGGCTTCATCTACGAATGGAAGAAGGGAGCCCTGGAATGGGAATAGTCGCACCTTCCTCGCCGCTTCCCGGCGCGCTGGTTCCGGCCAATTCGGCCGCTCGTTCGACGGTCGAGGGCTATGATCCCAAGATCCACGACAAGTTCTTCGAGTCGGTGAACATGGAGCTGGGCGAGCGCGGCTTCCTGACCGCCTCGCTTGACGACGTGATCACCTGGGCGCGCACCGGTTCGCTGATGTGGATGACTTTCGGCCTGGCCTGCTGCGCCGTCGAGATGATCCAGATGTCGATGCCGCGTTTCGACGTCGAACGCTTCGGCATGGCCCCGCGCGGCAGCCCGCGTCACTCGGACCTGATGATCGTCGCCGGCACCCTGACCAACAAGATGGCTCCGGCCATCCGCAAGGTCTACGACCAGATGCCCGACCCGCGCTATGTCGTGTCCATGGGCAGCTGCGCCAACGGCGGCGGCTACTATCACTACAGCTACAGCGTGGTTCGCGGTTGCGACCGGGTCGTGCCGGTGGATGTCTATGTGCCGGGGTGCCCGCCGACGGCGGAGGCGTTGCTGTACGGCCTGCTGCAGCTGCAGAAGAAGATTCGTCGCACGGGGACCATCGACCGATGAGCTCGCTGGCTGTTCAGGCCCAGTTCGAGGCCGCGCTGACGCCGATGGGCGCCGAGCTGGTGGGAGCCCTGGGCGTCGAGGCCCAGGTGGCGTTCGGTGAGCTGACCCTGGTGGCGCCGCGCGAGCGGATCGTCGAGGTCATGACCGGGCTGCGTGACCGCTTCGGCTTCCAGCAACTGTTGGACGTGTGCGGCGCGGACTATCCGGATCGCGAAGAGCGGTTCGAAGTCGTCTATCATCTGCTGTCGATGACCCGGAACGCGCGGGTTCGCGTCAAGGTCGTGACCGACGAGGTCCAGCCCGTTCCCACGGTCTGCCACGTCTATCCGTCGGCCGGCTGGTTCGAGCGCGAAGCCTACGACATGTACGGCGTGATCTTCTCGGGTCACCCCGACATGCGCCGCCTGCTGACCGACTACGGGTTCGAAGGGCATCCGCTGCGCAAGGACTTCCCGATGACGGGCTATGTCGAGGTCCGTTACGACGAAGAACAGAAGCGGGTCGTCTATGAGCCCGTCAAGCTGACGCAGGAATTCCGGACGTTCGACTTCCTCTCGCCGTGGGAAGGCGCCGACTATCCGGCGCCCGTGCTGCCCGGCGACGAAAAGGCAGGAGTGAAGGGCTGATGGCTGACGACGTCCGCATCCCCGCGTCCGCAAACAGCGGCGGCGCCGTCGATCCGTTCGAGGACATGCCGGTCGATCACCGCACCGACCATGCCAAGGCGATGGACGACCGCAAGTTCACCATCAACTTCGGCCCGCAACACCCGGCCGCGCACGGCGTGCTGCGCCTGGTGCTGGAGCTGGACGGCGAGATCGTCGAACGCGTCGATCCGCACATCGGCCTGCTGCACCGCGGCACCGAGAAGCTGATGGAGGCCCGCACCTATCTGCAGAACGTGCCCTATCTGGATCGGCTCGACTATGTCGCGCCGATGAATCAGGAGCACGCCTTCTGCCTGGCCATCGAGAAGCTGCTCGGCATCGAGGTTCCGTACCGGGCACAGCTGATCCGCGTGCTCTATTCGGAGATCGGCCGGATCGGGAACCACCTCCTGAACGCGACCATGCAGGCCATGGACGTCGGTGCCCTGACGCCCCCGCTGTGGGGACACGAAGAGCGCGAGAAGCTGATGGTCTTCTACGAGCGCGCCAGCGGCGCCCGTCTGCACGCCAACTATTTCCGTCCCGGCGGCGTCCACCAGGACCTGCCGATGGACCTGATCGACGACATCGGTCGCTGGTGCCTGGAGTTCCCGCAGGCCCTGGCCGATATCGAGAGCTTGGTCACCGAGAACCGCATCTTCAAGCAGCGCAATGTCGACATCGGCGTCGTGTCCAAGGAAGAGGCCCTGGCCTGGGGCTTCACCGGCGTCATGCTGCGCGGCTCGGACATCGCCTGGGACCTGCGCAAGTCGCAGCCGTATGAGTGCTATGCCGAGCTGGAGTTCGATATTCCGGTCGGCAAGAACGGCGACTGCTGGGATCGTTACCTCTGCCGCATCGAGGAGATGAAGCAGTCGGTGCGGATCATGGAGCAGTGCATCCACAAGCTGCGCAACTGCCCCGGCGAACCGGTGATGCTCGAGGACAACAAGATCGTTCCGCCGCGTCGCGGCGAGATGAAGCGGTCGATGGAATCCCTGATCCATCACTTCAAACTGTACACTGAGGGCTTCAAGACGCCCGAGGGCGAGGTCTACGCCTCGGTCGAAGCGCCTAAGGGCGAGTTCGGCATCTATCTGGTGTCGGACGGCACCAACAAACCCTATCGCGTCAAGATCTCGGCGCCGGGCTTCCGTCACCTGCAGGCGATGGACTGGATGAACCGCGGCCACCAACTGGCTGACGTCTCCGCCATCCTGGGCTCGCTCGACATCGTTTTCGGAGAAGTGGACCGATGAGCGTTCGTCGTCTCGCCAAGGAACAGCCGGCCTCCTTCGCCTTTTCGAAGGACACCAAGGCCAAGGCCGAATGGTGGATCAAGAAGTATCCGGAAAACCGTCGCCAGTCGGCGGTGATCCCGATCCTGTGGCTGGTCCAGAAACAGGAAGGCTGGGTCTCCGAGCCCGCCATCCGCGCCATCGGCGATCTGCTGGGCATGCCCTTCATCCGGGTTCTGGAGGTCGCGACCTTCTACACCATGTTCATGCTGGAGCCGGTCGGCAAGACCGCCCTGATCCAGGTGTGCGGCACCACGCCGTGCATGCTGCGCGGCGCCAATGAGCTGATGAGGGTCTGCAAGGAGAAGATCGGTCCCAAGGACCATCTGTCCGCAGACGGCCGTTTCACCTGGCAGGAAGTCGAGTGCCTGGGCGCCTGTTCGAACGCGCCCATGGCACAGATCAACGACTATTATTTCGAAGACCTGACGCCCGAAACCATCGGCCAGATCATCGACGACTTCGCCGCCGGCAAGACGCCCAAGCCGGGCTCCTATCAGGGCCGTGCGACGTCCGAACCGGCCGGCGGGGCCAAGACCCTGCTGGATCCGAAACTGTATGACGGTTCGGCCGCCAAGCCGATCAAGAAGCTGCCCAACAGCGATCCGGCGCCGGTCGAGAAGGCTCCGGCCTGATGCCAGGACCCGACCTCGACAGCGACGAAGGCCGCGCCGCGTACCGCAAGGAGCTGCGCCAGGTCGCGCGCCCCCTGCGCGCGGGCGGGCTCGCGCTCGTGGTCGGCGCGGCCATGCTGATCCTGCTGACCCGTCAGGGGACGCCGGGCCTCGGTGAATGGGCCTTCACCCTGTCCTACGTCATGCTCGGCTTCGGCTGGGCCTGCGTCATCGGCGCCATCTACACCCGCAATCGGCATCACAAACGCCGGATGCGCGAGTTGGAAGGCGCAACGTCATGACGGCGTCGATCTATTATGGTTCCATGAATTCGATGCAGCGTGCCGGGGGGCGCCATGTCGATGGATCAGAAACGGGCAGGGCGCCGCGCGCCCAAGCGCGGCCGAGGCGGGTGGAGCCCCGCCGGGACGGGCCGATTGCTGGTCAATCTGGCCGGCGCGGCCAGTCTGTCGCTGAGCGCCGGGCCCGTATCGGCGCAAACCCCGCCAACATCCCCTTCGGTCGCCCCCGCGACCGCTCCTTCTACGCCTTCACCCGGTCCTGCTGATGCTTCCGAACCGCGTAACAACCCCAGCCCTGAACCGCGTCAGCCGCCTCCCGGCCAACGCGATCTCGGCCTCGAACGCCAGTCCGCTCTCGGTCCCCCCCGTCGGCGTAGACGGAGGAGCAGCCTGATGGTCGGCATTCTCGAAGACAAGGACCGGATCTTCACCAACCTGTACGGTTTCCAGGACTGGACGCTGGACGGGGCGAAGAAGCGCGGCGCCTGGAACGCCACCAAGGACATGCTGGACCTTGGCCGCGACTGGATCATCAACAACGTCAAGGCGTCGGGCCTGCGCGGCCGTGGCGGCGCCGGTTTCTCGACCGGGCTGAAGTGGTCCTTCATGCCCAAGGAAGTGAAGGATCGTCCCCACTACCTGGTCGTCAACGCCGACGAATCCGAACCCGGCACCTGCAAGGACCGGGAGATCATGCGCCATGATCCCCAGTTGCTGATCGAAGGCTGCCTGATCGCCTCCTTCGCCATGCAGGCCCACGCTTGCTACATCTATTTGCGCGGCGAATATGTGCTGGAACGCGAGCGGATGGAGGCGGCGGTCAAGCAGGCCTATGAGGCCCGTCTGATCGGCAAGGACAACGTCCACGGCTGGGACTTCGACGTCTATATCCACCACGGCGCCGGCGCCTATATCTGCGGCGAAGAGACCGCCCTGCTGGAATCCCTGGAAGGCAAGAAGGGCCAACCCCGTCTGAAGCCGCCGTTCCCGGCCGGTGCGGGCCTGTACGGCTGCCCCACCACGGTGAACAACGTCGAGTCGATCGCCGTCGTCGGCACGATCCTGCGTCGCGGCGCTGGCTGGTTCGCGGGCTTTGGTCGTCCGAACAACACCGGTACCAAGCTGATGGCCATCTCGGGCCATGTGAACGCGCCCTGCGTGGTCGAAGAGGCCATGTCGATCCCGCTGCGGCAACTGCTGGAAGAACACTGCGGCGGCGTGCGCGGCGGCTGGGACAATCTGAAGGCCATCATTCCGGGCGGTTCGTCCGTGCCGCTGATCACGCGCGAAATGTCCGAGACGGCGCTGATGGACTTCGACAGCCTGCGCGAAATGCGCTCGGGCCTGGGCACCGCCGCCGTCATCGTGATGGACAACTCCACCGACCTGGTGAAGGCCATCGCCCGCATCAGCTATTTCTACAAGCACGAGAGCTGCGGCCAGTGCACGCCGTGCCGGGAAGGCACCGGCTGGATGTGGCGCGTGCTGGAGCGGATGTCGGTGGGCGAGGCCGATCCGTCGGAAATCGACCTGCTGCTGGACGTCGCCGGTCAGGTCGAGGGCCACACCATCTGCGCCCTGGGCGACGCGGCCGCATGGCCGGTTCAGGGCCTGATCCGTCACTTCCGCCACGAGATCGAAGAGCGTATCGCCAACTACCGCAGTCGCCGTGCGAACTTCGCCGGCCACGCGATCGCGGCGGAGTAGGAATGCGCCGCTTGTCCGCCATCGTGATCGGAGCCTTGGCTCTCGCCGCTTGCGGCGAGCGCGAAGCTGCGCCCACGCCTGCGGAAAAGATTGCGGCCGCGGCTCAGCCCTCCGACGCCGTGCAGACGGCGCCGGCTGTGCTGACCCCGGCCGATCTGCGCCGCGTCTGCCGCGCCGGCCTGGCCGCGATCCACGGCCAGCCGCCGATGGCCATCGACGTCGACGGCGTCGACGGCGGGGTGGTCCACGCCTCGTGGCGGGCCCCGGTCGACGGCGGCCGGATGCGGGCCGACTGTCGGGTCGAGAAAGACCTGATCGTGTGGAAGCCGCTCGATCTGCCCGATCCCACCCTCGTTCGCTGGATGAACCAGTCGGACGATCCGGTGATCCGCTACGTCATGGACGCCCAGGCGATCACCATCACACAGACCCTCCCGGATGGGACGACGGAACAGGCCGAACTGGCCGTTCCCGCTGAAGAAGAGGCCCGCTGATGCCAGTCGCCAAGGTCAACGGCGTCGAAGTTGAGTTCGAGCCCGGGATGACCGTGCTCCAGGTCGCCGAGCGCGCGGGGCAGGAAATCCCGCGCTTCTGCTACCACGAACGCCTGTCCATCGCCGGCAACTGCCGCATGTGCCTGGTCGAGGTGAAGCCAGGGCCGCCGAAGCCCCAGGCCTCGTGCGCGCTTCCGGCCGCCGACGGCCAGGAAATCTTCACCGACACCCCGATGGTCAAGAAGGCCCGGGAAGGCGTGATGGAGTTCCTGCTCATCAACCACCCGCTGGATTGCCCGATCTGCGATCAGGGCGGCGAGTGCGATCTTCAGGACCAGTCCATGGCCTATGGCCGCGATGGCTCTCGCTATGCCGAGAACAAGCGCGCGGTCGAAGAAAAGAACATGGGTCCGACGATCAAGACCTTCATGACGCGGTGCATCCAGTGCACCCGTTGTGTCCGCTTCATCACCGAGGTCGCCGGCGTGCCGGACATCGGCATGATCTCGCGCGGCGAAGACGCCGAGATCACCACCTATCTGGAGAAGTCGGTCGCCTCGGAACTGTCGGGCAATGTCAATGACCTGTGCCCGGTCGGCGCCCTGACGCACCGGCCCTGGCAGTACCACTATCGTCCGTGGGAACTGAAGAAGACCGAGACCATCGACGTCATGGACGCCCTGGGCTCGAACATCCGCGCCGACTTCCGCGGCTCCGAGGTGATGCGGGTTTTGCCGCGCGTGAACGAGGGCATCAACGAGGAGTGGCTGTCGGACAAGAGCCGCTATGTCGTCGACGGCCTGACCGCGCGCCGCCTGGACCGCCCGTGGATCCGCGAGAACGGCAAGCTGCGCGCCGCCTCGTGGAACGAGGCCCTGGACGCCGTCGCCGCCAAGCTGAAGGCCGCCTCGGCCGACCGCATCGGCGTGATCGCCGGCGACCTGCAGGACGCCGAGTCGATGAAGGCGACGCTGGACCTGTTCCGCGCCCTCGGTTCCAAGAACACCGACTGCCGCCAGGACGGCGCCGCGCTCGGCTATGGTCCGCGCGAGAGCTGGCTGTTCAACTCCGGCCTCGAAGGCATTGAAAAGGCTGACGCCATCCTGATCGTGGGCGTCAACCCGCGCATCGAGGCGCCGCTGCTGAACGCGCGTCTGCGCAAGAGCTGGATCAAGGGCGGGGTCGAGATCGGCGTCATCGGCGAACAGGCCGATCTGACCTTCGACTACGCCTATCTGGGCGCCGGTTCGAAGACCCTGGCCAAGCTGCCGAAGTCGGCGATGGACTTCCTGACCAAGGCCGAGCGTCCGGCGATCATCGTCGGCTCCGGCGCGCTGAACGGGGAGGGCGGCGCCGCCGTCCTGAACGCCCTGGGCACCCTGGCCAAGAAGGTCGGCGTCATCAGCGAAGGCTGGAACGGCTTCAACGTTCTGCACCACGCCGCCGCGCGCGTCGGCGGTCTGGACATGGGCTTCGTGCCGACCGAAGGCGGTCTGACGGCAGCGGACATGCTGAAGCCGGGCGCGCTGGACGTGCTGTTCCTGCTGGGCGCCGACGAGGTCGATCCGACCGGCTCGAACGCCTTCCGCGTCTATCTGGGCAGCCACGGCGACCGCGGCGCGCACGGCGCCGACGTCATCCTTCCGGGCGCGGCCTATACCGAGAAGTCGGGCCTGTACGTCAACACCGAGGGCCGGGTGCAGATGGCCGAACGCGTCGTCTTCCCCAAGGGCGAGGCCAAGGAAGACTGGGCCATCATCCGCGCCCTGTCCGCCCGTGTCGACCAGACCCTGGCATACGACACCCTGGACCAGCTGCGCGCCAAGCTGATGGCCGATCATCCGACCTTCGGCCGGATCGACTATCTGCCGACGCCGGCCGCCTTTGATCCGTCCAAGCTGGGCGTCAAGGGCGACCTGGGCGACCGGGTCTTCGCCTCGGCGATTACGGACCCCTATCTTTCCAACCCGATCGCGCGCGCCAGCGCGACCATGGCCGAGCTGTCCGCCCTGCGGATCGCCCCGGTCGCGATGGCGGCGGAGTAAGTTATGGACGCTGCTACTTCCTTCTGGGCCACGCCGGGCGGCTGGACGCTGATCACGGTCGGTCAGATCCTGCTGATCACGGTTGGCGTGCTGATCGCCGTCGCCTTCCTGCTGCTGGCCGACCGTAAGGTCTGGGCCTCGGTGCAGATGCGCAAGGGACCGAACGTCGTCGGCCCCTTCGGCCTGCTGCAATCCTTCGCCGACATGCTGAAGTTCGTGCTGAAGGAGGTGGTCATCCCCTCCGGCGCCGACAAGGCGGTCTTCATCCTGGCGCCGATCATCACCGTCATTCTGGCCTTCATGGCCTGGGCCGTGATCCCGTTCGCGCCGGGCTGGGTGGTTTCGGACCTGAACGTCGGCATCCTGTACATCTTCGCGGTCTCGTCGCTGGGCGTGTACGGCATCATCATGGGCGGCTGGGCTTCGAACTCGAAGTATCCGTTCCTGGGCTCGCTGCGTTCGGCGGCGCAGATGGTGTCCTATGAAGTCTCGCTGGGCCTGATCATCATCAATGTGATTCTGCTGGCCGGCACCATGAACCTGTCGGAGATCGTTGAGGGCCAGAGCGGCTATTTCTGGAACTGGTACGCCTTCGGCGGCGGGCAGGGCACCTGGCCCCTGATCCTGATCCTGTTCCCGATGTCGATCGTCTTCTTCGTCTCGGCCCTGGCGGAAACCAACCGGCCGCCGTTCGACCTGCCGGAAGCGGAATCCGAGCTCGTGGCCGGCTATCAGGTCGAATACAGCTCGACCACCTATCTGCTGTTCATGATGGGCGAGTACGTCAACATCGTCTTCATGTCGGCGATGATGAGCATCCTGTTCTTCGGCGGCTGGAACCCCGGCTTCCTGTCTCAGGAGACGCTGGACGATCTGCCGGCCTGGATCGCCTACACCATCTATCTGCTGACCTTCGTCACCAAGACCGTCTTCTGGTTCCTGGCCATCGCCTTGGTGAAGGCTTTCGTGCCGCGCTACCGCTACGACCAGCTGATGCGCCTGGGCTGGAAGGTCTTCCTGCCCGCCTCGCTGGTGGCCGTGGTCATCACCGCCGCCTGGCGCGTCTTCGCGGTGGGTGCATAGATGAACCCACGCGCCGTCATTCTGGCCCTGGTCGCATCTGGGGGCCTCGTCGCCTGCACGTTCGCGCCGATCGCCGCTCCGGCGCCGACCGATCCGGTCGCGTCGATGGAGCGGCGCGAGGATGACGTGCGTCGCGGCGGCGAACGGGTCAACCTGTGCCGGATGATGAGCCGGGACGATCCGCGCTATAAGACGATGGACTGCAAGGACGTGCTGCGGGGAGGCGGGGCATGAGCCGTATGAGCCTGCTGCTGCTGGTCCTCGCACCCGTGATAACAGCCTGTGCGCCCGATACGCGCATGCCCGAGTCCGGCTATCAGTGGGAACGTCGTCAGGAACGCATCGAGCGTGAATGGCGCGACGCCCAGACCAAGGCCGCTTCCCAGGCCGCACCGACCAAGACTTCAACCAACGGCGCCCCGGCGCCAGAGGATCGCTTCTGATGTTCACTCGTATCGCCCAGGCCGCCAAGGGCGCGATGATGCTCGATGCCATCGGCGCCATCGGCCTGACCTTGAAGTACATGGCTCGCCCCAAGGCGACCGTGAACTATCCGTTCGAGCGGAACCCGCAGTCGCCGCGTTTCCGCGGCGAGCACGCCCTGCGCCGCTATGCGAACGGTGAAGAGCGGTGCATCGCTTGCAAGCTGTGCGAGGCCATCTGCCCCGCCCAAGCCATCACCATCGAGGCCGAACCCCGCGCCGACGGCAGCCGCCGCACGACCCGCTACGACATCGACATGGTCAAGTGCATCTACTGCGGCCTGTGCCAGGAGGCCTGCCCGGTGGACGCCATCGTCGAGGGGCCGAACTCCGAATACGCCGTCGAAACGCGCGAAGAGCTGCTGTTCGACAAGGCCCGACTGCTCGACAACGGGGATCGCTGGGAACGGCAGATCGCCAAGAATCTGGAACTCGACGCGCCTTACCGCTAAGGCGCTCACGCTAACGGGTCAGCGATTCCCAAACTGGGGTCGCGGCCGAGACGAAAGGGGCTTCGTCCCGACATGCTGCAAGGCATTGCCTTCTATCTGCTGGCGGCGACCGCCGTGGTGTCCGGGCTTCTGGTCGTGACCGCGCGCAATCCGGTGCACAGCGTGCTGTGGTTGATCCTCGCCTTCTTCTCGGCGGCGGGTCTGTTCGTCCTGCTGGGGGCCGAGTTCCTGGCCATGCTGCTGGTCGTCGTCTACGTCGGCGCCGTGGCGGTGCTGTTCCTGTTCGTCGTCATGATGTTGGACGTCGACTTCCTGAAGCTGCGTGAGGGCTACGCCAAATATCTGCCGATCGGCGGCGTGGTCGCCGCCGTACTGCTGGCCGAGATGATCGTGGTCTCCAGCGCGGTGATCCAGGGCGGCGCGACCGCCGGCCTGACCGGACCCGGCGCGCCCGATCCCGACATGAGCAATGTCGAGGCCATCGGCCGGGTGCTCTACACCGACTATATCTACTTCTTCCAGGCGGCCGGGATCGTGCTGCTGATCGCCATGATCGGGGCCATCACCCTTACCCTGCGCCACAAGACGCACGTCAAGCGTCAGGACATCACCGCCCAGGTCAACCGCTCCGCCGCCAAGGCGATGGAGATCAAGTCGGTTCCGACCGGGCAGGGCGTCACGCCCGAGGAGCTTCTCTGATGGACATCGGTCTCATCCATTATCTCAGCGTGGCGGCGATCCTGTTCACCATCGGGGTCTTCGGCATCTTCGTGAACCGCAAGAACGTCATCATCATCCTGATGTCGATCGAGCTGATCCTGCTGGCCGTGAACATCAATTTCGTCGCCTTCTCGACCTATCTGAACGACATCAGCGGGCAGATCATGGCCATGTTCGTCCTGACCGTCGCCGCGGCCGAGGCCGCCGTCGGCCTGGCCATCCTGGTGACCTTCTTCCGTAACCGCGGCGACATCGCCGTCGACGACGCCTCCGTGATGAAGGGCTGAGCGTGAACCTCCACACCCTGATCATTCTCGGGATCTTCGCCCCCCTGCTGGGCGCGACCGTCGCCGGCCTTTTCGGCCGCCGTATCGGCAATATCCCGTCGCAGACCATTACGACCGGTCTGCTGTTCTTCTCGTGCGCCGTCGCCTGGACGGTGTTCGGCCAGTGGACCTGGGGCCATCTTGAGCCCTTCACCATTCGCCTGGCGCCCTTCATCAACGTCGGCGACTTCCAGTCGGCCTGGTCGATCCGCATCGACGCCCTGTCGGCGACCATGCTGATCGTGGTCACCAGCGTCTCGTCGCTGGTTCACCTGTATTCCTGGGGCTATATGGCCGAGGACGACAGCCGGCCGCGCTTCTTCGCCTATCTGTCCCTGTTCACCTTCATGATGCTGGCGCTGGTGACGGCCGCTGACTTCATGCAGATCTTCTTCGGCTGGGAAGGCGTGGGCCTGGCCTCGTATCTGCTGATCGGCTTCTGGTTCAAGAAGCCGACCGCCAGCGCCGCCGCCATCAAGGCCTTCGTCGTCAACCGCGTCGGCGACTTCGGCTTCGTGCTGGGCATCATCACCATCTTCTGGATGTACGGGACGATCGAGTTCGCCGAACTGTTCCCGCTGGTCGCGACCAAGGCCGGCACGACCTGGGAGTTCCTGGGCGTCCAGTGGTCCGCGCTCGACCTGGCTGGTTTCCTGCTGTTCATCGGCGCCATGGGCAAGTCGGCCCAGTTCTTCCTGCACACCTGGCTGCCGGACGCGATGGAAGGCCCGACCCCGGTCTCGGCCCTGATCCACGCCGCCACCATGGTGACCGCCGGCGTCTATATGGTCTGCCTGCTGTCGCCCATCTATGAGTACGCCCCCGGCGCGTCGCAGATCATCGCCATCATCGGCGCGATCACGGCCTTGTTCGCCGCCACGGTCGGCCTGACCCAGAACGACATCAAGCGGGTCATCGCCTATTCGACCTGTTCGCAGCTGGGCTACATGTTCTTCGCGGCGGGCGTCGGCGCCTATCAGGCGGCCATGTTCCACCTGTTCACCCACGCCTTTTTCAAGGCCCTGCTGTTCCTGGGCGCCGGTTCGGTGATCCACGGCATGCACCACGAGCAGGACATGCGGAAGATGGGCGGGCTCTGGAAGCTGCTGCCGATCACCTATGCCGTCATGACCATCGGCACCATCGCCATCACCGGCCTGGGCATCCCCGGCGTCGGCGGTTTCGCGGGCTTCTATTCGAAGGACTCGATCATCGAGAGCGCCTTCGCCTCGGCCGCTTCGGGTCATTCGGCGGTCGGCATGTTCGCCTTCTGCATCGGCCTGATCGCGGCGGGTCTGACAGCCTACTATTCCTGGCGTCTGATCTTCATGACCTTCCACAACAAGCCGGTGTGGAAGGAAGAGGGCGACGCCCATCACGCCGACGACCATGCTTCGCACGCCCAGCTGGAAACCCATTCCGAGCCGGTCGCGGATTCGCACGCTCATGACGACCATGCGCATGACGATCACGGCCACCACGGTCCGCTGCACCCGCACGAGAGCCCCTGGGTCATGCTGGTGCCGCTGATCCTGCTGTCGGTCGGCGCCGTCGCTGCGGGCTTCGTGTTCGCGCCGTACTTCATCGGCCACCACGAGCACGAGTTCTGGCGCGGGGCCATCTTCACCGGCGAGCACAACCATGTGCTCCACGAGAGCCACGACGTCCCGACCTGGGTGAAGTGGTCGCCGC
This sequence comes from Brevundimonas sp. FV2ps16, assembly GCF_058681075.1. Classification (NCBI taxonomy): domain Bacteria; kingdom Pseudomonadati; phylum Pseudomonadota; class Alphaproteobacteria; order Caulobacterales; family Caulobacteraceae; genus Brevundimonas; species Brevundimonas sp. FV2ps16. Next base: position 2,946,155 of record NZ_CM178728.1, on the reverse strand, counting down.
TGATCCTGACCCTGACCGGCACGGCTTTCGCCTACTGGATCTATGTCGCTCGCGAGGGCATGGGCCGTCGCATGGCCGAGCGGGACGGCGCGATCTACCGCTTCCTCTACAACAAGTGGTATTTCGACGAGCTGTACGACTTCGTCTTCGTGCGCGGCTTCAAGGCCATCGGCGACGCCTTCTGGAAGATCTTCGACGTGAAGATCATCGACGGCTTCGGCCCCAACGGCGCCGCCTGGGCCTCGCTGAAATCGGCCGGCTGGCTGTCGAAGTTCCAGTCTGGTTTCCTCTATTACTATGCCTTCGTGATGCTGCTCGGGGTGGCCGGTCTGCTCACCTTCGCCATCTTCGCGTGGGGAGTCTGAGCCCGTGCCCTACATCTTGAGCCTCGTTACATTCCTGCCGCTGGTCGGCGCCCTGGCGATCTTCCTCGCCCGGCTGGCGTCCAAGTCCCAGGACGCCGCCGCCCCGACCGCGCGCTGGATCGCTCTGCTGACGACCCTGGTGGCGCTGGGCGTGTCGGTCGTGCTGGTCGCCGGTTTCGATCCGTCGAACCCTGGATACCAGTTCGTTGAAATGGTCCCCTGGTTCGCCGGGGCCAGCTATCATCTCGGCGTAGACGGGATTTCGATCCTGTTCGTCCTGCTGACGGCCTTCCTGATGCCGATCTGCATCCTGGCCAGCTGGAAATCGATCGAGACGCGCGTCGTCGAATATATGATCGCCTTCCTGGTGCTGGAGACCCTGGTCATCGGCGTCTTCACGGCGCTGGACCTGTATCTCTTCTACATCTTCTTCGAAGGCACCCTGGTGCCGATGTTCCTGATCATCGGCATCTGGGGCGGCGCCAACCGGATCTACGCCGCCTACAAGTTCTTCCTCTACACCCTGCTGGGGTCGGTGCTGATGCTGCTGGCCATGTTGTGGATGTCGCACACCGCCGGCACCACCAGCATCCCCGAGCTGAAGCAATACGCCTTCGACCCGGCGGTTCAGCCGCTGTTGTGGCTGGCCTTCTTCGCCTCCTTCGCGGTGAAGATGCCGATGTGGCCGGTGCACACCTGGCTGCCCGACGCCCACGTTCAGGCGCCGACGGCGGGCTCGGTCATCCTGGCCGGCATCCTGCTGAAGCTGGGCGGTTACGGCTTCATCCTGTTCAACGTGCCCATGTTCCCGGTCGCGTCCGAGATGTTCCGCCCGCTGGTCTTCACCCTGTCGGTGATCGCCATCGTCTACACCTCGCTGGTCGCCTGGCGTCAGACGGACATCAAGAAGCTGATCGCCTATTCCTCGGTCGCCCACATGGGGTTCGTCACCCTGGGCATCTTCGCAGGCAACGATCAGGGCATGCAGGGCGCGGTGTTCCAGATGATCAGCCACGGTCTGATCTCGGGCGCGCTGTTCCTGTGCGTCGGCGTGGTCTACGACCGGATGCACACGCGGGAGATCGCCTTCTACGGCGGCCTGACGTCGCGCATGCCCTGGTTCGCCGCCATCTTCCTGATGTTCACCATGGCCAACGTCGGCCTGCCGGGCACCTCGGGCTTCATCGGCGAAGTCCTGACCATGACGGGCGCCTATCAGGCCTCGACCTGGGCGGCCCTGGTGGCGGCCTCGGGCGTGATCTTCTCGGCGGTCTACGCCCTGACCCTGTATCGTTCGGTCATGTTCGGCGAGATCACCAATCCGAAGCTGATGACCATCGCCGACATCGACAAGCGTGAGCTTGCGCTGTTCGTGCCGTTGATCCTCGGCACCCTGTGGCTGGGCGTCCATCCGGCCGCCGTCCTCGATTACACCGGGCCCGCCGTCGAGGCCCTGACCAATGCCTATCGCGTCGCGATCGGCGGGTGAGACCAAGCATGCCTGATCTGTCCTCCGCCCTGCACCTCGCCGCCTCGGAGCTGACCCTTGCGGTCGGCGCCCTGGTCCTGCTGATGGTCGGCGCCTTCATCGGCGACAAGAGCGCCCGGCTGGTGTCCATCCTGTCGGTCCTGCTGCTGATCGCCGCCGCCGTCATCGCCTTCATGGGACCTTGGGGCGTCGCCTTCAACGGCGCCTATGTGGCCGATCCGCTGGCCATCTACGGCAAGAGCGTCATCTATCTGTCCGCCGCGGTCGCCATCGTGCTCGGCGACGGCTGGATGAAGCGGACCCACATCGCCAAGTTCGAATATCCGGTCCTGATCGTGCTGGCCTCGGTCGGCATGGGGATGATGGCGTCCTCGGGCGATCTGATCTCCATGTACGTCGGGATCGAGCTGCACTCGCTGGCCCTGTACGTCCTAGCCGCCTTCCACCGCGACGACGTCAAGGCGTCGGAAGCGGGCCTGAAGTATTTCGTCCTGGGCGCCCTGTCGTCGGGCCTGCTGCTGTACGGCTCCAGCCTGATCTACGGTTTCGCCGGTTCGATGCGGTTCGAGGACATCGCCGCCTTCGCCCAGAACAATCCGGGGCCCGGCCTGGTCTTCGGCCTGGTCTTCCTGATCTGCGGTCTGGCGTTCAAGGTCTCGGCGGCGCCGTTCCACATGTGGACGCCTGACGTCTATGAAGGCGCGCCGACGCCGGTCGTGGCTCTGTTCGCCACGGCTCCCAAGGTCGCCGCCATGGTCCTGATCGCCCGCGCCCTGGAGGGCGGCTTCAGCGAGGCCCACGCCCAGTGGTCGCAGGTCCTGGTCGCCATCTCCCTGCTCAGCTTCGTCGTCGGCGCCTTCGGCGGTCTGGCGCAGAAGGACATCCAGCGCCTGCTGGCCTATTCCTCGATCGCCAACATCGGCTACGCCCTGCTGGGCATCGCCGCCGGCACCAGCGAAGGCCTGCAGGCCATGCTGATGTTCATGACCCTGTATGTCATCGACCAACTGGGCTTCTTCGCCATCCTGCTCAGCCTGTCCAAGTCGGGTCGTCCGATCCGTCGCATCGCCGATCTGGCGGGTCTGAAGAAGGACCGGCCGGTGACGGCCGTGGCCCTGACCGTCCTGTCGCTGTCGGTCCTGGGCATGCCGCCGTTCTCGGGATTCTGGGGCAAGTATTATGTCTTCGGCGCCGCCGCCGACGCCGGTCTGTGGCCGGTCGCCGCAGCCGGTCTGGTCGCCTCGGTCGTCGCCGCCTTCTACTATCTGCGCATCATCAAGCTGATGTGGTTCGATCCGCCGCTGGATGAGATCGCCACCGACAAGTCGTCGCCGGAAACCAGCATCATCGGCTGGGCCTGCGCCGCCTTCGCCTTCCCGCTGGTGATCGTGGGTCTGACCTGGCTGGAGCCGCTGACCAAGGTTGCGAGCGCCGGCTTCGGGAACGGTTAGGGCGTTGACGCCCGCCCCCCTGGTCATCCTCGACGAGATCGACTCGACCAACGCCGAGGCCCGTCGCCTGGCCGAGGCCGGAGAGGCGGGGCCGCGCTGGATCGTGGCGCGGCGCCAGACCGCCGGCCGCGGCCGCCGCGGCCGCAAATGGGACACCGAACAGGGCAACCTGGCCGCCACCCTGCTGATCACCACGCCCAAGTCGGCGGCCGAGGCGGCCCAGGCCACCTTCGTCGCCGCCCTGGCGGTCGCCGACCTGTTGGACGTCTTTGTGTCGCCGGCCCTGGTGGCGATCAAATGGCCTAATGACGTCCTGCTGGACGGGGTCAAGGTCTCGGGCATCCTGGTCGAGTCCGGCGCCCATGCGAACGGCGACCTGTGGCTGGCCGTCGGCATCGGCGTGAACCTGGCCCATGCGCCGGACGGCACGGAGCGCGGCGCGACCGCGATCGCCGCCCGGCTGCGCGCCGACATGGCCTATGTCCCGCCCATAGAGGCCGCCGCCGAGATCCTGGCCGAGACCTTCGCCGTCTGGTGGGGCCGCTGGCAGACGATGGGCTTCGAGCCGGTGCTCGACGCCTGGACCAGCCGCCTGACGGGGTTGAACGGCCCTTGCGTCGCCCGCCTGGACAATGAGACGCTGGAAGGCGTGGCCGAAGGGGTCGAGGCCGATGGGGCGCTGCGCCTGCGGCTGGCCGACGGCTCCGTGCGGCTGATCTCGGCCGGCGACGTCTTCTTCGGCCAAGGGTCTCTGGCAGGGGCCGCCTGATGCTGCTCGCCATCGAACAGGGCAACACCAATACGCTGTTCGCCGTTCACGACGGGACGGACTGGATCGCCCAGTGGCGCGCCGCCACCGAGGCCAGCCGCACCGCCGACGAATACGCCGTCTGGCTGAACCAGCTGATGACCATGAAGGGGCTGGCCTTCGCCGCCCTGACCGGCTGCATCATCTCCAGCGTCGTGCCCCAGTCGATCTTCAACCTGCGCAATCTGGCGCGCCGCTATCTGAACATCGAACCTCTGGTCATCGGCGAGAACGCCGAGCTGGGCATCGACGTCCGTATCGCCAAACCCAGCGAGGCCGGCGCCGACCGGCTGGTCAACGCCATTGGGGCCAAGCTGGTCTATCCCGGCGACCTGATCGTCATCGACAGCGGCACGGCCACCACCTTCGACATCGTCGCCGACGACGGCGCGTTCGAGGGCGGCCTGATCGCCCCCGGCATCAATCTGTCGCTCCAGGCCCTGCACGAGGCGGCGGCCAAACTGCCACGCATCGCCATTCAGAAGCCCGAACACGTGATCGGCAAGGGCACGGTCGAGGCCATGCAGTCCGGCGTCTTCTGGGGCTATATTTCGTTGATCGAAGGCTTGGTCGCGCGCATCAAGGCGGAATGGGCGCGGCCCATGACCGTCATCGGAACCGGCGGCGTCGCCAGCCTGTTCGAAGGCGCGACCGACAGCATCGATCACTTCGATCCCGACCTGACTATTCGCGGCCTCCTGGAAATCTGGCGTCGTAACGCCCAAATGACGGACTGAATGAAAAAGCAAACCCAAGACGAACTCGTTTTCCTGCCGCTGGGCGGCTCGGACGAGGTCGGTATGAACCTCAACGCCTATGGCTTCGGGCCAGAGGCCAATCGTGAATGGCTGATCGTCGATGTCGGCGTCACCTTCGGCGACCTGTCCACGCCCGGCGTGGACGTGATCGTGCCCGATCCTTCCTATCTGGAAGGCGAGACGATCAAGGGCATCGTGCTGACCCACGCGCACGAAGACCATATCGGCGCCCTGGGCTGGCTGTGGCCGCGCATCAAGGCGCCGATCTACGCCACCCCTTTCACCGCCTATCTGATCCGCGACAAGCTGCGGGAACGCGGCATCCTGGACGAGGTGCAGTTGATCGAGGTGCCGCTGGGCGGCACGGTGGATATCGGCTCGTTCGGCGTCACCTTCGTCAACATGAGCCATTCGATCGCCGAGCCGAGCGGCCTGGCCATCGACACCCCCCTGGGCGTGGTGTTCCACACCGGCGACTGGAAGATCGACGACCAGCCGATCATCGGCGAGAAGACTGACGCCCCCGCCATTCGCGCCATGGGCGACGAAGGCGTGCTGGCCATGGTCTGCGACTCGACCAATGTCTTCGTGCCGGGCGTGGCCGGGTCCGAGGGCGATGTGGCCGTTGCGATCACCAAGCTGATCTCCAGCCTCAAGGGCCGGGTTGCGGTGGGCTGTTTCGCCTCGAACGTCGCCCGGATGGACAGCGTCATCCGCGCCGCCGAGGCCTGCGGCCGTCGCGTGTCCCTGGCCGGCCGTTCGATGCACCGGATCACGGCAGCGGCCAAACACGTCGGCATGCTGCAGGACGTGAAACCCTTCCTGTCGGACGAAGAGGCCCGCGTCTGGCCCGCCGACCAGATCCTGTATCTGTGCACCGGCAGCCAGGGCGAGGCGAGGGCGGCCCTGTCGCGCGTCGCCGACGGCACTCATCCGGTCGTCAAACTGGGCCTGGGCGACCACTGCATCTTCTCGTCGCGCCAAATTCCCGGCAACGAACTTGCCATCGGCAATCTGCAGGATCGTCTCGCGGATCGGGGCGTGCGCCTCTACACCGAGAAGGACCATCCCGGCATCCACGTCTCGGGCCACCCGTGCCGCGACGAGTTGAGGCAGATGTACGAATGGGTGCGGCCGCAGATCGCGGTGCCGACCCACGGCGTGCGTCGTTTCCTGCTGGAACACGCCAATCTGGCCAAGGACATCGGCGTCAAGGAAACCGTGACGCCGCGCAACGGCGACATGGTGCGCCTGGCCCCCGGGCCGGCCAAGATCATCGACGAGGTGCCGAACGGCCGCCTGTACGTCGACGGCGGCATGCTGGTGACCGAACAGGGCGAGGCCCTGAAGGAACGTCGCCACGCCTCGACCAATGGCGTGCTGATCGTCAGCTTCGCCTTGGACAAGCGCGGCCGCATCGCCAGCGACATCGATATCCGCAGCGTCGGCCTGCCCGGCGACACCGCCACGCCGCTGGGGGATGCTTTGGACAAGCTGGCCGAGCGCGTCGAACAGGTGGTCAAGGGCCTGAAGGGCGAGGCCCTGGACGACGAAATGGTCATCGAACAGGCCGTCGCTCGCGTGTTGAAGAAGGCCAGCCAGCAGATCTGGGATCGCCGTCCCATCGTCGAGACGGTCGTCCTGCGGGTCTGATGCAACCTTGACCGTTCGGGCGCATTTGTCTGCGAGAACGGTCAAGGAGCACGCGGCTGATGTCCAGCAAACCCGGCCCGAGTTGCGGCCGTCGTCTGCTGGAACGGGTGCGCCACGCCCGTCACCCTTTGCGCGGGTGGCGCCGCTGGGCGGTGATCGCAGGGCAGGGGGGCGGCGGCTTCGTCGCCCTGTTCGCCGCAGTGAACCTGGCCCTCAGCCTTTCGACCTTTCGCGGCGACGAGCCGCTGTCGCGCACCGTCCACGAACTGCGCGTCCTGTGGTTCAGCCCGCCGGACGGCCAGCCCATGTCGCCGACCGCCTTTCCGACCGTCTATGGCCGCGACCTCGGCCCCGCGCCCGACACCGCCGCCATCCACGCCCATCTGGAGCGTGAGGCCGAGGACGGGGTCTTCCTGCTGGATCATGTGATGGTGGACCGGATCCTGAAGCTGAACGGACGGATCGACGCGCGCAGCCTGCCGTCCGGCGTCTATGTCGGCGCCCACGCCCTGGGGCCGGACCGCCTGCCTTTGGTGCCCGTGACCAAATACATGGCCCACTATCTGCTGTTTCCGCGCCACGCCTACATTCTGGTCGTGCCGCAGACGGGCCCGGCCATCGCTTTTTCCGCCAGCCAGAACGCCAAGTTCGGCGTCACGGATCACCCCGACCGCCTCTCGGCCGAGATCGCCCCCTATACGCCCGACGCCTATGACTTCCCCAGTTCGGGCGAGGCCCTGCACGAGATGACGCGGATCACTAGGGACCCGGCGCGCGTCGCCGAGGCGGTCGAGGCCCTGAAGGACGCCCAGGCCCTGCTGGAGGCCGAGGGCCTGACCTATGGCCTGCTGGCCCCGAACTCGAACACCGCTGTCGGCTGTGTGCTGCAGGAATCAGGGGCGATCACTCAGGAGGCGCGCTCGTCGATTCTGCTGGCCCTGCGTGCGCCGGGCTTTGGCGCCAGCTGCGATTAGCCGTCGCGAAATCCGCCCGAGGTCCGCTATATCTCGTCTATGACCGAACGACTCTTCCTGCTGAATCCCGACTGGCATGACGGCCAGGGCGGGCCGTGGTTTTGCCCGCCCTGCGCCTATATCGAGGGCGTTCTGGCCTTCTATCCCCAACTGAGGAACGCGCTTGAGGTGGTCTATCTGGACCATGCTCGACCGCGCCCGCCGGTCATCGCCGAGGTGGGCGAGGCGCATCAAAGCTGTCCGATTCTGGTCCTGGACGGCGAACTGGACTGGCCCGAGGCCCAGGTCAGCGAAACGACCGGGCGCCGCTTCCTGCAGGATCACGCTATCGCCCCCTATCTGGCGGCCCGCTATGGCGTCGGTCGGCCGCACCCCTGAGGGGGGCATACCCGATGTCCAATCAGCCGAGCGTGACCTTGCGATAGGTCTCGTTCAGCTCGAACACTTCCGTCGACACCTCGACCTTGCCGGTCGGCTGGGGCAGGGCGGCGGTCAGGATTTCCAGCACCCGTTCGCTCAGCGCGATCTTCTGCGCAGGCGTGCGGCCCAGCATCAGGCCGACGCGGCAAGCCAGCATGGCGGTCTCGGGCGCATCACCGGCGATGACGACATGATCCAGGGCGATCAACCGGGTCTTGCAGGCCGACAGGGCGGCGCCGGCGATCTCCACGGCGGCCTGGTGGATCTCCAGGGCGACCGGGGTCCAGTCGGTCTCGGCCAGGTGGCGGGTGTATTCCAAGGTGATCTGCGGCATGTCGGGGACTCGTCGTGGGGAGGCTGATCCTCTAGACCGGTTTCAACCGGACGCCAAAGTCCGGACAGGAGGTCTCATGCCCATCGGCCCCGCCACCATGTTCGGCATCTACATCATCGTCTGGTGGACGGTGTTGTTCGCGGTTCTGCCGCTGGGAACCTCGCGCGAAACCCACACGCCGCCGACGGACGGGGCGCAATGGGGCGCGCCGACCACACCGAACCTGAAGCGCAAATTCACCACCACCACCTGGGTCGCGGCCATCGTCTGGGCGTTCGTCATGGTGCTGATCTTCACCGGCTGGCTGCCCCTACCGGACTTCTCGCGCGCGCCGGCGGTGTGACGGTTTGCGTGAGACGGTCACCGCTCTCCAATCGTCGTTATAGGCGCAAGGTCTAGGATGACGGGTCTCGGGGTGTGCTGGCCACCAGTCGCCAAGCCGCCGCGACCGGTTGGATGTCCAGACCGGCGGCTTTTGCCAGTCGGATCAGGCGGTCGATGTCCTCGGGCTTGCACCCGTAGGGAGTTGGGGCGTCGCTGACGTCGTGGCCGTAGGCGATCAGCCAGCCCTTCGAAGCCGCCGTGTCTTCGATCAGCTTGTCGAGATCGTAGCCGGGGAGGCGGCGGCTCTCCAGGCCAATAGCCTGCAACAGGTTGCGGTCGACTCGGCCCTCGTTGATCCCGTCGCGCACACCTCGACCGCACAGAAAGCGACCGTCGATCACAGACTTGGCCCCCGCGGCGCAATCGCCGAACGGATAGGCGAAGCTGAGCATCTGATAATCGTCCAGACGCTCGGCCACCCAGGCGGCGTTGCGGGCCAGGCTGGCGTCCAGTTCGGCCGGCGACAGGCGCAGGGTCGAGACGTGTTCATAGGTGTGGCAACCGACTTCGTGGCCGGCCTCGTGCAAAGCCTGAAGGTGCTCGGTCTCGAATTGCGGCAGGTCCAGATTGCGCCCGCCGGCTAGGCCGCCACAGACATAATAGGTGGCCTTCACCCCGTGCTGGGCCAGCACCGGTCCGGCTTCCAGCCAGGCTGAGGCGGGGATGTCGTCGAACGACAGGCTCAGTACGCCTCGCGCGGGCTGGATCGTCGCGGGGCGGACATCCAGATAGCGGCCGGCGCGGCGGCGCATCTTGTCGATGAAGGCGTTCATGCCGCCCTTATGACCTAACGGACTTAAGGGCGGGTTTCAGACCTCGACCGGTCGGGCGGTCAGGCCGCGGACGCCGAAGACGCGGCGATAGCGTTCGATTTCGGCCGGATCGCCGACGGCCTTCTCCGGATTGTCCGACAGTTTGACGGCCGGGCGCCCGCCGGCCTCAACGACCTTGCAGACCAGAGAGATGGGCTCGAGCTCAGGGGCGGGCGCAGGCGAACAGTCACGGAAGTCGTTGGTCAGATTGGTGCCCCAGCCGAAGCTGAGACGCGCTCGGCCATGGAAATGGGCGTGGGCGGCTTCGATGCCGTCGATGTCCATGCCGTCGGAGAAGATCAGCAGTTTCTCCTTCGGATCGCGCCCGCGCTCGCGCCACCAGTCGATCAACCGTTCGCCTGCAGCGATGGGCGGGGCCGAGTCGGGGCGGAAGCCGGTCCAGTCGGCGACCCAGTCGGGAGCCTTGTCCAGGAAGGCCTCGGTGCCGAAGGCGTCGGGCAGGACGACCAGCAGGTTGCCGCCATAGTGTCTGCGCCACTCGTCCAGCACCGCATAGGGCGTCTGGGCCAGGGCCGCGTCGTCGGGCGCCAGGGCGGCCAGGACCATCGGCAGCTCGTGGCCGTTGGTGCCGATGGCCTCCAGATCGTTCTCCATGGCGTGGAGCACGTTGGAGGTGCCGATGAAGGACCGGCCCAGACCTTCCTTGAGCGCCTGGATGCACCAGCGCTGCCACAGGAAGCCGTGGCGACGACGGGTGCCGAAGTCGGAGATGGCCAGGTCAGGCAGGTCGCGCAGCCGCTCCACCTTGGACCACAACCGGGTTTTGGCCCGGGCATAGAGGATGTCGATCTCGAACCGTCCAAGACGACGCAGTCCGACCCGGCAGCGCAGCTCGTTGAGGATGGCCAGGGCCGGGATTTCCCACAGCGTCACCTCGGCCCAGGCCCCGGAGAAGGTCAGGACATACTGGCCGTCCTGGATCGACAGGTCGTAGTCGGGCAGGCGGTAGTCGGTCAGCCAGGCGATGAAGTCGGGCGAGAAGATCTGTTTGACGCCGTAGAAGCTGTTGCCCGCCAGCCAGACCAGCTCCTTGTTTGTGAACCGCAGGGTGCGGGCGTGATCCAACTGGTCGCGCAGGGCGGCGATGTCGACCTCATCGGCCAGGCGGACGGATTTGGTGCGGTTGATGACCTGGAACACCACCGGCGTATCGCGATGCTCGCGCCAGATCATCTGCAGCATCAGCAGTTTGTAGAAGTCGGTGTCCAGCAGACTGCGGACGATGGGGTCCAGGCGGAAGCCATGGTCGTAGGCGCGTTTGGCGAGGTCCATGCCGCTTCCTAAGACTTCAGCGCGCGTCCCGCCACCACGGCGTCCTTGCCGAATTTTTCGCGCAGCTTGTCGATGGCGCGTTCGGTCTTCAGGGTTCGGGTTTCGGTGGTCTGGAACAGGCCGGCGGGGGCGTCATCGGCGTCCTGGATGTCCGCCATGCCGATGCCGATCAGCCGATAGGGCTGACCCAGTTCCGGCTTCAGCAGGTCACGGCCGGCGGCGAACAGGGCGCGGGCGGTCTGGATGGGTTCGGCCAGGCTGATGCGGCGGGTTATGATCTTGAAGTCGGTGCGGCGCAGCTTCAGCACCAGGACGCGGCTGGCGACGCCGTCGCGGCGGGCCTTGGACGCCAGCTTCTCGCACAGGGGCCAGAGCTCTGCCTCCAGCGCCTCGGCCGTGATCAGGTCTTCGTTGAAGGTGGTCTCGGCGCTCATGCCCTTGCGGTCGCGGTCCGGGTTTACGGCGCGGGCGTCGCGGGCGTGGGATAGGTCGTAGAGGCGCAGGCCGGATTCGCCATAGCGCTGGACCAGGTCGCGTAGGTCCGCCTTCGCCAGGTCGCCGATGGTGGCGTAGCCGTCGCTGCGCAGGGCCTTGCCGAACACCGGGCCGACGCCGGGCAGGGTGGTGACCGCGCGGGGCGCCAGCAGGGCCTGGGCGTTGGCGGCGCCGACGACCGAAAAGCCGCGCGGCTTGTCCATCTCTGACGCCATCTTGGCCAGGAAGCGGTTGGGGGCCAGTCCGATGGAGACGGTCAGGCCGGTCTCATCCTCGATCTGCTTCTGGAAACGGATCAATTGGAAAGCCGGCGGGCCTCCGTTCAGTCGTTCCGTGCCCGACAAATCGACCCAGGCCTCGTCCAGCGACAGGGGTTGGATCAGCGGCGTGAGCCGGCCGAGGGCGCCCAGGATGCGTTCCGATTCGAAGACGTATTTGGCGAAGTCGGGCTTGATCACCACGGCTTCGGGACAGGCCTTCAGCGCCTTGAACATGGGCATGGCGCTGCCGACCCCATATTGCCGCGCGATATAGCAGGCGGTGGAAACCACGCCCCGCTTTCCGCCGCCTATGATTACAGGTTTGTCGCGCAGCTCAGGCCGGTCACGCTTTTCCACCGAGGCGTAGAAGGCGTCGCAGTCCATGTGGGCGATCGAAAGTTGATCCAGTTCCGCGTCCGCAACGATGCGGCGCGACCCGCACGAAGGACAGCGGCGTCCAGGCGGTCCGGCGGGGTCGGCGCCGGTCCACAGGCAGTCGCGGCAGACGGCCTTCATGGCCACGCTTAAGGTCTCCGTAACCTTGGCTTCATCCCAACTTAAGACTGGGACGGGCAGTATCGCACACAACGAGGCGTCGCCAATTCGCAGGCGCCGCAGGTCAGGTGACGATGTCCAAAAAAGTCCTCATCGTCGAGGATAACGAGCTGAACATGAAGCTTTTTCATGATCTGCTCGATTCCCAGGGCTATGAAACCTTGCAAACCCGTGAGGGCCTGCAGGCGTTGGCCCTGGCGCGCGCCCATCATCCGGACCTGATCCTGATGGATATCCAGCTGCCCGAAATCTCGGGTCTCGAAGTCACCAAATGGCTGAAGGACGATGAGGAGCTGAACCATATCCCTGTCATCGCCGTAACCGCCTTCGCCATGAAGGGCGATGAGGAGCGTATCCGCCAGGGCGGGTGCGAGGCCTATATCTCCAAGCCGATATCCGTCATGCACTTCCTCGACACCATAAGGCAGCATCTGGGATGAGTGCGCGGATCCTGGTGGTCGACGATGTGGACGTGAATGTTCGTCTGCTGGAAGCCAAGCTTACGATTGAATATTATGACGTTCTGACCTGCAACAGCGGGGCGGCCGCGCTGGAACTGGCGGCTGAGCATCAGCCGGACCTGATCCTGCTCGATGTCATGATGCCCGGCATGGACGGGTTTGAGACTTGTCGACTGCTGAAGGCGCGGGCTGAGACGCGGCATATTCCGGTGGTGCTGGTGACGGCGCTGGACGGGCGAGAGGACCGGATTCGCGGCCTGGAGGCTGGGGCCGACGACTTTCTGACCAAACCCATCGACGATGTCGTCCTGTTCGCGCGCGTCAAGTCGCTGACGCGGCTGAAACAGGTGATGGACGAACTGCGCGAGCGCGAGGAAAGCAGCCGGCGCATGGGCGTGGAAGGCGAGGGGGCCGCGCGGCTGCGCAGCGAAGGCGGGCGGGTCCTGATCGTCGACGACAACGCCGCCCAGGCTGAGAAAATTGCTGCGGAGCTGGGGCGCGAGCATCGCGTCGCCATCGAGACCGATCCCGATGCGGCCATGGCGGCCGCCAAGGGGCCGTTGGACCTGATCATCGTCAATGTGGCGGCCGAGAGCTTCGACGGTCTGCGGGTCGTGGCCCTGGCCAAATCTGGCGATGCGCGTCGTGCGCCGATCCTGGCCATCGTTGAGCCGAGCGAGCGACCGCGCATGGTCAAGGCGCTGGAGCTGGGCGCCACCGACATACTGCCGCGTCCCGTCGATCCCGAGGAATTGTCGGCGCGTGTCCGCACCCAGATTCGTCGCAAGCGCTACACTGATTTCCTGCGCCAGAAGCTGGACAGCAGTCTGGAGATGGCCGTCACGGACGCCCTGACCGGTCTGCACAATCGACGCTACATGACCGGGCAGTTGCAGGCTCTGGTGGGCCGCGCCGCGCACGGTGGCGCTTCTGTGGCTGTGTTGGTGCTCGACATCGACCACTTCAAGTCGGTCAACGACGGCTTCGGCCACGACGCAGGGGACGAGGTGCTGGCCGAGTTCGCCGTGCGTCTGGCCACCAATGTGCGCGCCGTCGATCTGCCGTGCCGGATGGGCGGCGAAGAGTTTGTGGTGGTTATGCCCGGCGCAGGGCTGGACGACGCCCAGATGGTGGCCGAGCGAATCCGTCGCGATATCGCCTCCGCCCCCTTCCGGGTCATGGGCGGCAAGGAGCATCTGACCATCACCATTTCCATCGGCGTCGCGGCGACGACGGGCGACGGCGATACGCCGGAAGACCTGCTGAAGCGCGCCGACGAAGGCGTTTACGAGGCCAAGGCCAGCGGTCGGAACAAGGTCATCACCAAGGCCGCTTAAGCGCCGACCAAGGTGCCAGACAAACGAAAACGCCCGGCTGTCACCAGCCGGGCGTTTTGCGTTATCTCAGTCGATCAAGGGATTACTTGATCTTGCCTTCCTTGAAGTCGACGTGCTTGCGCACGACCGGGTCGTACTTCTTGACGACCATTTTTTCGGTCATGGTGCGGGCGTTCTTCTTGGTAACGTAGAAGAAGCCGGTGTCGGCCGTGGAGTTCAGGCGGATCTTGATGGAAGCCGGTTTGGCCATCGGAATTACCTCTGCGACGGCGAAAGCCGCTTAAAATAAGAGGCGCGGAACATACTCAGGATCGTCCCAAAGTCAACGGGCGCAATGTCACCTTGATGCGGCGCGGCGCACATATAATGTCGTCGGATGAAAATCGCATCCCTCGTTGCAGCCGTGGCTGTTGTTTCCGCGCCCTTTGCAGGCGCCGCGAGCGCCCGTCCCACGCCAGAGCAGGACGCCTTCCTGGCGCGGCTCAACGCCCTGTGCGGCCTGCGATTCGAAGGACGGGTGGTCACGACGGACGCGGCCGACGCCAGGTTCGCCAGCGAACGGCTGATCATGCACGTCCGCGACTGTTCGCCAGACGAGGTGCGTATTCCCTTCGCTGTTGGGGAGGACCGCTCGCGGACCTGGGTCGTGACGAAAACCGATACCGGCCTGCGGTTGAAACACGATCACCGGCACGAGGACGGTACGACCGACGTACTGCACTGGTACGGCGGCGATACCACGATGCACGGCACGGCTGAGCGGCAGGAATTCCCGGTCGACGCCGAATCGATCGCCCTGTTCAACGCCAACGACGCGGTTGTCTCGACCACCAATGTCTGGGCGATGGAGGTCCATCCCGATCGGATGTTCGCCTATGAACTGCGCCGGCCGAACCGGCACTTCCGGGTGGAGTTCGACCTGACGAAGCCGGTCGCCGAATAGGTCAGACGGCGCGCCAGGGCTGGAGCGGCCGCACGGTGGCGCAGGCCGGGCCGCCGTCGCGGGCGCGGCCGGGCAGGATGACTTCCAGCACGCGCCCTTCGCGCGCCAGGGGCAGAAGGTCGGCGGGAATGTCATGGACATCGATCTTGGCGCGACGGGTCCATTCGCTGTGCTGTCCGGCCGATGTGCCGATGGCGATATAGACGAAGCGTCGCGACGGTCCCTCGCGCCGCACGAAGGGGCCCGTCAGCCGCCCATCGTCGGACAGGGTAACGGGGACATCGAACCTGATCGGACCATCGTCGGCGATGCGAGGATCGACCGGCGCGTTGGCCTTGTCCTGCAAGCTGTAGGCGACGCCCGGGACCGGGTCGGTCGTGGTCAGGCGCAGGGTGATGGCGCTGGGCATGGTCAGTCCCTGTGATCGACGACGTGGCGGCCGCGCACCATGCGGACGAAGGGCAGGGGGCGGTCGGGGCGAGTTCGATCCTGGCCAAGCCGCTCGGCCAGTTCGCCCAGCACGAAGCGGGTGATGGCGGGCAGATCAAGGGCGCGGGCGTCTTCCAAAGGCAACCAGGCGATTTCGTCCAGTTCGCCCGACCCTACGGTCGGCTCGGGCGTCAGCAGGGCCTCAGCCGGCGCCATGAAGAAGCGGGCGTCGAACCGGCGCGTGCGGCCGGGCGGGGTGATGGCGCGGGCGATATAGGACAGGGCCGAGAGATCGGGCAGGGCACCCGCTTGCCGATATTCGCGCCAAGGCCCGGCTGTGTTGGCGGGCGGCGCGGGGCGGCCCAGGATCAAGCCGGTCTCCTCGAAGGTCTCGCGCACCGCCGTCAGGGCCAGGGCGCGGGCGCGACGGGCGGGAACCTCGGCCTCCAGCCGACGCGCGACGTCTGACGCCAAGGCGCCGGTCGAGGCGGCGGTGAAATCCGCCCGGTCGATCCGCCCGCCGGGAAACACCCATTTCGACGCCATGAAGACATGCCCCGGCGCCCGCCGGCCCATCAGCACCTCGGGCCGCGAGCCGCCCCGCGTCAGGATCAGGGTCGCCGCGTCCTTGGGCCGTTGGGCGCCGCCGGCGCGGGGAGCGTCAGCGAGGTCTTGGGCGGCGTCGAAGGGGGGATCCTTCATTCCGCTCATCCCGGGGTCACTTCCGCTTGCCTTTGCGGACGCCCTTCAAGCCGCCTGAGGGACGGCCGCCCTTCGGAGGCTTGGGACCGCCCGGCCGGGTCTTGCCGCGCATCGGCGGGCCGTCGCCGCCGCGTCCGCGAATGCCATAGCGCGGGGCCGGGGCGTTCGGATCGCGGGGCTCCGGTTCGCTGAGCATTTCGAACACCAGGCCGCCGGTGACGGGGGTGGCCTCCATCAGCTTGACCTCGACCTTGCGGCCCAGGGTGAACCGCTTGCCGGTGCGTTCGCCGACCAGGGCGTGGGCGCGGTCGTCATGGGAGAAATATTCGCTGCCCAGGGTCGAGACGGGCACTAGGCCGTCGGCGCCGGTCTCGTCCAGCCGGATGAACAGGCCGAACCGGGTCACGCCGGTGATCCGTCCCGTGAAGGTGGCCCCGACCCGGTCTTCCAGGAAGGCGGCGATATAGCGGTCCATGGCGTCCCGCTCGGCCGCCATCGACCGGCGCTCGGTCATGGTGACGCCCTCGGCGATGGCGGGCAGTTCGGCGATCTCGCGATCCGTCAGCCCGTCCTTGCCGAGGCCCAGAGCCCGGATCAGGCCGCGGTGGACGATCAGGTCGGAATAGCGCCGGATCGGCGAGGTGAAGTGGGCGTAGCGATCCAGGTTCAGGCCGAAGTGGCCGATGTTCTCAGGGCTGTAGATCGCCTGCATCTGGCTGCGCAGCACCACCTCGTTAACCACATCGGCGTGTTCGGTGTCGCGGGTTTCGTCCAGCAGCTTGTTGAACCGTTTGGTCGTGCCCGGCTCGCCCTTGTTCCATGGCTTGCCGATGGTGGAGAGGAAGTCGGCCAGGTTGAAGATCTTTTCCTGGCTGGGCGTGTCGTGGATCCGATAGATCAGCGGCGTCTTCTTCTGCTCCAGCGTCTCGGCGGCGCAGACGTTGGCCTGGATCATCATCTCCTCGATCAGCCGGTGCGCCTCCAGCGAGGCGCGCTTCTCGATCGAGGCGATGCCGCCATCGGGAGCCATGCGGATGCGGCGTTCAGCGGATTCGATCTGCAGCGGGCTGCGCTTCAGACGGCCCTTCAGCATGGCGTGATAGGCGTTCCACAGCGGATAGAGGATGGCCTCCATGATCGGGCCGGTGGCGTCGTCAATCTGGCCGTCGATGGCGGATTGAGCCTGTTCGTAGCTGAGCTTGGCGTGCGACCGCATCAGGCCGCGCACGAACTTGTGGCCGGTCTTTCGGCCGTCCTTGTCGAACACCATCCGCACGGCCAGGCAGGCGCGGTTCTCGCCCTCCTTCAGGCTGCACAGACCGTTCGACAGCACCTCGGGCAGCATCGGCTCGACGCGGTCAGGGAAATAGGTCGAGTTGCCCTTGTCGCGGGCCTCGCGGTCCAGATGGGTGCCGGGGCGGACATAGGCGGCGACGTCGGCGATGGCGACCCAGACGATCCAGCCGTTCGGGTTCTTCGGATCCTCGTCGCGCGCGGCATAGACCGCGTCGTCGTGGTCGCGCGCATCGGCCGGGTCGATGGTGATGAAGGGGACCTCGCGCAGGTCCTCGCGGCCCTTCAACGTCGGCAGGGCCTGATCCTCGGCCTCGCGCTCGACCGCTTCGGAGAAGCCGGTCGGGACGCCGTGGGCGTGGATGGCGATCAGGGAGGCGGCGCGGGGGTCGTCCTCCTTGCCGATGTGCTCGAGGATCTTGCCGCGCTTGGGCCCATAGCGTTGCTCGCCCTTTTCGATGGCGGCCAGGACCAGGTCGCCGTCGCGCAGATCACCCGACTGGGCCTGGGGCACCAGCAGCACGTCCTTGGAGCGGCGGTCGACCGGCTCGACGCGGGTCTCGCGCGCCGATTTGCGGATGACGCCCAGAACGCGGTTGGTCCCCACGTCCAGCTTCTTGATCAGCCGGGCCTCCCAGCCGTCGCCGCCGCGCTGGAACTTGACCAGCAGGCGGTCGCCCAGGCCAGGCGCGGGGCCGGGCTTGCCCTTGTCGGGCATCAGCAGGGCGCGCGGTGCGTCTGCGCTGGCCTCGACCAGGCGGACATACAGTTCGCCGTCGCCGTCGCGTTCGATCACATCGGCGACGCCGACGGGGGGCAGGGCGCCGGCTTCGGAAAAGCCCTTGCGACCGCGCTTGCCCAATTTTCCTTCTTCTTCGAGTTCGCGGATCATTTCGCGCAAGGCCCGGCGGTCGCCGCCCTTCAGGCCGAAGTGGCGCGCGATATCGGTCTTCTCGGCCGATCCGGCCTCGCGCAGGAAGGCGAGGAGGGTGTCTTTGTCGGGAAGGCCGGCGGGCGGCCTCTTGGATGAATTGGTCATTGCGTCTTTCGTAGCGCGGAACCACGCCTTTGGGTCAAATCTTGCGTGAGTTGACCATGTGAATGTGAGGCCTCAGCCTCTCCGCGTCCTGAACCGGAGTCTTCGATGTCCCTGAACGCCCCCGCCCTGAGCGCGACCGTGAAGTCGCCGCTGGATCTGATCGGCAAGACGCCGATGGTGGAGGTGACGAAGATGGACACCGGCAAGTGCCGTCTGCTGCTGAAGCTGGAGTCCCAGAACCCCGGCGGTTCGATCAAGGATCGGATTGCGGTCGAGATGCTGGATGCGGCTGAGAAGGAAGGCTGGTTGAAGGAAGGGGGCACGATCGTCGAGGCGACGGCGGGCAATACGGGCCTGGCCCTGACCCTGGTCGGCCGGGCGCGGGGTTATAAGGTGCTGCTGGTCATCCCTGACAAGATGTCGAAGGAAAAGATCCAGCATCTCAGAGCTATGGGCGCCGATGTTCGCCTGACCCGTTCGGACGTGCCGCACGGGCATCCGGAATATTACACCGACATGGCCGAGCGCCTGTCGCAGGCCATTCCCGGCGCCTATTACGTCAACCAGTTCGCCAACCATTCGAACGCCGACGCCCATGTGAAGACGACGGGGCCGGAGATCTGGGAACAGACGGGGGGCGACATCGACGCTTTCGTCGCCGGTATCGGCTCGGGCGGGACGATCACCGGCGTTGCGCGCTACCTCAAGAGCGTCGGCTCCAAGGCCCAGATCGTCCTAGCCGATCCGGTCGGATCGACCCTGGCGGGCATCGTCAACGAGGGCGTGCCGGGGCCCGACGGCAGCTATACCGTCGAGGGCATCGGCCAGAACTTCGTGCCCGATACGGCGGACATGAGCCTGATCGACAAGGCTTATTCGATCCCGGATGCGGAGGCGATCGCCACGGCGCGCGAACTGCTGCTGAAGGAAGGCATACTGGCCGGATCGTCGTCGGGCACCCTGATCGCCTCGGCCCTGCGCTGGTGCCGTGAGCAGACCGAAGCCAAGACCTGCGTGACCTTCGTCTGCGACACCGGGGCCAAGTACCTGTCCAAGGTCTACAACGACGCCTGGCTGGCGGATCAGGGACTGGGCGAGCGCGAGCTGCACGGCGACCTGTCGGACCTGATCAACCGCAAATACGAGAAGGGCGACGTGGTCGTGGCCGGTCCGGGCGACACCCTGGACACCGCCTTCAAGCGGATGAAGGGCGCCGACGTGTCCCAATTGCCGATCATTGATGACGGCCGCTTGGTCGGCATCTTGGACGAGAGCGACCTGATCCAGGTGATGAACACCGACGAGATCACCCGCAAGGAGCGGTTCGCCAAGCCGGTGGCCTCGGCCATGACACGCGATCTGGATACGCTTCAGGTCAAGGAGTCGTTGGACGCCCTGATCCCCGTCTTCGACCGAGACCGGGTGGCCATCGTGCTGGACGGCGAGCGGTTCGTGGGCCTGATCACCCGCACCGACCTGATCAACCACCTCAGCCTGAACCGGTAAGGTCCATGAGCGACAAGAAGAACAGCCAGGGTTTCTCGACCCGCGCCATCCATGCCGGACAGCATCCCGACCCGACGACGGGTGCAGTGATGACGCCGATCTACGCCACCTCGACCTATGCCCAGGAAAGCCCGGGCGTGAACAAGGGCTATGAGTATGCGCGGGGCAAGAACCCGACGCGCGAGGCGTTCGAGGCCTGTATCGCGGATTTGGAAGGCGGGACGCACGGGTTCGGCTTCGGCTCGGGCATGGCGGCGACCTCGACGGCGCTGGAACTGCTGGACGCGGGCGATCACATCGTCACCGGCGACGACCTATACGGCGGCTCGTGGCGGCTGTTCGAGCGGGTGCGCAGGCGCACCATGGGGCTGGACTTCGCCTATGTGGACCTGAGCGATATCGCGGCGGTCGAGGCGGCGATCACGCCCAAGACCAAGATGCTGTGGGTCGAGACGCCGACCAATCCGCTGATGAAGCTGGCCGACATCGCCGCCCTGTCGAAGGTGGCCAAGGCGCATGGCCTGCTGCTGATCGTGGACAACACCTTCGCCACCCCCTTCTGCCAGCAGCCGCTGAGCTTGGGGGCGGATGTGGTGATGCACTCGGCGACCAAATACCTGAACGGCCATTCCGACATCATCGGCGGGGTGCTGGTGACGGCCGATCCCGACCTGGCGACGCGGATCAAGTTCCTGCAGAACTCGGTCGGCGGGATCATGGGGCCCTTCGACGCCTTCCTGGCCAACCGGGGGCTGAAGACCCTGGCGCTGCGGATGAAGGCCCACTGCGAGAACGCCCTGACGGTGGCCCGCTGGCTGGAGACGCGGGCCGGAGTGGCCAAGGTCATCTATCCCGGCCTGATCGCCCATCCGCAGCACACGCTGGCGGCGCGGCAGATGCACGGCGGCTACGGCGGCATGGTGACGGTGATCCTGGAGGGCGACCTGGAGCGGACCCGGCGGGTGCTGGAGCAGGTGCAGGTCTTTACGCTGGCGGAGTCGCTCGGCGGGGTCGAGAGCCTGGTGAACCACCCGGCGATCATGACCCACGCCAGCGTGCCCAAGGAGGTCCGCGAGGCCGGCGGCATCACCGACAGCCTGATCCGGCTATCGGTCGGGGTCGAGAACGTCGAGGACCTGATCGCCGATCTGGATCAGGCCCTGGGCTGATCCTGGGCGTCGCTCATGCTCAGGGCGACGAAGCTGCCTTCGAACCGTCCTGCGGCCTGACCATCCTCGGTCAAGGTCGCAACGACTGTGACTCGCGCCTTGCCGCGCCGATTGAACAGGGCGACGAAGCGCGGCCAGCCGGCGGGATCGGCCAATGTGGCGGTGGACTGGAATGTCCCCGCGATGGCTCGGTCATAGTGGACGGTGTTGGACTGGATCACCAGTCGCGCCTTCAGCCCTTCGGCTGTCAGCCGGGTGTGCACGAGCGACCAGGCGGAGAGAATGGCCAAGGCTGAGGCGCTTCCACCAAACACTGTGTCGCGGTGATTGATATTGGGCGCGAGAGGCGCCTGAAGCGTCAGGGTGTCCGGTGTGATGGCCTCGACACTGACGTGCATCGCGCGGGAGAGCGGGATGTGGTCTTGGAGATAGGACTGGAGGGCGTCAGGCGTCATGGACGCCTTTTAGCAACCTTGCAGCACGCCCAACCAGCCTGGTGTCTTCGTCAGCCTCAGCTGGACGGCAGAGCCGTCTGGTGGCCGGTGACGGGGGGAAGCTTCTTCTTGGGGGCGGCGCGCTTGACCGGGGCCTTGGCGGCCTTGGGCAGGGCGGCGCGGCGGGCGAGTTCGTCGTCGATGACCGGCAGGATGTCGCTGGCGGCCATGACCTGGGTCGAGGCGCCGTGTTCGACCAGGCGGGCGGCGTTCGCGCGCAGGGTGTTCAGGTCGGCGTCGGTCATCGTCGGGATCATGTCGGCGAGCGGGGTCATGTCGTCATCCGTGCAGAAAGGCTTCAGGGCCGGCGCGCGAGGCGCCAGCCCTTCAGCTGATTGAAGGCGATCTCGACCACGACCGGGTCGCCCAGCCCGGAGACGCCGTTAGGCGAACCGAGCGTGGGCAGAACCGTCACGACGTGGCCGTTGTCCAGGCGAACCTTGCGGCGGCCCAGCGGCAGTAGCTTCGTCACCTCGCCGTCGAAGGCGATGGTGTTGAGGCGCGTGTCCTACTCCGCCGCCGTGAGGCGACCGGCGGATTCCTTGCCGGAGCGCTGGTCGCGCTCGATTTCGTAGCCGATCTTTTGGCCTTCGTTCAGCGAGCCGAGGCTCGAGGTTTCGACGGCCGAGGCGTGGACGAAGACGTCCTTGCCGCCATCATCGGGAGCGATGAAGCCGTAGCCTTTGGTGGGGTTGTACCATTTTACAGTGCCGGTAGCCATTTGGAGACCTCCGTCTGGCGTTGACCGCAGGGAGGGATCCCTGGTCGGCCTGTCGGGTCTGAATGGGATCGGCTTTTGGACCTCGGTGCGTGATGCAAAGGGAGCAGCGGCGTTACGCAGAGAGATCGACCCTCCCCATATGGGCCTCCCGCCCCCCAGGCGCAAGGGCGGGAGGTCAGAAGGCGTAGGCGAGCTTGGCGACCAGAGCATCCTCGTACTGCTCATCAAGCGCCGCAGCGTCGGTGTCGTAGTAGCGCAGGTCGAGGTCGAGGGCGTCGGTCAGGGCATAGGTCACGCCCACGTTCCAGCCAGTGTAGTCGGGGCCGCCGTCCTGTTCGCGTCGGCCCAGGGCGGCCGAGCCATCGAGGCGGGGCGTGAAGGCCCAGCCCAGCTCGGCCTCGACCCAGACATAGGACCGGGTCGAACCAGGGGCGTCGGGGGCGTACTGGACCACCAGGGCGGCCTGGGCGGGACCGACGGCGCGGCTGACCTCGGCGCCCAGCTCGACGCCGTCGGCGTCATAGCCGGGATCGACGTCGAGGCGGCGCTTGTAGGCGAGGTTGAGGTCGAAGGCGTAGCCGAAAGCCTCCGGCCGATAACCGACGATCCAGTCCGTCTCGATGTTCGAGCCGCCCGCCTGGATGGTCTGGAAGCCGGGCGAAACATAGATCAGGCCGTCGTCCCTCTCCCAGGCGGCATAGGCGGAGACATAGGCGTCATTGCCGGACTTGGAGGCGGCCTTGGAGCGGTTGTCCGTCCCCGCTTCGACCTCGAAGCCCCAGACGCCGCCGCCGGGAGACGTCTGGGCCCGGGCGGGGACGACCGCGGTCAGGACCAGAATGGTAGGCAGCAGGACGGAGGCGACGAGCGACGGGATACGGATCATGCGGGCTCCAACGCGCGGAATGCGCGAAGGAGCCTTACAGGGTCGCGGTCCTGGCTGAAAACTGTTCCGTGGCCTGAGCGAACTCTTGTCGCAGGCGGGCGACCAGTTCGGCGGTGGGCAGGACGTCGTGGACGGCCCCGGCGCCCTGGCCGGCGGACCATACGGTCTTCCAGGCCTTGGCCTCGTCACCCATGTCCAGCTTGTGCTCCTGCAGGTGTTTCGGATCGATCCCGTTTTCGATCAAGGACTTGCTCATGAAGTTGGCCGGGATGCCGGACACCGCCGGGGTGTGGATGATGTCGGTCGAACCGCTGTCGATGATCATCTGCTTATAGGCGTCGACCGCCAGGGCTTCGGTCGTATTGATGAACCTGGTGCCCATATAGGCGAAGTCGGCGCCCAGCATCAGGGCCGCCGCGACATCTTGTCCGGTCGAGAGGGCGCCGGACAGGATGATGGTCCCCTTGAAGAAGCTGCGCACCTCGTTGACCAGGGCGAAGGGGTTGATGATCCCGGCGTGGCCGCCCGCGCCGTTGGCGACCAGGATCAGGCCGTCGACGCCGGCCTCGGCCGCCTTTCGGGCGTGGCGGATGTTGGCGATGTCGTGGAAGACCTGACCGCCATAGCCGTGGACCGCATCGACCACGTCGCGCACCGCGCCCAGAGAGGTGATGATCAGCGGCACCTTCTCCTCGACCGACACCATCATGTCGGCCATCAGCCGGGGATTGGTCGAGTGGACGATGTGGTTGACGCCGAAGGCGGCCGCCTCGGGCCTCAGCCGGCCCTTGATCTCATGAATCCAGTCGCGATAGCCCTCGGTCGTGCGCTGGTTCAGCGACGGGAAGGTGCCGATGATCCCGGCGTTGCAGGCCTCGACCACCAGATCCGGGCCGGAGACCAGGAACATGGGCGCCGAGATGATCGGCAGGGTCAGGCCTTTTGCGAGCGAAGCGGGAATGGCCACGGGCGTCTCCTGGGTTTTGTTTCGCTACGCTTAGCGGGGTGTCGCGGGGTAAGGCAATCGGGAGGGTGCAGTCTGCAAAAGCGTGAAATTGGGGTGGCGGGCCGACGTCGTCCCCTCTCTCATGGGAGGGGAAGCTGTGTGCGGGGAGGATTTTCTTACGCGCCGCAAACGCCTAAATGCGCCCCATGACCCACTATACCGACAAGCTCAGCCAGCTCGGCGCCCAGACCGCCGCCCCGACAAGCCCCGAGACGGCCGTGCTGGAGCGGGTGCAGAACCCGCATGCGGATACGTTGTATCTGGCCCGGTTCACGGCGCCCGAATTCACCAGTCTGTGCCCGGTGACGGGCCAGCCGGACTTCGCCCATATCGTCATCGACTATGCGCCGGGCGACTGGCTGGTCGAGTCCAAGAGCCTGAAACTGTACCTGACCAGCTTCCGCAACCACGGCGCCTTCCACGAGGACTGCACCGTCGCCATCGGGCGGCGGTTGGTGGACCTGTTGGAACCGAAATGGCTGAGGATCGGGGGGTACTGGTATCCGCGCGGGGGGATCCCGATCGACGTTTTCTGGCAGACGGGCGTGGCGCCCGAGGGGCTTTGGCTGCCGGACCAGGGCGTGCCGACCTATCGCGGGCGGGGGTGAGGGCTTGCGTCCTTTTCCCGCAAGGGGAGAAGGAATGAGTCATCGCCTTCCGCTGGAAGCCTGGGGCCGACGCCTCCTCACGCGCGCCGAGACCTGGGCCGACCGGTCCCGCCTGCGGCGCTACGCCTACGAATTCCTCTGGTTCGGGCTGAAACAGGGGTGGGCCTGCCTGTTCGGGGGGCTGATGCTGGCGCTGATCATCGGCACCTTCCTGTGGTGGCCGGATCAGGCGCCCATCTCGCGCTATGATTTTCTGGCCGTCGGGGCGGTGGTGATCCAGGCGGCCATGCTGGCCTTCCGGCTGGAGAGTTGGGAGGAGGCGCGGGTGATCTTCCTGTTCCATGTGGCCGGGACGATCATGGAGCTGTTCAAGACCGCGCACGGGTCCTGGGTCTATCCGGAGGACAGTCTGCTGCGCATCGGGGCCGTGCCGCTGTTCTCGGGCTTCATGTATGCGGCGGTGGGCAGCTATATCGCGCGGGTGCAGCGGATCTTCCATATCCGGGTGCGGGCCTATCCGCCGCTGTGGACGACCTGGGCGCTGGCGGCGGCCATCTACGTCAACTTCTTCGCCCATCACTGGCTGCCGGACGTGCGGATCGTGCTGTTTGCGGCGACCTTGGTGCTGTTTGGGCGGGGCTGGTTCTATTTCACGGCGGACCGGCGCAGGCGGTCGATGCCGCTGCTGCTGGGATACGGGCTGGTGGCCCTGTTCATCTGGTTCGCCGAGAACCTGGGCACGTTCGCGCGGGCCTGGTCCTATCCGGGGCAGGACGGCGGCTGGGAGCCGGTGTCCCTGGGCAAGCTGGGGGCCTGGTTCCTGCTGATGATCATATCCGTGGTGCTGGTGTCGTTGGTGCACCGGCCGGAGGAAGAACCGTCAGGCGGTGCGGGCCAGTGAGGCCGTGGCGCGGGGCCAGGCGACCGGGGCCAGGGCCTCGACCGCCGGCTTGGCCAGCAGATAGCCTTGCATCAGGGTGACGCCGAGGTCCTGCAGGACGTCGTGCTCACCCAGCGTCTCGATCCCTTCGCAGACCGGTTCGACGCCAAGGTCGCGCAGCATGTTCAGGGTGTTGCGCACGATGGTGCGTTTGACCGGGTCGGTGTCGATGTTGCGGATCAGGGCCATGTCCAGCTTGACGATGTCCGGCTGGAACAGGGTGAGGAGACCCAGGCCCGCGTAGCCGGCGCCGAAGTCGTCGATGGCGGTCTTGAACCCCATGGCCCGATAGGATCGCAGGATGTTCAGGATGTGGTCGGCGTCCATCGCTTCGCTCTCGGTGAACTCGAAGATGATCCGGTTCACCGGGAATCCGGTGCGCATCGCCGCCGCAAGCGTGGTGCGGATACAGGCGCGCGGCTCATAGACCGCATTGGGCAGGAAGTTGATCGACAGGTTCGCGCCCTCGGCCGCCATGTCGAGGCCGGCCGCCAGTTCGATGGCGGTAGTGCGGCACAACTGGTCGAAGGCGTAGCGGTTGTCGTCGGAGATCTGCGCCAGGACCTGACCGGCGCCGGCGCCGTTCTTGCCGCGCACCAGGGCCTCGTAGGCGAAGACGGTCTGGTTGGCCACATCGACGATCGGCTGAAACGCCATGGTGATGGGCAGATCGAAACCCGTTCCGTCTTTGCAACCCACACAGGACATCGGCCGTAACGTCTCCAGTTAAGGCGCTGATGTTAAGAGGGGAAGATTAACAGAGGCCACTGCTCCGCTTAGGGCAGGCGCGTGACCTTGGCGGTCA
This sequence comes from Brevundimonas sp. FV2ps16, assembly GCF_058681075.1. Classification (NCBI taxonomy): domain Bacteria; kingdom Pseudomonadati; phylum Pseudomonadota; class Alphaproteobacteria; order Caulobacterales; family Caulobacteraceae; genus Brevundimonas; species Brevundimonas sp. FV2ps16. The sequence continues at coordinate 2,919,765 of NZ_CM178728.1, read as the reverse complement.
TGTCCGGGCGGGGGCGTTCCAGGGCGGGTTCGGTCAGGGTTCCGATGTGGATGAAGCCGGCGATGGTTTCGCCCTCGGTCAGGCCGAACAGGGCGACGGCCTGTGAGTCGTAGCTGTACCAGTCGGTGATCCAGCTGGACGAATAGCCGAAAGCGCCGGCCGCGTGTTCCAGGTTCATGCAGACGGCGCCGGCCGACAGTTGCTGCTCCCAGATCGGCTTGGCGTCGGGGACGGGGGTGGAGACGACCAGTATGGTGACGGGGGCGGCGGTCAGCTTGGCCAGGACCGCCTGGTCCTTGGCGGGCTTGTCGCGGAGCTCGGCCAGGACGGCGAGCTTTTCGGCGATTTCGGCCCGGCTGCGCGGGCCCAGGACGACGAACCGCCAGGGGAAGAGCTTGCCATGGTCGGGGGTGCGGGCGCCGAGGGTCAGGATTTGGTCCAGCTCGGTCTCGGTCGGGCCGGGGCCGGTCAGGGCCTGGGCCGGGGCGGAGCGGCGCGTGGCCAGTCGGTCGCGCAGTTCCTGTGAGGGGACAGGGGCAGGCAGGGGCGCATTCAAGGGGATCAGGGGCAGCTCGGTCATGCGGTCTAGCTAGGCTTTCGGGTGGTCGTCCGCCATAGCTGGGGCATGAGCAATTCCGACGAACCGAAATGGGCCGAGGGGCTGGTCAATCCCCCGGTCTGGCGCAGCGAGACCGAGGAGACGGTGTTCGAAAATCCGTGGATGCGGTTGACGCGCCACCGGGTGATCGCGCCGACGGGCAACCCCGGCGAGTATACGGTGATGCGGCCCAAGAACTTCGCCGCAGGGGTGCTGCCCGTTCACGACGACGGGACGGTGGTTCTGGTCGGTCAGCAGAGGTTCGCCTTGGGCAACTACTCCTGGGAGATGCCGGAGGGCGGCGCGCCCCTGGGCGAGGATCCGTTTGACGGTGCGCAGCGGGAACTGGCCGAAGAGGCCGGGCTGGAGGCGGCGTCCTGGGTTCCGGCCCTGACGATGGAGATGTCGAATTCGATCACGACGGAGCTGGCCCAGACTTGGATCGCCTGGGATATGAGCCCTGTGCCCGCGGCCCCGGACCCGACCGAGGTGATCGCCCTCGTGCGCGTGCCCTTCATGGACCTGCTGGACGAGATCGGGCGCGGGACGGTGAAGGATGCGATGACGGTGGCGACGGCCTACAAGGCCTATCATATGGCGTTGAACGGGGAACTGCCTCCGGCGCTGGCGCAGGCCATGCTGGGGCGGGTATGATGTCGCCGAAGGAGCCGCTCATGGCCAAGCTTGAAATCGTTGCGGAAACCGACAGCGTGTGGCGCCAGCTGCGCGCCTCGGCCGAGGCTGCGTCGCGGGAAGAGCCCCAGCTGGGGTCGCAGATGAACGCCGTCATTCTGTCGCACGACGATTTGGCCGGCGCCCTCAGCTTCCAGATCGCGCGCAAACTGGCCGACGGGGAAATGAGCGCTATGTCCGTGCGCGAGGTCTGCCTGTCGGCCTTCGCCGCCGACCCGGCCATGGTCGCAGCGGCTGAGGCCGATCTTCAGGCCGTAGCCGAGCGTGACCCGGCCATCCGCAACCTGTTGCAGCCCTTCCTCTATTTCAAAGGCTTCCAGGCGCTGCAGGCCTGGCGCGTGGCCCATTGGCTGTGGGGGCAGGGCCGCGAGACCCTGGCCTTCCACTTTCAGAGCCGAATCTCCGAACTGTTCCAGCTGGACATCCATCCGGCGGCGCGGCTGGGCCAGGGGCTGTTCCTGGACCATGGCACCGGCATCGTCATCGGCGAGACGGCGGTGGTCGGCGACGACGTGTCGATGCTGCACAACGTCACCCTGGGCGGCACCGGCGCCGAACGCGGCGACCGCCACCCCAAGATTGGCAAGGGCGTCTTGCTGGGCGCCGGGGCCAAGGTGCTGGGCAATATCCACGTCGGCGACTACGCCAAGGTGGCTTCGGGCTCGGTGGTGCTGAAGGATGTGCCGTCGGGCTGCACCGTGGCGGGGGTTCCGGCGCGGCTGGTCAACTGCCCCACCGGGGCCGAGCCGGCGCGGACCATGGACCATACGCTGGCCGACGTGGTGTACGACTTCGTGATCTGACGGGTTCCCCTTACGGCCCGACTTCTCTAGGGTCCGCCGCCAACCCAAGACCATGAGGCCCCCCGTGAAAGACACCGACCTGAAGCGCATCGAGGCCCACCTCAAGCGCACCTTCAACACCGGCGGCATCATTGTGAAGGCCCGTCCCAAGCAGAACGACTCGGCCGAGGTCTATGTCGGCGACGAGTTCATCGGCATCGTCTTCGAGGACGAGGACGAGGAAGGCTCGTTCATGTTCGAGATGGCGATCCTGGCCGAAGACCTGCCGGAATAGGCTGTCGTCCCATTCGTGATCGTCCGGCGCAGACCGGGCGATCACGCACGACGGCGGGCGGGGGCCCCTAGAGCCAGCCTGCCGCTTTCAGCACGGGGCCGTGGGTCCGGCTGACCGGCGCCGTCAGGCCGCCGACGAGGCGGATTTCGCCCGTCCCACGCCGCCAACGCACCTCTTCTACAGCATCCGCCGCCACCCACCACGAGCGGTGAACGCGCCATCCGTGCGCCCGCGCCAGTTCGTCCAGCGCGTCGGCGAAGCGCAGGGTGATCAACTCCGCGCCCGCATCGGTATGGACCCGCAGGTAATGGTCGTGCGCCTCAATGGCAATCAGCCGCGCGCTGCGCCGTTTGGCGGATAGTCTGCGGCGGAAGACCGCCTCGGCCTCGGGCAGGGGCGGGACGACGAGGGTGCGGGTCTCGACGCGCGTGGGAAGCCGACGCCAGACGAGGGCCCGAACCGCCATGGCCGCAAGCATGATGGGCCAGACCTGCCAGAGCAGCGGCAGATAGATCGACCAGCGCTGCTCTGCGAACATCAGATGCTGGGTCAGGACGACGAACAGGGTCACCAGCGGGGTGGCGAGCGCCGAGGTGAGGAACACGCGTCTCCACAGGACGGGCAGGCGACGGCCCAGGCTCTCGTCCACCGCGACGGCGATCAGCCCGCCGCCCAGCATACAGATCATCCAGTAGGCGTAGCGGGGCGCGAGGGGCGTATCGTTCGAGTCGAAGGGGCCGAGGAAACCTAGCAGCAGCCCCATGGCGGCGAGCATGAGGGCGTCGACGGCCCAGCGTCGTGCGGTTTTCGCCCCGATGATGGTCTTCGCCCTGTGGCCCATGCCGTCCCGTTCGCGCACCCACGGCGCCGTTCGCGAACTCGGGCCTAGCGAGCCGACGGCCGCGCGGCAATGGCGTTGGGCGAGAACCCAACCCTGATCGGAACACCCATGTCGCAATCCTGGCTCGCCGCCGCCCTGACTTTCATCATTTCCGCTGTCGCCGTTCCCGCTCTGGCCCAGGCGCCGGGGGCCGACGTCGATGCGCGGCCCGATCCGGCCGGGGTCTGTCATGTCGGCGTCTATCGGCTGGAGGATGGCAGTTGGGTGGATGTCGCGCCGCTGGCGGACAAGGGGCTACGGTGGCGTCGGCTGGACGGGTCCACGGCCAGGATGATGCTGGACGCCCAGGGTCGTTGGGTCAGCAACCTGGGATCCACCACCCGCGTCGAAGGTCCGCAACCGCAGCTCGGACCCTGCGAAGAGGGGCGGATCGTCTTCGGGGGACAGACCGGGCGCCGTCTAGATCAGGACGTGCGGGAGACGACCTTTGTCGGGCAAGGCGGGACGCGCCTGGTGGGGCGGCTGATCCTGCCGCCGGGCCACGGGCCGGTCCCCATCATGGTCGAGGTGCATGGATCCGAAGGCGCCAATGCGCTGGACTTCAACGCCTTCCAGCGGTTCGCCCCGGCCGAGGGCGTGGGCGTCTTCGTCTACGCCAAGCGGGGTTCGGGCGGATCGGAGGGCCGTTACACCCAGGACTTCCATGTGCTGGCCGAGGACGCCGCCGCTGCTGTGATCGAAGCCCGTCGGCTGGCCGGAAATCGGGTCGGCCGGGTCGGTCTGCACGGCGCCAGCTAGGGCGGCTGGATCGCGCCGCTGGCCGCCAGCCTGACGCCAGTGGACTTCGTCACCGTCGGCTTCGGCCTGGCCTATGGCGCGCTGGCCGAGGACAGCGACCAGGTGATGCTGGACCTGAAGGCCAAGGGCTGGAACGCCGATGTGCTGGAACAGGCGCGCGAGATCACCGATGTGACCGGCGCCTTCATCGCCTCGCGGGGGGCGGTCGGCTTCGACGGTCTGGAGGCCGTGCGCGCCAGATATCGCGCCCAGCCCTGGTTCGGCGACATCAGGGGCGAGTTCACCGGCCTGTTGCTGAATATGCCGAACGAACAGATCGTCGCCATGGCCCCGGTGCTCGATGTCGGAACCTCTTGGGACTATGACCCGCTGCCGGTGCTGAGCCGCCTGGACGCGCCCATGCTGTGGATCCAGGCGGAGGACGACACCGGCGCGCCGCCCGAAGCCACACGACAACGGCTGATCGGCCTGGCGGCCCAGGGGCGACCGGTCACCCTGCTGGAATACCCCGACACCGACCACGGCATCGTCCGGTTCGAGACGGCGGCGGACGGCAAGCGCACGTCGATCGGCTATGCGCCCGGCTATTATCAGGCCGTGCTGGATTGGGCGCGGATGGGGCGGCTGGGCGGCGGGTATGGCGACGGGCGTCTGCTGGCGACGCCCAGGCCGTGAAACGTGGCTCACGGTCGCCCTGCGACATCGTGCGCAAGGCGATCCTGAGAACGTTCTCAAAAATGGCTTGACGGTTCGCCGCGTCCCGTCCCTAATCCGCGCCGAAGGGCGGCGGATCGATCGCTCGGGAGCAGACGCACGGGGTCAAGGGCCGGAATGTCGCCATTCCGCCGCGGCTGTCCGCCTGTCTTCCGATCCGTCAGACGCACGCCTCCTGGTTCATCCTGCGAGGAAAATCCGATGCGCGCGACTGTGTCCCTGATGGTGCTGGCCCTGGCCGTAGGCGGCGGCGCCCCAACCTTTGCCCAGACGGCGGCGGTTCCCGAGGCCTCGCGGGCCCATCCGGCGCTGTGGCCCAAGGCGGCGACCCCGGCGGCGATCAGCGACGCGCGGACCGAGGCCTTCGTCACTGAGCTGATGGCCAAGATGACGCTGGAGGAGAAGGTCGGTCAGCTGATCCAGGCCGACATCGGCTCGATCACGCCGGACGACCTGAAGACCTATCCACTGGGCTCGATCCTGGCGGGCGGCAGCTCCGGCCCCTGGGGCGACGACAAGGCAACGGCGCAGAAATGGCTGGACCTGGCCCGCGCCTTCCGCGCCGCCAACGAGGCGCGCGGCGGCACGACCATCCCGCTGATCTACGGCATCGACGCGGTGCACGGGCATAACAATGTCCCCGGCGCGACCATCTTCCCGCACAACATCGGCCTGGGCGCCGCGCGCGATCCCGACCTGATCCGGCGGATCGGGGCGGCGACGGCGCTTGAGGTTGCGGTGACGGGGGCGGAGTGGACCTTCGGCCCGACCCTGGCCGTGCCGCGCGACGACCGGTGGGGCCGGGCCTATGAGGGCTATGCCGAGGATCCGGAGGTCCAGCGGTCCTACGCCGGGCCGATGACCCTGGGGCTTCAGGGCGAGCTGCAGCCGGGGCGGCCGCTGGCGCCCGGCCATATCGCCGGATCGGCGAAACACTTCCTGGCCGACGGCGGCACCTTCGAGGGCGAGGACCAGGGCGATTTCCGGGGCACGGAGCAGGAGCTGATCGACGTGCACCTGGGCGGCTATGTCCAGGCCATCGACGCGGGCGTGCTATCGATCATGGCCAGTTTCTCGGGCTGGAACGGCTACAAGCACTCGGGCAACCCGACCCTGCTGACCGACGTGCTGCGCGGGCCGCTGGGGTTCAAGGGGTTCGTGGTGTCCGACTGGAACGCCCATGGGCAACTGCCGGGCTGCACCAATGAGAGCTGCGCCCTGGCGGTCAATGCGGGCATCGACATGTTGATGGCGCCCGACAGCTGGAAGCCGCTGTACGCCTCGACCCTGGCCCAGGCCAAGTCGGGCGAGATCCCCGCGGCGCGGGTGGACGAAGCGGTGCGCCGCATCCTGGTCGCCAAGGTCAAGACCGGCCTGTTTGAGCCGACCCGGCCGATGGAGGGCCGGTTCGAGGAACTGGCTTCGCCGGCGCACCGGGCCCTGGCGCGCGAGGCGGTGCGCAAGTCGCTGGTGCTTCTGAAGAACGACGGCGTCCTGCCGGTCCGCGCCAATGCGCGGGTGCTGGTGGCGGGGACGGCGGCCGACGACATCGGCCAGGCCTCGGGCGGCTGGACCCTGAGCTGGCAGGGGACAGGCAATTCCAACGCCGACTTCCCCCAGGGCCAGTCGATCTGGGGCGGGATCGAGGAGGCCGTCAAGGCCGGGGGCGGGAGCGCGACCCTGAGCGCGGACGGCAGCTTCACCCAGAAACCGGACGTGGCCATCGTCGTCTTCGGCGAGACCCCCTATGCCGAGTTCCAGGGCGACGTGGACAATCTGGACTATGTGCCCAGCGCGCCGCTGGAGACGCTGAAGCGGCTTAAGGCGGCAGGGATTCCGACCGTGTCGGTCTTCCTGTCCGGGCGGCCGATGTGGACCAATCCCGAGATCAACGCCTCGGACGCCTTCGTGGCCGCCTGGCTGCCGGGGACCGAGGGCGGCGGGGTCGCCGACATTCTGGTGGGCGGCGCCGACGGCAAGCCGCGCAACGACTTCCACGGCAAGCTGTCCTTCAGCTGGCCCAAGGACGCCACGGGGACGCCGCTGAACCACGGCCAGCCGGGCTATGACCCGCAGTTCGCCTATGGCTACGGCCTGAGCTACGCCGCCCCGGCGCGGGTGGGGATGCTGTCGGAGGAGAGCAGGGTCTCGGCCCAGGCGACCAATCTGGACCGCTACTTCGTCGATGGGCGGTTCGTCTCGCCGTGGAGCCTGCTGCTGAACGACGCCGGAGGGCAGACCCGCCCCGGCACGGCCAAGACGGCGTCCAGCCCGCGCTCAGGCGTCGCCTCGCGCCCGGTCGACGACCTGGCCCAGGAAAGCGGCCAGCAGTTCGCCTTTGCCGGAACCGGCGCCGCCAGCGTCGAGATCTGGGGCACGCCCGTCGATCTGACGCGTCAGGCCAATGGGGCGGTGGCCCTGGGCTTCCGCTACCGGGTGGACGCCGCGCCGAGCGCGCCGGTGGCCTTCAAGCTGGGCGGCGGGGCGATCGACCTGACCGGCCTGCTGCGTTCGACCCCGGTTGGCCAGTGGCGCGAGGCCCGTATCCCCCTGACCTGTTTCCGCACCGACGGCGGGGATCTGTCCAAGGTCGAGGTCCCGTTCCACATGGCGACCAGCGGGACGCTGACGGTGTCGGTGTCGGAAATCAAGCTGGACTCCAGCCAGACCGAAACGCGCTGCCCGGCATAAGAGGCTGTGAACACCCTAAGCGGAAGCGCTGAGCTTCCGCTTAGGGTAGAAAGCGGACTTGGCCTGACTGATCTACCGCGATCTTGCGTCTGAGGTTTGATCCGGCTTCACCTCCGGGACATGCAACCCTGCCGCCACTTCAACGGTTCGCGAAAGAATGATTTCTGGAGTGCCGACCGCTAGCATAAGAGGTACCTTATGCTCGACGCCGCCAACGAGAACTACCAGCTCGCACCATCCAAATCTGTCGCGCCTCAAGCTAAAAGATGCCGAACTGATTATTATCGGCTGGCGAAAATAGGGGCTTCGAAGAACCGGTCCCGAGGCAGATAGTAACGAACCCCTGTGGCGTAACAACTTGGCTATCGCCAAGATAGTCGCTGACCCTAAAACTAAGCTCGCGATGGCGGCGAACGGCCATCCCCGCGCCAGCTTGCTGCCTGACGTCAGAAACTCTTCGATCGAGCCCGAAACTGTAAATGGCTGTGACCACAGCCATCCGATACCTACCCAAGCGACGCCCATCAGGCCGATCGCCTTCAAAGCTGACAACCGAACGAGGACACGATTGGTTTGACGTGACATGCCGTTATCTTGGTCGTTGCAATAGGTGAACGCAACGTCGGCTTAGGGTCGACTTGCGAAATGGGGTGCGGTCCGGAAAGCGGGCAGGGGGGGCAACAGGTCTGTATTCGTCGAGGGGGGCTGTCGGACCGCCTCCGATCTCGACCGGAAGGCGCGCGTTCAGGCCGGCGTTTGCAGCGGGTCGAGCGGGAAGGCGACTTCGACGATCAGCCCGTCGGTCGCCCACTGGCGGGTCAGCGCGCCGCCCAGCTGACGGACCACGCTGGCCTTCAGGGAGGATCCGAAGCCTTCTCGGGTCGGCGGAACAACCGTGGGGCCGCCGGTTTCGCGCCACTGGAGCGTCACCTGACCCTCCTTCAGCGTCCAGGTCACCGAGACACGGCCGCCGCCATTGCTGCAGGCCCCGTATTTGTTGGCGTTGGTCGCCAGTTCGTGGAGCAGCATGCTGAGGGGCTGGACCTGTTCGGGCGAAAGCCCGATCTCGGGCCCCTGCGTATCCACGGTGTCCCTGGGGCAAAGGGCTTCCAGCTCTTCCCTGACCACATCCTCCAGCCGCCCGCCTTCCCAACGCCGACTAGCCAGGGAGGTCTGAGCGCGCGCGAGGGCGCCGATCCGCCCGGCAAGGACGTCCCTGTAGGTTTCGACATCGTCGGCGCGGGTCAGTCGCGTGAGCGACTGGACGATGGACAGAACATTGCGCGCCCTGTGATCGACCTCGTTCATCAGCAACTGGCGGGCTTCCTCGCTGCGCCTTTGCTCGCTGATGTCACGCACTTCGATGACGGTGCCGACCACCTTCGCCTCGCCGTCGTAAATCGGGCTGGCGGTGAAGGCGACGGGATAGAAGGAGCCGTCCTTGTGAACAAAAATCTCCTCGCCCTGTATCCCGGCCTTCTTCGGAAAGGCGCGGTCAATGGCGCACTCCGAAATGGGGAAGTGCGAGCCGTCCGGATAGGTGTGATGGATCACATCGTGGAGCGGGCGTCCGGTCGTTTCTTCGAAGGCGTAGCCTGTGAGTTTCTCCGCCGCCCTGTTCATGAATACACAGTGCTGTCGCTCATCCATGAGGAAGACAGCCATGGTCGTATTGCTCAATATTACATCAAGCCGGGTGGCTGTTTCTCGTAGCGCAGCTTCAACGCGCTGATAATCTGTCGTGTCTTTTATAGCGGCATAGAAGACTGCGTCATCGCCGTCGTCGAACAGCTGAAGCTTGACGGACACATTGTATGTGGTGCCGTCCTTGCGCATGTGGACGGTGTCGAAGTCAAGTCTGTCGATCTTGCCAGATTGGAGTGGTTTGATCAGGGCCAGGAAATCAGAACGACTGATATTTGGCTTGATATTCCAAGGTGTCAGCCGAGAGATTTCTTCAGCGCTATAGCCAAGATTGTCACGTGCGCCCTTGTTTACAAGCCGAAATAAGAAGTCATTTGCGGCAAATATATAAACTTCGCTTGCAGCTTCTTCGACGATCCGCCCTAAGCGCTCGCTGGTCATACCGGTAGTTTTGTTCATGACCATCTGCTTCCAACGGGCGTACGACCGTAGATAGTCGCTCGATCCGTGGCAATGGGCTGATGCGAGCAGCAATGGTCAAGCTTTCATCTAAAGCCGGTGATCAAGAGAGGGGAAAGTAAACTCCTCGGCGAGATGGAACGCCCCCGCGCGGACGCGTCTGTTCACCCACCGAGAGGAGACGGCGATGGCGAAGCGTGCGTGGGTGTTCTGGGCCGGGACGTCGGCGGTTTGGGCGCGCCGGCCGGCTGCTTCGACTGGAGCCGCGCTTAGCCAAAAGCGAGGCGCGGCCCGCCGCCTCACCCCGCGTCGGCGATGAAGGTCAGGGTGTGGGTGTAGCTGCGGTAGGGGGTGCGGTGGCGGACCTGGGTCATATAGGCGCCGGGGGTCGAGACGCGCAGGGTCAGGACGCCCGAGGCGTCGGTGGCGGCTTCGGCCTCGATCTTTCTGCCGTCGTACAGGCCGGCCTCGCGGAAGACGGTGACGGGGGTGTTGGCCAGGGGCTGGCCGTCGAACAGCAGGCGGAAGCTCGCGTCTTCGCCGGCCACGATCTCGTTCGGCTGGATCAGGGGCTGGAGTTCAAGGCCTTGGCCGGTGGGCTTCAGCGCGGCGTCGTCGGGGGCGCCGCGCACCACATAGACCTCGGCGACAGTGATGCTCTGGACATCGACCAGTTCGGCGCCGGGCGGCGGCGGCGTGTCTTCCTCGCCGACCATCTTCCAGCCGGAGGGGGTGTTGTACATCTTGGCCGCGCGGCCGGCGCGGGGGCCGGACGACAGGCGATAGAGGCCGTCCACCGGCGTCGGCGCCTCGAACACCGCCAGGTCGCGCAGAAAGGTGACGGCGCTGATCGGCGTGTCGCCGTTGGGGCCGACCACATGGAAGCTGTCGGAGCGCATGACCACCTCGGCGTTGAAGACGTCTTCGGTGAAGCTGGCCTCGACGGTCACATGGTCGCGGCGACCGGCGTCGAACAGGTTCGGCCGCAGATAGGGAGAGTGGGCCTGAGCCGCCCCGGCGCTCCAGACCGCCAGGATGGAGGCCAGCAGGCCGGCGTGGATGGTGGGGCGAGTCATGGGGGGCGTCCTCCGCTTTCGGGCGAGGAGATTATAAGATTGAGAGTCGTTTGCAATTCATTTCAGCTTGCACGACCGACGCTTCGACGGGCAGGCTGCCGGGTCAGACATCCCCGCTTTTGAGGTTCCCATGCCCGTGAAGACCGTCGCCGAATTCGTCTCCGCCTATAGGGAGAAGGATGTCAGCCCCGAGGCCTTCGAGCTGGAGAACCCATACTTGCTGGAGGTGCGGCTGAACGGGTCGGTCTGGGCCAAGTCCGGGGCCATGGTGGCGCGGACCGGTCAGGTGAAGTTCACGCGTCAGGGCCTGATGGAGCAGGGGCTCGGCAATCTGCTTAAGAAGGCGGTCAGCGGCGAGGGCATGGTGCTGATGAAGATGGAGGGCCAGGGGCGGGTCTATCTGGCCGATACGGGCAAGAAGATCACCCTGCTGCGGCTCGCTGACGAGACCATCTTCGCCAACGGCAATGACGTGCTGGCGCTGGAGACCGGCGTCAGCAACCAGATCACCATGATGAAGCGGGTCGCGGGCATGATGTCCGGCGGCCTGTTCAATGTGAAGCTGAGCGGCAGCGGCATCGTGGCCATCACCTCCCACTATGATCCGCTGATCCTGAAGGTCAGCGCGGCCACCGGGCCGGTGTTCACCGACCCTAACGCCACCGTGGCCTGGTCGGGCAGCCTGTCGCCGGAGATCGCCACCGACATCTCGTTCAAGACCCTGATGGGCCGGGCCTCGGGCGAGAGCATCCAGATGAAGTTCGAAGGCGAGGGCTGGGTCGTGGTTCAGCCCTATGAGGAGACTTACATGCAGGCCAGCAGCGGGGGCTGACGATCGTCAGGGCGTGACGGGCGAAACCTCCAGGCTCAGCCTGTAGTCCGTACCGCCGATCACCATTTTGGCCTGTCCGTTGCGCCGCAAGGTCAATCTTGGGGCCGATTTCATATGGTCGCCATGGTCGATGTTGAGAAACAGGCCGAGGTCTGCGTCCGTCTCATTCTCCGCCTGCACGACCAGCTCAGCGTTCAGGAGGAAGAAGGCGTCGTTCCCGTCGGAAACCGAAATCTCCGCCCGTCCCTCTTCGCTGATCAGGGTGCGGGCGGCGACCGTCTCGACGCCTTCGCTGACGACCGAGACCTCGATCGCGTAACGAGCGGTCGAAGGAGCGGCGTCGGCGAGCGCGGCGGCGGTGCTGAGAATGGCGAGAAGTGCGGCGAGCATGAGCGGTTCCCCCTGGATGTCGCAGGGGATTTGGGCATGGTCTCACGTTGAGGTCAATGACTACGCCACCTCGGCGAGTGCCTCTTCCGCGGCGACCCAGGCGGCTTCGGCCGTTGCGAGATCGGACTCGGTCTTGGCGCGGGCGCGGGTCAGGCCTTCCAGGGCCTTGGGGTTGTTGACCGAGGCGGTGGCCATGTCGTCGTCGATGCGGGCGATCTCGGCGGTCAGGCGGGCCATGGTCTCCTCCGCCTTCTTGACCGCGTGACGCAGGGTCGAGGGCGAGGGCCCTGATTTGCGGTCGTTCTTCTTGCCCTTGTTGTTCTGGGCGGCGGGAGCGGCGGCGGCCTCTTCCTTCTTGATCTGGCTGGGCTTGGCGATGGCCTGTTTGGCGCGGTCCAGCACGAACTTGGCGTAGTCGTCCATGTCGCCGTCGAACGGCTTCACCGTGCCATCGGCGGCCAGCCACAGCCGGTCCGCGACCATCTCCATCAGCGAGCGGTCGTGGGTGATCAGGATGACGGCGCCGGAATAGTCGTTCAGGGCGTCCAGCAGAGCCCGGCGGCTGTCGATGTCCAGGTGGTTGGTCGGTTCGTCGAGGATCAGGACGTGGGGCGCATCCATGGCCACCATGTTCAGCAGCAGGCGGGCGCGTTCGCCGCCCGACAGGCTGTCGACCGTGGTTTCCTGCTTCTCATAGCCCAGGCCGAACTGGGCCAGTTTGGAGCGGCGGGCGCTTTCGGGCGCATCCGGCATGGCGCGGCGGATGATCTCCAGCGGCGTGTCGGTGGGGTCCATCGCCTCGATCTGGTGCTGGTGGAACCAGCCCACGCGCATCTTCTTGTCGCGGTGCAGTTCGCCCTCGGACACGTTCAGGGCGCCGGCGATCATCTTGGCGAAGGTGGACTTGCCCGCGCCGTTGACGCCCAGCAGGCCGATACGGTCGTCCAGGTCCATCCGCAGGTTCAGATTGCGCAGGATCGGCTTGCCGACGTCATAGCCGACATTGGCCCGCTCCAGCCGGATCAGCGGCGGCGCCAGCGGGCGCGGCGGCGAGGGCAGGGTGAAGGGGGCGACCCGTTCCTCGATGGTGGTGGCGACAGGCTGCATCTTCTCCAGCCGCTTCATCCGCGACTGGGCCTGGGCGGCCTTGGAGGCCTTGGCCTTGAACCGGTCGACGAAGGATTGAAGGTGGGCGCGTTCGGCGTCCTGCTTGGCCTTGGCCGACAGCTGCAGCCGGGCCTTCTCGGCGCGGGCCTTTTCGAAGGCGTCGTAGTTGCCGGTGTAGAGGGTCAGGGTGTGGTTCGCGAGGTGCAGGATATGGGTGCAGACCTCGTTCAGCATCTCGCGGTCGTGGGAGATGATCAGGGCGGTGTGCGGGTATTTCTTCAGGCGGGCCTCGAGCCACAGGGCGCCTTCCAGGTCGAGGTAGTTGGTCGGTTCGTCGAGCAGCAGCATGTCCGGCTCGGCGAACAGGGCGGCGGCCAGGGCGACGCGCATCCGCCAGCCGCCCGAGAACTCGGACATCGGCCGGGCCTGGTTCTCCTGGTCGAAGCCCAGGCCGACCAGGATTTCGGCGGCGCGCGCCGGGGCGGCGTCGGCGTCGATCTCGATCAGGCGCGACCAGATCTCGCCCATCTCTTCCGGCTCGGCGGTTTCCAGCCGGCCCAGCAGGGTGTGGCGTTCGACGTCGGCCTCAAGGATGGTGTCGATGACGCTGACGGGGGTGGCCGGGTGTTCCTGATCGACCGAGCCAATGCGGGCGGTCTTGGGCAGGCTGATTTCGTCGCCGGCGGCGTGAAGCTCGCCCAGGATCAGTTTGAACAGGGTCGACTTGCCGATGCCGTTGCGGCCGACCAGCCCGACCTTGGAGCCCGGCGGCAGGCTGACGGAGGCGTCCACGAGGAATTTGCGGCCCCAGGCGTTGAAGGTCAGGTCGGTGATCTGGAGCATGGGAGGCGCAATGGACTTTCTGACCGGTCATCTCTATATGACCAGTCATGACGTATGATCTTGTAAGCGGCGAGGTCGTCATAACGGCCACGGAGTTCAAGGCCAAGTGCCTGGACCTGCTGGATCGCGTGAACTCGGGCGAGATCCGCAGGGTTCGCATCACCAAACGCGGCAAGGAGGTGGCGGTCGTAAGGTCTCCCGATCACCCAACAGAGAAGCCGTGGGACCCCAACAGCATCTTCGGCGGTATGAAGGGCACAGTGGTCATACCTGAGGGGTTGGACATCGATGATCCAATCTACGACCCCGCCATCCACGGGGTGTGCGACCCGGAGCGTGGTCTGTGGGATGAAGAATGAGCGGCGTCCTTCTGGACACGAACGCCTTCATCCGCATGGTTCTTGGAGCTTTGATCCGTCAAGAGGCGCGCGACGTCATCGCCAAGGCGGCGCAAGCCGACGATCTCTGGATCTCTTCGGTCTCGGCCTGGGAAATCGGCATGCTGGCGACCGCGACCCGAACGGGGCGCGTGCTGCAGATTACTGGAGATCCAGTCGTCTGGTTTGAAGCGGCGATGTCCAGCGCAAGTGCGCAGGCTTTGCCTCTTTCGACGGCGGCGGCGATCACCGCCGCAAGGCTGCCTGCACCGTTTCACAAGGATCCTGCTGACAGATTGCTGGTGTCGCAGGCTCGGGTAGGCGATCTCGTCGTCGTGACCCGCGACCGCGCCATTCTGGACTACGCTGCCGCTGGTCACGTGCGCGCCATCGCCTGCTGAAAGACGACTTGGCGCGGGGGCGGGGCGTCGCTATAAGCCCGCGACCTTATTCTCCCTAACAAGAAGTCAATTCCCATGACCGAACGCACCTTCTCGATCATCAAGCCCGACGCGACCCGCCGCAATCTGACCGGCGCGATCAACGCCGTGATCGAAGGCGCCGGCCTGCGCATCGTGGCCCAGCGCCGCGTCAAGCTATCGACCGACCAGGCCAAGAAATTCTACGAAGTCCACTCCGAACGCCCGTTCTACGGCGAGCTGGTCGAGCAAATGACCGCCGAGCCGGTCGTCGTCCAGGTGCTGGAAGGCGACAACGCCGTCGCCGCCTATCGTGAAGTCATGGGCGCCACCAACCCGGAACAAGCCGCTGAAGGCACGATCCGGAAGCAATTCGCCCTGTCGATCGGCGAGAACTCGGTCCACGGCTCGGACAGCCAGGACAACGCCAAGCTCGAGATCGCCCAGTTCTTCACCGACGACCAAATCGTCGGCTAAGGCGCTCAAGCCGCGAGGGACCGCGTCCCAAGCGTAGCGCAAAGTCAGCGCTCAAGTCGCGTTCCGCAGTTCGCAACAGCGACTGAGACATTAAGGCCCGCGTCCGGAACCGGACGCGGGCCTTTTCGTTGGGTCAGTCTCGTCTCAGTCCCCCCGGAGTAGCCTTATGAAAATCCTGCTGAAACTGACCCCCGTCATCGGCGCCGTGGCCCTGCTGGCCGCCTGTGGCCAGACCATGGAACAGCGCGCCGCCACCGGCGCCCTGGGCGGCGCTGTCGCCGGCCAGGTCGTGGGCGGCAACACCGGCTCGACCGTCGCCGGCGCCGCCATCGGCGCCGTCGCCGGTGCAGCCACCACGCCCAAGTAAGACCTTCGGCTTCACGGCTGAAAAGCCCAACGGCTGAAAAGAAAGGCCCGGAGCGATGCTCCGGGCCTTTTTCGTTAGGGCTGTGTGATCGCTTACCAGATGCGGGCGCGGGCCTCCGGGGCGATGTACGCCTTCTGGTCCGGCGAGACGCCGAAGGCCGCGTACCAGGCGTCGATGTTGCGCGGCGAGGTGGCGGCGCGGACCGAGCCCGGCGAGTGCGGGTCGGTGGTCAGCTGTTCCTTCAGCGCCGCCTCACGCGACTTCTCGCGCCAGACCTGGGCCCAGCCCAGGAAGACGCGTTGGTCGCCCGACAGGCCGTCGATCACCCGGGCCGGCTGGCCGTTCAGCGACTTGTGATAGGCGTCGAGCGCCAGCAGCAAGCCGCCCAGGTCGGCGATGTTTTCGCCCATGGTCAGGTCGCCGTTGACGTGGACGCCGGGCAGGGGCTCCAGCGAATTGTAGATGTCGCCCAGCACCTTGGCGCGCGCCTCGAAGCGCGCGGCGTCTTCCGGCGTCCACCAGTCGCGCAGCACGCCGTCGCCGTCGGACTTGCGGCCCTGGTCGTCGAAGCCGTGGGTGATCTCGTGGCCGATGACCGCGCCGATGCCGCCGTAGTTGACCGCCGGGTCCGCGTTCGGATCGAAGAAGGGGGCCTGCAGGATGGCGGCCGGGAAGACGATCTCGTTGCGCGGCGGGTTGTAATAGGCGTTCACCGTCTGGGGCGTCATGCCCCATTCCAGCGGATCGACCGGCTTGCCGATCTTGCCGCGCTGATACGCCCACTCGAACGCCGAGGAGCGTTCGACATTGCCGTACAGGTCGCCGGCGGTCAGTTCGAGCCCGTCATAGGACCGCCATTTGTCGGGATAGCCGATCTTCACCCCGAACTTGGACATCTTGTACAGCGCCTGCTCACGCGTCGCCTCGCTCATCCAGTCCAGGGTCTTCAGTCGTTCGGTCATGGCCGCGCGGATGTTGTCGACCAGGGTCTCCATCTGGGCCTTGGACGAGGCGGGGAAGTGCAGGCGGACATATTCCTGGGCCAGGACCTCGCCCAGCTGGCCGTCGACCAGGGCCACGCCCCGGTTCCAGCGCGGACGGTTTTCGGGTTGGCCGCGCAGGGTCTTGCCGCGGAACGCGAAGCGGGCGTCGACGAAGGCCTTGGACAGATAGGGGCTGGCCTGATCGACGATCTGGGTGGCTTCCCACGCCTTCAGGGTCTCGATCGGGGTTTCGGCGAAGACCTGGGCGATGCCCGGGAAGGCCGTGTTCTCCATCAGCACCAGGGTGTCGAGGTTCCCCACCTGGGCGCCGTCGAGGAAGGCCGTCCAGTCGAAGCCGGGGGCCAGGGTCGCCAGGTCGGCGACCTTGGACGGGTTGTAGAGCTTGTCGATCTGGCGACGCTCGACCGTGGTCCAGTGTTTCTCGGCGACCTTGGTCTCGAAGGCCAGGATGTCGGCGGCGCTCTGGGCCGGGTTGGTCCAGCCGATGGCGGTCAGGGTCTGGGTCAGATAGGCCAGATAGGCCTCGCGCTGGGCGGCGAAGTCCGGCTTCAGATAATAGTCGCGGTCGGGCAGGCCGAGGCCGCCCTGGGCCAGATAGGCCGAGTTGATGTTCGGGTTCTGCAGGTCCTCGAACACGGCGACGCCGAACAGCGAACCGCCGAAGCCCGAATGGCTGGCGCCCATCAGGCGGGCCATGGCGGCGTGGTCGGTCACAGCCTTCACGGCGGCGAGGTCGGCGGCCATCGGCGCGGCGCCCAGCTGTTCGACGCGGGCCTCGTCCATGAAGCTGGCGTAGAGGGCGCCGACCTTCTGGGCGTTGGCGTTGACCGGATTGGCGGCGCTGGTCTCGATGATCGACTTCAGCTGGGACTGGGCGTTCTCATAGAGGACGTCGAAGGGGCCGAACCGGGCCTTGTCGGCGGGGATCTCTGTGGTGCTGAGGTAGGTTCCGTTGGCGTATTCGTTGAAGTCGTCGCCCGGCTTGACCGCCGTGTTGCGACCGGCCAGGTCAAAGCCCCACGCGCCGAAGCCAGGCGCGGCATGGGCCCCGTGCGAATGGTCCTGGGCCGAGGCCCCGCCGGTCAGGGCGACGACGATACAGGCCGAGCAGGCGGCCATCAGGCGAATACGTTGCATGAAGAATAAGGTCCCGATTTTGGTCGGCGGCACCTTCGCGCCGGTGCGGCGCCCTGTCGCATGAAGTTTTCGTAATCTGGGGACGGAGGGTATGCGCAAAGAGAGAGGGCGTTAGGCGGGATGAGGGCGTGCGACGGCAAGACGGTCGTGGGAGGCGAGACGCGAATATCCCCAACCCGGCCTAGCTTTCGCCCCGGTCCAGCGGCTAAAGCCTTGGACTGTCTCTACGCCTAGGATTCCCCATCATGCGCCTGTCGCGCTTTTTCCTGCCCACGCTGAAGGAAGCCCCTTCGGACGCCCAGATTGTCTCGCACCAGCTGATGCTGCGCGCCGGCATGATCAAGCAGGAGGCCGCCGGCATCTACGCCTGGCTGCCGCTGGGCCTGCGGGTGTTGCGCAAGATCGAGCAGATCGTCCGGGAAGAGCAGCAGCGGGCCGGCGCAGTCGAACTGCTGATGCCGACCCTGCAACTGGCCGACCTGTGGCGTGAGTCTGGGCGTTACGACGCCTACGGCCCCGAGATGCTGCGCATCACCGACCGTCATGAGCGCGAACTGCTGTACGGCCCGACCAACGAGGAGATGATCACCGACATCTTCCGCGCCTATGTGAAGTCCTACAAGTCGCTGCCGCTGAACCTGTTTCACATCCAGTGGAAGTTCCGCGACGAGCGCCGGCCCCGGTTCGGCGTTATGCGCGGCCGCGAGTTCCTGATGAAGGACGCCTATTCCTTCGACGTGGACGAGGCCTCGGCCCGCAAGGCCTACAACCGCATGTTCGTGGCCTATTTGAACACCTTCGCCCGTATGGGTCTGAAGGCCGTGCCGATGCGCGCCGACACAGGCCCGATCGGCGGCGACCTGAGCCACGAATTCATCGTCCTGGCCGAGACCGGCGAGAGCGCGGTCTTCTGCGACAAGGCCCTGGTCGAAATGCCGGCGCCGGGTGCGGATGTGGATTGGGACGACCTTCAGTCAATCGTTGACCAACGAACCGCGCTCTACGCCGCGACCGAGGAAATGCACGATGAAGCCCGGTTCGAGGCCGAGACCGCCGAGGGCGACCGCCTGTCGGCGCGCGGTATCGAGGTCGGCCACATCTTCTATTTCGGCGAGAAATATTCGGCGCCGATGAAGGCCAAGGTCGCCGGGCCGGACGGCCAGGACGCCAATGTCCATATGGGCAGCTACGGCGTCGGCGTGTCGCGCCTGCTGGGCGCCATCATCGAGGCCAGCCACGACGAGGGCGGCATCATCTGGCCCGACGCCGTGGCCCCGTTCGACGTGGTCGTGATCAATCTGCGCGCCAATGACGCCGCCGTCTCCGCCGCCTGCGAGGACGCTGTCGCCCAGCTGGAAAAACTGGGCAAGGACGTGTTGTACGACGACACCGACGAACGGCCGGGCGGCAAGTTCGCCACCGCCGATCTGATCGGCGTACCGTGGCAGCTGACCATCGGTCCCAAGGGCCTGGCCGACGGCGTGGTCGAGCTGAAGCGCCGCGCCACCGGCGAGAAGGTGTCCGTTCCCCTGGCCGAAGCCCTCGAAAGGTTGGCTGCTTGAACCTGCCGTCCCGTCCTTCCGGCGCCTTCTCCTCGTGGGAGATCGGCCTGGCCCTCCGCTACCTGCGCGCCAAGCGCAAGGAGGGCGGGGTCGCCACCATCGCGGTGATCAGCTTCATCGGCATCATGCTGGCCGTCGCGGTCCTGATCAGCGTCATGAGCATCATGGCCGGCTTCCGCTCGGAACTGCTGGGGCGGATGCTGTCGTTCAACGGCCATATGTACGTCCAGGGCCCGGTGCTGACGTCGGAAGACCGGGACGCGGCCCTGAAGCGGATCGCCGACGTGCCCGGCGTGGTCAGCGTCACCCCGCTGAACGAGAGCCAGAGCCTAGTCCGGGTCGGCAACTTCACCACGGGCGCCATGGTGCGCGGCGTGCGGCCCCAGGATCTGGCCACCACCAAATATGTGTTCGACAGCCTGACGCCCCAGGAACGGGCCGACTTCGGCAAGGGCGCGTACGGCGGCGACCGCATCCTGATGGGCGCGGCTCTGGCCAACTCCCTGGGCCTGCGGGTCGGCGACCCCGTCACCCTCTATTCGCCGACCGGCGCCGACAGCGCCTTCGGCAATCTGGGCGGGCTTGAGAAGACCTATTTCGTCGGCGGCCTGTTCCGCTCGGGCACGGCCGACTTCGACCGCGCCTTCCTGTTCATGCCGCTGGAGCAGCAGCAGCTCTTCTTCGGCAAGGAGGGGGTCTGGGACGCCATCGAGATCAAGGTCGACGACCCCGACCGCGTCGGTGACCTGACCCCCGCCATCCGCGACGCCGCCGGCCCGGGTTCGGTCATCAGCGACTGGCGCGAGCGCCTGGCCGCCTTCTACGGCGCCCTGCGGGTCGAGCGGGTGGCCATGAGCATCATCCTGGGCCTGGTCGTCGCCATCGCCGCCATGAACATCATCTCCGGCATCGTCATGCTGGTGAAGAACAAGACGCGCGACATCGCCATCCTGCGGACGGTGGGCGCCAGCCCGTCGGCCATCCTGCGCATCTTCTTCATGTCCGGCGCCATGATCGGCGTCGCAGGCACCCTGGCGGGTCTGGCCCTGGGCCTGCTGTTCTGCTGGAACATCGGGGCCATCCAGCACGCCATCGAGGCTGTGCTGGGCGTGCAGCTGTTCAACGCGGACGTCTATCAACTGGACGCCATCCCGGCCTTGGTCGATCCAATGGACGTGACCTGGGTCGCCCTGCTGTCCTTCAGCATGAGCTGCCTGGCCAGCCTGCCGCCGTCCTGGACGGCCTCTCGCATCGATCCCGTGGAGGCGCTCCGCTATGAGTAGTCCCATCCTGTCGGTGCGCGGCCTGACCCGCACCTATGACACCGCCAACGGCGGCCTGACCGTGCTGAAGGGCGTCGATCTGGACGTCATGCCCGGCGAGATGGTCGGACTGATCGGTCCCTCGGGCTCGGGCAAGTCCAGCCTGCTGCACGCCGCCGGCCTGCTGGAAAAGCCGACCGAGGGCACGGTCGCCATCGACGGCGAGATGGTGGGCGATCTGGACGAGCGCGCCCGCACCCATCTGCGCCTGTCGCGGATCGGCTTCGTCTATCAGTTCCACCATCTGCTGGCCGAGTTTGACGCCCGCGACAATGTCGCCCTGCCGATGCGGATCGCGGGCATGAGCCTCGCCAAGGCCCGCGCCCAGGCGGAAGAGACGCTGACGACCCTGGGCCTGGGCGAACGCTTGACCCACCAGCCGGCGCAACTGTCGGGCGGCGAGAAACAACGCGTCGCCATCGCTCGCGCCCTGGCCAACAAGCCCCGCCTGCTGCTGGCCGACGAACCGACCGGCAACCTGGACCCGACCACCAGCCAGTCCGTGTTCGAATCCCTTCGCGACCTGGCCAAGACCACGGGCGTCGCCGCCCTGATCGCCACCCACAATATGGAACTGGCCGGCCACATGGACCGCGTCTTCGCCCTGAAGGACGGCCATCTGGAAGAGCGGGCCGCCGAAAGCCAGGCCTACTGAGCCAGGCCTACTGAGCCAGGCTTATTGAAGACCTGTCCGCCTCACCCCACCGCCGCGTCGCCCCAGATGGCGTGCAGCCGCTGGGGCCGGCGGCAACCCTGGCGGTAGGCTTCGTAGTGGGCGCTGTGCCGGCGGGCGTAGTCCTGATGCTCCGCCCCGGCGGGCCAGAACCTTTGAGCGCCGACGACCGGGGTGGTGAAGCTCTTGCCCAAGACCCGCATCGCCGCGTCGCGCGACGCGACCGCCGCCGCGCGCTGATCCGCCGTGGCGAAGACGGCCGCGCGATACGACGGGCCCTGATCGCAGAACTGTCCGTCCGGATCGGTCGGATCGATGGTGCGCCAGTAGCGGTCGACCAGGGCGCGATAGCTGACGACGCGCGGATCGAAGGTCACCTGGACCGCCTCCATATGGCCGGTCCCGCCGCGCACCACCTGCGCATAGGTCGGGTTGGCCGTCTGGCCGCCGACGAAGCCCGACACCGCCGAACGAACGCCGGGCAGGCCGTCGAACGCCTTTTCCTCGGACCAGAAACAGCCGCCGGCGAAGACGGCGGTCTGGGTGGCGGGCGGGTTCTGCGCGTCGGCGCGGCCCAGCGGCGACAGGCCGGCGATCAGCGACAGGGCCAGGGCGGCGGCGAAGGTGCGGGTCTTGGCCATGGGACATCTCCCTTTCTGCAAAGCCCATACGACGCGCCGGGGCGATTGGTTTCAACCCGTCCCGCCTGGGGCTAAGAGCGGGGGTTGACGAGAACAATGAGAGAACATAGAACAAGTCAGGAACATTGATCGACCTGGGGATAAGACCATGCCGCGTTTGATGAGAGATATGCTGTCGCTTGCATCGTGCGGCGGCTTCGTCTGGATGGCCTGGCAGGCGGCCCTGATGGTCACCTCGGTCTAACTGCATGTTTGGCGGTTTGGCGGTTTGTCACCCTGTTTTTACGACATGATGCGACCCGCCATTGGTGCGCTGACCGAGTCGGGGTCTTAATCTGCGGTCTAGCTGAAGGAGTGGACGGGTGAGCGCGGCAGAAGGTCAGGGTTTCGTCCATCTGCGGGTCCGCTCGGCCTATTCGCTGCTGGAAGGCGCGATCAAGGCGGGCAAGCTGGGCAAGCTGGCGGCGGACGCCGGCATGCCGGCCGTAGCCATCGCCGACCGGTCCAATCTGTTCGGCGCGCTTGAGTTCAGCCAGTACACCAAGGACGCAGGCGTCCAGCCGATCGTCGCCTGCGCGCTTCCGGTATTGGGCATCGGCGGCCAGCAGGCCGCCCGCTGGGCCAAGACGCCGACCGTGGTTCTGCTGGCCCAGAACGAGGCGGGCTGGCGCAATCTGTGCGCCCTGTCGTCCTCGGCCTATCTGGACGCGGGCGAAATGGCCGAGCCCGGCGTGGCCTGGAGCCTGATCGTGGCGCGGTCCGAAGGCCTGATCCTGTTGTCGGGTGGACCGGACGGCCCGGTCGATCCCCTGTTCGCCCAGGGCAAGACGGCGGAGGCGGCGGCCGCCCTGGCGACGATGAAATCCGTCTTCGGCGACCGCTTCTACGTCGAGCTTCAGCGCCACGGCCTGGACGACGAGCGGCGGGCCGAGCCGGGTCTGGTCGAATGGGCCTATGCCAACGACGTCCCTCTGGTCGCCACCAACGACGTCTATTACGCCAAGGCGGCCCAGGCGAAGTCCCACGACGCCCTGCTGTGCATCGCCGACGGCGCCTTCACGGGCCAGGAAGACCGTCGCCGCATCACCGGGGAACACTGGTTCAAGTCGGCGGAGGCGATGCGGACCCTGTTCGCCGACCTGCCCGAGGCCTGCGACAACACCATCGACATCGCCCGGCGTTGCGCCTTCCTGGTCAAGACCCACGCCCCCATCCTGCCGCGCTTCGACACTGGGGCGGGGCGGTCCGAGGCCGACGAACTGGCCCACCAGGCGCGCGAGGGACTGAAGGTCCGTCTCAGCCAGATCACGCCGGCCGTGCCGGTCGAGGAATACTGGAGCCGGCTGGAGTGGGAGGTCGGCATCATCCAGCAGATGGGCTTCCCCGGCTATTTCCTGATCGTGTCCGACTTCATCAAATGGGCCAAGGAACACGGCATTCCGGTGGGGCCGGGGCGGGGCTCCGGGGCCGGGTCTCTGGTCGCCTGGTCCCTGACCATCACCGATCTGGACCCCTTGCGGTTCGGCCTGCTGTTTGAGCGGTTCCTGAACCCCGAACGGGTCTCCATGCCCGACTTCGACATCGACTTCTGCCAGGAGCGGCGCGAAGAGGTGATCGACTATGTCCAGGCCCACTACGGCAAGGACCGGGTCGCCCAGATCATCACCTTCGGCACCCTGCAGGCGCGCGCCGTGCTGCGCGACGTCGGCCGGGTGCTGCAGATGCCGCTGGGCCAGGTGGACCGGCTCTGCAAGATGGTGCCGAACAACCCGGCCGCGCCCGTCACCCTGGCCCAGGCCATCGACCTTGAGCCGCGCCTGAAAGAGGCGAGGGACGCCGAGCCGGCGGTCCGCACCCTGCTGGAAACCGCGCTGGAGCTGGAGGGGCTGTACCGCAACGCCTCGACCCACGCGGCCGGCATCGTCATCGGCGACCGGCCCCTGGTCGAACTGGTGCCCCTGTACCAGGATCCGCGCTCCACCATTCCGGCCTCCCAGTTCAACATGAAATGGGTCGAGCCGGCGGGGCTGGTGAAGTTCGACTTCCTGGGCCTGAAGACCCTGACCGTGCTGGACCGGGCGCGCGGCTATCTGGAGCGGCGCGGCGCGGCGCCGGACTGGAGCGGCCTGCCGCTGGACGACGCCCGCACCTATGAGTTGATGGCCTCGGGCCAGACCGTCGGGGTGTTCCAGCTGGAATCCCAGGGCATGCGCGACACCCTTCGCAAGATGCGCTGCGGCTCCATCGAGGAGATCACCGCCCTGATCTCGCTGTATCGGCCGGGGCCGATGGAGATGATCGACACCTATATCGACCGGAAGTTCGGCCGGGCCGAGGTCGACTATCTCCACCCCAGTCTGAAAGAGGTGCTGACCGAGACCTATGGGGTCATCATCTACCAGGAACAGGTGATGAAAATCGCCCAGATCCTGGCGGGCTACAGCCTGGGCGAGGCCGACCTGCTGCGTCGGGCCATGGGCAAGAAGAAGAAGGAGGAGATGGACTTCCAGCGGGCGCGCTTCGTCAAGGGCGCCCTGGAGAAGACCGTCCCCGAGACCCAGTCCGGCTCGATCTTCGACCTGGTGGCCAAGTTCGCCGGCTATGGTTTCAACAAGTCGCACGCCGCCGCCTATGCGCTGATCTCGTTCCAGACGGGCTGGCTGAAGGCCAACCACCCGGTTGAATTCTTCGCCGCGTCGATGAGCCTGGACCTGTCGAACACCGACAAGCTGGCGGTCTTCTATCAGGACGCCAAACGGTTCGACGTGCCGGTGCTGCCGCCCGATCTGAACCGGTCCTCGGCCGACTTCGACGTGGCCTGGGACGACAGCCGGGGGGTGGTCCTCTACGCCCTCGGCGCCATTCGCAACGTCGGGCTCGAGGCGATGCGCCATGTGATCGAGGTGCGCCAGACCGGCGGTCGGTTCGCCGACATCTTCGACTTCCTGGAACGGGTCGATCCGCGCAGCGTCAACAAGCGCGCGTTGGAAGGCCTGGCCAAGGCCGGCGCCTTCGACAGCATCCATCCCAACCGCCGCCAGCTGGTCGAACAGGCCGACGTCCTGATGGCCTATTGCCAGAGCGTGGCGGCCGAGCGGGCCTCGTCCCAGGTCTCCCTATTCGGCGGTGATCAGGCCCATGTGGGGCGGCCCCGCCTGAAGAGCGTCGAACCCTGGGTCGGGCCGGAACGGCTGGACCATGAACTCTCCGCGGTCGGCTTCTATCTGTCGGGCCACCCGCTGGACGAGATGACCTCGGCCCTGAAGCGCAAACGCGTCACCTTCGTCGCCGAGGCCATTCCCCTGGCGGAGTCGGGCCACGAGGCCTTCCAGATGGCCGGGGTGGTGCGCCGCAAACAGGAACGCGCCAGCGCCCGCACCGGCGAGAAGTTCGCCTTCGTCACCTTCTCGGACCCGACCGGCGAGTTCGAATGCCTGTTCCCGCCCGAACAGCTGCGCAAATGCCGTGAGGTGCTGGAGCCGGGCGCCTCGGTCATGGTGCGGGTCCGCGCCAAGTCGTCCGAAGGCGAGGTGCGCTTCTTCGGCGACGACGCCAGCCAGATGGACAATCTGCTGGACGACGCGAACATCGGGCTTCGCATCCACGTCTCGGCCCGCACCGCCGATGCCGACGCCCTGAAGGCGCGTCTGGAACGGGCGCGCTCGGGCACCATCGGCAAGGGCGGCGAGATTTCGCTGATCGCCTCGCTGGAGGGGCTTCAGGAGGTCGAGGTCAAACTGCCCGGCCGTTACCGGCTCGACGGCGCCCTGCGCGGCGCGCTGAAGTCGGCCCCGGGCGTGCTGATGCTGGAGGAGGCCTGATGATCGCCCTCATCCTGACCGCCGCCCTCTTGTCCGCTGCCTCCGATCCCGCCCCCATCGCGACCGCGGCTGCGCCCGCCGTCAGGAGCCCCGTCATGTCCCACGCCGTCGGAACCTTCGACGTCCAGATCACGCCCGTCGAGCCAGACCCGGACGCGCCCGCCGGCGCCCCGGGCCGCATGCTGCTGGCCAAGACCTTCCACGGCGCGTTTGAAGGCGGCGGTTCGGGCGAGATGCTCGGCCTCTTGGCCGGTGGATCGGGCGCCTATGTCGCCATGGAGCGGGTGACGGGCGTGCTGGACGGCCGCCGTGGGGCCTTCGCCATGGTCCATCGCGGCGTGATGGACGCCGGCGCGCAGGACCTCCTGATCACCATCGTCCCCGGCTCGGGCGAGGGTGAACTGGCCGGCATCAGCGGCGTCTTCCATCTGACCATCGTCGAGGGCGAACACCGCTACGACCTGGAATACAGCCTGCCCGACGCCCCTTGACGGGGATCAGGCCTCGCCGGGGGTGTTCAGCAGCCGTCCATAACTGTCCACCAGGCTGGTATAGACCGGCACGAAGATCACCGCCGTCGACCCGCCCGAGGTCACCGGTGCCTTGATCTCGAAGTGCAGATGGATCGTCGTGGCGTTGCCGCCGAAGTCGGCCGACACCGTGCCGATCTTCTGCCCCCGGGTCACGGCCTGCCCCTCATGGATCAGGGCCCGGACCCCAGGCATGTCCATATGCAGATAGCGATAGATCCGGCCGCTCGCCCCCTGGATGAAGACGGTGTAGCTGCCGATCGAAGTCACCGTGCCGGACTCGGCGGCGACCACGGCATGGACCTTCTTCACGCAGGTCGAGGGCCGGATGTCCTGCCCCTGGTGCCCCTTGCCGCTGGGGCACATGCCGTTGGTCCAAGACCGGCTTTCGCAGAAATTGTCCCGCCACGGATAGTCGTAGTTCCGACTGTCGCACTGCCCGCCGGGCCCCGGCGCCTGATAGCCGCCGTACCCGTAAACCTGCGAGTTGGCGAAGGCCGGCGCCGCCTCCATGGGAAACCGCATCCCCGGCGCCCACAGGGTGACATCCGTCGCCCCGGCCCCAGACCCTGGGTAAAGGCTCCCGGCGGGTTCGTGCGGCCAGGTGATGGGCTCCGGCGCCGGCGGAGTGGGCTGCGGTTCAGCCGGCGCGACGGGAGGCGCGGACGGCGTCGCCGGGGCGTCCGCCGGGGGCGTCGTCTGGCCGCAGCCCGATGGTGAACAGGCGGCGAGCAGCAGAAGGGCAGGGATGGCCAGACGTTTCACTGTCCGCCTCCGCCCAGCAGTTGCAGAGACGCAGCGAAGGCCAAGGCGGCCGCCTCCGTACAGTCCGGCGGTCCCATCGAGTCACAGACGAAGGTCAGATTATAGGCGGCGCCGAACCGGACAAAGGCGACGTCGACCCCATATTCCGTCTGTTCGGTATGGACCTGTGTGAGGCCACGCTCCGCCGCCAAGGCGCGTGCGGCCGGCGCAGGCGCGGGCGCACGCACCAAGGCTCGAGTTTGCGGGGTGACGGCGACGGGGGCGGGCGGCGCAACGCCCGTCGGTGACTGAAGGGCGCGGATCGAGCCGAAAATCTCGACGATCAAGCCCTCTTTGCGGACCACCAGCGTGTACTGGCGGTCGCCCGGATAGAAGCGGGCGCTGCGTAACAGGCTGGGATCGGCGGGGCCAAGCACCGGTACGGGCGAGGCTTCGATCTGCGATAAGAGCGGCGCCGTTGCTCTGTCCTGGCCTAGAAGGCTTCGAAGACGCCCTGCCAGCGGATCCTGTCGCGCGATAGCGACTGCGGCCTGGTCCGCGCGACTGGGGGACAGGGGAACCTCCGCCGGCGTCGGGCCAGCGGGTGGCGGTCGGTTCGCCTGCTCAGGCTGCGCCTGTGTCCAAGCGACGCCGGCCCCGAGGGCCGCCGCCGCAAAAATCGCCCCTAGGCTGGCCCGCCAAGCCATAGCTGCATCCCCCATTCTTCAGATGAAAATATCACTGTTTGCTGAAGTGGGCGAGAGTCGGAATGCTCGGATCGGAATATGGCTAAGCTTATGAAATCATGGAACCTCGTTGTGGCGGAGGGGTTTTGAGGGTCTCAAGGGAGACAACCAATGAAGAATATTCTCATCGCCGGCGCCGCGTCGCTGGCTCTTCTTGCGGCCTGTAACCAGGGCGACGACACTGCGGCTCAGAACACCAGCGAGGCTGTCAACGCGACGCAGGACGCAGCCGCCGGCATGGTCGGGCAGACCTCCGCCGCCACTCTGGGCGCCAACACCGTCGATGGCTTCGTCACGAACTTGGCGGAAGGCAATATGTACGAGATCGAGGCCGCCCGTATCGCCGAGACCAAGTCCAATAACGCCGACGTCAAGGCTTTGGCCTCGATGATCGAGGAGGACCATACGGCCGCCGGCGAAAAGCTGCGGTCAACGGCTTCCACCGCTGCGCCCGACGTCACCATGCCGACGATGCTGGATCAGCGCCGCCAGGGCATGATCGACAATCTGAACGCCGCCGCGCCTGACGATTTTAATAGGGTCTATCTGGATCAGCAGGTGGCCGCTCACAACGAGACTTTGACGCTGCTGAACGGCTTCTCGGACAACTCCGACGCCCCGGCCTTGGCGACCCTGGCGCGGGAGATGATCCCCACCATCACGAAGCATCGCGACCGGGCCCAGGCCTTGGTCAACGCCATGTAGTTTGATCTCCGGGTTCACAAGACGAGGGCGGTCCCGCAAGGGGCCGCCTTTCGTCTTTGTGGGCGCAGCGCTTGCTATTTTGGCGCATCCCGCCTAAACGGCCCCCGCACTTCGCAACGCGGGCGAGGCGCGTTTCGGGGAGACATCCCGACACGCTCCATTCCGAGGGTCCTCAGACCTTTAATCCCCGCGCCACGTTTGATCGGAAAAAGGAACTAACGATCATGGCTCTGCCTGAATTCTCGATGCGCACCCTGCTGGAAGCGGGCGCCCACTTCGGCCACCAGACGCACCGCTGGAACCCGAAGATGGACCGCTACATCTTCGGCTCGCGCTCGAACATCCACATCATCGACCTGTCGCAGACGATGCCGCTGTTCCACCAGGCTCTGGTGGCTGTGCGTGACGTCGCCGCCAAAGGCGGTCGCGTTCTGTTCGTCGGCACCAAGCGTCAGGCCGCCGATCCGGTCGCCGAAGCCGCCAAGCGCTGCGCCCAGTACTATATGAACAACCGTTGGCTCGGCGGCACGCTGACCAACTGGCGCACCGTCTCGGGCTCGATCGCCCGTCTGCGCGAGTTGGAAGGCATCCTCGAGAACGGCGGCGAAGGCCGCGTCAAGAAGGAGCTGCTGAACCTGCAGCGCGAGAAGGACAAGCTGGAACTGTCGCTGGGCGGCATCAAGGACATGGGTTCGATCCCGGACATCATGTTCGTGATCGACACCAACAAGGAAGCGATCGCGATCCAGGAAGCCCGCAAGCTGAACATCCCGATCATCGCCATCCTGGACACCAACTCGGATCCGGACGGCATCACCTATCCGGTCCCGGGCAACGACGACGCCGCCCGCGCCATCCAGACCTACTGCGACCTGATCGCCGACGCCGTCCTGGACGGCCTGGCCGCCGGCGCCTCCGCCTCGGGCGTGGACCTGGGCGCTGCGATCAATCCGGAAGAGCCCATGCTGCGTGAAGCCTCGACCCCGGTCGAAGCCGACGCCGCGCCGGCCGGCACGGAAGAAGTCGCTGCTGAACTGCTGGCCTCGGACGACACCTCGGCCAACACCGAAGCCCTGGACGCGGTCGAGACCGAACAGGCTGCCGGCTAACGCCTGACGGCCTTCGCGCTAAAGCAGCGAGCCGCCTTGCGGCAAGCAATAGCGCAATATGAAGGCCGTGGTTTGAACTGACACACGGCCGGGCTAAGTCAGCCCGGCCGTTCCCACATACGAAATCCCCCAAGGAGAAGAACATGGCCGAGATCACTGCCGCCCTCGTGAAGGAACTTCGCGAGCGTTCGGGCGTCGGCATGATGGACTGCAAGAAGGCGCTGGTCGAAAACGACGGCAACATCGAAGCAGCGATCGACTGGCTGCGCGCCAAGGGCCTGTCCAAGGCCGCCAAGAAGGCCGACCGCGTCGCCGCTGAAGGCCTGGTCGCCGTCGCGTCGAAGGAAGACGGCAAGGGCGAAGTCGCCGCCGCCATCGAGTTCAACGCTGAGACCGACTTCGTCGCCCGCAACGAGCTGTTCCAGAACGCCGCCAAGTCGTTCGCCCAACTGGGCCTGGAGCATCACTCGGTCGAGGCCCTTCACGGCGCTGAGCTGGAAGTCGGCAAGACGGTCCAGGACGAAGTGACCAACATGATCGCCACCATCGGCGAGAACATGCAACTGCGCCGCGCCGCCCGCCTGTCGGTGTCGGAAGGCGTCGTTTCGACCTATGTCCACAACGCGGTTTCGCCGGGCGTGGGCCGTATTGGCGTGCTGGTCGCTCTGGAAGGCGAGGGCGACAAGACCGCTCTGCGCGAACTGGGCCGCAAGATCGCCATGCACGTCGCTGCGACCGCCCCGCTGTCGCTGAACACCGACGACCTGGACCCTGCCGCCATTGAGAAGGAACGCACCGTTCTGACCGAAAAGGCCAAGGAAGAAGGTCGCCCGGAAGCCATGATCGCCAAGATCGTGGAAGGCCAGATCAACAAGTTCCAGAAGGACGTGGTGCTGTCCAAGCAGCCGTTCGTGATGGACCCGGACGTGACCATCGAACAGCTGGTCGCCAACTCGGCCAAGGAACTGGGCTCCTCCAACCTGCACCTGGCCGGCTTCGTCCGCCTGGCGCTGGGTGAAGGCGTCGAGAAGGTCGAAGGCCCCGATTTCGCGGCCGAAGTCGCCTCGATGATGGGCGGCAACTAAGCCTCACTCCCTCATTCGTGAGGGATTTCTATCATAAGGGCGCGTTCGGCTTTGATGGTCGGCGCGCCCTTCGTCTATAAGAAGTCGCCTGATTCAACGGCGCCGCAGACAACGGACCCACCCGCATGCCCGACGCCCCCCCGAACTTCCGCTACAAACGCGTCCTGCTTAAGGTTTCCGGCGAAGTGCTGATGGGCGATCAGTCCTTCGGCGTTGACATGAAGACCGTGGACACGGTCGCCAAGGCCGTGGCGCAGGTCGCCGCCGAGGGCGTAGAGATCTGCCTGGTGATCGGCGGCGGCAACATCTTCCGCGGCCTGTCCAAGGCCGCTGCGGGCATGGAGCGCGCCCAGGCCGACTATATGGGCATGCTGGCGACCATCATGAACGCCCTGGCGATGCAGTCGGCGTTGGAGAAGATCGGCGTCTCGACGCGCGTGCAGAGCGCCATTCCCATGGCCGCCATCGCTGAACCCTACATCCGCCGTCGCGCCCTGCGTCATCTTGAAAAGGGCCGGGTGGTGATCTTCGCCGCCGGCGTCGGCGCGCCCTTCTTCACCACGGACTCAGGCGCCGCCCTGCGCGCCGCCGAAATGGGTTGCGACGCCCTGCTGAAGGGAACCAGCGTGGACGGCGTCTATACCGCCGACCCCAAGAAGGACCCGACCGCGACCCGGTACGAGACCCTGACCTATCAGGACGTCCTGGCCAAGGATCTGCGGGTCATGGACGCCTCCGCCATCGCCATGATGCGCGACACGGGCATTCCGATCGTCGTCTTCTCGATCCGGGAAGACGATTCCCTTCGCCGGGCCCTTACCGGCGAAGGCACCTGCACGATCATTCAGGACCCCGCCTGATCGTTCGGACGACCGTTCAAGACAAGAGAGACCAAGACCATGGCCAAGCCCGAAGTGAAAACCTATCGCGATCGCATGGAGAAGGCGGTCGTGGCGCTGAAGGAAGAGTTCAGCGGCCTGCGCACCGGACGCGCCAACGCCGGCTTGCTGGAGCCCGTGCGGGTCGAGGCCTATGGATCGGCCTCGCCGCTGTCGGCCGTGGCCGCCATCAGCGTGCCTGAGCCGCGGATGATCTCCGTGAACGTCTGGGACAAGGGTATGGTGATCGCCGTTGAAAAGGCCATTCGCAACGCCAACCTGGGCCTGAACCCCATCGTCGACGGCCAGACCCTGCGTATTCCTGTGCCGCCCCTGACCGAGGAGCGCCGTAAGGACCTGGTCAAGCTGGCCGGCAAATACACTGAGCAGCAGAAGATCGCCGTGCGTAACGTGCGCCGCGACGCCAATGACGATCTTAAGAAGGCCGAGAAGGCCGGCGATATCAGCCAGGACGAACAGAAGAAGCTGGAGGCGGACATCCAGAAGGAGACGGACGCCGCCATCAAGCGCATCGACGAGGCCTTGAAGACCAAGGAACAAGAGATCATGCAGGTCTGAGGCGGATCGACTTGGGCTTGAAGGGATCGAACGACAGATGACGGCAGACAGCGCCGCGCCTTCAGGCCCGGGTCCGGATGGACCGCGCCATGTCGCCATCATCATGGACGGCAACGGCCGCTGGGCGAAGGCGAGGGGGCTGCCGCGCGCGCTGGGCCACCGCGAGGGCGTCCAGGCGTTGAAACGGACGATCCAGGCCGCGCCGGACTTCGGCATTCGTTGCCTGACCGTCTTTGGGTTCTCGACCGAAAATTGGAGCCGTCCCGCCGACGAGGTTTCGGACCTGATGGGACTGGTGCGGACCTATGTCGCCAGCGATCTGGCGCGATTGGAAAAGGCGGGCGTACGTCTGCGCATTCTGGGGCGTCGCGAGGGCCTGCCGCCCGACATCGCCGCGATCATCGACAAGGCCGAGGCGCAAACGGCCCACAATGAGAAGTTCATGCTTCAGGTCGCATTCAACTACGGCGGCCGAGCCGATCTGGTGGATGCTGCGCAGCGGCATGCGGAACGGATACTGGCAGGCGAGACGACCGAGCCGCTGAACGAAAAGAATTTCGCCGCCGGGCTGGCCACGGCCGGGTCCCCGCCGCTGGATCTGATCATTCGGACGTCGGGCGAACAGAGGCTGTCGAACTTCCTGCTTTGGGAAGCCGCCTATGCCGAGCTGGTGTTCCAGGACATCCTCTGGCCCGACTACGGCCCCAAGGCCTTGGGAGAAGCGGTCGCCGCCTTCGCCCAACGTGAGCGTCGCTATGGCGGACGAGATCCCCTAGCCGCCTGTGTGCCGGCCTGATGGCGGTCAAGGGACGTGATATCGCGCTGAGGGCGGCGTCGGCCGCCGTGCTGGCTCCGGCTGCCGTCGCGGCCACCTGGTTCGGCGGCGTCTGGTTCCTGGCGCTGGTTCTGGCCGCAAGCGTAGTGTTGTCCTTCGAATGGGGGGCGATGAGCGCGCCGAGAGCCCGACGCCCGGTTGGCGTCGCTGTCGCGATCGCGGTCATGGCCTCGGTCGTCAGCGCCTATTTCGGCGTCATGTCCGTGGCCTTCGTCGTTCTGGTGTTCGGCGCTGCTGCGGCAGGCCTCTACGCCCGCAAACAGGGACAGCAGGCGATCGATGCGGCCTATGGCGTTCTCTATCTGGGCTGGCCGTCCGTTCTGCTGATCTGGCTGCGTGACGGCGAAAGCCCAGTCGGGCTGCACTGGACGGCGCTGGTCTTCGCCGTCACCTGGTCGGCGGACATCCTGGCCTATCTAGCGGGATCGACCTTTGGCGGTCCCAAGCTGTGGCCGCGCTACTCGCCCAACAAGACCTGGTCCGGCTTCGTCGGCGGCATTTTGGCGGGCGCAGTCGCCGGCGCCGTGCTGACGGCCTGGTTCGACATGGGGCGGCTGACGATTTTCTGGGGCGCGATCCTGGGGCTGGCGGCGGCGCTGGCGACCATGGCGGGCGACCTTTGGGAATCCGGGCTCAAGCGGCGGTTCGGGGTCAAGGACGCGGGCAACACCATTCCTGGGCACGGAGGGCTGCTGGACCGCGTCGATGGACTGATGTTCGCCGTGGTGGTGGTGGCGGCCGGCCGTCTGCTGGTGGTTCTTCTGGAACGAGGCGCGTCTTGATCCGTCGTCGCGTCACGGTTCTGGGCTCGACCGGCTCGGTCGGCTCATCGACGCTGGATCTGATGGATCAGGCCGAGGCGACGGGCACGGGCGGTTTCGAAGTAGAGGCCCTGACAGGGGGCGCCAATATCGCAAAGCTGGCCGAGCAGGCGCGACGGTGGAAGCCCAAATTGGCGGTCACCGCCGATCCGACGAAGCTGAACGATCTGCGTGACGCCCTGGCGGGAACCGGCGTGGCCGTGGCGGCGGGGGAGGCGGCGATCGTCGAGGCGGCGACGCGGCCGGCGGACTGGATCATGGCGTCGATCGTCGGTGCGGCGGGTCTGAAGTCGGCCTGGGCTGCGGCGGACACAGGCGCGGTCCTGGCTCTGGCCAACAAAGAGAGCCTGGTCTGTTGCGGACCGGCGCTGATCGAGCGGGTCAAGCGGGCAGGGGGGCGGCTGATCCCGGTCGATTCCGAGCATTCGGCCATCTTCCAGGTCTTTCCCGCCGAGGCGCCCGAACAGGTAGCGAAACTGGTGCTGACGGCGTCCGGCGGTCCTTTCCGGCAGACGTCGCTCGTCCAGATGGCGGGCGTCACGCCCGAACAGGCCGTGGCCCACCCGAACTGGAGCATGGGCGCCAAGATTTCGGTCGACAGCGCCACCATGGCCAACAAGGGCCTGGAGATGATCGAGGCCGCCTATTTGTTCGCCATGCCGCAGGAGCGGATCGACGTGGTGGTGCACCCGGAGTCGATTATCCACAGCCTTGTGGAATATGTGGATGGTTCCACCCTGGCCCAGATGGGGCCCCCGGACATGCGCACGCCGATCGCCTGCGCCCTGGCCTGGCCGGATCGGATCGCCTGGCCTGCACCCAGGCTGGACTTGGCCGCCTTGGGGCGGCTGACGTTTGAAGCGCCCGATCTGGCGCGGTTTCCGGCCTTGGATCTGGCGCGCCAGGCGTTGGCCGCAGGGGGCGCCGCCCCAGCCGTGTTCAACGCCGCCAACGAGGTGGCGGCCTTCGCATTTCTTGACCGCAAGCTGGGCTTTCTCAATATTGCCGCAGTCGTCGCCGAAACCCTTGAGCGTGCGACGAAAGCGGGGATGGTTTTCGGCTCTGGAGACGCCTGTGGCGCGGCCCTTTCGGTCGATGCCGAGGCCCGATTCATGGCTGGAGCTATAATCGCCGGATTGGCGAACGCGGCCTGATCGGCCTGGGGAGACGATTTTACAATGCTGGGCGCCCTGGGTCAGATCCTGATCTACATCGTGCCGTTCCTGCTGGTGCTGACCTTCATCGTCACCATCCATGAGCTGGGTCACTTCCTGGTCGCCCGCGCCTTCGGCGTGAAGGTGGACCGTTTCGCTATCGGCTTTGGCAAGGCGATCTTCAGCCGCACGGATCGCCACGGGATCGAATGGCGGTTCGGCTGGATGCCGCTCGGCGGCTATGTGAAGTTTTCAGGCGATCTGGACGCTTCCAGCGTGCCTGACCAGGCGGGGTTGGCTGAACTGCGCCAGCGAGTGATCGCCGAGGGCGGGCCGGGCGCCGAGCGTGACTATTTTCACTTCAAGCCGGTATGGCAGCGCGCTCTGATCGTCGCGGCGGGGCCGATGGCCAACTTCATACTGGCCATCTCCATCTTCGCGATCGTCTTCATGAGCGTGGGCACGCAGCTTCGCCCCGCGCGCGTGGCTCAGGTCCAGGCCGGTTCGCCTGCCGCAGCTGCAGGCTTTCAGGTCGGCGACCTGATCACCGGCGTGAACGGCAAGGCGATCAAGGACGGCGGCGAGGTGACGCGAACCGTCATGTTGTCGAGCGGCGATCCGGTTCGTTTCACCGTTGAACGTCAGGGACAGGCTGTTGAACTGACGGCCACGCCCGAACGTCGCGAGGAAAACGACCCCATCGCAGGGCGGGTCAAGGTCGGCCGTATCGGCCTGGGTCTCGCGCCGGCGCCCGGTGATCTGCGCCATGTCCGTTATGGCCCGGTCGAGGCTGTGGCCGAGGGCGTGCGCCAGACTGGCGATGTCATCGGATCAACCCTGACTTATCTTGGACGTCTGGCGACAGGGCGTGAGTCCGGCGATCAGTTCAGCGGTCCGCTGGGCATAGCCAAGGCGACGGGGTCTCTGACGACGGCTGCGGTCGAGGCCAATCCCGATCCCGGCGCCATCGCGATCAATCTTCTGCTGACGTTGACAACCTTCGCCGCCATACTTTCGATCGGAATCGGCTTTCTAAATCTGTTGCCCATTCCTGTGCTGGACGGCGGCCATCTGCTTTTCTACGGCTATGAAGCCGTAGCCCGGCGGCCCGTGGCGGCGCGGTATCAGGAGATGGGCTATCGCGCAGGTCTTGCGCTTCTGGCGGGATTTATGTTGTTCGCGACGTGGAACGACCTACAGAAGCTCAACATCTTCCAATTCCTCGGCGGGCTCGTCTCGTGAGCCGACGCCAGCCCCCGATGGTTTTCAGAATGAACGACATGAAATCTCGCGCCGCCGTCCGACTGGGCGCCCGTTCCAGCCTCCTGGCGCTGGCCGTCGCCGCCGGGCTCGGAGCCCCCGTTCTGGCGCAATCGGCTCCGGCGCCTGCCGATGGGCAGCCGCCACGCGTGGAGATCGCCGCGCCTCAAACGCTGACCGTCAACCGCATCCTGGTCCAGGGCGCGCAGCGGATCGACCAGACGACGGTCCTGTCCTATCTGCCGATCCGACCCGGGGACAATGTCGACGCCCAGGTGCTGGACGTCGCAGTGCGGACCCTGTCGCGCACCGGCCTGTTCGCCGACGTGCAGCTCGGCGTCCAGAACGGCGACCTGATCGTCCAGATCGTCGAAAACCCGATCATCAACCAGGTGGTGTTCGAGGGGAACAGCGCCCTGTCCGAGGACAAGCTGACCAAGGAGGTCACGCTTCAGCCGCGCGGCATCTACACCCGCGCCAAGGTGCAGGAAGACGTGGGCGCCATCGTCGAACTGTATCGCCTGCAAGGCCGTATTTCCGCGACCGTGACCCCCAAGCTGGTCCAGCTTGAGCAGAACCGCGTCGACGTCATCTTCGAGATCAACGAAGGTCCCCAGACCGGCATCAGCGCCATCAATGTGCTGGGCAACCAGGCCTTCTCCGACAATGACGTACGTGACGTCATGGTGACGGAGCGCTCGCAATGGTGGAAGTTCTTCTC
Source organism: Brevundimonas sp. FV2ps16 (assembly GCF_058681075.1). Classification (NCBI taxonomy): domain Bacteria; kingdom Pseudomonadati; phylum Pseudomonadota; class Alphaproteobacteria; order Caulobacterales; family Caulobacteraceae; genus Brevundimonas; species Brevundimonas sp. FV2ps16. Next base: position 2,883,035 of record NZ_CM178728.1, on the reverse strand, counting down.
CAGCAACGACAACTACGATCCGAACCGCCTGGACTATGACCAGGAGCAGCTGCGGAAATTCTATACGAACCGCGGCTATTACGACTTCCGCATCATTTCGTCGGTCGCCGAGTTGCAGCCGGATGACCAGGCCTTCCAGATCACTCTGACCCTGAACGAAGGCGACAAGTACAATTTCGGCAAGGTCGACGTCATCACCGAGAATGACCGCCTGAACGCCCAGTTCCTGAAGGCGCTCGTGCCGATCCGCGAAGGCCAGCTCTACGAGAGCGACAAGATCGAGCAAGCGGTCGACGCTCTGACCTTCGCCGCCGGATCGGCCGGCTACGCCTTCGTCGAAATCAATCCGACCTACAAGGCCAATCCCGACACCGACACGGTGGACGTCACCTTCAACGTTTCCGAAGGCCAGCGCGTCTACATCGACCGCATCAATGTGGTCGGCAATACCCGCACCATCGACCCGGTGATCCGCCGCGAGCTGATGCTGACCGAAGGCGACGCCTTCAATCGCGCCCTGATGGAGCGGTCGCGCAACAATCTGCGCGCACTCGGCTTCTTCAAGGATGTGACGATCGAGGAGACGCGCGGCAGCGCGCCGGACCGTTCGGTTATCAACGTCAATGTCGAGGAACAGCCCACGGGCGAGCTCTCCGTCGGCGCCGGGTTCAGCTCGGTCGACTCCTTCACGGTCAACCTGGGCATCTCGGAGCGTAACTTCCGCGGCCGTGGCCAGAATGTCGTCGCCCGGATGGAATGGGGCTCGCTGCGCCAGCAGGTCGATTTCCGCTTCACCGAGCCCAAGTTCCTGGGCCGCGATCTGCGCGCCGGCTGGGACCTGTTCCACTCGCGCTACGACCTCAGCGAATATTCGTCGTACGACTACCGCTCGACCGGCGGCGGCCTGCGGCTGTCCTATCCGCTGAACGGCAATATGCTGCTCAGCACCCGCTACTTCCTGAAGTCGGACGAGATCATCGTGCCGACCGGCTATTGCACCACGACCGGCAGCGGTTCGTCGGCCCTTTGCGATCAGGTCGGCAGCTATATCAACTCGTCGATCGGCTATACGCTGCAGATGAACTACACCAACGACCCGGTTCGGCCGACGCGTGGCTGGTCCAGTTCGTTGCGCCAAGACTTCGCCGGTCTGGGCGGGGACGTGAACTATGTGAAGACCGAGGCTGACGCCGCCTGGTACTATGGCTTCACGCCGCAGTGGGTCGTCAGCGTTCAGGGTTCGACCGGCTATATCAGCGGCTGGAACGGCGATCCGATCCGGATCAACGACCGCTTCTTCAAGGGCGGCAACAGCTTCCGCGGCTTCGAGACGGCCGGCATGGGGCCGCGCGACCTGGATACGACCGACGCGCTGGGCGGCAATTTCTACGCCATCGGCACGGTCGAACTGACCCTGCCGAACTATCTGCCCGAACAGTACGGCATCAAGACCTCGCTGTTCGCCGACGTCGGCACCTTGGGAGTCCTTGACGACCGGTATAAGCTGACCTCCACCGGCACGGTGGACACCAGCATCGCCGACGAACTGTCGCTGCGGGCCTCTGCCGGTATCAGCATCCACTGGAAGTCGCCGATGGGTCCGATCCGGTTCGACATCTCCAAGGTTCTTTCCAAGGAAGACTACGACAAGACGGAATCCTTCCGCTTCTCGACCTCCACCCAGTTCTAAGGAAGCGACGCAAAAGCGCTCGCACGAGGATTACCCCATGAAAGCTCTGATCATCGCCGCCACGGCCGCCGCTTCTCTGGTCGCCACCGCCGCCTCGGCCCAAACGGCCGCTCCCGCCAACCCGGGTCCGGTCGTTCCGGGCGTCTGCGTCTATTACAACGCCCGCCTGCTGGCCCAATCGGCCGCCGGTCAAGCCGTCGAGGCCCGTATGCAACAGCTGGCCCAGGAAGTTCAGGGCGAACTCCAGCCCTACGCCACTCAGATACAGACGGAAGCCCAGCAACTGCAGACTGCAGGCGCCAGCATCCCCGCCGACCAACTGCAGCAGCGTCGCCAGCAACTGCAACAGCGCGCCCAAGAGGCTCAGCAGCTGGAAGGCACGCGCGAGAACGAACTGCGCTACACTCTGGCCATGCAACGCCAGGCCATCACCGAGGCCGTGTCGCCCATCCTGACCGCCCTGTACCAGGAGCGCGGCTGCGGCCTGCTGCTGGACCGCGAGAGCGTCTTCATGATGAACCCGGCCATGGACCTGACCGATGCGGCCATCCAGCGCCTGAACACGGCCCTGCCGACCCTGTCGTTCAACCGCATGGCGGTTCCGGCCCAGCAGTCGCAACAGCCGGCCGCCGCCAACTAAGCTCGACATGCCCGACACCCGCTTCTTCGAGACCCTCGCCCCCTTGTCCGTCGCCGATCTGGCGTCGCAAATCGGAGGCGAGGTCGAGAGGGGCGGGGATCGGATCATAGGTTCCGTCGCGCCCCTGTCCTCTGCGGACGGGGGCGCGATCGCGTTTCTGGGCGACCGAAAGTTCGCCGCAGCCCTGGCCGCAACGAAGGCGGGTTGCGTGATCGTGCCGGCCGAGGCCGTCGCGTCCGCGCCGGCTGAAGCCGCCGTTATCGTCTCCCGCACGCCCCAGGCTTCTTGGGCCATGGCCTCGACCTTGCTGCACCGCCCGGTCACGCTGGACCGCGCCATAGCCGCATCCGCGGCGGCTGAGGACGACAGCGTGGTCGTGGAGCCGGGCGTGGTTATGGGCGAGGGCGTCCGTATCGGACGCGGCACGCGCATCTGCGCCAACACCGTCATCGGTCCGGGCGTGCAGATCGGCCGGGACTGCGTGATCGGTTCTAACGTCACCGTCGGTTTCGCCCTGATCGGCGACGGGGTGAAGCTGTACGCCGGTGCGCGCATCGGCGAGGCGGGCTTCGGCGCCACCGGCACGGCCGCCGGCGCCATGGATATTCCCCAGCTGGGCCGCGTCATCCTGCAGGACGGGGTGACGGTCGGCGCCAACTCCTGCATCGATCGTGGCGCCTATGACGACACGGTCATTGGCGAGAACACCAAGATCGATAACCTCGTAATGGTGGGCCACAACTGCGTCATCGGCCGCAACAATCTGATGGCCGCCAACACCGGGATTTCGGGCTCGGTGACCAGCGGCGACAATGTCATCTTTGGCGGCAAGGCGGGGATCGGCGACCACATCACCATCGGCGAGGGCGCGCGGGTCGCAGCCGGGGCCGGGGTGCTGGCGAACATTCCGGCGGGCGAGACCTGGTCCGGCTATCCGGCCCGTCCGATCCGACAGTTCTTGCGCGAAACCGTCTGGCTCGCCAAACAGGCCTCTTCAAAGAAGGCCCCGAAGGAATCATAGGGATGAGTGAAGACGGCAAGATCGATTACGCCGAGGTGATGCGGCGGCTGCCGCACCGCTATCCCTTCCTGCTGGTGGACAAGGCCGAGGATTTCGTACCGCGCACGTCCATCGTGGGCGTCAAGAACGTCACCCACAACGAGCCCTTCTTCCCGGGCCATTTCCCGATCGACCCCGTCATGCCGGGTGTGCTGATCGTCGAGGCCATGGCCCAGACCGGCGCTCTGCTGATGTCCAAGACGCTGGACGTCGCGGTGGCCGACAAGGTCATCATGTTCATGTCCATCGACGGCGTGCGCTTCCGCAAACCAGCGCGGCCGGGCGACCAGCTGCGGATGGAGGTCAAGGTGATCAAGGCGCGCGGCGACGCCTACAAGTTCCGCGGCGAGACCTTCATCGACGGCAAATTGGCCGCCGAGGCCGAATTCATGGCCATGGTGGTGACCGTGCCCACTCCAGCGACAGAGCCCGCCGCCTGATGACCATCCACCCCACCGCCCTGATCGACGCCACGGCGACCCTGGCCGACGGGGTCCAGGTCGGGCCCTGGTGCACGGTCGGGCCGAATGTGGTCCTGGCCGAGGGCGTGCGCCTGGTCAGCCATGTGGTGGTCCAGCAGGATACGACTGTGGGCGCCGGGACGGTGATCCATCCGTTCGCCGTCATCGGCGGCGACCCGCAGCACAACGGCTACAAGGGCGAGCCGGTGCGGCTGGAGATCGGCGAGAACAACCAGATCCGCGAGCATTGCACCTTCAATCGGGGCACGCCGCAGGGGACGGGCGTGACCGTGGTCGGGTCCAGCAACCTGTTCATGACGGGCGCCCATATCGGTCACGACTGCGTGGTCGGCAGCAATCTGGTCATGGCCAACAACGCCACACTGGGCGGTCATGCTCATATTGGCGACAAGGTCTTCCTGGGCGGCCTGTGCGCCGTGCATCAGAACGGGCGCGTGGGGCAGGGGGCGATCATCGGCGGTCTGGCCGCCGTGACCCGCGACGTCATCCCCTATGGCTCGGCCTGGGGCAATCACGCGCGACTGCGCGGGCTGAACCTGATCGGACTGAAGCGCAAAGGCTATGGCAAGGACCAGGTGCGCCGGCTGCTGGCGGCCTATCGCGACCTGTTCGAGGGGCAGGGCGAGTTCGCCGGCCGGATCGAGGGCGTGGCCCAGGCCTATGCCGACCTGCCCGAGATCATGGAGATCATCGCCTTCATCCGCGACGGCGGGCGGCGTCCGCTGTGTCTGCCGAACGCGGAATGAGCGCGCCCGGCAAGCTGGGCCTGATCGCCGGCGGCGGCGACCTGCCGGCGGCGGTGGCGGCGCGGTGCGACGCCGAGGGGCGGCCGGTCTTCATCATCCGGCTGGCCGGGTTCGCCGATCCCCACCTGACCCGCTGGCCGGGCGCCGAGTTCGGCATGGCCCAGATCGGGGCCATACTGAAGGCGCTGAAGGCGGAGACCTGCACGACCGTCTGTCTGGCGGGCATCGTCAACCGACCCGATTTCAAGAGTTTGAAGCCGGACTTCAAGGGTGCGACCCTGCTGCCGGGCATCGTCGCTGCGGCGACCCAGGGCGACGACGCCTTGCTGCGCAAGATCCTTTCGGTGTTCGAAGCCGAAGGGTTCGCGGTGGAAGGCGCCGATGACATCCTGGGCGGCGAGACCCTGGCGCAAGGCGCGCTCGGCGCTGTGACGCCGACGCCGGAGCAGATCGCCGATCTGAGAAAGGCGCTGTATGTCGCCGAAAAGTCAGGAGAACTGGACATCGGCCAAGGCGCGGTCGTCTGCGACGGTCTGGTGCTGGCGGTTGAGGCCCAGGAAGGGACAGACGCCATGTTGCACCGGGTGGCGGGCCTGCCGGCCGATCTTCGCGGTTCTCCGGCGGCCCCCAAGGGGGCGCTCGGCAAGGCCCCCAAGCCGATCCAGGACCTACGTGTGGACATGCCGGTGATCGGGCCGCGCACGGTCGAGCTGGCGGCGGCGGCGGGCCTGGCGGGCATCGCCGGCGTGACCGGACGGCTGATCCTGATCGACCGGCCGGCTATAGTGGCGGCGGCGGACCGGCTGGGTCTGTTCGTCTGGGGTGAAGACCGATGAGCCGTCCGTTGAAGATCATGCTGGTGGCGGCCGAGGCCTCGGGTGACGCCCTGGGCGCCGGTCTGGCGCAGGCGCTCCGGAAGCGGCTGGGCGACGCGGTGAGCTTCGTCGGCGTCGGCGGGCCTCGCATGGCGGCGGAGGGCGTCGTCAGTCCGTTCGATATCGCCGAGCTGTCGATCCTGGGCTGGATCGAGGGCCTGCGCGCCTATGGCATGGTCCGACGTCGGGTTCAGGAGACGGCCGCACTGGCTGCAGCCGAACAGCCGGACGCCGTGGTGCTGATCGACAGCTGGGGCTTTACCATTCGGGTGGCCGAAGCGATCCGGGCCGCACGACCGGACGTGCCCCTGATCAAATATGTCGGCCCTCAGGTCTGGGCGTCTCGCCCCGTCCGGGCCAAGACCCTGGCGCGGACCGTGGATCACCTTCTGGCCCTCTACAGCTTTGATGCGCCCTGGTTTGAGCGTGCGGGCCTGCCCACGACCGTGGTGGGGTCTTCGGCGCTTCATGTGGATATGGACCACGCCGACGGCGCGGCCTTCCGCGCTCGCCGAGGGATAGCCGCGGATGCGAAACTGCTGCTGATCCTGCCGGGCAGTCGCCCTGCCGAGATTGCGCGGATGACGCCCGTCTATGAGGCGACGGTGGCTCGTCTGAAGGCGCAGGACCCGACGTTGGATGTCGCCGTGGCGGCTGCGGGCACGGTGTCCAAGGATGTGATCGGTCGCGTGTCTGCCTGGCCCTTCCGCGTCCATCTTGTCGACGAAGCCGAGAAATACGACGCCATGCGCGCCGCGACGGCGGCCCTGGCCACCAGCGGCACGGTCTCGACCGAACTGGCCCTGGCCGGCGCGCCCATGGTCATCGCCTACAAGATCGGCGGGCTCAGCTATGAGCTGATGAAACGGGTCGTGACGGCGAAACACATCTCCCTGTTCAACATCGCCGCCGATCAGCGGATCGCCCCGGAGTTCATCCAGGGCGAGGCGTCTGTCGAAAATCTGGCCGGAGCCGTCGGGCGGTTGCTGAATGATCCCGAGGCTGCGGCCGAGCAGGCGAGGCGTCAGACGGCGGCGCTGGATCTGATGGGGCGGGGCGGGCCGGACCCTTCGGCGCTCGCCGCCGAGGCCGTGCTCAAGGTCATCGAGGCCAAGGCCGCCAGATAGGCGCGTCGGTTCTGTCTCAGACAAAGAAAAACGCCGGGGCCTGCGCCCCGGCGTTTTGCATTTCGGGCCTGTGGCGCTCGATCAGCCGCGCTGTTCGATCGGCACATAGTCGCGCTCGGTCGGGCCCGTGTAGAGCTGACGCGGGCGGCCGATCTTCTGCGACGGATCCGCCATCATTTCCTGCCACTGGGCGATCCAGCCCACGGTGCGGGCCAGGGCGAACAGGACGGTGAACATGCTGGTCGGGAAGCCCATCGCCGACAGGGTGATGCCCGAATAGAAGTCGACGTTCGGGAACAGCTTGCGCGAGGTGAAGTATTCGTCGTTCAGGGCGACCTTCTCCAGCTCCTTGGCGACCAGGAACAGCGGGTCGTTCTCGCGGCCCGTGGCGGCCAGGACTTCATAGGCCGACTGCTGCATGACCTTGGCGCGCGGATCGTAGTTCTTGTACACGCGGTGGCCGAAGCCCATCAGCTTGTACTTGCGGTCCTTCACGCCCTGGATGAACTCCGGGATGTTGTCCGGGGTGCCGATCTGCTTCAGCATGGTCAGCGCCTCTTCGTTGGCGCCCCCGTGCGACGGGCCCCACAGGCAGGCGATGCCGGCGGCGATACAGGCGAACGGATTGGCGCCCGACGAACCGGCCAGGCGGACGGTCGAGGTCGAGGCGTTCTGCTCGTGGTCGGCGTGCAGGGTGAAGATGCGGTCCATGGCGCGCACCAGGGCCGGATCGACGTGATAGTCCTCGGCCGGCACGGCGAAGCACATGCGCAGGAAGTTCTCGGCGTAGGACAGGTCGTTGCGCGGCGACACGAACGGCTGGCCGACGTGATACTTGTAGGCGCGGGCCGCGATGGTCGGCATCTTGGCGATCAGGCGGATGGCCGAGATGTCGCGCTGGACCGGATCATGGATGTCCAGGCTGTCGTGATAGAAGGCCGACAGGGCGCCGACCGTGCCGACCATGATCGCCATCGGGTGGGCGTCGCGGCGGAAGCCTTCGAAGAAGCGGTCGAACTGGCTGTGCAGCATCGTGTGCATGGTGATGCTGTTTTCGAACTTTTCGAACTGCTCGGCCGTCGGCAGTTCGCCGTGCAGCAGCAGGTGGCAGACTTCCACGAAGTTCGACTTCGACGCCAGCTGGTCGATCGGATAGCCGCGGTGAAGCAGCACGCCGGCGTCGCCGTCGATATAGGTCAGGGCCGATTCGCACGCAGCCGTGGAGGTGAAGCCCGGGTCGAAGGTGAAGGCGCCCGTACCCGCATACATCTTGCGGATGTCGATGACGTCCGGGCCGGTGGAGCCCGAAAGGACCGGAAGCTCGATGGTCTTGCCCTCGAAGGACAGGGTCGCCGACCCGGCGGTATTGGCTTGTTCAGTCATGAAATGCCCCTTTGCATCACACGTCCAGGCGCGGGGAGGCGTCGGCCGTTTTTTGGTTTATGGGTGTCACTTAGTCTGTTGCAGCGCATCATCCAAGCGCCCGAGACTTTCGTCGCGCCCAAGAGCGGACAAAGTTCGTGCGATATCGGGTGAAGTTGACCCAGCGGTAAGGGCCGTCCGCATGGGCGGACCGATCTTGCCGAACCCGACCTGTTCGGATTCGGCGAAGCTTTTGAGTTCGGCTTCCAGGGCGAAGACGTCCCAGGACTGGAACAGGGCCAGCCGGTCGCGCAGGCGCGCCAGGCGATCCAAGGTGTCGCCCGACAGCAGGGCGCGGCCCTTTTCGTCGATGGCGAGCGGCCGGGTCTTGAGGACGAACTCGGTCTGGTCGGCCAGGTCCAGCACGGTCTTGGCGCGATCCTTGACGAAGGGCATGGCGCGCTGAAGCCTGGCCTCGTCCGCCTCGGCGAGATTCCGGCCGCGTGCCAGATGGATGTCCAGCGTCAGCTTGGCCAGGCGTTCATCGTCGGCGAGCCGCAGCCAGTGCGAATTGACGTGGGCCAGCTTGTCGAAGTCCAAGCGCGCCGGCGCCTTGCCGATGCCCGCCAGGTCGAACCATTCGACGGCCTGGGCGTCGCTGAACAGCTCATCGTCGCCGTGCGCCCAGCCCAATCGGGCCAGGTAGTTCCGCATGGCCTCGGGCAGATAGCCCATCTCGGCATATTCGTGGACCGCCTGGGCGCCATGGCGTTTCGACAGTTTGGCGCCGTCGGGACCGTGGATCAGCGGGATATGTGCGAAGGTCGGTCGGGTCCAGCCCAGGGCGTCGTAGATCAGGCTCTGGCGGGCGGCGTTGTTCAGGTGGTCGTCGCCGCGGATGACGTGGGTCACGCCCATATCGTGGTCATCGACCACCACGGCGAGATTATAGGTCGGGGCGCCGTCCGAGCGCAGCAGGACGAGGTCGTCGAGGTCGTCGGTCGACCAACTGACCTGACCCTGGACCTCGTCCGCGACGGTGACAGTGGCGGACTGAGGCCGGCGGAAGCGGACGACGTGCGGCAGGGCCAGGTCGTCGACGGTCGGGGTGCGGTCGCGCCAGGGCGATTCGAAGGCCCGGCGCTCGGCCTTGGCGGCGTCGCGCAGGCGGCCGGTTTCCTCGGCGGTCGTGAAGTCGCGATAGGCGTGACCGGACTCCAGCAACTGATCGACGACTTCGCGATGACGGTCGGCGCGGCTGAACTGGAAGACGGGTTCTTCGTCGGCGAACAGCTCCAGCCAGCTCAGGCCGTCGAAGATGGCCTTCACCGCTTCGTCGGTTGAGCGTTCGCGGTCGGTGTCCTCGACCCGGATCAGGAAACGTCCTGCGTGTCTCTTGGCGTATAGCCAGTTGAACAAGGCGGTTCTCGCACCGCCGATATGCAGATAGCCTGTCGGCGAGGGGGCGAAGCGGGTGACGACAGTCGAAGAAGGCAAGGTCATGGGGGAAGGGTCCGTAAGCGAGGCCCTTATACGCCCCGACGCGTCAAAACCTACCCCCGCCGCGAGATTGAGCGCCTGGCTGGCTGAAGAGGTCGCAGCCCAGACGCTGCGATGGCGGCTGTGGGCGCCCGTGGCCTTCGGATCGGGCGGCGCTGTCTATTTCGCCCTGCGGTTCGAGCCGTCGCTTTGGCCTCTACTGCTGGCGGCGAGCGTCGCCTTTGGAGCCTGGCTGGCGGGGCGTCGGCGAGGCTGGAGGCGAGGTCAGACCTGGCCGTTGATGATCCTGGCCTGTCTGTTGAGCGGCCTTGCGGCGGCAAAGGTACGGACCGAAGCGATCGCCGCCCCGATCGCGCCCGCTCTAAGCGAGGCGACAGTGATCGAGGCCTGGGTGATCGATGTCGACAGCCCGGGCCAGAACGGGGCGCGGGTGGTGGTGGCGCCGGTGTGGATCCGAGGCGTGGAGGCGGAGCGGACGCCGGTGCGGCTGCGGGCCACGGTGAAGGGGGAAGCGCCCAGGCCGGGGGAGGCGATCCGACTCTTCGCCATCCTCAATCCGCCGCCAGCGCCCGCCAGCCCCGGCGCCTATGATTTCGGCCGCAACGCCTTCTTTCAGGGCATGGGGGGCGTGGCCTTCGCCCTGGGTGAGACACGCCGGATCGATTTGCCGCCGGCGCCCTGGCGACTTCGGCTGGCCATGGCGGTGAACGGAGCGCGCTATACCCTGGCGGAACGGATCGTGGCGCGGCTGGGGGAGCGGACCGGCGGGATCGCGGCGGCCATGACCACCAGCCATGAAGCCTGGATCAGCCAGGAGGACATGGATGTGATGCGGGACTCAGGCCTAGCTCATATTCTGTCGGTCTCTGGCCTGCATATGGCCATCGTCGGCGGCTTCGTATTTTTCGCCGCACGGCTGGGTGTGGCGGCCTGGCCTTGGCTGGCGCTGCGGGTTCCAGGCAAGAAGGTCGCGGCCGTCGCGGGCCTGGCGGCAGTGGGCGCCTATCTGGTGGTGTCGGGCGCGCCGCCGCCGGCCGAGCGGGCGGCGATTACGGCCTCCATCGCCTTCCTGGCCATTCTGTTGGATCGGCAGGCGGTGACGATGCACGGGCTGGCGGTGGCGGCGTTCGCCGTGCTGGCGATACAGCCTGAAGCCATCGTCACGCCGGGCTTCCAGATGTCCTTTGCGGCGACGGCGGCGCTGGTGGCCTTGGTGGAGGCGTGGCCCAAGCGGGTGCGCGAGATTTCTGCACCCTGGCCCATAGTGGCGGCGCAGAGGTTCGGCGGCTGGCTGGCGGCGGCGGTGGCGGCCAGCGTCGTGGCGGGACTGGCGACGGGACCGTTCGCCATGCAGCACTTCAACCGGACGGCCATGTATGGGCTGCTGGCCAATCTGGGGACGGCGCCGGTGGCGGACTTTGTCTTGATGCCAGCCTTGGCGCTGGGGGCGGCGCTGGAGCCGTTGGGGATGGGGGCTCCATTTCTGGCGGTGGCGGGGTGGGGCGTCGACCTGATGTTGGCGATAGGGGGCTGGACGGCGGGGTTGCCGGGCGCGGTGCGGACGGTGGCCAGTGCGCCGGACTATGTGCTGCCCATCGCCTTTCTGGGCGTGCTGTTCGTCTGTCTGTGGCAGGGGCGGCTGCGGTGGCTGGGGCTGCCCCTGGCGGCGGCGGTGCTGGTCTGGCCGCGCGCGCCGACGCCGGATGTCTGGATCGGCGACGGGGGGACCAATGCGGCCTTTCACCGTCAGGGCGAGGCGGTCGTGATCCGGCCGGGCGTGCGAGAGTTCGCGGCGGACCTGTGGTCCCGGCGACGCGGGCTGAGCCTGGCGGATCGGCCGGAGGCGGGCTGGATCTGCGATCGATCCTCATGCCGCCCCGAGACCGCCGAGACGGGGCCTGTCGTCCTGTGGTGGGGCAGGCGGCCGCCGGACATGGCGCAGATGAGCGCCCTGTGCCGTGCGGCGGCCGTCGTCAGCGTTAGGGCTGTGGTTCAGGCCCTGCCGACGTCATGTGACAGACGACTAGTTCTGGACGGGGCCGATTTCGCGCGCGGCGGGGCGGTCGAACTGTGGCGCGACGGCCCGGCCGAAGCGAACCGATGGCGAGCGGTCTGGACGGCCGACGAGCGGGGCCGGCGGCCCTGGGCGCGTCAGTCGGATCCCGACGTCAGTGATAGCGGCGCATGAGGCCGACCAGCTTGCCCTGGACCTCGACCTGGTCGGGGCCGAAGATGCGGGTCTCATAGGCGCGGTTTGCGGGCTCCAGGGCGATGGAGCCGCCCTTGCGGCGCAGGCGTTTCAAGGTGGCTTCTTCGCCCTCGACCAGGGCCACGACGATCTCGCCGTTGTTGGCCGTGTCGCCGCGACGGATGACCACAAGGTCGCCGTTCAGGATGCCGGCCTCGATCATCGAGTCGCCCTCGATCTCGAGGACATAGTGATCGCCCTTGCCCAGCATGGATTCGGGCACGGACAGGCGCTCCTGCTCGTGCTGAATGGCGGCGATGGGGGTGCCAGCGGCGATCTTGCCCAGCAAGGGCAGTTCGCGCGTGTCGTTGGCGGCGGATGCCGCAGCGGGGCGGGGCGCGCCGCCGCCGCCTTCGATGACGTCAGGCTTGAAGCCGGCCCGGCCGCGCGGGGCGCCGGCGGTCGCCTGTTCAGGCAGTTTGGTCACTTCCAGAGCGCGGGCGCGGTGGGCGAGGCGGCGGATGAAGCCGCGTTCCTCCAGCGCCGTGATCAGCCGGTGTATGCCCGACTTGGACGCCAGATCCAGCGCCTCCTTCATCTCGTCGAACGAGGGTGAGACGCCGGTCTCTTGAATCCGTTCGTGGATGAACATCAGCAATTCGTGCTGCTTGCGCGTGAGCATCGCCTGGCCCTCATGAGCCCCTTCCTCGAATCGGAACGGGCCGTGAACATTGACGATGTTCTGTAAGTGTTCCTTCCTAATGTCAACTTAACGGCGTCGCTTCGCCACGCGCGTCGGGCTGAATCAGGCGGCCAGAAGTTTGCGTGTGGCGGCTTCGACGTCGGCCTGACGCATCAGGCTTTCGCCGACCAGAATGGCCTGGGCGTGGGCGGCGGAGACGCGCTCGACGTCGTCGGGGGTGAAGATGCCGCTCTCGGCGACCAGCAGGGCGCGTACGGGGCTGAGCATCGACAAGCGTTCGGTGACCTCCAGATCGACCTCGAAGGTGCGGAGCGAGCGGTTGTTGATCCCGACCAGATCGCCGCCGAGGGCGCAGGCGCGGGCCATTTCGGCCTCGTCGTGGGTTTCGATCAGGGCGTCCATGCCCAGGCGCTCGGCCTCGGCCAGCAGTTCGGCGGCCAGGGCGTCGTCGATCATCGCCAGGATGATCAGGATACAGTCGGCGCCGAGGGCCCGGCTTTCAGCCACCTGCCAGGGGTCGACCAGGAAGTCCTTGCGCAGGCAGGGCAGGGCCGTGGCGGCGCGAGCCTGGCCCAGATAGGCGTCGTCGCCCTGGAAACTGGGGCCGTCGGTCAGGACCGACAGGCAGGACGCGCCGCCGGCCTGGTAGGCGATGGCCAGGGCGGTCGGGTCGAAGTCAGGGCGGATGAGGCCCTTGGACGGGCTGGCCTTCTTGATCTCGGCGATCAGGGCGGGGCGGCCGGTTTCTTCGACTGTTCTGTCGAGGGCGGCGCGGAAGCCGCGCGGGGCCGAGGCGGCCTGGGCCAGGGTCTCGATCGCGTCCTGGGAGGTCGCGGCCTTGCGGGCGGCGACATCCTCGCGCTTGTAGGCGGCGATGCGGTCCAGGACGTCGGTCATGCTTTGTCTTCGGTATCCAGCGGCGTGGAGGTGATGCGGGCCAGACGCTCCAGCGCCTGTGCGGCGCGGCCGTCGTCGATGGCGGCGGCGGCGAGGACGGCCCCTTCGGCGAGGTCCGTCGCCTGATCCGACACCACGAGGGCGGCGGCGGCGTTCAGCAGGACTATGTCGCGATAGGCGCCGGTCTGACCCGCCAGCAGAGCGCGCAGGGCGGCGGCGTTCTCCTCGCCGTCGCCGCCGCGGATGGCGTCGATGGAGGCGCGAGGAAGACCGGCGTCCTCGGGCGTGACCTGGAAACGGCGGACGGCGCCGTCCTTCCATTCTGCGACTTCCGTCGGGCCGGATGTGGCCAGTTCATCCAGGCCCTGGCCATGGACGGTCCAGGCGCGGGTGGCGCCAAGCCGGCCCAAAACTTCGACCAGGGGCTCGAGCAGGCGGGGGTCATAGACGCCCATGACCTGGCGTTTCGCCTGGGCCGGGTTGGACAGCGGGCCGAGCAGGTTGAAGACGGTGCGGAAACCGATCTCGGCGCGCACCGGCCCGACGTGGCGCATGGCGCCGTGATAGGCGGGGGCGAACAGGAAACAGATGCCGGCCTCGTCCAGCGCCTTGCGCTGCTGATCCGGGCTGGCGGCCAGATTGACGCCCAGGATCGACAGGACGTCGGAGGAGCCGGATTTCGAGGATATGGCCCGGTTGCCGTGCTTGGCCACCTTCAGGCCCGCGCCCGCCAGAACCAGGGCGGCGGCGGTGGAGATGTTGTAGGTGTGCTGGCCGTCGCCGCCGGTGCCGCAGGTGTCGATCACCTCGTAGGGATGATCCAGCGTCAGGGCGGCGTCGCGCATGGCCTGGGCGAAGGCGGCGATCTCGTCCACCGTCTCGCCCCGAATGCGCAGGGCGGTGACGGCGGCGGCGACCTGGGACGGGGTCGGCTCGCCGCGCAGGCAGGCGGCGAAGAAGTCGTGCGCCTGCTCGGACGTCAGGGTGTGGCCCTCGACCAGGCGGGCGAGGATCGGCTTGAATCCGTCGGCCATGATCAGGCGGCCACGATCAGGCGGCCGCGAGGCGCTTCACGCCGGCGATCTCGAGGAAGTTGGCCAGCATGTCGTGGCCGTGTTCGGTGGCGATGGATTCCGGGTGGAACTGGACGCCATGGATCGGGCGGCTGCGGTGCTGGAGCCCCATGATCTCGCCGTCGGCGGTCCAGGCGGTCACCTCCAGACAGTCGGGCAGGGTTTCGCGCTTCACGGCCAGGGAGTGATAGCGGGTGGCGGTGAAGGGCGAGGGCAGGCCGGCGAAGACGCTGTGGCCGTCGTGCAGGATCGGCGAGGTCTTGCCGTGCATCAGGGTTTTGGCGCGGATCACGTCGCCCCCGAAGGCCTGGCCGATGGCCTGGTGGCCCAGGCAGACGCCCAGGATCGGCATGGAAGCCGGTGCGCTTTCGATCAGCGGCAGGCAGATGCCGGCCTGGTCCGGCGCACAGGGGCCGGGGGACAGCAGGACGGCGGCGGGGTTCAGCGCCCAGGCCTCGTCCGCCGTCAGGTCGTCGTTGCGCACCACATGGGTCGGCGCGCCCAACTCCGCGAGGTAGTGGACGAGGTTGTAGGTAAAGCTGTCGTAGTTATCGACGACGAGGATCATGATCTGGCTTCTAGGCGTGACAAGCGGCCGCGCCAAGCGTGCGCGGCGTTAAAGCGCATCTTAACATTGGCGGGGGCAGATGGGGGTGTGAAACTGAGCGCCGAAAAAGACATCGCCGAAAAGATCGCCGCCGCCAAGGCGAAGCTGGTCGTGGTCGAACCCAAGCCGATCAGCCCCTATGCGGCTCTGGGCGCCGCCGCCCTGGCCGCGACGGCGGCCGTGGTTATGGCTGGGGTCGTCGTGTTGGGGCCGGGCGTCCGCTTTGACGAACCCCCGGCGACCTACGGGCCCTAGAGCCTGATCGGCTGAGGAGGAATCGCTTCGCGATTCCGCTGATGCCGTGAATCAGGCTCCAGATTGAAGCGAGATCATGATTCACGCTTCTGCCGGAACCGCTACGCGGTTCCGTCCGAAACGATCATGCTCTAGCGATTGCCGGTGCGGAAGCGCCAGGCGTCGTCGGCAGCCCGCATCGGGGCGCGGGCCTTGTGCCGGGTCTCGGCGTATTCGGCCGCAGGATCGCTGTCGGCGACCACGCCTGCGCCGGCCTGGACGAAGATCTGATCATCAGCGAACAGGGCGGTGCGCAGGGTGATGCAGATGTCCGCCTCGCCGCCCGCAGAGATATAGCCGACGCCGCCGCCGTAGCCGACGCCGCGCTTTTCGGTCTCCAGCTCGTCGATGACTTCCATGGCCCGAACCTTGGGCGCGCCCGACAGGGTGCCGGCGGGAAGGGCCGCCAGCAGGGTGTCGACGGCGTCCAGTTTCGGATCGGCCTTGCCGCGCACATTGGAGACGATGTGCATGACCTGGCTGTAGCGTTCGACGACGAAGCTCTCGGTCACTTCGACCGTGCCCGGCGCCGCGACGCGGCCGACGTCGTTGCGGCCCAGGTCCAGAAGCATCAGATGTTCGGCCCGCTCCTTGGGATCGGCCAGCAGTTCGACCTCAAGGGCCTTGTCCGCTTCGGGCGTGGCCCCGCGCATGCGGGTTCCGGCCAGCGGGCGGATTGTGACCTGTCCGTCCTTGAGTCGAACCAGGATCTCCGGGCTGGACCCGGCCAGCTGGAAGCCTTCGAAGTTCAGATAGAAGAGATAGGGCGACGGGTTCTGGCGACGCAGCGAGCGGTAGAAGGCGAAGGGATCTTCGGTCCAGGGGGCCGAGAAGCGGTGGCTGAGCACGACCTGGAAGATGTCGCCGGCGGCGATATAGTCCTTGGCCTTGGCCACCATCTCGCCGAACCCGGCCTCATCTACGGGTGAGGCGAAGGTCGGGGCGGGCGTCGGCTGTGGGGCCGCGCGCACCGGGAGCGGCTCGCGCAGGGCGGTCTCGAAGGCGTCCAGCCGGGCGACGGCGGCGTCGAAGGCTTCGCGTGCGGCGCCGCCCGTGTCGGGATAGGCGGCGGAGACCAGGATGATCTCCTGGCCCACCGAATCGAAGATCGCCACCAGCGACGGGCGGGTCATGACCGCGTCGGGCAGGTCCAGCGGATCGGGATTGGGTTCGCCCAGCGGCTCAAGCAGGCGCACCATGTCGTAGCCGAAGACGCCGAACAGGCCGGCGGCCATCGGCGGAAGGCCCTCGGGCAGGTCGAACTTGGACGCGGCGATCAGGGCGCGCAGCGACTGGAGCGTCGGCAGGGCCTCGGAAATGAACCGGCCCTCGGCGATAGCGGGACCGCGCGCCAGTTCCGCCGCGTTCGACCGGCAGCGCCAGACCACGTCGGGATCCAGGGTCAGGATCGAATAGCGGCCCTTGACCGCGCCGCCTTCGACCGATTCCAGCAGGCAGGCGTAGGGCCGGCTGTGACCCAGTTTCAGGTAGGCGGAGACCGGCGTCTCCAGGTCATCGATGACGCGCCGGACCAGCACCTGCGGCCGACCGGCCGAGAGGCCGGCGGCGAAGGCGTCGAAGTCGGGTTCGCCCGGAGCCGTTCTGGTCATTGGGCCGGAGCGGCGGGGGCGGGCTCGGCGGCCAGGCCCAGGGCCTGACGCGCCAGGGCGACGTCGTTCTTGGCCTTGGAGCGTTTGGCGCCGGCGGTCATCGAGGTCTGGACCATGGCCTGGACCATTTCCTGGGTGATGCGGGGACGGGCCTGTTCAGCCAGTGGGCCGGCGACGGCCGGGTTTGCGGCGTGGATGTTGTCGACGCGGCCAACCAGATAGCCGCCTTCGCCGGGTTGCGAGAAGACCTGGCCCTTGGCCGGGCCGAACAGGCCCTGCAGCACGCCCTGACCGAGCGACTCCTGCGTGGCCTGGTCGCGCACCACGCCGGTACGGACCGTCAGGGGCGCGTTGACCGAGCGGGCCACGGCGGCGATGTCCTGGCCCTGGCGGACGCGGCCGGCCAGTTCCTCGGCCTTGGCGGAGATGCGGCGCGAAATCTCGCGTTGGGTCCATTGGGCGGCCAGGGGCTCACGAACCTCGGCCAGGGTCGGCAGGGCCGACGGGCGGATGTCATTCACGCGGACCGCGAAATACTGGCCCTGGCCGGCGTCGATCACGTCGCTTTCGCCGCCCTTGGTCAGGCTCCAGGCCGTTTCGAAGACCTGGGGCGGGGCGTTCAGGGCCTGACCGTTCGGCAGTTTGCCGTCCTGGGTGAAGGGGGGCAGATCGACGATCCGGCCGCCGGCTTCACGCGCGGCGTCGGCCAGGTTCTTGCCGGCGGTGCGGGCGGCCTCGTATTTCTCGACCTTGGCGTAGGTCTGGCCCTTCACGTCCTCGGCGCGCAGTTCCTGGACGATCTGCTCGCGGGCGCTTTCCAGCGTGGCGGGCTGGCCCGGCTGGACCGCAGTCAGTTTGGCGACGGCGAAGCCGACGCCGGCCTGGACCGGATCGGACACCTGGCCGGCCTGGAGGCCGAAGACGGCGGCGGCGGTGGCGGCGTCGCCGATGGCGGCGCGCGGGGTGGCGTTGAAGTTGGCGGGCTGGATGCTGTTGGCGCGACCGACGTTTTCAGGCGACTGACCGGCGCGCAGAGCGGCGGCGATCTTCTGAGCCACGTCGCGGCTGGGCGCCGTCAGGGTGACGAAGGTGCGGGTTTCGGGCTGGCTTAGGCTGTCCTTCTTGAACTCGAAACGTTCGCGGATCCGGTCATCGGAGATGGCGGGGGCCGCGCCGGGGTCGGGCGTGAACAGCACGACCGAGACCATCCGGAACTCGGGCGCGCGCAGACGGGCGGCGTTTTCCTGGATGAAGGCGTTCAACTGGGCGTCGGTGGGGGCGGGGACATCGCCGGCCATGGCGGGCGTGACCTCGAACCAGCGACCGTCGCGGGTTTCGAAGGCGGCGCCGGCGAGCAGGGCGCCATAGATGCGCGGCGCGCGGGCGCCGGCGAAGATGGCGGAGCCGAAATGCTCGGTCGCATACTGGTCGCGCAGGTCCTGCTCCAGCATGGCCGGGGTCAGGTTTTGCTGAGCCAGAGCGCTCTCATAGGCCTGCTGGTCGAACTGGCCGGTGACCGAGTTGAAGAAGGCCGGGATCTGGCGGATCTGTTTGACGATCAGTTCCTTGCCGGGGCGGATGCCCGCCTTCCTGGCCCAGTTCAGGAAGCCGAGCTGTTCGGTCTGGCTGTCCAGGAAACGGGTATGGATGTTCTCGGCGATCAGGTCCTCGTTGGTCACGGGACGGCCGGCCTGCTGCTGGATGTTCTCGCGCACCCGCCCGAAGGCGGCGGTGAACTCGGCCTCGTTCATCGAACGATCGCCGGCGTCGATCACATGTCTCGGGCCCAGGTTGGCGAAGACATCCATCCGCGCGCCCACGATCACGAAGCTGATGGCGATCAGCACGAGCAGGGCGGCGGCCCACTTGGAGCGCGAGAAGGCGCGGAAGGCGGTGATCATTCGAAGACCCGGAGATTTGCCGACAGTGGCGTCGCTCCGGCGTATAGTCGGGGCGGGCGCGCCCCCGCAAGGACGGCGTGGTGTCCAGATTGCGGCGCCCCCCTTGGCTTGGCCCTTTTCGCCCCCTAGACAGGCGCGATGAAACAATCCGTGAAGCTGATCATCGGCAATTGGAAGATGCACGGCGTGGCGGCCGACTTAGCCGAGGTTCGGGCGCTGGTTGAAGGGGTGCAAGACTTGCGGTCTGACTGCCGCATCGCCCTGTGTCCTCCTGCCACTCTGACGGATCGCATGCGGCATGTCCTGGCCGGCAGCCGGGTCGAACTGGGCGGGCAGGACTGCCATCAATCGCCTTCGGGCGCCTGTACCGGGTCGGTCTCTGCCGAGATGCTGGTTGATGCCGGCGCCACTCTGGTGATTCTGGGTCATTCGGAACGTCGCGGGGCCTTTGGTGAGACGGACGCCGAAGTGGCGGCCAAGGTCGAGGCGGCGATTGCAGTGGGCCTGGAACCCATCGTCTGTGTCGGCGAGACCCTGGAGCAGCGCGAGGCGGGGCAGGCGGCTGCGGTCGTCAGCGCCCAGGTCGAAGGCTCGCTGGCGGACGGTCTATCCGAGAGGCCGTTTGCGGTCGCCTATGAACCGGTCTGGGCCATAGGCACGGGCCTGACGCCTAGCCTAGAGCAGATTGTAGAGGTTCACGCCGCAGTGCGATCCGCCATGATCCGGCGTCTGGGTCAGGCGGCGCGGCGGGCGCCGATCCTGTACGGCGGGTCGGTAAAGCCGGACAATGCAGCCGAAATTCTTGGCGTGTCCGAAGTTGGCGGGGCCCTGGTCGGCGGGGCTTCGCTGACGGCCGAGGATTTCCTGAAGATCATTCGCGCCGCCTGACGTCGGCTTGAGGTTTGCCCCTCGGCGGCTTCGGTGATAGAGGCCGCCGCTTGATCGGCGCAGCTCCGCGCCTACAAGAATGACGCCATGCTCCAGACCATCCTGCTCGTCGCCATCATCCTGATCGCTGTCTCCTTGACGGGCGTCGTGCTGCTGCAGCGCTCCGAGGGCGGAGCGCTGGGCATGGGCGGCGGACCTTCGGGCTTCATGACGGCGCGCGGCGCCGGCAATCTGCTGACAAAGATCACCTGGGTGCTGGCCTTCCTTCTGTTCGGCCTGACGATCGTGCTGACGGTCGTGGGCAATATGGATCGCGCCTCGGTCTCGGTGATCGACGCCGACGCCGTGGGCTCGCTGGCCACCACGCCGCAGACCCAACAGCAACAGCCCGCTCAGCCGCAACCGGCCGCTCCGGCCCAGCCGGCGACTCCGTCGCTGGACGATCTGGAAGCCAGTCTGCCGTCGGCGACGACGGCGCCGGCGACCGCTCCGGCCCAGCAGCCCGCCCAGTAACGGGCAGGCGACCGACCCGAAATCCCCGAAAGCGCGCCGCAGGGCGCGCTTTCTTCTTTTGATCAACAGTTCGATTCGCGGCGGCCCATGCGTCGTTCGCGAATCATGGAGTAAGGTGTCCGCCCATGGCTCGCTATGTGTTCATCACCGGCGGCGTGGTTTCCTCGCTAGGAAAAGGCCTCGCCTCCGCCGCTCTCGGCGCTCTTCTGCAGGCGCGCGGCTACAAGGTCCGCCTGCGCAAGCTCGACCCCTATCTGAACGTCGATCCGGGCACGATGAGCCCGTACCAGCACGGCGAGGTCTTCGTGACCGACGACGGCGCCGAGACCGATCTGGACCTGGGCCACTATGAGCGGTTCACCGGGGTGTCGGCGGCCAAGTCCGACAATATCACCACGGGCCGGATCTATTCGACCATCCTGGAGAAGGAGCGGCGCGGCGACTATCTGGGCGCCACCGTCCAGGTCATTCCGCACGTCACCGACCAAATCAAATCCTTCTGCCTGACCCCGGCCCTGACCGACGAGGGCGAGGATGTGGACTTCGTGCTGGTCGAGATCGGCGGCACGGTCGGCGACATCGAGGGCCTGCCCTTCTTCGAAGCGATCCGCCAACTGGGCCAGGATCTGCCGCGCGGCCGGTCGTGCTTCGTCCATCTGACCCTGCTGCCCTTCATCAAGACCGCCGGCGAGATGAAGACCAAGCCGACGCAGCACTCGGTCAAGGAGCTGCGCTCCATCGGCATCCAGCCGGACATCCTGCTGTGCCGCTGCGAACAGCCGATCCCGGCCGAAGAGAAGCGCAAGATCGGCCAGTTCTGCAACGTCCGCGAAAGCGGCGTCATCCAGGCGATGGACTCGGCCGATATCTATGCCGTGCCGCTGGATTATCACCGCGAGGGGCTGGACCGGGAAGTCCTGGACCATTTCGGCATCGAGGACGCGCCCGAGCCCGATCTGACGCGCTGGCAGGAGATCGCGCGCCGCCGGCTGCACCCGGACGGCGAGGTCACCATCGCCGTGGTCGGCAAGTACACGGTGCTGAAGGACGCCTATAAGTCCCTGATCGAGGCCCTGCACCACGGCGGGGTGGCCAATAACGTCAAGGTCAATATCGACTGGGTCGAGGCCGATACCTTCGAGGGCGACCCTGAGGCCTGCGAGGAGCGTCTACAGGGCGCCCACGCTGTTCTGGTGCCCGGCGGCTTCGGCGAGCGCGGTTCGGAGGGTAAGATCGAGGCGGCGCGGTTCGCTCGCGAGCGCAAGATTCCCTATTTCGGCATTTGTTTCGGCATGCAGATGGCGGTGATCGAGGCTGCGCGGAACCTGGCCGGCTATCCCAAGGCCTCGTCCACCGAGTTTGGTCCGACGGCCGAGCCGGTCGTGGGCCTTATGACCGAGTGGACCCAGGGCAATCAGCGGGTCCTGCGTCAGCAGGGCGGCGACCTTGGCGGCACCATGCGGCTGGGCGCCTATGATTCGACGCTGACCGAAGGCTCGAAGATCGCAGAGATCTATGGCTCTACCGCCATCAGCGAGCGGCACCGCCACCGCTATGAGGTCAATATCAACTATCGCGAGGCGATTGAGGCCAAGGCCGGCCTGGTGTTCGCCGGCCTGTCGCCCGACGGCGTCCTGCCGGAGACGGTGGAGCGGCCGGACCATCCGTGGTTCATCGGCGTCCAGTATCACCCTGAGCTGAAAAGCCGGCCGTTTGCGCCGCACCCGCTGTTCGCCAGCTTCATCGAGGCGGCCGTGGTGCAGAGCCGGCTGGTCTGATCAACCCGTGTTCACGGACCTGCGATTCCGTCCGGTGCCGGTTTTGCAGTAAAATGCCTGGAGCGGATCGAATTGGGACGATCCGGCAGGATGGATCGTCGATGATCGGCGCCTTGCTTTATCACCTGCACCGGCATGTCCGCCTGGTGCTGATCGCCGGCGGCCTGGGGCTGGTCTTCGGCATGGCGGTGGTCGGCTATGAGCTGGCCCGCAGCCTGGAGGCGCCGTCGGCCCACCCGGCGGAGGCCGAGCGGGCCTGAGCGGTCAGTCGATCTTCAGGCGCATGAAGATCATTCCGCCGTCCGGATCGCCGCCGTAGATCGGCTCCAGCGCGTCCGGCACGCGGTTCATCGCATAGAGGGCGCCGAGGCCGAAGCGGACGCGGGGGGCGATCCGCCAGTCGTGGACGGCGCCCAGAGACGCCTTTCCGACCGTGTAGAGGTCGCCGTGGCCGCCGTGGTCGCCGGGGACCAGTTCGTCCGTCTCGATCCGTTCGGCCCGGGCGAAGACGGTCCAGCGGTCGTTCGGATGGACGGCGGCTTCCAGCAGCCAGCCGTCCTTGGACTCTTCGTGATTGTTGGTCTTGCGGCCCCAAGCCAGGGTCGAGGACCACCAGCCGGTCTTGCCCAGGCGGCGGGTATGGATCGCGCTGGCCGACCATTTGGTCTCGTCCTCGTCGGGCTCCAGCTGTTCCGGGGCCGAGACGTCGGCGTAGGAGGCCTGGAAGGACCAGTCGGCCGTCGGATTCCACGAGCCCCGCACCGACCAGCTGTCCAGTTTGGGCGCATCTATGCCCCAGCGTTCCTCGTCGGGTTCGCGGCCCTTGAAGGCCGAGGTCTCGATCTTGAAGCGGTCGTGGGCCCAGCCCAGGGTGGTGACGCCGAAGACGATATGGGTCGAGTCCAGCCAGTGGTGGGTGATGGGCGCCTCGGGACTGTCCATCGCGCTCATCCGGTGCATGAAGGCGGGCGGGCCGAAGGCGGGCTCGCCGGGCAGGCCGATGTAGCCGTAGACGCTGTCCTTTTCGGACAGGCGTTTCGAATAGCTGGCCGACAGCTCCATGAAGAAGTCGTGCGGATGCTGGCGGTCGACCAGGGGATCGACGCCGTCCGCCGTCTCGCCGGCGGCCAGAAGCAGGGGGTAACCTGACTTGCCCATCAGGGGGTCGGGGCTGAGCATGGCGCGCAGGTTCAGGGTCGAGCCGTCGTCGAAGTCGCGGCGGGCGGTGGTCATCAACATGCCCGAGACGAAGGTCTTGTCGCCGCCGCGGGGACCGGACTGAGTGTCGTAGGTCAGGTTCAGCAGGGCGTGGGTCATGACCGTCCAGTCGCCCCGGACGGTGTGGATGCCGGCGTGTTCGCCGGAGTCGGGCTGCCAGCTGGTGCCGGAGGCGTCGCGGCTCATGGGCCAGGGGCCGTAGGGGCTGGTCATGATGTGGGGCATGTCGGCCATGTCGTGGCCGGCGTGAGGATCGGCGGCCGGCGCCGTCTGGTGGTGAGAATGGTCCTGCGCCGTCGCCACCTGAGCGAGGGCGAGCAGGGAGACGCCGGCGAGGGCGCCGACGAGGGTATGGGGAGCCATGACGGCCTCCTGGAATGATCGTGACTGAGGGCGCCGCGAGGGGCGCGGGAGTTCAGGCGATCAGGAGGCGGGGCGGGCCGGGCTCAGGCGAGAGCAGACGGCCGGTAGGGAGGTCGAACAGGGGGGCGGTGAGGCGAGCCGGGGCGAGGGTCGGGCCGGGACGGGAAACGGGCTCCAGCGCCGGCGCCGTGGCGCAGGCGGCGCAGCAGGCCATGGCCTTCATCGCCTTGTTCTGGTGAGCGGGCGTCTGGTCCGGCGCGGCGTGACGGGCGTCAGAGCGGGCCTCGGCGCTCGTCTTGTGGCAGGGCGCCTCGGCCATGGCCGGCCCGGCCGAGACGCCGAGGGCACCCAGGCTCAGCACCGCCAGGGCGCCGATCAGCAGCAGAAGGGACGAGACGATCTTCACGACGCCAAGGATAGGCGTCGCAACCCGGCGCCGCAATGTATCGCCCGTGTCATTCACCGTGCGGGCTTCTTGTCGACCAGAGGCAGGCCCGGCGCGTCCGGCGGGGTCTGTCCGCCCGGACCCAGCTCGCGCTGCATGAAGACGACGTCGCGCCAGTCGTCGTGTTTCCAGCCGGCCGCCTTGAACACGCCGGCGTCGGCGAAGCCGCGCGTGCGGTGCAGGGCGATGGAGCCGGCGTTGTCGGAATCGCCGATGACGGCGACAATCTGGCGCAGGCCCAGGGCTTCGCAATGATTGATCAGCTGGTCCAGCAGGGCCCCGGCGACGCCGCGACCGCGGGCCTCGGGCGCGACATAGATCGAATCCTCGACCATGTAGCGATAGGCCTGACGGGTGCGGAACGGGCCGGCGTAGGCGTAGCCGACCACGGCGCCGTCGATCTCGCCGACCAGCCGGGGCAGGCCCAGGGCCTGGACGGCGGCGAACCGGGCCGTCATCTCGATCTCGTCCGGCGGCTCCAGCTCGAAGGTGCCGCGCCCGTTGGCGACGCTTTCGGCATAGATGGCGGTGATCGCCGCCATGTCGGCGGAGGTCGCCGCGCGAATCTGGACGTCAGGCCGCATCAGCCCAGCAACCGCGCGGCCTGGGGCGCGAAATAGGTCAGGACGCCCGCGCAGCCGGCGCGCTTGAACCCGTGCAGGGTCTCCAGCACGGCGCGGTCGTGATCCAGCCAGCCGTTGGCGACGGCGGCCTGGATCATCGCGTACTCGCCCGACACCTGATAGGCGAAGGTCGGGACGCGGAAGGTTTCGGACACGCGGCGAACGATGTCGAGATAGGGCATGCCCGGCTTGACCATGACCGCGTCAGCGCCTTCCGACAGGTCCATGGCGACCTCCTTCAGGGCCTCGTCCGAGTTGGCGTAGTCCATCTGATAGGTCTTCTTGTCGCCCCTCAGCGCGGCCGAAGAGCCGACGGCGTCGCGGTAAGGGCCGTAGAAGGCCGAGGCGTATTTGGCCGCATAGGAGAGGATCAGGGTGTCGTGGAAGCCGTTGGCCTCCAGCGCCTCGCGCACCGCCTGGATACGGCCGTCCATCATGTCGGAGGGGGCGACCACGTCGGCGCCGGCGTGGGCGTGGATGAAGGCCTGTTCTGCGAGGCGGTCCAGGGTGGCGTCATTGACGATCCGCTCGCCCTCCAGCACCCCGTCGTGGCCGTGGTCGGTGTAGCAGTCGAGCGCCACGTCGGTCATGACGCCGATCTCCGGCGCGGCGTCCTTGATGGCCTTGATACAGTCGGGGATCAGGCCGTCGGGATCGGTGGCGCCCGTGCCGACCGCGTCCTTGATGGCGCCGTCCACATTGGGGAAGAGGGCCAGCATCGGAATGCCCAGGTCGCGCGCCTCGACCGCCGCTGCGGCGGCCGCCTTGGGCGACAGGCGGAAGACGCCGGGCATGGAGGCGACGGGGACGCGGTCCTCGGCGCCGTCATGGACGATCAGGGGCCAGATCAGGTCGGCAGGGGTCAGGACGGTCTCGGCGACCAGACGGCGGACCCAGGGACTGGCGCGCAGACGCCGGGGACGGGCGAGCGGGAAGGGGGCGGGCTGGTAGGGAAGCATGGCGAGACCTTGAAAATCTGTCGCCGGACTAGCGCCGCCGGGGCCGGGGCGCAAATCGCGTGAAGCTTCGGATCGTTTCGAACGTGATACCGGCTTGCGCGCATCGACGAAATGCGAGCCTATCCCATCAAAATCTGGCGCATCAAATCCAGGGAGACGGCGATGATGAGACGTTTGGCGGCGAGCGCGGCGGTTCTGGCCCTGGCGGCGGGGCTGTCCGGATGTCTGATCATCGCCTCCGACGGCGGCGAGCGGACGGTGGTCGTGGACGGCGCAGCCCCGTCCGCGCCCGCCTATGTCTCGCTCTATACGGATGCGGTCGCCGATCCCAAGCGTCCGGCGGAGGAGGTGGCGCGCGATCCGCTGCGTCATCCGGCCGAGATCCTGGCCTTCGCTCAATTGGCGCCCGGCGACAAGGTGGCCGATGTGCGCCCCGGCGCCGGCTATTTCACCCGCCTGTTCTCGGACGTGGTCGGGCCGAACGGTCGAGTCTACGCCTTCGTCCCCGAGCGGACCATGACGCGGGAGAACCCGCTGGCCGACGCCCTGGTCGCCGCCTATCCGAACGTGACGCGGGTCAACGGCCTGCTGGACGCCATGACCTATGACCAGCCGTTGGACATGGTCTTCATGAGCCAGGAATATCACGACTTCCACATTCCCGGTTTCAACACCGACGTGGCCCGGATGAACGCCGCCGTGTTCGCGGCCCTGAAGCCCGGCGGCCGCTATATCCTGATCGATCACCAGGCGGCGGCGGGGACCGGGATCTCGGCGGTCCAGACCCTGCACCGGATCGAGGGCGACTATCTGAAGCGCGAGGTCGAGGCGGCGGGTTTTGTCTTCGAGGGCGAAAGCGCGGCCGTGGCCAATCCGGCCGACGACCACAGCCTGAACGTCTTCGATGCGGCCATTCGCGGCAAGACCGATCAATTCGTCTATCGCTTCAGAAAGCCGGGCTGAGGTCTTCAGGTTCGGGAGCGTCGGTCGAGCGGGCGCTCGCCTCCCGCGCCTCCCGCGCCCGTCTGAGGGCGCCGGTCTCGGCCCGGAGAAGCGGGCCGGGGACGATATAGTCGGCATAGGCCGGACGGCGACGGGCCTTGACCTGCCGCAGGAACAGGCGTTCGCGCTCCGTCAGGGGTTCGGCCTCGCCCGAGGCGATCAGCTCCAGCCGATGTCGCTGAAGCGTATAGACGAAGGCGTCGTCATGGCGGGCGCTGGACGGACGGCGAGGGCGCATCGGAGGCTCCTTCCGGGGCTCGGGTGAATTGGCTCTGTCTTCGCGGCGGACCAGCGAAGTTCGGGGAGGGCTCGGGACGCCGGGACTGCGCCCGGAGTGGATATGTTTTTACCGTTTCGGCGCAGGCGTCGTCCCGAGCGGCCGTTTTCCACACGCGCTCCGGCTGGCGGCCCTAGCCTTCGAGCCTTGCCGGATCGGCGGGCCGCCTTGCGACGGCTTCGCCGGGGCGGACATGCCGACGTAGGTCGACAGCGGTCCGCTTTCCTAAGCGTGCGGCGAGCAGGAGACGGCATCCATCGCCGCCCCTAAGGACCCCGGCGGTCTCCATCCCGCCGGCTTCATCGCTCGACCACAGCCCCGCCGCCGTCAGGGCGCTGGATCCGACGCCCTCCCCATCGGCGGGGATGGGAGGAGGTTACGCGCGATTGCTGGTATGGCGCGGAAGTCGGGGTGAGATTCTTTTAGAGCGTTGAAATGCTTGAGGAGAGACCAGCGTCATTGTGCGCGCATGGGTCATGTGATCGACCATCACAGACCTTCCCCCGCTTGCGGGGGAAGTGTCAGGCCGTGGCGCGTAGCGACACGCCTGACGATGGGGGAAGTCTTTAGTTCGAGCAAGACTTCCCCCTCCGACCCTGGTCCGCTGCGCGGACGCCGGGCCACCTCCCCCGCAAGCGGGGGAGGGTCTGCTGCTCCCGCGGTGGGGATGACCCTTGTCAGCGTCTGGCGCCGAGTCGCCCCCTCCTGGCGTTCGCTGACGCTCCCGCCGGTCCTCCCCGTTCGCCTCCGCGAACGGGGAGGTGAGAAGTCAGCCGCCGAAGCCGCCTTCGTCGAGGAAGGCCTGTTCCTCGGGCGTGGTCGTGCGGCCCAGGGCGGGGTTGCGGTGGGGGAAGCGGCCGAAGCGGAGGATGATGTCGCGGTGGAGGCGGCCCCATTTCTCCAGCTCGGCGTCGCCGGCGATCAGGGCCATGTAGCGGTCCTGATCCTCGAGCCGTTCGGAATGTTCGAAGGGGAGGAGGAGGAAATTCTTCAGCTCGGGCCCGACCTGGAGATGATGGCCGCGCGCCACGGCCTGGTTCGCGAACATCAGCGCCAGGGGGTCGGTAGCGAACTGATGCGCCGTGCCGCGGAAGCTGTTGCGCGGGTACTGGTCCAGCAGAATCAGCAGGGCCAGGGCGGTCTCGGGGGTCTCGATCCAGTCGTCGCATTCGCGCCGGGCGGCGGACAGGTGCAGATCATGGCCCCGCGTGCGAAATTCGGCGTCGAACGCCTCGTCCTTGGCGAACCACTTGTCGGGACCGGCCTCTTTCCAGAAGGCGACGACGTCGGATGGGGCTATGAAGGCGGTCATGAGCCAGATCCTAGCCAATCCGTTGCCCGTCTTCCATGACCGCGACTGCGACCTTTCGATCCTTCGCGGCAAGCGGGTGGCTATGATCGGCTACGGCAGCCAGGGGCGGACCCATGCGCTGAACCTGCGCGATTCGGGCGTGACCGACATCGTCGTGGGCCTGAAGGCCGGGTCGAAGACGCGGGAACGCGCCACAGCCGACGGCTTCCCCGTGATGACGGCGGGCGAAGCGGCGGCGGGGGCGGACGTGGTCGCCGTCATGACCTCGGACGAGGCGCACCGCGACCTGTGGCGCGACGAGCTGGCGCCGAACGTGCGGCCTGGGGCGGCCCTGGTCTTCGCCCACGGCCTGTCGGTGCGGTTCGGCCTGGTGGAGCCCCGCGCCGACCTGGACGTCATCCTGGCCTCGCCCAAGGGGATCGGGCCGCGCATCCGCGACCTGTACGAGGCCGGGGAGGGGGTCTTCTGTCTGTTCGGGGTGCATCAGGACGCCACGGGCGGCGCCCACGCCCTGGGCCTGTCCTATGCGGCCGCCCTGGGCTGCGGACGCAAGGGCATCCTCGAGACGACGATGAGGGACGAGTGCGAGAGCGATCTGTTCGGGGAACAGGTGGTGCTGTGCGGCGGGATCGCCGAACTGATCGATTCGGCCTTCATGAAACTGGTCGAGGCCGGCTATCCGCCCGAGGTGGCCTGGTTCGAGTGCTTCTACGAGGCCAAGCTGGTCACCGACCTGATGTACGAGCGCGGCATAGCCGGCGCCTTCGCCAAGATCTCCAACACGGCGGAATACGGCGCCTATCTGACCGGGCCGCGCATCATCAACGCCGCTTCGCACGCGGCGATGGACCAGGTGCTGGCCGAGGTGCAGGGCGGGGGCTTCGTGCGGGCCCTGATGGCGGATTACGACGCCGGCTCGCCCGACTTGCTGGCGCGGCGCGGGGCCCTGGGGCGGCGGCCGATCGAGTCGGTCACCGCGCATCTGAACGAGGTGGCGCGTCTGGCGCGCGAGACGGCGGCGAACGACGACTCACGCACATAGGCTTCGTCATCCTCGGGGGCTTCGTCATCCTCGGGCTCGACCCGAGGATCGGATGCGGATCGGGCTGTGCGTCCTCATTGAGGCAATGCGGCGGACGGCCCGGCCCTCGGGGAGAGCCCGAGGGTGACGATTATTGGATTTTGCAAAAAGAGAAGATGGTCGGAGTGAGAGGATTCGAACCTCCGACCCCTGCGTCCCGAACGCAGTGCTCTACCAGGCTGAGCCACACTCCGACCGTGGGGGCTGGCCTGGCGGCGTCGCCCCGAAGTGAGGACGCGGCTTATAGCCATGGGTTTCAGACCCCGCAAGCACCCATTTCGACCTTCTTTGCACGGGGCTTTGCACGGGGCTTTGCACGGGGCGAAAATAGTCCTGAAAGAGGGTGTTGCATCCGAAAACGGTTTGGCCTATCTGACCGCCTCCGCCGCACGAGAGCGCAGCGGTCGCCGGACCTGCTGGGGAATGGTGTAATGGTAACACTCCGGTTTTTGGTACCGTCATTCTAGGTTCGAGTCCTAGTTCCCCAGCCACCGCCCTCACTGGATTTGAGCGCTTTTGACCCCTCCTGAGGGAGGTGGGTTTTACACCGGGTTTTACAGTTGGCGTTCTGTTCTGGTTCTCTTGGAGCCTTGCGATCATGCCCAATCCGATCGCTTCCCCGGTGACGTAGCGGCGGGCGATCTCCTTCACCCGTTTCAGCTCCCAGCCCAGAATCGTCGCGACGTCATCCAGCGGCAGCCCCGCGAGGATGTAGCGGGTGGCAGCCGTCCCCCGCAGATCGTGGAAACGCAGGCCGTCGAGGCCGGCGGTGGCGTCCGGCCCGGCCCGCTTACGCGCCGCCTCATCCGCATCGTCTCTCGCACGCTGAACGCCGCTGTCTAGGCCGCGGCCCGGCGGCGTCCAGGGTTCGCCCTCTGAGGTCGCCAGCACGGTCGGGCAGGAGCCGCGCTCCAGCGAATCGAGCACTTCGCGAACGGCGTCGGTAATGGGCAGAACGACGCTCTTCCGACCCCGGCTCTTGCCGGTCTGCCAGACGATCGCGTTCTCTTTCACGGAGGACCAAGGCAGGGCGATCAGGTCGTTCTTGCGAAGTCCCGTCACCGCCGCGAGCCGGATCGCCGCCGCGATGGGAGGGTCAGCCTGGGCAAGGATGGTCTCAAGGTGATGCGGCTCCCAGATGATGTCCGCCCGATTGACCTTGTAGATGCGCGGAAAGTTGGAGACGGGGTTGGAGGCGAGTTCACCACGGTTCACAGCCCAGTTCAGCACCAGCGACAGGGCGCCCAGCAGTTCGTCGGCGGTCTTGGGGGTGTTGGCACGCTTGTCGCGCCAGGTGAGAAGGAACGATCTGGCCTTGGGCGCGGTGAGGGCGGTCAGCGTCAGCTCGCCGAGCTCCTCGCGCACGGTGTCAAGGTTTTTGCGTCGGTCGGTCTTGGTCCTAGGCGCGAGCGACTTGTCCTTGTTCATCAGGTCTAGGTAGCGCGTTATCAGAATGTAGACCGTGTCCTCTTGGACGACGTTGTTTTCAGACTTGAGGTGTGAGCGATAGGCGGCCGTGGCCGCTGACGCCTTGCGGGCTACCTCACGCGCAAGCGACTTCGCGCTGGAAGCTTGCGCCGCCAGGATTTGTGGACCGCCGCGCCAAGCGTACCAGTATTCGAAAACCCGGTTCGCCTTCGCGCGCTTGATCCTATGCTGGCTAAGACACTCGACTCGCATCATTGATGCGCGTGTCGCCCAACTGAGTGGGGCCGCCGACGTCAGGCCGGCTCTGGCCGGCATCGTCACGTCGCTTTGCAGTGTCGGCCTGTCTCACAAGGCCGCACTCGAAAGTGAGGAGTATCTCGTCGACAAGTACAGCCTCGCAGGAAAGCACCCGTTGGGACTGAACATGATACCCGGCGGTCATCAGCCGCCCCCCGTGATCAGATCGACGATCTCGGCGGCGCCGAAGACCACCACAATGCCCAGGACCACAATCGCGGCCCGACGCAGGTCGAACAGGCCGAACATCCACAGGACGCCCACGATGACCACGGCGAGGACGGCTAGCAGCCGCGCGGTGTTGCCGGTCAGAAGGTCCACCACGTTCTGAAGCAGCCCCTCCACATTGGCTGAGGCGAAGGCGGGTTCGACCGCCGCCAGGCTGGCGGCGCAGGCGAGGGCGGCCGTCGCCGCGTAGCGGCGTCGGCGGGAGACAGGCAGCGTCATGGCAAGGGGCTCCGGGAGGCGGGGAAAAGACGATGAGGCCCGCATCGTCCGGGCGGTCGAAGACACGCGGGCCGTCGGCGGGGAGACGGGGGCGGGCGCGCGACCGCGCGCGGTCGATACGGCGCCTTGGGGCGCGGTCAGGCCAAGCCGGACGGCTGACGCCTCCACCCGCGCGACATAGCCGTTGCGGAAGCCCCGATCCGGTCGGCCGGTATTGTAGCGCGACAGGGCGATCCGCAACGCCGCCTGTCGGTCGCTCGGGCGGTCGCCGGTTGGGCGATAGCCGGCTGCCAGTATCCTGGCGGCAGCGGCCAGATTGCGGCAGGGATCGAAGGCGGCCTCGACCGTCAGGCCCAGCCAGACGAGATTGCCGCTGTTGATCTGGGCCAGGCCGAGATCGAGGTCGGCGCCGCGCGCCAGCAGGTCGCGCGCGATCCGCCCGGCGTCGGCGCGGTCCTGGGGCCGCCGCGCCGGGCGCGGGCCGCGGTTGACTCCGATGGCCAGCGCATCAAAGCGGCTTTCCGCATGGGCGATGGCCGCCAGGGTTTGCGGCGCCGCCTGAGGCGCGCAGGTTTGGGCGAGGGTGAGAACGACGGCAAGGTCGAGCATGAGCGGGCTCCTTGAGCGCTCATTCAAGCCTCAAGGCGCGTCCGGTCACGACCCGTAGACATGCGGTGTGCAGCCGCCTCGGCGGACACGGGGGAAAAATGACCTGCCCCTGAGAAGTTCATGCACGCGGCGCTAGAGGCCGACCCTTGAAAGGATGGACGAATGAAGCGAGCGAGATTCACGAAAGAGCAGAACATCGGGATTTTGCGGGAGAACAAGGCCGACGCCAAAGCAGGTGAGCTGGCGCGCAAGCATGGCGTTTCGGAGGGGACGAATTACGCTTGGAAGGCCAAGTTCGGCGGGATGAGCGTGTCGGACACCCAGCGGCGCCGGGCGTTAGAAAACGAGAATGACAAGCTGAAGCGATTGCTGGCGGACGCGATGCTGGACAAGGCTGGACTGAACGATCTGCTATTAAGAATGGTAGGGCCCGTCGCGATGCGCGAAGGTTTCACTCGGATCCGAACGGTGTCCGGCATCAGCGAGCGGCGGGCCTATTCGATTGTGAAGGCGGATCGAAAGATGGTGCGCTATCGATCCTGTCGTCCACCGGATACGTCGTTGCGCGAGCGTCTGCGGGAACTGGCGACGGAGCGGTGTCGCTTCGGCTACCGGCGTCTGTTCTTGCTGAGACGCGAAGGCGATGCGTCGGGTAGCAGCGCCTTATTGGGACACGCAAGAAGCTTTGCCATCGCTTGTTTGAAGGGCAACGTCACGCCCCGATGAAGCTCGATCCGCCCAATCGCGGCATGCCTGTTTGCAGACTGATGTTCCGCCGATCCAGCCAGTCCATGTCCCTGGCTGTTAGTGACGCTCTCCAGAGGGACCTCCGCGAACGCGACACTGTACCTCGGATCGCCCAGATCCGCCGCAATAACGCGGCCGACGCGGCCCCCATGACCTTGTCGAAAATACTAGGTTGTCGCACCCTGTGACGCTCTGGCGAATGCGCCATCCTTCCCATGCTATCGGAAAAATACAGTCGCGAAAGTACTCGGAACTGCGGAGTGGAACGTCGTCGTAGACCGATCTGGGAATCTCTTTTTCGGGGCGAAGTTCATGCGTGGCAGGTGGCTCGGCGCCTGTGCTCGGCGCCGAGCCTGGCCTTAGTCAATAGAAGGTGCTGGGGTTGTTGGCGATCTCTTCTGCCAGCTTCTGATCTGCGGCGATTTTTTCCGCCATCGCAATAACGGCCCCTGCAGGCAAGACAGCGACGTTACCGCCATTTACGAAAGTCATTTCCTCAGCCGTAAGGTCGCGTCCGGCATTGCCGGACTGGACGAATTTAAACGAGTACATCTCGGTCTCCATTTTTGCAGGTTGCGCCACCCAAAATGGTGTGGGAGCAACTGGAGCGAGACATGAAGTTCTCAGTCTGTCAACAGCTAGACAGTGCGCATGTGATGTCCAAGTCATGTATGAAGCAAATGTCTTGTCTTTGGAGTGAGCAGGTGAACCGTCGCGCAGTCCTAAAGGCTTTAACTGTCGCGGCATGCGGAGGGGCCGTTGGGGCGCCGGCGTTGGCCGGGACCGGCAACGACGCCGCTTTGGGGGTTCTCCTCAACGCCCATTTGGACGCGTGGCTTGATCGGGACCCCGAAATGTCGATCGCACTGGGCTTGGATAAAGAACATGATAATCCCGCGAGGCGCGCCCTGCGATCTCGATCCGTTTCGGCAGCACGGTCGGACGAGCAACTATACCGCGCGCAGGCGAGCGCCCTAAAGGTCTTTCCTGGCAGGGGCCTGGGTCCGGCTATGAAACGGGATTTGGATGCCGCCCTCTATTCCACCTTGGGAGCGGCTGATCGGCTCGAGCGGTTCCCGTATCACGTGGAAACGGCGTCCTATGCAGGCCCGTATCCGGTCAGCCCCGTCAGCGGCGCGCATCTTACCGTTCCAACCCTGCTGGAGGGTCTGGAGCCCGTCTACGAGTTGCAGGACGCCGCAGCATGGGTCGCCCGTCTAGCGAGCTACGCCATCGCGATCGATGAGGACACTGAACGTGTTGCGAACAATGCGGCGCTTGGCGTCGCTCTGCCCTCCAACCTACTTGGTGTCGTATCTGCGCGCGTCGCCCGTCAACGCGACACGCCATCTTCTGACACACGAATGCTGCGGGTCTTCCGGGCCCGTACGTCTCTGGCGCCAGTCGGCGATTTGGTGGATCAAGCGGCGCTCCTGATCGACGGCCCCATCAGACAGGCGCTTGCAAGACAGCATGACGCCCTTGTGGCCGCAGAAAGAAAAAAAGAGAAACGTCTGCCATTCGATCAATACGAATACTATTCGGCATTGCTTGGCTTACATACTACCACGGATCTATCGCCCGATTATCTGCATCAGTTTGGCGTCGATCAGGTTGAAATGTTCACCAGCGAAATTGAAGAATTACTTTACGCCGTTGGCGGGGCTGGTGGAAGCATTGAGGAACAGTTGATCCGTTTGGGGCATACGTCAAACCATGTCTGGCCCAACAACGAAGCCGGACGCAGAGCCATTCTGGCCTCATTGGAACATCTGAACACGAACCTTCCGGAAACTGTTCGTGCGGCCTATCCAAATGTAGGCGGAATAAGTCCTGTGCGGGTGAAGAGATTAGGCAGGGAGTGGGAGGAGGCCGTCGCCTTGGGAGGGTATAGCCCAGCGTCCCTCGACGGCGAACGGGACGCGGTGATATCGATCAATCTTCGAAACACTGCTGACTGGCCTAGATGGAGGCTGCAGAGCTTTGGATTCCATGAAGGCGTGCCGGGCCACCATTATGCAGCGCAGATGGTGCAGAGCGGCGCGGTTGGTCACCGCTACAGAAGCTTACGTCGGTTCACCGCATTTGAAGAAGGTTGGGCCGTCCACGCCGAGCGCGTCGTGGTGAAGGCTGGCACGTATGATGACGAGCCTATTATGAAGCTCGGCTATTTGCACGGATCGCTTCTGCGTGCGAAGCGCTTAGTTGCCGATACGGGCCTGCACGCCAAAGGGTGGACACGCGAACAAGCCTTTGCTGTCATGGGAGGCGGCAGTGTGGCGACTGGTGATCGCGCTAGCCGCGAGGTTGATCGCAGCCTAGCGGCCCCGGGGCATGCCTGTGCCTATTCGGTCGGCGCCCATGTGATCGAAAATCTCTTGGAGCAATCGCGAGCAGCGTTGGGCAGCCGGTTTGTTCTCGCCGACTTCCATCAGGCCCTCCTCATGTCCGGCCAGTTGCCAATGCCCGTACTGGCTGACGCGATTGCTGATTGGATTGCGGAGCATCGATGACCGAGCAAGGCCCTATTTCGAGGCAAATCGAGCCTTTTACCGAAAAAGCCGTCTAAGCCTATAGACTAGAGGATGTGATATCGATCAACTCGTGCGCGATACGCCGCGTTCCTGAGTCAGCGCGCGGAACGCCGAAAGATTGTGTCGTGACCTATGTCGTTGTTTCGGAAACAAGCAATTCCTAGCCGGCAGGGTCTATATGGCGATGTGGTCCTGTCCACCCCTGTCCCTATGTGGTGGTTTTCCGGCCTCCTGGCAACAATCGCGCTTGGCGGCGTGCTTCTGATAATTTTCGGGGGTTATGCCCGAAAAGAAACCGTGTCTGGCTGGTTGGCGCCAAACGCCGGTCTCGCGCGGGTCATGGCCCCCACGAGCGGATCCACCATCGAAGCGGTTCATGTCGCGAACGGCGATCTCGTCGAAAAGGGTGCGCCGCTCGTAACCTTGTCGTCGGAACGATCTCTCGTAGGAGGGGCGGGGATATCCGCCACGCTTCTCGACGGTCTTACCGAGGAACAAACGTCGCTAACATCGCGCTTCGAAGGCGTTCCGGCGAGATTTGCCTCCGCAGAGGCGCAGCTTCGCGCTGAGCTTGCTGGTCTTGAGGTCGCCCTCGAACGGTTGCGCAGTCAAGCCGCATTGCAGGATGACAGAATCGAAATCGCTCGCCAACAAGTCGAGCAATCGAAGGTCTTGGTTGATCGCGGCTATGGCTCCCGGCTTGAGCTTCAACGGCGTGAAGCCGATTCGCTGGCGCAGCGTCAATCACTACAAGCCATCATGCAGCAGGTCGGTAGTTTGGAGGCTGAGATCGCGAAGGTTCGCGTCCAGATCGGCGCGATCCCCCTTGAGCGGGAAAATGAGGCGGCAAGTCTACGTCAAAGCTTGGCGGCTCTTGCCCAGCGGCGGGCTTCCACCGAGACTGAGGGGCGCTATGTGGT
Organism: Brevundimonas sp. FV2ps16; assembly: GCF_058681075.1. Lineage (NCBI taxonomy): Bacteria > Pseudomonadati > Pseudomonadota > Alphaproteobacteria > Caulobacterales > Caulobacteraceae > Brevundimonas > Brevundimonas sp. FV2ps16. Next base: position 2,846,839 of record NZ_CM178728.1, on the reverse strand, counting down.
TTCCGCTCCGGTAGCGGGTCGTGTGAGTTCCGTATTGGGCATGGCCGGCGAAGCGGCCTCAAGCGAACGGTCGCTGATGACAATCTTGCCCAAGAACGGCAAGTTGGAGGCGCGTCTTCTGGTGCCGACCCGCGCCGCAGGATTTCTTAAGCAGGGCCAAGAGGTGCGGCTGCTTTACGATGCCTTTCCCTATCAACGGTTCGGGACGTATCGGGGCGTGGTGACCCAGGTTTCCAAGTCCATTCTGAGGCCCGAGGATCTCGATGGGCCCATCTCTACCAATGAACCCGTCTATCAAGTCGTGGTCGCCTTGGACCACCAGTCTGTAGAAGCCTATGGCGACCGGTTTCCGTTGCAGCCTGGAATGTTGCTCAAGGCGGACATCATTCTAGCTCGCCGCCGCATATGGGAATGGATGCTCGATCCGCTGTTCGGCGCTGTTCGGCGAAAATGAGGGGAGAAGATTCAATGTCGTCGTCTCGTGCGAGATCTGCGGAAATTGTTTTGTTATCGGTGGCGCCGCAATGTCCTTGATGAAGGAAGAGCGACTGAATTTTTCACGTGCTTCACGGCTTCCAGTGGTGTTGCAGGCGGAGGCAGCGGAATGTGGCCTCGCCTGCTTGGCGATGGTTGCTCGCTATTACGGACATCGTGTTGACCTCAACGGCATCAGGCAACGCTTTTCCCTTTCTCTGAAGGGGGCGCCGCTAAGGGAGCTCATGCGTATGGCCGACACGCTGCAGCTTTCACCGCGCGCCATACGCGTCGAGTTGGAGAGTCTCCAAGATGTGCATACGCCTGCGATCCTGCACTGGAACCTTAACCACTACGTCGTGCTAAAGCGGGTCAGGGGCGACCGGATAGAGGTGCATGATCCGGCGAAAGGCGCTCGAACCTATACGCTCCAAGAGGTCAGTCGGCATTTTACAGGCGTCGCATTAGAGCTGAGGCCCACGGTTGATTTCAGCCCGCAAGTCGCCCAATCACAGACTCGGCTTACCGACCTGTGGTCCCGCGTGAGCGGCCTGAAGCGTGCGCTGCTACAGGTTCTTGCCTTATCGACGATCCTCCAGCTCGTTGCGCTGGCCACACCGTTTTATCTTCAACTGGTGGTGGACGAGGCTGTCGTAAAGCTGGATCGCGAGCTCCTCATTGTCCTTTCCATAGCATTCGCAGCTGTTTACGTGTTGGGCGCGGTCACTGAGCTGCTTAGGGGATGGGCAATTCTCTATTTCGGGAATATGATGACCTATCAGATGGTCGGGAACATATTTCGACATTTGATGAGGCTGCCGACCGATTTCTTCGAAAAACGCCACGTCGGCGACATTATATCCAGAATGGGTTCAACCAAGCCGGTTCAGGAAGCCATTACCCAGGGATTTGTCGCTGCGACGATAGATGGCGGCATGGCATTGGTTACAGGGGTTGTGCTTTTCCTTTACAGCCCTGTTCTTGCGATGATCGTCCTAGCTAGCGTCATAGTATATACACTTGCAGTCCTTGCAATATACCCCGCAATGCAGAGACGCCAAGAGGAGGCCATTGCATCCTCGGCGCGCGAACAGTCCCACCTGATGGAATCTATTCGCTCCGTAAAGGCGATTAAAATCTTTGGGAAGGAATCTGAGCGCGAGAATTCTTGGCGAAATCTCTATGCCGAAAGCATAAATGCAAACGTCTCATTTGGGAAATATACCATAACGACAAATTTTCTTCAGTCTCTAGTTTATGGGCTTCAGCTAGTAATTGTTGTGTGTGTCGGGGCCTTTATTACGTTGGATGGACGGTTTACAGTAGGAATGCTCTTTGCATTCATGGCCTATCGTCAGAATTTTAGCCAAAGGGTTGCTGGTCTTGTCGGCCAGTTTGTTCAGTTCCGCATGTTGAATTTGCATTTAAACAGGATCGGGGACATCGTTCAGTCGCCGAAAGACGAAAGCGTGGATGTCCAAGTCCATAAAAATGGTGCGGACCATGGAGGGGCGATAGATGTTCGTAGTCTGAGCTTCCGATATTCAGCCAGCGATCAAACTATACTTAAGAATATAAATCTAAATGTAAGAGACGGAGAGTTTGTTGCTATTACAGGGCCGTCCGGAGGGGGGAAGACGACGCTGTTGAAGCTTCTTCTAGGGCTATACCCAGCGACGGAGGGGGAAATCCTGATCAATGGGATGTCCCTGTCGCTTTTCGGAGCGCGACGCTGGCGCGAAGGCGCTGGAGTGGTAATGCAGGACGACGCGCTATTCTCGGGCACGATCGCTGACAATATCGCCTTCTTTGATCCCGATCTCGACATGGAGCGCGTGAAGGAGGCGGCCAATGCGGCTTGCGTACATGACGATATCATGTTGCAGCCAATGAATTATCTTGGCCTCGTCGGTGATATGGGCACGACCTTGTCCGGGGGGCAGCGCCAGAGAGTAATGCTGGCTCGAGCACTATACCGCAATCCACAGGTCCTCTTCCTAGATGAAGGCACGGCGAATCTGGACGAGGAGACGGAGCGTCGCGTCGCGGATGTGGTGTCGGCGTTGAAAGCAACTCGCGTGATCGTCGCGCACCGACCCGAGTTGGTTAAGCGAGCCGATCGTGTGTTCGAGGTGCGTAACGGAAAGCTGTCGGAAGTTCGCAATCGCGCCATACTAAGTGCACCTGAGTCGGATTTGAACGCGTAAGGCGACAGCTTTGCGCGCCAGTGTCTTTTCCCGCTTGGAATAAACGTCATCAGCGGCGTCACGCCGCGTCACTGATGGTTATAGTCAATTCATCAACAAGCCCAGGCTACGGAGTAGAACTTGGCTATCCATGGCATCTTCGCCCGAAGCGCCGCGTGGCGTGTCTATCTGGCTAAACGTTTCCGAGAGGTGGTGCCGGAAAGCTTTCCCAAGCCCGACGATCCCAGGTGGAGGCAGTTTGGCTATGCTGCCATACATGTCGATGGCACGGGAGTCGTAGAAGAGAACGCATACAGAGCTGTATTTGTTGACAGAAAAACAAAAGCCGCTGCGGAAGCGGGCCGTAATCTGGCGTGCAATGGGCGACCAGGCGCTGATATGTGTGGCGTTTTTGCTGCGGCCGTTATCGAAGAGGGCGCCGGGCTATTGCGCCTGACGCGAGACCCCTTCGGATCCGCACGGATGTTCTATCGGGACGAGGGTGCCTATGTCTTGTTCTCGACGGATGCGCGTTCCCTTTTTGATGCGAACGTATTTGCAAAGGAAATAGATCTTGAAAGCCTCCTCAACTACTTAGTTTCCGGCCACGCAGTTCGCGGACGAACGCTTCGCAAAGGCGTTTACAGCCTTCCGGCGGGAACTACCGTGGAGATTTCTGCGGAACAGCCGCTGCGTTTCGACCAGTACTATTCAACAATAGGCGGGCGCGCCAACCGTCTCAATGAGGAAGAAATCGACGAGTGCCTCGAGCAAGCGCTCTCCACTGCGTGTGACGTATTAGCCGGGTATGATCGCCCCGCTCTCATGCTTTCCGGCGGCCTGGATTCTTCTTTGATCGCGCAGCGTTGTAGCGTGCTTGGCATTCCCCTTCAAACATACACAATTGAATATCGCCACGAATCTGAGGACGTGGGCTCACTCAATGAGGGTAATGCCGCAAGAAGCTATGCCGACTCGCTGAAATTCCCGCACACACTCGTTCCGTTTTCTGATGGCGATCTCATAGAGGGAGTTAAAAAGGTCATTGGTTATGCTGAACCGGCCAGCGCCTGGACGGCCGTGTCCCACTTGGCGCTCTGTCGTGCGATCCGTGACGACGGCTGCGACGCGATCGTCTCTGGACTCGGCGCTGACGAGCTATTTGGCGGCTACCGCAACGTCTGGGAGCCCTACAACAGGTTGGTAGCTCATGGACGAGGGCGGCTTCGATCCGACATGACAGCACTTGAATGGGCATTGGTCGATCCCATGGCGCCAGACGACCTGTTTTTCGGGGGTGTAGCGCAGTTCCTGAAGCCGGGTGTTTGGGAGAGCGCACTCCACCCATCGCTTCGGGGGTTTGACTTCGCTGAACAGCGGCGCGAGTTTTACAGGCGCCAGATGCAGATTGACCCGGGGTGTCATGCGTTCGCCATTGCAACCGCGCATGAATGTCAGAACAGAGTGCCGGAGTTGCTATTCTCATCGTTTGGGCCGGCCTATGCCGAATTTCGCCTTGAGGCAGTCTATCCGTTTTTGCATGGTGACATACCGCGGATTGTCTCAGCACTTACGGCGTCGCAGCGATTTGGGGAGGTCGAGAAGGGGCATGTCTCTAAGTTACCGCTCAGGCGGCTTGGCGCGGCGCTACTGCCGAAGGCGTTTCAGGCCCGGCCCCGAGCCGCGTTTGAAGCGCCGATGGGGGCATGGCTTCGAAATCGAGATCTGAACAGACTGGCTGCGGATGAGATTATTCGAGCCGCAGCACTGATAAAATATGTGCTCAATGATGTATGGGTTGAAGAATTGCTTGTTCATCTGAAAACGTTGAGGGAGCGGCCAGGAGAACCTATGAAACTCTCCACTATCGAACACATTTGGATCGTATTCACCGCTTCTGCTTGGATGAATCGCTGGTCGGATTAGGCATATAGCGGCATGACTAGCTTAACAGTTGCCCTTGTAGTCAGGGATGAAGAGCGGGTGCTGACCCGGTGTCTGCAATCATTGGAGGGGCTTTACGACGAAATTTGTATCTTGGACACAGGATCCGTGGACTCAACTCTGGACATCGCCAGGCAGTTTGGAGCGTCGATTGAGGTGGATCTCTCCTGCAATGACCCAGAGGGTCGGATCGTGGATTTCTCTATCGCGAGAAATGCGGCGCTGCGGATGGTGCGAACCGAATGGTTCCTGCAGATTGACGCTGACGAAGTCCTCGAAGAAGGGCGTGATCATCTTCTCAACGTCGTAGCCCAAGACCTAGATGACGCCGTACTTGTTCAGATGCGATCACTTGGATCCCAGTGGCTCTACCCGCGCCTGCTTCGGGCCCGTACGTGCCTGGGTTATCAGGGGCCGATCCATGAGTATCCGGTTCGGACCGGCAGCCACCGTTCGGAGCCGGCGATCCGGATTCTGAATCTGCCGGACAAGGCTGGGAAGGAGGATGGGGGTGCTCGCAACACGCGGATTTGTCTGAGCGCTGTAGAGCGAGATCCAGACAATGCGTGGATGTGGTATCGACTGGGGACGGAATATTCCCGGTCCAAACGCCACGCTCGCGCGCTTGTAGCTTATGAGCGGGCGTTAGAAACGGGAAACTTGGCCCATAGCCACTACAACGCGCTTTGCGGCATGATAATTGCGCTTTCTGGACTTGGTCGCTTTCGCGACGCCTTTGATCTCGCACGCCGTGCCGTCAGAGAATACCCCCGCCGCGCGGAGGCGATGTGCCTGCTCGGCGATATGATGAAGAATTCTGGTGATTTTGACCGAGCCAGATCATGGTTCGAACTAGCTGTGGGAGTGGGCGAGCCGCCAGTGAATGAACTATCGATGACCTGGCTAGCAGCGTACGGGCCGTACCCGCAAAGTCAGCTGAAAACGATTAAGGAGCTCTTCGCCTAAGCGAAGAACTCCTTTGGTCTCTCAAGAAGGCACTGATTTAATTGCAGCCTACTGGTGAGTATTGATCGGGGGCGGCGGCTTGTCGGTGCCGTCGCCAATCATGGCCACGTCGCTGCCGCCAGATACGAACTCGATCTCTTCTTCGAGAAGAGATCGAAGCTTGGCGTCCTCGGAAACATTCGAAAAGTCGCGAAACTCACTCATTTCATCCTCCGCGCATAGGGGCTGAGCAACAACGCCCGATAGAATGGCTACCAGCGATTGACTGGGTCGTCAAACAGTCATTGCGCTTCAGGGTTGGGTCAAGTGCTCGTGTAGATGCGCCCGATGTGACGCCCCGATTTTCTTTCGCGAAGAAGTGGGGATCTGGCGTGGAAGTCTCATTGCAACTGGGTTTTGTCGCCAAGACGGAGTGCAACTACGGCGCGGCGGCCAAAGGCGGCGCCGTAGTTGCAAGCCCCAGAAGGCCCGAAGCCAGATGATTGAGCAACTCGGGCTGGTGCTCCTGCCCCCAGCCGGGGCAGGCGTTGACGTCCACCACGAAAGGAGTGCCATCGTCGTTCAATACAAAATCGAATGTACCGAAATCCATACCCAGGCGCTCGGAAAGCCGTATCGTTTGGGCCCGCGGGCTGAAGTCGTCTTCGGAGGGAAGGGGGAAGCGCCTCGCGAGAACATTGTGCCGCTCGAGGCCGGGGTCCATCTTCTTGACCTGCTGCGGATTGATCGCCTCCGAAACGACCACTGCGTCTCCCGCCAGGTACGTGCGAACGTACCTGTCTTGACGGTTCTCAATGTAACGTTCGAGGACTAAGGCCGGATCATTGAGCGCGATAGGCGCTAGTTCATGAAATTCGCCCACGCGGTAATCAAAGGGCCTTTTGATGATTTTGCTGAGGGCAGGAACATTCTTAAATCGACGGATCGCCAACGGAAGGTCCCGTTCCGGCCGGGCGCCATAGTTGAGATCTGTTTTGAGAATGAACCGCCCGTCCAATTTCGTGTCAGGCGTAACTGACACCGAGGGTAGTCGCAGCTCCCGGCAGACACTTTGCAAGTGACGCTTGCTGATGTTCACCAAACCTGCGTTGACTACCGTCCATCCACGCATTTTAGCGTCCGCGACGAGGCCTAAGCGGCGTTCCGGCCAATGTTCGGTCAAGCTAAGGTTGATGTGGAATACAAGCAGCGATGCTTCGATACATTCGCCGAGGCGGGCCAAGACATCCGCTGCGGAGTCCGATGGTCGCGCATCAATGATTGCAAGATCCGCAACAAGGGAGGCCAGGAGGGACGCTTCTGGGGCATCCCACTGATAGGCTGTAATATTCAAAGCCCTGCATCCCGATGAGTGCCGTGTTGGATATTTGCCGGCTCGCGGGGATTCGTAGTGAGCGAGGGGTGCAAGCGCAGCGGGATTTCTGGCCCGCATTTCCCTTCAAACAATCGCGGACGCGCCACTATAGTCTGGAGGGCCAACGAGGTCTCGTCGATTGATACTTCGCCCAGTCTGACTCTTCGGAAGTCTCTCATCCAAGCATCGCGATGAAGATTTCTCAGCGGACTCGTAAGTCCGGTCTCTGGAGCGGTCGTGAGGGAATTTTTACGGCGTCGTCGAATGTAGAGAAATGCGTCTAAGTTAGACATTTTCAAACTTAGGCTTGCTCTTAATACAAACTGTAAATCGCAACCAAATGGAAGATGAGAAGAGAGTCCTCCCGTCGATCGAAAGGCGAGGGTGTTTATCATCATCGTCGGAAAGAACTGCGCATGTGCGCCGTGTTCTTTGAGCGCCAGGTTTACATCAAGAGGAAAGCGCCGCGCGCAGACCTTGTTCTCAATTTCGTCGAGTCGAAGCTCATGGCAGCCGGCGGCTTCGCTTTTGGTCGCCACAAGGTGAGTGAGCATGGCGTGCATACGAGTTGAAAGCGGAAAGTCGTCGGAATCCTGAAAGGCGATGTATTCGCTTTTTGAAGACAGAGCGAAATGTTGTCGTAATACGTACGGTCCCGATGGATTGGGACGGGCTTGCACAACATCAATATCGGTCGGCAAATCGACTAGGATGTCATCCTGGTCAAAGCCGATAGCGATACGAACAGCTGTGTTCTGGCGGCTTAGTCCGCGGAGGCAAGCGCGCAGATGGGCGGCGGGTCCTCGATGCGGGACGATCACGTCCACTGTTTTATCGATCTGTCCGGCTAGCTCAGGATCGTCTTCCATAAGTCGGTCGATTACCTCTATGGCGACGTTGAGCTTATCCTGGTCAATGGCGGCCTTGAGAATCTCAAAGCACCATCGCTCTTGATTGGGGTGACGGGAAATGAGCGATGAAATAAATTCACCGCTTGCGCAAAATGTATAAACGGGGCCGTCTTCACGGGCCTGATCTAACGGCGCTGGCAAGTAGGGTAATAATATACAGATCGTATTTTCCGAATGGCTGCAGCGATACAGCGCAAATTCGAGGAGATGTTCAGTTTGACTGTCAACGACGGAAACCGCCGGTGCCCCTGACGCCATGACAGTTCTAATGACGGTGTGTCCTGACATAACGTGACTTTCAGAACCGACGAGGATAATCACCGGCGTAGACCCACTCAGCGAACCATGGGGCCAAGTTGATCAAGGTTTCCTCCTGCATGGCGAGTTCGAATTCATGCGATGTAACAGAACGGCCGAGATTGTTGGTGGTGAAACGACGGATGCCACGCCAAAACGCCTCCTCGCCGACCAGCATCCGCAGTTCGTGCAAAAATACCGCTGCCTTTGAGTATTGGAAGCATCGCCGCGCTGCAATGGACGGGTAGGGGCCAGCGTAGGTTAGGGGAACATCCTTCCAAGTTTCCTTGCATCTGTTCCAGCGGCTCCGTGCGAGCTCGATCTCGTGGTTATAGGCCGGGTCACCCCACCGATGCTGTTTCCAGCTTGCGACCAAGAACGTGACCAACCCCTCATTTAGCCAGAACTCGGAAAGATTCTGTGCGGTTATTCGGTTGCCCCACCATTGATGGGCCAGTTCGTGTGCGACTGCCCAGTCTTCCTTGGGATCTGCAATCATCGCTTCAACCGCGCCGCCGCCGAGCACGCTGTGGGAAATCGCCTCCTGGGCCTCCCAGCGAGCGGGGTCGTAGAGCTGGCTGTAGCGGGGGGCCGGATAGGGGATGCCAGATCTCTGCTCGAAGTATGCCAGCATCGTACACGTCTCGCCAAAGATGGCTTCAGTTCGCTCGCGCGGAGCCGATGACAGGACGACAAGCTGCGCGGAACATTCGGTGGAGGGTAGATCGACGGCCTCAAGTTTGCCGACGGCAAAGCCATGGACGTAAGCGGGGAATGGAGCGCGGGTCCTCCAGTGATGAGTCTCTACTCCTGCGCCTGACGCCTTAACATTAACAGGTTCGCCTGGACCCAGACTTTTCATACCCGCTGGCGCCCGGATCGTGAGGTCAAACGTGAACCGATCTGCGAAATCTTCTTGACTGCACACCATCCAGTCGCATGCGAAATAGGTTGAGTAGGCAAGGGCCGGGCTTAGGTGAAACCCTCTGCCAGGACCCGCTTCATAATTGATCAGAAGGCGGTGCTCCGACCCGGAAAGAACAGGATTTGAGAGCGAAATGTCGAGAACGCCACCATCAATGGTCCAGTCTGCAACGCGCTTGCCGTCTATCTTGATGCCGGTAATTTGAAGAGGACCGCCTCGGAAGACGAGACGGTCTCCGCTCGTAATCGTTTGGAATGTGATGGACTGGCGTCCGACCAATTTTCCACCCGGTGAGAACGGGGCGATCTCAACGGCTTCATGGTCGATATCCAACGCCGCAAAGCCGGTCAGGCGAGAACTGGTTGTCGGGTCGCTGCGGGTGAAAGCGGCGCAGGTAGCTAAAGCGAGCGCCGTTGGTGCAAGACATGCCATGCGTAAAAAATGACGCATCTTCAACTCCGGTTTGATGGTAGTCCTATCCCGTGCAGATTGCATCTGCAATACTGCCCCGCTTTTTGTCTGGAATGCAGGCGGCGCAATGAAGGTGGCGTGTTCTGTCTGTCGTCCGGCGCCCACCGATGAAAGCAACTGCTCCAGAATGAACAGGATGTGTCATTTGTTTCATCATGATGGGGCCGGTGCCCCGCGCGCCCTTCAGACCAACGGCGAGGCGCTGCTGGTGCTGCAGTCCGCTCCTCCGAAGAACCTGAGAAATGGCATACTGGACCGGTGTATGGAAGGTGTGCGCGCTTGGGCGGAACGCCAAGGGTACGACTATCTTTTTCTGGAAGACGATTTTTTCGACATTCTTCCGGAAAGCGCTGCCAATCTTCCAACAACTAGTCGTCTGGCAGCGACAGACTTGGCGCGCGCTCTATGGGCCCGCACCGTTACGAAACAGGGCCGCAGTTTTCTGTGGGTCGATGCTGACGTGTTTGTCGCGGATATTTCGGTGCCCTTATTGAGGGGCGAGGGGGAAGAGGCTTTCTCTCGGGAAATCTGGCTCGAGAAAGTCTCAGGCCAGGCCGAAGCCATTCTGTCCGTTAATAACTCAGTGAGCTTTTACTCTCCGGATAGCTCATTTCTAGACTTTTATATCTCGTGGTGCCTCTCGGAAATACGGCGTGACGCCGTGCTTACCCGCTGCCACTTTGGTACACATGCCCTGACAGCACTTGCCGATGCAGTAGGTGTTCCTCTTATCGAGGGCGTAGCTACATTTAGTCCAGACTTAACCGAAGAGGTCATCAACGGAAGAAAACATCTTCTAGCCGCGCATGCGCTTATAATGAAGCGACCGATCAATTTCATAAATCTCTGTGGAAGCTTAACTACGTTTCCCGCGGCAAGCCTTGATTGCAGATTTGAATCACTCCGGGCCGGAGTTTTGGAACACAACCGCTTGGCGCGTGAAGGGGCTGAGGCATTTGGCTCTGCCCCGCCGGTCGTTCGCCGCAAACAGAATTTTCCGTTTGGATCGCCTTGGCTAGCGGCGCGTCCGATGTGAAGTCCCCAACTACGAGGGAGCGTCGCCTGTCAAGAACTGCTGGAGCTGGAGAAGTTTTTCACATTCATGCGCAAGATCTGACAGAGGATAGCGTTCCGACAGGGCTATATTGGCCATGGCCACTACGGATGTGGCGCGTGGCGACAACACAACTTCATCGCCGTCGATCGTAACGCCATCCGCTAAGGCTCTCATCCGCTGGAAATGGGTAATCTGGTTCTCATCATGGGTTTTTGGCAAGGCGCTATAGAGGTCGCCAGAACGTAGCATCATCGGTCCTCCTCCAATCGCTCCTTTGACCCCAGGCAGATGAACCAGCTCCATATCTTGCTTCAAAATGACAGCGCTAATAAATTCACAGGAAAGCGCAGCATTCATAAGGTTGAGTGACATCCCTGGCGTGAGCAGTGGAGCGGATGGTAAATTCTCTGGCGCCAATAGCACGTCGTCGATCCAGACGAGTGGGTGCGCGGGGCGTTCGTTCGGGCTTCGCATGGCCATTTCCACATCCCAATGACCCGCAACAACCCGCAATCTTTGACGATCTACTCCGAGCCCTTGTCTGATTGCTTCCGCGACTAGAGATACATTTCCAATTCCGCTGAGAATGGTTCTCCCCAGACGGTCGCAGGCCGCGTTTGTCAAATCCGGATAGCAAGCATTGATTAAAGCGGCGGGACGTCGCGCGCGGCCATTGGCGTCTGCCAGCATTAGCGTCAGCGTGGCTTGGAGCGGCAAGGTCAAGCCATATCCCGCCGCTCGGACCAGACGGGCCCAAGGAGTAGGGCGCGACAGCGACCACGCTGACTGGAAGGACGCCGTGTGGACTATGACATCGGGTTGTGTGTCTTCAATCAGCAGATCAAGAGCAACGTCGGCCCAAGCCAATTCCTTGCCTGCTGCTGTCAAGTGGTAGCCTAACGAGGAGGCCGCAGCGTTGACGACTGACGCCGCCCAATCCGCTCGCTCCCGAGAGCGTGATGCGATATAGACCTTGACTTTTGAGGTCGGCGATCTTGTGACAAGGGCTGCAGGCAGAGCCTGTCCTATGGAGAGGGCGAGGTTACCAGCCCCCGTAATAAGTACAGTGGGCACGAAATTCAGTCCTCGAACGAAAGCAGTCGCGCGCGAATATGATCGGCGGAGAGGCGCTGGGAGTTTCTCAAGTCCTCTGTGCTTCCAGATCCGCCCGCCCACTCGGCAGGCCAGCCCATCCATGCTTTCGGCAAGGTGGCTGTCGCTTCCGTCAACCGCGAGGCTAGACCGCCCTGCCAGATATGGTCCTCAATAACACACCACGTCGCGGCACCCTGTACAATCCGCAGGACCTCTTCATCCAAGGGCCACAGGCGGCGAACATGGAGAATACTCAAGTTCTGCGGTCTTTCACCGAAGGCTTCAATCGCCCAATGGCTGGACAGCCCATGAGTAAGAATCACATTGGGAGATGGAGGGGTTAGCCATCGCGCGTTCCCAAGCCGTCCTGGAAGGGGCGCGCATGAGTCTCTGGGCATTCGAATATAGGTCGGAGCCGGATGCGCCAGCACTTCATCGACGACAGCTTCAACCTCAGCCGGATCACCTGGCGCGAAGAGCCTTAGGCTGGGAAAAGTGCCGACGACCGCAAGGTCGTTGGTCGTTTGATGCGTTTTTCCGTTGCGGCCTCCGCAGCCTCCCGCGTGCGATCCAACGAGCGTTACGCCGAGTGCACTTTGGGCGACGCCGACGCGAATCTGGTCGTTGGCGCGATGGGCCAAGAAGGCCGCAAACGTGAAGACCCAAGGCTGTTGATTCGAGGCCGCCAATGCCGCCGCCATGGACACCATATTCTGTTCCGCAATGCCGCACATGACAAAGCGGTCTGGCGCCGCGTCCTCAAACAGATGAGCATCGTAGGAGTCTGCCAAGTCGCCGTCCAGCACCCAAAGTGTGTTCGACGGCTGCAATCGATCAACCAGGGCCCTGATGCAGGCTGACGCGAGCCTCATTCCTGTTCCAACTCCCTCAGTACAGCGACATACTCGTCAGGACTCAATCCGGAGCAGTGGAATCGGTCCGGAGCGCCTGAAATCAGAGATGAGCCGTATCCCTTGATCGTGTGCGCAAGGACGACCGCGGGACATCCCGTATCAACGGCTATGCGCAATGCGGCTTGTAGTTCATTCACATTGTGCCCGTCGCACTCAATGACGTGCCACCCGAAAGCAGACCACTTTTCGTCAGGACGCGGAAGCGGGGCGCGGTCCTCGTTATTTCGTCTAAAGCCCCACTCCTGCTGACGGTTCAAATCGACAATGGCGATGAGGTTATGCAGACGCATGCGGCCGGCAAGCATGGCGGCTTCCCAAACCTGGCCCTCCTGGCATTCGCCGTCTCCCAGGACAACGAAGTTGCGAACGTCCGCCCCTTGAGTTGCGAGCGCAAAACCAACCGCTCCGGACAGCCCTTGGCCAAGCGAACCCGTCGAATAATCGACGGCCGGAAACGACACACTGTCTGGATGTCCTTGAAGGCGCGCACCGTAGCGGCCAAATGTCGATAGCTCCGCGACCGGAAGTCGGCCTCGACTTGCCCAGACGCAATAGAGCGCCGCTGCTGCGTGCCCTTTAGACAAGACAAGTTTGTCTCTCGAGTTTTCCCGTAGCCAAGACCCAACCAGCGTGTCGAGAATGTCGATGACACTCAGCGAACCGCCGAAATGGCCTTCGCCGGCATTGTGCAACATCTCCACGAGCAGGCGCCGGGCCAACCGGCCATAGTCTGGCTGAGCGTCAGCCAATGTGACGCCTGTCTTATCTGCCATTTGGCGCACGAATGACGTCTCCAAGTCCGTGGATGCCTAGATTGAAAATCGAGAGTTGTCTATCGGGCATCTCGAAGGCGTCGGAAAGGCGCTCCGGCCTCCCACCGGCGAGCAAGTCCGTTGAACTGCAAAATTCAGTTGGCGTGATTGCCATGCCGCCTCTGATAGAAAATAGTCAGTCTGGCGTGTTTGTGCAGAGGCTGCTGGAGCGGGCTCATAGAGCCCGCAAGCCTGCTTTTTCACCCTCCCATTTTGGGCGCTGCCGTTAAATTGAGGTCGATAACTTGTTTTCCATCATCGTTCCCTGGTGTGACCGGGATGAGCTCAAAATAGCAGCTGGACAGTTTCGGGCCGTCGCGACTTCTCTTTGCGCGGAACTGGTGGTGGTAAACTACGCTGGAGACCCGAACGGGTTCGCGGAAGCAATTGATGGCATGGAGGCCGACGTCGTCGTCGAAATCTCGGGGGAAAAGTTTTTCAACAAGCCCTCTGCAAACAATATAGGCGCAAGGTATGCGAGCTCTGATTTGCTCTTCTTTTGTGACAACGACATCCTGCTCGACGTGAGTGATCTTGAAGGTTTGGCAAGTCGCGTCAAAAGCGAGACGGGAACTTTCGGAACGCTCAAGGGCGTTTCAGAGACCGTCGTGAACAGCAGACAGGCCGGTCATGTGACGCGGTTCGGATACACTCTTAGACTTGCAACCGCTGATGGTCGCTTGTTGACGATCGATGACCACGAGGAGGATGCAAACGATGGAACGCGCAACGCCCCCGGGCTTCTTCTCGTACGTAGATCCGACTTCGAGGCAGTGGGAGGTTATAACGCGGATCTAGATGGTTGGGGCTGGGAAGATCAGGACATGATCAGCCGCTTGACGCTAGGGGGCGGGTTGGAGCGTGTCCAATACGGCAAGGCTCAACACATATCGCATGATGACGCGGCCAGAATTCGCCGTCATCGTGTCGTCCACGCGACCCGCTGGGAAAGTCGTGACCGCGCATTCCGGCGTGCGCTCGCCAACTATGACGCCAATCATTTCATCGGGACCTATGCGCAGGATGTCCGCAGGTTGGAGGACGGGCGTCAGGTGCGCGCGGCGTTTCGGAAAGACAATGCTTTCAGTCGCTAGTCTGACCCGGCTGCGGAGGTGCCTGATGCTGTGCGTCGATCAAACTGCGCATGGCGCCTTTGGCTCTCTCACAATAGTCTATCATGAACCCTCGTTCGAAGAGGGCGCTGTCTTCCTGTAGGTTCTGCAAATCTGGTGCGTCCTCCCGTTTCGCATCAACGAAAATGAGGATCGTGCGACGGAACGGACTTCTGGCACCCATCAGTGTTTCCCGAATGGCCGAGAGAAATTTTCGCGGAATGCTGATCAAGACTACATCGTCATCAGTATGCTCTGCAATCCGGCATAGGGCGTTTGAAAACTCCTCAAGCCGAAAATCGGGCGTCAGACAAAAGAGGCGTTGAGGCGACGAAGGTTTGAGAGTTCCCTTGGACACAAGAGTCACGCCTGGCTGAACGAACTGGATGTCGCATTGCTGCGGGACGCTGAGCGCCAGCGCCTCGGCGATCAATTTACCCCCCTGAATTACGAGAGGGGGGGGCGGCGGAAGATCCATGATACGCGCGAGTTCGGCTTCCAAGACGTCCGCCGTGGGCTGGTCGATTGTTTTAAATGCGGAATGATCTCGCAAGGCCAGCGGAATGTTCTGGCGCTGATCTTCGAACGCGCGTTCGGATGGGACGATAATGGTTCGAATGCCTGCCGCAGCAGCTTCAATCAGGGAGTTATATCCACCATGCGTTATTGTTACTGTTGCGAGTTGAAGCAAGGCGGATAGGTCAGTCGAGGGTGAAACGTATTCAATACCTTCCACAATATCTTTGGTCATTCTGTCGTGATAGGGGCCTTGCAGCGCCATGATGCGATCTATACGACCGGATCGCTTCAGTCGTGTTCCTGCTTCGATTGCACTGTCCAAAAGTTTGCGAGCTGCCTGACGATAACCTCCGCCACCGGTTGATATGACAAGCAGTCTTTCGGTCGATGAGAGGTTAAGATCGGCAGCAAGTTCGAGGAGTTCCACTGCGGTCGGAACGTGCGGTCGACTGATGGGCCCTACCGATGTTATTTTGGGGTGCAGAGCAAGGTGAATCGGAAGTTGAACATCTTCAGCTTCATGGCAAATAAAAGCGTGGTCAATCAGATCTCCAAGGGACGAAGAGAGATCGCTGAACGCTATAGTATCCTGCCGTACCACGGCGACAATATTTGCTTTTGGGGCGTTTGCCTTTGCAGTTTGCAGTAGACTAGGCGAATAGTAAGTGTCGAACATGATGACATCGGGCTCGATCGCCGCAGCTGCTGCTGCGAACATTCGCTCGGCTGCTA
This sequence comes from Brevundimonas sp. FV2ps16, assembly GCF_058681075.1. Lineage (NCBI taxonomy): Bacteria > Pseudomonadati > Pseudomonadota > Alphaproteobacteria > Caulobacterales > Caulobacteraceae > Brevundimonas > Brevundimonas sp. FV2ps16. The sequence continues at coordinate 2,831,070 of NZ_CM178728.1, read as the reverse complement.
GAGGGGAAATCGCCCCTTCAACTAGGTCTCCGCCAATAAGTCTCTGGTCCCACGTCACCGGGCAGCCGATCGTCGGTACCATACAGCGCCGAGGGTAGACCAAAAACTGTGAATTCGTAAATATGACGCTTGTTGATCCTAACTCCTCACGGCAAGCCACTGCGATGTTAGTCTGGCGATGGAGATGACCCAGCCCTGTTCCGTTGATTGCGTGGTGTAGTATGCGCATAAAGTGGGGCTCTGTCGCTGCGTTGAACACTGATCCCAAAGGAGCCGTGAAGTCCGAAGTCAAACGGTCAGCTGATTTCTCGTCGCGCTCTGCCACTGTAAGCTCTGGCGATTTCTGCGCACTGACGGGAGAGCCAGTCGGTCCTGTCTTCCAAAGCTGAGCGACCGTCGGCAGTGCATTGGAGGTAGTATGATCCCCCCCATCCGCCGACATACTGGTCGTGGGGATTGGGTTTGGAAAATGCTTCTAGTGATGAATGATCGAATATAATTCCCATTCTGGTTAAATGTTCAACAATTCGTTCAATGGTAGAGGTGAGTAAGCGATTTGCATGCAGGACCAGAACGATCGGCGCCGTAGATATTGGGGACTGGCGTTTTTCGATTCTTGCGTTGTGTAGCGACGCCACGACATGGACTATGAGCTCGTCCTCAATCTCTTTGCACCATATATGATCGCCTGCTGAGTGGGCGTGTTCATAGTATTCGGCGAAATACCAGTCGGCCGTAGGGCAAGTTCCTGGGACAGTAATGAAGCTCTGTTCGCGGAGGAAACGACCCGCTGACTCCTTTATGTCGAAATTTATGCCTGACCGAAGAAAAGGGAAGCGGAAATAACGCGGTGCCTTTCGGGCATACATGGAAATGGATGACTGGCAGCGAAGAACGTCCGCTTGCCACATTGCGGCGGGCGTATTGCTGACATCGCAATGGCTTGCAGTGTGATTTGCAAGTATGCCCAATTCAGAAAGACGACGCCAAGGGTAACCGAAAGCAGGGATCGCGTCGCTATTTACAAACAATACAGGATTCGCCTCGGGATGCTTGGAAAATGCGCGCTCAAGGGCCATTACCATTTCATCAACTACCGGCGATAGTGCGGTCTTCGGTGAGAGCCCGTGCTGATAGGGAAAATCATCGATAGTTATGCAGACTTTTTCCCCGGCAAAGGGGAGTGCAGTATGATAATCAGATGCCATGTAGCGCCTTCGACAACAGAAATGGCGGCGCAACTAGTCGATCGATCTTCATCTGGGACGTCGCGCGGCATGCGTCTATAATAGTTTCTACGATTGGCTCGTCCTGCCCATTAAATGAAGTATTCAATAAAACTCCAATTCCGGACAGCTCTTCGAAATGGCCAAGTAAATCGTAAAGAAATGGATTGCTGTCTTGGCTTGCTGTTTGAACCCGCGCTGATCCATCGATGTGACATATCGCTCCTAGTCTGCCTCGAATATCTTGGCGAACCAACATCCGTCGCTGCATAAATGGAGAATCTTCCTGAATCTCAAAATACTTGGAAGCATCCTCGACGCGCACTACAGGAGCTAGAGGTCGGAACCACTCGCGGTGTTTGACCTCGCTGTTGATAAAATCTTTCATGGAGAGGTTTTCAGGGCTGGCCAAAATGCTTCTGTTTCCCAACGCGCGGGGGCCCGCCTCAGACCGTCCCTGGAAAAGCGCGACTACCTCACCGCACGCCAAGCTCCTCGCAACGCGGCTCAGGAGATCTGAAGGTTGCTCGATCTTAAGGTCGAGCGAGGACGCCACTGACGTCAGAGTCTTCTCGTCTAGATCCCGGTGGACTCCGAGATAGTCATCTTTCCATCGCCAATTTGGCTTTTTACGGCCGATCAAGTCGATTCCGTACAGCGCACATCCGATTGAAGACCCGCCGTCGTCGCATGCGGGTGGGATGAACACATGCTGGAATCCCGCCTCATCTATGAGCCTTGCATTGGCCGAGCAATTGAGTGCGCATCCACCCGCATACACCAATCGGGTTGCGCCCGTTGCCAAGCGAGCGTGTCGGGCAACGGCGATCAGCGCTTCTTCAAATGCGAGTTGAACCCTTGCAGCAAAGTCGGCTGCCGCGGTGATATCCGTCTTCCAGTCCCGCATAGGAACAAAACGTTCCGCATCGGACAAAAAAGACAACCACTCAGGGGGAATGGTAACGGAGACACCGTTGACGTCCAGTGGCGGCAGTGAGATCCGTGCAGGGTTGCCGTAGGACGCCAGTCCCATTAAAACGCCTTCTCGGTTTTTTGCGCCAAGCACCGCACTCGACGCAGCGGAGTAGAACATTCCGAGGCCCGCCAGCTTGTGAGTATCTCGGTGCCACCACTGTTTTGTGACGGGGCGAATTCCGAAGGTGCTCCCGTGAAAAAGCGTGAGGACTTCGAGCGGGCCTGCGCCGACGCCGGATGCTACTTGGGCAGTTTCTGAGACAAGATCCTGCGGACTGCCCCGGTTGTCCGCGATCAGGATTGCGGCCTCGCCAAAACCTGAGGGTCCGAAAGCGGAGTAGGCGTGCGCGAAATGATGGGAAATTTCTACTATAACGGGGCGATTTCCCTGCGGTAATAGATCTTCAATTTCCAACCTGTATTCAGTGATATTTTCTCGCTCATCATCTGATGAATAACATTCAACAATTGCGTCAATATTAGAAAAAATCGTCGGACACGCGGCTTGATAGATAGATAAATCCCCCCGCGCGCCCCATGCGTGTTTTGTTCGATTTAGGCGTTCTTTTCTCAAAAACGCAGAAAGCTCACCGTCTCTGAATAGGCAAGCACTTGCATCAGATGTTCGGTTGATGCCCAGGACGGAATATTTGGATGTCATGCGAATCTCAGATCAATGCAAGGTAATTAACTTGGTTGCATGTAAGTCGTTGAGAGAGTTTGCGAACAAAAAAACCTATATTGAGTCGCTAGTTGGTGCAGGGACCATGGCACTAGAAGCGACGAATGCAACTCGTTCACGTACAGTGTGGCGTCTTATCAGCTCAAGGTTGAGGTAAAGCGTGGGTGAGAAATGGTCAAGGTGGCGCCCGGTTGACCGCCTGGATTCGGTTTTTTGGGCAGCCGCGTCATCCGATGCCGGCCGCGCGGCCGTAGGCCTTGAGGCCCTGCGCCTATGCGGCAGGTCGTGGAAAGCCGGATCACCATAGTCGCACGCGCGCGTCCCGGCCATGCGTCTTGCCGTGATGGTCCGCCCGCCTGACGCCGCAACGGCCAGCGTCTTCGTGACACGCCACATTCCCGTCTTCTGGTAAGGCGCGCGACGGAATGATCACCCCCGCGCTGGCAGAACAGCGACGCATCAAATGTCGCATGAGGCTGCGATCTAACGCCCGGCCGCAGCGAGCCTCGCAACTGCCTGAACGCGCGTGCGGACACCCAGCGCAGCGCAGGCACGGGCGAGATGCTCATCGACGGTGCGGACCGACAGGCCGAGGTGGTCGCCGATCCGTCGCGAACTCATTCCCCGGGAGGCCAGTACGAGACACTGACGCTGACGGCGCGTGAGGCTGTGAATCGGCTTGGGTCGGGTCGGATCGGCATGGATGAGGGGCGCGGACATGCCGCGATCAGAGCATGTTTGAAAGTTGCGGTGGGCCCGCAGGAATCCGACGGGCCGTCTACGGTGTCGAATCTGCGGGGCTGTCGTCCGGCCCCGCCGTCGAGGGCGGAATCAGACGTTCGACCCGGCGCTTAAGCCAGGCCTCGGCCGCGTCGTCCCGTCGCACGGCCTGCAGCGCCAGCTCCTTCAGCGCCCGCGTGAAGACATTGATGATGGTGCGTGAATCCAGTTCACCGATCAGGTCGCCGAACTCCGCCTCGAAGTCCTGCATCGCCGCCATCAGGATGGTCATCATCTGGTTGTCGGCGGTATTGAGCGCGAACGCCGGGGACCCGAAGGCGAGGGCGGCCAGAATGGCGTGGTAGTCGGATTTCGTAATCTCGGCAAAGCGGTAGATCCGCTCGAGGTTGATCCGACCCTTGCCCGCTTCGAACAGATCATAGTTGCGCGGGCTCATCCCCATGGCCTGCGCGAGGTCGGCCTTGCGGATGCGCCGGTGCGTCCGGATCAGGCGCAGCGCCGCAGCGAGCGTGGCGCTCTGCGATAGGCGTTGGGCGGGATCCATGATGCATCGCTCTCCGTGTCAATCAGCGCGAACCGGCGCCGGTTCCGCACCTCCGCCGGTTGCAAACTTGCCGCCTTCGGCCGTCAAATGAAAGACGGGAGAGACACAGTGGTCGAAAACTTGCCAACTCACGCAATCATCCTGCGCCTTCGACGCGAAGACTTGGATCGTCCTGTTCGCCGGAATACCGGATGATGCGCCGAGAACCCTATGTGCTGGCGCTCAACGCCTTGGCCGTTGGACTGGCGGAGGGTCGCTATGGCTGGGGGAGGCCTCTGGTTGCGACCGAAATCGCCGCTGCTCTCCATCTCAGTCCGACGCCGGTCCGTGAGGCCTTGGCGCGGCTGGCGGGCGAGGGACTGATCGACCATCGGCCGGGATACGGCTATGCGTCTCCGGCTTTCACGGGCGCGGATCTGGCCGATCTCTACGCCCTGCATGAGCTTCATCTGTTGGAGGCGGCGAGCCGGACTGCCTTCAACGATCTGCCAGAGGGGTTGGGCGACGACGACGTCCGCGCGACCGAGGGTTTCTTCCGCGCCCTGGTCTTGCGGACCGGCAGCCGCGCTCTGGATCGAGCGCACCGAAGGCTCATCGCTCAGCTCGGCCCGGCCCTGCGCGTCGAAGCCCAGGTCCTGGGCACGGATCGCCACGGTCTGTGTCGCCAACGCGCCTGCTACGATGCGCAAGATCGCGGGGGTCTGATCGAAGAACTCCAGAGATGGCATGGACGTCGCAGGCAGTCGAGCCGGGCCGTCGTTGAAGCGATGCGCGCAGCCGACCAAAGTATATTCCAGATATAGTTTGAAAATAGCGTATCCAGCGCGCCCTCCTGACCTCTCCGGCGATTGGGCCGGGATGGAGGCAGGAATGACGACCTTGAAACAGAAGCGACTGGTCCGCCTCGGCGGCGCCGCCGCGCAGACCCGCGCCGACTCCGAGACCGGGATGATGGAGCAAATCCCAGAGTTTCTCTGGGAGGTCCACGCGGTTCGGCCGCGCTGATCCCTCGGCCGGGCGACCGGCCAGAGTTCGGCGTCCGGGTCGTGGCCGTCCGGTTCACGGGTCAGCGGCGCCGATATCCGCCGGTCTCCAAAAGGACCGGTGATCCAAAGGAGCAGCACATGCTGAAGTCCAGGAGCCTGATCCGCATCGGATCCGCCAAGGCGCGGACCCGGGCGATCGATGAACGCGGCGATCTCGAGCAGATCCCCGAGTTCGAATACGTCACGCCGGGCGCACGCACGGCCTGAGGGACGCGGGGCGCCGGGCCCACCCCCCGGCGCCCCGTGATCTTACCGAGGGGAACACTCATGTCTTCCAACCCGTCTGTATCTGCGGCGTTTCTCAGGGACGGCCTCCACGCCGTCGCGATCGACAAGGACGTCGCTGTTCTCGATGTCGGCGGAGACGCCTATTTCTGCCTGCCGGACGCGGCGATGGATCTGCGCGCCGAGGCCCAGGACGTGATGGTGGTCGGCGGCCTGGCCGAAACCCTCGACGGTCAGGGTTGGCTGTGCGACCGGCCTGCAGGGGGCGTGTCGCCGCTGTCGACGCCGCCGCGCCGAAGCGCCTTGCATGATCCTTCCGCGTCCCTGACGTTCGCCGGGTGGCGAGCCTTGGCGGGGGCCGTGCGCGACGTGCGGCGCGCCGAACGGGGCGGCGACCTTGTCTCCATGCTGGCCGTCGCCGGGACTGGGAAAGAGGCGGGAGATGAGCGGGCCGTGCTGCGCGCCGCCGCGGCGTTGCGACGCGTCCAACCCTGGCTGCCGTTTGACGGCGAATGTCTGCAACGCTCGGCTCTATTGGTGGCGTTCCTGCGTCGGCTCGATCTTCGCGCCGACTGGGTCTTCGCTGTCCGCCTCTGGCCCTTCAACGCCCATTGCTGGGTCCAACTTGGCGACATCTGCCTCAACGACGATCACGAAAGTCTGCAGGCCTAGCCGCCTTGGGCGGCGTCATAGATCAGCAGGTTGCCCGGATTGGCGTAGATCATGCGCCGGTCCGTTCCCCCATATCGCCTGAGATCGGCGTCCCCGGCGCGAGGGCGGTCGGCCGCCGACAGGGCGTCACGCTGATAATATTCATAGGAGGCCATCAGGCCGCCGCCGGACCAGGTCCGCCCGAAGGTCTGGCCGGCCTGCCGCTCGTCAAACGCGCCGTCGGCAGCACCGCCGATCCGGGCGCGCGTCTCGGCGCCGTCGTAGTCCTTACGCAGGATGATGTTGACCACGCCGCCCACGGCGTCCGAACCGTACAAGGCCGAGGCGCCGTCGAGCAGGACATCGATCCGGCTGATGGCGTTGGTCGGGATGGTCGAGATGTCCGCGAAATCACCGAAGGATCCCGTGCCGGACATCCGGCGTCCGTTGATCAGCACCAGGGTGGCGTCGCTGCCTAGGCCGCGCAGGTTCACCCCCGAGGCGAAGCCGCCATTCGATCCCGTGCGGTCCGCACCGTTCTGCAGGGCGCCCTCATTGGCGGCGCCGCCGAAGTTCTGCGGCAAGGCGGCCAGGGCCTGGGCGACCGTCGCATGCCCATCGCGATCGATCTGGTCGCGAGAAATTACCGTCACGGGGGAGGGGCCGTCGACCACGCCGCGTAGCAGGCTGCCTGTGACGACGACTTCGTCGAGTTCTGCGGCAGGCGGCGGCGCCTCGGCCTGGGCGGAGGGGTCGTAGACGACGAAGACGTTCGGGCGGGACCGCCGCCAGGCGAGGCCTGAACCCTCAAGCAGGGCCGTCAGGGCGGTCTCGGGACCGTAATCGCCCGAGAGTCCTCGAGAGCGTCGGCCGGCGACCAATGCCGTGGGGTAGAGCAGTTGAAGTCCGCTTTCCCGGGCGAAGATCGGCAGCACACGCTCGAGCGGGCCGGCCGCGATGTCGTAGCGGCGCGCCACCGCGAAGTCCTGGGCCGTCGCCGCCATCGGCGCCATCGCCGCAATCAGGGCGGCCATGGCCGCCGAACTCAAATCGAAACGCATCTTCTCCCCCGGATTGCATCGCCCGCAGCACGCGGGACGGGGGGAAGACGACGAGGGCGGCGGCTGTCCCTAACTCCGGCTTCGGATTATTTTCATCCGGCGCGTCCGGCATCAAGGATCAGGTCGCCATCGGTGGTCCGACGAACGGCCACACCGTAGAGGTCGGTGAGGGCTGCTGCGAAGCCGTCCACGTCGCCGGCATCAAAGGCGCCGCTGACCGGGGTGTCGGCGATGGCGGGCGCGCGAAGCTCGATCCGGCGCGTGCTGTAGCGATTGACCTCGGCGACGGCCTCGCGGATCGGCGTCCCCTCGAAGACCAGCCGTCCTGTCGTCCAACTGGTCGTGCGGTTGGCGTCCACCGAGGCGACGACGGGGCGGGCTGCGGCGGTGACCACCTGCTGCCCCGGGGCTAGGCGCCAATTCTCGTCTCGGCCGTTACTCTCCGTCGTGACCGCCACCTGGCCTTCGACCAGGGTGACGCGGGCGCCGCGCTCCAATCGCCGGACATCGAAGCGGGTGCCCAGGGCTGTGACACGCGTCTCGCCCGCCTGGACCGTGAAGGGGCGGGCCTTGTCTGGGGCCACCACGAACAGGGCCTGCCCTGAAACCAGGACGATGGTCCGGTGGCCGCGACCCAGGCGGACGCGGATGCGGCTGTCGGTGTCCAGCACCACGCTGGAGCCGTCTTCCAACTGAATGGTTTGGAGTTCGCCGACGCTGGTCGCGTAACTGAGGGGGCGATTCAGCGCCCAGATGCCCGCGACGCCGGCGACGACGAAGACGCAGGCCAGGCCCGCGAGGGGTTTCCAAAGGCTGGACACGACGGCCCGCGCCCGCGTCGGCGTCGCGGCGCGGCCCAGGGTCTCGGCTGTCAGGGCCGCGATCTCAGGATCGTCCGTTAAGCGTCGGCTGTTCGACCAGAGGGCTTCTATGCGCTCATAGGCGCGCGCATTCTCAGCGTCTCGCCGCCACTCGAAGAAATCGCGGATGTCGTCCGAGGACACCTGGGGCGCGCCCAGGCGGCTGAACCAGTCGGCGGCCTGCTGGCGGCGTGTATCGGGATCGGAATCTCGGGTCATGGCGGCCCGCCTAAGCCCCCATCTGCTTCGAGCAATGGTCCAAAGCTTTCGACATCCGCCATTCCACGGTTTTCAAGTTCAGGCCGCGAGCCGCGGCGATCTCCGCATAGGTCATACCGCCAAAACGGCTCATCACGAAGACGTCGCGGTAAAGTGTGGGCATGGTCAGAATGACCTGCTTCAGGAGGAGGTCCTCCAACTGGCTGGCCGCTGCGCCGGGATTGACCGTGTTGATGTCGGCCGGTTCGCCGCCGCGGCGGCGACGCCTTCGGCTGTCGTCGCGCACCAGGTTGAGCGCGATCCGCAAGAGCAGCGCCTTCGGCTGTCGGACGGCGTCCGCCGAATAGGGCGCGGCCCGGATATAGGTCTCCTGGGCGACGTCGGCGGCATCGTCGGCGCCCACGAAGACACGCAGCCGGCCTGTCAACCAGCTGTTGTAGCGGCGGTATAGGCGCTCCAAGCCTTCGGCCGTCTCAGCGTCCATTTCCTTGGCGTCGGTCACTCCATCCTCCCGCCCTCAGGGGCGGGCCGGGAACCCCGGGCGCGAGCGAACGCGGGCGCGCCTCCGCGCAGCGCGGGACGCACGAAGCCTCAGGACGCGTAAGGCGCGCCAAGGAACGTTCCAAATTCGGTGTCGCACAGGGATTCCAAGCCCCGTTGTCGGCGCGAACGCCGACGCCCCAGCATGAATCAAACGGAAACCCGGCGCAAGCGGGAGGGGTCGGGCGTTGGAATCCTCTGCGATGAGGCCCGCTGCTTAGCGATGGAAGCGCCGCCTTCACGCAAGGCGAACCCCGGCTCCCGCTTCCGCGCCTATGTCACGGCGCCCGACGACATAGGGTAGGCGCGATGGGCACGACCCGCAAACAAGGCGCAGTTTTCTCGAAAACCGCAAAAAACATGCGCATCTCACGCAAATCTTCAGCGTTGCCGTTTCTGGGGGTTGCGAAGTACTACCGACGTCGAAGCAACTGGAGGTGGTTATGGTCAACTATGACATCAGCCGCGCCGATGCGGCAACCGTCATTCAGCTGAGTGCGCGCGAGCGAGAGTGTTTGCAGTGGGCGGGACGAGGGAAAAGCTCGTCTGACATCGCTGGGATACTGAACCTATCGCCCCGGACGGTGGACAGCTATTTGGAGAAGGCCTGTTCGAAGATCGGTGTCCGCACCCGGATCGAAGCCGTGGCGGCAGCGGTCCGACGAGGACTGATTACTGCGAATTGATGCATGTCCATGGATAGTACTGGTACCTATAAAGGCACGACCATCAAGCTTGGGTGACTGAGTCTGAAAGCAAACCATCCACAACTCATCGACAGAGAACTGATCGAGGAGGCTCACTTCGACGAGTTGGAGGCACTCATGGTCGAACTCGCGCAGCAGCTTGGGTCCCCGGTCGGCGCTCCGCAAGCTTGAGGTGCAGGCGGCGCAGCTGACGGTTCACGCCCGTTTGGGAGCCCTGCTCGAGGCGCCGTCGCGGCGGAGTCGGAGGGCTGGAAGCGTTTCGCGTGATTCGAAGCAAATCCGGCGACGGACGGCTCACGCCGCAGCGCGCCCGTCGTCTTCAGGATGGGTATACGCGCGGCGAGGTTCCCAACGATTTGACAGACTGTCGATATCGGCGTTCTCGCAAATTGGAGACGGGAGTGGGGACGATGAAACGACTTCTGATTGTGCTTCTGGCGTCCAGTTTTGTAGCGGGCTGCGCGACCTTGAGCAGATCGGCGTGGACGGCAAGGCGTCATTCATGCCGGTCACGGCGACGTTCAACCGAGGATCATATCGGGTGACTTACCATTATTATCGTACAAGGCCCGCCCCCTGCCCAAATGCTGTGGCCGGCCACGTTCATTCCGGGGTGGGAATCCGCATGGTCGCGAACATCACCACCACACGCAGGGGGGTGAATATCACGAACCTCATGGGACTGTCGGGATCGGCGTCACAGGATGCCGCAAGAGGTCAACTGAGCATTCGGACCTTCCGACTGAGTTCCGAGACTTCGTCCATCTCACCCTACATGAGTTCCGCTTCCGGCCTGACCCCGGAAGGACTCCGCAAAGCAGTTGAATCCTTTGCCGTGATCAAGGCTGTGATCGAGACACCGCTCGTCAAACTCACCCCGTATGACCTTTATGTAGAGGGGCCGGCGCCCCAGGCGTGCGCCGCGGCCTCGCCCGAGCGGTCGACCCTGTCCGTACCTCAGGGCGGCTGAGCACGGCGGTCACCGCAGGGGCCTGCACCGGCTGCCCCCGAATGATCAGGTTCCAACGGCGCAACCCATTTGCGGTGCTCGACCCACTAGGTCTGGGACAGCGACCAAGCCGATAACGTTGGCGAAGCATTTGATCGTTGCCACGCAGGGTTAGCTTCCGAAGCGCACTAGCATTCGGCATTGATAATTTCCGGCGGCGGGAGCCCAGGCAGCATCGCGATCTGGCTCGTCGAATGCCGGATCGCCCCCTTAAGCGAGGCGTTCTGGATGTTCGCTAAAGTCAGCGCAGGCTGAGCATAGCGTTCCAATTCGACTAAATGTCGCGTTATCCGGAAATTATGCCCCGTTCAGTTGTGGAAGGGGGCTGGTTGCGGCCCTCCGCTCTGGCAGACTGACGATAGGCGAGCCGATTCGGCTGGTGTCGCTTTCGAGGGACGCGTTGGAACCAGGGGAGTTCGATCTCATAGCCTTGGTGTCGACTGTGGCTGACCGGCCGCGGCTGCTCTCGGCGTTGCAGAACAACTATACCCAGTTTTTGGATCGCGACGTCCAGACGCCAAAGGCCGCTGCCACTGTAATCGCCGTCCTCGATGCCAACGGCAACGCCGATTATTTCACGAACTGCGACCTTCCAATCGACTGTGATGCGCTCGGCGCTCTCTTGTCACGGCATGCAAGCAGCCTGGCGTTTTCGATCGGATCGGTCCTCGTTCTGGGCCGGGACCGTAGCCCATCAAGCCGTTCAGAACTGTTTGGCGCCTATCCACGCCTGCTCGATGCCCTCAGTGCCGAGGCGGCGGCAAGTGAACGCCTCAGGCAGAGCAGGGCGGGTCTGATAGGTTTGGGATATGGCGACTTGTCCGCTGTCCCGGCAGTGCTTTGGTGGTCTCTGGCCGCCGTAGTAGAGCAGCCTGCGGGCGCCGACGCCGTGAGTGCGCTTGGCCGTTGCGCAGCCGCTTTCGACTCGGTCACCGCCACGCCTTGGGCAAAGCGCGCTAGATCGCTCGCAGCCGAGGTGAACGACAGCCTTCAGATGGATTTGTTCGATCCTGTACCCCCGGCCCGGGTATCTCCGCTACGATACGAGGTTCTGCCAGTCAGTTATCTCGGCTTGGCGTCGATACCCACGAGCGACTTCGCTCAGTCAGTGCTGGCACCGACGCTGCGTTGGCGGTGGCGCGCTCGCAGCATCGAACCGTTGTCACTGGAGGATGCGGATTATTCAGACGTTCCACTGGTTCTACGGACGTCAAGCTCGACCCTGATCGGGCCGGGGCATTGGAGTGTCGATGTCGGACTGGACTACCTGCCGCGCGCGGCGCTCGGCCTAAAGCCGCTGAAAACTCAGCCCCTGCGCTACAGCTTTAGCTCGACTCTGGCGGAGGTTATCCCTCCTCGGGCCGTTGGGTCTGCGGGGGAGAGCCTGGCATTCGACGTTTTCGGCGATCCTGCGCTCGCCGGGCACGAGCTGGACTTGACAGTTACCGGTAAGTTGGGTCAGGTTTTTCGCTTCAAAGTTGCTCTGGCGTCAGCGCTGAGGGGGAGCGATGACGGCAGAAGGACACGGCGCGCCGCTTAACGCGCCGACGACGCGTAGAGAACACATTCGCCTCAACTTCACGGCCGAGAACCGCAAGGGCGTCACGGTCTTTGTGACCGAATTCGAGTTTCCGAACGGGTCTGCTTTTGAGTTCATCGTTCCGGTTGCGATCGCCGCGCCCGATCTGGAAGAGATTAACCGCCAGATCAACGAACAGGCGGGCACCGGTTACCCGCCGGAGGCGACACGCAAGAATATTCTGGAAATCGGCAGAAGATTGTCGAGGGTTCTGCTGCACACACCCGTCGGGATCCAAGCGGCGACGGGCGCCCAAAGCAGCTCCGAAGGTGATCGCGCGACCCTCGTGTCAAGATTGGCGATGACGGACGGCCCGGTGCAGATCAGGAGTAATCTACCGTATCCTATCGAACTGCTCGCCTTCGATGAGTCTGTCGGTGGCGTTGACCCTTTCAGCGAGATTCTGGCTGGTCGTCCCGAGCTTTGGTTCGTATCTCGCGAACACTACGGTCGGCCGGCCGGGGCCGGAGCCGCCTACTTCCACGACGCGCAGACCCCGAGCGTTGGCGACGGCAGCACGCAGCGAGCGGTCGAGCAGGTTTTTGAGGGTGTCACGCTGCATGAAGATCTCCCTCACGGTGATATGTCTGGAGCGCAGAAGGAGATTGATCGGCTGCTCAAGGCCACGTCAGCCTGGGCGCATTTTCAATCTCATACCGACGTCGGGACGCATAAGATTCGTCTCACAAACCGCTACATGGCGGTTCAACAGGAATTCCGACAACCGAATCCGACTTTGACTGCGGTACTTTTGAACACCTGCAGAGCGACACATCAGACGGCGGCGGATCCGTTAGGCCCGACTTATGCCATCAGCTGGGCGGAGTACTTCACGGCTGATTGTAACGTCCCCGCTGCGATTGGCCCGTTCTGCAGTATTCTTGATGAGGACACCAAGGGCTTCACGATGGCCTTCTACAGCGCATTGAAGCGTACGAATGACGTCCCGACTGCATTCGCGACCGCCCGGATGACACAGATGTTGAACGGCGACTTCGCGCCGTTGTTGTACCGTTATATCGGTCCACCGAAGCTTTCGCTTCCGGCGCCGACACCACACTCAGGCACCGCCTCCATAGTCGCTGAGGTCTAGGAATGGCCAAGGTCGTCCTTACAGAACCCCTGAGGAATTACGGGGCGATCGGCGACGTCGTTACCGTAAAGGACGGGTTCGCGCGAAACTATCTGTACCCGCGGGGGAAGGCACTCGTGGCGTCTCGTCGAAATCTCGAACGCTTTGAGCTGGATCGAGCGGCTTATGAGATTCGTCAGAATAGAATCCGTCGCGACGCGGAACGATTAGCGCGGAGTCTTGAGACGTGGTCGCCAGCCTTCATCTTGGAAGCCAATGACAACGGGAACCTCTATCAGACGTTCAGACCCAAACAGCTGGTGGTTGCGGCTGAAGCCTATGGGCTGACGATCAGGGCGGCTGATATCGTGCTGGCGAGCCCAGTGCGATCAGTCGGTGTCCACTATGCCGTCGTGCGGGTTCATCCGGAGGTCGAACAATCCATAAAGTTCTATGTCGGCCGATCTCAGGAAGAGATCGACGCCCGTCAGCTCGAGCAATTAGCAGGTGATCGCCGCCTTGAAGCGCTTCGGCTGATCGATCGGATGGCGATCGACCAACAAGAACCCGAAGGGGACTTCACATCCCGGCTGATCAGGGTCGCTGAACTCGTATCCTCTGGCGCAGGGCAGGCAGCGAGGGCGGCTCTCAAGTCGCGACACGGCTCCGCCTTCGAAGACGCAGTTCGCAGCGCGTTCCGCGAGTTGAACATCGATTGCCTGATCCGCGTTGCCGCCGAGCATGACAACGCACAATCTGATGTGATCAACGTGACGTTCGATGTCTGCGGTGCTCTGCCGATCAGTGTGGGTAACGCGTCGACCTTCCGGCTTGCCGAAGCCTCCAATCTCCGAAGCGCCTCGCTTAAGCTCTCGGTGTTCTCGCCGAGCGCCGAGATTGAAGCGGGCGGAGAACCCTACTCTGGCAAGGCTCCGGATGGTGAGACGGGTTCTGTCGGTATCCAACGGCAACTGCGACGGCCCGCTTCGGGTGGCGACATGGGGGAGCCTCCGATTCTCTGGTCGATCGCCACCCTTAACGATGTTTGCGTCCACAGACGCGCTTGGCGTCTCTCCGAGGATCTATAGATCGACGATCAACTCGTGGGATCCGATGTCTTCGCCAAACTCGGGATGAATTTCGGTCTTGTCGCCCAACAGACCGATCGGTCCCTTTGCAGGTAGAATCCTAGGTTTCGCTCCGAGCACTGGCCACTTTACGGACCAGAGCTGTACAGCGAAGGGCATCGCCGTGTCGTATGCGAATGTCGTATCGCCACTAGAGGCTCTGGAAACCGTCGCGCCTGCCGACGCTGACAGCGCTTGTTGAGCCGCCGCTTCCACCTGGAGCCGTGCGCCCAGCTCAGTCTCGAGCGCGATTGACATGACCTCAAGTGAGGCAACGCCGACGATGATGATCGCAACATCACCCCGGGCCATTGGGCCGGACTTGCGGATCGTAGCGTCGTTGAGCGCGGCATGCAGCGGCCCAGGCTTCAACTCGACGAGATGGCCATTGAACCCCGCGAGCCGGATACGTCTCGCACCCTGGGCGGCAAGTTCGACTTGGGCGCTGGCAAGCGCGCTCAGGGGACCCTTCAGTCCGCTATCAACAGAGGCGGCACCTTCACTCGCCAATGCCCGAGAGAAGTCCGGCATGGGGGAGGCGGCATTGAGCGCGATCTGAGAGAAGTCGCCATCGAAGATGTCGCCAAGTTCGAAGCGACCGGCTAGCGGAGCACCGCCCTTTATGACCTGAACCTGCCCAGGCTTCACCTCGAGATGCGGCAAGGCCAAGGTGTGCAGTCCGAGAGTTTCGAACAACGCCGCCGCAATCGAAGTCATCGCTAACGCTCCACGGTGTGGTTTGGCCCGGTGCATAAAGACCGCTGCCACGCTAGTCGAAATAGGATCATGAGCTCAAGATCATGGCGCGTCCGTGGAGGTCAGCGACGTGATACTGGACCACCAAAAAACAATTCAGGCGCGCTTCGAATGAAGCCTGAGGCGGCGTCGCGTTGAGGCGTCGGGTATGAAGGCTGTAGTCGGAGCGTGAGAGGTGTGCCCGGCGTCCTTCAGAAGACAGTGCAAGGATCGCTCTCAGTCCGTTAAAGGCGAGGACCGGCTGCTTCACCCGGCATTGATCAGCCAGTGTGGATGCTCCCTGCCTTCGGGTTTTACATGCTTCCCGTAAGTTGTTGATTTTATTTGTCCATACTGTATTGTGTTTTACACGCTAAGTGTCTGACGTATCGTCGGAAATACCAGATTTTGGTACCGTCATTCTAGGTTCGAGTCCTAGTTCCCCAGCCATCCGTTAGCAGTTTCAAGCGCAGCCCCGATTAGCCCAATCTTCAAGGGTTTCGGGCCATCGTGCTAAAGAAATCTGCTAATAATGACCTTCATGCAAAACGTCATGCTTCGGGGTTCGACATTCTATGTCGTCCTCAACATTCCTCCTGTCGCGCGCCACGCCTTTGCGGGCAAGAATCAGGTGTGGAAGTCGCTTCGGACGAAGGACAAGACCGAGGCTCGGAATCGCGCAGTCCCCATACTGGCCGCGCTAGAGGCGCAGGTGAAGGCGGCGAGCGTCCGCGTTGCGCCGAACCCGCTCCCGTCAGCCGTCCACCAACGCCTCATCATCCCGCGTGACCACGCCCTAGCCGCTATCGAACGCTGGCGGATCGCAAGCGTCCAGCGGGCCTATGACGAACACTGGAACGACGCGGCTCCAGCCTTCGCCAAGTTCTCGGATGAGGCGGTTCGCCTGTCTGACATTCGATACAAGCTGAGGAAGCGGGGACGCGCCAATTCTCCAAGTGGTGGGGGATGTGGTGCACGGCAAATGCCGAGGTGAAGGGGCAGGGGATCGACGAGCCTGTGGTCAAGGTATTCCACTCGTTCCGCCACAACTTCAAACGCGCCGCCCGAGGCCGCATCGAGAAGCAGATCAGCGACTTGTTGTCGGGCCACAAAGGGACCAACGACGTGAGCCAGAAATACGGGTTCGGTGCAGACTTCGAAGTGCTGGTCGAGAACATCGACAAGATCGACTACCCGGCGTTCCCGACCTTACCGCGCTAGGCCGCGAGGCCGTCCACCATTTCCACGAGATCGTCGGCCGACAGATGACCGTATCTGTCGGCCGTGATCTGGATGCTGGCGTGACCGGCCACCCACATCAGGGATCAAACGAAACGGCGCAGTTCATTTTCCGCATAGTCGCGGATCGCCTGAACGTGGACGGTATGGTCGGCCTCTGCATCCGACATCATGCGGAGCGAGCGCGTGACCTCTTCGTGCGGGTTGATCCCGGCGCCCAACGCCATAGCGACGGCGGCGAGGAACGTGGCGCGAATCTGATCCGCCGGGTCGATGTTGGACACACGGTCCAGAACAAGGAAGGCTGGTTCGCGCAGGACGGCGACGGTCGATGCGCCTCGAACTCGGTCGCCGATATTTGGGTCTGAAAAAATCATCGGATGTTTCGGTCTCTCAATAGGGAGTTAAACTGCATTCATTGGTCCAAAGCATTTAGTGGAAAAGGTAGTCAGAGCAGCGGACCTCGTTGATGTCGAAGTCGCCCATGGGTGGGAGCGGCGGGAGCTTGTCGGCGTAAGCCTCCGGTAGCTGGGCGATCAGTTCGTCGCGAAGCATGGCCAGACGATCCACGCTGTATTGATCCGCGAAGGTCTCACGCAGGATCGAGCGCAGTTCGAAAACGCGACAGGCGTGGACCCCGAAGCTGTCATGCACCACGCACAGGTCGCAGATGCCCGCTTCGTGACAGGCGTTGGCGACGGCCATGAGGTGGGCTGCATCCATAGAGTGGATGAAGTTCGGGCTGATGCCGTTGACCTGACGCTGACTGTCGATCCCCGGCGCACTGTGCTGAAGGTTGATCTGAAGCCGCTTGTTCTTGTGAAAGACCGTCATCCGATCCTTGCGACGGCGAGGATAGGTTTGCAGGACCGGAAGGCCGGTTGGCGTCGTCCACCAAATGGGCTGGCCAGCGGCGGTCATCACCTTGGCCGCGTCGCGAAGCCAAGCCATGGCAGTCGAGGCGGCGACAACCGTCTCCGAGATCGCATCCCAGAGGGTGTAGGAGAGGTAGTCCACGCTGTGAGGGAAGAAGATCGCCTCTTCGTCTGCGAACTTTTCGGCGACCCATAGACGCTGACTGATAGCCAGACGCTTCGACAGGTTGGCCGAGTTGAGATCGTGAATGTCTGCGGCTTCGCGCTTCCATCGAGCTTTGACCTGTTCGTCGTGAGCGAACTCAGGCGGGCGAGGGGGGAGGTCGAGCGGTTGCCGGTTGGGGAGGCCGCCCAACACGCCGCCACCGTCCCAAATCTCGCGGATCACATCGAGGATCGGCCGATTAATTCGCCACGCCGTGGATTGGACGGCGTTTACGGCCGAATAAACGGCGGACATTTCCACGGTTCGGAGATGTTCGTGGTAGGCGGCGTTCGTCTGCTTCACGAGGCGCGCACCCGGCGTCTTGGTGACGTAGCCACCCCGGAAAGGCGTCGCCCATCGGCGGGGCGGCACGATCATCGGCAGGTGCATCGGCTCCAAAAGTTCGCAGCGGGCGTGCTGTTGTTCGAGCCAGCGATGAACGGCCTCGGTCGGGCGGATCACCTTCGTTCCGCGCGCGATGCTCTCAATGACGAACAGGCCGGTGACATCGCAGAACAGTTCGAGGGCCTTCGCCCCCGCGCGAACGCGCTGTTGCAGGGTGAACGTGCGGTCCACCCCATGTTCGATCATGATGTCTTTGATGGCCTTGCGCTTCTTGCTCGTGACCAACGACGAAGCGTTCTGCTGGGACTTGAGCAGACCCTTGAAGACATCTCTCCGGTTCCGGCGAAGGCCGTCCATCTGGATGTGTTCGATGATGGCGTTCGCGACGGCGATGCAGGTGGCCGTGAACTTCATGCCACTCGCGGCGGCGTCGAGAGCGACGCGGCCCGTCAGGTAGGCGGCTTCGTCGGCGCCAATCTGCGAGAGGATCAGGTGAGCGTCTACGCCACGCGCGGCGCCGCCGTGATCCACGCGCTCGCAGAACTCGCGAATGGCAGAAGCCGTCGGCTCTGTCGCCAGCTTGAGAAGCTGACGGCCGGGCGGAAGGTCCGCCTCTTCGTCAGCAGCGCGGGTCTCATTGCGCCGCGGCATGGGGCGGCTCGCACGATAGCGACTTGCGCCGAGCGCGCGTGACTCGTTCTCAAGGTCGATCTGACGAGCGACCTTCTGTCGGTAGGTTTCCTGTTGCACACCGATATTTAGGCGGGCAGGGCAGGGCCTTAACGCGGGCCAGAACTTGGCTCCGAGCCTTGACGAGAGCCGCCGAAAAGCTGCTAATAGCGACCGTCAATAACCTGTTCGAACCTGAAGATTAGCGGTCGGCAAGCGGTTGTGATTGCTACATTTTTCGGATCGTGGGGACAATCCTAGTTCCCCAGCCATCCGTTTCAGAGCGATTTGAGGGCCTTCGCCTCCCTTCGCGAGGGGCGAATTTGCAGGTGTGGGGCTATCGCCGGTCTCTGCCAGGCGCGCTCATGCCTCGTCGAATCGCATCGCCCATACGGCGTCCGGGTCAGGCTCGGGATGGGATGGTTTGGTCGAAACCAAGGGCGTGGTTCGACTCAAGGGGCTTGCGAAGACGCAGCGAAAAATAGGTCTGCGGACGGCCGAGGCCGCCCGCGCGTCGCCGCCCTATCGGCCTATGTCGTAAGACGCGTCCAGACCCTCGCCGCCGACCTTGGCCTCGATCAGATCGCCGGACTGGATCAGGCCCTTGGTGAAGGGACGCTGGTCATAGACCTGGAAGCGAACGGTCGACTCGGGCCGGATCGTCGTCTTGTAGCGGTACAGGGTCGGATCCGTCGCGTCGGGCGACAGTCTGACGATCATGTCATTGGCCCCCAGGAAGTCGCCCCAGAGCCACAGAGGCCCCGTCGCGCCTTGCGGGCGCCGGATGGTGATCTCGACCGGCGCGGGCTCCTGATAGGTCTCCTTGGCGAAATAGGCCGCCGGGGTCGGCTCGTTGCCGCGCCGCCAGTCGAAATAGGTCGCGTTCTCCCAGTTCGAGCCCTGGCCCCAGCGGGTGGAGCAGGGGGTCGAGACCCAGGCCGGCTCCCAATAGACCACGCCCACGCCGCCCGCGAACTTCACCCTCTGGGTCAGGTCGTGCATGTACTGGCGCTGGCCCTCATAGGTGGCCGGATAGCCGGGCAGGAGCGAGTCCTCGCCCAATAGATTCGGGGAGTTATCGGCGGAATCTGTCGTGAAGGGATAGGCGGTCTCGACCACCACCACCTCAGCCGGATAGCGGTGACGCAGGCGAGTGATCGTCTGCTCCAGTCCGTCCAGACCCTGGGTCGACCATTTGCGATAATAGCTGACGCCGATCAGGTCGAAATCGGTGACGCCGTGCTTCCAGGCGTCGGCGAACCAGGGTTCGACGTTCTCGGGCTGGGCGATGTGCAGCATGACCAGGGGCTGGATGCTGGACAGGGCGCCGGCGTCGCGTACGGCCTTGATGCCGGCGTTGAACAGGGCGGCGTTGCGTTCCCAGTTGATGCCGGGGCGGGCGGTCTTCCAGTCGAGCTCGCCCATCATTTCGGGATTGGTCTCGTTGCCGACCTGAACCTGGTCCGGCATCAGGCCTTCGGCGTCGAGCGTCCGAAGGGTCTGGAAAGTGTAGTCATAAAGGGTCTGGGCCAGAGCCGGCGTGTCGTCGCGCATCGACCGCCAGGCCTTGGGTACGATCTGCTTGTCCCCGTCGGCCCAGTCGTCCGAATAGTGGAAGTCGAGCAGAACCTCCATTCCGGCCGCGCGGGCGCGGCGGATGGTTTCGCGCACGTCGTCCAGGTCGCTGTAGTTGGTCCATTCGGCGTCGTTCCAGATCCGGACCCGCACCAGATTGGTCCCCATTTCGGCGAACAGGCCATAGGGATCGCGGGCCTGACCGTCCTTGCGATAGATCGCGCCGCAGTCCTCCATCTCGTTCACATAGGACAGGTCGGCGCCGAAATAGAAGGGCGCCGGCTGGCCCGCCTGCTGGGCTTGCGCGGGCAAGGCCATCAGGGCGGCGAAGGCGGGAAGGAGGATGCGGCGGATCTTCATGGGCGATTCCGTAGGCTTGAGGTGCGACGCGGGGTCAGTAGCGGAAGGTGGCGTCGAGGCTGAACCGGCGACCGAAGCGGGTGTTGCTGGCCAGACGGTTCTCGTCGTTGTCGTAGTAGGTGTTGACCTCTTCATCGGTCAGGTTGCTGGCCTGGAAGCGCACGCCCAGGTTCGACGTCACCTGATAGGAGGCGCTGAAGTCCAGGGTGGATTCGCTGTCCAGCGTCCGCAGGGCGGAGCCGTCCCAGCCGCTGATTACGGTGAAGGGGCTGTGGTACTTGTAGCCCAGGCGGCTCTCGAACTTGCCGTCGGAGTACCAGAGGTCGACCGTCGCCGTCTCGCGGGCCAGGCCGGTCGACTCCAGCGGGTTGTTGGCCGGCGAGAACTCCTTCACGTCGGAATCGACATAGGCGAAGTTGGCGTAGACGCCGAAATTCTCGAGCGCCGGGATAAAGCGGAACGGCGTCTGGAAGGTCAGCTCGATGCCGCTGATGCCGCCGCCGTCGCCGTTGAACGGACCGGTGACATTGTAGGTCACGCCGTCGATCGTAACCGGCTGGGTGAAGTAGCCGATGTGGGTCTCGACATCCTTGTAGTAGGCCGCGGCCGCGAACAGGGCTTCCGGCGCGAAATACCACTCGTAGGACAGGTCGACCTGGTTGGCGATGTAGGGGTTCAGGTTCGGGTTGCCGGCCGTGCCCGACGGGGGCGGGCTGGTGTTGTACAGGGTGCGGCCGGCGCGCAGTTCATCCAGAGGCGGACGCGCCATGGTGCGGGCCAGGCCGAACCGCAGTTGCTGGTCCTCGGCCAGGGCGAAGGTCAGGTTCAGGCTGGGCAGCAGTTGGAAATAGTCATTGTCGATCGAGATCGGCGTCAGGGCGCCGCTGTTGACGGATTCATAGCCGTTGCTGGTGGTTTCGGTCTGAACCGCACGCATGCCGACGTTGCCAGTGACGGGCAGGCCCGCGAAGTCGCCGGCGAAATCGACCTTCACATAGGCCTCGAACACCGTTTCATCGACGGACCATCCCGAGGCCTCGTCCACGGCGTCTGCGGGCTGGACGAAGCCGCCGTAGGCCGCCTGGGCCACAGCGTTGAAATCGCCGTTCAGGAAGCCCGGGGTGTCGAAGTCTGAGACGGTGAAGCTGCTGAGCAGCGACGAGGGAAGGGTGGCGACGATCGGCGCCTGCGTCCACAGCAGTCTTTCGTAGGCCTTCGACCGGTCAGAGGCGCGGACGCCGAACGAGGTCTTGGTGACGCCCGTCTCGCCGCCGTAGTGGGCGACGTCGAACTGGGCCGACGTCAGCTCGTCCGTCAGCTTGCCGCCGTCCGCCTGGCCGGGAACATAGTCAAACAGCGGCTGGAAGCTGGGGTCTGACGTATCATAGCTGGCAAAGGCCGACGGCGTCTGGCCCGGCGTCATGTCGACGCCGGCGAGCGCCGGATAGTGTTCGGTGAAGATCGCGCGCCACAGGTTCTCGCGCTCCGCCTTCGAATAGGCGACGTCGCCGGTCAGGGTCCAGGCGCCCGACATCCACTTGCCGTTCAGGCCGGTGGCCAGCAGCGTTTTGTCCTCGACGTATTTGGCGATGACGTTGGTGACCGACGCGAAGGGCAGGGTGGCGGCGACCACTGTGCCGTCGATGATGGTGTAGGCGGCGGCGGGATCGCCGTAGGCCCAGCCGGAGGCGCCGTCAAAGTTCGCGTAGGCGTTGTTCCTGCCAAACCAGATCTGGTTCTGGTCCTCGTCGATCTCGACCTTCGAATAGAGGGCGTCCATGTTCAGTTCGAACTGGTCGGACGGCTTCCACTGCAGAGCGCCGTTGACGCCGTTGCGGGTCTCGGTCAGGCGCTTGACCTGAGCCTGGGCGCCCCAGAAGGTCGCGTCCAGATCGCCGTCGCCGTCGATGTCGCCGGGCGAACCGCCCGTATCTTCGTCGTTCCAGCCCCAACCCTCGAAGGTCGAATAGCCGTTCTTCTGCTCCTGGTGGGTCACGCCGAGGTTGACGCCCAGGGTGTCGGTCAGCCGATGGGTCAGGCTGGCGCTGAAGCGGGAGCCCAGCGGATCATAGTCGGGCAGGTCCTCGCCGCCCTCATAATAGACCGCGCCGGCCGTGCCGACGAAGCTGGGGCCGCGATAGTCCAGCGGGCGGATGGTGCGGATGTTGATGGTGCCGGCGATGCCGCCCGAGATCAGGTCGGCGGACTGGGACTTGTAGACCTCGACGCCCGAGACGACCTCCGAGGGGTAGATTTCCCAGCGGACGTTGCGGTCCGGCTCCGACGAGGCGACTTCGCGGCCGTTGACGAGGCCCAGCACCAGACGCGGGCCGAGGCCCCGGATCGAGGCCTGGCTCTGGTTGCCGCGGTCACGCGTGCCGTTGACGCCGGGCAGACGGACCAGTTCTTCGGCGATGGTCACGTTCGGCAGTTGGCCGATGTCCTCGGAGGAGATGGCCTCGACCACCAGGTCCGAGCGGCGCTTGACGCCGATCGCATCGCGCAGCGAGGCGCGGATGCCGGTGACGACGACCTCATCGACCTGTGCGGCCTCCGTAGGCTCGGCGGCCGGCGCCTCCTGGGCCCAGACGGGCGCTGCGGCGAGAAGGGCGGCCAGCGATACGCTGGCGGCGGCGATGGTCTTGCGATTGGCGGTCATGAGAAACTCCCCCTGTGCTCGCCTGATTTTCAGGTCGATTGTTTGGTGGTGCGGGCGCCGAGACGAAGCACGGCGGGGCGCAGCCCCTCCGCCCGCGCCGTGACGGTGATGGGGCCGCCTTTGCGGCCCGTCTGGACGATGGCCTGGGCCAGTCCGTTGAACAGATGTCTGCGGTCGCTTCGGTCCGCCTCGTGGCTGACTGGATCGCCGTTGCCGACGCCGATGACCCGGGCGTCGCCCGCGACTTCGAAGACGACAAGGTCGTTGGCGCGCGGACAGGGTCGGCCACGGGCGTCCACGACGCTGGCGGCGATCATGGCCACGTCCTCGCCGTCGGCAGTCAATCGTTGACGATCAACGGACAGACGCAGAGCCGCCGGGGCGCCGGCGGTCTCACGACGCTGGGTCGAGACCAGCCGGTCGTTCTTGTACCCGCGCGCCTCCAGCGCGCCCGGCGCATAGGGCACGGACCAGGCCAGGTGACGATTGCGCTCGACGGTCTTCGATCCGACCGAGCGGCCGTTCACGAACAGTTCGACGCGATCAAGGTTGGAATGGACCCAGACCTCGATCTCCTCGCCTTCGCGCCCTTCCCAATTCCAGTGCGGGAACAGGTGCAGCAACGGCTCAGTCCGCCACCAGGCGCGGTAGTACCAATAATTGTCCTTCGGGAAGCCGCAGGAGTCCATGGCGCCGAAGTAGGAGCCGACGCTGGGCCAACGGCTGTAGGGCGTCGGTTCGCCGCGATAGTCGAAGCCGGTCCAGATGAAGCCGCCGGCGATATAGGGCCGCTCCGCCGCAATGGTCCACCATTCCTCGGCGGTCGAGGCCCACCAAGGGTGTTCGCGGTCATAGGCCGGGACGATGTGGCGGGCCGCGTCCAGCACATATTCGCCCCGGGTCGAGACGGTGCTGCCCGTCTCGCTGCCGAGGATCGGCTGATCCGGGAAGCGGGCGTGATAGCCCTCCATCTGGGGGGTGCGATAGTTGAAGCCCAGCACATCGACGACGCGCGACACGCCGGTGTCGAAGTCCTGGTCCTTGGCGGCGGTGACAGGACGGGACGGATCCAGCCGGTTGACCAGCCGCTTCATGGTGCGGGCGATGGCGGCGCCGGTCTGATTGCCCTGGATCGCCTGTTCTTCATTGCCGATCGACCAGGCGATGACGGAGGGGCGGTTGCGGTCGCGCCGAACCAGGGTGGCCAGCTCCGTCATGGACTCTTCGTCGGAGGACATGCGCCGCGTCTCGGCGATGACCAGCATGCCCAGGCGGTCGCAGGCGTCCATCAGTTCCGGCGTGGCCGGATTGTGCGAGGCGCGATAGGCGTTGCAGCCCATGGCCTTCAACTGCTCGATGCGCCAATCCTGGAGCCGATCCGGGATGGCCGCGCCGACGCCGGCGTGGTCCTGGTGGCAGCAGGCACCGAGAAGCTTCAACGGCTGGCCGTTGAGCAGGAAGCCGCGCTTGGCGTCGAACACCGCCGAGCGGACGCCGAACGCGGTCTCGGTGCGATCTGTGATCCGACCTCCGACCTCGACCTCGACCACAAGGCGGTGCAGTTGCGGATCGGATGGCGACCACAGGGGAGCGGTGTTCCAGGCCAGATCATGCTTGACCTTGCCGTCGCTCCAGGAGGTGATGGTTAGCCCGGTCTCATGGCGGGCCATCTCAAGACCGTTCGGGGCCAGGACGAAGGTGCGAATTCGGGCTTCGGGGGCGGCGTCGGACTGGTTACGGACGTCGATGCTGATGTTGGCGGTCGCGCCCGCGCCGCGCGGGGCGGCCTGGATGAAGACGCCGTGCGGCGGAAGGTGGATGGGGTCCGTGGCCGTCAGATGGACATGGCGGTACAGGCCCGCGCCTTCATAGAACCAGCCTTCGCCGAGGCTGGCGTCTACGCGAACGACCAGCCAGTTGGTCTCGCCTGGCCGAGCGACGTCGGTGATGTCGACGGTGAAGGGGACATAGCCGCCGGCGTGTTCGTCGACGATAATACCGTTCAGGAAGACCACGACCTGACGGAAGGCGCCGTCGAATTCCAGGCTCAGCCGCCGTCCAGCCCAGTCCGCAGGGATGTCGAGAGGCCGTCGATACCAGCCGACGCTGTTCTCAGGATGATCGCGCCCCAAGGCCCGATAGCCGTGGGCCGCCCGAGGGTCGTCCTGGTCGGGACCGAAGCCGCCGGGGCCCGGATCGAACGGCAGATCGATGGCCCAGTCGTGGGGGATTTGGGCCGGGGTCCAGCCGGAATCATCGAAGCCGGCCATCGCCGCCGTCGCGATCGGCGAGGTCTCCGAGCCGCCGGTCTTGGCATAGGTGCGCTGATCGCGGCCAAAGCCGAAATCCTTTGCCATATCTGAGGCGTGACCGAGCGCGAACTTCCAGTCGAACGCCAGTCTTACGCTCTGACGGGGCGACAAGTTTGAAGCAGGCGTCGCCGAGTCCGCGACTGCTGGCCCAGCCAAAGCGGTCGAGGCGAGCGTCAAGCCGCCTGCGCCCTGCAACACGACACGGCGATCAACCGTCAGATCTGAACCCTTGCGCTGCAATGCGCGTCTCCCTGAGCACTCGGGCCTGTTGGCGGCCTCTTGAGGTCAAGAAAGCGGTCGTCGCCCCGTTCTGTCAATGAAATAATTTTCATATGCGATATGAAGTCGCTGCGGCAGCGGTGTGGAGCAGGCCTGTTCCTGCATAGGGGCATGGGCCCTAAACCCCTGCGGGCTTAGCGGCGCGTCGAAATGGGCCCACAGAGGGACGCCAACATATTGTCGGAGGTCGCTTGGCTCGGCTTGGCGGCCGGCGCCTTGTGCGGAGTGCGCCGGTCCTTGGACGTAATCGTTCGCTGCGTCGCCAAGCTGGGCGGGGACGTGGTGCCGGTTGCAGGAATCGAACCCGCGACATCCAGTTTACAAAACTGGCGCTCTACCAACTGAGCTAAACCGGCGCCGTCCTCGAGACAGCAGGCCTTATGCGGACGGATCGTAGCCGGTGCAAGATGGCGCCGGCGGGAATTCAGTCTAGCGCCGCCGCGATCTTTTGGGCCAGGGGCTGCAAGACGGCCGCCTCGGCCATCGGCGCGTGCCCATGTCCCTTCATCGGACGATCGGCCCAGCGGGGAATGATGTGGAAGTGCAGGTGGAAGACGGTCTGACCGCCCGCTTCGCCGTTGAACTGCATGACCGAGATCCCGTCGGGTTTCAGAGCCTTCTCGACGGCCTTGGCCGTGCGTTGCAGGGCGGCGGTCACACGGGCAAGAACCTCAGGCTCGATCTCCAGCAGGGTCCGAGCTTGCGACTGTTTGGCGATGACCAGGACATGGCCCTCCGACTGGGGGAAGACGTCCATGAAGGCCAGGACGTGATCGTCTTCCCATACCTTCACCGAGGGAATCTCGCCGCGCAGGATCTTGGCGAAGATATTGTCGGGGTCGTAGGCGCCGTGAAGGCTCATGGCTGGTCTCCGTCTGATCTTGATCGGCGCACTGGTTAGCAGCGTGGGACGGCGAGGGGGAGCCTTCCTGGATATCCGGCGTTATGGTGACGCTTCACAGGCTGTCGAGGACCTCATGATCCGTTTCATCATTCAAGCCGCCGTCACCATGGTCGGTCTCTGGCTTTCCGCCCAGGTCGTGCCGGGCGTCGATTTCACCAATACGGGTTCGTTGGTCGCGGCGGCCATTATTCTGGGGCTGATCAACGCGGTGGTCCGGCCCATCATGGTCGTGCTGACCTTCCCGATCACGGTCATCACCCTGGGTCTGTTCCTGCTGGTGGTGAACGCCGCGATGATCGGCCTGACCGCCGTCTTCCTGGGCGGCTTCGCCGTCGACGGACTGTGGGCCGGGATCGGCGCGGCCATCGTCACCGGCGTCGTCAGCTGGATCGCCGGGGCCTTCATCGGCGGGGACGAGAAGCGCGGCTAAAGCCTTGTGAAGGCGCGGCCGTTCGCATCGAACAGATGGGCCTGGGCGGCGGAGACGTGAAGGCGCATGTTCTCGCCCGGCCGGGTCGGAACCTCGCCCGCCAACTGCACCGTCAGTGTGTCGTCCGAGGCCGCGTGCCTGAGGTGGACCATGGTCGCGGCGCCCAGGGTTTCGACGAAGAGAACCTCGGCGGTCAGGGTGTCGGCGTCAGGGGCGGTTTCGCCGGTCGGCCGGGTCAGATGCTCCGGGCGGACGCCGAGGGTGACGGCGTCTCCGGCCTTGGCGGAGGTCGCGTCGACCGCCACCTGCAGGGTCTCGCCGGCCGTCGTCCGGATCGTGGCGCCTGTGGACGAGCCCTGCACCAACTCGGCGGCAAGCATGTTCATGCGGGGGCTGCCGATGAAGCCGGCGACGAACAGGTTGGCGGGACGTTGATATAGATCCATCGGCGCGCCGACCTGTTCGATCCGCCCGCCGTTCAGCACGACGATCCGGTCGGCCAGGGTCATGGCCTCGACCTGGTCGTGGGTGACGTAGATCATGGTCGTCTTCAACTCGGCGTGGAGCCGTGCGAACTCGTAGCGCATCCGGACCCGAAGGGCGGCGTCCAGGTTCGACAGCGGCTCGTCGAACAGAAAGACCTCGGGTTCGCGCACGATGGCGCGGCCGATGGCGACCCGCTGGCGCTGCCCGCCCGACATGGCCTTGGGCTTGCGGTCCAGATAGTCGGTGATGCTGAGGGCCTCGGCGGCGGCGCGGACGCGGCGGTCGATCTCGACCTTGTCCGTCTTGGCCAGCTTGAGCCCGAAGGCCATGTTCTCGTAGGCCGTCATATGCGGGTAGAGCGCGTAGGACTGGAACACCATGGCGATGCCCCGGTCCGAGGGCGACAGGTCGTTGACCACGCGGCCGCCGATGGAGACCTGGCCCGTCGTCGCCTCTTCCAGGCCGGCGATGGTGCGCAGCAGGGTGGACTTGCCGCAGCCCGAAGGGCCGACGAAGACCACGAACTCGCCGTCGGCGATCTCAAGATCGACGCCCTTCAGCACCTCAACGGCGCCGAACGCCTTCTTCACGTCGACCAGACGGACGTCCGCCATGCTTCCTGTTCCCTGAGCCGTTTGATTTTGCGCGCACCGTAACCGGTTACATGGCGGGATCAACGGCTCGTTTGCCGCGCCCCGTATCGTCAGCTGTTGGGCGCGCAAATTTGCAAAACTGCAAAATTGATCTTTCGCAAATAGCGAGCGATGGCTAGAAGCCCGCGGGCAAATCGCGGGGAGATATGGTGATGCGGCGTTCAATCCTGATGGCGACGGCTTCGGCCGCATGGCTGGCCGGCGTCTGCGCAGTCCAGGCGCAAGAGGCCGCGTCGTCTGTGGACGATATCGTCGTCACCGGCTCGCGGATCGCGGGCGGGGACCGGATTGCGCCGGTCGAAACCGTGGACCGCGACGTCATCGCGGCGGCGGGCGTCGCCGACGCCTCGCAGTTGGTCCGACTGGTGACCGCCAATTCGGGCTCGGAAGCCCAGGTCGATCAGTTGAACCAGCCGCAGAGCTCTGGGACGGCCCAGTTCAATCTGCGCAATCTCGGCCTGGGCTCGACCCTGGTGCTGGTCGACGGTCAGCGCTGGACGTCCAGCGCCGTGGTCGCGACCGACGGCTCGGCCTTCGTCGACATCAACTCGCTCGTGCCGATGATCGCCCTGCAACGGGTCGAGGTGGTCAAGGACGGCGCCTCGGCCGTCTATGGCTCCGACGCCGTAGCCGGCGTGGTCAATTTCATCACGCGTCATGATGTCGCCCGGCCCGAGGTCAGCGCCAAATATGCGGTCGCCGACGGGTCCGAGGAGAGCGTTGTCCAGGCCATCGGCGGGTTCGGGCTGCTGGGCGGCGACCTGACCCTGGCGGCCTCGCATTTCCACAGGTCGGCCCTGAGCACCGACGAGCGCGACTTCACCCAGGCCGAAGGCTACGACCGCGCGTCCTGGACCGCCGTGACCAGCTATGGGCAGCCGGGATCCTATTATCGGCCGAGCGCCAACGCCTATGCGCCGGACCCCGACTGCGACAACCCCGCCTTCGACGCCGCCTATCGCAACAGTGCGAGCGATGCGTTCTGCCGTCTCGACTATTCTGACTTCTTCGATCTGACGCCGGAAGAGACGCGGACGCAGCTGTTCGCCGACTATCGTCGGCCGGTCGGGGACATGACCCTGTCGCTGCAGGGGGCCTGGTCATCGACCGGGACCGTGGCGCGACAGACGCCGTCCCTGCCGATCCTGGCGCAATCATTGACCGTGCCGGCGTCCCATCCAGACAATCCGTTCGGCGAGGACGTGTTGTTCCGGGGGCGGCTGTTGGGCGCAGAGGCCGGGGCGTCGAAGGCGGAGTTCGACTATGAGACCTGGCGTCTGGCCGCGGGGCTGGAGGGTGGTTTCGCCAATGGCTGGAGCTGGAGCCTCGCCGCCACCGCCAGCCGTCAGCACGTCGCCTATGACAAGCCCGATGTGATCGGAAGCGCATTGCAGAACGCGCTGAACGGCTTGGGCGGCGCGGGCTGCAATGTCGCCAACGGCACGCCCGGGGTCGGCGCCTGCCAGTATTATAATCCGTTCGGCAGCGCCTATCTGGGCACAGGCACGGCGAACAGCGACGAACTGATCGACAGTCTGATTGGCTTCACGGGCCTGCGCGGTTCCGCCAGCCTGACGACCGCAGACGCCTCCACCAGCGGTCAAGCGTTCGCCTGGTCCGGCGGCTCGGTCGATGTCGCCCTGGGCGTCCAGTACCGGCGCAGCGCCTTCCGTCATGACTGGAGCGACCTGGTGAACGCCGGCGACTTGCTGACGGCGGGCTATTCACCCGACTTCGCCGGCGATCAGCAAACCCTGGCCGCCTATGCCGAAGGGCGCCTCCATCTGG
Source organism: Brevundimonas sp. FV2ps16 (assembly GCF_058681075.1). Taxonomy (NCBI): domain Bacteria; kingdom Pseudomonadati; phylum Pseudomonadota; class Alphaproteobacteria; order Caulobacterales; family Caulobacteraceae; genus Brevundimonas; species Brevundimonas sp. FV2ps16. The sequence continues at coordinate 2,801,292 of NZ_CM178728.1, read as the reverse complement.
GCGACCGGATCGAGGCGCAATTGGCCGGACGATACGAGTCCTATGACGGCGAGGGGCGGTTCAGTCCGAAGGCCGCTGTGCGTTGGGATGTGCTCGAAACCGTCGCGCTCCGGGCGTCATGGGGGCAGGGCTTCCGCGCACCTTCGGTCTATGCGCAGTCCGGGGCGCAGGCGTCCCAGCCGTCGGTGTTCGATCGCGGCGCCTTTGTCTTCGTCAACACCCTGACGTCGGGCGACGCAGACCTGAAGCCCGAAAAGTCCGAGAGCCTGACTTTCGGGGTGCAATGGCGTCCCGTTCAGGGCCTCGAGTTCGGCCTGGACGCCTGGCGGTTCGACTATACCGACCAGGTGGTCAAGGAATCGGCCCAGGCGATCATCAACCAGGCGGCGGCCGACACGGCGGCGGGTCTGACGGGCACGGACGCCCAGTCGCGCCTGACCCGCTCGGCCAGCGGCGCCCTGACCTTCGTCCAGCTCTCTTTCGTCAATGCGTCGTCGGTGGAGACCCAAGGCGTGGACGTCTCGGCCCGCTATGGTCATGGGCTCTGGGGCGGTCAGGCGACGGCCTCGGCGACCTGGACCTATGTGGATCGTTACGACATCCGCCTGAACGACAGTGCGGCGGAAGCGTCCGGCGTCGGTTCGACCAATCTGAACAACATCGGCCGTTCCCTGCCGCGCAATCGCGGGGAGTTCGTCCTGGGGTGGAGCGGCGGCGTCCATTCGGTGACCGGGCTGGTCCATTATACCGCCGGCTATGACAATGACCGCAGCGGCGTCACGGACACGACCATCGCCAGCCAGACGACGATCGACCTTCTGTATAGCCGAGCGCTCGGCGCCGATCTCGACCTTGCTGTGGGCGTGGTCAATCTGGCCGACAAGGCGCCGCCCCTGGCGCAGTTCGCCTTCGGCTATGATCCCGTCGTCGCCGATCCGCGCGGACGTGTGTTCAGCCTGGGGCTCACAAAGCGCTTTTGATCAGGCCGCCAGGGGGCGGGCAGGGGGGAGGGCGGCGCTCATCGCCTCGATCAACATATGGACGTCCAGCGGCTTGGCGACGAAGCCGTCCAGGCCGGCTTCGCGGCCCTGTTCGCGGACCGAGGCGGAAACGTCGCCGGAGAGCAGGATCAACGGGGTGCGGCGTCCGTCGGCCTCTTCCGTGCGAATCCTGCGGGCAGCCTCGAAGCCGTCGCAGACCGGCATGCGAAGGTCCAGAAGGACCATGTCATAGTCGCCGTCGCGCCAGGTCGCGATCGCCTGGGCGCCGTCCTCCACCACCGTGACCTCCATTCCGAGGTTCGGCAGGATGGCGGCCAGCACCTTGCGGTTGACCGCATTGTCGTCGGCCGCCAGCACGCGCAGTCCGGCCAGGCAGGGCGCGCTCTCCGCTTCGGCGGCGGCGGCGGCGCGGCCGCGCTCAAGCGGCAGTTCCACAGTAAAGCAGGACCCTTGGCCGGGCGTACTCTCAACGGTGATATCGCCGCCCATCATCCGAGCCAGAGATCGGGAGATGGACAGGCCGAGGCCGGTGCCTCCATGGGTGTGCGAGGTTTCGGCGCTGGCCTGCACATAGGGAGCGAACAGTCTTCCGAGAGCGGCCTCGTCCATGCCGATGCCGCTGTCGCGCACATCTATCCGGAGCCCGCCCGCCGTCGGGACGGCGACGGCCACGGTGACCTCGCCACGAGCGGTGAACTTGACGGCGTTGGAAATCAGATTGGCCAGGATCTGCCCTATCCGAACCTTGTCGCCGATCCAGTCGCCGGCGGCGTCCGGCGTGACTTCGATCCTCAAAGCGACGCCCTTCTTGTGGGCGACTTCGCCGAACGCGGCCCTCATGCGATCCAGCAACCGCGCCAGGTCGAAGTCCGCCTCCACGAGTTCCAGTCTGCCGGCTTCGATCTTCGAGGCGTCCAGCAGATCGTTGAGAAGGGACGTCAGGGTTTCGCCCGACTCCAGAGCAACCTCCAACCTCTGCTTCTGGGCGGGATCCATCGGCTCGCCGGCCATAATCTGCAACATGCCCAGCATGCCGTTCAGCGGCGTACGAATTTCGTGGCTGACCACGGCCAGCATTCGCGTCTTGGACTTGGCGAAGGCAAGGACCTCGCGTTCGCGTCGGTCGGCGGTGCGAACGGCCCAAAGGCCCATGCCGGCGCCGAAGCCGAGTGCGGCCAGACCCACGGCGACGATTGTGACCCGGGCGGTCGCATAGGCGAGATTGCGCGCGCCCTCGCGCTCAAGCGTCATGGCGGCCTCTTGCGCACGAAGGGCTTCCAGCCGGCGGCGAAGCCCGTCCATCGCGGCTTGTCCCTCGATCGCCAGGACGGGGTCGGCGCCCTTGTCGCTCAAGCTCGACAGTCGAGGTTCAGCGTAGACCGTTCGCCAGGTTTCCATCGCCGTCCGCACGCCGTCGAGCTGAGCCTTCTGGGAGGGGTTGCCGACCGTCAGTCGGGACAAGGTCTGGAGCTCGTCAGAAAATTTCTGCTGGCCCTTGATGTAGGGAGCCAGGAAATTTCCGTCGCCGCCGCTCTCTACATAGCCTCTGACGCCTGTTTCCTGATCAATTGCCGCCGTCAACAGATTGGCCGCTGCGCGTTCCACCATCGCCGTGTGCCTGACGGACTGATCGGCCGAGTTGAGCGTGGTTAGATTGGCCCAGACCACCAGCAACATGACCGAGACCATAGCCGTCATCGTCGCCAACATGGCCAGGGCGGAGCGCGCCGCCCGCGTCTGGATCAAGGCCCGAAGGCGAGCCATCGGGACGGAGATTGTCATTTGGGAACCGTATGTCAGCGTCTGACGCGACTTACGGCGCTCCCGATGAAAAATGTCTTTCAGGACCGATCAGGATGATTATCTAGGCGGCTGAAATCTTCTCCTCAGCATGGATCTCCGATGGCTGTCGTTCTGTATGGCATTCCCAATTGCGACACCGTCAAAAAGGCGCGCGTCTGGCTGGAGCATCAGGGCGTCGACTACGTCTTTCATGACTACAAGAAGGCGGGCGCCGATGCCGGCGCTCTGGCGCGTTGGGTCGATGAGCATGGCTGGGAGACGGTGCTGAACCGCGCCGGGACGACGTTCAAGAAGCTGCCCGAAGCGGACAAGACAGGCCTGGACGGCGACAAGGCCATCGCCCTGATGCTGGCCCAGCCGTCGATTATCAAGCGGCCGGTGCTGGACCTCGGCGATCGCCGCCTGGTGGGGTTCAAGCCTGAGGCCTATGCGCAGGCCTTCAGTTGAGCGCGACCGTCGCGGTGACGCCGAAATGATCTGACGGGTATTCGCCGTTCGTGGGCTGGTCGCCAAAGACATGCGCGGCGGTCCGGGTGAAGAACTCCGGCTCCACGAAGATATGGTCGATCACGCGGCTGGCGTGGCCCTTGGCGGGATTCAGGGTGGTCGTCGCCGAACCGGGGGGGAGGGCGCTGGCGAAACGAGGGCCCGTCATGGTCGCCAGACCGGGATCCTCTTGCGGCGCATTGAAGTCGCCCATGACGACAAGGGGGACGCCGTCCTGGGGCAACCAGGACAAGAGGTGTGAAATCTGGCGGGCCCGCACCGCTCCCGCCTCCGGCTGGTGCGCCAGGTGGGTGACCACGACATCGACCGGCCGGCCCGCAACGGACACTCGCACCCGCAGCGCCGTGCGGTAATCATCGAGCGGCTCCAGCCGAACGGAATCCTGGGCCAGTATGGGCAACCGCGTGAGCAAGGCGCTTCCGTATCGGCGAGGCGCACCCTCGGGGTCGGTCGAGACGAAGGCGACCTCATAGCCGCCCAGTTCTCGCGCCAGCATCTCAGCCTGGTTCTCCAGCCCTGTGTTGGCGTCTTCCAGGACTTCCTGCAAGGCGATGACGTCCGCGTTCTGGGCCCGCAAGGCATCGATCAGCAGCGGCCGCCGTGCGGGCCAGTCGCCCATATTGTGCCAGATGTTGAACGTCGTCAGCGTCAGGAGCGATGAGCCGGCCGTGACCGGCTCGGAACCCAAGCTAGCGTTCAAGCCGGGCGCGCAGGCCGCCAGCGGCAGAAGCGAAGCTGCGGCGATCAAAAAGCGGCGGGAAACCACCGGCGACGCCCTTAACCTTCGACCTCGGTGGTGGGCCGGTCGTGGCCGTCGGCGGCTTCGGTGATCCAACGACCGTCTGCGGTTTCGTATTCGATGGCCGCGTTCTGGTCTGGAACCTTCTGTTCGCGGGCGGCGCGGACAGCGGCGGCCTTAGCGGCGTCGTGGCTGGAGAAGGTCTCGGAATAGGTGCCGTCCGACTGATAGGCCCAGCCGCCATCGTGCTCGACGATGCGATAGGTGACGGTGGTCATGGGAGCTCTCCTCTTGGGGTCGGGCGATCATCGTAGCCCGAACCGGCCGCCGCAGGAACAGCAGTCGCACCGTCGCCCTCCTTCGATCAGCCGGGACGTTTTGTCGGCCCCAAGTCATGCTGTTCGACAAATATTGATCGACGGCGCATCCAATGGCTCGGTCGGTGACGACTATTCCCGGTGAACGCAGGACGATGGTCGTGCTGCTGAGGAGATGAGACATGGCTGATCTGGCGCGCGAGTTCTGGTGGATACTTTTTCCCATGTCCGCCTTCGCTTTTGTCGGCTGGTCGCAATGGTTGAACTACCGACGTCAGAAAGCGCTGCTCGATGTCGTGAAGACCTATGCGGAAAAGGGGCGGGACGCGCCTCAGGCGATCATGGATGCCCTTGCCCGAGCCTCTGCAAACGATGTCCCCGCCCGGCAGAGTGTCCGGCAAGGGACGGCGGCCCACTACTGGTCGTTGGTCGGATTGTTCACGGCGCTCTGCGTCGGTTTCACGGCGGCAAGCTGGGGCGGACTGGACGGCGGCACGGGGGCCTTGTTGATCGTAGCGTTTGTCATGGGGACGGTCGCGCTATGGTCTTTGGTCTGCGCCTTGGTGTTGCAAATGCGCAGGCCGCGCGACTGAGCGGACGCGAGGACAGGCGTCGTGACCGACGTTGAACTTGTACACGCCGCCCGTGACGGGTCCGACGCCGCATTTGCGCGGCTTGTCGAGCGCCATCAGGCGGCGGTTCGCAACTTCCTCCGCCGGATGCTCGTCGGCGGGTGGGCTGAGGCCGACGATCTGGCGCAGGAGGTATTCCTTGCCGCATGGCGGGATCTGGGGCGGTTGAGAGATCCGGCGGGGCTTCGCGCCTGGCTGCTCGGGATCGCCTGGCGCAAGGCGCAAGACCGCAACCGGAGCGCGCTGCGAAGTGCGGCCCGTGATGGGATCTGGGCGCAGGATCATCCGCCGTCATCTGGTGTGTCGCCTGAAGAGAGGATCGCACTAAGCCGTGCGATGGCCGAATTGCCACCGGCCGTCCGAGCTTGCGTGGCGCTGTGTGTTGCGGACGGATGGTCCCATGTTGAGGCGTCCGTTGCGCTAGGCTTGCCGGTTGGCACCGTGAAGTCGCATATCAGCCGCGGGCGTAGCCGCCTTCTGGCGGTGCTGGGAGGTCGTGATGACACCTGAAGACAAGCTGCAGTCGCTATTCGCAGCTGAAGCCGCGCCCGTGCGTGATCCCGTTTTTGAGGCGGTGGTGGTCCAACGGATCGCCCGTCGTCGCGCCGTCGCTGTTGTTGCGGCCTTTGCGCCGCTGGCGGTGGCGATGGCGACGATCTTGTGGGGGCTCGGGCCGGTATGGCGCGGCTTAGCGGATCTTCCACGCGAAGGCGCGCCCGTTCTGATGGCTGCGATCATGGCGACGGTGACGGCCTTGGCGGTCGTCCGACAAGTGCTGCGGACCTGATGGAGCGACCTTACGAAGATTTCACGTCCGCTTGCGCATCCATGGGCGCGTCCCGCAGCCTCTTGTGATCAGAAGGCCGCCGCATCAGGCTGTCGCACCGGATCAAAAGAGAGTTCGTCATGGACCTGACACCCATCTTCGTCGTCTTCATCATCTTCGCGTCCATCGTGGCCGTGATCGTTGGACCATCCTTCCTGAAAAATCGGGAGCGTCGCGAAATGCAGCTGACGGTCCGCCATGCGGTGGACAAGGGGCAGACCCTGCCGCCCGAACTGATCGACGCCATGACCAAGGATGTGGAGAAGGGCTTGCCGTCGCGCACCAAGGATATCCGCAAGGGCGTGCTCAGCCTGGCGACGGGCGTCGGCATCGCCGGCTTTGCGCTGGCGGTTGATAATGCCAGCCGTGACTGGGGCGGCAATGGGGAAGGCGCACTTTTGGGCCTCGCCTGCATCCCTGTGGCCATCGGCATCGCCTTCATAATCCTGGGCATCTTCAACCCCAACAAGGCCTGAGGGGCGGTTTCGGGGGAGAGGTCATGAGCAAGTCCTTGCGCGATCTCCACGACGTGGAGCTGGCCGCCCAGGCGGCGGCCGGCGGCCGGCGGGAGTATGGCGAACTGGTCCGCCGGCATGGTTCGGCGGTCCGGGGGCTTCTGCGCCGCATGGGCGCGGCGCCGTCCCTGGCCGATGACGTGGCCCAGGACGCCTTCCTGCAGGGCTTCCAGCGCTGCTCGGAATTCCGGGGGCAGGGGACGTTTGCGGGCTGGATCAAGAAGATCGCTGCGCGCCTCTATCTGAAGCGCGTCGTCCGCGAGGCCCGCTATGTCGCCGAGGTCGAGTCCGACGAGGCCGACGTCGTCATCGACCGGGCCGGGGTCATGGACCTAGACGAGGCCCTGAAGACGCTCAGCGAGACCGAGCGTGTGTGCGTGTCCCTGTGCCACGGCGCGGGGATGTCCCATCCCGAAATCGGGGCGGCCATGAATTTGCCGCTCGGCACGGTGAAGTCCCATGTCAAACGTGGTCTGGATAAACTCCGCGCCCGGCTTCAGCCGGCGCACGGCTCAGGCGGGAGGTCGACCCATGTCGGCTGATGAATTCGATCCGATGATCGAGCGTCTGTTCGCGCAGACGCCTCGAATGGCCGATGAGGCCCTGTTCCTGGCCACGGTTCAGGCCAGTATGGAGAAGCGGTCGCGCTGGCGGACCCTGGCTTTGACCAGCGCCGGCTTGGTCGGCGGCGTGTTGGCGGTGAGGGAAGGGGTCAATGTCAACTTCTCCGCCAGCGACGAAACGACCCTGACGCAAGGGGTGCGGACGGCGGCGGCGACGGCCCAGGGGGCGGCTCAATCCGGGCTGGAAGGCTTGGGCGTCGGGTCGTTCGATCTGATGGACGGGTCGGGCATGATGGCCTTCTGGATCGTGGCGGGGGCGCTTGTCGCCCTGCTGGCGGCGGGGCTGGTGAAGCTGTCGCAGGACGTCTGAGGGTGACTTGGCGGAGCACGGGGCCTATCTGACCCGACTTGAAGTCAGGAGGCCCTTCGATGTCCGTTCACACCCAGGAGACGATCAAGCGCATTTCCGTGCCTGATGTCGCCGGCCGCAAGGGCGGCGAGCCCATCGTCTGTCTGACGGCCTATGACGCCCCCATGGCGGGATTGCTGGATCCGCACTGCGACGTGCTGCTGGTCGGGGACAGCCTGGGCATGGCGGTTCATGGCCTGCCGAATACGGTCGGGGTGACGCTGGAGATGATGATCCTGCACGGCCAGGCGGTGGTGCGGGGATCGCGTCGGGCCCTGGTCGTGGTGGATATGCCTTTCGGTTCGTACGAGGGCGGCAAGGAGGTCGCCTACGACAACTGCGTGCGGGTGATGAAGGAGACCGGCGCCCAGGCGGTGAAGCTTGAGACCAGCGTCGAGCTGGCCGAGATCGTCGCCTTCCTGGTCAAGCGCGGCATCCCGGTCATGGGTCATGTGGGGCTGCGGCCTCAGGCGATTTTGGCCGAGGGTGGGTTCAAGGCCAAGGGACGCACTGATTTTGAACGCGACCGTGTCATGGCGGAAGCAAAGGCCACGGCCGAGGCCGGCGCCTTCTGCATCGTCATCGAGGGTGTCGCCGAATCGCTGGCGCGGGAAATCACCGAGAGTCTTGACGTCCCGACTATCGGTATTGGCGCCTCGGCCGCGTGCGACGGCCAGGTGCTGGTGGTCAACGACATGCTGGGGATGTTCGACTGGACCCCGAAATTCGTGCGGAAGTACGCGGATCTGCGCACCGAGATCGACCGCGCGGCCGCCGCTTTCGCCAATGATGTGAAAACCCGCCGTTTTCCTGCCGAAGTCGAGACCTACTTCTCGAAAAAGCCGGCTTCGCAGTAACGGACGACGTTGCGGGCGGGGAGCCGACCTTCTAGGGTCCGCGCCGGTTTGCTTTTTGCGATTTTGGGGCGACGTTTCAGTGGTTGATGTCTTCGAGCAGGTCGAGGAGGAGCTTCGCTCCGACCGGTACAAGCGCCTGGCCCGCACATGGCTGCCCGTCGTGGGCGTGGTCCTGGTGGTCGCCCTGGTCGCCGCCCTGGGCTGGTGGGGCTGGGACAGCCTGAACTCGAGCAAGGCCGGCAAGGCCGCCGAGGCCTATGATCGCGGCATGGAGGCCCTGCGGGCTGAAAAGCCCGCCGAAGCCCGCCTCGCCTTCGAGGAAGCGGTCAAGGAAGGCAATGGCGCCTACAAGGTTTTGGCCTTGCAGCAGCAAGCCGGCCTGGCCGTGACCGCCGACAAGATCCCTGACGCGGTTCGGCTGTTCGACGAGGCCGCAAAGGCGTCGAGCGACCCGATCCTGTCCGATCCGCCCGCCTTGAAGGCCGCCTTCCTGGTGATGGACACCGCGCCGCTGGCCGATATCGAGGCGCGCCTGACCCCGCTGGCCGGGGATGACCGCCCCCTGCACGCCTTCGCTCAGGAAGCTTTGGCCCTGGCGCGTCTCCAGCATGGCAAGACCAAGGAGGCCCGTGAGGCCTTCGTCCTGCTGCAACTGGGGCAGGACGTTCCTGACGACGTTCGCCAGCGCGCCAATATCGCCGTGGCTACCATCGACGCCGGCACGGCGGGTGCGCTCAAGGACATTGCGAATGCGGCCAAGACCGCCGCTCCGTCGGCCGCCGGCGCCGCCAATGCGCCCACTTCCGCGGCCCCGGCCCAACAGTGACGACCCCTTACAGGACGCCCAAGATGAACCGAGTTCTGAAAGTCGCGCTGATTTGCGGCGTCGCCACGACCATGGCTTCCTGCGGCGCAGTCAGCCGCAACCTGCCCTTTGGCCTGGGCAAGAAGGATGATCCGCAGGCGACCGCATCCGCCGGCGACCGAATCTCGGTGCTGGAGTTCGAACAGCAACTGACCCCGTCGGCGGCCCTGTCCGGACGCGACTTCTTCCTGCCGGGGCCCCAGGCTGCGACGGCCTGGACCCAGCCGGGCGGTTCGTCCGAGAACCTGGTCGAGCATGTCATCGCGGCTCCGAACTTCCAGATCGCCTGGAAGCGCAGCATCGGCGAAGGCTCGGCCCGTGTCGGCAACGTCATGGCGCCGATCGTGGCAGCCGACGGCAAGATCTTCGTCATGGACGGCGAATCAACCGTCTCGGCTGTGTCGGCCGACAGCGGCGAGATCCTGTGGAAGGCCAACGTCAAGGACGCCGACCGTGACCGCAACGGCGGCTTCGGCGGCGGCGTCGCCTACGCCGGCGGCAAGCTGTTCGTCTCGTCCGGCTATCGCTCCATGACTGCGCTCGACGCCGGTACCGGCGCCGTCGTCTGGACCCAGCAGGTCGATTCCCCGATTCACGGCGCCCCCACGGTCGTCGGCGCCCACGTCTTCGTCGTCGATGTGGACAGCCAGCTGTTCGCTTTTGACGTGAACACCGGCGCGCAGGACTGGACCTATCGCGGCATCGCCGAGCCGGCGCGTGTGCTGCGCGCCTCAAGCCCCGCCGTGACGGGCAATACGGTCATTGCGCCCTTCGCCTCGGGCCAACTTGTCGCGCTCAGCGCCCTGAACGGTCAGCCCCTGTGGGAACAGACCCTGTCGCGCACCAGCCGCACCAGCGCCCTGTCCGAAGTGCGCGATGTCGCCGGTCGTCCGGTCATCAGCCGGGGCATGGTGTATGGCGTCAGCCATTCGGGCGTGCTGTCGGCGCTGGACCTGCGCTCGGGCCAGCCCAAGTGGCAGCTGCCGGTCACCGGCGTGAACGCGCCCCTGCCGGTCGGCGACGTCGTCTTCGCTGTGTCGAAGTCGGGCGAACTGATCACCGCCAACCGTGACACGGGCCAGATTTACTGGACCCGCGAGTTGAACGAAGGGCGTCAACGCAAGGTCGGCGGCTTCCTGAACTTCGGGCGTCGCACCATCTATCCGCAATGGTCGGGACCTCTGTTGGCCTCCAACCGCCTGGTGATGGTCAATTCCTACGGCGAGGCCGTCGCTTTCGACCCGAAAACCGGCGTGGCCCAGACGACGCTGAAGCTCGGCGCGCCGGCCTATATCGCGCCCGCCGCCTACAATGGCGCCCTGTACGTGCTGACCGACAATGGCCAGCTGATCTGCATCCGCTGACTCTTCAGCCCGAAATAAGCTAGAAAGCCGAAATGGCTCTGAAGGTCGCGATTGTCGGCCGCCCCAATGTGGGCAAATCGACACTGTTCAACCGCCTCGTCGGCAAGCGCCTCGCGCTTGTCGATGATCGCCCCGGCGTGACCCGGGACCGGCGCTATGCCGACGGCAATATCGGCGACATGGATCTGACGCTGATTGATACGGCGGGCTACGAGGACGTCACCGACGACAGTCTGGAAGCCCGGATGCGCGAGCAGACCGAGGCGGCGCTGGACGACGCCGAACTGGTCATGTTCATGATGGACGCCCGCGAAGGCGTCACCTCGCTGGATCGGATCTTTGCCGAGCGCTTGCGTAAGGTTCACAAGCCCATCATCCTCCTGGCCAACAAGTCCGAGAGCCGCGAAAGCGGCGGCGGCGTCGGCGAAGCGCATGCTCTGGGCTTCGGCGAGCCGGTCGCCATCTCCGCCGAGCACGGCGAGGGCATGGCCGACCTGTACAAGGCCATCCGCGCAGCGTCCGAAGACATCTTCATCGAAGAGATCGACGAGCCGGACAAGCCGATCCGCATCGCCGTGATCGGTCGTCCCAACGCGGGCAAGTCGACCCTGATCAACCGTCTGATCGGCGACGACCGCCTGCTGACCGGGCCGGAAGCGGGCATCACCCGCGACTCCATCTCGGTCGATTGGCAGTTCGAGGGCAAGAATATCCGCCTGGTCGATACGGCCGGTATGCGTCGCAAGGCGCGGGTGCAGGAGATGCTGGAGAAGCTGTCGGTCGCCGACACCATCCGCGCCATCACCTTCGCCGAAGTCGTCATCCTGATGATGGACAAGGACGACGCCTTCGACACCCAGGACCTGCAGCTGGCCGACCTAGTCGAGCGCGAGGGCCGGGCCCTGGTCTATGTCGCCTCCAAATGGGACCTGGAAGACGAGCCCCAGGCCCGCATGGCCAAGTTGAAGGGCATGGCCGAGGACAAGCTGCCCCAGCTGAAGGGTTCGCCCTTCGTGGCCCTGTCTTCGCACAGCGGGCGCGGCGTCGAACGCCTGATGCCGGCCGTGCTCCAGGCCTATGACACCTGGTCGGTCAAGGTGAAGACCAAGGACTTGAACACCTGGCTGTCCATGGCCACCCAGCGGCACCCGCCCCCCGCCGTGGACGGCAAGCGGATCAAGCCGAAATACATCGCCCAGACCAAGGCCCGTCCGCCCACCTTCGTGCTGATGGCCAACCGCGCCGAGTCGATGCCGGAGCATTACAAACGCTATCTGGTCAACTCGATCCGCGAGAGCTTCGACCTGCCGGGCACGCCTATCCGCCTGAACGTCAAGTCCAGCGGCGTGAACCCCTATGCCGAGGGCGGCGCCAAGTCCGGCCCGGAACGCTATAAGGGCGACGCCAAGACCGCGCCGCGCCGCGTCAGGAAGGCGGACAAGGAAGAAGCCCTGTCCAAACTGCCCGGCAAGGCGCTGGAGCAGAAGAAGACCCGCAAGGCCCAGCCCAAGGTCCTGGGCGGCCTGAAGTCCAGCGCGTCGAAGAAGGCCGGATCGTCGGTGGCGGTCCAGAAGGGCGCCCGTGGCGGCGCCCGCCAGGTCTCGCGCTCCGGCCGTATCCGCACCGGTCAAAAGGGCGGCGCCAAGAAGTGACGCCATGAGCGCAGTCGCGCCTGTCCTTCCCGAGCGGCCGACCTCGCGCTGGCTGATTTTGGACGGGCAGGGGCGGGTGCTGCTGTTCCATTTCGTCTTTTCCGACGGGCCTCTGACCGGCACGGCCTTCTGGGCTACGCCCGGCGGCGGCTGCGAACCGGGCGAAACCTATGAGGACGCCGCGCGCCGCGAACTGGTTGAGGAAACCGGCCTGATCATCGACGACCCCGGTCCTCAGGTCGGCCGGGTCAGGGTCAGTTTTCGCCTGCCCGACGGCCGTATGGCCGATGTGGATCAGCGGTTTTTCCTGCTTCGCACCGAGGCGTTCGACCTGTCCTCCACCGGCTGGACCGAGGAGGAACGGAACGTCCTGGTGGCGCATCGCTGGTGGAGCCTCGCCGATATCCGGGCCTCGACGGAGACGATGTGGCCCGCAGAATTGGCGGATTTGCTTTCGAGCCTCTGACCCTTGTGTCTCCGGCCATTCGAGACCGATTTTCGCTCGCAAACATACCGCTTGCTCGCCCGGTGAAAGCGGCGCTTGGATTTGGGGGTAATCCGGAGCGATTTATGGCTACGATCCAAGCGTTCGACCTTCAGGCGGTTCAGAAAATCCGGAAGGGCGCTGTTCTCGTCGCCTTGGTGGTCCTGGTCGGCTTGACCATGGTGTCTCAGTCGGCCACCGGTCCGCACAGTCCCGTTCATGAAGGCGTCGAGGCCGTCGGCCTGGCCGCCATCGTATTCGCCATCGTCGGCCGCGCCTGGTGCTCGCTCTATATCGGCGGACGCAAGAAGGCCGAGATCGTGTCGCGCGGTCCCTATTCGATCAGTCGCAATCCGCTCTATATTTTCAGCTTCTTCGGCGCCTTCGGCATCGGCGCCCAGAGTGGCAGCCTCACCCTGGCGATTCTGTTCACTCTCGCGTCTCTCGCGGTGTTTTATCTGACGGTGCGCCGCGAGGAGGCCTGGCTGGGCGCGGCTTTCGGCGCCGACTATATGGCGTACAAGGCCCGCACGCCGCGCTTCATACCGCGGTTTTCGCTGTGGCGCGACGAGGTGGAATTGTCGGTGCGGCCGTCCTTCTTCCTGACGACCATCCGCGACGGTCTGGTCTTCCTGTTGGCGATCCCGCTGTTCGAAGCCATCGACCTGGCCCAGGCCGAGGGTTGGCTGCGGGTTCTGGCGCGGCTGCCCTAAAGGGGGCGACCCAGCCGTACCAGAACGGCGTCGCGATAGGTGCGGCTGACCACCAGTTCTGCGCCGCTCTGCATCGTCAGCCGCCAGGATCCGTCCGACAGGGGCTGCACCCCCTCGACCCGCGCCAGATTGACTAGGGTGGAACGGTGGATGCGGGCAAACAGGCGCGTATCCAGACGTGTCTCCAGCGCCTGAAGGGTGTCACGGACCAAGCCCTCGCGCCCGTCCCAGTTAACGACCACATAGTTGCCTGCCGAGGCGAACCACTCCACGGCCCTCAGATCGACCGAAGTACGGTTTCGTCCGGTCGACACGAGCAGGCGAGCGTCGTCCCGCAGGTCTTTGGCCACGGCCAGGGCTTGTGTGATGCGGCCGATCCGGTCTTGGGCTTCACGCGCCTTGCGCCAATGGGCGGCGGCCATACCGGCGGCGATGATCGCCGTGTAGAGCAGCAAGGCGATCGGCAGCCGGTCGATGGTCCTCTCCATCCAGTCGCCCGGCATGACGGCCATGTTCAGGAAGGCGAGGTCAAGCCGTGTGTCGAAGGCCGACACCAGGGGCACGATGAGAATTGTCGCTGCGCTCAGGACGCCTGCTGTCTTCCACCCCGATCCCCACAGCCGAATCGCACCCCAGACCAGGGCGCCGACGCCCAGCCAGGGCGCATAGGACAGGCCGGCCCACAGCAATGATGTCGAGATCGCCAGTTCCGGCCGGTCGCGCCGAAGATACCAGGCCACCGACACCACCGTCGCCGCGTAGGAATAGGCGGTGAATCCCGCCATCACGACGGCGACCGTCGGCCTTTTCATGCCGGCTGGGCGCGGCGCCGCAGGATCAGGATCGCCGTCCAGATTGCGGCGATCAATGGGAACAGGACGGACGGCCAGAGCTGGCTCCAGGGCTGGGGCAGGAAGGTCAGGAAATTGCCGGAAAAGGCGCTCAGCACCGCAGCATAAGCGCTAAGCACCTTCACCAGATGCTCGTATCTCCACAAGTGCGGCGAGAATGGCCAGTCTCGCGGACGCAAAAACCGCCACAGGTCCCACGCCGCGACCGACAGCGCCCAATAGGCCAAGGCTTCAGAGACCACGGGGGGGCCGTCCGAGCGGCCCAGGCCGATCAAGGCCAGCACCCAGACGCCGATGCCCAGGGCGCCGAGCGTCGCCGCCCAGTCCATCGGCCTGGCCCGGTCCTGGGGTTGGATGTCGGGCCGTTTGCGCCCCAACACCCGTACGCCTGAAAACAGGGTCAGCGAGGCCGTGGCCGAGAGGGCGAGGAAATAGGTGTTGAAGCGCAAAGCGGTCATCACCCAGGCGCAGGCCAGCAGGATCGTCATCAGCACCACAAAGGCGCGGCCCCACAGCCGATGCGCGCGCGAACCCTTTGCGGTCAGCAGGGGACCGAAGCCAACCAGGACGGCGGCCATGCCGGTCGAGATGTGCAGGACGAGGAAGGGCTGGAACAGGGTCATGTCCGGCCCATGACCGCTGCTCTCGACCTGCGGCAAGGCGCCAGGGATCAGATGCAGCCGTTGGGGACGAACGCTCTGCCGACCGTCAGGCTTTCGCGCATCCGCGCCGCGTCGCGACCTGGCGGCAGGCCGAACTGGCGGGCGTATTCGCGGCTGAACTGGGACGGGCTGTCATAGCCGACGGCGAAGCCGGTTTCGGCCGCGCCGTCGCCGCCGCTCAACAGTCGGGCGCGCGCCTCTCGCAGCCGCACCTGTTTGTGGAACTGCAGCGGGCTCATGGTCGTCACCGTGCGGAAATGCCGGTGGAAGGTCGACAGGCTCATGCCCGCCAGGTCCGACAGGGCCTCCAGCCGCATCGGTTCGGCGTAGTGGGCGCGGATCCAATCGATGGCGCGGCTGACGCCCGACAGGCGGCTTTCGGTCGAGCCGATCTGACGCACGGTGGCGGCGTACCGGCTGTGCAGCAGCCGCCAGACCAGCTCGCGCTCGATCATCGGCATCATTACGGCGATCTCTGCGGGCCGGTCCAGAAGGCGCAACAGGCGGGCCATGGGCTCCAGCAGTTCGTCCTCCAACCGCGTCACATGGATGCCGGATGGCGGCGGCTGATCCGAGGCGGCAGGGGCGTCGATCTCCAGCATCAGGCCGGCGATGGTCGCGGGGTTCAGGTCAAAGCTGAGGGCGCGATAGGGCGCCTCTACGATGCTGCCGCACACCGGCAGTTCGGCCGACACCACCAGGCAGTCCCCGGCCCGATAGGAATAGACCGTCTCGCCCAGGATCGTCTGTTTGGCGCCGCACACCACCAGGCACAGCATGGGATCATAGGCGACGGCGATCATTCGCGTCTGCGTGTCGCTGCCATACAGGCGCAGGCCAGGCACGGCGGAGCGCGACAGGTCCGGCGGCGCGTGGCGCGCGACGATGTCGGTCATTTCGGGCAAGAGGCTCATGAACGCATCCAACGCTCGTCGTCACGTTCGCGCAAGCCGACGCGTGGAGCTTGACAGGATTGTGCAAGAGAACGCTCGGATCGCCCTAACCCGGTGCGGCCGAAACGGCGTCTTCTCCTCCTTGTCAGACAGAGGAGACTTCCAATGACAACGACCACTCAAAAGACCTGGTTCGTCACCGGCGCGGCCCGTGGGCTGGGCGCTGGCATCGCTCGGGCGGCCTTGGACGCCGGCGATCGCGTCGTCGCCGCCGGTCGAAACCGCGACGCCCTGGTCAAGACCTTCGGGCCGGATAGCGACACCGTCCTATCCGTGGCGCTGGACGTCACCGACACGGCCGCCGTCGCCGCCGCTGTCGAGGCCGCCAAGGCCCGCTTTGGCCGCATCGACGTGCTGGTCAACAACGCCGGCTATGGCCACCTGGGCATCTTCGAGGAGACGACCAGCCACGACGCGCGCATCCAGTTCGACACCAATGTCTTCGGCCTGTTCGACATGACCCGCGCCGTCCTGCCGGTCATGCGTGCCCAGGGTTCGGGGCATGTGTTCAACGTCTCGTCCGTGGGGGGCATGGTCGGCGGGGCGTCCGGCGCGATCTATTGCGCCTCCAAGTTCGCCATCGAGGGCTTCAGCGAGTCGATCGCCCAGGAAGTCAGTCCCTTCGGCGTCCATGTGACCATCGTCGAGCCGGGCTTCTTCCGCACCGACTTCCTGGACGCCTCATCGGTCGTCTACGCCGCCCATCCCATCGCCGACTATGCTCAGGCCTCGGCCGCACTTCGCGGATTCTATGACGCCCGCAGCCATAACCAGGCGGGTGATCCGGCAAGGCTGGGTCAGGCTCTGGTGGCCTTGGCCAATGCCGAAAATCCGCCCCTGCGATGGGCGGCCGGGACGGACGCCTTGGGCATGATCGAGGGCAAGATCGCCGGGCTGACGACGGAGTTGGAGGCCTGGCGCGACCTGTCCGCCTCCACCGACGGCGACTTCGCTTTCCGTGAGGAGCCGGGCGCCGGCGCCTGGGGCTGACCTCGGCCTAGACCAGGGCTTCCGCCGTCGGTCCGGCCTTCCAGTCGCGGAAGCGGATCGTCGGCGGGGGCGTGGCGTCGCCGCGCGCCAGGTCGACGACCAGTTGGCCGATCTCGGACGGGTGGGGCAGGGTCTGCGGGTCTTCGCCGGGGAAGGCCTGGGCGCGCATGGCCGTGCGCATCCGGCCGGGATCGACGATGCTGACGCGGATCGGGGTGCTCTCCACCTCGTCCGCCCAGGCCTTGATCAGGGCTTCGGCGCCGGCCTTGGTCGCGGCGTACATGCCCCAGAAGGCGCGGGGCGTCGTCGCCACGCTTGAGGTGAAGTGGATCGCTCGCCCGGCGTCGGAGGCGCGCAGCAGCGGCTCCAGCGAGCGGATCAGTCGATAGACGGCGGTGAAATTGACCTTCTCGACCTTGGCGAACTCGCGCGGATCGGCGTGGGCCACCGGCGTCAGGCCTGACGGCCCCATGGTCGCCGCCGCCTGGACCCAGATGTCCAGCTTCTTGAACCGTTCGAAGATGGCCCCGCCCAGTCGGTCGATCCCGCCGCCATCGACCAGGTCGAACGGGACCAGGGTCGCGTGCTTGCCGGTCGCGGCGAAGATGGCGTCGTCCAGTTCCTCAAGCCCGCCTTGCGTCCGCGCCGTGGCGACCACGTGCGCGCCGGCCTTGGCCAGCGCCAAGGCGCTCTCGTAGCCGATACCTCGAGAGGCCCCGACGACGAGGGCGATACGGTCTTTCAGGGGCAGGACGTCAGTCATCCTAGGGTGGTAGGAGTGGCGATGCGACGGGTCAATGTGTTATGATGTGTTCAGATGTGCACAGGAGCATTCCGCCATGGCCGCCAGCACGACCGTCACTGTCCGCATGAGTGGAACGCTCAAAGAGCGGTTGGGGCTGCTTGCCGAGAAGACCCAGCGTACGCAGTCTTTTCTCGCTGAACGCGCCATCGCCGGCTACGTCGATCGCGAGTTGGAAATGATGGCGGCCGTCGAGCAGGGACTGGAAGATTTTCGCAACGGCGAAGTCGTTTCGCACGATGAGGCCAAGCGTCGGATTCGCGAGACCATCGCCAAATACGAACCCTGATGCGCGCAGTCGTCTGGTCGCGGCGGGCCTTGCTCGAACTTACCCATGCCATCGACTATCTCGCACAGCGAAACCTGGCCGCCGCCCAACGGATCGAGTTGAGAATCCTCGAGACGACGGAAAAGCTAGCCGCACGGCCCATCGGGCGACCAGGCAAGCGGCCCGGGACGTATGAGAAGCTCGTCACCGGCGCGCCACATCTGATCGTCTACGCCCTGACCGACGGCGCCGGCGGCGGCCAGGTTCAGATCATTCGCCTGTTCCATACGGCCCAGGATCAGGGTTGATATCCCTCAGGCGCTGACGAGCAACGACAACTGCTTGGCCCCAAATTCCCGGCCGCCTTCCTCGATCTCGCGATCCAGCAGACGGGTGGGGTAGTCGCCGGTGAAATAGTGGTCGGTGAACTGGGGGGCGGCGTTGTTGCGGCCGGTCTCGCCCATGGCGCGGTACAGGCCGTCGATGGACAGGAAGCCGAGGGAATCGACCTCGAGCAGTTCGCGCATTTCTTCCAGCGTCTTGTTGGCGGCCAGCAGTTGGGCCCGTTCCGGCATATCGATGCCGTAGAAGTCGGGGAACAGGATCTGCGGGCTGGCCGAGCGCAGGTGGACCTCCGTCGCGCCGGCGGCGCGGACGGCGCGGACCAGTTTGACCGAGGTGGTGCCGCGCACGATGGAATCGTCGATCAGCACGACCCGCTTGCCGGCCAAAGCCGACTTGTTGGGGCTGTGCTTCATGCGCACGCCCTTCTGACGGGCGCCTTGGCTTGGTTGGATGAAGGTGCGGCCCAGATAGTGGCTGCGGATGATGCCCATCTCGTAGGGGATGCCGCTTTCCTGAGCATAGCCCAGGGCCGCCGGCACGCCCGAGTCCGGCACCGGCACGACGATGTCGGCCTCGACGCCCAGTTCGCGGGCCAGGCCCCGGCCCATCTCCTTGCGGACCTCATAGACCGAGCGGCCGTTCACGACCGAGTCGGGGCGCGAGAAATAGACATATTCGAACAGGCAGGGGCGGGCGGCGCGGGCGGGGAAGGGCTTGATCGATTCCACGCCGTTCTCGTCGATGACCACGACCTCGCCGTGTTCGACGTCGCGCACGAAGGTGGCGCCCATCATGTCCAGGGCGCAGGTCTCGGAGGCCAGAACCCAGGCCTCGCCGACCTGGCCCAGCACCAGCGGGCGGATGCCCAGCGGGTCGCGCGCGCCGATCATCTTGTGACGGGTCTGGGCGACCAGGGCGTAGCCGCCCTCGATCCGCGCCAGGGCGTCGATGAAGCGGTCGACGATCTTGGCCTTACGGCTGCGGGCGATCAGGTGAAGGATGACTTCTGAGTCCGACGTGGACTGGAAGATCGCGCCTT
This sequence comes from Brevundimonas sp. FV2ps16, assembly GCF_058681075.1. NCBI lineage: Bacteria > Pseudomonadati > Pseudomonadota > Alphaproteobacteria > Caulobacterales > Caulobacteraceae > Brevundimonas > Brevundimonas sp. FV2ps16. The sequence continues at coordinate 2,782,135 of NZ_CM178728.1, read as the reverse complement.
CGCTGACCAGCTGGCTGTGCAGGAATTTGAAGTTGGTCAGATTGCCGTTGTGGGCGATGGCGATGCCGCCCTGGTCCAGATCCGCGAACATCGGCTGGATGTTGCGCAGGAAGGATCCGCCGGCGGTGGAGTAGCGGGTGTGGCCCACGGCCGCGCGGCCGGGCATGCGGGTCATCAGGTCGGCGCCGCCGAAGGCCTCGCCCACTAGGCCCTGGTGGCGTTCCGTGTGGAACCGCTCGTCCTTGACGCTGGCGATGCCGCAGGCTTCCTGGCCGCGATGCTGCAGGGCGTGAAGGCCCAGGGCGACGATGGCCGAGCCTTCGTCCTCGTCAGCGCCCCAGACGCCGCAGACGCCGCACTCCAGACGAAGCTGGTCGTCCTCCGGCTCGCGCCAGTGCTCGCGGTGAACGACGGGATCGGCGATATGGTGGCGCATCGTGGGGCTCCGATGACCGGGGGAAACTTAAGGGGCGGCTTCGCGCGGCGAGTTAGTCTCGGATTGCGTCCGAGGCAAGGCTTCGTCGTTCGAAAACCCTTTGCGCACGGATGAATCCACCACAGGCGTGATCGCATCGGCGCCCCGCCCGATCCCGGGCAGGATGATCTGGATGGCCCGGGCGCCCACGGCGCTGACCTTGTAGAGGGCGGCTTCGCTGAGCCAGCGCGGCGTCCGTTCGCCCGGCATGGCCGCGACGATGACCAGATGAACGGCCCCCAGCAGCACCAGGGCCCGGCCTGCGCCGACGAAAACGCCGATAAACCGATCGACTCCGCCCAACTGGGGATGCGCCTGGGCCTGCTTCGACAGATAGGAGCCGAAGATGCGGATGCCGAAATAGACGATCAGAAAGGCGACGATGGCCGCAAGGATGGTTCCAGCCCAGTCCGGATTGACCAGGGCGCGGCCCAGCATCGCCGTCCACGGCAACGTTACCAAGGCGATCAGGGCCGCCAGCAGGGCGCTGAGCAGGGTGATGACCTCGCGCACGCCCCCACGCACCCAGCCGGCGGCTGCGGAGAACAGGATCACCACGATGGCGAAGACGTCGTAACCGGTCACTCAGAGGTCCAGCGGCTGTTGCGTCCGACTAATAGCGGTTTTGCGAGATTCGTTCGACCACATCCGTCAATCGTGTCGCCGACGTCACCTTGACCCCCTTGGTCTTGCCGCCGTTCTGGGCCAGGGGCGGGCAGAGCACATGTTCAAAGCCCAGTTTCTGGGCCTCCCGAACCCGCGCCTCGGCTCGGCCGACGCTGCGGACCTCGCCTGACAGGCCGATCTCGCCGAACACGACGCAGCCCTGGGGCAGGGGCATGTCCAGCGCGGAGCTGATCAGGGCCGCCGCCGCCGCCAGGTCCGCCGCCGGCTCATTGATCCGCAGGCCGCCGGCGACGTTCAGATAGACGTCCTTGTCCCCGAACCCCAGGCCGCACCGGGCCTCCAGCACCGCCAGCAACATGGCCAGGCGACCGGAATCCCAGCCCACCACCGCCCGGCGCGGGGTGCCATAGGCGGACGGCGCCACCAGGGCCTGGATCTCGACCAGCACCGGCCGCGATCCCTCGATCCCGGCGAAGACCGCCGCGCCGGGCGCCCGGTCCTTGCTGTCGCCCAGGAACAGGGCCGACGGATTGGCGACTTCGCGCAGGCCGCTGTCGCCCATTTCGAACACCCCGATCTCGTCGGTGGCGCCGAACCGGTTCTTGCCGGCGCGCAGGATGCGGAACGGATAGCCGCGCTCGCCCTCGAAGGTCATGACCGCATCGACCAGGTGTTCGACCACGCGCGGCCCGGCGACCTGACCGTCCTTGGTGACGTGTCCGACCAGGACAACCGCCACCCCTTGCGTCTTGGCCAGTCGCACCATCTCGCCGGCGCAGGCCCGGACCTGGGTGATGGAGCCGGGTCCGCTCTCATGGACGTCGGACCACAGGGTCTGGATCGAATCGACGATGACGATGTCGAACTGCTCGCGTTTCAGCGTGCCCAGGATGTCGCGCAGGGCCGTCGCCGCCGCCAGATTGACCGGCGCCTGTTCCAGGCCCATCCGCTTGGCCCGCGCCCGGATTTGCTCAACCGCCTCTTCGCCCGAGATATAGGCGATCCGCCCGCCTCTAAGCGCCGCCTTGGCAGCCACCTCCAGCAGCAGGGTGGACTTGCCCACCCCCGGATCGCCGCTCAGCAGGATGGCCGATCCCGGCACAACGCCGCCGCCGCAGACCCGGTCGAACTCGGCCACGCCCGTGGTGATGCGCGGCGGTTCGGGCGTGTCGGATTGAAGGGTTTCGAATTGCAGGCCTCGCCCGCGCGCAGACGCAGCCGCTGAGGGCTTGATCGCGCCCGGAGGCGCGGAACGGCTCTCTTCAGTCAGGGTGTTCCACTGCCCGCACGACGCGCATTGGCCCGACCACTTGCCGTGGACCGAACCGCAGGACTGACAGACATAGAGGGCGGAATCGCGAGCCATGGACTTCCTTAGCAGACAGGCGGGCGAAGTGTGTCGGCCGCGCTTGGCCCTTTATCGCCGCCCGCGACGTCAGCTTCGGTCGTAGCGCCCGACATGGGCGCGAGGAACCCGGTCGCTGACGGCCGTCATCAGTTCATAGCTGATGGTCCCGGCCGCCGCCGCCGCCTGATCCAGCGACCGATTGGCGCCGAACAGTTCGACCCGGTCGCCGACCGCGACCTCCAGGCCGGTCACATCGACAGTGCAGACGTCCATCGACACCCGCCCCAGCAGCGGCCTGATTTCGCCCGCGATCCAGGCCGCGCCGTGCGCTCCAAAGGCCCGCATCACCCCGTCGGCATAGCCCGCCGCCACGACGGCCGCGCGCACGGGACGCTCGGCGACGAAGCCTCTGGAATAGCCGATGCTTTCGTCCGGCTTTACGTCACGGACCTGCAGCACCTCGGCCGTCAGGGTGGCGACGGCGTCGATCCGGTCGTCCGGCCGCCCCTGCGGCCCGCCGCCATACAGGCAGACGCCGGGTCGTACGGCGTCGAAACTGTAGTCGCGCCCCAGGAAACAGCCGCCCGAATTGGCCAGCGACCGCGTCATGCCTGGATACCGCGCCGCCGCCGCCGCAAAGGCGTCGCGCTGGCGCCGGTTCATCGGCTGGTCCGGCTCGTCGGCGCAGGCCAGGTGGCTCATGACCAGATCGAGGCCCTCGAACGGCTCCGGCGCGTCTTCGGGACTAAAGCCCAGCCGGTTCAGACCGGTGTCGATCTGTATTCCGCAGGCGCCGCCGCCGGCTTCGGCCCAGGCCTGCCTCTGTTTCGGCTGGTTCAGCACCGGACGCAGGTCGGCCGCCTTCAGCACGCCCGCCGCGCCGTCGTGGCAGCCGTCCAGCACATAGATGGTCGGCGCATCCCCCAGCGCCGCCCGCAGCGTCACGCCCTCGTCGGCGCGGGCGACAAAGAAGGTCCGCGCCCCCTCGGCCATCAGCCGGGTCGCGCAGGCTTTGGCGCCAAGCCCGTAGGCGTCGGCCTTGACCACCGGATGCACCGGAACCCCCGTCAAGGCCTCCAGCGTGTGGAAATTGCGGGCGAGAGCGTTCAGATCGACGGACAGCAGGGCGGGGGAGGGCATGGCGGCCCTTATTGGCGCAACTTCCCGACGATGGAAGGCCTGACGCCGATCAATCCTCGTCGCTGAACGGCGGGGGCAGTCGTCCGGACTTGAAGATGATGGTCGGTTCTTCGTCGTAGTCGCCCATCTCGGTGTCCGCCGAGACCGAAAAGGCCACCACGCCCAGCCGCAGGGGCGCCAGTCGTTCCGCTTTGCGGCGCGCCTCCTCGGCGTCCTTGCAGCCCACCTGCGGCTCGGCCTTCAGCCCCTTGCCGCGTCCCTGCACATAGGTCTGGAGGATGTAGACGGTTTCACTGGCCATCCGCACCCAAGGGGCCTGTTCGCGGTCGAGGTCAACCGCTGCCTGCTATTCGTAGCTGACTTCCTCATAGCCGTGCGCCAGGTTGCCGAACCGGACCGTGTCGGCGTCGAAGGCCAGTTTGACGATGCCGATGGGGCCGTGGCGTTGCTTGCCGATGACGACCTCGGCCTGGCCTTGCAGCCGGTCCATGTCCTGCTGCCATTGCAGGTGTTCCTCGGTGCCTTCGCGCGGCTCGGCCCGGCCCAGGTAGTAGCTTTCGCGATAGACGAACATCACGCAGTCGGCGTCCTGCTCGATCGAGCCGGATTCGCGCAGGTCGGACAGTTGCGGCCGCTTGTCCTCGCGCTGCTCGACCTGACGCGACAGCTGGGACAGGGCGATGATCGGCACCGACAACTCCTTGGCCAGGGCCTTCAGGCCGCCGGTGATCTCCGACACCTCCTGCACCCGGTTCTTCTGCCCGCCGCTGTCGCCGGTCGTCACCAGTTGAAGATAGTCGACGATGATCAGATCCAGCCCGTGCTCCATCCGCTTCAGCCGTCGCGCCCGCGCGGCCAGCTTGGACATGGACAAACCGCCGGTGGCGTCGATGTAGAGGGGGCTCTCGCCGATCTCGACCGCTGCGTCGCGCAGCTTGCCGAAGTCGGTGGCGTCGATCTCGCCCTTGCGCAGCTTGTCGGACGACACGCCGGACGCATCGGCCAGGATACGCATGGCCAGCTGTTCGGCGCTCATTTCCAGCGAATAGAAGGCGACGACCCCGCCGTTGACCGTCTTGCGGCCCTCGGGCGTCGGTTCCCACTGATAGGCGCGGGCCACATTGAAGGCCATGTTGGTGGCCAGCGCCGTCTTGCCCATCGAAGGACGGCCGGCGAGGATCAGAAGGTCGGAGGGGTGCAGCCCGCCCAGTTTGCGGTCCAGGTCGTTCAGGCCCGTCGCCAGACCCGCCAGCTTGCCTTCGCGCTGATAGGCTTCGGCCGCCATCTGAACGGCGCCGGACAGGGCGTGGGAAAAGCTGACGAAACCGGACGACGGCTTGCCGGTCTCGGCCAGCGAATACAGGGTCTGTTCAGCCTGTTCGATCTGTTCGTCGGCCGGCGTCTCGGGATTGGGCGCCTCCTTGATGATCTCGCCGCCGATGCGGATCAGGTCGCGGCGCAGGGCCGTGTCATAAACCACCCGCGCATAGTCGGGGGCATTGGCCGCCGGCGGCGCCCGGTCGACCAGATCGGCGAAATAGCGCAGGCCGCCGAACTCCTGGAAGGCCGGATCCTGTTTGAACCGTTCCATCAGGATCGTCGGTTCGGCCAGCATGCCCTGGCGGATATGATCCTCGATCGCCTCGAACAGCCGCTGGTGGAAGGGCTCGTAGAAATGCTGGCCGCGGAGGCGGTCGCTGAGCCGTTCGAACACGCCGTTGTCGAACATCAACGCGCCCAGCAGCGCCTGTTCCGCCTCCAGATTATGGGGCATCGAGGCGACGCCGCTGGAGTCCATCGGCGAGGACGAGAAGGGCATGGGGGCGAAGGCGTTCATTGTCTTAACGCTTTATCCCTGACACGCGCCTGCGTCAGTCGGGAACGTCGCCGTGACCGTGGACAGTTCGTCCGGCCTGTGGGTGAACGGGAATTCCCTAATCAGGCATCATGCCGGGCAGGGGTATTTCTGCGCCATCCATTCACGCACGGCCTGGGTCGTGCTGATGCTGCGCCGTTCGGCGGGAATGGTGTTGAACCGAGCCAGAATGTCGTCGGCCGAGAGGCTGACTTTATCCGGCATACAGGTGGCGGGGCGTCGTCCCGCAGCCGTCGCCGCAGTCTGTTCCGTGCGCACGGTCTGCACCGCGCCGCGGAACTCCCCCATCAGCCGACGGGTGTCGGACCGCAGCAGGGCGGTGGGGTTGCGGGGAATGCCGTTGGCTGTGGTCAGGAATTCCTGGACCGACATGGCCTGCGCGGCGCCTGCGACCAGCGTCAGGGCTAGGACGCCCGCGGTGATTTTGGCCTTCATAGTATCCCCCTTCAAACGTGAACCGCGAGATTGAGCGGCGATATGTGGCGCAACGGGGGCGCGAAGCGGGCTTGGTTCTGAAGCTTTAGTAATCTTCGCCCGCGGACCAAGCAAAAGGGGCGCGTCCCTTTCGGAACGCGCCCCCTGATGTTTCCGGCGATCCGACCCAGAGGGGTCGGGTCTGGATCAGGCTTCGTCGCCGAAGCCTTCTTGTTGACCGGCGCCGCCTTCGATCAGTTCCTGGGCCGATTGCTCGGCGGCCTGGCGCTCATCGTCGAACTGGCTGCGGATCACGTCCTCGCCCTTGGCTTGACGCTCGGCTTCATCCATCGAACGGGCGATGTTGATCTTGACCGATGCGCGGACCTCGGCGTGCAGGCGGACCGGCACTTCGTGGACGCCCAGGGTCTTGATCGCCGTGTTCAGGACGACCTGCGAACGCTCGACCTTGCCGCCTTCGGCCTGGATGGCCTCGGCGACGTCGCGGCCGGCGACCGAACCGTACAGGTGACCGGTTTCACCGGCCTGACGGATCATGATGTAGGTCTGGCCGTCGATCTTGTCGGCGACCTTCTGTGCATCGGCCTTGTTCTTCTCGTTGCGCTGCTCGATGGCGGCGCGGTCGAGTTCGAACGCCTTCAGGTTGGCGGCGGTGGCCCGGCGGGCCTTGTCGCGCGGCAGAAGGAAGTTACGGGCGAAGCCGTCCTTGACGGACACGACGTCGCCGATGGCGCCGAGATTCTCGACGCGTTCCAGCAGAACGACCTTCATCTTACTTCACCACATACGGCAGGAGGGCCAGATAGCGGGCGCGCTTGATGGCCTTGGCCAGTTCGCGTTGCTTCTTCTGGGAGACGGCGGTGATGCGCGAAGGCACGATCTTGCCGCGTTCGGAGACGTAACGCTGCAGCAGCTTCACGTCCTTGTAGTCGATCTTCGGCGCATTGGCGCCCGAGAACGGGCAGACCTTGCGGCGACGATAGAAGGGGCGGCGGCCGGCGGCGCCGGAGCCAGCCGGGGCGCCCGGGGTCGGGGCGGTGGTATCGGTCATGTTCCGGGTTCCTTATTCGGCGTCGGCGGCGGCGTCGTCGCGCGGGGTGCGCTCGCGCTCACGCTCGCGTTCACGCTCGCGGCGGGCCAGCAGCGGCGACAGTTCCAGGTCGAGTTCCTCGACGCGGACGGTCAGCCAGCGCAGCACGTCTTCGTTGATGCCCAGCTGACGCTCGACTTCGGCCATGGCGGCCGGAGGGGCGTCGACGGCCAGCAGCGAATAGTGAGCCTTGCGGTTCTTCTTCACGCGGTACGTCAGGTTGCGCAGACCCCAGTACTCGATCTTGGCGACGGAACCGCCACCTTGCACGATCAGGTCCTTGATGGTGTCGTTCAGCGCTTCGGCCTGTTGCGCCGAGATATCTTGGCGCGTCATGACCGTGTGCTCGTAAAGAGCCATGCGGTAGTCTCCCTTGTGGGCGTCGGCGCGGAAACGACCGGGTAAGTCGATCCCCACGATGGCTCCTGGCGCGGCGGCCGGACCGAACGTCCAACCCTTTGGTGTTCCACGACAGGACCGAAGCCCTGGAAAGGCGGGGCCTATAGGGGAAAAGGGGCGGCGAGGCAAGGATGGTCGCAGGCGCTTGTGACGCTCCGCCAGCCCGCCTAAACCAACCCCATGCCGAAGCTGACGTCAGCGGTCGATCCGCAGAGCCCCAGATACAAGTCCCTGCACGCGCACAACAGCGCCCTGGTCGCCGAACTTCGCGACCACGTGGCAAAGGCCGCGCGCGGCGGGTCCGACAAGTCGCGCGAACGCCATGTGGCCCGTGGCAAGCTGCTGCCACGCGACCGGGTCGAGCGGTTGCTGGACCCCGGCTCGCCCTTCCTTGAGATCGGACAGCTGGCGGCCCACGGCATGTATGACGGCGAGGCCCCGGCCGCCGGCGTGATCGCGGGGATCGGGCGCGTCTCGGGCCGCGAGGTGATGATCGTCGCCAACGACCCGACGGTGAAGGGGGGCGCCTATTTCCCCATGACGGTGAAGAAACACCTGCGCGCCCAGGAGATCGCCGAGCAGAACCGCCTGCCGTGCGTCTATCTGGTCGATTCCGGCGGCGCAAATCTGCCGCACCAGGCCGAGGTCTTCCCCGACCGCGACCATTTCGGCCGCATCTTCTTCAACCAGGCCCGGATGAGCGCCAAGGGCATTGCTCAGATCGCCTGCGTCATGGGACTGTCCACCGCCGGCGGCGCCTATGTGCCTGCCATGTCGGACGAGACGATCATCGTGCGCAACCAGGGCGCCATCTTCCTGGCCGGCCCGCCCCTGGTGAAGGCCGCCACCGGCGAGGTCATCTCGGCCGAGGAACTGGGCGGGGCCGAGACCCATGGTCGTCGCTCGGGCGTGGTGGATCATGTGGCCGAGAACGACGAACATGCGCTGGAGATCGTCCGTTCCATCGTCGCCAATCTGAACACGACCAAGTCGGTGGACATGGACGTGCGCGAACCGCGCGCGCCGGCCTTCGCGGCCGAAGAGTTGTATGGCCTGATCCCTGACGACGTCCGCGCTCCCTATGATGTGCGCGAGGTCATCGCCCGGCTGGTGGACGGGTCCGAGTTCGACGAGTTCAAGGCTCTGTACGGCTCGACCCTGGTGTGCGGTTTCGCCCGCATCTGGGGCTATCCGGTCGCCATCCTGGCCAACAACGGCGTCATCTTCTCCGAAAGCGCCCAGAAGGGCGCCCACTTCATCGAGCTGGCCTGCAAGCGCAAGATCCCGCTGCTGTTCCTGCAGAACATCTCGGGCTTCATGGTCGGCGGCAAGTACGAGGCCGGCGGCATCGCCAAGGACGGCGCCAAGCTGGTCACAGCCGTCGCCTCGGCCGAGCTTCCGAAGTTCACCGTCCTGATCGGCGGCAGCTTCGGGGCCGGAAATTACGGCATGTGCGGCCGCGCCTATTCCCCGCGCTTCCTCTTCACCTGGCCGAACAGCCGGATCGGCGTCATGGGCGGGGAACAGGCGGCGTCGGTCCTGGCCACCGTCCACCGCGACGCGGAGACCTGGTCGCCTGAGGAGGCCGAGGCCTTCAAGGCCCCGATCCGTCAGAAGTATGAGGACGAAGGCAATCCCTATTACGCGACGGCGCGTCTTTGGGACGACGGCGTCATTGATCCTGCGCAAACACGGGATGTGCTCGGTCTGGCTATATCGGCGAGCCTGAATGCGCCGATCCCGGAGACCACGTTCGGCCTCTTCCGGATGTAACCTATTCTTCCGCCCTTCGTTGGAAGCGGAACCTCAGATGGAGACGACCATGGCCGAGCAACCGACCGAAGCCGAACTGAACGCCCTGGACGTCACCGACGCCGAGGCGGCGGAGATCAACAGCATCGCCCATCCGCTGCTGGCCGACGCCGCGCCGGACGCCAATGACGACCTGGTCCAGATCCGGTCCACCGCCGATGGCGTCGTCTTCGTCACCATCAACCGGCCGGCCAAGAAGAACGCCTTCGACGCCGCCACCATCGCCGCCCTGCACGAAGCGTTCGAAACCCTGCACGGCGCCGACCATGTGCGCGCCGTGTTTGTTCGCGGGGCGGGCGGAACCTTCAGCGCCGGGGCTGACCTGAACTGGATGCGCGACGCCGCCGACTGGTCCGAGGCGGACAACCGCGACGACGCCCTGGGTCTGGCGAAGATGTTGAAGGCGCTGCACGACGTGCCCGCCCTGACGTGCGCCATCGTCGAGGGCGCGGCCATGGGGGGCGGGGCCGGCATCGTCGCCGCCTGCGACATGGCCGTGGCGGTCGAGGGCGCGCGTTTCGCCTTCTCCGAGGTCAAGCTGGGCCTGATCCCGGCGACCATCGCCCCCTATGTGATCGAAGCTGTCGGCGCCCGCCGCGCCCGCCAGCTGTTCCTGACCGGCAACAGTTTTGACGCCGACTACGCCGCCCACGCGGGTCTGATCGACCTAGTCCTGCCCGAAGGGTCGGTGGACGAATTCATCGCCATGCTGACGGACAGCCTGACCGGCAACGCGCCCGGGGCCATGGGCGAGGCCAAGCGACTGGTCAACGACATCGCCGGTCACCGGATCGACAATGGCCTGCTGGACGATACGGCCAAACGCATCGCCCGCGCTCGTGTCTCGCGCGAAGGCCAAGAGGGGGTCAGGGCGTTCCTGGACAAGCGCAAACCTGATTGGGCGGGGTGACCGCTTCGCAGGCGCCGATTGTCGAATATTGACCCTTGCGGGGGTTCCAATCGGCGCCTCAGGCGTTAGACCCGCCCCATGTTGAGCGCTTCCCCTATCGCAGAAGCCGTCGCCGCTGGGCGTCAGGCCGTCGCCGTCGACACCGTCATGATCGCCAAGATCACCGACATGGCCGGCGACTTCGCCATCAATCTGACCGTCGCCGCCCTGATTTTCGCAGCGACGCTGTTCGCGGCCAAATGGGCGGCGCGGCTGGCGCGCAACGCCCTGTCGCGGATCGGGGCCTTCCGGCATGATCAGACGGTCCTGAGCTTCGGCGTTCAGGTGGTCAGGGTGGTGGTGATCATCATCGGCATGATCGCCGTGCTGCAGCGCCTGGGAGTGCAGACGACCTCCATCATCGCCGTTCTAGGCGCCGCCTCCCTGGCGGTCGGCCTGGCGCTGCAAGGGACGCTGTCGAACGTGGCGTCGGGGATTATGCTGCTGGTGTTGAGACCTTACCGGGTCGGAGACGTGGTCGATGTGGGCGGCATGGCCGGCACGGTGCAGCGGCTGGATCTGTTCACGACCCAATTGTCGAACGCCAACAACCACAAGATCGTCATTCCCAATTCCAAGGTTCTGAGCGACCCCCTGACCAATCTGACCGGCCAGCAGACGCGGCGGATCGAGATCAATTTCGGCGTCGGCTATGGCGACGACCTGAACAAGGCGCGCTGCGTCCTGGCCGATATGGCGGCGGCGCACGAGAAGGTGCTGGATGACCCGCATCCGTGGACGGGCGTGACCGGCCTGCTGGACAGCGCGGTTCAGGTGACTCTCCACGCCTGGGTCAAGGTCGAGGACTGGTGGCAGACCCAGGCCGATCTGATGCAGGCCGGCAAGGAAGCGCTGGACGCCGCCGGGATCGAGATTCCCTTCCCGCATCAGGTCGCCGTGCCCTATGGCGACGAGGATGTCATGCCTGTTGTCCGTGTGCGGACCATTGAAGACGGCAAGAGCGATTTGACGGCGAAGAAGAGCTGATGCGTTACGATTTCGGATCCGATAACACCGCCGGCATGGCGCCCAGCGCCGTCGAGGGCCTGATCCAGGCCAACGCCGGATTCGCTCCTTCCTATGGCGCTGACGAGATGACGGCGCGGGCCGCCGACCAGATTCGCCAGAGGCTGGACGCTGATGCAGACATCCGGTTCGTCTTCAGCGGCACGGCGGCGAACGCCATCGCCCTGTCGATGCTGGCCTTTCCGTTCGAGGCGGTGATGGCCCACCATACGGCCCACGTCTGCACGGACGAGACGGGCGCGCCTGGGTTCTTCGGCCAGGGCGTCGGCCTGATCGGCCTGCCCGGCCTGTCGGGCCGGATCGATCCGCTGGCGCTGAAGGCGCAGCTGGCCGAGCCTGAGGTCGGCCATCGGCAGCCGCCGGCTGCCCTGTCCCTGACCCAGGCCACCGAATATGGCGCGGTCTATACCGAGGAGGAGCTGCGCCATCTGATCGAGCCGGTGAAGGCGAGGGGCTATGGCGTCCATATGGACGGGGCGCGGCTGGCCAATGCGGCGGCGGCGGGTTTCGACCTGAAGGATATCCCGCGCCTGGGCGTCGACATCCTGGTGTTCGGCGGGGCCAAGGCGGGCGCCAACTGCGTCGAAGCCATTGTGCTGTTTGACAAGAGCCTGGCGCGTCGGCTGGACAACCGGTTGAAACAGGCCGGGCAGGTGGCGTCCAAGGCGCGGCTGCTGGCCGGGCCGATGCTGGGTCTGCTGGAGAGCGGCGACTGGGAATCGGGCGGCGCCCACGCCAATCTGATGGCGCAACGGCTGGCTGCGGGTGTGGCGACCCGTTCGCCGTATGTGCTGGCGCACCCCGTTGAGGCCAATACGGTGTTTGTGCGGATGCCGGCCGAGGCGCACCAGAGGCTGAACGCCCTGGGCTGGGCCTGTTATCGGTTCGACGATGGATCGGTGCGGTTCGTCTGTTCCTGGGCGACCCGGGAAGAGGTCGTCGACGAACTGCTCGAGGCGATCGCGGGCCTGAACTGAGCCGTCGGGCGTCTGCGGCCTTTTCCCGGTCGCATAGACTGTCCATATGCGGAGCATGGCGATGCGCGGAGAGCGCTCCGGCGGCCGGCGCGACCCTATGGTCAAGGCGCAACAGGCGGGGAGCATGCAGGAAAAGACGGAAGGGCCCCCCACGCTGAAGGCGTTGGCGGATCTGGTGCGGCTGGTCGGCCGATCAGGCGCCCCGCATTTGCGGTTGCGTCTGGCTTCGGCCATCGGGCTGACGCTGGCGGGCAAGGGGCTGGGGGTGCTGGCCCCGCTGGTGCTGGGCGCGGCGGTGAACCGGCTGGCGGCCGGGCAGGGGGCGGCCGTGGCGGTCGGCTGGGGCTTTGCGGCCTTCGCCGTGGGTTGGGCTCTCGTGCGGTTCCTGTCGGCGGCGGCGCCGCAGATATCGGATGTCGTGTTCGCTCCGGTTCGCGCAGCCGCGCAACGGGCGACGGCGGCCGAGGCCTTCGCCCATGCGCTGAGCCTGTCCTTGGATTTCCACCAGACCAAACGGTCCGGCGCCCTGTCGCGGACGATGGATCGAGGGTCGCGGGCGGTGGATTTCCTCCTCCGCATCCTGGCCTTCAACCTGGTTCCGACAGGGTTGGAGCTGATTCTGGCGGCGGCCGTGCTGGGCGGCAAATACGATTGGCGCTTCGCCGCCGTCGCGGTGGCGGTGGTGGTGGTCTACACGGTCACGACCTTCGCCCTGTCCAACTGGCGGCTGGAGCATCGACGGGTGATGAACGCCGCCGATTCCGAGGCGGCGGGCGTCTCGGTCGATGCCCTGCTGAACTATGAGACGGTCAAGTCCTTCGGGGCCGAAAGTCGAGCGGCCCAGACCTATGATCGGGCGCTGGGCGACTACGCCCAGGCGTCGCTGAAGGCCAATAGTTCTCTGGCCCTCCTGAACGGGGTGCAGGCCCTGATCATGAACATCGGCCTGGGCGTCATGGCGGTGATGGCCGGGTTCGAGGCCGCGGCGGGTCGGATGGGGCCGGGGGATGTGACAGCGGCGGTGCTGATCATGATCTCCCTGTATGCCCCGCTGAACATCCTGGGCTTCGCCTATCGTGAAATCCGCCAGTCCTTCATCGACATGGAGGAGATGCTGAAGGTGACGCGGCAGACGCCGCAGGTGGCGGATGCGCCGGACGCGCGTCCTCTGCCCCGGCCAGAAAATGAACGCGGCGCCGCGGTCGAGTTCCAACACGTGGGTTTCCGCCATGACGCCCGCGCCAATGGACTGGAGGACGTCAGCTTCGTCGCCGCGCCGGGGACGACGACGGCCCTGGTCGGACCGTCGGGCGCGGGCAAGTCCACTATCGTCAAGCTGGCCTTGCGGCTCATCGACCCGCAGGAGGGGCGGGTTCTGATCGATGGTCATGACGCGCGCGCCGTGACCCAGGCTTCGTTGCGGGCGGCGGTCGCCCTGGTGCCGCAGGATGTGGCCCTATTCAACGACAGCCTGTACGCCAACATCGCCTTCGCCCGGCCCGAAGCCGACGAGGCCCAGGTCTGGGCGGCGGCCGAAGCGGCGGAACTATCGGACTTCATCCGCGGCCTGCCCGACGGCATGGCGACGCGGGTGGGGGAGCGGGGGCTGAAGCTGTCGGGCGGAGAACGCCAGAGAGTGGGGATCGCCCGCGCCCTGCTGGCTGACCCGTGCATCCTGATCCTTGATGAGGCCACCAGCGCCTTGGACAGCCGCACCGAGGCGGCGATCCAGAAGACGCTGAGGAGGGTCAGCGCAGGTCGCACCACCCTGGTGGTGGCGCACCGGCTATCGACGGTGGCGGACGCCGATCAGATCCTGGTGCTGAAGGCCGGGCGGATCGTCGAACGTGGAGCCCACCATGAACTGGTGGCGCGGCTGGGCGGGGAATACGCCGCCCTGTGGCGCAAGCAAACGCGGACGGGTCGGGCGGTTCAGGCCTGAGCTTGAGGAAGCTTGCGTTTGAGGACCTCGCCGAGGTTGGCCATGATGGCCGTGCGCGCCTCGGGCGTTTCGGGGGCGTCGGCCGGAAGGGCCAGCAACAGCTTCATGGCCTGGGCGTGGACCGTGGCGATACGCCAATCGAAGCCGCCCTCGCGCGGGGCGGCGTCCAGAAGGTCGCACAGGCCCTTGGCCGCCGTGCAAAGGTCGTCCAGAGCGAAGGGGCTGGCGGCGTCGATGATCTGGCTTGAAGCGGCGTAGGCGGCATCCAACCGGCTGGATTCGGAGATGTCGGATGCGGACTCGGCCAGCAGGGCGGCGATGTTCTCGACGATGATGGCGTGGCCTTGGTCTTTCAGCGCATCCAGATTGGCTTTGGCCTGGGCCAGGGCGACGCCGACGCTGACGCCGCCGGGACCATCAATCATCTCGGCAAGGCGGGAGGGCCGTCTGGGGTGGGTGATGACCGTCATGCGAATTCCACCGTCTTGGTGCTGATCATGCGGCCGCGCCGCTCCTCGCCCTCATAGCCGTCGTTTCGAAACCGGCGGTCCGGCCCCAGGTAGTCGCCGACCTCAAGGAAAGGGCGGTCGTCGCGAGCGACCCACAGGATCCGTTCCAGCAGCAGGGCGGCGCTGAAGGGCTTGGTCACGACGAAGTTGGCGCCGCAGTCGCGCGCCTCGGCCACCCGTCCTCGGCGGATGTGACTGGCGGTCATGATGACGGGCGTGAAGGCGTTTGGGTTAGGCCCAGAACGTCGCAGCCAACGCACCAGTTCGAATCCGTCAATCTCGGGCATGTCGGTGTCGACCAAAAGCAGATCGACCGGTTTTTCCTGAAGGATACGCCGCGCCTCGACGCTTCGCCCGATGGTGAAGGCGGGGCGGACGCCGAAGCCCGCGAGGACACCTGTCGTAAGGGCCAGGGAGAACGGGGAATCATCGACGACCATGGTGATGGCGCCGCTCAAGTTGAAAACCGCGCTGTCCCTCAGAGAGTCGCCCGCCGCCATGCCCGCCAATGCTCTGTCCGATAAGACCGGCAGGGTCGCGCCATATGATGGACGGGCGATTAACGCCGTTCGGTCAGAGGGCGCCGATGGCGTAGAATCGGTCGGCGCGCCGGGTCTTGATCTGCTGCGGCGACAGGCCTTCGAAGGTCTTCAACTCTTCGGCCAGGACGTCGCCGACATTGGCCATGGCGGCGTCGCGATCGGCGTGCGCCCCGCCGACGGGTTCGTCGATCAGACGATCGACAATCTTCAGACCCATCAGATCCGGGCCGGTGATCTTCATCGCCATGGCCGCGTCGCGCGCCCGGGCGCCGTCGCGCCACAGGATGCCGGCCGCGCCCTCGGGCGAGATGACCGAATAGATCGAATGCTCCAGCATCAGCACGCGGCTGGCCGCCGCGATAGCGATGGCGCCGCCCGATCCGCCTTCGCCCGTGATGGTGGCGATGGAGGGCACGCCCAGGGTCAGGCAGCGTTCGGTGGAGCGGGCGATGGCCTCGGCTTGACCGCGCTCCTCGGCGCCCAGTCCCGGATAGGCGCCGGCGGTGTCGATGAAGCTGAGAACCGGAAGGCCGAACTGCTCGGCCATGTCCATCAGGCGCACAGCCTTGCGATAGCCCTCGGGCCGGGCCATGCCGAAATTGTGGGTGATGCGGGTCGCGGTGTCGTGGCCCTTTTCGTGGCCCATGATCACGACCGGACGGCCCCGGAAGCGGGCGAGGCCGCCCAGGATGGCCTGGTCGTCGCCGAACTGGCGGTCGCCGTGCAACTCGTTCCAGTCGGTGAAAAGGCTTTCGACGTAATCGATGAAATGCGGCCGCTGGGGGTGGCGCGCCACCTGGGTTTTCATCCAGGGGTCGAGACCGGCATAGGTCTTCTTGCGCAGTTGCCCGGCCTTCTTGCGCAGGCCGGCGATCTCGGCGTCGAAGCCGCCCGAGGTTTCGGACAGGGCCGACAGTTCCTCGATCTTGGCTTCCAGATCGGCGATCGGCTTTTCGAAGTCGAGATAGTGCGTGGCCATAAAGGCGTCCGGGACTGCAGGCGGGAAACCGCCCCTAGGGAAGGCGGGGGAAACTAGAGAGGTCGAGGCGACGGGGCAAGCGGCGGTTCTCCAGAGTTCGCACCACCGCGACCCTCACCCTTTCGCGCAAGACCGATCACTGCGTTCTCGGGCGCTCAAGCCCTCTCCCGCTGGGAGACGGAAGGGAAGAGCCGCGACTGTGAAATGTCCTGCAGCCTCGAACCGAATGAGGGTGTCGCCGATAATGTTCATATTCTCGGCTAGAAGCTCGGCGGCGAAATGCCGGGCCAGCACTTCGAACTCGGTCAGCGTCGCTGTTTGGATCACGAGGCCAACAATGTTGGAGTCGCTGAACCAGACTTCCGCCTCCGGATCCCAGATCGCCTTGACGTAGAAATCCTCGGCCATGGCTCGAATATGCGCTGTCAGTCATCCCGCGCCAAGGGGTGGTTCTGCTGGACGACTTGGGCCAGGCGGTCGGTGGCGACGTG
The DNA here is from genome assembly GCF_058681075.1 of Brevundimonas sp. FV2ps16. NCBI lineage: Bacteria > Pseudomonadati > Pseudomonadota > Alphaproteobacteria > Caulobacterales > Caulobacteraceae > Brevundimonas > Brevundimonas sp. FV2ps16. Next base: position 2,765,518 of record NZ_CM178728.1, on the reverse strand, counting down.
GGTGTAGATCTGGGTCGTGGCGATGTCGGCGTGGCCCAGCAGGGTCTGGACGACGCGCAGGTCGGCGCCGCCCTCCAGCAGGTGGGTGGCGAAGGCGTGGCGCAGGACGTGGGGGCTGACGCGGGCGGGGTCGATCCCCGCCGTGATCGCGGCTTCGTCCAGCAGCTGGGCGAAGCGGCGCGGGGTCAGATGGCCCGTGCGGCCGGACGACGGGAAGAGCCAGGGGCTGTCCGGGGCCTCGGCCTTGCGCTTTGCGTCACGGGCGATCAGCCAGGCCTTAACGGCCTCTCGGGCGGCGGTGTTCAGCGGCGCCAGGCGTTCCTTACCGCCCTTGCCGCGCACGATCAGATAGGCGGGGTCGCGGCGGACAGCCTCGACCTTGAGCCCCAGCAGTTCCGACACCCGCAGCCCAGAGGCGTAGGCCATCTCGACAAGGGCGACTAAGCGTAAGCCCGCCGCCGCATCGCGAACGGCCGAGGCGCTCAGCAGCCTGTCGATCTCGTCACGGCTCAGCAGTTTGGGCAGCGGGCGTCCCTGTTTGGGCGCATCCAGCCGGCGCGAGGGGTCGTCGGTGCGCCAGCCTTCTGCCAAGGCGAAGCGGTAGAACTGCCGTGCGGAGGACCGGCGTCTGGCGGCGGTGGCGGCGGACAGGCCGCGTCGCGACAGGTCGGCGAACCAGATTTCCAGCGCTGCGGCGTCCGCCTTCATCAGTCCGCCGGCGTCTGAAAGAGCGGTTTCCGCGTCGCTCAGATCCCGCCCATAGGCCGACAGGGTATGGGGCGATGCGTCGCGTTCGACCGCCATCATTTCCAAAAAGGCTTCGATCTGGGGCGTCATGGCGCAATCCGTTCTGCGAACGGATGGCGTGTGGTCAGGCTTGGTGTAGAGGTTTCCAGGATCATGCCTGCCTGCGTCGCCGCCTTCTCCGTTTCCTCGACCGTCTGTTCCGCCGGAGCCGCCGGGTGAGGCGGCGTGCGAATCCGGGCCCGACCCGCACCATAGCTCTGGTCGGACTGATGGGGGTGGGCAAATCGTCGGTCGGACGCCGACTGGCTAATCGACTGAGGCTGCCCTTCGCCGATGGGGATGTGGAGATCGAATCAGCGGCCGGGATGACCGTGTCTGAAATCTTCGCTGCTCTGGGGGAAGACGAGTTCCGGGCCGGCGAGGCGCGGGTGATCCGCCGCCTGCTGGAGGGGCCGCCCATCGTTCTCGCCACCGGCGGCGGGGCGATGATGAATGCGGAGACACGGGCTCTGCTGAAGGAACGGGCCGACACGGTCTGGCTGAGGGCTGATCTGAAGGTCATCGCCGAACGGGTGGCGCGTCGCGACACCCGGCCGCTGCTACGCGGCAAGGACCCGCTGACGGTCCTGACCGACCTGGCCGAGGCCCGGTATCCAATCTATGGCGAGGCTGACGTGGCCGTGGACGTGGGGCAGGGCTCTCACGGGCAGGCGGTGGACGCCATTCACAAGAACCTGCGCCGGCACTGGCGCCAGAGACGGCGCGCGGAGACGAAGACGTGACGATCATTCCAGTCAGCGGCGGGGCCTTCGCGGCCTATGACGTCGTGGTGGGACGCGGGCTGTTGGCCCAGGCTGGCGAACGGATCGCGCCGCTGGCCAAGGGCCGGACCGTCATCGTCACCGACGAGACCGTGGCCCGCATTCACGCGCCGGCCCTGACGGCGTCGCTGACGGCGGCGGGCGTGAAGAGCGAGATCGTGGCGGTGCCGGCGGGCGAGGGATCGAAGTCCTTCACCCAGTTGGAGCAGGTGCTGGACCGACTGTTGGAGATCGGGGTGGACCGCAAGGACGTCGTCATCGCCCTGGGCGGCGGCGTGGTCGGCGACCTCGCTGGACTGGCGGCCGCGCTGTACATGCGTGGGATCGACTTCGTGCAGATCCCGACGACCCTGCTGGCCCAGGTCGATTCGTCCGTCGGCGGCAAGACCGCCATCGACACGCCGCGCGGCAAGAACCTGGTCGGCGCCTTCCATCAGCCGCGTCTGGTGCTGGCGGATATCGACGTGCTGGCGACCCTGCCGGCGCGTCAGGTGAAGTCCGGCTGGGCCGAGGTGCTGAAGCACGGGCTGATCTGCGACGCGGCCTTCTTTGATTGGTTGGCGGGCGAGGGGGCTGCGGGCGCCGAAGGCGATCCGGCGGCGCTGGAACAGGCGGTGATCCGCTCGGTCGAGATCAAGAGCGCGGTGGTCGGCGAGGACGAGAAGGAGGCGGGGCGGCGCGCTCTGCTGAACCTGGGCCACACCTTTGGCCATGCGGTCGAGACCGAGGTCGGGTTCGACGAAGACGCGCTGGCGCATGGCGAAGCCGTGGCCTTGGGGTGCTGTATGGCCTTCCGCTACTCGGCGCGTGAGGGGCTGTGTTCGGCCGAGGATGTGGCGCGGGTCGAGACGGTGGTCGCGGCGGCGGGCTTGCCGACGCGGTTGGATCAGGCGGGCGTGTTCGCGGCCGACCGGCTGCTGGCCCTGATGGCCGGCGACAAGAAGGCCGAGGGCGGGGCCCTGACCCTGATCCTGGCGCGCGGGATCGGCCAGGCCTTTGTGTCCAAGGGCGTGGACGCGGCCAAGGTGCGGGGCTTTCTGGTCGAGGAAGGCGCGACCGCGTGATGCGGATCGCCACGGTTCCGCTCGAAGATCGGTTCGTGCGGCTGGAGCCGTTCGAGGGCGGTCTGAAAGACGAGGTTCGTGCGGCGCTGGACTGCGATCCCGAGGTATGGGCGGCCATGGTCGGCTCGGCCCAGGGTGAGTATTTCGACGGCTGGTGGAAGAGCGCGCTGACGGCCATGCGGGCCGGGACTCGGATCGCCTATGCGGTGCGGCGGCGCTCAGACGGGGCGGTGGTCGGCACGACCAGCCTGTACGAGATCAACCCGGCCTATCGCCGCTGCGAGATAGGCTCGACCTTTTATCGGCCCGAAGTGCGCGGCGGGCCGAGCAATCCGGCCTGCAAACGGCTGTTGCTGGGTCACGCCTTCAACGCAGGCGCGGTGCGGGTGGAGATCATCACCGACGCCCTCAACGCCCGGAGCCAGGCGGCGATCCTCAAGCTGGGCGCCAAGGCCGAAGGCGTTCTGAGGAAGCACAAGATCACCTGGACTGGGCGCGCACGGGATACGGCCATGTTTGCGGTGATCGATGAAGACTGGCCGGTGGTTCGCGACGGCTTGGATCAACGGCTGGCGGGTTTCGCCTAATCCACCGCCCGGCATTGCGTCGGTTGGCGACCTTCGACGGACCAGGTGGCGAGGACCCCCTTGCCGCGCAGTTCGACGTTGGAGGCGCGGTACCAGATGCCGTCGGCGGCGCGTTCCTGGTACAGGTCGATGGCCTCGCCCGATGAGTTGCGGATGGTGGCCATCTGGCGGGGATTGTCGAAATCGACCGACAGGCGTTCGCCGTTGTCGCACAGATAGACGGTGTGGACGACGCGGTTCAGGGTGCGGTCCTGGACCTCGGCGCCGGTGCGCTTGCGGGCGGTCTGGGCCTCGATGGCGCGTTCCTTGACCTCGTCGCCGGTGCTGGGGGCCTTGTCGGGGTCGGGACCGCAGGCCGTCAGGAGAAGGGCGGCGGCGAGGCCGCTGAACATGATCGACGGCGGCAGGCCCGGCTTGGACAAGGCGATACTCCTGATAACGGCGCCGCTTGGCGCGGCGGTCTAACGTGCGCCGGTCGCCGCCGTTCCCCTCCGTTGACGGAAGAAGGATTTCAGCAAGGCGGACGCCTCTTCGCCCAGAAGACCCGAGTCCGTCGCCGGGCGCCAGTGGCAGGTGGGCTGTTCGAACAATCGAGGGCCGTGGATGACGGCGCCGCCCTTGGGATCGTCGGCGGCCCAGACGACGCGGCCGATTCGGGCGTGGCTGATGGCGCCGGCGCACATGGCGCAGGGTTCCAGCGTCACATAGAGGGTGAGGCCGGTCAGTCGGTAGTTCTGCAGCGCCGTCGCCGCGCCTCGCATGGCGACGATCTCGGCGTGTGCCGTGGGGTCGTGCGCGGCAATCGGACCGTTGGCGCCGGTCGAAATTACCTCACCTGAGGCAGGATCGACAAGAATTGCGCCCACAGGCACCTCTCCTGCGTCCGCCGCCGCTTGCGCTTGGTCCAGCGCCATGCGCATGAACCGCTCATCATGGTCCGCCATACAGACGACAACGACAAGAAGCCCCGCGCCCGTCAAGACGAACGGTCGCCTCGGCCCTTTAAATCCTCCGGTCCTCGCAAGAGCGGCGACGGGACGAAATCATTCGGCGACAAGCCGCGCAGCCCTCGCGAAGACGGTCCCAAGCGGTTCGGCGACAAGCCGGACCGAGGCGACCGGCCGCGCGCCGGCAAGGACGGCAAGCCGTCGTCCGGGTCGGGCAAGGGCGACACGCCGCTGCGCGCCGAGCGAATCGCCAAGACCATGGCCCGCGCCGGCATCGCCTCGCGGCGCGAGGTCGAGCGGCTGATCGGTCTGGGCAAGGTGGCGGTCAACGGTCGCATCCTGGACACGCCCGCCACCCTGGTGACGCGTGACGACGTGATCACGGTGGACGGCAAGCCCATCGGCTCGACCCAGGCGACGCGCGTCTGGCGCTATCACAAGCCGGCCGGCCTGCTGACCAGCCACAGCGATCCGACCGGACGGCCGACGGTGTTCGACGCCCTGCCGGCCGGTCTGCCGCGCGTGATCTCGGTCGGACGGCTCGACCTGGCGACCGAGGGCCTGCTGCTGCTGACCAACGACGGCGAACTGAGCCGGGCGCTGGAACTGCCGGCGACCTCGCTGGTGCGTCAGTACCGGGCGCGGGCGCGGGGCAAGATCACCCAGGCGCAACTGGACGCGCTGAAGGACGGCGTGGTCGTGGACGGCGTCTCCTATGGCCCCATCGAGGCGACCCTGGACAAGGCCAAGGAGTCCAAGTCCGAGGACGGCAAGGCCCCGGCCAACCTGTGGATCTCGGTCTCGATCACCGAGGGCAAGAATCGCGAAGTCCGCAAGGTGCTGGAATCGGTCGGGCTGACGGTCAACCGTCTGATCCGCCTGGCCTATGGTCCGTTCCGTCTGGACGTCCTGCCCATCGGCTCGGTCGAAGAGGTCGGGCCGCGCGTAATCCGCGAACTGCTGGCCGACTACATCCGGCCCGAGAACCTGCCGACCGGCAATACGGTCGAGACGCCCGCGCCCATCCCTGGGCGCCGGGTGTCGACGCCGATCGTCAAGGGACGCCCGGGCTCGGCCATGTCGGACCCGTCGCGCAAGCCCAGCCGTGTCCGCGCCGCCGAAACGGCCCAGGCCGACGCGGTCGAGCGCCGCGAGCGTCCGCCGAAGAAGGAAGGCTGGGCCAAGGCTGCGCCCAAGACCGGCCATCCGAAGAAGAGCTTCAAGCCCCGCGAGGGTGCCCCGACTGACGGCGAACGCCCGGCCCGCACCTACAAGCCGCGCGAGGAGGGTGATCGTCCCGCACGGGCCTTCAAGCCCCGCGAGGGGGCTCCGGCCCGCAGCAGCGACGGACCCAAGCGCGAGTACAAGCCGCGCACGGCGGGCGCCGACTCGGGCAAGCGGGAGTTCAAGCCCCGCGGGTTCGGCGCGGCCTCGCCCAGCGGACGCGAAACCCGGCCGCCCCGCACCGGCGGCGGCAAGCCGGCGGGGCCTTCGGGCGCCAGCGGCCGCGCGCCGGGGGGCAAGCCCCGCACGCCGCGCTAAGAGGCGAACGGAGACCTGACGATGGATGCACGCCTGTCCGGCCGGTGCCTGTGCGGCGCGGTGACGTTCACAGCCACGCCTAACGGCGGCATGCACGCCTGCCATTGCCCCACCTGCCGGCGGCAGTCAGGCGGCATCCTGTTCAGCGTCGATTGCGGCGACAGCGTCGAGGTCCAGGGGGATGTGGCGACCTACGTCTCGTCCGACTGGGCCACGCGGCAGTTCTGCCCGTCCTGCGGGACCGGCCTGTTCTGGCGCGCCAACGACGGCGGGATCACCATGGTCTCGGCCCAGGCGTTCGACGATCCGACGGCTTTTGCGCTGGAGGATGAGTTCTGCATCGAGAGCAAGCCGGCGACCTATGCGCTGGCGGGTGACCGGCCGCGCCTGACCACCGAAGAACTGTGGGCCCAGTTCTCGCCGCCCCAGGACTGACGCCATGCGGATCGTAGCCGGAAGCCTGAAGGGCCGGGCCATCGTCGCGCCGGAGGGGCAGGGCACGCGCCCGACCTCGGACCGGGCGCGGCAGGCCGTGTTCAATGTGCTGGAGCACGCGGCGTGGGCCGAGAGCCTGAACGGCGCGCGGGTCATCGACCTGTACGCCGGATCGGGCGCCCTGGGGTTCGAGGCGATCAGTCGGGGGGCGGGCTTCTGCCTGTTCGTCGAGACCGATGACGGGGCGCGGGGCGCGATCCGCGAGAACGCCGACGCCTATGGGGTGATGGGGCGCACGCGGGTGCATCGGCGCAGCGCGACGGACCTGGGCGTTCGGCCCGGGTCGGACGGCGAGGCCTTCGACATCGCCTTCCTGGACCCTCCCTATGGCAAGGGGCTGGGGGAGCAGACCCTGGCAAGGCTGCTGGAGGGGAACTGGCTGAAGCCCGGCGCCCTGGTGGTGTTCGAGCGCGGCTCGGACGAGCCCGACATCGACACGCCGGGCTATGACCGGCTGGACGCGCGGGATTATGGCGCAGCGCGAGTGCTGTTCCTCCGGGTCGCCTAATCCGGACCTACGGGGCGTCTATTTCCAGCGCCTCCAGCGCCGCCCGATGCGCCGCCATCCGACGGCGGCAGCGGCGGGCGTGACGCAGGTAATAGCCGATGCAGATCACCAGGAAGACGAACATCCCGGCGATGACGGCCCCGGCGGGGCCCCGCGCGGGATCGACCGTCGTCAGGACGACGAGCAGGAAGATCATGGCCGCCACGCTGATGGCGACGCCGGACAGGGCCCAGCGATAGCCGGTGCGGGCCTGGCCCAGGGCGAAGCGAAGCCCGGCCTGGGGCGTCTCGGTCAATAGGCCGGGATGGTCGCGTCGCGCCCAGACGGTCAGGCCCAGGGCCACGAGGACGAAGGCCAGGCCGGCCGCGAGCGGGGCCAGGGGAATGCCGCGATAGGCGCCCCAGCCCACGACCCCCAGCACGACGACCCCGCCGCCCATCTCCAGCCAGAAGTTGAGCCGGGCCAGCCGGTCGCGGCGGCGCAGCGACCGGATGAAATCGGCGTCCAGGCGGGGTTCGGGGTCGGGGGTCTCGGTCCAGGCCTGGGTCAGGTCGGTCCAGTCGTCATCAGGGCGGGTCATGGGCGGACCTCTTGGGACGGTGTGGGGTTCAGCGCCTCCCGCAGCGCGGCCTTGGCGCGGGTCAGGCGGATGGAGACGGCGTTGGGGTTCATCCCCAGCATGTCGGCGATCTCGGCCGGGGCGAAGCCTTCCAGGGTCAGCAGGGCCGGTTGGCGCAGCGACAGGGGCAGGGCGCGCACCGCCCGGCCCAGACGGTCGTGCAGGTCCCGCGTCTCGGCGGCCTCGTGCGGGGTGGGGGCGTCCGAGGGGGCGGCCTCGTCCAGGGGCTGGCGGCGGGGCTCGGCCGCCTCGCGGGCCACATGGGTGACGGCGCGGTTGTGGGCCACCCGGGCGATGAAATGGCGCAAGGGCGCCTCGCCCCGGTGTTTGGGCAGGGCGCGCCAGACGGCCAGCAAGATGTCCTGCTCCAGCTCGCGCCGCCGCTCGCGATCCGCCTCATAGGCCGAGGCGATGCGGCGCAGCATGCCGCCGTGCTCGGCCAGCAGGGCCTCGAAAGTCTGGTCGCGTCCCAAGCGCGGCGGTCTCCGTGAAAAAATCGTCGGTCGGGATGAAAGACTCAGGAACCGGGCGAGACTTTCAGGTCAGGCGTCGAAAAACAAAGGAGTTCGCCATGACGATCGAGACGGGGACGATAGAGACGCCGAAAAAGGGCGTGCTGACGCGCGGCAAGGGATTCCTGAAGGTGCTGGCCCTGTTGCTGCTGGTCGGGGCGATCTGCGCCTGGATCGGCCTGGGGATCGGCCTCTATCTGGATGTGGATCGCGGCGCGCGCATCACCCTGGCCATTGTTGCGGCGGTGACGACCGAGGCCCTGTTCTGGACCACGGCGGCCCTGCTGGGCGTGTCGGTGGTCGAGGCGCGCAAGCGCATCTGGCGCAAGATCACGGGACGGGGGACGCCCGAAGCCGCGCCGCCAGCTGTTCCGCCGCAGCCGTAACCTCGGCCCAGGTCACCTCGAACCCGGCGTCGTCGCCGAAATAGGGATCGGTCACGGCCTGGCCCTCGCGGCCGGGCACGTGGTCGAGCAGCAGGCTGAGTTCCGCGACGCCGTCGGCGGGCGCGATCCGGCGCAGATTGGCCAGGTTGTCGTGGTCCAGGGCGATGACGTGGGTGAAGCGGCGGAAGTCCGCCGGCGTCACCTGCCGGCCCTGATAGCCGGAAATATCGATCCCATGTTTGCGCGCCACGGCCTGGGCGCGCGGATCGGGCGGATGGCCGACATGCCAGTTCCCCGTGCCGGCGGACTCGACGATCAGGTCGAGCCGCAGGCGTTCAGCCTCGGCGCGGAGGGCGGCCTCGGCGAGGGGAGAGCGACAGATGTTGCCGAGGCAGACGAAGAGGATGGAGGGCATGGGGGGCAATCGAAGCGGCGGATGCGGGCTAAGGGTTGCTGAGCTGAACTGGCTGCAACACGCTGGGGACGAAGGACGTGGAGTCTTAAATGAGGCTTCGGCTGATGCGAAACTCAACGATCAGATTGAGAAATTCGCCACGCGCCGCGTGAGCGGTCAAGCCGCCTAGATTGTGCGTAGAGACTGTTGTTGTTAGGGGCAAACCCGTATAGCGCGTTTTAGCAGGGGGAACACATGGTCTCAAAAGTTACGATATCTCTGGTTGCGCTCGCGGCTGGTATTTCCGTCTCCGCTTGTGGTGGCGGTGGTGGTGGTGGAGGAGGCACGGGAGGTGGTGTCGTGACGCCGCCGACGCCTCCGGCCCCCTATGCATCCAACTGTTCGACCACCCCCACCGCGCTTTCCTGCCAGTCTGGCTCGCTCCGGGTTGAGGGTCCCCAAGTCGGCGTTCGCTCTGACGGCGCTCCAACTAACTCCGCGTTTGAGATGTTCACGATCGATCGTCGAGGAACCAGCCAGACCAGCGACGACAGATATGCCTTCAGAAATCTTGCAGGGGCAGCCGTAATCAACAAGCTTTACATTAACCCTGAGGGCCGAACCGATGCGTTAGGTAACGTGCGTGTCGCCACTAATGTTGCGCTTAACATCAGCGGCGATCTCGTGCCCGGAGACGGCAGCACGCTCACTCTCTATGATATCACCTCAGTCCTGCAAGGCGGTTTGGATTACGTGCAACTTGGGCGGATATCGCCTAATCCTGCAAACGGCACCTATACTTATTTCGCTGTCGGTCAGACTCCGTCGGTTGCGATCATGCCGACGACGGGCACGGCGCAGTACCAGGGGGGAACCCGGGGCGAGTATATCAACGGGGCAGGCGTATCCTACGCCACAGCGAGTGATCTTAGCTTGACCGCAAACTTCGGCACCGGCACCGTCACGGGTTCGGCTTCGAACTTTAGGATGATCGACGCGAACAATGCGTCGGTGACCCCGCCCTACAATCTGAACTTCAGCATGTCCGCCACCATCTCCGGCACCTCTTTCTCCGGTTCAGCGACGGGATCGGCGATGACCGGCTCCGTTGACGGCGCTTTTTACGGCGCCAGCTCGCCGACAGAGGCGGGCATTGGTTTCTCGCTTAACGACACAGGCGGCGCGAAACTGGTCGGTGTCGGCGGTGCAAGAATAAGGTGACCTCGGCCTGGTTTCGGCGGTGTCTCCAGTTTGTCGCTGTATTGTTTTTCACCTCGCAGAACTCTCTGGTTCAAGCGAAAGAAGCGCCTCAGGCCACTGAAGCCGCCTCTGCGGAAACACGTGACTTCTCATCGTCTTTGGCTCAGGCATTGGTTTCCGATGACTACCGGGGGGCTTTGGCGCTCCTAGAAACCAGACCAGACATTTCAGCGAGCGCGGACGGTATCCGCCTGAAGGCGGCTTTATTGGCCCGGTTGGGGCGAAACGATGAAGCGATGGCGCTTCTCGAAAGCTGGATGGCCGCAAATGGCGGCGATGCGCTGGCGAGATTTCAAGTCGGGGAAATCCACTTCGCCGCTGGCCGGCTTGCGCCGGCGAGACTCTCTTATCGTCTGGCGCTGTCGGGCGCGCTGGACCCCGCGCGCAAGCAGATCGTGCAAGATCGTCTCGCAGCAATTGAAACGGCGCGGAATCTGCGCGTCTCGGTCACGGTGTCGGTCGCGCCGGACAGCAATTTGAATAGCGCAACCAGCGCCGGCACCATCGACCTGTTCGGGCTGCCGTTCACGCTGTCGGAAGACGCGAGGCGGCAGTCGGGCGTGACCGCGTCGATGGCCGTCGGTGTCGAGCGTCGATGGCCTGTCAGCGAGGCGCTTTCCATTCAGGCGGGAGGATCGTTCACCTTTCTTGACGCGCCAAACCGAACCTTCGATCAGCACCAGCTAAATCTGTCCATCGGTCCAGAATTTCGTTCCGGGATCAGACGCGCCGTCAGCGCGGCGGTGACCTACCGGGAAACCGGCCTGGACGGAGCCGCCTACGAATCGTCTTATGGGTTTCGTGTTTCAGGGACGAATTACCTCGACGCCCAAACTGGGCTTGCCGCCACCGTCTTTGTCGACAGGATAGACAACAGGCGCGATGACGGTCTCGATGGTTGGAGTTACGGCGGTCAACTCAGCCGCACGCGATACCTGGGACCGAATGCGTTATGGCGAGCCAGTCTAGCGACCGCCTCATATGATCTGGCTGGGGCGGAGGCGGACTATGATCTCACCCAGCTGGCGGTGGGGCGGCTTACAGGTTTGGCCTTTGGGGTCTCAGCCTACGTCGAACCCTATGTAAGGCGCCGGGTGTTCGAACGATCATCGACCGTGTTCGGCGTTCGCCGTGATGATCGAGAGGTCGGCCTCTCGTTGCGGCTGTCCAAACGAAACCTGATCTTCCAAGGCGCCTTTCCCTACGTTCAGGTCGTCGCGTCCAAATCCTGGTCCAACGTGCCTCTTGGCGACTATTCTCGACAGAGGTTCGAGCTTGGACTGACGCGGGACTTCTGACGACGCGAGGGGCGATTTGGTCCCTGCCGTCACCGCCGCCCGAACAGCTTCTCCAGATCGTGCAGCTTCAGCTCCACATAGGTCGGGCGGCCGTGGTTGCACTGGCCCGAATGCGGGGTGGCTTCCATCTGGCGGAGGAGGGCGTTCATCTCGGGGGCCGAGAGGATGCGGCCGGAGCGGACGCTGCCGTGGCAGGCCATGGTGCCGCAGATGGCGGCGAGGCGTTCCTTGAGCGACAGGGCCAGGCCGTGTTCGGCTAAATCGTCGGCGATGTCGCGGATCAGGCCCTGGACGTCGGTGTCGCCCAACATGGCCGGGGTCTCGCGGACCAGGACGGCGCCGGCGCCGAAGGCCTCGACGATCAGGCCCATCTCGGCCAGTTCCTCGGCGCGCGAGGCGACGCGTTCGGCCTCGGCCGGGTCCAGATCGACCACCTCGGGCGTCAGCAGGGCCTGGCGGGTCACGGATCCCTCGGCCATCTGGGCCTTCATCCGCTCATAGACCAGCCGCTCGTGGGCGGCGTGCTGATCGACGATGACCAGGCCGTCGCGGGTCTGGGCGACGATATAGTTGGCGTGCAGTTGGCCCCGCGCGGCGCCCAGGGGGTAGTCGAGGGGGTCGATGGGGGCGTGAGGGGTGAAGCGTGGGTCGTGACGGGCGGCGTCGGCGGGCGCCTGCTGGGGCCAGGCGGGCCCGTCCCAGCTGGGTTCGACGCGGGCGCTGCGTTCGTTGAGGCCGGGCAGGACTTGGGCGGCGGCGGCGGGCTGGGACCAGCCGGTCCAGCCGCTGAAGCCCTGGGCCGACGGGGAACTGGGGCTGTAGGCCGGGCCAGAACCGAAATGGGTGGAGACGCCGGTGTGGGGCTGGAACCCCGCCATGGCGTCGGCGGCGACGGTGGTGGAGGCGCGGTGGCCGGCGGCGTGGAGGGCGTGGCGCAGGGCGCCGACGATCAGGCCGCGCACCAGGGCCGGGTCGCGGAACCGGACCTCAGCCTTGGCGGGGTGGACGTTGACGTCCACGTACAGCGGGTCGATGTCCAGGAACAGGACGGCGGCCGGGTGCCGGTCCCGGGCCAGAAAGTCGGCATAGGCGCCGCGCAGGGCCCCTTGCAGCAGCCGGTCCTTCACCGGGCGGCCGTTGACGAACAGATACTGATGCGCCGCATTGCCGCGCGAATAGGTGGGCAGGCCGGCGTAGCCCGACAGGCGCACGCCGTCCCGCGCCTGGTCGATCAGCAGGGCGTTGGCCTCGAAGTCGCGACCCAGCAGGGCCGACAGCCGTTTCAACCGGCCCTCGTCGCCGGGGTGTTCGGCGGGCAGGCGCAGGGCGACCTTGCCGTCCAGCGACAGGGTGAAGGCGACGGCCTCATGCGCCATGGCCTGGCGTTTGATCTCTTCCGAAATGGCCATGGCCTCGGACCGTTCGGACTTCATGAACTTGAGCCGGGCGGGGGTGGCGTAGAAGAGGTCGCGCACCTCGACCCGCGCGCCGTGCGGGCCGGGGAAGGGGGCGGGCGCCAGGGGGCGGGTCGCGCCGCCCTCGACCTGGATGACCCAGGCCTCGGTCGCGTCGCGGGATCGGGTGGTGATCGACAGGCGGGCGACCGAGCCGATGGAGGGCAGGGCCTCGCCCCGGAAGCCCAGGGTGTGGATACGTAACAGGTCCACGTCGCCGGCGTCGTCGGGTTCCAGCTTCGACGTGGCGTGGCGTTCGATGGCCAGGGGCAGTTCGTCTTTCGGGATGCCCTTGCCGTCGTCGGCGATCAGGATGCGCGACAGGCCGCCGCCGTCGGCCTGGATCTCGATATTGCGGCCCCCCGCGTCCAGGGCGTTCTCGACCAGTTCCTTGATGGCGCTGGCCGGCCGTTCGACCACCTCGCCGGCGGCGATGCGGTTGACGGTTTCGGGGGAGAGGCGGCGGATGGGCATGGGAGGGGGAAGATAGGGGGGCGAAGGGATTCGCGCCATTGTCGCCGTTGCCCGACTCCGCGCGGGCGGGTAGAGCGTTCGGCTTCTCCCGCCCAGCCGAAGTTCCAGACCATGCACGATATCCGAGCCATTCGCGAGAACCCCCAGGTTTACGTCGCGGGCTGGTCGTCGCGCGGGGTGGACGAGCCGGACGGGCTGGTGGCGGACATCCTGCGGCTGGACGCCGAACTGCGCCACGCCCAGACCACGGGCCAGGACGCCCTGGCCAAGCGCAACGCCGCCTCCAAGCTGATCGGCGCCGCCATGGGTAAGAAGGACATGGCCGAGGCCGACCGGCTGAAGGCAGAAGTCGAGGCGCTGAAGGGCGACATCGCAGCGGCGGCCGAGGTCGAAGCGCGCGTGGGCAAGGAACTGCGCGACCTGCTGGCGGGGTTGAAGAACCTGGCGGCCGAGGACGTGCCGGACGGCGAGGACGAGGCGGGCAATGTCGAGGTCTCGCGCTGGGGAACCCCACGCGAAGGCGGCCCGGCCAAGGATCACGCCGACCTGGGCGAAGCCCTGGGGATGCTGGACTTCGAGGCTGCGGCCAAGATGTCGGGAGCCCGGTTTGCAGTGCTGAAGGGCCAACTGGCGCGGCTGGAACGCGCCGTGGGCCAGTTCATGCTGGACCTGCAGACGGACCAGCACGGCTATCTGGAAGTGAACCCGCCGCTGCTGGTGCGGGACGAGGCGATGTTCGGGACCGGGCAGCTGCCGAAGTTTGAGGAGGACCTTTTCAAGACAGGTGACTTCAATGTGGCTTTTGAAGAGATAAGCAAAGCCGTCAACGAAGGCGTCACACGCTATGAAAAGGGCGAACCGTTCTGGTTCATGACGAACCTTCGCGAGTCTCTTAACGCTCGTTACCTCATCCCCACCGCCGAAGTCTCCCTGACCAACCTCGTGCGCGAGACCATCCTGTCCGAGGACGACCTCGCCACGCCGATGCGGATGACGGCGCTGACGCCCTGTTTCCGCGCTGAAGCCGGGTCGGCGGGGCGGGATACGCGCGGGCTGATCCGCCAGCACCAGTTCTCCAAGGTCGAGATGGTGTCGATCGCGCGGCCGGAAGACTCCGACGCCGAGCACGAGCGGATGACGGCCTGCGCCGAGGCGGTGCTGAAGGCGCTGGAACTGCCGTTCCGGCGGATGCTGCTGTGCAAGGGCGACATGGGCTTTTCGGCCCAGAAGACCTTCGACCTGGAGGTCTGGCTGCCCAGCCAAGGGACCTATCGCGAGATCAGCAGTTGCTCGAACTGCGGGGACTTCCAGGCGCGGCGCATGGATGCGCGGTTCAAGCGGGCCGGCGAGAAGAAGACCGAGTTCGTCCATACGCTGAACGGGTCGGGGCTGGCGGTCGGCCGGACGCTGGTGGCGATCATGGAAAACTACCAGCAGGAGGACGGGCGGATCGCGGTGCCGACGGTGTTGCAGCGGTATATGGGAGGTTTGACCCATGTGGGCGCTTAATCCTCCCCCATTGGGGGAGGGGGACCGCGAAGCGGTGGAGGGGGCCTGCCGCCCCCGCGACTGTTCCGCCTTGCCCCCCTCTGGCGCGCTTCGCGCGCCTGTCTCCCCCCAAGGGGGGGAGATGGCATGAGAATCCTCCTGACAAACGACGACGGGATCGAGGCGGAAGGTCTTGAATCCCTTGAGCGGATCGCGCGGACGCTGAGCGACGACATCTGGGTGTGCGCGCCCGCCGTCGAACAGTCGGCCAAGGGGCGGGGGATCACCCTGAGCGAGCCGTTGCGGGTGCATAAGCTGGGCGAGAAACGGTTCGCGGTGACGGGGACGCCGACCGATTGCGTCGTGCTGGCGGTCAATGACCTGATGCCGGAGCGGCCGGATCTGGTGCTGTCCGGCGTGAACCGGGGGCATAATATCGGTGAGGACGTCAGCTATTCCGGCACGGTGGCGGGCGCCCTGCAGGGCATGGCCTTCGGCATCCGCTCCATCGCGTTGAGCCAGAGTCTGGAACGGTTCCACGACGAGGTGGTCGCCCATTGGGAGACGGCCGAGGCCTTTGCGCCGGCCATCATCAGCAAGCTGCTGGACCAGAAATGGGCCAACGGGGTGGTGATGAACCTGAACTTCCCCAATCTGCCGCCCGAACGGGTCGAGCAGATCGAGGTGACGACGCAAGGCTTCCGCGACGTGGGCGAGATGCATGCGGTGCGGCGCACCGACCTGCGCGGACGCGACTATTACTGGATGAGCTTCCGCGGCGAGAAGCAGGAGCATGCCGAGGGCACCGACCTGAGGGCCATTGAGGCGGGGCGGATCTCGGTCACGCCGCTGCACATCGACCTGACCCATATGGCCAGCGTCCATGACCTGAAGAAGGTGCTGGGCGGGGCGCCGCCAAAGGCGGTGAAGGCCGCATGAACCTGCACGACGACCGCGCCGGACGGCTGATCCTGTCGCTGCGCCAGCAGGGGGTGACGGACCCCCGGGTGCTGGCCGCGATGGAGAGCATCGACCGCGCGGTCTTCGTGCACGAGAAATTCCTGGACCAGGCCTGGGAAGACCAGGCCCTGCCCATCGACTGCGCCCAGACGATCAGCCAGCCCTATATCGTCGGCTTGATGACCCAGGCCCTGGACGTCCAGCCCCGCCACCGGGTGCTGGAGATCGGCACCGGCAGCGGATACCAGTGCGCGGTGCTGAGCCGGCTGGCCCGCTATGTCTATTCGGTGGAGCGGTATCGCAGCCTGCTGGTCGAGGCCGAGGCCAAGCTGCGGACGCTGGAGATCGACAATGTCATCACCAAACACGGCGACGGCGGCCTGGGCTGGATCGAACAGGCGCCCTTCGATCGGATCATGGTGACGGCCGCCTCGCCGGGCGAGCCGACCGAACTGTTGAAACAGCTGAAGCCGAACGGGGTGCTGGTGGCGCCCGTGGGGCGCACCTCGGTGCAGATGCTGCACCGCTATGTGGGCCAGGGCGACGGGTCGTTCCACCGCGAGAGCCTGACGGAAGTCCGGTTCGTGCCTCTGGTCGAGGGGACGGCGAAGGAGGGGTAGGTAGGCGTGAGTGGTGACTCGTGAGTCGTGACTGAATGTCGCCCCTCGATTCACCTCACGATTCACCTCTCACGAGTCACGCCGTCTCGCCGTTAACCTTCCCGCCCAACTTTGGCGATGATTGCGGGCTTGGCTTGGGCGGCGCGAGCGGGCACACCGGGCGGGCGGATTTAACTATGTGAGGAGCGGCCGGTGGCGGTGATTTCGGGCTGGATGAGAGCGACTGTGATCGCGGGGGCGTCGCTGAGTGCGGCGGCCTGTATGACCTATCCGTCCGAGCCGCAGTATTCGACGCGACCCACGCCGGTCGGGCAGACGGCGGGGCAGGGGGGCCAGCCGCCAGCTCAGCAGGGCCCGTATGGACAGCCCGGCCAGCCCTATCAGCCGCCCGTTACGGCCCCGGTCGGGGCGGTGGAGGGCGGGGCCCTGCCGCCGCCGGTTTCGGCTGCGCCGACCTATCCGGCAACGCCCGCTCCGGCTTCGCCGTCCACCGTGGTCATGCCGGGCGCGGCCTATGTGATCCAGCCGGGCGACACCATCTCGGGCGTCGGGCGGCGATTCCAGACGCCGGTGCAGACCCTGATCGACCTGAACGGCCTGGGGCCGCGTGGAGCGATCAGCAGCGGTCAGAGAATCATCCTGCCTGACTCCGCCGTGGACACAGGGCGCGATCCCTACGCCACCGGGCCGTCGCCGGCCGGGGTGCTGGTGCCGAACACCGGCGTGGTTCCGCCGCCGCCGCCGCCGCCCTCGGGCAATGCGGCCCTGCCGGCCCAGACACGGCCGGTTGAGACCCCCGCTCGTCCGCCGGTCAGCGCCGCGCCGTCGACAACGCCGATCGCGGGCGGTCCCATCGCCTTGCAATGGCCGGTGCGGGGCGATGTCCTGCGGCGGTTCGGCCCGGTGGGGATGGGCGAGCGCAATAATGGGATCAATATCGGCGCCTCGGCCGGCGCCTCGGTCGTGGCGGCCGCCGGCGGGCGGGTGGCCTATGTGGGCGACGACCTGGTGGGGCAGGGGCTGACGGTCCTGGTGGTCCACAACGGCGGCTGGCGCACGGTTTACGGTCATCTGGGTTCGGCCACGGTCAAGGACGGCGACGACGTGCGCGCCGGCCAGCAGATCGGCACCGTGGGCCTGACGGCCGGCGATGGTCGCCCGTCGATCCATTTCGAGACCCGCCAGATGCGCGGCGACGACCCCGTCGCGGTCGATCCGCTGACCGTATTGCCGCGCTGACGGCCGTTCAGGAGCCTGATTCACGCCGTGGGTCTTAGCCGCACTTGGGCGCTGTGCGCTTTCGCCCACGACGATCAGGCTCTAGCCGCGTTGCAATCCGCGAAGCGCGGCCCTAGGTTCCGCGCCTCGTTTTAATGGGGCGCCGACGAGGGCCGCCCCTCTTATGTTCGGAGACTACCCATGGGCGCCCCAGCTGACGGCGGCATGATGGCCGTGATCATGCAGTTCCTGCCGATCGTCGCCATCTTCATCCTGTTCTACTTCCTGCTGATCCGTCCGCAGCAGAAGCGCGCCAAGGAACATGCGGCCGCCATCGCCGCCGTGAAGCGCGGCGACACCGTCGTGCTGTCCAGCGGCACCATCGGCAAGGTGACCCGCGTTGAAGAGGGTGAGGTCAATGTCGAGATCGCCCCCAGCGTCAACGTGCGCGTCGTCAAGACGATGATCGCCGAAGTGCGCAACCGCACCGCCATCGCCGCCAACGATTCCAAGGCCTGAGACCCAAGCGTATCGCTGAACCTGGACTGTCCTCATGATTCAGCTGTCGCGCTGGAAAGTCATTCTCGTCGTCGTTTCGGCGATCCTGGGCTGCCTGCTGGCCTTCCCCAACCTGCTGAGTCCGGCTCAGCGGGAGGCCATGCCCGGTTGGCTGCCGAAGAACGCCCTGAACCTGGGGCTGGACCTGCAGGGCGGATCGTACCTGCTGCTGGAGGTCGATGTGGCGGCGATGCGCGAGAAGCGCATCACCAACCTGATCGAGGATGTGCGCGTCACGCTGAACGGCGAGGGCGTCGCCACCAACGGCTTCCAGCGTGAAGCCGGCGGGGTGATCGTGACCCTGGCCAATCCTGGCCAGCAGACGGCGGCCTTCGAAGCCCTGCGCCAGCTGGCCGGGGCGGCGGGACCGTCGGGTCAGGTCGAACGGACCGCGACCCGCGTGGGTGGCGACCGCATCCGTTTCGCCTATACGGACACGGCCCTGGCAGGCATGGGATCGACCGCCGTGGATCAGTCGA
This sequence comes from Brevundimonas sp. FV2ps16, assembly GCF_058681075.1. NCBI lineage: Bacteria > Pseudomonadati > Pseudomonadota > Alphaproteobacteria > Caulobacterales > Caulobacteraceae > Brevundimonas > Brevundimonas sp. FV2ps16. The sequence continues at coordinate 2,747,087 of NZ_CM178728.1, read as the reverse complement.
TCGAGGTGGTGCGCCGCCGGATCGACAGCCTGGGCACGCGTGAACCCTCCATCACCCGCCAGGGCGCCGACCGGATCGTGGTCCAGGCGCCGGGCGAGAGTGATCCGCGCAAGCTGGAAGAAGTGATCGGCCAGACGGCCCAGCTGACCTTCCAGATGGTGGACAGCGAGAATTCGATCACCGACGCCATGGCCGGCCGCGTGCCGCCCGACGCCGAACTGCTGATGGACGAGCAGGGCACGCCCTATCTGGTTAAGAAGCGCGTGTTGGTCTCGGGCGAGAACCTGACCCGGGCCGGCGTCGGCGCGGACGAGAGCGGCCGCCCGGCCATCGACTTCCGCTTCGACGGCGCCGGCGCACGCCGGTTCGGTGAGGCGACTGCGTCCAATCTGGGCAAGCCCTTCGCCATCATCCTGGACGGCAAGGTCATTTCGGCCCCGACGATCCAGAGCGCGATCACGACGGGGTCGGGCCAGATCACCGGCAGCTTCTCGATCCAGGAAGCCGCCACCCTGGTGAACCTGCTGAACGGGGGCGCCCTGCCGGCGCCGCTGAACGTCGAGGAACGCCGTACGGTGACGGCTGAACTGGGCGCGGACGCCGTGGCGGCGGGCGCCCTGTCCACCGCCGTGGGCTTCGGCATCATCGTAGTCTTCATGATCCTGGCCTACGGCTTCCTGTTCGGGGGCGTGTCGGTGCTGGGGCTGATCCTGAACGGGGTGCTGATCGTGGCGGCCATGTCGCTGACCCAGGCGACCCTGACCCTGCCGGGCATCGCCGGTCTGATCCTGACCTTCGCCGTGGCCGTGGATGCGAACGTTCTGATCTATGAGCGGATGCGCGACGAGGCCCGGTCGGGCCGCAGCGTGATCGCCAGCATGGACGCCGGGTTCAACAAGGCCTGGGGCACGATCCTGGACGCAAACGTCACCACCCTGGTGGCGGCGGCGATCATGTTCGTCTTCGGCGCCGGCCCGGTGCGCGGCTTCGCCTGGACGCTGAGCATCGGCGTCTTCACCTCGGTGTTCTCGTCGGTTCTGGTGGCCCAGGTGCTGCTGGCCTACTGGCTCAAGACCGCCAAGCCCAAAAAACTGCCGATAGCGGAGTGATGGCGATGCGTGGATGGCCCCTCATCAAACTGCTGCCGCAGAAGACGAATTTTCATTTCGTCAAATACGCCCGGTTCGCCGCGGTGCTGTCGGTGGTTCTGTGCGTCGCCTCAATCGTGGCGTGCTTCATTCCCGGCCTGAACATGGGCATCGACTTCCGGGGCGGCGCCTCGATGGAGGTGTCCAAGCCGGCCGGTCAGGTGATCCAGCTAGACAATGTGCGTGAGGCGGTGAACGGCCTGAATCTGGGCGACGTCCAGGTGCAGGGCATCGCCCGCCGCGACACCAATATTGATGATGGCTCAACCGCCATCCTGCGCTTCCAGGTGCCGGAAGGCCGCGACCAGACCCAGGTGGTCAACCACGTCGAGACCGCCATCAGCCAGACCGTGGGCGAGGTCCAGTATTCGGGCGTCAGCGTCGTCGGCTCCAAGGTCTCGGGCGAACTGTTCACCTCGGGCCTGCTGGCCCTGGCCGTCGCCATCGGCCTGATGTTCCTCTACATCTGGTTCCGGTTCGAGCCGCAGTTCGGCTTCGGCGCCGTGATCGGCCTGTTGCACGACGTGGTGCTGACCTTCGGTTTGATCGTGCTGTTCCGGCTGGAGTTCAGCCTGAACATGGTCGCCGCCATCCTGACCGTCATCGGTTATTCGATGAACGACACCGTGGTGGTGTTCGACCGTCTTCGCGAGAACCTGCGCAAGTACAAGACCATGCCCCTGGGCGAGGTGATCGACCTGTCGCTGAACGAGACCCTGTCGCGGACCATCATCACCGGCGTGACCGCCGTCATGGTGCTGGCGGCCCTGGCCGTGTTCGGGGGCGAGGCCCTGTTCGGCTTCTCGATCGCCCTGATGTTCGGCATCATCATCGGCACCTATTCGTCCATCTATGTCGGCGCGCCGATCATCCTGCTGTGGGGCGTCAAGCGCGGCGCCCTGGCCGAGGACGCCAAGCCGATCAAGCTGGGCATGGCCAGCCGGCCCTGACTGCGGCATCCTCTCCCGGAAACGGGGGAGGGTGTGATGGGGCGAAGGCTTTTGCTTGCGGCGATTCTGGCGCTCGGGCCTAGCATCGCCGCCGAGGCCCAGACCCATGTGGGCAAGGACGCCTATCAGGGCCTGCCCTGGTCGGTCGCCGCGCCGCAGGGGGCGTCCTGGACCTTGGTCTGTCGATTTCGACCAGTGACGGTCTGGATCAGTCCCTATGAGCGGGACCGCTGGATGAACATCATGACGCAGCAGGGGCGGGGCGACCGCCATGGACGCCTGCCCGGCGACAACGGCCGCTGCACCTTGACCAAGACCGGCGGCGAAGGATCGGTCGGCATCGCCCTGGTCAAGAACGGCGTGGCGACGGCGGCAGGCACGCGCGACCCGGCGACACCGGCGAAGGTGACGGTGTTCTGAGCCGCGCCAAACCGGGCGTCAGCGGCAAGCAGCCTCGGCCTCGGCGGCGATCTGGTCGGCGATGGCCTCGTCTATCGTCCGAGCAGAACCTCTGGACCCAGCGTATGGCCCCGACCCGGATGCGTGACGAACCGCGTCCGCTCGGGGGCAAGGACGCCGGACGCGGCCTGGCGCTGGCGATCCTCGCGAACCTGCGAGTCCAGGCTGCCGTAATGCAGGCTCATCGGGGCGTTCCAAGCGGCGAAACGGGTCGCGATAGGGCGGTCGTCCGTGAACCAGGACTTCCACCAGCCGTAGCTAAAGGCGGGCGTCTGGGCATTGGGGTAGGGGACGTCGTCGGCCTGGGCCAGGGCGGCTGTCTTGCCCTGCTCGTACAAGGTCGTCTGCACCGTCCGAACCGAGGCGATCTCTTCGGCGCTCCAGGCGCCGTCGGGCTGAAGGAAGGGCTCCAGTCGACCGAAGACGCCGGAGGGCGTGGTCTGCCAAGTCTTGCGGACTTCGTCGTTGGTGACGACGCCGTCGCCATCCTCGTCCATCATCAGAAGCGAATCCGCATCCCGACCGGTGGATTGCCATTTGACGGCTGAGACCTTGCTTTCCAGCGGGGCGCCCATGCCGATGATCAGGTCGGGTGCGGACTGCCGGCCGCCGTCCGCGACGCCGGCGACGTGAACTGCACCCTCGGAATGGGCGAAGATCACAATGCACTTGGCGTTCAGACCGGCGGGAGAGCGGGCCCAGGCCAAGACGGCTTCCGCGTCCAGGCTCAGGTTCTCGGCCGTAACGCCGGGAATGGCCAGGGCGTCCACGGCCGAGGCGGGCGGCGCGTTGAAGGTCACGCCGCGCCGGTCGTATCGAACTGCGGTCAGGCCACGCGCCGCGAACCTCTGACCGAGATCCTTGAAGACGGCGTCGCGCGGCGTGCCGGATCGGCCAAACCTCATGTCGCGGTCGAAAGCGCCGGTGCCCGCCACCAGGATGACGGCGCCGATAGGGACTGCGTCCGGCCGGTCGGTCACCCCTTGAAGAACATAACCGTCGGCGGATGCGACCGAGAAGGGCTCGGGGGCGGGTTCCACCGAAGTCGCTAAGGCCAAAGCAGCAAAGAGTGCGAGCATGACGTCTCCCTTGTTCAGACGGTCATCTGAACGGCAGGGCTGTCATCATGCAAGCGTCGAGTGTGCTGCATGTCGGGCGGAGGCGAGGCCCCCGCCCGAAATTGTCAGCGCAGCGAGGCCGCGAAGCGCTGGATGCGGGTGCAGGCTTCTTCCAGCACGGCGTCGGAGGTGGCGTAGCTGATGCGGAAATAGGGCGACAGACCGAAGGCCTCGCCCTGGACCACGGCCACGCCTTCGGCGTTCAGCAACTCGGCGGCGAAGGTCGAGTCGCCGTCGATGACTACGCCCGCTTCCGTCGTCTTGCCGATCAGGCCGGTGATGGACGGATAGACGTAGAAGGCGCCTTCGGGCGTTGCGCAGGTGATACCCGTCGCCTGGTTCAGCATCGAGACGACCAGGTCGCGACGCTTCTCGAAGGCGGCCTTGCGCTCGGGGATGAAGTCCTGGGTTCCGTTCAGGGCCTCGACCGCCGCCCACTGGCTGATGCTGGTGGGGTTGGAGGTGGTCTGGCTGGCCACCTTGCGCATCAGGTCGATCAAGGGCTTGGGACCGCCGGCGTAGCCGATGCGCCAGCCGGTCATGGCATAGGCCTTGGACACGCCGTTGACCGTCAGGGTGCGGTCGATCAGGTCGGGCGCGACCTGGGCGATGGTGAAGTATTCGAAGTCGCCGTAGACGAGGTGCTCGTACATGTCGTCGGTCAGCACCCAGACGTGCGGGTGGCGACGCAGGACGTCGGCCAGAGCCAGCAGCTCCGCCTGGGTGTAGGCGGCGCCCGTGGGGTTGGACGGGCTGTTCAGGATCAGCCACTTGGTGCGGGGCGTGATGGCGGCCTCCAGCACCTCGGGACGCAGCTTGAAGCCGTCCTTCTCCTCGCCGATCACGGTGACAGGCTCGCCGCCGGCCAGCAGCACCATGTCGGGGTAGGAGACCCAGTAGGGGGCGGGCACGATGACCTCGTCGCCGGGGTTCAGGGTGGCGACCAGGGCGTTGAAGATGACCGGCTTGCCGCCGGGGGCGACGTGGATCTGCGACACGTCGTAGGTCAGGCCGTTCTCGCGCGCGAACTTGGCCACGATGGCCTTCTTCAGCTCGGGCATGCCGTCGGCGTCGGTGTATTTGGTTTCGCCGCGGTTGATCGCGTCGATGGCGGCCTGTTTGATATTCTCGGGGGTGTCGAAGTCCGGCTCTCCGGCGCCGAGGCCGATCACGTCGCGGCCCTCGGCTTTAAGCTTCCGGGCCTGGGCGGTCACGGCGATGGTGGCCGAAGGCTTGACGCGGGCGAGGGCGGAAGATTGCAGGCTGGACATGGGTATCCCGTCGATCTTGGAAGGTTCGTGCCGGGGAAGGCGGGGTTCCTTACGCGCGGTCGCCGTCCGGGACAATCCGCCGACGCTCGCTAATCGCCGGTCACGGTGATAAGCGGCCCGTCTGATGCGCTGGATCCTCGATTTCCTGTCCAATATGGAGGCGCGGCGCTGGCGCGCCGTGCTGGCGACGGTCGTGTTGCTGGGCGCGATGGTCGCCCTGTTCGCCTTGGGCAAGAGCCAGATGGGGCTGGACGCCGAGGTGCGGCTTGAAGCCTGGCTGGGCGGGTTCCGGCATGGGCCGTGGGGGCTGCCGGCGGCGGTGATCGTGTTCACGGTCGCGGCCTTCTTCGGGGCGCCGCAGTTCATCTTGATCGCCGCGTGCGTCGTGGCCTTCGGGCCGTGGTTCGGTTTTCTGTACAGCTGGCTCGCCACGGTCGCCTCTGCCGCGGTCACCTACTGGATGGGGCGCGGGCCGACGGCGCGGCTGCTGGAGCGGCACGGGGGCAAGACGGTCGGGCGGCTGACCCGGTTCGTGGGCCAGAACGCCTTCTACGCCAGTTTCATGATCCGCAATGTGCCCTCGGCGCCCTTCATCGTCGTCAATATGGCGTTCGGCGCGGCGCGGGCGTCCTTCCCCGGCTTCCTGGCCGGGTGCGCCCTAGGTGTGCTGCCCAAGACGGCCCTGGTGGCCTTCTTCGGCGGATCCTTCATGACGGCGGTCAGCGGTGACGGGATCTGGACCTCGGCCATATTGGCGGGGGTCGCCCTGGCCTGGTTGGGGCTGATGCTGGGCGTGCGCGAATGGGTCAGACGCCGCGAGGTCGCACGCGGCGACTGAATTGCGGGCGCGAAGGCAGCATGTTTCACAGGCCGTTCGTCCCCCTCATGACGCTATCGTGAACGGCCTCAAGGGCCAAGCTTATACAGGGCTGGGGGTGAACTGGGGTCCGTCACGCGAAGGGGGTTGTATTCCCTGTTTCATACGGGCACACGAGCCAGCGGTAGGCATGGCGAAGACGATCAGGAAGCTGTCCGGCAAGGGGATGTCAGGGCAGCGGGGCGTCGCCAGGTCAACTGCGAAACTGACGCCCTCGGTCAAAGAACAACGGTATCGATTCCCATGAGCTTTTCCCTTTTCGGCGCGATCTCCAACGACATCGCGATGGACCTGGGCACCGCCAACACCCTGATCTACATGAAGGGCAAGGGCATCGTCCTGAACGAGCCTTCGGTCGTGGCCCTGCGTAATGTCGGCGGACGCAAGATCGTCCACGCCGTGGGCATAGAGGCCAAACAGATGCTGGGCCGCACCCCGGGCCATATGGAAGCCATCCGCCCGATGCGCGACGGCGTCATCGCCGACTTCGAAGTCGCCGAAGAGATGATCAAGCACTTCATTCGCAAGGTGCATAACCGCAAGGGCTTCGTGAATCCGAAGATCATCGTCTGCGTGCCGTCCGGCGCCACGGCGGTCGAGCGTCGCGCCATCAACGACTCCTGCCTTAACGCTTCGGCCCGCCGCGTGGGCCTGATCGACGAGCCGATGGCCGCCGCGATCGGCGCCGGCCTGCCGATCCACGAACCGACCGGCTCGATGGTCGTCGACATCGGCGGCGGCACCACGGAAGTCGCCGTCCTGTCGCTGTCGGGCATCGTCTATTCGCGTTCGGTCCGCGTCGGCGGCGACAAGATGGACGACAGCATCATCAGCTACATGCGTCGCAACCATAATCTGCTGATCGGCGAGACGACCGCCGAACGCATCAAGAAGGACATCGGCACCGCCCGTATTCCGGCCGACGGCGAAGGCCTGTCGATCGAGGTCAAGGGTCGTGACCTGATGCAGGGCGTGCCGCGCGAGGTGCGTATCTCGGAACGCCAGGCCGCCGAAGCCCTGGCCGAGCCGGTGACCCAGATCATCGAGGCCGTGAAGGTCGCGCTGGAAGCCACCCCGCCGGAACTGGCCGCCGACATCGCCGACAAGGGCATCATGCTGACGGGCGGCGGCGCCCTGCTGCGCGGCCTGGACATCGAGATCCGCGACCATACCGGCCTTCCGGTTTCGGTAGCTGACGATCCGCTGTCGTGCGTCGCCATCGGCTGCGGCCGCGTTCTGGAACATCCGCGCTGGATGAAGGGCGTGCTCGACTCGGCGCTCTGATCAATTCGTCTGCAGCCGGGTGAGAACCTGGCTGCAAATCCTTTCGGGCCTGCGTGATCGACGGTTCCATTCCGGCCCCGATTTTGCGATAGGCAGGCAGACGGCAGGGGTCCCTTGCCGATTCCAACCCCTTGTGTGGAAGGTCGCCCGTGGCGTTTCGCGACGGCCCCTTTGAGAACCTGAAGGTGCCGCTGGCCTGGACCGCCGCGGTGGTCGCTGTCGTGGGCATGGTCGGGGCGGGTCTTCTGCTGGTCAGCGACCGCACGGCGCCTGACGGCGCCGCTGGCTATAATGCTGTGCGGGGCGCGACGGAAACGGTGACGGGCCCGGTCAGTGGAGTTCTGGCCGCGCCGGTGCGCTGGGTCGGGGCGGTGACGGACTATGTCGGCGGCTATTTCTTCGCCGTGTCCGAGAACCGGCGCCTTAAGGCCGAACTGGCCGAGCTGCAGCCGTGGCGGGACCAGGCCATCGCTCTGAAGAACATCAACGGCCGATACGAGGCCATGCTGGATCTGCGGACCGAGCCGGCCGTCCCCATGTTGACGGCGCGGGCGATCTCCGAGAGCCGGGGTCCGTTCAAGAACGCTAAACTGATCGACGTCGGTGCGGGCAAGGGCGTGCGGATCGGCAATCCGGTCATCAACGAACATGGCCTGGTCGGCCGCGTGACCGGCGTGACGGGCGGGGTCAGCCGCATGGTCCTGCTGACCGACGTGGCGTCGCGTACGCCGGTGCTGGTGGACCGCACCGACGCTCGGGCCCTGCTGACCGGCGACGGCAGCGGCAATCCCCGGCTGGAGTTCGTGCGCGGCGCCGGATCAGTGCAGGCGGGCGACCGTATCCTGAGTTCCGGCGACGGCGGCGGCCTGCCGCGCGGCATCCCGATCGGCATCGCCGCCAAGGGCATCGACGGCAGCTGGCGCGTCAAGCTGTTCAGTGATCGCGGCGCCATCGACTATGTCCGGGTGCTGCTGTTCCAGGACTTCGGTCAGCTGATCGATCCGAACGCGCTGAACGCTCCGCCTCTGGCCGGCTTGACCACCGCCCCGCCGCCCAGCGAGGCGCAAGTCGGCGCCATCGGCGATGCGGCTGCGCGTCGGCAGGCGGCGGCAGAGACCCAGGCGGCCCGTGTGCGCGCCGCTACAGCGGCGCCGGCTGCGGCGCGTCCAGCACCGGTTCGCTCCGCCGAGACAGCGCCCCAGACGCCGCCGGGGCCCGCGCCGACCCCGGGGGGCGCGACGTGAGACGGCCGGTCGCGGTCCGCGTCGTCGGGCCCCTGCAGTGGATCGTCTATCCGGCCCTGGCGGCGGTCGCCGCCACCATCGTCTTCGCCACCCCTGTCGAACTGTTCGGCCTGACCTTGCCCGAGCCTGTGTTCCCCATGGTGCTGGCCTTCGCCTGGCCGCTGATCCGCCCGTCGATGACGGCGCCGGCGGTGCTGTTCGTGCTGGGCCTGTTCCTGGACCTGTTCTGGGGCGGGCCTCTGGGGCTGTGGTCGCTGTGCCTGATGGGGTTCTATGCGGTGATCCTGTTGTCGCGCAATCTGTTGGCGGGGCATGAGGGATTGATCCGTTTCGCCTGGTATGCGGCCTGCACCCTGGGCGCCTTCCTGACGGCCTATGTGATCGTGGCGATCCGGGCGACCAATCCGCCGTCGATCCTGTCGCTGATCGGCCAGGTCACGCCCACCCTGATCCTGTATCCGATCGCGGACTGGATGCTGGAACGGTTCGACGACGGGGACACGCGCTTCCGATGAGCGGCGAACCCTCCATCTTCTTCGCCGACGTCAACGAGCGCCAGGGCTCTTTCCTGCGCCGCGCCTTCGTGTTCGGCGGCCTGACCGCCCTGGGCGTGACGGCCCTGGTGGGGCGGCTGGCCCAGCTTCAGGTCGTTCAGGCCCAGGAATATGCGACCCTGTCGTCGCAAAACCAGTTCAACTTCCGCATGGTCCCGCCGCCGCGCGGCCTGATCAAGGACCGCAACGGCGTGGTCATCGCCGGCAACCGGCCCAGTTTCCGGGTGCTGGTGGTCCGCGACGAAACCAAGGATCTGGACCAGACGCTGGACCTGCTGGGCCGTCTGCTGCCCGACACGCTTGAGCGGCGCCGCGCCATCATCCGCGACGTTAACGCCTCGTCCAAGTTCAACCCGGTCCCGGTCAAGAGCGACCTGACCTGGGAAGAGTTCGCCAAGGTCAATCTGTACGCCAACGAGCTGCCCGGCGTCATGGCCGACATGAACGACGCCCGCTACTATCCCTTCGGCGGTTCGTTCGCCCATGTCATCGGCTATGTCGCCAAGGTCAATGACCGCGACATCAAGGCGATCCGTGACAAGGGCGAGACGCCGCCGCCGCTGCTGTTCAACCCCAGTTTCCGCATTGGCCGCCAGGGGGTGGAGCGGTCGCTGGACGAGGCGCTGCGCGGAGAGCCGGGCGGCAATCGCGTCGAGGTGGACGCCCGTGGCCGGGTGGTGGCCGAAGATGTCGGCGGGTCACGGCCTGCCGTGCCGGGCCAGGAGGTGGTCCTGACTTTGGACGCCGATGTCCAGAACAGGGCGCTGGAAGTGTTCGGCGAAGAGGCCGGCGCCTGCGTCGTGATGGACGTGCGCAATGGCGATATCCTGGCGATGACGTCCGCGCCCTCGTTCGATCCAAACCTGTTTGTCGGCGGCGTGCCGTCCAAGACCTATGCGGCGTTGCGCGACTATGAGCGTCGCCCGCTGACGGACAAGGCGCTGGCGGGAACCTTCGCTCCGGGCTCGACCTTCAAGCCCGTCGTCGGCCTCACGGCTCTGAAGCGGGGAGGCGATCCGAACCGACGTATCGTCTGCAACGGCGCCTATTATTTGGGACGCCGGTTCGCCTGTCTGGGACGTCACGGCTCGCAGGACATGCGGGAAGCGATCAAGAACTCCTGCAACGTCTACTTCATGACGCTGGCCGTGGAGATGGGGCCGGACGCCATCGCCGAGACGGCGCGGGAAATGGGCTTCGGCCAGACCTTTGACATCGGCGTACCGGGCCAGAAGCCCGGCCTGGTTCCCGACCGCAAGTGGCGACGCGAAAATCCCGTCCGGGGCGACGGCAAATGGTATCCGGGGGAAACGCCCAGCTACGGGATCGGGCAAGGGGCCCTGACGGTCAACGCCTTGCAACTGGCCGTTTATGCCTCACGGCTGGCCAATGGTCGCAAGGCCGTCATGCCGCGACTGATCAAGTCGATCGGAGGCGTCGAGCAGGGCGCTGACCGAACCTTCGCAGACCTTCCCTATGACCCCGCCTTCGGGCAGGTGATGCGCGAGGGCATGGAGGCCGTGACGGACATCGGCGGCACCGGCTTCAGAAACAGCCAACTGGGTCTGGGCGATATTCGTATGGCCGGCAAGACCGGCACGGCTCAGGTGCAGAACTATGGCGCGGGCTCGCGCAAGGGCGCGGGCCGACCCTGGGGCCAGAAGGACCACAACCTGTTCATCGCCTTCGCGCCTGCCGACAATCCGCGCTATGCGGTGTCCGTGATCGTGCAGCACGGAGGCCTGGGCGGCGGGACCGCCGGGGCGCCGCGGGCGCGCGAGGTGATGAAGGTGGCGCTGCTGAAGGATCCGGAAATGCGTGCGCGCATGGAGCGGCCGCCGGCGCCGGAGCCGGAGCCGGTTGAGCCGACTCCCCTGGACGAGCCGCCGGTCGTGGCTGAGGCCACGCCGCAGCCCCTCGCCGTCGAGCCGCCTGTTTCTCCGAACGAGCCGCTCTGATGACCGCTTCCGCCCTGTCCCGTCCCGGCGAGCGCGAGCGCGTTTCGACCAAGATCAGCCAGATCGACTGGCGTCTGCTGCTGCTTATCTGCGCCGTCGCTGGGGCGGGCGGGCTGATGCTCTATTCCGTGGCGGGAGGATCCTGGTCGCCCTGGGCGGCGAAGCATCTGATCCGGTTCGGCGTCTGTCTGGTGCTGATGCTGGGCCTGTCCATGATCAACATCCGGTACTGGTTCGCTCTGGCCTATCCCATCTACGGCGTGGCCCTGTTCCTGCTGGCCCTGGTCGAGACCCCGCTGGGCTATACCGCCCTGGGCGCCACCCGCTGGCTGGACCTGGGCGTCACCCGTATCCAACCGTCCGAGATCATGAAAATCGGCGTCGTTCTGGCCCTGGCGCGTTGGTACCACGGAGCGTCGGCCAAGGAGGCCAGCTTCCACTGGAAGCTGATCATCCCCGTCGGCATCATCGGCCTGCCGTTTATTCTGGTGGCGCACCAACCCGACTTGGGGTCGGCCATGCTGATCGGTCTGACCGGCGCGGCGATCATGTTCATGGCGGGCCTGAACTGGAAGATCATCGCCGCCGTCGCCGCGATCGGCATCGTCGCCGTGCCGCCCTATGTGATGTTCGGCATGCACGACTATCAGCGGCACCGGGTGCTGACCTTCCTGAACCCCGAGGCCGATATGGCCGACAAGGGGTATCAGATCGTCCAGTCGAAGATCGCCATGGGATCCGGCGGCCTGCTGGGCAAGGGCTACGGCCTGGGCAGCCAGAGCCAGCTGGAGTTCCTGCCCGAGCGGCACACCGACTTCATCTTCGCCGCCTTTGCCGAGGAGTTCGGCTTTGTCGGCACCTTCTTCCTGCTGACCGCCTATGCGGCGATCATATTGATTTCACTTCGAATAGCCTCTCTGTCTCATAGTCATTTTGGACGATTGGCGGCGTCGGGCGTCATCGCCACCTTCGCCATGTATGTGCTGATCAACGGGGCCATGGTCATGGGTCTGGCGCCGGTCGTCGGGGTGCCTATGCCGCTGCTGTCGAACGGCGGCACCGTGATGCTGACGGTGATGATCGGCTTCGGTCTGGTGATGGCGACGCGAGTCCACCGATACGCCGAACTGCCGAAGGGGCATGGTCTGATCTGATGGCGTACGCGCCGACCTTCGTCCGGGTGCTGGACATGTGCGCCCAAGCTGTGGTCGTGTCGCGCCGATGACTTCCAAGACCGGCCAGGGCCGCAATCGCACCATGGGCGACATCGCCCGCCTGGCCGGCGTATCGCCGATGACCGTCTCGCGCGTGGTCAATGGCGACGCCCGCGTGCGCGAGGCGACGCGGACCAAGGTCGAGGAGATCATCCGCGAGACCGGCTATGTGCCCGATCCTGCCGCGCGCATTCTGGCGCGGGCGGGGGCAGGGCGGATCGGGCTTTTGTACGCCAACCCGTCCAACGCCTATCTGGCCGAGGTCCTGTCCGGCGCCCTGGAAGGGGCGCGGTCGGTCGGCCTGCTGCTGCTGATCGAGCCGTCGCAGGCCGGGGCGCCGGAGGAGGAGCGCGAGGCGGTGCAGAGGTTGAGCGCGGGCGGCGCGCAGGGGGTGATCGTGCCGCCGCCGCTGGGCGAATCACAGGCCACCCTGGACGCCATCGCCAAGAGCCGGATGAAGGCCGTGGTCCTCGCCGCGCCCGCCGCCAGCGAGGATCTGGTCTCGCTGAAGGTGGACGACGTCGGCGCCGCCCACCAGATGACGAAACACCTGCTGGACATGGGCCATCGCGTGATCGGCTTCATCCTGGGGCGGGAAGACCAGAGCGCGAGCGAGGACCGTCGTCGCGGGGCGCTGGCCGCCATCAATGACGTCGAAGGCGCGGTGCTACAGGTCGAACCGGGCGACTTCACCTATCGGTCCGGGTTCGAGGCCGGACGCCGGCTGCTGGCCCAGGCGCGTCGCCCGACCGCCATTTTCGCCAGCAATGACGACATGGCCGCCGGGGCTCTGGCGGCCGTCCATGCGGCGGGCCTGTCGACGCCACGCGACGTCTCGGTGGTGGGTTTCGACGACACCTATCTGGCCGCCAGCGTCTGGCCCGGCCTGACCACGATCCGCCAGCCGGTCGCCGCCATGGCCCGCCGCGCCGCCATCATCCTGGGTCGCGGCGGCGAGAATTCCGGCCCCGTCGCCCATGAAATGATCCTTCGCGAGAGCACGTCGCCGCCTTCCGATTGACAGGGCGTTTGCGATGCAAGATGGTAGCGCTACCACGTCATAGAGCGTGGAAGGGGAGACGATTTTGAACCTAGCCTCACACCTGCCGGCGGACTGGCGCGATGCGCGCCTGCTGGGACGGATCATGACCCCGGCGGGCCCTTCGCCGGTTCTGGCCAGGGGCGGGCGCCTCTATGACATCTCCGGTCAGGTCGCCACGACCGCTGAGGCCGCGTCTCGCGACGAGTTGGACCGAATCGAAGGCGTCGATCTGGGGGCGCTGGATCAACTGTCGTTCGCCACGACCTGGGACGCGGCAGGCGAGGCGGACATTATCTTGCTGTCGCCGCTGGACCTGCAGTGCATCAAGGCGTCGGGCGTCACCTTTGCGGTCTCGGCCCTGGAGCGGGTGATCGAGGAGCGGGCGCGCGGCGACGCCGACGCCGCCAATGCGGTGCGTCAGTCCATTCTGGATCGGATCGGCGGCGACCTGAAGGATCTGCGGCCGGGCTCTGAACAGGCCGAAGCGGTCAAGGCGCAAATGATCGCCGAGGGGCTGTGGTCCCAGTATCTTGAGGTCGCTATCGGCCCCTATGCCGAGATCTTCACCAAGGCCCCCGTGCTGGCCTCGGTCGGCTGGGGCGCTGAAGTGGGCGTTCGCGCGGATTCGGCTTGGAACAACCCCGAGCCCGAGGTTGTGGTCATCTGCGATCCGGCGGGCCGGCCCGTCGGGGCCAGCCTGGGCAATGACGTCAATCTGCGCGACATCGAAGGGCGTTCGGCCCTGCTGCTGGGCAAGGCCAAGGACAACAACGCCTCCGCCGCCATCGGCCCCTTCATCCGCCTGTTCGACGACGGCTTCGGTATGGACGATGTTCGCGCCGCGACCGTGCGGCTGGAGGTCGAGGGGCAGGACGGCTTCGTCATGACCGGCGAAAGCTCGATGCGGCTGATCAGTCGCGATCCCGAGGAGCTGGTGCGCCAGACCCTGAGCGCCCACCAATATCCCGATGGCTTCGCCCTGTATCTGGGCACCATGTTCGCGCCGATCGACGACCGTGACGCGCCGGGCAAGGGCTTCACCCACAAGATCGGCGATCGGGTCCGCGTCTCGTCCGAGAAACTGGGCGTGCTCGAGAATATCGTGGCCACCTGCGACCAGGCCCCGGCCTGGCGGTTCGGGGTGGTCGAGTTGATGCGTAATCTGGCCGGTCGCGGCCTGCTGGGAGTCTCTGTATGAGTCGCGCCGTCTATCCGTCGCTGAAGGACCGTCTGGTTGTCGTCACCGGCGGCGGTTCCGGCATCGGCGCCGGTTTTACCGAGGCCTTCGCGCGCCAGGGCGCCCGCGTCGTGTTTCTCGACATCGCCGAAACCGAGTCCCGCGCGCTGGAAGCCTCGCTGGCCGAGCTGTCGCCGGCCCCCGTGTTTCATCCCTGCGACCTGATCGACGTCGCAGCGCTGCAGACCTGTCTGGCCGATGTGATCGCGGCCCATGGTCCGATCGACATCCTGATCAACAACGCCGCAAACGACGACCGCCATACGCTGACCGAGGTCACGCCCGCCTATTGGGACAATCGGATCGCGGTGAACCTGCGGCACCTCTATTTCGCGGCCCAGTCGGTCGCGGCCGGGATGCGCGAGAAGGGGCGGGGGGTGATCATAAACCTCGGCTCGATCAGCTGGCACCTGGGTCTGCCCGACCTGTCGCTGTACGAGACGGCCAAGGCCGGCATCGAGGGCATGACCCGCGCCTTGGCCCGCGAACTGGGCAAGGACGGGGTACGGGTGGTCTGTATCGTGCCGGGCAATGTCCAGACCCCGCGCCAGATGAAATGGTACACGCCCGAGGGCGAGGCCGAGATCGTCGCGGCCCAGTGTCTGCCCGGTCGGCTTCAGCCCGAGGACGTCGCCGCACTGGGCCTGTTCCTGGCCTCGGACGACGCACGTTTGATTACAGGCCACGAGTATTTCGTGGACGCAGGCTGGCGATAGGCTTTCCTGCGACGTTCAACGCCCGCGTCAGACGGGCTCTTTGGGAGTAGATCGAAATGGCAGGACCAACGGGGGGCTCTGGCCCGGATATCGCGGGGGATGACCGCGTCAACATGGCCTTCATCGCCCTGATTGTGGCGGTCGCCACCATCGGCGGCTTCATGTTCGGCTATGATTCCGGCGTCATCAACGGCACCCAGGACGGGCTGGAGGCGGCCTTCAACCTGTCGGCGCTCGGCACCGGGTTCAATGTCGGCGCCATCCTGCTGGGTTGCGCCGTCGGCGCCTTCATCGCCGGCCGCCTGGCCGACGCCATCGGTCGCCGCACGGTGATGCAGATCTCGGCGGTCCTGTTCATCATCTCGGCCTTCTGGGCCGGCGCAGCCGACACCTCGGCCCACTTCATCATCGCCCGCTTCATCGGCGGGCTGGGCGTCGGCGCGGCCTCGGTGCTGTCGCCGGCCTATATCTCCGAAGTCACCCCGGCCTCGATCCGCGGCCGGCTGTCGTCGGTGCAGCAGATCATGATCATCACCGGTCTGACCGGGGCCTTCGTGGCCAACTATGTGCTGGCCCGCACCGCCGGCGGATCGACCGCTGACTTCTGGCTGGGCTTCCCCGCCTGGCGTTGGATGTTCTGGCTGCAGGTCATCCCGGCCGCCGTCTATCTGCTGGCCCTGCTGGTGATTCCGGAAAGCCCGCGTTATCTGGTGGTCAAGAAGAAGGACGCCCAGGCCGAGGCCGTGCTGTCCAAGCTGTTCGGCGCCGGCGCCGGCGCGCGCAAGGTTCAGGAAATCCGCGCCTCCCTGGCCGCCGACCACAAGCCCAAGTTCTCGGACCTGCTGGACCCGACCACGCGAACCGTGCGCCCCATCGTCTGGGCTGGACTGATCCTGGCCGTTTTCCAGCAACTGGTCGGCATCAACATCGTCTTCTACTACGGCGCCGTGCTGTGGCAGTCGGTCGGCTTTTCCGAGAACGACGCGCTTCAGATCAACATCCTGTCCGGCGTTCTGTCGATCGCGGCCTGTCTGGCGGCCATTTCGGTCATCGACAAGATCGGCCGCAAGCCGCTGTTGCTGATCGGTTCGGCCGGCATGTTCGTGACCCTGGCGGTCGTGGCCTGGTGCTTCTCGCGCGCGGCCCTGATCGATGGTTCGCTGCACTTGGACGACAACACCGGCCTGACCGCCCTGATCGCGGCCAACGCCTATGTGGTCTTCTTCAACTTCAGCTGGGGCCCGGTCATGTGGGTCATGCTGGGCGAAATGTTCCCGAACCAGATGCGCGGTTCGGCCCTGGCCGTCGCCGGCTTCGCCCAATGGATCGCCAACTTCGCCATCTCGGTCAGTTTCCCCTGGATGGCCGCGACGCTGGGTCTGGTCGTCACCTACGGCTTCTATTCGGTCAGCGCCCTGATCTCCTTCTTCCTGGTCCAGGCCTGGGTGAAAGAGACGCGTGGTCGCGAACTGGAAGACATGACGGGCTGATTTCCCGCCCCTCGATACCTATCTCCCCGAGACGGGCGGCGCTCCCCCGCCGCCCGTCAGCCTTATGAAAAGGACATCCCATGACCGACACGCTTGAACTCTCGCACTGGATCGGCGGCGAAAAGGTCTCCGGCGCGTTCGCCGGCGAGAGCCTGAACCCGTCCGACACGCGCGACGTCGTGGCCCGCACGCCCAAGGGCGGAGCGGCCGAGGTCGATCAGGCCGTCGCCGCCGCCCGCGCCGCCTTCCCCGGCTGGTCCGACGCTTCGCCGGAAGTCCGTTTCGATGTGCTGGACAAGGCCGGGTCGTTGATCATGGCGCGCGCCGCCGAGATCGGCCGCCTGCTGGCCCGCGAAGAGGGCAAAACCCTGCCCGAGGGCATCGGCGAGACCATGCGCGCCGCCCGCATCCTTAAGTATTTCGCCGGCGAGGCGCTGCGCGTCCACGGCCAGAACCTGGCCTCGACCCGTCCGGGCGTCGAGATCCAGACCTATCGCCAGGCCGTCGGCGTGTTCGGTCTGATCACCCCGTGGAACTTCCCCATCGCCATTCCGGCCTGGAAGATCGCCCCGGCCATCGCCTTCGGCAACACGGTCGTCATCAAGCCCGCCGGCCCCACCCCGGCCACGGCCGAGGCCCTGATCGCCGTCCTGCATGAGGCCGGCCTGCCCAAGGGCGTGGTCAATATGGTCATCGGCGACGGCGACGTCGGCCGCGCCATCGTGGCCCATCCGGGCGTGGACGGCATCAGCTTTACCGGCTCGCAGGCCGTGGGCGCCGGCGTCGCCGAGGGCGCGATGAAGCGTCAGGCCCGGGTCCAGCTGGAGATGGGCGGCAAGAATCCGCTGATCGTGCTGGATGACGCCGACCTGGACCGCGCCGTCGCCATCGCCCTGGACGGCAGCTTCTTCGCCACCGGCCAGCGTTGCACCGCCTCCAGCCGCCTGATCGTTCAGGACGGCATCCACGACCGCTTCGTGAAGGCGCTGGGCGAGAAGGTTGCGGCCCTGCGCGTCGGCGACGCCCTGGACTCCAACACCCAGATGGGCCCGGCAGTCAGCGAAGCCCAGCGCGAAACCTCGTACAAGTACATCGACATCGCCAAGGAGGCCGGCGGCCGCATCGTCACCGGCGGCGAGCGTCTGAACCTCGACAAGCCGGGCTGGTACGTCCAGCCGACCCTGATCGCCGACACGGTCGCCGACGCCCGGATCAATAACGAAGAGGTCTTCGGCCCCGTCGCCTCGACCATCCGCGTCGCCTCCTATGAAGAGGCTCTCGCCGTCGCCAACGGCGTCGAATTCGGCCTGTCGGCGGGCATCGTCACCCAGTCGCTGAAATACGCGCGCGACTTCCAGAAGAACGCCCGCGCCGGCATGACCATGGTCAATCTGGCCACCGCCGGGGTCGATTATCACGTGCCGTTCGGCGGATCGAAGAAGTCGAGCTATGGCTCCCGGGAACAGGGCTTTGCTGCGGTGGAATTCTACACCCAGATCAAGACCTCCTACTCGGCGAGCTGATTTATGAGCGTTGAACTGGTCTGGGACATCCAGGCGGAGCTGGGCGAAGGCCCCGTCTGGGACGCCGAGCGCAAGGCGGTGTGGTTCGTCGACATCAAGGGTCGCAAGCTGCACCGCTATACGCCCGCGAGCGGCGAGACCGTTTCGTGGGATACGCCGGACCAGACCGGTTTCGCCCTTCCGGCGGACGACGGGTCGCTGATCTGCGGGGTTCGGGGCGGGTTGCACCGCTTCGACCCCGAGACGGGCGTCTTCACCCTGATCCAGCCGGTTGAGGAAGACCGGCCGCAGAACCGACTGAACGACGGCTTTGTCGCGCCGGACGGCTCGCTGTGGTTCGGGTCGATGGACGACAGCGAAGAGGTCCAGACCGGCGCCCTCTATCGCTGGTTCCAGGGCGAGCTGACCCGGCATGACGACGGCTACGGCGTGACCAATGGGCCGTGCCTGAGCCCGGACGGCCGGATTCTGTATCACCACGACACCCTGGCCAAGACGGTCCTCGCCTTCGACCATGCGGACGGAGTGCTGTCGAACCGGCGGGTCTTCGCCGTCACCGAGGACGGTTACGCCGATGGACCCAGCATGGATTCCGAAGGCGTCCTGCACGTCGGCCTGTTTAACGGCTGGGGCGTGGCGAAGTTCGCTCCCGACGGCCAGCGGATCGGCAAGATCGAGGTTCCGGTCCAGACCGTGACCAAGGCGGCCTTCGGCGGCGAGGATCTGCGCGATGTCTATATGACCACGGCCTGGCTGGGGAATGCCGACAAGCGCGGCGAACAGCCGACCCTGGGCGGCCTGTATCGTGTTCGGGTCGAGACGCCGGGCCTGCCCCAGAACAAGATCCGCCTGTGAGCCTGCTGATGCTGACGGCCGGGGACTGGCGCGCGACCGTGGCGCCGGAGCAGGGCGGGGCGATCCTGAGCCTGGACTGGCGGGGACAGCCTGTGTTCCGACCGACGCCCGAAGGGGCGACCGACATGCTGGAGACGGCCTGTTTCCCCCTGGTCCCCTACGCCAACCGGATCGCCGACGCCCGGTTCGGTTTCGAGGGCCGGGACGTGCGTCTGACGGCGCTCGAACGGTTCGCACCCCACGCTCTGCACGGCGACGGCTGGCTGAACCCCTGGGCGGTCGAGACCGCATCGGAGGACCGCGTCGAGATGAGCCTTCAGTGGCCGGGTGACGTCGATACTGACGGCGCGGGTTGGCCCTGGCCCTGGCTGGCGCGGCAGACCGTTCGACTGTCCGAAGACGGTCTCGAGATCGTCCTGTCGATGACCAACACCGGGGATGCGGTCATGCCGGCCGGCCTGGGTCTGCACCCCTATTTCCACAAGTCTGCCGACAGTCGCCTCAGCCTTTCGGCGACGGGGGTCTGGCTGACCGACGCGCGTGAAATCCCTGAGCGGCTGGCGGCGCCCGCTGCTGTGACGGACTGGAGCGGCGGTCTGGCCTTGGCCGAGGCTCCTTTCGTCGATCACGCCTATGCCGGCTGGAACGGCGAGGCGGTCATGGAAGGCGGGGGCCGGCGCGTGATCATGCGCGGCGGGCCTGGCGCAGACTGGGCGCAGGTCTATGCGCCCGTTGGCGCGGACTTCTTCTGTGTGGAGCCTGTGACCCATCGGCCGGACGTGCTGAATGCGCCGGCAGGCGAGCAGGGCGGTCTGGCGCGGCTGCTGCCAGGCGAAAGCCTGAGCTTGATCATGACCGTTACGGCCGAAGCCCTCTAAGGCGTGGGCAGGCCCAGCCGGGTCCGCCATGCTGGATAATCAACATTGATCAAGGCGGCGGGCCAGGTCCCGACATAGTGGTAGCCGGCGCGGCGCTCCTGCTCGATCTCGGCCAGGCTGGCGCGAGCGATGGACTCCCGGCCCATGAAGATCGGCGCGTCCGTCCTCAGGTCATAGAAGCGGGCCCACAGCGGACCTTCGCCCGGCGCCGCCACGATGCGGCGATCCGGCTTGCCGTCGGTCTGGATGTTCTCGACGCGGAGGTCCGGCAGGGCCACAGCCTGGAACCAGTCCAAGGCGCCCTCGACCGCAGCGATCACTTCGGGCGAGGGGCGGTCGATGCTCATCAGAAAGCGAACGACGCCGACGCTTTCATTGCCGGACAGCGACGGGGGTTCGAACCGGCGGGCCCAGGCGGGTTCCAATGTCGCGGCGTCATGCTGGGCGCACCAGGCGGTCAGGCGACCGTTGCGACGCACCTGGGTCTTCAGGATCAGGGCCGTTCCCGCCTCAACCGCTTGGGCCGCGCGGGCGCGGCGCGCGGCGTCGACGAAGGCGTAGGGCGGTTGACCGGCGGCGACGCCCTGCAACAGGCGCAGGACGCGGACCATGGCGTCGTCATTATAGGTGATCTGGTCGTAATAGCCGCCCCGCAGCGGATAGAACTGGGGCCATCCGCCGTTCGGCCGTTGCGCCTCCAGCAGATAGTCCAAACCCCGCTCGAAAGCGGGCCGCGTGGTCTCGTCGCCCGCGCTTATGACACGCGCTAGAAAGTCGAGCGGCAGGGTGGTGCCGTCGTTATCGATGGTGTTGGTCAGGCCCGGATCGGCGTCTGGGCGGGGAGGGGCGAACAGGTCGGTGTTCTTGGGCCATCCGCCTTCGGACGACTGGTGCAGGACCACCCTCGCGGCCATGTCCCGTGCAGCGTCGGACCCGTACCAATCCGCCGGCCGCCGCACCACCTGCGACCCCCAGGCGGGTGCGTCCGTCTGAGGTGCGGCAAAAACGGGGGCCGGTGCGGTCGAGCACAGGATCAGGGCGATGGTCGATGTCAGGATCAGACGACGCGGGCTCATGAGACTCTTTCCGACTTCACTCAAAAATTAAGGGGCGCCGATGCTCCGGCGCCCCTTCAGGTTCGTTCCTTTGGGAGAAGGTGACGAGCTTAGAAGATGAAGCGGGCGCCGACGAAATACTGGCGGCCGGTGCTGCCGTAGCTGTTGACCAGCGGGTCGTCCTGATAGGCCCAGCGCTCGTCGGTCTGGTTCGTCAGGTTCAGGGCTTCGGCCGTGATCGTGACATTATCCGTCAGCTTGTAGGTGAAGGCCGCGTCGACGTTCAGGGTTTCGTTCGAGCCTATGAAGTCGTTGATCAGCGGGGCGTCGCACTGACCCGGATCGCAGCCGCCCGCCGCCAGCGGATAGGTGGTCTGATAGGCGGCGCGATAGGCGGCCGAGACACGAGCGCTCCAGCGCGGGACTTCGTAGAAGACGGTCGCGTTGAAGGATTCCGGCGAAGCCCCCAGGAAGGGCGCGGTGCCCGTCAGATTGCGCGCCGGGTCCAGGATATATTCCAGCTCGGACTCGATGTTGGTGTAGTTGGCCTGAAGCCCGAAGCCGTCGAAGGGCGCCGGCAGGAAGGTGAAGTTCTGCTGATAGGCGATCTCGAACCCGGACAGGGTTCCGCCGGGCGCATCGTCATACTGGCGCAGCACGAAGGGCTGATCCGCGTCGATATAGGCGCGGCGGCTGTCCGATGCGAGATCGACCAGGCCGTCATAGGCGGCGCGCAGATTGGCGATCTGTTCCGCGTCGAAGATGTCGCTCAGCTTGCCTTCGCGCAGCACGACCTGCGGGAAGCTCTCGATCTCCTTGTGGAAATAGGCGACCGACAGCAGGGCGTCCTTGGCGAAATACCATTCGACGTTGAAGTCGAGATTGGTCGCGCGGAACGGCTTCAGCTTGGTGTTGCCCAGAGTGATCTGGGCGTTGGAGCCGTCAAACTCGGCTGCGGCGCCGGCTACGCCGACAGGCACGGTGAAGGCGGTGACGCCGGGTTGAAGCGCCGTCATCTGCGGTCGGGCCATGACCTTGGAGGCCGCGAAGCGGAAGATCAGCTTGTCGTTGGGCTCCCACGCCAGGTTCAGCGACGGCAGGGTGTCGTTGTATTCGTTGTCGTTGGTGATGGGGCGGCCGCTGGGCGAACGGCCGCGCGACTCCACGCTGGTCTCGGCGCGGCGCAGGCCGGCGTTGCCGCGCAGCGTGCCGATCGGCAGCGGCAGGTCGAAGTCCATCTGGCCGTAGTAGGACAGGCTTTCCTCATCGACCCAGAAGGTGTTGACCCCGCCGTTGCGCAGATCCGACAGACGCCAGTCGCCCCACTCGTTGATGCAATCGCAGTCGAAGCCGAAGCGGTTCTGGAAGGCCTGCAGGTTCGGCGCGAAGAAGGAGGTCGGCATGCCGTCCGGCACATCCAGACCATCGCCCCAACTCACCGCCTGACCCATGTCCCCGACCGTGGTCGCCTGGGCCAGGCCCGTATTCACCCCTTCCAGCAGGCTGGGGTTCATGGTGTCGGAGACCAGCCGTTCGAAACGCGTATAGTAGAAGTCGAACTTCCGCTTGCCGATGCCGAAGCGGAAGGTGACCTGATCGTTATAGTCCCAGCGGAAGTCGGCCTTGGCCGTCTGATAGCCGTTCTCGGTGACGGTGCGGAACGCGCGTAGAGCGGAGTAGCCCTTGACGAAATCCCAGTTGTTCGGGTCGGCCACATCGAAACCGAAGTCGATGAACGGCATGTCGCCGCCCGCGCGGTCGTCATAGACGAAATAGTCGTTGCCGGCGACGCCCTGGCCGGAGTCCAGACGGATGAAGTCCGCCAGCAGGCCGGTGTTCTCGTTGGTCGATTCCGAGTCGCCGATCAGCAGCGACATGCTGAAACGATCGCTGAAGTCATGCTCGATATTGATCGAGTTCTGACGGAACTTCGTGGTGTAGGATCCCTGGTCCACCGCCGAACGCATGTCGACATTGCCCAACACCAGATAGTTGGCGTTAGCCCCGGTCGCGCTAAGCCCCGCATCCATCAACCGCACCGACGGCCGCCCAATAAACGCGCCCCGCCGCGCCAGATAGTCCGGATGGGCGATATAACCGACCGAAGCCGGCTGGTTGTAGTAGTCGTAGACCTCAAGGTTGTTCGGATTGAAGCTGCCGGTTCCGGCGTTCAAGGTCTGGCTCGTCGCGCCTGGCGCAGTGGTAAACAGCGGCGTGCTGCCATAGAGAGACTGGCCGCAGTCGATGGCGTCGCGGAACTCCGTCGCGGCCTGAGCCGTGCAGTTGGCATAGACGCTTCGCCGGTTGCGATAGCTGTTGTTGCCAGAACTGGCCGTGGGTTCAGTGAAATAGCTGAACGACGTCAGTGTGCGGTTGCCGTTGGTGTTGTTGCGGTTCAGCCCGACCGGTCCGATCTGGTAGTTGGTCGAGGTCTGGGTCATCTCCGAATAGAGATTGTCGAAGTTGATCGTCGTACGATCCGTCGGTCGCCATTGGCCCGACAGGGTCACGCCCAGACGGTCCTGTTCGACCTCGCGGTGGTTGAGCGTCGCCAGGGCGGGAATGCGGACCAGGGATCCGCGCGTGCCGCCGCCGTTGATCAGGGCGTAGGCCTCGGGGTCCGACCCGATCAGATAACCGAGGGCCTCTGGATTGGTCACGCGGGGCAGGGCCGAAAGCGGAGTTCCGATGGGCAGGGCGAAACCCTGATGATCACCGGCTGAGTTGGACCCGACGTTGTTGAACGTCGCGCCGCGATAGGCGTAGTCCATGGACCCGACTTGACGCTGATAGCTGTCGATCACCTGCTTGCGTTCATTGTAGGCGAGAGAGCCCAGCAGGCCGAACTCGCCGATCTTGCTGGTCCAGCGGTCCGACGCCAGCAGGGCGACGCGGGGGCTGTGGTTGCCGCCGTTCTCGTAATAGGCGTCCTGAAGGGTCAGGGCGAGACGACGCTCGGAAAAGTTGAACGGACGGCCCGAGATCAGATCGACCGTCGCTCCCAGAGAGCCTTCGTCGGTCTGGGCGTCGGCGGACTTCTGCACCTTCAGCGAGTTGAACAGTTCCGACGCGAAGGTGTTGAACTGGAAGCCCCGATCCCGGCGCAGGGCGCCGTCGGCGCTGCTGGCGCCCGAAGTCGACAGGGTTTCGAGGCCGTTCAGCCGAACCCGTGTGAAGTCGCCGCCCAGACCGCGCACCGAGATCGAATTGCCTTCGCCGTTCTCACGGTCGATCGAGACGCCGGGGATCCGCTGCAGGGATTCCGCCAGGTTGGCGTCCGGGAAGTCCGCGATGTCCTCGGCATTGATCACATCGACGATGGTGTTGGAGCGGCGCTTCTCGCTGAGCGCGCTGGCCAGCGAGGCGCGGATGCCGGTAACGACGACTTCATCGACCGTCGCGGCCTGCTCAGTCTCCTGAGCAAAAGCAGGGGCGGCGAACAGCATCGCCCCCATCAAGATCGCCGCCGGCGAGGCCGCCGCGCGCAAATGTCCTATGGTTTGGTTTTGCATCCGTTCCCTCCGTTTCATCCGCTCCAGCCTCTGACGGGCCGGATGCCGATATCCCCGTCCCTCGCTCACCGGGGGACAGCCTGCTTCATTTCACTACGATCCAACGACCGTCTTGCAATGTCACCGGTGTCATATGGCTAAAATAAGGCGAGCGCCAGCCCCAAATTTTGCTTTCGGATCCCGCAGTGTTGGACGCGCCAACGGCGGTAGGGCCGGGCGGCCCTCCGCCGTGGGTTGCTGTTACAAGGCTTTGAACTTGAAATTGCGGAAGCGCGCCTCACCGTCTCCTGCCGCGTAGAGACCGGGACGCAGCATCATGAAGCCGCCGCGAACATTCTGATTATAACCGGAAACTTCCATGCCTCGGTCGAACCGGGACCAAGTCTGGCCGTCGGGCGAGGTGTCGAAATAGAGGTTCTGGTAGGCGTTGGTCAGGCGGATGAACATGCGTCGGCCGTGCGGATTCGCCGGGCGTCCGCGTTCGATTCCGTACTGGTGGGTGACGAACCTCTGGGCGTCGAATCCGAGGCCGGCATATAAGGCGCGGTCATAGAACAGGATAAGACCCGCCACGGCCCCCGAGTCGATCTCGATCTCGCATTCGATCTGATACGCCTGCTCGCCCTGGACGAAGGTCAGGGGTGAGCAATCGACGGGCGCCTTGCCCTTGGCCCGCATGTGCAGCACGCCGTTCTGGCGACGCAAGCGGTCCTTTTCGTTGGGCTGCGGGTCGTAGAAGCTCCACTGAAGGCCGAACTTGTCGGTGGAGAAATCATCCGACAAGGCCATGCCGTGAGGTACGGCCTGGCCACCCTTGGGCTTGGGAATTGGCTGCGACAGATCGCCGCCCTTGGCGTGGAACCAGCCGTCTTCGGTCCATTCAATGGGATCCAAAAGCGTCTGACGGCCCAGGCTCCAATAGGCGTTCTCATAGCCGTGATAGACCATCCACCAGTCGCCGGCGGTCGGCCCTTCCACTAGGGTGGCGTGGCCGCGCGACCACCATTTTTCCGCACCAGACCGGGTGCGTACGATCGGGTTATGGGGGCAGTCTTCCCAGGGGCCATTGATCGATTTCGACCGGGCGGCGATGACCATATGGCCGGTGGGCGGTCCGGCGGTGCCGCCGATGGCGGTGATCATGTAGAAATACTCGCCGCGTTTCAGCAGCTTGGGTCCTTCCTGGGCGAAGCCTTCAACGATCCAATCGTCGGGATAGCGCCACGCCTTGTAGACGCCCTTGTCCACCGGCCCATCAAGGGCCAGGCCATCATCGGTCAGCTTCACTCGGTCGCCGCCGCTCAGGAACAGATAGCGTTTGCCGTCTTCGCCGACGATGTGGCCCGGATCGATGTGCGCCGGAAGTTTCAGATCGATCGGCTCGCTCCACGGCCCTTCGATCCGGTCAGCCCAGATGACATAGTTGGAGCGGTATTCGGGAAAACGGGCGGGAATGTAGCAGTAGAAGCGCCCCTCGTGCTTGATCAGCTCCGGCGCCCAGACCGAGCCGATATTGGTGGTCAGGGCCGCGGTCACCGGCCGCCAGTTCACCAGGTCGCGCGAATGCCAGATGTGTATGCCCGGCACCGACTCGAACGACGAGAAGGTCATATAGTAGTCTTCGCCGTCCTTCAGGATCGACGGATCCGGGTGGTCGCCGGCGACGATGGGATTGAGGAATGTGCCGTCGCCGAGGTCGGCCATCCGCTGGCCCTCGACGCCGCGACGCCATTTCATGTGCGCCCATTCCCGCCCCAGGGGCGCGGCTTCCTCATGGGTCTGGGCGAAGGCGGCGCGAACGGGCAGGGCCGAGGCCGCGACGCCGCCCAGCAGGCCGGCCAAGGCGGCCCGGCGGTCGATGAATCTCATGGTCGTTTCCTCGTCTGCTCTTATTGGCCGAAGCGAGCGACATAGGAGCCGGGCTGTGTCACCGGTGTCAATTTGAAAAAGCGCGACATCCTGCCCAAGGTGATCGGACGGAGTGGACGTTTTGGATAGGGCGGGCCAGGCCTTGCTCAGCGCGCCGGGGCGGCGGCGGTCCAGGCCGAGACGAAGGCGGCGGCGTTGCGGCCGACCTCTTCAGCAGACTGGCCGGGCTTGAACACGGCGGAGCCGATGCCGAAGCCGGAAGCGCCGGCGGCCAACCACTGAGCCATGCTGTCGGGATCGACGCCGCCCACGGGATAGACGCGGGTGGCGGCGGGCAGGACGGCGCGGACGGCCTTCAGACCCGGCGTTCCCGCGACCTCGGCCGGAAACAGTTTCAGGGCGTCGGCGCCGGCTTCTAGGGCTGCAAAGGCTTCGGACGGAGTGAAGAAGCCGGGCAGGGACAGCAGGTCCAGCGCCTTGGTCTCGCGGATCACGTCGGTATTGGTGTTGGGCGAGATGATCAGCTGACCGCCGGCCTGCGCGACCTCGCGCGCGGCGGCGACGGTCAGGACCGTGCCGGCGCCGACCAGGGCGCGGCCGTCCAGGGCTGCGCGCAGACGGCGGATGCTCTCCAGCGGATCGGGTGAGTTCAGCGGCACTTCCAGGCAGCGGAAGCCGGCAGCGACGATGGCTTCCCCGACCGCGACCGCCTCGTCAGGCGTCAGCCCGCGCAGGATGGCGATCAGCGGCAGGGCGTCCAGGCTTTCGACGGTGGGGGTAATCATCGGGATACAGCCTCGTGAATGCGCCACAGGCCGAGGGCCGTGGCGGCGGCGCCGTCCGCGATGCGGACGTCTTGGAAATCGCCCAGGGCCAGAGCGGCGGCGTAGCGGCGACACAGGGGCTCGGCGCCGATCAGGATGATCGGACGGTCGCGAGCGTCGACCTGGGCGGTGATCTCGGCCCCGATCAGCAGGCCGGACAGATAGTCGGCGGCGGCCGCGGCCGAGAGCCGCCCCGCGAGACCTTCGACCCGCACCGAGAATAGGTTGGCGGTCACGGCCGGGTCGTGCAGCGCCCGCGCCACGCCGGCGGCGAAGGCGTCGTCATCCACGCCCGGATCGCCCATGTCGGCGCCCAAGATCGTGCCTTTGCGGATGGCGGCGAACAACTCGCCGGTCATGAAGGTGCGGAAACCGGTGATCCGGGCCTGGGCGGTGCGGACCCATTTGCTGTGGGTGCCGGGACCGACCACTACGGCGTCGTCCTGAAGGTCCAGACCCAGGACCTGGGTCTCTTCGCCGCGCATCACGTCTTGCAGGCGGCCGTCTTCAAACGCCGCGACGCCGGGTACTAGGCGGACCAGAGGCGCGTCATCCGGCGAAGCGACGGCGCCGGCCAGATCCGTGACGCCGGCGGGGCAGGGCAGATAGGCCATTTCTCGCCAACGGCCGCGTGCGCCGGCCATGCCGCTGACCAGGACAGGCAGGCCTTCATCCAACCAGTCGCCGGCGACGTCCTGAAGGACGTCGTGGAACTGGTCAGGCGTCAGGCCGCCCGCGCCGCGCGGGTCCGAACGACTGTCCAGAACCCGCCCGCCTTCGGCGATCCGGATGGCGCGCAGATTGCTGGTGCCCCAGTCAATGCCGATAAGGCCTGGTCCGATCAGACCTGTCGTCAAGCTCACCTTACCACCAGATCGAATAGACCAGGATCAGGAAGCAGACCACGCCGACGGCGGCCAGGTTGAAGCCCAGCGACGTCTTGTAGCTGATCTGGTCCAGCTTGATCTTCATGGCGTCCGGCTTGGCCGGGACCAGCAGGGAGACGATGACGGCTGCGATCAGGGAGACGACGAAGACGACGCCGACCCGGTTCATGAAGGGGAAGATGAACTGACCGGTTTCCTGCAGCCACCAGAAGATGGCCGACAGCACCACCGAGCCGATGGCGGCGGTCAGGGCGCCGGCTTCAGACGCGCGCTTCCAGAACAGGCCCAGCATGAAGATGACGACGATGCCCGGCGTGAAGAAGCCCGTGAACTCCTGGATGAACTGGAAGGCCTGGTCGAAGCCGCCCAGAAGCGGACGGGCGGTCAGGATGCCGATGATCACGGCGACGACGGCGGCGATGCGGCCGACGGTGACCAACTGATGCTCGGGCACGTCCTTCCTGATCTTGGCGTAGAGGTCCAGGGTGAAGATGGTCGAGATCGAGTTCACCTTGGACGCCAGCGAGGCGATGATGGCGGCGATCAGGGCGGCGAAGACCAGACCCTTCAGCCCGACCGGCAGCAGGTTCATCATCGAGGGATAGGCCTGGTCCGGCGCCGACAGGTTCGGCGCCAGGATCAGGGCGGCCATGCCCGGCAGGACCACGATCACCGGCATCAGCAGCTTCAGATACGCGGCGAAGGCGATGCCCTTCTGGGCTTCGTGCAGCGACTTGGCGGCCAGGGCGCGCTGGATGATGTACTGGTTGAAGCCCCAGTAGCTGATGTTCATGACCCACAGGCCGCCCAGCAGAACGGCGATGCCCGGCAGTTCCTGATAGTGGGGGCTGTCCTTGGACAGGATCATGTCGAACTTGTCCGGGAACTCGGTCAGCAGGGTGTTGAAGCCGGCGAGGGCGCCGCCCGCGCCGCCGATGGTGGACAGGGCGATGAAGCCGATGATCAGGCCGCCGCAGACCAGCAGGGCCACCTGGACGATGTCGGTCAGGGCCACGGCCTTCAGACCGCCCCACAGCTGATAGGCCAGGGCGAAGACGCCGATGGCGACGATGGCGTAGTCCTGGTTGAACCCGGTCACGGTGTGGACGGCGATGGCGCCCAGCCACAGGATCGAGGTCACGTTGACGAAGACGTAGAGCAGCAGCCAGAAGACGGCCATCACGTTGCGGATCGTCGGTCCGTACCGCTGCTGCAGGAACTGCGGCATGGTGACGATGTCGTTGCGCAGGAAGATGGGCAGGAAGAACTTGCCGACGATCAGCAGGGTCAGGGCCGCCATCCATTCGTAGGAGGCGATGCCCAAGCCAATCACATAGCCCGAGCCGCTCATGCCGATGATCTGTTCGGCCGAGATGTTGGCGGCGATCAGCGAGGCGCCGATGGCCCACCAGGGCAGGCTCTTGGACGCCATGAAATAGTCGGTGGAGGTCTTCTGCTCGCCGGCCTTGCTGCGAGAGACCCACTGGGCCAGGCCGAAGATGAAGACGGCGTAGATCGCCAGAATGGCCAGATCGATGCCCGCAAGCGTCATGTGCATTTCCCCTACAGCCCTTGGTGCGGGCGGCCCTTGGTCCGGGCTTCCCGCAAAGCCTAGGGGAGGCGTCCATCCGCCGCAACGATATTTTTATATATGCGGGGAGATTTTACCCGCAACAATGCTAAGGTCGGCGCGCTCGCGGCTTCACTCAAAGGTGACGCCCCGTTAGCCTCTGGATCTTGCCGCAGGATTCTCATGACCGATCAAGACCCGACTGACGACCGCAAATATAGAGCGCCCGCGCTGGAGAAGGGGCTGGACGTTCTGGAACTGCTGTCGGCTCAGGGCGAGCCGATGACGCCGTCGCAGATGTCGGCGACGCTGGGACGTTCGGTCAGCGAGCTGTTCCGTATGATCCAGGTGCTGGAGTTTCGCGGTTATATTGAACAGTCGCCGGACGGCTATCGCCTGACTAACCGCCTCTTCACGCTCGGCATGACTCAGGCGCCGATCAAATCGCTGGTCGATGTGGCCATGCCCGCTATGCGTGATTTGGCGTCGAACACTTTACAGTCCTGCCACCTCGTCGTCCCGTCCGGCGACCAGATCGTTGTGATCGCCCGAATCGAGAGCCCGGGCGACCTCGGCTATTCGGTACGGATCGGCTATCGCCGCAGCATTCTGCACGCGACGTCTGGCCTGATGTTCTATTCCCGGTCCAATCCGCGGGCGCGCAAACACTTGCACGATAGCTTGGTTTCTCTGTTTGGAGAGGCGGATGTGATCGAGTTCGCGGAGCGGGCCATGGCCATGACCCGAGGCGCTCATGTCGAGCGCGCTAGCGATTTCGTGGTCGGCGTCACCGATCTGGTCGCGCCGATCATGGGGTCGGACGGCGTCATCGCCACCCTGATCACGCCCTTTATCGAGCAGGCGTCGATGGTCTGCACCAAGGACCAGGCGGCGACCCTGCTGGTCCAGGCGGCCGGGGCGATTTCCGATCAGATGAGCGCCGTCTCACAAGCTTGATCTCCGACGAGTTTCGGCCGTTGACAGGAGCAAAGCCAGTCGTCATTTTCGTTGACGGTAACGACTTTCATTTGTGAAAGACCAATAGCCGCCGATAGAACGGCGGGCGTCGAGGAGGCGCGCTTCGAATCATGGCCGCCATCTACACTGACCTCAAAGGCAGGACCGTCATCGTCACCGGCGGCGCCGGCGGCATCGGCGAAGGCATTGTCCGCGCCTTTCACGCCCAGGGCGCCCGAGTGGGCTTTCTCGACATCGATGTGCAACGGGGGGCCAAGCTTCAGGCCGAGCTGGGGGCGGACACGCTGTTCGTCGCCTGTGACCTGACCAATATCCCGGCGCTGAAGGCGGCGGTGGCCGAGGTGCGCGCCGCGTTCGGCCCAATCGATATCCTGGTCAATAACGCCGCCCATGACGAACGCCATGCGACCCTGGACGTGACCGAGGAATATTGGGACGGCCGGATGGCCGTGAACCTGAAGCATCAGTTCTTCGCCGCCCAGGCCGTGCTGCCCGACATGAAGGCGAGCGGCAAGGGCGCCATCGTCAACCTGGGCTCCACCTCCTGGATCATCGGGCAGGGCGGGATGCCGGCCTATACGGCGTGCAAGTCTGCGGTGATCGGTCTGACCCGTTCGCTGGCCCGCGACTTCGGCCCCTTCGGCGTTCGGGTGAACGCCGTGGCGCCCGGCTGGATCATGACCGAACGCCAGCTCGAGCTGTGGGTCACGCCGGAGACCGAAAAGGAAATCTACGCCAACCAGTGCCTCAAGCGCCGGCTCGTGCCGGACGACATCGCCAAGATGGTCGTCTTCATGTGTTCGGACGAGGCGGGGGCGATCACCAATCAACACTATGTCGTCGATGGCGGCTGGACCTGAAATGACCGATACCTCGAAGCCCAATAAGATGCTCCGCAGCCGCGCCTGGTTCGACAATCCGGAGAACCCGGACATGACGGCCCTCTATCTGGAGCGTTATCTGAACTATGGCCTGACGCGAAAAGAGCTTCAGTCCAATAAGCCCATCATCGGTATCGCCCAGACCGGGTCGGACCTGTCGCCGTGCAACCGCCACCATCTGGTGCTGGCTGAGCGCGTGCGCGAGGGCATCCGCGAGGCGGGCGGCATCGCCATGGAATTTCCGGTCCATCCGATCCAGGAAACCGGCAAGCGTCCGACCGCCGGTCTGGACCGCAACCTGGCCTATCTGGGGCTGGTCGAGAGCCTATACGGCTATCCGCTGGATGGGGTCGTGCTGACTATCGGCTGCGATAAGACCACGCCCGCCTGCTTGATGGCGGCGGCGACCGTGGACATCCCCGCCATCGCCCTGTCCGTCGGCCCGATGCTGAACGGCTGGCACAAGGGCGAGCGCACCGGCTCGGGCACGATCATCTGGAAGGCGCGCCAGATGATGGCGGCCGGCGAGATCGACTATGACGGCTTCATCGAACTGGTGGCGTCCTCGGCCCCTTCGGTCGGCTACTGCAACACCATGGGCACGGCGACGACGATGAACTCGCTGGCCGAGGCCCTGGGCATGTCGCTGCCCGGCTCGGCCGCCATTCCGGCGCCCTACCGCGAGCGCGCCCAGGTCGCCTATGAGACCGGTCTGCGCATCGTCGAAATGGTGCGCGAAGATCTGAAGCCGTCGGACATCCTGACGAAGGAGGCCTTCCACAACGCCATCGTCGTCAACTCCGCCATCGGCGGCTCGACCAACGCCCCCATCCATCTGACCGCCCTGGCCCGCCACGCCCACGTCGATGTGCCGCTGCAGGATTGGCAGACCGAGGGGCTTCACGTGCCGCTGCTGGTGAACCTGCAACCCGCCGGCGACTATCTGGGCGAGGACTATTTCCATGCCGGCGGCGTGCCGGCGGTCGTGTCCGAACTGATGAAACAGGGGCTGATCAACGAGAACGCCCTGACCGTCACCGGCAAGTCGATCGGCGACAACTGCCGCGACGCGGAGATCGTTCTGCCGGACGTGATCAAGAGCTTCGACGCTCCGATGAAGACCGACGCGGGCTTCGTCGTCTTCACCGGCAATCTGTTCAACTCGGCCATCATGAAGCTGAGCGTGATCTCGCCCGAGTTCCGCGAGCGCTATCTGTCAAACCCTGACGACCTGAACGCCTTCGAAGGCCCGGCCGTCGTGTTCGACGGGCCCGAGGACTATCACCACCGGATCGACGACGAGAGCCTGGGCATTACAGAACAGACCCTGCTGTTCATGCGCGGCGCCGGCCCGGTCGGCTATCCTGGCGCGGCCGAGGTCGTGAACATGCGGCCGCCGTCCTATCTGATCAAGAAGGGCGTTAGCGCCCTGGCCTGTATCGGTGACGGACGTCAGTCGGGGACCTCCGGTTCGCCGTCGATCCTGAACGCATCGCCCGAGGCGGCGGCGGGCGGGAACATCGCCCTGCTGAAGACCGGCGACCGGGTGCGGATCGACCTGAACACCGGTCGCGCCGACATCCTGATCTCCGACGAAGAATTGGCCGAGCGCCGTAAGGCGTTCGAAGCGACGGGCGGCTACAAGTACCCGGCCTCCCAAACGCCTTGGCAGGAGATTCAACGCGCCACGGTCGGTCAGCTGGAGACGGGCGCCGTGCTTGAGCCCGCGATCAAATACCACCGCATCGTCGACAAGTTCGGCCTGCCGCGCGACAACCATTGAGGTTGAGCTGCATCAGTTCAGGCGGGTTGAGGTGAAACTCAGCCCGCCGGACCCGCCCGGCATCGGGCCGCGATATAATCGTCGTGGGTCGGCATCTGTTCGACTGCGCGCCGGATCGCCGATCTGATCTCGTTCAGTCGGAGCCGAACCTGCTCTTGAGGCACGGTTTCGGTCAGGGGGTCGCAGCGACCAGGGATTACGCCCTGGCCCATCAGGACGGCGATCCAACTGGCCTCCTGGAACAACTCATCATCGTAGCGGAAGACCCGCCCGCGACTCCGGAACAGCTCAATCTTTTGTGTCAGGCTGTCCGGCACGGCCATGTTGCGCACCTGGCGCCACAGCGCGGCGTCGTCCCGCTCGGTCGCATGGTAGTGCAGGATGATGAAGTCGCGGACCCGTTCGAATTCGGTCTGCATCAGCCGGTTGTAGTTATCGATGTCCGCCTGCGCGAAGCCGGTGTCGGGGAAGCTGAGCAAGAGCTTGGACAGGCCCGACTGGATCAAGTGGATGCTGGTCGATTCCAGCGGCTCTATGAAGCCCGAGGCCAGACCCAGGGACAAACAGTTCTTGTTCCAGGTCTTGCGCCGGCGGCCGGTTGTGAACCGAAGGAAGTTGGGCTCGCCCGCCGCAAGTCCGTCCAGCGACGCCCGAAGCGTCGTCTCGGCTTCATCGTCGGACAGGAAGGCGCTCGAATAGACATAGCCGTTGCCGGTCCGGTGCTGAAGCGGGATCCGCCAGCGCCAGCCTGCCGACAGGGCCGTGGACTGGGTGTAAGGCGTTGGCGGCGCCACGCGGGCGCAAGGCATGGCTACGGCGCGGTCCGCAGGCAGCCAGTGTGTCCAGTCCTCGTAGCCGGTCTTAAGCGCGCCCTCGATCAGCAGGCCTCGGAAACCGGAGCAATCGATGAAGAAGTCGGCCGCCAGTTCGCGCCCGTCCTCAAGTTTGACGGACTGGATGAAGCCGTCGCTGTCCCGTAATTTTACGTCGGCGATACGGCCTTCGTAGCGGGTCACCCCGCGCGCTTCCGATTGACCCCGCAAAAAACGCGCATAGAGACCGGCGTCGAAATGGAAGGCGTAGGTCATCCGCGCCAACGGCGCGTTTGGCGTGTCCTCCGGACGGGCGAACCGCCCCAGTCGCGCCGCCATTTCGGTGGGCGAATATTCACCCAAGCCGCCGACATCGCCGCTCGCGCTAGCCCTCAACCAGTACTGGTGAAAGGCCGCCACGCCGAGCGGCGCGCCATAGGCGCCGAAGGGATGGAAATAGCTGTGCCCTTGGCGAAACCAATCCTGGAAGGCGATGCCCAGTTTGAACGTGGCTTGGGTCTCGCGGATGAAGGTGTTCTCGTCGATGCCTAGAAGCTGGTTGAAAAGCTTGATCGGCGGGATTGTGGCCTCGCCGACGCCGACCGTGCCGACGGCCTCTGACTCGACAAGATCGATCCGAACCGCCCTGCCCAGTATGTGCGACAGGGCGGCCGCCGCCATCCATCCGGCGGCGCCGCCGCCGACGATCAGGATGCGTTGAACCGGCGCCGGGACCATCAGGCGTAACCGGTGAAATGGTCTGAGTGGGGGGGCAGGCTGGAGACGGCCTGACCGATCAGGTCCGCGAAGCGCGCGGCCTGTCGTTGGACGTCGTCAAGCTTGTCCAGCCCGACCAGAGGCGTCGTACGCCGAGGCCAGACGCCCAGGCCGGTGAAGACGGCGGTCCAGCTGTCCTCGCGGAAGGACTCGTCTTCCAGTAAGGGGATGTCGCCGCGCGCGCGGAACAGTTCGATCTTGTGCATCAGACTGTCGGGCGGCGCGGTCTCGCGGCAGTGACGCCAAAGATCGCCGTCCGTCCGTTGCGCCAGGTGATAGTGCAGGACGATGAAGTCGCGGATCCGCTCGAGCTCTAGCGCCGAACGACGGTTGTACTCGCGGACCAGCAAGGGATCGAAACTGCGATCTGGGAACATCTCGAGCAGCCGGCCGATGCCGTTCTGGATCAGATTGATACTGGTCGACTCCAGCGGCTCCAGAAATCCCGAGGCCAGTCCGAGGGAGACGACATTGCCCTTCCAGACTTCCCGCCGACGTCCGGTGACGAACCTCAGTCGGTTGGGCTCAGCCAGGGGCGGCGATTCCATCTGACCGATCAGGTCGTCCAACGCCGCCTGATCGTCGATGTGAGCGCTGGAATAGACATAGCCGTTGCCGACCCGGTGCTGCAGCGGAATACGCCATTGCCAACCGGCCGAACGGGCGCGAGCCGTCGTGAACGGCTCTGCCGGGCGGGTTGCCGCGCAGGGCAGGGCGATGGCCCGGTCACAAGGAAGCCAGTGGCTCCAGTCCTCGTATCCCGCCTTCATCGTCTGTTCGATCAACAGACCCCGGAAACCCGAACAGTCGATGAAAAGGTCGGCCCCGACCTGCCGGCCATCTTCCAACTGTACGGCCGCGACATGTCCTGTGTCCGGGCTTTGAACGACATCCACGATCCGACCTTCGCAGCGCATCACGCCAAGACCTTCCGCCAGGGTCCGCAGACGACGCGCGAACAGGCCGGCGTCGAACTGGAAGGCGTAGGAATAGTGGGAGAGAACGGAGCGGGGGTCGTCCGCCGGCGGGGCGAACCGGTTGGCGCGCGACATGGCGGTCGGCACCGACCAGGGCTCCAGGCCCTGTATCCGGCCTGCCGCCTTCAGACGGAACAGGTATTGCCGCCAGGCCTGTCCGGCGACGGTCGGGCCATAGTCGCCGAAGCCATGGAAATAGTCGGATCCGGGGCTGCTCCAGTCCTTGAACGCGATGCCCAGCTTGGCGGTGGCGGCCGTGGACCGGATGAAATCATCTTCAGCCAGTCCCAGCATGCGGATGAACTGACGGATCGGCGGGATGGTCGCTTCGCCGACGCCCACGGTTCCTATGGCTTCCGATTCGACCAGGGTGATTTCGACGGCAAGACCCGATGGGCGGGTGAAGGCGCGCGCCAGGGCGGCGGCGGCCATCCAGCCGGCGGTGCCGCCGCCGACGATGGCGATGTGGCGCACCTCTCCTGACGTGTCGCTCATTACCTCTCCCTCCATGCCGACTTTGCGCCGGTCCTGATTGCCGTCCACCGTAAAGCAAAGCTCGGAGGGGAGCATTAATGGTAGCGCTATCAGAAAATGCTTTTCAACGCATGAAAAGCTGTGCATCCTTGAAAGGTGGTCACGTCGTCCTAGAGCGGCGGACCTCAACTTCGGGAGGGATGTCGTCCCACGACGCTGATAAGCGACGGGCGCGACCAGCAGGAAGGTTTGAGGCAAATGTCTCGTCAAAATCACGTTCGCCGTGTCGCGCTTCTGTGCGGCGCTTCGCTTGTCGTCGTCGCCGCCATGGCGCCGACGACGTCCATAGCGCAGGAAGCTGCCCAATCTGACGACGCCGCCACGGTCGATGAAGTCGTCGTCACCGGTATCCGCGCTCAGTTGCGGTCGGCTCAGGCGATCAAAAAGAACTCTGAAGTCATCGTCGATTCGGTGACGGCCGTAGACATCGGCGCCCTGCCGGACCGTTCGGTGTCCGAGGCGCTGCAACGTATTCCCGGCATCACCCTGCAACGCACCAACTCCGCACGCGACCCCGCCCGTCTGGCGGCCGAAGGCGGCGGCGTCTTTGTGCGCGGCCTGTCGGGCGTGCGGTCCGAGACCAACGGCCGCGACATCTTCTCGGCCTCCAGCGGCCGGGGGCTAAGCTTCGAAGACGTGTCCGCTGACCTGTTGTCCGGCGTGGACGTGTACAAGAACGTCGCAGCCAACATGATCGAAGGGGGCATCGCCGGCACGATCAATCTGCGCACACGCGTTCCGTTTGATAACAGCGAGCCCCTGCTGGCGATCAACGCGGACTACAACTACGGCGACCTCTCGGAAAAGGGTTTCTGGTCAGGCAGCATCATCGGCTCCGACCGCTGGGACACGCGGATCGGCGAGTTTGGCCTGCTGGCCAACGTCAGTATCTCGAACGTGGGCAACCGCACCGACAGCATCTCGGCCGACCGTTATGACCCGGTGGTCCTGACGGCCGACAGCGCCGACGGCACGGGCCAAGCCAATGAAACGGTCTATATTCCCAAGAATATGGGCTGGCGCACCATCGACTGGGAACAGAAGCGCACGGCGGTCGCGCTGGCGGCGCAATGGCGCCCGAACGACCAGTGGCTGTTCACCCTGCAGGCCCTGGGTTCGCAGGCCGAGACTTATAACGTCGAGTATGCGATGGGCAGCGAAAGCATCCTGACGCCCAACTCGACCTACTCCTACAACGAGGATGGCGTGTTCGTTGCGGGCACGGTCTTCGACGCCAACTACAACACCGACACCCGTATCGGCGACGACACCAAGAAGACCGGCGATGTCGCACTGAACTTCAAATATACCCCCGGCGGCGCCTGGTCGTTCAGCGGCGACCTCCAGTACGTCAAGTCGACGGCCGAAATCTATTCGATGACGGCCTTCACCCAGTTGGAAGATCGTCCCGATCTGCAGTTCACCATCGACGGCGACCTGCCGACCATCACCTCCACGGGCGGGTCGATGGAAGACAAGTCGAGCTACTGGTGGGCGGCCGCGATGGACCACATCGAGGACAACGAGGCCGACGAAATGGCCGGCCGTCTCGATGCGCGCTACGACTTTGAGAACAACGACTTCTTCCGCTCGGTCGAGTTCGGCTTTCGTATGACGGACAAGAACTACACCAACCGCCAGACGGGCTATAACTGGGGGCTGCTGTCGAACCAGTATTGGCTGTTCAACGCTAATACGGTCTATCTAGACGATGCTGGAGCTGTGGGGGGGGCGCAGGATCCGCGTCTGCTGGATTCCTCCTTCTTGTACACGTTCGACAACTTCTTCCGTGGGGATACTTCGGTTCCTGGCGTCGCCTGGTTCCCGACTGCCGGCCTGCTGAATCAGGGCACCGCCCACGCCGATGACATCTTGAAGACCACCCAGAGCGCCGGTTGGGGCTGGGCGCCGCTCAGCGACGACTACGACAGCTATCGTCTGGGCAGCGGCAACGGCGGGGTTACTGATCTTCAGGAGAAGACCGAAGCTGCCTATATCTATAGCCGTTTCGGCAATGACACGGGCTTCTTCGGTCGCGCCTTCGACGGCAACTTCGGTGTCCGCGTCGTCAAGACCAAGACCGAAACCAACCAAGTGGTCACCGTACCGTCGATCACGGGGGTCTGCCCGACGGGCGCTGACTGCACAGACTTTAGTGAAGCGGTTCAGTTCGTGTCCGGTGGCGCCTTGGACGCGGGGGCGAACATCAGCAAGGAGTACACGAATGTACTCCCCAGCCTGAACCTGCGGGCCTTCCTGACCGAAACCCTTCAGGCGCGCGTCGCCGTGTCGCGCGCTATCCTGCGACCGGAAATGTACCAGTTGCAGCCCTTCACCAACCTGTCGATCAACTTTGAGGCTGACGGCTATACGCTGAACCCGACGACGCCCTTCACGGGCACCGGCGGCAATCCGAACCTGGAGCCTCTGAAGGCGACCAACTACGATTTCAGCCTGGAGTGGTACTTCGCGCCGACCGGCAGCCTGACCTTCGCCGCCTTCCACAAGGATCTGGAAGACTTCATCTTCTCCGGCAGCTCCACCGAGACCTACACCAACGGGGGGGTCTCCTATGACTTCCTTATGACCCGCTACACCAATGGTGACGAGGGCAAGATCGACGGCTTTGAACTGGCCTATTCCCAGTTCTACGACTTCCTGCCCGGTCCGCTCAGTGGCTTGGGGGTTCAGGCCAACTTCACCTATGTGGACAGCAGCGGCGGTCGCAACACCAGTCAAAATATCCTGGATCCGATCCAGAACGGCGCCGCCGGCGAAGAACTGCCGCTCGAAGGTCTTTCCAAGACCAGCTATAATCTTGCGGTCCTTTACGAGAAGTACGGTATCTCGGCGCGCCTCGCCTACAACTGGCGCGAGGAGTACCTGATGACGACCTCGGCGGCCAACATCAACGCGCCCGTTTGGTCCAGCGACTTCGGTCAACTGGACGGCTCCATCTTCTACAGCCTGACCCCGGATGTGAAGATCGGCGTCCAGTCGACCAATATCCTTAACGAGCGAACCGTGCTGAAGGTGGGCGGCGAGAGCCGCAAGGCGCCTTACAACTGGGTGGACACCGATCGCCGGATCGCTGTGGTGCTGCGCGCCGCCTTCTGATCCGGACCTGAGTAACGGGGCGTCGGCAGCCGCCGGCGCCCCGACTGTTTTCTTATCGACGTTGGGAGGCGGCGATGGGTTTTTTCGCACGCGGTTTGAGCACGGCCCTATCGTTCGCGGCCGTCGCAGTCGTGGCGGCGGCGCCGGTCCAGGCGCAGTCGCCAATCCCTCGGCTCGTCCAACAGGACGGACGGCATGCGCTCATAGTCGATGGCGCGCCCTTCACCATCCTCGGCGCCCAGGTCAACAATTCGACCAACTATCCGGCGCCCCTGGCCGAGGCCTGGCCCGCGATCCGCTATGTCGGCGCCAATACGGTTCAGGTTCCCATCGCCTGGGAACAGCTGGAGCCGGAGGAGGGGCGTTTCGACTTTTCCTTCGTCGATCATCTGGTGCAGGAGGCGCGTCGCAACGACGTGCGTCTGGTTATCCTGTGGTTCGCCACCTGGAAGAACACCTCGCCCAAATATGCGCCGGCCTGGGTCAAGCTGAACCCCGCGCGCTTCCCGCATCTGATCCAGAAGGACGGCGCCGAATCCTACGCCATGTCGCCCTATGGCGAGGAGACCATGGCCGCCGACGCCCGCGCCTTCGCCGCCCTGATGCGTCACATCCGCCAGATCGACGAGCGCCAGCGCACCGTCATCATGGTCCAGCCGGAAAACGAGACCGGCACCTACGGATCGGTGCGTGACTATTCCCCCGCCGCCCAGGCCGCCTTCGACGGCCCCGTGCCCCAGGCCCTGCTGGACCGGACGGGCAGGGCGCCTGGAACCTGGTCCGCGGTGTTCGGCGACGAGGCGGAAGAATTCTTCCACGCCTGGTCCATCGCCGCCTACGTCAATACGGTGGCTGAGGCAGGCAAGCGCGAATATCCGCTGCCCATGTACGTCAATGCGGCCCTGCCTGACCCGCATGAGCGCGTCGCCCCGACCAACTACGCCTCGGGCGGTCCGGTCTGGCCGGTGATCGATGTCTGGAAGGCGGCCGCCCCGTCGATCGAGATGCTGAGCCCGGACATCTACAACCGCGATTCCCACACCTATGAAGGCCATCTGGATCGCTACGCGCGGCTCGACAACGCCTTGTTTGTGGCCGAGACGGGCAATGACGCCCCCTATGCCCGCTATCTGTTCTCGGTCCTGGGCCGTGGCGGGATCGGCTACTCGCCCTTTGGCATCGACTACACCGGTTACGCCAACTATCCGCTCGGCGCGCCTGCGGTGGACGAGAAGACGTTGACGCCGTTCCGGGATGCTTATCGGCTGATCGCGCCGTGGCAGCGGGTGTGGGCCCAGGCCGCCTTCGACGGCAAGGTCTGGGGCGTGGCCGAGCCGGATGATCGCGCGTCGCAGACCCTGGATCTGGGCGACTGGACCGCCACGGTCGGCTATCGCCGCTGGCAGTTCGGTCAGCCGGACTGGACCTGGCTGGGTCCGCTGGCCGATGTGCCGGGGGCCGAAAAGCCCAATGGCGGCGCTCTGGTCGCCGAGATCGCACCGGGCGAGTTTATTGTCACCGGCTATCGCGCCCGCATCGACTTCGCCCCCAAGCCCGTGACCGACGGCAAGCGCCGCATGGTCGTGCGCTATGAAGAAGGCCGTTTCGACGACGCCGGGAAATGGGTCTTCGAACGCATCTGGAACGGCGACCAAACCGACTACGGCCTGAACTTCACCGACCGACCGCAGCTGTTGCGCGTCGTCACCGCCAC
The DNA here is from genome assembly GCF_058681075.1 of Brevundimonas sp. FV2ps16. Classification (NCBI taxonomy): domain Bacteria; kingdom Pseudomonadati; phylum Pseudomonadota; class Alphaproteobacteria; order Caulobacterales; family Caulobacteraceae; genus Brevundimonas; species Brevundimonas sp. FV2ps16. The sequence goes on along the minus strand of NZ_CM178728.1, from coordinate 2,705,979 downwards.
CTACTGAACGCACCCCTGATAGAAGCGAGAGCCCCCATGACCTCGACCCTCGCCCGCCGGCTGATGCTGGCCACCCTGATGATCGCTCCTCTGGGAGCCTGTTCGACCCTGATGGACAGCGCCTCGGCCGGCGCGATCCAGCAAGCCGCCTTTGAACGCATCCCCGCCGGCGTCGTCATAGCCCCGACCGAGGGCGCCGCGCGCCGCGTGCGCCTTGAGGTTTACGGCCCCGAAACCATCCGCGTCACCGCCACTGAAGACGCCGACCTGGACCTGCCGGCCAGCCTGATGGTCACGGCGCAACCTTCGACCACGACCCCGTTCGAGGTCGAGACTCACGGCGATCTGGTCGTGCTGAAGACGGCCGAGGCCACGGCGGAAGTGTCGCGCACCACCGGCGCCGTCCGCTTCCTCGACGAGAACGGCCAGGAGGTCCTGAAGGAGCGCCCCGGCAGCCGCGAACTCACCCCTGTCACGGTTGAGGACCAGAAGGGCGACCACCGCTTCCTGGCCACGCGTCAGGTGTGGGAAAGCCCCGCCGACGAGGCCTTCTACGGACTGGGCCAGCACCAGCAGGGCGTGATGAACCACAAGGGCCAGGACGTTCTGCTGGCCCAGCACAATATGGACGTGGGCGTGCCCTTCGTTGTCTCTAGCCGCAACTACGGCCTGTTGTGGGAAACGAACGCCATCACCCGCTTCGGCGACCCGCGCCCCTATGGGATGTTGTCGGATCGGCTGATCGTTCGTGACGAGGGCGGCGCCTTCGGCGGCCTGACCGCCCGCTATTACCAGGACGGCGTGCTGAAGGTCAGCCGGCCGGAAGGGGAGATCAATTATGAGTTCATCCGCGACCAGCAGCGCTGGCCCGAAGGCCTGAAGGCTCAGCCCGGCGCCCCGGTCCAGACCGGCGACATGGGCAAGCCCGGCCAGGCCGGCGTCAGCGTCGTCTGGGAAGGCTCGATTGAGACCGCGACCGCCGGCCTGCACAAGTTCCGCCTCTATTCGTCCGGCTATGTGAAGGTGACGATCGACGGCAAGGTGGTCGAGCAGAACTGGCGCCAGAACTGGAACCCCTTCGACCATGATTTCCAGGTCCAGATGGCGGCCAACACGCGCGTGCCGATCAAGATCGAATGGACCCCGGAAGACGGCTATATCTCGCTGCGCCATATGGACCCGCTGCCGGCGGCCGACCAGGGCGCGCTGAGCCTGGCCTCGGAAGTCGGTACGGCCATCGACTACTTCTATGTCGGCGGCGACGACTTCGACGGCGTCATCTCCAACTATCGTGGCCTGACCGGCAAGTCGGTGATGCTGCCCCGCTCGGCCTATGGCTTCTGGCAGAGCCGCCAGCGCTACAACACCCAGGAAGAGGTGGTCGGCGCTGTGCGTCGCTATCGCGAGCTGGGCCTGCCGATCGACATGGTGGTTCAGGACTGGTTCTACTGGCCCGAAAACGCCTGGGGCTCGCACCAGTTCGACCCGGCGCGTTATCCGAACCCGATCCAGATGGTGAAGGACGTTCACGACATGAACGCCGACATCATCATCTCGGTCTGGCCGAAATTCTATCCGACGACCGAACACTACAAGCAGCTGGACGCCATCGGCGGCATGTACACGCGCAACGTCGATGTCGGCGCGCGCGACTGGGTCGGCCCCGGCTACGCCAACAGCTTCTACGACCCCTATCTCCCGGCCGCCCGCGACCTGTACTGGAAGCAGATGTCCGACAGCTTCAAGGACATGGGCTTTGACGGCTGGTGGCTGGACTCGGTCGAGCCGGACATGCACTCCAACCTCGACATCCCCGAGCGGACCCTGCGGATGGGACCGACGGCGGCCGGACCGGGCGCCTATGTCTTCAACTCCTATCCGCTGGTGAACGCCGAGAACGTCTATCGCAACTTCCGCGCGGAGCAGGGTGGTCAACGCACCACCATCCTGACCCGTTCGGCCTGGGGCGGCCTGCAACGCACTGGTTCGATCCTGTGGTCCGGCGATGTCGTGGCGCGTTGGGACAATCTGCAGGATCAGATCTCGGCGGGCGTCAACGCCGGCCTGTCGGGGATCGCCAACTGGACCCACGACATCGGCGGCTTCTCGGTCGAGGCCCGCTATTCGAACCCGGCCGGCATGAAGCCCGAGGACAAGGCCGAGTGGGACGAGCTTCAACTGCGCTGGTTCCAGTTCGGCGCCTGGTCGCCGATCTTCCGCTCGCACGGTGAATACCCACTGCGTGAAGTGTACAATCTGGCCAACCCGGGCACGGACTATTACACCGCCTATGCCGAGCAGATGCGCACCCGCTACCGGCTGATGCCCTATATCTACAGTCTCGCCGGGGACACCTATCTGCGCGACGGCACCATCATGCGCGGCCTGGTCATGGACTTCCCGTCCGACCGCAAGGCGCGGGACATCGCCGACCAGTACATGTTCGGCCCGTCGGTGATGGTGGCGCCCGTCACCGAGTACAAGGCGCGCAGCCGGTCGGTCTATTTCCCCGCCGGCGCCGACTGGTACGACCTGAAGACGGGTCAGACCTTTGCGGGCGGTCAAACCGCCTCCGTTGCGGCCGCTCTGGGCAAGATCCCGGTATTCGTCCGTGCGGGCTCGATCCTGCCCACGGGGCCGGCCATCACCTATACGTCCGAAAAGCTGGACGGCCCGCTGACCCTGATCGTTTATACCGGGGCGAACGGGACCTTCTCCCTCTATGAGGACGATGGCCAGGACTACGGCTACGAGCGGGGCGAGTTCTTGACCATTCCGATGACCTGGGACGACGCGCGCGGCGTCCTGACCATCGGCGCTCGCTCGGGCGCCTATCCGGGCATGCCGATGAACCGGACGATCAATGTCCGCTTCGTCAGCGGGCCCGGCGCCGATGTCGGTAACTTCGACGCAGCCCCGGCCAGGACGATCCAGTATTCCGGCCGGGCGGTCGAGGTGCGTCGCTAGAAGACGGAGGGCATCGACATCGTGCGCAATGTCGATGCCGGTCCGTTGTTTTGGCGGATGATTTTAAGTTCTTGTGCGAGCTGACCCAGCACGGTTGCCGACGGTGATATACGCCTCATTCCGTCTTCGCCGGGCCGGCCGGGGATCGAGCCTGATTGCACTTGATTGCACATTGCACCGATTTTCGCCGTGCAGTGCAATTTTGAAACGCCCGCCCCGGCGGGGTGAAGGGGAGGCGCCGATGCGCTCGTTTTTGCTGTCCGCCGTCGCTGCGACCGTTCTGGCCGTCGGCGCCGCTCAGGCCCAGGGCCAGACGCCTGCGGCCCCCTTGCTGGACCCGATGTTTCAGGATCACGCCGTCCTGCAACGGGGCCGTCCGATCGCGGTCTGGGGCCAGGCCGCGCCCGGCGCGGTCGTCTCCGTCGGTCTCAGCCAAACTCAGGTCCAGGCGACCGCCGGCGCTGACGGCGTCTGGCGCGCCACCCTGCCGACCTTGAGCGCCGGCGGACCCTATGTCCTGACCGCCCAGAGCTCGGGCGCGACCCAGACGGTCTCGGACCTCATGGTCGGCGATGTCTGGCTTTGCTCGGGCCAGTCAAACATGGAGTTCGCCGTCCGTCAGGCGACCAATGCCGACACTGAAATCGGCGCCGCTAACGACCCCAATCTGCGTCTCTTCCTTGTGGGCCGCTCCAGCCTGCCCGCGCCGTCGTCTGCGCCGCACCCGGTCGGTCAATGGCGCACGACCGATCCCGCCAGCGTCCGTGATTTCTCTGCCGCCTGCTATTTCATGGGACGCGATTTGCGTCGGTCCGAGAATGTCCCGGTCGGCCTGATCGCCGCCTCGTGGGGCGGGTCGATCATCGAGGACTGGCTGAGCCGGGACGCCGTGACGACCCTGGGCGGTCATGAACAGGCGCTGGAAGCGCTGGACGCCTACGCCCGCGACCCATCCCAGGGCGACGCCCTCTGGCGGCAAATCACTCAGGCCTGGTGGGCGGCCAATGATCCCGGCACCAAGCAGGGTTGGAACCTGGCGCGCACGACCGACGCCGACTGGGCGTCGATCCCCGCCGAAGGGTTCTGGGAGTCTACCGTTCCCGGTCTCGCCACCTTTGACGGCGTCGTCTGGCTGCGCAAAACGGTCGAACTGACCGCCGCCCAGGCCCGTCAAGCCGCGACGATCGAACTGGGTCCGGTTGACGATGCGGACGTGACCTGGATCAACGGCAAATATGTGGGCGGTCAGCAGGGCTGGGACACGCCGCGTACCTACGTCGTTCCGGCGGGAACGTTGAAGGCGGGGCATAATCTGATCGCGGTCGGGGTGCTGGACACTAACGGCGGCGGCGGCGCCTGGGGACCGGCCGCGAACAAGCGGCTCGTATTTGCGGATGGAAGCACGGTCGCCCTGTCTTCGGGCTGGCGTCACCGCGTCGCCGCACCCCTGGGCGACCTGCCCAATCCGCCGCGCACGCCGTGGATCGGAGGCAGCGGCACCACGACCCTCTATAACGGCATGATTGCGCCTTTGGGCGCCTACGGCGTGAAGGGCATGGCCTGGTATCAGGGCGAGTCGAACGTCGGCGATTACGTCGGCTACCGCCGCCTGCTGCCGGCCCTGTTCGCCGACTGGCGCAGGCAGTTCCAGAATCCCGAGATGCGGATGTTGGTGGTCCAACTGGCCAATTTCGGCCCCGCCGCCGGTCAGCCGACCAACTCCTTTTGGGCCGCCCTGCGTGAAAGCCAGCGCACGGTGGTCAACGCCGATCCGCTGTCGGGTCTGGCGGTCGCCGTCGATATCGGCGACCGCTACGATATTCACCCGACCAACAAGCTCGAGGTCGGGCGTCGGCTGGCGCTGGAGGCGCGGCGTCTGGACGGGACGGTTCAGCCTGTGTCGCCGCAGCCGATTTCGGTGGATCGGGCGACAGACGGGGTTCACGTCCGCTATGCGGTGGGCGCGGCCTTGACCGCCTATGGCTTCAATCGTCCGATTGGGTTCGAGCTATGCGACTCAGACGGCGCTTGCCGCTTTGTCGATGCTACCTTGGCTGGCGATCAAGTGGTGCTGACCACGGCCCAGCCGACGGACGTCAAGGTGCGCCTGTGCTGGGCCGACAGCCCGGTGTGCAACCTCTATGGACCGGCAGGGCTGCCGGCGGTCCCGTTCGAGGCGACGATCCGCTGATTTGGGGGGGCGAGTTCAGACGAGACCCGCTCCCCGCAAACGCACCGCCGGCGCAACGGCCACCGGTCGCGCCTCCGGCAGGTCGATGACCAGGCCCTGATCTGTTCGCCGGAAGGGCAGGGCGGGGCCGCCCAGCATATCGACCGCCTCGACTCGTCCCGCTTGGGGCGTCAGGGCGTGGATCTGCATCTGGCCGTCTTGCGGCCAGTCGAGGGCGAAGGCGTACAGGGTCTGCTCCTTGGTGGTGAAGCGGATGTCCTGGCCGGTCCAGGGACGCGCCGCGCCTTCGCCGTGCATGCCGGCCACCACCGTCGTCGGTCCTTCGCCGTAGATCCGCCAGGGGCGGGTGTCGAAGATGGCCTCGCCGTTGACCCTCATCCAGGCGGCGATGTCAGTCAGGATCTGGCGTTCGTCGCTGTCGATGGATCCGTCGCCGCGCTGCGGGATGTTCAGCATCAGATTGCCGTTCTTCGACACCACATCGACAAGGCGCTGGATCACGCTGTGGGCAGGCACATAGTAGTGGCTGGTGTAGCGGGCGCGGTTGTAGTGCCAGTCGCCGATACAGGTGTCGGTCTGCCACGGCTCGGGCTTCAGACTGTCCGAGAAGCCGCGCTCCACCGTCTCGACAATGCCCTTGCGCTTGCGTTCATCCAGGCGCTTTCCGTTCACGACCGGCAGTTCGCCGCGCCATTGAAGGGAGGCGTTGTAGAACTCGGCCGTCGCCTCCAGCCCGTACCGCCCCAGCGGCAGTTCATAGTTGTCGAAATAGACCATGTCCGGCCGGTATTTCGTAATCAGGTCGCGTTGGCGCGCCACCCAGGACCGGACGAAGGCCGGGTTGTTCGCCGGCGGGGTCTCGATCCACTGGCCGTCGCGGGCGTCGTGCCAGGCATTCATCTCGGCGATGGAGCCGATCCCGTCGGGTGGGGCGAAGGTCGGGCCGGTGTAGAGCTCTTGCGGGTCCAGCCCGTCCCACCATTTGCCGGCGCCGTCGGCTTTTGTCAGGCGGGCGGCGTCGTAGCGGACGCCCTTCATCGGCCCCTCGGCGTCATAGCCATAGGCCGTCTGCCACCAGTGCCAGGCGTGGGCCGCGTGGTTTGACACGGCGAACCGAAGTCCTCGCGCCCGAACCGCCTTCTCCCACGTCCCGACGATGTCGCGTTTGGGGCCGACCCGCATGACGTTCCAGTCGTGGTGGGCGCTATCGAACAGGTCCAGATTGTCGTGGTGGTTGGCCATCGACATGATGTAGCGGGCGCCCGCTGCCTGATAGAGATCCAGCAGACCCTCGGGATCCCACTGGTCGGCTTTCCACTGGTTGATGAACTCCATGAAGCCGAACCGGCTGGGGTGGTCGTAGGTGGCGACGTGGTGCTCGTAGAAGGGGTTGCCCTGGATATACATCTGGCGGCCGTACCAGTCGCCGAACTCGGGCACGCACTGCGGCCCCCAGTGCGACCAGATCCCGAACTTGGCGTCGCGGAACCAGTCAGGGGTCTTGTAGCCGTCAATCAAGCTGTCCCAGGTGGGCTTGAACGGACCCGACGTGACTTGGACGGACGTCGTGGCGCAGGCGCCCAGCATGTAGGCTGAGGCGCCCGCTCCCAAAAGTCCGCGTCGTGACAGGTTCATGCCGGTTCTCCATAGACGACGCCGCGTCCGTCCGTGGCCACATAGACGCGGCCAAACACTCTGGGATCGCCGGCTATTGCGCGATAGCGGCGACCATATTCGTGGCGGTCGTCATTGACCCTGACCCACGACCGGCCTCGGTCGTCAGAGCGGAAGACGCCCCGGGTCGCGCCCTGTGTCCCTATGGCGAACAGGGCAGGATAGGCTGAACCTTCGGGGGGCTTGCCGAAGTCCAGCATCTCCACCGCCAGTCCTCCGTCGATCCTTGCGAAATTCTGGCCGCCGTCCCGGCTGTTGTAAAGCCCGGAGCGGGAGACGAACCACAGGTCGCCGTCATGGCCGGGTGTAGCCTTCAGCGGGAAGGCCTGCTCGCGCCAGGTCGGCCGGTCAGCCGAGACGTCGGGCAGGCCGCGCGACGGCACGGGCGCAAAACTGCGCGCCTGGTCCACGCTGACCAGCCATTCGCCGGTTCGGAAATCCAGGGCGTAGAACAGTCCAGGGTCCTTGCGGTCCGCGACCGGACGCAGAAGCGGCGGCAGACCGAGGCAAGGTCGCCAGGTCGCGCCCCGGTCGTCCGACCAGGCGGCTTGCGGCGTCGCCAGCACGAAGGCCGATCCGTCCGCCGAGACGGTGATGGGCGCGTCGCGGTACAGGTCCATGCGCGGATTGTCCGGTGACGCCGCAGCTGCGCCGGAGACCGGACGGGGGCGACCCAGGGGTTTCCAGCTGCGCCCCGCATCGGCTGACCAGGCCAGGGTGGAGCCGTCGTGGCCTTCGGAGCCGACGCCTTCGTGCGGCGTGCCGCTGCGCACCACCACATTGGGCGCCATGCCGGCGTAGTCGATCTGGTTGGTGTTGGCGAAGACGGGGGTGGTGAACTGCAAATCCGGCGACCGGGCCAGGTCCTCGTGGGCGAAGCCGGAGATGTCGCCGAATCCTGTCAGAAGCTGCGGCCCGACCGGCGGGCTGATCAGGGTGATCACCGCCGTCTGCTCAATGCCCTCGACCCAGGGGGCCCAGTCAGTCGGCCGCTCGGCGTCGGCCGCCGACAAATTGCGCGTTTCATAGACGGTGGCCCCGGTCGCATAGACCAGCCGGTCGCTGTCGAACGGATCCAGCGCCAGGGCGGCGATCCACCAGCCGAAGTCAGGCTTGTCGTTGCCCCAGTTCAGATAAGGGGTGGCGCTGACGTCGTGACGGGCGGCCTCCCGAAGGCTGATCCAGGTCTTGCCGTCGTCGGTGCTGCGCCAGATCGTATCGCCGGGCCGCCACCGGTTCAGGGTTGAAACCATCAGCACGCCCGGCCGCTTGCGGTCCACCGCCACCCCCATGAAACCGCCGAGAGGGCGAGGCGGGGTGATGTCGGTCCATTCGCGGGTGTTCGTGTCCAGCCGCCAAACTGCGCCGTCAGTGACGCCGTTGGGGCCTATCCCAAGGGTGCAGGTGACGTACAGCACCCCTCGGTCATCGAGCTCAGCCTTGGCCGCCGACAGTTCGGCGCGGGGCCCGCCCTCGACCGGCCGCCAGGTTTGGCCCGCATCGTCGGAGCGATAAAGCGCGTGCTCGTGCGGATCGGCGACGCCGACGAACAGGGTCTGGGACCGCTGTCCCTCGGACCCCGTGCGGGGATCGAAGATCACGAAGCTGAGACCGCCGTGCGTCTCACGTCCGGTCGGTAGACCCAGGCCTTTCAGTGGGAAGCTGTCGACCTTGCTCCAGGTCCGCCCGCCGTCGCTCGACGTCTGCAAACCGTCGTGGCGCGAGCCGAAATAGAGGATCCGGTTATCGTTCGGATCGATCGCCAGCCGCTCGCCGAGTCCTCTCCCGTCCTCATTGCCGCCCATTCGGAAGGGAACCTCGACCCGTGACCAGGTTTCGCCCCGATCATTAGAACGCAGAATCGCGCCTGGATCGCCCCGATGGACCCCTACGGCCATATGGACCACGTCCGCATCGACGGGGTCAGCGGCTATGCTTTCGACGCCGAAATCGGCGGACAGGGGACTGGAATCCTGTAACGGCCGCCACTGTCCAGCGGCGGCGTCGAAACGATAGGCTCCGCCCATGTCCGACCGAGCGTAGGCCAGGCCTTGCTCGACACGGCTGAACACGATGCCGGGTATGAAGCCGCCGGCGCCGACCTTCACATTGCGCCACCTGTAGGTCTCGGCCTTCGGTTCGGATTGCGCGATTGCCGTCATGGAGGGGAAAGCGGTTGCAAGTCCTAGAGTCAGGACGCCGGCCGCGCGCCTCGTGATTCCGTTCTTCATGCCGTTTCTCCCTTGAAGTCGGACATCTGTCGGCCCGTTTGTGGTAGCGCTAACTTATTCCAGTTGACAGCATTGTCATGGGTGCATCAAGTTGCGCTGGTGAAAATCAACGTCGGTCAACGACGTGCGGGAGTGAGGCTAGAGTTCCAATGGATTTCGCCCCGCCTCGCGCGTCTGAGACGCCTGATCTTTTGCACCCTGAGCGAACTTCCGGTGCGGTCTAAGGACCGCACCGGACTTTTCGCGCCCAGTTTCTCGCCCGCCGAATGGACGGACTCGATATGACCTCGCGCTTCCTGAATTCTCGCCGCAACGCCGTGTCGATCATGGCGTTGAGCCTTGCTCTGGCGTCGGGCGCTTGCGCGACGACGACCTCGCAATCGACGCCGATCAACTATGTGAAGCCGTCGGATACCATCGTCACCGACGCCAGCCGCGCCCATCCCGAGCTGTGGCCACATGCCGCATCCCCCGCCGCCATGACGGACGCCGCCACCGAGGCCTTCGTCACCGAACTGATGGCGAAGATGACGCTGGAGGAGAAGGTCGGTCAGACGATCCAGGCAGACATCGCCTCGATCAAGCCCGAGGACCTGCTGACCTATCCGCTGGGGTCGATCCTGGCTGGCGGCAACTCCTCTCCTGGCGGAGACGAGCGCGCCTCGGCCCAGAAGTGGGTCGAGTTGGCCAAGGCCTTCCGCGAGGCGGTGGCCCAGCGTCCGGGCGCCAAGATCCCGATGATCTACGGCATCGACGCCGTTCACGGGCACAACAACATCGTCGGCGCGACCATCTTCCCGCACAACAGCGGCCTGGGCACCATGCGGGACCCCGATCTGATCCGGCGCATCGGCGCGGCGACGGCGCTGGAAGTCGCCGTGACCGGCGCGGACTGGACCTTCGGTCCGACCCTGGCTGTGCCGCAGGACGACCGCTGGGGCCGCGCCTATGAAGGTTATGGTGAAAACCCCGAGATCGCCCAGAGCTATGCAGGGCCGATGACCCTGGGCCTGCAAGGCTCGCTTTCCGCCGATCATCCGCTGACGCCGGGCCATATCGCCGGATCGGCCAAACATTTCCTTGCCGACGGCGGCACCGCAGAAGGCAAGGACCAGGGCGACTTCCTGGGGATTGAACAGGAACTGATCGACACCCACCTGTCCGGCTATCCCCAGGCGATCGACGCAGGCGTGCTTTCGATCATGGCCAGCTTCTCCAGCTGGAATGGCGTCAAACACTCCGGCAATGAGACCATCCTGACCGACGTGCTCCGTGGGCCCCTGGGCTTTGACGGTTTTGTCGTGTCCGACTGGAACGCCCATGGGCAATTGCCGGGCTGTTCGAACGAAAGCTGCGCCCTGGCCTTCAATGCCGGGATCGACATGTTCATGGCGCCCGACAGCTGGAAGCCGCTCTATCAGAACACCCTGGCCCAGGTGCGGTCGGGCGAGATTCCAATGGCGCGACTGGATGAGGCGGTGCGCCGGATTCTGCGGGTCAAGGTCAAGACCGGCCTGTTCGTCGATAGCCGGCCGGTTGAGGGCCGACTGAACGAGCTGGGCTCTCCGGCCCACCGCGCCATTGCGCGCGAGGCGGTGCGCAAGTCGCTGGTCCTGCTGAAGAACGAAGGCTCAGTCCTGCCGATCAGATCCGGCGCGCGGGTTCTGGTGGCCGGTCATGCGGATGACATCGGCCAGGCGTCTGGGGGCTGGACCCTGACCTGGCAGGGGACGGGCAACACCAACGCCGACTTCCCCAACGGCCAGTCGATCTGGGGCGGCATTCAAGAGGCGGTCGCCGCGGGCGGTGGTCAGGCGACGCTCAGCCCTGACGGCGCCTTCACGCAAAAGCCCGATGTCGCCATCGTCGTCTTCGGCGAGACCCCCTATGCCGAGTTTCAGGGCGACGTCGATACGCTGGACTTCCTGCCGACCGAGCCGCTGGAAACGCTGAAGCGCCTCAAGGCTGCTGGGATTCCGACCGTGTCGGTCTTCCTGTCCGGCCGTCCGATGTGGACCAATCCTGAGATCAACGCCTCTGACGCCTTTGTCGCCGCCTGGCTGCCGGGCACGGAAGGCGGCGGCGTGGCCGACGTCCTGATCGGCGACGCTGCGGGCAAGCCTCGCACCGACTTCAATGGCAAGCTGTCGTTCAGCTGGCCCAAGAACGCCAAGGGCGAACCGCTGAACGTCGGGCAGCCCGGCTATGATCCCCAGTTCGCCTACGGTTACGGCCTGACTTATGCTCAGGGCGGACGTGTGGGCCCGCTGTCGGAAGAGAGCGGGGTTGCGGGCGAGATCGGCAGCATCGATCGCTATTTCGTCGATGGCCGTTTCGTTGCGCCCTGGTCGCTGATGCTGCGCGACGCAGGCGGTGAATTCCGCCTCGGAAACGAGAGCAGCGGCTCCAGCCCGCGCGGGGGCGTCAGTGTTCGGTCCGCCGACGGCGCAGCTCAGGAGTCGGCCCGCGCCCTGACGTTCGGCTCGGTCGGCGGCCATGCTTTGATTGCCGCCAAGCCGGTGGACCTGACCCGTCAGGCCAATGGAGAAATGGCTCTTGTCTTCCGTTATCGCGTTGATGCGCGGCCGTCGGGCCCCGTCATGCTTACCCTGGGCGAGGGCAGGGTGGATGTGACCGCCCTGTTCAATGCGGCGCCGCTCGGCCAGTGGGGCGTCTTGAAGGTCCGGCTTTCGTGCCTTCGCGACGCTGGGGCGAACCTGGCGGCTGTCGATCAACCCTGGGGGCTGAGCGCCGCCGGCGGATTTGGCGTGACGGTCGAGGACATTCAGCTGGGGTCCAACGAGGGCGACGCCATCTGCCCCGCGGGGTGATTGGCATGGCGTGAGCCTCGCTAAACTTACGAGGCCGAGACGGGTCGTGCGCCAAGCACGGCTCGTCTTTCATTGTGATCGGGACAAAGAAAAGCCCCGGCCTCGCTGGCGGCGAGACCGGGGGCGGATGGTCAGGACGAAGCCCGTGTCAGGTCTTGGCGACGCGGGTCCTATCCGAGGCGCTGCGCGCCAGTTCCCGGTTCAGCCACAGGGCGACAAGGGTCAGGACGGCGCCGGACAAGAGATAGGCGCCGGCGGCGATCAAGCCGAACTGGCTGGAGATCCACAGGGCGACGAGGGGGGCGAAGCCCGCGCCGAACAACCAGGCCAGGTCGGACGTCAGGGCTGAGGCGGTGTAGCGGTTGGCCAGAGAGAAGCTCGACGCCACCGGACCCGATGCCTGGCCGAACGACAGGCCCAGCAGGATGAAGCCGGAGATCATGAAGACCAGCTCGCCCAATGCGCCGCCGTTCAGCAGTTGGGGGGCGAAGCCCGAGAAGGCGGCGATGCCCACAGCCGTGGCGGCCAGCACGGAACGACGGCCGTAGCGGTCAGCCAGAACGCCCGATGCGAGAATGGCCAGAAGACCGAAGACCGCGCCCACCATCTCGATCAGCAGGAAGCGCACCGGCGTCTCCTGGGTGAACAGGAAGACCCAAGACAGAGGGAAGACGGTGACCATGTGGAACATGGCGAAGCTGGCCAGAGGCGCGAAGGCGCCGATGGCGATACGGGGGCCTTCCGCCTTGATGGCGGTGTGAACCGGGGTCGGCTGCAGTTCGCGCGTTTCGAACATCTTCTGGAAGCTGGGCGTCACGACGATCCGCAGTCGCGCAAACAGGGCCACCACGTTGATGGCGAAGGCGACGAAGAAGGGATAGCGCCAGCCCCAGTCAAGGAAGTCGGCCGCCGACAGGGTGTTCAGGAAGAAGGCGAACAGAGCGGAGGCGACGATCAGGCCGATGGGCGCGCCCAGCTGCGGGATCATCGCATACCAGCCGCGACGGTTCTCCGGTGCATTCAGGGCCAGCAGCGACGCCAGACCGTCCCAGGCGCCGCCCAGCGCCACGCCCTGGCCGATGCGGAAGACGGCCAACAATACGGCGGCGGCGATGCCGATGGTTTCATAACCGGGCAGGAAGGCCACCGCGACGGTCGAGGTGCCTAGCAGGAACAAGGCGATGGTCAGTTTGGCGCCACGCCCGAACTTCTGGTCGATCGCGATGAAGAGGGCCGTTCCCAGCGGACGCGCTAGGAAGGCGAGGGCGAAGACTGCGAACGACAGCAGGGTGCCCCCGATCGGGCCCGCGAACGGGAAGATCAGCTGCGGGAACACGACCACGGAGGCGATGGCGTACACGAAGAAATCGAAGAACTCCGAGGTACGGCCAATGATCACGCCGATGGCGATTTCACCGGGGTCCACCTTGCCGTGATCGTCGTGGAGGGCGGCGGCGTCGCGTTCCAGCGACTCTGACGAAGGGGTCGTCGAGACGGACATGGGCTGGGATCGCTCCGTTTAAACTTAAGGAATTTGGGTATACGGCGGTAATGCGCATTATGGCCGCGCGCCCTTTGCGATGAAAGTCGCCACGTGAGGATAGGACAGATTGTCCAATGTCGCTCCTGACCGAAGCTGACTATCCGGCGCAATTCGAACGCCAACCGTCGCGAGTCCTCCCCATGGCCCGACGTTTTCCGATTGGAGCCGCCTTGCGCCGTCTGCGCCTACTTATGCTCGTGCCCGTGGTGGCGCTGCTGTCGGCCTGCAACCTGGTCGTCTTGAAGCCCGCCGGCGACGTCGCCCAGCAGCAGGGCGACCTGCTCATGGTCTCGACCCTGCTCATGCTCCTGATCATCGTGCCGGTCATGGCGCTGATCGTCTATTTCGCCTGGAAGTACCGGGCGTCCAACACGGATGCGAAATACACCCCGGACTGGGACCACTCGACCCATCTGGAAGTGGTGATCTGGGCCGCGCCGCTGCTGATCATCATCTGCCTGGGCGCCCTGACCTGGGCCGGAACCCATCTGCTGGACCCCTATCGTCCGATCGATCGGATCAAGCCTGGCCAGCCCGTCGCCGAGGGTGTGGAGCCGCTGCAGGTCAATGTGGTCGCGCTCGACTGGAAATGGATGTTCATCTATCCGCAGTACGGCGTCGCCACGGTCAACGAACTGGCCGCGCCCGTGGATCGCCCGATCCGCTTCCACATCACCTCGTCCTCGGTGATGAACTCCTTTTACATCCCCGCACTGGCCGGTCAGATCTACGCCATGCCGGGTATGGAGACGAAGCTGCACGCGGTCATCAACCGTCCGGGCGAGTACCAGGGCCTGTCGGCCAACTATTCCGGCGACGGCTTCTCCAACATGCGGTTCAAATTCCATGGCCTGGACCAGGCGGGATTCGACGCCTGGATCGCCGGGGTTCGTCGCAGCGGCCAGCCGCTTGATCGCGAGCGCTACCTCGAGCTGGAAAAGCCCAGTGAGAAGGTTCCTGTGATGCGCTTCTCCACCGTCGACAGCGGTCTTTGGGACGCCATCCTCAACATGTGCGTCGAGCCGGGCAAGATGTGCATGGGTGAGATGATGGAGATCGACCGCAAGGGCGGTCTGACCATGGCCTCGATCCGCAACACCATGCCGCTGGTCTATGACAAGTACGCCGGTCGCGGGAAGAACGCCGCCATCTTCGGCTCGAACGAGAGCTATGTCATGACCATCTGCACGCCGCTTCAGGCCGAGGCTGCGGCTGCTGAACGCATCCGCCGCGCCGAACTGGACGCGACCAGCGCTCCGGTCAGCATGGCGCCCCTGTCGGGCCTGGGTCTGGCCCAAGGTCTGCCGATGGCGTCTCTTTCCACAAACAAGCAATCGACGGGGCCGGTTTCGACCGACGTCCGTTCCTCCCCCAACGCCTGAGCGAACACAGTCGATGAACGCTGACACTCTCATTCCACTTATCTTCGGGCGGCTGACGCTCGAGGCTCTGCCCTTGCATGAGCCGATCCTGGTCGTGACCATGATCGTGGTCGCGCTGGGCGGCCTCGCCCTGTTCGGGGCCCTGACCTACTTCAAGCTCTGGGGGTACCTCTGGAAGGAGTGGTTCACGACCGTGGACCACAAGAAGATCGGGATCATGTACATGATCCTGGGGCTGGTGATGTTCGTTCGCGGCTTCGCCGACGCCATCATGATGCGGCTCCAGCAGGCCATGGCCTTCGGCGGGTCAGAAGGTTACCTGAACGCCCACCACTATGATCAGGTCTTCACCGCCCACGGCGTGATCATGATCTTCTTCGTGGCCATGCCCATGGTCACGGGCATCATGAATTATGCCGTGCCGCTGCAGATCGGCGCGCGCGACGTGTCATTCCCGTTCCTGAACAATTTCAGCTTCTGGATGACCACGGCCGGCGCCATCATCATCATGGCCTCGCTGTTCGTGGGTGAGTTCGCGCGCACCGGCTGGCTGGCCTATCCGCCGCTGTCCGGCATCGGCTACAGCCCGGGCGTTGGCGTCGACTATTACATCTGGGGCCTGCAGATCGCGGGGGTCGGTACGACCCTGTCCGGGATCAACCTGATCGCGACCATCGTGAAGATGCGCGCGCCGGGCATGGGCATGATGAAGATGCCGATCTTCACCTGGACCTCGCTGTGCACCAACGTCCTGATCGTGGCGTCCTTCCCGGTCCTGACCGCTGTTCTGGCCCTGCTGACGCTGGACCGTTACGTCGGCACCAACTTCTTCACGAACGACTTCGGCGGCAACCCGATGATGTACGTGAACCTGATCTGGATCTGGGGTCACCCGGAAGTCTACATCCTGATCCTTCCGCTGTTCGGCGTCTTCTCCGAGATCGCCTCGACCTTCTCGGGCAAGAAGCTGTTCGGCTACACCTCCATGGTCTACGCCACGGTCGTCATCACCATCCTGTCGTATCTGGTGTGGTTGCACCACTTCTTCACCATGGGGTCGGGCGCTTCGGTGAACTCCTTCTTCGGCATCACGACGATGATCATCTCGATCCCGACGGGCGCCAAGATCTTCAACTGGCTGTTCACGATGTACCGTGGCCGTATCCGGTTCGAACTGCCGATGATGTGGCTGGTCGCCTTCATGCTGACCTTCGTCATCGGCGGCATGACCGGCGTGCTGCTGGCTGTTCCGCCTGCGGACTTCGTGCTGCACAACTCGCTGTTCCTGATCGCCCACTTCCACAATGTCATCATCGGCGGCGTGCTGTTCGGCCTGTTCGCGGCCATCAACTTCTGGTGGCCCAAGGCCTTCGGCTTCAAGCTGGACAAGTTCTGGGGGCTGGTCAGCTTCTGGTGCTGGGTTCCGGGCTTCTGGCTGGCGTTCACGCCGCTGTACGTCCTGGGTCTGATGGGCGTGACCCGCCGGATGCGCGTATTCGACGATCCGTCGCTGCAGATCTGGTTCGTCATCGCCGCCATCGGCGCCGGCGTCATCGCCCTGGGCATCGCGGCCATGTTCATCCAGTTCGCGGTCTCGATCATCAACCGCGACAAGCTGCGCGACACCACGGGCGACCCTTGGGGCGGCCGCACCCTGGAATGGGCCACCTCTTCGCCTCCGCCCGCCTACAACTTCGCCTCCACGCCGGTCATCCACGACTCTGACGCCTGGTGGGACATGAAGAAGAAGGGCTATCAGCGTCCGCTATCCGGCTACCGCGCCATCCACATGCCCTCGAACACGGGCACGGGCGTCATCCTGTCCGGTCTGTGCCTGGTGATGGGGCTGGCCCTTGTCTGGTACATCTGGTGGCTGGCGGCGCTCAGCTTCCTGGCCGTGCTGGCGGTCTCGATCGCCCATACCTTCAACTACAAGCGCGACTACTACATCCCCGCGGATGAGGTTCGCGAGACCGAAGAGGCGCGTACGCGCGCCCTGGCCGGAACGGAGGCCTGATCCATGAGCGCGACCGCGACTGCGACTGAGATCGACCCGAACACCTTCCATCTGGAAGAGGAGCCGCATCACGAGGAAGGCTCCAGCACGATGCTGGGCTTCTGGCTCTATCTGATGAGCGACTGTCTCATCTTTGCGATGCTGTTCGCCGTGTTCGGCGTCCTGGGCGGCAACTACGCCGCCGGGCCGGGTCCGAAAGAGCTGTTCGACCTGGAGCTGGTGGCGATCAACACCGCCATGCTGCTGTTCTCGTCGATCACCTATGGCTTCGCCATGCTGGCGATGGACCAGAACAAGAAGACCCAGACCCTGGTCTGGCTGGCGATCACCGGCCTGTTCGGTCTGGCCTTCCTGGGGATCGAACTCTACGAGTTCGCCCACCTGATCCACGAGGGCGCGACGCCGCAACGCAGCGCCTTTCTGTCGGCCTTCTTCACCCTGGTCGGCACCCACGGCCTGCACGTGACCTTCGGCATCATCTGGCTGGTGACGCTGATGGTTCAAGTCAGCTGGAAGGGTCTGATCCCCGCCAACAAGCGCCGCCTGATGTGCCTGTCGATGTTCTGGCACTTCCTTGACGTCATCTGGATCGGCGTCTTCACCTTCGTCTATCTGCTGGGCATGGTTCGATGAGCGCCGACAAGAACGACCACTCCCCGGAGTCGCACGACACCGACCATCTGGGCCACGAGACGCATAATCACGGCTCCTTCAAGAGCTATATGATCGGCTTCGTGCTGTCGGTGATCCTGACGGCCATCCCGTTCTGGCTGGTCATGACCGGCGTGCTGCCGACCCAGGCCACCGCCCTGATCGTCATGGCCTTCGCTGTGGTGCAGATCGTGGTTCACATGATCTATTTCCTGCACATGAACACGAAGTCCGAAGGCGGATGGACCATGTTGGCCCTGATCTTCACAATCATCGTCGTGGTCATCGCCCTGTCGGGTTCGCTGTGGGTCATGTACCACCTGAACACCAACATGATGCCCACACACGAAATGAGCGGGATGGGCTCCTAAGGGGCCGACCAGGGAGGTCGTGATCACAGGCGACAGCCATAACGCGCCGCGTCGACATCTGACCCTTGTCTGGGCCGGAGTCGGCGCGGCCTTGTTGTTTCTGAGCTTCGTCGCTCTGGGCGGCTGGCAGGTCCAGCGGTTGGCCTGGAAGACCGAACTGATCGCGCAGGTCGAGGTCCGCGTTCACGCCCCGCCCGTCGCGGCGCCCGGACCCGCGTTTTGGGCCGGCCTGTCTCGCGAAGACGACCAGTACCGGCGCGTTATGATGCGGGGTGTCTTCCAGCACGACCAAGAGGTCCTGGTTCAGGCTGTCACCGACTATGGCTCGGGCTTCTGGGTCATGACGCCGTTGTCTACCGATGAAGGCTTCACGGTTCTGGTGAACCGCGGTTTCGTCTCGCCTGAGCCTCGTTTGCCGGCCGAGCGCTCGTCTGGACAGTTGGGCGGCCTACAGACGGTGACCGGTCTGTTGAGAATCTCCGAACCGGGAGGCGGCTTCCTGCGCGCCAATGATCCGGCCGGGGACCGTTGGTATTCTCGTGACGTGGCCGCCATCGCCACGGCGCGAGGCTTGTCGAACGTGGCCCCCTATTTCATTGACGCTGACTCGACGCCCAATCCGGACGGCTGGCCGAAAGGCGGGCTGACGGTGGTGCGATTCCCGAACAGCCATCTGGTCTACGCCCTGACCTGGTTTGGCATGGCGCTGCTGACCCTGGTTGGATACGGCATCGTGGTGCGTGAAGTCCGTCGCCGGCGACGGCCCGAATGACCTCCACGCTTCAACGCCTGCTGGGTTTTGGCGCCTGGCGCGAGACGGCGGTGTCGCAGGAGGCGGCGAACCGGCGCAATCTTCGCCTTTTGGTCCAGTTGCGATGGCTGGCTGTCTTCGGCCAGGTCGCGACGATTCTGATCGTCCACTTTGGCCTGGGCATCCGGCTTCCGGTGCTGTGGCTTCTGATCGCGCCGGTCAGCCTGGCGCTGGTCAATCTGGTCAGCCTGCCCCTGACGCAGCGTCGGGATTCCATTTCAGACCATGAGCTGATGTTGGCCTTGCTGGCCGACGTGGCGGCCCTGACGGGACAGCTGTTTCTGACCGGTGGCGCGACCAATCCGTTCGTCGGCCTTTATCTGCTTCAGGTCGTGCTGGGGGCGGTTCTGCTGCGGCCTTCATACGCCTGGTCCCTGATCGCGATCACCAGCGTCTGCTTCGTCTGTCTTGGCGTGTTTCACCTGCCGCTCGATCTGCCGCCCTATCAGGAGGGCGGCGTGCTTAGCCTCTACATGGCGGGAGGCTTGATCTGCTTTTTGCTGATGGCGGTGCTGCTGGTGCTGTTCATGACCCGGATCAATGAAAATTTGCGCGCGCGCGACGCCTATGTGGCCGACGTGCGCCAGCAGGCGGCTGAGCAGGATCATATCGTCCGCATGGGGTTGCTGGCGTCAGGCGCCGCCCATGAACTGGGCACGCCATTGGCCTCACTGTCGGTGATCCTCAGCGACTGGCGGCGGATGCCGGTCCTGAAGGGCGACGTCGATCTGAGCCAGGACATGGATGTGATGCAGGCCGAGGTCGAACGCTGCAAGGCGATCGTCACCGGCATTCTGATGTCAGCGGGCGAGGCGAGGGGACAGGCGCCGTCTCACACCACCCTGGTCCGCTTCCTCGACGAAGTGGTCGAAGGCTGGACCACGCGCGACGTCCGAGTCCGGGTGGATGTGACGCCGTGGACCGGACCTGACCCCCGGATCATCGCCGACCCGGCGTTGCGCCAGGTCTTCGGCGTCCTGTTCGACAATGCCGTTGAGGCCGGCGCGCGGCGGATCGTCGTTTCGCCCACTGTGAGCGAGGGAAGGCTGCAGGTGGCGGTGAGAGACAATGGCCCAGGTTTCCCTGCAACCGTTCTGGACCGGTTGGGCAAACCCTATAATTCGACCAAGGACCGTCCCGGCGCCGGCTTGGGGCTGTTTCTGCTGGCCAATGTGATGCGATCACTGGGTGGGTCAGTCGAGGCTTGCAATCCGGCCGGAGGAGGCGGCGAGGTCAGGCTGACCCTGCCGATCGACGTGCTGGCGCCCGAGGAGATTGCAGATGACCGATGAAGCCCCTGTTCTTCTGATCGTCGAAGATGACGACTCCTTCTCCCGCACCCTGCGGAAGTCGTTCGAGCGACGAGGATATGTCGTGGTCAGCGCCGATGGGCCGGATCAGATGGCTGAGGTTCTCAAGATCCATCGGCCGGGATTCGCTGTCGTGGACCTCAAGCTGGGCGGGGCGTCAGGCCTGGGTTGCGTTTCCACGCTGCACTCTTTCGATCCGGACATGAATATCGTCGTCCTGACCGGTTTCGCCAGCATTGCTACGGCGGTGGAGGCGATCAAGCTGGGCGCCCGTCACTACCTGGCCAAACCCTCCAGCACCGATGATATCGAAGCCGCCTTCGGCAAGGCTTCCGGCGATGCCGCCACGCCGCTGACTACGCGTCCCACTTCTATCAAAACGCTCGAGTGGGAGCGGATTCACGAGACCCTGGTCGAGACCGACTTCAATATCTCGGAAGCGGCGCGTCGGCTGGGAATGCACCGCCGGACCCTGGCGAGGAAGCTGGAGAAGCGACGGGTCACCTGACACCGTGGCGGATTGGGCGTTAGCGGGGCGGCCGCTCGGCCCATTTCAGCAGGGGGATAAGGGGCAGCCCCCAGGCTGTACCGCCGATGCCGAAGAAGAGAAAATCGATCCAGGGCGAAGCCGGCAGCAGGCCGCGCAGGGCGATCAGCCCCCAGACCCAGAAAACCAGAAAGGCCAGGACGCCGATCGCGGCGACGAACCGACGCGCGCGGGGCGGCATCAGCGCTTGTTCCTGAACAGGAAGAAGGCGACCAGGCACACGGCGGACCCGACAAGCGCCCATGGCGTCCAAACCCAGCTGTCCATGGTGCTGACGGCGAAGACCCGCACCGCCAGGAACCAGCCGCAGGCCAAGCCGACGCCGGACACAAGAATGGTGCCGCCCAGCCCGCGCCGCCCAGTCAGCAGGTCGGCGATCCAGGCCAGCAGGAGTCCGCCCAGAACGGCGGCGGCGATGTCGGCGTATTGCAACCCTGATCTCCCTCTCGGCCTGTGCGCCGTCTCTCAATCCGACTCGATCTTGTGATCGTATCGAGGCATACCGCCACGGTCGCGTTTTGGTCACGGTCGAAGGCGACACCATATCCGGGTCAGTGTCGGGCGTCGAATGAACCGTTTCGGAAATCCAGATCGCAATGTCGCCGTCGCCGTGTGGCTGTTCGCCACTGCGGCCTTCGTCTTCCTCATGGTGGTGGTCGGCGGCATTACCCGCCTGACCGGTTCGGGCCTTTCCATCACTGAGTGGCAGCCGATCATGGGGGCGATTCCGCCGCTGAACGACGCCCAATGGGCTGAGGCCTTCGAGAAGTACAAGCAGATCCCGCAGTACGCCCAGGTCAACGCCGGTATGAGCCTGGGCGAGTTCCAGGGCATCTTCTGGTGGGAATGGTTGCACCGTCTGATCGGGCGGCTGATCGGACTGGTGTTCGCCCTGCCGCTGGCCTTCTTCCTGCTGTGCCGGATCGCGCCGCTGCGGTCCATTTTCCCTCAGTTCGCCCTGCCGGATCGCCTGATCTGGCGGTGTCTTCTGTTGTTGGCCTTAGGTGGCCTGCAGGGGCTGATCGGTTGGTGGATGGTTTCTAGCGGCCTGTCCGAGCGGGTCAGCGTCGCGCCCGAACGTCTGGCGACCCATCTGGGTCTGGCCTTCGTCCTGTTCGCCGCCCTCATTTGGACGGGGCTCGAAGCCTGGCACGGAGAGGACAGAGGGCGCCCGCCGTCGGGTTGGGCGCGAGGCGCCGGCTTCCTGCTGGGCTTGGTCTTCCTCCAATGCCTGCTCGGCGCGCTGGTCGCCGGAGGGCATGCCGGGTTGGTCTACACCGATTGGCCGCTGATGAATGGGGCCGTGCTGCCTCCGGCTGATTGGAGTCTGGGCGCTTCAGCCTTTCTGCACGACCAGGCGCTGACCCAGTTCAACCACCGGCTCGTCGCCTATGGGCTGCTGATCGCCGTCAGCATCTATGCCTTCCAGGCTTGGCGGTGGCGCGTGGCTGAGGGCATGGGGCTGGGCGCCTTTGTCGTGGCGGCCGTGATCTGGCTTCAAGCTGCGCTGGGTATCGTCACCCTCATTCACGCCGTGCCCGTCTGGCTGGGTGTGCTGCACCAGGCTGGGGCCGCCGTCGTCCTGGCTGTGGCGACGGCGAACCTGTGGCTGGTGCTGCGGGCTCAGCCCCGGATCTTCATGTCCGGACCGAGGTCCATGGGCCTCTGATCGCCAGGGTCATGCCCGGGTACATGATGTTGACGAACAGCACCTCGCCGTCGGGCGAGAAGCAAGCGCCCGCGAACTCGGAGTTGCCGGTGAAGACATTGCGGCCGATGGTATAGACCTTGCCCTCCGGCGTGACGCCCTTCAGGTGGTTGCGAACCTCGGTGGAATAGTTGTCCTCGCACAGGATCAGGTGACCCCACGGCGCGACGGTGATGTTGTCGGCCATGTTCATCGTCTTGACGTCCGTGCTTTCAACGAACAGCTGCAGCCGGTCGGTCGCGTCGTTCAGGCCGGGAACAAGTCGCATCACCTGACCGCGCCGGATCGGCCCGCCGGACGTTGCGGTGAAGTACATCTCATTGTCGCCCCACCAGACGCCTTCGCCGCGGGCAACCCAGGCTGCGCCGGCTGCGTGGCCGCGCTTGGCCAGGTCGCCGTTGGGAGATTCGACATCCTCCATGTCGATCCATTCGATCTCGCGCCAGTCGCCGACAGCCCAGGCGCGGCTTTCCTGGTTCCGTGTGTCGGCCGAGGGGACGCCCTTCCAGGCCATGGCCTGGAGCTTGCCGCCTTCGGCCAGCTTGCCCGGCGTCTTGGGAAGGAAGCGGTAGAACAGGCCGGAATTGTCGTCCTCGGTCAGATAGACGATGCCTGTGCGCGGATCGATGCAGACCGCCTCGTGATCGAACCGTCCCATGGCCTTCAGCGGCACGGGGTCGACGAGGCCGGTCGCCGTCGAGGGCACTTCGAACACCCAGCCGTGGCTCTTGGTCACGTCGGCGTCGGCAGGGGTCTCGAGCGTCTCCTCGCATGTCAGCCAGCTGCCCCAGGGCGTCGGGCCGCCGCAGCAGTTGGTCGAGGTGCCGGCCAGGGTCATATGCTGGCTGACCTTCTGCCGCGTCTTGAGGTCATAGATGATTGTGGAGCAGCCGCCGGGCAGGGGGCGGCCGTCCTTGTAGGTGTCATAGGCCTTGGCCGCATCCAGCAGACCGAGACGTTCTTCATGCAGGCCGCCGGGACCCAGATTGCGGTGCAGGCCGGATGAACCCTTCAGCTCGTGATTGACGACCAGGGCGACCCGCGAACCTTCCAACGGGAAACAGGCCATTCCGTCGGGTTGGCCCGGCACGAACAAGCCGTCATCCATGGTGTCGCCGCCTTGGACTATCACCTGGTAGGAAAAGCCTTCGGGCAGATCGAGCAGTCGGCTGGGATCACGGATCAGCGGGCCATAGCCGTGAACCTCATTGATGTAGGTCTCTTCACCTTCCGTCTGGGCGGCGGCGTGACGGGCCAGTCCTGCGAAGGCGAGGGCGGCGCTCGAGGCGATCAGGCCGCGACGGTGAAGGTTCATGGGAGGCTCCGGAAGTTTGTCTCCCGATGACTCCGATTGGCTATGGTTTGATGACAAAGGCCGTTATTTTGTAACGAGCAAGCGTACAAAGTTTCGGGTATTTTAATACCGTATACAAAATAACTTTATTAAACATGAGGTTGTCGGTGTCCTTGTGTCGTGCGGTGCGTTGACGCGCCTCATCCTCTCCTGTATCAGCGCGCCTTCATTCGGTTCCCTCGGGGGCCGGACCCGATTTTCGTCTCCAGGAACCCCCTCAATGCTGAAGAGCACCACGGCTTCGTTGAAGCCGGCCGAGGTCGAGAAGAAGTGGATCCACATCGACGCCGAAGGCGTCGTGGTGGGCCGCCTCGCGACCTTCATCGCCAACCGTCTGCGCGGCAAGCACCGCGGCGATTACACCCCGCACGTTGACTGCGGCGACTATGTCGTCGTCACCAACGTCGACAAGGTGGTGTTCACCGGCAAGAAGTCGACCGACAAGGTCTACTATCGCCACACCGGCCACCCGGGCGGCGTCAAGTCGACGACCCCGCAGAAGGTCCTGGGCGGCCGCTTCCCCGAGCGCGTGCTCGAGAAGGCCGTCGAGCGCATGCTGCCGAAGGAAAGCCCGCTGGCCCGCAAGCAGATGACGCACCTGCGCCTGTTCGCCGGCGGCGCGCACGATCACGAAGCCCAGCAACCGGAAACGATCGACTTCAAGTCGGCGTCGCCCAAGAACACCCGGAGCGTCTGAGCATGACCGACGTGACCAACACCGAAGCCGCCACCGGTTTCGACGCCCTGAAGGGCCTGAGCTCTTCGGTCGAGAACGACGCCCCCGTCTACGTCCAGAAGCTGGACGCCCAGGGCCGCGCCTATTCGACCGGCAAGCGCAAGAACGCGATCGCCCGCGTCTGGGTGAAGCCCGGCACCGGCAAGATCACCATCAACGGCAAGGACCAGGAGCAATACTTCGCTCGTCCCGTGCTGCGCATGATGATCGCCCAGCCGCTGACCGTCTCGGATCGCGCCACCCAGTATGACGTCGTCTGCACCGTCGAAGGTTCGGGCCTGTCCGGCCAGGCCGGCGCCATCCGCCACGGCCTGTCGCACGCCCTGACGCACTTCGAACCGGAACTGCGCAAGGTTCTGAAGCCGCACGGCTTCCTGACTCGCGACAGCCGCGTCGTCGAGCGTAAGAAGTACGGCCGCGCCAAGGCTCGCCGCAGCTTCCAGTTCTCGAAGCGCTAATCGCAGTTTCGCGATTTGGATTTGGGGCGCTTCGGGGAGACCCGGAGCGCCCTTTTTCTTGCCTCTCTCCTCTCGCATGTGAGGAGGGTCAGGAGCAGCCTATGACCCACACCATCTTCATCGACGGCGAAGCCGGCACCACGGGCCTCGAGATCCGCGAGCGGCTGGAGGCGCGTTCCGATCTGGAGCTGATCCTGCTGGGCGACCGTCGGCGCGATGTCGAGGCGCGGCGAGAGGCCCTGAACAGCGCCGACGCCGTGATTTTGTGCCTGCCCGATGATGCGGCGCGCGAGGCGGTGGCCATGGTGGAGAACCCGTCGGTCAAGGTGATCGACGCCTCGACTGCCTTTCGGGTCGCGCCGGGCTGGGCCTATGGCTTTCCCGAAATGGATGCAGGCCAGCGCGATCTGATCGCGCGGTCACAGTTCGTATCCAACCCCGGCTGCTATCCTACCGGCTTCATCGGCCTGATGCGGCCGCTGGTGAAGGGGGGCCTGGTTCCTGCCGGCCATCCGGTCACGGTCAATGCGGTCTCGGGCTATTCCGGCGGCGGCAAGGCCATGATCGCCGAGTTCGAGGCTGAAGGCGCATCGACCGCATATCGCGCCTATGGTCTGGCGTTGAGGCACAAGCACGTGCCGGAAATGACGAAACACACGGGGCTGAGCCGCGAGGTGCTGTTCGCCCCGGCGGTCGGGAATTACCGCCAGGGTATGCTGGTCGAGATTCCGCTGCACCTTGCCGCCCTGCCGGAGACCCCTTCGGTCGAGCGGATTCACGGCGCCCTGGTCGAGGCCTATGACGGTCAGAGGTTCGTCGAGGTGGTTGATCTGGACGAGACCGAGGCGATGACGGGACTGGAGCCCGAAGGGCTGAACGGGACAAACCGCCTGGGTCTGCACGTCTTCGGCGACCGATCCGGCGAGCAGGTGCGGCTGGTCGCGCTGCTGGACAATCTGGGCAAGGGCGCGTCCGGCGCTGCGGTGCAGAACCTCAACATCATGCTGGGACTGGATGAGGGCGTGGGTCTGAACTGATGGCGTGAAGGGCGAGAAACCTTTTCGCGCACGCCGTCGTACTGGGAGTCATGACCCAGTCCCTGATCTTGAACCGCCGGGGCCTTCTAACGGGCGCCGGCGCGTTCGCCCTGTCCGCCTGTTCTCCCGAGCCTGTCGAAGCCGGGGAGGGTCAGTACGCTGCGTCTCCCTATCGCCGTATATCAGAAGCGGAGTGGCGGCGGCGGTTGGGGGATGCGGCCTGGACCGTCATGCGTCGTGAGGGGACGGAGCGTCCGTACACCAGTCCGCTGAACAACGAACACCGACGGGGAACCTTCGTCTGCAAGGGATGTGACCTGCCGCTGTTCCGTTCTAGCTGGAAGTTCGATTCCCACACCGGCTGGCCCAGCTTCTATCAAGTCATGGCCGATAACATTGGCCGCAAGCGCGATTTCGCCATTGGCATTCCCCGCACGGAATACCATTGCGCCCGCTGCTTGGGGCACCAGGGGCATGTGTTTGACGACGGGCCGAGGCCCACGGGCCTGCGATACTGCAACAATGGCGTCGCCATGAAGTTCGTGCCGGCTTAGCGCCGGTTGGCGCGGATGGCGGAGTCGACCGTCACGCCAAACCAGACCGCCGCGATGATGATCAGCAGGCCGTAGTCATGGCCGGGCAGAAAGACCGGGGCGACCGCCGCCACAATGAGTAGCAGGGGAAACAGACTGGCCCAGACGGCGGTCGATGGCGTGGCCGTGTTGATCATCGTCCGCGGCTCAGGCCGGTTCATCACTCGGGCCATCCAGCCGTTCAGGGCGACGAACAGAACCGTACAGACCACGGCGCTGATCACATATTTCGCCGTATTGCCCGGCTCGCCGAAGAGGGCCGCCGTCATGAGCAAAAGCACCAGCGCGACGCCCGTACTGACAGCCAGCAGAAGATTGGGTTCGATACGGTTCAAGACTTCACTTTCACATAGACGCCCGGCGCCGGCGCCAGGGGAGGGAGCGGTCCCTTAGCAGGGTCTCGCGCGGGAATCCTGTCGCCCGACCGTGCGTGCAGCCAGTCGGCCCAGTGCTCCCACCAACTGCCGGGATGTTCGGCCGCGCCGGCCTGCCATTCGGTCAGCGTTCCTGGCAAAGCGGCGTTGGTCCAGTGCTGGTATTTCTTCGCCGCCGGGGCGTTGACGACGCCGGCGATATGACCCGACCCCGCCAGGGTGAAGGTGACGTCCTTGCTGCCGAACAGCCGCGCCGAGCGATAGACGGAGTTCATCGGCGCGATGTGATCCTCGCGGCTGGCTTGGAAATAGAGCGGGATCTTTACCTTGGACAGGTCCGCCGTCAGGCCGCCGATCTTGAATACGCCGCGCGCCAGCGCGTTGGCGCCGTACATCTGGCGCAAATAGGCCAGGTGCAGGGTCTTTGGCATTCGGGTCTGGTCCGCGTTCCAGAACAGCAGGTCGAAAGCGGGCGGATCCTTGCCCAGCAGGTAATTGCTGATGAAGAAGGACCAGATCAGGTCGTTGGAGCGCAGGGCGTTGAAGGTCTCGGCCATGGCGGCGCCGGGCAGAACCCCGCCGGCCGCGTCCATCTGGCGTTCGATCTCGGCGATCCAGTGCTCGTCAGTAAACAGCAGCAGATCGCCGGCTTCGGCGAAGTCGTGCTGGGCGGCGAAGAAGGTGGCTGCTGAGACGCGTGTATCGCGCTTGGCCGCCATATGGGCGAGGCCGGCGCCGAGCAGGGTGCCGCCGATGCAATAGCCGACGGCGTTCAACTGGGCCGCGCCCGACTGTTCCAGCGTCTTTTCGACGGCGCGATAGACGCCCTTTTCCAGATAGTCGTCGAACCCGAAGCCGGCCTTGTCCAGGTCCGGATTGACCCAAGAGCAGACGAAAACGGTGAAGCCCTGGGCCGATAGCCAGCGGATCAGTGAATTGGCCGGCTGAAGGTCCAGGATGTAGAATTTGTTGATCCAGGGCGGGAAGATCAGCAAGGGGATCTCATGCTGGGTCTCGGTCGCTGGGGCGTACTGGATCAGTTCGAACAACTCGTCGCGCCAGACGACCTGGCCCGGAGCCGTGGCGATGTTCTCGCCGACGACGAACTTTCCATAGTCGGCCTGGCTGATGCGCAGCGAACCTTGGCCGCGTTCCAGGTCGGCGGCGAAATTCTGCATTCCTTTCACTAGGGATTCGCCGCTGGTTTCCGCCAAGGCCTTCAGCGCCACGGGATTGGAGGCCAGGAAGTTTGAAGGCGAGAAGGCGTCGGTCAGCAGACGGGTGAAGAACTGGGCGCGGCGCTTGACCGCCGGATCGACATCCTCGACCCCCGCAATCAGCCCGTTCATCCAGTCCGAGGTCAGCAGATAGGACCGTCTCATCATGTCGAACATCGGGTTGTCCGACCATGCGGGGTCCTTGAACCGCTTGTCGGCGGGCGCGTCAGGCTGGGGTTCGCCGGCCGCCTGGCGGACCGTGCCGGTCCAAAGGTCCATGTATCGGCTGAACAGGTCCGCCTGGGCCTGGAACAGCTTCTCGGGCCGCGAGGCCAGACTGCTCATGACCGAGGTCATGGCAGGGGCCACGTTGAACGGATCGGGCGATAGAGCGGCGGGACGGTCCGCCTGCGCCAGGGCGGCCTCGGCGAGCGCGCCCTGAGCCATCATGGCGGCCTTGGCCAGGTTCATGGACAAGGTTTCGAGCGACTGGGCTTGTTCGGCTCCTGTGAAAACGGCGGCGGGGCCGGCGGCTTTTTCCGCAACCGCCTCTTCGGTGTGAGCGGGAGGCGATTCGGTTGAAGACTCCTGCGGGTGGGGCGACGTCTTCGCACGAGGTGGGCGTGGCTTTGCGGATGTGGGGCGGCCGGGCTTACGCGGGGTTTTGACTGCGGGAGCATCGAGCGACGTTGTCGGCTCGGGCTTGCCGGCTGGGACGGGGTTGGCCTTTGGGGATTTGGCTATCGCGGGCGACTCACCGGAGGCCTCGGCCTTCGGACGCTTCTTCTTCGGAGCTTGGGCCATGGGTTTCCTTCGCGTTCCTGAATGCGGAGGCCCGGTTCGACGCCTCGCCCTTCCGCACGGGGCGATGATGGCATAAGACCGACCCTGACATGAACGCGCACTTTCGAAAAAGGACGAGGTTGAAGGCTTCGTCGCTGTATATGGCGGCGCTGCCGGCGTTGCTGGGAGCCTGTGCGCCCTCGTTTGCGCCCAAGACCGATACGACGTCGCCCATCGCGCCGCGCGTCCAGACCTTGGTCGACGCCAATCGGCATTACCCAAGCTGGGAGAATTTCCCGGCCGCCCCGTCCGACTTGCCTGAAGCGGCCCAGATCGCTTCCAGTGCAAGGGCGCTGGAGACGCAAGGGGCAGCATTGGGAAGCGAGGTTTCGCGGATCGACTGGACGCTGAAGGACGCGGAAACCTTGGCGGCCGAGACCCGCGCCCAGGTTGACGCCGTTCCCGTCTCGCCTGATTCCGCCCGCACCCAAGCCGAGATCGACGCCTTCGCCCAGAGCCTGCGCGACCGCGCCAAGGCCCCGCCTCCGGTCGATCGGCGCCCGGTTGAATGAGACTGTCGCCGGGGATCGAGAATCCCCGGATGATGCGCCGATGGCGGACGACGGCGGCTTCAAGATTGACAGCGCATTTCTGGGGGTGACCCAGTCCCTGTCCGGCCGCGTCTGGCGTCAGAGACCGGCCGAAGCCGCGACCATACGCGCTCATATGCAAGGTCTGGGGCTGGACGAGCCGCTGGCGCGTGCCTTGGCGTCGCGGGGAGTGCGCGCCGACCAGGGCGCCGATTTTCTGACGCCGACCCTGCGCGCTCTGTTCCCGGATCCGTCCAGCTTTATGGATATGGACGCGGCGGCGGACGCAATCCTCGACGCCTTCCAGGCCAGCGCCAGGGTCCATGTGTTCGCCGACTATGATGTCGACGGCGCCGCCAGCGCGGCCCTGCTGGTGCGTTGGTTCCGCGCCATGGGGGCGGATCTGCCCATCTATGTTCCCGACCGGCTGACCGAGGGCTATGGCCCCAGCGCCAAGGCCTTCGACAGTTTGAAAGCGGCAGGCGCCGATCTGGTGGTTACGGTCGATTGCGGCGCAGCGGCGAATGAGGCCCTAGCCCATGCGGCGGCCATCGACCTGAAGGTCGTGGTTATCGACCACCACCTGATGCGCAGCGAACCGCCCAGGGCGCTGGCGGTGGTCAATCCGAACAGACCAGGCTGTAATTCAGGACAAGGCAATCTGGCGGCGGCCGGCGTCGTCTTTGTGTTGCTGGCGGCGCTGAACCGCGAAGCGCGGCGGCGCAACCTGTTCGCCGAGCGACCGGAACCTGATATTCGTCAATGGCTGGATCTGGCCGCCCTGGGCGCAATCTGTGACGTGACAGCCTTGACTGGGTTCAACCGCGCCCTGACGGGGCTGGGGTTAAAGGTCATGAGCGACTGGAAGAACCCCGGGCTGCGCGCCCTTCTGGCTGCGGCCGGCGCGGAAGAGGGGCCGGCCAAGAGCAACCACGCGGGGTTCATCCTGGGGCCGCGTATAAACGCCGGCGGACGCATCGGTCGGTCTGACCTGGGTGCCCGTCTGCTGTCTACCGACGACCCGGTCGAGGCTCAGGCCCTGGCTTTCGAACTGGACGCCCTGAATCTGTCGCGTCGTGAGGTCGAACGCGCTGTGACAGAGGCAGCCGTGCGGCGGGTCGAGGCGACCGGCGCTCACGCTGATGATTCGGCGCTGGTCGTGGTTGCGGGCGAGGATTGGCATCCTGGCGTGGTCGGCATTGTGGCCGGTCGTCTGCGCGAGCGTTGGCGTAAGCCGGTGATCGTCGTCGGCATCGACCCGGTGACCGGCCTGGGCAAGGGGTCCGGGCGATCGCAACTGGGCATGAATCTGGGCCGTGCAATCCAGGCGGCTTGGGAGGCGGGGATACTGCTGGCCGGCGGTGGTCACGCCATGGCGGCAGGCCTGACGATGGACGGGGCTCGGCTGGCTGAATTGACCGATTTTTTGAACGCGAGGCTTGCCGACGAACGGGTTGCGGCCGTGGCGATGGATGCTCTGGACATCGACGCCCTGATCGATCCGGGCGCGGCGACCCGCGCCCTGTTCGAATCGTTCGAACAGCTGGCGCCCTTTGGTCCTGCCAACCCAGAGCCGGTGTTCGCTCTCAACGGCGTGCAGGCGCGCGAGCCCGTGCAGATGAACGGCGGCCATGTTCGCTGCCGGTTGGTTGGACCAGACGGGGCGTTCGTGCGCGCCATCGCCTGGCGCTGCGCCGATCTGCCGACCGGGCAAGCCCTATTGAGCGGGCAGGGCGGATTGAACATCGTGGGTCGTCTGAAGGCAGACGACTGGAACGGTCGTCGCGGCGTTCAGTTCGAGATCGAGGACGTTGCCGATCCCCGCAGGGTTTGAGCGGCGCGGCAACGCCTAAGAGCGTCGCAAAAAACTCGAAATCCACGCTTGCACCCATTCGAGGGCGCGGCTATATCGCCGGCTCTCCCGCGCAGCGGTCCCTTCGTCTATCGGTTAGGACGTCAGGTTTTCAACCTGAAAAGAGGGGTTCGACTCCCCTAGGGACTGCCACGCTGGACGATAACGGGCCGGGCCGAAAGGCCGCCCCCGCTGCCTCTGATATATATTCTCATGTTGCAGGGCACCGATCGGCGTCGGGTAGTGGCGTTGACGCGACACAACTGCAACGTTTCTGGTGAGAGGCGCAACTTTCTACACCCTTTTGCGGATTTTGGCCTTTCCAAAGATTCACGGAACAGTGTTAAACGTAATCTGTTGTCCGTTAGAGGAGCGGACGGGGGTGTAAACTTGTCTGATTTCGATGGGATGGAAACGGCGGAGACCGTTCGTGTCGTCGGTCGCGTGAAATGGTTTGATCCGGCGAAGGGCTATGGCTTCATCGTTCCGGATGATCCGACGTTGACTGAACTGCGTGATGTTCTCCTGCACATTAGCAGTCTGCGTGATACCGGCCGTGATACAGCTGATGAAGGCGCGCCGATCACTTGTGCTTGCGTGAAACGCGCCAAGGGTTGGCAGGCGGTCGAGATTCACGAACTGGGGGCCGGTGAAACGACCGCGATCGCACGCCGCCCAATACTCGCTGCGACGCCCCAAACGCCCTGTCCTGACGCGGATGGAACGCTGGAGTCGGCCGTCGTCAAATGGTTCAACCGGACCAAGGGCTACGGATTCGTTGTGCGCGACCGTGAACCTGGCGATATCTTCGTCCATATCGAAACCTTGCGTCGCTGCGGCCTTGACGATCTCGTGCCGGGCGATGTTGTTCAGGTGCGGTTCGCCAGCGGCCCGAAGGGTCTGGTGGTCGCTGAAATCAGACCGGGCGGTTGATCGAATCGCCCAAAGGATGGGCGCATGTTCGACGTGACGAAACGTTTTCTGGCGCTCGGCTTGGCAGCCTTGGCTCTGGCGGGTTGCGCAGCCAAGGCTCCGGAAGGTCCGAATGGCGAGCCCCTTCAACGGCTCGCCGTCGTCACGGCGTCCGGTGAACACACCTTCTGGGTCGAGATTGCGGACGATGAGCCCGAGCGTCAGCGCGGCTTGATGTTCCGCCCGCCATTGGGGGCAGACCGCGGCATGCTGTTCCAATGGCCGGGCGCCGCGCCGCGCGAACAGAGCTTCTGGATGCGCAACACGCCCAGTTCGCTCGACATACTTTATATCGACCCGCAGGGACGGATCGTCTCGATCACTTCCCACGCCACCCCCTTTTCCGAGGCGCCCATCCCCTCGAACGGACCCGCCAACGGCGTTCTCGAACTGCGCGCGGGCCGGGCGGCGGAGATAGGGGCCCAGGCCGGCGACAAGGTTTTACATCCTTATTTCAAGCCTTGATTGCGGATTGCGTCGCGAAGTGCCAATAGAGCGCTCCGTTCGGTCCGGGGTGTAGCGCAGCCTGGTAGCGCATCTGGTTTGGGACCAGAGGGTCGGAGGTTCGAATCCTCTCGCCCCGACCAAGGAACGGCCGCTGGATTCCGTGTCCCGCGCGCGTTATGGCAGGTCCTCTGGACCTGCCGATCACTAGGGATTTCGCCATGCTCGCCCGCATCTACCGCCCGGCCAAGACCGCTATGCAGTCCGGCAAGGCCAAGAGCCGCGACTGGCGCCTTGAGTTCGAGCCGGCGTCGGCCCGTACGATCGATCCGTTGATGGGCTGGACCAGTTCTTCGGACATGAACGGCCAGGTGCGCCTGTCCTTTGATTCGAAGGAAGAAGCCGTCGCTTATGCCGAGCGTCACGGCATTCCGTTCCGGCTGCACGAGCCGAACGAAGCCCCGACGATCCTGAAGGCCTACGCCGACAATTTCGCACCTAATCGCAAACAGCCCTGGACGCACTGACGCCCGGCTCGCTGCCGAGCGCCCTTAGCTCAACCGGATAGAGCACCCGCCTTCTAAGCGGACGGTTGCAGGTTCGAGTCCTGCAGGGCGCGCCACCCCCGCGACGGCGCCGCTGAAAGCCACGCCATGACCGAATCAGCATCCTCAAACATCGGCCAGATCCGTGTCGCGGCCCTCTACCGATTCTCACCCGTCGACGACGTCGAGGCCGTGCGGGCGCGGTTGCAGACCGTCTGTGACGCCGGCGGGGTCAAGGGCACGCTGCTGGTCGCCAACGAGGGTCTGAACGGCACCATCGCCGGGCCTGAAGTGGGGGTAGAGGCGGTGCTGACCACCATCCGCACCTTTGCCGGCTTTGCTGATCTGGACGTCAAATACGCCTGGACCCCCGAGATGCCGTTTCTGAGGATGAAGGTCCGGATCAAGCGCGAGATCGTCACCATGGGCCAGCCGGATCTGGATCCGGCGCGGCAGGCGGGGGTCTATGTCGCGCCCCAGGACTGGAACGCCCTGATCGCTGATCCCACGACCTTGGTGATCGACACCCGTAACGACTACGAAGGCGAGATCGGAGCCTTCGAAGGTGCGGTGCAGCCGAACACGCGCAGTTTCCGCGACTTCCCCGACTGGTTCCGCACCGAGGGTCGGGCGCTCTTGGATAAGCGGAAACCTCGGCGTGTGGCCATGTATTGCACCGGCGGCATCCGCTGCGAAAAATCGACCGCCTTCCTGAAGGCCGAGGGAGTGAAGAATGTCCACCACCTGGAAGGCGGCGTCCTGCGCTACCTCGAGGAGGTCGAGCCGGCCGACAGCCTGTGGCGAGGCGACTGTTTCGTCTTTGATGAGCGAGTCTCTGTGGGGCATGGTCTCGCGCAGGGCGACCACACCCTTTGCCGGGGGTGTCGCATGCCGGTGGATGCGGCGGGACGAGCCTCGCCTCACTTTATAGAAGGTGTCTGCTGCGAACGCTGCCGCGACACGCGCGACGACGCCCAACGGCTGCGCTACGCCGAGCGGCAGAAGCAGATCGAACTGGCGCGTCGACGCGGCGAGACCCACATGGGCCGCCATGGTCCTGCCTGAAGCGCTCAATTTGGGTGGCTGCTAATAGACCACACGCGCCATCGCGGCTGGGCCGCCGCAGTCAATGTTGCGAGACCGGAACGCTAGTCGACGGCGCTCGTTGGAAATCGGTCAAGGGCTTGTGAACCTCCCGAAAGGCAGCGGATGGGCGAGGTGATCCCATTTCCGGTCGGCGTGAGTCGTCCTCGAACCAAGCGTAGGGTCTGGGTGGTTCTCGCCGTCCTGAGCCTGTCCGTGGTCCTGGGCGGCGCGGTGCTGGCTGGGCGCGACCTCTTGAGGGGCGCGCAGGCCGACCGGGCGCCAGACCGGAGCCAAAGTGATATCCGCGTTTCGAAGGCTGATGGCCCCTCTCCGGACCGGTCCTTTCCTGTCTGAAAAGGCGCCGTGCTTCGCAGCGGTTGTGGCCCTTCAGGGGTCCAGGCTCTTCAACGGATGTCTGCGGATGCCGGGCTGGCGGAAGCGGTGGGATTCGAACCCACGGACGGCTTTCACCGTCGCTGGTTTTCAAGACCAGTGCCTTAAACCACTCGGCCACACTTCCTTGCCGGTCTCGCCGGTCGGGCGGACGCCATAGCAGGGGAAGGGGGCATTAACCAAAGCGGAAATGTCTTCGGTCATCCTGTTTTTGAACGAGTGTGGCGAGGCGTGCGGATGCGGATTGGACAATGGGCGCGGAGCGGCCTGATTTTGGGACTGTTCTCGTTGCTGGCGGCCTGTTCGACGTTTGGCGGCGGGCGAGGCGGTGGGGCTGTGCCGGTGGTCAAGGATCCGGCGCCGATCGTTTCGGGCACGATGCGGCCTTATCAGGTGCGCGGGCGGTGGTACACGCCGAAGGAACAGCCGGACTATGAAGAGGTCGGTCTGGCCTCCTGGTATGGCGACGCCTTCAACGGGCGACCGACCTCGACCGGCGAGCGGTTCGACATGAGCCAGCTGACGGCGGCGCATAAGACCTTGCCGCTGCCGGGGCTGGTGGAGGTCACCAATCTGGAGAACGGGCGGCGGATCGTCGTGCGGGTCAATGATCGCGGGCCGTTCGTCGATGGGCGGATCATCGATCTGTCGCGGGGGGCGGCGCAGGAGCTGGATATGCTGCGGCAAGGCGTGGGCCGGGTGCGGGTTCGCTACCTGGGACGGGCACCGAGGCTGGGCGGAGGGACGGTGCTGCGGGCCGAAGCGCCGCCGCCGGTGCAATCCACCACGGCGAGGCCGTATCAATCCATGCCCCAGACCGCGCCTGTCGAAGCGACGGCGGTCGTGAGCGGAAGCGGCTCCTATTGGGTTCAGGCCGGGTCGTTTTCGGATCAGGGGGCGGCGCGGCGAATCGCCGAGCGGCTGGGCGCACGGGCGACCGTGGACGCCAGCGGGGGCGCCTATCGCGTGATGGTCGGGCCCTGGATCGACGCGAATGCGGCCGAGACGGCCCGTCAGGCGGTCGTGGCGCGCGGATATGCGGACGCTCTGTTGATATCCGGCGGCTAAGGCTTGCCTCCCGCGCCGCGGTCGCCATTGTGCGCCCGTGACCCGTGGAAAATTCATCAGCTTCGAAGGCGGCGAGGGCTCCGGCAAGTCGACTCAGGTCGGACGGCTGGTCGAGCGGCTGCAGCCCGTCCTGGGCGATCGCACTGTGGTGCGGACGCGTGAACCGGGAGGTTCGAAAGGGGCGGAGGTGATCCGCAACCTGGTGGTGGCCACCGACGCCGAGCCCTGGTCGGCGATGACCGAGACCCTGCTGATGTACGCCTCGCGTTCGGATCACCTGGAGCGGACCATTCGGCCGGCTCTGGAAGCCGGCGACTGGGTGGTGTGCGACCGGTTCGCTGACAGCAGTCGGGCCTATCAGGGCGCCGGCGGGGGCGTGGCCCAGAGCTTTATCGAACAGATCGATGCGGGCGTGGTCGGGGACGATCAGCCGGACCTGACCCTGGTGTTCGACCTGCCGGTCGAGGTCGGGCTGGAGCGGGCGTTCGGGCGCGGCCTGTTCGAGACGCGGTTCGAATCCAAGGGGCTGGAGTTCCATCAGCGACTGCGTGAGGGCTTCCTGCGCATCGTCGAGGCCAATCCGCAGCGGTGCGTGCTGATCGACGCGGTGGGATCGCTGGACGAGGTCGAGGCGCGGGTTTGGCAGGCGGTTCAGGACCGGCTGCTGTGAGCGACGACCATCCCCGCGACCGGTTCGACCTGGTCCCCGACGCGGCGGCGGAAGCGGCCTTTCTGGACGCCTGGGAGCGGGGGCGGCTGCACCATGCCTGGCTGTTGTGCGGGGTCGAGGGGACGGGCAAGGCGACCTTCGCCTATCGCGCGGCGCGGCGGCTGCTGGGGGCGGCGGCGGATCCGGCGCGGGGGCCGCTGGGCGCGCGGCGCGAGGATCCGGTCAGCCGGCTGATCTCGGCCCAGTCGCATCCCGACCTGCTGGTGCTGGAACGGCTGGTCGAGGGGGGTAAGACCAAGAAGTCGATCTCGGTCGATCAGTCGCGCGACCTGCCCGAGTTCTTCTCCAAGAGCCCGTCCCAGGCCCAGCACCGCGTGGCGATCATCGATGCGGCCGACGACCTGAACATCAACGCGGCCAACGCCTTGCTGAAGGTTCTGGAGGAGCCGCCCGAGCGGGGGGTGCTGTTCCTGGTCACCCATGCTCCGGGGCGGCTGCTGGCCACGATCCGGTCGCGGTGCCGGCGGCTGAGCTTCCCCATCTGGACGCCGGAGCGGCTGGAGACCCTGGTGCGGAACCGCACGGGGGCGGAGGCTGAGGAGGCCGAGCACGCGGCGGCCATGGCGGGCGGGTCGCCGGGCGCGGCCCTGGCCCTGGCGTCGGGAGCGACCTTCGAGATGGACCAGTTGGCGCGGCGCTGGGTCGAGGGGGATGTGGACCGAGCCGAGGCCCTGGCCATCGCCGACAAGTTCCGGGGCGCGGAAGGCCAGGAGCGGTTCGAGACCCTGATGGACCGGCTGATCGCGGCGGTGCGGATGCAGGCCCTGAGCAGTCCGGCCGGCGCGGGGAACCGCTGGGCCGAGCTGTGGGAGCGGCTGCAGCCCTTGCCGGAGCGGGCGGCGGGGCTGAACCTGGACAAGGCCGATGTGCTGGCCGGGGCGCTGGCGGACCTGAGGCGGGTCCAGGCCCAGCAGGCGCGGATGGGTTGATGCTGATCGACAGTCATGTGAACCTGCACGCCCCCCAGTTCGATGAGGACCGGGACGAGGTGATCGCCCGGGCGCGCGAGGCGGGGGTCGGCCTGATGGTCGAGATCTCCGACAAGCTGACCACCTTCGAGGCGACCCACGGGATCGCCATGGCCAACCCCGACATCTGGTGCACGGTGGGGGTCCATCCGCACGAGGCCAAGGATGCGGCGGACCTGACGGCGGCGACCCTGGTGGAGCTGGCGCAGCGGCCCAAGGTGGTGGGGATCGGGGAGTGCGGGCTGGACTTCCACTATGACTTCAGTCCGCGGGAGATCCAGGCGGCGGTGTTCCGCCAGCATGTGGCGGCGGCGCGCGAGACCGGTTTGCCGCTGGTGATCCATACCCGCGAGGCGGATGAGGTCATGGGGGCGATCCTGAAGGAGGAGCATGCCGCCGGGCCGTTCAAGATGCTGATGCACTGCTACACCAGCGGGGCGGAACTGGCGGGAATCGCAGCGGAATTGGGGGCCTGGTTCTCGGTTTCGGGGATCGCCACCTTCAAGGCGGCCGAGGACGTACGGGCGGTGATCCGGGACATGCCCGGCGACCGTATAATCGTCGAGACCGACTGCCCCTATCTGGCGCCCATCCCGCATCGGGGGCGGCGCAACGAGCCGGCCTATATCCGCCATGTGCTGGACAAGCTGGCCGAGATCCGGGGCTGGAGCGCCGAGGAGGCGGACCAGAGAACCACCGAGGCCTTCTTCGGCCTCTTTGACCGGATACCGAGATCGGCATGAGCTTCGAAGTCGTCATCCTGGGCAGCGGATCCTCGGGCGGGGTGCCGCGGGGCGATGGCGACTGGGGCGTCTGCGACCCGGCCGAGCCGAGGAACCGGCGCACGCGCTGCGCGATGCTGGCGCGGAAGACCGGCCCGGAGGGGACGACCAATGTCCTGATCGACACCTCGCCGGACCTGCGCGAACAGATGCTGGCCAGCGAGACTCGGCATGTGGACGCCGTCCTCTATACCCACGACCATGCGGACCAGACCCACGGGATCGACGATCTGCGGACCTTCGCCACGCGGGCGCGCAAGCGGATCCCGGCCTGGATGGATGAGGCGACCCTGAACTCCCTGTCGCACCGGTTCGACTATATCTTCGAGAGCAAGTTCGGCTATCCGCCGCTGCTGGACGCCCAGGTCATTCCGCCGCACGGGACGGCCTGGTCGGTGGAGGGGCCGGGGGGCGCGATCCCGGTCGTGACCTTCGATCAGGGGCACGGGCCGATCCGGTCGGTCGGCTATCGGCTGGGCGACATGGCCTATTCCAGCGACGTCTCGGACCTGGACGAGGCGGCGATCCGGGCGGTGGCGGGTTGCCAGGTCTGGATCGTCGACGCCCTGCGCTACACCCCCCATCCGACCCATGCGCATCTGGATCGGACGCTGGAGTGGATTGCGGCGGCGGATGTCGAGCGGGCGGTGCTGACGAACCTGCATATCGACATGGATTACAAGGAACTGTCGGCGATTGTTCCGGCCAATGTCGAGGTCGGGTTCGACGGCTGGCGCTGCATGATCGGCTGAGTTTTGGCGGGCCTGTCGTAAAAACAGGGTGACAAACCGCCAAACCGCCAAATGCGCCATGGGCGACTGCTGCGGCTTTATGATCGTCTGAGGCCGGTCGGTTTTGGCGCGAAAACAGGGTGACAACCGTGCCAAAGGCGCCAAACGCGCCAGGGAGCGCCTGCTGTGGCGTTGATGGGGAGCGGACGGCGCAGGCGGACTGCGGCGCGCGCCCGATGTCAAAGACCAGACGACCAGGCTAACACAGTCTGGAGGCGTGTTAGGTCGATGGCGGTTGGGGCGCGTTAGGGTGTTGAAATGATTTGCTTCAGTTCGACAAATTGGGGGAGGTGACCTTCGTTTGCCTTCCTGGTTCATCTATACGAACCGCTCTCCTCACATTTGCATTCAGCAGAGCCGTGCTGGAAAGCGGACGTTCTGGACATCTGTTCGGGGTGGGAAGCATACTGCCGCTCATAGGCGGGAGGCGGACACCACTGCGTCAGTATTGGTCTAAACAATAGTTCATTTGATGATGCGGCTGTTCCTGTCAGGCTCTCGCCGAAGCTGGAGAGCAGGATGAAACGGATTCTGATGGCGGCGGTGATGGTGATGGCCCTCGCAACGCCTGTGCTGTCGCAGGACTTGGCCCCGGTTTCGGACAACCCCGAAATGGCAGCAATTCTGGCTGCGGACCAAGTCGTGCGGCAGGACCTTGCCGCGATACTTGCCGGTGGCCGGGAAGGAGCACTCCGCATTCACGCGGCTGACGCTGTCCGTCGCCAGCAGGTGCGTGCGCTCCTTGAGGCCGGCGCGCTGCGGACAGCGACAGACTTCTACTCCGCCGCGTTGGTGTTTCAGCACGGGGACACGCCAGAGGACTATCTGATGGCCCACACACTCGCCGTCGCGGCGTTGGGCGAGGGATCGACTGAATCGCCCTGGCTCGCGGCGGCGACACTGGATCGATATCTTCAAGCGGTGGGGCAGCCCCAGATCTACGGCACCCAGACCATGATGCGACGGGGCGAAAAGCCGACACGCGAACCTTTCAACCACACCCTCATACCTGACAGCATCAGGAGAGTGCTCGCTGTATCTACCCGCGCTGCCGAGGAAGCGCGTCTGGCCGCGCAGACCGCAACCGACGGCACCCCAACTCCACCAATAGCGGTTCAAGACAGCGCCCAATAAGGGTCGATTGCGGATCCTGACTTCCGACCCGACAGCAGAGATCCAGGCTCATGCCTCGCAGCGGACATTCCGAACGTCGAGTAGGGGTCGGACCACGACATCTCACCAGCGCGGAAAGCGGACAAAGGCCCCACAGCCCAAAAGCGGACGCGCCGAACTGCGGCAAGGGGTGGTTAGCGGACCTTGGCGTCGGTAGTTTACGTCATATGAAGCAGCGGACACGCCTCATTTTGAGCATCGCCACCATACTGTTAGTAGCGTGGCTGATTTGGCGCGGCCCGTCACTCTACCGGCTCCACAAGGATTTGCCGATAATCGCGGCTTGCGCCAACGACGCCCAATACTGCCCCTAAGCGGTCGTTGCGAAAGGCAGTTGTGGGTGGTTAGCGGACCTTGGCGTTGCGGCGACGGAAATAGTCCCAGATCGACTTCACGACGTTCGCACCAATCACGATCCCCACCATCGGCCAGAGCCAACGGTCTGGAATGTCGGCCCCGATGTCAAAATGAAGAAATGCCCAGAACACTACGACGAATGCCAGTGTTCCAGCCCACAAGATGATTGAGTTCTTGGCGTCGCGGCTCATGGCTGCATTCCCTCTTCACAGTGCAGCTTACTGCCATGCGGCATGTCCGCAATGGGTCGGAAGCCGGCATTAGTCCTGTTCTTCGTCGCTGCCCCATATACGGGCGGTCAAATCGGCTTGCGTGGGATTGCCTTTGAGGAAGAGGTCCCGTCGCTGTTCATCAGACATGTTCCAGAGCTGATCCGCACGAGCTTGGGCGAGCGCTACGTCTGAATAGCCCTCGAACCAGACCAAGTCTTTCACGCCAAACTTGGCGATCCATTCCATATCTAGGAGCGAAGCCGAGACGCCCACGAATGATTTAGTGATGCCCTCGCTGGTAGCGATGTAGACGTAACCGGAGGTAGAGGTGCCCATAGCGCAACCTAGCCGCCGACCCGGAATGTCCGCAACGGTTCGATTTCGGTCTTGGGTCTCGGCGCCGGAAGCAGACGTTAGCCGTTAGACTGGAAAGCGGTCGCCGCGTCGTCCGAGAAGGGTGGGAAGTGGACCTGCCGAAGGCCCGCCAGGGCTTTCCCCTTGTCCCCCGCAGGAGTATTCCGGTTTTGAACTGCGAGGGCTGGATGAGCGCTTCTTCTCAGAAATGGTCTGCGCTGTTTGGAAGCCTCGGCGTTTTCATGATCGCGAGCGCCATGTACTGGCGATTGGCTCCGGTTGATGGATCAAAAGATCTCGGCCTGTGGATGTCCCTGGCGCCATGGCTCCTCGCGCTAGCTGGGGCCGGGCTAGCTTATGCGTTCAAGTTCTTGAATTTGCTGCGGGTCATTAAAATCGGTCGATCCGGCATGGCATCCGACCAAAAGGCGCGGCTGTCCAAACTCACGGGCCCCATGATCGTTATGCTCGGTCTACTGGTCTTCGGTGCGGCCCTTGGCTTTGCTGCGCCAATGTTCGACGGGCGATTTGGTATTGGAGGCAGCGGCTTGGCTTGGCCCGTCTATCTCACCGGCTACGCCTTATGGATGGCCACGCTACCTGCGGCAGTCCTCGCCCGCCTCTATGAGATCAAGGTTTTATCGCTGGTCTGACGCTGAGCCAAATGTCCGCAAAGGGTCGAAAGCGGAATCCAGCGTTCCGACCCAAAGCCGACATATGGAACATCAGCAGACGGGGCTGGACAGGTCTGATCACCGTCATCCTAGGCCTTGTGCCTAGGATCCATACGCTCGGCGTGTCGCGTCGGGCGCGGGCGGCGGAGGTGCGGTGGCTCCTGGCGTCTGAGTCTATGGATCCTAGGCACAAGGCCTAGGATGACGGGTGTGGGGTGTGGGGTGTGGGGCGCGGGTGTGGGGCCTAGGGCTTTGCAGCGCCCTTGGTTGCCCGCTCCACCACGGCCTTGCCGGCGTCGGTCTGAGCCAGCCCCTCCAGCATCGCGCCCAGGGCTTGGCCGCCCCGCGCGCTGAACACGTCGGTGATGCTGTTCATGCCCTGGGGCACGTCGCCGCCGGTCACGATCACCTTGATGTCGGCGGCGCTCAGGGCCTCAGCCTGGGCGACGCCCACGGCCTGCCCGGCTTTGATCTGCTCCACGCGCACCAAGTAGGTCTGGTAGCCGTCGTTGCCGCCGATCTCCTTGGCGAGTTCGATCTGCGTCGAGACCGGCGCCAGAAGCAGGAGCCGCTCGGCTTCGGCGCGGCTCTGGCCCTGCGCCAGCAATCCTTCGGCGTCGAGCTTCTGCTGGGCCAGGGTTCCTTGCGCGACCAGCTCCAGCCGTTGACGTTCAGCCTCTGCGGCGATGACCTGCTGTTGGCGCTGCCCCTCCGCCCGGATGATCGTGACCTCGCGCTCCTGCGCGGCCTGAACTTCCGCGACCCCCTTGGCGATTTCGGCGGAGCGCGTATCGGCGACCAGCTTCACATCCATTTCACGTTCGGTGGTGTCCCTCTGGGCGACCAGAACCTGCTGCTCGGCGACCTGCTTGGCGATGCCGACCTGCTTCTCCTGCTCGGCCGTCCGCATTCCGACCTGCTGCAAAGCATCCTGCTTGTTCACCTCGACGATGCGTTGGGCCTCGATCTCCTTGGTCTGGGCGAACTGGCTGTTCATCGCCACGGCCTCGCGGCTCTCGCGATCAATGCGGGATTTCTCCTTCGCCATGATGTTGGCGATGACCTGCGAGTTGGCGCTGTCGCGGATGTCCATGAACTCGATGTTCTTGACCGTCTCGACGCCCCACGCCTGAAGCTGATTGTCCACCTGGGCGGTAAAGGCCTCGGCCAGGGTTGATCGGGCTTCGAGGATGTCTTCGAGCTTGTGGGTCGCCAGCACGTTGCGGACGGCCCCCTGAAGGATGCCGGACAGCTGATGTTGCAGCTCGTCGAAATTGGCGACCTTTTCCGCCGCCGTGTCCGATTTTGCGATCCGCATGAACGCCTGGACGTCCACCCGGAACGGGAGGCGCCCGGTGTCGTAGGCTTCGTAGTCTTTAAGGTTCACGTCAAATATGGAGACCGGGAACTTGGTCACCAGGACGCCGATCCTGGGCAGGAAGGCCGGCCACTCGTAGTAGACGTTTCCGGCCGACTGACTGGCGCCGTAGCTGACGCGAGACCGGCCGCGCTGGACGATGTGAACTTCGTTGGTCGGGACCACCCGGCGCAGAACCAACGCGATCAGGAATCCAATGACGAAGACGCCGAGCGCTACGCCGCCGGCGATGATGTAGATGTTCATGTGGTCCCCCGATACTGCCCGGACTATGTCTATAAAGGCCGTGGGGCGCAACTATTGCGAGAGGCTGTTCAGCCGCCGGCTAGGCGGGTGGCGATGCGCCGCCTTTTGTCTACGCCGTCCCCTTCGCGACCATCGACCGGGCGACGGCTTCGGCCACCTTGATGCCGTCGACGGCGGCCGACAGGATGCCGCCGGCATAGCCGGCGCCTTCGCCGGCAGGGAAGAGGCCGCACACGTTCAGGCTCTGGAAGTCGGCGCCGCGGGTCATTCGGATCGGGGATGAACTGCGGGTTTCGACGCCCGTCAGAACCGCCTGGGCGTCGTCGTAGCGGGCGATCTTGCGGCCGAAGACGGGCAGGGCCTCACGCATGGCGGCGATCACATAGTCGGGCATCAGGGGCGCCAGGTCGGTTGGGCGGACGCCCGGCTTATAGCTGGGGACGACCTCGCCCAGCGTGGTCGAGGCGCGGCCCGCCAGGAAGTCGCCGACCAGCTGGCCTGGCGCGAAATAGTCGCCGCCGCCGGCCGCATAGGCGCGGGTCTCCAGATCCC
Organism: Brevundimonas sp. FV2ps16; assembly: GCF_058681075.1. Taxonomy (NCBI): domain Bacteria; kingdom Pseudomonadati; phylum Pseudomonadota; class Alphaproteobacteria; order Caulobacterales; family Caulobacteraceae; genus Brevundimonas; species Brevundimonas sp. FV2ps16. The sequence goes on along the minus strand of NZ_CM178728.1, from coordinate 2,662,026 downwards.
GTTGCAGTTCGATGCCCGCCAGCGGGTGGTCGCTCGGATAATCCTCGGGCGAGATGCCGACCACGAAGCCGGAGTTGGCGTTGCGCTCGTTGCGCGAATATTGGCTCATGCCGTTGGTCACGACGCGGCCCGGCTCGCTGGTCGCCGCGACCACGGTGCCGCCCGGGCACATGCAGAAGCTGTAGACAGTGCGGCCGTTCGAGCAGTGGTGCGAGAGCGTATAGGCCGCCGCGCCCAGATCAGGGTGGCCGGCGCAGGGGCCGAACATGGCCCGGTCGATCCAGGATTGCGGATGCTCGATGCGGAAGCCGATCGAGAACGGCTTGGCCTCGATATGGACGCCGCGGTCGTAGAGGGTCTGGAAGGTGTCGCGCGACGAATGGCCGATGGCGAAGACCACGTGGTCGGCCTCCAGCGTCTCGCCGGTGTGCAGGCGCACGCCCCGGAGGGCGCCCTTGTCGAGATCGATGTCAGTGACCCGGTGCTCGAAGCGGTACTCGCCGCCCAGCCGTTCGATCTTCTCGCGCATGGCCTCGACCATGGTCACCAGGCGGAAGGTGCCGATGTGCGGGTGGGCCTCGGTGAGGATTTCCTCCGGCGCCCCGGCCGCGACGAATTCGGTCAACACCTTGCGGGCCAGGAAACGCGGATCCTTGATCTGGCTGTAGAGCTTGCCGTCGGAAAAGGTGCCCGCGCCGCCCTCGCCGAACTGCACGTTGGATTCCGGGTCCAACTTGCTGCTTCGCCACAGGCCCCAGGTGTCCTTGGTCCGCTGCCGAACCACCTTGCCGCGGTCGAGGATGATCGGCTTGAACCCCATCTCGGCCAGGATCAGCCCGGCGAACAGGCCGCACGGCCCGGCCCCGATCACGACCGGGCGAAGGCGCTCGGTCTTGGGTGCGACAGCGACCGGGCGATAGGCGACGTCTGGCGTCGGCGCCACGTGCACGTCGTCTGCAAGGCGGGCCAGCACCGCCGCTTCATCCTTCACCTCGACGTCGAGGATGTAGACTTTCAGAATCGCGGATTTCCGGCGGGCGTCGTGCGCCCGCTTCCATATCGACCAAGAGACAAGATCGTGCGGCGGCACGCCCAGGCGGGCGGCGATCGCGGCGGGCAAGGCCTCCGGCGGGTGGTCGAGGGGCAGTTTGAGTTCTGACAGGCGCAACATCCGGGCCGTTCTAGCCGCTCGAGTCTTTGGATCCTAGGCGCAAGGCCCAGGATGACGGACGTGGGCGCGGCGCCCCTTCAATCCGCTCCCGACTTGTGGCCCTTCCAGTCGAACAACTCCTCCAGCACCTGAACCGCCTGGCCGCGCTCTGACGCCAGGTCGGGGTCGCGGTTGAGGATCAGGCGGGCGTCGTCGGCGGCGGCCAGCATCAGGGACCGGTGGCGGATCGGGTCGGCGAAACGGTAGGCGGGGAAGCCGCTCTGTTTCAGGCCCAGCGGGTCGCCGCCGCCGCGAAGGCGGAAGTCCTCCTCGGCGATGACGAAGCCGTCCTCGGTGCGGCGCAGGGTTTCGAGGCGTTCCTTGGCGGTCTCGCCGAGGGCGCCGTCCTGGCCGCCGTACAGCAGGATGCAGGAACTGGCCTTCGAGCCCCGTCCGACGCGGCCGCGCAGCTGGTGCAACTGGGCCAGGCCGAACCGGTCCGCGTGTTCGATGACCATGATGGAGGCGTTGGGCACATCGACCCCGACCTCGACCACCGTGGTGGCGACCAGCAGGGGGATGCGGCCGTCGGCGAAGTCGGCCATGACGGCCTCGCGCTCGGCGCCGGGCATCTGGCCGTGGGCCAGGCCGACCTCGACCGCCAGCAGGCGGCGCAGGTCGTCGGCGCGGTCGACGGCGGCGGCGAGGTCGATGGCTTCGGATTCGGCGACCAGGGGGCAGATCCAATAGGCCTGGGCGCCGGCGTCCAGCGCCGTCTTCAGCCGGGCGGCGACTTCGCCGATACGGGCCAGGGGGACGACGGCGGTGGTGACGGGGGTGCGGCCCGGCGGCTTCTCCATCAGGCGGCTGACCTCCAGCTCGCCGTACTGGGTCAGTTCCAGGGTGCGGGGGATGGGGGTGGCCGACATGGTCAGCAGGTGGACGGCGCCGATGCGCGGGTCGCCCTTGGCCTGGAGCCGCTGGCGCTCGCTGACGCCGAACCGGTGCTGTTCGTCTATGACGGCCAGGGCCAGGCGGTCGAAGCGGACGGCGTCCTGGAACAGGGCGTGGGTGCCGACGGCGACCTGGGCTTGGCCCGAAGCCAGGGCGGCCAGTTTCTCGCGCCTCTGGCCGTTGGTGTCGCGGCCGGTGAGCAGGACGGAGGCGACGCCGGCCGATTCCAGCAGGGGGCCGAGTTTCTCGTAGTGCTGGCGGGCCAGGATTTCGGTCGGGGCCATCAGGGCGGACTGGAAGCCGCTTGAGGCCGCGTCGGCCAGGGCCAGGGCGGCGACGGCGGTCTTGCCGGAACCCACATCGCCCTGAAGCAGCCGGCCCATCTGTTTGCCGGAGGCCAGGTCGCGGCGGATTTCGGCGACGGCCTGGGCCTGGGCGTTGGTCAGGGTGAAGGGCAGGGCCTGGAGCAGGTGGTCGGAGGCGGCGCCGGGGGCGATGATGGCCGAGGGCTTGATCTCGCGGGCGCGGCGACGGCGGGCCAGGGCCAGCTGGTGGGCCAGGAATTCGTCATAGGCCAGGCGCTGGCGGGCGGGGGCCTCGGGCGTCAGGTCGGGCTCGCCCGCCGGGGCGTGCAGGGCGTCCAGCGCCGCGCGCCAGGACAGCCAGTCCTGCTTCTTCAGCCAGGCGGGGTCCTGCCATTCCGGCAGGTCGGGGGCGGCGGGCAGGGCGGCCTGGACCAGTTTGCGCAGCTGGCGCGAGGTCAGGCCTTGGGTCGCCGGATAGACGGGTTCGGAGGCGGGGATGTCGGCGGCCTTGTCCAGGGTGACGATGTCCGGGTGGACGATCTGGACCTCGCCGTTGAAGCGTTCGACCTTGCCCGAGACCAGCCGGGTCTCGCCGCGCGGCAGCAGCCGGTCGATATGCTGGGGCGAGCCGCCGAACCAGACCAGGTGAACAAAGCCGGTGGCGTCGCTGGCGCGGACCTTCAGCGGGGCGCCGGGGCGGCTGGGGACGAACAGGCGGTCGATGACGATCTGGAAGATCCCGACCTCGCCGTCCATGGCGGTCGCCGCCTCCATCGGCCGGCGCACGATGACGCCGGAGGGGCTGAGGAAGACCAGGTCGCGCACCAGCGGCCCCGCCACCTTCTGCACCAGGGGCAGGACACGGGGGCCCACGCCCTTCAGGCTGGAGACCTCGGCGAACAGGGGAAAGAGAATCTGCGGACGCATCGCCGGGAACATAGCGTGACCATGACGGGTGGCGAAGTGGGCGAAGGAGCGCTATCTGCGCTTCTTCCATTTTAGGACGCTAAGGTTCGCCACGCGGTGGATCGCGGCTTGAACGTCCTTCAACCTTGCCGGGCCAGGATTGCTTGTGACCGAAATCCCTCAAGACGACAGTGGCGACCAGGCGGCGCTGGAGCGCAAGCAGCGGCTGGGCCGTATCCAGTTCCGGTCCTGGCGGCGCGGTTTCCGCGAGGCCGACATGGTGCTGGGCCCGTTTTCGGACCAGGTGGCGCCGACCCTGACCGACGCCGAACTGGATCAGCTCGAACTGCTCATCGACGAGGAGGATCAGTGGCTCTACGGCTGGATCATCGAACGTGACCCGACGCCGCCCGAGTTCGAGACGCCGGTGATGGCCAAGGTGCGGGCCTTCATGCGCGAGCATGTGGCGGCCGAGGTCGGCAAAGGCATCGGCTGATGGATCAACAGGTCACTGTGCAGCACCGGACCGACGCCGATCTGGGCGGGGCGCCCGAGGGGCTAGACGCCCTGGTCGTCGCGGAGCGGATCAAGGCCAGCGGCGGGGTCGGCGTGTTTGTGGCGCGCGACTATCAGCGGTCGGGCGGGTTTGTTCAGGCGTTACGGTTCTTCTCGCAAGACATAGAAATCCTGGAATATCCGGCCTGGGACTGTCTGCCCTATGACCGGCTGAGCCCAACGGCGGGGATAGCCGCCCAGCGGATGGCGACCCTGACGCGGTTGGCCCAGCGCAAGCCGGGGGACGCGCCGGTTCTGGTGGTCACGACCGTCGGCGCGGCCATGCAGAGGACGCCGCCCAAGTCGGTGACGACCCAGGCGGGGTTCGAGACCAAGGTGGGCCGCGATCTGGATATCCAGGCGCTGGAGCGATATTTCGCCGCCAACGGCTATGTCCGGGCCTCGACCGTGTCGGAGCGGGGCGAGTTCGCGGTGCGGGGCGGGGTCGTCGATGTGTACCCGCCGGGCTTCGAGGAGCCGGTGCGGCTGGACATGTTCGGGTCCGAGCTAGAATCGATCCGCACCTTCGACCCGGAGACCCAGAGATCGACCGGCCAGATGACGGCGGTGTCGCTGGCGCCCGTGTCGGAGGCGTTGCTGGACGCGGATGCGATTTCGCGCTTCCGCACCGGCTATCTGAAGCTGTTCGGGGCGCCGGGCGACGATCCCCTGTATGCGACCATCAGCGAGGGCGCGCGGCGTCAGGGCATGGAGCAGTGGCTGCCGCTGTTCTACGAGAGCCTGGATTCGCTGTTCGACTATCTGCCGGATCAGGCGCAGATCTTCCTCGACAATCAGGCCGAGAGCGCGCGGGCCGAGCGGTGGGATCTGATCGCTGACGCCTATGAGGGCCGGACGGAAGCCGCCAAGGCACAAAAAGGCAAGGGGGGGGGCCATGCGGCGGCCAATCGCGCGCTGCCGCCGCGATCGCTGTATCTGGACGCCGGCGACTGGAACCAGGCGCTGGCGGGACGGGCGGTGCGGCGGTTCACGCCCTTCTCGGGTGGCGGCGAGGACGCCGGCGGCCGGCTGGGCCGGACCTTTGCGGCCGAGCGGGCGCAGGACAGCGTCAATCTGTTCGAGGCGGTGGCGGCCCATGCGGCGGCGCTGAAGGCCGACGGCAAGCGGGTGCTGTTCGCCTCGTGGACCGAGGGCTCGTCGGAACGTCTGGCGACCATGCTGGCGGATCACGGCCTGGATCATATCGTCGCTGTGCGCGACTGGGCCGATGTGCAAGCAGCGCCCAAGGACCTGTATCTGCGCGGCGTCCTGCCGGTCGAGCATGGGTTTGCGACGGACGAGGTCGCGGTCATTTCCGAGACCGACATTCTGGGCGACCGGCTGGCGCGGCCGCGCAAGAAGCGGCGGGCGTCGAACTTCCTGGCCGAGGCCTCGGCCCTGACGACCGGGGATCTGGTGGTCCACCTGGATCACGGCATCGGGCGGTATGAGGGGCTGAAGACGCTGGAGATCCAGCAGGCGCCGCACGACTGCCTGGAGCTGTTGTACGCCGGTGAGAGCAAACTCTATCTGCCGGTTGAAAACATTGACCTTCTGACTCGATACGGCACGGACGCCGACGGTGTGCAGCTGGACAAGCTGGGCGGCGCCGGCTGGCAGGCGCGCAAGTCAAAGGCCAAGGAGCGCCTGCGCGCCATGGCCGAGGGGCTGATCGCGCTCGCCGCCAAGCGGGCGCTGCGCGAGACCGACGCGGTGGTGCCGCCGCCGGGCCTGTTCGCCGAATTCTGCGCCCGCTTCCCCTATGAGGAGACGGACGACCAACTGAACGCCATCGGCGACGTGCTTGAGGATCTGGGCAAGGGCACGCCGATGGATCGCCTGATCTGCGGCGACGTCGGCTTCGGCAAGACGGAGGTGGCGTTGCGGGCGGCCTTTGTCGTGGCCATGACGGGGCAGCAGGTGGCCATTGTGGCCCCGACCACCCTGCTGGCGCGGCAACACTACAAGACCTTCACCGAACGGTTCGCCGGCTGGCCGGTGAAGGTGCGGCAGCTGTCGCGGATGGTCGGGTCCAAGGAAGCGTCAGAGACGCGGGCGGGGCTGAAGGACGGCTCGGTCGAGATCGTGGTCGGCACCCATGCGGTGCTGTCCGAACAGGTCGGTTTCCGCGACCTGGGCCTGGTGATCGTCGACGAGGAGCAGCATTTCGGCGTCAAGCACAAGGAGAAGCTGAAGTCGCTGCGCGCCGATGTTCACCTGCTGACTCTGACCGCCACGCCGATCCCGCGCACCCTGCAGATGGCGCTGTCGGGCATTCGCGAGATGTCGATCATCGCCACCCCGCCGGTCGATCGGCTGGCGGTGCGGACCTATGTGACGCCGTGGGACCCGGTGCTGGTGCGCGAGGCCCTGCTGCGGGAGAAATATCGCGGGGGTCAGGCCTATTATGTCGCGCCGCGCCTGAAGGACCTGCCGGCCATCGAGAAATTCCTGCGCGAGCAGGTGCCCGAGGTGAAGTTCGTCGTCGGTCACGGCCAGATGTCGGCAACCCAGCTCGAGGAGGTGATGAGCGCCTTCTACGAGGGGGAATACGACGTCCTGGTCTCGACCACCATCGTCGAGAGCGGGCTGGATATTCCGACAGCCAATACACTGGTGGTGCACCGCGCCGACATGTTCGGCCTGGCGCAGCTGTATCAGATCCGGGGCCGGGTCGGCCGGTCCAAGGCGCGGGCCTTCGCCTATCTGACCACGGACGCGGTCAAGCCGATGACCCTGTCGGCCGAGCGGCGGTTGCAGGTGTTGCAGTCGCTGGACAATCTGGGCGCCGGCTTCCAGCTGGCCAGCCACGACCTGGACCAGCGCGGCGGCGGCAATCTGCTGGGCGACGAACAGTCGGGCCATATCCGCGAGGTGGGCGTCGAACTGTATCAGCAGATGCTGGAAGACGCGGTCGCCGAGCTGCGCGAGAAGGGCGAGGGGGCCAATGTGGATCGTGGCTGGTCGCCGTCGATCAACGTCGGCGCTTCCGTTCTGATTCCAGAGGAATATGTGCCGGACCTGAATGTTCGTCTCAGCCTGTATCGCCGCCTGTCCGACGCGGAACAGGCCGAGGACCGCGAAGCCCTGGCCGCCGAACTGATCGACCGGTTCGGGCCCCTGCCGGACGAGGCGCAGCAACTGCTGAAGATCGTCGGCATCAAGTCGAACTGCCGCCGGGCCTGTATCGAGAAGATCGACATCGGGCCGCGCGGCGCCGTGCTGACCCTGCGCGACAACAGCTTCCCCAATCCCATTGGATTGGTTGGGCTGATCCAGAAGAACCAGGCCTTCTGGAAGATCCGGCCGGATCAGAAGATCGTGGTGTCCGGCGACTGGCCGACGGCGGAGGAGCGGCTGAAGGTGGCGGAGCGGATCACCGCCGACCTGGCGCGGGTGGCGGGGGCGTAAGGTCCTTGGGACGCGAGCGTCGGGCGTATCCCTGGCGAAATACGGTGGATCGTCTGGCCGGTGGCTCAAGGCATGAAACGACAGGGACGCATCGCCGTGGGCAAGGGCCGTCCGCCGGCCTCTAAGCGGACACCTTGATGGTCTGTTCGGGGTGGGAAGCTGCCCTAATGTTTGCCAAGATGCGGGAATGGGCAAAGACTGGCGGCTTGAAAACTTGGACGGCCTGCCATTCCTTCGGGGCGTCGCGTTGGTTCGCAAACCCTATCGTGCGTATCGTGAAGGATGGGACCACGATCATTGCGCGGCCTGCGGCATCAAGTTGGCCGAGTCTGATGTGAGGGGCGACGACATCGTTCATGAGGGTTATGCGACCACGTCGACCTTTGTGCGTGGCGCTGACTACGAATGGGTATGTGTTCCCTGCTTCGCCGCATTTCACCGAGTCATGGGTTGGCCGGTGGGAGCGGAGCCGGCCGATTGAATACGTTCCGGTAAATGTCCGATATGGCTCGAAGGCGCGCTTTGGTTCGGGCGCCGATCTCGACCGTTGGGATCGCTGCCTCCCGCAATCTCGCTCTCGCGGCACATCCGCCGAGTGGCGGAGATGACCAACCCCTACCGCGTCTTGCCGAACAAATCGGCGGAGGCGCGTTCGAGGAGGGCGCCGGCGGATTCGTTGGGGCGCATTTCGGCGGCGCCGACGTCGAATTCGGCGACGAAGGGCGAGCGGTCGGGGCCGGCGTCGAAGGCGGTGCAGCCGATGACGGCGGCGATCCGTTCGGCGGCCAGGCGGGCGGCCTCGCCTCGGGTAGCGGGCAGGGCCAGGGCGAAGACTTCCTTGGCCAGGCGGGCCGGGGTGTCCTCGACCCGCACCAGCCGCGAGACCATGGCGCCGATCTGGGGCAGGGCGCGATCCAGCCAGCCGCCCTGGCGCGCCCAGGTTACGGCCTCGTTCTCGCGCACTCGCAGGACGCAGACCGACAGGGGGCGTCGTCGGGCGCGTGAGGCGTCGGCGACCCGCGCCAGATGGGCGGCGAACAGCTCGGGGGTGAACAGACCCGTCGTGGCGTCCATCACGTCCAGGCCTCGAACCGAATCCAGCGCCTTGCGGATGGTCAGGTAGCGGCGGTGCGACTTGGCCAGGGCCAGCAGGCGTTCGGCGGTCTCGTCTTCGCGGGTGTCGGCGGTGGCGACGTCGGAGAAGCCGCGGTTGAACAGCTCGTCCAGGCTTATCTCGCTGCCGCCGCGCAGATAGAGCATCAGGGGGATGTGATAGAGGCGGGTGTTGCGCTTCATGCCCGAGGCGATGGACAGGGCCGGGGCATGGTCTTTGGCGCCCCACAGGACGGCGGCGTCGAACGGGCTTTCGTGCAGATAGTCGAAGGCGGTGTAGGGGGTGGGAGCGGCGACAACCTCGACCCCGGCGGCGGTCAGGGCGTTGGACAGGGCCAGAAAGCGCCGCTCGGCCACGCCGGCGGCTAGAATGCGCAGGGGCGAATGATCCGGGCCGCCCGGCTGTAGATCCAGGCCGCGGGCGGCGAAGGTGGCGCAGCGGAGATCGAACTCCTCCTCGGCCACGGCCGCGCGGGTCATCTGTTCCAGACGCAGGGCCGCCTGGGCCGGATGGGGCGGCGCAGTGACGGCGAGATCGGCGTCGGCTGCGGAACCGCGTGGGGCGCCGACCACCATGACCGGCAGGCTGCGCGGCTGGGCGGCGGCGCGCAGTCGGGCAATGGCGTCGTCCTGGTACGAATCGAAATCGATCACGGCGGCGTCCAGCGGGAAATCCTGAAGCGTCGCTTCGGCCGCAGCCAGGTCGCGGGCGGTGACGGTCGTCCAGCCGAGGGCGTCCAGTCCGGCCGCCAGCGGCCCGATCCGGCCGTCCTGTGCCGCCAGGATCAATACACGCGCGTCGAAAGCCAAGTTGGTCGTCTCCCCCTGGACGTTGGAACGTCCATAGCCCGTAAAGGCGGGCGGACCATAGCGAAGCGCCCCTTAACGAAGCAATGTCTTGCCGCGTCTGGAGCGGGGATAGACGGGTGTTTCCGAGTGGGATTTTCCTCGGCGAAGGAATGCTCTAGGTTAACTCGCCTGTTCAACGGCTGTGAGAACCGGCTTGAGTGACCACCTGACCCGATCGGTTCTGAAGGCGCCCGGATTCTGGGGCGGATTGGCGGTGCGCGCCTTTACCCGCAGTTGGGGGCGCGACGTGATGTTGTACACCGGCGGGGTGTCGTTCTTCGCCCTGCTGGCCGTGTTTCCCGCCATCGCCATCCTGATCGGCTTCTACAAGCTGGGTTTGTCGATCAGCGAGGTGAGTGCTCAGGCGGCGGCTCTGTCGGACCTTTTGCCCAAGGCGGCGCAGACCATTTTCCAGGATGAGATCACGCGGCTGACCAATGCGTCGGCCCGCACGGTGTCGGCGCAGAGCGCCTTCGCCCTGATCGTCGGCGCCTATGCGGCGCATCGGGGATTCAAGGCCTTGCTGGCGGGTCTGAACCTGATCCACGATGAGACCGAACCCCACGGCTTCTTCAAGTTCAACCTGCTGGCCTTCTTCGTCGCTGTCTTCGCCTTCGCCCTGTTCACCTTGGTGTCGGGGGCGGTGGTGACGGCGCGGATACTGGCCCATACGGCCTCATCGGCGGCGGAGCAGTTTGGGGGCGGACTGATGCCCTTGGACGCCTTCCTGCCGGCGTTGGGCCTCGTGGTGGGGCTGACGCTGCTCTACCGCTACGCCATGAGCCACAGTTCTCGCGTCGCCTGGCTGCCGGCGATCACGGGCGGCCTGGTGGCGACGCTGATGTCGGTGATCTCGTCCTGGCTCTGCGCCATCTATGTGGAGCAGATCGCGCCGCTGGGGGCCACCTATGGGTCGGTCGGCGCGGTGGTGGTGCTGCTGATCTGGCTGTCGTGGAACATCAACGCCATCTTCTACGGCGGCGCCTTCGCCACCGAGATGGAGATCGCGGCCGAAGCTGAAGCCAAGAGCGGGGCCACGCCGCCGACGGCTCAAGCCGATGTGGTGGATTTGTCCGAACGCCGCGCCAGTCGCCGGTCGCGGCCGTAGGATCGGCGTTCAGCCGGTCTGAACCGTGAGGCGAATCACGCCTTCGGTTTCCTGAATGTCGAGCAGGCTGCCGTTCTTCTGGGTCATCAGATAGGGCACGTCGATCCGCGCCATCGGGTCTGTGGCCAGAAGGACGAAGACCGTACCGGCCGGGGCGCCCTCCATGGCCTTCATCAATCTGAGGCTGGGCGTCGGGCAGAGATGTCCGCGCGCATCGACGAGGTGTGGGTCGGTCACGAGGCGAGCCGGTCCGCCAGCATCTCCAGGGCCACGCGGACGGCGGCCATGCGGATGGCGTCGCGGCCGATGTCGTCGAAGTTCTCCTGGCGATGGATCAGGCCGTCCGGGCCCTGGGCCGCGAAATGGACCAGACCGACCGGCTTTTCAGGCGATCCGCCGCCGGGGCCGGCGATGCCGGTGACGGCGACGCTGACGGCGGCGCGGGAGTGGGCGACGGCGCCCTGGGCCATGGCGCGGGCGGTCGGTTCGGAGACGGCGCCATGGGCGATCAGCGTGGCTTCGGGCACCGCCAGCATCTGTTGCTTGGCCTCGTTGCTATAGGTGACGAAGCCCCGGTCCAGCGCGGCGGATGAACCTGGGACGGCGGTCAGGGCGGCGGCGACCAGGCCGCCGGTGCAGCTTTCGGCCGTCGCCAGCATCAGGCCGCGCGCGGTCGAGGTTGCGACGATCTGTTGCGCCAGGCGCTGAATGTCTTGCGGGAACATGGCCTTTTCATAGGCCGCGAGTCCCGCTCTAACCAGAGCTATGAGCGATGTGGCCCAGGCCCAAGTCCCGATCCGTGACGGCGCCCCGCAGGCGACCGCGATCCTGTTCGCCATCGCCGTCTTCACCTCGGCCTGTCTGGTCTTCGTGGTCCAGCCGATGGCGACCAAACTGATCCTGCCGACCCTGGGCGGATCGCCGTCGGTGTGGAATGCGGCCATGGTCTTCTTCCAGACCGCGCTGCTGGCCGGATACCTCTATGCGCACCTGTTGCAGAGGATCGGATCGATGCGTCTTCAGGCGGCGGTGCATCTGGGCCTGCTGCTGATCGCGGCCCTGTTCCTGCCGTTGCGGATCAGCGGTCTGCTGGGCGACCCGGATCCGTCGGCGCCGACGGTATGGCTGCTGGCGACCCTGGCCGTGTCGATCGGCGTTCCGTTCGCGGTGCTGTCGGCGACGGCGCCGCTGTTGCAGGCCTGGTATGCGCGGGTCACGGCCGGCGCCGGGACGACGGGGGCCAACAATCCCTATGTGCTTTACGCCGCCTCGAACCTGGGCAGTTTCCTGGCCCTGCTGGCCTATCCGGTCCTGATCGAGCCCCTGATCAGCCTGTCGGGGCAGAGGTGGGGGTGGAGCCTGGGTTATGGGCTGTTCGTGGCCATGATCGCGGGTCTGGGCGTCTTGGCGTGGCGGCGGCGCGAAGCGGTGGCGACGGAACCGGCGCGGCTGGAGGCCGGCCCCCGCATCGCCTGGCGCGAGAAGGGGCTGCTGGTTCTGCTTGCGGCGGCGCCGTCCAGCCTGATGCTGGGGGTGACGGCGCATCTGTCGACGGACGTGGCCTCGGCGCCCTTTCTCTGGGTCATCCCGCTGGCCCTGTATCTGCTGACCTTCGTCATAGCCTTCCAGGCGCGGCCGGTCATCCCTCTGTATCTCACCCTGGCGATCCAGGCGGGGGTGTTGGCGGCCTGTGCGGCCCTGGCGGCGTTCCGGACGACCGAGTGGCTGTTCGTCTTCGGGGTCAATCTGACGGCCTTCTTCTTCAGCGCCCTGATGTGCCACCAACTGATGGCCGAGCGGCGGCCGGCGCCGGGGCGGCTGACCGAGTTTTATCTGCTGCTGTCGCTGGGCGGGGTTCTGGGCGGGGTGTTCAACGCCCTGATCGCGCCGGTCGTGTTCAACATGGTGTGGGAATATCCGCTGGTGCTGGTCGCGGTGGGCCTGCTGCGGCCGTGGTCAGGACGCGAGGTGCGGACCTGGGAGATCATAGCCTGCGTCGTCGGCGTGCTGATCGCCCTGTCCGGGCCGTTGGGCCTGGCGCTGGTGCGGTATGCGCCGGACATCCGCGCCAATGTGCCGGATGCAGAGCTGGTGCGGATCGCCCAGGCGGTGCTGGGGATCGCGGCCCTGTTCGCCTTCCTGCTGCGCGATCGGGCGGTCATGTTCACCGTGGTGATCGGGGCCATGATCTGGTCCGGCTATCATGTGGCGCGGGGCTATGACTGGACGCTGACGGAGCGCAGCTTCTTCGGCGTCATGCGGGTGGCCAGCACCCATATCGAGGGTCTGGACGGGCCGGTTCATGTGCTGATGCACGGCACCACCCTGCACGGCGCCCAGGCGCAGTCGGAGCGGTATCGCTGTCTGCCGACGCTCTATTACGCCACGACTACGCCCATCGGACAGGCGGGCATGATCGCTCATGAGCGCCACCCGCAAGGCGCGGTGATCGGCGTGGTGGGGCAGGGCGCGGGGGCCATGGCCGCCTACAAGCGATCCCAGGACCGGATGACCTTCTTCGAGATCGATCCCATGGTGGACCGTCTGTCGCGCGACCCGCGTTGGTTCAGCTTCATCAACGGATGCGCCCAGGGACCGGTACGGACGGTGCTGGGCGACGCCCGTCTGACGATGGGGCAGGAGGCGCCGGGCAGCTATGACTTGCTGATCATCGACGCCTTCTCCTCGGATGCGGTGCCGACCCACCTTCTGACAGTCGAGGCCATCGCGGGCTATCTGCGGCTGTTGAAGCCGGACGGGGTGGTGGTGCTGCACCTGTCGAACCGGAACCTGGAGATCACCCTGCCGGCAGAGGCGGCCGCCGCCGCCCTGAATGCGCCGGCCCTGCACCAGATCTATAGGGAACGGCCCGAGGCGGTGCAGATGTCGGAGTCCTCGACCGAGGCCCTGGTCATCGGCAAGTCGGAGGCGGCCATGGCGCCCTATCGGGCAGACCCGCGCTGGCGCGAGCTGGAGACGACCGAGGTGCGACCTTGGACCGACGACTATGTCAATCTGTTCGGATCGCTGATCCGCCAGATCCAGTATTCGGCGCGGTAGGGCCTAGGCGGGAACAGGGATTTCGACCGTTGCGACGGCCTGGGCCGCCAGGCCTTCCCCCCGGCCGGTGAAGCCCAGGCCCTCGGTCGTGGTGGCCTTGACGCTGACGGCGTCGAGCGGAAGCGACAGCAGGCCGGCGATCCGTTCGCGCATGGCCTGACGGTGCGGCTTCACCTTCGGGCGTTCGCAGATCAAGGTCACATCAACATTGACGATGCGGCCGCCACGGGCGGCGACCAGCTCGGCGGCGTGAAGCAGGAAGAGGTCGGACGAGGCGCCCTTCCATTTCGGATCGGTGGGCGGGAAGTGGTCGCCGATGTCGCCCTGAGCAATCGCGCCCAGAAGGGCGTCGGTCAGGGCGTGCAGGCCCGCGTCGGCGTCGGAATGGCCGATCAGGGTCTGGTCGTGCGGCACCTCGATCCCGCACAGCCAGACCGACCCGCCGGGGCCCCAACGGTGGACGTCGTAGCCCGAGCCGATGCGGGTCTGATAGCGGGTCGCTTGCGACAACAGGGCCTCGGCCATGGCGAAATCCTCGGGATAGGTCAGTTTCATCAGGCGTGGGTCGCCCTCGACCAGGGCGACGCGGCCGCCGTGGCGTTCGACCACCACGGCTTCGTCCGTCGGGGTGTCGGAACCGGTCCAGGCGGCGTAGGCGGCCTCGATAGTCTGGCGACGGAAAGCTTGGGGCGTCTGGGCCCGACACAGGCCCTCGCGCTCGACGACCCCGGCCATGAGGCCGTCCGCCCCACGACGCAGGCTGTCGGCGACCGGGAGGGCGGGCAGGGCGCCGTCGGCGTCGGACAGGGCGGCGATCAGGCGGTCGATAACGGCGCGCTCCAGCAAGGGGCGGGCGGCGTCGTGGATCAGGACGGGCTGGTCGTAGGGGCAGTTCAGGGCGGCCAGGCCGGCGCGGACCGACTGGGCGCGGACGTCGCCGCCCACGACCGTGCGCCAGTTGGACAAGCCTGCCAGCGCCTCGGCTACGCGCGGTTCGGCGCCGGGTGCGATCACGACGATCAGTTGATCGGCGCCCGCGTTCAGCAGGGCCTCGGCCGACCAGCGCAGGACGGGCTTTCCGCCCAGGGTGCGCCATTGTTTGTCGCCGCCGGCGCGCGAGCCCGAACCGGCCGCGACGATAATGCCCGAAAAAGTCATGACGGCCTTCTAAAGCGCGCCGTCGGCGGGCGAAACCATCAAACCGCCGCGGTGGTGCTTGACGAAGCGGCCTGTGATGCTGCGAAAGGCGGAGATGGCCAAAACCTTACAGATCGGCGACGTGACCGTGCCCGGCCGGGTTCTGATGGCGCCCATGACCGGCGTCACCGACCTGCCGTTCCGCGTGCTCGCGTCCAAACTGGGCGCAGCCTATGTGGCGACCGAGATGGTGGCGGCCAAGGAGCTGGCGCGAGAGCGGCCCGACGTCGTGCGTCGTGCGGCTGTCGGGGCCGGTCTGCCGCTGACGGTGATCCAGCTGGTCGGACGCGATCCGGGCCAGATGGCCGAGGGCGCGCGAATGGCCGAGAAGGCGGGCGCGGACATCGTCGATCTGAACTTCGGCTGTCCGGCCAAGGAGGTCACGGGTTCCGCCGCCGGATCGGCCCTGATGCGGACGCCGGACCTGGCCTGCCGGATCATGGAGGCGGCGGTTCAGGCGACCGGTCGGCCGGTGACGGTCAAGATGCGGCTGGGCTGGGACGACGACAGCCGAAACGCCGCCGAACTGGCGAAGCGGGCCGAGGCGATCGGGGTCAAGGCGGTGACGGTGCACGGCCGCACCCGCAAGCAGTTCTATACCGGCAAGGCCGACTGGGATGCGGTCGGGGCGGTCAAGGCGGCGGTCGGCATCCCCGTGATCGTCAACGGCGACATACTGACGGCGGATGACGCGCGCGAGGCCCTGGCGCAGTCGGGCGCGGACGGTCTGATGCTGGGGCGCGGCGTCTATGGACGGCCCTGGCTGGCGGCGCATCTGGAGCGGGCGCTGATCGACGGGGTGTCGCTGGAAGAACCCGGGCCGGAGGCGCGGTTGGCCATCGTCGTCGAACACCTGCGGGCCTCGGCGGAGTTCTACGGTCTGCCGTTGGGGTTGAAGATGTTCCGCAAGCACCTGGGCTGGTACATCGAACAGGCGCCCTGGCCGGCCGATCCGCAACACCGCAGGGACGCCAAGGCAAGAATTTGCCGCTTGGATGAGCCGATGGCCGTCGAGGTGGCGATGGCCGAGCTTTGGCGGCGGAATTTACCGGAGAAGGGCAAGTCTGTTGTTGAAAATGCGCCACAGTTGATCGACACTGCTGTGGCATGACGGATACGCCCTCAGACGTGGCCTCTCAAACCGACCGGGTGTCGGACGATGAGTCATTCTGGGGACGGTTCGACGTTGAAAGATCGCGAGCCGGGTTCGGTTTCGCTTATTTCATAGCCGTCGTGATCACCGCAGCGGCCGTTTGGTTGGTGGCGGTGGCGCCAGGCGCGGCTTCGGGCGCCGCGCGCGGTTCGAGCAGCCAATTGGTGCTGTTCGTGCTGCTCGCCAATCTGGTGCTGATCTCGGGCCTCGCCTTTATCGTCGGTCGTCGGGTTCTGACCCTGGCGCGTAGCACGGGCGAGGCGGGGGCAAGGCTGCACCTGCGGTTTGTCGCCTTGTTCTCCATGGTGGCCGTGATTCCGGCCGTGCTGATCGCGCTGGTTTTCGGGGTGCTGGTGACACGCGGCGTGGACCAATGGTTCAGCCAGAATGTCCAGGCTTCGGTCGAGAACGGCGCGGTGGTGGGGCGAGCCTATGTGCAGGACGTCGCCTCGGCTGTGGATGCTGACCTTGTGACGATCTCCGAACAGCTGAGCAGCGCGAAAGGTCTGTTCGGCAACCGGATCCAGTTCAACGACGCCTTGGCCCAGGTCGGTGAAATTTTCGGCTATCCGGGGATCTATATTCTGAACGGGCAAGGTGAAGTCTTGGCGCGCGCGGAACGCCCGGATGCACCGCCCTATCTGGCCCCCCCGCTCACCTATCTGGAAGACGCCGCCCAGGGTGGGAAGCCGCCGACGGACGTGACGCAACATCCCGATACGGTGCGGTCCTTGATTGCCTTGCCGGCCTATGGCGACGCCTATCTCTACCTGGTGCGACCGCTTCAGGACGGTCTGATCGCCCGGATGAACGCGTCCGACCGGTCAATCCAGGCCTATCGCGAGGCCAGCGAAAGCCGGTCGCGGATCCAGTCGGCCTTCATTCTTAGCTATCTGGAAACGGCCCTGCTGGTTCTCGTCGGCGCGGTCTGGCTGGGCATGTCGGCCGCCAGCAGTATTTCAGCGCCCATAGGACGTCTGGTGAAGGCGGCGGATCAGGTGGCGGGCGGCGACTTCAGCGCCAGGGTCGACAGCGACGGCGCGCCAGCCGAAATTGCGATCCTGTCGGACGCCTTCAACCGGATGACGGGCGATCTGCAGGCCCAGCAGACGGCGCTGAAGGCCGCAAGCGTCGAGGCGCAGGATCGAAGCCGGTTCATCGAGACCGTCCTGTCTGGGGTGAGCGCTGGCGTCATCGGCCTGGATCGACGCGGGCGTGTGTCCGCGATCAACGACAGCGCTCTTCAACTGCTGCACATCGAAGATGAGGCGGTTCTGGGTCACGAGCTGGCGGCCCTGTCGCCGGAGCTGAGCGATCTGGTGGGGCGGGTCGAGGCGCATATCGAAGAGGATATCGACATCAGCCGAGGCGGCGAGACCTTCCGGTTGCGCGTCCGGATCGAGGGTGGTCAGGGCGGCGAGATGGTCCTGACCTTTGACGACATCACCCGGCTGGTGACGGCCCAGCGCAACGCCGCCTGGCGTGACGTGGCCCGGCGGATCGCCCACGAGATCAAGAACCCGCTGACGCCGATCCAGCTGTCGGCTGAGCGGCTGAAGCGGAAATATCGGGACAAGGTGGACGACGTGGAGATCTTCGATCGCTGCACCGACACCATCATCCGCCAGGTCGGCGACATCGGCCGGATGGTGGACGAGTTCTCGTCCTTCGCCCGCATGCCGGCGCCGCGCTTCGGCGCGGCCAATCCGGCGGAGATGTTGCGCGAAGCCGTGTTCGCCCAGAGGGTCGCGGCCGCCGATATCGTGGTCGAGATGCACGAGCCCCTGCCCAAGGCGACGCTACGATGCGACGCCCGGATGGTGGGGCAGGCCCTGATCAATATCCTGAAGAACGCCGGCGAGTCTGTGGCCGCGCGTCGTTTGGCGGACGGCGAGGCCGCCGCGTCAGACGCGGCGGGGATCATCGCCTCGCTGATCGTGGAGAACGGCCTGGCGACCTTCATGGTCGAGGACGACGGGATCGGCCTGCCGGCCAAGGATCGCGATCGTTTGACCGAACCCTATGTCACCACGCGCGAGAAGGGCACGGGCCTGGGCCTGGCCATCGTCAAACGCATCTGCGAGGACCACGGCGGCGAGCTGAAGCTGGCCGACGCCGAGACCCTGCGCGGCGCGCGCGTGTGCCTGATCTTCCCCCTGAAACCCAACGGCAAGACCGGCGACGTGACGGAGCGCAAGCTCCAGACCGTCGTCGCCGAATAAGCGAGGCAAGATGCGACCTACCGGTTCCGACATTCTGGTCGTCGACGACGAGGCGGACATCCGCGATCTGGTTTCGGGCCTTCTCGAGGACGAGGGGCACGCCGTGCGCGTGGCCGCCAACTCGGACGAGGCCCTGGCTGCGATCCGCGCGAGGAAGCCGTCGCTGGCGATCCTCGACATCTGGATGCAGGGCGGCGGTCTGGACGGGCTGGAGCTGCTGGAGGTGGTCAAGGAGATCGATCCCGACCTGCCGGTGGTGATGATCTCGGGCCACGGCAATATCGAGACGGCGGTGACGGCGCTGAAGCGTGGCGCCTATGACTTCATCGAAAAGCCGTTCAAGTCGGACCGGCTGGTGGTGGTGGTCGAACGGGCCATCGAGGCGGCGACGCTGAAGCGCGAGAACCGACGGCTTCGGGCGCAGACGATGACGCCGTCCGGCCTGATCGGAAGGTCGCAAGCGGCCCAGGCGCTGCGCGGCACCATCGCCAAGGTGGCCCAGGCCAACAGTCGCGTCCTGATCGCCGGTCCGGCCGGATCGGGCAAGGAACTGGTGGCGCGCCAGATCCACGAGGCCAGCCCCCGCGCCCGGGCCGAGTTCGTGGCCATCTCGGCTGCGGGCATGACGCCGGAGCGGCTGGACGTCGAACTGTTTGGGGAAGAGGGGCAGGACGGTCGCCCGCGCAAGATCGGCGTGTTCGAACGGGCCCATAACGGCACGCTTTATCTGGACGAGATCAGCGACATGCCGCGCGAGAGTCAGAGCCGCATTCTGCGCGTCCTGGTCGATCAGCGGTTCCGTCGCGTCGGCGGTGAGCAGGATGTGCAGGTCGATGTTCGCGTGGTCACCTCCACGTCCCGTGACCTGAAGGCCGAGATCGCCGAGGGGCGGTTCCGCGAGGATCTGTTCCACCGGCTGAACGTGGTGCCGATCCGCGTGCCGGCCTTGTCGGAACGGCGCGAGGACATCGCCGAACTGGTCGAATATTTCGTGGAGACCATCAGCGCGTCCCAAGGCCTGCCGCGGCGTCTCGTCGGCGATGATGCGGTGGCGGTGCTGCAGGTCCATCCGTGGCCGGGCAATATCCGCCAGCTGCGCAATAACATCGAACGGCTGCTGATCCTGGCGACTGGCGATCCGAACGAGCCGATCACCGCCGACATGCTGCCGCAGGAGGTGGCGACGTCGAACGGGGGCGCGTCCACGATGGGCGCCGAACGCACCATCGCCCTGCCGCTGCGCGAGGCGCGTGAAGTGTTCGAGCGGGACTATCTGGCGGCCCAGATCATGCGGTTCGGCGGCAATATCTCGCGGACGGCGTCCTTCATCGGCATGGAGCGGTCGGCGCTGCACCGTAAATTGAAGTCGCTGGGCGTGTCGCCGGCCCGCGGCGGCGAAGAGGAAGATCCGGCCTGATGTCCCGCGTCGCCTACGTTAACGGAAACTATAGCCCGCATGGCCAGGCCGTGGTCCATATCGAGGACCGGGGCTTTCAGTTCGCCGATGGAGTCTATGAGGTCTGGTCCGTCTTCGACGGTCGTCTGGCGGACTTCGACGGTCATATGACCCGTCTGCACCGCAGCCTGAACGAGCTGCGCATCGACATCCCCATGTCGGTGGCGTCCCTGACGCGAGTGCTGCGCGAGACCGTCCGTCGCAACCGGGTGAAGAACGGCATCGTCTATCTGCAGGTCACGCGCGGCACGGCGCGCCGGGATCACCCGTTCCCCACGCCGGGAACGCCGCCTAGCGTCATCGTCACCGCCAAGTCGATTTCGTCGGCGCGCGGAGAGGCGCAGGCGCAGAAGGGGGTCGCTGTCCTGACCCAGCCCGACATCCGTTGGGGGCGATGCGACATCAAGACGGTCGGGCTGTTGCCGAACATTCTGGCCAAACAGGCGGCGCGCGAGGCCGGCGCCTATGAGGCCTGGTTCGTGGACGACATGGGACTGGTGACCGAGGGCTCCTCGACCAACGCCTGGATCGTCGATGAGCACGGCAAGCTGCGGACCCGCGACACCCAGGCCAACATCCTGAAGGGCTGCACCCGCACCACCCTGATGGCGCTGATCAAGGAACACGGGGTCGAACTGGACGAGCGTCCATTCAGCGTCGAAGAGGCCAAGCGGGCGCGTGAAGCCTTCTTCACCGCCGCCGGCGCTTTCGTCACCCCGGCGATCTCGATTGACGGAACCAAGATTGGCGACGGCAGGCCGGGACCCATCACGCTGAAGCTGCGCCAGCTCTATCTTGATCAGGCGCGCCGAGACGCCATTTAGGGCGTTGCCGGAGCATGGAGGGGGCGGTTAAGGTCGCCCCCGGCCGCCATTCGGCCCCGACGCCGCTCCCACGGCGACGAACAACCAAGAACAGGAAAAACCTGCCATGTCGCAAGACAAACGTCAGAACCTTCAGGACACCTTCCTCAACTCGGTCCGCAAGACCAAGACGCCGCTGACCATCTTCCTGGTCAATGGGGTCAAGCTGCAGGGTATCGTGACCTGGTTCGACAACTTCTGTGTGCTGCTGCGCCGTGATGGCCAGTCCCAGCTGGTGTACAAGCACGCCATCTCCACCATCATGCCGTCCGCGCCCGTGCAACTGTACGAGCCCGACGCCGAAGAAGACTGATTGACCCAAAAACTGATCGACCACGCCGTCCCGCTGATCCGGGCGGTCGTCATCCATCCCGACCGACGCTCCGACAGCCCTCGGCTGGCAAGCGAGCGCCTTGAGGAAGCCGTGGGCCTCGCCCGCGCGCTGGACCTTGACGTGCGCGCTGAAGAGATCGTGCGACTGCGTGGGACCACGCCCGCCACCCTGTTCGGAAGCGGCAAGGTCGAGGAACTGGCCGCCTTGGTCCGCGCGGCCGATGCGGAGGCGGTCATTATCGACGACGCCCTCACGCCGGTGCAGCAACGCAATCTGGAGAAGGCGTGGGAGGTGAAGGTCATCGACCGCACCGGCCTGATCCTGGAAATCTTCGGACGCCGCGCGCGGACCAAGGAAGGCCGGCTGCAGGTCGAGTTGGCGCGGCTGGACTATGAGCGGTCGCGCCTGGTGCGGACCTGGACCCACCTGGAGCGTCAGCGGGGCGGCACCGGCTCGACCGGCGGCCCCGGCGAAACCCAGATCGAGCTGGACCGGCGCCTGATCGCCGACCGGATCGTGCGGCTGAAGGCCGAGCTGGAAGAGGTGCGCCGCACGCGCGGCCTTCACCGCAAGCAGCGCCAGAAGGTTCCGTTCCCGACCATCGCCCTGGTCGGCTATACCAACGCCGGCAAGTCGACACTGTTCAACCGGCTGACGGGGTCCGAAGTCTTCGCCAAGGACCTGTTGTTCGCCACCCTGGACACGACCCAGCGGACCATCCGCCTGCCGCAAGGCCGGCCGGCCATTGTGGCGGACACCGTCGGCTTCATCTCGGACCTGCCCCACGAACTGGTGGAAAGCTTCCGCGCGACCCTGGAAGAGGTGGGCGAGGCCGATCTGATCCTGCACGTCCGCGACATCGCCTCGGCCGACAGCGACGCCCAGGCCAAGGATGTCGAAACGGTGCTGAAACAGATCGAGACGCCCGAGGGCAAGACCCGCCGGGTGCTGGAGGTCTGGAACAAGATCGACCTGCTGGACGACGAGGCCCGCGAGGCCGTTCTGGGCCAGGCCGAACGTCTGGCCAAGGACGGCGAGGCGGTCGCGGTATCCGCCTGGACGGGCGAGGGGATCGAGCCGCTGCGCCAGATCATCGCCGGCCTGATCGACGACGATCCGGAGACCCAACTGCAACTGGGACCCGAGCAGGGCGAAGCCCTGGCCTGGCTTTACGAGCACGGACGGGTGACGTCGCGCGACACCGACGCGGAAGGCCGCACCCATGTCACAGTGAGGCTTCATCCTGCGGCGCTGGGGCGATTCGAGCGTCTCTATCCTGACCTGGCCGACTGACCCATGCATCTGATCGAGACCGTGCTGCTGCTGCTTCTGGCCGTCGTGGTGTCGGGATCGGTCGCACGGATCACACGCATCGCCCTACCGCTGGTTCAGATCGGCCTGGGGGCCGCCATCGTTCTGGTCACAGGGACGACGGTGGATTTGGAACCGGACATCTTCTTCCTGCTGTTCCTGCCGCCCCTGCTGTTCTTGGACGGATGGCGGATCCCCAAGGAGGCCCTGTTCCGCGACCGGGCGGTGATCCTGGAACTGGCTCTGGGCCTGGTGCTGTTCACCGTGGTCGGTCTCGGATTCCTGATCTGGTGGATGATTCCCGAGATGCCGCTGCCGGTGGCTTTCGCCCTGGCCGCCATCCTGTCGCCGACCGATCCCATAGCGGTTCAGGCCATCGCCGCCCGCGCGCCGATTCCGAAGCGGCTGATGCACATCCTAGAGGGCGAGTCGCTGCTGAACGACGCGACCGGCCTGACCTGTATGCGGATCGCCGTGGTCGCGGCCACGACTGGCGCCTTTTCGATCGGCAGCGCGGTGGGGACCTTCGCCTGGCTGGCGCTGGTCGGGGTGGCGGTCGGGGTTCTGGTGACCATGGCCATCAGCTCGGCCAAGGCCTTCGTCAGTCGTCGCTGGGGCGAGGACGTCGGGGCGCAGATCCTGATCAGTCTGCTGATCCCGTTCGCCGCCTATCTGGTTGCGGAAGAGATGCAGGCCTCGGGCATCCTGGCGGCCGTGGCGGCGGGGGTGACCATGAGCTTCACCGAGCGGGGCGGCGGGGTCGGCGGTCAATCCCTGGCCATGACCCGCATCCGGCGCGGCGTGGTGTGGGACACGGTGCAGTTCGTCGCCAACGGCATAATTTTCGTCATCCTGGGCGAACAGATGCCGTCGATCATGGCGCGGGCGGCGGAGGTGGTGCGAGGGACCAGCCGACCGGAGGTCTGGTGGCTGGCCGTCTATGTCTTCGCCATTGTCGCCGCCCTGGCCGCCCTGCGGTTCGTCTGGGTGTGGACCTCGCTGAAATTGACCCTGTTCCGGCGCCGCCATCGCGGCCCGCCCGCCAAGGTGGGGCTGCGGCTGACGATGGTGATGTCGCTGGCCGGGGTGCGCGGGGCCATTACCCTGGCGGGTATTCTGACCCTGCCGTTCGTCCTAGCGGACGGATCGCCGATGCCGTCTCGAAACCTGGCGATCTTCCTGGCGGCGGGGGTGATCATCGTGTCCCTGCTGGTCGCCACCTTTGCTTTGCCTCGTCTGATGAAGGGCGTGGAACTGCCGCCGGAACCGTCGCAGGAGCGCGAGGCGGATCGCGGTCGCGTCGCCGCCGCTTCCGCCGCCCTGCGCGCCGTCGAGGACGTGTCCCACGCCATGGCCGAGGGCAAGACCAATCCGGACCTCTATTCCGACATCGCCAGCCGGATCATGGAGGTCTATCGTCGACGCATTGAGACCCATACCCGCACCGACGAGGACGACGCGGTTCTGGCCCGCAAGATCGACGATGTGGAGCGTCGGCTGTGGCTGGCGGGGCTGGCGGCGGAGCGGGATGAGCTGACGCGAATGGCGCGGTCGCGGCAACTGGATGAAGTCACCGCGCGGCGAATGATCCGTGAGGTCGATCTGCAGGAGTTGCGGTACCTCTGACCCTCGCTTTCGAGGCGTCAGATCTAATGCAGTTTCAGGCGGCCCGAGACGCGGCGGTGCAGCAGGCGGGACAGGGCCAGCAAGGCGGTGCGGCGCACGCCCAGAATGGCGCGGTGATGGTCCAGGTGCAGGGCCATATAGGCCCATTTGGCGATCAGGCCCTCGATCAGGAAGTTCGGACCGCCGAGGTTGCCCATCAACGAGCCGACGCCGCGATCGCCGCCTAGCGACACCAGCGAGCCCTTATCTTGATAGACATAAGGTCCGTGATCGCGCGACGGGTCGGACAGGGCCTTGGACAGATAGGCGGCTTGCTGGGCGGCGGCCTGGGCGCGGGCGGGGACCGGGCGGCCATCGGGCCCCGGCGCCTCGGCGCAGTCGCCCATGGCGTAGACCCCCGGCGCAGAGGTGCGCAGATGGTCGTCCACCACGAACTGGTTGATGCGGCCGGTGGCCAGGCCCAGGTCGCGGTTCGTGTCGGCCGCTTTGACCCCGGCGGCCCAGACGATCAGGTCGGCCGGAACCGGGCCCCTGGAGGTGTCCAGCCGGTCGGCTTGAACGGCGTCGACCTTGGCGTCGGTCAGCAAACGCACGCCCTTGGCTTCCAAGGCGTGAGCCGCCTTAGTCGAAACGGTTTCAGGAAGGCCGCCCAGGATGCGCGGCGCCGCCTCGACGATGGTGACGTTGAGATCGAATTTCTGGTCCGGCGCCAGGCCGGCCGACAACTCGTC
The DNA here is from genome assembly GCF_058681075.1 of Brevundimonas sp. FV2ps16. NCBI lineage: Bacteria > Pseudomonadati > Pseudomonadota > Alphaproteobacteria > Caulobacterales > Caulobacteraceae > Brevundimonas > Brevundimonas sp. FV2ps16. The sequence goes on along the minus strand of NZ_CM178728.1, from coordinate 2,637,722 downwards.
GTGACCCTCGATCAGTTCGGTGGACAGTTCGACGCCGGTCGCGCCGGCGCCGACTATGGCGATGTTCAGCGTCCGCTCATCGGAATAGGCGGAGGCGAGGAAGGCGGCGGTCAGCCGCTTGTTGAAGGCTTCGGCGTCGGCGACGTCTTCCAGCAAGTGGGAGTGTTCCGCTGCGCCGGGCGTGTTGAACAGGTTCGATCCGCTGCCGATCGCCAGGACCAGGGTGTTGAACGTCAGGGTCCGAGGCTTGACCAGGACGACGTCGTCCTGATCTCGGATTTCGCCCAGGGTCAGGGTTTTGCTGGTCGGGTCGAGCCCCGTCAGGTCGCCGAAGGCGAAGCTGAAATGATTGCGGCGCGCCAGGACCGGATAGGACAGGCCTTCCTGATGGCTGTCCAGCGACCCGGCTGCGACCTCATGCAGGCTGGGCTTCCAAAGATGGAAGATCGAACGGTCGATCAACAGGACGCGCCGACGGCCCTCGCGCGGGCCGAACTTCCGGCCCAGGCGGGCGGCGAGCTCAAGCCCGCCGGCGCCGCCGCCGATGATGACGATGTCATGCTTCATACGGTCTCCAATGCGAGACCCGAAGATGGGTTCAGGCCGGCTTTTCTTCCAGACGCTTGTCCAGATAGGCGCCGACGCGGCGTTCGACGGCGCTCATATGGTCCTGCCAGAAGTGGCTCGCGCCCTCTTCCAGCTCATAGTCGATGATGATGCCCTTCTGGGTGCGCAGCTTGTTGACCACGCGCTCGACCTCGACCGGCGGCACGATGGTGTCGGCGGTGCCGTGCAGGAACAGCCCCGAGGCAGGGCAGGGGGCCAGGAAGCTGAAGTCGTACATGTTCGACGGCGGAGAGACCGAGATGAAGCCGTCCGTCTCAGGCCGTCTCATCAGGAGTTGCATGCCGATATAGGCCCCGAATTGGTAGCCGCCGACCCAGGTCTGGCTGGCGCCGGGGTTGTTCGACTGAAGCCAGTCGAGGGCGGTGGCCGCGTCGGCCAGTTCACCGATGCCGGAATCGAACTCGCCCTGCGATTTGCCCACGCCGCGCGAATTATAGCGCAGGGTGGCGAAGCCCCGCTGCTGGAACAACTGGTGCAGGGTGACTGCGACCGGGTTGTTCATGTGACCGCCCGCCTTGGGATGCGGGTGCAAAATCAACGCGATCGGGGCGTTCGGGCGCTTGCCCGGTGAATAGCGGCCTTCGATGCGACCGGAGGCGCCGGGCAGGATGACTTCAGGCATAGGGGCTCTGGAATCCGTTCAACTGTCATTTCGCGTGTGCGTAATACTTGACCGCTGAGGTGGGACTTTCTAAGTCCCTCCGCAAGCGAGCCGCCTTTGCGAAGGCGCGGGTTCTAGCACAAGAGCCCCGAAAAGCGCGCAATTTTTGAGGGTGCGATATGCGTCTGTCGACCAAGGGACGATACGCCGTGATGGCGATGGCCGATCTGGCGAAGAACGGACGCGGCGAGAGCGGCGAAATCCGGGCGGTTTCGCTGGCCGAAATCGCTGCGCGGCAGGAAATTTCGCTCAGCTATCTGGAGCAGTTGTTCGCCCGACTGCGCAAGAGCGGCTTGGTGAAGAGCGTGCGCGGACCCGGCGGCGGCTATCGCCTGGCCAAGGGCGCGCAGGAGACGGTGGTGGCCGAGATCGTGCTGGCGGTGGATGAACCGATCCGGGCGACGCGCTGCGTGGCCCACGGATCGCCCAAGGGCTGTATGCTGGCCGGCGAGCGCTGCATCACCCATGAACTCTGGGAAGACCTGGGCGACGAGATCCATCGCTATCTGGCCGGGGTGTCGCTGGAGGACGTGGTGATGAACCGTACGGGCCAGCGTCGCCGCAACGTCGAACCGCCCCAGGCTGTGGGGGTGGCGGCATGAGCGCGATCTATCTGGACTATAACGCCTCGGGCCTAGTGCGGCCGGAAGTGCTAGAAATCATGGCCAAGGCGCTGGCTGACAACGGCAATCCGTCGGCGGTCCATGCGGCCGGGCGGCGGGCGCGGGCGCGGGTCGAGACGGCGCGGGCTCAGGTGGGCGAATTGGTCGGCGCCGATCCGACGGCCGTGGTGTTCAACAGCGGCGGGACCGAGGCGAATGCTCAGGGTATCGCGAGCGCCCTGGCGGCTGGATGCGAGCGGCTGATCGTTTCGGCTACCGAACATCCGTGCGTGGCCGAAGCGGCCGCGAACGCAGGCGCGCCTGTCGAGGTGCTGCCGGTTGATGCGAACGGCGTCGTCGATCTGGACTGGTTGGCGCAGGCCTTGGCGCGGGCGGGCCGGGCTGTGGTCGCCATCCATCACGCGAACAATGAGAGCGGCGTGATCCAGCCGGTGCTCGAAGCCGCCGCCATGGTGCGTGCGGCTGGCGGCTGGCTGCACGTCGACGCCATCCAGTCGGCGGGCAAAATCCCGGTCGATATGCGGGTTCTGGACGCGGACAGCCTGACCCTGTCGGCGCACAAGCTGGGCGGGCCGCAGGGCGTCGGGGCCTTGATCCTGAAGGAGGGCGTTTCGGGCGTTCGCATCCTGCACGGGGCGGGGCAGGAGCGTGGTCTGCGCGCCGGGACCGAGAATGTTCCGGGCATCGCCGGTTTCGGCGTGGCCGCCGACTGCGCCGCGCGGGATCTGGAGACGATGGCTTCGCATGTCGGATGGCGCGATTCAGCCGAGGCCAAGGTCAAGGCCGCCGGGGCGACCGTGATCGGCGAAGATGTGGCGCGTCTGCCCAACACCCTGTTCATGGCGGTCGAGGGGTGGGACAGTCCTCAACAGTTGATCACACTCGATCTGGCGGGGGTCATGGTGTCCGCCGGGTCGGCCTGTTCGTCGGGCAAGGTCAAGCCGTCCAAGACCATCAGCGCCATGGGATTGAACGCTCTGGCGACCGGGGGCGTGCGCGTCTCCGGCGGTTGGGGCACGACAGAGAGCGACTGGGTGCGGTTCGTCGACGCCTGGATCGCCGCCTACGACAAGCACAAGACACGCGCCGCAGAGCGCGTGAGAGAGGTCGCCTGATGGCCGCCGTCAAGGAAACCATCGACGCCGTCGCCGCGCTGGAGAAATACGCGCACGGCTTTACGTCTGACATCGAGCAGGAGTTCGCGCCGCGCGGCCTGAACGCCGACATCGTGCGCTTCATTTCCGAGAAGAAGGGCGAGCCGGAGTGGATGCTGGAATGGCGCCTGGCCGCCTATGAGCGCTGGCTGGCGATGGAGGAGCCGACCTGGGCGGCGGTGAAGTATGAGCCGGTCGATTATCAGGACCTGTTCTACTACGCCGCGCCCAAGCAGAAGGAAGGGCCGAAGTCTCTGGACGAAGTCGATCCCGAGATCCTGGAAATCTACAAGAAGCTGGGCATCCCGCTGAAAGAGCAGGAAGTGCTGGCGGGGGTGCAGGGCGCGCCGCGGGTGGCGGTGGACGCCGTGTTCGACAGCGTGTCGGTGGTCACAACCTTCAAGGAGGAACTGGCCAAGGTCGGCGTGATCTTCATGCCGATTTCCGAGGCCTTGCGCGAATATCCTGAGCTGGTGCGGCAATATCTGGGGTCGGTGGTGCCGGTCTCGGACAACTATTTCGCGGCCCTGAACAGCGCGGTCTTTTCGGACGGGTCGTTCGTCTACATCCCGCCGGGCGTGCGCTGCCCGATGGAGCTGTCGACCTATTTCCGCATCAATGCGAGCCAGACGGGCCAGTTCGAACGCACCCTGATCATCGCCGACAAGGGCAGCTACGTCTCGTACCTTGAGGGCTGCACCGCGCCGATGCGCGACGAGAACCAGCTGCACGCGGCCGTGGTCGAGATCGTGGCCCTGGACGACGCCGAGGTGAAATATTCGACCGTCCAGAACTGGTACCCCGGCGACGCCGAGGGCAAGGGCGGCATCTACAACTTCGTCACCAAGCGGGCGGATTGCCGGGGTGATCGGTCCAAGGTGTCCTGGACCCAGGTCGAGACCGGTTCGGCGGTGACCTGGAAATACCCGTCCTGCATCCTGAAGGGCGACGACAGCTCAGGCGAGTTCTATTCCATCGCCATAACCAACGGACATCAGCAGGCCGACACCGGCACCAAGATGATCCACCTGGGCAAGAACACCAAGTCGCGGATCATCGCCAAGGCGGTCTCGGCGGGCAAGTCGGACTCGACCTATCGCGGTCTGGTTTCGGTGCATCCGAAGGCGACGGGCGTGCGCAACTTCACCCAGTGCGATTCCTTGCTGATCGGCAAGGAATGCGGCTCGCACACCATCCCCTATATCGAGGCCCGCAACGGCTCGGCCCAGCTGGAGCATGAGGCGACGACGACGCGTCTGAGCGACGACCAGTTGTTCTACGCCCAGCAGCGCGGGCTTTCGCAGGAAGAGGCGGTGGCCCTGCTGGTCAACGGCTTCGTCCGTGATGTGATGCAGAAGTTGCCGATGGAGTTCGCCGTCGAGGCGCAAAAACTAGTGGCGATCAGCCTCGAAGGCTCGGTCGGGTAAAGAAGAACCATGCTGAAGATCAACAACCTCCGCGTCTCCGTCGGCGACAAGCCGATCCTCAAGGGCCTGACGCTCGAAGTGCCGGCGGGCGAGGTGCACGCCATCATGGGGCCGAACGGGGCCGGGAAGTCGACGCTGGGTTACGCCCTGTCGGGACGGCCGGGCTATGAGGCGACCGAAGGCGCGGTCGAATGGGCCGGCGAGGATCTGCTGGCGCTGGACCCGGCCGAACGGGCGGCCAAGGGCGTCTTCCTGTCGTTCCAGTATCCGATCGAGATCCCCGGCGTCCCGGCCCTGACCTTCGTGCGGACGGCGCTGAATGCGCAGAAGCGCGCGCGGGGCGAGGAGGAGGTGGCGGCGCCCGCCTTCCTGAAGCTGGTCCGGGAAGCGTCCAAGGCGCTGAAGATGGACTTCGACATGCTGAAGCGGCCGTTGAACGTCGGCTTCTCCGGCGGTGAGAAGAAGCGGATGGAGATCCTGCAGATGGCCCTGCTGGAGCCGTCGCTGCTGATCCTCGACGAGACGGATTCCGGCCTGGACATCGACGCCCTGCGGATCGTGTCGGAAGGGGTGAACGCCCTGCGTCGTCCCGACCGGGCCATGCTGGTCATCACCCACTATCAGCGCCTGCTAGACTACATCAAACCGGACCGGGTCCATGTGCTGGCCGGCGGCCGGATCGTGGCCTCGGGCGGGCCGGAGCTGGCGCATCAGCTGGAGGCGGAAGGATATGACAAATATCTTCCGGAACCGGCATGAGCGCGACCTTCGCCATCGACCTGACCGACGCGGCCACATTCCCGTCGCGGCGGGATGAGGCGTGGAAATACAGCGACCTGAAGCGTCATCTGCGTGAGGCGCCGACGCCGTCGGGCACGGCCGCCGTGGGCGCGCCGGGGCCGTTCTACGCCTTGGGTGGAGAGGCCATCGTCTTCGCCAATGGGCGACCGGTGGGGGTGACCGACTTCATCGCCTCGGGCGAGCAGACGCTGCGGCTGCGCTATATCTCCGACACCGTCGGGACGGGGCATACGGCCAGGGCGCGGGTTGCGGTGCGGGCGGGCGCCAAGCTGCTGTTGCTGGAGACGCACGAGGGCGCCGGCTCGGTCTATGTGGCCCACAATACGCTGGAGCTGGATGTGGCGGCCGGGGCCGAGGTGACGCGCGTCGTCCTGGTCGAGGAGCCGGAGGACGCCATTTCCATCGCCGAAGCCCATGTGAAGGTCGAGGCGGGCGGCGTCTATCGCCAGACCATCATCGCCACCGGCGCCAAGCTGCAGCGGATCGAGACCCGCATCGCTCACTTCGCCCAGGGGGCGCAGGTTCAGGCCGACGGCCTGTATCTGCTGAACGGATCGCGGCAGGCCGACCTGACCAGCGTGGTGCGGCACATGGAGCGCGACGGCGCCACGTCGCAACTGATCAAGGGCGTGGCGCGCGACACGGCGCGCGGCGTCTTCCAGGGCAAGATCGTGGTCGAGCGCGGGGCCGACGGCACCGATGCGCGGATGGGACACCACGCCCTGATCGCCTCCGAGCGGGCCGAGATCGACGCCAAGCCCGAACTGATCATCTATGCCGACGATGTGCAGTGCGCGCACGGCAATACGGTGGGGACGCTGGACGAAAGCGCCCTGTTCTACATGGAGCAGCGCGGCATTCCGGCCGAGGAAGCCCGCGCCCTGCTGACCCAGGCCTTCCTGATCGAGGTCATCGACCGGATCGAGCACGAGGGCGCGAGAGAGGTGGCGCGAGAATGGCTGACGGCTCGGTTGTGACTGATCTTGCCCCCTCCGTCGCGGCGCAAGAGCGCCGCGCCACCTCCCCCAAGGGGGGAGGATTTGATCCCTACGCCGTGCGGGCGCAGTTCCCGATCCTGTCGCGACAGGTGAACGGCAAGCCGCTGGTCTATCTGGACAATGCGGCCTCGGCCCAGAAGCCGCGCGCGGTGATCGATGCCCTGGTCGCGACGATGGAGGGCGGCTACGCCAATGTCCACCGCGGCCTGCACACCCTGTCGAACGAGGCCACCGAGGCCTTCGAGAAGGCGCGGGAGATCGTCGCCCGCTTCCTGAACGCCGAAAGCCCCGAGCAGGTCGTCTGGACCAAGGGCGGGACCGAGGCGATCAATCTGGTGGCCAACGGGCTGGGGTTGAGCATCGAACCGGGCGACGAGATCATCGTCTCGGAGATGGAGCATCACTCCAACATCGTGCCCTGGCACCTGCTGCGCGAACGGCGCGGCGCGGTGCTCAAATGGATCCCGGTGCTGGACGACGGCTCGCTGGACATGGCCGCCTATGCCGAGCTGCTGGGGCCGAAGACGCGCATGGTCGCGGTCACCCATATGTCGAACGTGCTGGGCACCATCAATCCGGTGGCCGAGATCACGCGACTGGCGCATGCGGCCGGCGCCCGAGTGCTGATCGACGGGTGCCAGGGCGCGGTCCATGCGACGCCGGATGTTCAGGCCATCGGCTGCGACTTCTATGTTCTGACCGGCCACAAGCTGTTTGCTCCGACCGGCATCGGCGCCCTGTTCGGCAAGGCCGAGGCGCTGGAGGCTCTGCCGCCGTATCAGGGCGGGGGCGAGATGATCGAGACGGTCGAACAGGACCGCGTCACCTATGCCAAGCCGCCGCATCGTTTCGAGGCGGGGACGCCGCCGATCCTGGAGGCCATCGGCCTGGGCGTGGCCCTGGAATGGCTGGCGCAATACGACCGGGCGGCGGTTCAGGCGCATGAGCACGCGCTGTACCAGCATGCTGTGGACCGTCTTCAGGGTCAGAACTGGCTGCGGATTCTCGGGCAGGCGGAAGGGAAGGGCGCGATCCTGACCTTCGCTGTCGAGGGCGCGCACGCCCATGACGTCGCCCAGATCATGGACCGTTACGGCGTGGCGGTGCGGGCCGGTCTGCATTGCGCCGAGCCGCTGGCGAAAAGATTGGGGGTGACGTCGAGCACCCGCGCCTCCTTCGCCCTATATAACACCGTGGAGGATGCCGACGCCTTCGTGGACGCGCTGATCAAGGCGCGGAACTTCTTCGTGTAAGCTGATGACAGACGACACCATTCAAGACAGCGACGCCTTCAAGGACGCCTGGGATGAACCCCAGAAGAGCGCCCTGTCGCAGGCCGAGCTGGACACGCTGACCGAACAGCTGATCGAGGCCCTGAAGTCGGTCTATGATCCGGAAATCCCGGTCGATATCTATGAGTTGGGCCTGATCTATCGGGTCGATGTGTCCGACGACCGCGATGTGGTGGTCGATATGACTCTGACGGCGCCCGGTTGTCCGGTCGCCGGCGAGATGCCGGGCTGGGTCGAGACGGCGGTCGAGAAGGTCGAGGGAGTGCGCAGCGCCAAGGCCAATCTGGTGTTCGATCCGCCTTGGGATTCCTCGAAGATGAGCGACGAGGCCAAGCTCGCGCTCAACATGTTCTGACGGGGATAGTCCAATGACCGAACTCCAGGCCACATGCCGTCCGCGCCGCCCGCGTCCCAAGGCCGTGACCCTGACGGACGCCGCCGCCGAACGTGTGCGCGAGATCCTGGACAATGCCGAGAACGACCACATCGGTCTGCGGATCGGGGTCAAGAACGGCGGCTGCGCCGGGCAGGAGTATACCTTCGCCTATGCCGACGCGATCGGCCCCATGGATGAGGTGGTCGAGGACAAGGGCGTCACCATCCTGATCGAGCCCAAGGCCGTGCTGTTCCTGATCGGCACCGAGATCGATTACGAGACGACCCGGCTGGCGTCCAAGTTCGTGTTCAACAATCCGAACCAGACCGACGCCTGCGGCTGCGGCGAGAGCGTCACCATCATCCCGGCCGCCGCCGTCTGAGATGGCCTACGACGCGGACTTCGGCGAATGGGTGCGTGAGCATTTCGCGGGCCTGGGTCGGTTGGAGATCAAGCGGATGTTCGGCGGGGCCGGGGTCTATGCTTCGGGCGTGATGTTCGCCTTGCTGGACGACGGGGTGGTCTGGCTGAAGGGCGACGAGACGCTGGGCGAGGCCTTCGTCGAGGCTGGGTGTAGGCAATTCAGATATCCGACCAAGGATGGGCGGATGATGTCCATGGGCTATTGGACCCTGCCGGAGGCGGCGCTGGACGACCCCGATCAGGCGGTCGCTTGGGCGCGGCGGTCGTTGGAGGTGGCGGTGCGAAAGGCGTCGGGGAAGAAGTCGAAGAAGGCTACTTAGGCGTATCCACCAGAACGGCCGGCGTGACCGATTTTCCGGTCGCCTCGGCGATCAGTTCGGCCGTGCGGGTTTCGACAACGGCTTCGAGACGCGCCAGGAATTCGTCCTTGGGCAGGCCCACGGGGATGGGCTCCAGGAACTCCAGCGTCGCCGTGCCCGGATGTTTCTCGTACTTCTCCTCGGGCCAGAACAGGCCGAGGTTGGTGGCCAGGGGCACGACTGGCATGTCGAAGTCGCGGTACATGTGCCAGACGCCGGAGCGATAGCGGTATTTCTGGCCGACCGCCGCCAGATGGCCTTCGGGATAGATCAGGATCTTGCGGTTCTCGGCCTTGGCCTCGGCGGCGCGGGTGGCCAGGGCCTGGCGAGCTTCGTGACCGCCGCAGCTGTTGACGACGATGGCGCCCAGCTTTTTCAGCACGCCGCCCAGCAGCGGGAACTTCTCCAGGTGGTCGCCTGTGACGAAGGCCAGGTCGTCGAACTGATCGTAGGTGGCGAAGCCGTCGCCCCAGCTCTGATGCTTCGAGGCGATGATGAAGGCGCCGTCGGGCAGGCGATCCTTGCCGCGCACGTCCAACCTGATTCCGGCGAAGACCGCCATGGCCTGAACCATCCGTCTGACATAGGCGCGGATGACCCGGCTGGTCGGGCCGCGACCGGGCGCCAGGGCGGCGAAGGCTGCTGTCAGGCCGTAGCCGATCGACAGGATCCAGTAGGCGATATTGAAGGCGAAACTGCGCATGGGCCGACTATGGCAGAAAGCCTGGCCTTGTCAGATTGTATCAGGCCGCCTTTTCCACAGTGATCGCATTGGTGACGCGATTGCGACCGGCGTGCTTGGAGGCGTAAAGGGCCGCGTCGGCGCGTTCCAGCAGACTGGAAGCGGCCTCACCCGGAAAATGCTGGGCAAAGCCGGCGGACAGGGTCACAGCGCCCAGGTCGTCGTTGGTAGACCGACGACGCAACGAACGTGAGGAGACCTCTTCCAGAATGGTTTCCAGAGCCATGGTGACGGCCCCTGCGCTCTCTCCGGGGAAGATGATCGTGAACTCCTCCCCGCCGAACCGGGCCACGAAACGGTTGCCGCTGCAGACGCGTGAGAGGATCGTGGAGACATAGCGCAGCACCTGATCGCCGGTCTGATGCCCCCAGGTGTCGTTGAAGCGTTTGAAGTGATCGATATCGAGGACGGCTAGAGTAAAGGGGGCGTGGTCGTCGCCGCAGGCTCTTTCAAGCCGTTCGTCGAAGGCCTTGCGATTGGCCAGATTTGTCAGGGCGTCGGTCATGGCGTCGCGGCGGACCTGTTCCAGATGTTCGCGCAGCCGGGCGACTTCCTTGTTGGAGCTCTCCAGACGTTTCTCGAGAATGGCGGTCTCGCGCCGAACACGTTTCGTGGCGATGGTCAGACCGCCGACCAAGGTCTTCAGAGGCGCGCCGTCTTCGGCCGCCTCCATGGTCTGGGATGCGGCCACCAGGGTTTCGCCGTAGTCGGCCTGGGTCTTGTGGGCCTTGGCGATGGCCCCGGCCACATTGGCCAGTTCACGATCCAGCACGGCGCCAGCGTCGCGAATATCTTCCGACAGACGGCTGCGGGGCAAGAACTCCGCAGCCAGCAGTTCCGCAGTCTCGTCGTTGATGACGACCTTCTCGGACAGAAGGCGTTTGATCTCGCGGCCCAGTGGCGCTTCAGGGTCGCCCATATAGTGGAGCCAGAGCTCGAAATTGAGAGGCGTCGGCCAGACCCCGACCTTCTCCATGTCGGAGATGACGTTCCGCGCAAGAGAATAGGCTTCCGGTCCCCGAACCGCCATTTCCATCTGCGCCGTCATTCATCTCTCCCGAAGCTCCATTCTGAAGCTGGGAAAGAGAGTACAGGTCGATCCGTAATAGCGAGTAAACGCGGCCGGCTCAGGCGCGGATGACGACCGGACGGCGCAGGAAGGCCGGGATGTCGTCGCCGAAGCCCTTGACGCCGGAGCGTTCACGCTCTTCCGGACGACGTTCGCCACGGCGATCCGACTGACGCAGATGGGGCTCGCGGTCCGTGCGGGCGGCGCGGGTCTCTTCAGCCGGAACGGGGGCGGCCTCGACCGGCGCTTCGATCGTCGGTTCTGACCTGGGCTCTGAACGGGCTTCTGACCTGGCTCGGCTGCGCCCGCGACTGGCGGGCTTGTCAACGACAGGAGCGATCTCGGTTTCGACCACGCTGTCTGCGGAGACCTCGGGCTTGGCCTTGCGGCGGCTGCGCGACCGCGTCGTCGCCTCGACGGCGTCAGTCTCGGCCATAGCAGCGGCGGGGGCGGCGGCCGGGGCGACCGCGGCGGTTTGGGTTGGTTCGGCGGCGCGTGAACGGCCACGACCGCCAGAGCGGGATTCGCTCGAACGCGGCGAGCGCTTGTCGTCCCGTCCGCCGTCCTTGATCGCGTCGAAGTCGATATCGTCGAGGACCAGTTCCTTCGGGTCCATCTTGATCAGCTTCAGCACCTTATCCAGCGACTTGTCGTCGCCCGGGGTGACGATCATGAAGGCCTGGCCCAGCTTGCCCGCGCGACCGGTGCGGCCGATGCGGTGGACGTAGTCGTCGGCGTGGTGCGAGACGTCGTAGTTGAAGACGTGGCTGACATCGGGGATGTCCAGGCCGCGCGCGGCGACGTCGGAGGCCACCAGGATCTTCAGCGCGCCCGAACGGAAGTCCGCCAGGGTCTTCATACGATGCGACTGGTCCAGGTCGCCGTGGATCGGCGCGGCGTCGAAGCCGTGGGTCTTCAGCGACTTGGCGACGATATCGACTTCGGACTTGCGGTTACAGAAGACAATGCCGTTGCGCACGTCCTCACGACCGACCAGGGCGCGCAGGGCGACGCGCTTGGCCTTGGGATCAGAGGTCGGGATGCGGACGATATACTGGGTGATGGTGTCGGCGGTCATTGCCGGACGCGAGGCCTCGATCCGGGTCGGATCCTTGAGGAAGGCGGTCGTCAGACGGGTGATTTCCGGCGGCATGGTGGCCGAGAAGAACAGGGTCTGGCGACGCGGCGGCGTCAGTTTGAAGATTCGCTCGATGTCCGGGATGAAGCCCATGTCGAGCATGCGGTCGGCTTCGTCGACGACCATGATCTCGACGCCGGTCAGCAGCATCTTGCCGCGTTCGAACAGGTCGAGCAGCCGGCCGGGCGTGGCGATCAGGACATCGACGCCCTTGTTCAGCGCCGCGACCTGGTCGCCCATGGAGACGCCGCCGATCAGCAGCACCCAGGTCAGTTTCGTGCCCTTGGCGTATTTGGCGAAGCTTTCGGCGACCTGATCGGCCAGTTCGCGGGTCGGGGCCAGGACGATGGCGCGGGGCATACGGGCCCGGGCGCGGCCCGAGGCCAGGCGTTCGACGAGGGGCAGGGTGAAGGCGGCGGTCTTGCCGGTACCGGTCTGGGCGATGCCCAGGACGTCGCGGCCGGCGAGGGCGACGGGGATCGCCTGTTCCTGGATGGGGGTGGCGGTCGTGTAGCCGGTGTCGGCGACGGCCTGAAGAGTCGTGGGCGAAAGGCCCAGTTGGGAAAATTCGGTCATGAATCCTTGGGGTGGTAAAGCGTCTGCGTGCATAGCAGCAACGGAACCGCCCCTCTTTGGGCGAGCGGGCGGCGCGGATCGCAGACCTGTCCCGAGGCTGGTGGCGATATAGAAGTCCCTGCGTGAAAGTCAAGTATTCTCGATATTTCGTTCGACCGGCGGGCGCGGAATAAATTCCCATGTCCAGTTGGACTCCGCTTGACTCCGCCGGGCGTGAAGGAGGCATATGAGAGAACAAAAGGAGAACTATTGTGCGCTCCGACCGCAAGATCGAAGCCCTGCGCGAACATCTGAAAGCTCTGGAGGGCGACGGCCATCCGGTCGATGAGGCGCGCTTCGACCTGGGCCTGGAGGCGGCGGATCGTCATCTGGGCGGGCTGGCGACCCATGGGCTGCACGAGGTCTATGCCGCGACCACCTCGGATGCGACGGCGGCTCTTGGATTCGCCCTGGGGCTGGTGCGCCGGGCGGCCGGCGAGCGGCCCGTGGTCTGGGGCGTCCAGGCCATGGCGGGGCTGGAAACCGGGCAGATCTATGGGCCGGGCTTGCGCGAACTGGGGCTGGATCCCGGACGGCTGGTTCTGGTGCGGGTCAAGGAGATGAAGGACCTGCTGGCGGCGGGCGAGGAGGCCCTGGCCTGCGGGGCCGTTGGGGCGGTGCTGCTGACGGCGTGGGGCGAGAACAAGGTTCTGGGTCTGACGGCCACCCGCCGCCTGTCGATGGCGGCGGGGCAGGGGCGAGCGACGGCCGTGCTGACGCGGCTGTCAGCCCAGCCTCAGCCCAGCGCGGCCGAGACCCGGTGGCGGGTCCGCGGGGCTTTGTCACGGGCGCTGGAGGCGGACGCTCCCGGCCATCCGACCTATGCGGTCGAACTGTTGCGGCATCGGCTGGGCGCGCAGCCGAGGACCTGGATCATGGAGTGGGATCGTGAGCGCGGAGTCTTTGAACAAGGCGGGCAGAATGCCGGACATGAACAGTCGCAACGACCGACGCTACCTGGCGGTTTGGTTTCCCCTGCTGCCGACAGATCGGTTGCGGCGGGAGGAGGGGCGGTCCGCCGCTACGGCTGAACCCGCGACCGTGCTGGTGGAGAAGGTGAAGGGGGCTCTGCGTTTGGCCGCCGCAGACGGGTCGGCCTTGGCGCTGGGGCTATCGCCGGGCATGACCTTGGCCGATGCGCGGGCGCGGGCGCCGGACATCCGGGTGGTCGCGCATCGGCCCGAGGCGGACGCAGGGCTGCTGAAGCGCGTGCTGCTGGATTTCGGCCGCTTCACCCCGATGGCGGCGACCGATGGTGCGGACGGGCTGGCGCTGGACGTGACCGGCTGCGCCCATCTGTTCGGGGGCGAGGCGGGCCTGGTCCGTGCGGTCGCGGCGCGGGCCCGGGGCGTGGGTCTGGCGGTTCGTCTGGCCATGGCCGGCACGCCCGAGGCGGCGCGCGCCCTGGCCCGGTTCGGGCGTGGCGGGATCTATGAGGGCGAGGGACAGAGCCAGGCCCTGCGCCGGCTGCCGGTCGCGGCGCTGGAGCTGTCGGACAAGGAGACCCAGGCCCTCTCCCGCGCGGGGTTGAAGACCCTGGCGCATCTGGCCGACCGCCCCACCGCCCCCATCGCCGCCCGGTTCGGCGCGGCGTCGGCGACGCGGCTGAACCGGGTGCTGGGGCGCGAGGACGCCCGCATCCGGCCCGAACGGCCGGTCCTGCTGATTTCTGTTGATCGCATCCTGGTCGAACCGATCACCGAAACGACCGACGTCGAGGCGGTGATCGGCGACCTGCTGACCGAGGCCATGGACCGGCTGGACCTGCGCGCTCAGGGCGGTCGGGCTTTTCAGGCCGGGTTCTTCCGTCTGGACGGGGAGGTGCGCCACATCACCGTGCGCACGGGCCGGCCCACGCGCGACGCGGCGGCCGTGCTGCGTCTGTTTCGCGAGCGGTTGGCCAGTCTGGCGCGGCCGCTGGATCCGGGTTTCGGCTTCGACCAACTGCGCCTGTCCGTGCCGGTCGCCGACCGTCTGGCCTCGCGCCAGCGCGGTTTTGACCGCACCCCTCCGGGCGCGGAGGATCTGGGACGACTGGTCGACCGCCTGACCGCGCGGCTGGGGCCGGAGGCGGTCAGCCGGTTTGAACCGATAGAGTCGCACTGGCCCGAACGCGCCGTACGCCTGACCCCTGCGGCGCTTCCGGTGGGCGAAGTCGCCGTCTGGATCGAACTGGACCCGGCCGACCCGCCGCTGAGGCCGCTGCAAATGTTCGATCCGCCCCAGCCGGTCCTGGCCACGGCGGAGGTGCCGGATCATCCGCCGAACCGTTTCATCTGGCGGCGGGTGGATCACCGTCTGGTCCGTGTCGAAGGCCCCGAACGTATCGCGCCCGAGTGGTGGCGCAGGCTTCGGGGGCCGCTGGAGCCCACGCGCGACTATTACCGCGTCGAGGACCAGGAGGGGCGGCGCTTCTGGCTCTTCCGCTCCGGCTTCTATGGCGAGGAGCCGGCCCCGCGCTGGTTCGTGCACGGGGTCTTCGCGTGACCGCCTATGCCGAGCTGGCGACGCGCAGCAACTTCTCCTTCCTGGAAGGGGCGTCGCATCCGAAACATCTGGTGCTGAGCGCCATCCTGCGCGGCCATACCGGAATGGGGCTGGCCGACCGCAACACCCTGGCCGGGGTGGTGCGGGCGTGGAGCGCGTTGAAGACGCTGCGGGAGGAGGGCTGGTCGCCGCCGGATCGGGTGCGCCAGGGCGGCGGACCCGGCGAGACGGTGTTGGTGGAGGACTCGTTTCCCGTCGACATCGATCCGGAGGAAATCAAGGCGCGGGCCAAGGCCTTCAAGCTGGTCCTGGGCGCGCGGCTGCGGTTCAACGACGGGACGCCGGACATCCTGGCCTATCCCGAGGACCGGCAGGGTTGGGGGCGTCTGTGCCGCCTGCTGACCCTGGGCAACAGCCGGGCGAAGAAGGGCCAGTGCGAGATCGGCCTGCGCGACCTTCTGCGCGCGTCCGAAGGTTTGTTGCTGATCGTCATGCCGCCCCGCCGACTGGAGGGGTTGGAGGCCCTGCTGCGCCAGGTGAACGACGCCGCGCCGGGCGCCGTCTGGCTGGGCGTCGCCATGGGCCGGAGGGGCGACGACCGCCGCCGACTGGCGCGGCTGAAGGTCTTGGCCGGGGCGACGGGCGTGTCCTTTCTGGCGGTCAATGACGTCCTCTATCACGACGCCGACCAGCGCGACCTGCAGGACGTGGTCACCTGTATCCGCGAGGGGGTGACGCTGGAGAACGCCGGCCGCCGACTGGATCAGAACGCCGAACGCCACCTGAAACCGCCCGCCGAAATGAGCCGCCTGTTCGCCGACGCGGCGGAGGCGGTGGCCGAGACGCAGGACGTGCTAGCGCGGGTGGCGTTCGATCTCGGGGATCTGAGCTACAATTATCCTGAAGAGCCGGTGCCACCCGGCATGACGGCGCAGGATCGGCTGGCCGAACTGGTGTCGATCTATGAGGAGCGGAAATATCCGCAAGGCGTGCCGGGCAAGGTGCGGGACCTTCTGAAGAAGGAGCTGGCCTTTATCGCCAAGGAGAATCTGGCCCACTATTTTCTGACGATCCACGACATCGTCAGATTTGCGAACGACCAGCGCATCCTGTGTCAGGGGCGAGGTTCGGCGGCGAACTCGGCCGTCTGCTATGTTCTGGGCATCACCTCGGTCGATCCGAGCGTGCACGACCTGCTGTTCGAGCGGTTCCTCTCGTCGGATCGAAAGGAGCCGCCGGACATCGACGTCGATTTCGAACACGAGCGGCGCGAGGAGGTCATCCAGCACATCTACGAACGATACGGTCGCCACCGAGCCGGCATCGCCGCCACCGTGATCCGCTATCGTCCGCGCAGCGCCATCCGCGAAGTCGGCAAGGTCATGGGGCTGACCGAGGATGTGACGGCGCGTCTGGCGGGAAGCCAGTGGGGCAGTTTCGGATCGGATATTCCGGATGGGCATCTGGAGCAGGCCGGGCTCGAGGTCGGCAATCCGACCGTGATCCGTGCGGTAGCCATGACCCGGCGACTGCTTGAGTTTCCCCGGCACCTGTCCCAGCATGTCGGGGGCTTCGTCCTGACCCAGGATCGGCTGGACGAACTGGTTCCCATCGGCAATGCGGCCATGCCGGACCGAACCTTCATCGAATGGGACAAGGACGATATCGACGCGCTGCGGCTGATGAAGGTCGATGTGCTGGCGCTGGGGATGCTGACCTGTATCCGAAAGGCGTTCGACCTGCTGCTTGAGCACGGGGCGCTGAATCTCAGACTGGACACGGTCCCTGACGCCGACGAGCCGACGTACAAGATGCTGCAACAGGGGCGCTCCATCGGGGTCTTCCAGGTGGAGAGCCGGGCGCAGATCAACATGCTGCCGAGGCTGAAGCCGAAGCGGTTCTATGATCTGGCCATTCAGGTGGCGATCGTTCGCCCCGGGCCGATTCAAGGCAATATGGTTCATCCCTATCTGCGGCGGCGGCAGGGTCTGGAAGCCGTCGACTATCCTTCTCCCGGTGCAGAGTTCGGACATCCCGATGAGTTGAAGGACGTGTTGAAGGCGACGCTGGGCGTGCCGCTTTTTCAGGAACAGGCGATGAAGATCGCCATGGTCGCCGCGCGGTTTGACGACAAGCAGGCGAACGGCATGCGCAAGGCCATGGGGACCTTCAGGGGCGACGGGAACCTGAGCCACTACGGCCAGCTCATGGTCGAGGGCATGAAGGCGCGAGGGTATGATGTGGCCTTCGCCGAGCGTTGCTACGAACAGATCAAGGGCTTCGGCTCCTATGGTTTCCCCGAGAGCCACGCCATCTCGTTCGCCAGGCTGGTCTACATCTCGTCCTGGATCAAATGCCATCATCCGGCGGTGTTCGCCTGTGCGCTGCTGAACAGTCAGCCGATGGGGTTCTATGCGCCGGCCCAGTTGGTGCGGGATGCGCAGGAGAGTCCGCAGAAGGTCGAGGTGCGGGCGATCGATGTGAACCACAGCCTTTGGGACAATAGGCTGGAACCGGGCGATAGGGGATTGGCTCTGCGGCTGGGCTTGCGTCAGATCGACGGGTTCAAAGAAGGTTGGGCGACGAAGCTGGCCGAGGTACGCGACGCGCCTTTTACCGACGTGGAGGAGATGGCGCGGCGGACGGGGCTGGAGGCGGCGGCGATGCGGAAGCTGGCGGATGCGGACGCCTTCCGCTCTCTGGGGCTGGATCGGCGCGAAGGGCTGTGGGCGGTGCGGCGGTTGCCGGACGACGAGCCCTTGCCGCTGTTCCAGGCTGCGCGGGCGAGGGAATTGGGCGTTGAGGCGGCGGCGAACCTGCCACTGATGCCGCTGAAGGAGCATATCGCCACCGACTATCAGACGACGCGCCTGTCGCTGAAGGGCCACCCGATGCAGATCCTGCGGCCGGTGTTCGACGCTGAACGGGTGCTGAGCGCCGAGGCCGTGGAGGCCAAGAACCACGGGGCCCTGGTGAAGACGGCGGGGGTGGTGCTGGTGCGCCAGAGGCCGGGTACGGGCAACGCCATCTTCGTGACCCTGGAGGATGAGACCGGGGTGGTGAATATCCTGCTGTGGGCGCGGCTGTTCGAGACCTTCCGGCGCGAGGTCATGGCCGCCCGGCTGATGGAGGTAGAGGGCACGGTCGAGAAGAGCGTCGAAGGCGTGCTGCACGTCATGGCGCGGCGAGTGATCGACCGGTCGTCCGAGCTGGGGCGGCTGTCCGAGGACTATGACCTGCAGGTCGAACTGTCGCGGGCGGATGCGGTGAAATATCCGCAAGGGCCGCGCAGCCCGACCGGCCGGCATCCGCGCGACGTCCGCATTCTGCCGGGGTCGCGTGACTTTCACTGATGGGCCTCAGCCGATGGCTGGCGCTGTCGCCGACACCCGTTTGCGGGTCAGGAACAGGACCAGCAGCAAGCCCAGTCCCGAAGCGACGGCCCCGGCCAGAGATACAGCCGGATAGCCCAGGCCGCTGGCGATCACCGCTCCGCCCACTGCCGCGCCGATGGCGTTGCCGAGGTTGAAGGCGCCGATGTTCATGGCCGAGGCGAGGTTGGGCGCATCGCCGGCGGCGGCCATGACCCGCACCTGGAGCGGCGGCACCAGGGCGAAGCTGGCGATCCCCCACAGGAAGACCAGGATGGAGGTCGGCACCGCGAACGGCATGGCTACGGCGAAGGCGACCAGGATGGCGGACAGGGAGGCCAGGGTCACGATCAAGGTGCGGTCGACCGACCTGTCCGCGAACTTCCCGCCCAGCCAGTTGCCGAGCGTCAGACCCAGCCCATAGGTCACCAGCATGGCGGTGACGAAGCCGAGCGAGGCCTGGGTCTGCTCGCGCAGGATCGGGGCGATATAGGTGAAGACCGTGAACATGGCGCTGGAGCCGATCACGGTCAGGGCCAGGGCCGCCAGGACGGGACCGCGACCCAGCACGCGCAGTTCGGCGGCGATATTCCCGCCGGTCGGGGCGGGCAGGTTGGGCAGGGTCAGGCGCAGCGCGGCCATGACCAGGATGCCGATCCCGGCGATGCCCCAGAAGCTGGCGCGCCAGCCCAGGGCGTCTCCGGCCCAGGTCGCGAGGGGCACCCCGACGACATTGGCGATGGTCAGGCCCATGAACATGGCGGCGACGGCGCCCGCCTGACGGTTCGGCGCCACCAGACTGGCGGCCACGATCGAGCCGACGCCGAAGAAGGCGCCATGGTTCAGCGAGGTGATGACCCGCGCGATCAGAAGCATCGTGTAGTCGGTCGACATCGCAGACAGCAGATTGCCGATGGTGAAGATGGCGGCGAGACCGATCAGCAGAGCCCGACGCGGCACACGGCCGGTGGTCAGGGTCATCAGGGGCGCGCCCAGCATGACGCCCAGGGCGTAGGCGCTGATCAAAAGGCCCGCCGTGGGGATGGAAACGCCCAGATCGGCGGCGATGACAGGGAGCAGGCCCATCGGGGCGAACTCGGTGACGCCGATGCCGAAGGCGCCTGCCGCGAGGGCCAAGAGGGGAGGATTGAGTTTCATGGTTGTCCTTCGGCGATGTCCTTGTCCAGGCGCACAGATGGACGGCGGTTCGCTGGGGCGGTAGGCAGGCTTCAGGCCAAGGATTTTTGATCTGGACGCACAGATGCAAACGACCGGCGTGGACCGCGCGAGAGAGATGGAAGTGTTCGCCGCCGTGGCGCAGAGCGGCAGTTTCTCGGCGGCGGGGCGGACGCTGGATCTGACGCCGTCAGCGGTCAGCCGGACCATCGACCGGATCGAGGCGCGGCTGGGCGTGCGGCTGATGCTGCGGACCACGCGGGTGCTGACGCTGACGGCGGAGGGCCAGACCTATCTGGGGGCGGCGCGTCGGATACTGGCCGATCTGGACGACGCGGAGCGGGTGATCGCCGACCAGGGGGCGCCGCGCGGACGGGTCAGGGTCAGCGCGTCGCTGGCGCACGGTCGCCAGCGCGTCGTGCCGCTGCTGGGCGAGTTCGCCCGCCTGTATCCGCACATATTGATCGACTTCAATCTGACCGATGTCGTGGTCGATGTGGCGGCGGGGCAGGCCGATGTCGCCATCCGGTTCGGACCGCTGGCAGACAGTCCGCTGACGGCGCGGCGACTGGGCGAGACGGGGCGGACCATTGTCGCGTCGCCGGATTATCTGGCGAGACGGGGCGCGCCGCAGGTTCCGGAGGACCTGCACGAGCACGATTGCCTGAATTTCAATTTCCGTCGGGCCGAGCCGGTTTGGCCGTTCCGGCGCGAGGGGCGGGATTACGCCCTGACGGTGAAGGGACCGATCGAGGCCAACAATGGCGAGACGCTGACGCAGTTGGCGCTGGCCGGCGTGGGCGTGACGCGAGTGGGCAATTTCAGCGTGGCGGACGCCATCGAAATGGGGCGGCTTGTCCCACTGCTGGAATCCTTCAATCCCGGCGACCGCGAGCCGATCCACGCGGTCTTTGTCGGCGGGGCCAATATGCCGGCGCGGGTAAGGGTGTTCGTGGACTTTCTGGCGGAGCGCCTGAGATAGAAATCGCCGGACGGGCGGACCCGTCCGGCGATCTTCAGTCTCGACTGCGATCCGAAATCAGCGCTTGCCGAAGATCATGTCGCCCAGCTTGGCGAAGAAGCTCTTTTCTTCCGCCTTGGGAGCGGGGGTGGGAGCGGGCTTGGCGGCTTCGACGGGCTTGGGCGCCGGAGCCGCAGCGACGGGCGCAACGATCGGAGCGGGCGTCGGCGCTGCGGCGACGGCGGGAGCCGCCTTGGGCGCAGCCGCAGCTTTGGCGGCGGGCTTGGCGGCCGCAGGCTTGGCTGCGGTTTTGGGCGCGGGCTTTGCAGCGGCGGGCTTGGACGCCTTGGCCGGCGCGGTCTTCGGCGCGGCGGCTTTCACCGGCGCGGCCTTGGCGGCAGGCGCGGCCTTGGGCTTGGCGGCCGCCTTGGGCGCAGCGGTCTTCGGAGCGGCGGCCTTGGCGACCGCAGCCTTGGGCGCAGCGACCTTCGGGGCTGCGGCTTTCGCGGCGGGCTTGGCGGCCGTGGTCTTGGCGACGGCCTTGGTCGCAGGCTTTGCAGCGGCGGGCTTGGTCGCCTTAGGCGCGACGGTTTTCTCGGCGACAGGCTTCACAGCGCTCGACTTCGGCGCGGCTTTAGGCTTGGAAGCGGCGGTCGCCGGCTTCGGCGACGCAGTTTTAGACGTAGACGGTGACTTGGCCATGTATTCCCCGACCCCTCGGTTAGTTAAAAAGCCCGGCGGCGTCGGGAAGACGAAGCGCCGGATCGCAACGATTCGCCATCTTAGCGGTGTTTGAAAAATGTCCGAGTCCGCAGTTCAGATAATCGCACGGGGTCCGCGCGACAGCGCCGAGGCCGCCGCCGCCGCCATCGACGCCGATCCCTCGCTGGAGGGCGCGACCTATTCCATCCTGGAGGAGGACGAGGATCGCAACATCTGGCGCATCGACGCCTTCCCGACCACGGCCGAAGAGGTCGAGGGGCTGAAGGCGACCCTGGCCGATTATCCGGTCACCGTCACGGTCGAGAAGCTGGCCGACGCCGACTGGCTGGCCATGTCGCTGTCGGGCCTGCCGCCGGTGCGGGCCGGGCGCTTCTTCGTCTATGGGGCCCATGACGAGGGACGAGTGCCGCCCAACGCCGTCAATCTGAAGATCGACGCCGGCGCCGCCTTCGGCACCGGCCACCACGGCACGACGGTCGGCTGTCTGGAGGCCTTCGACGACCTGCTGAAGCGCGAGCGTTTCGAGCGGGTGCTGGACGTCGGCTGCGGCACGGGCGTCCTGGCCATCGCGGCGGCGCGGACGGGCAGCCGGATCGCGGTCGGCACCGACATCGACGCCCCCTCGGTGCGGATCGCCAACGAAAACGCCGCCCTTAACCAGGCCCACGCCAGCTTCGTCCACGCCTCGGGCCTGAACGATCAGCGGGTGCGCCGCCACGGGCCGTATGACCTGGTCTTCGCCAATATCCTGGCCCCGCCGCTGGTGGCCCTGTCGCAGGACATCAAGATGGCGCTGAGCCTGGGCGGGGTCGCCATCCTGTCGGGCCTGTTGCGGACCCAGGAGCGCCGGGTGACGGCGGCCTATACGTCGCGCGGATTCCGGCTGGAGAAGCGCATCCATCACGACGCCTGGAGCGCCCTGGTGCTGAGGCGGATGGGCTGAGGAACAAGAGACGAGATGATGCGCCAGACCTTCGATGAGACCACCGATCCGTCCTTCGGGGCCAAACACCTGCCACTGCTGCGCGCCCGAATGGCGGAGCAGGGGCTGGACGGCTTCCTGATCCCGCACGAGGACGAGCACCAGAACGAATATCTGCCCGACGCCAACGAGCGGCTGGCCTGGGCCACCGGCTTCACCGGCTCGGCCGGGGCGGCGGTGGTGTTTCAGGATCGGGCCAGCATGTTCACCGACGGTCGCTATACGGTGCAGGTCAAGGCCCAGACCGATCCGGCCCTGTTCGAACGGCGCGACCTGAACGCGGTCGCCGCTTATCTGGAGACGGCCAAGCCGGGTCAGGTGATCGGCTATGATCCGAAGCTGCACAGCCCGGACGCCCTGGTCGCCCTGAAGCGGGCCGCGGAGAAGGCCGGGGCCGAGCTGAAGCCGGTCGAGGTCAATCCGCTGGACCAGGCCTGGGGCGCGGATCGTCCTGCCCAGCCGACCGCCCCGGTCGTTCCTCACGAGGACGTCTATTCCGGCGAGGCCCATGCGGCGAAGCGGGCCCGGATCGGTCAGGCCGTGGCGGACGCCGGCGCCGACGCGGTCGTGCTGACCGCTCCCATGTCGATCGCCTGGCTGTTCAATGTGCGCGGCGGCGACGTGATCCGTTCGCCCCTGCCGATCGGTCAGGCCGTGCTGACGGCCGAGGGCAGGGCGCGGCTGTTCCTGGACGGGGCCAAGGTGACGAATGAACTGCCGGCCTGGCTGGGCGACGACGTCCAGCTGGAGGCGCCGGAACGGCTGGCCGAGGCGCTGGACGGTCTGACGGGTCGGAAGGTGATGATCGATCCGGCCCTGTCCTCCGCCTGGTATTTCGACCGGCTGGAGCAGGCGGGAGCGACGGTGGTGCGGGCGGCGGACCCCTGCGCCCTGCCGCGCGCCACCAAGAATGCGGTCGAGATCGAGGGCAGCCGCCAGGCCCATATCCGCGACGGCGCGGCCCTGGCCAACTTCCTGCACTGGGTCGATACGACGGCGCAACAGAGCCTGCCGGACGAGCGCGAGGTGGTGGAGACGCTGGAGCGGTTCCGCGAGGCGACCGGGGCGCTGAAGGACCTGAGCTTCGACACCATCGCCGGGGCGGGGCCGAACGGCGCCCTGCCGCATTACAAGCCGGTCGGCGCCACGATCCGCCGGATCGAGAACGGCTCCCTGCTGCTGGTGGACGGCGGCGGTCAGTATCTGGACGGGACGACCGACGTGACCCGCACCATGGCGGTGGGCGAGCCGACGGCGGACCAGCGTCACAAGTTCACCCTGGTGCTGAAATCCCATATCGCCATGGCGACCATCCGCTTCCCGGCGGGGACCAGCGGCATGGCCCTGGACGCCATAGCGCGGGCGCCGATGTGGGCGGCAGGGCTGGATTACGACCATGGGACGGGTCATGGCGTCGGTTCGTATCTGGGCGTCCACGAGGGGCCGCAGCGGATCGCCAAATGGGGCACCAGCCAGCCGCTGCTGGAGGGGATGATCCTGTCCAACGAGCCCGGCTATTACCGCGAAGGCCATTGGGGCATCCGGATCGAGACCCTGCAGGTGGTGACGCCGGCCGTGATTCCCGAGGGCGGCGAGCGGCCGATGCACGGGTTCGAACAGCTGACCTTTGCGCCGATCGACCGCAAGCTGATCGCGGTCAATCTGCTGACCCCCGAAGAGCGGGCCTATGTCGACGCCTATCACGCCGAGACCCTGGCCAAGGTGGGGCCCCTGGTCGAGGGCGAGGTACGGGTCTGGCTGGAGCGGGTCTGCGCCCCGCTCTGACCTCACGGCTCGATGGCGCGGGTCGGGCGCCGCCGCAGGTGGGTGACGGGGACGGTCAGGTCCGCCAGGGCGGCCCGGGTCGCCTCGTAGCCGGCGGCGACCGGCTCGTCATAGGCCTTCCAGTCGCGGATATCGGTCCCGCCGGTGCGCGGCAGGATCAGGACGTCGGCGGCGGCGCGCGACTGCTCCATCTCGGCGTCGGTGGTGATGGTCGCCGAACGCATCAGGATGGACACGATGGGCGGTCCGGCCTTCCAGGCGCCTGACAGCACCCATTTCCACCAGGAGGGCGGGTTTTCCAGCGCCGCCGGATCGACGCCGCGGGTCTGGGACATGTCCACGCCGATGATCGGGCCGCTGTTCAGCTGGCGCATCACGCTGGTTGGGAAATTCTTCAGCACCGCCCCGTCCACCAGCACCTGGCCGTCCATGACCACGGGGGGCAGGACGCCGGGAATGGCGATGGAGGCCCGCATGGCCCGGCGCATCAGGCCGGCGCGATGAACCTCGATTCGGCCCGAGGTCAGGTTGGAGGAGACGGCGAAGAAGGGCAGGCAGAGATCGGCCATATCTATGTCGCCATAGGCCCGCTCCAGCAGGCGGGCCACTTTGCGGGCGCGGGACATGGCGACGATGGGGAAGGCCAGGTCCGACAGGGGGTCAGACTCGACGAAGGCGCGGCGGATCTCGTAGTCCAGCCGCTCGAACGACCAGCCCAGGGCCGGGCCGGCGGCCACGACCGCCCCCATGGAGGCGCCGCCGACGAAGTCGATGGGCACCTTGGCCTCTTCCAGCGCCTTGACCGCCCCCATGTGGCAATAGGCGCGGGCGCCCCCCCCCCGACAGGACCAGGCCCACGGCCGTGCCGGTGAGGACCCGGGCCATGCGGGCGGTGTCGGCCTCGACCCCCGCGACGCAATGGAACCAACGGTCGGGTTGCAGCGCATTGAGCCAGACGCGAGTGTTGGCCGGCTGGTTCATGCGCGGATCGCGCAGCAAGATCAGGTCGGTCAGGCGCCGGTCGTCGCCGAATCCCATCCGGCGCGGCAAGTCGGACGGCGGGACCAGAAGCCCGCTCCCGACGATGAACAGCCGGTCCACCTGGCGGGCGCACAACTCGGCCCAGGCGGTCTGGTCCAGTTCGGCGACATAGAGGACATAGTCGTGATCGTCCTCGACCCGGCTGAACCATTCGGCGGCCGAGGTCAGGGCCGACTGGTCGATGACCTTGCAGGTGAAACCCATGGCCTGGACGGCGGCGGCGATCCGCTCGACGAAGGCGCGGATCGGACGGGGGCGGGCCGAGACGAAGCCGAAGACATTGGGCTCGGCGGCGCCGACGGTCCGTTCGCGGGCGCGGTGGATCATCAGGCGCGACAGTTCGACCAGCAGGTCCGGCTCGGATCGGGCGGCCTCGAAGAAGGCGTCGCGCGGCAGGGCCAGGATTTCGGTGTCGCGCAGGGCGACCACGTCGGCCGTATGCGGGGTGCCGGCCACCATGGCCATTTCGCCGACGGGTTCTCCGGGCCGGATGACGCCGACCAACTGGGGCGGCTGATCCGGCTCGACGTGAAAGACCCCCAGCCGCCCCGAGCGGACCAGATAGAGGGTGTCGGACGGATCGCCGGCCGCAAACAGTCGCTCGCCCCCGGTGAGGGCGAACCAGCTGGCGCGATCGATCATCGGCCCTTCGAAGATGCGCGACAAAGCGGAGGCCAGGGTGTCGGGACGAAGCGGAGCCATGGGAGGGTTGTAGGAGAGATTCCGGTCAGGGTGAATTGGCTCTGTCTTCGCGGCGGACCAGCGAAGTTCGGGGAGGGCTCGGGACGCCGGGACTGCGCCCGGAGTGGATATGTTTTTACCGTTTCGGCGCAGGCGTCGTCCCGAGCGGCCGTTTTCCACACGCGCTCCGGCTGGCGGCCCTAGCCTTCGAGCCTTGCCGGATCGGCGGGCCGCCTTGCGACGGCTTCGCCGGGGCGGACATGCCGACGTAGGTCGACAGCGGTCCGCTTTCCTAAGCGTGCGGCGAGCAGGAGACGGCATCCATCGCCGCCCCTAAGGACCCCGGCGGTCTCCATCCCGCCGGCTTCATCGCTCGACCACAGCCCCGCCGCCGTCAGGGCGCTGGATCCGACGCCCTCCCCATCGGCGGGGATGGGAGGAGGTTACGCGCGATTGCTGGTATGGCGCGGAAGTCGGGGTGAGATTCTTTTAGAGCGTTGAAATGCTTGAGGAGAGACCAGCGTCATTGTGCGCGCATGGGTCATGTGATCGACCATCACAGACCTTCCCCCGCTTGCGGGGGAAGTGTCAGGCCGTGGCGCGTAGCGACACGCCTGACGATGGGGGAAGTCTTTAGTTCGAGCAAGACTTCCCCCTCCGACCCTGGTCCGCTGCGCGGACCCCGGGCCACCTCCCCCGCAAGCGGGGGAGGGTCTGATGACCTCGCCAGCGTCTGGCGTCGAGTCGCCCTCTCCTGGCGCTCGCCGACGGGGAGGTGAGAGCGGTGCGTTCCTGAGAGTCGTTATCAATGAAGGGTTTGGGGCGTTTTGACCACATGGGGCGCATGGACAAGCGGCGGCGTCGGGCGCAAAGAACGGACAGACATCGCCATAAGCGAAAGAACGAATATCGTGTTCGACTATAAGGCCGCCTTTGAAAGCTCGGTGGAGCGGGTGCGGAGCGAGGGACGCTATCGCGTCTTCGCCGATCTGAAGCGGGTGCGCGGTCAGTTTCCGCAGGCGGTGCGTCGCCGCGAGGACGGGTCCGAACAGGATGTCGTGATCTGGTGCTCCAACGACTACCTCGGCATGGGCCAGCACGCGGACGTGCTGAAGGCCATGCAGGACGAGATCGAGGCGGTGGGCGCCGGCGCCGGCGGCACGCGCAATATCTCCGGTACGACGCGTTCGGCGGTGGATCTGGAAGCCGAACTGGCCGACTGGCACCAGAAGGAAGCAGCGCTGCTGTTCACCTCGGGCTATGTCGGCAACGAGGCGACCCTGTCGACGCTGCAGAAGATCCTGCCCGGCCTGATCACCTTCTCCGACGCCCTGAACCACGCCTCGATGATCGCCGGCATTCGGCACGGCGGCGGCGAGCGTCACATCTTCAAGCACAATGATTTGGCCCATCTGGAGGCCCTGCTGGCGGCGGCTCCGGCCGGGGCGCCCAAGCTGGTGGCCTTCGAGAGCGTCTATTCGATGGACGGCGACATCGCCGACCTTGCCGGGACCGTGGCCCTGGCCAAGAAATACGGCGCCATGACCTATCTGGACGAGGTCCATGCGGTCGGCCTGTATGGCGAAACCGGCGCCGGCGTGGCCGAGCGTGACGGCGTGCTGGACCAGATCGACATCATCGAATGCACCCTGGGCAAGGCCATCGGGGTCATGGGCGGCTATATCGCGGCCGACGCGGTGATCATCGACGCGGTGCGCAGCTGGGCCTCGGGCTTCATCTTCACGACGTCGCTGCCGCCGGCGCTGACGGCGGGGGCCCTGGCCTCGGTGCGGCATCTGAAGACCCATCCCGAACTGCGCGAACAACACCAGGAACGCGCGGCGACCCTGAAGGCGCGGTTCGCCGCCGCCGGGATCCCGGTCATGGACTCGGAAAGCCATATCGTGCCGGTGCATGTCGGCAATCCGATCCACTGCAAGATGATCTCGGACATGCTGCTGGACGAGTACGGCGTCTATGTTCAGCCGATCAACTATCCGACCGTGCCCAAGGGGACCGAGCGGCTGCGCTTCACCCCTTCGCCGAACCATACCGATGAGATGATGGATCATCTGGTCCTGGCGATGGACCGGCTGTTCGCCCACTGCAATGTGGCGCGGCGGTCTGTGGCGGCCTGATCGTTTCCTGACAAAGGGGATTGGGCTATGATGGCGCGATGAACGTCCATCATCCCGCGCCGGACACGCCGCCCGAGGAGGTCGACCTTTTCGAGATGGCGAACCTGTATCCTAGACATACGGGCCTGCCGATGACCGTCTGGGTCAGTCCCAAGGGACGGGCGCGGCACGACGCGCGGGTCAAGGTGTGCCGGGCGCACGGCGACCGTATGGACGTGGACGATATCGCGACCGTCAGCGTGCGGCCCGAGCCGGAACTGATCCATGGGCCTTTGCCCACCGCCGATCTGAAGGCCGTACAGGCATGGATTCGGCTGAACAGCGACGCCCTGATCGGCTACTGGAACGGCGAGCTCGACACCGTCGATCTGTCGCGGGCGCTGAAGACGCTCTGATCATGGGCGACGGCGGGGAGATCATTGTCGAGTTCGTGCGCAACGGGCCCTATATCAAATGCTCAGCCATCCATGTGGCGACCGGGCGCGAGGTCAGCGCCATGGGGCCGGTCAACGAGCCCAAGGCGGTGGAGCGGGTGGCGATCGCGAAGTTGAGGCGAGTCCTTCAGGCTCAGGGAGGCTAATTGTGTCGGACAAGCCGTTGCTGGAACGTCTTCAGGTCAAGAACGGGCGCCGCCTAGCCGTTGTGGACGATCCGGCCGATATCGAGGGGCTTGTTGGCGTGCCGCGTCGATCTATGGAAGAGGCGGAGGTAGTGCTGGTTTTTGTCGCCGACCAAAGCCAGCTGGAGACGCGCTTGGTGGAGACGGCGCCGCGGCTGGGCGCTGACGCCATATTTTGGATCGCCTATCCCAAGTTAACGTCGCCTCTAGCCGGCGATCTCAGTCGCGATCGGATACGGACGCTTGCCCTGGGCCACGGCTTGGACACCGTCAGTCAGATTGCGGTGGATGCGAATTGGTCGGCGATGCGCCTTAAGCGGATCTGATCCGTCGGTCGAGTGTGACCACTAGATATTGTGGTTCGGTCCGGTGCGGACTAGATAGGCGGCCTTCTCAGACGCGGGGATTCCGACGTGACCGCCTTCACCCATGACGCCTATTTCACCAAGACCCTGGCCGACGCCGATCCGGACGTCTTCAAGGCTATTCAGGGCGAGATGGGGCGGCAGAAGGAGCAGATCGAGCTGATCGCGTCCGAGAACATCGTCTCCCAGGCGGTGCTGGACGCGCAGGGCTCGGTCCTGACGAACAAATACGCCGAGGGTTATCCGGGTCGTCGCTATTACGGCGGCTGCGAATTCGTCGATGTGACCGAGGATCTGGCGCGCGAACGGGCGAAAAAGCTGTTCGGCGCGGCCTTCGCCAACGTGCAGCCCCACTCGGGCGCCCAGGCCAACCAGGCGGTCTTCTTCACCCTGCTGCAACCCGGCGACACCTTCCTGGGCATGGATCTGGCCTGCGGCGGGCATCTGACGCACGGGTCGCCGGCGAACCAGTCGGGCAAGTGGTTCCGGCCCGTGACCTACAAGGTCCGCGAAGACACCCATCTGATCGACTATGACCACGTGGCCGAGATGGCGCAGAAGGAGAAGCCGAAGCTGATCCTGGCCGGCGCATCCGCCTATAGCCGCCACATCGACTTCAAGCGGTTCCGCGAGATCGCCGACAGCGTCGGCGCCTATCTGATGGTGGACATGGCCCACTATGCCGGCCTGGTCGCGGGCGGCGCCTATCCCGATCCGATCCCGCACGCCCATGTCGTGACCACGACGACGCACAAGACCCTGCGCGGACCGCGTGGCGGCATGATCCTGTCCAACGACGCGGACCTGGGCAAGAAGATCAACTCGGCCGTCTTCCCGGGCCTGCAAGGCGGGCCGCTGGAACATGTGATCGCGGCCAAGGCCGTGGCCTTCGGCGAGGCGCTGCAGCCCGAGTTCAAGCTGTATGCGCAACAGGTGGTCAAGAACGCCCAGGCCCTGGCCGGGGTGCTGGTCGAGCGTGGGCTGGCTATCGTCTCGGGCGGCACCGACAGCCACCTGGCCCTGGTCGACCTGCGGCCCAAGGGCGTGACCGGCAAGGCGACCGAGCACGAGCTCGAGAAGGCGCTGATGACCTGCAACAAGAACGGCGTGCCGTTCGACACCGCGCCCTTCACCGTCACCTCGGGCGTTCGCCTGGGCACCCCGGCGGGGACCACGCGCGGCTTCGGCGAGGCCGAGTTCAAGCAGATCGGTCACTGGATCGCCGACGTCGTCTCGTCGATGAACGGCGGCGATGAAGCCGATCCGGCCGTGGTGGCGGGCGTGGCGGCCCAGGTGCGGGAGCTGACGAACCGCTTCCCCATCTACGGATGATCTGACCGATGAAGTGCCCCTTCTGCGGTCATCAGGACACCCAGGTTAAGGACAGCCGGCCGTCGGACGACGGCTCGGCGATCCGACGGCGGCGGTCCTGTCCGAACTGCAACGGGCGCTTCACCACCTTCGAGCGGGTGCAGCTGCGCGAACTGGTCATCCTGAAGCGCAACGGACGGCGCACGCCGTTCGAGCGGGACAAGCTGGAGCGGTCGCTGGGCGTGGCCCTGCGCAAACGCCCGGTTCAGCCGGAGCAGGTGGAGCAGATGGTCAACCGGATCGTGCGCCAGCTGGAGAGCCTGGGCGAGACCGAGGTGCCGTCGAGCACGGTCGGGGACTTCATCATGAAGGCGCTGAAGGGCGTGGATGAGGTGGCCTATGTCCGCTACGCCTCGGTCTACAAGGACTTCCGCGCGACCGGCGATTTCGCCAAATTCCTGGGCGACGAAGGCTTCGACGAGCCCTCTGGCAAGGACTGATGCGCGTCACCCTGAAGCTGGCCACGTCGCTGGACGGGCGGATCGCCACGGCTGACGGCGAGAGCCGGTGGATCACCGGCGAGGCGGCTCGGCTGGAAGGCCATCGGCTGCGCGCCGGCCATGACGCCATACTGGTGGGCGTCGAGACGGTGCTGAAGGACGATCCCGAACTGACCGCGCGCCTGCCCGGGCGGAGCGTGGATCAGCCGTTGCGGGTGGTGCTGGACAGCCGGTTGCGCACGCCGGAGACGGCGAAACTGGCGGGCGAGAATACGCTGATCCTGACGGCGGTCGAAGCGCGTGCGATCGGCTCGGCCGAGGTCCGACAGGTCGAGGCCGAGGACGGGCGTCCGGCGATCCCGGCGGTGCTGAAGGCGCTGAAGGCGGCCGGCGTGGGGTCGGTGCTGATCGAGGGCGGGGGGCAGGTGGCGGCCGCCTTCCTGAGGACCGGGGCGGTGGACCGGCTGGAGTGGTTCCGGGCGCCGATCCTGCTGGGCGAGGAGGGGCGGCCCTGCGTGGCGGCCCTGGCTCTTGCAAAGCTGGCTGACGCCCCCAAGTTCCGTCGCCTGGGCGTGGAGCCTGTCGGAGACGATCTGTGGGAACGCTACGAGCGGGCGTGACACCTTAAGGTTCGTCGCCGATCTTCGTATTGTCAGACTGTGTTTGTTGGGTCCGGAAGGGACCGGAGCCGAAATGTTCACCGGAATCGTCACCGACATCGGGCGCGTTCGCGACGTCCGCGAGACCGAGCGGGATCGCCGCTATGAGATTGAGACCGCCTGGGACGTGTCCGGGATCGACCTGGGCGCCTCGATCAGCCATGCGGGCTGCTGCCTGACGGTGACGGAGAAGGGGCCGGACTGGTTCGCGGTCGAGGTGTCGAACGAGACCCTGTCCAAGACAACATTGGGGGCGTGGAAGGCCGGCGACGGGATCAATCTGGAGCGGGCGGCCAAGCTGGGCGACGAGATGGGCGGCCATGTGGTGTCGGGTCATGTCGACGGCCTGGGCCGGGTCGTCTCGATCACGCCGGAGGGCGGGTCGCACCGGGTCGAGGTCGAGGCGCCGGCGCCCCTGCACCGCTATATCGCCGCCAAGGGCTCGATCACGGTCGATGGGGTGTCCCTGACGGTGAACAGCGTCGAGGGGCGGGTGTTTTCGTTAAATATCATCCCGCATACGTGGGATGTGACGACCCTGGGCCGGCTGCAGGTCGGCGATCCGGTCAATCTCGAGATCGACATGCTGGCGCGTTACCTCGCGCGGTGGCAGGAGACCGCATGATGCAAGCCGCGCCGAAAATTCACGACAGCCCGATCAGTCCCATCGAGGACATCCTGGAGGACGCCCGCAACGGCCGTCCCTATATCCTGGTGGACGCCGAGGATCGCGAGAACGAAGGGGACATCATCATCCCCGCCCAGTTCGCGACCCCCGAGCAGATCAACTTCATGATCCGCCAGGCGCGCGGCCTGGTGTGCCTGGCCATTACCGCCGAGCGTGCGAACCAGCTGCGCCTGCCGCCGATGGCGGCGGAAAACCGCGAGAGCATGAAGACCGCCTTCACCGTCTCGATCGAGGCCAAGGACGGCGTGACGACCGGGATTTCGGCGGCCGACCGGTCGCGCACCATTCATGTGGCGACCGACGCGTCGAAGGGCATGGACGACATCGTCTCGCCCGGACACATCTTCCCCCTGGTGGCGCGCGACGGCGGGGTTCTGGTCCGCGCCGGCCATACCGAGGCGGCGGTGGACATCAGCCGCATGGCGGGCCTGACCCCGGCCGGGGTGATCTGCGAGATCATCAAGGACGACGGCGAGATGGCGCGGATGCCCGATCTGGTCGCCTTCGCCCAGCTGCACGGGCTGAAGATCGGCACCATCGCCGATCTGATCGCCTATCGCCGCCGCACCGAGCGGTTCGTCGAGCGGGTCATGGATACGCCGTTCGAGAGCGTCCACGGCGGGCCGTTCCGCCTGATGCTGTACCGGAACACGATCGAGGGCGCGGAACATGTCGCCCTGGTCCACGGCAAGATCGATCCGTCCAAGCCGACCCTGGTGCGGATGCATCAGGTGGATTTCGCCTGCGACCTGTTGGGCCATGTCGAGACGCGCCAGGACTATGTGCCCAAGGCGCTGAAACAGATCACCGATCATGACGGTCCGGGCGTGGTCGTCTTCCTGCGCGATCCGTCGCTGAACTCGCTGGCGGAACGTCTGGCGGGCGTGGACAAGCCGGCGGCGGTGGACCGGTCGCTTAGGGCCTATGGCGTCGGGGCGCAGATCCTGCTGGACCTGGGCGTCAAGGACATGATCGTGATGAGTTCGACGCGACCCGAACCGACGGCGTTGGAGGGCTATGGCCTGCGCATCGTCGGCTGGCGCGACATGGATGGAGAAGACAAGGCGTGACCGAGGCCCCCCGTATTCTGATCGTCGAGGCGCGCTTCTACGATGAACTGGCCGACGCCCTGCTGGAGGGCGCCAAGGAGACGTTGAAGGCGCGCGGCGCCGAGTTCGACGTCGTCACCGTGCCGGGCGCGCTGGAGATCCCGGCCGTCATCGCCATGGCCGAGGAGGCCGGGCGGTTCCCGACTGCGCCGCGTTATGACGGCTATGTCGCCCTAGGCTGCGTGATCCGCGGCGAGACCTATCATTTCGAGATCGTCTCGGACCAGTCGGCGGCCGGCATCATGGCCCTGGGGGTCAAGGGGCTGATCATCGGCAACGGCATTCTGACGACCGAGGACGAGGACCAGGCCTGGTACCGGGCGCGGCTTTCGGAAGGGGATAAGGGCGGCGGAGCGGCGAAAGCCTGCCTCGAGCTCATTGCATTGAAGAAGCGGTTGCGGCTAGGCCTCGGCGCATGACTGAACCGAACAGCGTCAAAGCCGTCCTCGAACAACTGGCCGAGGCCGAGAAGCAGCGGGCCGAGCCCCATCTGAGCTCCAAACAGCGCCGTGCGCGCACCGTGTCGCGTCTGGCCGCCGTCCAGGCCCTGTACCAGATGGAGCTGGCGGGCGAGGGCGTGGAGACGGTGATCACCGAATTCTCCAACTTCCGCTTCGACACCGATATCGAGGGCGAGGCCCTGGCCGAGGCGGACGAGGCCTATTTCGCCGACATCGTGCGCGGTGTGATCGAGAGCCAGCGCGACATCGACGCCGCCGTCAAGGCGCGTCTGGCGTCCAACTGGAAGCTGGAGCGGATCGACGCCACTCTGCGCGCCCTCCTGCGCTGCGGGGCCTGGGAGCTGATCAAGCATCCGGAGACGCCGCGCGAAGTGGTGATCGACGAATATGTCGAGCTGGCCAAGGCCTTCTTCGACGA
Organism: Brevundimonas sp. FV2ps16; assembly: GCF_058681075.1. NCBI lineage: Bacteria > Pseudomonadati > Pseudomonadota > Alphaproteobacteria > Caulobacterales > Caulobacteraceae > Brevundimonas > Brevundimonas sp. FV2ps16. The sequence goes on along the minus strand of NZ_CM178728.1, from coordinate 2,603,942 downwards.
CTCCGAAGCGCGGTTCGTCAATGCGGCGCTGGACGGCGTGTCCAGAGACACGCGCAAATAATGCCGGCGCTCGACGTCGCGGGCGAGTTCGAGACGATCGAGAGGCTGCTGCGGCCCCTGGCCCATCCCGAATGGGGCCGGGGACTGGCCGATGATGTGGCGGTGCTGCCGTCGCGACCCGGCTATGACCTGGTTCTGACCAAGGACGCCATCGTCGAGGGCGTGCATTTCCTGCCCGACGATCCGCTGGACACGGTGGCCAAGAAGCTGCTGCGGGTGAACCTGTCGGATTTGGCGGCGAAGGGGGCCGAACCCTTCGGCTATCTGATGGCCTGCTGCTGGTCGGAGCGCTGCGGCTGGCCCGAACGCGAGGCCTTTGCGGCGGGCCTGGCCGAGGATCAGGCGCGGTTCGGCGTCTTCCTGATCGGCGGGGATACGGTGAAGACGCCCGGGCCGGCGGTGTTTTCCCTGACCGCCCTGGGCTGGGTTCCCGAGGGCGAGACGGTGTCGCGGGGCGGGGCCCAGGTCGGGGATCTGGTGTTCGTGACCGGGACCATCGGCGACGGGGTGTTGGGTCTGAGGGCGGCGCGGGGCGAGCTGTCGCTGGAGCCCGAGCGTCTGGAGGCGCTGATCGCCCATTATCGCACGCCGGCGCCCCAGCTGGATTTCGCCAAGGTGGTGCGTGAACTGGCGACGGCGGCGGCCGATCTGTCCGACGGATTGGCGGCCGATCTGGCCCATATCGCCAAGGCCAGCGGGCGAGGGGTGGAGCTGAACCTGGCCGTCCTGCCCTTGTCCTCCGCCGCGCAGTCCTGGCTCGACAAACGGGTCGATGCTCAGGCGGCCCTGTCGATCCTGGCGGCCGGCGGCGACGATTATCAGATCGTCTTTACAGCCCATCCTCGGCATGAGGAGGCGCTGCGGCGCGAGGCCGAACGCCGGTTCACACGCCTGACGAAGATCGGAGCCGTGACCGAAGGCGCGGGCGTGACGGTTCGCTATGCGGGGCGGGTCGTGCCGATGAAACACGGCGGCTGGACCCACGACTGAGGCGGAAACACAATCCTAACCGCGGTCGGGTAAGGCTGGTGGTCATGGATCGTAGAAGCCTGATCACATCCGCAACTGTGGCCTTGGCCGGCGCTGTCGCCACGGCGGTCGCGACGCCCGCTGCGGCCGGGGCGTCGTCCAGCAAAACGCCTGCCGAGGCGCCGTCTCTGGGCCTGCCCGGTCTCGGCCTGCCGGTAATCGCGGACGGGCGAATTCGCAACTATGTCTTTGTGTCGCTGAAGCTTTACCTCGGCGCCGGCAAGACCCTGGAGCAGATGCAGGCCAAGGAGGCCTTCTTCCGCGACGCCCTGGTCAGGGCCGCCCATCGCGCGCCCTTCACCGTGCCCGGCGACTGGACCCGTCTGGACGAGGGGCGGCTGTCGGCGGCCCTGATCGCGGCGGCTAGGACGATTTCGGGGCAGGGCTCGGTGACGCGGGTCGAAGTTTTGAGCCAGGCCCCGCGGCGTCGGGCGGGCATGATCGCAGCGCGCTGAGCCGCCTGATCGATCACGGTTGCGTCAACGCGGCGCCCATGACACGCTGACCTTGCAAATCCCACGGGACGCACTGACGCGTCCGCCGCGCTCGGGGGGACCGGTCGTCGGACAGAGGCGATAACGCCCGCCCGTCGCGCCAGGCCTGCGCGCTTGTTGCAAGGGCATGGAAACGCCAATGACGATCTATCTTACGCTGGTCTTTGCGGCCGGTGTTCTGGCGGTGCTGTACGGCGCCGCCCAGACCGCCGTGCTGATGAAGGCGAGCACCGGTAACGACAAGATGCGAGAGATCGCAGCCGCCATCCAGGAAGGCGCCTCGGCCTATCTGAAGCGGCAATATCTGACCATCGGCCTGGTCGGGATCGTGATCCTGATCGCCGCCTATTTCCTGATCGGCGTCTATGCGGCGGTCGGTTTCGTGATCGGGGCCGTCCTGTCGGGCGCGGCTGGTTACGCCGGCATGCTGATTTCGGTGCGGGCCAATGTGCGTACGGCGCAGGCGGCGTCCGAAAGCCTGTCCAAGGGTTTGAACCTGGCCTTCCGGTCGGGGGCGATCACCGGCATGTTCGTGGCGGGCGGGGCCCTGATCGGGGTGTCGGGCTATTATATCGTGCTGACGCACCACATGGGGCTGGACCCGGTCGGGCGCGAAGTGATCGACGGCCTGGTGGCCCTGGGCTTCGGGGCCTCGCTGATCTCGATCTTCGCGCGACTGGGCGGCGGGATATTCACCAAGGGCGCCGACGTGGGCGGCGACATGGTGGGCAAGGTCGAAGCGGGCATTCCCGAGGACGATCCCCGCAACGCCGCGACCATCGCCGACAATGTCGGCGACAATGTCGGCGACTGCGCCGGGATGGCGGCCGATCTGTTCGAAACCTATGCGGTGACGACGGTGGCGACCATGGTGCTGGCGGCCATCTTCTTCCGCGGTCAGCCCTATGTGGACACGCTGATGGTCCTGCCGCTGGCGATCTGCGCGGTCTGTATCGTGACTTCGATCATCGGCAGCTTCTTCGTGCGGCTGGGCAAGAGCCAGAACATCATGGGCGCCCTATATCAGGGGCTGATCGTCACCGGGGTGCTGTCCATCGGCGCGGTCTGGTGGGTGATCGACCAGATGGTGACGGGACCGATCGTGACCGGGAGCGGCCTGACGATCCAGCCGATGGCCCTGTTCTGGTCCGGCATGGTCGGGCTGGCGGTGACGGCGGCCATTGTGGTGGTGACGGAATACTACACGGGGTCGAACTTCCGGCCGGTGCAGTCGGTGGCCAACGCCTCGGTGTCCGGGCACGGAACCAATGTGATCCAGGGGCTGGCGGTGTCGCTGGAGGCCACGGCGCTTCCGGCCTTGACCATCATCGTCGGCATCGTGGCCAGCTTCCAGCTGGCGGGCCTGTTCGGCATCGCCATCGCCACCACCACCATGCTGGGCGTGGCGGGGATGATCGTGGCGCTGGACGCCTTCGGGCCGGTGACGGATAACGCCGGGGGGATCGCCGAAATGGCGGGCCTGCCCAGCGAGGTGCGGCATTCGACCGATGCGCTGGATGCGGTGGGCAATACGACCAAGGCCGTGACCAAGGGCTACGCCATCGGTTCGGCGGGCCTGGGGGCCCTGGTGCTGTTCGCAGCCTATACGTCGGACCTGCAGTATTTCTCGGCCAATCCGGCGGACTATCCCTTCTTCGCCGACATGGGGCCGATCGCCTTTGACCTGACCAACCCCTATGTGGTCGTGGGACTGCTGTTCGGGGGGCTGCTGCCCTTCCTGTTCGGCGGCATGTCGATGATGGCGGTCGGGCGCGCGGCCGAGGCCGTGGTGGCCGAGGTGCGGCGGCAGTTCCGTGAGAACCCCGGCATCATGACCTATCAGGTCAAGCCGGAGTACGGCCGGGCGGTCGACATCCTGACCAAGGCGGCGATTCGCGAGATGATCGTGCCGTCGCTGTTGCCGGTGCTGTCGCCCATCATGCTGTTCGTCGCGGTGCTGGCGATTTCGGACAAGGCCAACGCCTTCGCCTCGCTGGGCGCCATGCTGATGGGGGTTATCGTCACCGGTCTGTTCGTGGCTGTGTCGATGACCTCGGGCGGCGGCGCCTGGGACAACGCCAAGAAGGTGATCGAGGAAGGTTTCACCGACAAGAACGGCGTGGTCCACGGCAAGGGCTCGGAGGCGCACAAGGCCGCTGTGACCGGCGATACGGTGGGAGATCCCTACAAGGACACCAGCGGTCCGGCGGTGAATCCGATGATCAAGATCACCAATATCGTGGCCCTGCTGCTGCTGGCGGTGCTGGCGAGCGGGAATATCGGCTGACCCATACGAAGACGCCCCGGAGAGCGATCTCCGGGGCGTTTTTCTTTGGCGATGGGGCGGAACTTAGTCCGGGCGGCGCTGGCCGGGGGTGTCGTCCTCGGTGCGCGGCAGCTGGCCGCGGCCGACGTTGCCCAGCAGCTGTTCCAGCACGGTCAGGGCGCGGCCTCGGGTCGGGGTTTCGGTCCGGTTCATGGCGATCTGCTCGCCATCGGTCAGGCCCAGGGTGCGGACGCCGGAGACCTTGTCGCCGTTCGGCTCGAAGGTGACTTCGGTGATGGTGCGGCTGGAGATGACCGGGCGGTTGTAGGTGTATTTCTCGGTCGTCTGGCTGATGTAGTACCAGACCTGATCCGGTTCGAAGGTCGAGGTGGTCGAGGGCGAACCGAGGCGGGCCAGGACGGTTTCCTTGGTGTCGGTGCCCGCGACGATGTCCTGGGGCTTGGCGTCGATGGCCTGGAAGCCGTTGGAGCCGATCGTCGGGGCGCAGGCGGCGGACAGGCCGGCCAGGGAAACGGCGACGAAAAGCGGGACGAAACGAGACATGATCGGGCGCCTGCGAGAGAACAAGGTCTTTGACCTAGACGGACCTGCGTCCTAGTTCAACGGCGCGGCGGAAAAGGGGCCGTATAAAACCATGCTGAAAAACCTGTTCAAACCCCGGCCCGGCGTCCGTATCGGCGACGCCCTGTACGCCCTGGCGGTGGAACAGGCGCGGAATGTCGGATTCTACACGCGTCTGGGCGTGGCCGATCGGATCGACGCGCGGTTCGAGCTCTATACGCTGCACGTGCTGTTGCTGGTGCTGCGATTGCGTGATGAGAACACCGAGGCGGGGCGGGATGCGGCCCAGGCCCTGTTCGACGTCTATGTCTCGGCCCTCGATCATGCGCTGCGGGAAGAGGGCGTGGGCGACGTCTCGGTCGGCAAGAAGATGCGCAAGCTGGGCGAGGCCCTGTACGGGCGGATGAACGCCTATGAGACGCCGTTGCGCGACGACGACGCGACGGCCCTGACCGAGGCCTTGGCGCGCAATGTCTATGCCGAGGCGGGGGCGGAACGGGCGGCCGATCTGGCGGCCTATGCGCTGGCCGCGCGGGCCGGCCTGGCGGCGCAGAAATTCAACGAAGTGCTGGCGAAGCCAGCCTGGACGGATGTTTGAGACGATGAGCGTGAACCTTCCCTACAGCGAGACGGTGCGGGTCAATCAGATCGGCGCCGGGCTGAGCCGGCGGCTGGAGCCGGACGCGGATACGCGCAAGCGAATCGCCCGCGCCCTGGATTTGCAGGGGCTGGAGGACTTCGTCGTCGAGATCGAGGTCAAGCCGACGCCGTCGACCAGCGAGTGGACGATGAAGGGCCGGGTCTCGGCCCATGCGGTCCAGACCTGCGGCCTGACGCTGGAGCCGCTGCCGGTCGATGTGGACCGCCGATTCTCCATCCAGCTGGTCGAGGCCGCGCCGCAGGAGACCGACGAAATCGAGGTGACGCTTGACGAGGAAGACGCCGACCTGATCGAGGACGGCAAGATCGACCTGGGTCAATACGCCGTCGAGCAACTGGTGCTGTCGCTGGACCCGTTCCCGCGCAAGCCGGGCGCGGAGTTCGTGCAACCGGAAGAGCCCGCCGAAATCTCGCCCTTCGCCGCCCTGAAGGCCTTGAAGCCCCAGGACGACCAAGGCTGAGGTTGACGTAAGGGCCGGGTGGTTGCATCCCCCGGCTTCGGCGCTATCGTCCAGCGCCCTATATACAGCGTCGCGCGACAAGACGACGCGGCTATTCGAGGTCCATTTGCCAGCCCCAGTTACGATCTCGCTTGACGCCATGGGCGGCGATCACGGGCCATCCGTCGTCGTCCCCGGCATCCGCAGCTATGTCCGCACCCATGGCGGGGAGGGGGTTCGCTTCCTGCTGCACGGCGACGAAGCCCAGATTCGTCCTGAGTTGGCGCGCGCCGACCTGTCGGATGCGGTCGCCGAGATTCGCCACACCGACAAGGTCGTGGCCATGGATGAGAAGCCCGCCCAGGCCATGCGCCGGGGCAAGGGCTCCAGCCTGTGGAACGCCGTCGAGGCGGTGAAGACGGGCGAGGCGGGCGGCGTGGTCTCGGCCGGCAACACCGGCGCCTTGATGGCGATCTCCAAACTGATTCTGCGCATGTCCGCGCCGGGGCTGGAGCGGCCGGCCATCGTCGCCAGCTGGCCGACCTTCAAGGGCCATACGGCAGTGCTGGACGTTGGCGCCAATATCGGCAGCGACGCCGAACAACTGGTCGAATTCGCCATCATGGGCGAGGCCTTCCAGTCGGCGGTGCGCGGCATCGCCCGGCCTACGATCGGTCTGCTAAACGTCGGTTCGGAAGACATGAAGGGCAACGAGCAGGTCAAGGAGGCGCACGCTATCCTGCGCGACGGGCCGTTCGATCTGAATTATCACGGCTTCGTCGAGGGCGACGACATCGCCAAGGGCACGGTGGACGTGGTCGTGACCGACGGCTTCACCGGCAATATCGCCCTGAAGACGGCCGAGGGCACGGCGCGCTATATCTCGGCCCTGCTGCGTGAGGCCCTGACCTCGAACCTGCAGTCCAAGCTGGGCGCCGCCATCGCCATGCCGGCCCTGAAGAAGATGCGCGAGAAGATCGACCCCAGCACGATCAACGGCGGCCCGCTGCTGGGACTGAACGGCATTGTGGTGAAGAGCCACGGCGGCGCCGACGCGAAGGGGTTCGGCAATGCGATCCGTATCGCGGTCGATCTGGCCCGCAGCGACTATATGACCAAGGTGGGCGCCAATCTGGGCAAGCTGGACGCCGTGTTCGACCATTCCAGCCCGCCCGCCGCCCCCGCCGGAGAACCCCTTCAGTGAGCGTCACCCGCAGCGCCGTGACCGGCGTCGGCTCCTATCTGCCGGAGCAGATCGTCACCAACGCCGACCTTGCCAAGTTCGTCGACACCTCCGACGAATGGATCCAGGAACGCACCGGCATCAAGCAGCGCCATAAGGCGCGCGACGATCAGCCGACCAGCGACCTGGCCGTGGAAGCCGCCAAGAAGGCCCTGGCCGACGCGGGCAAGACGGCGGCGGACGTCGATCTGATCATCGTCGCCACCACCACGCCCGACATGACCTTCCCGGCCGTCGCCTCGATCGTTCAGCATAAGCTGGGCGCGGGGGTGGGCATCGCCTTCGACGTCCAGGCCGTCTGTTCGGGCTTCGTCTACGCCTTGAGCGTGGCCGACGGTTTCGTGGCGCGCGGCCTGTCCAAATGCGCCGTGGTGATCGGCGCCGAGGAAATGACGCGGCTGATGGACTGGACCGACCGGACCACCTGCGTCCTGTTCGGCGACGGCGCCGGCGCCGTGGTGCTGGAGCCGCGCGAGGGGCAGGGGACCTCGGCTGACCAGGGCATGCTGGGCTTCGCCCTGCGCGCCGACGGGTCCAAGACCGATCTTCTTTACGTGGACGGCGGCCCGGCCACGACCGGCACCGTGGGTCATCTGCGCATGGCCGGGAACCAGGTCTTCCGTCATGCCGTGGTGAACATCGCCGAAGGCATCACCGCCGCCTGCGCCGCCGCCGACATCGAGATCGCCGACGTCGACTGGTTCGTGCCGCATCAGGCCAATCAGCGGATCATCAAGGGGGTCGGCGACCGGCTGGGTCTGGACGAGAACAAGGTTATCTCGACCGTGGCGATGCACGCCAACACCTCGGCCGCCTCCATCCCCCTGGCGCTGGATGCGGCGATCCAGGACGGACGGATCAAGAAGGGCGACATGGTCCTGCTGGAGGCCATGGGCGGGGGGCTGACCTGGGGCGCCTGCGCGTTGCGACTCTAGGTTAAGCCCATAGGCATTGATTTTCCGCAGACTTTGCGCGCCTATAGGCGCAACGGACCGAACCAAGCCGGGGATATGATGTCAGGCCAACAGACCGTAACGCGCGCCGATCTCTGCGAAGCCGTGCATGAGGAGGTCGGCCTGTCCCGGCAGGAGTGTTCGGCCCTGGTTGAACGGACCCTGGAACTGATCGTGGACGCCCTGGAGCAGGGCGACACGGTCAAGCTGTCCGGCTTCGGCGTCTTTCAGGTCCGCGAGAAACGCGCCCGCATGGGCCGCAACCCCAAGACCGGTGAACCGGCGGCGATCAATCCCCGCCGCGTCATCAGTTTCCGGGCCTCTCAGATCATGAAGAGCCGGGTTCACGACGCCGTCGTCGAGGCCTGATTCGCTTGGCCAAGAGCGCCGACGCCTTCCGCACCATTTCCGAGGCGGCCGAGGAGGTCGGGGCGCCGCAGCATGTGCTGCGGTTCTGGGAGACCAAGTTCACCTTCGTGGCGCCTGTAAAACGGGCGGGCGGACGGCGCTTCTATCGATCCCAGGACATCGCCGTGCTGAAGGCCGTGCGGCGGCTGTTGCATGACGACGGCCTGACGATCCGCGGCGTCCAGCGCCTGCACAAGGAGCAGGGGTTGAAGAAGCTGGTCGGCGCCGAGGCGGCCGCCCTGATCGAGGACGGAGATAATTTCGCCGCCGTCGGGAAACCGGCGCCCACGTCCGGCCGCGCCGAACATGCGGATTTGCTGGGGGTTCTGGCCGATCTGGAGCAGGCGAAGGCGCGTCTGGACGCCGTGCTGTCGCGGTCAGTGGAAAAGTCGTTTTAGCGTTTGCGGACAACGGTCGCCCCGTCTATAGGGAGCGCCTTCGGAGCGTGGCGCAGCCTGGTAGCGCACTTGACTGGGGGTCAAGGGGTCGCAGGTTCGAATCCTGTCGCTCCGACCATCTTCCTCAAAGAAGACGGTTGATTGAAGGGGTCGCTTTCGGGCGGCCCCTTTGCAATTGGGGTGAGGGGGGCGCCGGCTGTTGGAGACGATATCGTGCTCAGGCCGTTGCTGCTCTTTCCGCGGGCCCACAGTCGCCGATCGGCTATGCCGTCGATGGCCTCTCGGGCTCGATGTGGAGCCAACCGGCCGAGGTGTCGGTCGCGGATGACCCCCAGCCCGCGCAACTGAGCCTCGACTGCGTCACGGCGTCTCGGTCCGGCTCCCGCCGTGAACCGAAAGGCGGTTGCGGGGCTTGGTTCAGGGGGCGGCGATCAAGGCGCGCCCGGGCTGCAGGAGACCTGATGGATCGGTTCCGACACAAGAGGCGAGCCCGTTGATCCGGCGCGAACTTCTGACCGCAGGCCTGGGCGCGACCGGTCTCGCCGCCTGCGGCGACGCATTGCCGGCCGTGGCCTCGTCGCCGCCAACGACGGGCCTCGATCCGGCGCTCCTGGCCCAGACGCTGGAAATGGCGGCAAGCCTGCCGAAACTCCACGCCGTCATCGTAGCGCGCGACGGCGTAGTCCGGGCGGAGCGGGTGTTTCGCGGGCCGGGTCTCGACACGCCGGTCAACATCAAGTCCGCATCCAAGTCCGTTCTGGCGGGGATGACGGGCATGGCGATCGGCCGGGGCATTTTGACCGGGCCCGACCAGCGGATCGCGCCCTTCCTCGGCGACCGGTTTCCCGCCGATCCGGATCCCAGGCTGGCGACATTGACCGTGGGCCACCTGCTGTCGATGCAGGCGGGGCTGGGATCGACCTCGGGCGCCAACTACGGCGCCTGGGTCTCCAGTTCGAACTGGGTGAGATACGCCCTGGCCCAGCCGTTCGAGGCCGAGCCGGGCGGTCGCATGATCTATTCGACCGGGACCTCGCACCTGCTGTCGGCCGTGCTCACGCGGGCCGCCGACATGTCGACCCTCGCCCTGGCGCGCGAGACGCTGGGCGAGGCCCTCGATATCGAGATTCCGTCCTGGCCCGCCGACCCGCAGGGGATATATTTCGGGGGCAACGACATGCGGTTGTCGCCGCGCGCCCTGCTGGCGTTCGGCGAACTCTATCGCAATGACGGTCTCCACGACGGCGCCCGGGTTTTGCCGGAGGGGTGGGTCGAGACCTCATGGCGCGGCCGGGGAACCTCGCGCTGGAGCGGAAATCCATACGGATACGGCTGGTGGATTCGGCGGAGCGGCGCCCACGACGTCTTCTTCGCCTGGGGCTACGGCGGCCAGATGATCTTCGTGACCCCGGAGCTGAACCTGACCGTGGTAATGACTTCGGATCCGGAGCCGGCTGCGGCGCGCGACGGACACGTGGACGCGCTGCACCGACTGCTGGACGTCGGCCTGTTCCCGGCGGCGCGTCTGGGCGGCTAGGGGCGGCCGGGGGCGGCTGGGACGCGTGAGCCTCGCAGGCCCTGCGCGGCGTTGAGGCGGCCGTCGCCGACGAACTGCAACGACCCAACGCTGAAACGCCGGGTCGTTGTTTCTTACGAGGGACTTAGGATCGTACGAAAGCCTAGCGATACCGGGCGCGTTCCTCGTTGATCTGGGCGGCGGTATAGGGTTGGGCCTCGGCGTCGAAACGGGACCAGCCCGTTTGACGGTAGGCTTCGCCCCGGGTGGTCGCGTCGTAGCCGCGGCTGCCGTCGAGTATCGCCTGGATCTGATCGGCTTCGTCTCCGTCCGCCTTGACGCTGACGAGGGTTCCGCCGCGACGCACGCCTTCGGAATAGACGTGCGCCTCTTCCTCGCTGTGACCGGCTTCCTTCAAGGCGCCGAGCATGCCGCCGGTCGCGCCGCCGGCTGCGGCGCCGACGGCTGCACCGACCGCTGTCGAAGCTAGCCAGCCCGCCGCCACCACAGGACCAAGGCCGGGAATGGCGAGCATGCCGAGGCCAGCGAGCACGCCGGCGCCGGCGCCGAGCACGCCGCCGGTGGCTGCGCCCTTGCCGGCGCCGTCAGCCACGTCGTTTTCACCGTCGCCGTTCCGGTCGCCCAGGGGCCCGGCCTTATGGTCGCCGGAGCCGCTGTGCCAGTTTTCGGTATTGTTGGAGACGATGCTGATCTTGTCGTGGGAAACGCCCGAAGCTTCGAGTTTCGAAACGGCGTCGAGGGCTTCGGTGTGGCTGTCGAACAGCCGAGTGACGGTCGCCATGATGGGCTCCTTGAGAATTATGAGGAAGGGTGAGGAGGCCGAGGCCTATTGAGGCGTCACGACGCCCTTGTAATCGACCGAGACAGTCGTGGTTTCACCGCCGGCGCGCGCGGCCTGGGCTTTCCAGACGCCTTGGTCGTCCTGGGTCAGAGCGCCGGAGACGACATAGCCCTGCTTCTCGATCGCTTCGCGGGCCTGGCCTTCGGTGAAGGAGTTGGCGCCCGGCGTGAGGGCGGTCTCGCCCGTCGTGTCCTGCGTATCGACGGCGGGGTTCATGGGCGATTCAGCAGAAGACACGGCGGGCCCCTCGACGGTGGCGTCGGTCTGTTCCCCGTTTCCGCAGGCGGTCAGGAGGGCGGCGGTCGCCGAGAGGGCGAGTGCGGCTCTTAACATGGTGGCGTTCCTTTCAGGGTGCCACCAAAAAAGGGACCGTCGACCGTGTTCGTTCCTAAGGCCAAGTTTGATTGGACGAGGTTTTTTCGTCCAACCGCCATAGCAAAGCTGCTGCGACGCTTCCCCGTCGAGCCCGAAATCACCGCACCCGAACAAAAATCTCGTCGGATTGCGAACTGGAAATTTGGGGAAATCTGGGTCTGGGACAAAGCCCGCCAGAACGCGTCGTATCGCAACGCTGTTCTGCCCCGAGTGGCTCCGCGGGTAGGATTCGAACCTACGACCAGCCGATTAACAGTCGGCTGCTCTACCACTGAGCTACCGCGGAACTGCTCGGGAGGCGGGCCTATAGCAGCGGCCATTCGATTCGTGCAATGGGAAAAACGACGAATGCGCACGATCTCTATCAATGACCCTGAAGACCCCCGGATCTCCGGCTTTCGCGATATCCGCGAACGCGACCTGACGGGCCGCGAAGGCCTGTTCATCGCCGAAGGGGAGGTGGTGGTGCGGGTGCTGGCGTCGGCGGCGTCGCTGTGCCCGCCGCGGGCCCTGCTGCTGGCCGAGAAACGGGCGGAGGCGCTGGCGGACGTGATCGAGGCGCTTGCGGATGCGACGCCCGTCTATGTCGCCGGTCAGGCGGTTCTGGACCGGATCGCCGGCTTTCCCCTGCACCGGGGCATTCTGGCCCTGGGCGAGAAGCCGGTCGCTCCGCCGTTGTCGGATGTGCTGGAGACGGTGGCGGACGACGACGTCTTCGTGATCGCCAGCGGCATAGGCAATCACGACAATATGGGCGGTCTGTTCCGCAATGCGGCGGCGTTCGGCGCGCGCGCCGTCTTGCTGGACCAGTCTTGCTGCGATCCCTTCTATCGCAAATCCATCCGGGTTTCGGTCGGGGCGGTGTTGAGGACGCCGTCGTCGGTTTCCGATTCCGCGGAGGCCCTGGTTGCGGCGATGCAGGCGCGGGGGGTGGAGGTGGTGGCCCTGACGCCCTCGGCGACTGAAAGACTGGCGGATTATCGGCGACAGGGGCCGGTCGCCCTGATGGTCGGTTCGGAGGGGCCGGGCCTGCCGCGGGCGGTGATCGAACGGTGCCGCGCCGTCGGCGTGCCCATGGCGGGCGGCTTCGATTCGCTGAACGTCGCCGTCGCCAGCGCCCTGGCTCTGCACCATGTGACCAGCGCCACAGCCGCAGCCTAGGCCCGCCGCTCACCAGGATGTGACGCGTTAAGGATCTGTACACCTTGTCGCGCGGCCGAAACTGTGACGCCATGGGTCCCATTGGTGTGGGGGCGCGTAATGAACATTCTGTATTTTCTGAGCCGAAACGTCCGGGCTGCGATCTTTGTCGCGGTCGCCGCCGCCGGGCTGGGCGCGGCAGGGGTGATCGGCTGGATCACCGCCCCGGTCAGCTGATCGGCGAGCGCTGAAACGAAAAGAGGCGCGGATCCTGGGATCCGCGCCTCTTGTTCTATTGTCGCGATGGAGGCCTGACCGGGAATCGAACCCGGGTGCAAGGATTTGCAGTCCTCTGCGTCACCACTCCGCCATCAGGCCGCTTTTGTCCCGATTTCTCGGGGGCGGTCATCGCGAGGGGCGTTCGCTATCAGATCGGATTGTCCGCTGCAACGCACGGAACTATAAGCGCGCGAGATTTCCTCTCCCGACTATCGATTGAAAGCTGCCCAAAGATGGATTTCACCGCCGAGCGCAAGGCCATGGTCGACTCGCAGGTCCGCGTGAACGACGTCACCAGTCATGAAATCCACATGGCCATGATGGACGTCGCCCGCGAGCGCTATTGCGCCCCAGAGCGGGTCTTCGCCGCCTATTCGGACGCGGCGGTCGAGATCGCGGGCGACCGCAGGCTGATGCCGGCGCGCGACCTGTCCAAGCTGCTGCAGGCGGCGGATGCACGCGAAGGCGAGAAGGCCCTGGCCATCGCCGCCCCCTACGCCGCCGCTGTTCTGGCCCGCATGGGACTGACGGTCACGGCGCAGGAGGCCGATCCGGCCGTGTTCGAGGTGGTGGGCGAGGCCCTGGCCGAAGAGGGCGTCGCCACGTCGGTCGCGCCCCTGGACGCCCCGGCGGGCGACGGCTGGGATCTGATCGTCTGCGAGGGCGGCGTGGCGGCTCTGCCCGAGGCTTGGGGCAAGGCCCTGCGGACGGGCGGGCGTATGGTCCTGGTCGAACGTCGCGGCGCCATCGGCAAGGCGGCCATCTATGTGAAGGGGCGCGAAGGCCTGTCGCGTCGCGAACTGTTCGATTCGTCGCCGGCGCTTCTCGCGGAACTGACGCCGGCGCTTACATTCGCATTCTGACGTAGGCCGTGGCGTTCGCGGGAAGCGTGAAAAAAACTTAACTGGCGTCAGGTCGACTGAGGCCGCAGTTACGCTTGATGACATTCGGGCGCTCCCGGGGGCGTCAGGCAAGGACGGACAATGTTGAAACGCTCGCGTGTGCTGGCTTCGGCCGCTGTGGTGGCTCTTGTGACGGGTCTGGGGGCGCCCGCCTGGGCCGAGACCCTGCAGGAAGCGATCGCCCTGGCCTATCAGACCAACCCCAGCCTCCTGGCCCAGCGGGCGAATCAGCGCGCTCTGGATGAAACCGTGGTCCAGGCCCGCTCGGGCCTGCGCCCGACGCTGAGCGCCTCGGCCGGGGTGGATTACACCCGCAGCGATTTCCCGATGCTGACCCAGTTCGTGGACACGAACGGCGACGGCGTGGCGGACACCCAGGTGTCCAGTTCGTCGTCCGAGAGCGACGGCGCTAATGTCGGCGTCAGCCTGTCCCAGACGATCTGGACCGCAGGCCGCACCTCGTTGGCGATCGACCAGGCCAGGGCGCGGGTCATGGCCGGGCGTGAAAACCTGCGCGAGATCGAACAGTCGGTCATGCTGTCGGTGATCCAGGCCTATGTGAACGTCACCCGCGACATGGAAATCCTGCGCATTCGCCAGGAAAACCTCGCCGTGCTGCAACGCCAGCTGGATGAGACCAGCGCCCGATTCGAGGTCGGCGAAATCACCCGGACCGACGTGGCCCAGGCCGAGGCCTCGCTGGCCCAGTCCGAAGCCGACCTGGCCAATGCTCAGGCCCAGCTGTCGACCAGCCGCGCCGCCTATGCCGCCGTGGTGGGCCAGTCGCCCAGCGATCTGGAGACCACGCCGGTTCTGCCGATCGTTCCCACCGATTTCGACGCCGCCATGGAGATCGCCCTGGCGCGTAATCCGGGCGTGCTGTCGGCCACCTATTCGCTACAGGCGGCGGAAGCCGCCGTCGCGGCCGCGCGGGCCGAATATCTGCCGTCGGTGCGCGCCACGGCTTCATACGGCGGCACGGCGACCGATCTGGGGAATCTGGACGAGCTGGCGGATCGCCGCAGCTTCACCGCCGGCGCCACCCTGTCAGTGCCCCTGTTCACCGGCGGCCTGAACCGGTCACGTGTGGCCCAGGCGCTGGAGCAGGCCAACGCCGCCCAGATCGCCGTCGAGGGCGAGCGCCGCACGGTGTTGCAGAACGTCAGTTCGGCCTATGCCCAGGTCTTGTCGACCCGCGCGAACGTCGCGGCCGGCGAAGAAGCGGTGCGCGCCGCATCGGTCGCCGCCGAGGGCGTGCGGCAGGAGGCCCAGGTCGGCCTGCGCACCACCCTGGACGTGCTGAACCAGGAAGTGACCCTGCGGGCCTCGCAGACCTCGCTGGCGACGGCCCGCGCCGCCGAATATGTGGCCCGCGCCTCGCTGCTGTCGGCCATGGGGCAACTGGAAGGGCCGAGCCTGAACGCCAACCTCGCCGTCTATGACGCCAAGGCCAACTACGACCGCGTCCGCAATCGCGGCGGCCTG
Source organism: Brevundimonas sp. FV2ps16 (assembly GCF_058681075.1). Classification (NCBI taxonomy): domain Bacteria; kingdom Pseudomonadati; phylum Pseudomonadota; class Alphaproteobacteria; order Caulobacterales; family Caulobacteraceae; genus Brevundimonas; species Brevundimonas sp. FV2ps16. The sequence goes on along the minus strand of NZ_CM178728.1, from coordinate 2,588,850 downwards.
CCGTGGGACGGTGTGATCGAGACCCTGGACCGCGTCGCCTCGCCGCCCGTCGTCGACGCCGACGACGCGCCTGATGCGCCGATCGACACCCAGCTGAAGACCGACGTCATCCGGACCGCGCCCGGCGCCTGACTTCAGTCGGGAGGCGTGGTCCAAAACGCCCGTTGATTCTGGCGGGCGTTGATGCGACGACACTAACCGGGGCCGGAAAGGCTTGATTTTTCCAGCCCCAACCCGTGAATAGTGTCGGGGGTCCCCTCGACGCCCCCGTTTCATCCCAGGCCTCTCCCAGGTTAGTCATGTCCGATCAGTCCGCCCAGGAACCCACCATGGAGGAGATCCTGGCGTCGATTCGCCGGATCATCTCCGAAGACGACGCGCCGGCGGAGACGCCCCCGGCAGCCGCCGCCCCGACGCCGGAGCCTGAGCCGGCCCCGGAGCCGGAGCCTGAACCGGCCGCCCCTGAGACCATCTTTGAGGCCCCGGCTGAGCCCGAGGCTGAGCCGGAAGCCGTCGAGGAAGACGTGCTCGAACTGACTGAGCTGTACGAGGCGCCGGCGGAAGAGGCGGCGTCGTCAGAGACCATCGGCGATCTCGACATCGTTGAGACAGCGCCCGAGCCCGAACCCGAGCCCGAGCCCGAGCCCGTCGAAGCCGCCGCCTCGGCGCCCGAGCCGGCCTATGATTCGCTGGTCGGCGAAAGCGCCGCCGCCAGCGCGGCCTCGGCCTTTGCAGGCCTGGCCGCGTCGTTCAAGAAGCCGGAGGCTCCGGCGTCGGGCGACATGCCGTTCGTCAGCGGCAACACCGTCGAGGCCATGGTCGCCGAGATGCTGCGTCCGCTGCTGAAGGACTGGCTGGACAATAATTTGCCCGGCATCGTTCAGGCGGCGGTACAAAAGGAAGTCGAACGCATCGCGCGCAGCGCCTAGCCCTTCGCTTCACCGCAGACTATCGAAGGGCGGCTCCTGCGGGGGCCGCCCTTTGTCATTCCAGGCCGTCCCCCGGCCACACGACAACGATCAAAGAAGACCCATGCTCGAGAAGACCTTCGAACCCCAGGCCGCCGAACCCCGCCTGTACGCCCAGTGGGAAGAGAGCGGCCTGTTCGCGCCGCGCGCCGCTGCGGCCACGGACGGCGCCGCCGACGCCTATTCGATCGTCATTCCGCCGCCGAACGTGACGGGCAGCCTGCACATCGGCCATGCGCTGAACAATACGCTTCAGGACATCCTGGCCCGCTATCATCGGATGAAGGGCAAGGCGGTGCTGTGGCTGCCGGGCACGGACCACGCCGGCATCGCCACCCAGATGGTGGTCGAGCGTCAGCTGGCGGCCGCCGGCAACGTCGGTCGCCGCGACATGGGCCGCGACGCCTTCATCGAGAAGGTCTGGGAATGGAAGGCCGAGAGCGGCGGTACCATCGTGCGCCAGCTGCGTCGCCTGGGCGCGTCCTGCGACTGGTCGCGCGAGCGGTTCACCCTGGACGAGGGGCTGAATGCCGCCGTGCGCAAGGTCTTCGTGCAACTGCACAAGGAAGGCCTGATCTATCGCGACAAGCGGCTGGTGAACTGGGACCCGCATTTTCAGACCGCCATCTCCGACCTGGAGGTCGAGCAGCGCGAGGTGGACGGCGCCTATTGGCATTTCGCCTATCCGCTGGCGGACGGTGTGACCTACGAACACCCCATTGCGTTCGACGAGGCCGGCAAGGCGACGGAGTGGGAGACGCGCGACTTCATCGTCGTCGCCACCACCCGGCCCGAGACCATGCTGGGCGACACCGGCGTGGCGGTTCATCCCGAGGATGAGCGGTACAAGGGGCTGGTCGGCAAGTTCGTGACCCTGCCCATCGTTGGGCGTCGCATCCAGATCGTCGCCGACGACTACGCCGATCCGACCAAGGGCTCGGGCGCGGTGAAGATCACCCCGGCGCACGACTTCAACGACTTCGGCGTGGGCAAGCGCGCCGGCCTGCCGTCGTTGAACATCCTCGACGCCTTTGGTCGCATCACCGATGTCGATACGCCGGACGTGCCGTCGGAATATGTCGGCATTGACCGCTTCGCCGCGCGCAAGGCCATCGTCGCCCGCGCCGAGGAAGAGGGCTGGCTGCGCGAGATCGAGAAGACCAAGCATGTCGTCCCGCACGGCGACCGTTCCGGCGTCGTCATCGAGCCGTGGCTGACGGACCAGTGGTACGTCGACGCCAAGGTCCTGGCCCAGCCCGCGCTGAAGGCGGTGGAGCAGGGCGACACGGTGTTCGAGCCGAAGTCGTACGAGAAGATCTATTTCGAATGGCTGAGGAACATCGAGCCCTGGTGCATCAGCCGCCAGCTGTGGTGGGGGCACCGCATCCCGGCCTGGTACGGACCGGGCGGCGAAATCTATGTCGCCGAGACGGAGGAAGACGCCCGCGAACTGGCGATGGCGGACTATGACTCCGAGGTCGCCCTGACCCAGGACGAGGACGTTCTGGATACCTGGTTCAGCTCGGCTCTTTGGCCGTTCTCGACCATGGGCTGGCCCGAGAAGACCGAGGATCTAGAGCGGTTCTATCCGACCAGCGACCTGGTCACGGCGGCGGACATCATCTTCTTCTGGGTCGCCCGGATGATGATGATGGGCCAGCACTTCATGGGCGAGGTCCCGTTCAAACGGGTCATCATCAATGGCCTGGTCCGCGACGAGAAGGGCCAGAAGATGAGCAAGTCCAAGGGGAACGTCATCGACCCCTTAAGCATCATCGACGAGCTGGGCGCCGATCCGCTGCGGTTCACCATGGCGATCCTGTCGGGCACGCGCGACATCAAGCTGTCGAAACAGCGGATCGAGGGCTATCGCAACTTCGGCACCAAGCTGTGGAACGCGGCCCGGTTCAGCCAGATGAACGAGGCGAGGCGCGTCGAGGGCTTCGATCCCGCGACGGTCGAACAGACGATCAACCGCTGGATCCGGGGCGAACTGACCAAGGCCGAGCGCGCCGTGTCCGAGGCCATCGAGGGCGGGCGGTTCGATGATGCGGCGGGGGCGTTGTACCGGTTCGTCTGGAACGTCTTCTGCGACTGGTACCTGGAACTGGCCAAGCCAGTGTTCAACGGCGCCGATGAAGCCGCCAAGGCCGAGACGCGGGCCATGACGGCCTGGACCCTGGACCAGACGCTGAAACTGCTGCACCCGGTCATACCCTTCATCACCGAGGAGCTGTGGGCCGAACTGGGCAAGGAAGGGCCGGCGCGCGAGAGCCTGCTGATCGGCGCCGAATGGCCGGTGCTGCCGGACGGCTTCATCGACGCCTCGGCCGAGGCCGAGATCGGCTGGCTGGTCGATCTGGTCGGTGAAATCCGGGGCCTGCGGGCCGAGATGAACGTGCCGCCGGCGGCCAAGCCGCCGCTGGCTTTCGTTGCGCCGGACGCCGTCACCGCCGAGCGGATCGCGCGCCACCGCGACCTGATCCTGACCCTGGGCCGAGTGTCCGAGGTCGGATCGGCGGACGCCGCGCCGACCGGGGCCGTGACCTTCGTCTCGGGCGGATCGACGGTCGCGTTTTCGCTGACGGGCATCATCGACCTGACCGCCGAACGGGCGCGGTTGGAGAAGGAGATCGCCGTCTTCGAAAGCGATATCGGCCATGTGAACAAGAAGCTGGGCAATCCGAACTTCGTGTCGCGCGCCGCGCCGGAAGTGGTCGATGAACAACGCGCCAAACTGGCCGAGGCCGAGGCGGGTAAGGTCAAGCTGCAGGCGGCTCTGGCGCGGCTGAGCGAGATCGGATGAGGCTGGACCAGCTTCTCGTCACGCGAGGCCTGGCGGAAAGCCGGGCCAGGGCAAAGGCGGCCATCGAGGCCGGCGGCGTCACCGTGGACGGCGCGCCGGCCAAGTCCGGCTCCCAGACCGTCGGCGCGAACGCCGAGATCGGCTATGCCGACGCCCACCGCTGGGTCGGGCGCGGGGCGCTGAAGCTGGACCACGCCCTGACCGTATGGCCCGTGGCCGTCGAAGGACGGGTGGCGCTGGACGTCGGGGCGTCCACCGGCGGCTTCACCGAGGTCTGTCTGGATCGCGGCGCGGCCAAGGTGTTCGCGGTTGATGTCGGGTTCGGTCAGATGCACGACCGGATCGCGGCTGATCCGCGGGTGGTCAATCTGGAGCGGACGGACGCGCGCGACCTGACGCCGGAACTGATCCCGGAGGCGCCGTCGCTGATCGTGTGCGACGCCAGTTTCATCAGCCTGATCAAGGTGCTGCCCGCCGCGCTGGATCTGGCGGCGGCGGGGGCGGACCTGGTGACCCTGATCAAGCCGCAGTTCGAGGCTGATGGGCCCGGCGGCGGCAAGAAAGGGGTCGTCAAGGATCCCGGCGCCCACGCCGCCGCGGTCGAACGTGTGCGGGACTGGCTGGAGGCGATGGGTTGGGCGGTGCAGGCGACGACCGAGAGCCCCATCACCGGCGGCGACGGCAATATCGAGTTCCTGCTGTGGGCCAAGAAGCCGGGTTAAACGGGCTCAAGTAGGCCGAAGGCCGATAGCCCACCCAACAATGAGAAACCGCCGGAGGACAAGTCCTCCGGCGGCTCCCGTCACGTCGTCGATCGACAGGGGGGCTGAAAATTAATCGACGACGCGATAGCGGCCGGACTGGTCGGGGCAGGTGCGGACGTAGCGGGTGTCCGTGCGACCATCGGGCAGACGGATCTGGCTTTCGGCCAAACGGCATCCGTCTGAATTCTGATAGGGCGAGACCGAGCGGGAACGGTCGTCGTAATAGTCGTTGCCGTTGTAGGCGTAGTCGTCGCGGCGGTCGTCGTAGCGACGGCCCTGATCGCCGCTGTAACGGTCGTCATAGTAGCTGTAGCTGGGTTGGCGGTAGGCCTGTTGCCCATACCCCTGTTGGCCGTAACCCTGGCTGTAATAGCCGCTGGAGCCGTAGCGGCTCTGGTAGCTGCGGCAGGCGTCGGAGCTGGAGCGGCCGACTTGCGAGCCGATGACCGCGCCGACGACGCCGCCCAGGATGCTGCCTTCGGTGCGACGACCGCGGGCGGCCAGTTGCGAGCCGATGACGGCGCCGGCGCCGCCGCCGATCACCGCGCCGGCGCCGGTGCGGCCCTGGCGTTCGCGGGCGCAGGGGTCGTAGGACTGCTGCGGAGAACGGTTGTAGTCATAGGAGGGGGCGTAGGCGCCGGTGCCGTAGTTCTGGCTGTAGCCGTAGCTCTGGGCCGAGGCCGCCATGGGCGCGGCGACGGCGCCGAGGGTCAGGGCCGCGACGGCGGCGAGGGACTTGGTGGAGAGACGCATCTTCAACCCCTTGTGGTCGGACGTTCAGTGACGAGGGCTGAACGGGTGGACCGGCTGTCTGTTGCATCCTGTCTATCGGGGCGAAGCTGAACGGCTTTTTAGCGCGTCGTTCATCTTCGTTCATGTTTCGTAGGCCTATCGCGCTTCGCGCTACTTGAGGCCGTTTGTTGGCTACCGCGCTTCGCGGCATCCTTGGGGGCCTATCGCGCCTAGCGCTACTTGAGGCCAGTTGAGGCCGGCTGGTGTGTGGGGCTGTTCCGAGCGCGCCGCTTGGCGTGAGGCGGCGGCGGGGCTAGAAGCCCGGCGATGCAGACCTTTACGATCAGCCGCGTCGGCGGACAGGGCGACGGCGTCGCCGAGACGCCGCAGGGGCCGGTCTTCGCGGGCCTGACCCTGCCGGGGGAGACGGTGCGGGGGGAGGTCGTCGACGGGCGACTGGAGCAGGTCGAGATCGTGACCCCCAGTGCGGATCGGATCGCGCCAGTGTCGCCCCAGTATGGCGACTGCGGCGGGTGCTCGCTGCAACACTGGGCGGACAAGCCGTATCTGGAGTGGAAGCGCGAGCAGGTGCGGCGGGCCCTGGCGCGCGAGGGGATCGAGACCGAGATCGAGGCGACGGTGGCGAGCCCGGCCGGGACGCGGCGTCGCGCAGCCCTGCACGCGCGCCGGACCCAGGACGGCCGGGTGGTGCTGGGCTTCAAGGCGCGGCGGTCGTGGCGGCTGGTCGAGGTGCGGGAATGCCCGGTGGCCGATCCCCGGATCATCCGCGCCATCCCGGCCCTGACCGAGGTGGCGGCGGCCCTTCTGGAGCATCCGAAGTCGGCGCCGACCCTGCACGTGACCTGGACCCTGTCGGGGCTGGATGTGGATGTGACGGGGGTCGAGCGGCGCTCGGGCGGGGGGCTGTCGGCCGACGCCCAGATGCGGGCCATTGCGGCGGCGCACCGGGCCGATCTGGCGCGGCTGAGCCTGGCCGGCGACACCCTGGTGATGGCGCGCCAGCCGAAGATCGGCTTCGGCCCCGCCACCGTGCCCCTGCCGGCGGGGGGCTTCCTGCAAGCCGTGCCCCAGGCCGAGGCGGCCATGGTCGAGCGGGCCGTGGCGGCGGTGAAGGGGGCCAAGAAGATCGCCGACCTGTTCTGCGGCGCGGGGACCTTCACCTTCCCGCTGGCGACCGTGGCGCCGGTGATCGCGGCCGACGCGTCCAAGGCGGGGATCGAGGCGCTGAAGGCGGGCGTGGGCTCGGCCAAGGGGATGAAGGCGATCACAGCCGAGGCGCGCGACCTGTTCCGGCGGCCGCTGACCCCCTATGACCTGAAGGGGTGCGAGGCCATTGTGTTCGACCCGCCGCGCGCGGGGGCCATCGACCAGACGGCCCAGATCGCCGGGACCAAGGCCGGGGTGGTGGTCGGTGTGTCGTGCAACCCCCAGACCTTTGCGCGGGACGCGCGGGTTCTGATCGACGCCGGCTTCCGGCTGGAGCGGGTCACGCCGGTGGACCAGTTTCTGTGGTCGGCCCACGTCGAACTTGTCAGTGTTTTCAAGCGGTAGGCCCTATGGATGACGAGCTGGAAGATGGCTTTCTGGGCGAAGACGGGGGCGGGTTCGACGCCGACGACTGGAGCCGGTTGACGCCCTTCGTCGGGGCGGTGGCGACGCTGGACGACGTCCAGGCGCGCCGGGCCGTCTTCGCCCTGGGCGAGACCGACGATCCGCGCCCCATCGCCATGGACCTGCCCCAGCCGGTGATCTGGTGGGAAGAGGACGGCGAACAGGCGGCGGTCGCGGTTCAGGCCGAGAGCCATCTGGGGCCGGATGGCGAAGAGATGGAGATCCTGGGCCTGATCCTGCCGGACGGGGAGGGGGCGGTGGCCCTGATGGAGGACGTCGATCTGGTCGATGATACCGACCCGACCTGGCGCGACCTGGTGACGCGGGCCGTCGATCCGTCGGCGGCGGACGCCGACTGAAATAGACTCAATCCACTCGAAAAAATTTGAGTCTATTTGAGTCTATTCTTGCCCATGAAGCGGGGCTGAGGGCGCGGCGGTCTCAGACGGACCGAACGGCGTGATTGCGATGTTAAAGACCTGTCGCCGATTCTAACACGGGACGAATGGGTGATGAGGTGAGCGCCGTTCGAGGGGATCAATGCCCTGAAAAAACGTGGCTTTGTCGCTGATATTAGGCGCGCTGGCTGGGCGCCGGCCGTTCAGCCGAACAACTCCAGCTGCGGCCGCGCGTCAGCAGGGACGCGGAACTGGGTTTCGTCCAGCAGTCGCAGCGGCGCGTCCAGGCCGTAGCGTTTGACGGCGGCCTTGAAGCGGGCGCCGATCAGTTCGGCGACGGGGCCGGTTCCCTTCATGCGCTGGGACCAGTCGGCGTCATAGTCCTTGCCCCCGCGCGTCTGGCGGATCAGCGACATGACGCGGGCGGCGCGGTCGGGGCGGGCGTCGGCCAGCCACTCGCGAAACAGATCCTTGATCTCCAGCGGCAGGCGCAGGGTGACATACATGGCTCGCGTCGCCCCCGCCTTGGCCGCCGCCTCGAGCACCGATTCCAGTTCGTGGTCGTTCAGGCCGGGAATGACCGGGGCGAAGCCGACGCCGACGGGACAGCCCGCGTCGGCGAGCCGGCTGATCGCCTCCAGCCGTTTGGCCGGGGTCGAGGCGCGGGGCTCCATGGCGCGGGCCAGGCCCCGGTCCAGGGTGGTGATGGAGACGAAGGCCGAGGCCAAGCCGGCCTGACCCATGGGGCCCAGAATATCGGCGTCGCGCGCGATCAGCACCGACTTGGTGATGATGCTGAAGGGGTGGTTGAAGCGCCGCATGACCTCAAGGATCGAGCGGGTCGATTTCAGTTCGCGTTCGACCGGCTGATAGGGGTCGGTATTGCCGCCTATGTGGATGCGCTTGCACCGGTATCGGGGGGCGAGGAAGGCCTGTTCCAGCAGACGTGCGCCCTCGGGCTTGAAGAATATCCGGCTCTCGAAATCCAGGCCCGGGGATAGGCCCATCCAGGCATGGGACGGACGGGCGTAGCAGTAGATACAGCCCTGTCGCACCGTTACAAGATGGCCTTCAGCCAACTCTTGTCCGGCCTTGAATCGCAATGCACGCCTACGCCTACATCCGCTTCAGCACACCCAAACAAGAAAAGGGCGACAGCCTCCGCCGGCAGACCGACGACGTTGGTGGTTTCTGCGATCGCCAGGGCTGGCCGATTGTCGAGACCATCCAGGACTTGGGCCAGTCGGCCTGGACAGGCGCGCATCTGTCGTCGGGAGGACTCGGACAGTTCGCCGAGCGAGTGCGGCGCGGCGAGATCACGATGCCCGCCGTCCTGGTGGTCGAAAAGCTGGATCGGCTGTCGAGGCAAGAGCCACGAAAGACACTGCGCTGGCTGGAAGACCTCTGCGAAAAAGGCCTGTCGATCGCGACCGTTGATGGCGGCCGCGTTTACACGGACGCTTCGCTGCGCGCCGACCTGATGGGCACATTCGAAATCCTGATGAGGGCTCAACTGGCGCACCAGGAGTCCGAGCAGAAATCGCAGCGCGTCTTGGGTGCGATAGGTGCGCGGATGGAACGCGCTCAAACGACAGGCCAAAAGATCACCGCCAAGGCGCCTGGCTGGCTGACGCTCAATGCTGATCGCATGGGCTTCACAGTGGATGAGGATCGTGCGGCTCTCGTCCGGTCGGTCTACGAAATGGCGGCGGCAGGGCAGGGTGCGCGCTGGATCGCGAAGACCCTGAACGAGCAGGGTCAGTCGGCCTGGGGTCCGTCCCGCAAGGATGGCAAACCCAGGACGTGGGAGATCAGCAGCGTGAAGCTGATGCTGGCTCAGCCATCGGTCGAAGGTGATTATGTGCCTGGGCGGGCTGGTTCGCCGGCTCCAGCCACCAGGTGCCGTCTTTCTCGGTCAAGACGGCCAGGACGACATCGCCATGAAGGAAGGCGACGCAGACCTTTCCGGTGCGGGGCTCGCCGTCGGTGTTCACGACCAGAATGTCGCCGGAATGGATACCGCGCGCCTTCAGCCCATTGCCCTTCACGCGAACGGCGTATCGCTGCGGGCGGCGCAGTTCGAGCAGGTCTGCTAGATCCGGCACTGCTTCGACGTGATCCTGCGCCGGCGACTGGAAGCCGGTGGTCTCATCGCCCTGATATGCCCTCTCTCCCATCCGTCCAGGGATGAGCACAAAAGGAGAACATAGCAAGCAGGCATGCAAACGGCCGCCGTGATCCACAGGGGCCGTGCGTTCAGATTCGTCGTGGCCTGCGTCAACATAAGGATCGTATAAGGCTGCTATAAGTCGCTTGTAAGAGGCTTATATTTGTCTTATACGGCTCTTGTGCGCCGGTTAGGCGAGGATATGGGAGGGTTTGGGAATGCAACGACCGGCGAACGAAGTGGCTGAGGAATGCGGGGACATGCTCCGTCAGAGCGGTCAAAAAGCCATCACGATGAAGTGGCCTGAGTTCTACGAATTGAACACCATGAAGCGGTTTACGAACGAGCGTCATGCCGAACTTCGCCAGGCCTTCATGGCTGAAGGACTAATCGTCGGTTTCGGCAACCACGCCGTCGTTGTCACCCACGACAGCAATCATTCGAAGGTTGGCTGACACAAATGGAAAGGCCCCGGTTGACGGGGCCTTTTCCATTTGTGCTGATCAGGCGGCTTCGAGCGCTCGGGCGTCCACGGTCATGCGGCCGGCGAACAGGCCGCTCATCATGATCTCGGCTCGGCCTTCGGCGGAGGCGGAGAGCAGGCGGCCGATCTGGTCCTTGAAGGCGCCGCTGATCACGCGCACTTCGGCGCCCTCGACTAACGGCTTGTTCTTCGGCGTGAAGTCGAACTCGCCAGCGTTCTCCCGTGACCGGAGTTCATCGACGAAGTTCCATGCGGTGCCGTTGACTGTCTTGGACCGGATCGGATGCGCGCCGCCGCCCGGTGACCGGATGATCCCACGCACGGATTTTGATCGAAGCGCGTCGAAGATGGATCGGGTCTGAGTGCCGACGAAGAGGAAGCCGGGCAGCAGTGGATGCTGAACGACGACTTTGCCTTTCCGGGTCCGCCGAAGGCGGGTCTCTTGGGGAAGGTAGGCTTCCAGTCCGTCCATGGCTTGGATATCGGCGAGAGCGGCGAGTTCGCCACGGGGCGTCGTATGCACGACGAACCAATTGGTGGGGTTCACGGTGGTTTCTCCACGCCTCGCGCCAGCGCAGTGAAACGCAGCGGCTCGAGTCGGAGCGCCTGGGAGGCAGTCAGATCGAGGGGCGAATAGGTTGTTTGGGAAGGCCCAAGTCCTATTGGAAAATCACCGAATTGTCAAGAATTGCGACATGGCGACCGAGCCTCAGAACCCTCTGAAGCCCGGCCGACAGAGCGCGGTGGTTAGGCGAAGATCGCGTCCACGGCGGCTTGGTCCAACGGATAGGGTCTGCCTAGCGCGTCCCAGGTTTCCAGCATCCGCCGGTAGCGCGACAGCGTTCCGCTGGTGTGCGAGTTCACGGCTGGCGCGGACTCGGTGAACTTGCCTTGGACGTTCAGGACAAAGACTGAGAAACCGTAGTGCGGGTCGTGGTTGGCGTCGAAGCCGGCGAACTTGGGATAGCCCGTGGTCGGGATGGTGACCCCATTCTGATTGGCGTCGTAGATCGCGCGATAGAGCGAGAGGATGTCCAGCACTTCAGCGGTCACTTCCGCATCGATGCCTTCTTGGTTCATGCCCGACAGAAGGTCGGGATAGTAGACCTCGTAGCCGCCTTCGACGATTTGGATTTTCTCGTCGTATTGATCGGGCGTCAGGTCGCCAACCTCCAGTTCCTTCATGATCTGGAGTTGGTTGCGGAGAGCGAGGCGTTCAGCGAGCGTTAGTTTCATGTGGTCGTCCCTTCACCGGACGAGACGCCGGCGCAGTGACAGATCACAAAACGAGCGGTTGCGTAAACCGCAGTTGTGGCGCGGGTGACGCGATTGATCGACAGGTTACGAACCTGTGCCATAAGTCAGGCATGGCCCCGTTCCATCAGCAGCTTCTCGTCGTCGCATACACACTGGGGCTAGTCGCTCTTCTGGCCGCGCTGTGGTTTCGTCCTGAGGTCAAGGACATGCCTGCCTGGGTTCAGGCTGTAGGGTCGATCGCTGCGATCTTGGCTGCGATCGGGATCGCTCAGTGGCAAGCTGGCCGTGAACGGCGCGATCGGATTGAGGATCGTCGTGAACTCCGCAAGGCGGTCGCTGGGCTGGCACGTCGCCTCGCTGACGTGGTGGCGGGGCACGCCGACACCCTGATCGGTAGCCCTGAGTATGTGGTCTACGAGGGGATCGACTGGAGCGATCTAAATCTGCTCGACGCAGCGATTGACCGATTTGATCCCAGTGCCTTGGTGTCGGCGAATGGGGTCTTTGCTCTGGAAAGTTTGCGTCGAGAGGCCCGGCACATGGCGCACTGGGAGACCGTAGTTACTGCCGAGATGCGCCAGACAGCCTACCACGACTTCGACATTCACGAAGCCATTCTCGCATGGCGCGATAGGATTGAGCAGTTCGCCGTCGTCCTGGAAGAACTGGCTGAGGCCTAGCTGAGCGTCATGATAAACGACGGGCTTGCCGCCCCATCCGGCGGCTCGGGTCAGATGCCAAGCTTCGCTGAGAGTGCTGGAGGCATGCAGCCCCGCGATCTGGAGGATGTCGGTGGACGAAGAAAACAGCTTCGCAAGTGAGGTGAGTAAGGCCCATCTGGAGCCATCCCCGTTTTACGAGAAAACGCTCTTGAACGCCCAGCGTCTGCTGGATGACTCAAGGCTCCTTGCGGATAACGATAGGGCTCAATCGTCAGTAATATTAGGAATTTTCGCTATCGAGGAACTGGGTAAAGCTCTCATTTGCCGATGGGGCGTGCGTAATAGGACCAGCAAGCGTGATTTTCCTTCACATATCGAGAAGCAGGCTGCCTCGTTTGCTCTGATGTCTGCGGCAGAGTTGCTCGCCGATTTGCCGCGTGCCCAAAAATATTGGAAACGTGGAACCTTTAACTACGTCAAATATGGCCCGCATTCGCATCAGTTCGCTCATGCTAGGTCGGGGTTCTACGACGACCTCCGTATGGCTATGACCTATGAGGACGAGCAACCTAAGTTCGGTGATGACCTGAGAGATATGGTTTGCGTTGGCCTGGCGCGGGAGCTTCACGGCTATTTCGAAACGGCACGATCGAATATCGAGAAGCCTGAAGCTATGAGACTCGCAGCATCTTTCTACGAGAACGGCCTAGGTCGGCTTTGACATGATGGATTTAAATGGGGCGGCAGCGGCTTGGCTAATCACGATGTTTCCGACAGCGACTACGACCGCTACCTAACAGCGCTTGGTCAGCTTTGCGCATGTTGGGCCGTATTGGATCGCGAGATTAGCCTCCTCATCGGCGCTATTTTGAACATCTCGGACGACCAAATGGAGTGCCTGGCAACGGAGATGGGTGACGTTGCACCGAGGTGTCGCCTGCTCCGAAATCTCGTCTACACAATCGATTGTCCAGAGACCTATCGGAAGGTTGTCCATCAAACTTTGAACGTCGTAACGAACGACCTCGCACCCGCAAGGAACCGTTTTATCCACGATAGTTTCGGTGAGGATGGGCAACGGGTTCTGAAAATCGATCAGAGGATGAAGCTGACAAAGCCGAAGTCGTTTTCAGATCTTCGATTGACCGCAGGTGGCGCTAGGGAGGTGTCGAGTAGAGATGTCTATACGCTTGCAGCAAAGGTAATGTTCACCTCTGCGCAGATTGCTACAGCTCGTTTTGACGTGACGAGCTTCAATAGGGATGGGACATTTCCTGATAAGCCTCAGATGACGGGTGAGCGCCTAGACCAGATTGTCGGATTCCATCTACCTGAAAGCTTTTAGTCGCGTCTCCTCATGACGAATGAACGGGTGGGTTCACCAGCGCCTCAAGCGAACAAGTCCAACTGAGCGCGCGCTGACGCTGGCACATGGAACTTCGTCACATCTAGCTCGTGCCTCGGCCCGTCGAGACCGTAGCGCTTCACGGCCGCTTTGAAGCGCGTGCCTATGAGTTCGGCCACCGGGCCGGTGCCCTTCATCCGCTGTGCCCAGTCGGCGTCGTATTCCTTGCCGCCGCGCGTCTGGCGGACCAGGGACATTACCCGCGCGGCACGATCTGGGCGAACATCCGCGAGCCATTCCTTAAAGAGGTCTTTGATCTCCAGAGGCAGGCGTAGCGTCACATACATCGCCGTCGTGGCGCCGGCTTTGGCAGCGGCTTCGAGGATGGATTCGAGTTCGTGGTCGTTTAGCCCTGGGATCACCGGAGCGAACCCTACGCCGACGGGGACGCCAGCCTCAGCGAGACGAGAGATCGCTTCCAGGCGCTTCATCGGCGTCGAGGCTCGCGGCTCCATGGCGCGCGCAAGTCCACGGTCCAAGGTGGTGATGGAGATGAAGGCAGTGGCTAGTTTCTCGCGGGCCATTGGACCCAGGATGTCTATGTCACGGGTGATGAGGTTGGACTTGGTGATCACCGAGATCGGCTGGTTGAACCGCGCCACGACTTCCAGGACGCTGCGTGTGATCCGCAAATCCTTCTCGTCGGGCTGATATGGGTCGGTGTCGCCCCCGACGTGGATGCGCTTGCAGACGTATTTTCGGCCGCTCAGTTCTTGTTCCAGGAGGCGCGCAGCATCGGGTTTGGAGAAGATTTTGGTCTCGAAATCCAGTCCAGGCGACAAGCCCAAATAGGCGTGAGACGGCCTAGCGTAGCAATATATGCAGCCGTGGCTGCATCCCTTGTAGGTGTTGATCGACCGTTCGAAACCAATGTCAGGGCTCTGGTTTTTGCTGATGATTGTCCCGGATCGCAGCGGCGTAACGGTCGTCGGCACCTGGACGGGCAGGGCGGCATCGTCCTCCGTCCAGCCATCGTCGAAAGCTTCAATCGTGGTAGTCTCGAAGCGGCCGGTGGCATTAGATCGCGCCCCACGACCACGCACGCCCTTCGGAATCGACAGCGTCGTCATCAGGCCTAGGCGGACGGGCTCGACGGCCGGTTCCATGCTACGCGCCGCTCGCCAGCGTCAGCTTCGGGGCGCTTGATGTAGGCGCGAGGGAAGGCCCAGGTCGGCATGGGCTTGGCTTGCATCGTGGTCGAAGGCGTCGGGTTCATGCGGTTAGCCTTTCGTGTGTAACGTAGGGGTAGACGCAGCCATGTTCGCAACCTTTGTACGGGTTGATGGAGCGGTCGAAGCCGATGTCCGGACTGTCGTTCCGGGCGATGATGGTGCGGGCGTGTTCGGGCGTGAGGGTGGTGCGCAGCGGCGCGGCCTCGGCGTCGTCGTTCGTCCAGCCGTCGTCGAACGACTCATGCTGCTCGGGCTCGTAACGGCCTGTCGCATTCGAACGCGCGCCTCTTCCCTTGGCGGATTTCATGGGAAGGAACATGGGTGAGAAGGGGGAACATAGCAAGAACATTTGTTCGCTTTGTAATCGAGTAATGTTCTTAAGTAGAAACAGACACAGTAGCTGTTGCTAACAGGTGGGCGCTAGGTCTATCTGGCGCTCATGACCGCGCCCAACCGCTATTCCACCGTCGCGATCGCCCTGCACTGGGGGATCGCCGTCTGCATCCTGTCGATGATCCCGATGGGGTGGTGGATGACCGCCGCCATCGAACAGCCGGGCAGCCAGGCCCTGGCCTATCGGGTATTCCAGATCCACAAGTCGATCGGCTTCCTGATCCTGGCCCTGACCGTGGTGCGGATCGTCTGGCGGCTGACGCATCGGCCGCCGGCCCTGCCGGGCGGGATGAAGCGATGGGAGGCCTTCGCCGCCAACGCCACCCATATGGCCTTCTACGCCCTGATGCTGGCCCTGCCGCTGACGGGGTGGCTGTATGTCTCGGCCGGCTGGGCCGTGGCTCAGGACCGGGCGCTGGAGGTGGCGACCAGCTGGTTCGGCCTGTTTCCGATCCCGCATCTGCCGGGCGTGGGCGAACTGGCGGCGGGCGCGCGGCGGGCATTGGCCTTCCAGGCCATGGGGGCCCATGCGGCCATGGCCTGGGGCGCGGTCGTCCTGATCGTCCTGCACGTCGGGGCGGCGCTGAAGCATCAGTTTGTCGACCGCGACGGGGTGCTGGCGCACATGGCGCCTTTTCTGAAGGCGGGGCATGAGACGACGGTTTCCGCGCCGTCTTCGCCCTGGGTCGAGCGGGGCGTGGGCGTGGCCCTGATCGCGGTCGTGGCCATGGCCGGGGCGGTGGCGGCGCGGCCCTATGCAAGAGCTGAGTTGAAGCCTGCTCGGACGGAGGCGTCCGTTTCAGCCTCGACGCCCGCGCCCGAGATCGCCGCTGCGCCGGAAATCGCGGCGCCCGAACCGGTCGTGGAGGAGACGACGTCCCAACCCGTTAAGGCCGGCGCCTGGACCATTGATCGCCCCGCCTCCAGCATCGCTTTTGGCGGAACCCAGTCGGGCGCAGCTTTCAAGGGGCGGTTCGAACGGTGGGACGGTCAGGTCCGGTTCGACCCGGCCGATTTGGCAGGCTCAAAGGCGGTGATCACGGTTCAGACGGCCTCGGCCCGCACGGGCGATGCGACCCAGGAGGGCTCGCTACAGGGGGCTGAATGGTTCGATCCCGCGCAGTATCCGACCGCCCGGTTCGAGACGACAGGCTTCCGCGCCCTGGGCGGGGATCGGTATGAGGCGAGGGGTACGCTGGGGATCAAGGCCACGAGCCTGCGCGTCGTCCTGCCCTTCAGCTTCCGCGAAACCGGCGGGGTCGCCACGGTGCAGGGGCGGCTGGAGCTGGACCGGACGGCGCTGAACCTGGGGATGGAGACCGACGCGACCGGGGACTGGGTCTCGAAGATGATCGATGTCCAGATCAAGGTCTCGGCGCGACGGGCGGAGTAGGGCGCCGAATGCGCCGCCGCTTGCCCTGAGGGAAGTCAGGCCTTAGGGGTCCGCGCTCTTGATCAATGATTCAGGGAGCGGTCGATGACCCTCGCACTTCTGTTTCCGGGACAGGGCAGCCAGGCCGTCGGCATGGGCGCGCAACTGGCCGACGCCTTCGCCTCCGCCCGCGAGGTCTTCGCCGAGGTGGACGAGGCTCTGGGCCAGAAGCTGTCGGTGCTGATGCGCGAAGGCCCCGAGGACCAGCTGACCCTGACCGAGAACGCCCAGCCCGCCCTGATGGCGGTGTCGATGGCGGCGATCCGGGCGCTGAAGGTCGAGTTCGGTTTCGATGTGGCGACGGCGGCCTATGTCGCCGGCCATTCGCTGGGCGAATATTCGGCCCTGGCGGCGGCGGGGGCGATCTCGCTGTCGGATACGGCGCGGCTGCTGAAGCTGCGCGGCCAGGCCATGCAGCGCGCGGTTCCGGTGGGGCAGGGGGCGATGGCCTCGCTGATCGGGCCCAAGACGGATCTGGCCCTGGCCGAGGCCGCGGCGGCGGCGGGCGCCGAACTGGGTGTCTGCGTGGTCGCCAATGACAACAACGCCGGGAACATCGTCATCTCGGGCGAGAAGGCCGCCGTGGACCGGGCCATCGAGAAGGCCAAGGAACTGGGCGCGCGGGCGATCCCGCTGAACGTCTCGGCGCCCTTCCACTGCCCGCTGATGCAGCCGGCGGCGGACGAGATGGCGGCGGCCCTGGCCGACGCCCGGATCTCGGCCCCCATGGTACCCGTGGTGGCCAATGTGCTGGCTAGCCCGGAAAGCGATCCTGAAGTCATCCGCCGGCTGCTGGTCGAGCAGGTCACCGGCCGGGTGCGCTGGCGCGAAAGCATGGAGTGGATGGCCACGGAAGGCGGCGTGACCCGCTTCGTCGAGGTCGGTTCTGGCAAGGTGCTGACCGGCATGGCCAAGCGGATCGCGCCGGAGGCTGAGAGCCTGCCGCTGAACACGCCGGAAGAGTTGGAAGCCTTCGCGAAGTCGTTGTGACCCTTCTCCCCTTGCGGGAGAAGGTGGCGCGCGAAGCGCGACGGATGAGGGGTTTTTCGGCTTGAGCCGTCTCCCCTCTATAGTGATTAACCGAAGGGGTCCGCGTGACCCCTCATCCGGCCCTACGGGCCACCTTCTCCCGCAAGGGGAGAAGGACAGGAGAGGGAACAAATGTTCAATCTTGCAGGCAAGACCGCGCTGGTGACCGGCGCGACGGGCGGGATCGGCGGGGCGGTGGCGCGGGCGCTGCACGCCCAGGGCGCGACCGTGGTGCTGTCGGGCACGCGCGAGGCGGTGCTGGCGGATTTGGCCAAGGAACTCGGAGAGCGGGCGCATTTCGCGACGGCGAACCTGTCGGACCCCGAGTCGGTCGATAATCTGGTCGCGGCGGCCGAGGCGGCGGCGGGCGCGCCGCTGGACATTCTGGTGGCCAATGCGGGCATCACCAAGGACGGCCTGTTGATGCGGATGAAGGACGAGGACTTCCAGTCGGTCATCCAGATCAATCTGGAGAGCTATTTCCGCCTGACCCGCGCGGCGGTGAAAGGGATGATGAAGCGGCGTTCGGGCCGAATCATCGGCGTGACCTCGGTCGTCGGCGTGACCGGCAATCCGGGCCAGACCAACTATTCCGCATCCAAGGCCGGGATGATCGGCTTCTCCAAGTCGCTGGCGCAGGAGGTCGGGTCGCGCGGCATTACGGTCAACTGTATCGCCCCGGGCTTCATCGCCTCGCCGATGACCGATGTGCTGAACGAGCAGCAGCGCGAGACCATTCTGGGCCGGATTCCGGCCGGACGACTGGGCACGGGCGACGAGATCGCGGCCGCCGCCGTCTATCTGTCGTCGAACGAAGCGGCCTATGTCACGGGCCAGACGCTGCACGTGAACGGCGGCATGGCGATGATCTGATCGCGATCACGAAATTCAACAGACTATTTCTTGCCCGAAAGCCTGTGCTAAAGGGCTGGATGCAACGGCGGTTCGGGCTTTCGGGCTTGCGTCGCCTTCGCTGCCGTGAGACGGCGATTTCGAAGTTACCCCGCCTCTACGGCGATTTTAAACAGGCAGAGAGACACTCATGTCCGACACCCTCGAGCGCGTTCGCAAGATCGTCATCGACCATCTGGACGCCGATCCGGACAAGGTCACGGAAAAGGCCAGCTTCATCGACGACCTGGGCGCAGACTCGCTCGACAACGTCGAGCTGGTGATGGCCTTCGAAGAAGAATTCGACATCGAGATCCCGGATGACGCCGCCGAGCACATCCAGACGGTCGGCGATGCGGTCAAGTTCATCGACGAAAAGTCGGCCGGCTGATCCCAGCCCCCGACTGGCGGCCCGATAGGGCTGACGGTTCACAGGGCCGCCCGGCGCTCCTAGCGGAGACGCCCGGCGGCCTTTACTATTTCTGACCCTTGCGAATCCGCAGTGATTCCCCGGGCCGGGATTGGAGTTGAAGGAGCACGCACCATGCGCCGCGTCGTCGTTACGGGCATCGGTCTGCTGACCCCCCTTGGCTGGGGTGTCGACAAGAGCTGGAAGGGTATCCTCGATGGACGTTCGGGCATCCGCCCGATCACCGCCTTCGACACCACAGGCTATGGCTGCACCATCGCCGGCGAAGTGCCGAGCGTGGATGGGCGCGGCGGCGGCGGCGAAGGCGACTTCGACCCCGAGAAGATCATGTCGGTCAAGGACAGGAAGCGTGTCGACGACTTCATCCTGTACGCCATCGCGGCGGCGGACGAGGCTCTGCACGACGCGAACTGGAAGCCCGAGACCGACGAAGACAAGGAACGGACCGGCGTCATGGTCGGCTCCGGCATCGGCGGCCTGGGCGCCATAGCCGAGACGGCCATCGTGCTGAAGGAACAGGGGGTGCGCCGCGTCAGCCCCTTCTTCATCCCCAGCGCCCTGATCAATCTGGCCGGCGGTCAGATCTCGATCCGCCACGGCCTGAAGGGCCCGAACCATGCGGCGGTGACCGCCTGCGCCACCGGCGCCCACGCCATCGGCGATGCGGCCCGGATGATCGCCCTGGACGACGCCGACGTCATGGTGGCGGGCGGGGCCGAAAGCTCGGTCGTGCCGATCGGCATCGCCGGCTTCCTGGCCTGCAAGGCCCTGTGCACCGCCTATAACGACACGCCGGAGAAGGCGTCGCGGCCCTATGACCGGGGCCACGCGGGTTTCGTCATGGGCGAGGGCGCCGGGATTCTGGTGCTGGAGGAATACGAACACGCCAAGGCGCGCGGGGCCAAGATCTATGCCGAGGTCGTCGGCTACGGCATGAGCGGCGACGCCCACCACATCACCGCGCCGTCCGAAGACGGCGAAGGCGGGGTGCGAGCCATGAAGATGGCGTTGAAGCGGGCAGGCATGGAGCCGTCGGACCTGGATTACGTCAACGCCCACGGCACCTCCACCATGGCCGACTGGATCGAGCTGAAGGGGATCGAGGGCTTGGTCGGCGATCACGCCAAGAACCTCGCCGTCAGCTCCACCAAGTCGATGACGGGTCACCTGCTGGGCGCCGCCGGGGCCATCGAGGCGGCCTTCTGCGTCCTGGCGATCCGGGATCAGGTGGCGCCGCCGACGATCAATCTGGACGACCCGGAGATGGAGACGCCGATCGACCTGGTCCCGCACAAGGCCAAGCCGATGAAGATCGACGTCGCCATGTCCAACAGTTTCGGCTTCGGGGGCACCAACGCCTCGGTGATCTTCAAGAAGGTCGACTGACATGTTCGGACGGGGGCGGGTTGAAAAGGGGCGGGGACGGTCGGGTCTGACGGTGACCTTGCTGACCGCCTCGGCGACGTTCAGCCTGTTCCTGATCGCCGCCCTGGCCATTGTCTGGGGCGTCTATTACGGCCCCGGACCCGGCGCCCGTCAGGGAGATCGGACGGTCGTCACCCTGGCCAGCGGGTCGGGGGTTTCGGCCATCGCCGCCCAGCTGAAGGCGGCGGGAGTGATCCGCTCGACCGACCTGTTCAAGGCGGCGGCGACCTTTACCGGCGCGGACCGCAAGCTGAGGGCCGGTGAATACGAAGTGCCGTCGGGCGCCTCGCTGGCCGGGGTCTTGAACCTGCTGGTCGAGGGGCGGGTGGTGCGCCATTTCGTGACCCTGCCGGAAGGCTGGTCGTCGGCCCAGGCGCTGGACATCCTGGCCAAGGAGCCGGTGCTGACCGGGACGGTCGAGGTGACGCCGGAGGAAGGCAGTCTGTGGCCCGACACCTATGAGATCGCGCGCGGCGATACGCGGCAGTCGGTGATCGACCGGATGCAGCGCGCGGCCAACGAGAATCTGCGCCTGCTGTGGGCCCAGCGCGGGCCCGGGACCGTGGTGCGCAATCCCGAGGAGGCGGTGATCCTGGCCTCCATCGTCGAGAAAGAAACGGGTCTGGCGGCCGAGCGCCCGCGCGTGGCGGCGGTGTTTTCCAACCGGCTGCGCCAGGGGATGCGGCTGGAGAGCGATCCGACCATCGTGTATGGCCTGACCCAGGGGCGGCCTTTGGGACGCGGCATTCGCCGGTCGGAGCTTCAGCGCCCGACGGCCTGGAACACCTATCAGATCGACGGTCTGCCGCCGACGCCGATCGCCAATCCGGGCAAGGAAGCCCTGGCGGCCGTGCTGAACCCGCCGGCGGAACAGGCCCTGTTCTTCGTCGCCGACGGATCGGGCGGCCACGCCTTCGCCGCCACCTATGAAGAGCATCTGCGCAATGTCGCGCGCTGGCGTCAGATCGAGCGTCAGAAGGCGGGCCTGCCCGCGGAAGCTCGGGCCCCGGTTGCGCCGGACGCCAGTGCAGAGCCCATGACCACGCCGAGCGATCAGGCGACCATCACCTTGCCTGCGGGCGCGAGCCAAGGTCTGAGATGAACCTGATTTCGGGAATGACCGGCTTCGGTCGAGCCGAGGGCGCCAGCCATGGCTGGACCTGGTCGGTCGAGGCGCGATCGGTCAACGGACGCAATCTGGAGGTCCGGTTTCGAGGACCAACCGGCTTCGACGCCCTGGACCGGGCGGCCAAGACGGCGGGGCAGGCGCGGTTTGCGCGCGGTCAGATCACGGTCGGCGTCCATGCCAAGCGCGTCGAGGGCGGCGAGGCGGCGGTCACGATTAATGCGCCGGTGCTGGCGCGCTATCTGACCCTGGCCAATGAATTGGCTGAAGACGGCGCGACGCCGCCGTCCGCCGACGGCTTGCTGGCGCTGCGCGGCGTTATCGAGACGCCGGAAGAGGTTGAAGATCCCGAGGCCCGCGCTGTGCTTGAAGCCGCGATGGCGCGGACGGTCGAGGAGGCGCTGGACGCCCTGAAGGGATCACGCCATGCCGAGGGCGCCCAGCTGGCGCCTCTGCTGCAGGATTTCATCAGCCGGATCGAAACTCTGGTCGCCTCGGCCGAGGGCGAAGCCCAGGCCCAGGTCGAGGCCATCCGCGACCGGTTCAGCCGCCGCATGGCCGAACTGGCGCCCGATGCGCCGGGTCTGGAGGATCGAATCTTCCTGGAAGCGGCGGCCCTGGCGGCCAAGGCCGATGTGCGCGAGGAGCTGGACCGGCTGACGGCCCATGTGGGCGCGGCACGTCAGTTGATGGCGGCGCCGCCGGCGGGGCGGAAGCTGGACTTTTTAAGTCAGGAATTCATGCGCGAGGCCAACACCCTCTGTTCGAAATCGGCTACGACCGCGCTCACCGGAATCGGCCTGGAGCTCAAGGCCGTCATCGAACAGTTGCGTGAACAGGTCCAGAATGTCGAATGAACGCTCGCCCCGTCGGGGCGTCCTCCTGATCGTCGCCAGCCCATCGGGCGCAGGCAAGACGTCGCTGTGCCGCCGGCTGATGGCGGATCACGGCGGGCTGGAGCTGTCGGTCTCGATGACGACGCGCGGCATCCGGCCGGGCGAGGTCGATGGGCGCGACTATAATTTCGTCGATCGCGAGCGATTCCAGAAGCTGATCGACGCCGACGCCTTCCTGGAATGGGCCGATGTGCACGGCAATCTGTACGGCAGCCCGCGTGGCCCCGTGGACCGCGCCCTGGCCGAGGGACGCGACGTGCTGTTCGACATCGACTGGCAGGGCGCGCGCGACGTGGCCGAGAAATGCCCCGAGGATGCGGTGCGGGTGTTCATCCTGCCGCCCAGCCTGGAAGAACTGCGCCGTCGCCTGATCACCCGGTCGCAGGATTCGGACGACGTCATCGAGCGCCGCGTCGCCAACGCCAAGGGCGAGATCGAACACTGCGACGCCTTTGACTATGTGATCGTCAACGAGGATTTCGACCGGTCCTACGCCGAACTGGCGCACATCTATCACGCTGAGCGGTCGCGTCGTTTCCGCAACCTGTGGGTCGGGGACTACAAGGCCGCCCTGCTGCGAGAGCCGGTCTGATAAAGATTCGGCTTGGGCCAATCGATCTGAGAAGAACAACGACACCGCGGCAGGCGGAGGGGGGACAATGCCGCCGCGGTGTCGTCTTCGGCTGAGGGCGGTGACGACATCGCGCCAGGCGGGGGCGTCCTACGCGATGTCGTCTTCAGCGCTACTCAACTGCACCCCTTATCCCACAACAGGGGTTCCAGAGGGTAAATTTCTATCTAGGGGCGATTGCTTAGGTACGCACCACGATTGCCGAATCGGCGGATTTGCAGAGGCGGTCAGAGCGGCGTTCGCGCCGCGAACCAGGGCGTTAGTCGCGTCAGAGCCGCCTCGACCTCGGGTGTGGAGACGGCGAAGCTGATGCGGATGAAGCGATGGCCGTCGACGGGATCGAAGTCGACGCCGGGCGCGGTAGCCACACCGGTATCGCGCAGGAGTTGTTCGCAGAAGGCCACGCTGTCGTTCGTCAGATGCCCGATGTCCGCCCAGATGTAGAAGGCCCCGTCGGGCGGGGCGATCTTTCTCAAACCGAGGGCGGGGAGCGCCGCCAGCATCAGGTCGCGGTTGCGGGCGTAGGTCTGGATATGACCCTCGAGTTCGTCGATCGCGTCCATGGCGACCAGGCCGGCGTGCTGGCTGAGGCTGGGCGGGGTCAGGAACATGTTGCCGATATAGGCGCGGGCGGCGTCCACCAGAACGTCAGGGACCAGCAGCCAGCCCAGGCGCCAGCCGGCCATGCTCCAGTATTTGGAGAAGCTGTTGATCACCATGGCGTCGGGGGCGAACTGGAGCATGGACGGGGTCGGGCCGACGTAGGACAGGCCGTGGTAGATCTCGTCCGACAGGATGGCGATGTTTCGCGCGCGGCAAACCTCGGCGATGGCGGCGAGTTCGTCCTCGGGGATGATGGTGCCGGTCGGATTGGCGGGGCTGGCGATGATGACGCCGGCGGGTGCGGGGTCGAGCGCCTCGAGTTGGGCGGCGGTCAGTTGGAACCGGGTCTCGGGACCGCAGGCGATCTCCACCGGCTCCAGATGCAGGGCGCGCAGGCTGTTGCGGTAGGCGACATAGCCGGGGCGGGCCAGGGCGATTCGGTCGCCGGGCTTGAACCGGGCGCTGAGGGCCAGGACGAGCGCGGGCGAGGCGCCGCAGGTCAGCAGGATGTTGGCGGGATCGACCGTCACGCCGTACCGATCCTGGTACAGGCGAGCAATACGGGCGCGCAGGTCGGGGCTTTCCCAATAGCCCATGGCGTCGGCGTCCAGCACCTGGTGCGCGCGGGCGATGGCGGCGGCGGGCGCGCCGGTCGAGGGCTGGCCGAACTCCATATGGATGATGGACTGGCCTTGTGCCTTCAGCTGGTGCGCCAGGCGGCTGACGGAAATGGCGCGGAAGGGTTCGACGGTCATGCCAGAGCATCCGCCAGTCTGAGGAAGCCCGCGACATCCACGGTTTCAGCCCGCACGTCCGGCTCGATCCCTGCGGCCTCGCACAGGGCGGCGCCGCCCAGCTGTTTCAGGCTGGAGCGCAGCATCTTGCGGCGCTGGCCGAAGGCGGCGGCGGTGACGCGTTCCAGCTTCTTCAGGCGTTCGGGCGACGGGCGCTCGTCCAGCGGGACCAGATGGACCACGGCCGAGGCCACCTTGGGCGGCGGGGTGAAGGCGGCGGCGGGCAGGTGCATGACGATGCGGGCGGTGCAGACGGCCTGGGAAATGACCGCCAGACGGCCATAGGCGTCCTCGCCTGGCCCGGCGGCGACGCGCTCGGCGACTTCCTTCTGGAACATCAGGGTCAGGCTGTGGGGCAGCCAAGGGCCGGTCAGCCATTTGATCAGCAGGGGCGTGCCGACGTTGTAGGGCAGGTTGGAGACCAGATGGGTCGAGCCGGAGACCAGATCGGCCTCCTTCACCTTCAGGGCGTCGGCCTCGACGATGGTCAGGCGGCCGGAGCCGTCGTCCAGCTCCGACAGCAGGGGGATGAAGCGCGGGTCCTTTTCGACCAGGACCACGGGGCCGGCGTCGGATTCCAGCAGGGCGCGGGTCAGGCCGCCGGGGCCGGGGCCGACCTCGATCACGGCGCGGCCCTCGAATGGGCCGGCCAGGCGGACGATCTTGCGCGTCACATTGAGGTCCAGCAGGAAATGCTGGCCGAAGCTCTTTTTCGCCGACAGGCCGTGGGCGTCGAGGGTTTCGCGGAGGGAGGGAAGGTCGGTCACACGCCCTGTTAGCGCGCGGCGCGGGCCGCCGCCATCTCCGATGCCAGACGAACGGCGGCGATCAGGCTGTCGGGGCGCGCAATCCCCTTGCCGGCGATGTCGAAACCGGTGCCGTGGTCGGGCGAGGTGCGGATGACGGGCAGGCCCAGGGACACGTTCACGCCGCCCCAGAAGTCCAGGGTCTTGACCGGGATCAGGGCCTGGTCGTGGTACATGCAGATCGCCGCGTCATAGGTCGCGCGGGCGTCGTCATGGAACATCGTATCGGCGGGTTTTGGATCGGTGATGTCGATCCCCTCGGCGCGCAGCTGTCGGGCGACCGGGATCAGGATATCGATTTCCTGAAGTCCCAGGGCGCCGCCTTCGCCCGCGTGCGGGTTCAGCGCGGCCATGGCCAGGCGCGGGCGGGCAATGGCGAAGTCGCGCTTCAGGCTTTCGTGGACGACGCGGGCGGTGCGGGCGACGCGCTCGGCCGTAACCAGTTCCGGCACCTGGTCCAGGGCGACGTGGATGGTGACCAGGCAAGCGCGCAGGTCGCGGGCGGTCAGCATCATGACCGGGCCGCGCGTGCCGGCGTAGGGGGCGTCGGCGGTCAGTTCGGCGATGAATTCGGTGTGGCCGGGGAAGCGGAAGCCCGAGGCGTACATGGGCGCCTTGGCGATGGGGGCGGTGACGACGCCGGACGCCTCGCCGGACAGGACGAAGCTGACCGCCTCCTCGATGCCGTCGGCGACGGCGGAGGCGTTGGCGGGGTCGGGGGTTCCGACCACGACCGGGGCAGGCAGCGGGCGGTGGATGACCGGCAGGGCCCGCGCGAATCGGTCAAGGGCGTCAGCGGGGCTGTTGATCTCGATGACCGGAACACCCTGGTCCCGCAGCAGCGCGGCGTCGCCGATGACGGCGAAGGCCAGGGGTTCGGTGTTGAGCGCCCGCCAGGCGGCGGCCACGATCTCCGGCCCGACGCCGGCGGGTTCGCCCAGCGTCAGGACCAGAGGCCGGATCATTTGAACTCGATGAGCGCGTCGTTGCGCAGGTCGCGCAGGTAGCGGCGCTCGAGCACGGCCAGGTTCTGGGACCGCAGGCGGCCTTCGACCTGTTGACGATTCGGGGCCTCGGGGCCGCCGACGCGACGGCCGCAAACGGCGACCAGGTGCAGGCCCAGCGGGGTGCGGATCGGCGTGGAGACCGAGCCGATCTCGCCGGTGCGAGCGAACTGCTGGAACTGGGGGGCCAGATCCGCGACGTCGGATTCGCCGAGGTCGGCGCCAATGACGCCGGCCGTCGCGCGCGACTGGGACAGGATGTTGTCGCAGTTCAGACCCTGACGCATGGCTTCCAGGGTTCGAGTGGCGGCGGCGAGGTCGGCTTCCGAGGCGGCTTCGGGCAGTTCGACCATCAGCTGTTTCAGCGACACCAGACTGGTCGCGGCGCCGTCGCGCTTGTCGCGCATATAGATGATGTAGACCCCGCCATCGACCGGGACCGGGTTGGACAGTTGGCCGGGCTGGAGCTGGTCGAAGATGCTCTGGAGCGCCGGCTGGACCGTGCCCTTGACCACCCAGCCGGCGTCGCCGGGAACGCGGGCCGAGGCCGAGGGCGCCGCCGAGAATTGCTGGGCCACGGCCTGGAAGGGCGCGCCCTGGATGATCTGCTGCACCAGTTGGCGGGCGCCGTTCATGGCGGCTTCCTGGCCGCCGACGCGGGAGGCCTCGATGTAGATCTCACCGATCAAATACTGGGGCTGGGCCGCCGCGTCGTTAAGGCGACGGACCTCCTGATCGACCTGGAGCGTGCTGGGGCGGGCGCGGCTGTTGAAGCGACCCGGCACCAGCTGACCCCAGCCGATCTCGGTGCGCAGACTCTCGCGGAAGGCGTTGGGCTGGATGCCCCCCTGCTCGAGGAACTCCAGATAGGCGGCGGGGGCGACCCCAGCCTGACGGGCCATCTGGGCGATTTCCTCGTCGACTTCCTGATCGGTGATCCTGAGCGTCTCGAACTTGGTGATCTCCTGCGCCTTCAGGCGCTGTTCGATCAGGCGGTTCAAGGCGGCCTGCTGGATCGCGGGCAGGTTCTGTTCGGTCGGCTGGACCTGGGACGAGGCGATAAGCATCAGCATCTGCTGGCGCAGGTCGAAGCCGGTGATGATCTTGTCATTCACCGTGGCGACGATGCCGTCGGCCATTTCGAACTGGGGCGCAGGGCGCGCGGCGGCGGGGCCGTCGCCGGCCGCAGGATTGGGCGCCCCAGCGGCAGGCGCCTGCTGAGCGGCCGGAGCGGACGCCGTCTGACCCTGGGCCGAACCGGCGAGGAGGACCGCCGCGAGGGCAGCCCCCGTCGAATAACGCATCAAACCCATTGGTCGTCCTGATTCCTCACAGCGGTCCATCTGCCAGGCCGGCAGGCGGTCGCGCCCCGTAAAGCGTCATGCTCAACGCATCTCGCCCTGTCCATAACCTGAACCTCCGAAAGTGGCGAGGTTTAGGCGCACATAGATCCCGTCGGAGGGGCCGCTGGCCCGAACGCGGGTATTGTTGCGGCGATAGCCGAACTCGACACGGAAGCAGTCGTCGTCGAACAGGAGGCCGATTTCCTGGCGCGTGATGATATTGGTTTCCAGGTCGGCGATGCCGGCGACGGCGATGCCCCAGTCGCCATAGACGAACTGTTGCGCCGCCAGCTGAATGAATTCGTAGTTTCGATTCAGGTCGCCGGACAAAGGATTGGAGCTGTCGACGATATAGCTGACCTCCGCCAGGTTGCGACGGCCCCAGCGCCCGTCGAGCGCCGCCTCGGCCCGGCGAATTCCGCCTGAGCCGTCGATGGTGGCGTGAGCCCAGCTGCGGATACGGTCAGACGGCGAGAAACTGCCCTGAACGACCCAATCCGAGGCCGACGAGGCCAGGCCGGTCGGATCGTAAAGCCGGCCGGTCGTGCTGTCGGGGATCGTGGTGCGGAAGGCGTCTTCGTCGTCAGCGCGGTAGCTGCGCCCGACGAACAGACTGGCGCTGCGGCCCTCCGACCAGCGAATCGTCGCCCGCCCTCCCGCTGTGATCCGCGAGCCCCCTTCGACTAGGTCGTAGCCTGAGAAGCGGTCCATGCGGAACAGCGAGGATTCGTCGAGCTCGATGACCTGCGAATCCTCGTTGGGAATACGGGGGTCGATGTCGGCCTTGTTGGAGATCGACACCTGGGCGACCGGCTCCAGGATGATGTCCGCGCGCTGGGTGCGGCGGATCAGCGGATAGCTGATGTCCACACCGGCGCTGGCGCGGGTCCGGCTGAGGCTCTCGTCGCTTTCCACGCCCAGCATCGGCGGAAGATCGGATTGGGAATAGAGGTCGATGCGCGTGTCGATAAAGGGCTCGATCCGCAGGCCCCGGCAGGTGATGAAGACGCGGCGCCATTCCGCCTGAGCCGTCACGCGGCGGCTGTCGACGCCGGCGAGGCCGGTCGTGTCGGCCGGCACGATATCGGGATTCAGGACCGGGGCGCCGACGAAACTGTCGCGGTACAGGGATACGGCGGAACCCTTGATCCGCAGACGCCCGCCGAAAACGGGGCCGGCGGGTTCCCAGCGCGCGTCGACCAGGGGCGCGACCAGGGGCAGGGTGTCGTCGTTCTCAAAGACCTTGAAGCCCGCGGGGTCGCGGAAGTCGTTGTCCTCGAAGGCGGGGTCCAGGCGGAGGCTCTGGATCGAGAAGGCGGCGACCGACACATAGGAGCGGTCGGTCTGGCGCTCGGCGTAGATCTGGCTGATCAGGCGGCGACGATCGCCGTAATAGAGGCCGTTGTCCTGATAGGGATCGCGAATGTCGTAGCGGTCGAAAAGGGTCTTGTCCGAGGTGCGTTCGGCGGTGAAGCCGAACCGCCACGGGCCCTGGGGATCGAAGTCGCCGTTGGACAGCAGATAGGAGCGGTGCTCCTCGTCGCCGAAACGGACATTGCTCTCGTAGTCGCCGTCGCCGTCCAGGTCGAAGTCGCCGAAATTCCGTTCGTAGGTGTAGCCGCCGCGCGCGACGATAGAGCCATTGGCGAAGCGACGACGCCATTGCAGGTTCAGCAGGGGGGCGACCGAGCTGTTGATCTGGGGGCTGATCAGCCAGTCTTCCGACGGAGAGACCACGTGCAGATAGGGTTGTTCGACCGAGACGCCACGACCCTCGTCATAGTTGATGATCGGCACCAGCAGACCCGAGGCCCGCTCCACTGTCGGGTCGGGATGGGCGAAGAAGGGGGTGTAGAAGACCGGCACGCCGCCGACGCGGAAAATGGCGTTGCGATAGATGACGGCGCGCAGGGCCTCGTCCTGAACCACTTTTTCAGCCTGGATCGAGACGCTGGGCGTCTTTGGGCCGTCGGCGTCGCAGATCGGGCAGGGGGTGAATATGGCGTAGTTCAGCTCGTTGACGTTCTCGCTGCGCCTGACCGCCGTCGCCGCCATCAGGCTGGAGCCATTCTCCAGCCGCGTCGCAAAATCGACGGCGACCGCCGCCCTCAGTTCGCGGTCGGTTTCCAGATGACTGCCGTAGACGACCGTGCCGTCGGCGGAAATCGCCTCGACCCGGCCGCTGATGGAGGCCGCGCCGCTGGACAGGTCGTAGGCCAGGTCATCACCGCGCAGGACATTGCCCTCGGTGCGCAAGTAGACGCGGTCGCCGCCGTCGCTCCGAGCCGTGATGACGTCGCCGGCGCGGCCGGCCGTGGCGGCGTCGACATAGACGGCGCCCTTGTCCAGCCCGTCTTGTGCCGTGACGGGAGCCGTTTGGGCCAGGGCCGCGCCGGAGGGGACACAGATGAACAGCGCCGCGCCGGCCAGAAGCCGCGCCCGGAAGGCCTTCGAACGCTGATCGCGATCACCCTGCATGAAGCATCCGTCTGTCTTGAGCGAGGCGCTCGCTTAGCCGTCTTCGGTATAGAACAGCAAGGTGAAGGCGGCGAGGCCCGTCAATATGGGCGGCAGCCAGGCCGCCACGACCGGCGGAACCACCTCGGCCGAACCCATGGCGGAAGAAAACTGATTCAGGAAGAAGAAGGCGAAGCCCAGCACCACGGCCGCGACGCTCATCTTGGCGAGGTCGCCCAGTCGCATCAGGCGTAGGGAAAAAGCGGCCGCTAGAATCGACATGGCGGCAAAGACCAGGGGCGTGGCGAGAAGTTGCTGGAACCGCAGTTGGTAGGCGGTCGAGGCGAAGCCGGCGTTCTCGATTCGCTCGATCTGGTTTGGCAGCGACCAGAAGGGCGTGGACTGGGGGCGAGCGAACCGTTCGAACGCCTCTTCGTCGGCCAGGCTGGAGATCAGGTCGAGGCTGGAATAGGCCACGGCGCGCTGGCCGATGCTGGCGCCAACCGCATTGGTCAGCCGCCAGCGGCCCGCGCTGAGGGCGGCGGACTGTGCGTCGATCCGCTCCGAGAAGTCGCGATTGCCTGAAGCGTCCGTCGTATAGATGAAGAAGGTGACGTCCAGCAGGCGGGCGTTGGCGCGATCCTGACGTCCGGCGCGGATGATCATCTGGCGCTGGTCGTCGCCCTCGCGCAGCCAGATGGCGGCGTTGGAGCCCGCATCCGGAGCAGCGCCGGAAATCCTCGCCCGCTCCCGCTGCCACAGACCGTCGCCCGCCGAGGCCAGGGGGCCGAGCACGGTCACGGTGAGGGCGCCCAGCACCAGGGCCATGCCGGCGGCCGGAAGAACGAAGCGCCAGGCCGACACTCCCGCCGCCCGCATCGCGATCAACTCGCTGCGGCGGTTCAGGCCGATATAGGCGGCCAGGGTGCCGAACAGAAAAACGAAGGGCAGCAGTTGCACGATGACTGACGGCGATTTCAAAGCCACCAGGCCCAGGATGCGCAGAGCCGACAGGTTCTGATCTGAACCCACGCCGCGCGACACCTCGACGAAATCGATCAACATGACCAGGGCCCCAATCACCGCCAGGGCGACCCCGAGGGACCGAAGCTGCTGGACCAGCACATAGCGCTCGATCCGGCCCAGGCGGGGCGGATTGAGCGTGGTCAGGGACGGCAGGGCCAGGGTCATGCGAACCTCGCGCGGAACTGCGCCCGCATCCGGTCGACGATCAGGTGGTCGCGGCGTCTTCTTGGTTTCAGGGCGCGGAACATCAGACGGGCCGCCAGGGCGACGGCGACCACGGGCGCCAGATATTGCAGGATGTTCATCCAGGGATTCCAGGCGCTGGCCGCGACCAAGCCATAGCCGATCACCCGGACCAGCAGGAAGACGCCGGCGGCCTTGGCGATGCGGAGCGAATAGCCGGTGCGACTGAAGGACCCGCCCATGACGGCGGCAAGGGCCAGGGCGACGGCGACAAGGGCGTAAAGGGGCGCCGAGATCCGGGCGTGCGCCTCGGCCAGCAGTTCGTCGCGTGAGCCAGCGGTCTCGAGCACGCGGGGCGTCGGGTTCAGCAGTTGTCGCAGATAGAGGTCGGCGGGCTTGTAGCGAATCTGCTCGGTGACGGCGGAGAACTGACCCAGGGGGAAGTCGTAGCGGTCAAAGGACAGGGTCTCCAGCACACCCCGCGACGAGTATTTTTGCCATGAGCCGTCGATCATGGTCAGGACCGGCTCGTCCGCGGCGTCACGGCCGAACCGCGCCTCCGCCGCGCTCCAGTTCTGGGTCGATTTGCCGTCGTCCAGATAGACGAACATGTTCTTCAGCAGGCCGTTCTGCTCGATCTGCTGGACATAGACCGTCAGACCGTCCGGTCCCTGGACGAACTGGCCCTCCTCGACCAGCAGCGCCGCCAGGTCGGTGCGGATGGCGAAGGCCTGGTTGCGGGCCTCCCGCTGGGCCCAGGGCTGGGCGAACAGGGTCATGAAGAGGTTGAGGATCAGCACCAGCATGGCCAGGCGCGCCGCCGGGGCGATCACCTGCCACCGCGTCATGCCGCCGGCGAAGGCCGCCGTCAATTCCTGCTCGCGTTGCATCCGGGTCAGGGCGATCAGAACCCCGACGAAAAGACCGATCGGCAGGATGACCGCCAGCAGCTGTGGCAGGGCGAGCAGGGTCAGTTTGACCATGACCCACACGCTCTGGCCGCGCTCGACGATGACCTCGAGTTGGTCCAGACTCTGGCTCAGGATTCCGATCCCCGCCAGCGAGGCGCAGGCCGCGACCACGGGCAGCGAAATCTGACGAAAAAGGTATCTTTGAATCAGGGTCATGGGCGGAAGGACTTCGCCCGGTTGCAGGCGGCGATAATGAGGCGCATCTAGTAGCACAGGAGGGCGCGTCCGCGACAAGCAGACGCGCCATTTGTCTTTTTCTTCCGTTGTAGACGCCGGGTGGGGCCTGGCTGGAGTTTGTGAATGAAGATCGAATTCGTCGCTGCCGTAGACGCTGCTGAAATTCTCGCCGTGCCGGTCCACGAGGACCGGACCCTGGCGGGCTCTGGTACAGAGCTGGACGCCAAGTCCGGCGGCGCCCTGACCCGGGCGATGAGCAAGGGCCGTTTCGTCGGCAAGTCCGGCCAGACGCTGAGCGTCGCCGCGCCGTCAGGCGTCAGCGCCGACACCATCCTGCTGGTCGGCGCTGGGCCGGCTGACAAGAGCGACGACCTGGCGGTCGAAGCCTTTGGCGGCAACGCCTATGCGGCGGTGAAACTGTCGGGCGCCGAGGTCCTGACGATCGACGCCTCGAACCTGACGCCGGAACAGGCCGCTCGCGTCGGCTTCGCCGCTCGTCTGGCCGCCTACCGGTTCGACAAGTATCGGACCACCCAGAAGGCGGACAAGATCCCGTCGATCACTGCGATCCGGGTCGTGACTTCTGATCTTCGCGCCGCCGAGGCTGCGCTAGAGCCGCTGTCGGCCGTCGCCGACGGCGTGATCTTCGCCCGCGACCTGGTGTCCGAGCCCGCCAACGTCCTGTACCCGGCCGAGTTCGCCAAGCGGGTCAAGGCGCTGGAAAGCCTGGGCCTGGAGGTCGAGATCCTCGGCGAGGCCGAGATGGAGAAGCTGGGCATGCGCACCCTGCTGGGCGTCGGCCAGGGCAGCCGTCGCGAGAGCCAGCTGGCCATCATGAAGTGGAACGGCGGCGAGGCGGGCGGCCAACCTCTGGCCTTCGTCGGCAAGGGCGTCTGTTTCGACACCGGCGGCATCTCGATCAAGCCGGCCGACGGCATGGAAGACATGAAGTGGGACATGGGCGGCGCGGCCGCCGTGACCGGAACCATGATCGCCCTGGCCGGTCGCAAGGCCAAGGTCAACGCCATCGGCGTGCTGGGCCTGGTCGAGAACATGCCGGACGGCAACGCCCAGCGCCCAGGCGACGTGGTCGTGTCGATGTCGGGTCAGACGGTCGAGGTGATCAACACCGACGCCGAGGGCCGCCTCGTGCTGGCTGACGCCCTTTGGTACACGCAGGAGCGTTTCAAGCCGAAGTTCATGATCGACCTGGCCACCCTGACCGGCGCCATGATCGTGGCCCTCGGCCTGGACTACGCCGGCGTCTTCTCGAACTCGGACGAGGTCGCTGATCCGATCCTGGCCGCGTCGAAGAAGGTGGGCGAGAATTTCTGGCGCATGCCGATCCCGGCCATCTACGAGCAGCACATTGATTCGAAGATCGCCGATGTGAAGAACACCGGCAACGGTCGCGCGGGCGGGTCGATCACCGCCGCCCTGTTCCTTCAGCGCTTCACCAACGGCGTGCCGTGGGCCCACCTGGACATCGCCCCGACCGCCTGGGCCAACAAGAGCCCCAGCCCCACCGTGCCGGAAGGCGGCGTCGGCTTCGCCGTGCGCACGCTGGATCGTATGGTGGCTGACGCTTACGAAGCCTGAGTTCCGGACGGTAGGGCCGGATGAGCGGCAAGCCCGAAATCTGGTTCTACCACCTGGAGCGTTCGACGCTGGACCAGGTGCTGCCGACCCTGCTCGAGAAAACGCTCGAGCGGGGCTGGCGGGCCTTGATCAAATCGTCCCATGCCCATCGGCTGGACGATGTCGATGAGCGTCTGTGGACCTTTCATGAAGAAAGCTTCCTACCGCATGGCCGGGCGGATCAGCCCCATGCGGATCGTCAGCCTGTGCTGTTGAGCGAATCGGGAGAGAACCTGAACGGCGCTCAGGCGCTGTTCATCGTCGACGACGCAGAACTGGGCGTGACGGAAGGGATCGAACGATGCTTCATCATTTTCGACGGGCGCGACGAGCCGGCGCTTCAGAATGCGAGAGCGCGCTGGAAGGCGCTGAAGGCGGAAGGCGGCAATCTGGCCTATTGGCGCCAGACGGACGAGGGACGCTGGGAAAAGGCGGCCTGATCGCCCTGGTGCTGCTGGCGGGGTGTTCTACGCCCGTCGCTGAGCAGCCGGCGCCCCGGACCGTGGAGCGGGCGCAACTGACACCGCCGGTCGGCAGCCGCATGCCGACCGCCCAGACGACCGATGTCTGCAAGGCCGGAGAGTTGCAATATCTGGTCGGCAGACAACGGACCGAGATCCCTGTGCCGGTGGACGTCGTCAACCGGCGCGTGACCTGCACGACCTGCCCAGTGACTGAGGATTTCTCGGCCTACCGGCTGAACATCTTCTACAATGCCGATACCGGCGTGATCGAACAGGTCCGCTGCGGCTGATTGAGACCCAAGGAGAGACGACCATGAAGACCGGCTTTATCCTGAGTTCCCTGATGGCCGCCGGGCTGGCGTTGTCGGCGTGTGCGCCCACGGAAACACCGGTGATAAGGACGCCGGGCGACGCCGCCGGCTTCAAGGCCTGCAAGGTCGAGGACTATCAGGCCTATGTCGGCCGCAACCGCTCGACCGTTCCGAGCGCGCCGGAAGGTCAGACCTTCCGCGTCCTGTGCACCACCTGCGCCGCCACCATGGACTATCGCGAGAACCGCGTGAACTTCGTCTATGACGAGGCCTCCGGCGTGATCCAGCAAGTCAAGTGCGGCTAAGGCGTCAGCGTCCAGCTGTGTCGCCAGGCCACAGGGGCGCGCTGAACTTTCTGGCCAGATAGTCCATAAGGGCCGTGACCCGCGCGGGGCGCGGCCCGCTACTGGGCGCGACCAGGTGCAGGGCGATGGGCGGGAGGCGCCAGTCGGTCATCACCGTCTCCAGATGGCCGCTGGCGACGTCCTTCCAGTAGATGAAGTCCGGCAAGGGGGAGACGCCGAGTCCTGCGCACAGCGAGGCGATCAGGGCGTCGGAGTTGTTGGCGCGCAGCGGCCCGCGCGGCCGCACCACCACCTCTTCGCCCGCCCCGTCGACGAACCGCCAGGCGTCGGGCGTCGGCATATAGGCATAGCTGAGGCAGGAATGCCGCTCCAGATCGTCGGGATGTGTCGGCCGGCCACGCTGGGTCAGATAGTCGGGCGAGGCCACGAGGGACCGCTCGACCGGCCGCAACCGCCGCGCGGTCAGGGACGAGTCGGGCAGTGCGGCGATGCGCAGGGCGCAGTCAAAGCCGCCGCCGACCAGGTCGATGACCTCGTCCGACAGGTGCAGGTCGATCGACACATCGGGGTGGGTGGCCAGAAACTCGGGCAGGGCCGGCGCCACATAGGCCATGCCGAATGACATGGGGGCGGCCAGCCGCACCAGTCCGCGAGGGGTGACGGACATGTCCAGGGCCTCCGACACCGCGCCCTCGGCCTCGGCCAGCATCAGGCCCGCGCGCGCCGCCAGGGTGCGGCCCGCGTCAGTCAGGGCGAAGCGGCGCGAGGTCCGGTGGAGCAGGGTGGTCTTCAACTGCTGTTCCAGCCGCGTCACCGCCTTGGACACGGTCGCCTTGGAAAGCCCCATGGCGTCGGCCGCGCCGGAGAAGGACTGGGCCTCCGCCACCTTGGCGAAGATGGCCATGGCCTCGAGGTCGGGCAGGCGGGACATGGTGGGCTCTGCGTTGGAAACGATGAGTTTCAGGGGTTTCTATTTCTGTTCGGTCGCCGATCTCTATCTTGGCGTCAAGTCAATGACGCCGGGACGGCCCGGCCTGAGGATAGACCGATGATCGAGCGTAGACCGTTTGAATCGCTGGGCGGCGACAACCATGGCTGGTTGAACGCCAAGCACCACTTCTCCTTCGCCAACTATTATGATCCCAAGCGGATGAGCTGGGGCAATCTGCGGGTCTGGAACGACGACGAGATCGCCGCCGGAACCGGCTTCCCGCCGCACCCGCATTCGGACATGGAGATCATCACCTATGTCCGCGACGGCGCCATCACCCACGAGGACAGCCTGGGCAACAAGGGCCGCACCGTGGCCGGCGACGTCCAGGTGATGAGCGCGGGCACCGGCATCCGCCACGCCGAATACAATGCTGAGCCGGAGCTGACCCGGATCTTCCAGATCTGGATCGAGCCGACCAAGCGTGGCGAGGCGCCCAGCTGGGGCTCCAAACCCTTCCCCAAAGGCGAGCGCTCGGGTCAATTCGTGGTCCTGGCCTCGGGCTTTGAGGGCGACACGGATGCCCTGCCGATCCGCACCGATGCGCGGATCGTGGCGGCGACCCTGAACGCCGGCGACAGCGCCGACTATGCCCTGGGATCGAACCGGCGGGCCTATCTGGTGCCGGCCAAGGGCGAGATCGAGGTCAACGGCGTTCGTCTGAACGCTCGCGACGGCGCGGCCATCGCCAAGGAGGACGTCGTGACGGTCAAGGCGATCTCGGACGTCGAGATTGTGCTGGTGGACGCCGCCTGATCGACAGGGTCGGAGTTTCAGATCAACCTGTCCGGCCGAACACGGTTCGGTCGGACGGCCCGCCTAATGCGGGTCAGTCCCCAATCGGGGAGGAAACCATCAGATGTTCAACCAACTTGAAGCCTCGTCACCGCATTTTCGCGCGGTGCTGCGTATCGTCGCCGGCCTGCTGTTCCTGGCTCATGGCGTAGTGAAACTGTTCGGCTTCCCTGAAGGCGCCCAGCCGGGCCAGGTCGAGATCCTGTCGCTGTTCGGGATCGGCGCGATCCTGGAGCTGGTCGGCGGCTCGCTACTGGTCCTCGGCGCCTTCACCCGCCCGGTCGCCTTCATCCTGGCCGGTGAAATGGCGGTGGCCTACTGGATGTTCCACGCCCCCTCCAGCCCCTATCCAGCGGCGAACGGCGGCGATGCGGCCATCCTGTTCTGCTTCATCTTCCTGTATCTGCTCGCCGCAGGCGCAGGGTCGTGGAGCATTGACGCCCGTCTGCGTAAAGCGAGCTAAGTCCTTGTCTCCTCTCCGCTCTGCGGAGAGGAGACTTTAGACGTCCAGCGCCCAATCCGTCGCGCGAACGAGGCTATCGACGATGCCGGGTTCCGATGAGGCGTGGCCGGCGTCGCCGACAATGTCCAGTTTCGCCTCGGGCCAGGCGCGGTGCAGGGACCAGGCGCTGGCGATGGGCGTGACCACGTCGAACCGACCCTGGGCGATCCAGCACGGAATGTGGCGCATCCGGTCCACATTCTTCAGCAGCCAGCCGTCTTCGGGGAAGAAGCCTGCGTTGGTGAAGAACCAGTTCTCGATCCGGGCGAAGGCGAGGGCGAACTCGGGTTCCGAGAATTTATCGGGCTTGGCGTTCGGGCCTTCGACACTGACGGTTTCGCCTTCCCAGCTGGACCAGGCCACGGCGCATCTTTCGCGTTCGGCGACATTGTCGCCGATCAGCCGCTTGTAATAGGCGCCCATCAGATCGCCGCGCTCGGCTTCCGGAATCGGCGCGATGAACCGCTCCCAAGCGTCGGGGAAGATCATCGAGGCGCCGTCCTGATAGAACCAGTGCAATTCCTTCTTGGTCAGCAGGAAGATGCCGCGAAGCACCAAGGCGCGGACGCGTTCCGGGTGGGTGACGGCGTAGGCCATGGACAGGGTCGAACCCCACGAGCCGCCGAACACGACCCATTTGTCGACGCCGCAACGTTCCCGCAGACGCTCGATATCCTCGATCAGGGTCCAGGTGGTGTTGTTCTCGAGCGAGGCGTTCGGCCGCGACTGGCCACAGCCGCGCTGGTCGAACATGATGATCCGGTACTTGGCCGGGTCGAAGAAGCGCCGCATGCCCGGATTGACCGCGCCGCCCGGGCCGCCGTGCAGAACGACGACCGGAAGGCCCTGAGGGTCGCCGCTCTCCTCGTAGTAGATTTCGTGAACGTCGTCAGACGTCATCCAGCCGGACGCAAAAGGTTCGATCTCTGGATAGAGATCCCGGCGAGGTTCGAGAGGCGCGGAAAAGGCCATGCGTGGCGGTCTTTCTACTCGGCCCAAGCTTGGCCGTACTGAGCGTTACGAACGGAATGCCGCAAAGGCCAGGCAAAGCCAACCGGCGATCATCAGCAGGCCGCCGACCGGTGCGACGGCGCCCATGGCCGACAGGCCGAGGAGAGCGACCAGGGCCAGGGCCACACAGAAGACCAGCCCGCCCGCGGCGCCCAGCCACCCGGCGAGCCGCGCTAAGCCGCCGCCTGATGTCCAAAGGGCGCAAGGCAGAGCGAAGACGGCGTGCGCCAGCTGGTAATGGGCCCCGGTCGACAGCAGGGTCTTGACCTGCGGCCCGGCCCCGTGGGCGGCGAAGGCGCCCAGGCCGATAGCCATGGCCCCGTTGAGGGCGGCGAAGATGATCAGGTTGCGACTCGCTGTCATAAACCCACCCTAGACTGCGATGACCGTGGAGCAAACCGGTCGATACGGGCGGAAGTTCTGCTATGGCGGCGCCTATGGGATTCGCCTCGAAATGGCGCGCGGCGTCGCACTACGCCTTGATGTACGGCGGGCTGGGCGTCAGCCTGCCCTACGCCGGTCTGTGGATGAAGGCGCAAGGGCTCAGCGGGGCGGAGATCGGGACACTGCTGGCCGCGCCCATGCTGGGGCGTCTGGTCATGGGGCCGGCCATCGCCGTCTGGGCCGACGGGTTCAAGTATCGTAGGACGCCCATCGCCCTGCTGGCGGGCATCGCGGCGGTGGGGTACGGCGCGGCCGGCCTGGTGGACGGTTTCCTGGCGTGGATGGTTTGCTGGTTCATCGCCGCGACCGGGGCGGCGGCGATCTTGCCGTTGACCGATGTGCTGGTGCTGCGGCGGGCACGGCGGGAAGGCTTCGCCTTTGCTGTGCCGCGCGGTTTCGGCTCGGCGGCCTTCGTCGCGGCCAATATCGCCATGGGATTTATCCTGAGAACGACGGGAAGCGAGGCGGTCATCGTTGGGGTGACCCTGGTTTGCGTCGGCATTGCCGTGACGGCCTGGCGGGTGCTGCCGGAGGAGCCCGTCCATGACGGGCCGCCGCTGGCCGGGTGGGACCGGTTTCGCGACATGGGGCGGTTGCTGAAGGACCCGGTGCTGGTGATCGCGCTGGCGGCGATCGGGACCGTGCAGGCGGCCCATGCCTTCTACTACGGCTTTTCCGCCATCCTGTGGCGGGAGCAGGGGATCGAGCCGCATCTGACCGGGATCTTGTGGGCCTTCGCCGTCGTCGCGGAGATCGCGTTGATGTGGGTGTTCGAACCGTGGCGGCGACGGCGCGGCATTGGGGCCTGGCCCATTTTGATGATCGCGGCGGGGGCGGCGATGGTGCGTTGGCTGTTCATGGCCGCAGCCCCGCCTCTATGGGCGTTGTGGCCGTTACAGGCCCTGCACGCCGTCAGCTTCGCCGCCAACTATCTCGCCGGCGTCGAGCTTATCGAACGATTGGCGCCGCACGACAGCCAGACGGCGGCCCAAACTCTGAACTCCACCCTTTCGGCGGGGGTGTTGATCGGCGTCGCGACCCTGGCGAGCGGTCCGCTGTACGACGCCTGGGGCGCGGGGGGATACCTGGCGATGGCGGGGCTGGCCGGCCTGGGATTGATCGCGGGATTGGCGTTGAAGCCGATGCTCGGCGCGCGGGGTTAGGCGCGGGGCAGAAGGGCCATCTGGCCGGCCATGACGGAGGCCGCAGCCTTGATCGCCCGCTTCACCGTGTTCTCGTCGGCCGTGGCCGGGGTGCGCAACAAACCGACGGCGGGCGTGTGCGGCCCGTCAGCCAGTTCGACCAGCACGCGATAGAGCAGATAGGAGCCGACATCCGCCTCGGCCTCCGACGTCGCCTCGGCAGGGATGCCTGTTGCATTGATGGCGCGGACAATATCGGCGACCGGGGCGGTCGTGCGCGCCAGACCAGGCCCGGTTTGCGACAGGCGTTCCTCATGATCGAGAGCGCGGTTCTCTGCCCGCATCTGCATGCGAAAACCATTGCTCTTGGCGGCTCGTCCTACCAGCAGGACCGCGCGGCAATCGCCGTTTCTCAGATGATCGCCCAATCGTGCGGCTAGACGCGCCGGATCATCAGAGGAGATGCTGACGGTGCGGGCGCAGGGCGGGCTCCAGGCCTCTCCCGATAGATCTTCGACCATGTCCCAGCCGGGATCCGCGTCATAGGCGCAGATCGCTATGCCGGGGCGTCGGTCAGGGCGGCTTGAGCCTTCAATTTCGGTTGTCATTCAGGCTTTACTCTCACCCAGCGTGACGCTTTCGTGACGCGGACTAGGTGGCGTGAACTTCACCCCGGCGTCAAGCCTCAACCAAGGTCGCCCACGGCCGCGTCGAGCAGCATGAAGGCGCGGCCGCTGTCGGAGGCGAGGCGGTTCTGGACCGCCTGGGCGTCCCCGCTGCGGGCGTAGGCGGCGAGGTCCTGAGAAAAGACGACCACATAGCGTTCCGCATCGGCGCGCAACTCAGGATCGCTCAGGACGCGGCGAGAGACGCTTCGCACGGCGGCCGGCGCGACGCGGCGGACGATGCGACGGGCGCCGTCGGGATCACCGGCCCCAAGAAGCCGGGCCGCCTCCTCGACGCGCGAACGCGGCAGAAGCGCGTTGGGATCGACGCCCATCCGGCGGATCGCGGCGGCGACGCGATCGGACAAGGCGACCGAGTCGGCGGCGTCTATGGCTGGACGCTCCAGCTCTAGCGGCGCCTCGTCCTTGCCATCTGAGACGAGATCGTTCCAGTCCAGACCGCCTTCGGGGGCGGGCGTCGGGCGCGGCGCCTCGGCCGGGGACAAACGAAGGCGATTGCGCAGGCCGAAACTCCGGTCGCCGGACCGCTCCTGCGACGAATCCTCCGGCGCGGGCCGGGGCGGGCGGGCCCGCTCGGTTTCAGCCAGGGGCTCGCGATGACGGCCTGCGGGCGCGTCGCCGGAGACCACGCCCATCAGCCGAACGGCTTCGGTCAGCATGTCGTAGTTGCGGCGGACCCGTTCCTGGAAGCCGATGTCCAGGGCTTCGGTGTCCTCGGCTGCCTTGCGCGAGGCGGCGGCGAGCGAGGACAGGCCTTGTTCGACGCTGGCGCGCACGGCCTCGACCCGGGCGCGGGCCTGTTCCGGCAAGCGGGCCGCCCGTTCATCGACGTCGGCGACGGCGGTGTCGATCTCGGACAGGGCCGAGTTCAGGCGGTCGACCAGGCTTTCCAGTCGCTGAACCATCCGCTCGCCGGCCTTGTCCACCAGACCGGAGGTTTCGCCGACGATGCGGCGAGCGTCCTCGATGCGTGCGTCTGCGGCCTGGTCGGCCTTCTGCGCCGCCTCGAACAGGGCCTCGCCCAGGCGATCGGCGCGGAGACGGGCCTGTTCGGAGGCGTCGGCGGCGGCGGCGCGGGAGTCCTCGGCTGTGGCGCGCATCTGCTCGAGCGCGCGGCGGGTTTCCTCCATCAGGGTGTCGCGGGCGTCGGCGGCCAGGGCCTCGAACCGATCCAGCGAAACCTTGGTGGCGGCGTCGAAGCCGTCGGCCTCGCGCTGGGACATGTCGACCAGGGCCCGGAACTGGTCTCCAGCGGCTTCAAGGATTTCGCGCAAGCTTTCGATCGAGACCTGCGAGGTCTTGTTCATCTGATCGTGCGCAGTGCGCGTGGCGGACAGGTTTTCGACAAACTGGGCGCGCTGGCTCTCGACCTGGGCAGAGAAGTCTTCCTGATCGGTCCGCAGGGCGTAGGCGGCGGTGACCAGGGCGGCGCGCTGCTGGCTGAGGCCTTCCTCGACCGACTGGATCTGTTCGGCGACTCCGGTTCCGGCGTTCTCCAACCGGATGGTCTGGCGGGCCAAGTCGTCGGCGGCGACACGGGCGGCGTCCTGGGCCTCGCCGGCGGCGGCGGCCAGATCGGCGGCGCGGGCGGCCAGGGCGGCTTCGGCCTCGCGCAGTTGGGCCTGGGCCAGGTCCGAGGCGTCGGCCACCATGCGGGACTGGCGTTCGACCGCGTCGATGACGCTGGTCGCTTGGCTGTCGAGATGAAGGCCGAGGGTCTGCATCTGGTCGCGTTCGCGGGCCAGGTTTTCGGTCAGGCGGCGGGCGGTGCGGCCGGCGTGTTCGGCCGCCTCGTTGAGACGATTGGTCTCTTCCATCAGGGCCTGACGCAGCAGGGCCATGTCGTTGCGGGCGCGCTCGGCCGCCAGGGCGGCGTGGTCGATGTCGGAACGCAGGGTGCTCAGCACCTGGCCAGTTTGCTGGGCCGCGAGGGCGGTGGGGGCGACCAGGGCCTCGGCCAGGTCACGGGCGCGGCGGGTCTCGGCCGCCAATCCGGCGCCCTGCCGCAGGGCATGGGCCAGCATGATGGAAAGGCCGACGGGCGCCAGGGCGATCAGGCCGTAGATGGCCAGCCGGAGCGGATCCAGTTCGGCGCCGCTGGATCCCAGTTCGAACGCGGCCCAGGAGGCGACGCCGCCCACCCATAGCGTCGAGGCCAGTGCGGCGATGAGATAGGCGGTCTGGCTGCGCGTCGCGATAGAGGCCCGCTCGGACACGCTGGACCTCAGCATCGGCGGCCAGCCCATATCGACGGGCGCGGGAGGCTGGCCGGCTGCCACCGCCATTTCGACGGCGGCGGTGGATTCCGGCGTCGGTTCGGCGACGACCTCGGGCGCGGCGGGCGGTTGTTCCGAGGCTTCCGCTACGGGTTCCTCAGGCGCCGGATGGGGCGGCGGCGGCGGCGGGGCGGCGGCGCGCAGCTGGGCCTGACGCGCCTCTTCGGCCATTCGACGGCGCCGTCGTTCCGAGATCGGGCGTTCAGGCGGCGGCGCGGGCAGGGGATCCAGTTCCAAAGGCGGTTCGGACGGCGTTTCCGCCTCAACCAGCGTCTGTTCGACCTCTGCCTCAACCGCTGCGTCGTGAGCCCCGTCGACGGGCGCGACGGCGTCTTCGTCTGTCAGCTTCAGCGGCGGCCGGTTACGGGATTTCATCAGGCGTCGAGCTCGATTCATGCGCGCGGCGCGCGAAACGCGCCGATTCGACCCTAGCGGCTTGAAACCAAAGGTCCAAGACGTAGAGATCGTTGAGCCGTGGACTGTTCGTTCTCAGCAGTCGCGATCGGACTCGGCAGCGAAGGTCGCAGCCTTCTCGGCAGGGCAATCCGCCACGCGGTGAACTTCCCGATCGGCGGGCTGCGGAGAATGGATGTCGACGCCGAATTGCGACAGGACGGCGGCGGCCAGCAAGGCGATGAAGCCCGCGATCAGTTCCACCAGCGCCTGCATGACGGCGTCTCCCACAGCCCCCATGGCCGACGGCCTTATGCGCCTTTTTGGCGAACGCCACAATCCCGCCGCGTAAAGATTGACCCGGCGTAGCGCGCGTGAAACGGAAGAGGCGAGGGCGTCCCCATCGCAGTGTCACGCGAATCGGGCAGGCAGGCTGAATGACCGAAGACAGCGACAGCTATGACGGCAGTCTGCTGACCCCGGGAGCGGGCGTCTGGCGCAGCGAAGTCGCGCACCGGTTTTCCATATTGATGGAGAACGAGGCCTATTTCGACGCCCTGTCGTCGGCGCTCAACAAGGCCGAGCGATCCATTGTGGTGCTGGGCTGGCAGTTCGACCCGCGCACCCATCTGGATCCCGAAACCCGACCCAGCGAGAAACAGTTCGAGATCGGTCATCAGCTGCGCATGCTTGTGAAGCGAAAGCCGGATCTGGATATCCGGCTGCTGATCTGGAAGTCGCCACTGCTGATCGCGGCGTCACAGGGCTTTTATCCGCACCGGGCGCAGCGCTGGTTCCGCAAGCGGATGGTCGAGTTCCGCATGGATTCGCCCGGGCCGATCGGGGCCTGCCACCACCAGAAAGTGATCGTCATCGACGACCGCGTGGCCTTCTGCGGCGGCGGCGACATCTCGACCGACCGCTGGGATTCCGAAGATCATTTTGACGGCGATCCGCGACGCGCCCTGCCGAACGGCCTGATTTGCAAGGCCCGCCACGAGGTGATGAGCGTGATGGACGGACCGGCGGCGCGGGCGCTGGGCGATCTGGCGCGGGAACGCTGGTTCAAGGCGACCTGGGAGCGCACGATTCCCGATGAGGTCGAGAGCGATCCCTGGCCGGGCGGGGTCGCCGTGCAGATGACGAACGTCCCTGTCGGCATAGCCCGCACCGAGCCCAAGTGGAGCGGGCGGCACGAGGTGCGCGAGAACGAGGCCCTGCACCTGCAGTCGATACGGCGCGCCAAAAAGCTGATCTATTTCGAGAACCAGTACTTCACCTCGCCAGTGATCGCCGCAGCTTTGGCCGAGCGGCTGGCCGAGGTGGACGGGCCGGAGGTGGTGGTGGTCTCGACCGGCAAGAGCCCGAGCTGGTTCGACAGCATGACCATGGATACGGCCCGCGCCGAAGTGCTGTACCGACTGGAACAGGCGGACAAGTACAACCGCTTTTTCGCCTTCGCCCCCCTGACGGCCGAGGGCGACCGGATCATCGTCCATGCCAAGGTGTCGATCATCGATGACCGGCTGTTGCGGATCGGGTCATCCAATCTGAACAATCGGTCGATGGGGCTGGATACCGAGTGCGACATCGCCGCCGAGCCGACCGATGCGGCGGGGCGCGCGGTAATCG
This sequence comes from Brevundimonas sp. FV2ps16, assembly GCF_058681075.1. Taxonomy (NCBI): domain Bacteria; kingdom Pseudomonadati; phylum Pseudomonadota; class Alphaproteobacteria; order Caulobacterales; family Caulobacteraceae; genus Brevundimonas; species Brevundimonas sp. FV2ps16. The sequence goes on along the minus strand of NZ_CM178728.1, from coordinate 2,544,196 downwards.
TCGCCCATCGTCATCGGACGATCGGACACTGGATCGGCGTGTCGGCTGAGGATTTCGCGGCGGTCGAAGCGGTCATGGGATCGACGGGCGCCGCCATCTGCAGCTTCGCCAGCGACCGGCTGAAACCGCTGGGGTCGGAGCCGCCGACGCGGATCCAGAGACTGTTCGCTGAATGGCAGCTGGGCGATCCGACCTCTTCGAGCGACGCCTGGCGGCCGTGGAAGCGGCTGAACCGGTCGCAACGCACCCGACCGATGTCCGAAGGCGGTCAGGCGCCGGGCTGAACGATCTCGAAGTCGATGATCAGCGGCAGGTGATCCGAGGCCACGCGGGCCAGGGGCGAGAAGTCCGACTTGACCCCCGTGATGCGGATTTCCGGGCTGACGAAACAATGATCGATGCGGATGGCCGGGAAGCCCGACGGGAAGGTCTTCACGGACGGCTTGAGGTTCAGCAACCGTTGGCAGTCCGCCAGTTTGCGCACCAGGGTCTGATAGGGGCGGGTGATCGAGGTGGCGTTGAAATCGCCGGCCAACAGCGTCGGCCCGGTACAGCCGCCGAGCCATCCCGTTCCGGCCAGGGCCGACGCCTGAAGCCTCTGTTCGCGCGGGACCAGGCCCAGGTGGGTTGTCAGCACATTGATCGCGACACCGTCGATCTCGATCTCGGACCAGATGGCGCCGCGTGGCTCCAGCCCTGGAATGCCGCGAACAGTGGGCAGGGCGTCGGCGCGGATCAAACGCTCGGGATGTGGCGTCATGACCGCGTCGCCATAGAGTTCGGTCTCCACCCGCATCGCCGGGTGAAAGCGCGAGGTCATGGACAGGCCTTCGGCGATGGCTTCGGCCTGATCGACCTTGCCGGTGCGGGCGCGGCCGACATCCAGTTCCTGGAGGCAGACGATGTCCGGTTCGTGCTCGCTGATGACGGCGACGATGCGGTCGACATCCAGGCGCTTGTCCGTGCCGACGCAGCGATGGACGTTATAGGTCAGAAGGCGGGGCATGGTTTCCCGAGGACGTGCCGAGACTTGGGCGGATGGCTAGGCCTTTTGGGCGCGGATTGCGACCCCGATACGACGATCAGAGCAGGATCAGGTGGTCCGGCAATTCATTGGGGTTGTTTGCGCGGGGCGGGAAATGAGTCGCCAGCACCTGTCCGCACCGTTCGACCGCCGCTTCGAAGCCGGCGACGGGGCGGCCCGCCTTGAGCTCGCAGGTCAGAACAGCGACGGTGTCGGCCCAGACGCCTTCATCGACCTTTTGATGGATCAGTTCGTCGGCAATCAGCTCGACCTGGTGTTCCTTCAGAGCAGCGAAGATCAGAACCCCGGTGCGATCCTGCGTGACGTGGACGCCGTGGGCCAGGAACTGCTGTAGCGCCGCCTTACGCACTCGGGCCCGACGCAGACCGCGCGGCGTGACCCAGCGCAGAATCGGCGGCAGCCGCGTGAGCAGGAAGACGCCGATAAAGATCGCCGCCTGGATCAAGGCGTAGGCGGCCAGGGCCTGGCCGACGCCGGCGGCCTGGGCCGAGGCATGGGCGGCTTCCCAGGTGTCGCCGACCGGCCAGGACAGATCAAAGCCGAAGGGGATCAGGATGGTCGGCGTCAGCAGGGCCGCGCCCGCCGCCCAGGCCAGGCTGACGTCCACATAGGACGATACGCCGCGCGAGACGACGCAGAAGATCTCGCCCGAGGTGCCGGTCTCGGCCGAGGCGATGGCGGCGGCGACCCGCGTCCGGTCTTCGTTCGTGAAGCGCATCACCATCCTCCCGAAGCGCCGCCGCCGCCGAAGCCGCCGCCGCCTCCGCCAAATCCACCTCCGCCGCCGTCGAAACCGCCTCCGCCGCCGCGTCCGGCGCTTCTCAGCGCTTCCGAGGCCGCCCACAGCAGGATCGGCGTCACGCTGTCGCCGCGATGGCGACGCCCGCGTCCTGCGGAACCGACAGCCACCATAAGGAAGAGGCTGAAGATCACCGCAATGATCACGATAGGCAGGATCGGCGCGGCGCCGGCTTCATCTGCTTCCTGGACGGCGGCGGCTCGTGCCTGAGCCTCCGCAGGATCGAGCTCCAACTGGCCGATCAGGGCGTCCACACCTCGGACGACGCCCGTCTGATAGTCACCGTCGCGGAAGGCCGGCAGAATCTCGTTGCGGATGACCATGGAGGAAAAGGCGTCGGTCAGGATCGGCTCCAGGCCGTAGCCGACCTCGACCCGAACCCGGCGTTCGGTCGGGGCGACGATCAGCAGGACGCCGTTGTCGCCTTCCTTTTGGCCAATGCTCCAGGCGCGACCCAGCTGGTAGCCGTAGTCCTCGATTTCCTGGTCCTGGAGGCTGCGGACCGTGACCACGACCAGTTGGTCGCTGGATTTGGCTTCGAGCGCAGCAAGCTTGTCCGTCAGCGCCTGTTCGGTCGCAGCGTCGAGCAGATCCGCCTGATCCACTACCCGGCCAGTCAGCGGCGGGAAATCCAGTTTCGCCTGCGCCGCCGCCGGCAGGGCGAACAGCAGGACGGCCATGAGGCCGAAGAGACCCGCGACGACGCCCGCTGGACGCCGTGTCCGAACGGGGAGGGCGCTCACTGGGCCGGCGGGGGCGAACCCGGAGCGACCGGAGCAGCGCCGCCGCCGGGCGCGGCTGCGGGCGTCCCGCCGAGATTGAAGTTCACCTGCGGCGCGGACTGGGCCTCGGCGGTGGCGGTGAACAGTTGCATCGGCTGGGAGCCCGCGTGGGCCGTCTTGGCCCAGATCACGTTCGGGAAGGTGCGCAGGGTGGTGTTGTAGTCGCGCACCGCCTCATTGTAGTCGCGCCGCGCTATGGTGATCCGGTTCTCGGTGCCTTCCAGTTGGGACTGGAGGGTCAGGAAGTTCTGATTGGCCTGAAGCTGGGGATAGGCCTCGACCGAGACCAGCAGGCGCGACAGGGCGCCGGAGAGCTGGCCCTGGGCCTGCTGATACTGCTGGAAGGCCTGCGGATTGCTGAGGTCGGCGGCGGAGACATTGACCGAGGTGGCGCGGGCGCGGGCGTTGATCACGTCCGTCAGGGTGGTGCGTTCCTGGATCGCCGCGCCCTGGACGGTGGCGACCAGATTGGGCACCAGGTCGGCGCGACGCTGGTACTGGGCCTGGACGTCAGCCCAGGCCGCCTCGGCCCGTTCCTGCTTGGTCGGGATGGTGTTGTAGCCGCAGCCGGTGACGGCGGGCGCCGCGACGAGAACGGCGGTCAGAGCCAGAGCGCGAGGGTTGAAGCGAGCCATGGATTTTCCCCTGTCGGCGGTTGCGCCGGTGCGGCGACTATCGCCTCAGGACCGCAACGCTTCAAGCGTCCAATGGCTCCGGTTCGACGCCGATGGAGCGACAGGCGGCCGAATAGGTGTTGGCCAGCAGGCAGGCGATGGTCATGGGGCCGACGCCGCCGGGGACGGGTGTGATGCGGCCGGCGACCTCGACCGCCTCCTTGAAGGCGACGTCGCCGACGACGCGGGTCTTGCCCTCGGCCGCCTTGACCGGATCGGCCGACGGGACGCGGTTGATGCCGACGTCGATGACGGTGGCGCCCGGCTTGATCCAATCGCCCTTGATCATCTCCGGCCGACCGACGGCGGCGACCAGGATGTCGGCCGTGCGGCACAGGGCGGGCAGGTCGCGTGTTCTGGAATGGGCGACGGTGACGGTGCAGCTTTCGGCCAGCAGCAGCTGCGCCATCGGCTTGCCGACGATGTTGGACCGGCCGACGATGACGGCGTTCAGGCCGGTCAGGTTGCCCAGCTGGTCCTTCAGCAACATCACGCTGCCGAGGGGGGTGCAGGGCACCAGGCCCGGAAGGCCGACCGCAAGGCGCCCAGCGTTGACGACGTGGAAACCGTCCACATCCTTATCAGGGTCGATGGCGTCCAGCACGACCGATGAATCGATATGTTTCGGCAGGGGCAGTTGGACCAGAATGCCGTGGATGCCGACATCGGCGTTCAGTGAGGCGATCAGGGCCAGAAGTTCGTCCTGAGTCGTGGTGTCGGAGAGGCGGTGGGTGTCGGACCGCATGCCCGCGCGCAGGGTCGTTTCGCCCTTGTTGCGGACATAGATCTGGCTGGCGGGGTCCTCGCCCACGATGACGACGGCCAGGCCCGGCTTGACGCCCTGGCTGGCTTCCAGGCGGGCGGCGGCGGCGGCGACGCGGTCCACCAGGTCGATCGAAAAGGCCTTGCCGTCGATCAGGGTCGCGCGTGTGGGCTCGGCCGACATGAGGGCTCCGGTACAGATTGGATTGGGGGAATGCAAAAGGGGAATGGCGGCGATTTACAGCCGTCATGGTTCGGCGTCTATGATCGGCTTCAAACTCTGGAGTCTTCTATGAACCGTCCGCCCCTCGTCGCCGCCGTCAGCGCCATCGCCCTGGCCTGGGCCGTCTCGCCCGCCCTGGCCCAGGACGTCCAGGCGCTACGGCTCGGGGCGTCGGTGAACGGCGCGCTGACGGATGCGGATTTGGCGACGACCGGCGATAACGCCTATCGCTATGACGACTACCGGTTCGAGGCCCGTGCGGGGCAGCGACTTGAGGCCGTTCTGCGGTCGGACGTTTTCGACGCCTATTTGGCGCTCTACGCCGAAGGGGCCGATGAACCCTTGGCTGAGGATGATGACGGTTTGGGCGAAGACACCCACGCGCGGCTGCGCTTCACGCCAGAGACCGGTGGAACCTACATCCTGCGCGCCCGCACCCTGTCGGGCCTCGACGGCGGCGACTACAGCCTGTCGCTGCGCGAACGTCCGGCCCCGCCGCGAGCGCCCCGCCCGTCAAGCTTGCGCGTGGGCGCCGAGCAGGCCGGCGAATTGACCGGGCGGGATCCTGAGCAAGAAGACGGCGGTCGCTATGACGCCTACGTCTTCCGCGCCGCAGCCGGACAACGGGTGATCGTCACCCTGGAATCCGAGGCCTTCGATCCGAAGGTGCTGGTCGGACGGATGAACGGCGCCGACTTCGTCGAACTGGCGCAGAACGACGACGGACCGGACGACGGGCTTAACTCGCGTCTGGTCTTCACCGCCCCGGTCGCCGGCGACTATGTGATCCGCGCCACCGCGCTGGAGGACGGCGAGGGCCGCTATACGGTCGGGCTCAGCGAGGCGCCGCCCGCGCCGCCCGCCAAACCCATCGCCATCGGCGACGGCGTAGATGGAAACCTGGACGACGAAACGGGCGCGAACGACGAGGGCCAGCGCACGGAATTCTATCGGTTCACCGCAGCAGCCGGACAGCGCGTGGCCATCGAACTGTCGTCCAAGGACTTCGACGCCTATCTGACGCTGCGCAAGGCGTCGGACAATTCGGTTGTGGCCGAGGACGACGACGGGGCGGGATCGGGCACCGATTCCCGGATCGCCCAGACCCTGGAAGAGGCCGGCGACTATGTGATCGAGGCGCGCGCCTTCAGCGGGGATGGCGAGGGGCGGTTCAAGCTGCGCCTGGAAGAGGTCGCGCCGCCGCCTGCGCCGACCGCCTTGGACTTCGGTCAAACGGTCGAGGACGAAATCACGCCCGAGGATCCGCAGGACGATGACGGCAAACACTATGACGCCTTCGTCTTCAGCGGGACTGAGAGTCAGCGTGTTCAGGCCATCCTGCGCTCTGGCGATTTTGACGCCGTGCTCGCGATCGGATCGGCCGAGGACGAGTTCACCGCCCTGGCCACCGACGACGACGGCCTGGGGGAGGGGACGGACTCGCGACTGAACCTCACCCTGCCGTCGACGGGCGACTATGTGGTTCGCGCCTCGCCCCTGACCGGCGATGAGAAGGGCCTGTATTCGCTTGAGCTGATCGATCGCGGTCCCGAGCCAAAGCCGGGCAGTGTCCTGGTCGGCGCCACCGCGCGCGGGACCTTGAGCGTCGCCGACGCCCTGACGGACGAAGGCGCCTTCTACGACGCCTACCGGTTCCAGGCGAAGAAGGACGAGAAGCTGCGGATCACCCTGGTCTCGAACGCCTTCGACGCCTTCATCGACCTTGGCGAAGACGGTGAGGACTTCACCAGCATCGCTTCCGACGACGACAGCCTGTCGGACACCCACGCCAAGCTGGATTGGACGGCGCCGGAAGACGGCTGGTACGTGGTTCGGGCCCGGTCGCTGGGGCCGAATGAGACCGGCGCCTACGCCCTGACCGTCGAACGCCAGCCCTGACCGCCCCATCCGGGCCACGATCCGGTCCTAGGCGAGGGGAATGACCGACCCTGTTTCGCCCAGCCGCAAGGACCAGCACCTGGATGTCGTGCTGTCCGGTCGGGGCCGCCATGCCCGCGACGCCGGGTTCGACTCCGTCCGTTTCGTCCACGAGGCCCTGCCGGACCTGGATCATGACAAGATCGACCTGGGGGCGGATTTTCTGGGGCGGCGGCTGAAGGCGCCCCTGCTGATCAGCGCCATGACCGGCGGTCCGGCGCGGGCCGAAGCCGTCAATGCGCGTCTGGCGGAGGCGGCCCAACATATGGGCATCGCCCTGGCGGTCGGGTCGCAGCGGGCGGCTATCGAGGGCGGCGCCAGCGACGGACTGGACCTTGGACTAAGGCGCCGCGCGCCAGATACGCCGATCCTGGCCAATATCGGGGCAGCGCAGTTGACGCGCGGCTTCGGCCCGGACGAGGCGCGACGTGCGGTGGCCATGATCGGCGCCGACGCCCTGGTCGTACATCTGAACCCGCTTCAGGAAGCCTGCCAGCCCGAGGGGGACCGCGACTGGTGGGGCGTCGGGGCGGCGCTGGAGGCCCTAATCCGCAAGATCGAGGTCCCGGTCGTGGTCAAGGAAACCGGCGCGGGCCTGTCCGGTCGGACGGCGCGCCGCCTGATCGACATGGGCGCCGCCGCCGTGGACGTGGCGGGCGCGGGCGGGTCCAACTGGGCCTTGATCGAGGGCGAACGGGCGACCGATCCGAACGACAGGATCCACGCCGCCGTGTTCGCCGACTGGGGCATAACCACGCCCCAGGCCATCGTGGATGTGCGACTTGCCTGTCCCGACGCCGTGGTGATTGGGTCGGGCGGAGTGCGGGACGGGGTGGACGTGGCCCGCGCTATTCGACTGGGCGCCGATATCGTCGGTCAGGCCGCCGGGGTGCTGACGGCGGCGACCGAATCCACCGATGCGGTCGTAGCGCATTTCCAACGGGTCGTCCGTCAGATGAGGACGGTCTGCTTCTGCACCGGCTCGGCTAATCTGGCCGCCTTGCGACGGGCGCTGCTCCAACCATTTGACTGACTGTTCAGTGGCTTATGTCGATGGCAGAAGGTTCTGCGTGAAGATGCGATAGCGACCGTTCCGCACGCCGTCCGTCGCCCGGGCGATGTCCGGCGCGAAATAGTGGTCGCTGGCGTAGGGCGCAGCGGCTTCACGGACGATGGACAGGACCTGTTCCAGCGCCGGCGAACTGGTCAAGGGGCGGTGGAACTCCAGCCCCTGAGCGGCCGCCAGCAATTCGATGCCGACGACCGTCGCCGCGTTCTCGGCCATATCCAGCAGGCGCCGCGCCCCATGCGTGGCCATGGAGACGTGATCCTCCTGGTTGGCGCTGGTCGGGACGGTGTCGATGCTGCACGGATGGGCGACCATGCGGTTTTCCGCCACCAGGGCCGCCGCCGTCACCTGGGCGATCATGAAGCCCGAGTTCAGACCGCTCTCCTTGACCAGGAAGGCCGGCAGTTCGCTCATCTTCGGATCGACCAGAATGGCGGTGCGGCGCTCGGAGATATTTCCGATCTCGCACAAAGCCATGGCGATCTGATCGGCTGCAAAAGCAACAGGTTCGGCATGGAAGTTGCCGCCGGATATGACGTCGCCGTCCTCGATGAAGACCAGGGGATTGTCTGTGACGGCGTTGGCTTCCCGCTCCAGCGTCGCAGCCGAAGCATTCAGGATATCCAGGATGGCCCCCATGACCTGGGGCTGGCACCGCAGGGAATAGGGGTCCTGCACCTTGGCGCAGTCGTCGCGATGACTGTCGCGGATGGCGGAGCCGGTCATTAGTTGGCGCAGCCGCGCCGCGACGGCGATCTGGCCGGGCTGGCCGCGCAGGGCGTGGATGCGCGGATCGAACGGCGCATCCGACCCTTTTAGCGCGTCGACCGACAGGGCGCCTGCCGCAAGACCGGCGGCGAACACCGCCTCAGTCGCGAACAGTCCGGCCAGGGCGAGGGCGGTGGAGCACTGGGTGCCGTTCAGAAGAGCCAGGCCCTCCTTCGGCCCCAGGGTCAGGGGCGTCAGCCCGACCCGCGCCAGGGCCGCCTCGGCGTCGAGGACCTCGCCGTTCAGCCGGGCCTGACCGACGCCGATCAGGACGCAGCTCATATGGGCCAGGGGCGCCAGATCGCCCGAGGCGCCGACCGAACCCTTGGACGGGACGCAGGGCAGGACGTCGCCGTTCACCAGGGCGACCAGTGCTTCCAGCGTCTGGCGGCGGATCCCCGAGGCGCCGCGCGAAAGGCTCGCGATCTTCAGGACCATCAGCAACCGGGTCACGGCGTCCGGCAACAAGGGGCCGACCCCGCAGGCGTGGCTGAGCACCAGATTGCGCTGCAGCGTCTCCAGATCCTCCGAAGCGATGGAGGTGTTGGCCAACAGGCCGAAGCCGGTGTTGACCCCATAGACGGTGCGCCCCTCGGCCACGATCGCGGCGATCGTGGCCGCCCCCTTGTCGACGTCGGCCCAGGCGTCGGCGGAGATCGTGACCGTCACCGGGCCGTCCAGCACGGCGCGCAACTGGGCGAGGGTCAAGGGGGATTGGCCGATGGCGATCCTGGTCATGTGTCAGGCCTTCAGGCTGGGGAGGTTCAGGCCATGTTCGCGGGCCGCAGCGCAGGCGATGTCGTAGCCGGCGTCGGCGTGACGCATGACGCCGGTGGCGGGGTCGTTCCACAGAACGCGCTCCAGCCGTTGCGCGGCCTCGGGCGTTCCGTCGGCGACGATGACCACGCCGGAATGCTGGGAATAGCCCATGCCGACCCCGCCGCCGTGGTGCAGGGACACCCAGCTGGCGCCCGAGGCGGTGTTCAGCAGGGCGTTCAACAGAGGCCAGTCGGAGACGGCGTCCGACCCGTCCATCATGGCCTCGGTCTCGCGGTTCGGACTGGCGACCGAGCCGGAATCGAGATGGTCACGTCCGATGACGATGGGGCCGGACAGTTCGCCGGACGCAACCATCTCGTTGAACATCAGGCCGGCGCGGTGTCGATCACCCAATCCGATCCAGCAGATACGGGCTGGAAGCCCTTGGAATGCGATACGTTCACTCGCCATGTCGAGCCAGCGGTGCAGACCGGGATTGTCCGGGAACAACCGTTTCATGGCGGCGTCGGTCTTGCGGATGTCGTCCGGATCGCCGGTCAGGGCCGCCCAACGGAAGGGGCCGATCCCACGGCAGAACAGCGGGCGGATATAGGCGGGCACGAAACCGGGGAAGTCAAAGGCGTTCGCCACGCCCTCGTCGAAGGCCACCTGACGGATGTTGTTGCCGTAATCGACGACCGGCACGCCCGCGGTCTGGAAATCCAGCATCGCCTGGACGTGGGCGACGATGGAGGAACGAGCGGCGGCCGAGACCGAGGCGGGATCGCTGACCCGCCGGTCCTCCCATTCGGCCACGGTCCAGCCTGAGGGCAGATAGCCGTTGACCAGATCGTGGGCGCTGGTCTGGTCGGTGACCAGATCGGGTCGCACGCCCCGACGCACCATCTCAGGCAGCACGTCCGCAGCATTGCCTAACAGCCCGACCGATATCGGCTTTCTGGTCTGATTGGCCGTCTCGATCAGGGCCAGGGCCTCGTCGAGCGTCTCGGCCATGACGTCGAGGTAGCGGGTCTTGAGCCTCATCTCGATCCGGCTCCGCTGGCATTCGACCGCCAAGCAGGAGGCGCCCGCCATGGTCGCCGCCAGGGTCTGGGCGCCGCCCATGCCGCCCAGACCGGCGGTCAGGATCCATTTGCCGGCCCAGTCGCCGCCGTGGTGCTGGCGACCCGCCTCCATAAAGGTCTCGTAGGTGCCCTGAACAATCCCCTGGGTGCCGATGTAGATCCAGGAGCCGGCCGTCATTTGGCCGTACATCATCAAGCCCTTGCGATCGAGTTCTGAGAAATGCTCCCAGGTCGCCCACTTCGGCACCAGATTGGAATTGGCGATCAGGACGCGGGGCGCGTCGGCGTGGGTGCGGAAGACGCCGACCGGCTTGCCGGACTGGACCAGCAGGGTCTCGTCGGCCTCCAGGGTCTTCAAGGTCTCGACGATCCGGTCGAAGGCGGCCCAATCGCGCGCCGCCTTGCCGATGCCGCCATAGACGACGAGGTCCTGGGGCCGCTCGGCGACCTCGGGGTCAAGGTTGTTCATCAGCATCCGCAGGGCCGCCTCGGCGACCCAGGTCTTGGCGGTCTTTTCCGGGCCGCGCGGGCTGCGAACGATCCGGGCGTTGGGCGTGTTCATCGGGTGATCACCGGCTGGATTGGGCGAAGACTATGCAGGCGGCCAGTACGCGGCGCAGATGGGCGCGCATCGGTTCGGCGCGTTGCTGATCGTAGGGGCTGGGCCAGTTGTCGGGCGAGACCGCGCCCGTCGGATCGAGCATGTATCCCCGGTCCGCCAGCTCCATCTGGATGGCATGGACGCCGGTCTCGGGGCGACCATAGCGGCGCGTCGTCCAGCCCCCCTTGAACCGTCCGTTGACGACCAGACTGTCGCCGCTGGCGGCGCAGGCCGCCTCCACCGCCCGGGTCAGTTCGGGCGCGCAGGTGACGCCGCCGTTGTCGCCGATGTTGAACTGCGGCAGTTCGCCGTCGAACAAGCGGGGCACGACCGAACGGATCGAATGGGCGTCGTAGAGGACGACCACCCCCCGGGAGCCCAGACGGTCGATCTGGGCCCGAAGCGCCGCATGATAGGGATCGAACCAGGTCGCACGCCGCTCGGCGATTTCGGCCTCGTCCGGCGTTTGGCCGGGGCGGTACAGGGGCTCGCCGTCGAAGGTCTCGGTCGGGCACAGGCCGGTCGTGGTCATCCCGGGATAGAGGGAGGCGCCCGACGGATCGCGGTTCACGTCGATGACGCTGCGAGAGACGGCGGTGCGCACGAGGGTCGCGCCCAGATCGACGGCGAAGTCGTAGAGCTGATCCACCCACCAGTCGGCGTCCTTGCGCGCCAGCCAGGGCGAGATCATCCGGGCCAGTATGGCGTCGGGGATATCGGTCCCCGTGTGCGGCAGGCCGATCACCAGGGGCGCGGAGCCTTCCACGACGGTCAGCCAGTCATCGGTCATCCGCGCTTCCCTCGCCAAATCGATCCGCCGGGTTTATGTCTAGACATATTGATCGCAACATGACGGACCTGTCCAGTGACCCCTGAGCCGGAACCTGTGGACCTCGCTCTCTGGTTCGAAGCCGCTCTCCTGCCCGACGGCTGGGGCAAGGACGTGCGGATCGGCGTCAGAGCGGGCCGGATCGCTTCCATCGACGTAGGGACTGTGCGGGCGCCGACAGACGCGGGCGGCGGGGTCGGCCTGCCGGGCGTGACCAATGTCCACAGCCACGCCTTTCAGCGCGCCATGGCCGGCCTGACCGAGGCGCGTGGACCTTCCGACGACGACTTCTGGACCTGGCGCGAGCTGATGTACCGCTTCCTCGACCGGGGCGGCCCGGACGAGATCGAGGCCATCACCGCCCTGGCCTTCGCGGAGATGCTGGAAGGCGGCTTCACCCGTGCGACCGAGTTCCACTACCTGCATAATGACCCCGCAGGCGCGGCCTATGCGGACCGGAGCGAAATCGCCGGTCGGATCGTGGCGGCCGCTCAGGTCAGCGGGATCGCCCTGACCCTGCTGCCGGTCTTCTACGCCCATTCCGGTTTCGGGGCTCTGCCGCCGGTCCGGGGCCAGAGGCGGTTCATCACCGATCTGGACGGCTTCGCCGACCTGGTCGCGGCCTGCCGTCGTCTGACGCAGGACATGGAAGACGCACGCGTCGGCGTGGCCCCGCACAGCCTGCGCGCCGTCAGCGCCGACGAACTGGCGGTGCTGCCCGGACTGGCCCAGTGGGGACCGATCCATATTCACGTGGCGGAGCAGACCAAGGAGGTCGAGGACTGTCTCGCCTGGTCCGGCGCGCGTCCGGTGGAGTGGCTGCTGAACCACGCGCCGGTCGACGAGCAATGGTGCCTGATCCACGCCACCCATGTGACCGAGGCCGAATGGCGCGAGGTCGTCGCGCGCGGCGCCGTCGTCGGCCTGTGCCCGATCACTGAGGCCAATCTGGGCGACGGGATCTTTCCGGCGACAGCCTATCTGCAGGCTGGCGGCCGGCTCGGGGTGGGGACGGATTCCAACGTGCAGATCGGCCTGGCCGAGGAGCTTCGGATGCTGGAGTACAGCCAGCGGCTGGGCCTGCGCGGGCGCGCCCTGACGGCAGACGCAGCCCGGTCGACGGGACGGGCCCTGTTCGAACGCGTTTTGGCGGGCGGGGCTCAGGCCGGCGGGGCATCTTGCGGTCTGGCGATGGGGCAGGCCGCAGACATCATCTCTCTGGACACGCGCCGCCTTGCCTTCGCCGGCCGCTCGGGCGACGCGGTGCTGGACAGCTGGATCTTCGGCGCCCCGACGGGATCGATCGCCTCGGTCTGGCGGGCCGGTCGGGAGGTCGTGCGCCACGGGCGCCATGTCGCACGGGACGCCCTGGAAGCGCGTTTCCGCTCAGCCTTGAAGACGGTTCTGTCATGACGGTGAACGCCCTTCACCGGCGAATCTACGCCGATCTGGAAGCCCAGATCCTGTCGGGAGACCTGTCGCCCGGCGCGCGGCTGCCTTACGAGCACGAACTGACGGATCGCTACGACTGCGCTCGAGCAACCGTGTCCAAGGCCCTGTCGGAACTGGCGGGGCGGGGTCTGGTGGTCCGTCGGCGGCGAGCGGGCACCTTTGTGGCCCAGCCCAAGGCCCATGCCGCCTTCCTCGCCATTCCCGACCTCAGAGCTGAGATCAATGAACGGGGACAAGTCTATGATTATCAACTTCTGGAACGCCTGGTTCGTCCGCCCCAAAACCCGGAGGAAGCCGAACTGGCGGCAGGCGGCCGCCTGATTGCGCTGACTTGCCTGCACAGCGCAGACTCGGTTCCTCTGGCTCTGGAGCGGCGCTTGATCGCCCTGGCCGCTGCACCTCAGGCTGAAAGCGTGGATTTTCAGTCCGTTCCGCCGGGGAGCTGGCTTCTGGACTCCGAGCCCTGGACTCAGGCCGAAAACCGGATCGGCGCCCTGGAGGCGGATGCGCCGTCCGCCCGGCTGTTGCAGATCCGGGCCGGCGCCGCCTGCCTCTGCGTCGAACGACGAACCTGGCGGGACGGGCAGGGGGTGACGCGGGTGCGCCAGATCTTCCCGGGCGATCGCTATGATCTCGTCGCCCTGTTCTCCTCTGTTCATGCCAAGGATCAGGTTTGATGAAGGCCGAGCGACTTCTCATCGACTGTCACGCCGCCACCATGGCGGATAGCGCAACGCCTTACGGCGCGATCGAAGACGCCGCCGTGGTGATCGCGGACGGACGGATCGCCTGGATCGGCCCGCGGGCGGACCTCCCGTCGGTCGAGGCCCAGACGATCGAGCGGCTCGACGGCCGTTGGCTGACGCCGGGACTGACCGACTGCCACACCCATCTGGTTTTCGGCGGAGATCGTTCGGGCGAGTTCGAGCAGAGGCTGGGTGGGGCCACCTATGAAGAGGTCGCGCGTGCGGGCGGCGGCATCGTCGCCTCGGTCCAGGCCACGCGCGCAGCGTCCGAGGATGACCTGTTCCGCTCGGCCATGGCGCGGCTTGAGGGGTTGAAGGCGACCGGGGTGACGACGGTCGAAATCAAGTCCGGCTATGGTCTGGACCGGGAGTCGGAGTTGAAGATGCTGCGCGTCGCGCGGCGCATCGGGCGCGAGGGCGGGGTCCGCGTCCGCACCAGCTATCTGGGCCTGCACGCCGTGCCGCCGGAATACCGGACGGACCGCGCCGCCTATGTCGATCTCGCCATCGACGACATTCTGCCGGCCGCCCACGCCGAAGGCCTGGTGGACGCCGTGGACGCCTATTGCGAGCCCATCGCCTTTTCACGCGAGGAGGTGTCGCGCCTGTTTGATCGCGCCCAGGCTTTGGGACTGCCGGTCAAACTGCACGCCGACCAGTTGTCGGACGGCGGCGGGGCGGAACTGGCGGCGCGCTACCGAGCCCTGTCGGCCGACCACATCGAATACGCCACAGAAGCGGGCGTCGCGGCGATGGCTAGCGCCGGAGTGGTCGCCGTTCTGCTACCCGGCGCCTTCCTGATGCTGCGCGAGACCCAGGCTCCGCCGGTAGCCCTGCTGCGGACACATGGCGTGCGAATGGCCGTCGCCACCGACTGCAACCCCGGCACCTCGCCGGTCGTCTCCATGACCGACGCCCTGAACCTGGCCTGCGTGCAGTTTCGCCTGACGCCGGAGGAGGCTCTGGCCGGGGCGACGCGCGAGGCGGCGCGGGCGCTCGGCTTGCAGGATCAAGCAGGCGTGCTGCAGGCGGGACAGGCGGCGGACCTCGCAGCCTGGGACATCTCGCGGCCCGCCGAGCTGGCCTACTGGCTCGGCAAGCCGATGCTGCACGCACGTTGGATCGCCGGAATACGATCTTAGATTGCATCTATCTACAAAATAACCATAGGTTGCTTTCATGGTCGGAAAGCAATCCAAAGATGTTGATGCCTTCATCGCTCACTGGGCCCATGTTCCGATCAGCGAAAGGGCTCAGTACCAGACCTTCATCATCCAGCTCTGCCGGGTCATCGGCGTCCCTGCGCCGGACGATGAGCGGATGGGCGACCTGGACTATTGTTTCGAACGGCCGGTGCGTTTCGTTCACGAGGATGGGGTCAGCCATCCCTGCTATATCGACTGCGCCAAGCGCGGCTGTTTCGTGCTTGAGGCCAAACAGTCGCGAAAGCGGCGAGACGGCGGGCCGCTGGACCCGGCGGTGCAGCTGGCCCGGTTCGTACACCCGTCGCGCAAAGGCCGCGCTCCTTCACCGGAAGCTTTGGATCGGGTGATGCGGGTGGCGAAGCGCCAGGCGGAGAACTACGCCAAGGCCCTGGACGAATGGCCGCCGTTTCTGATCGTGGTCGATGTCGGCCGAGCCATCGAGCTGTGGTCCGACTTTGCGCGGCAAGGCAAGGCCTATGCCCAGTTTCCGGACCGCGCCACCTACCGGATCGAGCTGGACCAGCTGCGTCAGGCGGAGGTGCGCGAGCGGCTGCGTCGGGTCTGGACCGATCCGATGTCGCTGGACCCCGCCGCCCGCGTAGCGGAAGTCACCATGGATATCGCCGCCCGCCTGGCCCTGCTGGTCCGATCCATCCGTCAAAGGCACTCGCAGCCGACCGATGATCAGGCGGCGCGGGCGGCGAGGGCAGGGCGGATCGCCTTGTTCGTCATGCAGTGCATCTTCGCCATGTTCGCTGACAGTGTCCGGCTGATCGAGGCGCGCGGCTTTCAGCGTTTCCTCGAGTCCTATCGCGGAAAGGCGGACCGGTTCCATGATGCGGCTCGGGTGTTTTTCAGCACCATGGATATGGGCGGCCATTGCCTGGCGACCCAGCAGCGCATTCGCCAGTTCAACGGAGGCCTGTTCAAGGTGGTCGATCCGATGCCGATCACCGAGGCGGAGCTGGCGGCCCTGATCGAGGCTTCGAAATGCGACTGGAGCCTGGTGGAGCCGGCCATCTTCGGCGCCCTGCTGGAACAGGCGCTGGACCCGTCTGAGCGGGCGGAGCTGGGCGCCCATTATACGCCGCGCGCCTACGTCGAGCGGCTGCTGGAGCCGACGATCATGGAGCCCCTCCGCGCCGAATGGGAAGCGGTAGAGGCCCAGGCCATTGGTCTTCATCTGGAGGGGGAGACTGCGGGCGCGCGGCGGATGGTTCGCGCTTTTCATGATCAGCTCTGCCGGGTACGCGTGCTGGACCCGGCCTGCGGCACAGGCAATTTTCTCTACGTCGCCATGCGGATGATGAAGGAACTTGAGGGCGAAGTTCTGGGCGTCCTGAGTGAGATGGGCGAGACCCAGGGGCGACTGGGCATGGAGGGCCACGTCGTCAGCCCGGAACAATTCTATGGGTTGGAAAAGAACGCCTACGCCGCCTGGATTGCGGAAATGGTGATGTGGATCGGCTACTTGCAATGGCATTTCCATCTGTTCGGTGAAGCCAAGCCATCCGAACCGATCCTGAAGGATTTCCAGCGTGTCGTGCGAACGGACGCGCTGGTCAGTTGTTCGCGCCTGGATCTGGCGCGCGATGCAGAGGGCCGGGTGATCACCCGGCCCGTGGGGCGATTGTCGGATGGCGCGGCCGAGCGAGAGGTCGAACACTATGTCGATCCCTATCCCACACCATGGCCGGAAGCGCATTTCATCGTCGGCAATCCGCCCTTCATCGCCGGCAAGGATCTGCGTGCGGAACTGGGCGACGGCTACGTCGATGCTCTGGACAGCCTCAGAGGCGGTCGGTTCCGCTCGGCCGACATCGTCACGGCCTGGTGGGATCGAGCGGCGGACATCCTGACCCGTGAGGGATCGACCCTGCGGCGGTTCGGGTTCATCACGACCAACTCGGTGACCCAGACCTTCTCACGACGGGTGATCGAACATCATCTGACCCGCCGACCGCCGATCCGTCTGGTCTTCGCTATTCCCGATCACCCCTGGGTGACGGGCGCCGGGCGCGCCGATGTGCGGATCGCCATGTCCGTCGCCGAACGGGGCGAGCCGGACGGTCGTGGGCGGTGGCTGGAGGTTATCGGCGAAGACGACCTGCATACCGATCTGCCGAAGCTGAGTTTCCGGGAAAGGGAAGGCGTCATCGGCGCCGACCTGATGATCGAGTCGGGTCTAAGTCGCACGGTCGATCTGAAGGCCAATACGGGTCTGACCTATCGCGGGGTTCAGCTGATGGGGGCTGGCTTTCTGGTCAAGCCGGCGCAGGGGCAGGACCTTCTTGCGGGGTCGGAACACGACGCCCCGTCTCCGCTTCGCACCTATCGCAACGGCCGGGATCTTGCGGATCGGGCGCGGGACTTACAGGCGATCGATCTGTTCGGCTGGGACGAGGTCGAGGTGCGGCGTCGCCATCCGCTGATCTATCAGCATCTGCTGGAGACGGTGAAGCCTGAGCGGGACCGCAACAACCGCGCTTCTTACCGGGACAACTGGTGGATCTTCGGCGAACCTCGCCGGGACTTGAGAGCCGCGCTTGAGGGGCTCGACCGCTATATCGTCACCGTCGAGACGGCCAAACACCGCTGGTTTCGCTTTCTCGAGTCCGCCGTCCTGCCTGACAACAAGCTGGTGGTCGTCGCCAGCAATGATCCCGCCGTCCTGGCCATGCTTTCGTCCCGCCAGCATCGTGCCTGGTTCGCCGCCAATGCCGGCCGGATCGGCGAGTACCGGCGCGAGGCCGTCTATGTGAAGGGGGCATGTTTTGACCGGTTCCCCTTTGCGTCGCCGACGTCCGCGCAGTCGGCGGAATTGGCGGCCCTGGGCGAAGAACTAGATGCGACGCGGGCGGGCGTCCTAGCGGAGCACCCAGGCCTGACGATGACCGGCCTTTACAACGCGCGGGCGCGTCTCGACGACCTTACGGCGATGGACGCCGTGGAGCGCGCGGTCCACGACGCCGGCCGCATCGGCATCCTGGATCATCTTCACGGGATGATCGACCGGGTCACGGCCGAAGCCTATGGCTGGCCCGTCAATTTGTCCGACGCCGAGACGGCGACCCGACTGGCGGAACTCAATCGGACGCGCGCGGCGGAGGAGGCGCAGGGACGAGTGCGGTTCATTCGCCCCGCCTATCAGATGGAGCGGGTCAGAACTCCGTCAGCGCCGGTTCAGATCGAAGCCATCCTGTCTCACGAAGCGATCGCGCCCCACCTGCCAGACGATCCCGGTCGACTGGCGGCCGCCCTTCTGGCCAGTCTGCGTCGATCCGGCATGCCCACGCGTCCCGAGGAGTTGGCGAGGGCGTTCGACGGCGGCGGGCTGCGCAAGCGGCGAACGATCGAGCACACCCTGGCCGTCCTGGCGGTTTCCGGCGCGGTTCAGAGGTCGGAAGGCGGATGGTTCGCGCCAAGACGGGGCGGCCCTGGCTGATCCGACAGACGGTGCTATGGCTTGGTCGGAGAGGGACCATGGCAAAGACCGAAACCGACGTCGTCATCCTTGGGGCAGGCCACAATGGACTGGTCTGCGCCTTTTACCTCGCCCGTCGGGGATTGAAAGTGACCGTGCTGGAGCGCCGCTCGGTCGTCGGGGGCGCAGCCGTGACGGAGCCGTTCCACCCTGGCTTTCGCAACTCGACCGCCAGCTACACCGTCAGCCTGCTCAGTCCCGCCGTCATCGCCGACATGGAACTGGCGCGACACGGGCTGAGGATGGTCGAGCGGCGGATGTCGAACTTCCTGCCGTTGGACGACGGACGCTATCTGGCGGCGGGGCCGGGCCGGACGCGGGCGGAGGTCGCGAAATTCTCGACGCGGGACGCCGAGCGGCTGGAGGCCTATGAGGCGCGATTGGAGACGGTGGCGTCCCTGCTGCGGGATCTGACGCTGAAGTCGCCGCCGAACATGGTCGAGGGCGGCTGGTCGGCGGCTCTGCCGGAAATGATAAGGGCGGGCCATCTTGGGCGGCGCATCGCCGGGCTTGATCAGACGGGGCGCCGCGACCTGCTGGATCTGTTCACCAAATCTGCGGGCGACTGGCTGGACGGCTGGTTCGAAAGCGATCCGATCAAGGCCCTGTTCGGGTTCGACAGCGTGGTGGGCAACTACGCCAGTCCCTACACGCCCGGTTCCGCCTATGTGCTGTTGCACCATGTCTTCGGCGAGCTGAACGGGAAGAGGGGCGTCTGGGGTCACGCCCTGGGCGGCATGGGGGCCATCACCCAGGCCATGGCGCTGGCCTGCGCCGAACAGGGGGTCGAGGTGCGGCTGGATACGGCTGTGAGCGAGGTCCTGATCGAGAAGGGCCGGGCGATCGGCGCGGTCACCCAGGACGGCGACGTCGTGCGGGCGCGGGCTGTGGCGTCGAACCTTCATCCCCGCCTGCTGTTTGAGATTCTGGTCGACCCCAGAGCGGCGCCGGCGGACTTCATGGAGCGGATAGGGCGGTACGCCTCCGGCTCGGGCACATTCCGAATGAATGTCGCGCTATCGGAACTGCCGAAGTTCACCGTCCTGCCTGAAGCCGGCGATCATCTGACGGCGGGCATCATCATCGCCCCCAGCCTGACCTATTTGGACCGCGCCCATGCCGAGGCGCGACTGAACGGCTGGTCGTCGAAGCCGATCGTTGAGATGCTGATCCCCTCGACACTGGACGACAGTCTGGCGCCGGCGGGCGCTCATGTGGCGAGCCTGTTCTGCCAGCATGTCTCGCCTGATCTGGAAGACGCGCATCGCGACACGGTCGCCGATCTGATGATCGATACGGTCGACGCCCATGCGCCGGGCTTCAAGGCTTCTGTTCTGGGGCGGATCGCCTTGGGCCCAAAGGATCTGGAGCGACGTTTTGGACTGGTCCGCGGCGACATATTCCACGGCCGACTGAGCCTGGACCAGTTGTTCAGCGCTCGTCCGGCTCTGGGGCATGCCGACTACCGAATGCCGGTCCCGGGACTTTACCTGTGCGGATCAGGGGCTCACCCCGGCGGCGGCGTAACGGGCGCGCCGGGTCATAACGCCGCGCGGGCGATCCTTATAGACCTCAAGCCTAGGCTTGGCCGACGCCCATAGCCTTCATCAGGGCGTCCCGGATCGCCGCCTCGGTGAAAGGTTTCTGCACGGTGGCCGAGCCCCGCCATTCCTCGGGCAGGCCGCCTTCGCCATAGCCGGTCGAAAAGACGAAGGGCACGCCGCGGGCTCTCAACGCCTCCGCCACCGGGAAGACCTGCCGGCCCGCCACATTGACGTCCAGCAGGGCGGCGTCGAGACCGACGGTGTCGCGGGCCATGGCCTCGCCTTCATCGATATTTGAGGCCGGACCGATGGGGATGCACTCCATATCCTCCAGGATGGTCTCGAGCAGCATGGCGACGAGTGACTCGTCCTCCACCACTAAAACACGTCGGCCGTTCAAGGGTTGGGTCATTGGGCATGCGTCCTGTCGAGTGGAACCGTCAGTTCCGCAATCAATCCATCGCTGGCGTAGACCAGATCGACCTCGCCCGCCAGATCATGGCGAATGTTTCGTTCAATCAATCGACTACCGAAACCTCTTCTGTCCGGTAGCGTAACTTTCGGGCCGCCGATTTCACGCCAAGTCAGCTTAAGAATGCGTTCGGGTTGCTCCGCGACGCGCCAATCGATCAGGACGCGGCCGTCGGGCCCGGAAAGGGCGCCGTATTTCGCGGCGTTGGTGGCGAGTTCGTGGAAGATCATGCCAAGGGACAAGGCTGTTGCCGGCGTCAGCGCGGTGACGGGACCGTTCAGAGTGATGCGACGCGGGCCGAACGCCTCTGTCTCGTGCGCCAAAATGGCCTGCAAATCGGCGCCTTCCCAATGGCTGAGGGTCAGGAGATCATGGGTGTGAGACAGGGCCAGGATGCGGGATTGAAAGGTTGAGGCGAAACTGGCCGGGTCGGTGTGGGAACGGGCCGTCTGAATGGCGATCGACTGCACCGTAGCCAGCGTATTCTTTACGCGATGGTTCAGCTCATCAATCATAAGTTTTTGTAGTTTTGCCGATTTTACGTTTTCTGTGACGTCGTGACCTTGAACGAAGATGCCGACGACGGCGCCCCGTTCGTCGCGGATCGGCTGGTAGATGAAGTTGAGATACAGGGTTTCTAGCGGCCCGCCGGGCGTACGCTGCAACAGCGCTTGGCTCTCTCGACCTTCGTAGGCCTGGCCCGTTTCGAAGACTGCGTCCAGGAACTCATAGTAGCCTTGCCCCGCCAGTTCCGGCAGGGCCTCGCGGAGCGGCTTTCCGGCGATGTCACGATGCCCGATCAATTGGCCGTAAGCCTGATTGTGCATCTGGAAGCGGTGTTCAGGTCCGGTCAGAATGGCGACGAATCCCGGCGCTTGCATGAACATTTCGACCAGGCGGTTGCGTTCCGTCTCCAGCCGCCGATTGTCTTCCTGCACCGATTGAGCGCGCCGAAGGACTGACCCGCCGATCAAGGCGTCCAATGCCGTCGTTGGCTCGTCGGTTCGTATCGCCGGCGAGAGATCTGTGACGTCCATCGTGTGTTGAAGAAGAAGGACGACCTCGCCCTCTGCATTCATCAACGGCGTATGTGTCGCGCTCCAGATCCGTTCTTCGAACACCTCGCGGCCGTCTTCGCGGACGCGAGGCATGGCGTAGCGGACGACCGCCAGGTGGTCGCGTTGGCGTGTATCGCGCGCCTTCTCTAGCGACGCCCTGACCTGCCTGACATTGTCTGGGGCGTCATCGCCGGGTCCGGAATCGAACGCCGTGAACAAGGAATGGCCTACGATCTCGTCGCGTCGTGCGCCGGTCACGTCGATATAGGCTTGGTTCATCTCGACGATGCGCAGGTCGGGCGTCAGCAGCAGATAGGGATTGGGCGACGCCTCAAAGGCGCTCGCCACCTCCGCGAGGGAAGCGCCCGTTGATGTTTGTATAGTCAATCGAAGCCCCGACCTTAGCGAAGGCATAATGCGCGACGGGCGAAAAGGGTTCGCTACCGAACACAGAATTTTCCCCTTCGTTCGTTCGTCATTGGCCTGTTGGGAGAATTTGCTAAGGACTGGGCATGACTTTCGTAGGCGCCTTGGCCACCCTCTCCCTCATGATGGCTCAACCGACAGACCAGCCGCCGGTAGATCAGCCCATTGTCCAATTGGCGCAGGGCGCCTTGGCCGGACGGACTGAAGACACCGTCGCCTCGTTCAAGAACATCCCCTATGCCGCCCCACCGGTCGCGGAACGGCGCTGGCGGCCGCCGGGCGAGGCGCCACATTGGGAAGGGCGGAGAGACGCCATGACCTATGGCGCCATCTGCATCCAGGCGACTCCGCAAGGCGATCCCGGCGTCGGTCCACTGCCGATGAGCGAAGACTGCCTGAACTTGAACGTCTGGCGTCCCTTGGATGTAACCGACCTGGCCCCGGTCATGGTGTGGATCCACGGCGGCGGGCTGGTCAATGGATCGGGCACCGCCGCCCTCTATGACGGTTCGCACCTGGCGCGGCAGGGCATGGTGGTGGTGACGTTGAACTACCGCTTGGGACGTCTGGGCTTCTTCGACCATCCGGCCTTGGCGGCGGAACGGCCAGTGGAGGAGGCGGCCGGCAATTACGGGCTGATGGACGTCATCGCCGCGCTAAAGTGGGTCAGGAGCAATATCGCGGCCTTCGGCGGCGACCCGGCCAATGTGACGATCTTCGGCGAGTCAGCGGGCGGGGCCATCGTGACGCGGATGATGATTTCGCCGCCGGCGCGGGGGCTGTTCGACCGGGCCGTTGTCCAGTCGGGCCTGGGGCGCGAACTCCAGACGCCGCTGGATCGGCGCGGCGCCTATGATCTTCCGTCGGCGCGCGAGAGGGGCGAGGTCTGGGCCGATGGCCACAATCTTGTAACGGCGGCCGATCTGCGCGCGGCTCCGGTGGAGCAGTTGCTGACTCCGGCGCCGGTCTTCGCTAACGGCGACTTGAGCCTCATCGACGGTCGGATCGTGACCTCGACCGTCGAGGCGGCCTTCCGGGCTGGACGGCAAGCCCCCGTGCCCATGATGATCGGGACCAACAGCGCCGAATTCTGGTGGATGAAGCCGACGGATCGCAACGGCTACGGCATGATCGACGACGACATGACCTGGCTGGAGCGGGCCATGATCACGGCCGCCTATGGCGGAGAGGCGGGCTTCGACCGGGGCTTCATCACCGATGCCGTTTTCAGCGAGCCCGCGCGACGGCTGGCGCGGCTGCACACGGCGACGGGACATCCGGCCTATCTGTACCGGTTCGATATTTCCTCGCCGGACAATCCTGAGCCTCACGGCGGGGCGACTCACGCCATCGAACGCCCCTATGTGTTCGGAACCCTGCCTCTGCTGCCTTATTCCGTACGAGACGCAGATCGCGCGGCGTCTGAGGTGATGACCCGCTACTGGACCGCCTTCGCCAGATCAGGCGATCCCAATGGAGTAGGGCGGCCGAACTGGCCCATGGCGGAGCTGGGCGATACCCAGCTGATACAGTTCCGGAACGACGGTCCCGTCGCGACTGGGGTTCCCGAGGCGGGACGGCTGGATCTGATCGAGATGTTCCGAGAAAGACCTCATCCGATCGACAAACCGGCGCTCACCCCGCCGACGTCGCCCCCGACTGCTTCTCCTTCAGCGTAACAAGTTCCTCGGCCATGGTGGGGTGAACCGCGCAGGTCGCGTCCCATTGAGCCTTGGTCAGCCCGGCCTTCACGGCGATGGCGGCGAGCTGAATCATCTCCGGGCTGTCCGGCCCGACGATGTGGACGCCGACGACGCGCTGGCTCTGGGCGTCGACTACCAGTTTCATCAGCACCCGTTCCTCCGAACCGGTGAAGACGTATTTCATTGGCCGGAACCGGGTCACGTAGACGTCTACACCCGCCGAGCAGGAACGCCGGGCCTCGGCTTCCGACAGGCCGACGACGCCGACCGGCGGCTGGCTGAAGACCGCGGTGGCGACGGCCTCGTAATCGAAATGCTGCGGATTGTCGCGATAGACGGTCTGGTGGAAGGCGACCGCCTCGCGGATGGCGACGGGGGTCAGGTTCATCCGGTCGGTGACGTCCCCGATCGCCCAGATGTTGTCTGCCGTGGTCTTGGAATAGGGATCGACCTTGATCGCGCCTTCGTCGTTCAACTCGACGCCGGCCGCCTCGAGGCCCAGACCCTTGACGTGAGGAATCCGACCGGTGGCGAACATGACCACGTCGGTTTCCAGCCTCATCCCGTTCTCGAGATGGTTGACCAGGCCGGTGGCGGTCTTTTCGATCTTCTCATGCTGGCAGCCCAGGATCACCTTGACGCCGCGCTTCTCGATCTCGCCGGCCAGATGGGCGCGCACATCGTCGTCGAAGCCGCGCAGGATGTTGGGGCCCCGGTAAATCAGGGTCGTCTCGACGCCCAGGCCGGCGAAGATTCCCGCGAACTCCACCGCGATATAGCCGCCGCCTGCAATCAGTATGCGCTTCGGTAGTTCCGACAGGTGGAAGGCCTCTTCCGACGTGATCGCGTGTTCGATGCCGTCCAGGCTATCGGGCTTCCAGGGCCGGCCGCCGGTGGCGACCAGGATTTTCTCGGCGGTAAAGGTCTGGTTCTTGCCGATGATCTCGACCGTATGGGCGTCCTTCAGCACGGCGCGTCCGTGAACCAGCTCAACCCCGGCCTTGCCCAGATTGGCGGCGTAGATGCCCGACAGGCGAGCGATCTCGACGTCCTTGGCCTCCAGAAAGGTCGGCCAGTCGAACCGGGCGTTGTCGAACGACCAGCCGTAACCCTCCGCGATCTCGAGGGCGTGGCTGACCTCGGACGCCATGACCATGAACTTCTTGGGCACACAGCCGCGGATCACGCAGGTGCCGCCGACGCGATACTCCTCCGCCACCGCGACCTTCTTGCCGTCCAGTGCGGTCAACCGCGCAGCGCGAACCCCGCCCGAACCGGCGCCTATGACGAAGAGGTCGTAGTCGTATTGGTGCATCGGGGCCTCTGGCTGGACGTAATATACCCACTGAGTTGGAGACTGTCTCAGGGCCAGCCTGGCGTCATGCCAGACCGAAGCGTCACTTAGGCGCCGAACGGAGGGGCGGCAAGGCTGGACGCTGCTGCTTACCTAGGAGATATCTGGCAAGCTGGGGGCCACCACGACACCGGGCTTGACCGCCGGACTTGCACGTGCGCAACTTGAACGATGCATCTAGGGGGATGAAATGATTGCGTTGGCTCTAGCCGCAATGGTCGCGCTACAGGCATCTTCTCCTCAGGCTGCCGGCAACGTGGCAGCTCAGGTTGATCAGGATGGAGGAACCCGTCTCGAAGACGTCGAGATCGTAGGCCGCCCCCTTGACCGCGTCATCCGTGATTTCGTCGATGAGGTCGCCGCCCCGAATTCCGGACGTGGACTTGCACGTTGGGACAATACAGTCTGCGTCGGCGCGGCGAATATGCAAGGCGATCTGGCCCGGGCGATCGTTGATCGCGTTTCGATGGTGGGGGCTGATCTCGGATTGACGATCGGCCAGCCCGGCTGCAGCCCAAACATACTGATCATTGCGGCATCGGACGGGGACGCCCTGGCGACGGAACTGGTAAGATCTAAGCCTCGCGCGTTCCGGATGGGGGGCAGCGGGATGGATCAAGGCCAACGGGCGCTGGAGGATTTCCAGACGTCCGGCGCCCCTGTCCGTTGGTGGCAGCAGGCGATGCAGGTGGACTCAAGCACAGGCGAGCGGGCACAGCGGCTGCCGGGTGAAGACGCGCCAGTCATTAGCCAGTTCGCGGCCTCTCGCCTGACCACGCAGATCGTCGATAATATTTTCCGGACGATAGTGATCATCGATTTCGACAAGTCGAGCGGGGTGAATTCCGCGCAACTCGCCGACTATATTGCGATGGTGACATTCGCTCAGATCAAACCCCAGGCGAACGCGCGCGAATATGCCTCGATCCTGAACCTGTTTAATGGCGCAGAATCGCGGGAGCCCGGCTTGACCGACTGGGACCAGACCTATCTGGCAGGCCTCTATGCCACGCATCGCACTAGCAGCAATATGCGCGCTGTGAAGTCGGCCATCGTGGGCTCAATCGCGAGAGAACACCGGGCCCTGACGGCCCAACAGGATGTAAGCGCCGACGACTAGGCGGTCACTCGGGTATGATGGTTTCGAAGCCTTCGTCCGTGCCGATGATCGCCAGATCCGCTAGGTCGAGGAACAGGCCATGTTCGACGACGCCGGTGATCAGCTTCAGATCGTCGGCCAAGCGCACCGGATCATGGATGGCCTTGCACCCGGCGTCATAGATCAGATTGCCGCCGTCGGTACGGACCAGGCCGCGATCCGCCTGGCGCACCCGGGCGGGTTGGCTAATGTCATGATCGATCAGGACATCGGCGATGCGGTTGGCCGTGGTCTTGTGGCCGAAGGCGACGACCTCGATCGGCAGGGGGAAGGTTCCCAGCACCGGCACCACCTTGGCGGCGTCGGCGATGACGATACAGCGGCTCGACGCCTCCCAGACCAGTTTCTCGCGCAGCAGGGCCGCGCCGCCGCCCTTGATCAGGGCTAGGCCGGGACCGACCTCGTCGGCGCCGTCGACGGTCAGGTCGATGCGGGGCGTGTCCTCCAGCGTGGACAGGGGCAGGCCCAGTTCGCGCGCCAGATCGGCGGTCTTCTCCGAGGTAGGGACACAGCGCAGCCCCGAAAGGGCGCGCGCCGCCAGGGCCTTAACGAACCAGGCGGCGGTCGAGCCGGTGCCCAGGCCCACGACCATGCCGGCCTCGACATGGGCGGCAGCGGCCTCGCCGGCGTTCTTTTTCTGGATGTCGCTCATTTCAGCTTGGCGGCCTTCGCCGCTTCCTTCTTGGCTTTGGCCTTCTCACGGAAGGCGGCGCCGGCGTCCGGCTTGAGGGTTTGACGAGCGCGACCGAAGGCCAGGGCGTTCTCCGGCACGTCCTCCGTGATCACCGAACCTGAGGCGACGATAGCCCCGGCGCCGACAGAGACCGGCGCGACCAGGCTGGAGTTCGAGCCGACAAAGGCGCCGGCTCCGACCTCGGTCCGGGCCTTGTTGAATCCGTCATAGTTGCAGAAGATGGTCCCGGCCCCGATGTTGGCGCCGGCCCCGACCGATCCGTCGCCCAGATAGGCCAGGTGATTGGCCTTGGCGCCTGCGGCCATCTTCACATTCTTCACCTCGACGAAATTGCCGACCTTCACCCCCTCGGCCAGGTCCGCGCCGGGGCGCAGGCGGGCATAGGGGCCGACCTCGGCGCCGGAGGCGACGCGCGCGCCCTCCACATGGCTGAAGCTGCGGATGCGCGCGCCGCTCTCGATCACCGTGCCGGGCCCGAAGACGACATAGGGTTCGATCACGGTTCCGCCGCCGACCTGCGTGTCCCAGGCGAAATGGACGGTGTCGGGCGCGCTCATGGTCACGCCCGCCGCCAGGAAGGTCTCGCGCTGGACGCTCTGGAAAAGGGCTTCGGCCTGGGCCAGTTCGGCCTGGGAATTGACGCCCATGACGGAATCCTCGGCCGCGAAGACGGCGCGGGTCGGATGACCGGCCTTGCGGGCCAGCTCCACCACGTCGGTCAGGTAGTATTCGCCCTTGGCGTTGTCGTTGCGGACCTCGGCCAGCAGCGAGAAGAGCAGGGCGGCCGGGGCGGCCATGACGCCGGAGTTGCAGGCCGTGACGGCCAGAACCTCGGGCGAGGCCTCCTTGGCCTCGGTGATGGCGGTCAGGGTGTCGCCGTTCAGGATCAGCCGGCCGTACGCGCCGGGATCGCGGGCTTCGAAGCCGATGACGGTCACGCCGTCCACGTTGAACACGGGCTCGATGTCGCTGGCCTTCAGCAGGGGCACATCGCCATAGGTGACCACCACCTCGCCGTCGAAACCCGCCAATGCCTGTTCGGCGGCGCGGACGGCGTGGCCGGTGCCCAGGGGCGGATCCTGCACCGCGACGGCGGCCTCGCCGAGACGTTTCACGACATGGGCGCGGACCTCAGGCGAATGGCTTCCGACCACCACGACGATCCGCTCGCATCCCAGCCCCTCCGCCGCATCGATGGCGTGGTCCAGCATGGCGCGTGCGCCGACCGGGTGCAGCACCTTGGGCAGGGGCGACTTCATCCGTGTGCCCTGGCCGGCGGCGAGAATGATGGCGGCGCGGGGGCTCGTCTGGCTGGTCATGAATCGTTCCGGCGTCTAGTCGTCGTTCGCCGTCTACAGCGCGCTCGCCATTCCGTCATCCTCAGGCTTGATGCGCTATGACGAAACGAAACGAGAGTGACCATGACCGATCGCGACCTTGAAGGCTGGACCATCGCCTTCGATCTGGACGGGACCTTGGTCGATTCCGCGCCGGACCTGGTCGGAACCCTGAACCGCCTGCTGGTCGAGGAAGGCTTGCCGCCCGTGCCGATGAGTTCGGCCCAGACCCTGATCGGGTCTGGCGCGCGGGCGCTGCTGGTCCACGGGTTCGAGGCGGCGGGCGCCTCGGTTGAGCGAGCCCAATCGGACGAGCTGTTCGAACGATTTCTGATCGACTACGCCGCCCATATCGCCGACGGGTCCCGAGCGTTTGAGGGCGTGGTCGAAACCCTTGAACGCCTGACGGAACGCGGGGCCATCCTGGTTGTGGCGACCAACAAGCGGTCGGACCTGTCCGAGCTTCTGGTCGAGAAGCTGGACCTGACCCGGCATTTCGCGGCCATCGTCGGGCCGGATCGGGTCAGCGCGCGCAAGCCATCGGGCGCCCATCTGAAGGAAGCCGTGGTCAAGGGCGGCGGCGACCCAGAGCGGGCCATTATGGTCGGAGACGCAGCGCCGGACGCCGAGGCGGCGCGGGACGCAGGCATGCCCTGTATTCTGACCACCTTCGGCTATACTCCGGTTCCCGTCGAAACCTTGGGCGGCGACGTCCTGATCGACGCCTTCGAGGACGTCGAGGAGGCGATCGACGGCGTTCTGTCCGACTTCTATGTGATGAGAGCGCTGAAATTCTGAGGGCGCCGGACAGTAAATCTGGGGTCTGAACCCGCGCTCGCGCGGTTGCGGATGCGGGGCGCGATGGCCAGTTTGGCGCACCCCATCGAAAGCGCGTCCATGTTCGCTCGTTTCTTCAAAATCCCCCTGTGGCAACGCACCTTCGCCGGCCTGGCCCTGGGCGTTATTGCGGGTCTGATCCTGCGTGAACGCGCCGAGGTTTGGCTGCAGCCGATCGGAGACGTTTATCTGAACCTGATCCGCATGGTCGTGGCGCCCCTGGTGCTGTTCACCATCGCCAGTTCGATCGCCAAGCTGGGGGAGGGCGCCGGGGCTGTGCGGCTGGGCGTGCGGACCCTCGTCTGGTTCGCCATCACCTCGTTGCTGGCCGTCCTGGTCGGTTTCGCCTTCGGCCACATCATCAATCCGGGCGTGGGCCTGTCCAACCTGCCGCTGGGCGTAGTCAAGGAGCGGGTGATTCCGACCCCGCTGGAGGTGTTGATCGGGGTCGTGCCGACCAATCCCTTCGCCGCCCTGGCCGAGGGCAAGGTTTTGCAGATCATTTTCTTCTCGGCCTTGGTCGGGATGGCCCTGGTAGCGCTGGGCGACCGGGCGCAGGGCGTGCGACGGCTGGTGGACGAGGGCGCCGCCGTCATCTTCCGAATCACCCGCTGGGTGATCCAGCTGACACCGTTCGGGGTGTTCGGCCTGATCGGCTCGGTCGTCGGCGGCTATGGCTGGGAAGCCCTGTTGCCCCTGCTAAAGTTCATCGGCGCCATCTACGCCGCCTGCCTGTTCCACATCCTGGTCGTCTATTCGGGCCTGCTGAAGGTCCACGGCCTGAAGGTGACCAGCTTCTTCCGCGGCGCCTTCGCCGCCCAGCAGACGGCCTTCGCCACTTCTTCGTCGCTGGGCACCCTGCCGATCACTCTGCGTCAGACGGTCGAACGACTGGGCGTGCCCCAGGCCTACGCCGCCTTCGCCGTGCCTCTCGGCGCCAACGTGAAGATGGATGGCTGCGGCGCCATCTATCCGGCAATCGCCGCGATCTTCATCGCCCAGTATTTCCAGATCGACCTGACCCTGACCCAGTACATCCTGATCGGCCTGACAGCGGTCCTGGGGTCGTTGGGCACCGCCGGCGTCCCGGGAACGTCCATCGTCATGCTGACCCTCACCCTGTCCACTGCCGGCCTGCCGCTGGAAGGCATTGGCTATATCGTCGCCATCGACCGGGTCATCGACATGATGCGGACGGCGACAAACGTCACCGGACAAATGCTGGTGCCTGTGCTGGTGGCCAAGGAAGAGGGCATTCTGGACGAAGGCGTCTACAACGGTCACGTCGCCTGGTTGCCGGGCGATCCCGAGGCCGAGACGCCGGAAACCGTACAAGCCGCCGGAATCTGAAACGGACGCTTGCGCGGCGCGAACGACCGGGCTATGTCGCCGCCTCCGCAAGGCATGGATGCGTAGCTCAGCGGGAGAGCACCTCGTTCACACCGAGGGGGTCACAGGTTCAATCCCTGTCGCATCCACCATCTTTCCTTTTCTAAGACCACAGGCTTGACCCGCTCGGAATATCCGAACGGATCAAGCGCGCGATCGCGTTTCACTCCGGCGCGCCTCAGGGACGGATTTAGGACGCTCTCCGCGAGATAATTCGGACGTCGTAGGCTACGCCGAGGAAGTGATAGGGTGTGGGCGCCCGCGGGTTCTGAGACGCCTGCTAAAGGGTTTCAAAGCGACGGCAGGACGATGTCGTCGCAGCCAACAGGGATCCCTTGATTTGATCGAACACTATGGTTGGTCTGCGTCTCTGGCGAAGGCCTTCGAGCCCCACGAGCATGAGGGCCACACGCCGGGACGCATCATCCTCCACAAGCGGGACGGCTACGTCGTTGCGACAGACGACGGAGACATACGCGCCAAGCTGTCGGGTCGGCTGCGTCATGAGGCGGGGGAAATCGGGCATCCTGCGGTCGGGGACTGGGTCGCTTTTTCGCCCAGCGCGCAGGAGCGCACGGCCACGATCCACGCCGTCTTGCCGCGCCGCACCGCGTTCGTCCGAAGGGCGTCGGACAGCATGCGGAAACTGCAGATCCTGGCCGCAAATGTCGACGTGGCTTTCATCGTCACATCCTTGAACGGTGATCTCAACCTGCGCCGGATCCAGCGATATCTGGCGGCGGCCTGGGAGAGCGGGGCCCGACCTGTCTTGGTGCTGACGAAATCGGACCTATGCGACGATCCGGAAGGCCAGGTCGAGAGTATCGTCGCATCGGAACCGGGGTGTCCCGTCGTGATGGTGTCGGCCCGCCAAGGCGTGGGTCTTGACGCCTTGCTCGCCCAGGTGGGGAGGGGAGAGACCTGCGTGCTGATCGGCTCATCCGGCGTCGGCAAGTCCACCCTGGTCAACGCCTTCCTGAACGAAGACCGGATGGCCACCCAGGCGATCCGCGAGACCGACGATCAGGGGCGGCACACCACCAGCCACCGCGAACTCATCCTGCTTCCCGGCGGCCGGTTGATCCTGGACACTCCAGGCATTCGCGAAGTCGGTTTGATCGACGCCGAAGAAGGCGTGAGCGCCGTATTCGAAGATGTCGAAAGTCTTGTCCAGGGCTGTCGGTTCACCAACTGCAGTCACGCCAACGAGCCGGGCTGCGCCGTAAAAGCCGCCGTGCAGAGCGGCGCGCTCGATCCCTCCCGGTGGGCGCACTACCAGAAATTGACGCTCGAAGCGGTTGCGGCGCAGCACGAACAGGAGAGGGCGGCGAAGGCTGTCGAGCGCCGCCGGCTCGGCGCCCTCCAGAAGGCGTACCGCGCCACGAAGAGGAACGACCGGGGCTCGGCCGACTGATCAAACAGGGCCTTGGTCGAGTCCCATTTAAGACAGGGCGGTTCGGACGAATTATCGCCTTTCCCGCAGGCAATCAGGCTAGTCGGAAGATTCAAACCTGAGAGAGTTCAAAAATGCC
This sequence comes from Brevundimonas sp. FV2ps16, assembly GCF_058681075.1. Taxonomy (NCBI): domain Bacteria; kingdom Pseudomonadati; phylum Pseudomonadota; class Alphaproteobacteria; order Caulobacterales; family Caulobacteraceae; genus Brevundimonas; species Brevundimonas sp. FV2ps16. Next base: position 2,512,470 of record NZ_CM178728.1, on the reverse strand, counting down.
CGCGTACACAATCGTAACCACCAGTGCGACCCAGGGCGGCGACACCGCCGAGGTCAACACGCTGACGGACGACTTCGCCAATGACAGCGAGGCGCTGGGCTACGCACGTCGGATGGCTGATGAGATGATCGACATGGCTCACCAGCTGCTGCTCGATTTCGACTACAGCAATGTCGGCGTCTATGATGGCGATCTGATCGACGAGGACATCACGCCCGATCACGCCGCGCTGATTGGCGTGTGGGTGCTCGACGAGGACGGTTCTGCCTTCGTGTCCGCAGAAGAGTTCCGCGAGGGCGCGACCGAGGCCGAGCCTTCCTGACCGACAATGGGCAACTTGCCTTGTCGCGGGCCAGGGCGTCGAGCGACGGGGGGCGGATATGTCCGGATCCGTCCGCACGGTCTTCAACATAAGGCCGCGCGAAGGCGCAGTCGGGGCGGTCGCCGCCGGCTACTGGCCCGCCCGCCGGGCCTGAGCCAGTTCGCGGGCCGCCACGGCGAAGTCGGCCTGGAAGGCTGGGTCCGCTTTCAACGCCGCGACCAAGGCCGCGCCGACGATCCGGCCCGCCTCGACGTCGCTGGTGTAGTGGACGCCGCAGATCATCCGGCTTTCGCCATAGGCCAGGCCGCGCGCCAGGACGGCGTCGGCGCGGTCGGGCGCCATCTCGGCCAGCACCAGGGCCCAGGCCCAGCCCAGGGCCGCATGGCCCGACGGATAGGAGCCGCTTGCCGTCAGCCAGGCCGGCGGCGTGAAACAGGTCTCGGCCGGTTCCGTCACGAAGGGGCGCGGGCGGGTGAAGCCACGCTTGGCCGGGGTCTGGATCGTCTCCAGGTCGCCCAGCATCCGGCCCAGCAGGCGGGTCAGGGTCGGCATCCGCTCCGGGACGAATTCGATGCCCAGGGCGTCGTCGAAGACGCGCGGAGCGCCGGGAGTCTCGATCTCGTTGTCGGCGCGGGCCTGAGCCCAGCGGGGGGTGTCCTTCAGGGCGCGGGTGGCGCGATAGGTCGCGATATCGTCCTGGTCACGCAGGGATCCAGCCTCGGGCGGCGGCGGCAGGAAGGCGGCGGCGTTGGGCGCTGTCGCCGTGTCCAGATAGCCGTGCGGATGGTCGCGAAAACCGGTCCAGAAGCTCGAGGGGGCGGCGGGGGCGGACGCACAGCCGAACAGGGCGAACGCGAGGGCGGTCGCCGCCAGGCGGCGACCGAAGGGCAGGATGCTCATGGAGGAACTCTAGAACTCTTTGGAAATCAGGCGCGCTGAGCGCCGGGGCGGCCGTCTTCGACGACCCAGGTGTTCAGGGTGGACAGGGCGGCCTTGGGATCGCGCACGTCGCTGATGGCCTGGTAGCGGGTGGTCATCAGGCCGGGGGTGACGTCCATTGAGATATAGCCGCGCACGCGACTGTCGAAGAATTTGATGTGCGGGTTGGCCGGCATGGCTGACATCAGCCCCTCATAGGGCGGGCCGCCCGAGGTGATCGAGGTGCCCACGAACTCCGTGGCCACCACGGGGGATGACTCGTCCCTGCTGTCCAGCAAGACGTCATTGGTCCAGAACGAATGATAGTCCCCGGCCAGCACCACGGGATTGCGCGGCTTCAGGCTGTGCAGCGCCTGGGTCATCCGGTCGCGCGCGGCGGGGAAACCGTCCCAGGTGTCGGTCCAGTAGCGGACTTCGTCGCCTCGGTTCTCGAACCTCAGACCGGCCATGACCAGATCCTGGCCCAGGATGTTCCACCGGGCGTCGGACTCCGCCAGACCGTCATAGAGCCAGCGCTCCTGTTCAAAGCCCAGGAAGGTGCGCGACGGGTCCAGACGGTCGGAGCACTGGCTGTCGGCGACAATCTGGCCCTTGGCGCCGCCTTCGTCGATACAGGCGCCGCGGGACCGGTACTGGCGCCCGTCCAGCATGAAGAACTCGGCCAGATTGCCATAGCGGACACGTTTGTGGATCGGCATCTGCAGCCGGGCGTCCACACGGGTGCGGCGGATCGGCATGGCTTCGTAAAAGGCCTGATAGCCGGCGGCGCGGCGCCTCAGGAAGTCTCCGGGCTTGCCGCCCCTGTCGGGCCAGACGCCGGAATAGTTGTTCAGCACCTCGTGGTCGTCCCAGGTGACCAGACAGGGCGCAGCGGCGTGCAGGCGCTGAAGATCCGCGTCGGTGCGGTGAAGGGCGTAGCGGTTGCGATAGCCGGCCAGCGTCGTGGCCTCCTCGAACCCATAGTTCCGCACATTGCCCGCCGCCCGTTCGCCGGTGCGGCTGTACTCGTAGATATAGTCGCCGAGGAACAGGGTCAGGTCCGGCGCCTCGTCGGCCATGTGGCCATAGGCGCTGAAATAGCCGACCTCCCAGTTCGAACAGGAAGCCACGGCCAGCTTGAGGCGATCAACGTCGGCGTTGGCGGCCGGGGCGGTGCGCGCCAGACCCACCGGGCTCTGCTGACCGGCGGCGGAGAAGCGGTACCAGTAGGGACGGCCGGGCGTCAGACCCTGAACCTCCACATGGACGGCGTGGGCGGTGGAACCCTCGGCTGTGACGCGACCCGCCGCAGCGATACGGGTGAAACGCTCGTCGGCCGAAACCTCCCACAGGACGTCCATCGGTCCCGAGAGACCGCCCAGGCCGTCGGGCGCGATTGGATCGGCGGCGAGGCGGGTCCACAGGACGAAGCCGTCGGGCCAGGGGTCGCCGCTGGCGACGCCCAGAGGAAACAGATAGGCGCCGCCGGCGTGCGCTTGGCCGAAGCGCAGGACCGCCGGTGCGGCGACCAGGCCGCCGATCAGGGCGCGCCGGCTCATCGGCAAGGAGGGCTTGAGCAGTATCATCGGCGACGTCCTGGCAGGCGAAACAACAGCGGAAGAGATCGGCGGGCCGGACGAGCCGGCCCGCCTGTAGGCGACGCCGCTTAGAAGTCCATCGTCAGGCGCGCGCCGACCGTGCGGCCTTCGTTCGGCGAACTGGTGGGGCGGGCGCCGCCGTTGAAGTTGTTGCGGGTCTCTTCGTATTCGGTGTTGAAGAGATTGCGCGCCCAAAGGCCCACACGCCAGTTGGCGTTCTCCGGACCCGCGCTCAGATTGGCGTTCCACAGCCAGTAGCCCGGCAGGACCGAGGCCGAAGAGGCGTTATAGATGCCGTCACGCTGGTTGTAGTTGGTCTCGGCCCTTAGGGCGAAACCGGCCATCGACCAGTCATAGGCGATGGAGCCGCCGTAGTTGAACTTCGGGAACTGCAGCGGCTCGCCCGAGCGGTCGTTCGAGATGATGATGTCCCAGGGACCGTCGACCGGGTTGGCGGCGTTGGTCGCTGCGGCGTCGATGGCGAAATACTCGCTGTATTCGCCTTCCTTGTAGCCGTAGTTCTGGCTGATCGTCAGGCCGGCGAACGGGGTCCAGGTCAGTTCGATCTCGCCGCCGTAGATTTCGGACTTGGGCACATTGGTGATCTTGCCCAGCTGGCCGGTTTCGCGGCTGTATTCGGTGCCCTGGATCTGCTGGTTTTCGTAGTCGTAGAAGAAGACCGCGCCGTTGACGCGCAAGGTATTTTCGAACAGATCCGACTTGATCCCGGTCTCATAGGCGATGACGACTTCCGGCTTGAACGGGGTCTGAGACTGGCCGTTGTAGGTGGTGAAGCCGCCCGATTTCACGCCGCGCGCCACGCTGGCGTAGAGCAGGGCGTTTTCGGCGAGGTCGTATTCCAGGCCGAAACGTCCGGTCCATTCCGACAGCGAGGTCTCATAGGACTTTTCCGGTCCTACCGCGACGTTCAGGCGGCGCGTGCCGGTCGTGGTCAGGCTGCGGTCTTCGTTCTCGTAACGCAGGCCCGCGATCAGGCTCAGGCGATCGGTCAGGGCGAAGCTGTTGTGGGTGAAGACGCCGATGGCCTCGACCGACTGGTCGTAGGGGGTGTTGATCAGGTTGCGGTTGGCGCCGCGGAACTCGGTGTAAAAGCCGCCGTCTATGCTCTCGTCGGCATAGTGGGCCCCGACCATCCAGTTCAGACGGCCGGCCTCATTGGACAGACGCGCCTCCTGCGAGAAGGCCGTCAGATCATTGTAGAAATAGACGTCCGATTCCGCCGCCGGCGTGCCGTCCCAGTCGTTGTATTCCGAACGGCTGAAGGTCTGGTAGGCGGTGATCGTGTTCAGCGTGGCCCAGCCCAGGTCTGCGCGGACGCGGGCGCTCAGATCCAGGCCGTCGTTGTCGCGGCCAGGCTTTGCGTCCAGGCTGCGACCGGACACGCCGGCTAGGGCCTCGGAAATCTGCCAGCCGGTGATGCGGCGGGCGGTGTCCGCCGGATAGGTCACGCTGCCGTCGAAGACGGGGTAGGGGGCGCGCAGGCGGAAGCCCAGGCCGTCCGACTTGTCGACGGCGTAGGTGGCGGCCAGATCGACCGTGACGTCTTGCGTCGCGTCCCAGGTCAGGCGGCCGCGCACCGCGGTCTTGTCGCGATCGCCCAGCTTCTCGCCGGTCGTACGGTGGTACTGCCAGGCGCCGCCCTGTTCGGTCACGGCGGCGAGGCGGCCCAACAGGCCGGCAGCGATCTGACCGGAGACATAGCCCTCGACCTTGTAGCGGTCGTAGGAGCCGTATTCGGCCGTGAAGCCGGCGCGCTGGTCCATGGTCGGGGCGTTGGTGATGATGTTCACTGCGCCGCCGGTGGTGTTGCGGCCGTACAGGGTGCCCTGGGGCCCGCGCAGCACTTCAAGCCGGGCGATGTCGAACATCGCGCCCTGGGTCGTGACTGTGTAGGGGTGCGCGACCTCATCGACATAGACGCCGACGGTGGAGGCGTTGTTGCTGGAGTATTCGCGCGTGCCGATCCCGCGGATGCGGAAGGCGGGCTGGCCGCTGCCGAACTGGCTGTCGACCTCCAGATTGGGCACGACGTTCTCGATGTCGTTGATGACGTTGACGCCCTTCTCGTCCAGATCCTGGCCGCCGATCACGGACAGGGCGACGCCGACGTCCTGGCTGGACTGTTCGCGGCGCTGAGCGGTGACGACGATGTCCTGAACCGTCGCCGCATGGCTTTCGGTATGGGTTTGGGCTGAAGCGGGCAGGGCCGCCAGGGCGAGGACGACGCTCGAGGCGCCGAGAAGAAGACGTTGCATTTTGACCATCCATCGGGCGACGCGCGGGGACACCCCCTCCCTCGCGTGTCGATGCGTTGCGGGATGTCGTCGAACAGCCGCTTGTCCGGCCGTTGGTCGAGGCGTCTCACGCAGCGGGGAGGAAGGGCGAGGCCGCCTTCGGTGCGCCGGAAAAACAACTGTTCGACAACGGTTCGGCAATAGTCCGGCCGTACGATGCTTTTGTGAAGCTTGCCTGAAGTGTTTCTGTCAGTGCCAAGAACGCTGGTGTCTCAGCGCGGATAACGCACGTTCTATCAGGTGCGACGCGCAACCAGTTGGAGCGCAGCCGCCTCAAGGTCGGTTGTGGTCAGCGGTACGCCGGTCGCGCACGCCATCAGCGCGGCGCCCTTGATCCAGAGGGCGAACCGCGTCGCCGCCAACCGGTTCAGATCGAAATCGGCGGGCCAGACGCCCGCGCTGTTGTAAAATGTACCGCCACCCTCGGGGCCGCGCAGCAGCATGGCCAGATCCTGGAGCGACGGGTCGCGCCGCGCCTCCATGCAAACGCTGGCGATCAGTCGAACATACCGCACGTAGAAGCCCTCGGCGTCCGGTTCGATGGAGACGGTCGGCGCCATGATCCGACCCCAACTGTCCAGATCGGCTGCGGCGGGATCGCCCTCGGGCCTACGACCGGCCAGGTAACGGGGCATGTCGCGGAACACGCTGTGCCAGACCGCGTCCAGCACGAACCGTCGCATGTCCGGCCAGTGGTAGGCGATGGTGGAGGTCGATGTTCCCGCCACGACGCTGACCGAGCGGTTGGTGACGGCTGTCAGACCCTTCGTCATTATTTGATCAGCGGCGATGTCCAGAAGCTTGTGGCGCATGGATCCGGGCTCCAGGCCGTCGGCCGGCGCCTGGGGCAGGACCAGTTTTTCACGGTACCAGAAGGTCGCCGTTGCGGGACGGTCGGGATGACCAAAGGCGTGATCCAGAAGGCTGGACAACCCTTCGGCCGCGATGACCTCGTAGTCGGCGCGCCCCATCAGCGCGCCGGCATAGAACTGTTCCACCGTCAGCCAGGAGATCAGGGCCGGAGCGAATTCGGCGACCCGGGGGGCTTGGGCGAGATGAGTCAGCCATGCGTCTCGCCGCAGCGCCTCCCACCGGATCATCAGGGCGCGTCTAGCCGGAGCGGGATCCGCGTCCAGAACCAGGGCCTCCCAAATGCGCGCAAACCCGGCCGCTTCACCAGCGCGTAGGCGCAGATAATGCTGGGCGAGGGGCAGGAGGGTGTCCCGGTCCAGGGGCAGGCCGCGAACGGCTGCGAAGAACTCAGCATGAAAGGCGCCGTCTCTGCGCATCGCCTCTTCCGCGACCGCCTGCATAAGGCCCGACTTCGCCCCGAAAAGATTGACGATGACCGTCGTGCTCTTGCCGACCGCCTGAGCCAGGTCGCGCATCGTCAGACTATGAAGCCCGTTCGAGGCAGCATGGGTAATCGCCGCGTTGATGATCTGCTGGGCGTCGGCGGTGCGGCTCGTCGCTTGGACTTCAGGCATGCGCCTCAATGCAATCCAAGGGACAAGCTGTCGAGGGCGTGAATGCAATGATTGCGCAATGCGATCAAATGTCGGCTTTCAGGACGGCAACTGAGGCTCGCAAATGGCGCATCCACCTAGCGCCTAAGTCCAACGAACCCGGAACCAAACTGCCGCTCAGGCCCAGAGTCTCAGGAACTTGGAACGCCGACAACATTATCCGCCTGGAACATGTGTCTCCTTCGCATAATATATATTAGGCGAGTCAGCGTCTTCGACCAAAGTCGCCCTGACGCTTGTTCGCCCGCTGCGCCACTGTCTCCCGTCAACAAGCGCCATTCTGCGGTGTGAAAGCGGTCGAAAAGACCTGATAGCTGGGAGGCTACGCAATGACGGACAGCGCCACGGGTGCGCCGGTCGATGAGTATGTGGTGGGTAAGAACGACAAGCTGGTGATCCTGGCGTCGTCGGTCGGCACCGTTATCGAGTGGTATGATTTCTATCTATACGGGTCGCTAGCCGCGATCATCACGGTTCAGTTCTTCTCGGGCGTCAACGAGACGACCGGCTACATCTTCGCCCTTATGGCCTTCGCCGCCGGGTTTGCCGTTCGGCCGTTCGGGGCCATCGTTTTCGGGCGGCTGGGCGATCTTTGGGGTCGCAAGAACACCTTCCTGGTGACCATGCTGCTGATGGGGCTTTCGACCTTCGTGGTCGGTCTGTTGCCCCCCTATGCGGCCATCGGCATCGCAGCGCCGATCATTCTGGTGCTGATGCGCCTGATCCAGGGCCTGGCCCTGGGCGGCGAATACGGCGGCGCCGCCACCTATGTCGCCGAGCATGCGCCGCACGGCAAACGCGGCTTCTACACCTCCTTCATCCAGATCACGGCGACCGCCGGCCTGGTGCTCAGCCTGGTGGTCATCCTGGGCGTTCGCGTCGCTGTGGGTGAAGAAGCCTTTGCGGAATGGGGCTGGCGGATTCCGTTCCTGGTCTCGATCCTGCTGCTGGCGGTGTCGCTGTGGATCCGTCTGAAACTGTCCGAGAGCCCGTCGTTCAAGCGGATGAAGGCCGAGGGCAAGGGCTCCAAGACCCCGCTGAAGGATTCCTTCGGCAAATGGCCCAATCTGAAGCTGGTGCTGATCGCCCTGCTCGGCCTGACCGCCGGCCAGGCCGTGATTTGGTACACGGGTCAGTTCTACGCCCTGTTCTTCCTGGAACGGGTGATGAAGGTGGATGCGACCCTGGTCTATGTGATGCTGACCATCGCCCTGGTCGCGGCCTCGCCCTTCTTCATCTTCTGGGGCTGGCTGTCGGACAAGGTGGGACGCAAGCCGGTCATCCTGGCCGGGTGCCTGATCGCCGCCCTCACCTATTTCCCGCTGTTCAACGCCCTGACCCAGGCCGCCAATCCCCGCCTGGCGGCCGCCGCCGCCTCGGCGCCGGTCGTGGTGTACGCCGATCCGGCGGACTGCAACGTCCAGTTCGACCCCATCGGCAAGACCGTGTTCAACCAGTCCTGCGACGTGGCCAAGTCTCACCTGGCCAAGGCCGGCGTCACCTATACCAATATCGAGGCGCCCGCAGGCACGGTGGCCGAGGTGCGGATCGGTGATCAGGCGGTCGTCCAGAGCTTCCGCGGCGACGCCATGACCCCGGCGGACTTCGCGGCCCAGAAGAAGACCTGGGACAAGGATATGAGCGCCGCCCTGACCGCCGCCGGCTATCCGGCCAAGGCGGACAGCGATCTGGTCAACAAGCCGATGGTGGTGCTGATCCTGTTCATCCTCGGCTTCTATGTGACCATGGTCTACGGACCGATCGCGGCGGCCCTGGTCGAGATGTTCCCGACCAATATCCGCTACACCTCCATGTCCCTGCCCTATCATATCGGCAACGGCTGGTTCGGCGGCTTCCTGCCGACCACGGCCTTCGCCATCGTGGCGGCGACGGGGAATATCTACTCCGGCCTCTGGTATCCGATCATCGTAGCGCTCGCGACGGTCGTGCTGGGCTTCCTGCTGGTCAAGGAAGGCAAGGATGTCGATCTGAACGCCTGATCCTGCTTTCGGGCGCGAATGAGGGGCGGGTCGTCGCGAGACGGCCCGCCTTTCGCTTGTTAAAGCCCCCCTCCCCGGTTCAGATGTCGCCATGTTCAGCCTGATGATCCTCGGCCTGGTGGTCGCCTATATGGCGGTCCTGTTCGCCGTGGCCTGGCATCAGGAACGGCCGGCGGCGCGGGCGCGCGGGCGCGGGCTGGGGCCGTCGGTCTATGCCCTGTCACTGGCCATCTATTGCACCTCCTGGACCTATTATGGCGCGGTCGGCACGGCGGCGCGGGACGGGTGGGAGTATCTGCCCATCTATATCGGCCCTGTGTTGGGGCTGACGGTCCTGTTTCCCCTGTGGCGTCGGATCGCCGCCGCCGCACGGCGCGAGAACGTCGGCTCCATGGCGGATTTCGTCGCCTCGCGCTACGGCAAGAGCCAGACGCTCGGCGCCGCCGTCACCCTGGTCGCCATCCTAGGGTCCCTTCCCTATATCGCGCTTCAACTGAAATCCCTGTCGATGGCCGGGGCTTTGCTAACGGCGGGGACCCCGGTGGCGGGGTCGGAGAGCTTGACCGTCCTGGTTCTGGCCGGGGTGCTGGCGGGTTTCGCCATCCTGTTCGGGGCGCGACGGCCCGACCTGACCGAGCACAACCGGGGTCTCATCCAGGCGATCGGCCTGGAATCCCTGGTCAAGCTGGGCGCCCTGCTGCTGGTGGCGGTCTTTGCGCTTGTTCTTCTGGCTCAGGACGGATCTCCGGAGCGGAGTCTGGAAGGCCTGGGCGCTCTCGCCGCCCCGCCTGAGCTGACGCCCAGGTTCCTGGCCATCGCCCTGATCGCGACCCTGGCCATCTTCTGCCTGCCGCGTCAGTTCCATGTCGCCTTCGTCGAGGGCGCGGATCCCGGCCATGTGCGGCGCGCGCGCTGGATCTTCCCGGCTTATCTGGTGCTGACCAGTCTGGCGGTCCTGCCGCTGGTGGCGGCGGGCGCCCTGTTCGCGCCGTCGACCAATCCCGATCTGTTGGTCCTGGCCCTGCCGTTCGGGCGGGGCGAAGCCCTGCTAACCGCCGTCGTCTTCGTCGGCGGATTTTCCGCCGCGACGGCCATGGTCATCGTCGAGGCCGTGGCCCTGTCGGCCATGGTGTCCAACAGTCTGATCCTGCCCTTCCTGGCGCGGGACCGCTGGCGGCTGCGCGGCGACGCCTCGGACATGTCCGGCGTGATCCTGCAGGTGCGGCGCGGGGCCATCGTCGCCGTGCTGCTGCTGGCCTGGCTCTATTACCAGGCGACCGATCAGTCGCGCGGGCTGGCGGCCATGGGCCTGGTGTCGTTTGCGGCCATGGCGCAACTGGCGCCGGCCCTGTTCGGGGCGGTGCTGTGGCGCGGCGGCCATGCCCACGGAGCCCTGGCGGGAATGATGGTCGGGATCGCGGTCTGGATCGTCATGCTGGCCCTGCCCCAGCTGGCGCCCGGCGCGCCCTGGCATCCGCATGTGATGTTGGGGGTCAAGGATCCGCTGGCTCTGGGCGTATTCGTCAGCCTGGGGCTGAATCTGGCGGCCTATGTCGGGGTGTCGCGTTTCGCTCAGCCCAGGCTGATCGACCGGGTGCAGGCGCGGGCCTTTGTCGATCGGCTGGGTCCGGACTGGCTGGACGCCAAGCCGTCGCCGTCCGGCGCCTCGGTCGGCGATCTGCGCGCGCTCGTCGCCCGGTTCATCGGCGACGAGCGGGCCGAGCGGGCCTTCGCCGCCTGGAGCGCAGAAACCGATATTCGACTGCGTGACGCCGATCCGGCCGACGCCGGGCTGGCGCGGGCGGCGGAACGGATGCTCGCCGGCGCCATCGGGGCGGCTTCGGCGCGGCGGGTCATCGCGGCGGCCCTGGCGGGCGGCGGCCGCGCGCCCGAGGATGTGGTGCGGATGCTGGACGAGGCGTCCCAGGCGGTCCAGTTCAGCCGCGACCTGCTGCAGACGACCCTCGACAATATTGATCAGGGCGTGATTGTGGTCGATGAGGATTTGCGAGTAACTGCTTGGAATCGCCGATATGTCTCTATGTTCGATCTGCCTGTCGGCTTCGTCCACGTCGGTCTGCCCATCGCCAGCATCTATCGACTGAACGCCGAACGCGGCGAAAGTCCTGACGATATCGAAGCCTGGGTCGAACGACGGCTTGAGGCGCTCAGCCGACGGATTCCGCATGATCATGAGCGGCTTCAGCCTGACGGGCGGGTGCTGCGGTCTTCCGGCGCCCCTATTCCCGGCGGCGGCTATGTCACCAGCTATACGGACATCACCGCCCTGCGACGGGCGGCCAGCCAGTTGGAAGAGGCCAACGAGAGGCTGGAAGCGCGGGTCGCCGATCGCACCGCCCGGCTGGAGGAGGCTCGGCGCGTGGCCGAGGATGCGACGGCGTCGAAAACCCGTTTCCTGGCGGCCGCGAGCCACGATCTGCTGCAACCGCTGCACGCCGCCCGCCTGTTCATCGCGGCTCTGAAGGAGGAACCGGCGGTGTCCGGTCCGGACGCCGGGCCGGCCAGCCGCACCCTGGCCGTCAACGCCGATCGCGCCATCGACAGCGCGCACCGCCTGCTGACCGCCCTGCTGAACCTGTCGAAACTGGAGGCCGGCGGGGTCAAGGCGGCGGTCACGCGTCTGTCGCTGGACGGTCTATTCGACGAGTTGAGGCGCGAATACGCCCCGGTAGCCGAGGCCAAGGGTCTGGACCTGACCCTCGTACCCAGCGGCCTGTGGGTCAGGTCCGACCGAGACCTGCTGCGGTCCATGCTGCAGAACCTGATCGCCAACGCCATCCGATACACGGATGCGGGCCGGGTGCTGGTGGGCGCGCGTCGGCAGGGCGAGACGGTGCGGCTGCTGGTTTGCGACTCCGGGCGCGGCATTCCCGACGCGGACCAGGAGACGGTCTTCGGCGAGTTCGTACGGTTGCCTGGCGCACCGGTCGATGAACCCGGCGCCGGTCTTGGGCTGGCCATTGTGCGGCGTCTGTCCAGCCTGCTGGATCACCCGCTTGAGCTGAACTCGCGTGTCGGACGCGGCTCCATCTTCCGCATCACCGTGCCGCGCGGCGTCGCGGATGCGGTTGTCGAGGCGCCCCCGACCCATGAGGTGCGACTGCCCCTGGCGGGTTTGCGGGTGCTGTGCGTGGATAATGAACCGGTGATCCTGGAAGCCCTCGACGCCCTGCTGACGCGATGGGGCGCCCGGCCGACGCTGGCGTCCGGGGTGGAGGCGGCCCTGGAGGCGGCGGGACCGTTCGACGCCGCCGTCGTGGACCTGCACCTGGGCGACGGGGCGGACGGATTTGCGGTCATCGACGGCTTGAGGCCGCGCGGCGTGCGCCGGATCGCGCTGGTAACCGCCGACACCCGCGATGGTCTGAACGAAAAGGCCAATGCGGCAGGGGCGGTCCTGCTGCCCAAGCCGATCAAGCCGGCGGCGCTGAAGGCCTTCCTGTCGAGCTAAGCCGGATCGAGCTGTTTGGCCAGAATCACCGCCTGGGTGCGGTTGTGGACGCCCAGTTTGCGGAAGACGCTGGTCAGGTGGGCCTTGATCGTGGCCTCGGATACGCCGAGGTCGAAGGCGATCTGCTTGTTCAGCCGCCCGGCCTTCAGGCCTTCCAGAATCCGCAGTTGCGACGGCGTCAGACTGGCGACCCGGGCGGGCAGATCGTCGTCGGTGTCGCCCTCCGGCGTCTCCGGGGCCCAGCCGTCCCCGGCGAGAATGGCGGTGATGGCCTCGACCATCTGGGGCAGGCTGGCCGACTTGGGGATGAAGCCCGCCGCGCCCAGACCCAGCGCATGGCGAACGACCGACGCGTCCTCGCTGGCCGAAACCACGGCGACCGGCACGGCGGGATGTTCGGCCCGGATGGCGGCGAGGCCGGCCATCCCTTCGCTGTCCGACAGTTTCAGGTCCAGCAGCAGCAGATCGACAGCCCCCGCCGCCAAGGCCCGGCGGGCCTCGGCCAGGCTGGCGCATTCGTCGATCGCGGCGCCGGGGGCTGCCTTGTCTACCGCAGACCGCAGAGCGGCGCGAAACAGCGGGTGATCGTCGGCGACGACGATACGGTCCATAAGGCGTCCTTCCCTTACGCAGCATGCTTTGCGGCCACGTCGGCGGCAGCATGGCGCGGTTCGACTTTCGTCGAAACTAGACCAATGGCTAATGGCCGCCTACGCCCCTAAAGGAAAAGGTTCGCTAGGACGCTCGCATCAGACGGGCGCGGGAGGAACCATCATGATCAAGTCCAGTCTGCTGGGGGGATGTGTGGCCGCAGCCATGCTTCTCGCGCCCGGCGCCGCCTTCGCTCAGGACGCCCAGGCTGCGCTCGAAGCCCGGATCGCCCAACTCGAAGCCGAGTTGAACGCCCTCAAGTCCGAAGTCGTCGCCGCCCGCACCCAGCAGGCGGCGCAGCAGCAGGACATCATCCGGCTGGAGACCCGCCCTGCCCCGCCGGCGCCGGTTCAGCAGGCCGCCGCGCCCAGCGACGGTTTCCGCATCGGCGACCACACGGTCAAGTTCGGCGGTTTCATCAAGGTCGACGCCTCGGCCTCGAACTATTCCGGGGGCGATCCGGTCAACGGCGACGCCCTGCGCGAATTCCACATCCCCGGCTCCATCCCCATTGGCGGCGCCGATGAGGACACGGCGACTGACTTCAATGCCCGCCAGACCCGGTTCTGGCTGACGACCGACGGATTGATCGGCGGCCACAAGGTCGCCACCCGGCTGGAGATGGACTTCCAGACCCTGCCCGGCACGGCGGACCAGCGCACCACCAGCCCAGCGAATCCGGCCCTGCGTCGCGCCTTCGTCACCATCGACAACTGGCTGATCGGCCAGGAGTGGACCAACTTCCAGAACACCGCCGTCCTGCCCGAATCCGCCGACTTCATCGGCGCGGCCGAGGGCACGGTCTTCGCGCGTCAGGTTCAGGTTCGATACACGCGCGGCCCGCTCTCCATCTCGGTTGAGAACCCCGAGACGACGGTCACGCCCTTCAACGGCGGCGCACGCGTCATCGCTGACGACAACAGCCTGCCGGACTTCACCGCGCGCTACGCCATCGCGCGTCCGTGGGGTGATGTTCAGTTCGCGGGCCTGCTGCGCCAGTTGAAGTACCAGAACCCTGCGGCGGACATCGACTCCACCGCCACCGGCTGGGGCCTGTCCGCCTCGACTAAGATCAAGATAGGAGCGAACGACGACATCCGCCTGATGGTGACGGGTGGCGAAGGCATCGGTCGGTATGTGGGGTTGAATTTCTCGAACGACGCCGTGCTCGACTCCTCGGGAGATCTGGAGGCGATCGGCGTTCTAGCCGGTTTCGCCGCCTATCGTCACGTCTGGGCCCCCGGTTGGCGGTCCAACCTGGTCTGGTCGGCTCAGAATGTCGATAATGACACCTCCATTACCGGCCTCGCAGTCAACCGTTCGGCCCAGAGCATCCATGCAAATCTGATCTGGTCGCCGGTCAAGGCGTTTGATGTTGGCGCCGAGTTGATGTTCGCCGACCGGGAGATCGAGTCCGGCGCGAACGGGGACATGACCCGATTGATCCTGTTCGCCAAATACGGTTTCTAAACAATGCTGGAGACGTCTCGCGTGCCCGATTCCGACCTGTATCCCGTTCCCGCAGACTTCGCCGCCCAGGCCCATATGGACCGGCAAGCCTATGAGACGGCCCGGATCGCGGCGCGCGAGACGCCCGAAGCCTTCTGGTCCGAACAGGCCAAGCGCCTCGACTGGATCAAGGCCCCGACCAAGGTCAAGGACGTCTCCTTCAGGAAGGAAGATTTCCGCATCCGCTGGTTCGAGGACGGCGTCCTGAACGTCGCCGCCAACTGTATTGACCGGCACCTGCCCCATCGCCAGGATGAGACGGCCATCATCTGGGAAGGCGACGACCCGGCCGACAGCCAGCACATCACCTATGGCCGTCTGCACGACGAAGTCTGTCGCATGGCCAATGTGCTGAAATCCCACGGCGCCAAGAAGGGCGACCGGATCACCATCTATATGCCGATGATCCCCGAGGCGGCCTACGCCATGCTGGCCTGCGCGCGCATCGGGGCGGTCCATTCCGTCGTCTTTGGCGGCTTCTCGCCCGACAGTCTGTGCGGCCGGATCGAGGACTGTGGCTCGACCCTGGTCATCACCGCCGACGAGGGCGTACGCGGCGGCAAGGTCGTGCCGTTGAAGGCCAATGTCGACGCGGCTCTGGAAAAGGTGAAGGTCGACACCGTTCTGATGATCCGCCGCACCGGGGCCGACGTGCCGATGGTCGAAGGCCGGGACGTGGACTACGCGACCGAGGCGGCCAAGGCCTCCACCGACTGTCCGCCCGAGCCGATGAACGCGGAAGATCCGTTGTTTATCCTCTATACCTCAGGTTCCACAGGAAAGCCGAAAGGCGTTCTTCACACGACCGGCGGCTATCTGTTCTGGGCCGCCTGGACGCATGAACTGACGTTCGACTATCGCCCCGGCGAGGTCTTCTGGTGCACGGCCGACGTGGGCTGGGTCACGGGCCATTCGTATCTGGTCTATGGGCCGCTTGCCAATGCGGCGACCACCCTGATGTTCGAAGGCGTGCCCAACTATCCCGACGCCAGCCGGTTCTGGCAGGTGGTGGACAAGCACAAGGTCGAGGTCTTCTACACCGCCCCCACGGCCCTGCGCGCCCTGATGCGCGAAGGCGACGCGCCGGTGAAGGCCACGTCGCGCAAGTCCCTGCGGGTTCTCGGCACGGTCGGCGAACCGATCAATCCGGAGGCCTGGCGCTGGTACCACGAGGTAGTGGGCGACAGCCGCTGCCCCATCGTGGACACCTGGTGGCAGACCGAGACGGGTGGACATCTGATCACCCCCCTGCCCGGCGCCACCGACCTGAAGCCCGGCTCGGCCACCCTGCCCCTGCCCGGCGTGGAGTTGCAGATCGTCGATGCGGAGGGCCAGGAGCTGACCGGCGCCGTATCCGGCAATCTGTGCATCACCGACAGCTGGCCGGGCCAGATGCGCACCGTCTATGGCGACGATCAGCGGTTCTTCGAGACCTATTTCTCGACCTATCCGGGCCGCTATTTCACCGGCGACGGATGCCGCCGGGACGCGGACGGCTATTACTGGATCACCGGCCGGGTTGACGACGTGATCAATGTCTCGGGGCATCGGATGGGCACGGCCGAGATCGAGAGCGCCCTGGTGCTGCACGACGACGTCGCCGAGGCGGCCGTGGTCGGCTATCCCCACGACATCAAGGGCCAAGGCATCTACGCCTATGTCACCCTGAACAAGGGGGTCGAGGCGACCGAGGACCTGCGCAAGGCCCTGGGCGCCCATGTCCGTCGTGAGATCGGTCCCATCGCCGCGCCCGACGTCATCCAGTGGGCCCCCGGCCTGCCCAAGACGCGGTCGGGCAAGATCATGCGGCGCATCCTGCGCAAGATCGCCGAGAACGAGATCGGGGCCCTCGGCGACACCTCGACCCTGGCCGATCCGTCCGTGGTCGAGGATCTGGTGAAGAACCGCGCAGGCTGATCAGGCTGGACTTGTGCGCCGCGCCCGGCGTCGTCAAAACCGGATCAAAGGGGCCGGCTCTGGAGTCGAACGCCTCAGTCCTAGGGTGGAGACGACGAGATGACGATCCGGTTTGACGGTCTGGTGGCCATTGTAACGGGCGCCGGCGGCGGTCTGGGGCGGGAACACGCCCTAGCCCTGGCGGCGCGCGGGGCCAAGGTGGTGGTCAATGACCTGGGCGGCGCCCGCGACGGCTCGGGCGGCTCCGCCACTGCCGCCGAGGCCGTCGTGGCCGAGATCGAGGCGGCGGGCGGCGAGGCCATGGCCAATGCGGCCTCGGTGACCGACTTCGCCGCCGTTCAGGCCATGGTCGAGGCGGCCATGGCCAGATGGGGCCGGGTCGACCTGCTGGTGAACAACGCCGGGGTGCTGCGGGACAAGAGTTTCGCGAAGATGGAGCTGGAGGATTTCCGCTTCGTCGTCGATGTCCACCTGATGGGCGCGGTCAACTGCACCAAGGCGGTGTGGGAGATCATGCGCGGCCAGAACTACGGCCGGATCGTCATGACCACCTCGTCCTCGGGCCTGTACGGCAACTTCGGCCAGTCGAACTATGGCGCGGCCAAGATGGCGTTGGTCGGTCTGATGCAGACCTTGGCGATCGAGGGGGGCAAGAACGACATCCGCGTCAACTGCCTGGCCCCGACCGCCCACACCCGCATGACGGAAGACCTGGGCGCCGCCTTGCCGCTGGAGGCTCTGGCGCCGGAACTGGTGACGCCGGGCCTGCTGTATCTGCTCAGCCGGGACGCGCCCAGCCGCTGTATTCTGGCGGCCGGCGCCGGCGGGTTTGAACGCGCCTATGTGACCCTGACCGAGGGCGTCCACATCATGGGAGAGGATGCGCCGGAACAGGTGGCGGCCCAATTCGACGCCATCTCCGACCGTTCGAAAGAGATTGTGCCGGAGATGGGCGCCGCCCAGGGAATGATCGAGCTGACCAAGGCCCAGAAGGCGCACGCCTCCTGAGCGCTCTAGTCGGCGCGGTCAGCCGATCGCGCCGACGCAGCCTTCCGCCTCGCCGGGGGTCAGTTCCGCCTCGGTCAGGGCGATGGTCCAGCCGTGGTGGGTGTTCAGACCCCAGCGCCGCGCCCCGCCGCCGTCGCCCGCGTCGCCGCCGGCGGTGACGACCACGCGTCGGCCCTTCGGCAGGGCCGGCGGATCGATCTTGCCCACGGCCAGGGACGTCGGCGTCTCGCCGCCGTAACCGTCGAATACGCTCAGCATCGACCATTCGCGACGCAGGCCCATCCACCAGGCGTCCTCGGTGTTGATGGCCAGGACGGCGACCCCGTGCCCCTCGGCGGCGAAGGCCAGGGCCTTTTGCGGGTCGCGCACCATCTTGATATCGGCGGCGGCGCCGAAGCGCAGCCGGGCGCCGTCATAGGCGCGGGTCGGCTCGATCGGCGCCCAGACCTGGACCTGCAGCCGGCCCTGGCGCGCCAGACCCCAGCCGACGATCTCGCGCCAGAGGTGCTCGACGGCTTCGGCGTTCTCGTGCTGGGCCTTGGACAGCATCCGCGACAGGACCGTCTGTTCGCGGTCGGGGCGCAGCTTGGTGTGGGGGCCGGTGGGAGCGTCCTTGGCGCGGCCGACAGTGGCGGCGACGGCGAGGCGCTGTTCGAACAGGGCCAGGATCTGATCGTCGATGGCGTCGATCTCGGCGCGCAGAGCGGCCAGGGCCTGTTGTTCGGGGGTCAGTTCGACCACGTCAGGCCACACTTTCTGGACGTTGGAATTGGGCATGGGATTAGGCTTTCGGCAAAGGGGGGATTTAGATGTGCAGGGGCGGACAGCCGCTCTGGTCCAGAGCGGTCGCCGGCGAGACAGTCAGGGACGAAGAGCGCCCGACGCCTCAGCCGGCGTATCGAAAGCCGTAAAAGCCGTAGCCGAAATAGAGGCCGGAAACCGTGCGCGAACGGTCGAAGGAAACAGAAAGAACGCGCTGGCGGGACATGGGTCCGGGTCCGGTTATGCGGATCGATTGCGATCCGTGGGGCCTTAAAGCACGCAAAGACCGTGCGTCGTCAAGCCCCCTCAGGCCGACAACAGGACGAAACGCGTCCGGTTGTAGCTGGAATCCTGAAGATCGTTGCGCAGGATCGACAGGCCGTAGACTTCCGCAGCCCCCATCGGCGCTATGGCGGCCTGGGTCGGATCACCCGCCTCAGCGACGTCGCGGGCGGCGCCGGCGGTGTCGAAATGCTCGACCACGTTCAGCCTCAGGCCCTTCAGCGTCTGCTCGCACTGGGCCAGGGCGATGGGGTGGCTGAGAACCCGTTTCAGATCGGCGATCCGCGCCCCGTCCAGCCCCATCAGGGCGTGACGGATCGGCCGCCAGGCCTCGGCGACGACAGTCAGCCCGGACTCGCGCACCAGGGTCGCCGCCGGTTCCACCACCCCGATGGAGGAGTTTTCGACCGGGATCAGGGCGCAGTCGCAATCGCCGGTCTTCAGGGCGTCAAGCGCCGCCGCAAAGGTCTCGAACGGCACGGCGGTGTCCCAGGGCCGCAGAACCGCGCAGGCCTCGTGGCTGAAGGCGCCCGGCGCGCCCTGATAGGCGACCCGGCCGGGCTTGTCGTCTTGGTGCGCAGGCTTGTCCATGTTCGTCACTTCCGGGTTCTCGCCCGAAAGCCTTTCCTTTAGTTGGTCGCGGATCAGACGGAGCATACTTGTCCGAGCCGTGACCGTTTCGGGCCGTATCTGCGGCGCCGCTTTCATAGCCACAAGTCGAATGTGATCGGGAAGCGCTTTCGGGCGGCGCGAGGTCCGGCTAGCGTCGCAGTTCGTATCTCCCGGAGCCGCTCATGTCCGTCGTCTCTCGCTCCAGCCGTCGCGCCGTGTTGACGGGTCTGGCGGGAACCATCGCAGGCTGCGCCTCGACACCGGCCGTCTTGCCCGCGACAGGATTCGCACCACGGCGGATCGCGCCGATCCTGATGGCGCCCGAGCGGATCATCCGCATCACCGTCTGCACCCGACCCTTCCGCCCCACCGGCCCCCGCCTGGACGTGGAGTCGGTCGGCGAGACCAAGGTGGTGCACAACTATGGTCACGGCGGCAGCGGCTGGTCGCTGTCCTGGGGCTCCAGCGCTATCGCGGCGCGCAAGGCCATGGCCCTGGCCGGTTTGGCGGCCGATCCGGCTGGCGGTCAGCCTGCCATCGCCGTGATCGGCAGCGGCGCCCTGGGTCTGACCTCGGCGCTCCAGCTTCAGCGGATGGGCGCGCGGGTGACCATCTATGCCCGTGAACGCGCCGCCTTCACCCGGTCGATGCGCGCCACGGGCAGTTGGACGCCGTACAGCCGCATCGCCGACGCCGACCGCGTCTCGACCGAATTCCCGGCGCTGTGGGAGCAGATGGCGCGAGAGACCTACGCGACCCACCAGACCTATCTGGGAACAGAGGGCGACCCGGTCGTCTTCAGCGACCGCTACATGCTGTCCGGCGGCGCGGCCATGCCCCGTACGGCCGAACCGCCGCCGATCCGCACCGCGCCGGGCATAAAGCCGATCCGATTCGCCGAATACAGGCTGGATGGGCTGGCGCCGCGATCCATCCCCCTCCCCGCCTCGGCCTCGCCGTTCCCGGTCGGGGAGACCCGAATGGTCAGCGCCATGCAGTTCAACGTCGCCGAACTGGCGCACAGGTTGGAGACCGAGTTTCTGAGCCAGGGCGGGCGGATCGAGACCCGCACCTTCAACACGCCGGCGGATCTGACGACCTTGTCCGAAAAGATCGTCGTCAACTGCACCGGCTATGGCGCAAAGGCCTTGTTCGAAGACAAGGACCTGATCCCGGTGCGCGGTCAGATCGCCTGGCTCGCGCCCCAGGCCGAGGCGAACTACGGTCTGCATTTCCGGGGCGTGACCGTGCTTTCGCGACCGGACGGTATCGTGGTTCAGGCCACGCGCAACGACATGAACGGCGTCGGCATCGACGACGAGACGCCGGACCGGGCCGAGGCGAACGCGACCATCGGCCTCGTCGCCCCGTTGTTCCCGTCGATCAGGCGGCTTCCGACCGGCTGATCCGGCCCGACTTCAACCGTTCCGCCACCAGGAAGGCCAGTTCCAGCGCCTGGTCGGCGTTCAAGCGTGGGTCGCAGTGGGTGTGATAGCGGTTGGACAGGTCGTCCTCGGTCACGGCCTGGGCCCCTCCGATGCACTCGGTGACGTTCTGGCCGGTCATCTCCAGGTGAACGCCGCCGGGGTGGACGCCCTCGGATTCGGCCACGTCGATGAAGGTCCGCACCTCGCCCAGGATCCGGTCGAACGGCCGGGTCTTGTAGCCGTTGCCGGCCTTCAGCGTATTGCCGTGCATCGGGTCGATCGACCAGATCACCTTGCGGCCCGAGGCCTTCACTTCACGCATCAGCTTGGGCAGGCGCTCGCCGACCTTGTCGTGCCCGAAGCGGCCGATCAGGGTCAGGCGGCCCGAGACATTGTCCGGGTTCAGGGCGTCGATCAGCGGCAGAAGGTCGTCGGCCGTCATCGTCGGTCCGCATTTCACGCCGATGGGGTTCTTGATCCCCTTCATGAACTCGACGTGGGCGCCGTCCAGCTGGCGCGTGCGTTCGCCGATCCACAGCATATGGGCCGAGGTGTCGAACCATTCGCCCGAACCGCCGTCCAGGCGCGTCAAGGCGCTCTCGACGTTCAGCAGCAGGGCCTCGTGGCTGGTGAAGACCTCGACCCGGCTCAGGTCCGGATGGGTCTCGGGCGTGACGCCGACGGCCTCCATGAAGGCCAGGGCCTCGGTGATCTTGTCGGCCAGTTCGCGGTACTGGGCGCCGGCGGCGTTGTCGCCCGCAAAGCCCAGGGTCCAGCGGTGGATGTTGTACAGGTCGGCATAGCCGCCGCCGGCGAAGGCCCGCAGCAGGTTCAGGGTCGAGGCCGACTGGTTATAGGCGCGGATCAGACGCTGAGGATCGGGCGCGCGCTCTTCCGGCGTGAACCCCATGCCGTTGATGATGTCGCCGCGATAGCTGGGCAGTTCGACGCCGTCGATCTCCTCCAGCGGCGACGAGCGCGGCTTGGCGAACTGGCCGGCGATCCGCCCCACCTTTACGACCGGCTTGCGTCCGGCGAAAGTCAGGACGACCGCCATCTGCAGGATCAGGCGGAAGGTGTCGCGGATATTGTCGGTCGAGAACTCCTTGAAGCTCTCGGCGCAGTCCCCGCCCTGGAGCAGGAAGGCCTCGCCGCGTTCGACCTGAGCCAGTTTCGACGTCAGGCGACGCGCCTCGCCGGCGAAGACGAGCGGCGGCAGAGCGCGCAGCTCGTCCTCGACCAGTGCGAGGGCGTTGGGATCCGGATAGTCCGCCGGCATGTGCAGGGCGGTCTTGGTTCTCCAGCTTTCGGGGGTCCAGCGTGTCATTGTGCAAGAATAGGACTTTGCAGCCGCTCAAACAACGAAAACACGAATAGATTTTGCCGTTCAGCCTCAGTCCTCGTCGGACGGCGCCTTTTCGGTCGCCTCGGCCGCCTTGCGCTCGGCCTTGGCGGCCGCCTTTTCCGCCGCCTTGGCTGCGGCCGCACGGTCTCGTTCCTGACGTTCGAAACTATAGTTGGGTTTGCGGGCCATCGGCGTCCTCGTCTGATCTGTCTTGGCGGCGAAGGTGGCGCTCCGCCGCGCATGACGCAATCGGCAATTCGCTCAGCCTGCGGATTACGCCCTTCCGCAAGGGCGCATGCGCCGTGAAATTTCTACGACATCCGCTCGCAAGACTGGCGCCTCAGGCGCCCCTCACCATCTCCTCGGTCGGGGGCCGAAACCAAGAGCTGGAGCTGTATTATGGCGCCTTGCGACCTGACCCTGGACGAGATGCTGGCCGACCCCATCGTGCGTCGTCTGATGGAGCGCGACGGGGTCGATGAGGCCGAGGTGCGCGGTCTGTCCGACTATGTGCGGCGACGGCGGGGGCCACAGATCAGCCCTCGCGATCGCGACCGGCTTGGCGAGGAGCCGCATAGTTTCATGCGGTGAGCGTGTCGCCGCTCGCAAGCTTCTTGCTTTGAAAGGGCTGGACCGGGGACGCGCCACAAGTTTTCGCCATTTATCGGCGTCAGCCCTCATCTTTCTGTTTCGCGGAGCCTACATCGGTGGCATCGCTGGCGCCCCGCAATCCTCAACCGACGAAAATCGAGATGTCCGAAGAATTCTATCGCATGAAGCGCCTGCCTCCGTATGTCATCGCGGAGACCAACGCCATGCGAGCCGCCGCCCGTCAGGCCGGCGAGGACGTCATTGATCTCGGCATGGGCAACCCCGACCTGCCGCCGCCGCCGCACGTGATCGACAAGCTGTGCGAGGTGGCGCGCAAGCCCGACGCCCACGGCTATTCAGCCTCCAAGGGTATCCCCGGCCTGCGCCGCGCCCAGGCCAACTATTACGGCCGTCGCTTCGGCGTCGAACTGGATCCCGAGACCGAGGTGATCGTCACCATGGGCTCCAAGGAAGGTCTGGCCAGCCTTGCGACCGCCATCACCGAGCCCGGCGACGTGGTCCTAGCGCCCAATCCGTCCTATCCGATCCACACCTTCGGCTTCATCATCGCCGGCGCCGCGATCCGCAGCGTGCCAACGACCCCGGACGAGCGCTATTTCGAAAGCCTCGAACGGGCCATGGCCTATACGGTGCCGCGTCCCAAGATCCTGGTGATGAACTACCCGTCCAATCCGACGGCTGAGACGGTCGATCTGGCCTTCTATGAGCGGGTCGTCGCCTTCGCCAAGGCCAATGATCTGTGGATCATCAGCGACCTAGCCTATTCGGAACTGTATTACGACGGCAAGCCGACCGTCTCCATCCTTCAGGTGCCGGGCGCCAAGGACGTGGCGATCGAATTCACCTCGCTGAGCAAGACCTACAGCATGGCCGGCTGGCGGATCGGCTTTGCGGTGGGCAATCCCAAACTGATCGCCGCCATGGCGCGGGTGAAATCCTACCTCGACTATGGCGCCTATACGCCGATCCAGGCGGCCGCCGTTGCAGCGCTGAACGGGCCGCAGGACATCGTCGACCAGAACCGCGCCCTGTATCACCGTCGCCGCGATGTTCTGGTGGACAGTTTCGCCCGCGCCGGCTGGGACATCCCCAAGCCCGCCGCCTCGATGTTCGCCTGGGCGCCCCTGCCCCCGGCCCTGGCCCATCTGGGCAGTCTTGAGTTCTCCAAACAACTATTGACCCACGCCAAGGTCGCGGTCGCTGCGGGGGTCGGTTACGGCGAAAACGGCGAGGGTTTCGTCCGCATCGCCCTGGTCGAAAACGAGCAGCGTATTCGTCAGGCCGCACGCAATATCCGCGCCTATCTGAAATCGATGGGCGTCAACGTGCCGCCTGGGCGCGAAGTACAGGACATCTGAGCGTTAGGTGCCGCTGGTGCGATCAAACTGCTTGCGCTAACCCTGATCGCACCGACTTCGACTTAGACCCTGATCGTTAGCCGATCAGGTTCTGGTGACGAACCGAGCACAGCAAGGGACTATTCCGGGCCTATTCCAGCGTCAGTACGACCAGCGACTTAGGCGGCAGCGTGGTCGTCAGGCGACGGTCGGACAGGCGCGCATTGCCGAAAGGCGCCGGTTGGACGACCGGGGGCGTATCAAATCCGTTGTGAGCATCCATCTGGCCCGCCGTCAGGACCTGGCCCGTGACCGCGCGCAGCTGTGCGCCCTCCAGATCGAACGACACCGCTTGGGCGTTGCGAGGATCGAGGTTGACCAGAGCGAGGTGAACCTTGCCGTCCGTTCCCCGCGCCGCCGTCCCGTCCACCACCTTCACCGTCCCATAGGCCGGCGCCTCGAGGCTGAGCGGCAGCACCGTCGCGCCCTGGAACGGGCGATACATCTGGAAGGCGTAATAGGTGGGGGTCAGCACCATCTTCTCGCCGTCCGTCAGGATCATGGCCTGAAGCACATTGACCATCTGGGCCACATTGGCCAGCCGCACCCGGTCGGCGTGGCGATGGAACATGTTGAAGTTGACCGCCGCCAGCAGGGCGTCCCGCAGACTGTTCTGCTGTTGCAGCCAACCGCCCGGCGATCCCGGCGTGGGATCATACCAGGCGCCCCATTCGTCGACGGCCAGGATCTTGGCGCCTGCTGGATCCGTCTCGTCCATGATGGCGTCGTGCTCGCGCAGCATCTCGGCCATGCGATAGGTCTGTTCGAAGGTGGCGCGCCATTGCCCCTCGTCAAAGCCCAGCGCCGGCCCCTTCGTCGTCCAGTCCCCCGTCGGCAGGGTGTAATAATGCAGGGACAGGGCGTCGAAGTCCTTGCCCGCAACCGTCATCAGGGTGCGCGTCCAGTCGTAGTTGGTCGCATCCGGTCCGGCGGCGACCACGATCGCGTCATTGGGTTTGACGAAGCCGACATAGTGCCGGAACAGGTCGGCGTAATAGGCAGGACGCATCCGCCCGCCGCATCCCCAGGGCTCGTTTCCGACGCCCAAGTAGTCGATCTTCCACGGTTGTTCCCGCCCGTTGGCGCGCCGCTCCTGAGCCAGGCGAGAGCCGCTGGGCGAGGTGATATATTCAATCCAGTCGGCTGCTTCGCCCGGCGTGCCCGTGCCCAGATTGATGCTGAGATAGGTCTTGGCCCCGATCAGCTCGGCGAACTCGAAGAATTCATGCGTGCCGAAGGCGTTGTTCTCTTCCTTGTTGCCCCACCAGCGGTTCAGCGTGACGGGGCGCTGCGCCCGCGGGCCGACGCCGTTGCGCCAGTGATAGATGTCCGCGTAGCAACCGCCCGGCCAGCGAACGACCGGCACATCCAGCGCCTTCAGCGCGGCGATCACGTCGTTCCTGAAGCCGTGCGTATTGGGGATGGCGGAATCCGGCCCTACCCATACGCCTTCGTCGATGCCGGTCCCCAGCTGTTCCATGAACTGGCCGTAGACCTCCGGCGCAATGACTGGGCCGGACTTATCCAGTTGCAGTCGCCCCGTCGTCTGCGCCGAGGCCGCTGTCGCGCCCAGGACCAGCAAGGCTGCACAGGCCACTGTTATCGCCTTGAAACCCATACCCGTTCCTCCATGCGCGCTACGCCGCATTTGACCAGTCTTGAACCACTCAGCCTTCGCAGGCGTACGTCGGCCTCATCGATCGGTCCATATGTCGGCGTCGACGTCCAGCATGGCGGCTAAAGCGGCTGCGACGGCCCGATCGTCGGCCAGGTCAGGATGCCAGTGACAGGCGTTCAGCCCCATTCCCGCAACAGGTGCAAAGGCGATGCGTGCATCCCCCTCTGCCCTTAGACGCGCCACCACTCGCTGGGACGCCGCCGCCATTTCGCTGCCCTCCCCGCCCCACGCCACAATGCGCGCGCCGGGCGATCTCAGCCTGAGCCCACGCAGGAAGGCGGCGTAGGCGATCTCATAGTCTTCCGTCAGGACCTCACGGCTCTTCCACCGCTCGTCAGACGTCAATTCGGTCGAGAAGTCGTTGGTGCCCAGGGCCACGACGATAACCTGCGGCCGCCACGTCGCGTCGGCGTACCAGACCTGCTTGTCGAACAGGGAGAAGGGGTAGGCTTGCGGCAAGGTGTCCCGCGCCATGCCGCCATAGTTGCGCACCACGCCTCGTCCCGAAATAGCGTTCACCTGGTAGTCGGCGTCATATCGCCTGGCTAGTAAGCCGGCGATCCCGGCGCCGGTGTCCGTGGTCTCCCACACGGTCTCGGCAGAGCAGTCGCGCACCGATGTGGTGTTGGCGTAACCCACGGTGTGGGAGTCGCCGATGAATTCGATCTGTCGAGCACGGGGGCCGACGACCATGGCGCGGGCCGGCACGCCGAAGACGCCTTCGAAATGGACCGGCGCCGCCTGGTTCTCGCTGACGATTTCGATGCGCAGACGGTGGTCGCCGTCAGCCAAGCCGTCGATTCGATGCAGGCCCAGGACCGGCCTCAGGACGGACACCGCCTGGCCATCCACCGTCACGCGTAGATGAGCATCGCCTTCTCCCGTGCGGAAAAACACCTCTCGGCCGCTGAAGGCGGCTTCGAAATAGGCGCCGGGCCATTGGCTGAAGTAGGCTCCGCCTCGCTGCTGCACCCTGCCGCCGACATGCAGAGGAAGGGATCGACTACCCGCCTGAACCTCAGTCGCCGGGGAGACCTGCAGCGTCTGGGCGCTGGCTGCATAGGGCGCGCTCATGGCGACAGACAGCAAGACTGCGCACCAAAGATTTTTCACCCTGTCCATTCGCCACTCCCTCGCCAGCATCTGCGCGCCATACGTCCAAGCTTGACCGGCGTCCACCCAAGGCAGGGGCATATGACTTACTCGTCCCCCCTGCCGTTTGCGCCATCGACCATCTGTCCGAGGAGGTGATCATCAGACGGTGAATGCGCGCATGGCGGAGGCGTGCATCCGAATACGCGCACGGGTGGAGGCGTCGGTGTCGAACACGCCATACCAACCCTGCGGCTCATGCGGCGGATCCCCCAGCCAGGCCGTGTCGCCGGCCTTGAAACGATGGTCGCGGTGAGCCGCGCGGCCCTCGCCGTTCCAGGCCCAGAAGTTGGTGCCCGCGATCGGCCCGCCGGCGCGCGCATCGTTCAGCGCCGCCTGGTAGATCGTCTCGTAGAAGTCGTCCCGCATGGTCGTAGGAACGGATGGATCATACAGGTCGCCGTCGCGGGGATATCCAAACTCTTCGATCACCAGCGGCTTGTTCAGGCCGCGCGCGATGTCGACATGCTGGGCGATGTAGTCGGCCGTCTGCGCCTTGGCGTTGGCGTGGGTCCCGGCCATGTTTTGCCGATCCAGCCAGCCCCAGTTGCCGGGCCAGATATGAGCCGTCACATAGTCAATATCAGCCGAAAGGTGGGTGTCGACGACGATGTCGGCTTGCTCTCCCGAACCCTTCAGCCCCTCGCTACCGGTCGAAACCAACTGGTTGGGGGCGACGGACTTGATCAGGCTCGCAGTGCTGTTGACCCAGGTCAGGAAGGCCGGCTGGTTCTGGCGCACTTTTTCCGCATCGCCTGCTGCGCGGGGCTCGTTCGCCAGCTGCCAGCTCATGATCGTCGGATCGTCGCGATAGGCGCGGCCCGTCACCGTATTGGTGCGACCGACGACGGCGCGGATATAATGATGATAGAGGGCCACCGCTTCTGGGCTGCGATAGAAGTCGGCGTTCATGTCGGCGAATGCCGGCCAGGGATGGGCCGGATCGTTCATATTGATATAGCCACCGCCGTTGACCCAGTGCAGGTAGGTCATCATCCCGCCTGACCACTCCCAGAAGTTGGTCAGATATAGAACCGCCTTCATGTCGCGCCTGGCCATCTCGGCCAGGGTCCGGTCCAGGCCCGCCAACAGCGTCTCGTTGTAATCCGTTCCCCGATCGCGGAAGGCCGGACGCACCGAATTTCTCAGCGGGGACAGTTCGGCTGAGGCGGAGACCCGGATGTTCGTCACCCCGTCCGCCTTCAAACGATCAAGCTCGCGTCCCAGCCGAGCGTTGTCGCCGTAGTCGGCCGCAGCGCCCAGCCAAGGCAGGTACCAGGCGTTGGCGCCCGCGTAGCGATAGGGCTTGCCGTTCACTGTGAAGGACGCGCCTTCGCGCCGCACGAATCCTGCGGGTGAGGCCACTGCGGGCATTGTGGCGCAGGCTGCGGCGCCAGGAAGCGCAACCGCCGCTGCGGACGCGGAGAGAATTTGTCGGCGATTGAACATGAAGCCCCCTTAGCGTTTATGGAGCTGGCTTGACGGCGGAGGCAAGCGATAGCGCGTTGAGCGCCGCCGAAAGCCGGGCAATCGTTGGGGAAGGCACCACGCCGCTTTTTCGGGCAGCTGGGAATATAGCTGTGGTCCGAACGCCCAGGACCGCGAGCGCCGTCACCGCCGGGCCAAGGCGGTCGCAACCTTGCGCCAACTGTCACGCTATAGGTCCATGCTCAGATCCAAGATGAACCCACGAGTCTTCTGGGGCGCCAGTCTGATCGTGACGATCCTGCTGGCCGCCGCTGTTGCCGCGCCCGGCGAATCCGACCGGATGTTCCAGGCCGCACAAGCCTGGGTGATCGATACTTTCGGGTGGTTCTATATCGCCTCGGTGGCCGGATTTCTGGCGCTGGTGCTGTTTCTGGCCCTCGGCCCGACCGGGGCTTTGAAGCTGGGGCCGGACGATTCCGAGCCCGACTTCCCCTACCTTTCTTGGCTGGCGATGCTGTTCGCGGCTGGCATGGGCATCGGCCTGATGTATTTCGCGGTGGCCGAACCGATCCAGCATTACGCCAGCCCGCCCGAGGCTCAGCCTCAGACCTTCGGCGCGGCGCGCGAGGCGATGGTCATCACCTTCACCCACTGGGGGGTTCACGCCTGGGCCATCTATGCGCTGGTGGGCTTGAGCCTGGCCTATTTCGCGCACCGCAAAGGCCTGCCCCTGACCCTGCGGTCCGGTCTGGCGCCGCTTCTGGGCAAGCGGATCAATGGGCCGATCGGCGATGCGGTGGACATCTTCGCCATCTGCGGCACCCTGTTCGGGATCGCCACCTCGCTGGGCCTGGGCGTCTCGCAGATCAACAGCGGGCTGAACTATCTGACCGGCCTGCCCAATACGCCCTGGATGCAGGTCGGACTGATCGCGCTGGTGATGGCCGGGGCGACCGCGTCGGTCCTGACCGGGCTGGACAAGGGGGTTCGGCGGTTGTCGGAGCTGAACCTGGTTCTGGCCGTGCTCCTCATGCTGTTCGTCCTGGCGGTCGGGCCGACCGGTTTCCTGCTGAAGGCGCTGGTGCAGAATTTCGGCCTGTATATGGACCATTTCTTCGTCCGGACCTTCAATCTCTACGCCTACGAGCCACGCGGCTGGATGGCGAACTGGACGCTGTTCTACTGGGCGTGGTGGATCGCCTGGTCGCCGTTCGTGGGCATGTTCATCGCCCGGATTTCACGCGGGCGGACCGTGCGCGAATTCGTCATCGGCGTGCTGCTGGTCCCCACCGGCTTCACCTTCCTGTGGATGACGGTTTTCGGGAATACCGCGATCAATCTGGACATGGGCGTGGCGGCGGGCGCGATTTCGGAGGCGGTGACGGCGGACCTGTCGACCGCCCTCTTCCGCTTCTTCGAGGAGCTTCCGGGCGCAGCCGTCACCTCGACCCTCGCCGTCCTGCTCGTGGCGGTCTTCTTCGTCACCTCGGCGGATTCGGGGTCTCTGGTGATCGACACCATCGCCTCAGGCGGAGCGGACGACACCCCGCGCTGGCAGCGGGTCTACTGGTGTTCGCTCGAGGGGCTGGCCGCGGCCTTGCTGCTGCTCGCCGGCGGGCTCGGGGCCCTGCAGGCGGCGACCCTGGTTGCGGCCCTGCCCTTTGCGGTCATCATGATCCTACTGGCCGCCGGCCTGGTCCGACAGATGAACGCCGACCTCGCCGGCCGAGCCGTCGAAACGGAAGGTCCGCCCCTGGCTGAACAGCTCAAGCGGATCCTGTCGCCGGCCAACCGACGCGATATCGAACGTCAGATCGAACAGGTCGGCGCGCCCGCGCTCGAAACCGTCAGGGCGGGCCTGCTGTCCGAAGGGCTGGAGGCGGAGGTCACGCGCGACGAA
The DNA here is from genome assembly GCF_058681075.1 of Brevundimonas sp. FV2ps16. Taxonomy (NCBI): domain Bacteria; kingdom Pseudomonadati; phylum Pseudomonadota; class Alphaproteobacteria; order Caulobacterales; family Caulobacteraceae; genus Brevundimonas; species Brevundimonas sp. FV2ps16. Next base: position 2,482,639 of record NZ_CM178728.1, on the reverse strand, counting down.
AGCGGCCTGTCCCTGACCACCTCAACCGGCGCAGGTCCCGCCTTCCACTACAGGCTCGTAGCACGCGAGCGCCCGCGCCCCGCCATGACGGCGCTGGACGCCCCGGAACGACGCCGCGCGATGGAATGGCGATTGTCCGCCCGCTCCGACGGCGCCGGGCGGCCCCGCGACCTGACCGGCTTCACCCGTGAGCAGATCGTCGCGGATGTGCTTGATCACCTGCACCTCTGGCGGACAGGCTGAATATGCTGAGCGACGTCCACGCCTTCATCCAGCCCTTTGCCATCCTGCTGGAGCTGGTCGGCGCCGGCATCATCGTCGGCGGCGTGGGGCTGGCGACCATCCTTTTCTGCCTGAAAGGCGCGCGGGATCGCAGCTGGCGCGACGCCTACACCAACTACCGCGCCAACCTCGGGCGCGGCATTCTTCTCGGACTGGAGTTTCTCGTCGGCGCCGACATCATCAGCACGATTACGGCGCCGCTGACCCTGGAGACCGTCGGCATGCTCGGCCTGGTGATCCTGATCCGGACGTTCCTGAGCTTTGCCCTGGAGACCGAAATCGAAGGCTGCTGGCCCTGGCGCAGGGCCGAGCTGCTGGACACCCGCAAGACGGATCAGCGATGATGTCAGCCTGACTGCGGCAAGGCCGTCAGAGACCCGTCGGTTTCCAGGAATACGGCCTGCAGCTGGTCAAGACGCAAAACCCCGGCCGATCGCGCCGCAGCCAGGATCTCCCCCTCGGTGACACGCTGTCGTCTCATCGCCCCCCGCAACAACTCCCCGTCTCGCAAAAGAAGCGTCGGCTCGGCCTTGACCAGTCGGTCGATCCGCTTGAACCGGACGGAGGCGGCGGTGACGACCAATTGCATGACCACCAGCGCCAAGAGCGCGATCAGGCCTTCGACCAGCGCGAGCGACCTGTTCGTGATGATCGACGCGAGGGTGGAGCCGATGGCGACCGTGACAACCAGGTCGAACGCGTTCAACTTCGATAGCGTTCGTTTGCCCGACACCCGCAGAACCAGCACCAGTGCGGCATAGGCGGCCGGCGCGATGATCAATATCCTCACTATGCCGAACCAGCCGTCGAACAGAGCTTCTGGAAGTGAATTAGAGGACATGGCAGACAAACCACCACGGTGGACGGGAGTTGCGTCCAAAGGTCATCTGTCGCGCTAAGGCCGGCCTAAATTCACATCACGCGGACGCCATGACGCCCATCCACCTCTCTCCTTTTGACGCAGCCGCGATCCTGATCGTGCTCAGCGCCGTTCTGGGCTGGATCAATCACCGCTATTTCCGGCTTCCCGGCACGGTCGCGATGACGCTGATGGGGGCGGTGGCCTCGCTCGCCGTCATCGGCGTCGACGCCCTCTTCCAGGACAGCAACGTCTCGGCGGAGGTGAGCCGGTTTCTCGAGGACATCAATTTCCACGACACCCTGATGAACGGCATGCTGTCCTTCCTGCTGTTCGCCGGCGCCCTCCATGTCGACATCGAGCACCTTCGGCGCGGGCGATGGCAGATCGCCATTCTGAGCACCATCGGCGTAGCGGCCTCGACCCTGATCGTCGGTTTCGGCCTGAAGGCGCTCACCAGCCTTGTGGGCATTGATGCGCCGCTGATCTGGTGTTTCGTGTTCGGCGCCCTGATCAGCCCGACGGACCCGGTCGCCGTCATGGGCGTGTTGAAGACCGCGAAGATCCCTCCGACCCTTCAGGCCACGATCGCGGGCGAGAGCCTGTTCAACGACGGCGTCGGCGTCGTGGTCTTCTCGATCCTTCTGGCGAGCGCGGTCGGCGGCGAGGCCTTTTCAATTCCGCATGCGGGCGAGCTGTTCCTGGTGGAAGCCCTGGGCGGGGCGGTGCTCGGCGCCGTCGTCGGTTGGGTGGCCTACCGATCCATGAAGATGATCGACGACTATTCGGTGGAGGTCATGATCACCCTGGCGACCGTCATGGGCGGCTACGCCGTCGCCCTGGCGCTTCACGTCAGCGGGCCTGTGGCCATGGCCGTGGCCGGCCTGATCGTCGGCAATCAAGGCGTCAGCTACGCCATGAGCGACACCACCAAGGACTATGTGCTGAAGTTCTGGGCCTTGATCGACGAAATCCTCAACGCCGTTCTGTTCCTTCTGATCGGACTGGAAGCCGTCGTCCTGGCGGACCGTATCGGCTTGCTCGGCCTGGGTCTGCTGACCATTCCCCTGGTGCTGATCGCGCGCGCCGTGTCCGTGGGCGCTCCCTTGCTCTTCTGGCGACGCCTTCTCCCGATACGGCTGGCTTTTCCGGTCATGACCTGGGGCGGCCTACGCGGCGGCATCTCCATTGCGTTGGCCCTCTCCTTGCCGGCCGGGCCGATGAAGGACGTCATCCTGGCCGCGACCTATATGGTCGTCCTCTTCTCCGTCCTCGCTCAGGGCGCGACAATCGGCGGTCTGGTTCGTCGCAGCGCCAGGCAACTGGAAGCCCCTTCGGAGTGATCGCTTTGGTCTACGTGCGAGCGATCAATCGTGGTCCTCATCGAGCGGTTGGTGGGTGAAGCCCTTGACGTCGCTCAGCGGCTTGGCGTCGCGGCCGATCTCGACCTCGCTTTCGGCATAGGCGATCAGCAGGCGCGTCAGATCCGCCAGCGCGCTTTCGTGGATCCGTTCATAGCCGTGGCTGGCGTCGACGCCGAAGGTGACCAGGGCCGTCCGGATGTCGGCGCCCGATTCCAGGGCCGAGGCCGAGTCCGAGCGGTAGTAGCGGAAGACGTCCTTCTGGTGCGGAATCTCGTGGTCGCGGGCCAGCTGGACCAGTTTGCGCGTCAGGTGCCAGTCGAACGGGCCGGTCTGGTCGGCCATGGCGATGGTGACGCCGAACTCGGACGAGTTCTGGCCCGGCGCGGTCGTGCCGTTGTCGACCGTGACCATGGCCGCCACGTCGGGGATCAGCACGGACGAGGCGCCCAGGCCGACCTCTTCGGCGATGGTGAACAGCCACCAGGTATCGACCGTCGGGGTGCGCTCCTCCCGGATCATGCATTCCAGGGCGGCCAGCAGGGTGGCGACGCCCGCCTTGTCGTCCAGATGGCGCGAGACGATGAAGCCGGTGTCCATGAACTCCGGTTGGGGGTCGATGGCGACGATGTCGCCGACGTCGACGCCCAGGGCCAGGGTGTCGTCGCGCCCGTGGGTCACGGCGTCGATGCGCAGCTCGATCTGGCGCCAGCTGACCGGCTGGGTGTCCACCTCCTCGTTGAAGGTGTGGCCCGAGGCCTTCAGCGGCAGGATGGTCCCGCGCCAGGCGCCGCCCTCGGAAAAGATCGTGGCCCGCGCACCCTCGGCGAAGCGCGACGACCAGTGACCGATGGCCACCAGCTCCAGCCGGCCGTTGTCCTTCACCTGTTTGACCTGGGCGCCCAGGGTGTCGACGTGGGCGACGACGGCGCGGGCGGGCTTGGGCGTGCGGCCGGGCAGGCGGGCGCGAATGGCGCCGCGCCGGGTCAGCTCATACTCCAGGCCCAGACGCCCCAACTCCCGGCACAGGAGCCAGACCGCCTCGTCGGTATAGCCGGTGGGGCTGGGCGTGTTCAGCAGGTCGGCGAGACGGGCCTTGAGGTAGTCTAGGTCTATCGCAGGACGGGCCAAGGGGCCTCCTTCAGACGTCGGCCCGGACCACGGCGCGCGCCGAGGTCGGGGCGGACAGGGGAAACAGCAGGTCGACGAAACGCTCGGCCGTCGGCTGTGGTTCGTGATTGGCCAGGCCGGGGCGTTCGTTGGCCTCGATGAAGGCGTAGTCGGGCTCGCGCGGCGACTTCACCATCAGGTCGATGCCGGTGACGGGGATGTCGATGGCGCGGGCGGCGGCGACGGCGGCGCGGATCAGGGTCGGATGCACCTCCTCCGTCACATCATGGATGGTGCCGCCCAGGTGCAGATTGGCCGCCTTGCGCACCAGCACCTCGGCGCCGTCCGGGGCCACATCGTCCAGCCGATAGCCGGCCTCGGCCAGGGTTCGCTCGGTCTCTTCGTCCACGGGAATGGTCGATTCCCCGCCGGTGGCGGCGGCGCGACGGCGGCTCTGATGCTCGATCAGGGCGCGCAGGGTCGAGCGACCGTCGCCGACGACGCGGGGCGGCCGACGCAGGGCGCAGGCCACGACCTTGTAGTCGATCACCACCAGACGCAGATCCTCGCCCTGGACCTGTTCCTCGATCAGCACCTCGGAACAGATGCGGCGCGCGCGAGTCAGGGCCGTCTGCACTTCCCTCATGGTCTTCAGGCCGACCGCGACCCCCTGGCCTTGCTCGCCCCGCGCCGGCTTCACCACCAGGGCGCCATAGGTCTCCAGCGCCGCGTCGATGGCGGACAGGTCGTCCGGGTCGATCCGCTCGGGCACGCGGACCCCGGCGCCCTCGACGATGCGCCGCGTCATCCGCTTGTCGTCGCAGATGCTGAGCGCCACGGCCGAGGTCAGTTCCGACAGGCTCTCGCGGCACCGCACCGACCGGCCGCCCCAGTTGAGGCGAAACAGCCCGCCCTCGGCGTCGATGATCTCGGTATGGATGCCGCGCCGCCGCGCCTCGTTGACGATGATCCGGGCATAGGGGTTCAGGTCGTGGTCGTCGGTCGGACCGACGAACAGGGCCTCGTTGATCGGGTTCTTGCGCTTGACCCCGAAGAAGGACACGCGGCGAAACCCCAGCTTCTCGTACAGGGCGATGGCCTGGTCGTTGTCGTGCATGACCGACAGGTCCATGTGGGCCAGGCCTTGCGTCTTGAAATGCTCGGCCAGGCGCCGGACCAGGGCCTCGCCGACGCCCGGCTGGGTCGCCTGGGGATCGACCGCCAGACACCACAGCGACGAACCGCATTCGGGATCGTCGAAGGCGCGCGCGTGATTGACCCCGGTCACCGTGCCGATCACCGCCCCGGTCGTCGTATCCTCGGCGACGAAATAGGTCAGGGTCCGGTCGTCGCGGTGCGACCAGAAGAAGTCCGGCGGGACCGGCACCATCTTGCGCTTGGCGTAGATGTCGTTGACCGTCTGGGCGTCCATCTCGGACGTCATGCGGCGGACGGTGAAGCCCCTCGGCTGGCGACGCCCGGCGCGATAGGTGGCCAGTTCCAGCCGATAGGTATGCGACGGATCCAGGAACAGCTCCTGCGGCGCCGAGGCCAGCAGCACGTGCGGATTGCGGACATAGAAGGCGATGTCGCGACGATCCGGCCCCTCGGCGCGCAGGGCGTCCACCAGGGGCTCGGCCGTCTCGAAGGTCTGGGCGAACAGCAGCCGCCCCCAGCCGCAGTCCAGCACGGCGTTGGGGCTGGGCCCCTCTCCCGTCCGCACCGGCGGCTTGAGGCCTTCGTGCCGCAGCCGCTTCAGCCGGTGCGCCTTGGACCGTTCGGGTCGAACGTCAGACGCCATGCTGTTGCATCCACATCTCGAGCACGGCGACCTGCCACAGCTCCGACCCGCGCAGCGGCGTGATATGTTCGGTCGGATTGGCGAACAGTGTGTCCAGATAGGCCCTGTCGAACAGGCCCCGGTCGCGGGCGGCCGAATTGGTCAGGGCCTCGCGCACCATCTCCAGATAGGGGCCCTGGATGTATTTCAGCGCGGGGACGGGGAAATAGCCCTTCTTGCGGTCTATCACCTCGGACGGGATCACCAGACGCGCCGCCTCCTTCAGCACCCCCTTGCCGCCCTGGGCCAGCTTGTGCTCGGACGGAATTCGGCCGGCCAGCTCGACCAGTTCGTGGTCGAGGAAGGGCACGCGCGCCTCCAGCCCCCAGGCCATCGTCATATTATCGACCCGCTTCACCGGATCATCGACCAGCATCACCTGGCTATCCAGGCGCAGGGCCTGATCGACCGGCGTGGCCGCCCGGCCTTGCGCGAAATGGGCCTCGACCAGGGCGCGGCTGACGTCGGTGTCGGCCATATAGGCGCCGTTCAGCTGGGTCTTCAGCGTCGCATGGCTGCGGTCGAAGAAGGCCTTGGCGTAGGTCTCGACCGGGTCGGTCGTCTGCAGCATCGGCGGGTACCAGTGATAGCCGGCGAAGACCTCGTCCGCCCCCTGGCCCGACTGCACCACCTTGATATGTTTCGAGACTTCCTGGCTCAACAGATAGAAGCCGACATTGTCGTAGCTGACCATCGGCTCCGACATGGCGCCGATGGTTCCCGGCAGGGCCTCCATCAGCCGCTGATGCGGCACGAAGATCTGGTGGTGTTTGGTCCCATAGTGTTTGGCGATCAGGTCGGAATAGACGAACTCGTCGCCCTTCTCGCCATTGGCCTCTTCGAAGCCGACCGAGAAGGTCATCAGATCCTTCTGGCCCAGCTCGGCCAGCAGGCCGACGATCAGGCTGGAATCGACCCCGCCCGACAGCAGGACCCCCACCGGCACATCGGCGACCATGCGGCGCTTCACCGCCTCGCGCAGACTGTCCAGCACCCGGTCGCGCCAGTCCTCGGCGGTCAGGGCCGCGTCCTCGGCATGGCGGGTCATGTCCGGCTGCCAGTACAGCCGGTCCTTGGCCGTGCCGTCCGCCTCGATTACCCGGATGGTCGCCGGCGGAAACTTCTTCGCGCCCTTCAGGATGGTGTGCGGCGGCGGCACCACGGCGTGGAACGTCATATAGTGGTGCAGGCCGACCGGATCGATGGTCTTGTCCACGTCGCCCGCCGCCAGCAGGGCCGGCAGGGTCGAAGCGAACCTCAGCCGCTTGCCGCTTTCGGCCAGATACAGCGGCTTGATGCCGAACCGGTCGCGAGCGATCACGGTGCGGCCGGTGTCGCGTTCGTGCAGGACGAAGGCGAACATGCCCTTGAACCGCTCGACGCAGGCCTCGCCCCAGGCCTTCCAGGCCTTGATGATGACCTCGGTGTCGCCGTGCGAGAAGAAGCGGAAGCCCAGTCCCTGCAGCTCTTCGCGGAGTTCAGGATAGTTGTAGATGCAACCATTGAAGGCCAGAGTCACGCCCAGGTCGGCGTCCACCATCGGCTGCTGCGCCGCCTCGGACAGGTCGATGATCTTCAGCCGTCGGTGCCCCAGCCCCACCGGGCCGCGCATCACAATGCCGGACCCGTCCGGTCCCCGAGGCGAGAGCGCATCCGTCATGCGTTGGACCGCGCCGGCGTCGGCTGGTCGTCCGTCGAAATTGATCTCGCCGCTGAGGCCGCACATGGGCCCTCCGTGAATTGTGGAAGCAGCGTGTTGAAACGGCCAAGTTCGGAAAGAGTTCACCCCTAGGAGTGTTTTCGTACGGACGAAGTCGTGGACAAGGCGATCAATCTCGAAGGGCGCCCTCGCCATCCGACCGCAGGCCCTTCAGCGACTGCGGCATGATTTCGCTCAGGTCTTCCGCAATCAAGCCCGGCCCAAATCGGTCCGCCGCATCGGCGTGAATCCAGACAGCGGCGCAGGCGGCGTCGAAACTGTCCATCCTCTGGGCGATCAGTCCGCCGATCATGCCGGACAGGACATCGCCGGTTCCCGCCGTCGCCAGCCAAGGCGAGCCGTTCCGATTGATGCGCAGGCGGCCGTCAGGCGCCGCGATGACAGTTTCCGCGCCTTTCAGCACGACGATGGCCTGGGCGCGCCGGGCCGCCTCCACGGCCGCGCTCGTTCGGCCTTTGCGGAGAAGACCGGGAAACAGACGGTCGAACTCCCCCTCGTGCGGCGTCAGCACGTCGTCCCGGTCCAGGACGGCGAACAGTTCGGCGCTCCGCCCCTTGAACACCGACAGCCCGTCGGCGTCGATCACCAGGGCTGCGCCGCTCAGGGCCAGGGCCTGGACATTGTTGACGGTCGTCTCGTCCAGACCGGCGGCCGGTCCCACCACGACGGCGTCCATCTCCTCGACCTCGCGGGCCAGGCCGTCTGCAGTGGCGAAGGGCGTCAGCATGATGGCTTCAATGGCTGGAGCGATCACGGCGACCGCATCCGGCGGGCAGAAAATCCGCACCACCCCTGCCCCGATCCGCAATCCCGCCCGCGCCGCCAGCCGCGCCGCCCCGGTCTGATGTGTTCGCCCGGAGACCACGCCAAGACGGCCCCGCGCATGCTTGTGCGTTTCCGCGCCCGGCCACGGAAGAAAATTGCGCCATAAGGCGGGGTCGTTGGTTTCTATCATCAGGGCTCCGAATATCCGTGACTTTTCTGCGAAAACCGCTTGCTTTGAACGGCCTTGATGTGTCCCATTCCCGCCCGAGCGCCGTGGCATTCCGCCCGCCGCTCAGGGGTCGCCATGAAGAAGATTGAAGCCATCATCAAGCCTTTCAAGCTGGATGACGTCAAAGAGGCGCTCCAGGACGTCGGCGTGCAAGGCATGACCGTGCTGGAGGCCAAGGGATATGGCCGCCAGAAGGGCCATTCCGAACTGTATCGCGGCGCGGAATACGTCATCGACTTCCTGCCCAAGATCAAGATCGAGGTCGTCGTCGCCGATGATCTCGCGCCCGCCGTGGTCGAGGCCATTCAGACCTCGGCCCGCACCGGCAAGATCGGCGACGGCAAGATTTTCGTGTCCGACGTCGCCGAAGTGATCCGTATTCGCACCGGCGAGACCGGAGCCCAGGCCGTCTGAGTTCGCGTACCCTCCTCCGGCGCTCGGCTCCTATGGGTCGCGTGTTCGGTTCCTCCCCAACGACCAAAAAAATAGGACTTCCGAGAATGAGCGCCAGCAAGATCCTCAAGGAGATCAAGGAGAAGGACGTCAAATACGTCGACGTTCGCTTTACCGACACTCGCGGCAAGCTGCAGCACGTCACCTTCGACATCGACCTGGTCGATGAGGATTTCCTGAACGAAGGCACGATGTTCGACGGTTCGTCGATCGCCGGCTGGAAGGCCATCAACGAGTCCGACATGCTGCTGAAGCCGGACCTGACCACGGCCTACATCGACCCGTTCTATCAGCAGACGACCATGTTCCTGTTCTGCGACGTGCTGAACCCGGACACCGGCGAACCCTACAACCGCGACAGCCGCTCGATGGCCAAAAAGGCCCTGTCCTATGTCCAGTCCTCGGGCATCGGCGACATCGTCTATTTCGGCCCGGAAGCCGAGTTCTTCATCTTCGACGACGTGCGCTGGTCGACCCAGCCGCACAACACCTCCTACTCGTATGATTCGACCGAGCTGCCGGCCAACACCGGCGCCGAATACACCGAAGGCAATATGGGCCACCGCCCTGGGCCCAAGGGCGGCTATTTCCCGGTCAACCCGGTCGATTCCGGCCAGGATCTGCGCGGCGAAATGCTGGGCGTCATGCGCGACCTGGGCCTCCAGCCCGAGAAGCACCACCACGAGGTGGCCCCGGCCCAGCACGAACTGGGTCTGAAGTTCTCGGACCTGCTGACCATGGCCGACCGGCTGCAGCTCTATAAGTACGTGATCCACAACGTCGCCGCCGCCTATGGCAAGTCGGCGACCTTCATGGCCAAGCCGATGTTCGCGGACAACGGCTCGGGCATGCACGTCCACATGTCGATCTGGAAGGACGGCAAGCCCCAGTTCGCCGGCGACAAATACGCCGGCCTGTCGCAGGAATGCCTGTGGTACATCGGCGGCATCATCAAACACGCCAAGGCCATCAACGCCTTCGCCAACTCGACCACCAACAGCTACAAGCGTCTGGTCCCCGGCTATGAAGCCCCGGTGAAACTGGCCTATTCGGCCCGCAACCGTTCGGCCTCGATCCGCATCCCGCACGTCTCGTCGCCGAAGGCCAAGCGTCTGGAAGCCCGCTTCCCCGACCCGATGGGCAACCCCTATCTGACCTTCGTCGCCCTGCTGATGGCCGGCCTGGACGGGATCGAGAACCGGATCGATCCGGGCGCGCCCGCCGACAAGAACCTGTACGATCTGCCGCCGGAAGAGCGCGGCTCGATCCCCGAGGTCTGCGGCTCGCTGCGCGAAGCCCTCGAGAACCTCGACAAGGACCGCGCCTTCCTCAAGAAGGGCGGCGTCATGGATGACGACTTCATCGACAGCTACATCGAGCTGAAGATGGAAGAGGTGATGCGCCTGCAACTGCACCCGCATCCGGTCGAATTCGACATGTACTACAGCTGCTGATCGACCCGGCAGTCTGACTTCAGGAGAGCCCCGGATGGTCTGTCATCCGGGGTTTTTCTTTTCCCCGCGTAACCGTCACGGGTTGGACATGCGGCTGTCCTAAAGCCAAAGCGCCCGCTCCACAGGGCCAGGTTGGCGGCATACGAGACTAGAAATGACCAAGCGTTTGAAGGGGTCTGTTCCAGCGCGTCCCAAGGGCGCCCCGGTTCGCGCGGCTGAAACCGAACTGGTCTGCTATGTGCGCGAGGGCTGGGCCCCACGCGTCGCACCCGCCTCGCCCAAGCGCGACTGGATGACAGACACCCCCGACAGTTTCGCCTATCGCTGCCTGCCCCTCGCCATCGCCAACGCCCATGGCTGGGAGATGCTCAGCCCCTGCGGCTTCAAGGCCCGCTGGCACGGCGGCGTCGACGCCAGTTCGGTCGAGATCGTGCTGGACCCCGGCTCGGACCCCAAGCGGGGTCCGGTCTCCCTGTTCGGCAGCGGAACCCTGACCTTCCACGTCGACGGCATCATGCGCACTTCGGAAGGCTGGAACCTGTGGGTCGGCGGCCCGCCTAACGCCATGAAGGACGGGATCGCCCCTATGGGCGGCGTGATCGAAACGGACTGGTCGCCCTATACCTTCACCATGAACTGGCGTTTCACCCGCCCCGACGTCTGGATCCGGTTCGAGGAAAACGAGCCCTTCTGCTTCTTCTTCCCCACCCCGCGCGGGGTGCTGGACCGGCTGAAGCCCGAGCTGCGGCCGATGGAGGACCAGCCCGAGATGTTGCAGACCTTCGACGCCTGGCGGGCGTCACGGCTGGCCTTCCAGGACTGGGTCAAACGGACCAAGCCCACGGCGCCGGCCGATCAGTGGCAGAAGCTCTATTATCGCGGCCTGCACCCCGAGGGCCATGCCGGCCCCGACGACCATCAGTCCAAGCTCAGATTGTCGCCCTTCCGCCAGACCGGGTCGCGGCGCGTCTGCCCGGTGGATCACACGGACAAGAAGCGCGGCTGAACTCAGGACGAGGCCAGGCCCTCCGCCTCGTCCGTCTTCTTGCGGCGCAGTTCGATCAGCCGCACGCACCAGATCGAGACCTCGTAGAGGATGACCAGGGGCACGGCGAGCATCAGCTGGCTGATCGGATCGGGCGGCGTGACCACAGCGGCGACCACCACCACGGCGACGATGGCGTAGCGACGCCCCGAGGCCATCATCTTGGAATTGATCAACCCGGCCAGCCCCAGCAGGGTCGTCACGACCGGCAGCTGGAAACACAGGCCAAAGGCCAGCAGAAGCGACGTCACCAGGGTCAGATAGTCCGAAATCTTCGTCGTCTGGGCCACGGAAATCCCGTCGCTGACGACCTGCTGTCCCAGCGAGAACAGCATGACGAAGGGCAACATGACATAATAGACCAGCGCCCCGCCCAGGCAGAACATGACCGGCGCCGCGATCAGGAAGGGCAGGAAGGCCCCGCGCTCGTTCCGGTACAGACCGGGGGCGACAAACCGGTAGAGCTGCCAGGCGATGACCGGGAAGGTCAGGACCGCCGCGCCGAAGGCCGCGATCTTCATCTTGGTGAACAGCTGTTCCAGCGGCGCAGTGGCGATCAACTGGACCACGGCCGCCGAACCGGGCGGATAGGGTTTCAGCCCCATCATGGTCGCGATCAGCTCCAGCGGATTGGCGTGTCCGCCCGAGGCCAGGGCCGCCGCGTGGATGGCCGCCGCCGCCTGATAGGGTTTGATCAGGGCGATCTGGATCTGGTTGGCGAAGGCGAAGCACAGGATGAAGCCCAGGGCGAAGGCGATCACGCAGACCAGCAACCGTCCGCGCAGCTCGATCAGGTGGTCCATCAAGGGCGCACGCGACGCCTCGATCTCGGCCTCGTCACGATCGGAGAAAGTCAAAGCTCGGCGGCCTTCTTGCGCGGGGTCCGGGGCTTGGCGGGGGTCTTGGCCTCAGCGGACGCCGAAGCGGCCGCAGGCTTGGCCTTGGCCGGTACGCGTGTCTTCGCTCCAGTCTTGCCAGCAGATTTGCCAGCCGTCTTGGTCGCGGCGCGCTTCGGTTTGGGTTCGGCCGCCGCCTGCGGCTCGACCATGGGCGGCGTGTCCGGCCATTCATCGGCCGCCGGCGTCACAACCGGCTCCTCAGGCGCCGGCAAGGCCGCCGACGTCGCCGGCGCGGCCAGGCCCGCATTGATTTCCTTGAAGGCGGCGTCCGCCTCGGCGCCCAGGGGATACATGGCCCCCTGCCCGGTCCGCAGCGCCTCGACCTCCTTGCGCAGGTCGTCCAGCTCGGACTGACGCGCCATCTCGTCGAAGCTCGAGCGGAACTCGTTGGCCATGGCCCGCGCCTTGGCGACCATCTGACCCACGCGACGCATCAGCATAGGCAGGTCCTTTGGCCCCACCACAAGCAGGGCCACCAGGCCGATCACCACTAATTCGAAACCCCCGATACCGGGGCCGAGCCCGCCCATGCGTCAGCCCTTACAGACGACGACTAGCGCTTCAGCTCTTCCTTTTCCGCATCGGTGCGCGGCAGCGAGCTGACGCCGTCGTGCGGGCCGTCCTTCTTGTCGTCGTCCTTCAGGCCGTCCTTGAAGGCGCGGATGCCCTTGGCGGCGTCGCCCATGATGCCGGACAGCTTGCCGCGACCGCCGAACAGCAGGGCGATCACGACGATGACGATGGCCCAATGCCAGATGCTCATGGCGCCCATTGGATAATCTCCTCGAAGGGACCGATGATCGATCCCATCCACTATTCTTCGACCCGCATATAGGCGCAGTGATGGCCCCGCGCCAAGGGAGGCTGTAGGTCTGCGCGACCATGAGTCTCTCCGATCACGTCATCATCCACACCGACGGCGCCTGCAAGGGCAATCCCGGCCCCGGCGGCTGGGGCGCCCTGCTCCAGGCCGGCGGCGGCCACGAAAAGGAATTGTGGGGCGGCGAGGCCAATACGACCAACAACCGCATGGAGCTGATGGCCGCCATTATGGCGCTGGAGGCCCTGAAACGCCCGTGCAAGGTCGAGCTTCATACCGACAGCAAATACGTCATGCAGGGCATCACCGAATGGATGCGCGGCTGGAAGGCCCGCGGATGGCTGACCGCCGACAAGAAGCCGGTCAAGAACGCCGACCTGTGGCAGCGCCTGGACGCCGCCCGGCTGAAGCACGACGTCAAATGGCGCTGGGTCAAGGGTCACGCCGGCCATGAATTGAACGAGCGCGCCGACCAGCTGGCGAATCGCGGCGTCGCGGATCTGAGGCGCGGCTAGTTTGAACTGACCGTCAACAGCGAGCCGCTGATCCCGCGCACCACCACATCCTGGCCCACGTCCGGCGCCTCGCCCTCGATCACGGCGGGCCATTCGGCGCCGGAGATGAAGACCCGGCCTCGTCCGCCGACAAAGGCCTCGACCACGCGGGCGCGTTGGTCGATCAGTCGACTGTCACGGTCGTTGATGTCTACGCCATCCGGATTGGCCTTCTGGATCAGGCGTCGCGACAAGAGGGTGGCGATGACCGTCAGGACGGCGAAGACCGCCACCTCGCCCGGCAGGCCGAGCCGCACCCCGACCGCCGTCATCACGGCCACCAGACCGGCCGCGACCGCCGGCCATAACAGCCATTCGGTCGAGAACATGGCCTCCACGGCCAGCAGCAAGACCCCGACAGCCAGCCAGATCCAGAACGGCTGGGCGGCGTACAGATCGGCGACGAGGCTCATGATTTGCGCTCCAGATCAGGCGGTCGGCGGAACGGACGGGCGGCGCGGCGCGGCCGCAGGCTTGGCCGGCGTCGGGTCCTGCTGCTGCCCCTTGGCCAGGTTCACCATCTCGCCGATGCCGGCGATGGTGCCGACCAGGGCGCCCATTTCGGCGGGCACGATGACGGTCCGCTGCTGCGGGCTGCGGGCCAGTTCGGCGAAGGCCTCGACGTATTTCTGCGCCACGAAATAGTTGATGGCGTTGACGTCGCCCCGCGCGATGGCTTCCGACACCATTGCGGTGGCGCGGGCCTCGGCCTCGGCTTCCCGCTCGCGCGCCTCGGCGTCGCGGAAGGCGGCCTCCTTGCGGCCTTCGGACTCCAGAATGGCCGCCTGTTTGGCGCCCTCGGCCCGGGTGATGGCGGCCTGTTTCTCGCCGTCCGCCTCGGTGACCACGGCCCGGCGTTCGCGCTCCGCCTTCATCTGACGGGCCATGGCGTTGGTCACGTCCGTCGGCGGCGTCAGATCCTTGATCTCGATCCGGTTGACCTTGACGCCCCACGGCTCGGTCGCCGCGTCGATGACGTGCAGCAACCGGGTGTTGATGCTGTCGCGCTGGCTCAGCACCTCGTCCAGCTCCATCGACCCGACCACGGTGCGCAGATTGGTCATGCACAGTTGGGAAATGGCGTAGGGGAGATCGTCGACGCGATAGGCGGCGCGGGCGGCGTCCATCACCTGGATGAAGACGATCCCGTCCACCCGGACCATGGCGTTGTCCTTGGTGATCACTTCCTGGGTCGGCACATCAAGAACCTGCTCCATCATGTTCATCCGCTTGCCGACCCGTTCCACGAACGGGGTCAGGAAGCCGATGCCGGGGCTCAGGGTCTTGGTATATTTGCCGAAGCGTTCGACTGTGAATTCACGGCCTTGCGGCACGATCTTGATCACGCTGAACAAGAGCGCAATCGCCAGGAACAGCAGCACGCCGGCGAAGATGGTCAGAACGTCCATTCGTATCCTCCGTATGCGAGGAGATTACGCGCGGGGCGCGAGCCGCGCCACCGAAACCGGACGGCGTTCGTCCGATTTCAGCCGGCCACCTTGGCGTAGATCGCCAGGCGCTCCGCAACATCGGCTTCCAGATCACCGTAGAACAGGTTGTAAGGCCTGGCCTTTCGTCTATCCGCCCAATTGCCCGTCTCGCGGAAGGATTCCAAATCTGGCCAGGTGTGGCGCAACAGGCCGTCGCGGCACTGTGTCTCGACTTCGCGCGCCATCAAGGCCGGCCGGGCGCCCCATTCCAGCCCGGTGGCGTTGGTTGCACCCCGGTGCAGCCGGGCCAGAACCTTCTCCTCACCAACGCCGCCGGTGACGGGATTGACACAGACTGCGGCCCTGTCCGCCAGATTGACCAGATGCCCGCGCTCATCCCAGACCGTCGCCCGGCGCAGCCGGCGCCGCGCCGCGCCCTCGTCCCTGTCCCCGACCTGAGACCAGGCGACGACACAATGGATCTGGCTTCGGTCGGCGCACGGTGGAATCGAGGCCGGCAGGTTCTCGACGGCGATGATCGTATCCATCAGATAGGCCGCCACCAGGCGATCCCGAACCGCCGCATCCGGCGCGATCCGCGCGCGGATCAGCCGGTCCAGCAGATCGGCGCCCTGTTCCACTCCCGCCAGGACGATAGGGCCGGAGGGGTGGCGCGCCAGCCAGGCGTCAAAGGCCGCAACCACGTCGCCATAGGCGAAGGCCCGCGCCTCCCGCGCGTCATCACGCAGGGTCAGGCGCGTATAGAGGCTGGCCTGCCGATAGAGCGGCGCACTGACCGCGCCCGCGCGTGCGAACGGCCCGGCGTAGTTGGGGAGCACGACCCGGAACAGATAGGCGTCGGCCTTGGCGTCGCCGATGGCGCCGATCCAGTCACGCCCACCATTGAAGGTCGTCGAATGGACGAAGAAGACGTTCGCCGCTCCCATCCCCGGCGCGCGTGCGTCAAGCAGGGCCCAGGCGCGCGGATCGGCGTAATCGGGCGCCGGCGGTGGCTCATAGGTCTGGAACGGCACCTGAGGATCCAGACCGGCGCGCAGGATGTCGCCGCGCCACACCGCGACCGCCGCGGTCAGCAGGAACACCAGGCAGAACCCGATGTAGCCGATCCATTGCCGGGTCGTCAGACGTCTCATCTGTATGGATCGGGCTGGGCCAGGAAGTCCTGGACGTAGCGACGCACGCCCTCTTCCAACGGGGTGGACTGGCCCTCGAACCCGGCGGCGCGGATCCGGTCCATACGGGCCTGCGTGAAATACTGGTACCGGTCGCGGATCGCCTCGGGCATGTCGACATACTGGATCGACGGGTCTTTCCCGGCGGCGGCGAAGGTGGCCTTGGCCAGATCGTCGAACGACCGCGCCTGGCCGGACCCCGCGTTGAACACACCCGAGACTTCCGGCGACTGCAGCAGGAATTCGATGATGTCGACCACGTCGTCCACATAGACGAAGTCGCGCAACTGGCCCCCGTCCGGATAGTTCGGATTGTGCGACCGGAACAGGCTGACGGTCTCGCCGGCGGCCACCTTGGGCCAGATCTGCGCCACAACCGACTTCATACCTCCCTTGTGCCCCTCGTTGGGGCCATAGACGTTGAAGAATTTCAGCCCCGCCCACTGGGGCGGCGCCTGGCCGCGTTCCGACTGACGCACCGCATACTGGTCGAACAGCATTTTCGAATAGCCATAGGCGTTTAGCGGCCTCAGCTTCGACAGCGAGTCCGCATCGTCATCGTCATTGAACCCCGTCTCGCCGTCGCCGTAGGTCGCCGCCGACGAGGCGTAGATCATCCGCACATTGCGGATCGCGCACCAGTCCCACAGGTCGCGCGACAGGGTGAAGTTGGTCCTCAGGATCAGATCCGCATCCGGCTCGGTCGTGGACGAGATGGCGCCCATATGCACCACGGC
This sequence comes from Brevundimonas sp. FV2ps16, assembly GCF_058681075.1. NCBI lineage: Bacteria > Pseudomonadati > Pseudomonadota > Alphaproteobacteria > Caulobacterales > Caulobacteraceae > Brevundimonas > Brevundimonas sp. FV2ps16. The sequence goes on along the minus strand of NZ_CM178728.1, from coordinate 2,465,888 downwards.
CTCGATCCGCTCCGCATGACGCTCCAGCTGCTCGAACAGTTCCTCCGGCGCCCAGAAGTCGGCGATCGGATGTTTGGCCAGGTTCTTCCACTTGGCCAGATCGGCCGTCTCCAGCCGATCGCAGACCACCACGTCATAGGCCGTCTCGGCCGTCAGCCGCGCCACGATATTGGAGCCGATGAAGCCGGCCCCGCCCGTCACAACAATCATTCTGGGCGTCATTGCGCGCTTCCCGTCATCTTCTCGATCGTCCGGGTCGTCGAATACCCATCCTTGAATTCCGCCAGACGGACCACCCCGCCCCAGCTCTCGACCAGGTCGCCGCCCACCACGCCCTCGCGCGTATAGTCCGCCCCCTTGATCAGCACGTCCGGCCGCAGCCGCTCGATCAAGGCGATGGGCGTCGGATCGTCAAACGACGTCACACGGTCCACGCTGGTCAGGCCGCCGATCACCACGGCGCGGCTGTCCAGATCATTGACCGGCCGCCCCTCGCCCTTCAGCCGCTTGACCGAGGCGTCGGTGTTCAGCGCCACCACCAGCCGGTCGCACCAGCCGCGCGCCTGGGCCAGATAGGCGACATGGCCCCGGTGCAGAATGTCGAAACAGCCGTTGGTGAAACCGACCTTCAGCCCCTGCCGCCGCCAGGCCTCGACCTCGGCCGCCAGTTCGTCCAGCGGCGTCACCTTGGCCTGAGCGGCGACGGCGTGCTGGCTCAGCTCCGCCTCGATCAGTTCGGACGGCGTGACCACGGCCGTCCCGGCCTTTCCGACCACCACGCCCGAAGCCAGGATGGCGAACTGCACCGCCGTCTCCAGCGAGGCCCCGGCGCCCAGGGCCAGACCCAGCGACGCCAGCACCGTGTCCCCGGCGCCGGACACGTCGAACACCTCGCGCGCCCGACCGGGGAAATGCCGCACCGGCCCGTCGCGCCGCGCCAGGCTCATACCCTTGCCCGCTCGAGTGACGATGATGGCCTTCGCCGTCGTCCCCGCCAGCAGGGCCGCCAGCGCCGCCTCGACCTCAGCGTCCGTCTCGACCGGCAGGCCCGTGGCCCCGGCCAGTTCCGACGCGTTAGGCTTGATGACGTCCACCGCCCCATAACGGGCGAAATCCCGCCCCTTGGGATCGACGATGACCGGCGCCCCCGTCTCGCGAGCCGCCTTAAGGGCCGAGGCGATCAAGGCTTCGCCGACCACCCCCTTGGCGTAGTCCGACAGCAGAATGGCGGAGACGCCTGAAAACGCGTCCGTTTCGGTCAGGGGCGCAGCCGCCGCCTCCTCGTCCAGCCGCAACAGCTGCTGGCCCGCCGCCACGAACCGCGTCTTTACGATGGTCGCCGCGCCGAGCGGCCTGTCGATGAAATCGACGATCCGCTCCTCGGCGGCGATCAGGTCGCGCAGCTCCGCTCCGGCCGCATCCTCGCCCGTCACAGCGCCCAGATGCGCCACCCCGCCCAGGGCCGCGACATTGCGCGCCACATTGCCGACGCCGCCGGGCATGGCCGTGGTCCGGCGGGTGCGCAGCACAGGGATCGGCGCCTCGGGCGAGATGCGGCTGACCTCGCCATAGACGTAGCGGTCCAGCATCAGGTCGCCGACGCAGGCCGTCTTCAGGTCGCGCACGCGCTCCAGCAGCTGTTGCAGGGCGCCCAGATCGAGGGTGTCAGACATGCGCCCGACCTAGAGGATTCAGGCGGCCTGCGCCACCGGCGCCTTGGCCCCGATCTTGATGGCCAGGTCGTCGAAAGCGATCAACTGTGCGGCCAGCGCCTCGAACTGATCCAGCGGCACCATATTGGGGCCGTCCGACGGCGCGTTGTCGGGATCCGGGTGGGTCTCCATGAAGACCGCGTCCACGCCGACCGAGACGGCGGCGCGGGCCAGAACCGGCACGAACTCGCGCTGGCCGCCCGAAGACGTGCCCTGCCCGCCGGGCTGCTGCACGCTGTGGGTCGCGTCGAACACGACCGGGCAGCCGATCTCGCGCAGCACCGGCAGGGCGCGCATGTCGCTGACCAGGGTGTTGTAGCCGAAGCTGGCGCCCCGCTCGCAGGCCATGACGTTCGGATTGCCGGCGCCGACCACCTTGGCGATGACGTTCTTCATGTCCCAGGGGGCCAGGAACTGGCCCTTCTTGATATTGATCGCCTTGCCGGTCGCCGCAGCGGCCAGCAACAGGTCGGTCTGGCGGCTCAGGAAGGCCGGGATCTGCAGCACGTCAACCACCTCGCCCACCGGGCCGCACTGGGCCTCGGAGTGGACGTCGGTCAGGGTCGGCAGGCCGACGGTTTCGCGGATCTCGGCGAAGATCGGCATGGCGTCCGTCAGGCCGATGCCGCGCGCGGCGCTGGCGCTGGTGCGGTTCGCCTTGTCGAAGCTGGTCTTGTAGATGATGCCGACGTTCAGCCGCTCGCCGATTTCCTTCAGCGCATGGGCCGTTTCCAGCGCGTGCTGGCGGCTCTCCATCTGGCAAGGTCCGGCGATGAAGGCGATTCGTGCGCCGCCGCCGATGACGACAGGCGTCCGAAGACCTTCGGACAACGTAATGACGGCGTTGGGTCGGCTCACGAGGCGGCTCTTTCGAAGTTCGGGCGTTATGGGAGCGGCGTTTGCCGCAGCTATGAGGCCATCAGGTGGCGCTCGTTCTGGATGAGCGCAAGTTATCATGGAGTTCGCCTGCGTGGCCACCAAGCCTGTCGTCCTTTGGTTTCGCCGCGATCTGCGCCTGAACGACAATCCCGCCCTGTATCACGCCGTCGCCACCGGCCGTCCGATCCTGCCGGTCTTCATCCTGGACCGCGACCCGGATCGTCCGGCGGGCGCGGCCTCGCTGTGGTGGCTCGACAAGTCCCTGCGCGCCCTGAATGCCTCACTTGGAGAACGCGGGTCGCGGCTGATCCTGCGTCGCGGCGATTCGCTGACCCAGCTTCAGAGTCTGATCGAGGAATCCGGCGCCGACGCCCTGTTTATGAACCGGCTGTTCGAACCCGCCGCCTTCGCCCGCGACGCCGACATCGCCCATGAGCTGAAATCGGCCGGCGTCGACTGCCGGGGCTTCAACGGGTCGCTGCTGGCGCGGCCCGGCGCCGTGCTGAACGGATCGGACGCGCCCTACAAGGTCTTCACCCCCTTCATGAAGGCCCTGCTGGCCGCCGCCGAGCCGCCGCCGCCCACGCCCGCCCCCCGCCGCATCGACACGCCCGAAGCCGTCCAGACCGAGTCGGTTGACGACTGGGGTCTCCACCCGACCCGCCCCGACTGGTCCCAGGGTTTCGACTGGACGCCGGGCGAGGCCGGCGCCGACGCCGCCCTGTCCGACTTCCTCACACAGGGCCTCAAGACCTACGCCAAGGGCCGCGACCATCCTGCCCTTCCCACGACCAGCCGCCTGTCCCCCCATCTGCACTGGGGCGAGATCAGTCCATGGCGCGCGGCCCAGCAGGCCCAGGACGCGGCGGAAGCCGGCGCAGTCCCGGCGGGTGAAGCGGCCAAGTTCCTCTCCGAACTGGGCTGGCGCGACTTCTCGGCCCATCTGCTCTACCATTTCCCCACCATCACCGACCGGGCCTTCCGCCCGGAATATGAGGCCATGCCCTGGCGCGACGATCCCGACGGCCTGGAGGCCTGGAAGCGCGGCCGCACCGGCTATCCGCTGATCGACGCCGGCATGCGTCAACTGTGGACGACCGGCTGGATGCACAACCGCGTGAGGATGGTCGTGGCCTCCTTCCTGGTCAAACACCTGCTGATCGACTGGCGCGAGGGCGAGGCCTGGTTCTGGGACACTCTGGTCGACGCCGACCTGGCCAGCAACGTGCAGAACTGGCAGTGGGTCGCCGGTTCCGGCGCCGACGCCGCTCCCTATTTCCGCATCTTCAACCCCATCACCCAGGGCGAGAAGTTCGACGCGACGGGCGGCTATGTCCGCCGCTGGGTTCCCGAACTGCGCCGTCTGCCCGACCGCTGGCTCCAGTCGCCCTGGACCGCGCCGCCCGAGGTGCTGCGCGACGTCGGCGTGCGACTTGGCAAAGACTATCCCCACCCCATCTTGGATCATGCCCAGGCCCGCGCCCGCGCCCTCGACGCCCTGAAGGCCGTCAGCGGCCGAGACGCCCAGGCCGGTCATGACTGACGACGCACAAAGAGGTTCCCGCATGAGTGTCGCCACCGTCGATATCGAGGCCGCCGCCGCCCGCACCCCGCGCATGTTCGCCATGCTGCTGCGGCTGCTGGCGTCGAACTGGACCTTCGGCCGGCTGACGGTCCACCTGCCCAATGGCGAGACCCATGTGCTGGACGGCGCCCGCCCCGGCCCCAGCGGCGTGCTGGACGTCAAAGACTACGGCTTCGCCCGCCGCGTCCTGGCCGCCGGCGACATCGGCTTCGCGGAAGCCTATATGGCCGGCGAATGGGACAGCCCCCATCTGGCCGCCCTGCTGGAGACCCTGGTCGAGAACTACGACCACATCCGCCGCCTGTTCGACGGCAACTGGCTGATGATGGCGGTCAACTGGCTGGCCCATCGGCGCAATCGCAACAGCAAGACCGGATCGAAGAAGAACATCCACGCCCACTACGACCTGGGCAACGCCTTCTACCAGACCTGGCTCGACCCCTCGATGACCTATTCGTCGGCCCGGTTCGAGCGGGCGGACGCGCCGTTGGAGACCGCGCAAAAGGCCAAATACGCCGCCCTGGCCCGGATGATGGACCTGAAGCCCGGCATGTCGGTGCTGGAGATCGGCTGCGGCTGGGGCGGTTTCGCCGAGTTCGCCGCCCGCGAGATCGGCGCCCAGGTCACCGGCGTGACGATTTCGAAGGAACAGCACGACTTCGCCCGCCAGCGTCTGTTCAACGCCGGTCTGTCGGACCGCGCGACGATCGACCTGATGGACTATCGCGACGTCCAGGGCCGGTTCGACCGCGTCGCCTCCATCGAAATGTTCGAGGCCGTCGGCATGGAATACTGGCCGACCTATTTCGAAAAGATCCACGACGTCCTGAACCCCGGCGGCCGGGCGGGTCTCCAGATCATCACCATCCAGGAGCCCCTGTTCGAGGAATACAACGCCCGCACCGACTTCATTCAGAAATACGTCTTCCCCGGCGGCATGCTGCCGTCCGAGGAGAGGTTGAAGCCGGTCGTCGCCGCCGCCGGTCTGGGCTGGGGCTCGATCGAACGGTTCGGCCTGGACTATGCCGAGACGCTGAAGCTCTGGGACGACCGGTTCCAGGCCGCCTGGGGCGACATCCGCCGCATCGCCGGCTTCGACGAGCGGTTCCGCCGGCTGTGGCGCTTCTATCTGGCCTATTGCGAGGCCGGCTTCCGCTCGCGCCGGACCGACGTGGTGCAACTGGTGCTGGACCGCGCCTGACATTAGGCTGGGAGCATGCCCCAGTCCTCCCCCCTGATCTCCACCGACGCCCTCGCCGCCCTGATGGAGGATCCGACGCTGCGGATCGTCGATGGGTCGTGGCATCTGGACGGCCGGGACGCCCAGGCGGACTTCGATCAGGCCCGGCTGCCTGGCGCCGTCTTCTTCGACCTTGAAGCGGTCTCGGACCACGGCTCGGACCTTCCGCACATGTTGCCGACCGCGGCCGCCTTCGCCGAGGCGGTCGGCGCGCTCGGCATCGCCGCGACCGACACCATCGTCATCTATGACACGGTCGGCCTGCGCTCCGCCCCGCGCGTCTGGTGGACCTTCCGGTTGATGGGGGCGACGAACGTACGGGTGCTGGACGGGGGCCTGCCGCTCTGGCGGGCCGAAGGGCGGCCTCTGGTCTCGGGTCCGGCGCAGACCCCGCCCCCGGCGTTATTCGCCGCATCGCGACGCAGCGACGCGGTCGCCGACCTGCCCACCGTACTGGCGGCCCTGACCGGCGAGGCTCAGATTCTGGATGCGCGGCCGGCGGCCCGATTCGCGGGTCAGGCGGCGGAGCCCCGGGCCGGCCTGCGCTCCGGCCATATGCCGGGGGCGCTGAACCTGCCCTTCCCCAGCGTGATTGGCGACGACGGCCGGCTTCTGGAGCCTGAGGCGCTACGCGCCCTGTTCAGCGACGCCGGGGTGGTCTTCGACCGACCGATCATCACGAGCTGCGGCTCCGGCGTCACCGCCGCCATCCTCACCCTGGCCCTCGCCACGCTCGACGTGCCGTCGAGTCTCTACGACGGCTCATGGGCCGAATGGGGGGGCCGAGCCGACACCCCCGTCGTCAGCGAAGCCTGACCTAGATCAGGCCAGGATCGGCGGCGGCGTCGTGTCTTCCACGACGGATTCAACCGCATCGTCCTTCTCGCCGCGCGAGACCACCGTGGCCAGAACTAGGTCGCCGGTGACGTTCAGCGTCGTCCGGCACATGTCCAGGAAGCGGTCGACGCCCAGGATCAGGCCGATCCCTTCCGGCGGCACCTTCACCATGACCAGGATCATGGCCACCACCGGCAGCGACCCCGCCGGCACCCCGGCCGTGCCGATCCCGCCCAGGATACAGACCAGCATGACGATGACCTGCTGCGTCAGGCTCAGCTCGATATTGAAGAACTGGGCCAGGAACAGAACCGTCACCCCCTCGAACAGGGCCGTGCCGTTCTGGTTGGCGGTGGCGCCGACCGTCAGCACGAAACGGGCGATCTTCCTGGGCAGCTTCAGTTCATGCTCGGCCGCCTTCAACGCCACCGGCAGCGAGGCGTTGGACGATGCGGTGGAGAAGGCCACCACCATGGGCTCGCGCACGGCCCTGAAGAAGGTGAACGGCGAACGCCCGCCCAGCAGCCAGATGACCAGCGGATAGACCACGAACATATGGATCGCCATGGCCCCGACGGCCACGCCGACGAAGGCCGCCAGACGCACCAGCAGATCCCAGCCGAACAGGGCGGCCAGGTTGAACATAAGGCAGGCGATGGCGATGGGCGCCAGTTTGATGAAGAGGTTGATCAGCTTCATCGTCACTTCCAGCAGCCCCTCGATCACCTCTTGCAGGCGATCGGTGGCGGGACTCTTGGCCATGACCAGGCCGATGCCGAAGAACAGGGCGAACACCATCAGCGGCAGGATCTGGTTCTCCGCCGCCGCCGTCACGGCGTTGGAGGGCACCAGCCCCAGGAAGAAGTCTCCCAGCTGGATGCTCTCGGGCGCGTTCTGGACGATGCCGGCCGCGCCGTCGCGTCCCTGTTCCAGCAACTGCTGCGCCATGGCCGGATCGACGCCCCGGCCGGGCTGCAACAGATTGACCATGACCAGGCCGATCACCACCGCGATGCCGGACACCAGTATGGTCAGCAGCAGGGTCTTGATCCCCGCCCGGCCCAGCGAATTCAGGTCGCCCATCTCCGCGACGCCGATCACCAGGGCCGAGAACAGCAGAGGGATGACCATCATGAACAGCAGGCGCAGGAAGATCTGCCCTGCCGGCCCCGTGACATTGTCGGTGACCCAGATCACCCAGGCCGTATCGGCCCCCAGGGTCAGATTGACCCACAGCCCTCCGCCCAGGCCGACGGCGAAGCCCATCAGCATCAGCCAGTGAAGGGCGATGCCCCCGCGTTTGGTCTCGGTCATCTATCCCCCAGGAAAAGACACAAGCTGCGCCGCTTATCGGATCGGCAGACCATAGATCAAGCCGCCAGGCCGTGCGTTCCACTGTGCGTTCAAACCCCGCGCTAGGTCGAGCGGCGATTGCGAGCCCAGGTTCCGGTCGAAAATCTGGCCATAGTTGCCCACCGCCAGGACGGCGTTCTTGGCCCAGTCGTCCGACAAGCCCAGCATGGCGCCATACTCCCCCTCGCCCCCCAGCAAACGCTTGATGCGCGGGTCGTTTGAGCTTTCAGACAGGCTCTCCGCGTTCTCGCGGGTGACGCCCAGTTCTTCGGCCAGAATGACAGCGTTCAGGGTCCATCGCACCAGGGCGATCCAGCGCTCGTCCCCCTCCTTGACCACCGGCCCCAGCGGCTCTTTCGAGACCACGTCTGACAATATCGTGTGCGCCTGCGAATCGGCCAGAACGGTCCGGGCGGCCGCCAGGGCCGAGATGTCGGCGCTGAAGGCGTCGCAGTCCTCGCGGCCATAGGCGTCGCGCGCCGCCTCCTCGGTCGGCAGGACGACGGGGCGATAGGCGATGCCGCGCGAGCGGAAGAAGTCGTCGGCGTTGGCCTGAGCGTTCGATCCCGCCTGGACGCAGATCCGGGCGCCGTTCAGCTCCGTGGCGCTGGCCAGGCTCAGCGACCGGCGAACCAGAAAACCCTGGCCGTCGTAATAGTTGATCCCGGCAAAGACGAACCCCTCGCCCGCATCCCGGCTCATCGTCCAGGACGAGTTGCGCCACAGCACGTCCACCCGTCCCTCGTTCAGGGCCGCAAACCGGTCCGACGCCGACAGGGGCACGAACCGCACCGCATCCGGATCGTCGAATATGGCCGCCGCCATGGCGCGGCAGAAGTCGACGTCAAACCCCCGCCACTGGCCGCGATTGTCCGTATAGGCGAAGCCGACCAGCCCCTGATGCACCCCGCAGTTCAGCCGTCCGCGTCGCTTCACGGCGGCCAGGGTCGGACTATCGGGCCGTTCCGTCGCCGTGGTCGCAGTCGAGATAGGCGTCTCGGCCTCCGGGGCCGTATCCGCATCCCGGCGTCCGCACGCCGCCGTCAGCAGCATCGCCGCCGCCAAGGCTCCGATCGTCAAGATCCGCATCGCGTTTCACATCCCTCGCCGCTTGCGCCCCGCAGACTTTAGAGGCCTTTAGGCCCTGATCCGCAACCCATCGGAGAGGCCATGTCGCCGCATTCGGACCGTACCCGCCTGATCTCGTCCGCCACCCGCCGGGGTCAGGGGCGCCGCCCGGTCAATCCGCCCATCGAGCGCGCCTCGACCATGCTCAGCGACCGGGCCGAGACCATGCGGGACGAGGCCGAAGGCCCGACCTACGGCCTAGACGGCGGCTCCGCCGCGCGTCAGCTGCGCGCCGCCCTGGCCGATCTGGAGGGCGCGGCCGACGCCTTCATCGTCCCGTCCGGCCTCGCCGCCGTCACCGTGCCCCTCTTGGCCCTCACCCGGCCCGGCGACGAGGTGATCGCCACCGACGCCGTCTATGGCCCGTCCCGCCGCTTCCTGGCCCGCTATCAGGCCGCGCGCGGCGTCACGACCCGGTTCCTGCCCGCCGACACGGATGCGGCGGGCCTGATCGCCGCCCTCGGCGACCGCACCCGCATGGTCCTGATGGAATCGCCCGCCTCCCTGACCTTCGAAATGATCGACGTCGCCGCCGTGGCCTCCGCCTGTCGCGAGCGCGGCGTGCTGACGATGCTCGACAACACCTGGGGCGCGGGCCTGGCCTTCAAGCCCCTGGCCCAAGGCGTCGACGTCAGCGTCCAGGCCCTGACCAAATATGTCTCCGGCCATTCCGACGTCCTGATGGGCGGGATCGCCGCCAGCGCCCCCGCCTGCCTGCGCGCCGTCGCCGACACGATCGAGGATCTGGGCTGGCACGTCTCGCCCGACGACGCCTGGCTGGCCCTGCGGGGCCTGCGCACCCTGCCGCTGCGCTACGGCGAACAGGGGCGTTCAGGCCTGATCGTCGCCGAATGGCTGCAAGCCCGGCCCGAGGTGGCCCGCGTCCTCTATCCGCCCCTGCCCGGCTCTGTCGGCCATGACCTGTGGAAGCGGGACTTCACCGGCGCCGCCTCCCTGATGGGCGTCGTGCTGAAAGGCGGAGACGCCGCCGCCGGCTGCGCCTTCCTCGACGCCCTTAGCCTGTTCGGGATCGGCTATTCCTGGGGCGGGTTCGAAAGCCTGATCACCCATGAGACCCACCAGATGGCCTATCGCGACCAGCCCCCCGCGCTGGAGGGCGAGCTGATCCGCCTCCACATCGGCCTGGAAGACCCCGCCGACCTGATCGCCGACCTCGAACACGGCTTCGCCGCCTTCCGCGCGGCGCTCACCCTTCCTTAAGCGGCCGGGGCGACAGTCGCCCCGTGTACGCCTCGCCCGTCCAGATCGATGATTCGGACGCCCCGCCCGCCTGGGAACAGGGGGCGGTGGGTTTCGTCGTCTTCATGTTGACCGGGGCGCTGATCGCCCCCGTCATCGCCCCGGACCAGGGCGAGAACCCGGTCCTCCGCCTGATCTGGCTGCCGGTCTACGCCGTCACCTTGGGCCTGATCCTGTTCCGCTTCGAGAAGGTGGTCCGCGCCTGGCCCGCCTGGCTGATGGTCGGCGGACTGGTCGGCCTCGCCTATGTCTCGCAATACTGGTCCATCGATCCCGGCGTCACCGACCGGCGCGTCCTCGCCCTGGCGATCAACAGCGCCTTCGCCGTCTATCTGGGCGCCGTCTTCCGCGGCGCAGCCCTGCCGCGCGTCCTGATGCACACCGGCCTGGTCATGGCGGTCGGCAGTCTGATCATGGTCTTCGCCTTCCCCCGCATCGGGGTTCATCAGTTCGACAACGCCGGCCTGTGGCGCGGCCTCTGGTACGAGAAGAACCAGATGGGCCTGGTCATGGTGGTCGGCGCCGTCTCCGCCGCCGCCTGCCTGGCCGCCGATCATCTGGCCCAGAATGGGCGCAAGCCCTGGGTCGCCGTCGTGACCTTCGCCCTGACCACCCTCCTGGTCGTGGCCACCCAGTCCAAGACCTCCCTGCTGTGCTGGATGCTGGGCGTCGGCATGGTCGGCGGCTGGTGGACGCTGAAACAGGGCGGCGCAGCCGTCACTGTCGCGGCCGTCTGGCTGGGCGTGGTCACCGCCGCCGTCGGCGCCTGGGTCTGGAACACCGATTCCGCCGCCATCCTCGAGGCCCTGGGCAAGGACCCCTCCCTGACCGGCCGGACCCTGATCTGGGACGCCCTGATGCGCAAGGTCGCCGACCGTCCCTGGACCGGCTACGGCTTCAGCGCCTTCTGGGGCGTTGATTCCATTCCTGCCCGGGAGATCCGGCTGGAGACCCAGTGGCCCGTCCCCTCGGCCCACAACGGCTGGATCGATCTGCTGGTCCAGCTGGGCTGGCCCGGCGCGGTCGCCGTCGGAACCCTCATGGCCGTCTCGGCCATCCTGATCCTGGTCCGCCTCAACGGCATGGGCGCCCGCGAGGGGTTCTGGAGCCTCGGCTATATGGCGGGTTTCTTTGTGCTCAGCCTGTCCGAGAGCGTCCTTCTGACCCACGCCAACCTGCCCTGGGTGCTGATGCTGGCGATTCTGGCCCGCGCCGTGACCTTCGATCCGGTTCCGGTGCGACCGCCGCTTGCTCGACCGGCGACACGGGCCTACCAGAACCGGCTCCGAATCGCCTCAGACTATGTGAATGGCCGCAGACCTCTTCGCTTTTGACGACACGCCCGACGCTCCCAAGCCCGAGGCCCCCAAACCTGTCGCGGTGACCCCGCCCCAGGCCGCGCCCGCCCCTGCGCCAAAACCGGTCCCGACGCCCGTCGCCGCAGCCGCAACGCCAGCCCCGACCGCCGGCGCCCAGAACGCCTATTCCGCCTCATCCATCGAGGTGCTGGAAGGGCTGGAGCCCGTCCGCAAGCGGCCCGGCATGTATATCGGCGGCACCGACGAACGCGCCCTGCACCACCTGTTCGCCGAAGTCCTCGACAATGCGATGGACGAGGCCGTGGCCCGCCACGCCAAACTGATCACCGTCGATCTGGACGCCGACGGCTATCTGTCGGTCCGCGACGACGGCCGGGGCATCCCGGTCGATCCCCACCCCAAACACCCCGGCAAGTCGGCGCTGGAGGTGGTGATGACCGTCCTCCACTCGGGCGGCAAATTCTCGGGCAAGGCCTATGAGACCTCGGGCGGCCTGCACGGAGTCGGCGTCTCGGTGGTCAACGCCCTGTCCGAGCACCTGGACGTCGTCGTCTGGCGCGACGGCTTCGAGTGGAAACAGTCCTTCTCGCGCGGCAATGTCCTGGGCCCGATCCAGCAGGTTCAGCCGTCCAAGAAGCGCGGCACCCTGATCCGCTTCAAGCCCGACGATGAGATCTTCGGCATGGGCGCGGCCTTCAAGCCCGCCCGCCTGTTCCGCATGGCCCGCTCCAAGGCCTATCTGTTCCGCGGCGTCGAGATCAAATGGACCTGCGCGCCCGAGCGGATCACCGACGCCACCCCGACCCAGGCCCTGCTGCACTTCCCCGGCGGCCTGGCCGACGCCCTGACCGATCGGATCGGCGAACTGGAGACCGTCACCTCCGCCTTCGCCGGCCGCGCCGAGCGTCAGGGCGAGGCGGGCGCCTTCGAATGGGCCGTCACCTGGTCGCCCATCGGCTTCGGCGAGGCCGACGGCTTCATCCAGTCCTACTGCAACACCGTCTCCACCCCCGACGGCGGCACCCACGAGGCCGGCTTCCGGGCCGCCCTGGTCAAGGGTCTGAAATCCTACGGCGAACTGACCAACGAGAAGCGCGCCGCAATCATCACGGCCGAGGACGTCGTCGCCAACGCCGGCGCCCTGATCAGCGTCTTCATCCGCAATCCCGAATTCCAGGGCCAGACCAAGGACCGGCTGTCCTCGCCCGAGGGCGCCCGGCTGGTGGAGCAGCTGCTCCGCGACCCGCTGGACCACTGGCTGACCGAAAGCCCCAAACAGGCCAACGCCCTGCTCGGCTTCGTCGTCGATCGCGCCGAGGACCGTCTGCGCCGCCGCAAGGACAAGGAAGTCCAGCGCGCCGCCGCCACCCGCAAGCTGCGCCTGCCGGGCAAGCTGTCGGACTGCAGCCGCCAATCGGCCCAGGGCACCGAACTCTTCATCGTCGAAGGCGATTCGGCCGGCGGCTCGGCCAAACAGGCGCGCGACCGCACCACCCAGGCCATCCTGCCCCTGCGCGGCAAGATCCTGAACGTCGCCTCCGCCACGGCGGACAAGCTGCGCCAGAATATCGAACTGTCCGACCTGGCCCTGGCCCTGGGCGTCCAGCCCGGCAACCGGTTCAACATCGACGACCTGCGCTATGAGCGGATCGTCATCATGACCGACGCCGACGTGGACGGCGCCCATATTGCCGCCCTGCTGATCACCTTCTTCTATCGCGTCATGCCCGAGACCATCCGCCAGGGCCGGGTCTTCATGGCCCTGCCGCCCCTGTACCGGATCTCGGCCGGCCCTTTGAGCGAATACGCCCGCGACGACGCCCACCGCGACGAACTGCTGGCCAGCGTCTTCAAGGGCAAGAAAACCGAGATCGGCCGTTTCAAGGGTCTCGGCGAAATGATGGCCTCCCAGCTGAAGGAGACCACCATGGACCCGAAGAAGCGCACCCTGGCCCGGATCACCGTCCCCGACGCCGAGGCCGGCGTCGAGGATCTGGTCGAACGCCTGATGGGCAAGCGCGCCGACGCCCGCTTCCAGTTCATCCAGGAAAACGCTCAGTTCGTGAAAGAAGACCTGGACGTCTGATCACGGTCGCGATCCTTCGGTGTTCGTGATCCTAGGCCTCGTGCCTAGGATCCATACGCCCGGTCTTCGACGGGCCTCACGCCCATAAACCGAGCGTATGGATCCTCGCCACAAGGGCGAGGATGACGGCTGTGAATGGGCGAAAACGCCTTCCCACTCCCCGCCACGCCTGACAAAAGGGGGCCATGAGCACGCCCGCCCCCTCTCCCGCCATTCTGGACGAACTGAAGGCCGCCCTCGGTCCGGGCGGCTGGACCCAGGACCCCGAGGTCATCGCCCCCTACCTGACCGAATGGCGTAACCGCTGGACGGGCGACACCCCCATCCTGCTGACCCCGCGCTCCACCGAGGAAACGGCCAGGGCCGTGACCCTCTGCGCCCGCGAAGGCGTCGCCATCACGCCCCAGGGCGGCGGCACCGGCCTGGTCGGCGGCCAGATCCCCTTCGGCGAGGTCCTGCTGTCCACCCGCAAGATGCGCGCGGTGCGCGACGTCACCCCCCTGGACGACGCCATGACGGTCGAGGCCGGCCTGACCCTGCTGGAGGCGCAACAGGAGGCCACGGCCGCCGGCCGCTATTTCCCGCTCAGTCTCGCGGCCGAGGGGTCGGCCACCGTCGGCGGCGTCATCTCCACCAACGCCGGCGGCACCCAGGTGCTGCGCTACGGCATGATGCGCGACCTGGTGCTGGGCCTTGAGGCGGTCATGCCCAACGGCGAGATCTTCCGGGGCCTGAAGCGCCTGCGCAAGGACAACACCGGCTACGACCTGAAACAGCTGCTGATCGGCGCCGAGGGCACATTGGGCGTCGTCACCGCCGCCACCCTGAAACTCTTCCCCATCATGCGCTCGCGCGCCGTCGCCGTCGTCGGCCTGGAGACGGCCGCCGCCTCGGTCGAGCTTCTGGCCCGCGCCAAGGCCGAGACCGGCGGCGGGGTCGAGGCCTTCGAGCTGATGAAGCGTCTGGGCATGGAGCTGGTGCTCAAGAACATCCCCGACACCCGCGAACCGCTGGACTCGACCCCCGACTGGTACGTCCTGATCGAGATCGCCTCAGGCACGCCCGGCGGCGCCGAGGCGCAGATGGAGGCCCTGCTGGAAGTCGCCTTCGAGCAAGGCCTGATCACCGACGCCGCCATCGCCCAGAACGACGCCCAGCGCGCCGCCTTCTGGCGTCTGCGCGAGGAACATTCGGCGGCCCTCAAGCCCGAGGGCGGCGGCTGGAAACACGACGTCTCCGTCCCCATCAGCCGCATCGCCGAATTCATCGACGAAGCCTCGGCCGCCGTCGAACGCTTCCACCCCGGCGCCCGCATCTCGGTCTTCGGCCACGTCGGCGACGGCAATCTGCACTACGACATCCTGCCGGGCGTGGGCCAGGACATCCCCGCCTTCATCGGTCGCTGGAAGGAAGGCTCGCAAGTGGTTCACGATGTTGTCGGAACCTATGACGGCTCCATCTCCGCCGAACACGGCCTGGGCCGGCTGAAGACCGAAGAGGTCAAACGCTACAAATCCCCCCTCGAGATCGAAACCATGGCCGCCATCCGCCGCGCCATCGACCCCAAGCGCATCATGAACCCCGCGGTGCTGTTCTAGCGCCGGGTCAATACAGCAGGAACGGCCGTCGGACGTCTTCCCACGCCGCCTCGTCCGGCCGCGTCGCCGCATCCAGATCCCCCGGCCCCACCGCCGCGTCGTCCACCCATTCCCGCAGCCCGGGTCCGCCGTTGATCACGTCGATGGGCAGTTTCCCGAACGCATACTCGTACGGGAAATCCCGCCACAGGTCGTAGTCGGGATACAGCCGCCGGATCGCCTTGAACCCCAGGGCCTGCACCCGCCACGGCTTGAACGCCGCGTGGCCATAGCCGGGGTGATCGACATGGATCTGCACCCCGCTGCACAGTTTCCCGACATGCTTATGGAAGGTCGGCTCGAACCACATGTCGCGTAAGGTGCAGCCGCCCAGCCACTCCGGCGCCAGAGCGTGCATCTCCGCGATCACCGCCCGCGCATCGATGTCCGGCGCCCCGAACAGCTCCAGCGGCCGGGTCGTGCCCCGGCCTTCCGACAGGGTCGCCCCCTCCAGCATCACCGTCCCGGCATAGGCCCGCGCCATCGACAGGTTCGGCGCATTCGGGCTGGGGTTGACCCAGGCCCGCTCGCCCAGCGGCCAGCCGAAGCCCGGCCCCGCCTCGGGGGCCCAGCCCTGCATCTCCACCACCCGATAATCCACATCCAGCTTGAACTGGTCGATGAACCACAGGCCCAGTTCGCCCATGGTCATGCCGTGCCGCATCGGCATCGGCCCGGCCCCGACGAAACTCTCCCAGCCGGGCTTCAGCGTCTGCCCCTCGACCGGCCGCCCCGCCGGATTGGGTCGATCCAGCACCCACACGGACTTGCCGTGTTTCGCCGCCGCCTCCAGCACGTACAACAGCGTGGTCACATAGGTGTAGATGCGGCAGCCCAGGTCTTGCAGGTCGATCAGGACGACGTCGAACGTCTCCATCCACTCGTCCCTGGGCCGCCTCACCTCGCCGTACAGGCTGAAGACCGGGAAGCCGTGCACCGGATCGCGATAATCCGGGCTCTCCATCATATTGTCCTGAAGATCGCCCTTCATCCCGTGCTGCGGCCCGAAGGCGGCGGTCAGGGTAATTTCGGGACAGGCGGCCAGCGCATCCACCGCATGACCCAGGTCCTTGGTCACCGAGGCCGGATGCGCCAGCAGCGCCACGCGCCGCCCCTTCAGTTGCGCCCTCGAGGCGTCGTCGGACAGCAGGCGGTCGAGACCGAAATTCATGGCAGTTCCAGCGCGAACGAGTCGGGATGATGAAAGTCCGGCTTATCCGATGGATGCGCCAGGGCCCAATAGGCGATCGCCCCGTCCAGCCCCCCGTCCAGCCTCTCGATCACCGCCGTCAGGCCGACGACGTCCGTCGCATCCTCCGGCAGCTCCACATCGACCGTCAGCCCAAACCGCCCGGGCGCCATCCGCGTGACGATGAAGGGCGCCGCGATCTCCAGCCCCCGCATCCCCTCACGATAGCCGTCGAACCGATAGGCCGCCCAGGCCCCCGACGGCGACAGATTATATTCGACATAGCCGTCCGCCGTCCGCACGAAGGCCTCGAAACAGGTCGTCCGCCACAGGTCGTCCGTCCGCGCCCGCGCCGCCCCCTGCGGCCAGCGCACCATCTCGACCGGCCCCGCCAGGACATAGTCCAGGCTCAACACCCGCCCCGCCCGCCGCGCCTCGACCTCCAGCGTCAGCCCGGCGGGCGGCGAAATCGGGTGCGGGATCAGGGGCAGGCGCATCCGTCCTTCGTATCGGACGGGCGGCGGGGGTCAACGGGGTCCGGCGACGACGGAACTTCGGCAGATGCGCCATGGCCCTCTCCAGCCACAGGTGTTACACACCACGGGTATCGGAGACGAGGTCGGCCATGAACCCGAATAAGGCTCTGTGGGAGAAGGGCGATTTCACCCGTATTGCCGCCTCCATGCGCGCGAGCGGCGAAGAATTCGTCGAAAGTCTGAATCTCGGCCGGGTCACCACGTCCTAGACCTCGGCTGCGGAGACGGCACGACCGCGCTTCCGGCGGCGCAGCGCGGCGCCACCGTCCTCGGCGTGGACATCGCGGCCAATCTGGTCGCCGCGGGCAACCGTCGCGCCGAAGCGGCCGGGCTGGCCAATCTCCGCTTCCGGGAAGGCGACGCCTCCGATCTCCAGGATACCGCCGACGAGCGGTTCGACCTCGTGGTCAGCATGTTCGGCGCGATGTTCGCACCGCGCCCCTCGGATGTCGCGCGCGAGATGGTCCGGGTGGCCAAGCCGGGCGGGCGGATCGTCATGGGCAACTGGATTCCCGGCGATCCGACCCTGATCGCCCAGGTGCTGAAGACCAGCGCCGCCTACGCCCCCGCCCCGCCCCCCGGCTTCATCAGCCCGATGACCTGGGGGGTGGAAGAGGTCGTGATTGAGCGGTTCACCGCAGCCGGCCTGTCCGCTGCGGACATCAGCTGCCGGCGCGCCACCTATGTGTTCCGCAACGCCGAACCTCCGCGCGACCTCGTGCAAACCTTCAAGACCTATTACGGCCCGACGATGAACGCCTTCGAGGCCGCCGCGCGCGAGAACAAGGCCGATCAGCTCGAGGCCGAACTGATCGACCTCTTCGAGCGCCACAATCGCGCCGGGCCGGACTCCACGGACATACCGGCCACCTTCCTCAGGGTCGAAGCCGTCAAGCCTTAGGTCAAACCGACAGACCTGCAGAAAGTGAAGACGACCGTCGGCATCCCTGCTAACGGAGCCTCCGCCATGACCGAACACGCCTTCAAATCCGACTTCCTCCGCACCATGCAAGCGCGGGGCTATATCCATCAGATCACCCATCCGGCCGAGCTGGACGCGGCCGCGACCGCCGGGATCGTGACCGGCTACATCGGCTTCGACGCCACCGCGCCGTCGCTGCACGTCGGCCACCTGATCCAGATCATGCTGCTGCGTCGCCTTCAGCAGGCCGGGCACAAGCCGATCGTACTGATGGGCGGCGGTACGACCAAGGTCGGCGACCCCTCCTTCAAGGACACCCAGCGCCCCCTGCTGACGGAAGCGCGGATCGCCGAGAACATCGCCGGCATCAAGGGCGTGTTCGAGAAATTCCTGACCTTCGGCGACGGCCCGTCCGACGCCGTCATGCTCGACAACGACGAATGGCTGTCGAAGCTGGGCTATCTGGAGTTCCTGCGCGACTACGGGACCCATTTCACCGTCAACCGCATGCTGAGCTTCGACTCGGTCAAGCTGCGCCTCGAACGCGAGCAGCCCCTGACCTTCCTCGAGTTCAACTACATGCTGATGCAGGCCACCGACTTCCTGGAGCTGAACCGTCGCTACGGCTGCACGCTTCAGATGGGCGGATCGGACCAGTGGGGCAATATCATCAACGGCGTCGAACTGACCCGCAAGGTGGACCAGAAGGCCGCCTTCGGCCTGACCACGCCCCTGCTCTCGACCGCCTCGGGCCAGAAGATGGGCAAGACCGTGGGCGGCGCCGTCTGGCTGAACGCCGACGCCCTGTCGCCCTATGACTACTGGCAGTACTGGCGCAACACCGAGGACGGCGACGTGGGCCGCTTCATGCGCCTGTTCACCGACCTGTCAGACGCCGAGATCGCCGGCTACGAGGCCCTGGAAGGCGCCGCCATCAACGACGCCAAGAAGGCCCTCGCCGACGCCGCCACCACCATGCTGCACGGCGCCGAAGAAGCCGCCAAGGCCCGCGCAGCCGCAGAGACAGCTTTCGAAAAGGGTCAGATCTCCGCCGACCTGCCGACCATCGAACTTCCGGCGGCCGAGGTCTACGGCGCCATGATCGCCGCCGTCGTGACCAAGGCCGGCCTGACCGCCTCCAACGGCGAGGCCCGCCGCCTGGCCCAGGGGGGCGGCCTGCGCCTCAACGACGACGCCGTGGCCGACGGCGCCCAGCTGCTGACAGAGGCCGACCTGAAGGACGGCGTCATCAAGCTGGCGGCGGGCAAGAAGAAGATCGTACTGGTTCGTCCGATCTGATCCCGCTCATCCCGGCGAGGCTCGGGCCCCAGGGCTTCGCAAGCTTCGCCGGGCTAGGCGTCCGCTGCGCCTGATCCGACGTATTGTCGCGCGACAGAACCAGCCCCGGCTTTCGCCGGACCCATTCGGAGTATGAAATGTCCGCTGCCGAAGGCCAGCCCGCTCCCGCCCTGGACCTGCCGACCGACAACGGCGGCCGGGTCTCCCTCGTCGCCCTCAAGGGCAAGCCTGCGGTGGTCTATTTCTATCCCAAGGACGACACGACCGGCTGCACCCGCGAGGCTCAGGACTTCACCGCTCTCGCGCCCGACTTCGCCGCCCTGGGCGTGCCCGTCATCGGCGTGTCCAAGGACACGGTAAAGAAGCACGACAGGTTCAAGGCCAAATACGACCTCGCCGTAACCCTGGCCTCTGACGAGGACGGCGCCGCCTGCGAGGCCTGGGGAGTCTGGGTGGAGAAGAAACTCTACGGCCGCGAATATATGGGGATCGAACGCGCCACCTTCCTGATCGACGCCGACGGTCGGGTCGCCAAGGCCTGGCGCAATGTGAAGGTGGCCGACCACGCCGCCGCCGTTCTGGACGCCGCCCGCGCCCTCGGCTGACGGCTCCACGCCGCCCCGACACCCAGCCGGTTGAAAAGCCGATTCTCGAATTCCCTTCGAGCGCGAGTCTCAATCAACAATCGCGTGATAACGTCCTCTTAGCGCCATAATCGTGGTTAACGGGCGCTAAACAGTCTTGCCCGTGTCATCGTTGCACCGGATAAACCTCACCTCGACGTGGGGGCGTTGCTTATGAGTGTGCAAGAACAATCGCAGGAACCATCCTGGCACGAACGTTTCTTGCCGGTGCGCTACCTGTACCTGCGCAGCCATGACGACATCCGCGCCTTCGCCTTGACCGCCCGGCGACAGGTGATGATCGCTCTTATGGCCGTCGCCGCCCTGGGCTGGTCGCTGATGGCCTCCGGCGCCTTCCTGTTCGACCTGATCGCCCAGCACCGGTCCGACGCCGAGGTCATCCGCGCCCGCGCCGCCTCCGAACGCCTCAACGCCGATCTTCAGGCCCGGCTGGAAAGCGCCGTGGTGCGCATGTCGGCCGCCAACGGATCGCTGGAGCAGACCGCGGCGATGATCGAGCGGCGCCACGCCGCCCTGACCAATGTCATGGCCGACTTCCACGGCGTCGAAGGGGCGGAAAAGGCCCTGGCCCCGACCCCCATCCCTGCGTCCGCTCCCCCGATCCAGCGGATCCTGGCGGTCCACCTCGACCAGGAACGGTTGCTGGACCGCGCCGAGGACTTCGCCCAGACCCGGGCCGAGCGGCTGCGCGTCGCCTTCCGCCTGGCCGGCCTCAACCCTTCCGCCTATGTCGCCGCCTCCGGCCCCCTGGGCGGTCCGCTGGTCGAGGCGCGCGATCCCCGCGCCCTGGCGGCGATCCTCGACGTGGATGAACCCTTCGCCATCCGAATTCGCCACGCCGCCACCAATCTGCATGAGATGCGGGCCCTGACCGACGCCGCCAAGGGCCTGCCGTTCAAACGCCCGACCCAGGCGCGCACCACCTCCGGCTACGGCGTTCGCTTCGATCCGTTCAACGGCCGCCCCGCCATCCATCAGGGCCAGGACTTCGCCGCCCCCCTGAACACGCCGATCTACGCCACCGCCCCCGGCGTCGTGTCCTTCGCTGGCGTTCGTTCAGGCTATGGCAATACTGTCGAGCTAGACCATGGACGCGGTTTCAAGACGCGCTACGCCCATCTCAACGTCCTGGGGGTCAAGCCCGGCCAGTCGGTCGCGCTCGGCCAACGCATCGGCGCCATGGGCACGACGGGCCGCTCCACCGGCGTCCACCTCCATTACGAAGTCTGGCTGAACGGCCGACCCCAGAACCCCGCACGCTTCCTCAGAGCAGGAGATCAACTTGTTCAACAAGACCAATAAAACCCCCGCCCCGGCGCCTTCGCCTCGGCCGAGCGCGCCCGTCATTCCGCCGCTGCCGGACATGCCGTCCGCGCCCCGCGCCGGCGTGGCCCCTTCCACGCCCACGCCCTCGCCGGTCCCGAGCGGTCGCGGCCTGTCGACCCTGTCGTCGGACCTCGTGTTCGAAGGCAATGTCTCCGGCGCCGGCGACCTTCAGATCGACGGCCAGGTCAAGGGCGACGTGCGCGTCGGCCGCCTGATCGTCGGCGAGACCGGCGCGGTCGAGGGCAATGTCCAGGCCGACTATATCGAGGTGCGCGGCCGTATCGTCGGCGGCGTCCAGGGCAAACAGGTCAAACTGGTCGCCACCGCCTATGTCGACGGCGACATCACCGCCGAACAGCTGTCGATCGACGTCGGCGCCTTCTTCCAGGGCCGCGTCGCCCAGGGCCAGCGCCAGGCCCCTGCGCCCGCCGCCGTCACCCCGGTCGCGCCGCAAGCGGCGCCTGCGCCCATCGCCAGCCCCGCGTCGCCGGCTCCGGTGATCGTCGCCTCGGCGTCGGACGCCTCGTCCGACAAGCCGGCTGAAAAGGCCGCGGTCTGAACGAAACGTCTCCTCCCCATCACGGATGGGGAGGAGGCCTTCAGTCCACGTTCGATCCGCGCGTCTCGCCGACCCGCGCCGCCAGGGCCGCGCCCATGAAGGCGTCCAGATCGCCGTCCAGCACCCCTTGGGTGTCCGAGGTCTCGACCTCGGTCCTCAGGTCCTTCACCATCTGATACGGCTGCAGCACATAGGATCGGATCTGGTGACCCCAGCCGATGTCGGTCTTGGCGTCCGCCAGGGCCTGGGCCGCCGCCTCGCGCTTCTGCAACTCCAGCTCGTACAGGCGCGCTCGCAGCATCTTCCACGCCATTTCGCGGTTCTGGTGCTGCGACCGGCCGGCCTGGCAGGCCACGACCGTATTGGTCGGAACGTGGGTCAGGCGCACGGCTGAGTCGGTCTTGTTGATGTGCTGACCGCCGGCGCCCGAGGCGCGATAGGTGTCGGTGCGCACGTCGGACGGATTGATGTCGATCTCGATCGTGTCGTCCACGACCGGCGACACCCCGATGGAGGCGAAGCTGGTGTGCCGCTTGGCCGCCGCGTCATAGGGGCTGATCCGCACCAGACGGTGCACGCCCGATTCCGACTTCAGCCAGCCATAGGCGTTGGGCCCGGCGACCAGGATGGTGGCCGACTTGACCCCCGCCTGTTCGCCTTCTTCATAGGCCTCGATCGTGACCTCATAGCCGTGCGCCTTGGCCCAGCGCGAATACATCCGCAGCAGCATCCCGGCCCAGTCGTTCGACTCGGTGCCGCCGGCGCCGGAGTTGACTTCCAGATAGGCGTCGTTGCCGTCGGCCTCGCCGGACAGCAGGGCCTCCAGCTCGGCCCGCGCCGCACGGTCCTTGATGCCGCGCAGCGACGCGCGCGCATCTTCCAGCGCACCCTCGTCGCCTTCCTCATCCGCCATCTCGGCCAGCATCACCCCGTCCTCGAGGTCCTGCTCCATCGCCTTGACGGTGTTGATCTTGGCTTCCAGCTGCGAGCGATCGCGGCTGACGGCCTGGGCTTCGTCGGGCTTGTCCCACAGCGTCGGATCCTCGACCCGCGCATTCAGCTCATCGAGCTTTCTTAGAGCGACATCCCAGTCAAAGACGCCTCCTGAGCAGAGCGACGCTCTGCTCGATGTCGGCCTTCATGGCCTCGACATCCGGTCTCATCGCAATCTCCCAGCGACACAAGGCCCTCAAGCAGTGAAGCCCGCAGGCTTCACGATAGGGCAGGAACAATGAAGAACGGCGCGCCACGAGGACGCGCCGTTCGAAGGGCCTACCTAGAGCCTCAGTACAGTCCGCTCAAGTCCTCAGCCGGCGCCTTCTTCGGCGGCGGCGCGGCGGCGGGCGGCGGCGGGGCGTTGGCGCCGGCGGCGGCGGCGGCGGCCTCCTGTTCACGACGGACGACGTCGTAATAATTCTGCGGCCCGACCGGCTGGGTCGGCGCCTGGGTCGGCGCCGGGGCCTGGCGTTCGGTGCCGGGGCGGAAGGCTTCCTCGATCCCGTTCACGGTGCGGAAGACGGCGTTCTTGGGCCGCACGAACGGCCGCGCCGGCCGTTCCTTCAGCGCCGTCTGCATGAAGTCGATGAACACCGGCACCGCCGCCGTCGTGCCGGTCTCGCCCGATCCCAGCGAACGGTTGTCGTCAAAGCCGATGAAGACACCGACCACCACGTCCGTGGTGAAGCCGACGAACCAGGCCGAGCGGTACTCGTTGGTCGTGCCGGTCTTGCCCGCGACCCAACGGCCCAGGCCGCGGGCGCTGGCGGCGGTGCCCCGCTGGACCACGCCCTCCAGCATCGAACTCATCTGATAGGCGGTGATCGGGTCGATCACCTGGGTTCCGCGCGGCTGCAGACGCGGCGACTCCTGGCCCGAGAAGCCCCGGCCGCAGTCGCGGCAGCTGCGGTTGTCGGCGCGGAAGATGGTCTCGCCGTCGCGGTCCTGCACATAGTCGATCAGATAAGGCGTGATCCGGCGCCCGCCGTTGGCGAAGGCCGAATAGGCGGCCGTGATCTCCAGCGGCGTCACCTCGCCGGCGCCCAGCGACACCGACAGGTTCGGCGTCAGGCCGGGAATCCCCATCCGATCCGCCTGATCGACGATCTTCTTCATGCCCACGGCCTCGGCCAGACGCACGGTCATGACATTGCGCGACAGCTCCAGCCCGCGCCTCAGGCTCTGCGGCCCGTAATATTCGCGGCTGTAGTTCTCGGGGGTCCAGCGCTGGCCGTTGGCCCCGCCGGCGAAGCTGATCGGGGCGTCCAACACGATTGAGGCCGGGGTGAAATCACCCTCCAGCGCCGTCGAATAGACGAAGGGCTTGAACGCCGACCCGGGCTGGCGTTTCGCCTGGGTCGCCCGGTTGAAGCTGGACAGGGCGTAGGAATAGCCCCCCACCATGGCCAGCACCCGGCCCGACTGAGGCTCGATCGCCACCAGGGCGCCATTGACGCGCGGCACCTGTTTCAGCGCGAACTGGCCGTTCTTCTTCTCGACGAAGATCAGCTCGCCGCGCCGCAGTTGCTTGTTGGCGTTGGCCCAGGCGGCGTCGGCGGCGATCAGGGTCCCGCTCTCGTCGTCCTTGGCGGTGCGGATGCGGACATTGTTCCCGCTGACGCTCTCGATGGCGGCGGCCTGCCAGGTGCGGCGTTCGGGCGGCGCCTGTTCCTTCAGGGCGGCGGCCTGCCAGCCCTCGGCGAAGTCCGTCGTGCCCCAGCCCCCGCGCCAGCCGTGGCGCCGGTCATAATTCTCCAGACCCTGCATCAGGGCCTGGCGCGCCGCCGTCTGCAGCGTCGGATCCAGGGTGGTGCGCATATAGAAGCCGCCGGCGCGCAGCTGCGCTCCAAAGTCCGGATTGGCCGCCGCCTGACGCCGCGCCTCCTCCACGAAGAAGTCGGCGTCCTTGTATTCCGACCGCTGCGGCGCATCGCGCGTGGCCAGCGGCCGGGCGCGCATCTCGACCAGTTGCGCCTCGGTCAGCCAGCCGCTCTGCTCCATCTCGCCCAGCACCCAGTCCCGCCGCCCCTTGGCCGCGCCGGGGTGGCGTTTGGGGTGATAATTGTTCGGCCCCTTGGGCAGGGACGCCAGGAAGGCCGCCTCGTCCGGCGTCAGCTGCGCCAACGACTTGCCGAAATAATTATAGGCGGCCGAGGCGATGCCGAACGAGCGATAGCCCAGGAAGATCTCGTTCAGATACAGGTTGAGGATCTGCTCCTTGGACAGGGTCGCCTCCAGGCGATTGGCCAGGATGGCTTCCTTCAGCTTGCGGTTCAGGCTCGATTCGTTGGTCAGCAGGACGTTCTTGGCCACCTGCTGGGTGATCGTCGATCCGCCCTCCAGCCGGCGCCCCTGCACCAGGTTGAAGACGTTCTTGATCGAGGCCCGGCCGATGCCGCCCACGTCGATCCCGCCGTGCTGGAAGAAGTTGCGGTCTTCGGCGGCCAGGAAGGCCTGCACGACGGTCTCGGGAATCTGGTCATACGACACATAGATTCGCCGCTCGTCCGAGAACTCGCCGATCAGGGTGCCGTCGCCTGCATAGACCCGCGTCGCCGTCGGCGGCCGGTAATCGGCCAGCTCGGATGCGTCCGGCAGGTCATGAAACAGCCATGCCGCATAGACGGCGACCACCAACCCCGCCAGGGCGATGCCGCCCAGCAGAACCATGCCCGCCCATACGAACCAGCGTTCGGCAATCTTCACTGCGTACTCCGACGACGCGCCCCGAAATCGTGCTTTAGCCCGCGTCGCCCCCCAAAGGCTAGGGCGCGGATGCAACGCCCCCTTCCCGTCTCCCGTTAAGTCCCCATCTGAAGCCTTCCCAATCCACAGGAGCCCACCATGGAAGTTCTGTATCGCGCCCAGGCCACAGCCTCCGGCGGCGGCCGCGAAGACGGCCGCTCGGCCACCGACGACGGCAAGATCGAGGTCAAACTGTCCACCCCCAAGGAAATGGGCGGCAAGGGCGGCGACGGCACCAATCCCGAACAGCTGTTCGCCACAGGCTACGCCGCCTGCTACCTCGGCGCCCTGCGTCTGGTCAGCGGCAAGGCCGGAACCCCGGTCGGTCCGGACACCAAGATCACCGCCGGGATCGGCTTCGGCAAGAACAGCAAGGGCGAGGGCTTCAACCTCGACGTCGATCTGACCGTCACCGACCACGGCCTGGACCAGGCCGTCATCGACGACCTGATCGAGAAAGCCCACCAGGTGTGCCCCTACTCCAACGCCACGCGCGGCAATGTGGATGTTCGCCTCAGCGCGAAATAACCGCCGGAAGGGCCGCGCGCGTGTTGAGCCGCGCGCGCGGCGCCTCTAGATGGAGGCATGACCTCCCTGCTCGACGCCCTCCCCGATCCCCTGCTGACGCTCGAACCCGCCCGCCGCGTGACCCTGCGCGAGGCCTTCGGGATCGACAGCGACATGACCGTGCCCGTCTTCGCAGAGCGCGACAGCCATGTACCCGAGATCGACGAGGCCTATCGCTTCGATCCCCAGACCACGATCGCCATCTGCGCCGGCTTCGCCTTCGACCGCCGCGTCATGGTCCAGGGCTATCACGGCACCGGCAAGTCGACCCATATCGAACAGGTCGCCGCCCGCCTGAACTGGCCCCTGGTCCGCGTCAACCTGGACAGCCACGTCAGCCGTATCGACCTGATCGGCAAGGACGCCATCGTCCTCAAGGACGGCAAACAGATCACCGAGTTCCGCGAGGGCATCCTGCCCTGGGCGCTGCAACGCCCCGTCGCCCTGGTGTTCGACGAATATGACGCCGGCCGCCCCGACGTCATGTTCGTGATCCAGCGCGTGCTCGAGGCCCAGGGCCGCCTGACCCTGCTGGACCAGAACCGGGTCATCCGCCCGAACAAGCATTTCCGCCTGTTCGCCACCACCAACACCATCGGCCTGGGCGACACCACGGGCCTGTACCACGGCGCGCAACAGATCAATCAGGCCCAGTTGGACCGCTGGAACATCGTCACGACGCTGAACTACCTCGACCACGACGTCGAGGCCGAGATCGTCTCCGCCAAGGTGCCCGAATGGTCGGACGCCGAGGGCCGCCGTCGCATTGCCGCCATGGTCCGCGTTGCCGACATGACCCGCAACGCCTTCATGAACGGCGACATCTCCACCGTCATGTCGCCCCGC
The DNA here is from genome assembly GCF_058681075.1 of Brevundimonas sp. FV2ps16. Classification (NCBI taxonomy): domain Bacteria; kingdom Pseudomonadati; phylum Pseudomonadota; class Alphaproteobacteria; order Caulobacterales; family Caulobacteraceae; genus Brevundimonas; species Brevundimonas sp. FV2ps16. The sequence continues at coordinate 2,439,223 of NZ_CM178728.1, read as the reverse complement.
ACCGTCATCACCTGGGCCCAGAACGCCATCATCTTCGGCGGCGACCTGGCGCTCAGCTTCCGCCTGACCTTCCTCAACAAGTGCGACGAACTGGAACGCCCCACCATCGCCGAGTTCTACCAGCGCGCCTTCGGCGAGGACCTGCCCGAGGCGGCGACGCGGGTGAAGGTGGGCTGAAACCCTCACGATTGATGCCTCGTTAAACTCCCTGGTTTATGGCCACGCTTGAAGTGGGGACTTGGCGTAGTGGCCGACAGTACAGATTACCTAAAAGCCTATGCCGACCGGTATCGGGACATGTTCCCGGTCCGGCTGGCCACCATCGCCGCGATCGTGATCCTGACCTTCTGGGTGCTGGGATGGGGATGGGCGGCGAATTTCGCGGTCTTCCAGTTCGGTCTCTATGTCCCGCTCTGGCACGCGGTTCAGACCGCCCGCGCGCGACCCGACGCCCCAGGCGCGGCCCGCAGGTTCCGCCTGTCCGCAGAAATCGTCACCCTCTGTCTGGCCAGCCACAACGCCCTGTTCATTCTCGCCGCCTGGCGGACCGAACCGGAGCATCTCAATTATCTTCGCCTGCTTCTGGCCGGCAATCTGATGGTCGGCGCCCATCAGGTCCATATCAGCCGCGCAAGCTTCGTCGCCGCCGTTCTGCCACCGTCGATCGCCGTCATGGTGATCGCCTCGTATCAGGTCGGTTCTGACCCCCGCCTTCTGGGCGCCGTGGCCTTGTTCGTCCTGGGCGTCAGCGCCGCCGCCTGGCGTCAGTGGCGTAGCGACCGCGACGCCATCGACTTGATGATCGCGGTCACGGAACGCTCGCGAGAGCTTCGCGCCGCCCTGGCTGAAGCCGAGGTCAACCGCGCCGCCGCCGAACGGGCCAACAAGGCCAAGTCCCGTTTCCTGGCCATGATCAGCCACGAGGTCCGCACCCCGCTGAACGTCATCCTCGGCCTGACCGAAGTCCTGCGCGGCCGTCGCCGTCCCAAGGCCGAGGCCGCCGTCATCGACGATATGGCCGAGGCCGGGGGCATGCTGCTTCGCCTGCTGAACGGCGCCCTGGACATCTCCAAGATCGAATCGGGCCAGGTCGATCTTCGCCTCGCCCCCGTCGATGTCGCCGCCCGGATCGAGGCGGTCGCCCGCGTCTGGCGCGCCCGCGTCGACGAACTGGGTCTCAGGCTCGAGGTCGAACTCCAGGGCCGGCGCGGGGACTTCCTGGTCCTGACCGACGAGGCCCGGGTCGAACAGATCCTGATCAACTATCTATCCAACGCCCTGAAGCTGACGCCGTCCGGGACCATCCGCATCCTGGCCCGCGCCCTGCCCGCCGCCGACGGCCGTATCGACCTTGATCTCGAGGTTCACGACCAGGGCCCCGGCGTGCCGAAGGATCAGCGCGAGCGGATTTTCGAACCCTTCGAACAACTGGCCCTCGGTCGCGCCGCCGGGGGCGCCGGCCTGGGCCTCGCCCTGTGCCGCGCTTCCGCCCAGGCGCTCGGCGGCGCCCTCGGCGTCCGCGCGGCCAAGCCGCAAAACGGCGCGCAAGGCGCTGTCTTCTGGGTCCGTTTCACAGCCGAGCCCGCGCCATGCCCGACCGTTCGGCCTGCGGACGCCGGGCTGGCCGCCCAAGGCGCGGTCGAGGCTTCCACCACGCTCCGCGTCCTCGCCGCCGAGGACCATCCCGCCAATCGCAAGCTGCTGACCCTCCTGTTCCAGGCCTTCGGTCTGGACCTGGTCCTGGTCGAGAACGGGCAGGAGGCGGTCCAGGCCGTCGCCGCCGAGCACTTCGACCTGGTGCTGATGGACGTGATGATGCCGGTCATGGACGGCGTAGAGGCCGTGACCGCCATCCGCGCCGCCGAGGCCGCCGCGGGCCGTCCCGGCCTCCCGATCCATATGCTCACCGCCAATGTGTTTGACGAGGACGTGGCCCGCTACATGGCCGCCGGCGCCGACGGCGTCCTGCGCAAACCCATCGAACCCTCCGCCCTCCAGGCCGTCCTGCAGGCCGCACGCCAAGCCGCCGACGCCTGACCGCCGCCGCCTCGCTCACCTCCCCGTCGGCGAGGGCCGACTGGGAGGACAGGCGGGAGCGTCAACGAGCGCCCGGAGGGGGCGACTCGGCGCCAGACGCTGGCGTGGTCATCACCACCACCGGAGCAGCAGACCCTCCCCCGCTTGCGGGGGAGGTGGCCCGGCGTCCGCGCAGCGGACCAGGGTCGGAGGGGAAGTCTTGCTCGAACTAGAAAACTTCCCCCATCGTCAGGCGTGTCGCTACGCGCCACGGCCTGACAGTTCCCCCGCAAGCGGGGGAAGGTCTGTTACGGTCGATCACATGACCCGGCGCGCACAATGACGCTGGTCCGTCTCGAACAATTTCAACGCTCTAAAAGAATCTCACCCCGACTTCCGCGCCATAGCAGCCAACGCGCGTAACCTCCTCCCATCCCCGCCGATGGGGAGGGCGTCGGATCCAGCGCCCCGACGGCGGCGGGGCTGTGGTCGAGCGATGAAGCCGGCGGGATGGAGACCGCCGGGGTCCTTAGGGGCGGCGATGGATGCCGTCTCCTGCTCGCCGCACGCTTAGGAAAGCGGACCGCTGTCGACCTACGTCGGCATGTCCGCCCCGGCGAAGCCGTCGCAAGGCGGCCCGCCGATCCGGCAAGGCTCGAAGGCTAGGGCCGCCAGCCGGAGCGCGTGTGGAAAACGACCGCGTGGGACGACGACTGCGCCGAAACGGCAATTAAAACTCCAAACCCCGGGTGCAGACCCGGCGTCCCACGCCCTCCCCAACTTCGCCCCAAACCGGCGAAGGCGCTTGCGCATGTCTTCGCCTCATTTGCTCTCTCGCCTCAGGATCGCTACATCCGCCCAAACCTCCCCATCCGACGAAACCCGAAGGGCGAAACCGCACCTCATGGCGCAGCAATATATTTTCCAGATGCAGGGTCTGACCAAGACCTTCCCCGGCGGCCGCAAGATCTTCGAAAACATCTGGCTCAGCTTCTATAACGACGCCAAGATCGGCGTCGTCGGGGTCAACGGCTCGGGTAAATCCACCCTGCTGAAGATCATGGCCGGCCTGGACAACGAGTTCACGGGCGAGGCCCGCGCCGCCGACGGCATCAAGCGCGGCTATCTGGAGCAGGAGCCCAAGCTCGACGACAGCCTGAACGTCCGCGAGAACGTCGAGGCCTGGTGCGAAGAGAAGCAGTGGGTCAACCGCTTCAACGCCGTCGCCGCCGAACTTGGCGAGAACTACACCGACGAGCTGATGGAGGAGATGACCTCTCTCCAGGAAAAGATCGACGCCGGCGACGTCTGGGACATCGACAGCCGCATCGAAATGGCCATGGGCGCCCTGCGCTGCCCGCCCGACGATTGGGAAGTCACCAACCTGTCCGGCGGTGAGAAGCGCCGCGTGGCCCTGGCCCGCCTGCTGCTGTCCAAGCCCGACATGCTGCTGCTCGACGAACCGACCAACCACCTGGACGCCGAATCCGTCGCCTGGCTGCAGCACCACCTGGAAAACTTCCCCGGCTGCGTCATCCTGGTGACCCACGACCGCTACTTCCTGGACCTCGTCACCAAATGGACGCTGGAGCTGGACCGCGGCAAGGGCCACCCGCACGAGGGCAATTATTCCTCATGGCTGGAAGCCAAGACCAAGCGCGTCGTGCAGGAACAGTCGGAATCGGAAGCTCGCCAGCGCGCCCTCACCCGCGAACTGGAATGGGTCCGTTCGGGCGCCAAGGCCCGTCAGGCCAAGTCCAAGGCCCGTCTGGCCGCCTATGAGCGGATGGTCGAGGAACAGGAATCGATGCGCGGCGCCCAGACCCACGCCCACATCCAGATCCCGCCCGGCCCCCGCCTGGGCAATGTCGTGCTGGAAGTCGAAGGCCTGGCCAAGACCTATGGCGACAAGACCCTGTTCGACAATCTGACCTTCAAACTTCCGCCCAACGGCATCGTCGGCGTCATCGGCCCTAACGGCGCCGGCAAATCGACCATGTTCAAGCTGATCACCGGTCAGGAAACCCCCGACGGCGGCACGATCAAGGTCGGCGAGACCGTCAAACTGGCCTATGTCGACCAGTCGCGCGACGACCTGAAGCCGGACGAGACCATCTGGCAGGCCATCTCCGGCGGCACAGATGTGATGATGGTCGGCAAGCGAGAGATCAACACCCGCGCCTATGTCGGCAGCTTCAACTTCAAGGGCGGCGACCAGCAGAAGAAGGTCGGGCAGCTCTCGGGGGGTGAACGCAACCGCGTGCACCTGGCCAAGACCCTGGCCTCGGGCGGCAATCTGATCCTGCTCGACGAACCGACCAACGACCTGGACATCGAAACCCTGCAGAACCTCGAAGAGGCCCTGGAAGAGTTCGCCGGCTGCGCCGTGGTCATCTCCCACGACCGCTGGTTCCTGGACCGTCTGGCCACCCACATCCTCGCCTTCGAAGGCGACGGCCATGTGGAATGGTTTGAGGGCAATTTCGAAGCCTACGAACAGGACAAGATGCGTCGCCTGGGCGCCGACAGCATCATCCCCAAGCGCATCCAGCACCAGAAGTTCGGGCGCTGATTGATCTGTGATAGGATGCGGGACATGAGCGACGATCTTCTGTCCCGCATCACGATCGAAGACGGCAAACGCGCCGGTCGCCCCTGCATCCGGGGCATGCGTATCGCGGTGCACGACATTCTCGGCTGGCTGGCCTCCGGGATGACCGAGGCCCAGATCCTTGCCGACTACGAAGAACTGGAAGCCGACGACCTGCGGGCCGCCTTGACCTACGCCGCGCGGGCGCTCGATCATTCGGTGGCGGCCGCTGCGGCTTGAAATTCCTGCTCGATCAGAACCTGCCCGTCCGCCTGATCGATGTGATCACCGCATTCGATCATGAGGTCGAACACGTCAGATTGATGGGGCTGGCCACGGCAGGCGACCGGGAAATCTGGGCCTTGGCGGCGTCACGAGGGGCGGTCGTCGTCAGCAAGGACAAGGACTTCCTTTTGCTGGCGCAGCGTAACGCCGGCCGTCAGCATCTTGTCCACCTCAACCTCGGAAACTGTTCGAACGACGAACTCTACGCCATCGTGCGGCGCGACTGGCCCCGCGTGGTGGCCCAGCTGACCGCCGGCGAGGCAATTGTGGAGGTCCGACCATGACCCAACGCCCCGCCGTTCTCATCATGCAGCGGCATCTCTCCCCGCTCTCGCCACTGCTTGAGAGCGCCTATGACGTCTACCGCTTCTGGGAAGGCCCGCCCATCGAGGCCGCCCACGACATCCGCGCCCTGATCGTCGCCGGCGAGGCGCCGCTGGACAAGGCGCTGATCGAACAACTCCCCGCTCTCGACCTGATCGCCTGTTTCACCTCCGGTTACGATGGGATCGACATCGACTGGTGCCGTGAACGCGGCCTGCCCGTCACCCATGCGCCGGGCGTCAATCATGAAGACGTGGCCGATCACGCCCTGGGCCTGATCCTGGCTGCACGCCGCCAGATCGTCGCGGGGGACCGTCAGGTCCGGTCGGGCGGCTGGACCGCAGAGACCCGGACCATCACCGCCTCCGTCGGCGGCCAGAAACTGGGCGTCGTCGGCCTGGGCGCAATCGGCAAGGCGGTCGCCGACCGCGCCGAGCCTTTCCGCATGGCAGTCGCCTGGTGGGGCCCCCGCCCCCATGACGCCGAATGGCCCCGCGCCGACAGCCTGCTGGCCCTGGCCAAGGCCAGCGACATCCTGGTCGTCGCCTGCAAGGCCGACGACACCAATCGCGGCCTGATCTCGCGCGAAGTGCTCGAGGCCCTGGGCCCCGACGGCCTGTTGGTCAATGTCTCGCGCGGCCAGGTGATCGACGAGGACGCCCTGATCGCCGCGCTGAAATCCGGCGCCCTGGGCCAGGCCGCCCTGGACGTCTTCATTGATGAGCCGACCGCGCCATCACGCTGGGCCGATGTGCCGAACCTTGTCCTGACGCCCCACACCGCCGGCGCGACGACCGCCGGGGTGCAGGGCATGCTGATGCTGCTGATGCAAAATCTTCAGGCGCATTTCTCGGGCCAGCCGCTGAAGACGCCGGTCGCGTGATTCAGTCAGGTCGGCGGCCCAGCTGCGGGCGTTCATCGGCCGTGACGACGCCGTCGCCGTTCTTGTCCATGGCCTTGAACATGGTCTCGGCGCCGGCTTCCATTTCGGCCTTGGTGATGAGCCCGTTTCCATCGGCGTCGGCACGTCTCAGCATCCGCCCGCCCGGCGAACCGGCCAGTTCCGACGCGTTGATCACGCCGTCATGATTGGCGTCGATGCGGTCGAACATCCCGCTCATCCGCGTCTTCATTTCGGCCAGGGTCTCGCGCTCCGGCGGACGCATCCCCCCCATCGGCGGCGGGCCGGACATCTGCCCGCCCATCGGCGGCTCGGGAAAATCGCTCTGCGCCAGGGCCGGCCCGGCGGCGACGAGGGCGAGGGTGGAGATCAGGAGACTACGCATAGAACCACTCCAAAGGGATTGCGTGTCCTTAAACGGCGGACTGAAGCTTTCCCGTCGCGCCATGTACGAGGTCGTTTTTGCTTGCCAAATCATATAAGGATATCTTTATATGATCGGATGAGTTTAACCGCCGACCAGACTGTCGAAGCCCTTCGCGCCGCCGGCGAACCCACTCGCCTGCGCATCCTCTCGCTGCTGGCCAGCGAAGAGCTTTCGGTCATGGAGATGTCGCGGATTCTCGACCAGAGCCAGCCCCGCGTCTCACGCCATCTGAAGCTGATGACCGACTCCGGCCTGATCGAGCGGTTTCCGGACGGCGCTCGCGTCTACTACCGCCTGTCGCACGACGCCCAGGCCCGCCGGCTGATCGACACCGTGCTGGACATTCTCGCCGACGACGCCGGAGAGGCCGATCATCGTCGGTTGAGCGAGGTCCAGAAGGATCGCCAGCAGGCCGCCGAATCCTATTTCGAACAGATCGCCCCCCAGTGGGACCGACTGCGCTCTCTCTATGTCAGCGAGAGCGCCGTCGAAGCGGCGCTGGAAGCCGCCGTCGGCCCCGGCCCGTTCAAACGCGTCGTCGATCTGGGCACCGGCTCAGGCCGGATGCTGACCCTGTTCGGCAAGAAGGCCAAGATGTCTGTCGGGCTGGATCTGAGCCAGAATATGCTCAACATCGCCCGCGCCAATGTCTCCAAGGCGGGCCTGAACAAGGTCGAGCTGCGCCACGGCGACATCTTCGCCACCCGCCTGCCCGCCGCCAGCGCCGATCTGGTGATCGTCCACCAGGTCCTGCACTATCTGGCCGACCCCTTCGCCGCCGTCGCCGAAGCCGCACGCCTGGTCTGCCCCGGCGGCCGGCTGGTGATCGTCGATTTCGCCCCGCACGGCTTCGAACATATGCGCGAGGCGCATCAGCATCGCCGCCTGGGCTTCGCGGATCAGGAGATCAACGGCTGGCTGACCGACAGCGGTCTGGCGCCGTCCCCGCCCGTCGCCCTGCCGCCCGACAATGAGGGCCTCACCGTAACAATCTGGACCGCGGAACGCCCCGTCGCCGCACCCTTGGCCCAGGCCAGAAAGACCGCATGATGGCTGCGTCCTCGACCAATCTCGCCGAAGCCCGCGCCCTGCTGCTGTCGCCGCTGGGCCCTGTGGCCCGCGCCGGCTCGAACCAGGACGCCGTTCGCGTCTCCTTCGAATTCTTCCCGCCCAAGACCGACGAGGCCGAGGCCAATCTGTGGACGGCGATCCGTCGCCTCGAGCCGCTGAACCCGGCCTTCGTCTCCGTAACCTATGGCGCTGGCGGCTCGACCCGCGAACGGACCCACCGCACCGTCCAGCGCATCATCGCCGAGACCGCGCTGCGACCCGCCGCCCACCTGACCTGCGTCGAGGCCAGCCGCGACGAGGTCGATGAGGTCATCGCCGGCTACAAGACCATCGGCGTCGATCATATCGTCGCCCTGCGCGGCGATCCTCCCGGCGGCGGCGGCATCGGCGGCGTCTATCAACCCCGCGCCGACGGCTACGCCAACGCCACCGAACTGACGGCCGCCATCAGTCGCGTCGGCGGTTTCGACGTCACAGTCGGCGCCTATCCCGAAAAACACCCTGAAAGCCCTTCCATCGACCACGACATCGATGTGCTGAAGGCCAAGGTGGACGCCGGCGCCACCCGCGCCATCAGCCAGTTCTTCTTCGACATCGACGCCTTCCTGCGCTTCCGCGACCGGGTTCGGGCGGCGGGCGTGGCCATTCCCCTGATCCCCGGCGTCATGCCGGTGTCCAACTTCGCCGGCCTGACCCGGATGTGCGGCGCCTGCGGGACCAGCATCCCCGACTGGCTGAAGGCTCACTTCGACGGGCTGGACGACGATCCCGAGACGCGCAAACTCCTCGCCGCCTCGGTCGCCGCCGAAACCTGCGCCCGTCTGCAGGAAGAAGGCTTCTCCGACTTCCACTTCTACACCCTGAACCGCGCCGATCTGGTCTATGCGATCTGCCGCGTGCTGGGCGTGCGTGAAACCAAGGCCGTGGCGTAATGACCTCCCCCCTCACCCGCGCCGAACGCATCGCCGCCCTGCACCAGGCGGCCAAGCAACGCATCCTGGTTCTCGACGGCAGTTGGGGCGTGATGATCCAGCGTCGCGGCCTGTCCGAAGCCGACTTCCGCGCCGACCGCTTCGTCGCCGCCAACGGCTATGACGAGGCGCACCAGATGAAGGGGAACAACGACATCCTCTGCATCACCCGCCCCGACATCATCTCGGACCTGCACGACCAGTATTTCGGCGCCGGCGCCGACATCTCCGAGACCAACACCTTCTCCGGCACCACGATCGCCCAGGAGGACTACGCCCTGGACGCCCAGGCGGTGTGGGACATCAATCTGGAAGGCGCCAAACTGGCCCGCGCCGCCGCCGACCGCTGGACGGAAAAGGAGCCGCACAAGCCGCGCTTCGCCGCCGGCTCCATCGGCCCGCTGAACAAGATGCTGTCCATGTCGTCCGACGTGAACGACCCCGGCGCCCGCAGCGTGACCTTCGACCAGGTCTATGAGGCCTATCGCCATCAGGTGAAGGCGCTGAACGAGGGCGGCGTCGATCTGTATCTGATCGAAACCATCACCGACACGCTGAACTGCAAGGCCGCGATCAAGGCGATCAAGGACCTGGAAGACGAGGGCATGGACGCCCTGCCCATCTGGATTTCGGGCACCATCACCGACCGTTCGGGCCGCACCCTGTCGGGCCAGACGGCCGAGGCCTTCTGGAACAGCGTGCGTCACGCCAAGCCTTTCGCGGTCGGCTTCAACTGCGCCCTGGGCGCCGACCTGATGCGGCCGTTCATCGCCGAACTCAGCCGCGTCGCCGACACCCTGGTCGCCGCCTATCCCAACGCCGGCCTGCCCAACGCCATGGGCCAGTACGACGAGGAACCGCACGAGACCGCGCACTTCATTGAGGAATGGGCGGCGTCGGGCCTGGTCAACATCGTCGGCGGCTGCTGCGGCACCACGCCGGACCACATCAAGCACGTCGCCGAAGAGGTCGCCCCGCTGAAGCCCCGCGCGATCCCCGAAAGGCCGGTGGCGTTGCGGCTCTCGGGGCTCGAACCCTTCGAGATGGTGGCGTGATGGCGACGCGTTCTTTCCTTCTCCCATTGGGAGAAGGTGGCCCGCAGGGCCGGATGAGGGTTCTCCGGTGGGCCAACTCGCACCGCCTATCCCTCACCCTTTCGCGCCAGAACGACGGCTTCGCCGCCGTGCGCTCAAGCCCTCTCCCAATGGGAGAGGGAGGACAGTCATGAGACCCACCTTCATCAACGTCGGCGAACGGACCAACGTCACCGGCTCGGCCAAATTCCGCAAGCTGGTGGTCGAAGGCGACTATTCGGCCGCCCTGGACGTCGCCCGGCAACAGGTCGAGGCCGGGGCCCAGATCATCGACATCAACATGGATGAGGGCCTGCTGGACGGCGCCGTCGCCATGCGGACCTTCCTGAACCTGATCGCGGCCGAGCCCGACATCGCCCGTGTGCCGGTGATGATCGACAGCTCCAAATGGGAGGTGATCGAGGCGGGCCTGAAGTGCGTCCAGGGCAAGCCCATCGTCAACTCGATCAGCATGAAGGAGGGCGAGGCCAAGTTCCGCGAACAGGCCGTCGCCTGTCTGCGCTATGGCGCCGCCGTCGTGGTCATGGCCTTCGACGAGGTGGGCCAGGCCGACACCGCCGCCCGCAAGATCGAGATCTGCACCCGCGCCTACAACATCCTGGTCAACGAGGTCGGCTTCCCGCCCGAGGACATCATCTTCGACCCCAATATCTTCGCCGTGGCGACGGGGATCGAGGAGCACGACAACTACGCCGTCGACTTCATCGAGGCGGTCAAGGTCATCAAGACCACCCTGCCCTACGCCCGGATCAGCGGCGGCGTGTCGAACGTCTCGTTCAGTTTCCGCGGCAACGAGCCGGTGCGCCGGGCGATCCACAGCGTCTTCCTGTATCACGCCATCCAGGCGGGCATGGACATGGGCATCGTCAACGCCGGCGACCTGCCGGTGTATGACGACATCGACCCGACCCTGCGCGAGGCGGTCGAGGACGTGATCCTGAACCGTCCGCAGCGGACGAACGTCTCCAACACCGAACGCCTCGTCGACATCGCCCCCAACTACAAGGGCGACAAGGGCGTCGCCCGCGTCGTCGATCTGAAATGGCGCGATCAGCCGGTCGCCGCCCGCATCGCCCACGCCCTGGTCAACGGCATCACCGAATATATCGACGCCGACACGGAAGAAGCCCGCCTCTCATTCGACCGGCCCCTGCACGTCATCGAAGGTCCGCTGATGGACGGGATGAATGTGGTCGGCGACCTGTTCGGCTCAGGCAAGATGTTCCTGCCGCAGGTGGTGAAGTCCGCCCGCGTCATGAAACAGGCCGTCGCCTGGCTGGAGCCTTACATGGAGGCTGAAAAGGCCGGCAAGCCGCGCGAACAGGCGGGCCGGATCCTGATGGCCACGGTCAAGGGCGACGTCCACGACATCGGCAAGAACATCGTCGGCGTCGTGCTCCAGTGCAATAATTACGAGGTCATCGACCTGGGCGTCATGGTCCCGGCCGACCGGATCCTGGACGCCGCCGTCGAGCACAAGGTCGACATCATCGGCCTGTCCGGCCTGATCACCCCGTCGCTGGACGAGATGGTCTTCGTCGGCGCCGAGATGGAGCGGCGCGGCTTCGACATCCCCCTGTTGATCGGCGGGGCCACCACCAGCCGCACTCACACGGCGGTCAAGATCGAGCCCGCCTATCGCCGGGGTTCGACCACCTATGTCGTCGATGCTTCGCGCGCCGTCAGCGTGGTCTCCGGCCTGCTGTCCAAGACCGAGCGCGCCAAGAACGAAGCCGCCACCCGCGACGAATATATCCGCATCCGCGAGCAGTACGCCCGCGGCCAGGAGGTCAAGGCGCGCGCCACACTGGCTCAGGCGCGCGAGAACCGCTTCCGCATCGACCCGACCCAGCCCATGCCCGGCAAGCCGTCCTTCATCGGCGTGAAGGCCTTCGACGCCTGGGATCTGCAGGACCTGGCCGACCACATCGACTGGACCCCCTTCTTCGCCAGTTGGGAGCTGATCGGCCGCTATCCGCTGATCCTGGAGGACGAGATCGTCGGCGAGGCCGCGCGCGACCTGTTCGAGGACGCCAAGCTCATGCTGACGCGGATCATCGACGAGAAGTGGTTCACGGCCAAGGGCGTGGTCGGCTTCTGGCCCGCCCGCGCCGACGGCGACGATGTCATCGTCTTCGCCGACGAGGGCCGGGACGCCGAGATCGCCCGGTTCCACACCCTGCGCCAGCAGATCAAGAAGTCGAACGGCAAGCCGAACCTGGCTCTGTCCGACTTCATCGCCGAACAGGGCGAGGACTATATCGGCGCCTTCGCCGTCACCGCCGGCCATGGCGAGCTGGAGATCGCCAAACGGTTCAAGGACGCGGGCGACGACTATTCCGCCATCCTGGCCACGGCCCTGGCCGACCGTCTGGCCGAGGCCTTCGCCGAGCGGCTGCACAAGGAAGTCCGCACCCAGCTCTGGGGCTACGCCGCCGACGAGTCGACCGGCATCGACGACCTGATCACCGAACAATATCAAGGCATTCGACCCGCCCCCGGCTATCCGGCTCAGCCCGACCATACGGAAAAGGCCACCCTGTTCCGCCTGCTCCAGGCCGAAACCAACGCCGGCATGGCCCTGACGGAAAGCTTCGCCATGACGCCTCCCGCCTCGGTCTCGGGCCTCTATTTCGGCCATCCGGGCAGCCACTATTTCGGCGTCGGCAAGATCGATCTGGATCAGGTCGAGGACTACGCCCGGCGCAAGGGCTGGGACGTGGCGACCTGCGAACGCTGGCTGGCCCCCATCCTCAACTACGACCCCTACGCCGCCAGACGCGAAACGGCGGCCTGAGCAGAGGCTCAGACCGCCGTTCCATAGTCCATCGTCTGCCGATCAGTTGGCGGGCGCCGGCGCCTCAAGCCCGACTTCGGCCGGGGTCGCCGGCGGCGTCGTGATGTTATTCCGAATACGCCGGGCGGCATGCTCGCACCGCCCCGGCAGACCATAGAACAGCCCAAACGACTGGCTCCGCGCCGCTTCGTCCTCGCTGGCCAACAGGGGCGCCCATTGAGCCTTCACAGCCGCCGCCGCCTGTTGCGCCGCAGCCTTGGCCGCCGCCGTCTGGCGCGGCTCTGCCGCCGCCAGAGCACTGCGGAAATCCTGCGCTTCCAGTCGTCCCAGTCGCACCAGTTCGACGTCCTCAGGCGTACGGTCAGTCAGGGTCTCGCCCAGATCCGCATGCCCCGTGACCAGCGCATCGCACCAGGCCACCAGCGGATAATCCTGCGTCGGCGCGCCGCGCGGAAGCGGATTCGCATAGGCGATCGCCTCCCGCACCTTCAGGGCGTCAGCGGTTTCGGCGCCCCGATTTCCGGTGACGATCGGTCCGTCCTGATCTTGAGCGAAGGCGGTATTCGACAACGACAGGGTCGCCACAATCGCGGCGGCGGCAAATTTCAGCATGGTATTCCAGGTGCGAGGGCGCTGGCGCCCGAGTGGTAGCCCAACGCTCCACCGCTAAAATGGCGCCAGTGGGGCGCACAAAAAAAGGGCGGCGAACCGAAGTCCGCCGCCCAGCTCACACATCAATAGTTATTAGAACGTCCAGTCGAAGCCGATCCGAACATACCGGGGCGACTGATAGGCAATCGGCTTGCGGTAGTTCGGGTCAGGCAAACCGGAAGACAGGTCACCCCGCTCACGGAAATCGGTCGCTTCTTCGAAGTTGAAGACGTTGAACACATCCGCACGAAGAACCAGGTTACCGAAAGGCAAGATGTCTGCCATCGAGTAACGCGCCGACAGGTCAACGTTGCGATACCATTCGCCCGAGAACGATTGGCCGCGCGGGGTCAACACACCTTGGCAGTACCAAGAGGCCACACCGTAGGCGCCGGCGAAGGCATCGGTCGGGTGCCGGCCAATACAACCATAGGCGCGCGGTGATTGCAGCGTCGCGTTAGCGCCCAGCGTCAGGTTTTGGGTCAGCGCATATGACCCGAACAGCTTGAAGGTATGCGCGTGGTGGTTCGGCAGCAGACCGTCCGCACCATCCATTAGACCCGGCTGGTCGAAGTCCGTCGTAGCGCCGGAATCGTCCTGACCGTTATCGGACTTCACATAGCCTTCAAAGTTGCCGCTGCTCTTGGACAGGGTGTAGGAGCCTTGGATGCCCCAGACACCGTCGTTTGCACGCTCGAACTGGAACTGCAGAGCCTGATACTGCCGCTTGATGGGCGGGTAACCCAGCGAGTTTGCCGAGAGCGTGACGGTACGCCGTTCAGTCTCACCGGGAAGCGGGTCAGACAGGATCACTTCCAAGGCGTTGCCCGGATTGTGGATCACGTACTGGTGGAATCCGGTCCAGATATCGTCGCAGCCAGCGATTCCTTCGGCGTCGCAGTAGTCGAGCACCGCGGCGTCGATGGCGATGTCTTCAGCCGAACGCTTCAGGTCACGGAAGGTGAACGACAGACCAGCGCTCCAAAGGTCACCGAACTGACGCTCGTAGCCCAGAATGATCTCTTCCTCCATGGTTGATTCGAGGTTCTGGCCGATCTGAGTCGTCGCATCGTACAGTTCGCCCGTGCTCGTCACCCGGCAGCCGTCAACGCCGTTGGTTCCAAATCCAGGGCCATCCGGGCAGGCAGTAGCATCTGCCCAGCCGACGATCTGTGCCCCCAGACCAATCGGCGCACCGTTAGCATCATAAGGAAGGGTGCCTGGATAGGCTGCTGGATTGTAACCAGCAGGAGTGCGGAAGTACTCAGAGTAGTAGAGCTCCTGCCCCCCCATGCGAGAGGCCGTGTTCGCAGCGATCGGCATATAGTACCGGCCCCAGAAGCCATAAACCCTGCTGCGACCGTCGCCGGATGGATCATAAGCAAACCCGAGACGAGGGCCTATTTCTCCATCGAAATTGGTCAGCTCTTGACCAACCAAGTTGTTGAGGACGAATTTATCAAGACGCACCCCAAGGTTGAGCGTTAGGCGATCATTAACATCCCACTCATCTTGGATGTAATACGCCTCGTTCTCTCCACTAAATGAACCACCCGAAATAAAGATGTTCGCCTCGATGTAGTGTTCTCCTGCAGCGATGTTTCCACCGTCTACAAGCGGATCGGATGCTGACGCTTCATGATACGCGTACGATCCTTGGAATGGACCTGGGCGTTGGGAAACAGAAAGGAGGCTATTTTTTTCCTTATCGTAACCAAACCTGATATGGTGGTCGCCCAAGAAACTAAAGTACATATCCGCGTCTGCGCGGAAGAACTCACGTTCCAACTCGACAAGAGAATTTACCGTACCTGCCTGATTAGGACTAACTCGCGTCGGAGTGCCCGTAATCTGGTCTTCCGCGTAGAATGCGTCACTCGTTTGAACGGTTGAGTCTCGATCTTTATTCTTACCGTAAGCGGCTGAAATGGTAAGCCAATCAGTTATCGTTCCTGTATAACGCCCAACCCAGCTTTCTCCACCGTACTCATAAAGCGTACTAGCTTGATACGCACCGGTCTCATCGGTCACTGGGCTGAACGCGTATGTATCAGCCTGAGTAGACCGCGTTGTATCGAAGTATGTAAATTCGAGTCGATGGTTTTGCGTTATATAGCCATCTAATTTGGCTCCATAAAACGGGTCATCAGAAGTCTGGATGGTAGTGCTGCGTCCAGATATCGAGCTATCCGAACTTTCGATGTCACGGAGCTCGGTCAAGCCATAGAAGAATAGTCGGTCCCGGATGATTGGGCCGCCCAGTTCTACGACGTAGCTAGTCGAATCAGCCTCATCTAGGGCGTTTCGAGCTGTGTACGTATCTGGAGATTGCTCGCGCAGGCTATCTGGGGCCCAGTTGGCATGCAGGCCAAGCATAAATTCATTGCTGCCCGATTTGGTGACGGTGTTAACCACGCCACCGGTCGAACGGCCGAACTCAGCCGAATAGCCACCCGTCTTCACCTCGACCGACCGATAGAAGTCGAACGGAATGGTCGAACCGCCCAGGAAGTTGGCGAAGTTCGTGACGTTCAGGCCGTTCACATAGTAGGCGTTTTCGGCGACAGAGGCGCCGCTGATGGACGGCAACGAACCGAAGGCGTTGTCGCCTTCTGAAGTGCCGGGTGCGAGCAGTGTAACTGCGGTGATGCTACGGCCGACGGGGACCTTCTCAACCAATTCCTCTAGATCGACGGTCAAACCGGTCGTGGTGCGGTTGAAGTCTAGAGAACGACGAGCACCGGTTACGACGATTTCGCCCAGCGCGGTCGCACCCGAAGCGCCGGCCGGCGACAGGGCGAAGGCATAGGACGAGGTGCCGCCCAGGCTGACCTGCGCGGTTTGGGAAATCGGCTCATAACCCGCAGATTGAATAGTGACGACGTAGCTTCCGATCGGCACCAGAGCGGCACGGAAATTCCCCGAGGCGTCAGTGGTCGCGTTGCGCACAAAACCTTGTTCCGAAGAACGGATCTCTACCGTAGCGCCAGCGACAGGCGCGCCGCTTTCATTCGTGACAGCCCCAGTAAGTGTGCCGGACGAAAAGTCTTGCGCGCTCGCCGATGTCGGCGAGAACACTACAGCCGATACGGGTAGAGCGACCGCAGCCGCCAGGGCCACGCCCCCAATCATCGTGCCCGCCAACAGGCGCTCTCGAATGGTTTGGATCTTCAAAATCAAGTCCTCCATAACGCAACCAGCGCCACACATGGACGCCAGCTGCACAACTCCACGCCCCCATGCGCGTAGATTATGATGGACCTTAATCAGGCTAAGGCGGCACGCTACGACTATTACAGTCCCGTAACCCTTTAGTCGCGGACCTGTCGTAATATGGCCACATGAGGGCAGAAGGTTCGTTATTGGAACACAATTGCGCCACATCCGGCTACAAGAGCCCAAACGATGCTTAAATTGGGCGCAACTCGGGGTAATCTTTTATACAATTAGGATTGCGGGAAAATTGGACGCTCCGCTGCTCCGCTTGCAACGCCTCCCGGATCAAGCGTCTTACCTTTCAATCTCAACCCTGCTCGCATATGGCGCCGGCTCCGGGGTGCAGGAGGCGATGATAAGTTGCGCCGCCATGAGACAAATGAAGGCCGCAACAATGGGCTGGAGCCGATTTGAGACAGCGAAGGCGATAGAACGGGCCATGACCGGCGCTCCGACAGAGGTTACCGAGGCGTTAAGGCAAGGCGCAGGCCAGCTTCGGAGCAATCGACCGTGATTCCTTTCGTCCGTGATTTCGAGTTCGCCTATGGGCGTCGGGACCAGGTCTCACCGCTCGTGCAGCGGGTGATCGCTGAAAATCCGGGGCCCTTCACCTTCACGGGAACGGGGACCTACATCGTGGGCCGGCCGCAGGCGGGAGCAACTGTCGCGGTGATCGACCCCGGACCACTCGACGCTTCGCATCTGAGCGCCTTGCTGGCGGCTGTCGAAGGGCGAACGGTCGGCCATGTTCTGGTGACCCACACCCACCGCGATCATGCCCCCCTCGCCCGCCCCTTCGCCGAGCGAACAGGCGCTACGATTCTGGCGGCGCGACCGCCGGCGCGCGAGACCCACGCCTCAGGCGCCTTGGACGAAGACGAGGACGCGGGGTTCGCGCCCGACGTCGTTCTCGCTGGCGGCGAGTTGATTGAAGGCGCCGGCTGGACGATGGAGGCGATCTTCACGCCCGGTCACGCCTCGAACCACATGGCGTTCGCTCTGAAAGAGGAAAACGCCCTTTTCAGCGGCGATCACGTCATGGGGTGGGCGACCAGCGTCGTGGCGCCGCCGGACGGGAATATGCGGGACTATATGGCCAGCCTGGACGTCGTGATCGCCCGGGATTTTGCGACCTTGTGGCCGACGCACGGGGCCCCGGTGACGGATCCAGCGCCCTTTCTAGAGGCCTATCGGGCGCATCGGCTAGAGCGGGAAGCCCAGGTTACGAAACGGCTTATGGCCGGCGACCGCACAGCAGCACAGATGGTCCCTGCCCTCTATGCGGCAGTGGACCAACGGCTTTGGCCGGCGGCGTCGCTGTCAGTCCTGGCTCACCTGATCAAGCTGGTGGAAGACGGCGCGGCGACGGTCGCCGGCGAATCTGGGCTCCACGCCGAATTCCGTCCCGTCTAACGGACTTCATCTTCCAGCGCAGCGACGATCTTGCCCATCAGGCGACAGGTCGCGCCGCCATCAGGTCGCGGATCACGCGCGGCGACGCGGATATCGGTGCGGCCGGGCCGGATTCGAATCACGGCGTCATAGGCGAAACCGAACCAAGCGCCTTCATGAACCCCTTCCACCTCGAAGGTGGCGGCCCGAACCACGGGGAAGCCCGCGTCCACCAGGGCCGAGACTGCCTGTTGCGCCAGGACCTGGGTCGGGATCGAACGGGCGGCAGGGCAGGTTTCCGGCCCCGTCAGGCCCGAGGCGTCAGGATGCAGAGCCTCAAGACGGCGATAGGTCGGAGGTTCGGCGACATGGGTGCTGATGTCACGCGGGGTCGGTTCTGCCAAGCGTTGGCCCTGATACAGGAAGACGCCCAGGGTCGCGCCAGCCAGGATCAGGGCGATCGCGGCGTAGATCCAACGCCGCCCGAAATCCCGGAGCGTCAGGACCGCCACGACCAGGGCGGCGATGCACCCGACCCAGGCCAGTCCCTGCCCCACTTTCCAGGTCAGCAGATCATAGGTGATCGCCCGATCCATCCCGCCGAACAGGGTCGCGGCCATCGCCGCCACCACCAGAACCAGCGGCGCCGCCGTCAGGGCGGTCAGCCAGGGAATCAGCGTGGGAACAGGCTTGGCCGACGGCATCGACGCTCCATGGGATCAGGCGGGTTGGATGTCCGGCAGACGGTAGTCCTTCATCCGCTCGCGCAGAAGCTTCTTGTCGATCTTCCCGGTGGCGCCCAGCGGAATCTCGTCCACGGCCACCACGTCGTCCGGCATCCACCATTTGGCGATCTTGCCCTGCAGGAAATCGAGATGCTCCTGCTTGTCCAGCGCCTCGCCGTCCTTCAGCTTGACCAGCAGGACCGGGCGTTCATCCCATTTGGCGTGCGCCGCGCCGATCACGGCGGCCAATTCGACCTTGGGGTGGCCCACGGCGATGTTCTCGATCTCGATGGAGCTGATCCATTCGCCGCCGGACTTGATCACGTCCTTGGATCTGTCGGTGATCTGCATGAAGCCCAGTTCATCCACCGTCGCCACATCGCCGGTGTCGAAGAAGCCGCCGGCGTCCAGGATCGAACCTTCCTCGCGGAAATAGCCACGAGCCACGGTCGGCCCCTTGACCATAAGATGGCCGAAGGTGGCACCGTCGTGCGGCAGTTCGCGGCCCGCGTCATCCTTCAGCGTCAGCTCGATCCCCAGCGGGGGCGTCCCCTGTTTAGTGCGGTACTTCAGCTGGTCCTCGAACGGGAGGACCGCCGTCTCGGGCGTCATGTTCGACAGGGTGCCGATAGGCGAGGTCTCGGTCATGCCCCAGCCCTGAAGCACCTCGATGCCATAGTCGTCATGGAAGGCGCGGATCAGGCTTTCGGGTACGGCCGAACCGCCGATCAGCACCCGGTTGACGGTCGAGAGCTTCAGCCCGTTCTGCCGCATATGGGCCAACAGTCCCTGCCAGACCGTCGGCACGGCGGCGGAGAAGGTGACACCCTCGCTCTCGAGGAGTTCGTACAGGGCCTCGCCGTCCATCCGGGCGCCCGGCATCACCAGCTTGCAGCCTGAGGCGGGACCGACGAAGGCGATGCCCCAGGCATTGGCGTGGAACATCGGCACCACCGGCAGGATGACGTCGCTGGTCTTGCCGCCGACCACCGACGACTGCAGCGCCATGAAGGTGTGCAGGAAGTTCGAGCGGTGCGAATACAGCACCCCCTTGGGATTGCCCGTCGTGCCCGAGGTGTAGCAGAGGCCGCAGGCGGTGTTCTCGTCGAACGCGCCCCAGACCGCGTCTGCGGACTGTTCCGCCACGATCCGCTCGTAGGATTCCGCGCGCGGCAGACGGGTCTGCGGCATATGGGCGTCGTCGGTCATGATAATGACCCGCTCGACCTTGGGAATATGCGGCAGGATGGCTTCCAGCAACGGCACGAAGGTCAGGTCGGTGAAGATGACCCGGTCCTCGGCATGGTTGATGATATAGACGAGTTGCTCCGGGAACAGGCGGGGGTTCAGCGTGTGGCAGACCGCCCCCATGCCCATGACGCCGTACCAGGTCTCGATGTGACGATCGGTATTCCAGGCCAGGGTGGCGACCCGGTCGCCCGGCTGTATGCCCCACGCCTTCAGCGCGTTGGACACCCGCTTGGCGCGGTCGTGGATCTGGCCGTAGGTCGTGCGGACAATGGGGCCCTCGACCGAGCGGGTGACGACCTCGCGGTCGCCATGCCAGTTCTTCGCATGATCGATGATCTTGTCGACCGTCAACGGCCAGTCCTGCATCAAGCCCAGCATGGTGCGTCTTCCTTGTCCCTTGGTGCGTCTGCTTGGCTGCGACGCTTGAACAGACGCTATCATCGGTGATCAGCGATAAGCAACGTAACGCAACGTCATCCTCGCGCGACGGATCGTCTCCCGTGGCGCTGAGACGCCCGGCGCCCTAGAAGGCGGCCCATGGCTATATTGATCGCGATCACGGGGGGCTCCGGCTCCGGCAAGAGCACCCTGGCGGAGGCGCTGGTCTCGGCCCTGCCTGAAGGCAAGGCGGTGCTGGTGCGCGAGGACTCCTACTACAAGGACGCCGCCAGCCTGCCCGGTTTCGACGCCGCGACCTTCGATTTCGACGATGTGGCCGCCCGCGACCATGACCTGATGATCACAGATCTGAAGGAACTCAAGGCCGGTCGTTCGGTGACCGCGCCCCTCTATTCCTTCATCCACCACGGACGCGAACCGGGCGGCGAACCGATCCCGGCGGCCGAGGTGGTTATTGTCGAAGGCACCCATGTGCTCTGCACCGCCGACTTGACCGCCTTGTTCGACATCCGGGTCTTCGTCGACACCCCCTCTGACATCCGTTTCATCCGCCGCCTGTTGCGCGATCAGTCCGAGCGCGGGCGGTCAGCGGATTCGGTCGTGGCCCAGTATCTGGCCACTGTACGACCCGGCCACGAACGCCTGACCGAGCCGTCGCGCACCCACGCCGACTTCATCATCGCCGACGCCACGGCGGCGGTTCGCCTGGAGGATCCGCAGGCCGTGGTGCGCCTGGCGGCGCCCGTCCTCGCCCACCCCCTGCTGCTTCCCCTGCTCGAGGCCTGAGGGCGCCCATCGAAGGCGAACCGATTCGTTTTCTGTGGACGCCGTCCGCGCAGCCGCGGGTTCCGCGTTTCGAATCACTCAATCTGAGGCAAGCTCTCGTCATGAACGCTCAGGTCGCCACCGTCGAACTCCAGGCCCGAACGGCCGCAGCCGCCGCAGATCATCCCGAGCGGCAGTATCTGAACCTGCTGCGCGACATTCTGGACAATGGCGCACGCCGCGACGACCGCACCGGAACCGGAACCCTGGGCGTCTTCGGCCGTCAGATGCGGTTCGACCTGTCCAAGGGTTTCCCGGTCCTGACGACCAAGAAGCTGCACCTGCGCTCGATCATCGTCGAACTGCTGTGGTTCCTGCGCGGCGAGACCAATATCGGCTGGCTGAAGGACAACGGCGTTCGCATTTGGGACGAATGGGCCGACGCCGAGGGCGAACTGGGCCCAGTGTATGGCAAGCAGTGGCGGTCCTGGACTGCGCCTGACGGCCGGGTCATCGACCAGATCGAGAAACTGGTCCACGGCCTGAAGACCAACCCCAACAGCCGCCGCCACATCGTCACCGCCTGGAACCCGGCCGACGTCGACGACATGGCCCTGCCGCCCTGCCACTGCCTGTTCCAGTTCTTCGTCGCAGACGGCAAGCTGAGCTGCCAGCTGTACCAGCGCAGCGCCGACGTCTTCCTGGGCGTGCCCTTCAACATCGCCTCCTACGCCCTGCTGACCCTGATGCTGGCCCAGGTGGTCGGGCTGGAGCCCGGCGACTTCGTCCATACCTTCGGCGACGCCCACCTGTATCTGAACCATCTGGAACAGGCCGAGCTCCAGCTGACGCGCGAGCCCCTTCCTCTACCCGTCATGCACATCGCGCCCAAGACCGACCTGTTCGCCTTCGAACTGTCGGACTTCACGCTTGAGGGTTACGAAGCCTGGCCGCACATCAAGGCCGCAGTGGCCGTTTGATGGACCTCAAGTCGCTGCAGGCCGCCGTCCTGCGCATCTCGGACATCTACGCCGCCGAACACCAGATCGACCGCGACCGCGACTGGGCGCTGCTGAAGCTCCAGGAAGAGCTGGGAGAGCTGACGGCCGAGCATCTGCGTCTGTCCGGCCGCGCGCGAGGCACGCCCGACGCTGACGCGTTGGGCGACGAAGCGGCCGACGTCCTGGGCATGCTGCTGATCTATTGCGCGGGCGCAGGCGTTGATCTGGAGACGGCCATGCGGCGCAAATGGCTCAAATGGCTGGAGCCAAAAGCATGACCATTCCCCTGATTTCCCTGGTCGTCGCGCGCGGACGCAACGGCGTCATCGGCCGCGACGGCGACCTGCCCTGGCGGCTGCGTAGCGACTTGCAGCGATTCAAGGCCATCACCGTGGGCAAACCCTGTCTGATGGGCCGCAAGACCTGGGAGAGCCTGCCGCTGAAGCCCCTGCCCGGCCGGTTGAACCTGGTGCTGACCAAGGACGAGTCCTATGAGGCCGACGGCATGTCCAAGGGCGCCCTGGTCTGCGCCACTCTGGACGAGGCCATAGAGATCGGGCGCGAAACGGCCGAAGAGGACGACGTGGACGAAATCTGCGTCATCGGCGGCACCGCCGTGTTCGAAGCCGTCCTGCCACGCGCCAAACGCCTCTACATCACCGAGGTCGAGGCCTCGCCCGAGGGCGACGCCGTCTTCCCGGCATTCGACGAAACGGCCTGGATCGAGGTATCTTCGGAATCACACCCGGCCGGCGAGAAGGACGATCACGCCTTCACCTTCCGGGTGCTGGAACGCCGCTAGGAGAAGTCGATGTACGTCACGACCACCAACGACCTGCCCGGTTTCCGCGTCACTCGCCATATCGGCCTGGTGCGCGGCGTGACGGTGCGCTCACGCAACGCCATCTCCGACGCCATCGGCGGGGTCCAGTCGATGCTGGGCGGCCGGGTCGGCGCCTATGTGAAACTGGCGGAGGCCGGGCGTCAGGAAGCCTATGACGAACTGGTCAAACACGCCGAGGCCCACGGCGCCAACGCCATACTGGCCGTTCGCTACGACGCCACCGAGATCATGCCCGGCGTGACCGAGGTGCTGTGCTACGGCACGGGCGTGATCGTCGAGCCGGCCTGAACCGGCTCGACGTCTCAGGTCAGGACAGGGTCATCAGGTCTGCGCGTTCGAAGTTGCGCAGTTCGTCAGACCGGCCGTCGCGGATTTTCTGCACCCATTGCGGGTCAGCCAGTAGGGCGCGCCCCACGGCGACCAGATCGAATTCTTCGTTCTCCAGTCTGCGCACCAGGCCGTCCAGCGAGGCGGGTTTGGAACCCTCGCCGCCAAAGGCCGCGATAAACTCGCC
Organism: Brevundimonas sp. FV2ps16; assembly: GCF_058681075.1. NCBI lineage: Bacteria > Pseudomonadati > Pseudomonadota > Alphaproteobacteria > Caulobacterales > Caulobacteraceae > Brevundimonas > Brevundimonas sp. FV2ps16. The sequence continues at coordinate 2,415,989 of NZ_CM178728.1, read as the reverse complement.
GTCCAGACCGACCGAGCCCACAGTGATGGTCGGCTTGTTCATCAGTTTCTTGGTCCATCCGGCGAAATTCAGGTCCGACCCCTCGAACTCCGGCTCCCAGAAGCGGCGCTGCGAGCAGTGGAAGACATCCACTCCCGCGTCTGACAGCGGCGTCAGCCATTCGACCATCTGGTCGGGCGTTTCGGCGATCCGGGCCGCGAAATCCTGCTGCTTCCATTGCGACAGGCGCAGGATGACGGGGATGTCGTCGCCGACGCCTTCACGCACCGCCTTGACCACCTCGGCGCCGAACCGGGCGCGGTCGGCTATGGTCGGGCCGCCCCAGCGGTCCTCGCGCACATTGACTCCGCCCCAGAAGAACTGGTCGATCAGATAGCCGTGGGCACCGTGGATCTCGACGGCGTCGAAGCCCAGCTCCCGCGCCGCGCGCGCCGAACGACCGAAGGCGGCGATAGTGTCGGCGACGTCCTCTTCGGTCATCGGCTCATACTTGGCCTTGCCGGGCGCAGTCATGCCAGACGGACTGTCCACCTGGCCCAGCGGGACCCAGTCCGCGCCCTGGCCGCGCGCCGAACCGACGTGCCAGATCTGCGGCGCGATCAGGCCGCCGGCGGCGTGGACCTCGTCCACCACCGTCTTCCATTGCGGCAGGGCGTCGCCGTGGAAGACCGGAACATTGGCGTCGTTACGGGCGGCGGGCCGCTCCACGACCGTGCCCTCGGTGACGATCAGCCCCACGCCGCCTTCCGCCCTGCGACGATAATAGCCGGCGACGTCTGAGGTCGGGATTCCGTTGGGCGAGAAGGACCGCGTCATGGGGGCCATGACGATGCGGTTGGGCAGGGTCAGCCCCTTGATAGTGAAGGGACGAAACAGGGCGTCGACGCTCATCGGATCTCCTTGGGTATCGGTAAGACCCAAGGTGGCGAATACAGTTGCGTTTGAAAACCCCCTGCCGTGAAGTTTCTACAGTTCCAGGGCGGCCGCCACCTGATCGGCGATCGCGGCGAACCGGACAGCGATTTCACCACTCGGGTTGTCCGCCACAACGGGCAAACCCGCATCACCGCCTTCGCGCAAGGCGGCGTCTAGCGGCAGGTCCCCCAGGAAGGGAATGGACAGACGTTCGGCCTCGGTCTTTGCGCCGCCCTGTCCGAACACCGAACCGCTCATGTTCTCGATCAAACCCAGCGTCGGCACATTGACCCGCTGGAACAGGGTGTGCGCCCTCCGCGCATCGGCCAGAGCCACTTCCTGCGGCGTCGAGACGATGACGGCGCCGTCCAGCGGCGTTTTCTGGATCAAGGTCAGTTGCACGTCGCCGGTGCCGGGGGGCAGATCAACCACCAGCACGTCCAGCGGCGCCTCGGCCGTGCCCCACCGGGTCTGGCTCAGCATCTGGGTGATCGCCTGCGACGCCATCGGCCCGCGCCAGATCATGGCGTCGTCCATCTTGGTCAGCAGGCCGACCGACATGGCCTTCATTCCATGGGCGACGTGCGGAACAATGGCGCCGTCCTCATAGGCGGGCTGGCCGCTGATCCCCAGCATGGTCGGCAGCGACGGGCCATAGACGTCTGCGTCCAGTATTCCGACCGACAGGCCGCGCGCCGCCAGGGCTGCCGCTAGGTTCACCGCGACCGTGGACTTGCCCACCCCGCCCTTGCCGCTGGCCACGGCCAGGACGCGACGAACATGGGCTGGACGGTCGGTCGGGACCGGCGCCTTGGCGCGCCCCTGATCCACAGCGGCCTTCGAAAGACCGGCCGTGCGCGGCGCCGGCTTGCTGAGCCCCGGTTTAGCCTCGGCCGTCAGGATCACCGACACCCGGTTCATACCGGGCACGGCCTTAAGCGCCGCCTCGGCGGCGTCACGGACAGGCGCATAGGTTGCGACCAGACTGCGATCGACTTCCAGTGCAAAACCGGCCCGATCATCAGCAACCACCAGCCCTTGAACGAGGCCGGCCGCGATCAGCCCCTGCTCGGAAACCGGGTCTTTGACTGCGTCTAGCGCGGCGATGACGACGGAACGTTCGACCAAGACGGTCTCCACAGGACTTGCAGGCGATAAGGGGCGCGTTCTATCGCCCATGGATGCCGCCCGCGAGCCTCGATTTGTCCCAGCCGCCATTAGTCACCCTGCTCGCCGGCCCCACCGCCTCGGGGAAATCCGCCCTGGCGTTGAAGATGGCGCTCGAGACCGGCGCCGTGATCATCAATGCGGACAGCCAACAGCTCTACGCAGACCTGCGCATACTCACCGCCCGCCCCTCGCTGGAAGAAGAGGCCCAGGCCAACCACCGACTGTACGGCGTCGCCGACGCGGCGGAGGTCTGGTCGGTCGGCAAGTGGAGCCGGGCCGCCCTAGATCTGTTGGACGCCGCGCACGCCGAAGGCCGGCCGGCGATCCTCGTCGGCGGCACCGGCCTGTATTTCAACGCCCTGACGCGCGGACTGGCGGATATCCCCCCCGTCCCTCAGAACGTCCGCGACACGGTGGATGCGGACTATGCCGCATGGGGCGAAGTGGCCTTCCGCGCCCGTTTGGCCGAGCACGACGCCAACGCCGCCCGGACCATCGAGCAAGGCGACCGCCAGCGGTTGATCCGGGCTATGAGCGTCCACTCTGCAAGCGGGCGCGCCTTGAGCGACTGGAAGGCGGATACACGTCCGCTGCTCGCGCCGGGGTCGTGGACAGGGCTTGTCATCGAATCCGATCGTGCCGCCCTCTACGCAAACTGCGACCGGCGTGTGGATCTGATGATGGAGAACGGCGCGCTCGAGGAGGTTCGCGCGCTGATCGCGCGAGGCCTGTCCCCAAATCTGCCCGCCATGAAGGCGGTCGGAGTGCGCGAACTCTCGGCATATTTGGCCGGAGAGATCGGCCGGGATGAAGCGATCGACGCCCTGAAACAGGCGACCCGGAACTACGCCAAACGCCAACTGACCTGGTTCAGGAACCAGACCCCGGACTGGACGCGGGTCTGAAGCGCACGCGACGCTTGGAAAGCGTCCGCGCAGCGCCTATATTGGTCTTGTCCGGTTTCGGCCGGACTATAGCGATAAACGCGCTTGTAATAAGCGGACCGGACCCGGGTGCGATTCCCGGCGGCTCCACCATTCTCTTCCCCGCGTTATCGGCGGAGGCGTCATGGGGCCGACTAGCATCGACGGACGTGTAAAGAGGATTGCTTTCGCTCGTCCTGGCCTACCGTATCGGGCCATTTTCTAACTGCGAACGATAACTTCGCTGGAGAAGTCGCTCTCGCCGCGTAATGCGGTTCGGGTGATTTCGAACCTTAAGTCCTAGGGGTTCAGATCCTTGGGCGGGGCCTGTCGGGAGCCTGGCAACAGAATCCCGGCGCTTAATCCTTCATATCCTGTTCGTTTACCTCTTTCGCATCTTTCGCGCTCGCGCCTGCGCCGCTATCAGTCGCGCTCAATTGCGAGGTGACGATGACCGACCAGACCCCTCCGGTCGACGAGATGCAGTACGAGCGGCTGGCGCATGAAGCGCTGCGCGGCGTGATCCGTTCTGCGCTCGAACATGTTCTGGCCGAAGGCCTGCCCGGCGCGCACCACTTCTACATCACCTTCAAGACCCGCGCCGCCGGCGTCAGCATTCCGCCGGACATGCTGGCCAAATACCCGGACGAAATGACTGTGGTGCTGCAGCACCAGTACGAGGACCTGCAGGTCGAGGCCGACCGGTTCTCGGTCAAGCTGCGGTTCGGGGGCGTTCCGCGCACCCTGGCCATGCCCTATTCGGCCGTCACCCGCTTCTATGATCCCAGCGTCCAGTTCCTGCTGCAGTTCGACGAGCCCGAGATTGTCGAAGCGGTCGAGGAAGCGACCCCGCCCGAAGATCCGACGCCCGGCTCGGACGGCCCCAAGGTCGTGTCACTGGACCAGTTCCGGAAAAAGTAGGCCCTTCCCTACTCGCCACCTCGCGATAAGCTCTGGGAGCAGACCAAGGCGGAGGGGTACGCGATGTTTCGTTTCATGGCGGCGCTCTCGGTGCTGGGCCTGATGGTCATGGGCTGCGCGGCCCATGCCCAAAGCCGTTTCGATGGCTGGGCCTCGGCGGTAATCGCCGCCGACTGGCGCGACAGTGACGGCCGCGCCATCGCCGCCTTCGACAACGCTCAGCGCGACCTGACCGCCGCCTTCCAAAAGGCCGGCTTCGATCCTGACGCCATGGTCAGCGTCAGCCTTAGGCCAGACGTCCCCAACCCAGTCGAGGCGGAAGACAGCCTGCGTCGTTTCGCCGAGGCCGCTGAACGCGCGCCGCGCGGCTGCCTGTTCTACGTCACCTCGCACGGCTCGCCCGAAGGCCTGGTCTTCGGGCCGGGAGCCACCCTGGAGCCGGAACGCCTGATTCCGATCCTGCGCCGAATCTGCGGCGACCGCCCGACGGTGGTCGTGCTGTCCGCCTGTTTCTCCGGAATATTCATCGATGGATTGAAGGCGCCCAATCGCATGGTGATGACCGCCGCCCGCCGCGACCGGTCGTCGTTCGGCTGCGCCGCCGATGCGACCTATCCCTATTTCGACGAATGCGTGCTGGACAGCCTGAAGACCGCGCCGGACTTCATCGCCCTGTCCCGCGCCACAACCGCCTGCGTCGCCGCCCGCGAACAGGCCGAGGGCCTGACGCCCGCGTCCGAGCCCCAGACCGCGATCGGGGCCACTATGCAACTATTGCTGCCGACCCTGAGGTTCAGGCCTTCCGGGGATAGGATCGGATCGTGATCCGCTCCCGCTCGCCTTCATGGCGTTCCACCACCAGGCGGGCGACCTGACTGTCGTCGTGGAACAGATAGCCCTTGATGGAATCCAGCAGCGCCTTGGCCAGGTTGTCGAGGTCCATCCACGGTGGTTCGCCGACATGCTCCATGCGGATTTCGACGACATGATCGCCCCACGACGGTCGTGACGCCCATTCCTTGCGCATGAACTCATAGACCAGCGGCTTGTAGTATTTGGCCTGGGTGGTCAGGCCTTCGATGACGATCTCGACCGCCTCGCCGTCCTCCCGCGCCCGGACCTTGCCCGTCCCGATCCAGGCTTTCGTCATTGGGTGCAGACGGCCGGCGCCGCGTCCAGCAATCGTGCGGAACGGATCGTCACCGGCGGAGTGAGCTGCTCCGCATCGTCTGCCGGCATCCGCTGGATGCGGCGCGCCACGTCCAGCCCCTCGACCACCTGTCCGAACGCTGCGAACCCCTCACCATCCGAGTTTCGGGCGCCGCCGAAGTCGAGACTAGGCGTGTCCTGAGTGACGATGAAAAAGCTGGAAGTCGCGCTGTCCGGGGCGCCCCGCGCCATGGAAACAGTCCCGGCAAGATGGCGCAGCCCGGTGTCGCGCGTGCGCTCCAGCACGATGGGAGGCCGGGAGTCGTCATCGCTGCCGCGGGGGGTCGCCGCCTGAATGACGTCGATGGGATTGGGGTTGGCCGTATTGGTCGCGCGGACGACCGTGCGGAAGAAGGACCCGTTGTCGTAGCCCCCGAAGACGACATAGCCGATGAAGTTGCAGGTGCTGATCGGCGCAGCGGCGGCGTCGAGCGCCAAGACGATCCGACCCGCCGTCGTGTCCAGCACGACCCTGGGACGCGCCGGGTCCGCAGGAAGACTGGCGCAGCTCGCCAGCGCCAGCAACGTCGCCGCCAGTATCGCCTTTGATCTCATCATCCGGCCTCGCCTTGCCCTGTCCCGCTCTCGTGCTACACCGCCGCGCAACCAACCGCCACGTCTGAGAGACGAGATCCGCGCATGAGCAACGTCCGCATCGAAACCGACACCTTCGGCCCCATCGAGGTCGCCGCTGATCGCTACTGGGGCGCCCAGGCGCAGCGGTCGCTGGGGAACTTCAAGATCGGCTGGGAGAAACAGCCCCTGCCGGTCGTGCGCGCCCTGGGCATCGTCAAGCGCGCCGCCGCCGAGACCAACCGCGACCTGGGCAAGCTCGACCCCGCCCTGGCCGAGGCTATCATCCAGGCGGCAAACGAAGTTATCGAAGGCAAGCTGAACGACCACTTCCCTCTGGTCGTCTGGCAGACGGGCTCGGGCACCCAGTCGAACATGAACGCCAATGAGGTGATCTCGAACCGCGCCATCGAGATCCTGGGCGGCGAGATGGGCTCCAAGAAGCCGGTCCACCCCAACGACCACGTTAACATGAGCCAGTCGTCGAACGACACCTATCCGACCGCCATGCATGTGGCTTGTGCGGAACAGGTGGTCAACGACCTGATCCCGGCCTTGAAGCACCTCCACGCCGCCCTGGACGCAAAGGCCAAGGCCTGGGCCCACATCATCAAGATCGGCCGCACCCACACCCAGGACGCCACGCCCCTGACCCTGGGTCAGGAGTTTGGCGGCTATGCCCAGCAAGTCGCCAATGGCATCGAGCGGATCGAACAGACCCTGCCCAAGCTGATGGAACTGGCGCAGGGCGGCACCGCCGTCGGCACCGGCCTGAACGCCCCCGTCGGCTTCGCGGAAAAGGTCGCGGCCCAGATCGCCGAGATCACCGGCCTGCCCTTCACGACCGCGCCGAACAAGTTCGAAGCCCTGGCCGCCCATGACGCCATGGTCTTCAGCCACGGCGCGATCAACACGGTCGCCGCCTCGCTGTTCAAGATCGCCAACGATATCCGCTTCCTGGGCTCCGGCCCGCGCTCGGGCCTGGGCGAACTGGCCCTGCCGGAGAACGAGCCCGGTTCTTCGATCATGCCGGGCAAGGTCAACCCGACCCAGTGCGAGGCCCTGACCCAGGTCTGCGCCCAGGTGTTCGGCAACAACGCCGCGCTCACGTTCGCCGGCTCGCAGGGGCATTTCGAGCTGAACGTCTACAACCCGGTCATGGCTTACAACTTCCTGCAGTCGGTCCGCCTGGTCGCCGACGCGGCCATCAGCTTCACCGACAACTGCGTCGTCGGCATCGAGGCCCGCGAGGACAACATCTCGCGCGGCCTGAACAACTCGCTGATGCTGGTGACGGCCCTGAACGGCAAGCTGGGCTATGATATCTGCGCCAAGATCGCCAAGACCGCGCACAAGAACGGCACCACCCTGCGCGAGGAAGCCGTCGGCGGCGGCTATCTGACCGACGCCGAGTTCGACGAGGCGGTGCGTCCGGAGAAGATGATCTCGCCGGGCTGACCCATTGCTCGCCCGCTCCCCGTCCGCCTCTGGACACGGCCAAGCTTGCGCCCTAGCTTAGGTTTGGGGGCGTCCGGGGTTATCTGAATACCATGAAAGTTCTGAAAATCGCGGCAGGCACGGGCCTGCTCGCGGCGCTTGCACTTGCGCTGCTAGTTTATGGCTACGCCCACTGGCTGCCCCAGGGCCCGGCTCTGACCTCGCCGGCTCCGACCCCCGTCGGCAAGGCTGCTGTCGTCGTCCCCGCCTATACGAATTCGCCCCGCAGAACGCTACGCGTCTGGACCTATCGGCCAGCGGCATGGACGACTGGCGATCCGGTCGTCTTCATCATGCACGGCATGGGACGCAACGCCGAGGATTACCTCGACGCCTGGGTAGGCGCCGCCGAACAGCGGCGGCTTCTGCTGGTGGCCCCGGAGTTCGACAACCGCCTCGCTCGCTACGTCACCCGTGACTACCAGGAGGGTAACGTCAAGACGGTCTACGGCGCCCTGACTCGCGAGGAAGAGTGGGCGTTCACAGCCATCGAAAACATCTTCGATCGGCTACAGGCCGACAACGCCTGGAGGCTCCCCGCCTATGACATCTTCGGGCATTCGGCCGGCGGGCAGTTCGTCCAGCGCATGGTGATGCTAAAGCCGGAAGCACGGATCCGTCGCGCGGTGGCGGCCAATGCGGGCACCTATACCTTCCCCGACCCGCAGATCGCCTATCCCTTTGGCGTTGGCGGCGTGCCGCATGATCTTCCTGCCGCCTATGGCGTGGAACTGACCTTGCTGCTCGGGGAGCTTGACACTTCAGCTGACCAGGGGCGGCTGGACCAGTCAGCCCGCGCCATGGCTCAGGGACCGCATCGCCTCGCGCGGGGGCAGGCCCTGTTCCGCGCGGCACAAGCCGACGCCGCAACTCGAAATGTTCCCCTCCGCTGGAAGCTCCAGACGGCGCCTGACGTCGGTCACGACTTCAAGGCCATGTCGGCAGCGGCCGCCGAACTGTTATGACCCTCCTGGCAGGTCTGCCGTGCGCGGCGGGCCTGCCTTGGCCAGGGTTGGCTCTGTTCCTTTTCCGGTCTTGGCCGTGGAAGACGGCTCCTCGCCGATCCTCCTCGGCCATCTCAACACCTGGATCTACCAAGCGTAGGACTAAGCGCGACTGAGCTTAAGGCTTGTCGCGGATCGTCCGACCGATCGGCGCCAGGGCCAGTTTGGCCAGTTCCAGGTCCTTCAGGGCGAAGGGAATGCCGATGATCGTGATGGCCTCGGCGACCGCGATCAGCACGTGCGTCAAAGCGATGTACCAGCCTGCGACCACGAACCAGATCACGTTCAGGCCGATGCCGAAACACCCCGCCCCCAGCGCCGTCGCATCCGGCTCACGCCAGACGACTTCACGTCCGAACGGCCAGAAGGAATAGCTGGCGATCCGCCAGGCCGCGAATGTCCAGGGCAGCCCCACGATGGTGACGGCCAGGATCGCGCCGCCCAGCAGCCACAACAGGCCGGACAGCCACCCACCGAAGATGAACCACAGAATATTCAGGATCAGTCGGATCATCGCGTCCCTCCGAGAACAATGTCCTCCAGATAGAACGAAGGCCCCGCCGGCGACAGCGGAGCCTTCATTAATTCGCCGAAACCCGCGGCCTAGTGCGGCTTTTCGGTCCAGCGCGACTTGGCGTCGTCCTGGGTCAGGTTCAGGTGGACATGTTTGTCGTCGACCCGTTCGACCCAGCTGACCGGGATCATGTGGTGCTTGAACCCGCCCGCCATATCCAGCTTCGCCAGCTCGATCTGGTCGCCGAGCACATGGTCCACGCGACCGACATGACCGCCGTCCGATCCCACGACTTCCAGATGTTCCTTGATGAGCGTTGCGTCGACCATGGCGATTGTCCTTGAGTTTGTTGTTCCGCCTGAACGAACGTTCGTCGAGTCGCACGGTTTCAAACCGCAGCGCTTGTTGCCGTCGTCTCCCGGTGATGACAGACCCTTCACTCGAGCGGTATGAGTGCAGCCTGGGATCGGCGGAGAAGGCATCGGATGAGACGGATCTATTCCAGCCTGCTGGCCGTCGTCATGGCCCTGTCGGTCGCGTCTTGCGGCACCCTGGATCGTCCCGTCGGACCTTTGCGCCTCGCCGACGGCGCCCTAGCGCCAGCGCGGGACCCCCGCATCCGCGCCAATGACTACGCCCGGCTGGAAGCCTTCACCGAGGAGGTCGGCTCACGACTCACCAAGAACCATGACTTGTCGATCCTGGCCTTGTCGGGAGGGGGCGCGAACGGGGCCTATGGCGCGGGCGTTCTCGTCGGCTGGACCGAACGGGGCGACCGTCCGGTGTTCGACATCGTCACCGGCGTCAGCACGGGAGCGCTCGCCGCCCCCTTCGCCTTCGCCGGGTCCGAATGGGACCCGCAACTGGGTCACGCCTATACCGACGGCGGCGCCAGCAGCCTGCTCAGTTGGAGAAGCTTGGCCATCTTCCTCTACCCCAGCCTGTTCAGCGCCGGCGCCCTGCGCGATCTGGTGGACGACAACGTCACGCCGGACCTGTTGACGGCCATCGCCCGCGAACACGCCAAGGGCCGCCGCCTGCTGGTCGCCACCACCAACCTGGACAGCCAGGAGACGGTCATCTGGGACATGGGCCTTCTGGCCAGCCAGAACGACGACAATTCGCGCGCCCTGTTCAAGGAGGTGCTGGTCGCCTCGGCCAGCATACCCGGCGTGTTTCCGCCGGTGCTGATCGCCGGACTTCAACCCGACCGAACCGTGGTGATGGAGATGCACGCCGACGGAGGGGTCAATACGCCGTTCCTGGCCATCCCCGAAAACCTGTCTCTCTGGACCCGGGGTACGGACCGGCCGGGCGGCGGCGCCCTCTATGTCGTCGTCAACGGACAGGTGGGGCGCAATGACGGGGTCACGCCGGGCCGGCTGACCGCCATCCTGATGCGCAGCTACGACAGTATGAGCAAGGCCTCGCTGCGCACCCATCTGGCGACGACGGCGGCCTTCGCCCAGCGCAACGGCATGAGCCTGTCGCTGGCCGCCATTCCCGACAACGTCGAGGCCTCGAGCCTGAAGTTCGACCAGAAGACCATGACCGCGCTGTTCGACCTGGGCCGCGAACGCGGACGGTCGGCCGACGGCTGGACCCGACTGGACCAGACCGCATCCGCGCCCGCTTTCATTCCCCCTTCCACACTGCCGGCCGACCAGGTGCCCGAGGCTCTCAAGCCCAAGGAGACGCCGGCGACGGCGGCGCCTCAGGACTAGCCATGGCCGACATCATCAACCTGAACCGGGCCCGTAAGGTCCGCGCCAAGGCCGAAGACAAGGCCCAGGCTGCGGCGAACCGCGTCGCTCACGGCCGCACCAAGGGGCAGAAGAAGGCCGCTCAGACCGAGCAGACGCGGGCGGCTCGTCTGCTCGACGGCCAAAAGCTGGACGGCGAAAAGCCGACGGATTGAAATCAGGCCGTCTTCGGCGCCCGGATCAGCAAAACCTGCCCAGCCAGGACCAGGGCCAGCCCGATCAACATGGTCACCCCGACATGGGCGCCCTCGAACAGGACGGACATGATGACGGCGATCGGCGGCGTCAGGGCGGAGATATAGCTGGCCAGGGCGAAGCCCCGCTGCCGCGCCAGGGTGAAATACAGGCCGAAGGCGATGACCGACCCGAATAGCGACAGGTGCAGCAGCGACAGGACATAGGCGGGCGTCGGCTCGATCCGCCATTCGACGCCCGTCGCAAATCCATAGATCGCCAGCATTGCCGTGCCATAGGCCATGGCCCAGGCGGTCGCGGCCATCACCGGCGCCCCGGCCTGTTGTCCCCGCCAGGCGAACCAGTTGCCGAAGGCCGAGGCGACGACCGCGATCAGGGCGAAGCCAATGCCCAGAGCCGGCGCCGATCCGGCGGACACGCCCGCGCCCGACAACTGTCCGAACGAAAGCACAGCGACGCCGCCAATCCCCAGAGCCGCGCCCTGCCAGGCGCCGGCGGCGGGTTTCTGCCCTTCCAAAAGGCGAAACAGAACCAGGTTCACGAAGGCCAGAGCGGCGAAGATGACGGCGACGACCGCCGATGCGACCCGCTCTTCCGCCGCATAAACAAAGCCGTAGCTGACGGCGAAGACGAAAGCGCCCTGCCCCACGGCCGCCAGATGCTGGGCGCGGGTCAGGCGCAGCGGCCGCCGCGTCACGGCGCAAAAGGCGAACAGCACGACCGCCGCCAGGCCGAACCGCCAGACGATGGACACGATCGGATCCACCACCCCCAGCTGCAGGGTGATGGCGAACCAGGTCGTTCCCCAGATAAGGGCGCAGGTCAGGATAGCGAGGATCGTGAAGGGGCGACTCATGCAAGGCTCCGAAGGCGACGCCCGCATATCACCGTCCCCCCTCCAGCGCCGCTCACGTCTTGCGCCCGAGTGTGACAAACTGCGCCGTACAGGAGACCCGCCATGCGCATCAGCCCCATGATCCCGCTCGCGCATCGACGACGCCCCGCACCATGAGCGGTCTGGCCAAACGTTCGGTCGTGCTGGCCGGGCATGCGACCTCGGTGGCGCTGGAGCCGGAGTTCTGGGCCGTTCTGGACCGGATCGCCGCCGCGCGCGGCTTCAGCAAGGCCCAGCTTCTGGCCGACATCGACGCGAACCGTGGTCGCCGGCCGCTCGCCTCCGCCTGCCGTCTTCTGGCCCTGTCCTGGGTGGCGGAGCACGGGCCGAAAGCGTAGCATTGGCCTTCAAAAGGAGCCCGACATGGACACCCAACGCCTGATCCCCGCCGCCGCCTTCGGGGGCCTGCTGGCTGTCGGCCTGATCGGGGCCGGCGCGCTGATCGGCCAGGGCGTGATCCATGCCCGCGCCGGCGACCGAACCGTAACGGTGCGCGGTCTGTCGGAACGCGAGGTGAAGGCGGATCTGGCCGTTCTGCCGCTGCGCTTCACCGCCTCGGGCGAGGTCTTGTCCGAGGTCCAGGCGCGCATCGACGGCGATCTGGCCCTGGTGCGGCAGTTCCTGAAGACCCAGGGCTATCCGGCCGACGCCGTCGATCTGGGTCGGCTTGAGGTCGCCGACACCCGCTCGCGCGAATACAGCGCCCAGAACGGCGGCCCCCGCTTCATCCTGGCCCAGACGGTCATCGTCCGAACCGGCGATGTCGCCCGGGTCCAGGCCACCACCCGCGCCCTGAACGACCTCGTGCGCCAGGGCGTGGTGCTGCAGGACTTCCAGGGCCCGTCCTATATCTTCACCAAGCTGAACGCCGTCCGGCCCCAGATGATCGCCGAGGGCACGGCGGCGGCGCGCACCGGCGCGGAACAGTTCGCCAAGGACTCCGGCACGCCCCTGGGTCCGATCCGTCAGGCCACCCAAGGCTCGTTCGAGATCCTGCCGCGCGACGGTTCGGGCGGCGACGAGTCCGGTTCCATCGACAAGAAGGTCCGGGTCGTCACCACCATCACCTATAGTCTGAAATAGAGGGCCCAGCCTCTCGGCCCTCATCCGGACGAACGGCCTCGGACAGAGGCCGCTCGCTTCGGACCTCGTCGATCTCCCGTTCTCCAGTGGTCTCAAAGAGTGCGATCCATACGGTGATCACGACGAACATCCCCAGCATGCCCAGGGCGAAGGCGCGCCAGCCGCCTGTGTCTCGTCCCGGTCTCTTGTTCGGCGGTCGCGTCATCCTCTGCGCCTTTCGTTGCATCGCTATGGTGAACAGGCCGTCGATCAAGGCGGTTCCGCCGTTTCATTTCTGCGGCGGCCCTGACATCGCCTTCCGGTCCCCTTATGTTCCCCTATTCGATTCTGACTGACCGGACCTTTTCCCGCCTGTGACCGATCTTCCCGCCCCCCGTATTTCAGACCTGGCCCGGGCGCGCGCGCCGCAGGAGGGTGAGGCGCGCGACTATCTGGCGGGCCTTAACCCTGAACAGCGCGAGGCGGTCGAGACGACCGAGGGGCCGGTCCTGGTCCTCGCCGGCGCGGGCACCGGCAAGACGCGGGTGCTGACCACCCGTCTGGCCCATATCCTGGCGACCGGCCGGGCCAAGCCCTGGGAACTGCTGGCCGTCACCTTCACCAACAAGGCCGCACGCGAGATGCGCGAGCGGATCACCCATCTGATCGGCCCTTCGGCCGAAGGCTTACGGTGGCTGGGCACCTTCCACTCCATCGCCGCCCAGATCCTGCGTCGCCACGCCGAACTTGTCGGGCTGAAATCAAGCTTCACCATCCTGGACACCGACGACCAGGAACGGGTGCTGAAACAGCTGCTGGAAGCCGCCAACATCGACACCAAACGCTGGACGCCCAAGTCGCTGAGCGGCCTGATCGACCACTGGAAGAACCGCGGCTGGACGCCAGAGAAGCTGCCGCCCGGCGAGGACTTCGCCAACGGCAAGGGTCAGGGCCTGTACGCCGCCTATCAGGCCCGCCTGCGCAGTCTGAACGCCTGCGACTTCGGCGACCTGCTGCTGCACAACATCACCATCCTGTCGAAACACGCGGATCTAGCGGACGAATATCGACGCCGCTTCCGCTACATCCTGGTCGACGAATATCAGGACACCAATGTCGCCCAGTATCTGTGGCTGCGGCTGCTGACGGCCTCGACCGGCAATGTCTGCTGCGTCGGCGACGACGACCAGTCTATCTACGGCTGGCGCGGGGCCGAGGTGGACAACATCCTGCGCTTCGAGCGCGACTTCCCCGGCGCCAAGATCGTCAAGCTGGAGCGCAACTATCGCTCGACCAGCCACATCCTGGGCGCCGCCTCGGGCCTGATCGCCGCCAATCGCGACCGGCTGGGCAAGACCCTGTGGACCGAGGACGACAGCGGCGACAAGGTGCGGGTGCGCGGCGTCTGGGACGGCGAGGCCGAGGCCCGGCTGATCGCCGACGAAATCGAGACCGCGCGTCGTCCCCATGCCGGCGAGCCGGGCCTGAAGTACAAGGACATGGCCATCCTGGTCCGCGCCTCGTTCCAGATGCGGGCCTTCGAGGAACGGCTGGTCATGCTGGCCGTCCCCTACAAGGTCATCGGCGGGCCGCGCTTCTTCGAACGGGCCGAAATCCGCGACGCCCATGCCTATCTGCGGCTGATCCTATCCGAGGACGACGATCTGGCCTTCGAGCGGATCGTCAATGTGCCCAAGCGCGGCATCGGCGACACCAGCGTTCAGAAGGTCCTGCAGATCGCCCGCCAGCACGATCTGTCGGCCCTGACCGCCGTGCGCGGCCTGATCAACACCGACGAGCTTCAGGCCCGCACCCGCACCGCCCTGTCCAACTTCGTGCGCGACATCGACCGCTGGCGCACCCTGTCCGAGACCACGCCCCACTGGCAGGTCATGGAGACCGTGCTGGAGGAGAGCGGCTACACCGACATGCAGAAGGCCGACCGCACCAGCGGTCAGACGCGGTTGGATAACCTGAAGGAACTGACCCAGTCGATGCAGCAGTTCGAGACGCTGCAGGCCTATCTGGAGCACGTCTCCCTGGTCATGGACCTGGAACGCGCCAACAGCGACGATCCGAACGGCGACGGGGCGGTGCAGATCATGACCCTGCACGGCGCCAAGGGGCTGGAGTTCCCCTTGGTCTTCCTGCCCGGCTGGGAGGAAGGCGTCTTCCCCAGCCAGCGCAGCATCGACGAAAAGGGCGAGAAGGGCCTCGAGGAGGAACGCCGCCTGGCCTATGTCGGCGTCACCCGCGCCAAGCAGGACGCCCGGATATCCTTCGCCGCCAACCGCCTGGTCTACGGCCGTTGGACCTCGCAACTGCCCAGCCGCTTCGTCGACGAACTGCCCATCGCCCACGTCGATCCGCAATCCGACACCGGCTACTATGGCGCCTCGACGGGCATGAAGGAGGCCAAGAGCCGCTGGGACGATGCGCCCTCCTTCGGCAGCGGCTATTCCTCCCCCGGCTGGAAACGCGCCCAAAGCTTCACCGCCGCCCAGACGCCGAACAGGATCCCTGCCCGCAAGGCCGTCATCGAAGGCGACGGCCGCCTGATCGCCACCGCCGATCCCAAGTCCGGCTCCGGCTGGAAAAAGGGCGAACGGGTCTTCCACCAGAAGTTCGGCTACGGCCACGTCCGCGTCATCGAGGGCAATAAACTGCTGGTCGATTTCGAAAAAGCCGGCGAGAAACGGGTCATCGACAGTTTCGTGGAGAAGGCGGAGTAGACGGGTCCAAACCCACGCGCCGGGCCTCATCCGACTTTGCCGCCGGCCAAGCTTTGGCCTAAGCCATCGCCTTCCCGTCTACGACCGAGTCCGCCATGTCCGCCCCTGCCCGTCCCACCGTTGATCGCGCATGGCTTAGCTGGGCCATGCGGCGGATCGAGGCGGACTACAACCGCTCGGCCGACACCCATCTGATCCCGGTGGACATGCCGGCTCTGTCGGACATCGCCCTGTATCTGAAGGACGAATCCAGCCACCCGACCGGCAGCCTGAAGCACCGGCTGGCGCGGTCGCTGTTCCTCTACGCCCTCAGCAACGGCTGGATCGGCGAGGGCATGACCATTGTCGAGGCGTCCAGCGGTTCGACCGCCGTGTCCGAGGCCTATTTCGCCCGGATGCTGAACCTGCCCTTCATCGCCGTGGTGCCGCGCTCGACCGCCCAGGAGAAGATCGCCGCCATCGAATTCTACGGCGGACGCTGCCATTTCGTGGACGTTCCGGGCCAAGCCTATTCGGAAAGCCAGCGGCTCGCCGACGAACTGGGCGGCCACTACATGGACCAGTTCACCTATGCCGAACGAGCCACGGACTGGCGCGGCAACAACAATATCGCCGAGTCCATCTTCGCCCAGATGCGACGCGAGCCCTGCCCCGTGCCGCGCTGGATCGTGTGCGGGGCGGGCACAGGCGGCACCTCGGCGACCATCGGTCGGTTCGCCCGTTTCAACCGCCACGACACCCGGATCTGCGTCGCCGATCCGGAAGCCTCCGTCTTTCACCGCCACTGGGCCGATGCGACGGTCCAGACCAGCCTCGACCGTCCGTCCCTGATCGAGGGCATCGGTCGCGCGCGAGTCGAACCTTCCTTCGTTCCCAACGTCGTGGATCGGATGATGGTCGTGCCCGATGTCGCCTCCATCGCCGCCACCCGCGTGCTCAGCCGGCGTCTGGGCCGCCCCTGCGGCGGATCGACCGGCACCAACCTGTGGGCCTGCGTCCAGCTGGCCCAAGAAATGGCGCGCGCGGGCGAGTGCGGCTCGATCGTGTCGATCCTGTGCGACCACGGCGACCGCTACGCCTCGACCTATTTCGACGACGCCTGGATCGCCGCCCAGGGCCTGGACACGGCGCCTTGGGAAGCCCGCCTGGACGCCTTCTTCGAAACAGGCGTCTTGCCGGAGGCCTGAACCGCCTGTTTCGTTGGGGCGGACAGGTCTAAGAAGGCCCAAGCGGCCGGAACGGTCAAAACCTCAACAGGAGCCGACCATGGCGGGACTAAAGGACAAGCGCGGCTTCATCGACAAGGACCGAATCGACCTATCGGAGCGTCAGTCGGTCGAATACTGGATGAAACGCTGGGGCGTGACCAAGGACCAGATCACCGCCGCCCACCGCAAGGTCGGCCGCATGACCAAGGACATCGCCGCGGAACTGGGCAAGAAGCGCTGACTGAGTTCACCTGAAGCAAATCAGCCCCGGATTGCTCCGAGGCCGGTTAAGTCTCTGACTCAGATGTGCAGCACACGCCCGTAGGCGTCCAGCGCCGCCTCGTGCATGGCTTCCGACATGGTGGGGTGCGGATAGACGATACCGTGGATGTCCTCTTCCGTCGCCTCCATGGTGATGGCGGTGACATAGCCCTGGATCATCTCGGTGACTTCGTGGCCGATCATATGGGCGCCGATCAGGGCGCCGGTCTTGGCGTCGAAGATCACCTTGACGAAGCCGTCGATCTCGCCGGCGGCCACGGCCTTGCCGTTCACGCGGAACGGGAAGCGACCGATCTTGACCTCGCGCTTCTCGGCGCGGGCGGCCTGTTCGGTGACGCCGACCGAGGCGACCTGCGGCTGGGCGTAGGTGCAGCCGGCGATGGGCGAATGGACGTTCGGGGTCTTGTAGCCGGCGATGAATTCGGCGGCGTGGATGCCTTCGTGGCTAGCCTTGTGCGCCAGCCAGGGCGCGCCAGCGCAGTCGCCGATGGCGAACAGGCCCTTGACGTTGGTCTGGCAGTGGCCGTCGGTCTTGATATGGCCGCGGTCCAGCTCGACGCCCAGCGCCTCCAGGCCGATGCCGTCGGTGTTGGCGGTGATGCCGACAGCCGAGATGCAGACCTCGGCCTCAAGCGTCTCGGCCTTGCCGCCGACCTCGATGTCCACCTTCACGCCGGCGCCGGTCTTGGTGACCTTGGTCACCTTGGCGCCGAGCTTGAACTTGAAGCCGCGCTTCTCGAACGATTTCTGGGCGGCCTTGGAGACCTCCTCGTCCTCGACCGGCATGATGCGCTCGACCGCCTCCACGACCGTCACCTCGGCGCCCAGGGCGCGATAGAAGCTGGCGAACTCGATGCCGATAGCGCCCGAGCCGATGACCACGAAGGACTTGGGCAGCTTCTTCGGCGCCAGGGCGTCGCGATAGGCCCAGATCTTGTCGCCGTCAGCCTCCAGGCCGATCTGCGGCAGGGCGCGGGCGCGGGCGCCGACGGCCAGCATGACCGCCTTGGCCTCGACCGTGCGCGAACCGCCGGCCTTCAGGGCGATCACGACCTTGGGCGCCGCAGCGCCCTTCTCCAGCTTGGCCGAACCCTCGATCACCTCGATCTTGTTCTTCTTCATCAGGAAGGCGACGCCCTTGTTCATCGTCGCCGCGACGCCGCGCGAGCGCTGGATGATGGCGTCGAAGTCGAACGACGCGCCGGACGCCGACAGGCCGTATTCCTTCAGATGGCTCAGGCTCTCGAACTTCTCGCCCGACTTCAGCAGGGCCTTGGTCGGGATACAGCCCCAGTTCAGGCAGATGCCGCCCAGGTTCTCGCGCTCGACGATGGCGACCTTCTGGCCCAGTTGGCTGGCGCGGATGGCCGCGACGTAACCGCCGGGGCCCGAGCCGATGACGACGAGATCGAATTCAGCAGCCATGATCAGATCAACTTCTCGATGTCGGCCTTGATGGCCTCGGGTTCAGTTTGCGGGGCGTAGCGGGCGACCACCCTGCCCTCGCGGTCGGTCAGGAACTTGGTGAAGTTCCATTTGATGGATGTCGCGCCCAGGAAGCCGCGCTTCTGCTGCGCCAGCCAAGCGTACAGCGGATGCCGGTTCGGCCCATTGACCTCCACCTTGTCGAACAAGGGGAAGGTCACGTCGAAACTGGTGGCGCAGAAGGCGGCGATCTCCGCCGCCCGCCCCGGCTCCTGGTCGCCGAACTGGTTGCAGGGAAAGCCCAGCACCTCGAACGGACGGTCGACGAACGTCCGGTGCAGCTTTTCCAGCCCATTATACTGGCCGGTGAAACCGCACTTGGACGCCGTATTGACGATCAGCAGCGCCTGACCGCGAAAACGGTCCAGCGAAACCTCCGTGCCGTCGATGGCGCGGGCGGAGAAGTCATAGACCGAGGTCATGACCTCAGCCTCCCCTTACGCCAGCATCGCGACGGGATCTTCGATCAGCGGCTTGAACGCTTGCAGGAAGCGCGCGCCGGTCGCGCCGTCCACCACGCGGTGATCGCAGGTCAGGGTCACGGTCATGACCGTGGCCGGAACGACCTGGCCGTTCTTGACGACCGCACGCTGCTCGCCCGCGCCCACGCTCATGATACAGCCCTGAGGCTCGTTGATGATCGAGGTGAACTGCTTGATGCCGAACATGCCCAGGTTGGACACCGAGAAGGTGCCGCCTTGGAACTCTTCGGGCTTCAGCTTGCGTTCGCGGGCGCGCTTGGCCAGGTCCTTGGACTCGGTCGCAATCTGGGCCAACCCCTTGGTCTCGGCCTTCCTGATGATCGGGGTGATCAGGCCGCCGTCGATCGCCACCGCCATCGAGACGTCGGCGTTGTGGTGCATGGCGATGCCTTCGGGGGTGTAGGAGGCGTTCGCCTCCGGCACCATCTTCAGCGCCAGGGCCGCAGCCTTGATGACGAAGTCATTGACCGACACCTTGATCCCCTGCGGCTCCAGCAGCTTGTTCACCTTGGCGCGAACGGCCATCAGCTGGTCGATCTCGCAGTCGATGAACAGCGGGAAGTGCGGCACGTTCTGGATGCTGTCGACCATGCGACGCGCCACGGCCTTCTTCATCCCGTCCAGCGGGATCAGGTCGTAGCTGCCGTCCGGGATCCCCATCTGGGCCAGCGACTGCACCTGACGCGGCGCAATGCCCGAGGTCGCGGCGGCGGCGGTCGTCGCAGCGGCCGGTTGGGCGGCGCCCTTGCCGGCGGCTTCGACGTCGCGCTTGACGATCCGGCCGTGCGGGCCAGTGCCCTTGACAGACTTCAGATCGACGCCGTTCTGGGCGGCGATGCGACGCGCCAGAGGCGACGAGAAGATACGTTCGCCGCTGTCCGACTTCGGCGCGGCCGGAGCCGGGGCGGCGGACGCTGCAGCGGCCTTCGGCGCCTCAGCGGCGGCCGGAACGGCTTCAGGCGTGGGGGCTTCTTCAGCCTTGGCGGCCGGCTTCGGCGCCGCGGCCCCGCCCTCGTCCTTCAGACGGGCGATTGGGGTGTTGACCTTCACGCCCTCAGAGCCTTCGGCGACCAGGATGTCGGTGATCTCGCCCTCATCCACGGCCTCGACTTCCATCGTGGCCTTGTCGGTTTCGATCTCGGCGATCACGTCCCCGGCGGAGACGACGTCGCCCACCTTGACATGCCACTTGGCCAGAACGCCCTCTTCCATGGTAGGAGACAGGGCGGGCATCAGGATGTCGGTCATTGAGCAACTTCCTTCTCGGTCAGGGCGGCGCGGGCGTGAGCGTCGGTCCAGCCGTCGCAGATGGCCTTAAAGGCCTCCTTCTGGTCCAGACCCGCCATCTGGGCGTAGGCGTTGGAGAAGTGCCAGGCGCACTCGGCCAGAACCGTCCCCATGTGGCGGGGTTCGTTCAGCGCCGGGCGGATGTTCATGTGGGGCGTGGTTCCGCCCCACCAGATCCGCGCCAGTTCGGTCACCTGTGCGGGATCGACCTGGCTCAGCTGTTCAGGGATGGCCAGGGCCTTCTCGTCAAGGCTCATGCCATCACCTGCTTCACGGCCGCGATGATCTTGTCCACCCCCGGCAGCGACAGGGCTTCCAGATTGGCGGCGTAGGGCAGCGGCACGTCTTCCTGGTGCACCCGCAGCGGCGGCGCGTCCAGATAGTCGAAGGCGTGTTCGATGACCCGGGCCACGACCTCGGCGCCGACGCCCATCGGACCCCAGCCCTCTTCGGCCGAGACCAGGCGGCTGGTCTTCTTGACGCTCTCGACGATGGTGTCGGTGTCCAACGGACGCAGGGTGCGCAGGTCGACGACCTCGCACTCGATCCCTTCCTCGGCCAGTTTCTCGGCGGCCTGGAGGGCGAAGCCGACCATGCGGCTGTGCGCCGTGATGGTGACGTCCTTGCCTTCGCGACGAACCTTGGCCTTGCCGATCGGCAGGACGTAGTCCTCAACCTCGGGCACGTCGAACTCGAGCCCGTACATCATCTCGTGTTCGAGGAAGACGACCGGGTTCGGGTCGCGGATCGCGGCCTTCAGCAGGCCCTTGGCGTCGGCCGCGTCATAGGGCGCGATGACCTTCAGACCCGGAACCTGGGCGTACCAGGCCGAATAGTCCTGGCTGTGCTGGGCGCCGACGCGCGAGGCGGCGCCGTTCGGGCCGCGGAAGACGATGGGCGCGCGGATCTGACCGCCCGACATATACAGGGTCTTGGCGGCCGAGTTGATGATGTGGTCGATCGCCTGCATGGCGAAGTTGAACGTCATGAACTCGACGATGGGCTTCAGCCCGGCCATGGCCGCGCCGACGCCCAGGCCGGCGAAGCCGTGCTCGGTGATCGGGGTGTCCACGACGCGCTGGTCGCCGAACTCTTGCAGCAGCTCGCGGCTGACCTTGTAGGCGCCCTGATACTGGGCGACTTCCTCGCCGATCAGGAAGACCTTGTCGTCGCGGCGCATTTCTTCGGCCATGGCGTCGCGAAGGGCGTCGCGGATGGTCGTCTTGACCAGCTTGGCGTCGGCCGGGATTTCCGGGTCGCGCAGTTCGACCTTGGGGGTCGAGGTCTGGGTCGGCGCCTTCTCGGGATCGCCGGTCTTGCCCTCGGCGGTCGCCTTGGGCGTATCGGCCTGAGCATCAGCCTTGGGCGCGGGCGAAGCCGCACCGTCTTCGCCGGCCAGACGCGCGATCGGCGTATTGACCTTCACGTTCTCCGAACCCTCGGCGACCAGGATTTCCAACACTTCGCCTTCATCCACGGCCTCGACTTCCATCGTGGCCTTGTCGGTTTCGATCTCGGCGATCACCTGGCCGGCCGACACGGTGTCGCCTGCCTTGATGTGCCATTTGGTCAGCGTGCCCTCTTCCATCGTGGGGGACAGCGCCGGCATGAGGATGTCGGTCACGGATCAGGCCTCCACGTAGACGTCGGTATAAAGCTCGGACGGATCAGGCTCCGGGCTTTCTTGGGCGAATTGAACGGCCTCGGCGACGATGGCCTTGATCTCGTTGTCGATGGCCTTCAGCTCGTCTTCCGTCGCATTGGCGGCGGCCAGCAGGGTCTTGATGTGGTCGATCGGGTCGCGCGTCTTCTTGACCTCGTCCACCTCTTCCTTGGTCCGGTATTTGGCCGGATCGGACATCGAGTGACCGCGATAACGGTAGGTCTTCACTTCGAGGATATAGGGGCCTTCGCCGGCGCGGGCGCGATCGACGGCCTTCTTGACAGCATCCCGAACCGCGATGACGTCCATCCCGTCCACCTGCTCGCCCGGAATGCCGAAGCTGGCGCCGCGCTGGCTGAGCTGGGTCGTGGACGACGAGCGCTCAATGCTCGTGCCCATGGCGTACTGGTTGTTCTCGATGATGTAGATGGCCGGCAGCTTCCACAGCTGGGCCATGTTGAAGCTCTCGTAGACCTGACCCTGGTTCGAAGCGCCGTCGCCGAAATAGACGAAGGCCACCGAATCATCGCCGCGGTACTTGCCGGCAAAGGCTAGGCCCGTGCCCAGCGACACCTGGGCGCCGACGATACCGTGACCGCCGTAGAAGCCGGTCGGCACGTCGAACATGTGCATCGAGCCGCCCTTGCCGCGCGACGAACCGCCGATGCGGCCGGTCAGCTCGGCCATGACTTCCTTGGGATCCATTCCTGCGGCCAGCATATGGCCGTGGTCGCGGTAACCGGTGATGATCTTGTCGTGGCCTTGCTTGACGCTCTCCTGAACGCCGACGGCCACGGCTTCCTGGCCGATGTACAGGTGGCAGAAGCCCCCGATCAGACCCATGCCGTACAGTTGGCCCGCACGCTCCTCGAAGCGGCGGATGAGAACCATCTCGCGGTAAAAGCGGAGGAGGTCCTCCTTGGACGCCGAAGGCGTATTTGAAAGCTTGTCAGGCGCAGTGGTCTGAGCGGCTTTGGCTGGGGCTTTCGCCATCCGGCATCTCCCGGCTAGGCGCCGGGGAGCGACGCCTTCTTATCGTTACGGAAGGGGGCTTTAGCAGCCTTCCTTCCCGGAACGCAAAGGGGTGCGGGCTCGGCTGTAACAATAGTTCAAGTGGCGAGAGTTTTTACCCTTGAACGGGTTGCGCCTGAACGCGGATCACATAGTCGCGCGGGTCGGAAAAGCCGAGAACGGCGCGCGCGCGCTCCTCCAGCAGGTCCTTGGAAAGGCTGTCGGTGCGCAGATAGCGCACCCGCGTCTCCAGATCGCGCCGCTGTTCGGTCAGGTGGGCGAGCTGGCCCTCACGCCGCCCCATCAGGGCGTCGCGTGACGATCCGCTCAGCAGGCCGCGCTCGCCCGTCAGAGCCTGCACGCCCAGATAGGCGAGCAACAGCAACAGGGCGAGGGAAAGGCGGTACGGTTTCATCCGTTCGGGCACTCAAACGCTCCTTCTGAGCGCGAAAAACACAGTTCACGAACTGTGCCCGAAAATGCCTAACAAAATGTAGCTTGACCGTAAGAAAGTCGGCGAAGAACGCTGATTCTCCGCCGACAATTCACGGGTTTAGCGCAGCAGCATGCCGTCGCCGAAATAGACGGCCTGGTCGCCCAGCATCTCTTCCAGGCGCAGCAGCTGGTTATATTTCGCCACCCGGTCCGAGCGGGCCAGCGAGCCGGTCTTGATCTGCCCGCAGTTGGTGGCGACGGCCAGGTCGGCGATGGTGGAATCCTCGGTCTCGCCCGAACGGTGGCTCATCACCGAGGTATAGCCGGCGCGGTGGGCCATATCGACGGCGTCCAGGGTCTCGGACAGGGTGCCGATCTGGTTGACCTTGATCAGGATGGAGTTGGCCAGGCCTTCGCCTATGCCGGCGGCCAGACGCGCAGGATTGGTCACGAACAGGTCGTCGCCGACCAGCTGGACCCGGTCGCCCAGGCGCTCGGTCAGCAGGCGCCAGCCGTCGAAATCGTCCTCGGCCATGCCGTCTTCGATCGAAACGATCGGGAAACGCTCGCACAGATCCACCAGATAGGCGGCCATGCCCTCGGCATCGACAGTCTTGCCTTCGCCGGCCATGATGTATTTGCCGTCCTTGAAGAACTCGGTCGAGGCGACGTCCAGACCCAGATGGAAGTCTTCGCCGGCCAGATAGCCGGCCGCCTGACCCGCCTTGGTGATGAAGCTCAGGGCTTCTTCGGCCGAGGCCAGGTTCGGGGCGAAGCCGCCCTCGTCGCCGACGTTGGTGTTGTGGCCGGCGTCCTTCAGCTGCTTCTTCAGGGCGTGGAAGATCTCCGTGCCCATGCGCAGGGCGTCGGTGAAGGTCTCGGCCCCGGTCGGCAGGATCATGAACTCCTGGATGTCGATCGGATTGTCGGCATGGGCGCCGCCGTTGATGATGTTCATCATCGGCGTCGGCAGGACGCGGGCCGAGACGCCGCCGATATAGCGGTGCAGCGGCAGACCGGCCGAGATGGCGCTGGCCTTCGCCGCCGCCAGGGACACGCCCAGGATAGCGTTGGCGCCCAGACGGGCCTTGTTGGGCGTGCCGTCCAGGTCGATCATCGCCTCGTCCAGACGACGCTGGTCCTCGGCGTCCATTCCGGACAGGGCGTCGAAGATCTCGCCGTTGACGGCGTCGACCGCCTTCTGCACGCCCTTGCCGCCCCACAGATCCTTGTCCCCGTCGCGCAGTTCGACGGCTTCGTGTGCGCCGGTCGAGGCGCCCGACGGAACGGCGGCGCGGCCGAACGAGCCGTCATCGAGGATCACATCGACTTCCACCGTCGGATTGCCCCGGCTGTCGAGGATCTGGCGGGCGACGATGTCGGCGATGTCGGTCATGGCTCGGCTCTTTGGCTCAGGCGGAAAACAGGTTCGAGGGGTTTAGCCGTCTCCCCGCGAATCGCCAATGCCTGTTGCCGCTTGCCGTCAGGAACAGCCTTCGACCAGTTGGATCGACGGGTCGCCGGCGTGAACCATGGTCACCTTGCCGTCCGTTCCGACTTCGTAGCGAATCCCGCGCGCGGCGGGATCGGTCACATAGGCGGTCGATCCGCCGCGCGACCAGACAAACAGATCCTCAGCCGGCGCTGGCCAGTACTTATGCGATTGCGCGAAGACGGCGCCGCCATAGGCTTGTTTGATCGCCATTCCGGTGTCGCCGACTCCAAAGCCGCGATCCGTCTTGGTCGTCGCCTCCCGGGCTGCGGTGATCCGGGTCAGCACCCCGTTCTGGATCATCACCCGCACATCGGTGGGCGCATTCACCGGATGAAACTCGTCGCAGGCTTCCGGATCGGCCCCACCGACCGCATCGGGCTGCGAATCCTCGCCCCACACCTGCACCAGCTCGGCGCGCGTCATGCCGATTCGCGCCGGGCCCAGACCGTCTGCGGTCAGGGTCGATGCATCGACCGGCGCCGGCGGGGTCGCTTCGGCGGGCGCCGGCGCTGCGGCCGAAGGCGGCTGGGCCACGGAGTCGTCACGGCGTTCGCAGGCGGCGAGCGTGAGCAGCGCCACAGCGCTGACGGCGGCGAAACGAATCATGGGCGTGCATCCTTCAGAGAAGCTTCACCTCTCAGAACGCACGAAAACGGCGCGCGGGTGACCGCGCGCCGTAAAAAACTTCGTCCGGTCGAACCGGAAGCCTTCGAAAGACTAGTCTTCCTTCGGCGTGATGACTTGGCGACCGCGATAGGTGCCGGTCTTCAGGTCGATGTGGTGCGGGCGCTTCAGCTCGCCGGTGTCCTTGTCCTCGACATAGACGTTCGAGCTCAGGGCGTCGTGGGCGCGGCGCATGTTGCGACGCGAGGGGGATACTTTCCGCTTCGGAACGGCCATGTCCGTCTCAATCTTCTAAGTCGGGCGCCGCCCAGAGCCGAAGCCTGATCAAGCGCGAAAACAATAGCGGCGGCCCCAGTCCTTCGAGAGAAGAACGCCGAGCCGCCACGCGAGGCGCGGCTTATGCATGAACCGCACGACGATTTCAAGGCGTCTTGCGCGACTTCCAGCGATCACGGTTCAGGCCGAAGTAAAGACTGTCCATCCAGACGCCCCCGACCAGCCAGGTTCGGCTGGCGGCCCCCGTCTGTTCGAAGCCCAAACGCGTCAAAAGCCGAATGGACGCGGCATTAGCGGGATCGACATCCGCAGTCACCGCATCGATATCCCGCGTGGTCATCACATGATCGATCACAGCGGTCAGAGCTTCCGTCGCCAAACCCCGCCCCCAATGGCCCGGGTGCAGGATGTAGCCGATCTCGGGCAGCCGCCAGAAGCCCGCCTTGCCGATGACCCGACCCTGAGCCTCGATGACGAAGTCATCGCTGCTTTCAGGGTCAGCGGCAATCATGCTGTCCAGCCATTCCGCCGTCTTGTCCCTGGTCTCATGCGGCGGCGTCGACCACCATCGCATCGCTTCCGGCGATGAAAAAACCTGATGCAGATCATCGACATCATCGGGCCTCGCCCGTCGCAGAACGAGGCGCGGCGTGACGAGTTGAGAGATCACGACGCCTCCGCCAGGGCCGCGGCCACCGACTCGCCGATGGCCAGCGAGCTGGTGAGGCCAGGGCTCTCGATGCCGAACAGGGCCATCAGCCCCGCTATCCCGTGGTGCTCGACGCCGTGCAGTTGGAAGTCCGGCTGCGGTTCGCCCGGACCATGCAGCTTGGGCCGGATCCCAGCATAGTCGGGTGTCAGGGCGCCGTCGGGCAGGCCGGGCCAAAAGCGACGGATATAGGCGGCGAACACCTCCGCCTTGGCCGGATCGACCGAATAATCCTCGGTCGCGACATAGGCCAGGTCGGGACCGAACACGGCCTGGCCGCCCAGATCCTTGCGGTAATGCGTGCCCAGGGCGCCGGGAATGGGCGGCGGATAGATCAGCCGGTCGAACGGCGCCTTGCCGACCATGCGGAAATAGATCCCCTTGCCGAAATGGCCCGCCGGAATGTCGTCTGCCGGATAACCCTCTACAGCCGCCGCGACGGCCTGCGCCGACAGGCCAGGCGCCGTTACCAGCAGGCGGCTGGAGACCTCCATCGCCCCCTCCCCGCCCACACGGATCGTGAAGCCGCCGCCCGGCCGCGATTCAGCGCCCTCGAACGGGGCCGACACCACGACCGATCCGCCCGCGTCCTCGATCTCGCCCTGCAGGGCCAGCATATAGCCGTGGCTGTCGAACAGACCGCTCTCGGGCGACAGGATAGCGGCGTGGGCGTTCAGCTCTGGCTCCAGCGCCCGCGCCTGGGCGCCGGTCAGATGCGCCAGTCCCTCGACCCCATTGGCCGTCGCCTGTTCGAAAATGGCCTCGATCCGCTGGACCTCGGCCTCTTGCGTGGCCACGACCAGCTTGCCGCATTTGCGATGATCAATCTTGCGGCTAGCCAGGAAGTCATAAAGTGCCCGCCGCCCCTCGACGCAGAAGCGCGCCTTCAGCGATCCGGTTGGATAATAGAGGCCGCCGTGGATCACCTCGGAATTGCGCGACGAGACGCCCTGGCCGATATGGCCTTCCTTCTCCAGCACCAGCACCGTCAAGCCCCGTTTCGACAACGCCCGACCGCAGGCCAGGCCCACAGCCCCGGCGCCCACGACGGTCGCGTCGAAATCGAAATTCATCGGCCGCCGTACCTCCGCTGCGCCTCGGCTTCGAAACAGCCGATCAGCTTCTCCACCGCCCGGTCGAAGTTGGCCGACAGCATCATATCCAGCATGCGGGACTTGAAAGCGAAGTCGATCATGAACTCCAGCCGCGCGCCGTCGGGATGCGGGAAGAACTCCCACCGGTTCTTCAGATGCTTGAACGGCCCGCGCAACAGGCCGACTTCAACCTTGGGCGCATTGCGATCATGCCGGACCCAGGTCGAGAACCGCTCCTTCAGGAAGGAAAAGCCGACACCAGCCTCCGCGTCCAGCACGGCGACGCCCTCGCCCTCAGCCCGCTCGTTCCAGACCCGCATAGACGTGACCCAGGGCACGAAGTCGGGATAGGCGCGCACGTCGGCGACCAGATCGGCAAGCTGTTCTGGCGCATAGGGAAGAATGCGCGTTACGCGGTGGACGGCCATTCGAACCTTAGCGGCGCAGCTGCGCCTCGCGCGCGGCCTTCAGCCGGGCGAAATCGTCGCCGGCGTGGTGCGACGAACGCGTCAGCGGCGAAGACGACACCATCAGGAAGCCCTTGGCCCGGGCGATCGCCTCATAGGCCTTGAACTCTTCCGGCGTGACGAACCGGTCGATGGCGGCGTGTTTGCGCGTCGGCTGCAGGTACTGGCCGATGGTGATGAAGTCGACGCCGGCGGACCGCATGTCGTCCATCACCTGCATGACCTCTTCCTTGGTCTCACCCAGGCCGACCATGATGCCGGACTTGGTGAACTGTTCCGGGTCGCGCTCCTTGACCATCTGCAGCAGGCGCAGACTATGAAAGTAGCGTGCGCCCGGCCGGATCTTCAGATACAGGCGCGGAACGGTCTCGAGGTTGTGGTTGAAGACGTCCGGCTTGGCGTCGATCATCACCGCCGCCGCCCCGTCCTTGCGCAAGAAGTCGGGCGTCAGGATCTCGATGGTCGTGTTCGGCGCCTGAAGGCGGATCTGGCGCACCACCTCTGCGAAGTGAGCCGCCCCGCCGTCCGCCACATCGTCGCGGTCAACCGAGGTGATCACCACGTGGTTCAGCCCCATCTGCCCCACCGCCAGCCCGACCTTGCCCGGCTCTTCCGGGTCCAGCGGCTGGGGCAGGCCTGTCTTGACGTTGCAGAAGGCGCAGGCCCGCGTGCAGGTGTCGCCCATGATCATCAGGGTGGCGTGCTTCTGGCTCCAGCACTCGCCGATGTTCGGGCAGGCCGCCTCTTCGCAGACCGTGTGCAGACCCTTGGAGCGGACGATGTCCTTGGTGGCATTATACTGGCCCGAGCCGGGCGCCTTGACGCGCAGCCAGTCGGGCTTTTTCAGAACGACCGACTCCGGACGGTTCTGCTTTTCCGGGTGGCGCAGCTCCGACGGCTTGCGCTGAAGGGTGTCGATCAGGGTGACCATGGCCGGTATTTCGGCCTTCCGACGTCCAATGGCAAGCCACAGGCGGTTACAGATGATGGCGCGCTTGGGAACTCACGCCGCGTAACCTATCTTTTCAAGACGCCGTCGCGTCATTAATGACGGACGCCCGACAACAGAGAGGGCCCCTCGCGCCCTCCGCAGGAGACGCGTTTGCGCCAGGCCCTCGATCCCTCGCTGTACGACACCTCGCTGATCGACGCGTTGATCGATGCGCGCGCCCGCTTCGGCGACAAGGAAATCCTGGAGGACCAGGATCGCCATCCCCTCACCTACACCGGCCTGATCCGCGCCGCCTTCGTCCTGGGCCGCAAGATCGCGCACATGACCGAGCTGGGCGAACGGGTGGCCATCCTGCTGCCGTCGTCCATGGGCGTCGTCGTCACCTTCTTCGGCCTGCACGCGCATGGCCGCGTGCCGGTCATGCTCAACTTCACCGCCGGCGAGGCCAATCTGAAAGCCGCCATCAAGGCCTCGGGCGTCAAGAAGGTCCTGACCGCCAAACGCTTCATCGACCAGGCCAAGCTTGACGACCTGATCGTCGAACTGAAAACGGTCGCCGAAGTCGTCTGGCTGGACGACGTGCGAAAGACCATCGGCCTGGCCGACAAGCTGTACGGCCTCGCCGCCGGCGCCGCGCCCAAGCGTTTCCGCGTCAAGACCGATCCGGACTCGCCGGGCGTCGTCCTGTTCACTTCGGGCAGTTTCGGCACGCCCAAGGGCGTGGTGCTGAGCCAGAAGAACCTGGTCGCCAACGCCCGTCAGGTCGCGGCTCATATCGACCTGCTGCCGGAATGGGTAATGTTCAATCCCCTGCCCACCTTCCACTGTTTCGGCCTGACCGGCGGGGTCATCCTGCCGCTGCTTCAAGGCTTGAAGGCCTTCCAGTATCCGTCGCCGCTGCACGCCAAACAGATCACCGACCTGCTGCCCCAGGTGAACGCCTCGATCCTGTTCGCCACCGACACCTTCCTGAACCAGTACGGCCGCGTCGCCGAGGCCGACGATTTCGCCACCCTGAAGTTCGTGGTCGCCGGCGCCGAGAAGGTCCGCGAGGAAACCCGCAACCTGTTCAACACCAAGTTCGGCGGCGTCGAACTGCTGGAAGGCTACGGCGCAACCGAAGCCTCGCCGGTCGTCGCCGTCAACCACCCGGACCGCAACGCCCCCGGCACGGTCGGCCAGATCCTGCCGGGTCTGGACTGGAAGCTGGAGCCGGTCGAAGGCATCGCAGACGGCGGCCGCCTTTATCTGCGCGGGCCCAATGTGATGAGCGGCTATGTCACCTCGGCCGAGCCGCTGGAATGGTCGCCTGTCGAAGACGACTGGCTGGACACCGGCGACATCGTCGATGTGGACGCCGAGGGCTACATCACCATCAAGGGCCGCGCCAAACGCTTCGCCAAGATCGGAGGCGAAATGGTCTCCCTGACGGCGGTCGAGGGCATCGCCGGCGCGGTCTGGCCGGACCAGCGCCACGCCGTCGTCTCCATCCCCGACACCCGCAAGGGCGAAAAACTGGTCCTGGTCACCGACCACGCCGAGGCCGAGGTCGCCCCCCTGGCCGAATGGGCCCGCGCCAACGGCGCCCCCGAGCTGATCGTGCCCAAGAAGATCGTCAAGGTCGCCGAAGTCCCTGTCCTGGGCAGCGGCAAGACCGACTATGTGACGATCCAGAAGATGGTCGAAAGCGCCTGATTTTTCACCTCCCCGTTCGCGCAGGCGAACGGAGAGGTGAAGATCACCCGATCCGCACGCCCGTCATCGAGATCGACCCGCCGTCGATGCTGTCGTTGAAAAAGCTCACCGGCTCGCCCGGCGCCTGCTGGGCGGCAATATACAGCACCGGCAGGAAATGTTCGTCGGTCGGCACGCTCAGTTGCGCGTCCTCAGCCAGCCCCACCCAGTCGATCAGGGCCTCGTGGTCGCCTCTCTCGAAAGCCGCCTTCACCGCCTCGTTGAACCCGGTCGCCCAGGCATAGGGCTGGCCCCCCGGCTCCCGCTTCCAGGTCCGCAGATTGTGGACGAAGTCGCCCGAGCCGGCGATGACGATCCCCTCGTCCCGCAGCGGCCTCAGAGCCTTGCCCAACTCATAGTGCTGACGCGCCGTCAGCTCCCGGTTCAGCGACAGCTGCACCACCGGCACATCGGCGTCCGGCCAGACATGGCACAGCACCGACCAGGTTCCGTGATCCAGACCCCATTGGGTCGTCTGCACCGCCCCGGTCAGTTCCGCGACCTGGGCCACCAGTTCAGGCGACCCAGGTGCGGGATATTGAAACTCATGAAGTTCACGCGGGAAGTTCCCGAAATCATGGATGGTTTTGGGCCGCTCCTGCGCGGTGACGCCCAGCCCGCGCGTCTCCCAATGGGCGGAGATCATCACCACCCCCTGCGGCCTGCCCACAGCTTCGCCCAGGTCGCGCCAGGCGGCCCCATAGGGACCGCCCAGAGCGTTCATCGGCGAACCGTGACCGAAGAAGACTGCGGGCTGGCGCATCGGATCAGCCGAACTGCTTCTTGGCGATCTCGGCGATGTGGCGACCTTGGAAGCGGGCGCCGTCCAGTTCGTTCTCGCTGGGCATCCGCGAACCGTCGCCCTTGGTCAGGGTGGTGGCGCCATAGGGGCTGCCGCCGGTGATCTCGTCCATGTTCATCTGGCCTTGGAAGGAATAGGGCAGGCCCACGACGATCAATCCATGGTGCATCAGGGTCTGGACCAGGCCCATCAGGGTCGTTTCTTGGCCGCCGTGCTGGGTCGCCGTCGAAGTGAAGGCGCCGCCCACCTTGCCGACCAGAGCGCCGTTGAACCAAAGGCCGCCGGTCTGATCCAGGAAGTTGCGCATCTGGGAGGCGACGGTGCCGAAACGCGTGCCGGCGCCGATGATGATGGCGTCATAGTTGGCCAGGTCCTCGACCTTGGCGATAGGCGCCGCCTGGTCCAGCTTGTAACCGGACGCCTTGGCCAGTTCCTCGGGCACCAGTTCGGGCACGCGCTTGATATCGACGACGGCGCCTTCGATCTGCCGCGCGCCCTCGGCGACCGCTTCCGCCATGGCTTCGATATGGCCGTAGGTGGAATGATAAAGGACGAGAATCTTGGGCATCAGAAGAACTCCATTGGGTGACTGGGCCATTATTCGCAACAATGACCATTGCTAATCTGGCGCGCCGCCTGCCTTGGCGCAAGCCCCCCTTCACGCTTCAGCGCGCAAACGGGCGATTGGCTTCATGAAATTTTGCTGGATGTTCAGGGCGCGAACGCCGGATCCCAAGGCCGCACATATTCCCAGTGCCAGGGCTCATAGACATAGGGCACGAAGCCAAACCGCCCGGCGTTGGCGACCAGCCAGTGATAGGTTGCCCCCCGCGCCATATGTTCTCGACTGGCCGGCGCGGTCGAATCAACGCCCCGCCCCAGCGCCTGGCCGACATACATATCAACCGCCGTCCCCGTCCGGTGCGGTGAACAGACCGCCCGGCGTAGACCGTCGCAATTGCCCTGCTGGGCGCATCGGGCAGCGTCCGCCTCGGGATCGCGAAAGCCCGAGAAGATCTGCAGCAGTTCGGGATCGGCGGCGACCTCTGGAACCTCCGCACGCGCGGCTTCGACCAGGCGGCGATAGGCGTCCAGCACGTCACGGCGGAGCAACCGGGTCAGCCGGTCGGCGTGTTCTTCCGAGGCGACCAGATAGCCCAGCTGATTGATCGGCGGCGGATCGGGACATTCCCCTCGGGTCCGCGCCATCACGAACGGCCGGCGCTCCTGCCACAAACCTCGCAACACTTGGAAGGTGGCGGCGTCGAACAGGCCGGTCGGGGTCAGGCCATGGGTCTGCTGGAACCCCGCCAGCTGCGAGGCGAAGATCGGCGTGCCGGGTCCGCACTGGGTGTGCAGCTCCTGCTGGATCAGCGGGACATAGGTCCTCCAGCCGTACTCGGTCGCCCCGAACGGCGCCCACTCCAGTCCATAGGCCGAGGCCGCATTGGCCAGGGCCTCCTCGCCCCAGACGTCGGCGTTGGTATGGCACGGCCCCGCCGCGCGCGCTGCGCCGGCGAAGGCCAGAACCAGCCAGATCGTCAGAAACGCGAGAAGACTTCGCCACATCTCCCCAGCAAGCCTCAAGCGGCCCTCAGGAGCAAGCGCGCAGACGGCCTTCCGCCC
This sequence comes from Brevundimonas sp. FV2ps16, assembly GCF_058681075.1. Taxonomy (NCBI): domain Bacteria; kingdom Pseudomonadati; phylum Pseudomonadota; class Alphaproteobacteria; order Caulobacterales; family Caulobacteraceae; genus Brevundimonas; species Brevundimonas sp. FV2ps16. Next base: position 2,382,984 of record NZ_CM178728.1, on the reverse strand, counting down.
GAATCCGACTCCGCTCCCGCGTCCAAACCTGCAATCTTGCGTCGGCCCGACTCATCCGGGCTGTCCCGGACCCGTCGCATGACCGCCGCCGCCGCGCCCCGTCGCTCCAACGCCGTGCTCGCCGCCTTCTCCGGCCCCTGCCTGCCGCTGGCGGCCTTTGGCGTCGCCCTGCCCGTCACCCTGCCGGAGTTCTACGCCACCCACGTCGGGCTTGAGCTGGGCGTGGTCGCGACCGTCTTCATGGCCGTGCGTCTGATCGACATCGTCTTCGATCCCTTCCTCGGCTGGGGCATGGACAAGACCAAGACCCGGTTCGGCCGCTATCGCCCCTGGATGGCGATCTCGACGCCGATGCTGATGCTGGCGGCCCTGATGATGTTCGTCGTGGTTCAGCCGGGCGCGCCGCCGATCTACTTGTTCGGCTGGCTGCTGTTTCTCTACCTCGGCTTCTCCATCGGCACCCTGGGCCAGTTGGGCTGGGCCGCCGTTCTCGCGCCGCAATATGATCAGCGCAGCCGCGTCTACGGCTGGTGGCAGGTGTTCAACATCATCGGCGTGGTGCTGATCCTGGTCCTGCCGACCGTGGTGGTCCAGACCGGCATCGGAACCTATGCCGACGGGGTGCGGATCATGGGCTGGGGCATCATCATCGCCCTGCCGGTCACCATCGGCCTGGCCATGGTCGCCGTACCCGAGCCCGTCACCGCCGGGGATCAACCGCACGGCAGTCTCGCCGCCTATCTGGCCCTGCTGAAGACGCCCGTGGTGCGCAAGCTGCTGATCGCCGATCTGCTGCTGGGCGTGGCGCCGGGCATCACCGGTTCGCTGCTGTTCTTCTTCTTCGGCCAAATCCGCGGCTATGATCACACCGAGGCCGGGCTGTTCATGCTGTTCTATTTCGTCGCCGGCCTGTGCGGCGCCCCCTTCTGGGCTTGGCTGGCGACCCGGGTCGGCAAGGACCGGGGCCTGGCGATCGCCAGCCTCGTCTCGGCCGTCCTTTACGTCGGCGCCACCCTGGTCCCCGGCGGCAATTTCGTCCTGACCGCCGTGGTCATGTTCATCGCCGGCCTGCCCTACGCCGCCGGCCTGTTCCTGACCCGCGCCATGATGGCCGACGCCGGCGACCAGGAGCGGTTCGAGACCGGCGTCGACCGCACCGGCCTGATGCTGTCCATCCTCTCGGCCACCACCAAGATCGGCCACGTCGTCGCCCTCGTGCCCTATCTGATCCTCCAGTGGGTCGGCTTCCGCGCCGTTCCCGGCCCGGACGGCAACAGCGACACCGCCCTGCTGACGCTGCAGATCCTCTTCATCCTGATCCCCGGCGTATTGCTTGTGCTGGCCGGCTGGGCGCTGAAGAATTACCCCCTGACCGCCGCCCGCCACAACGAGATCCGCCAGGCCCTCGACGCCCGCGACGCGGGAGCCAAGGCGTGACGCCCATCGACCGCCTGCTGGGCATCATGCAGACCCTGCGCGACCCGGACGGCGGCTGCCCCTGGGACGTGGAGCAGACCTTCGCCACCATCGCCCCCTATACGATCGAAGAGGCCTACGAGGTCGCCGACGCCATCGAGCGCAACGACCTGAACGAGCTGAAGGGCGAACTGGGCGACCTGCTGTTCCAGGTCGTCTTCCACGCCCGCATGGCCGAGGAACAGGGCCTGTTCGCCTTCGACGACGTGGTCACGGCCATCGCCGACAAGCTGGAACGCCGCCACCCCCACGTCTTCGGCGACGAAGCCCAACGGTCTTCAAAAGAACAGACCGTCGCCTGGGAAGCCATCAAGGCCGCCGAACGCAAGGACCGCAAAAAGCCCGGCGTCCTCGACGACGTCCCCGTCGGCCTGCCCGCCCTGACCCGCGCCGCCAAGCTGACCAAGCGCGCCGGCCGCGTCGGCTTCGACTGGCCCTCGACCGACGAGGTGTTCGACAAGCTGGCCGAAGAGGTGGCGGAACTGCGCGTCGAGATCGCCGCCGGCGATAAGGCCAAGGCGCGCGAGGAGCTGGGCGACCTGCTGTTCGTCGTCGCCAACCTGGCCCGCAAGCTGGACGTCGAGCCCGAAGACGCCCTGCGCGCGACCAACGCCAAGTTCGTGCGCCGCTTCGGCTTCATCGAGGCTGAACTGGCTAAGGACGGCCGCACCCCCGACCAATCGACGCTGGAGGAGATGGACCGCCTCTGGGACGCCGCAAAGGTCGCCGAGAAGGCCGGCTCGCCATCCTGAGCCGCCGCATGCCCTACGACCTGATCATCTTCGACTACGACGGCGTCGTCGCCGACAGCGAGGTGCTGAACAGCACCGTCATGGCCGAGCAGCTGACCGCCATCGGCCTGCCCACCAGCCTGGACGATGTCCTCGCCGCCTATACGGGCAAGCGCTGGCGCGACAACCGGCCGGCGGTCGAGGCCGCCCTGGGCCGGCCCTGCCCCGAAGATTTCCACACGACCTGGTTCGCGACCTGCCGCGCCCGCGCGCCGATCCACCTCAAGCCCGTCCCCGGCATGATCGACTTCGTCGCCGCCCGGTCCGAAGCCCGTTGCATCGCCTCGTCCAGCGGCCCCGACTGGATCGGCGTCGGCCTGGACCTGTTCGGCCTGACCGACCATTTCGACGGCGCCGTCTTCACCGGCCTGGTGGTCGAGCGCGGCAAGCCCCACCCCGACATCTTCCTGCACGCCGCCGACAGCATGGGCGTCGACCCGGCCCGCGTCCTGGTGATCGAGGACAGCGAGGCGGGCGTCACCGCCGGAGTCGCCGCCGGCATGACCGTGGTCGGCCTGACCGCCGGCGGCCATATCCGCGACGGCCACGCCGACCGGCTGGTCGCGCGCGGGGCCCACCATATCGCCGACAGCTACGCCGCCGTCGCCGCCTTCATGGATCGCTAGACGTCGCTCCCGCCGGCTTGCGCGTGGCAAACCGCCGGTAACCCAATCTCTATACCTGGGCTTTAGGCTTCGCCGTACAGCATCGGCTCGATGGGATGACACTCAGGCGAGGGAGCGGGCGAGTGAACGACGACAAGCATAGCTGCACGGGGGGTTACGACGCCCCGCCGACGCGCCCCCGCGAGGAGGCCCAGACCCGCGAAGCCTACGCGGGCGGATCACACGCCGGCAGTGCGCCAGGCCTGGGCGGCCTGTTCGCACAGGGCCTCGTCCTGCTGTTGGCGTTCTGCTGGATCTTCGACCAGGTCGCCTTGAAGTAACGACCGAAAGACCCGTCCTAAGCCGCCGGCGGACCTGACGATCAGGCCGCCACGACCTCTTCCTTCGCCGGAACCGTGCGGATCATATAGTCGAAGGCCGCCAGCCCCGCCTTGGAGCCCTCGCCCATCGCCACCACGATCTGCTTGTAGGGCACGGTCGTCACGTCGCCCGCGCCGAAGATGCCCGGCTGGGACGTCTCGCCTCGGTGATCCACCTCGATCTCGCCGCGCGTCGTCAGGCCTACGGCGCCTTTCAGCCATTCGGTGTTCGGCACCAGGCCGATCTGGACAAAGACGCCTTCCAGATCGACGTCGTGATGAGCGTCGGAGTTGCGGTCCTTGTAGGACAGGCCCGTCACCTTCTCGCCGTCGCCGTGCACCTGGGTCGTCAGGGCCGAGGTGACGATCCGCACGTTCGGCAGGGTCGCCAGCTTGCGTTGCAGCACCGCATCGGCCCGCAACTCGCTGTCGAACTCGATCAGGGTCACATGGGCCACGATGCCCGCCAGGTCGATGGCCGCCTCGACGCCCGAGTTGCCGCCGCCGATCACCGCCACCCGCTTGCCCTTGAACAGCGGCCCGTCGCAGTGCGGGCAATAGGCCACGCCCTTGTTCTTGTACTGGTCCTCGCCCGGCACATTCATCTGGCGCCAGCGCGCGCCGGTGGCCAGGATGACGGTCCGCGACTTCAGGCTCGCGCCGTTCTCCAGCACCACCTCGTGCAGTCCGCCCGGAACCTTGGCCGGCACCAGCTTGGCCGCCTTTTGCAGGTTCATGATGTCCACCTCATATTCGCGGACATGCTGTTCCAGATGGGCGGCCAGTTTCGGCCCCTCGGTATGGGGCACCGAGATGAAGTTCTCGATCGCCATGGTGTCCAGCACCTGGCCCCCGAACCGCTCGGCCGCGATGCCGGTACGGATGCCCTTGCGCGCGGTATAGATCGCGGCCGCCGCCCCGGCGGGGCCGCCGCCGATGACCAGGACGTCGAACGGATCCTTGGCCTTCAGCCGTTCGGCGGCCCGCGCCTCGGCGCCCGAATCCAGCCTGGCGACGATCTGCTCCAGCTCCATCCGGCCCTGACCGAATAGTTCGCCGTTCAGGAAGACCGTCGGCACGGCCATGATCTTGCGGTCCTCGACCTCGTCCTTGAACAGGCCGCCCTCGATGGCGACGTGTTTGATGCGCGGGTTCAGCACGCTCATCAGGTTCAGGGCCTGCACCACGTCGGGGCAGTTCTGGCACGACAGCGAGAAATAGGTCTCGAACACATAGTCGCCGTCCAGGTCCTTGACCTGCTGGATCACCTCCTGCGCCGCCTTGGACGGATGGCCGCCGACGTGCAGCAGGGCCAGCACCAGCGAGGTGAACTCGTGGCCCAGCGGAATGCCCGCGAACCGCACGCCGATGTCCGTGCCCTTCCTGCGGATCAGGAAGCTGGGCTGGCGCTCGTCGTCATAGTCGCGCCCCATCTCGACCTTGCCGTGCGAGACCGAGACGATTTCCTCCAGCAGGGTCTTCAACTCGATCGACTTCGGCCCGGCGCCCAGCGAGGCGACCAGTTCGACCGGATGGACGATGTTCTTCAGATAGGCCTCGAGCTGAGATTTCAGATTGGCGTCCAGCATGGGAGAGGTCCTTGAAACAGTTGAACTCATGACGCCTGCAAGCCCGACCGCGGGCGAGGCGAGACATGAAGAAGAATGTCGGCGGGGGCTGGAAACGCAACGCGCCCCCGCCGACGGACGGGTCCGGCGCCGGGCCGGACCCGATGGGTCGCATCGGTCTTAGATCTTGCCGACGAGATCGAGCGACGGGGCCAGGGTGGCTTCGCCTTCTTCCCACTTGGCCGGGCAGACTTCACCCGGGTGCGAGCGCACATATTGCGCGGCCTTGACCTTGCGCAGCAGTTCGGCGGCGTTGCGGCCGATGCCTTCCGAAGTGGTCTCGGTGAACTGGATCACGCCGTCCGGATCGACCAGGAAGGTCGCACGGTCGGCCAGGCCCACGCCCGGACGCATGGCGTCGAAGTTGTTGGTCACGAGGCCCGAGGGGTCGCCCAACATGGTGTAGGTGATCTTGCCGATGGCCGGCGACGAGTCGTGCCAGGCCTTGTGCGAGAAATGGGTGTCGGTCGACACCGAATAGATCTCGACGCCCAGCTTCTGGAACTCGGCGTAGTGGTCGGCTAGGTCTTCCAGCTCGGTCGGGCAGACGAAGGTGAAGTCGGCCGGATAGAAGAAGAAGATCGCCCACTTGCCCGCCACATCGGCGTCCGTGACCGTCAGGAACTTGCCGTCCTTATAGGCCTCAGCCGTGAAGGGTTTGATGGTCGTGTTGATAAGGGCCATGCAGGGCCTCCATTTACGCAAGAGATTGGGGAGGCCCGTTTCCTACCGCACCGCAGCAGATAAACCCAATCACTTATTTGCAGGCGCGTGATAGATTTTATTTATAGACCCCTATTGCCTTGAGTGGGTGATGCTCGCCCAACTTCCCGGTTTGATTGTCATGCGCGCCGTCCTCAACTGGCTTCGCTCACAAGCCTCGGCGGCCTCGCGCCGCGCCCGGTTCAAATCGTCGCCGAAGCGGCCTATGTGAGCGGCGCTGACAAGGAGCCGCCTGTTGCTGATCGTCCTCTCTCCCGCCAAGCGGCTCGACTTCGCCGAAGCCGATCCAGCCATCCCCGGCACGGAACGCCGTTTTCTGGAGGACACCGCCAGCCTGTCCACGACCGCCCAGCGCCAGACCAAGGCCGATCTGCGTCGCCTGATGGGGATTTCCGACGATCTCGCCACCCTGAATGTCGAAAGATTCAAGGCCTTCGCCCCCGAATCAACTGACGGCGTCCAGGCCGCCTTCGCCTTCGCCGGCGACGTCTATGAGGGCCTGAAGGCGCGCGAACTGGACGCCCGGGCCCTCGATTTCGCCCAGGACCGGCTGCGCATCCTGTCCGGCTTCTACGGCCTGCTGCGCCCGCTGGACCGGATCCAGCCCTATCGGCTGGAAATGGGCACGCGGCTCAAGACCCGGCGCGGCTCCAGCCTTTACGACTTCTGGGGCGACAGGATTTCGAAACAGCTGAACGCCGACGCCGAAGGTCACGCCGACCCGACCCTGGTCAATCTCGCCAGCCAGGAATATTTCGGCGCCGTCGACGCCAAGGCCCTGAAACTGCCGGTCGTCACCCCCCAGTTCCGCGAACAGAAAAACGGCGAGAGCCGCATCATCTCCTTCTTCGCCAAGAAGGCCCGGGGCGCCATGACCCGGTTCGCTATCGACGAGCGGGTGGAACGGGTCGAGGATCTCAAGGCTTTCGACCGCGACGGCTACAAGTTCGACAAGGCCGCCTCGACCGAAAACGAGTGGATATTCATCAGATCGGGAAATTCTTGATCCCCGCCCCCTCCTCCCGCTAGTCTCTCGCCAAAGAACCAAAGGGCGGATCCATGTTCAACTGGTCGAAGTCATCCAAGGGGCCCGGCGCCGCCCACGGCGACGCCCCGGTCTTTCGCGACATCGGCGACCTCAAGGGCCAGGTCGCGGTCATTTCGGGCTCGACCTCGGGCATAGGCCTGGCCCTGGCGCGGGCGGTGGCGGCGCGCGGCGGCGATGTGGTGCTGAACGGTCTGGGCGATCCGGCCGAGATCGAACGCACCCGCGCCGGGCTGGAGGCCTCGTCCAGCGGCCGGGTCCGCTATCACGCCGCAAACATGACGCGCGGCGAAGAGATCGCCGACATGGTCGCCTTCGCCAAGCACGAGTTCGGTCGGCTCGACATCCTGGTCAACAACGCCGGCATCCAGCACGTCGAATCCGTCGAGAAATTCCCCACTGACAAGTGGGAGCAGATCATCGCAATCAACCTGTCCTCGGCCTTCTACGCCACGCGGGCGGCCATCCCGATCATGAAGGCCCAGGGGCGCGGTCGGATCATCAACATGGCCTCGGCCCACGGCCTGGTCGCCAGCCCGTTCAAGTCGGCCTATGTCGCGGCCAAGCACGGGATCGTCGGCTTCACCAAGACCGTCGCCCTGGAACTGGCCCAGGACAATATCACCTGCAACGCCATCTGCCCCGGCTTCGTCGAGACCCCGATCGTCGAGAAACAGATCGCCGATCAGGCCCGCACCCGCGGCCTGACCAAGGAGCAGGTGCTGAAGGACGTGATCCTGGCGGCCCAGCCGACCAAACAGTTCGTGACCACCGACCAGCTGGCGGGCCTCTTCCTCTATCTGGTCAGCGACCTCGGCGCCTCGGCCAATGGCGCCAGCTTCTCCATCGACGGCGGCTGGACCGCGCAATAGACCAATGATCTAGGGAGCGGCGGCATGGCGATCTTCAAACGCAAGGCCGCCGAACCGGCGGACATCGTCGCCGTTCCATCGGGGCGGCGCCCCCTGTCCCTGGCGCTGCAAGGCGGCGGCTCCCACGGCGCCTTCCAGTGGGGCGTCCTCGACCGGCTGCTCGAAGACGACCGGTTCGATTTCCGCGCCGTCTCGGGCGTCTCGGCCGGCGCCATGAACGGGACGGCCCTGGTCTCGGGTCTCGCCGCCGGCGACGCCCGCGCCGCCCTCGACAAGCTCTGGCGCGAGATCAACCAGTCCGGCGGCCGCAACGTCTTCGGCGACAGCGCCCTGTGGAACCCGGCCCAGGCTCCCGACTGGATCAAGGACACGCCGCTGTGGCGCGCCGGCGAAAGCCTGGCCCTGTCCATGAGCCCCTACGAATTCAATCCCCTGAACCACAATCCTCTGAAGCGGGTTCTGAAGGCGGCGGTCGATTTCGGCGCAGTCCAGGCCTCTGACATCAAACTGTTCGTCGCCGCCACCGCCGTCCGTCAGGCCCGGGCCCGCGTCTTCGAGACCCGCGAGATCAGCGCCGACGTCCTGATGGCCTCGGCCTGCCTGCCCCACCTGTTCCAGGCGGTCGAGATCGAGGGCGAACCCTATTGGGACGGCGGCTATCTGACCAATCCCCCCCTGTGGCCCCTGACCGGCGACGACACGCCCGACGACGTCCTTCTGGTGACCCTGAACCCCATGGTCCGTGAGGAGACCCCGCGCGCCGCCGGCGACATCGTCGACCGGCTGAACGAAATCGTCTTCAACGCCCCCCTGATCGCCGAACTGCGCGCCATCGCCATGGCCGCAGAGATGATCGCCGACGGCCAGCTGAAACACGGCGCCGGCGCCTATCGCCAGGTCCGGCTCCACGCCATCGAGGCGGACGGCTGGCTGGCGGACCTGTCGCTCCGATCCAAGTTCAACACCGAATGGAGCTTCCTCAACGACCTCAAGAGCCGGGGTCGCGCCGCCGCCGAAGACTGGCTGGCCACCTGCCTGCCCTGCGTGGGACGTCAATCCAGCGTCGATCTCCAGGCCCGGTTCGGCTGAGGCGGCTTTCGCCCTAACCCACGAAACCGGCGGCGCGACGCAGCCGGTCATTGATCGCTTCGCCCAGCCCCTGGACCGGGATAGGCGACACGGCGATGCCCGCAGGATGCGTCCGATCCGCTTCCCGGAACAATCGGAACAGGTTGGCGGCCGCTTCTCGCAGATCGCCCGACGGACTCAGGCTCCAGCGCGGCTCCCCCACCCCGGCCCCGAAGCCCAGCAGGACCTCGCCCTCACGGGGTTCGACCACATCGATCCGCACCGGGGCGTCCGGCGCATAGTGGACGGCAAGCCGCCCCGGCGACCTGTGCCCCTCGCCGCCCTCCGCCAACACCCCGACCACGGCCTCGATCTCGGCGCGGGTCACGGCGCCCGGTCGCAGCAGCGACACCCGTCCGCCCAGCACCGATACGACCGTGCTCTCCAGTCCCACCGCGCACGGCCCGCCGTCCACGGCCGCCGTTACGGCGAACCCGGTCTCCTCCACGGCGTCGGCGAAGGTCGTCGGGCTGGGCCGCCCCGACCGATTGGCCGAGGGCGCCACGACGGGTCCGCCGAAGGCCGACAGGACGGCTCTCGCCCCCGCATGGCCCGGAACCCGGATAGCGACGCTGTCCAGCCCGGCCCGCGCCAGATCGCACACCCGGTCGCGATCCCGCACCGGCGTCACCAGGGTCAGCGGCCCCGGCCAGAAGGCCTCCGCCAAAGCCCGCGCCTGGGCGTCGAACACCCCGATCGCTTCCGCCGCCATGGCGTCGGCGACATGGGAAATCAGTGGGTTGAACCGCGGCCTCCCCTTGGCCTCGAAGATGGCCGCCACCGCCTCCGCCCGACCAGCGTCCGCGCCCAGCCCATAGACGGTCTCGGTCGGCAGCAGGATCAGTTCGCCGCGCCGCAAGGCCTCTGCGGCCTGTTCAGGCGTGTCGCCGCCTCGCGGGCTCATGGCCGACGCGGGATCAGCGGGATCATCCGATGAAGCACGTTGTCACGATTGATAAATTGATGCTTCAGCGCACCCAGCACATGAAGCGCGATCAGGACATACAGCCCCTTCATCACCAGCTCATGCACGTCCATCAGCCGCCCCGCCGTCTCACGTCCGCCGCCGACCGGCAGCAGCGGCCAGTCGAACAGGCCGAACCAGGCGATCTCGCGCCCGGCGGCCGAGGACGCCAGCCAGCCGGTCATCGGCATGGCGATCAGGACCACATAGAACAGCACATGGGTCGCCCGCGCCGTCCATTTTTGCCAGCGCGGCGTCTCGACCGGCAGGGGAATGGCCGGGTGCGCCAGTCGCCAGCCGATTCGCGCCAGGGTCAGGACCAGGATCGTGATCCCCACCGACTTGTGCAGCATGACGAACTGACCCGACAGAGGCCCTTCGGTGTTCTCATGGGCGGTGATCAGCAGCACCTGCGTCAGAACGCCCAGTGCGATGATCCAGTGCAGCGCCAGGGACACCGTGGAATAGCGATTGCGGGGCTCGGCCATGACTTCCATTCCGTTGCGGCAGGGCGCCAGTGTGCCCTGACGAAGGCCCCCGCGCCAAGTCGCTTGCTAGATCAGGCGACCAACAGGCACTTAGGCCTGAAGACAGATCGAGGAAACCCATGAGCTACCGCGCCCCCGTTCGTGACCTGGCCTTCACCCTTGAGGCGATCGCCGGCATGGCCGACGTCTCCGCAACCGGCGCCTTCCCGGATTACGACAGCGATGTCGCCGGGGCGGTGCTGGAGGCGGCTGGCCAGTTCTCCGAAGAGGTGCTCGCCCCTCTGAACCGCATCGGCGATCAGCAAGGCTCTCATTATACGAACGGCGCCGTCACTGCCGCGCCCGGATTCGCCGACGCCTATCGCCAGTTCGCCGCCGGCGGCTGGACCGGCCTGTCCGCCCCCGCCGAGGTCGGAGGCCAGGCCCTGCCCAAGGCGCTGGAGCTGGCGGCCTATGAGACGGTCCATTCCGCCAACATGGCCTTCGGCCTCTGCCCCATGCTGTCCCTCGCCGCCATCGAGGCGCTGGACCAGGTCGGGACCGAGGACCAGAAGGCCAAATATCTGACCAAGCTGGTCAGCGGCGAATGGACCGGGGCCATGGTCCTGACCGAGCCGGGCGCGGGATCGGACCTGGGATCGCTGATCACCACGGCGACGCCGAACGGCGATGGGACCTACGCCCTGAACGGCCAGAAGATCTACATCACCTGGGGCGATCACGACGCCACCGACAACATCATCCACCTGGTGCTGGCTCGTCTGCCTGACGCGCCCAAGGGGCCCAAGGGCATCAGCCTGTTCCTGACGCCCAAGTTCGCGGTGAACGACGACGGAAGCCTGGGCGAGCGCAACGCCTTCCGCCCTGTCGGCGTCGAGCACAAGCTGGGCATCCACGCCTCCCCCACCTGCGTCATGAGCTATGAGGGCGCCCGCGCCGAACTGGTCGGTCGCCCGAACGAGGGCCTGGCCCATATGTTCGTGATGATGAACGCCGCCCGTCTCGCCGTCGGCGTCGAGGGCGTCGGCATCGCCGAGCGCGCCTATCAGCACGCCCTGGCCTATGCGCTGGACCGTCGCCAGGGCCGTTCGGTCTGGACCGGCGAGGCCAATGCTCCGATCTTCGACCATCCCGACGTGCGCCGGATGCTTAGCGTCATGAAGGCCAAGACCTCGGCCGCCCGCGCCATCTGCCTGTCGACGGGCGTCGCCGCCGACCTGGCCCGTCACGCCGGAACCGAGGAGGATCGCCGCCGCTGGAAGGCCCGCGAGGACCTGTTCACCCCCATCGCCAAGGCCTGGTCCACCGACGTCGGCTGCGAGGTCGCCTCCCTGGGCGTTCAGATCCACGGCGGCATGGGCTTCATCGAGGAGACCGGCGCCGCCCAATACTATCGCGACGCCCGCATCGCCCCGATTTACGAAGGCACCAACGGCATCCAGGCGATGGACCTGGTCGGTCGCAAACTGTCGATGGACGGCGGCGAGGCCGCCAAAGCCCTGATCGCCGATATGAAGGCGACCTTGACGCAGCTGGGCGTCCTCTATTCCGGCAAGCCCCTCGAGCGGTTCGCCACGGGCATTGAGGCGGTGCAGGACGCCACCCTCTGGCTCCTGGACCGCAAGGCCGACGCGGACGGCGCCGCCGATGTTCTCGCCGCCGCCGACGCCTATCTCAAACTGATGGGCGACGTGGTCGGGGGCTGGATGCTGGCCAAGGGCGCCCTGGCCGCCAAGGCGCGGCTGGACGCCGGCGAAGGCGATCCCGTCTGGCTGCAAGGCAAGCTGGACCTGTACGAGGTCTATGCCGCCAACGTCCTGGGCCATGTCTCCAGCCGCCTCGCGGCCGTGGGCCAGGGCGGCGATCTGCTGCAACGCCTGACCGCCGAAGCCCTGACCGGCTGAGGCGGCGAGCGCCCGGCGCCTCAGGGCGCCGGCGCGGCCTTCTGATCCAGCAGGGCCACCGCCTCGCGGATATAGTCGGCATGGACGACCACCCCGATCCCCAGCCGTTCTTCCTGCACGATGACTTCCTGGGTCAGCACCCCGGCGACATAGGGATGGATCGGTTTCTCGACATCCGCCTGCCGCTGCACGGTCGGGGTCCAGAACACCGGACCGCCCGAGTTGCCGGGGAAGACGGCGAAGTCGAGCAGGAAGGTCGGAAAGGCGCTGATCGGCGTCAGCGGCCAGGAGGCGATCCGACCCACCCGCAGGATCGGGAACCCGGCCCGGTTGGCCGACAGGCCGCGCGGAAAGCCCAACGACAGCATGTCGTCGCCCGGCCCGACCTCAGCCGCATCGAACGTGTCCTTGTCGGCCAGCCAGGCCATCGGGATGGCGGCGCGGGCGAAGGCCTCGGGCGCCGTGATCTCCATCACCGCCACATCACGGTCTTCCGGCTTGGTCCAAAGCGGATCGGACGCCGTATCGCGGATCGTCAGCGGCTGGGGATCGAACCGCCACCCGCCGTCGGGCAGTTCCGTTCGCCAACCGATCCGCGCGTCGGCGTCCGGCATTCGGCTCAGAACATGGTCGGCCGTCACCAGGACGATGCGCGGCGTGCCGTCCGGCCGGGGCGCGTTCAGCAGAAAACCGGTCCCCACCGTCCGCGTCCCGTCTCCGGTGGGCTGGTCAATCTGAACCGTCGCGTTGATCAGCGATACCGTCAGGTCCCACGCAGGACGGCGTTCGGTCTGCGCCGCCTCGACATAGGGCGTCGGCTGAGTCTGAAGGTCGAACATCAATGGAAAGCACTTCCCCGGCTTTTCTTCATTTGACGTCGGCCATAGGCCACGCACAAGCTCCGGTCATCCGAATAAAGGGGGCCTAGCCTATGAACCGTCGCCAGTTGATCCTTTCCACGGCCGCGACAGCCGCCGCTGCGGCCTCCCCCGCCTTTGCCCCCGCTTTTGCTATGCCCGCCAAACCTGCCGGAACCTCGATGCCTCAACCTCCTGTCGCCAAGAAGATCCCCTTCGTCATCGAACAGCTGGGGCGCACCCGGACCGACGACTATCATTGGATGAAGGACGACAACTGGCAGGCCGTGCTGAAAGATCCGACCCTGATCAAGGCCGAGGTCAAGGAGCATCTGACCGCCGAAAACGCCTACCGCGAAGCCATGATGGGCTCCACCGTGCCGTTGCAGGAGGCGATGTTCGCGGAGATGCGCGGCCGCATCAAGGAAGACGACAGCTCCGTTCCCGCCGCCGACGGCGATTGGAATTACTTCGTCGAGTACCGCACGGGCGACCAGCATCCCCGTTACATGCGGGTCGAACGCCAGGGCGCATGGATGGTGAACGGTCAGCCGGTGACGAAAAACTTCGTCGTGGCCCCCACGCCCCAACTGCTTCTGGACGCCAACGAACTGGCGAAGGGCAAGGCCTATTCCGAAGTCTCGGCCGCCTCTCACAGCCCCGACCACGCCCTGTTCGCCTATGCCGAGGACGCCCAGGGGTCCGAGGTGCACAAGATCTATGTGAAGGACCTCTCGACCGGCGCCGTCCTGCCCGACCCCATCGAGAATTCGAACGGCGACTTCACCTTCTCGCCCGACAGCCAGTGGATCTTCTGGACCAACCGCGACGACAACGGACGGCCGGACAAGATCTTCCGCCGCCCCGCACGCGGCGGCGAGACGACCCTGGTCTATCAGGAAGAAGACGACGGCATGTTCATCGGCGTCGGCCGCACCGCCGACGACCAGTTCATCGTCATCAGCATCCAGAATCAGGAGACCTCCGAGGCCCGCTACATCCCCGCATCCACCCCGACAGCAACGCCGGTGGTGCTGGAACCGCGCGTGGTGGCCATCCGCTACGACGTCGATCACTGGGGCGACCGCTGGGTGATCCGGACCAACGCCGACGACGCCATCGACTTCAAGATCGCCCAGGCGCCAACCGCGACCCCGTCCAAGGCCCATTGGACCGATCTGGTCCCGCACACGCCCGGCCGCTACATCGAAGGCCTGGACCTGACCAAGGACCACCTGGCTCGCCAGGAACGCGCCGACGCCAATACCCGCATCATCATCCGCGACCGCGCCGGCGCCGAGCACGAGATCGCCGTCGACGAACCCGCCTTCGCCCTGTCGCTGTCCGGCGCCTCCGAGTTCGAGACGACGAATACGCGCTACAGCTACAACTCACCGTCCACCCCGACCCAGACCTTCGACTACGACATGGCGACGCGTGAGCGGACCCTGCGCAAGACCCAGCAGATCCCGTCCGGCCACAATATCGCGGACTATGTCGTCGAACGTCTGAACGCCCCGGCGTCGGATGGACAGCTGGTGCCGGTCACGGTGCTGCGTCGCAAGTCGACGCCCGTCGATGGTTCGGCGCCCCTGCTGCTCTACGGCTACGGCTCCTACGGCATCCCCATGCCCGCCAGCTTCTCGACCAACCGCCTTTCGCTCGTGGATCGCGGCTGGATCTACGCCATCGCCCATATCCGGGGCGGTTCGGACAAGGGCTGGGGCTGGTTTCTGGACGCCCGCCGGATGACGAAGAAGAACACCTTCACCGACTTCATCGCCGCCGCCGAACACCTGATCGCGGGCAAATATGTCGCCGCCGGGAATATCGTCGCCCAGGGCGGATCCGCCGGCGGTCTGCTGATGGGCGCCGTCAACAACATGCGGCCCGACCTGTGGGCCGGCGTCATCGGCCAGGTGCCCTTCGTCGATGTCATCAACACCATGAGCGACACCTCCCTGCCGCTGACGCCGCCGGAATGGCCCGAGTGGGGCAATCCGATCGAGGACCCGGAGGCCTACGATTATATGATGAGCTACAGTCCCTATGATCAGGTAGGCCCGAAAGCCTATCCGGCCATCCTGGCGACCGGCGGCCTGTCAGACCCCCGCGTCACCTATTGGGAGCCTGAGAAGTGGGTCGCCAAACTGCGGCCCGCGACCACTTCGGGCAAGCCGGTCCTGCTGAAGATCAATATGGAGGCCGGTCACGGCGGCGCGGCCGGCCGGTTCGACTATCTGAAGGAAGTCGCCCACGACTACGCCTTCGCCGTCTGGGCCGTCGAGAAGGGCTGGGAGGCCGCCTGATTTCCGTTCCCGAAATCCGCCTGGCGACGGACGATGATTGGCCGGATCTCTGGCCGATCATCGAAGGCGTGACCCGCGCCGGCGACAGCTACGCCTATCCGCTCGACATGAGCGAGACGGTCGCCAGGGCCCTCTGGACGCCGCCCCAGCCCGGCGGCGTCCTGGTCGCCGTCGAAGACGGCCGGGTGATCGGCGCCGCCAAGATCGTCCCCAACCGCCCCGGCAACGGCGCCCATGTCGCCAACGGCAGCTTCATGGTCGCCCCGGAGGCCCGTGGTCGCGGCGTCGCCCGGCGTCTGGGCGAAGCCGCGCTTGCCTTCGCCCGCGAGGCCGGCTTCCGGTCGATGCAGTTCAACGCGGTGGTCGAGACCAACGCCATCGCCGTCGCCCTATGGAAGTCACTCGGCTTCGAGATCCTCGCCACAGTCCCCGAAGCCTTCGACCATCCCGCGCACGGTCTGGTCGGCCTCCACCTAATGTATCGACGCCTATAGCCCGTCAGTCGCGCGACTGGAGCCGCGCCGCCAGGCTGGAAGTGTCCCACCGATTGCCGCCCATGGCCTGCACCTCGGCGTAGAACTGGTCGACCAGGGCGGTCACGGCGAGACGCGCGCCGTTCGACCGCGCCTCGTCCAGCACAAGCCCCAAATCCTTGCGCATCCAGTCGACGGCGAAGCCGAACTCGAACTCGCCCTTGGCCGCCGTCTTCCAGCGGTTGTCCATCTGCCAGCTCTGGGCCGCCCCCTTGGACACCGCGTCGAAGGCGGCGTCGGTGTCCAGGCCCGCGACCTGGGCGAAATGCACCGCCTCGGCCAGACCCTGGACCACGCCGGCGATGGCGATCTGATTGACCATCTTGGTCAACTGCCCCGACCCCGCAGGCCCCATGTGCTTGATCGCCTTCGAATAGGCCTTCAGCGCCGGCTCCGCCCTGGCCAGGGCCCCGGCGTCGCCGCCGGCCATGACGCTGAGCTGGCCGTTCTCGGCCCCGGCCTGACCGCCGGACACCGGGGCGTCGACGAAAGCCCGTCTCTGCTGCGCAGCCAGTTCGGCCATCTCGCGCGCCAGCTTGGCGGAGGTCGTGGTGTGATCGACGATCACCGCCCCCTCGGCCAGATGCGGCAAGGCCTCGGTCACGACCGACCGCACATCCTCGTCATTACCGACGCACAGGATGAACAGTTCGACGCCTTGGGCCGCCTCAGCGACGGTCTCGCCGAACCGCCCCCCCGTCGCCTCGGCCCAGGTCTGCGCCTTGGCGGTCGTGCGGTTGAAGCCGACGACATCATGGCCGGCCTGCACCAGATGACGCGCCATCGGGGCGCCCATGACGCCCAGGCCGGCGAATGCGATCTTCATGACAGGCTCCTTGGTTCAGCCCGGACTAGGCCGCGTCGGGCGGGCGTTCAAGCCGCTCGCCTCGGATCAACGCGCGGTTAACCTTGGCGCCCCACATTGGGACAGGAAATTCCCGGGGTGCGTCCATGTCCGTGAGCGATCGTCCGATCCTCATCAAGAAGGTCAAGAAGGTGTCCGGCGGCGGCCACCACGGCGGCGCCTGGAAGGTGGCCTATGCGGACTTCGTGACCGCCATGATGGCCTTCTTCCTGCTGATGTGGCTGATCAACACGACCGATCCAGAGCAAAAGCGCGGCATCGCCGACTATTTCGCCCCGGCCAGCGTGTCCGAGACCACGTCTGGATCCGGCGGCATCCTGGGCGGCACCGCCCTGGGCGACGACGGCCCCAAGAGCTCGGGCTCTCAATCCGTGATCGAACAACTCGCGCCCGAAGCGCCAGCAGACGCCAGCACGGCCGGCGCCACCTCGGACCTGTCATCCGCCAGCGAGGCCGCGCTCCAGGCCGAGATCCAGAAGCGCGAGGCCGCCGAATTCGCCAGCGCCGCCGAATCCCTGCGCCAGGCCATGCAGTCGATGCCGGAACTGGCCGAGCTGTCGAAACAGCTGATCGTCGACCAGACGCCCGAAGGATTGCGCATCCAACTGGTCGATCAGGAGGGCCGCTCGATGTTCGACAACAACTCGGGTCGGCCGAACGCGCGCGCCCAGGTCCTGCTGCGCGCCGTGGCCAAGGTCATCAACCAACTGCCGAACCGCATCTCCATCACCGGCCACACCAGCGCAACGCCCGGCTCCAACCGCGCCAGCGCCCCCGCTGACTGGGCCCTTTCCTCGGAACGCGCCAACGGGTCTCGACTGGTGCTCCAGAACGCCGGCGTAGACCCCGACCGGGTCTATTCGGTCGCCGGCAAGGCGGGTTCCGACCCCCTCTACCCCGACGACCCCACGCTGCAAGGCAATCGCCGTATCGCCATCGTCCTGTTGCGAGAGGCGCCGGTCCTGCCGATGGACACCTCGCTGTGATCGTGGGCGGCTGTGGCGCCCAGGCGCTTGCGGCCGGGCCGTCAATGACGGCAAATCCAGGCATGAGCCTTCGACCGTCGCATTTTTGGCCCGTTCGGGTGCGGACATAGAGCCGTGACCCAGCACGTTCCGACACGACAACTCCGGTTCTTCATGACCTCGGTCGCGCCGTGTCCCTATCTGCCGGGCAAGACCGAACGAAAAGTCTTCGCCAACCTGCCCTTCTCCGACGGCGCCCACGTCAATGACGAACTAACTCTGGCCGGCTTCCGCCGCAGCCAGAACATCGCCTATCGCCCGGCTTGCGAAGCCTGCGACGCCTGCGTCTCCGTCCGGCTTCCCGTGCCCGAGTTCGCCTTCAGCCGGTCCCAGCGCAAGGTCCTGTCGCGTAACGCCGACCTGTCGCGCGATCTGGTCGAGGCCGAGGCCACGACCGAACAGTTTCAGCTGCTGCGCCGCTATCTGACCACCCGTCACCCGACCGGCGGCATGAGCGACATGGGCTGGCTCGACTATGTCGCCATGGTCGAGGACACCGCCGTCCGCACCCACCTGATCGAATATCGTCTGGCCTCCGACGACGGCGGCCCCGGCGACCTGGTCGCCGTCACCCTGACGGACCTGCTGAAGGACGGTCTGTCGATGGTTTACAGCTTCTACGACCCCAGCCTCGACCGCCGCAGCCTGGGCCGGTTCGCCATCCTGGACCATATCCGCCAGGCGGCCCAGGTCGGCCTGCCCTATGTCTATCTGGGCTACTGGGTCCGGGGCTCGGAGAAGATGGACTACAAGGCCGACTTCCGCCCCATGGAAGTGCTCGGCAAGCTGGGCTGGTCGCGGCTGGAGGACTAGCCGAACCGCCTTCTCCCTCCCCGTCCGGGGAGGGGCGTCGCGCAGCAACGGGGTGGGGGCGGCCCGGCAGGGGGCGCGCCATCGGAGCAAGCGATGTATCGCCCGGCCCTTCCCACCCGGCTTCGGCTACGCCTCCGCCCCCCTCCGCCGCAGGGTGTGGGAGAGGCCAACCCTACCTGAACTTCCGAAGGCCTCGCGGCCCCTGACGTCCGGCCCCGGCGCGCTTGCCCAGCCAGTCCTTCCAGTCCGGCCAATTGCGACGCCGTCCGCCGCCGTCGGCCCATTCCGGCCCCTGTTCGGCGTTGAACACGGTGACGTCGGCCAGCCCGCCCTGTTTGAAGCCTTGCAGCCGCACCCCCTTGCCGCGCCCCATCTCGGGCAGTTCGGCCAAGGGGAAGACCAGGGTCTTGATGTTCTCGCCTATCGTCGCGACGTGGTCGGCCGTCGGCGTCTGCAGAATCCGCAACATGGCCAGCATGTCGCCGTTCAGCACCTGTTTGCCGCCCCGCTTCTGGGCCAGGGTGTCGTCTTCCGGCGCGATAAAGCCATAGCCGGCCTTCGACGCGATCAGCAGCTTCCCGCCCGGTTGGTGCGCCAGGACATTGATGATCTCGGCCTTCTCGTCCAGATCGATCATCAGGCGCAGCGGCTCGCCATGCCCGCGACCGGACGCCAGCTTGTCCGCCCCGATGGTGAAGATCCGCCCGTCCGACGCCCCGACCAGCAGCTTGTCGGTCGTATAGGCCGGCACCAGATAGGCCAGTTGGTCGCCTTCCTTGAACTTCAGCTCCGACGGATCCTCCACCTTGCCCTTGGCGGCGCGGATCCAGCCCCGTTCCGACAGGATGACGGTGATCGCCTCGCGGGGAATAAAGGCCTCGGGCGCCACGAAGGCCGACGAATCCACGGCCTCGGCGATGGTCGTCCGGCGCGGCGAGATCAGCGCCTTGCGCACCGCCTCCAGCTCCTTAGAGATCGCCTTCCACTGCTTGCCCTCTGACGAGGTCAGGGCCTGAAGGTTCGCCAGTTCCTCCGAAAGCTCCTTGAACTCCTTCTCGATCGTCATCTCTTCCAGACGCGCCAACTGACGCAGCCGGGTGTCGAGGATGAAGTCGGCCTGGACTTCGGTCAGGCCGAACCGCGCGATCAGGACGGCCTTGGGCTGTTCCTCCTCGCGGACGATCCGGATCACCTCATCCAGGTTCAGGAAGACGACCCGCAGGCCTTCAAGCAGGTGCAGCCGCTTCTCGACCCGCGCGATCCGCCATTGCGAGCGGCGGTTCAGAACCTCGCGCCGGTGATCCAGGAAGGCGCGCAGACAGGGCTTCAACCCCATGACGCGCGGCGTGCCGTCGGCGTCCAGCACGTTCATGTTGATCGGGAAGCGGACTTCCAGGTCCGACAGCTTGAACAGGCTCTCCATCAGCATCTCGGGCTCGATGGTGCGGTTCTTGGGCTCGAGGATCAGGCGGATGTCTTCCGCCGACTCGTCGCGCACGTCACCCAGCAGCGGCGCCTTCTTGTGCTCGATCAGGTCCGCCAGCGCTTCGATCAGGCGCGACTTCTGCACCTGGTACGGCATCTCGGTGACGATGATCCGCCACACGCCACGCCCAAGGTCCTCGGTCTCCCAGCGCGCCCGCAACCGCACCCCGCCCCGGCCCGTCTCATAGGCGTCCAGGATCGAAGCGTGGCCCTCCACGGCGACCCCGCCGGTTGGGAAGTCCGGTCCGGGCACCAGTTGCACCAGCTCGGCCGTCGTCGTCTCGGGCCGGTCCAGCAACATCTGGCAGGCGTCAATCAGTTCGCCGACATTGTGCGGCGGGATCGAGGTGGCCATGCCCACGGCGATGCCCGACGAGCCGTTGGCCAGCAGGTTGGGGAAACCGGCCGGCAGAACGATCGGCTCCTCGTCCTGATCGTCATAGGTGGCGCGGAAATCGACCGAATCCTGATCGATCCCGTCCAGCAGCAGCACGGCCGCCGGCGTCAGCTTGCACTCGGTATAGCGCATGGCTGCGGCGCTATCGCCGTCGATATTGCCGAAATTCCCCTGCCCGTCGACCAGCGGATAGCGCTGGGCGAAATCCTGGGCCAGGCGCACCAGGGCTTCATAGATCGAGGCGTCGCCGTGCGGGTGGTATCCGCCCATCACCTCGCCGACGACCTTAGCGCATTTGCGCGCGGCCGCCTGCGGGTTCAGCCGCATCTGGTGCATGGCGTACAGGATGCGCCGGTGCACGGGTTTGAACCCGTCCCGAACATCGGGAAGGGCGCGGTTGGTGATGGTCGACAGGGCGTAGGCCAGATAGCGACGGCTGAGGGCCGTCTCCATAGGCTCGTCGATGATACGGCCGCCTTCCGGCGGCGGAGCGTGGATCGTCATGGGCCAGCGAATCGGGGATCGGAAGCGCGAAGTCTAGCCCGTTCGAGACAAGACAGGGCGTCTATCTGTGGGAGATCGTGCGCCAAAGGGTAACCGAACGCCTCTCCGCTTCGTATGTGAGTGACACCCGTCACGTCAGGCCCGCCTTCATGATCCTGTTCCTGCTCTCCTATCTCGCTGGCGCCCTGACCATTGTCAGCCCCTGTATCCTGCCGGTCCTGCCCTTCGTCTTCGCCCGCGCCGGCCGGCCGTTCGTCCGCAACGGCCTGCCCCTGCTGGTCGGCATGGCCGTCACCTTCGCCGGCGTAGCGACCCTGGCGGCCCTGGGCGGGGGCTGGGCCGTGCGCGCCAATGAGGTCGGTCGCTGGATCGCGCTTGCGGTCATGGCCGTCCTGGGGCTCAGCCTGCTTGTGCCCTCCATCGGCGATCGGCTGATGCGGCCGTTTGTGGCGGCCGGTTCCTGGCTGACCGATCGCGTCGAGCGCCGCTCTGCAGACCAGGGCGACGTCCGCGCCTCCCTGTTGCTGGGCGTAGCCACCGGCCTGCTGTGGGCGCCCTGCGCAGGCCCCATCCTGGGCGTCATCCTGACCGGCGCGGCCCTGCAAGGCGCGGGCGTCGGCTCGACCGTGCTGTTGCTGGCCTATGCGGCGGGTGCCGCCACCTCCTTGGCGTTGGCCCTGCTGGTCGGCGGACGAGTGTTCAAGGCCATGAAGGGCGCGCTGGGCGTCGGCGAATGGGTGCGGCGCGGCCTGGGCGCCTTGGTGCTGATTGGCGTGGTCGCCATCGGCCTGGGCCTGGACACGGGCCTGCTGACCCGAATTTCGGCCGGAAGCACCGGGCGACTGGAACAGGCGCTGCTCAGCAGCATCGGTCGAGGCATGCCCACGAACGCAGCGCCGACGGACCTGGCCAATCTGCCGGTGGAGGGCCGGTTGCCCGCATTTACCGGCGCCACCACCTGGATCAACTCCCCGCCCCTGACGCCGCAACAACTGCGCGGCAAGGTCGTGGTCGTCGACTTCTGGACCTACTCCTGCATCAACTGCCTGCGCGCCCTGCCCTACGTCCGGGCCTGGGCCGAGAAGTACAAGGACCAGGGACTGGTCGTGATCGGCGTCCACACGCCCGAATTCGCTTTCGAGAAGTCCGAGGCCAATGTCCGCGACGCCGTCCGCCGCCTCGGCGTCGACTATCCGGTCGCCATGGACAACGACTTCGCCATCTGGCGCGCCTTCAAGAACCAGTACTGGCCGGCCCACTATTTCATCGACGCCCAGGGGCGCATCCGCCACCACCATTTCGGCGAAGGCGACTACGACGGATCCGAACGGGTGATCCAGCAACTGCTCAAGGAGGCGGGCGCTGCGAACGTCGCCGCGGACGTGGTCAAGGTGCAGGCCCAGGGCGCCGAGGCCGCCGCCGACATGGGCCAGCTCGGCTCGCCCGAAACCTACGTCGGCTACGCCCGCGCCGAGAATTTCCGCTCGCCCGGCGGTTTCGCCCGGGATGCCATCAAGACCTATGCCGCCAGTCCGCTGGCCCTCAACGACTGGAGCCTGACCGGCGCGTGGCGCGTGACCCGCGAACACGCCGAACTGACGGCGGCCGACGGCCGGATCGCGTTCCGCTTCAAGGCCCGCGATCTTCATCTGGTCATGGCGCCCAGCGCCGCCGGCTCAGCGCCGAGGTTCCGCGTCCTGATCGACGGCCAGGCGCCGGGGGCCGCCGCCGGGTCCGACATCGACGCCCAGGGCATGGGACGCATCGACGGGCAGCGCCTGTACCAGCTGGTGCGGCAATCCGGCCCGATCCGCGAACGCACCTTCGAGATCGAGTTCCTCGATCCCGGCGCCCAGGTCTTCGCCTTCACCTTCGGCTAGATATCCAGCAGAAGCCGCAGCTGTTTGCGGGCCAACTGGCGACGCTTTCTGACCAGTTCGCGGCTGATGTTCAGATGGGCGGCGATCTGCTCGTCGCTCCAGTCGTCCAGATGAAGCTTTAGCGGCTCGACCAGGCTCGCCGGCAGGGCCCTCATCGCCCGTCCCCAGGCGGCGTCGCTCTCCTGCTGAGACAAGACATCCTCCGGCGAGGGCTCAGCCGCAGCCCAGGCGGCCGCCGACGGCGGCGGCAGATCATCGTCCTCGGTCTTGATCGGAACCCGACTGGCGTTCTGGCGATGCTGGTCCATGCAGGTGTTGTGCAGGATCCGCACCAACCAGGCGCCCGGGTTCTGGATCGGTTGTCGCTCGAAGGCCTGGGCGGCCCGGACCATGGCGGCGCTCAGCGCATCCTCGGCGTCGGCGCGATTGCCGCCGCTGAGGCGAAGGCTCCGTTGCCGCAGAACGGTCTGATGCGCCATCCACACCGCCCAGAAATGATCCAGCGCGGGCCTCCGGTCCAGGGACTGCGCGATGACCTCGGCAGGCGTCACAGACCGCCCACGCCCTCCTCCGCCCGCCCTGGCCAGAACCTCCACCGGCGAGGGCGAACGCCGCGATGGTCCATAGGCTCTAGACGGACGCGCGGGCCCGGCCACAGGCTCCGCAGAATTCGCCTGTTCGCCCTTCTCCGCATTCCAATCTGGAAACAGCGGGACGATGGTCATGGCGTCATTCCCCTTCCCGTGAAGAAGACCGCCAAGCCTGAACAGGCTCGATCCCCGGCCTCCGTCTCCCCCTGGGCGGTTGTCCGAAGGCCATTGCAAACACGGCCACAGCCCACCCATGCAACCTAGACGGGCGTTTTCGCTTTTTGTGAAGGCTGGACGAGCAATCTAAGTAAATGCCCTTGTCTCCTTGGCCTTGAGAACCCGCGACAATGGCCGGACGCCCGCGTGTGAGCGACGCATACAGGGGGTTGGCGCGACCGGCGGAATCTTCTCCACAGCCTATCGTGCAGTATGGTCGGTCTTTCTCGGAAAAGGCCGCTTGACGCGATGGGTCAGCCCGCCTAAACGACGCCCCTCGCCGGGGCGCACAGTCGCTTCGGCCGGGAAACGCGGGTGTAGCTCAGTTGGTTAGAGTGCCGGCCTGTCACGCCGGAGGTCGCGGGTTCGAGCCCCGTCACTCGCGCCACTCTTTCTAGAAATAGACAGAGTGGCGCTACCGCCTTCCCTCTCTAAGTTTTCGAAACAACTCAAAAGTTTCGACGCAGATAACGCGGGTGTAGCTCAGTTGGTTAGAGTGCCGGCCTGTCACGCCGGAGGTCGCGGGTTCGAGCCCCGTCACTCGCGCCACTTCTTACAGACAAAGAAGTGGCGCGCCCCCGCTCTCTGACGGGCGGAAGACATCGCCTCATTTCCTGGATTTTCGCGCCGGCCTCAGTGGACGGCGAAGGCCTCGTCAGGCTGCACGAAAGCGGCTTCGCCCGTCAGCTCGCCATAGACCATGCACAGGTCCTCGAAGACCCGATTCCAGGCGAACTGGTTGACGGCCTTTTCCCGCGCGGCCCGGCCGATGGCTTCGATGTCCCGCGCAAACAGGGCTTCGACCGCCTCGGCATAGGCGCCGGCCTCGGCGCTGGCCGCCAACTGCCCCACCGACTCATCGACCGTCTCGGCCACGCCGCCGGCGTTGACCCCGACCACGGGACGACCACAGGCCATGGCCTCCAGCACGATCAGGCCGAAGGGCTCCTTGTCGTTAGCGTGCACGAAGGCGTCGCAGCTGGCGATGATCCGGGCCACCGCTTTCGGATCCTTCTCATAGGGCATCGAAATCACCCGATCCTCGTCCGGCATGCCCGACCCGGCGCCGACCAGCACCAGATGATAGGGCGCGCCCAGCTTCTGGACGGCTTCGATGAGGATATCGACGTTCTTCTCCTTGGCCGGCCGACCGGCGAAGCAGAGCAGCCGGGCGTCCTCGCCCAGGCCGAGTTGCTTCAACAGCCATTGGCGGTCGCGACGCTCAGGCCGGAAGGTGTCTATCTCGACGCCCAGCGGCCGGATGACGATATTGTTCACCCCCGCTTCTTCCAGACGCCTCGCAATGAATCGGCTCGGCGAAACCACCCGGTCGAACTGGGAGAACAGACGGGCCCAGCGCTTTTCGACCGGCTTCTTGGCCCATTCGCCGAAATGCAGGGCCGCCAGGCTAGCCGGATCGGAGTGACAAAACCCCACGACGGGGCATCCGACCCGCTGTCCGGCTTCCAGGGCGCCCTGGCCGGGCGTGTAGGGGTCGCCAGCCTCGATAATCGACGGCTTCATCGCCGCTACCCAGGCGCTCCAGCGCTTCACCGAACTGGGCCAGCGATAGCCGTCCCCGAAAGGCAGTTTCGTCGCCCGCAGTTGCACGATCCCGTCAGCCCGCGCCTTGTGCCGCGCCCCCGGCACGATCAGCGAATGACTGACCCCCGGCCGGTTGGCCTCGATCCAGGCCTTCTTCGACAGCAGATAGCGTTTCACCCCGCCGGAACGCGGCGCATACAACATGGTGCTGTCCACCAGCCGGGGCCGATCATCCATCGCCGCCAGCTTCAGCGCCCGGAGGGTGTCCGCGACTTCGACGTCCAGTCCGGGAATCAGCCGGAGTTCGCTTTCGTGAACGTCGAGGTCGGTCAGTGTCATGAAGAGGTTCTCGTCTGGTCTGGGCTCGCCAACGCCGAAGGGCGTGGATTGGATGCGTCGTCGTGAAACGCGTTTGACCATGCTTCCGCCCCTAGACCCCGGCGTGGCAAAGCTCAATAGCCGCGTCGGAAATCCTTCCGCACCCGCCGCAACGCCCCGCAAAACGGGACGTTTCACAAGGCTTCACGCCTGACGCTGAACCGCAACATGCTGAACACGGCCTTGCATTCGCCTCAAATTCGATAAAGTTGAGCAAGGTTGGCGTCGATCCTGTAATGGACCGCCTTGTTCGTGATCGCGTGGCCACCAGGGGTTTTCTTCCGAATGCGTATTCTGCTCGCGACCGCTGTAGCGATCGCTCCCTTGCTGGCTGTGACGGGCGCTCAGGCTGAGGTCGTCGTCTCGACTGCTCGCACCACGCCGATCCAGACCTCCAACGCCACCGGCACGGCGGCCGACAACGTTCGGATCGCCAGCGGCGGCTCGATCGCCGTAACCTCCGGCGCCGCGATGACGCTGAATTCGAACAATACGCTGGACGTCGATAGCGGCGGCTCCATCACCATGGCCAAGTCGGCCGATGGCGCGACCGGCATTCTCATCAACGGCGGAAACACCGGATCGCTCGCCATGGGCGGCTCGATCTCCATCACCGATTCGCTCGAAGACGCGGATTACAAGGACACAGACGGCGACGGCGATATCGACGGGCCTTTTGCGACCGGAACGGGCCGCTATGGCGTGCGCGTCGCCGGCCCCTCCGCCTTCACCGGCAACATCACCCTTGAACCGACCAGCGCGATCACCGTCGAGGGGAACAACAGCTACGGCCTGGCGGTCGAGACAGACCTGAACGGCCGGCTGCAAAGCCTCAGCACGGTCCGCGTGTTGGGCGACGGCACGGTCGGCCTTCGCACCACGGGCGCAGTGTCGGGCAATGTCGATCTGGCCGGCTCGATCACCGCGACGGGCGCAGGCGCGACCGGGGTGTCGATCGAAGGCGACGTGGGCGGCGCGCTGAAGATTCACTCGGCCGTGACCACGACCGGCTATCGCTACACCACCGCGCCGTCCGCAAAACCGACATCGGGAACGGTGTCGGAGTCCGCCCTCTATCTCGAGGACCTCGACGCCGACGACCTGCTGCAAGGCGGCCCGGCCGTCCGGGTGGCCGCAGACATCAACGGCGGCGTGCTGCTGGACACCGGTCCGACCTACGGCTCTGCCGGCATCGAAGGCGATGACGACGCCGACGGCGTCAAGAACGGCGACGAAGACAACGACGGCGACGGCGTCAAGAACCGTGACGACACCGATCGCGACGGCGACGGCATTCTGGACAGCAGCGAGACGACCGCGTCCCTGACCTCGCTGGGCGGCGCTCCCGCCCTCCTGATCGGCTCGGCGACCAACACTGTCACCCTGGGCGCTGTCGGCACAGGCGACGCCGCCTACGGCCTGATCAACCGAGGAGCCATAAGCGGCTCAGGCGTCTATGCCGGCATTGAAGCGCGCGCCTTGCAGTTGGGCGTGACCGGCGGCCAGGCCGTCACCGTCGCCGGCGGCGTCAGGAACGAAGGCACAATCTCCGCCTCTGCATCCAAGGCCGATGCGACCGCCGTCTGGGTCGGCGCCAATGTCAGCGCCCCTGCCCTCTCCAACACCGGCACGATCCAGGCCGGCGGCTCCGGTAATACGGCAACGACCGCGACCGGGGTGCTGATCGGGGCCGGCGCCAATGTCGCCTCCGTGACCAACACGGGCCTCATCACCTCGGCCTTCACCGGCAATCACGGCGACGCCGTGGCCGTTCGGGACGCGTCGGGAAGCGTGACCCAGTTCACCAACGCCGGCACGATCGCAGTCGGCAGAACCCAGGACACGACCGACACCACGGCGGTGGACGGCGACGCCATAGCCGTCGACCTGTCGGCCAACACCACCGGGGTGGTCTTCCGTCAGTACGGCATAGCCGCCGCCGCTGGCAGCACAGCGACCGACACCGACAAGGACGGCGTGCCCGACAGCGCTGAACCCGCGATGGTCGGCGCGATCCGGCTTGGCTCGGGCGGCGACACCCTGAACGTCGAGAACGGCACCATCATCGGCGACATCTCGTTTGGCGGCGGCGCCGACACGATGAACATCACCGGCGGCGCCGCGATTTCCGGCGCGATCACCAATGCGGCCGGGCTGTCGCTCAATGTGACGAACGGCTCCCTGTTCGCCAACCAGACCACAGCCACCAATATCTCCAGTCTGAACGTCGGGGCGGACGGAACCCTGGTGCTCACCGTTGATCCGGCGGCGAACAAGGCCGGCGGGTTCAATGTCAGCGGCGCGGCCAATATCGCGACCGGCGCCGCACTGGGCGTCCGCTTCGCCACCCTGCTGCAAGACCCGGCACGCTTCGACGTCATCACCGCGGGTTCGCTGACCGTCGGGACGATCGACCAGACCCTGCTGGGCGAGAACTCGCCCTACCTCTATGTCGTCTCGGCCGGGACCGACACCGCCGCTGGGAAGGTCTATATCGACGCCCGCCGTCGCACCGCCCAGGAAGCCGGGCTGATCCCGGTCGAGGCTTCGGCGTTCGACGCGGTCTACGCCGCCCTCGGCGACAATACGACGCTGCAGAACCTGTTCCTCAGCCAGACGACCCGCGAGGACTTCTCCAACGTCTATGAGCAGATGCTCCCCGATCACTCGGGCGGTCCGCTGATGTCCCTGTCGGCTGGCGTCGACGCCGTGACGCGCGCCCTGACGGGCCGCAACGCCTCCGCCGCTCCGGGCGAAACCAGCGCCTGGGTCCAGGAGATCAACTTCTACGCCGACAAGGACAAGACCGATTCCTACGGCTTCCGTTCGGAAGGCTTCGGCGTCGCCGGCGGCGTCGAAAAGGGCTCCAGCATGGGGGCCTTCGGCGTCACGGCCGCCTTCACCTCGTCCGACATCGAGGATCCTGAAGCTGAGGCCGAGGAAATCCTGTCCGCCAATCTGCTGGAACTGGGTCTCTACTGGCGCGCCCAGGGCCAGTACTGGACGACCTGGGCCCGCGCAGCCGGCGGCTACGCCAGCTTCAGCGCCGACCGCTCCCTGGTCGCTGACGGCGTCTATCTGAACAATACCTCCGACTGGCACGGCTGGACCGCCGCTGCGGCCGGCGGCGCCTCGTATGAACGCAACTACGGCCGCCTGAACGTGCGCCCCGAAGTCTATGCCGAGTTCTTCCACCTGTCGGAAGGCTCCCGCACCGAAAGCGGCGGCGGCGACGGCTTCGACCTCGACATCGATTCGCGCGACAGCCACATCTTCTCCGCTGTTGCGGCGATGAATGTGGGCTACGGCTTTGGCCGCGACGGCTGGATCCGCCCCGAACTGCGCATCGGCTATCGTCAAAATCTCTCGGTCGACGCCGGCGAGACCATCGCCCGCTTCGCCAGCGGCGGGCCGGACTTCACCCTGTCGCCCGACTCGGTCGAGGGCGGCGGTCTGATCCTCGGTTTCCGCCTGAACCTGGGCAACGACCTGGGCATGCTGTCCCTGACCGGGGACGCCGAACTGCTCGAGGACTATGTCCGCTATTCGCTTCTGCTGCGGGCCAGCTTCCGCTTCTGATCGGAAGCCGTCCTGAGCTAACGACAAAAGGCCGTCGGAGCGATCCGGCGGCCTTTTCATTTGACGCTCGTCGGCTGAAAGCCGGCTCGCTCTGCGACCTTAAGCCTTAGCCGTCGCGTCTGGCGCCTCCGCCTTGCTCCGTTCGATCATGGCGCAGATGGCCAGATCCAGCTGCCGGGTCACCTCGCGGGCGATGATCTTCTGCAAGGCTTCGACAATCTCGATGCTGACCTGGGCCGACGGCCCCATCTCGGCGCGTCGCATGTCTTCCGGCATGGCGGCCAGCCGCTGTTCGGCCACGGCCCGCTTCAGCACGGTGCGTTGATCGGCGAAACTGTCGACCACCGAATGCTTCTGCTCCGAGATGGAATCATACAGGTGGCGGCCCGCCGCGCCATGGGCGTCGCTCACGTCTTGTCTCCCTTGGTCTCGGGCTCCACGCCCAGCGCCCGCGTCACCTGGGCCTGCAACTGAGAGAGCATGCCCTCGGTGAACTTCTGAACCTCGGCGCTGGCCGCCGCCTGGTTCGGCGCCTGGCCCTGGACCTGCGCCTTCATCAGGTCAGGCATCTGTTTGGCGGCCATGCTGAACATCTCGACGACCATGCGTTGCGCCGCCAGGACGACGGGATCCTTGACGGGTTCTGGCGTCCCCGGCTCAGCCGGCGCTGCGGGCTGTTCTTCGGCCATGGCAAGCCCCCTTTTCCGGCTCATTCCTTGTCCGACGAAGCCGGGACGAGCGAGACCTTCTCGACCAGTTCGCCCGCCTCGATATCCGCCAGCAGCGCCTTGGCCTTGTCCATCTCGGCGGCCGCCAGGGGCGCATAGGGATCGGCCAGCATCGGCTCCTGAATGCGATAAAGCAGCGCGACCACCCTCTGTGCGGCGTCGCGCAACTCCTGGTACCGCGCCTGACTGTCTTCCAGTCGCTCAGCATTCGACAGGTCGGCGGCGGCGTTCAGCCACGCCTCGGTGTCGGCCCGCGTCTCCCGCTCCAGCGCCTGGGCCTCTTCAACAACAGCCTCGGCTTCGCTGGTCTTCAACACCGTCAAACTGGACATGGCATGCTCCTTGGTTCTGGGTTCAGCTTCTAGGGAAGGTCTGGACGGCCTTGGTGACGGACTCCGCCGCCAGCCCCGCAGCGATGGGCGCCGCGAACGAACTGACCAGGGCCATGGCGTAGGCGATCAGGGCCGGCTCGTTCATCCCGCCCGAGGCCAGCATCATCGCCATGGCCTTGCCCTGGACGGTGGTGCTGATCGACAGGACATTGCGCTGGTAATCGGCGGCGTCCTGGACCGACAGGGCGGCGGCCTGGGTGGCCTTGTCATAGGCGATGACGCCCCCGGCCGAGACCCGCGTGGAGCTGGCCGGCGTGCCCTCGTCCAGGGTCGCGAATCCCAGCGCCCAGTTGGTCGAGGTCTGGACGGCGTCCTTAATCTGGCTGTTGACGGCATCGGTCACGGCAGAGCGGCTTTCTCTTCAGGCCTGGCGCTTATTTCTGCGCCGCGTTCATGATCATGGTGACGGCGCTCGAGGTCACGGCGTTGCCGATCTGCTGCAGCCCGCCTTGCGCCTGTTGCGCATTCTGCATGGCCAGCGAGATCGAATGCGCCATGCTCTGATAGACCAGCGCCATGGACTGGGCCGGCGCTTCGCCCAGCACCTTGACGTTGGTCTGTGTGACCGCGTCGGTGACCTGCGAGTTGACGGGCGTGTCGGCGGCCATGGTTCAGATCCTGACGTTCTAGAGTTTCAGCAATTTAAGGGCGACAAGCAGGACAAGCGCGTTTTCCAGACTGTTCGATGCAGGCGCCTTGTGGGCGATCCGCGTGGTGGCCAGGGCCGAGACCATGCTGCCCATCTCATAGACCTGCATGACCCCCTGGTTGGTCGCCGCCTGGGCGCAGATCGACGCCTGGCGCTGCGCCTGGACCGCGTTCTCGAAGGCGATCGACATGGAATGGGCGGCGCTCTGGTAGATCGAGCCCATGGCGATGGTCGAGGCGGCGCCCAGGACCATCAGGTTTTGCTGCGTCACCGCATCGGTGATCTGGCTGTTGATGGGGGTCGGATAGGCCATGGCTCAGGCCGGAATTTCGAGGATTTTGGCGATCAGAGCGCCGACCGCGGCATTGTTGATCTGCTGCATCCCCCCCTGGGCCTGACTGGCGTTTTCGACCGACAGGCTGGTGGCGTGGGCCACGGCCTGAACCGAAATGGCCACGGCCTCGGCCGGGCCTTCACCCAGAACCTTGACGTTGGTCTGGGTGACGGCGTCGGTGATCTGCGAATTGACGGTGTCTGTCATGACGAAGCCCCCCTTTTCTTTCCTCAGGTGACGACCGGCGCGCCGTAAAAGGCCGACGGCGGGTCCTGGCGGACCTGGGACACGGCGTGCGCCGCCATCGCTGCAGGCGCGGCGAGACCGACGCCCACAGGCGGAGCCGCGCGCGGCGGCTGCATTTCCGCCAGACTGGCGGCGAGGTGGCGCGTCTGCAGCGTCGCCAGCTCCGCCGCATGATGGGTGGACGCCGCCAACCGGGCGGCGAAGGCGTCCGCCGAGGCCATGATGGTGATCAGGCTGGCCTGGCAGATGCCCGCCCCGGCGCACAGCAGCAGGGGCTCCTCGCGGCAGAAGTCGGGCTCCCGCCGGTCTTCGCGCTTCTCACGTCTCGTCTGCGGGCTCATTCGAACGCCTCCTCGCGACGCGGCCCCAGATCCGGCCAGGGGATCACGGACGGCTTGTCCATCAGGGCCTGAACGCAGTTCATGGTGGCGACCATGCCCAGGATATTGGTGGTCTGCTGATTGGCGACGGCGTTGTGGTACATCATGCCGCTGGCCTGATTGGCGGCCACCAGACTCTGCATCGCCGCGAAGCTCGGCCCCGAGCCGATGACGGTCAGCAGGGTGTTGGCTACCGCTTCCGCCGTCGGGGCGGTCGCCGGGTTCTTGCTGAGCTCAAGCATCAGCTTCATGACGTCCTCGAAGTCGCCCAGGCGCGCCGTTGAGCCTTCCGTGGCCTGGTCCGCCGGTTTGTCGGTCGTCTTCGCCTCGGCCATGGTCGTCCTCCAGGGGTGGGCGCGGCGGGCGCCAGCCTCCCGCCGCGGCAGTCAGGGATATCCGTCGTCGGCGTCAGGCTGCGGTCGCCCTCAGGGCGGTCAGCAGGGCCATCATGTTGTCGGGCGTGTCCGACTGGCCGATCTTGCTCGCGGCGACGGCGCCGGCCATGGTGTCGACGCTGTAGATCTGGATCACGCCCTGGTTGGTCGCGGCCTGGCCGGCGATGGCCAGCTGCTGCTGCGACGAGGTGGCGTTTTCGTAGAGAATGCCGGTCGAGTGGGCGAGCGACTGATAGATCGCGCCCATGGCCATGGCCGGGGCGTCGCCCAGCACCTTGACGTTGGCCTGGGTGACGGCGTCGGTGATCATGCCGTTGACGGGTGTCGGAAGCGCCATGTCTCAAATCCTTTGAATGAGGGTTGCAGCGAAAGTCAGGAAACGGCGGCGTGCGGCCCGACGGCGCGCAGCGCGGTCAACAGCGACAGCATGTTATCGGGCGTATCGGACTGGGCGATCTTCGAGGTCGCCACGGCGCCGGCCATGGTGTCGACGCTGTAGATCTGGATCACGCCCTGGTTGGTGGCGGCCTGGGCCGCGATCGCCAGCTGCTGCTGCGACGAGGTGGCGTTCTCGTAGAGGATGCCCGTGGAATGGGCGAGCGACTGATAGATGGCCCCCATGGCCATAGCCGGGGCGTCGCCTAGAACCTTCACATTCGCCTGGGTGACGGCGTCGGTGATCTGCCCGTTCACCGGTGTCGGAATAGCCATGAGTTGTCTCCTTACCCGTTGGATCGAGGCCCGCTGGAAGAAGATCGCCCGGCCCCGCTGAGGACGACCTCCACAGGTAAGACGTCCGACGCAGACGGATGTGAACTACTCTTGGTTGATTTTCTTTTTCCATGCTCGTTCACGGAGCGGGCCGCCCGCCGTCATCCCCTCGGGCGATCCAGGCGCAGGGTCATGGCTTCCCGCCCTGCCGAACAGACCGGGGAGGTGTCATCCATGGGGACCGCTTTCGACCTGCTGCTCCTCAGCCTCGCCGCTCAAGCGACGCGGCGAGAGCCCTCCGCGCCTGGCGCCGCCCGCGCGCCCACTCAACCGCCGGCGGTGAAGCCGGCCCCTCATCGGAGACCTGGTCCAATGCCGCTTTCCACCCGTGATTTCCTCACCCTGGTCCAGGGCTGGGCGAACGCCAACGTCAACCGAATCAGCACCGTCTGGCCCCTGAACGGCGGCTGGGAGGCCTGGGCCCAGGCCGAGATCGCCGCCTGCGTCAACGCTTCGGCCCCGGAGGCCTGGATCATGCGTGAATCCCGCGCCTATCCCGACAACACGCGCGCCGACTTCCTGGTCAACGATCCCTTCTTGAACGCGCCCGCAGACGAAATCGTCGTCGAGATGAAATGCGAGTCCCTCCAGAACTGGGACGGCTTCGTCAACGGACTTCGCTATGACGCCTATAAGCTACATGGCGACCTGGGAATGGGCTTGAATCCGGCGCACCGGATGGTCCTCGGCATCTTCTTCTCGCCGGAATCGGAGGCCCAACTTGCACAGCTCGCAGGCTTCACCATCACCTACACCGCTGGCCACGAGATCGGAATCGCCAGCATGGTCTGGCAAAATCCATAGCCTCCGCCTGAGCCGGCAGACGGGGCGGCGCTCTACAGCCGCCCCGTCTCGGCCAGCTTGTCCAGCATCCACACCCGCGCGGGCGGCAAGGGCTTGTTCTGAGGGTGGAAGACGAACTGCTCCAGGAAATGCCCGGTCAGGTCGAACCCCGCCTTGACGTCGCCCTCGACCAGCCCGGCCTGCGCCCCCAGCATAAAGGGCGGCAGGGTCAGCATCTTGTCGGCATAGGGGGCGCCGGCTTCGCGGCTGACCGCCCGCCCGGTGCGGGGACTGACGTAGATCAGCTCGTCCGCCGTCCCGGTCGCCGCGCACTTCGACAGATCCAGCCCGAAGCCCAGGTCCTCCAGCAGCCCCGCCTCGAACCGCACGAAGATGGCCGGCCAGACGTCCGGCAGGGCGAAGGCCCCCATCAAGGCCTCAAAGGCCAGAAACACCCCCGGATGCGGTTCGCGCTCGGGCAGGGCGCCCTGGGCCACCCCCGCCGCCGCAGCCAGGCCGGTCAGGGCCAGGGCGTCATCGAACAGGGCGCTGGGCCCCTCGCCCACCGGCTCCAACCGCGCCCCGCCCAGATGATCCGAGGTCCGCGCCCGATAGTCCGCCACCACCCGCGCCCCGGCTTGCAGGAAAGGTTTCATCTTCCGCGACGCCCCGCCCGCCACATAGGCCGCGCGCCGCCCGTGGTTCTCGGTCAGCAGGTCCACCACGGCGCCGGTGTCGCCATGGCTGCGCGCCGACAGGACGAAGGCCTCTTCATGGAAATCCATCAGTCGGCAGCGGCGGACTTGATCACGTCCACGACCGCCTTGGCCTTGTCGTTCGGCACCGTGAAACTGAGCACATACTGCTCGATCTTCCAGACCTCGCCCGGACCGGTCCGCCTCAG
Organism: Brevundimonas sp. FV2ps16; assembly: GCF_058681075.1. Classification (NCBI taxonomy): domain Bacteria; kingdom Pseudomonadati; phylum Pseudomonadota; class Alphaproteobacteria; order Caulobacterales; family Caulobacteraceae; genus Brevundimonas; species Brevundimonas sp. FV2ps16. Next base: position 2,348,422 of record NZ_CM178728.1, on the reverse strand, counting down.
CAGCCCGGACCCCCGCAGTGCGCCATAGGAGTCGTTGTCCAGCTTCTCGTCGAACCAGGCGAAGTCGCCCGAGACGATCAGGGTCCGGTCATACGGCCGATAGGTCCACCCCTGCCCCCGCGCGAATATCGGTTCCGCATAGGCCTTGAAGGTCGGAATATCCCAATGCTCGGAAGCATCGGTCCCTACGAACCGTGCCCCGTCGCTGAACTGGGCGAAATAGGTTGCGCCGTCCGCATCCGCCGCCGCCTGGTGCATCCGATCCAGGGTCGCCGCCGCTTCGTCCGCCTCCCGTTGGGCGGCGGTGCTGATACGGTCGTCCCGCGCGGGGACCATGGCCGCCAGCGGCGGCGCGGATTGAAGGACCAGGGCGGTGAACAGAGCGGCGATCATGTCGCCTGTTCTAGTCCTGTTCTCAGCTTTCGGGAACGGGGTAGGTGTCCGGTGTCAGCACTTTGGCCAGCGCCAGCATATTCCGCGCCGCGTTGCGCCCAACCCGATCCGAATAGTCGTGCCCCTCGTCGGTCTCGACATAGTCCGGCCCCGCTCCAGGGCCGAGGTGCCAATAGGTCCAGCTCTGCGCCGGAATGGTGAACCCCATGTCGATCAGGGCCTGGGAGACCGTCGCCACGATATGGTGGGCGCCGTCCTCATTGCCGGTGATGACGATGCCGCCCACCTTGCCGAACGCCACAGGCCGGCCGCTGTCGTCCGTCTCCTCGAACAGGGCGTCCATCCGCTCCAGGGCCCGCATACAGACGCTGGACATCTGCCCGACCCAGGTCGGGGTGGCGAAGACGACGATATTGGCCGCCATGATCTTCTCATGGACAGCCGGCCAGTCATCGCCGGCCCCTTGATCCGTCTTCACGCCCGGCTTGATGTTCAGGTCGACCAGCCGGACCATCTCGACCTCGGCCCCACCCTTCTCCAGTTCGTCGATCACCACCTTGGCGAGAGCTTCGGTGCTTGAGGTCTCCGGCGACGGCTTGAGCGTGCAGTTCAGAACAAGGGCTTTCATGGCGATCCTTCCTAGCGGTCTCTCGCTAACCGACGGTCCCGTCTGGCGTTCCATAGGATCGAACGGATCATTTGACGGAGATCATGGACGCACCGCCCATCCTCGACCAAGGTCGAATGGATCGCCTTCGCGGCGCCGCCTACCCGAGACGCCCAGCCCCCCCCGGCCGTAACCTTGAAGAGCTCCATGTCGCGTATTCGCAGCCAATCCCTGCGCTCCAGGCTGATGTCCGCCCAGGACGCCGCCGCCCTGATCCCCGCAGGCTCCACCGTGGGCATGAGCGGCTTCACCGGCTCGGGCTATCCCAAGGCCGTCCCCGCCGCCCTGGCTACGCGAATCGAGGCCGCCCACGCCGCCGGCGACGCCTTCCGCCTGAACCTCTGGACCGGCGCCTCCACCGGCCCGGAGCTGGACGGCGCCCTGGCCAAGGCCGACGGGATCGAACGCCGCCTGCCCTACAACTCCGACCCCATCGCGCGTGAGAAGATCAACTCCGGCCAGATGGACTATCTGGACATGCACCTCAGCCAGCTGGCCCCCATGGTCTGGCAGGGCGTGCTGGGGCCGCTGGACACCGCCGTGGTCGAGGTCTCGGCCATCAACGCCGACGGCAGCCTGGTGCCCTCCTCCTCCATCGGCAACAACAAGACCTGGCTGGACCGGGCCGAGCGGGTGATCCTCGAGGTCAACGCTTGGCAGAATCCGGCGCTGGAGGGGATGCACGACATCTATTACGGCACGGCCCTGCCGCCCGACCGGGTGCCCATCCCCCTGACCCGGCCCGACCAACTGATCGGCCAGCCGACCTTCCGCTGCGATCCGGACAAGATCGTCGCCATCGTCGAGACCGAGGCCCCGGACCGCAACCTGCCCTTCGCCGCGCCGGACGCCAACGCCCGCGCCATCGCCGGCCACCTGATCGAGTTCCTGAAGCACGAGGTCCGGGTCGGCCGCCTGCCCGCCGCCCTGCTGCCGCTTCAGTCCGGCGTCGGCAATGTCGCCAACGCCGTCCTGGCGGGCCTGATGGACAGCCCGTTCGAACGGATGGCCGCCTATACCGAGGTGATCCAGGACGGGATGCTGGACCTGCTGGACGCCGGCAAGCTGACCGTCGCCTCCGCCACAGCCTTCTCGCTCAGCCCCGAGGCGGCGGCGGATATGAACAGTCGGATGGAGCAGTTCCGCGGCAAGATCATCCTGCGCCCGCAGGAGATCTCGAACCATCCCGAGCTGATCCGCCGCCTGGGCTGTATCGCCATGAACGGCCTGATCGAGGCCGACATCTACGGCAACGTCAACTCGACCCAGGTCATGGGGTCGCGCATCCAGAACGGCATCGGCGGCTCGGGTGACTTCTCGCGCAACGCCTTCATCTCCTGTTTCGTCACGCCTTCGACGGCCAAGGGCGGCGCCATCTCGGCCATCGTCCCCATGGCCAGCCACGTCGACCACATCACCCAGGACGTCCAGGTCATCGTCACCGAACAGGGCCTGGCCGATCTGCGCGGCCTGTCGCCGAAACAGCGGGCCAAGCTGATCATCGCCCACTGCGCCCATCCGAAATACCGCGACGGCCTCAACGACTACTACGAGCGCGCGCTGAAGGGCTCCTACGGCCTCCAGTCCCCCCACCTGCTGAACGAAGCCCTGTCGTGGCACCAGCGCTACATCGACACAGGGTCCATGCTCCCCGCCTGACGGCCCAAATTTATTTTCCATCCATCCTGAACACGGCGGCGCAAGGCTTTGCGCCCCGTTTTCACCCTTCATCTCACCGCGCCCTCAAACGCCCTTAGACTGGGAGCCGGTGTTGATGGGGAGACGGAGGTATGGCGCGTTTGGCAGGTTTGGCGCCTTTGGCACGTTTGGCGCCCTGTTTTTACGCCATGCCGCCGGCTTGGGCCTATCGGTCCAGGGTCGTCGGGAACTCGCGGCCCAGGGCTTCGGCCATGGCCTGCTGGCTGATCAGAAAGACCTGGTCGCGCAGGTGATAATTGTTGGACAACACGATCACCGTCACATCGGCCTCAGGCTGGTACAGCATCAGATTGCGGAACCCGCCCCAGCTGCCGGTGTGATAGATTTGGCGATCCTGGAAACTGGGCTGGACCTGATCGCCCAGCCGGTTCGAGAATATGCCGTAGCCCCAGTCGCGGCGCGGTCTGCCCCGCTCCTTGGGCGCGTCCGCCGGCGCATGGTCAGCCAGCATCTGCTGATAGCTGAACGGCTTCAGCAGCGCCCCGCGGTGCAACGCCCTTTGCCAGACCAGCAGATCGTCCAGCGTCGAATAGACCGCGCCTGCGCCGGCGACGATGGAGGTGTTGGCGTTCGGCTGGGCCGCCAGTCCTGCGGGGAAGTTGGCGTAACCCATGATCGCCCCATGGTCCCCGCCGTCCAGGTCCAGCCCGCTGTCCTTCATGCCCAGAGGACCAAAGAAGGTCTCGCGCATATAGGCTTGATAGGGCCGGCCGCTGGCCTTCTCGACGATGGCCGCCGCCAGGTTGAAGCCCGCATTGTCGTACCGAACCTTGGTCCCCGGAGCGAACTGCAGGCCGAACCGCTTCGAGTCCTCGGTCAGCTCATCCAGGGTCGCCGGCGTCGTCCGCCGCATGCCCCAGCCCGGCCGCGCCATCAGGTCCGGAATGCCCGAGGTGTGCGACAACAGGTGGCTGATCCGCACCGGCTCCCACGCCTTGGGACAGGGCTGGATCCATTTGCAGACCGGGTCGGAGACGCTCAGCCTCCCCTCGTCCTGCAGGCGCAGGATGGCCGCCGCCGTGAACTGTTTGGAGATCGAGGCCAGCCGGAACCGCGAGTCCAGCTTCAGCGGCCGATCCTGCTCATAGTTCGCCTTGCCATAGACCTGGCGGAACAGAACCCGGTCGCCCTTGGCCACCAGAACACCGCCCATGAACCGCCCAGCCGCGCCCTCGCGTTCCAGCCTCGCGGCCAGTTGCGGCAGATCCTCGACCACGACCAGCGGCGGTCGCGGCGGCGTCTCGGGGCTGGTCGCCGCCCGCATCGCATCGCTCACGGGTTTGACCGACGTCGAAAAACCGGCCCAGACCACGCCGCCGAGGATCAGCGCCCCCAGGACGCCCAGAACAAGCCGGGGATGGCCCCCAGGGGTACGCGGCACTTCAAACACGGGAACTCAGACGTCGAAATCGAGACCGAACTGGGCGTAGAGCGCCCGCGAATCCTGCCACTTCGGATCGACCTTCACCGTCAGGAACAGGTGGACCTGACGGCCGAGGATCTCGTTCAGCTCCTCGCGCGACTTCTGGCCGATCCATTTCAGGGTTTGACCGCCCTTGCCCAGGACGATGGGCCGCTGGCTCTCGCGCTCGACATAGATGGTCTGTTCGATCCGGGCCGAGCCGTCGGCGCGCTCCTCGAAACTGGTCGTCTCCACGGCCGCCGAATAGGGCAGTTCCTCGTGGACGCGCAGATAGACCTTCTCGCGCGTGATCTCGGCCGCCAGAACCCGCACCGGCACGTCGGCCGCCTGATCCTCGGGATAGAGCCAATGCCCCTGGGGCATCGACCGCGCCAAGCGCTGCTTCAGGTCCTCGACCCCGTCGCCGTTGGCGGCGGAGATCATATAGACCTCCTCATAGACGCCGCTCTCGAACATCTTCTGCGACAGGGCCAGCAGGGTGTCGCGACGCATGCCGTCGATCTTGTTCAACGCCAGGATCACCTTCGTCCCGGTGGACTGAAGATTGGCGATGATGGTCTCGGTGTCTTCGGCCGAGCGGCGGTCGGCCGCCGTGCCGTCACGGCCTTCCGAGTTGATGTGCGACTGGGCGTCGATCAGGTGGACGACCACGTCCGCGTCCTGTGCGCCGCCCCAGGCCGAGGCGACCATGGCCCGGTCCAGCCGACGGCGCGGGGTGAAGATGCCGGGGGTGTCCACCAGCACGATCTGGGCGTCGCCTTCCATGGCGATGCCGCGCACGGGGAAGCGCGTCGTCTGCACCTTCTGGGTGACGATGGAGACCTTGGATCCGGTCAGCCGGTTGACCAGCGTGGACTTGCCGGCGTTCGGCGCGCCAATAATGGCGGCGAAGCCCGCGCGCTGGTTTTCAATATCGGTCAAATGACGCCTTCACGTTTGAGGAGAGCCGTTGCGGCCGCCTTCTCCGCCTCCTGACGCGAACGCCCCAGTGCGGTCAAGGGCTCCACGCCTTCGACCGACACCTCGACGGTGAATGTCGGCGCATGATCAGAACCCGTCCGATCCACGACGCGATAGGTCGGCAGCGGCCGACCCCGCCCCTGGGCCCACTCCTGAAGGGCGGACTTGGGGTTGGTCACGGTGCGCGACGGCGGGGCCTCGAACTCGGCGGCCCAGGCCTTGTCGAAGAAGGTTCGCGCCGCCTCCAGCCCGCCGTCCAGATAGACGGCCGCCAGGATGGCCTCGACCGCATCGGCGATGACCCCGGCCTTGCGACGCCCGCCCGTCTTGGTCTCGCCCGGCGACAGACGCAGGGCCGGACCGACGCCCAAGGCCTCGCCCACCCGCGCGCAGGCGGTCTTGTCGACCAGGGCGTGCAGGCTGGACGACAGTTCGCCTTCGTGAGCGGTGGGATAGTCCCGCGACAGCTTCTCGGCCACCAGCAGCCCCAGCACCCGATCGCCCAGGAACTCCAGCCGCTCGTTGTCGCGCGGTCCATGAACACCGACCGGCGCGCCCTCGCCGACGCTGGCGTGGGTCAGGGCGCGCTCCAACAGGTCCGCATCCTTGAAGGAATGGTCGATCCGCGCCTGCAACGCCGCGACCGCCTCAGCTCTCAGATTGGCCATCAATGCAGAACGTTGAAGAACCGTCCGAGCCGCACATTGGCCCAGGTCCAGGGCTTGAACAGCGACGCGCCGGGCTCCCACGAGAACAGGATGATCTGCGCCTTGCCGACCAGGTTCTCGGCCGGGACCATGCCCACGCCGCTGGACTGTTCGACCCGGCTGTCGATCGAGTTGTCCCGATTATCGCCCATCATGAAGTAATGACCGACCGGCACCTCATAGACCGGCGTATCGTCCAGGTCGTTCCCGGGACCGAAGTCCTGGGTCATGAAGCTCTTGCCCTCCGGCAGGGTCTCGCGCACCTGCGCCACCGGATGAGCGCCGAAGATGTCGTTGATCTCGCGCTCGCTGACCACGACGTCTTCAACCGGCCTGTCGTTGATATACAGCTTGTTCGAGATCATCTGGATCCGGTCGCCCGGCAGGCCGATGACCCGCTTGATGAAGTCCGTCTTGTCGTCACGCGGCAGCTTGAACACCACGATATCGCCGCGCTTCGGCGCCGAGCCCATCACCCGGCCGTCAAACAGCGGCGGGCTGAACGGGATCGAATGCTTCGAATAGCCGTACGACCATTTCGACACGACGATATAGTCGCCTTCGTACAGGTTGGGCTCCATCGAGGCCGACGGAATGGTGAAGGGCTGGAACAGGAAGATCCGCAGCACCATGGCGATCAGAAGGGCGAAGAAGATCGTCTTCACGATCTCCATCGTCTCGTCGCCAGCGGTCGGCTCCGCCTTGGCCGCCTTGCGGGCATAAACCGGCGCAGCCGACGTCTCCTCGAATGGCGCGTCGCCGTCATCGCTCCACACGGGGCGTTTGCCAGAATCGCCAGGAGCGGCAGCGGCGGGCGTGGACGTCGTCTCTACCGGCTTGTCAGCCTCTGACCAGACATAGACCTCTTCCGCGCCGGCCTCCGGCGCAGCATCGGTCGCATCGGTCTTGGCCGCGTCGGCGTCGTGCGGCTTTTGGTCTTCGCTCATGCGTCAGGAATCCCCTTGCCGCGTCTGCGCGGTCGTCCCCTGAGGGGTATATCGCGATTACGACAGCGGCAAGGCTTCGATCACCACGAAGGCGAGTGCATACGGATGCTCGTCGCTCAAAGTCAGGTGAATCTTCGCCTCATGTCCCGCCGGAGTCAGCCGCGCCAGATGCTCGGCGGCATGGCCGGTCAGGGCCAGGGTCGGCTGTCCGGAGCGCAGATTCACCACCCCCATGTCGCGCCAATAGACGTCCGCCCGCATCCCGGTGCCCAGCGCCTTGGCGCAGGCCTCCTTCGCCGCGAACCGCTTGGCGTAGCTCCAGGCCGGGTCCGGCTTCCGATCCGACCGGGTCCGCTCGATGTCCGTAAAACAGCGCTGCTTGAACCGTTCGCCGAACCGATCCAGCGAGGCCTGGATCCGCCGGATGTCCGACAGGTCGGCGCCGACGCCGATGATCACTTGGCCGCGTCCATCGCCGCCCGCATCCGTCGGATCGCCGCATCCAGGCCGACGAAGATGGACTCCCCAATCAGGAAATGACCGATGTTCAGCTCGCGGATTTCAGGAATGGCCAGCAAGCGCGGTGCCGTGTCGTAATCCAAACCGTGCCCGGCGTGGACCTCGAGCCCCAGGATGTCTGCCTGTGCCGCAGCGGCTGCAATCCGTTCGAACTCCACCTCCCGCTCGCCGGGATCGTTCAGATGGCAATAGCGGCCGGTGTGGAACTCCACCACCTGCGCGCCAACCGCCGCTGCGGCCTCGACCTGCGCCTCGGACGGCTCGATGAACAGCGACACCCGCACCCCGGCCTCGGCCAAGGCTTTCGCCACCGGCGCGATCCTCGCCTCGAACCCGGCCACCGCCAGCCCGCCCTCGGTCGTCACTTCCTCACGCCGTTCGGGCACCAGGCAGGCGGCATGAGGACGATGACGCAGGGCGATAGCCAGCATCTCGTCCGTCACCGCCATCTCGAAGTTCAGCGGCTTGCTCGCCCGAGCGCACAGGGCGCTGAGCACGTCGATGTCGGAATCTGTGATGTGGCGGCGGTCTTCGCGCAGGTGGGCGGTAATCCCGTCCGCCCCGGCGGCCAGCGCCGCCTCGGCCGCCCGAACCGGGTCCGGATGCGTCCCGCCACGCGCATTCCGCACCGTAGCGACGTGATCGATATTGACGCCCAACCTGACCCGTTCGCGCATCTCAGCTCCTCGCCAATCCGAACATCACTTCGAAAGTCTGCGGCTGCCCGGATCTTCAATCGGCAGGGCCGCCAGTTCCGGCGGCAGGGCGTCGGCCGGATAGGCAGGCACCTCCAGCGACGCCAGCGCGATCAAGGGCACGCCGACATCCGCCTTGCCCCCCGAACGATCCACAATACAGGCGGCGGCGACGACTTTGCCCCCGGCGGCCTGGATGGCGGCGATACATTCGCGCGACGACAGGCCCGTGGTGACGATGTCCTCGACCATCACCACCTTCTGCCCCGGCTCAACCGAGAAGCCGCGCCGCAGCTTGAACTGACCGCCCTCGCGCTCGACATACATCGACGGCACGCCGAGGTGACGCGCAGTCTCATACCCGGGGATAATCCCGCCCACGGCCGGCGAAATGGCGACGTCCACCGGACCCACGGTCGCGACGATCTTGTCCGCCAGCGCCTTGCACAACCGCTCGCAGCGATCGGTCTGCATGAAGACCAGATTCTTTTGCAGGAAGACCGGGCTGTGCAGGCCCGAAGACAGGACGAAATGGCCTTCGCGCAGGGCGCCGGCGTCGCGGAACTCGTTGAGGACGTCTTGGGTGTTCATGGCGGCGGTCTTAGCGCCTCGCCCCGCCGAGCGAAAGGCTCAGCCTCGACCGCGATCGACGTTGTCGACCGACGGATTGGCCCGCAGCGCAGCCATGATCATGGTCGCGTGTTTCGCGTCCTCGACCTCGACATCCAGGGTCACATCGAAAAAGTCCTGCTGCCGATAGGCCATCGACAGGTTGATGATATTGCCGCCCGCCTCCCCAATCAGGGTGGTCACCTGCCCCAGCACGCCCGGCGCGTTGCGGATCGTCGCGTTAAGGCGGACCGCCGCCACGGCGTCGGTTTCGGCCTGCGGCGTCCATTGCAGGTCGTGCCAGACCGAATCGTCGTCGGCGAAGGCCGCCAGCGACTGACAGTCGATGGTGTGAACGGTCAGCCCCACCTCCGGCTCCAGAATGCCGACGATCCGATCACCCGGCACGGGCGTGCAGCATTGGCCGAAATGAACGCTGACGCCGGGCGTCAGCCCGCCGCCCCGGACGAACAGACGGGCGGTGTCCCCTTCGATCCTCTGCTTCTCCGGCCCCGCCTTCAGCCGCCCCTTCAGCGCCGGGAACAGGGTCTCAGCCACCGTCGTCGGCGACAGCCGTCCACGCCCCAGGCTCTCGAACACATCATCGTCGCCGGCGACCGCCAGGGTCTCCAGTATCGGTTTCAGCGACACTTCAGCCAAGGTCTTGTCGATACGCGCCAGGGTCTGCTGCAACGCCACCCGGCCCAATTTGACGAACTCCTCGCGTTCGGAGGTACGGATATGGCGCCGGATGGCCGACCGCGCCCTGCCCGTGACGGTCAAGCTGCGCCAGTCGGCAGGAACCTCGCGCTTGGCCCCGCGAATGATCTCGACCACGTCGCCGTTCTGCAACGGCGTGCGCATCGGCTTCAGCTCGCCGTTGACCTTGACGCCGACGGCCGTGTCCCCAACCTCGGTGTGGACGGCATAGGCGAAGTCCAGCGGCATGCCGCCGCGCGGCAGGGTCACCAACCGCCCCTTGGGCGTGAAGACGAAGACCTGATCCAGATACATTTCGAGCTTGGCGTGCTCGACCCAGTCCTCGCCGCCCTCGCCGTGTTCGATCACCTGAACCAGGTGGCGCAGGTTCTGCAGCGGGTCGCGACCGCCCCCCTGCTCCATCGCCTCGCGGTCGAAGCCATAGGACTTGTTCTTGTACCGCCAGTGGGCCGCGACGCCGTCCTCGGCGACCCGGTCCATCGCCTCAGTGCGGATCTGCATCTCGATGCGCAGCCCCCGCGGCCCGACGACCGTCGTGTGCAGCGAGCGATAGTTGTTCGACTTGGGCGTGGAGATGAAATCCTTGAACCGCTCCGGCACCATCGGCCATTCGCGGTGGATGACGCCCAGGGCGCGATAGCAGTCGTCTTCCGCCTCCACGATCACGCGAAAACCGTAGATGTCCGACAGGGACGAGAAGCCGACCGACTTGCGCTGCAACTTGCGCCAGATCGAATAGGGCGTTTTCTGGCGGCCGAAGACGTGGGCGCCGACCCCGGCCTCGGACAACACCCGCTCGACCTCGCCCGCCACGCCCTCGATGGCGCGGCCGTGTTCCAGCTTCAGCGCCTCCAGCCGCCGCTCGATGGCGGTCTTGGCCGTGGGGTTCAGGTGGGTGAAGGCCAGTTCTTCGAGTTCGGACGCGATCGAATGAATGCCGATCGACCGACCCAGCGGCGCATAGACCTCCAGGGTCTCGCGGCTGATCCGCTCGCGCTTCTCCGGTTTCACGTACTGGAGGGTGCGCATGTTGTGCAGACGGTCGGCCAGCTTGACAAGCAGCACCCGCACGTCCCGGCTGATGGCCAGGATGAACTTCCGCAGGTTCTCGGCCTGGCGCGTGTGCTCGGCCTGCAGCTCCAGCCGGCTCAGCTTGGTCACGCCCTCGACCAGGACCGCTACCTCCTCGCCGAACATCTGGGCGATGTCGTCGCGCGTCGCCGAGGTGTCCTCGACCACGTCGTGCAGCAGGGCGGTGACGATGGTGGCGGTATCGAGCTTGTAGTCGGTCAGTATGCCCGCGACCTGGATCGGGTGGGCGAAATAGGGATCGCCCGAGGCTCGCATCTGCGAGCCGTGCATCTTCATCGCATAGACATAGGCGCGGTTCAGAAGCGCTTCGTCGGCGGTAGGGTCATAGGCCTTGACGGCCTCGATCAGCTCGAACTGGCGCAGTATGGGCGCGCGCTTCGGCGCCGGCGCCGCATCATCCGCGGTCGGCATGGGATCGTTTTTGTTCGCAGCTTGGGGCGCCGGCGGAACCGTTTCGGTCCGCGCCGGCAGGATAGTGACGCCAGGGGCTCCCTCGGGCGTCAGTACCGCTCCTCCTGGCCGCCGTCGCGGTCGCTTTGCAGGGCGCGGATCAGCTCGGCCTCGGCCATGTTCATGTGTTGCGGCTCGGCCAGCAGGGCGACGGTTTCCGCCTCATCCTCGGCTTCGGTGCGCTCATCTACGCGTTGCAGCGTGGTGATGATGGTTTCCTGCAGTTCGTCCGGCACGACCGTGTCGTCGGCGATCTCGCGCAGAGCCACAACGGGGTTCTTGTCGTTATCGCGGTCGATGGTCAGGGCGGCGCCGTTGGCGATGCTGCGGGCGCGGTGACCGGCGAGCAGAACCAGGCCGAAGCGGTTCTGGACCTTCTCGATGCAGTCTTCGACGGTGACGCGGGCCATGACAATTCCTCGAACGCGGGGGAGAACCGCGTCAAATACAGATAGGGACTGTGTTTTGCAACGCCAGCGGGGCGAAAGTGCGGCATCAGACCGGATGCGCCTCCTGCGCCACGGTCGCTGCGGCGGCCAGGTCCCGCGCCAGGCCGCCGTGCGGATGCACCCAGTCCGCCGCGATCTCCGCGATGGGCCCCATGACGAACCGCCGCTCGGCAGAGCGCGGATGCGGCAGGATCAGTCCGTCCAGATCACCGCTCAGCCGGCCATAAGCGATCAGGTCCAGATCCAGAGTGCGCGGCGCGTTGCGGACGGACCGCTGCCGACCGAACACGTCCTCGATCCGGCCCAGCGCCGCCATCAGGGCGTGCGGATCGTGGCGGGTCTGAACGATCACCACCCCGTTCAGGAAGGGCGGGTCCTGCGGATCGGGCCAGGCCATCGACGACCACCAGGACGACCGGGCCACGATGTCGATCCCTTCACTGCGGAAACGCGCCAGCGCCGCTTCCAGCGCCTCGCGGCAAGAGGACCACACCCCCTTGTCATTACAGCCCAGCGCCACGATGACTGCTGCGTCCAGATCGAGCGCCCCGTTGATTCCCACATCGACCGGAGCCCTCGCCGGGACGCCATATTCTTCATCCCTTTCCACGGCTTCGACCATGTTTCATCCCACCGACCGCTTGGCGATCTTCATCGACGGTTCGAATCTCTATTCCGCCGCCCGCGCCCTGCATCACGACCTGGACTTCAAGCGGATGCTGGACTGGTTCCGCGAAAAATCCGTCCTGACACGCGCCTATTATTACACGGCGGTGGTCGAGGGCGAAGAGTTCTCGCCGGTGAAACCCCTGGTGGACTGGCTCGACTACAACGGCTTCTCGGTCGTGACCAAGCCGGTGAAGCGGTTCACCGATGGATCCGGGCACAGCCGGATCAAGGGCAATATGGATATCGAGATCGCGGTCGATATGCTGGAGTTGGCCCCGCACCTCGACCACGTCGTGCTGTTCTCCGGCGACGGCGACTTCCGCCGGGTGGTCCAGGCGGTGCAGGCGAAAGGGGTCCGCGTCACCGTCATCTCAACCCAGAAGACGCAGCCGCCACATATCACCGACGAACTGCGCCGCCAGGCCGACGCCTTCCTGGATCTGAACGACCTGATGGCCGATTTCGGCCGACCCAAGACCGGCGCCGCCCAATGAGCCTGACGCCCGAGCCGCCGCGCGACTGTCCTCTCTGCCCCCGCTTGGTGGAGTATCGCCAAGACAATGCGCGTCAGAACCCCGACTGGTGGAACGGCCCCGCCCCTTCCTTCGGCGATCCGAACGCGCGACTGCTGGTCGCCGGCCTGGCGCCGGGCCGCACCGGCGCCAATCGCACGGGCCGCCCCTTCACTGGCGACCACGCGGGCTGGCTCCTGTACGACACTCTGTTAAAGGCCGGCTTCGCTCATGGGTCTTATGATCCGGACGGCGATGACGACCTGAAGCTGGTCGACTGTATGATCACCAACGCCGTCCGCTGCGCCCCGCCGGGCAACAAGCCCCTGCCGATCGAAGAGACGACCTGCCGTCCCTTCCTTATTGATCGCCTGGCCCTGCTGCCCAATCTGAAGGTGATCGTCACCCTGGGCGACGTCTCACGCCGCAATATCCTGAAGGCTTTCGGCCGCCCGGCCTCGGCCATGCCCGCCGGCCACGGGGCCGAAGGAGAAGCGGGCGGCTATGTGATCCTGAATTCGTATCACTGCTCGCGACTGAATACGAATACCGGCCGCCTGACGCCCGCCATGTTCGAAGCCGTCTTCGACCGGGCGCGAGACCTGATCACTCGCTAACCATCAAATGTTGCTCGCCTGTCGCACGAATCTGCCAATCTCAAATAAGGCGGAACAGAGGCGAGCCTTTGGCGTTCGTCTCCCAGCGGGAGGCTGGACTATGCGACGCACGAACGGGGTGTTTTCACGCAGCGAGCGCAGGCTCGCGATTTGGGCGGCGGTCATAGTGGTTGCGGTCACCGCTCTGACCTTGATTACAGGCGGCCTCGTCACCCCGCCGGCCGGAACCGCCGGTCGAGCGGGCTACGGATTCGCTGATCTGCCGGGGGTCATGGACGCCCGGCCCCTCGCCTAATCCCAGACGAGCAGGCTTAGCCCTTGTCCCGCATCAGCCGGGCCTTGTCGCGCTGCCAGTCGCGTTCGGCCGAGGCCTCGCGCTTGTCGTGCAGCTTCTTGCCCTTGGCCAGAGCGATCTCAAGCTTCGCCTTGCCCGCGTCGTTCAGATACAGTTTCAACGGAATGATCGTCTGACCGTCGCGCTGCACCGCGCCGATCAACCGATCGATCTGCTTTCTGTGCAACAGCAGTTTGCGGGGCCGGCGCGGCTCGTGATTGAAGCGGTTGGCCTGTTTGTAAGGCGGGATGTCGGCGTTGATCAGGACGATCTCGCGCCCCTCCACCGCCGCATAGCTTTCGGCGATATTGGCCCGGCCGTCGCGTAGCGCCTTGATCTCGGTCCCCAGCAGCTGGATCCCGGCCTCGATATTGTCCTCGAGGAAATAGTCGAACCGGGCGCGGCGGTTCTCGGCGATCACCTTGGACTTCGACTGGGGTTGCGGCGCCATCAGACGACGCCCGCATCCGCCATGGCGCGATCAATCAACGGCTTGACCTCGTCCGAGGTCGGCGACAGCGGCAGGCGCGCCTCCTCGCGGCACAGACCCAGGCGGGCCAGGGCGTATTTCGTCGGCGCAGGCGAATTGTCGAGGAACAGCGCCTTGCACAGGCCGATCAGCCGATCCTGCCAGTCGCGGGCGGCGGCGTAATCCCCGGCCGCCAGCGCATTGTGAAGCGCCACCATGGCCTCGGGCGCGACATTCGACGCCACCGAGATCAGTCCGACCCCGCCATGGGCGTGGTAACCCAGATAGCTCGAATCATCGCCCGAGATCAGGTCGAACTGGCCGCTGATGTTGGCGCGCATCCAACTCGCCCGGCTCATGTCGCCGGTGGCGTCCTTAATACCGACGATGTTCGGATGCGCGGCCAGCCGCGCCACCGTCTCATTGGCCAGATCGGCGCCGGTTCGCCCCGGCACATTGTAAAGCAGGATCGGCAGTTCGACGGCGTCGGCCACGGACTCGAAATGCGCCGCCATGCCCGCCTGCGAAGGCCGGATATAATAGGGGGTGACGATCAGGGCCCCATCCGCCCCCACCGCCTTGGCGTGACGGGTTAGCTCGATGGCTTCCTTGGTGTAAGGCGACCCGGTGCCCGCGATGACCTTCACGCGCCCCGCCACCAGCCGCACGCACAGGGCGATCACATGCTTGTGCTCGTCCAGATCCATGCTGGCGCCCTCGCCCGTCGTGCCGACGGGTACGATGCCGTCCACGCCTGCGGCGATCTGACGCTCGACGAGGGCTGCGAATGCGGCTTCGTCCACGTTTCCGTCATGAAGTGGTGTGATCAGGGCGGTGATCACGCCCTTGAACAAGGGGGCGGTCATGGGACTAGCTAGCCTGCGTGGGGAGGGGCGATGGACGGATGTCCAGAACCTCTGTCTTGAGAGCGCGGGACGTTAGGTCGCCAGCGGCTTCGCCGCAACCGGGATGAATGAGAACAGGAAAGATCATGATCGCGACCAGCCTGGCGGCGGCCCTCGCCGTCCTCGCCCCGACCCCGCAGGACGCCCTGCCTGGTCAACCCGTTCCCTATTTCGCCGTGTCACAAACCGTCCCCGGCTATACCCCCACCTATCAGGGCCGCGTCCTCAATGATCAGGACACGGCGCTGTTCCGCCAAGGGCTGGCGGCGGCGCGCGCCCGCGATGTCTCCGGCGCACAGTCGGCGATTTCGCAACTGCGCGACCCGGCGGCCCGCAAACTGATCGAATGGGCCCTGATCGACACCTCGGGCGAACAACTCTCCTACGCCGAGCTCGCCCAGGCCCAGACGGCGTTGAAGGGTTGGCCGCGCGCCGAATCACGTCGCGCCGCCGCCGAAATGGTGCTGGACCGCGTCGGCGCCGCGCCGGACGCCGTCATGGCCCTGTTCGCCGACCACCCGCCCGAGACGGTTCAAGGCGCCATCGCCAACGCCTCGGCGCTCGAACAGCGCGGACGCCACCGCGAGGCCCGCGCCCTGATTCGCGACTGGTGGCGGACCCGATCCTTCGACGCCGAGCCGCAATCGCGCATCCTCTCCCGCTGGGGCGGCGATCTGACGCTGGCGGATCATGAGGCGCGGCTGAACATGCTGCTGCTGGGCCCCCACGGTCCGGCGACGCGCGCCATGCTGGACCTCGTCTCGCCGGAGCGGGCGGCCGTCGCCAATACGGTCATGAGCCTGCGCACCGCCTACAGCCCCGACGCCGTCGTCGCCGGCCTGACCCCGGCCCAGGCGGCCGATCCGGCGGTGACGCTGGAACGGGTGCGCATCCTGCGGTCGCAGAACCGCCAGTCGGAAGCCTTCCCTCTGTTGGCCAATCTGCCGCCTGCGCCCGGCCATGCGGCCGGCGACAACACCCTGTGGACCGAACGTCGCAACTATTATCTCGACGCACTACAACAGGGGAATTGGCGCGCCGCCTATGACGCCATGAACGGCCACGGCTTCACCTCCGGCGACCGGATGGTGGACGCCGAATTCTTCGCCGGCTGGGTCGCCCTGACCAAGCTGAACCAGCCCGAGGTCGCCGCCCGCCATTTCGAGGCCCTGCGCACCGCCTCCTCCACCCCGATCACCCAGGGCCGCGCCTATTACTGGCTGGGTCGGGCCGCCGAGGCGCGGGGCGAGCGCGACGCCGCCCTGACCTACTACCGCAACGGCGCCCAGCACTGGCAGACCTTCTACGGCCAGCTCGCCGCCGAAAAGGCGGGCATGACCAGCCTGCAACTCCCCGGAGAACCCGCACCCACCCAGGCCGACATCGCCCGCTTCGAATCCAACGAACTCGTCCGCGCCACCCGCATCCTGGGCGAGACCGGCGAGACCAGCCTGTTGCGGGTCTTCGCCTATCAACTGGACAACGACCTGCCGACGATCGAGGATCTGGCCCTGCTGATGGACCTGTCGCGCGGCTATGGCGAAGGCTTCACCGCCATGATGGTCGGTCGCGCCGCCAGCCAGCGCGGTTTCGTCCTGCCTGAGCGCATGTATCCGATCCGCGTCCCGCCCCAGGTCGCCGGCGCAGCGCCGCTTGAGTTCACCCAGGCCATCACCCGCCAGGAATCCAGCTTCGACCCCCGCGCCCGCTCCGGCGCCGACGCGCGCGGCATGATGCAGTTCCTGCCCGCCACCGGCTCCGGCGTCGCCCGCCGCCTGGGCATGAGCTTCTCCGCCGAACAGCTGTGGGATCCGGACTACAACATGACCCTGGGCAGCTATCACCTGGGCGAGCTGATGGCGGCCAATAACGGCTCCATGCTGCTGGCCACGGTCGGCTACAACGCCGGCCCGGCCCGTCCGAACCAGTGGATCGCCCGCTGCGGCGACCCGCGCGGCGACGCCAATGCGGCGATCGACTTCATCGAATGCGCCCCCTTCACCGAGACGCGCAACTATATGATGCGGGTCATGGAGAATATGGCGGTCTATAAGGCCCGTCTGAACGGCGGTTCGGCCCCGCTGACCCCCTCCGCCGACATCGCGCGCGGCGCGGCCGCCGGTCCCCGGCCCTACGTCGCCTACTGAACCCGGCGGGCCGCCAGCAGCGGCCCGTCCGGTCCCTCGATCCAGCGCCCGTCGAGGCCGAAGACGCGTCGGAGCACGTCCGGCTCAAGAGCCTCCATGGGCGGGGCGTGCGCCACGACCTGTCCTTGGTCCAGCACCACGATACGGTCGGCGACGGCGGCCGCCAGCGTCAGATCGTGCAGGCTGACCAAGACGCCGGCCCCGCCGTCGGCGCGGGCGCGCAGCCGCTCCAGCACCAGCCGTTGCGCATCCGGGTCGAGCCCCGCGATGGGCTCATCCGCCAGCATTAGGGGGGCGTCCGTCGTCAGGGCGCGCGCCAGCAGCACCCGCGCCCGCTCGCCGCCCGACATTTCGGCCACGCCACGATCCGCCAGATGGGCGATGCCGACCTCGGCGAGGGCCGCATGGGCCCGCGCCAGGGCCCCGGCTCCCGACAGGAAGGGCGCACCCAGGGCCGCAACCTCGACCGCCGGCAAGTTCCAGGCGATGCGGCGTTCCTGCGGCAGATAGGCGACGCGTCGGGCCCGCTCTCGCGGCGACAGCGTCCTGACATCGTCGCCGTTCAGTCGAGCAACGCCGCCATCCAGTTCAAGCAAGCCCACGAACGCCTTGATTAGGCTAGATTTTCCCGCACCATTGGGCCCGACTAGCGCGACCAGCTGGCCATATTCGACCTGCACGTCCGCACCATCCAGCACCTTGCGACCGCCCAGGGTCGCGTCGGCGTCCCACATCGTCAGAGGCGCGATCACAGCCGCCACTCCCGCGCCGCCCGCCAGGCGATCAGGGCGAACAGGGGCGCGCCGATCAGGGCCGTGAACACCCCCAGCTTCAGTTCCTGATCCGTCGGCGTCAGCCGCGCCGCCAGATCGGCGACCACCAGCATCAGTCCGCCGGCCAGCGCGGAGGGCGCCAGAATACGCCCCGCATCCCCTCGCACAGCCGCCCGCACCAGATGGGGCGCCGCCAGACCGACAAAGCCGATCACGCCCGCCACCGCCACCGCCGCGCCCGTCGCCACCGCCGCCGCGATTAGCGCCAGAACGCGCATCCGCCCCATGGACAGGCCCGAGGCCGCCGCCGTCTCGTCGCCCAAGGTCAACATCCGCAAGCCTTTCGCCGACAGCCCGGCGAAGACCGCCGCGACGACCAAGGCAGGAGCGACCCAGACCACATCGACCCAGCTGCGATTCTGCACCGATCCCAGCAGCCAGGACATGACTTCAGCCTGGGCGATGGGCGACGGCGACAGGTTGAAGATCAGGGCCGTCGCCGCTCCCGCGAAACTGGACAGGGCCACGCCGAACAGTATCAGCGCCTCCGGCGCCCGCATCAGACCGGCGGCGACGATCAACAGGCCTCCCGCCACGACGGCCCCGGCCAGAGCGGACATCTCGACCAGCCCCGCCACGCCCGCGCCGCCCAGAACGATGGACAGGGCCGCCCCCAGAGCCGCCGTCGCCGACACGCCCAGCACCCCGGGATCGGCCAGCGGATTGCGGAGCAAGCCCTGCATCACCGCCCCTGCCAGCCCCAGGCAGGCCCCGACGATCAAGGCGCACAACGCACGCGGCGCCCGCACGTGCCACAAGACCTCCCACGGTCCCGACGCCGGATCGCCGAACGCCTGGGCGTACTGGGCGCCGCCGAACCCCGTCTCGCCGAACAGGATGGCCACCGCCACAGCCGCCACGCACACCAGTCCCAGGATCAGGCTCAACCGAACCGTCCGGCTCATGGCCGTCCCTTCGCCATCATCTCGACCCCGTCCGCCGTGAACCAGGCCGGACAGGTCAACACCGCCGCAGGCAGTTTCGCCGCCGTCCGCCCTTGGGCCGCGCGCCGCACCACCGGATGACGCCCCGGCCCGCGCCAGTCGGCGCGCAACTGATCAAAGAAGCCCAGCACGAACCGGATCGGCGGCTGCAATGCGATCCGCTCGACGCTGACCGCGCCAAAGCCCGGCGCCGTGGTCAGATTGCGAAACCCTGCGGCCCGCATCATCGCATCCATCAACGTACCCGGCCCGGACGTGTAGCCGCCCGAGGTCAGATAAACCGCCCCCGGCCTCGGGCGTCCCGTTGGCGGCGCGGCGCGATCCAGCTTGGCCTGCATCGTCCGTTCCAGCCGCGCCCCGCGCTCGACCTGCCCCAATCCCTGCGCGGCCGCGCGGATATTGGCCCTCACCCCGTCCAGATCGGTCGCGTCCGCGATCGTGACCACCTTGGACCCGCGCTGTTCCAAGGCCGTCAGCAGCCGGGGCTCGCCGCCCCAATATCGCACGACCACATCGGGTTTGAACCCGACCGCCGCCTCCAACGTCGGGCGAAGGCGTCTGTGGCCTGCCGCCTCCCGTCGCATCCAGGCGTCGGGATCGTCCGCGCGCGGCGACAGGGCCAGGTCGGCGTCAGGGGCCAGGGCCAGGACATATTGGTCGGCGCACTGATCCAGCGCCATGACCCGCAGCGGCCGCGCTTCCACGCCTCCCGCCGTAGCCAAAACTACAGCCCCGGCCGCCAGCCCCCAGCCAGGCTTCACGATTTCAGCAGGCCGGCGAAGACGGCGTCCAAGGTGGTCTTCACCAGGGCGTCCCGATCGACCCAGGGGAAATAGGGTTTGGTGATCATCAAGGAGACCACGCCGTGGGTCGCGGCCCATATCGATTGGGCGATGGTGCGCGGATCGCCCGTCATCCGGCCCGCCGCCACAGCCTCCACGACCAGTTGCTCGAAGGCCGAGAACACCCCCGCCCCCAGTTCCTGCGACAGGCTCTGAGCGCCCTCGCGCGCCTCGACGGGCCGGGTCAGATAGATCAGTCGATAGGCGTTGGGATGGTCGAAGCCGAACTGGGCATAGGCCTCGATCATCCGCCGTAGACGCACCTCGGGCGGGGCGTCCAGCGCCGACAGGGCGGCCCCGGTCGCGATCAGCCGCCCGAAGGCTTCGCGGCATATCTCCTGAAGGATCGCCCCCTTGTCGGGGAAATGCATATAGAGCGCCGTCGAAGACAGGCCGACCTCGTCGGCGATCTTGCGGATCGTCGCGCCCTCGTAGCCGTGCTCGACGAAGATGCGTTCGGCGGCGGCCAGGATTTCACCGCGCCGCGAATGGCCTTCGCCCTTGGGTTTGCGATTTGAACGCGAGGATGGCGAAACGACGGACAACGGCGACTCCGGATCAGGCCGCCGTTGAATAGCGACAATCTGTCATCGAAGCCAACAGACGTTGCATAACACGGTTGTGTCATTGGCGTATTCTGGGTTGTATGTAGCTGCAGCGTGGGGCGAACGGGCATGATGAAACACAGGCAACGACTGTCGGGCGCCGCGCGGCGAACGCCGACCCTGTGGCAATCCTTCATCGCGTCCGGCCTGATCGGCGGCCTGACGGCCGCGCTTTTCGCCTGGCCGCGCCCCACCTTGATGGCGCTGATCGTGGCGCTTCAGGTCGGCTTCGTCATCGGCGCCTTGTGGCGCGCGGCCTTGGCGGTCGCCAGCCTTCGCCCTCGGTCGTCACCGCCCAAGCCCCCACGCTGGCCGCGCTACACGATTTTGGCCGCCCTGCACGACGAGGCGGCTGTCGTGCCCCAGCTGATCCGAAACCTATCGCGCATCGACTACCCCCGACGTCAGCTCGAAGGCTTTCTGGTGCTTGAGGCCCACGACCGCGCGACCCTAGATGCGGCCCAGGCCACACCCCGCCCGGACTGGCTGCGGATCATCGTCGTCCCACCGGGCTCGCCCCAGACAAAGCCCCGCGCCCTGAACCACGCCCTGTCCGCCGCGACCGGGGAGTTCGTCACCATCTACGACGCCGAAGACGCGCCTGATCCGGCTCAGCTCCGCGAGGCTGCGGCGCGCTTCGCGGCCGCGTCGGAACTGGGTTGTCTCCAGGCGCCGCTTCGCATCCGGCGAAGCGGGTCCGGCCTCACGCGCTTCCTCGACCGCCAGTTCGCCTTCGAATACGCCGCCCTGTTCGAGGTCAATCTGCCCGGCATGGCCCATTTGAACCTGCCCTTTCCGCTCGGCGGCACCAGCAATCACCTGCGCACCGCCGCGCTCCGCGCCGCGGGCGGCTGGGACGCCCACAATGTGACCGAGGACGCGGATCTCGGTTTCAGGCTGTGGTCGGCCGGCTGGCGGCTGGGCGTGCTGGAAAGCCCGACCTGGGAGACCCCGCCCGGCGGGCTCGAGCGTTGGCTGCCGCAGCGGACGCGTTGGCTCAAGGGCTATATGCAGACCTGGGGCGTCCACACCCGCGCGCCCCTGGCCCTTGGCCGTCGGGGGCTGCTGTCCCTGGTCATGACCCTGGGCGCCGCCATCGTCTCCGCCGCCTGTCACGCCCCCACCCTGGCCTGGATCATTTCGGCCCTGATGGTGGGACTACACGCCGGCATGGCCCCGGATACCCCGCTAGCATCGTTCGCGGTGCTCGCCGTGGGGATCATCGCCGCCTGGATGGGCTGTGCGGTCGGCGCACGACGCGCGGGCCTGGACTATCGGCTGACCGACATGCTCGCCGCTCCAGCCTACTGGTCCCTGCTCAGCCTGGCCTTCATCCATGCGTTTTGGCGCCTGATCGTCGCGCCCCATGTCTGGGACAAAACGGTCCATGATGCGGAACTAGAGGTAGAATGCGCGCCAGTCGTGACCGTGGACGCTGGACGCGAGGCCGCCTGACCGCCTATCAGCGGCATAATGGCGCCCCTGCTCTCCCCCACTCCCGAAACCCTTGTGACGCGCGGCTGGTCCGACTACGCCCTGCTGGACTCCGGCGACGGCAAGAAACTGGAACGCTACGGCCGCTACACTGTGGTTCGACCCGAGCCCCAGTGCTTCTGGTCTCCCCGTGATCCGACCGCCTTCGACAAGGCCACGGCCACCTTCGATCCCCAGCAGGAGGAGGAAGACTCGGGCCGCTGGCGGTTCGACCAGCACGGCCCAATTGACGCCTTCCCCCTAAAATGGCGCGACGTGAAATTCACCGGCCGTTTCACCCCCTTCCGCCACCTGGCCTTCTTCCCGGAACAGGCCGCCAACTGGGAATGGCTGGACAACCGCGTGCGCAGCTTCGCGCGCGAAGCCGGCAGAGCGCCGAAGATTCTCAACCTGTTCGGCTACACCGGCGTCGCCAGCCTGGCCGCCGCCGCCGCCGGCGCGGAGGTCACCCACGTCGATGCGTCGAAGAAGTCGGTCGCCTACGCCCGCGAAAACGCCGAACAGTCCGGCTTGAGCCAGCACCCGATCCGCTGGATCGTCGAGGACGCCCGCAAATATGTCGCCCGCGAGGTCCGTCGCGGCTCCAAATACGATGGCGTCATCCTGGACCCGCCCAAATACGGACGCGGCCCGACCGGCGAGGTCTGGCGCCTATTCGAAGACATGCCGCTTCTGCTGAAGGATTGCGCCGCCCTTCTGGCCGACGACGCCGACTTCCTGCTGCTGAACGCCTATGCCGCCCGGGTCTCGGGCCTGTCCCTGGCCCATCTGATGGCCGAGGCGACGCATGATCGCGGCGGCCGCATCGACTGGGGCGAACTGGCCCTCTCAGAAGACGGCCCGGACGCCCGCGCCATCGGCCTGTCCTTCTTCGCGCGGTGGAGCCGATGAGCGCCCGAGACGAATATCGCGTCATCACCTCCCTGACGAACGACACGATCAAGAGCGTTCGCGCCCTGCACATGCGCAAGGAACGCGACCTGACCGGCGCCTTCCTGGCCGAAGGTCTGAAGTTCATCGGCGAGGCCCTGGACCTGGGCCGCGCGCCGCGCATGCTGCTGGTCGGCGAAGAGGCCCGCCCCCACCCTCTGCTGGACCGGGCCAAGGCCGAGACGCGCAACGCCGGCGGCGACATCATCATCGTCACCCACGCCATCCTCGAAAAGATCAGCCGCCGCGACAATCCGCAGACCGTGCTGGGCGTGTTCGACCAGGCCTACGCCCCGCTGGACAGCCTGGATCCGGCCTCGGCGTCCTGCTGGGTGGCCCTGGAACAGGTGCGCGATCCCGGCAATCTGGGCACCATCATCCGCACCGCCGACGCGGCCGGATGCGGCGGCGTCATCCTGATCGGCGACTGCGTCGATCCCTATTCGGTCGAGGCCGTGCGCGCGACCATGGGCTCGGTCTTCGCTGTCTCGATCACCAGGACCGACCCCGAATCCTTCCTGGCCTGGCGAAAGACCTGGCCGGGCAGTGTCGTCGGCACCCGCCTGGATGCGACGGTCAGTCACCGCTCAGCCGTAATGCAAAAGCCGTCGCTGATCCTGATGGGCAATGAACAGGCCGGCCTGACCGACGATCTGGCCGCCGCCTGCGACGTCAACGTCAAGATCCCGATGCGCGGCCGGGCCGACAGCCTGAACCTGGCGATCGCGACCGGCATCATGGTCTACGCCGCCACGGACGAAACCTAGAGTTCGGTCTCCGGACTGACCCGCCCCATGCCCCACAGGGCCAGGATGGTCACCACGGCCGACAGGGCAAGATAGCCGCCGACCGCCGCCAGCCCATAGTTCCGCGCCAGCCAGGTCGCCAGATAGGGCGCCAGCGACGCCCCGACGATCCCGGCCAGATTGAAGGCCATCGACGCTCCCGTATAGCGAACCGTCGTCGGGAAGGGCCGCGCCATGGCCGCGCCGATAGGGCCATAGGTGCAGCCCATCAGCCCGAACCCCAGGGCGAAGAAAATCAGCAAACCTGTCAGCCCCGCCGCAAACAGGGGCGCGAATAGGGCCCCGAACAGACCGATCCCGACCGACGAGGCAATCAGCACCTTCACCTGCCCATACTTGTCCGCCAGCAGGGCCGTCACCGGAATAAAGGCTGCGAAGAACAGCACCCCGATCAACTGGACCGGCAGGACGTCGCCGCGCGCCAGCCCCATCCCCGTGGTCGCCCACCCCAGGGCGAAGACGGTCATCAGATAGAAGAGGGTAAAGGTCGTCACCCCGCTGAACGTCCCCAGAAACAACGCCATCTTGTGATGGGCGAACAAGGTGACGGCCGGTGCCTTGACCCGCTCGTTGCGGTCCACCGCCTTCTGGAACTCTGGAGTCTCGTGGATCTTCAGCCGGACCCACAGGCCGACGAACACCAGTAGGGCGCTGGCCAGGAAGGGAAGCCGCCAGCCCCAGGCCTCGAATTGCGCCTCGCTCATGGTCGAGGTCAGCACGATGAAGGCGCCCGTCGACAGGATGAAGCCGATCGGCGCGCCCAGCTGCGGGAACATGCCGAACCAGGCCTTCTTGCCCGGAGGGGCGTTCTCGGTCGCCAGCAGCACGGCCCCGCCCCATTCGCCGCCCAGGCCCAGCCCCTGTCCGAACCGGCACAGGGCCAGCAACAGCGGCGCGATGATCCCGACCGAGGCATGGGTCGGCAACAGGCCGATTGCCACGGTCGAGACGCCCATGGTCATCAGGGCCGCCACCAGCGTCGCCTTGCGCCCCACCCGATCCCCGAAATGGCCGAAGGCCAGGGCGCCGATCGGCCGCGCGAAGAAGGCGATGGAGAAGGTGGCGAAGGACGACAGCATCGCCGTCGTCGGATCGGCGCCGGGGAAGAACAGCTTCGGAAACACCAGCACCGCCGCCGTGGCGTAAATGTAGAAGTCGTAGAATTCGATCGTGGTGCCGATCAGGCTGGCGAAAAGAACCCGCCCCTTTCGGGCGGTCGGCGAAATCGTCTTTGCGTCAGACACGGCGGAATCCTGTTTGGGCGCAAAGGCATTGCTTGATCATCCGCCCCGGTCAAGCCCGCGCCTCAGGTTCCGCGCGGTTTGACCCGGTTGGTCGCCTGCGCCTCAGCCGGGTTCTCCGGCCAGGGGTGGCGCGGATAGCGGCCGCGCATGTCCGACCGCACCGCCGCCCAGGACCCCGCCCAGAAACCCGGCAGGTCCTTGGTCACCTGCACCGGCCGCCGCGCCGGCGACAACAGCGATAGGGTCAGGGGGACGCGCCCGCCTCCGACCGTCGGATGGGTGGTGACGCCGAACAGCTCCTGCACGCGGATCTCCACGCGCGGCCCGCCCTCGGCGCCATAATCGATCCCCGCCGATCCCAGCGGCGTCGTCAACCGCACTGGCGCCAGTTCATCCAGCTTCCTCTGCAGGTCCCAGGGAATCAGGCTTCGCAAGGCCTCAGCCAATCGCCCATCAACGATTGACGCCAAGGACCGCGCACCCTCCAGCAACGGCCAAAGCCAATCGGCCCGCGCCTCCAGCAAGGCTGCGTCCGCCACCTCGGGCCAGGCGGGATCAAGCCCGTGCAGGAACCCCAGCCGCGCCCGCAGCCCGGCCGCCTGCTCGCCCCAGTTCAGCGCGCCCAGCCCCTCGGCCTCCACCTGGGACTGCAGGGCCGCCGTCATGGCCTTGGCGTCGGGCGTGCCGATAACCTTCTCGTCCAGCACCAAGGCGCCGATGCGCCGCGCGCGCCGGATCACCATCCGGCCCGACGGTTCCTTGACCAGCCGATCCTCGATCTCGATCAACCGTTCCAGATCCGCATCGATCCGTGCGCCATCCAACACCGCCGCCAGCCGCACCCGGTCGCGCGCCTCGCCGCCACCCAGTTCCGCGACGGCCAGCCAGGGTTCGCGCGCCAGGTGATCGGTCGCGTCCAGCATCGCACCCCGTCCGCTGGCCAGCAGCAACTCCCCAGCCTTGCCCCGCGCCTTGGCGATCCGTTCGGGAAAGGCTTCGGCCAGCAGCAGACCCGGCTCGACCGATCCGCTCGCTCCCCCGCCCGCCGTCCGCGCCCAACGCTCGGCCAGTTTCAGCGCATCCCGCGCCCGCGGCGACCGATCCCGGTCCAGCCCGACCAGCCGATCCGCCAGATCGATTCCGTTCCCTCCCAGACCCGGCTCGCTCAGTATCGCGGCGATCCGCGCCCCGGTCATGGCATCCCCGGCGTCCGAGGCCACGGCGACCATATGGGCTAGGCGCGGCGACAGCGGGATGCGCGTCAGGCGTCGTCCATGATCCGATAGTCCTCCCTCCGCATCCAGCGCCCCCAGCCGAGTCAGCACCTTGCGCGCCTCGGCCATGGCCCCGGCCGGCGGCGGGTCCAGCAACGCCAGCCCCTCGACCGACCGCGCGCCCCACCGCGCTAGGTCCAGCGCCAGACCGGTCAGGTCCGCCTCCTGAATCTCCGGCCGCTGATGCGGAACCAGACCCCGCGTCTGTTCCTCGTCCCACAGGCGATAGCAGACGCCTGGCTCGGTCCGCCCCGCCCGTCCCCGCCGCTGTTCGGCCGACGACCGGCTGACCCGCACCGTGGCCAAACGCGTCAGGCCGCTGGACGGTTCGAACCGGGGCACGCGCGACAGGCCGCCGTCCAGCACCACCCGCACCCCGTCGATGGTCAGACTGGTCTCCGCCACCGAGGTCGCCAGCACCAGTTTGCGCCGGCCCACCGCCGCCGGCTCGATGGCTCGGTCCTGCTCCGCCCGATCCAACCCGCCGTACAGCGGAACCACATCCACATTCGGCAGCCGCAGCCGTTCGTTGACCAGTCGCGCCACCCGGTGGATCTCGCCCTGCCCCGGCAAAAAGGCCAGCACCGACCCCGTCTCTTCGCCCAGCACCGTCAGACAGGCCCGCGCCATCGCCTCTTCGAACCGCTCAGACGGATTACGCCCCAGATAGCGGGTCTCGACCGGATAGGCCCGCCCCTCCGCCTCGATCACCGGCGCGCCATTCAGCAGACGCGACACCCCCGCCACGTCCAGCGTCGCCGACATGACCAGCAGCCGCAGGTCCTCCCGCAACAGGGCTTGCGTCTCCCGCGCCAGGGCCAGACCCAAGTCGGCGTCCAAGCTGCGCTCGTGGAATTCGTCAAACAGGACGGCGCCCACCCCCTCCAGGCCCGGGTCGTCCAGGATCATCCGGGTGAAGACGCCTTCGGTGATCACCTCGATCCGGGTCTTTGGTCCGATCCGGCTCTGCAACCGGGTGCGATAGCCGACGGTTCCACCTGCGGTCTCGCCCAGAGTGCTCGCCATCCGGTCTGCGGCGGCCCGTGCGGCGATACGGCGTGGCTCCAGCACCAGGATCCGTGCCCCCTCCAGCCAAGCCTGGTCCAGCAACGCCAGGGGCACGACCGTCGTCTTGCCCGCGCCCGGCGGGGCGGCCAGGACCGCCGTGTTTCCACCCTCAAGAGCGGTTTTCAGGGGTTCGAGAACCGCGTGAATCGGCAACATGACCCGCCTTTAGCCCGATGCGCCCCCGATGCGCCACGATCACGAAAGCGTCGTGAGCGCTTAACCCCGTCGTCATGCGCGTTGCGCGGCCCGCTATCCGCCGCTAGCGTCCCGCCGACGCGGCCGAGGGGCCGCTGTAAACGTGGGGATATTTATGTGGCGCATTAAGTCGCTCGACGCGATTCTGGCCACGGCCGAGAAGAAGTCGCTTCATCGGTCGCTCGGACCTATTCAACTGACCTTGCTGGGCATCGGCGCCATCATCGGCACCGGCATCTTCGTGCTGACGGCTGCGGCTTCGCAGAAGGCCGGCCCAGGCATGATGGTCAGCTTCGTCATCGCCGGCGCCGTCTGCGCCGTTGCCGCGCTCTGCTATTCGGAACTGGCGGCCATGGCCCCAGTATCGGGCTCGGCCTACACCTATACCTACGCCGTTATGGGTGAGTTGCTCGCCTGGTGCGTGGGCTGGGCCCTGATTCTGGAATACGCCGTGGCGGCCTCGGCCGTGTCGGTGGGCTGGTCGGGCTATGTTCTGGGGCTGATAGAACAGGGGCTCGGGTTCGACTTCCCTGACCTCTTATCCGCCGGACCGACCTGGGCCATGAACGGCATCATTCCTATGCCCGATTTCTCGGTCGGCATCGTCAACATCCCCGCCATCGTGGTGGCCCTGCTGGTCACCGGCCTGCTGATGCTCGGCACGACGGAATCGGCGCGGGTCAACGCTGTCCTGGTTTTGATCAAGGTCGTCGCCCTGACCGTCTTCATTGTCATCACCCTGCCGGTGATCAAGACGGCCAACCTGTCGCCCTTCGCGCCGAACGGCATGTTCGGCGCCTCTTCGGGCATGGGAATCGTCGGCGCCGCCGCCTCGATCTTCTTCGCCTATGTCGGCTTCGACGCCGTCTCTACGGCGGCTGAAGAGACCAAGAACCCGCAGCGCAACGTGCCCATCGGCCTGATCGGTTCGCTGGCCATCTGCACCGTCTTCTATCTGCTGGTCGCCCTGGGTGCAGCCGGCGCCATCGGCGCGCAGCCGGTCCTCGGCGCGGCCGGCGAAGCCGTCCAACCCGGCTCGCCCGCCTTCGTCGCCGCCTGCGCCCTTCCAACCAACGCCGAGGCCTTGGTCTGCTCCAACGAGGCTCTGGCCCACGTGCTGCGCGTGATCGGTCATCCCCAGATCGGCAACGCCCTGGGCACCGCCGCCCTGCTGGCCCTGCCCTCGGTCATCCTGATGATGATCTACGGCCAGACCCGCATCTTCTTCGTGATGGCGCGCGACGGCCTGCTGCCGGAAGGTCTGACCAAGATCCACCCGAAGTGGAAGACGCCCTATATTGTGACGGCCGTCACCGGCATCGCCGTGGCCATCGGCGCCGCCCTATTCCCCGTCGGCAAACTGGCCGACATCTCGAACTCCGGCACCCTGTTCGCCTTCTTCATGGTGTCGATCGCGGTGCTGATCCTTCGGGTCAAGGAACCGAACCGCAAACGTCCGTTCCGGACGCCGCTGATCTGGGTCTTCGCACCCCTTTCGGCCTTTGGCTGCGCCTTCCTGTTCTGGAACCTGCCGCACGACGCCAAGATGGTGCTGCCGATCTGGGGCGGCGTCGGCCTGTTGATCTATTTCTTGTATGGCTATCGCAAGAGCCATCTGGGACGCGGCCTGATCGAGGTCCACGAGGCGGACAGCGACCTGCCGCCCCCGCCCGTCCCGCCGATCAGCTGAGACACGCGCTGATGTCCTCAGGCAGGCCAACCAAAACGGCCATAAGTCCTGAGGGCGACCAGCCCAAAACCGGCCTCAAGTAGCCCGCGAGGGCGATAGGCCAAAACAAGAAAAGGCCCCGGATCGATCCGAGGCCTTTTTGCTTTGGTGCGGATGAGAGGACTCGAACCTCCACGCCTCTCGGCGCTGGAACCTAAATCCAGTGCGTCTACCAGTTCCGCCACATCCGCGTGTAGGCAGGACGGGCCTTCTAGGGGCGTTTCAGCGCCTAAGCAATAGGCCACGAAACGGAACAAACCGGGCCTATACGGCACAAACCGGAAGGTACGCGTCACAAAATCCCCCACAGTACGTTCCTCAGGCGTTCTCATCAGGCGAAGCCGATGTCTGACCGCTTCACCGTCGAAAAGCTGGACTGGCTGGATCAAGTCACAGCAGATGTCGGCTTGAGCCATGTCGGAGCCCGCCTGTGCACGCTCCTTGCCCTGCGATTCCTCAATCGGGAGACCGGTACCGCTTGGCCTTCTCAGAGCGTTCTCACGAAAATGCTGAGTATCAGTGAGACCACCCTAAAGCGCGTCGTGAAAGAACTGCGAGAGCGGCGGCACATCGAGGTGATCGTCAGCTCCGGGCGCGGGAGGGCTAACGAGTACCGCCCCCTAATGCACTCGCTCAAAGGGTCCACCGACGAACCCATTTCAGGCGACAAAAGGGGCCATCAACGGCCCCGATCAAATGAACAAAAGGGGCCATTCCTGACGGTTAAAAGGGTCCATC
Organism: Brevundimonas sp. FV2ps16; assembly: GCF_058681075.1. Classification (NCBI taxonomy): domain Bacteria; kingdom Pseudomonadati; phylum Pseudomonadota; class Alphaproteobacteria; order Caulobacterales; family Caulobacteraceae; genus Brevundimonas; species Brevundimonas sp. FV2ps16. The sequence continues at coordinate 2,318,717 of NZ_CM178728.1, read as the reverse complement.
AGCGGCCCCTCAACCCTATGAAAGAACCCAATGAAAAATCTGCAGCTGTCTCGCCGCAATGCGAAATCGAATCGTCAGCGATATTCACATTGATCCCGTCAGCGTCTGCCAGTTGGTCGAATCGAGCGAGGGTGCGTCAAGCCGTGTCATTGCTGGAGGCCGAGGGAATCGATCCGAAGGCGCTCAGAATCGCCGTAGCAGCGTTCGTCGCGGACAGCCCGAACGCCAAGGACCAGAACGGTCGCTTCATGGGACCTGCTCACTCATGGCTGACCGAGAAGCGCAGTTGGGAAGCGTACATGCCAAATTCGGACAACATATTCCTTGCCGACAAACCGCACGCTGCGAAGGCGTGGATGTGGAGGGTTCGTGCCTGGCAACGATATCCCCGTCTCTGGAAAACCGACGAACACGGCCCAGCTCCTGACACGCCCAACAGTCGGGTGCCGAGGGACATTCTAGCCTACTGTATGGCCAATCCGGACGCTACTATTCAGCCCGCAAACGATCCAGCCGGAAGTAAGGCCGCCTCATGGGCCTGAGCGACAATCATCCACCGAAGTACGGCTCAGCCAGTCCAAGCGGCTAGGAACACGTGCCGGCACTTGGCGCAAGCCAAGGCGAACAGTTTGACGCCCAGACACCCTGAAGCCCTTCCGGGCGCGCCAAGCTAGCTTCACGGGGAGCATTCTGACCGCCGCTGCGGTACCGGGAGCCCCGCGGCTCTACTCGGCGGAAGCGCAATATCTGTAGTCAGCCACGAACTTGCCCACCCGGCGTCAAGATCGCTGCCCTGGGTCTGCCGACCGAGATGACCAGCCCGCGCCAGCGCCATGCCCACTTTTGATGGAAGATTGGGCCGGTGAGCGAACCCTTTGACCGGCCCGACCAGGGCGTTGTTGGACGACGCCATTGCTGACGACCTTACGCCTCCCTCGTTCCATCGCGAAGGCTGGTGGCGGCGAGCGTCGCTTCTGTGCGGTTTTGGCGGCAGCTACGGCCTGATTGTTAGCCAAGGGTGGTCGGGACAGGCCGAGGTGGCGCGCTCCATCTTGAGTTTCGGCCTGATAGTTCTGGCCTTGGTGTTCATGCGCATCGCGGATCGAAAAAAAGCACCCGCCACGTCGCGATAAATGCGCCCTTTCATTTAGATTCATAGACACATCTTTCGCCCGAGTTGCTGTCGAGCGCCGACACATCGGCCCATCTGAGAAGTCGGCGCCACCGGTTTTGTCCATTGGCTGACGACAGGCCAGGCCATGTTGGAACGCGGCCCCTTGACACCGCCGCGATCCTGGTCGCACCCTGCTCGCATAGGGGGAGTTCATGCAATCTAGACGTATCTTGCTGGCATCAGTCGGCGGCCTGATCGCGAGCCTCGTTCTCTCCCGTCAATCCAGGGCGCAGTCTTACACCTACGACGCCCTGGGGCGGGTGATCACCGTCACCCGTCCAAACGGCACAGTGACCACCTATAGCTACGATGCAGCCAACAACCGCACCAGCCGGATAACGGCGACCGGCAGCTCTACGACATCGCGTGGCTCGTCATCTTCGTCCGCCTCTTCCGAACAGGTGACGTCTTCGAGGAATGAACCGGCGGGGCCGCCCGCCTCCCCCAATTCATCGCCGACTGGCAGGGGCGGCGACCAATGAAGGGAGGCATCCTCGGCATTCTCGTCTTCGCAGCAGTCGCCGTGAGCGCGTTCGCCAGTTCGGCGCAGGCGCCCCAGATCCCACCGCCCGCACCTTACCAGGCCATTGATCGCAATGGCGTCAACCTAGCGACCGGGTCATTCATCTACACAACGCCCGAGATCTCCGTGGGACCGAAGGGCCAGGGTGGCCTGAGCTACACGGCGACGTTCGACACCGGCGTCGGCGACTGGCGCCACAGCACCTCGGGCATGGTGTCCTACGCGCCGTTCTTCGGGCCGGGGCCGCTGGTCCCCTGGTACACCGTCACCGTTCAGGGGGCGTCTGCTGTTTACAGAAGGACGTCGGCGGGGGAGTTTCGGCTGATCGACGGCGCCGGCGCGCTGGTGCAGACGAGCGGCGCCTATAGCTACACAGCCCCAGACGGTTCCATCGCCAAGTTCGACGGTGGGGTCACCTATTCTCCTTACGTGGCCAACGGCGGGCTGATCTCGACGCTGACCCGGCCGAATGGAGAGGTGCTGACTTACACCTATTCGTCGGTGGTGATGACGGACGGCTTTGAGGCCCGCCGCCTTCAATCGGTCACCAACACCTACGGCTATCAGCTGCATTTCGAATATGGATCGAATGTCTGGAACACCGACTGGTACCGGCTGAGCAAGGTCGTGGCTCTGAACAACGCCGTGGACTACTGTGCGCCGACGGCCAATAGTTGCAACTTCTCCCAGACTTGGCCGAGCCTGACCTTCACCCAGACCACGACCGAGCGCACCGTTACGGACGCGCTGGGCAACGTAACCCGCCTTCTGTTCCCGGGCGGCTGGCTGTCCGGCATCCGTCGCCCCACTCTGGCTAGCGGACAGAATATCACCCTGACGCGGGACATCACTGGCGAGAAGACCGCCTCGGTTTCTGATGGTGTGGGGACCTGGGGCTACACCTATGGCGCGGCGCCGGTGAACCCGCCGACCGTCTATACGACCACGACCGAGATTAATGGGCCCGGCGCGTCGGACTCGTCGGTTGAAATCTCCTGGACCAGACCCGACCCCTCCTCGACCCAGCGCGTCAACCGCATCACGTCGGCGACTAACGGCGAGAACGAGACGACAGACTACGCCTACGATGGGGTTTTCCACTTGGCGCGGATTGACTATCCCGAAGGCAATCGTGATCGCTGGTACTACACCGCCTGGGGCGATGTTAGTCGGCTGGAACGTATCGCAAAGCCAGGTTCGGGGCTGGCCGCCGTCAACGTCTATGCGGGCTATTCTTCGTCGTGCCCAACTAGTCCGTCGCAATGCGGCCGGCCGACCTCCATCACCGACGCGCGCGGCGGCGTCACTGATCTGACCTATGACGCGGCCGGCAATCTTCTGTCCATCACGTCTCCTGCACCCACGACCGGAGCGGTGCGTCCGCAGACCAGGTATGCCTGGACGCAGAAATCGGCATGGTACAGGCAATCCGCCGCCGCCGCGCCGACCCAGGCCGCGACGCCGGTTTATGTACAGACGGAGATGTCCGCCTGCGCCTCTCTGGCGACTTGCGACGGAGTGGCCGATGAGGTCCTGACCTCGACGACCTATCAAGCCGGCGGCTCCGGCGCCGCAAGCAACCTGCTGCCGGTGTCGATCTCCGGCGGTTCTGGAAACGGGACGCTGACGGCCATGACCACCACCACCTACGACGGGGTGGGGAATGTTCTGACCGTCAACGGCCCTCTGGCCGGCGCCGCCGACACGACGCGCTACGTCTGGGACGCCATGCGCCAACAGGTCGGGGTGATCGGACCGGATCCGGACGGGACAGGCAGCCGTCTCTATCCCGCGACCCGCACGACCTACAACGCCGACGGCCAGGCCACGATGGTCGAGCGGGGAACAACGCCTGGCCAGACCGATGCGAACTGGTCCGCCTTCTCGGCCCTGCAGACCGCGACCACGGCCTATGACGCCCAAGGCCGCAAGATCCTCGACATCGCCGCCGCCGGCTCGGCCGACGCCATGGCGACCCAGTACACCTACGACAGCGCTGGTCGTCTGACCTGCTCGACGGTGCGGATGAACCCGGCCCAATATGGATCCTTGCCCGCCTCGGCTTGCACGCTCGGCGCTCAGGGGAGCTTCGGTCCGGACCGGATAACCTACAACACCTACGACGCCGTCAGCCGACTGCTCAGCACCACCAGCGGCTATTTGTCGGGCACGACGATCACCGAGAGCCAGACCTGGACCACCAACGGCAAGGTCGCCACCCGCACGGACGGAAACGGCAATCTGTCCACCTATGTCTATGACGGGTTCGACCGGGTCAGCCGGTTGCGCTTCCCCAATCCGTCGGGCGGCGGGTCGTCAACGACGGACTACGAGGAGTACGGCTACGACGCCGCCGACAATCCCACGACCAAACGCACGCGTGCGGGTCTGATCTTCAACACCACCTTTGACGCCCTTGGCCGGATCACCCTGGTCGATGCGCCGGCCGGGACGAACGACGTCGCCTTCACCTATGACCTGCTGGGCCGGCGCCTCAGCGCCGCCTTCCCTGGCGGAGCGACCGTCACCTCGACCTGGGACGCCCTGGGGCGACAACTGACGGACGGTCAAGCCTTAGGCGTCATGTCGATGCAATACGATCTGGCGGGGCGGCGTACGCGACTGACCTGGCCGGACGCCTTCTACGTCAGCTACGAGTACGACCTGGACGATGCGATGCGTCGCCTGCGTCAAGGGGCTGCGAACACCCTGGTGGCGGAGTTCGCCTATGACGATCTTGGACGCCGGACCCTGTTGACGCGGGGCAACGGAACCTCGACCGTCAATGTCTGGGACAACGCTTCCCGGCTGACGTCGCTGGCCCACGATCTGGCGGGGAGCAGCTCGGACGTGACATTCGGGCTGTCGTACAATCCAGCGTCGCAGATCGTCTCACGCACGGTTAGCAACAGCGCCTATGTCTATACGCCGACCGTCGGCCAGACGACCTATGCCAACAACGGTCGCAACCAGACGATCTCGGCGGGCAACGCCACGGTCAGTTGGAGCAGTCAGGGTAATCTGACCGGAGACGGCGTGCGGACCTATGGGTACGACGCGGCCAATCGGCTGCTGAGCAGCGGCGGCTCTAGCCTGGCCTACGATCCGCTGGACCGGCTGCAACAGATGGTCGGAACTGCGGGTGGGCGGTATTTGTCGGACGGAGACAGGCTGACGGCAGTGGTTACGGCGGCCACCGGGACGACGATCAACAATCGGCTTGTAAGAGGGCCGTGGGCGGATGAACTGATCGTGGCCTACCAGGGGAACACGGCCAATACGCCCAACTACACCCTCGCCGACGAGCGAGGCTCCAGCATCGCCGTCAGCGGACCGTCGGGCACGGGGGACTACAGCCTGGCCTACGACGAATACGGCCAGCCCCGCGCAGGGAATGTCGGGCGCCTCCAGTACACCGGCCAACTCTGGCTGCCGGACTTCGGCCTCTATCATTACAAGGCCCGCGCCTATCACCCTGGGTTGGGTCGGTTCGTGCAGACGGACCCCGTGGGGTATGAGGCCGGGCTGAACCTGTATGCCTACGTCGCAAACGATCCGGTGAACAACACCGACCCGGACGGGAGACAGACCGTTCCCGGCAGCCAGAATATCACCCAAGAGGATTTCCGCCGGGCAGGCGAAGCCCTCCGCGGAGGTGTTGAGTGGGTTCAGTCTCACCCTGGGGAATCGATGGAGGTCGTTGGCGCTGCCGTCCAAGTGGTAGGTGCCGTTACTCTCCAGCCTGAAGTCGTGGCGGGCGGTCGGGCGATTTCCACCATTGGCACGGGAGTTCGCGTAACGGCGGGAACATCCGTTCCCGTCACACCGGTTAGACCGGCGGGGGTTCCGGAAAGCTATGTCGCAACGCCGACCAGGGGGGGCGTCAGTAGAGATTCGGGGACGATTTATACCGATCCAAATAATGCGAGGAACACCGTGCGAGTGATGCCGGGCAATCCTCGTAGTCCTCAAGCCGCCCAACAACAGCCTTACGTCCGCGAGAACGTCGGATCTAATCCCATTGACGCCAATGGGAGGATCGTAAGTGGTCAGTCTGCGGAAGCGCACATTCCTCTCAGTCAATATCGTTATAGGGGGCGTATAGAACGTGAGTGATCAAGCGTGGGTCAATCAAATCATCGATATACTTGATCATATGTCTGATCGGGATTTTCAGGTTAGAGCTTGGACCGGAGTCGGTCCGGAGGTTTCCTCTTTCGAAGAACTCCTAAGTCAACTTCTAGATGATCAGGCTTTTCGGCAATTTACTGCTGGTGTGGAAGATTCGGTCCCTCGCAGAACTTGCGAGAGTCTAATCGCCGCCATAGATAAGCTCGATCACTCACTGGACCGAAGTGATCCACAAGAGGTCATCGACGACCCTGAATGGATCAAGGTTAGGTCGCTGGCCCGAAGCGCTTCGGACGCCATTCGAAACCTGTCGAGAGAGAAGCCCGCCTGGCATTTTCCTTAGCCAGTCCGAAAGGGGCTTCAAGGGCGATTCCGGCTCCGGCCCGCCGCGCCTCCGTGCGCGGACCCGTAAGCCTCAGACGCACCAAGGGAAAACGCCACCGCTACGGCCGGGCCGCGTCAAGCGGATCATACGTCGCAAACGATCCGGTGAATGCGACTGATCCGACCGGGATGATGCAGGATACGAACTGCGCCATCACCTGCACTGTGTTTGGCGGGCCTGTCCCGATCTACAGCGCAACGGGAATGCAAGTTGGTACTTACAATCATGAAGCAGCGTTGGCGGCGGTAGAGGTCGCAGGTTATGGGGCGGCTGCCTATCAGATCGCCGAGGCTGGCGTAGGCCTTGTTGAACTTGGCGGGTCTGTCGTGGCGCTGACGCAAAGCGGCTTGAGGACATCCTCTGTGACGCCAGCCAGAGCGTGGTCAGAAATCAATGCGACAAGATTTGTTGAGAGTAAGCCAAATCAAATGGTCCGTAGAGGTTGGGATCCAGTGAGTATTGGTGAGGCGACTGTAAACAATATAGGAACCGGAACGACTGTTAATCGGGCTACAAGCAACCCTGCAACTGCCTATTTTGTAAGTAAAAATCAATATGTTATTGTAGATGACGTGACGGGTGATTTGGTTCAAATTTCTAATAAAAATGATCCTGACTGGATTCCTGACCGAGACATCGTTGGGGGGCCGAAGTGACGTCAAGCTGTAATCGAATTGAACCGAGTGATTTGATTGAATACATAAATTCCAGAAAAAATGCGGGCAACCTATTGTTTGATTTGGAGTGTTTGTATTTGTCTGAATTTAGTACGCGACCTTCAATGAGGTACACGATCTACAGAAGTGATTTAGAGCGAGAGGATTGGTCAAGCTTGGTGTCTGAGCGGATAACCGAAGCTCTATCTGCTGCTGATGAAGGTGAGCACGTTGTATTCGAGGTTGCTGACTAAGAGGGCAATATAAAAGGGGTGTCGTAACCTCTTGCTTGGCCATCGATTGTTGCGCCCTCAACGACTTGCCCTGAGTTGCCCGCTTTTACGGCCGTGGCGACCGAGGGCAGGATAGGCTTTGCGCCGGCAATGTCTGACAGGCTTGGCCGTGGGGCGGGAACGGCCGGCGATTGGCCTCGTTGATCGAGCCGAGCGGAGGTGGATCGGATGATGGACGTGGTGATGTTCGCGCTGGGCGGCCTGACGGGGCTGGTGCTGTGGTGGCTGGTGCTGGGTCCGCTGTTCCACGGCTTCATGCACTGGCTGATGGGGTTGCCGGTCAGGTCGGATGCGGCCGCCTCGTGCACGACCGAACATTCTCCCAGGTGATCCGTCCTCGAGGTCGTCCCGGCCGGGCGCCGCGCCGTGGTCCTGGTGTTGGGTGCATGAACGCCTAGAGGGTCGGTTCGCCGGGCGTGGAACCCTTCCGCTTACAGATCAAAATTACAGTGCCCCGGAGGGGGCCGATTGGAGGGATCGTTCCGGAGTGGGAACGATGCACACCTTACGCACACCTGCGGTGCCCCTAAGTCTTTGAATATAAGATGCAATGTTCGGGCGCAAAATGGATCACTAGTGATCCACCTCGCGTCGCATCATCAATTGTATTGTCGAAACAATGGATTAGGTGGATCACTATAGCAGTTCAGAAATCGAAGGCCAGCGGCAGCGGCGCAATCGTGAAGGCTGGCCAGTCGCCGGCGCTTCCGGAATGCTCGCGGATCTTAACTACGAGCCCCGGCTCATGGGGCCATTAGGAAGCGGCTTATCGGCCTTCGACCACGACCGCAGCTGCTCGTCATGCTCTGCCTTCACCACCTGACGCGCCTCCTCGCGCGTCAGCTTATGCTTCCGCATAAGGCTGTCGTAGTCGGTTTGTTCGTGCCGGACGTAGGTGGACATCACGATGCCGACGGCTTGTCCAAGGCTGACAGGCGGCTGCCAGAGCCTGTCAGCGATCTCGCCGCCAAAGCGCTGACGCAGTTCGGGCGGGAGCCCAGGATGTTTGTTGTCGAGGTGGGACAGCACCCGTTCGAGTGTGAACTGTGCGGCCTTCTTCGCGCGGCGTGATTTTGCCATTCGGGTTCCTAAAGGCTGAGCTCTGGACCGCTTCGACCCCGTGAGTGATCGCGCTCTCTCTCGATCTGGATCAACCGGTCATCCCCTCGCAGTTCAGCACGGGGCGTGGTCGCCCTTCGGACCGGCTCCGGCGCCGGATGTTTCCGCTCTTCCTCGTGCGCGACGCTTCTGCGCGCCTTCTCCAAGGCAGGGTCCGCGAACGTCACCTGGAGCCACGGCAGAAGCGACATTTCGAGGACCGCCGCGCGGAAGGCGTCGCTGCCTTCCACAACGAGCGGCTGGCCGGGGAAGCGATCCGACGCCAGGGCCAAGGCCAGAAACGCGGCTTCGCGTGACAGGGTGTCGGTCCGGACCTCCGCGGCTCGATCCGTGACGCGGCCGCCGTCGCGGGTCTGATAGACCACATCGCCGTTTCGCATGACCGTCGGCATGCGCGGCTGATACAGGACGTCCTGCACGGCTCGGAGATCCTGGGCGGTGATGATGTCGCCGAAAGAACCAGCCCGGCGAATCGTGCGCGAGCGCAGAGCAGACAGCGCCGCCTCGTCCCCACGCGATGCTTGCTCCTCGAGAAAACCCTGCCAGGTCGGAAGAGGATGCGCGGCCTTCACCGCCGCCCGGTCCTCGGCCAGGAGCCGGTCTCGCTCGGCATAGGCCGACTTTCTGGACGCTTCGACGCGACCGAGGGCTTCGCGGCGCAGCGGCCCTCGCAAGTCGTGTCTTATACGGACGCCCGCCTTCTCCTTGCGATAATGCTCGCGGAGACGTTGGGCGTAGTGGCCGTGCCGCGTATTGACCTCGGCCATGGCGGCGGCGCGCCCTCGCTCGGCCTCCGTGCGGGCCGCCCGATAGTCGGCGTGAAGACGGCGGGCTTGGGCGCTGCGCTGAACGGCGCCGTCATAGGTCTGTTGCGGTCGCCCATAGTCGTAGAACTGCGCCTTATACGCGCCGAGACGGTCGGTCAGCGCCTTGGCGGATAGGCTCCGGTCGATGCTGCTGGCCTTCACACAGGTTTTTGTGCCCGGCACTCCGGCGACCAGCCCTGCCCCCTTTGGCCGAAGCTCCAAGCCGTATCGGGCGAAGACCTCATGAACGGCCTCCCAAGACGAGGCTGTGGCGGCGACCGTCAGAATGTCATCGCGCGCATGGGTCGCGATCCAGCCCGAAAGCGATTGGCGCCCAGAGTGCGCCTCCATCGTCTTGGCCCGTTCCGGCGTCCGCGTCGGCTCAGCCTCCTGGCCAAGATTGTGGATCTGATCGCTGACCAGCCCATGGTTATCCAGCAGGAGATCATGCCGCAGCTCCAGCTCGCGACACGCCGCCATCAGCTTGGGATAATCGTTATGGGGGGCGACATTCCTCAGGGTCTTCGGGTGTACCTTGTTGATCGCCACATGGATGTGAAGATTGTCCGTGTCGTCGTGGACGGCGGAGATCCGTTGGTGCTCCGAGAAGCCTATCGCCGCGACGAGGTGATCCTCAATGTCGCGGAGCTGCTCCAGGGTCGGCCGTTCGCCGTCGGGGAAACTGATGACCAGATGATAGGACTTGTCCGACTGCGACCGCGTGTTTCGGGCCTGCACCAGTTCAATCTCGGTGATGGCCATCTCGAGATCGTCGTCGGCGCAGTTGGTCACCCGCGCGGCGACCACCCGATGCCCGCCACCGACGCGATCAACGACATAGCCAGCGAGCCGGTCGAAGGCCTGTTCGTCGGTGGGATGTTTGATGTCGAGGATATAGCAGCCGAGCCGCGTATAGGCGCCGGCCCCGGCCTTGCGCGCGATGTGATGCGCGATCAAAGGGCGCGCACCTTGTGACGGATTTCCTCCGATGTGGCGGCGATCTGCTCGGCTAGGGCCGCGACCTCTTGAGAGCTCGCGCCCTCGCCTGGCCGCTGATCGAGCCACAGCTTCAAAAGGTTGCCCAGGCGATTCAGATCGCCCCTGGTGCGGATGATCTCCTCGACCCGCTCGCCGTCCAATCGGGACTTGGGCTCGTACCCCAGCGTGAGCCGACGGACCAGCTCCGCCATCGACATTCCGACCGAGGCGGCAGTGGCCTTAATGCGCGCGTGCTCGTCGTCACTCAGCACTATGCGAAGCCCGCGCTCCCGAGCGCCGCTCATGCTGCGGCCCTCCAAAACCCCGCGCCAGCGGAGCGTCGAGCCGAAGGCGAGTAAGCCGCATTACGAGGGAGGGAGCACTGCGAACTGATATCGGAATGCATATCCTGCCCTCTAACGCCAGGCAAAGGAACGCAAATCATGGAAAGTGGGGCACACTTCCAACCGCGCGTCGCAGATATTGCGTTGATTTGCCTTGTTTTGCCTTCCGACGCCCAGCGAAGCTCGCCCCCGGGAAGGCACGAAATTGCATCTATTCGCATCTATTCGCATCCTTTCTCATGGGGCCTTAACGCGAGGAGACCTGCGGCGGGGCTCACATAGCGTACGATCAGTTCCATTTGCGTGATGCACATATGAAGCTTGCTTTCTCCATTTGTGCAAGGCACTAATGGCGCATGGCAAATCTTTCACAGCTCGTTGAAGTGCTCGCCCTCGTGACTGGTGACCCAGAGCCGGGCTTGGTTGTCTTGGCCAGGTCACTTCGAGAGGCCGGCTACATCTCGACAGGGGGGCGAGGCCGTAGCGCTGCCCAGATGAAGGAGCGCGATGTTGCCGCCATGCTGCTCGCGGTGGCCGCCGGCGGCGACAACACTCGCGCTGCCGATACTCTTCGGCATGTCGGGAACTTGCGTCTCCTCGAAGGATCCGAGGGCCGCACGTACGACGGCGATCACGGGAAGTTTCCACTCAGTCAACGACCGGTTGGGATCGGCCTGGAGCCAGGCGCGACTATGTTGGCATGCCTGACGCTCCTCTTGGAGCAGTACACCAATGGCGAATGCTCGCCCTCGGAAACGACAGGAGCCGGGGACCGAAGGCCGTCTGAAATCTCATTTATTATTCGCCACGACCGCTTCGGATGGTCGGGCGATATCAACGTCTACGTCCGGAGCGGCGAGGACGTGTATCTGCGCTTTACGCAAGACGGATTGCCGCAGCCCACCCCAATTCTAGAAAGCCTGAAATCGGTCGGCCCGTGCGACAACGCGACGAGGGCCAAGGTTACGTCAACAAGACTGGGAGCCATTGCAGCTCACCTCGCCATGAACTGCGTGCGCGGCGTCGATCACCCCTTTGTCCGCCGTCATGACGCACTGGTCAGCTAATGTCGGCATCGACAACTCCGGCCATACCCACACTCCTCACCCTGAAGGAAGTCTGCGATGCTCTTCGCCTTTCGGAGAAGACGGTGATGAACCTCATCAACGAACGGTACATCCGAGCTATCAAAACCGGCCGCCAGTGGCGCATCCGCTCTGACGACCTCGACAGCTACACACGAGGCGAAACATGTCCCTCCATCGGCGCGGCGACACCTGGCACTACGACTTCTGGTTCACAGGCGAGCGATTTCGCGGCACGACGCGCTGCAGGAAAAAGGGCGATGCCCAAAAGGTCCTCGACAACCTCCGCCGAGATCTTGCCTTGGGAGCATCTGACGCGGCCCAAGGCCGGACGCTGAAGGAGGTCTCAGTGGAGTGGTTCAAGGCCAAGGTGGCGGGGACCAAGGCCGAGGCCACTGTAGCCTTCCGCCTGAACATCATGCTGCGCCATTTCGACGGCGAAGCCTTGATCTCGACCATCGGCGCGGCTGAGGTTCAGACCGCCATCAGTCGGCGCCGGGTCGAGACAACGCGCCAAGGAAAACTGCCCTCCAACAGCACCGTCAATCGGGACCTGATAGACACCACGCTTCGGCCGATACTGCGCTTCGCTCGGCGGAACTTGGAGCTGAGGGTACGGGAGATCCCATGGAGCGATCTGCGGCTGAAGGAGCCTAAGGGCCGGACAAGGACCTTCAGCGGGGCCGAGATCGACGCCTGGCGCGCCGCCCTACCCGACTGGCACCAGCCGCTGTTCGACTTCATCAACCGCTACGGCGTCCGTCTGACCGAAGCCTTCTTCCCACTGGACGCTATCGACGTCGCCGGCGGCCGGGTGGCGCTCAGGGCGCGTAAGAACGGCGGGACCCACTACCTCCCGCTACTGCCCAACGACCTTTCGGACATGAAGGCCAGGATGGGGCGGGCCCTAGATGCTGAGCTCGACACCGTCTGGTTCAGGCAGAAGCCGAACGGCAAGCTGCAAGCAATCACGCCCAGGGGCCACCAGGCCGCCTCCCAGTCCGCGCTCAAGACCGCAAAGATCGCGGACGCACGCCCAGTTCACGACAGGCGCCACCACGCCGCCACGACAGCCCTGAAGGCATCGGGAAATCTGGCTGTGGTGAAGCAGCTCTTGGGGCACGAGAGCATCACGTCGACGGCTCGCTACGCGCACGTCTCTGACGCCGACGTGCTCGCCGCACTTGGTCACAACATCCCCCACACGGAGGCCGAGATTTCTAAAAAGGACAAGGATAACAACACACAGGAGGTGGGATGACCCGAAACCTAAATCCAGTGCGTCTACCAGTTCCGCCACATCCGCATGGGCAGGCAGAGGGCTCTAGAGGGGCGGGCCGCGCCTGACAAGAGCCCAACCGGCTTCAACGACGACCGGCGACCAGTTCGTTGCGAATAGTGCGCCCCAGGGGATCGCGCGCCTGCCAACTTTGACCGATATCGGCCTCCACCATGCGGCTGCAGAAGCGCGGCAGTATCTGGCGTGGGCGGAAGCCGCTCAGGCAGATCTTGTCGCCCTCGCGGCTCCAGCGGGCGCTCAGTTGGTGCCCGTCCGAGAACTGGGATTCATACCGCCCGTCCGGCTCGAAGAAATGCTTCACCCACTGGCCGTTAGGATAGTGGGACACGATCGTATTGCCGAACGCTTCGGACATATCCGCCCGCACCGGCGCCGCCGCCACGACGAATCCCAGCGCCAAGCCACAGCCGACTACCGCAATCCGCATCCACCCCTCCAACCTGACGCAACGGGATTATTACCGTCCGTTAAGGTTTGGCAAGCAGGGAGAGTTCCGGACGCGCAGCCTCAGACGTTGCCGCGGCGGCCCGATTCGAACAGGAACCAGACCCGCTTCTCGGTCTCATCGACCCAATTCTCCAGCAGGCTGGCGGTGGCGATGTCCTTGTGTTCGTCGCATAGGTCATGGACCTCGCGCATCCGAGCCACCAGGTCATTGTTGTCGTCCCGCAACTCGGCCAGCATGTCGAGCGGATCCACATAGTCGGCGTCGTTATCGAGCACCCGCGACTCGCGGGCGATCTGACCAACGGAACGCAGGGTGGTCCCGCCGATCTTGCGGGCGCGCTCGGCGATCAGGTCCGTCATGGCCAGGATCTCGGCCGACTGTTCGTCCAGAAGCAGGTGGTAGTCGCGGAAATGCGGCCCCGAGACATGCCAGTGGAAATTTTTGGTCTTGATATAGAGCGCAAAGACATCCGCAAGCAGGCCGGTCAGGGCGGCCGAAATATCCCGCGTCGCCTCTTCAGACAGGCTGGTTGGGGTTCTGAGCGGCGCCAGACGCTTTTCGCGGGCGGTGGCCATGATGCTTCTCCTCGGGTTCAGCGTATCGTCAAGCTAGTGAGGGACACGCTCCGGCGAAAGCCCCGCCGTCCGCCATTTTTGCGGCTGTTGTGCGCGGCCGCCTCTGCGGCTCGATCTCCGCCGATTCGACCGTTCCCTACACCCTCAGTAAACCAATGTTGGTCATGGTCGAGATTTCTGACTTGGCTCGCCCAAGTCCGTCCGGCTCAGACATCATGCGATACAACATCTGCAGTCGGGTGTGGGACGACGATGGCCGTCCCGTAAGCCATACCGCCATCGCCCAGGGGCAGTACTGCATCAGCGACGACCCCAACGCCGTGATCACGACGGTTCTCGGCTCCTGTGTGGCCACCTGTATTCGCGACCCCCAACGAGGGATCGGCGGGATGAATCATTTCGTCCTTCCCCACTCGCCGACGCCGAGGAAAGAAGACTCCGATCTATCGCGTTACGGCGACTATCTGACGCCCTGCCTGATAGACGCACTCTTGGCCAAGGGCGCCAAGCTCCAACGCCTGGAAGCCGTCGTCTTCGGCGGCGCCAGTGCAAGCGAGTCATTCTACAATGTCGGGGAACGCAACCTCGCCTTCGCGCTGGATTTCCTCGCCGACCGGGGCGTTACGATCATCGATGCGCCCTGCCTCGGGTCGCTGGGTTGCAGGCTTGAGTACTGGCCTGTTTCCGGCAAGGTCACTCAGACGCCGTTGGGTGCCCCAAAGGCCCGCAGCTGAAGCAGATCCAGGCGCCGGACGTCCAAACGAGCTTGCCGACGCCTCAAACCGCTAGACCCAATCTATTGCCAATGCATACCCTGCGCGATACCTCTCCTCCATAGATGCCGGTTCCAGAACGGCGCTCCCCTATAGGATTGAACGAGGTCGATGATGATCAGCAGGCGCTCCGTGATGTCTGTGATGGCGGCCGTCGGCGGCCTTGCCGCCCACACCAGATCCGCGTCCGCTTCCCCGAGCGGTTCGGCGCCCGCCGACTCGAACGCGCTTATCGTCTCGACCTGGGATTTCGGGGCGGCGGCGAATGACGCGGCCTATGCTCGTCGCCGCGCCGGTGGATCCCTGCTGGATGCAGTCGAGGCGGGCGCCAACGTGCCTGAGGCCGACGCCTCCAACCATTCCGTCGGCTTCGGCGGCTACCCTGACCGGGACGGGCGCGTCACCCTGGACGCGGTCATCATGGACGATACGGGCCGCGTCGGCGCCGTCGCCGCTCTGGAAGACACCGTCCACGCCATTTCGGTGGCGCGCGCCGTGATGGAAAAGACCCCGCACACGTTTCTGGTCGGCGAAGGCGCCACCCGGTTCGCGCGCGATCAGGGCTTCCCGCAGACCAATCTGCTCACCCCCGAGGCCGAGGCCGCCTGGCGCGACTGGCTGAAGACGGCGGACTACAGCCCCCAGGCGAACGTCGAGCGGACCGGATACCGCACTTCCGGCGGCGCGCTGGATCACGACACCATCGGCCTTCTTATGCGTGACCCGGACGGCCGTTTCGCCGGCGCCTGCACGACATCTGGCATGGCCTTCAAGATGCGCGGACGCATCGGGGATTCGCCCCAGGTCGGCTCGGGCCTCTATGTCGAAAAGGATGTCGGCGGCGCGACCGCGACCGGGGTCGGCGAAGAAGTCACCCGGGTCGCCGGCAGCGCCCGGGTGGTCGCCTCGATGCGCGCCGGCGCCTCTCCCCAGGCCGCCTGCGAAGAGGTCGTGCGCCATATCGCCGGGCTGCGCGGCGACGCGATCCGTGGAGTTCAGGTCGGCTTCCTGGCCATGGACCGGCACGGCCGTGTCGGCGCATTCTGCCTGCTGCCCGGCTTCGTCTATGCGGTGACGGACACGTCCGGCGTGACCCAGGTCCGCACCGCCGCCTCGCTGTTCGCCAGTTGATGACGCCCCTGCTCGAGGTCTGCGTCGGGACCACGGCCGATGTCGAGGCCGCGACGGCAGGCGGCGCAGACCGGGTCGAGCTGTGCGCCGCCACCTCGGTCGGTGGCCTCACGCCTTCTGCGGCAGCCATTGCCGCTGCGACGCGCGGACCCTGCCCCGTCCATGTCCTGATCCGCCCCCGCGAAGGCGGTTTCACCTATGACGACCAGGACGCGGCGCTGATCGCGGACGATATTGCGCGGGCGCTTGACCTGGGCGCCGCCGGCGTAGTGGTCGGCGCCGGCCTATCGGACGGCCGACTGGACCTGGCGCGGCTGGAACAATGGATCAGCCAGGCCCGTCGGATCAACAGCGGGGCCGACGTCACCCTACATCGCGCCTTCGACCTCTGCCCTGACCTCGGCCAGGCCCTGGAACAGGCGGCGGCCCTGGGGTTCGACCGCATCCTGACTTCGGGCGGCCGTCCGCGCGCGTCGGACGCCGTCTCCGCCCTGATCGCCTTGCACGAACAGGCCGACGGTCGCCTGACCATCATGCCCGGCGGCGGCGTCAACGCGGCCAATGTCGCCCCGCTTCTGGCGGGCGGCCTTACGGCCTTCCATGCCTCTTGCAGCGAACCCGTCGGCGCAGATGGGCAGGATCCGCGTTTGCTCGAGTTCGGGTTCGTCGCCCCGGCGACTCGCAGGACGGCCGTCGCGCAAGTTGCTGCAATGCGAAAAGCCCTGAACGGACAGAGCAAATAGCCCTTGAACAATACCAATATATTACCTATCAACCTCCAGTGATATGTCATCAGGGGTTGAGTCTTTCGTGGTCAAATTGGCGCTGACGGCGACCGTCATGGAACGTGAGGCGCTCGAAGCCGCCGACGCCGTGGAGCATATGCTCCAGAAAAACGCTGCCGCATTTCAGGCTCTGGGCGCGCAACTGCGCACGACGCCCCCGGCAGTGGTGGTGACGGTCGCACGAGGATCTTCCGATCACGCCGCCACCTACGCCAAATATCTGATTGAGACCTTTGTCGGCGTGCCGGTCGCATCGGCGGCTCCCTCCATTGCCTCCGTCTACGGCGCCCCCAGCGCGCCCGGCCGCGCACTTTGCCTGGCGATCTCGCAAAGCGGTCGCAGCCCCGACCTGCTGGCCTCTGTCGATGCCCAACGCACCGCCGGCGCTCAGGTCGTCGCCCTGGTCAATGACGAGACCTCGCCCTTAGCCGAGCGGGCGGACACGCTGGCGGGGCTGAACGTCGGACCCGAGCTCGCGGTCGCGGCCACCAAATCCTTTATCGCCTCACTGGCGGGCGTTGCGGCGCTGGTGGCCGCATGGTCCGAGAATGCCAACCTTCAGGCGGCCGTGGCCAGACTGCCGGATGATCTGCGGCGCGCCGCATCCCTGGATTGGCGCGACGCCGCCGCCTCCCTGATGGACGCCGACCAGTTGTTCGTCATCGGTCGCGGCTTCGGCCTAGGCGTGGCCCAGGAGGCGGCGCTGAAGCTCAAGGAGACCTGCGGCGTCCAGGCCGAGCCTTTCAGTGCGGCCGAAGTCCGGCACGGCCCCATGGCCATCGTCGGCGAGGGCTTCCCCGTCCTGCTGATGGCGGGTTCCGACATCGCCGGCGATTCCGTCCGCGCCGTCGCCGCCGAGTTCACCGCTCGTGGCGCCAGAACCCTGCTGGCCGACGCCCAATCAGGCGCGGGCCCGCTCCCGACCTTCGCCGCCCACCCGGCTATAGAGCCCATCCTGATGATTCAGAGTTTCTATCGTCTGGCCGCCCATCTATCCGTGTCGCGCGGCCTCAACCCGGACGCGCCGCCCCATCTGCGCAAGGTGACGGAAACCGTATGACTCGCCTGCACTTCACCGGCGGCTCCATCGTCGTCTCCGACGGGGTTCACGCCGCCGGGACCATCACGATCGAGGGCGACCGCATCACAGCCCTGGACGTCGGCGCGGCGCCAGCCTCGGCTGACGCGATCATAGATCTTGCAGGCGGTTGGCTGACCCCCGGCTTCATAGACACCCAGTGTAACGGCGGCGGCCGGGTCCTGTTCAACGACGAACCGACGGTGGACGGCGTCGCCGTGATTGCCGAGGCGCACCGGCGTTTCGGCGCCACGGCCCTTCTGCCGACCATCATCAGCGACACGCCCGAGGTCATCGCCGCCGCCCTGGACGCCGTGGACGCAGCGATCGAAGCCGGCGTGCCCGGCGTCGTGGGCGTCCACATCGAAGGTCCGGTCATCAGCACAGCGCGCAAAGGCATCCATGACCCCAGCCGCTTCAGCCGCCTGGATGAGAACCTGATCGCCCTGCTGACGCGTCCCCGTCGAGGCAAGGTCGTCGTCACACTGGCCCCGGAACGGGTCCAACCCGCCGACATCGCACGCCTGGCCCAGGCCGGGGTGCGTGTATCGGCCGGACACAGCGACGCCGACTACGAAACGACCAAGGCCGCGTTCGCCGCCGGCATGACCGGCGTCACTCATCTCTACAACGCCATGACGCCGCTGCACCATCGGGCGCCGGGCCTCGTCGGCGCCGCCCTGGACGATCAACAGGTCTGGTGCGGAGTCATCGCGGACGGGCACCATGTTCATGACGCCGCCCTGCGTATCGCTCTGAGATCCCGGCCTATGGATCGCTTCATGCTAGTCAGCGACGCCATGCCCTGCGTCGGCGCGGACACGAAGGACTTCATGCTGCAAGGCCGGCGCATCAGGGTTCGCGACGGCCGCTGCGTCAGCGAGGACGGCACGCTAGCTGGGTCTGACCTAGACATGGCGGGGGCTGTGCGCGGGATCATCGCCCGTACTGGGATTACGGTTCCCCAGGCGGTCGCCATGGCCTCGACCAGTCCGGCAGCTTTCCTGGGGCTGTCTGAAGACAGAGGCGCGCTGGCTCCCGGGCTCCGCGCCGACTGGGTCTGGCTGACGGCGGACCTTCAACCGGCGGGCGTATGGGTCGGCGGTCAACGACTCCACTGACCGGCGCTTGATTTTCGGGGGAAGACAGTATGGCGAACATCATCATCACGGCGCCGATCCAGGGTTGGTTGACCCCGATGACTGCCGTTCCCGACCCCGTGTTCGCCAGCGGCGTCCTGGGTGACGGCGTCGCCATCGATCCCACCGGCGATCGTGTTGTGGCGCCCTGCGACGGCGTGGTGACCAGCCTGCAGTCGGCGGGACACGCCATCGCCATTCTGACGGACGAGGGCGTCGAGGTGCTGATCCATGTCGGCGTAGATACGGTCGCGCTGGGCGGTCGCGCCTTCAGCGCCAGCGTCGCGGTCGGCGACCGGGTCGTTCGCAACGATCTTCTGATCACGCTGGATCTCGATGACATCGTCCAGAACGCCAGCGCGGCGGTGACGCCGGTGATCATCACCAGCGCCGAGCGGTTTTCGATCTCGTCGCGTGCGGGCGAGGGTTCGGTCGCAGCGGGCGCGCCGATCCTGACCCTGTCGGAACAAGCTTCGACCGAGACCGCCGCGACTTCGCCAGATCCGTTGACGCCGCCGGACCGGGCGCAACTCAGCGTCCATGTCGCCATGATGCACGGCATCCATGCCCGACCCGCCGCGCGCCTGCGCGAGGCGACGGTGGATCTGGAGGCGGAAGTCGCACTGGTTCACGGCGAGCGCCGGGCCGCCTTGACCAGCCCCATCGCCGTGATGGCGCTGGGCGTTCGCCATGGCGACACCATTGTTGTCTCCGCCACCGGTCCTGACGCCGAACGGGCGGTGGCCCTCGTCGCCGGCCTGATCGAGGACGGCATGGGCGAACGCGGCGAGCCGCTCCATCCGGCCCCATCCGTCATCGCCCCTGTTCCGCCCCGCGCCATCCCGGACGACGGGCGGCTTGTCGGGGTCTCGGCAGCGCCGGGGCGGGTCATCGGCGTCGCCCATCGACTGCAGGTGGCGGAAATCGTCTTCGCAGAGACGGCTACGGACCCTGCGGCGGAACACGCCGCCCTGGACGCGGCGCTCGACGCGGTCGGCGTCCGCCTTGCGCAGGCCAAGATCGGGGCGAGCTCCGACGAACAGGCGATCCTGACCGCACACGCATCCATGCTCACCGACCCGTCGCTGGTCGAAGCGGCCGCATCTGTCATCAAGGCCGGCGGCAGCGCCTGCGCCGGATGGCGCGCGGCGATCCGCGAACAGGCGGCCGCCCTTCGCGCCGGCGGCGACGCCCGAATGGCGGAACGCGCGGACGATCTGCTCGATCTTGAACGGCGCGTCCTTCAACAGTTGACTGGCACAGCCGAGACCGCCGGCGCGCCCCTGCCCCCCGACGCCGTTGTGGTGGCCCGCGATCTCCTGCCGTCGGACGTCGTCGATCTGGCGCGTCGCGGCGCGGTGGCCTTGTGCGTCGAAGGCGGCGGCCCGACCTCCCATGCCGCCATCCTGGCCGCGACAGCGGGTCTGCCCATGGTCGTGGCCCTGGGGCCGGTGCTGGACAGCGTGACCGACGGCGTCTGCCTGATCGTCAACGGGGACGAGGGCGTGGTCGAGCCGGCGCCCGATGACGCCCGCCTGACCCAGGCGCGCGCGCAGATCGAAGCGGAGCGACAACGGATCGCCGCCGCTCGCGACGCCCGCGACATCCCCTGCCGCACCCGCGACGGCGTGCGGATCGAAGCATACGCCAATTGCGGCTCGGTGGACGACGCCCGCGCGGCGGTCGAGGCCGGGGCGGAAGGCTGCGGCCTGCTGCGCACCGAATTCCTGTTTCTCGAACGGGACGTTCAGCCGACGGCCTCGGAACAGACGGCGACCTATCAGGCCATCGCCGACGCCCTGTCGCCGCGCCCGCTCATCATCCGGCTGCTGGATATCGGCGGCGACAAGCCCGCCCCCTATCTGCCGATCGCGGCCGAGGAAAACCCGGCCCTGGGTCTGCGCGGCATCCGCGTCGGCCTGGCCCATCCCGAGGTTCTCGAGGCCCAACTTCGGGCCATCCTGGCCGTAACCTCGACCGGCGCGCTCCACATCATGGCGCCGATGATCGCCAGCCTCGACGAACTGCGCCAGGTGCGCGCCGTGCTGGATCGGCTGAAAGCCGAGCTCTCCATCACCTCCCCGGTCTCCCTGGGCGTCATGGTGGAAACACCGGCGGCGGCCGTCACCGCAGATCTGCTGGCGGAGGAGGCGGACTTCCTCTCCATCGGCACCAATGACCTGACCCAGTACGCCCTGGCGATGGATCGCGGCAATCCGTCGGTCGCGGCGGGCGTCGACGGCCTGCATCCCGCCGTCCTGCGCCTGATCGCCGAAACCTGCCGCGGCGCCGCCCGCCGCCAGACGCCGGTCGGGGTGTGCGGGGGCCTGGCCAGCGACAGTCTGGCCGTTCCCATCCTGATCGGCCTGGGCGTGACCGAGCTGTCGGCCGCCCCCGCACGCGTCACCGCGATCAAGGCCCTGGTCTCCAGCCTCGACTCTGCGGCGTGCCGCGGCCACGCCGCCGCCGCCCTCAATTGCGCCTCCGCCGCCGAGGTTCGGGCGCTCGCACGGAAGTTCGCCGCATGAAGTCGCTGCTCGAGGCCCTCCAACCCCTGGGCCGCGCCCTTATGCTGCCCATCGCCGTCCTGCCTGTCGCGGGGCTGATGCTGCGCCTGGGCCAGGCCGACCTGCTCGACATTCCCTTCCTCGCCGCCGCCGGCGACGCCATCTTCGCCCACCTGGGCCTGCTGTTCGCCATTGGGGTGGCGACCGGGTTCGCGCGGGACGGCGACGGCGCGGCCTGCCTCGGCGGCGTGGTCTGTTTCCTGGTCGCGACCGAGGCCGGAAAGGCCCTGCTGGCCGTGCCGCCCGAGGCCGCCGCCGGCCTCACAGGACCGGGCGCAGATCTCGCCGTCGTCGCCTGGAAGGCCAAGGCCATGGCCAAGCTGGACGTGCCCATCGGCATCCTGTCGGGCCTGGTCGGCGGCGTCTTCTACAACCGCTTCTCGGGCTTGAAACTGCCCTCCTACCTAGCCTTCTTCGGCGGCCGCCGGTTCGTGCCGATCGCGGCGGGCGTCGCGGGTCTTGTGCTTGCGGCCGCCGTCGGCCTCGGCAACGCCGGGATCAGCGCCGCCATCGCGACGATGAGCGACTCCATCTCCCAGAGCGGCAGCGTCGGCCTGTTCCTGTACGGGATGTTCAACCGACTGTTCCTCGTCACCGGCCTGCACCACGTCCTGAACAATTTCTTCTTCTTCGTTCAGGGCGATTATCAGGGCGTCAGCGGCGATCTGCGGCGCTTCTTCGCGGGCGACCCCACCGCCGGCGGCTATATGACCGGCTTCTTCCCGGTGATGATGTTCGGCCTGCCCGCCGCCTGTCTCGCCATGTATCACGCCGCCCGCCCCGAACGGCGTCGCGCGGTCGCCGGGCTGCTGTTCAGCCTGGCCCTGACTTCGGCGCTGACAGGGGTGACCGAGCCGATCGAGTTCACCTTCATGTTCCTGGCGCCGGCCCTCTACGTCATCCACGCGGTGCTGACCGGCGTGTCCATGGCGGTGATGGACCTGCTGAACGTGAAGCTGGGCTTCGGCTTCTCGGCCGGCCTGTTCGACTATGTGCTCAGCTTCGGCAAGGCGACGCGGCCCCTGCTGCTCATCCCCGTCGGACTGGTCTATTTCGCCGTCTATTACGGCCTGTTCCGCCTGGTCATCGAGCGTTTCGACCTGCCGACGCCGGGACGCGAAAAGGACGAGCCGACCGCCCCGACCCAGAACGCAGCCCTGACCGATCGCGGCACGGCCTTCATCTCCGCCCTGGGCGGCGCGGTGAACATCACCAAGGTCGACGCCTGCGCCACCCGCCTGCGCCTGATCGTGGCGCGTCAGGACGCCGTCGATGCGGCGGCCCTGAAGACCCTGGGCGCACTCGGGATCGTGCGCCCGTCGGACCATGCGCTCCAGGTCGTGCTGGGCCCCGTGGCGGACATCGTCGCCGTCGAAATCCGCGACGCCCTGGCCCGTCCAGTCACTGCGGCGCCGAATCAGGTCGCCGTTCCGTCCGTCTCGGCCGCGCCTTCCGATAGCGCTCAGGACGCGCCCACCCTGTCCGCAGCTCTGGTGAAGGCTCTGGGCGGCATGGACAATATCCTGTCCAGCACCCGACATCACGGACGCGTCCGCGTGGTCGTGGCTGAACCGGCCCTGATCGACGACCAGGCTCTGGCGACAGCGGGCCCCCGCGGCGCCTGCCGCCCCTCGCCCGCCGTCGTGCACCTGCTGGGCTGATCGCAGCAAGCCAGACGGCGACCGCAAGGGCCGCCGTCTGGTCGATCTTCAGCGAAGGGCCTTCAGCTTGACCGGCCCGGTCACGCCCGACGCTTCGCCCGGCGCCGCCTCAATGATCAGCGTGACACGGCGTTCGCCGGCGCCGGGACCGAACGCGGCGACACCGTCCCTCAGGGGCGTCGCCTGGCCGTCGATCCACAGCGAGACCGCGCCAGACAGACCTTCAAACTGCAACACCCCGCCCTCTTGGGCGACGGCGCGCCAGGGCTTCATCGCCGTGCGATAGACCCGCCAGTTCCGCGTCGGCTCCGCGCCGGTCGTCACGCCGCTGCGGACGAAGGCCCAGCTGTTGTTGTCGCCGTCGGTCGGCGCCAGGCTCGGGTCGGGTCGCTGCGCCAGGGCCGGCGACCGCCGCCACCCCAGGATCGGCTGCGCCGGGACCAGAACGGGCGCGTACCGGGGCGCCGCCCGATCCAGCCGTTCGACCGCCAGCCGCGCGGGCCGCAGTCCGGGCGCCGACGCCGTCACGACGATCCGTCCCTTCCCCGCCGCCGCCTGAACGATCACCTGCGCCAGACCGTTGAACAACGACCGCGCCGCGCCTTTTTCCGGCTCGTGGCTGTTAGGATCGCCATTGCCCAGGCCGATGATCTCCGCCCCCGCCACATCAAAAGTCACGGGCAGGTTGGCGATCGGCACATGGCGTCCAGCGGCGTCCACCGCATCAACCGTGATCGGCTGAACATCCTCTCCATCGCCCGCCATCACCGTCCGCGCCGGCGTCAGCCGCAGACGAACCGGCGCGCCCGTGGTCTCGTGCGCCGCCGTGGCGACGACCCGTCCGGCCCGCCGGGCGATGGCCTCTATCCGAGCCGGCTCATAGGGCACAGTCCATTCCGCCCCCATGATCCGGTCGCAGGCCACGACACCCAGCGAGCGTCCGTTAAGTCTCAGTTCGACTTCCTCAGCGTTCGACATGACCAACACCGGAACCGGCTGTCCCTCGCGCCCCGGCCAAGTCCAGTGCGGCGTGATCGACACCACGTCCTGATCATCGACCCAGTGCGCCCGGTGAATATCGAAGGCCGTCTTGGGGAAGCCGCACAGGTCCATGATGCCGAAGAAGCTGGCGATGGTAGGCCAGGCGTGCGGCGTCGGCTCGCCGTGATAGTCGAACCCGGTCCAGACGAAGCCACCGGCGACGAAGGGCCGATCCATGATCGCCTTCCAGGTCTTGCGATGCGTATCGCCCCAGCTCGCCGCCTCGGTGTCATACGAGGTGACCACATTGGCACGCGGATCGCTGGCGAAGGTGCCCCGTGTCTCAAAGGCGCTGGTGTCCTCCGAACTGGTGATCGGCCGGGTCGGATGAAGCGCGTGAAAGCGATCATAGTCGCCTTGGTAGTAGTTGAAGCCGGTCACATCGACGACGCTCGACACATTGACCGGCTCGAAGAAGGCCCCGTTCATCGCCGCCGTCACGGGCCTCGCATCGTCCAGCGCCTTTACGGCGTGGGCCATACGGCGAACCATCTCGACCCCGGCTTCCGAGCCCTGCATCGGCTCCTCGTTGAACACCGACCACAGGATCACGCTGGGGTGGTTGCGGTCGCGCCGGACCAGCCACTCCAGCTGCGCCATATAGTCGGGCGCCGGGTTGAACACCCGGTTCTCGTTCATGACCAGGAAGCCCATCCGGTCGCACAGGTCCAGGAACTCGACCGCCGGCGCGTTGTGGGCGCTGCGAATGGCGTTGCAGCCCATCGCCTTCAGCCGCTCCAACCGCCAGCGCACCAGGGCGTCCGGCAGAGCCACCCCGACGCCCGCATGATCCTGGTGGATACAGACGCCTTTGAGCTTCAGCGGCTGGCCGTTGAGGAAGAAGCCCTGGTCCGCATCGAATCTCAGGGTGCGGAAACCGACCGCGATACGCCGCTCATCCACCACGCGCCCATCGACCAGCACCTGGGCCAGGACCGTGTAGAGCGTCGGCTGGTCAACGGACCAAAGCGCGGGATCGGCGACGGGAATCGACACCGACGCCACCGCCCGTTCCAGCGCGGGAACCGCCAGCGGCGCGCGCCGCGTCGCCAGAGTTCGGCCGTGCGGGTCCAGCAGGCTGGCCTGGACCTCGACCTGGGCCGGGTCACGTCCCACGTTGAACAGGGTCGCCTCGACCGGCACGCGCCAGCCGCCGTCCGCGTCCTGACGCGGATCGCAGTGGACCCCGTCGGTGATCAGGGCGACCGGCGCGCGCACCGTCAGCCAGGCATGGCGATACAGGCCCGCGCCCTCGTACCACCAGCCCTCCATGGCTTCCGCATCGACGCGGATGGCGATCACATTCAGCTCGTCGCCGAACCGGGCGAACGGCGTCAGATCCACCTCGACGCTGTTATAGCCGGACCAGTTGTGCGCCACGGTGCTGCCGTTGGCCCAGATGGTGGCGTGAGTGGCGATGGCGCCGAACTGCAGCAGTATGGTCTTGCCGCGGTCGGCCGGGTCCAGCCGGATCGTCCGCCGATACCAGCCGATCCCGCGCGGCCGAAAGCCCTGGGAGATGTTGGCGGTCTCGACGAAGGGCTGGGACGCCGCCCAGTCGTGCGGCAGGCGCACACGGCTCCAGTCGCTGTCGTCATAATCCATGGCCGCCGCGCCCCGCGCATTGCCGGCCTTGGCGTTCAAATAGGTGTTGTGATGGTCGGCCGGCGGCGGGGGGACAATGTCGCCTTCATGAAACAGCCACCCCAGATCCAGACTGATGCGGGACGGATCCTCGACCGGCAGAGGCTCGGGCAAGGTATTCAGGGGCGCGGGCATCGGCAGGGCGCCGGCGCCGGTTGCGCGCGCGGCCTCTCGGCCGGCGTCCGCTGATGCGACGCCGGGGATCATCAATCCCGCTGTGCTCGCGCTGCCGATCAACAGGTTGCGGCGGTCGACGATCATGGCGGCTCCACGCAAATACTGGGCCGCCGCAACGCGCCGGCGAATAGAGTTCAGATGTCCGAAAGCTCGGCGACGAAGTCATAGGCGTCGCCGCGATAATAGGACCGCGTCAGCTCGACGGTCCGCCCGTCCCTCAGGAAGGCCCGTCGTTCGATCAACAGCCCAGGGCTGCCCAATGACACGCCCAGCATCTTCGAATGCTCGCCGCCGAACGGTACGGCCCTCAGGCGCTGAAGGGCGCGGACAGGGCGCATCCCGTTGGCTTCCAGCGCGGCGTAAAGCGAATCCTCCACGGCCTCCAGCGACGGCAGGGCCGTGCCTAGGATGGTCGAGAACTCCAGCGCCATCGGCGTCTCGTCCGCGAACCGGATGCGCTGGAACCGATGGACCGGAACGCCGGGCGACACGCCGAACGCAATGGCCTCTTCCGGCGTCACCGTGCCCGAGGCGCGCGCCACCCAGCGGCTGCTCGGCACCCGGCCCCGCGCCACCATGTCTTCCGAGAAGGAGGACAGTTTTGAGAAATTCTTTTCGACCCGGCCGGCGACAAAGGTGCCCGCGCCACGACGACGGCTCAGCAGCCCGTCTTCCACCAGATCGCCGATCGCGCGGCGCACCGTGATGCGCGACACGTCATATTCGGTCGCCAGATCCCGCTCCGCCGGCAAGGCGTCGCCCTCCGCCAGGGTTCCGGCGGCGATGGCGTCCCGAATCAGCTGGCGCAATTGGATGTAAAGTGGCGCCACATTGCTCGGCGACAGCGCGCCGATCCGTTGCGAAAAAGACATGCCCCTCTCGATCTTCCTGCCGCCGGTTCAGAACCGATCCATGTTCGTCCTCGCATGGAGAATAGGGAATTCACAATACCATTAAGCGGCATAGCGGCTGGAAAACGACGATTCGTCACACCGGATAGGGCTGGACGCCCCGTCGAGAGGGCGCCATCGTGCGACAGTACCAAAATCGGACCAAAGAGGGTGGGATGATGCAGAAAGCCATGATCGCGGCGGTTTGGGCGGGGGCCCTTCTTCACGCATCATCAGCCTCGGCCACTGCCGAGACCGCCTCCCCCCTGCCGCTAATTCCCATGCCGGCGTCGGTCACGCGGACGGCGGGCGGTTTTTCCATCACGAACGGCGCCGGCGTCGTCGGTTCGGGCGCGGGCGCGGCCGCCGTGGCGCGACTGCTGATCAATCAGGTTCGAACGACGCGGGGGCTTGAGCTGCGCACAGCGACCAACGGCGCCGTGCGTCTTGACCGCGACGCGAGCGTCGTCGGCGAGGGCGCCTATCGGCTCGAGGTGTCGGACACCGGAGTGCGGATCACCGCTTCGACGGATTCAGGCCTGCTGTACGGCGCCATGACCCTGGCTCAACTGCTGTCGCCCGACACCGCCTTCGGCCAGCCCGTCGCCGTCCCGGCCATGATCATTGAGGATCGTCCGGCCTACCCCTGGCGCGGCTATATGGCCGACGTGGCGCGCCACTACCAACCGGTCTCGGCGCTGAAGACCTCCATCGACCAGATGGCGGCGCTGAAGCTGAACGTCCTCCATCTGCACCTGTCCGACGACCAGGGCTGGCGCATCGAGATCAAGCGCTACCCCGAGCTGACGCGGATCGGCGCCTGGCGCACCACGCCGTCGGCCGGAAACGAACCGCCCAAACGCTATGGCGGCTTCTATACTCAGGACGAGATGCGCGATCTGGTCGCCTATGCCGCCGCGCGGGGCGTCACCATCGTCCCCGAAATCGACCTGCCGGGCCACGCCCAGGCCATCGTCGCCTCCTATCCCGAGCTGGGCGTCTTCGGCGACCGTCCGCCCGTCTCGGGCGACTGGGGCGTCAATCCCTATCTGCTCGACCCCGGTCCGGAAGGGATCGCCTTCGTCAAGGCGGTGCTGGACGAGATCATGGACATCTTCCCCGGCCAGTACATCCATCTGGGCGGCGACGAAGCGATCAAGGACCAGTGGAAACGCTCGCCCCGCGTCCAGGCCCTGATGCGCGAACAAGGGATCGCGACCGAAAACGGCCTTCAGTCCGCGCTGATCCGCGAGTTCGACGCCTATCTGCGGGCCCATGACCGGGTGCTTATCGGCTGGGACGAAATCCTCGAGGGCGGCGGCCTGCCGCAGTCCGCCGCCGTCATGTCCTGGCAGGGCGAGAAGGGCGCGATCGAAGCCTCGGCCGAGGGGCATGACGTCGTCCTGTCGCCCGCGCCCATCCTGTATCTCGACAATATCCAGTCCTGGCTGCCGGGCGAGCCGCCGATGCGGCCGGCCAATCCGGCCATGACCCTGGAACGGGTCTATGGCTACGACCCCATGCCCCAGGCCATAGCGCCCGCCGACCGCCACCATGTGCTGGGCGCCCAGATGAACGCCTGGTCGGAATATCTCTCGACCCCGGCCCTGGTGTGGCACGCCACCTTCCCGCGCTTGGCCGCCTTCGCCGACAATATCTGGTCCGGCTCGCAGACCCGCGACTTCCCCGGCTTCCTCCACCGGCTGGAGCCCCAGATGGCCCGCTGGAAACGGGCCGGCGTGCCCGCCGCCGACAGCGCCTTCGCCGTCGGCTACACGCTCCAGGTCGCCCGCTCCGACGCCGTCCGCACCGGCCAGGCGACCGTCGCCCTAGCCAGCCAGACCGGACAGGGCGTGATCCGCTACACCCTGGACGGCTCCGAACCCTCGCCGACCTCGGCGGCCTACGCCCAACCCCTGACCACGCCCCTGGGCGTGACCATCCGCGCGACCTCCTTCGGCGCCGGGGACCAGGCCCTGGCCGCGCCCCGCACCTATGAGACCCGCCCCGCAGCCCTGCTCACCGCCGACGTCAACGCCCTGTCCGCCTGTATGGGCGGGATCGAGCTGCGCCTGCCGCTGGATCCGGATTCCGGCGCGGTGGCCCCGGCCTATAACGCCAACATCTTCGACGACTGCATGAACTGGCGGAACGCGCCGCTCTCGGTCGCCAAGGGCTTTGACATCGACGTGTCGCGCCTGCCCTACAACTTCGGCATCGCCAATGATTTCAAGCGGATGAAACACTATTTCGCCGCAACCCAGTTCGGCGAACTGATCGTCCGCGCTGGCGGATGCGAAGGAACCCCGGTCGGAACCTTCCCCCTGCCCGACCCCGCCGCCGCGCCGGTGCAGATGCGTTTCGCCGGCGCCCTGCCCGCCGGTCTGACCGACAGCGACCTGTGCATGACCTTCACCTCTCCCATCGGCGACTATTTCTACGCCGTCGGCGGCGTCACCCTGGAGGCGGCACAGTGAGATCGCATCGCGTCAGCGTACTCGCCCTGGGCATAGCCCTGTCCTGGGCCATTACGGCCCCCACCTTCGCCGGCGAACGCCAGACCACTCCGCTCGACAGCGGCTGGTCGTTCCGGATCGATCCGGCCGACGTCGAGGCCGTTCGCGCCCACCCACGCGCCGCCCGCTGGCTGCCGGCCCGGACGCCCGGCAGCGTGCAGCAGGACCTGATCGCCGCTGGTCTCGTCACCGACCCCTTCGTCGGCAGGAACGAGGCGGACATCCAGTGGGCCGGACTGACCGATTGGGAATACCGACGCACGCTTGAGGTCACGCCCGAGATGATGGCGCGCGGCCATCTCGATCTGGTGTTCGACGGGCTCGACACCTTCGCCACGGTGCGAGTCAATGGCACGGTCCTACTGTCGGCGAACAACGCCCATCGGCGCTGGCGCGCCGATGCGAAACCCCTGCTGAAGCTGGGGGCCAATACGATCACCGTGACCTTCGCCTCGCCGATCGACACGCTTCAGCCCATGGTCTTGGCCGAGGCCCATCCCCTGCCCGGCGAGTACGACAGCGCCTTCGGCGACGAACCCAAGGGGCGCCAGACCTCCCCCTATATCCGCAAGCCCAAATATCATTACGGCTGGGACTGGGGTCCCCGGATCGTCAACATCGGCCTGTGGCGGCCGGTGTCGCTCGACGCCTGGGACGACGCCCGGATCGACACCCTGACCATCGACCAGGAGGCCGTGACCGACGCCGAGGCTCGGATCAACGCCCGCCTCGACATCACGGCGGACACCGCGACTGCGGTGCTGGTTCGCGTCGATCTGACCGGCCCCGACGGCCGGACCCAGACCCAGACCCGCCCCGCCGGCCTCGCCCCCGGCGCCAACCGGCTTTCTGTCCCGGTGACCATCCCGGCCCCGCGTCGCTGGCAGCCGATCGGCTATGGCGACCAACCACTCTACACTGTCTCCGCAACCCTGGTCGAAGACGGCCGCGACAGCGACACCGCCTCGAAACGCACAGGGCTTCGCACCGTCGAACTGATGCGCGACGACGGCGGTTTCGGGCTCAAGATCAACGGCGTGCCCATCTTCATGAAGGGCGCCAATCTGATCCCGTTCGACAACTTCCCCGCCCGGGTCAGCCGCCAGGATCAGGCGCACGTGCTGCGTATGGCCGCCGACGCCAATATGAACATGATCCGCGTCTGGGGCGGCGGCTATTATCCCGACGAGGCCTTCTACGAGGTCGCCGACGAGCTGGGTCTGATGGTCTGGCAGGACTTCATGTTCGGCGGCGCCGTCACGCCCCCCGGCGCCGACTTCCGCGACAATGTGGCGGTCGAGGCGACGGAACAGGTCGAACGGCTGCAGGCCCACCCGTCGCTGGTGATCTGGGCCGGCAACAACGAGGTCCTGTCCGGCTGGGAGAACTGGTCCGACCGCAAGGCCTTCAAACGGGCGGTCGGGCCGGACGAGCAGGAACGGATCGGAACCCATATGGCGGTTCTGTTCGACCGGGTCCTGCGTGAGGCGGTGACGCGCGGCGACGCCGACGTGCCCTATTGGCCGGGTTCGCCCTCGACCGACTACGAGACCCCCACCGACACCGACCGGGACGGCGACCGTCACTTCTGGGACGTCTGGTCGGGCTCGAAGCCGATCGAACGCTATACCGACGGCTGCCCGCGTTTCATGTCGGAATACGGCTTCCAGGCCATGCCGGGCCTGGCCACCATCGCCGCCTTTGCCGGGACGACAGACCTGACCGCCGACAGTCCGGTGATGAAGGCCCACCAGAAATTCCTCTCGGGTGAAGGCAATGCCCGCATCCTCTTCTATCTGGCCCAGCACCACCGTACGCCGCGCGACTTCGCCGACCTGGTCTATCTCAGCCAGGTGATGCAGGCCGACGCCATCCGCACGGCGGCCCTGCACCATCGCGCCTGCCGTCCCGTGACCATGGGCTCGCTGTACTGGCAGCTGAACGACACCTGGCCGGCCATCTCCTGGTCCAGCATCGACTGGTACGGCCGGCCCAAGCTGCTGCACCACGCCGCCCGCCGCTTCTTCGCGCCCCAGGCCATCGTCGCCGAACGCCGCGCCGAACTGACCCGGATCGCCCTGGTGTCCGACGCCACGACCCCGGTGGCCGGTCGCTGGACGCTGCGCACCCTGAGCATGGACGGCCAGGTTCTGGCCGAGCGCGGCGGCGCTGTGACGCTGAATCCGCTGTCCGCCGTCGATGTCCTCAATATTGACGACGCCGAGCTGTTCGGCGCCGCCCCGGCCCAGAGCACTTATGCCGTCGCAGAACTGAGCCTGGACGGACGCCGCGTCAGCCGCGCCGTCATCGAACGGGCCGAGCCCAAGGACATGGCCTATCCCGACCCCGGCCTTTCAACTCGCTGGGACGGCGACCGCCTGACCGTCACCGCCGCCAATCTGGCGCGCGCGGTCATGATCGATTTCGGCGTCGTCGCGGCGACCCCGTCCGACAATGGATTCGATCTCCTGCCCGGCGAGAGCGTGACGGTGACGGTGGACAGCGCCGCAAATCCGCAAGCGCTGCGTCAGGCCCTCACCCTTCGCACCCTGGCCCAACCATGAGACACAGCACCGCAGTTCTGGCCTTGCTGATGGCGGCCGGCTTCGCCGCCCCCGCAGCGGCCCAATCGGTCAACTGCGCCGCCTGCGCCCCCTCGGACGCCCCCGCTCCGACGACTTCAGGCGAAGGCCTGACCCTGGAGCGCAAGGCGGCCCAGCTGATGAACGCCGCCCCGGCCGAGCCCCTGCTGGGGCTGCCCGCCTATGACTGGTGGAACGAGGGCCTGCACGGCCTGGCCCGCAACGGCCAGGCCACGGTCTTCCCCCAGGCCATCGGCCTGGCCGCGACCTGGGACGTCGATCTGGTGCAACGCGTCGGGGACGTAACCTCGACCGAGGCCCGCGCCAAGTGGAACGCCCGTCCGACCAACGCCGGCCGCGACCTGTTCGAGGGCCTGACAATCTGGTCCCCCAACATCAATATCTTCCGCGATCCGCGCTGGGGCCGGGGTCAGGAGACCTATGGCGAAGACCCCTATCTGACCGGCCGCCTCGGCGTCGCCTTCGTCCAGGGGCTACAGGGCCCGGACCCGGACCATCCCAAGGTCATCGCTGCGCCCAAACATCTGGCGGTCCACTCAGGGCCCGAGGCGGGGCGCGACAGCTTCTCCGTCAATGTCTCGCCGCATGACCTCGAGGCCACCTATCTGCCCGCCTTCCGCGCCTCGGTGGTGGACGGCAAGGCCCAGTCCCTGATGTGCGCCTATAACGCCATCCACGGCGTGCCGGTCTGCGCCTCATCGGCCCTGATGATCGACCGTCTGCGCGGCGACTGGGGCTTTACCGGCGTGACGGTGTCGGACTGCGACGCCGTGGCCAACATCTATCTGTTCCATCACAGCCAGCCCGACGCCGCCCACGCCGCCGCCGCCGCCCTGAAAGGCGGCACCGACATCAACTGCGGCGGCGCCTATCGCGCCTTGCCCGCCGCCGTGCGCGCGGGCCTGGTCGATGAAGCCCTGGTAGACGCCGCCCTGGATCGCGCGCTGGCCGCCCGTCGCGCCCTGGGCGCCGTCATCGACGGCCGCTCGCCCTGGGACTCGATCCCGGCGACCGCCGT
This sequence comes from Brevundimonas sp. FV2ps16, assembly GCF_058681075.1. Classification (NCBI taxonomy): domain Bacteria; kingdom Pseudomonadati; phylum Pseudomonadota; class Alphaproteobacteria; order Caulobacterales; family Caulobacteraceae; genus Brevundimonas; species Brevundimonas sp. FV2ps16. The sequence goes on along the minus strand of NZ_CM178728.1, from coordinate 2,285,877 downwards.
GGGCACGGCCTACCACCGCGCCCTGGCGCGCGAAGCCGCCGAGAAGTCCATCGTCCTGCTGGAAAACCGCACCGACCTTCTGCCCCTGAAGAACCAGAAGATCGCGGTCATCGGCGCCAACGCCGACGACCTCAATGTTCTCGAGGGCAACTACCACGGCGCGGCCATGGATCCGGTCACGCCGCTGGAAGGTCTGCGGGCGCGCTTCGGCGCGGCGCGGATCTCTTACGCCCAGGGCGGTCCTCTGGCCGAGAACACCCCGGTGGTCGTCCCCGAAACGGCGCTGAGCAGCGGCGGCCGGCCCGGCCTGGAGGTCGAGGTCCGCGACGCAGACGGCCGCGTGATCCGCAGCGGCCGCGACCGCCGCATCGACCTGAACCTGACCAAGACGGCGCCGTTCAAGGCGCGCTGGACCGGCCTGTTCACGCCCCCCGCGCCCGGCCGTTATCGCCTGATGATCGACGGCCCCGCCTGCTGGCACGCCTGCCCCGCCCATGACGCGGTGCGGCTCTGGGTCGATGGGGTCAAACAGATCGACAGCATCATCGGCGGCTCCGGCCTCGAGGTTGAAGTCGCCGGCGACCGCCCCTCGGACATCCGGCTGGAGCTGGATCACAACGGCGGCGACGAAGGGATCCGGCTGCGCTGGATCGCCCCCGCCGAGGATCAACGCGCCGAAGCCGTGGCCGCAGCGGCGGCGTCTGACGTCGTGGTCGCCGTGGTCGGCCTGTCGCCCGATCTGGAAGGCGAGGCCCTGCGCGTCTCGGCCCCCGGCTTCGTCGGCGGCGACCGCTCCGAGGTGATCCTGCCCGAGCCCCAGATCGACCTGCTGAAGGCGCTGGCCGCGACCGGGAAGCCCCTGGTGGTGGTCATCGCCTCTGGCAGCGCGGTGTCGCTGGGCGACCTAAAGCCCGAGGCGGTCCTGCAACTCTGGTACCCCGGCGTCGAGGGCGGAACCGCCCTGGCTTCCGTCCTCAGCGGCGACGTCAATCCGTCCGGCCGTCTGCCGGTGACGATCTACGCCTCCAGCGCCGACCTCCCGGCCTTCACCGACTACGGCATGAAGGAGCGGACCTACCGCTACTTCACGGGCACGCCCGCCTGGTCCTTCGGTCACGGCCTCAGCTACACCCGCTTCGCCTATCAGCCGCCCCGCCTCCCCGAGACGATCGGCGCGGGCCAGCCGCTTGAGGTCGCCGTCTCGCTCCGCAACACCGGCGCGCGCCCGGGCGAGGAGGTGGTCCAGGCCTATCTCCTGCCGCCCGACGCCGGACGCGAGGGCAATCTGACCGACCCGGTGCTGCAACGTCAGCTGGCCGGATTCGCGCGGGTGTCCGTCGCGCCGGGCCAGACCCGCGAGGTCAGACTGACCATCGACCCGCGCGCCATGAGCAGCGTGGACCGCACGGGTACGCGCCGCGTCCTGCCGGGCGCCTATCGTCTTTGGCTGGGCGGCGGTCAGCCGGGCGACGCCGACGGCGTCTGGACCCAGTTCGTCGTCACCGGCCAGGCTGTGGAGTTGCCGAAATGATCCCGACCCGACGCGCCCTTCTCGCCACGGGCGCCGCCTTGGCCGCTGCCCCGGCGCTCGCAGCGCCCCCCGCCGCCCCCTTCATCAGCCGCCGCCCCGCCGTGTCGGATCGCCGCTTCACCAACGTCGCCGTCGAGGCGGAAATCCAGCGCGTCTCGGCCCGTATCGCAGATCCGAAACTGCGCTGGATGTTCGCCAACTGCTATCCGAACACCCTCGACACCACCGTACGGATGTCCCAGGTGGACGGTGCGCCCGACGCCTTCGTCATCACCGGCGACATCCCCTGCCTGTGGCTGCGGGACTCGGCGGCGCAGCTGAAGCCCTATCTGCATCTGGCGAACCGTGACTCCGCCCTGGCCGACGTCTTCCGGGGGCTGATCGCCCGCCAGGCCCGGTCGATCCTGATCGACCCCTACGCCAACGCCTTCATGGAAGACCCTTCGGCCGCCTCGAATCTTGAATGGGCCCTGTCCGACGAGACGGAGATGAAGCCCGGCGTGGCCGAGCGGAAATGGGAGATCGACTCCCTCTGCTATCCGATCCGTCTCGCCTACGGCTATTGGCGCCAGACCCGCGACCAGCGCCCCTTCGACGCGACCTGGGCCGCAGCGGCGGCCGCGTCCGTGCGGACCCTGCGCGAACAGCAGCGCAAGGACGGTCCCGGACCCTATCGTTTCCGGCGCAAGGCCAACCAGCCGACCGAGACCCTGCTGTGGGGCCAGGGCAATCCGACCCGGCCGGTCGGGCTGATCCATTCGGCCTTCCGGCCCTCGGACGACGCCTGTCTCTATCCCTTCCTGATCCCCGCCAACCTGTTCGCCGTGGCCACCCTGCGCGAGCTGGCCGTCCTGGCGGTCGAGGCCCGTCCCGATCCCGTCCTGGCCGCCCAGGCCACGGCCCTGGCCGACGAGGTCGAGGCCGCCCTGCGCCAATGGGGAACCATGCGCCTGCGCGACGGGCGCGAGGTCTGGGCCTATGAGGTCGACGGCTTCGGCAACGCCGTCTTCATGGACGACGCCAACGCCCCCTCCCTGTCCAGCCTCGCCTATCTGAACTGCGTCAGCCCCGCCGACCCGCTGTGGCGCCGCACCCGCGATGCGGCCTGGAGCTCCGACAATCCCTGGTTCTTCAAGGGCCGCGCGGCCGAGGGCATAGGCGGCCCCCATGTCGGCCTGGGCCAGGTCTGGCCCATGTCCCTGATCATCCGCGCCCTGTCGTCCGACGATCCCGCCGTGATCCGGGCCTGTCTGCACCAGTTGCGCGACACCGACGCCGCCACGGGCTTCATGCACGAGGCCTTCGACCAGGACGATCCGACCCGTTTCACCCGATCCTGGTTCGCCTGGGCCAACGGCCTGTTCGGCGAACTGATCGTCCACCTCGCCGACGCCCACCCCCAGCTGTTGTCGGAGTCGCTATGACCCCCTCGCGCCGCCAACTCCTCGCCACCACCGGCGCAGGCCTCGCCTTGGCCGCCCTACCGGCCGCAGCCGGCGACCGCCCCTCCCGTTCTGTCGCCAACCTGTTCATCGGCACCGGTGGGACCGGCCACACCTATCCCGGGGCCACCCTGCCCTTCGGCATGGTTCAGCTCAGCCCCGACACCGGCGTCGAACGATGGGAGACCTGTTCCGGCTACCATCGCGATGACAAGACCATCCTGGGCTTCTCGCACACCCACCTGTCGGGGACCGGTATCGGCGACATGCTCGACGTCCTGGTGACCCCGCGCGTCGGCCCGGTCAAATTGCTGCCGGGCGCCGAGAATGATCCCGCATCGGGCTATCGTCAGCACTTCAGCGGCGAACAGGCCGAGCCCGGCTATTATCGCGTCTTGCTGGAGTCCGGCGTCGAAGCCGAGCTGACCGCCACCCCTCGCGTCGGCTGGCACCGCTATCGCTTCCCTGCGGGTCAGGGCCATCTTCTGCTGGACCTGTCGCACCTCGTGCTCGACTCGTCCGACACCCGACCGCTGATCGACGAGGCCTTGCTGAATATGGAGGCCGACGGGACGCTGACGGGAACGCGACGCGTGTTCCGTTGGGCCAAGGGCCGACGCATCTTCTTTGCGATGCAATTCTCACGCGCGCCGGATCGGATCGACTTCTACGGCGAAGACGACGCCCCCCAGCCGGCCGGCAGCGACGGCGTGGCGGGCAAGCGGTTAAAAGCCGTGCTCCATTTTGACGACGCCGGTTCCGCGCCTCTGCTGGTGCGCTGCGGCCTGTCCGCCGTCGATGCGGCTGGAGCACGCGCGAACCTGGCGGTCGAGGCCCAGGCTTGGGACTTCGATCAGGTGCGCCGCCAGGCCGCAAACCTTTGGCATGAGCATCTGGACACCGTGAAGGTGCGGGGCGGCACGGAGGATCAACGCGTCATCCTGACGACCGCCCTCTATCACGCCCAGCTGGCGCCGACCCTGTTTTCGGACGTCGATAGGCGCTACGTCGGACTGGACGGACAGATGCACGCTGCGGCCTCCGGCGAGGCCGCGTTCAGCACCTACTCCCTGTGGGACACCTACCGCGCCCTGCACCCGCTGCTGACGCTAATCGCGCCGGCTCGAACGAAACAGTTCGTCGACGACCTGATCCGTCAGACCGTTCAGTCGCCTTACGGGCCGCCTGTCTGGCCGCTGCAGGGCAAGGAGACCGGCACGATGATCGGCTGGCACGCCGTCCCCGTGCTGGCCGAAGCTCTGGCCAAGGGGATACCCGCCGACTACGCCGCCGCCTGGCCCGCCATCGCCAAGCGCAGTTTTGATTTCTCCGCCCCGGACAAGGACAACAGTCTGGGCCGCGAGCCCTACGACCGCCTGGGCTATGTGCCGGCCGACAAGGTGTTCGAAAGCGTCAGCCGCACCCAGGAATACGCCTATGACGACTGGGCGGCCTCCCGCCTCGCCCTGGCGGCGGGCCAGACGGACGACGCAGAGCGGCTGGCCAAACGGTCGGGCAACTGGCGCAACGTCATCGACGGCGACATCGGCTTCGCTCGCCCACGCTTCGAGAACGGCAGCTGGTGGACTCCCTATGATCCGATCCAGCTCGGCCATATGCCCAAGCCGTGGTGGCGCGACTATACCGAGGCGAACGGCTGGCAGGCCACCTTCCTGAACCAGCACGACCTGTACGGCATGATCGACCATATGGGGGGCGACGCCCGCTATGAGGCCAAGCTCGACGCCCTGTTCAACGCCCCGTCCACTCTTCCCGACAATGCTCCGCCCGACATCTCCGGTCTGGTCGGCCAGTATGCTCATGGCAATGAGCCCGATCAGCATGCCGCCTATCTGTATGCCTATGTCGGCGCGCCCTGGAAGACCCAGGCCATGGTTCGCCGACTATGCGCCGAGATGTACAAGAACGATCCTGACGGCATCATCGGCAATGACGACTGCGGCCAGATGAGCGCATGGTTCATCTTCTCCGCCCTGGGCTTCTATCCTGTGGATCCGGTCGAGGCGGCCTATGTCTTCGGGTCGCCGCTGTTCGAGCGGGCCGAGGTCAGCCTCGGCGAGGGGCGCACCCTGATCATCGATGCGCCAGGCAACCGGCCGGACACACCCTATGTCGCTGCCGTCGCCTGGAATGGCCACCCTTGGACCAGGAGCTGGATTTCCCACGCTGAACTGGCCCAAGGCGGCACGCTGCACTTCACCATGGCCGCCACGCCGAACCCCGCCTTTGGCCGCGCCCTGGCCGACCGCCCCCCCTCCAACGGCCGCACGCCTGCCTGATCCGGAGCCTCAAATGACCGAGATTTCCCGCCGCACCCTGATCGCCTCGGGCGTGCTCGCATCGGCGCTGCCGGCCCTGCCGGCGCTCGCCGCCGACCGACCGCTCGCTCCCCCGCCCGCAGCCTCGCCCGCACCGTGGGGCGCCGTGCCCTCGGAACGTCAGTGGCGGTGGCATCAGCGTGAACAATACGCCTTCGTCCACTTCGCCATGAACACCTTCACGGACAAGGAATGGGGCTACGGCGACGAATCTCCGTCGATGTTCGACCCGACCGATTTCGATGCGGACCAGATCGTCGCCGCCGCCCAGGCCGGCAATCTGAAGGGCGTCATCCTGGTCGCCAAACACCACGACGGCTTCTGCCTGTGGCCGACGATGCTGACCGAGCATTGCATCCGCAACAGCCCCTACAAGGACGGCAAGGGCGACATCGTCGGCGAGGTCGCGGCCGCCTGTCGCCGCGCGGGCATGGGCTTCGGCATCTATCTGTCGCCGTGGGATCGCAACCACGCCGAATACGGCCGCCCCGCCTATATCGACTATTTCCGCAAGCACGTGGTCGAGCTGTGCACCCGCTACGGCGAGCTGTTCGAGTTCTGGTTCGACGGGGCCAACGGCGGCGACGGCTACTACGGCGGCGCGCGCGAGACGCGCCAGATCGACGCGCCCGCCTATTACAACTGGCCCTCGATCGTCGCCCTGGTCCACAGCCATCAGCCGATGGCCTGCACCTTCGATCCCATGGGCGCCGACATTCGCTGGGTGGGCAACGAGGACGGGATCGCCGGCGATCCCTGCTGGCCAACCATGCCCGCCCATCCCTATGTCCAGAGCGAGGGCAATTCGGGCGTGCGCGGCGCCCCCCTGTGGTGGCCGGCCGAGACCAACACCTCGATCCGCCCCGGCTGGTTCTTCCACGCCGACGAGGACGGCAAGGTCCGGAGCCCCGCCAATCTGGTCCGCTATTTCGACACCTCGGTCGGGCGCGGCACCAATATGAACCTGAACATCCCGCCCGACCGGCGCGGCCGCATCCCGGATCAGGACGTCCGCATCCTGAAGAGCTTCGGCGATGCGATCCGGGCCAGTTTCGCCGTCAATCTGGCGGACGGCGCCGCGGTCTCGGCCAGCCATGTGCGCGGCCACGGCTATGAGCCCGCCCGGGTGCTGGACGGCGACCGCGAAACCTATTGGTCCACGCCCGACGACGTCGTCACCCCCAGCCTGACGCTGGACCTGGCGTCTGAACAGAGCTTCGACCTGATCCGTCTGCGCGAATATCTGCCGCTCGGCGTGCGCGTCACCCGTTTCGCCGTCGAGGCCGAGGTGGAGGGCGCATGGCGCGTCCTGGCCGAGCATGAGTGTATCTCGGCCCAGCGCATCATCCGCCTGGACCAGCCGATCAAGGCCCGTCGTCTGCGGCTGCGCGTGCTGGAGGCGCCGGCCTGCCCCGCCATCAGCGAATTCTCTGTCTTCCGTTCGGTCGCGCCCGTCGCCGTCCCGCCGGTTGCGTCCAGCGATCCGAAGGTCCTGTCCACCGCCGGCTGGCGGATCGTCGAATCGAGCGCTCCGGGCGCCGAGGCCCTGCTCGATACTGAGGTCTCCACCGCCTGGATCCTGCCTGCGCCGACGCCGTCGCAACCAGCGACCGTCACCCTCGACCTGGGCGCGGTCCAGGATCTGGGCGGCTTCAGCCTGACCCCGGCCCGCCATCCCATCCGGGGCGCTGCGCCTCCGCGCGGCTACCGCGTCGAACTCAGCACCGACGGAACCCGCTGGACGCCCGAGGCGACCGGCGAACTGTCCAACATCGCCTACGCCCTCTCCACCCAGAGGGTCGCCTTCGCCGGCCCCAGAACAGCCCGGTACATGCGCTTCAGCTTTGCCGAGACCGCCGTTCCCGCCGCTCGGCTCGCCATCGCCGGCATCGGCGGTTTCAAACCCTAAGGAAAGAGGCGGGGACAATCGGAACACCGTCGGCACGGCCGTTCCCAGGACGGTGGTAGGCGGCGACGGGTTCGAACCGCCGACCCTCTCGGTGTAAACGAGATGCTCTGACCAGCTGAGCTAGCCGCCCTTGAACCGAAGCGGGCTTATGCCCTGCGGTCGTCAGCCGTTCAAGGCGCTTTTCAGACCCTCGCCGGGGCGAAAGCGCGCGGTGCGGGAGGCGGCGCGGGCGATGGTCTCGCCGGTCTGGGGGTTGCGGGCCACGCCGGCCTTGCGATCGATCGGGGTGAAACTGCCGAAGCCGATCAGCTTGACGTCTCGCCCTTGGGTCAGGGCCTCCACCACGCCCTCGGTGAAGGCTTCGAGCGCCGTCTTGGCCTGATCACGGCTGATGTTCGCGGCTGCGGCCATGCGGCCGATAAGTTCGGCTTTTGTCATGTCGTCCTCCCCTTGACCGTCAGTAAACGGCGGATTGGCGCTCGCGTCAAAAGCGAAAACGCCGCCGACATGAATGTCGGCGGCGTTTAGCATTCGACTTAAGTCGGGTCTCAGTGGCTGACGGTCGCCGTCGCCCCTTCAAGCGGCGGAACAGGCGCAGGCAGAGGCTCGGCGGCCTCGTCCCATTCGACCGGCGTCAACGGACCGATCAGGGCCCATTTCAGGGCTTCGTCCGCCGTGGAGATCGGCACGATCTCCAACGCCGACTTCACATTGTCGGGCACGTCGGCCAGGTCCTTCTCGTTCTCCTGCGGGATCAGCACGGTCTTGACGCCCGAGCGGAGCGCCGCGAGCAGCTTCTCCTTAAGGCCGCCGATGGCGGTGACCCGTCCGCGCAGGGTGATCTCGCCGGTCATGGCGATGTCCTTGCGGATCGGGATCCCCGTCAGGACCGAGACCATGGCCACGGTCATGGCGACGCCGGCGGACGGACCGTCCTTGGGCGTGGCGCCGTCCGGCACGTGGACGTGGATGTCGGTCTTCTCGAACACCGGCGGCTTGACGCCGAAGTCCAGGGCCCGCGAGCGGACATAGGAGGCCGCCGCCGAGATCGACTCCTTCATCACGTCTTTCAGATTGCCGGTCACGGTCATGCGGCCGCGGCCCGGCATCTTGATGGCTTCGATCGTGAGGATATCGCCGCCGAACTCGGTCCAGGCCAGACCGGTGACGATGCCGACCTGATCCTCCTCGTCCGTCTCGCCGTAGCGGAACTTCTTCACGCCCGCATAGTCGGCCAGCTTTTCCGCATCGACGGTGATCGAGGCGACCTTGGTCTTGGCCATCTCGCGCACGGCCTTGCGGGCCAGACCGCCCAGGGCGCGTTCCAGCGAGCGCACGCCGGCTTCACGGGTGTAGTAGCGGATCAGGTCGCGGATGGTGTCTTCCGGAATGACAAGCTCGCCCGGCTTCAAACCATGGTCGGTCAGTTGCTTGGGCAGGACGTGACGCTTGGCGATCTCAACCTTCTCGTCCTCGGTGTAGCCCGAGACCCGGATGATCTCCATCCGGTCCATCAGCGGCTGCGGCATGTTCAGGCTGTTCGCCGTCGTCACGAACATCACCTGGGACAGGTCGTAGTCCACTTCCAGATAGTGGTCGCCGAAGGTCGAGTTCTGAGCCGGATCCAGCACCTCGAGCAGGGCCGAGGACGGGTCGCCGCGCCAGTCGGACCCCAGCTTGTCGATCTCGTCCAGCAGGACGAAGGCGTTGGTGGTCTTGGCCTTCTTCATCGACTGGATGATCTTGCCGGGCATGGAGCCGATATAGGTCCGGCGGTGACCGCGGATCTCGCTCTCGTCGCGCACGCCGCCCAGGGACATGCGGACATATTCACGCCCGGTCGCCTTGGCGATGGACTTGGCCAGCGAGGTCTTGCCGACGCCGGGAGGGCCGACGAGGCACAGGATCGGCCCCTTCAGGCTGCCGGTGCGGGCCTGGACGGCCAGATATTCGATGATCCGTTCCTTGACCTTCTCCAGGCCGAAGTGGTCCTCCTCGAGGATCTCCTCCGCCTTGTTGAGGTCGATCGTCTTCTGCTTGGCCTTGCCCCACGGCACGGACAGCAGCCAGTCGAGATAGTTGCGGACCACGGTCGATTCGGCCGACATCGGCGACATGTTGCGCAGCTTCTTGACCTCGGCCTCGGCCTTGGTGCGCGCCTCCTTGGACAGGCGCGTCTTCCGGATGCGCTTCTCCAGATCCATGATCTCGTCGCGCGCGTCGTCGGTCTCGCCCAGCTCGCGCTGGATCGCCTTCATCTGCTCGTTCAGATAATATTCGCGCTGGGTCTTCTCCATCTGGCGCTTCACGCGCGAGCGGATCTTCTTCTCGACCTGAAGGACGGAGATTTCGCCCTCCATCAGGCCATAGACCTTCTCCAGCCGCTTGGGCACGTCGATGGTTTCCAGCAGCCCCTGTTTGTCGGCGATCTTGACCGACAGATGGGCGGCGACCGAATCCGCCAGCTTGGAGGCGTCGGTGATCTGGGGGATGGAGCTGAGGGCCTCGGGCGGGACCTTCTTGTTCAGCTTCACATAGTTCTCGAACTGCTCGACCACGGCGCGCAGCATGGCCTCGGCCTGGGAGGCCTCGCCGGGCTCGTCCTCGATCTCGACGGCCTCGGCCTCGAAATAGTCCTCACGATCGGTGAAGCGGGTCAGGCGCGCGCGGCCCTTGCCCTCGACCAGGACCTTGACGGTGCCGTCGGGCAGTTTCAGCAGCTGCAGCACGCTGGCCAGCACGCCGATGGGATAGATGGCGTCGGGCGACGGATCGTCGTCGACGCTGTTCTTCTGGGTGGCCAGAAGGATCTGCTTGTCACCCTTCATGATCTCGTCGAGGGCCTTCACCGACTTCTCGCGGCCGACGAAGAGCGGCACGACCATGTGCGGGAAGACGACGATGTCGCGCAGCGGCAGGACGGGCAGGATCTTGGATTCAGTCATGGATGCGTACTCCTGGGCCATTGATGATCGCCGGCCCGCCGCCACAGTCGATCGGGCAAGAGGCCCGACCGGCGCATGACGGCCCGTCGATTCCGACGGCGTTCGGATGAGTATGTGGTTTGAAAGCGCCCCGGTTCAAGCGTGACGGCCGAACCGCCCACATCTGCGTGGTTTAAGGGCATCGGGTGACGCCGGGCGAGCGGCGGCGCCGACGCGCTTTCGCTGCGAAGTTCGGAGGGCGGGACGGAGCGCCGGGCCTCGCCCGGAGAGAATAGTTTTTACCGTTTCGACGAAGACAGACGCTCCGCGCGCAGGGTGTTTCTGCCGGCCGGGGATATTGAAGCGGCAGTTGTGATGCCTCTTCCCCATGGCCTGCGTCAGGTCGGCGATCCCTGCGAAGGATCGTCCCGAGTGCGACCGGGTTCCTAACCCCGAGTCCTCCGCCGACGTTTCTGCGCGGGATGAGCCCACCGATGCACCGTCATGCGGCGCGAGGGAATCCCACCCCCGCCCCTGATCCCTACGCTCCCGCCGCCGCAAGGTCGCAGGCCTTACGAGCCCTCCTAGCGACGAGACCGACAGGAGTATGCGCGCGTTTTGAGGGGTGGTTAGAAGTGGGGGGTGAGATTCTGTTAGAGCGTTGAAATCTTTAGGAGCGGACCAGCGTCATTGTGCGCGCTGAAGACCTTCCCCCGCTTGCGGGGGAAGTGTCAGGCCGTGGCGCGCAGCGACACGCCTGACGATGGGGGAAGTCTTACTTCAGGCGACACTCCCCCCTCCGAGCCTGGTCCGCTGCGCGGACGCCGGCCCACCTCCCCCGCAGCGGGGGAGGGTCTGAGGAGCAAGTCACCTCTCCGCCCGCGAAGGCGCGGGGGGAGGACAGGTCGCGCTTGCGACCAGGAGGGGGCGACTCTGGCGGTGGTGATGACCACGCCAGCGTCTGACACCGAGTCGCCCCCGCCTGGCGCTCGCTGACGCTCCCGCCTGTCCTCCCCGTCGGCCTTCGCCGACGGGGAGGTGAAAAAAAGGCCGGAGCGTTGTCGCTCCGGCCCTTCATTTCAGTGCAAAGGCGATGCCCGATCAGGCGGCGCCGTCAGCCTTCTTCTTGGAGGCTTCGGAATAGATCAGCAGGGGCTGGGCCTTGCCGTCGATGACCTCGGCGTTGACCACCACCTCTTCGACGCCCTCGAAGGTCGGCAGTTCGAACATGGTTTCGAGCAGGATGCCTTCCAGGATCGAACGCAGGCCCCGCGCGCCGGTCTTACGGGTGATGGCCTTCTTGGCGACGGCGATCAGGGCGTCGTCGGTGAAGGTCAGTTCGACATTCTCCATCTCGAACAGGCGCTTGTACTGTTTGACCAGGGCGTTCTTGGGCTCGGTCAGGATGGTGACCAGGGCGGTTTCGTCTAGGTCTTCCAGCGTCGCCAGCACGGGCAGACGGCCGATGAATTCGGGGATCAGGCCGAAGCGCATCAGGTCGTCAGGCTCGACGCCCTTGAGGATGTCGCCGGTGCGACGTTCGTCGATCTCCTTGACCTGGGCGCCGAAGCCGATCGAGGCCCCTGCCCCGCGCGCCGAGATCACCTTCTCCAGGCCGGCGAAGGCGCCGCCGACGATGAAGAGGATGTTGGCGGTGTCGACCTGCAGGAACTCCTGCTGCGGATGCTTGCGGCCGCCTTGCGGGGGCACGGAGGCGACGGTGCCTTCCATGATCTTCAGCAGGGCCTGCTGCACGCCCTCGCCCGAGACGTCGCGGGTGATGGAGGGATTGTCCGACTTGCGGCTGATCTTGTCGATTTCATCGATGTAGACGATGCCGCGCTGGGCCCGTTCGACATTGTAGTCCGAGGCCTGGAGCAGCTTCAGGATGATGTTCTCGACATCCTCGCCCACATAACCGGCTTCGGTCAGGGTCGTGGCGTCGGCCATGGTGAAGGGCACGTCGATGATTCGGGCCAGGGTCTGGGCCAGCAGCGTCTTGCCCGAACCGGTGGGGCCGATCAGCATGATGTTGGACTTGGCCAGTTCGACGTCGTTGTTCTTCGTCGCGTGGTTCAGGCGCTTGTAGTGATTGTGGACCGCGACCGAGAGGACCTTCTTGGCGTGCGACTGGCCGATGACGTAGTCATCAAGGACGTCGCGGATCTCCTTCGGCGTGGGGACGCCGTCGGTGGTCTTCTTGAACCCGATCTTGTGCTCTTCACGGATGATGTCCATGCACAGTTCGACACATTCATCGCAGATGAACACGGTCGGGCCCGCAATAAGTTTGCGGACCTCGTGCTGGCTCTTTCCGCAGAACGAGCAGTAGAGGGTGCTTTTGGCGTCGGTGCCGGCTGCTTTGGTCATAGACCCTTATCTCACTCCCGCGGAGCGGACCGAAATGGCCCGAGACGCGCTTCCTCCACGTTGATTCCAGCACTCTGGACGCAAAGGTCTTCAAAAAATGACAATCACCCATCCCACGTTCGACGACAACCCCGAAGGCGGCATGGGATTGTTGCAGTGCGTGGATGGATCAGTTTCGTTGGGGATCAAGGCGAATGTCTGACATGGGAAGCCTGCAGGATTTGCGCCAGTCCCAGATCAAATCGGGACAGGCGGCGCCCATTGTGGCCTTCGATTTCGACGGCACACTGACCGTGCGCGACAGTTTCACCGAATTCCTTCGCTGGAAGGCCGGGCCGGGCGGCTGGGCCCTGGGGCTGGTCAAGCTGGCCCCTGCCCTGGCGGCCTATGGGCGGCACCGGGACCGGGGCCGGATCAAGGCCGCCTCGGTGAAGGAATTCCTCGCTGGAGAGACGCGGGAAAGGCTGGAGGCCGAGGCGGAGCGGTTCGCAGACGAGACCTGGTCGCGGCTGATGCGGCCCGATGCGCTGGCGGTCTGGGAAGACTGGGGCCGGCGCGGCGCTCATCGCGTAATTGTGACCGCCTCGCCCGAGACGACGGTGGCGCCCTTCGCGCGTCGGCTGGGGGCCGAGGCCCTGCTGGGCACGCAGCTGGCCTTCGATGCGCAGGACCGCGTGACCGACGCCTTCGCCGGCCCCAATTGCCGGGGCGAGGAGAAGGTGCGGCGGCTGAAGGCCGCCTACGGCGACGATATGACGCTGAGCGCCGCCTATGGCGACACCTCGGGCGACCGCGAGATGCTGGCGATGGCGCAGGAGGCCGGGTTCCGGGTCTTCACCGGCCGGCCTTGAGGCTTCGGCGGGGTCAGTTCCCGTCGGCGTCGACGTCGAAGACCACGGCCTTGCCGCGCGACGCCGGGTCCCATCCCGCCTCGATGGCCGATGCGACGGCGTTGCGCACGGCGTCGACATTGACCCGCTGCTTCTCGACGTCCGGCCGGCCGTTGGGGCGCAAGGGCGGCGGAAACTGGATGATGGCCTCGCGCTTGAAATCGACGTGGCGCAGGGAGACGGCCATGCCCTCCCAGGTGTTGCCGCCCTTGGGCTGGGGCTGGCGGCGGATCTCCCAGGCGTAGGTCTCGCCGTCGACCTCGACCGTGCCGCTGGGATCGCGTGTGAACTGCATCTCGGTTCCGATAGTCGAAAATGGAAAAAGGCGCGCCGCCAGGGCGCGCCCTTCTCGCCGTGTCGTGGAAGGGCCTAGTTGCCCGGGGTCTTGACGCCGTCGGCGTCAGCCTGTTCGCGCTTGTCGTAGACGTGGTCGACAATGCCCCAGGTCTTGGCGTCCTCGGCCGACATGAAGTGGTCGCGGTCCAGGGTCTTTTCGACTTCTTCGTAGGTCCGGCCGGTGTGGTGGACGTAGATCTCGTTCAGACGCTTCTTGGTGTAGCGGATGTCGGCGGCGTGCAGTTCGATGTCCGAAGCCTGGCCGCGGAAGCCGCCCGACGGCTGGTGCACCATGATGCGTGCGTTCGGCAGGGCGATGCGCTGGCCTGCGGCGCCGGCCGTCAGGATCAGCGAGCCGGCCGAGGCCGCCATGCCCATGACCACGGTCGAAACCGGGCTCTTGATGTATTGCATGGTGTCGTAGATCGCGAGCGCCGAGGACACCTGTCCGCCGGGGCTGTTGATATACATGGAGATTTCCTTCTTGGGGTTCTCCGACTCCAGGAACAGCAGCTGGGCGCAGATCAGCGACGCCATGCCGTCCTCGAAGGGGCCCGTCAGGAAGATGATCCGCTCGCGCAGCAGGCGCGAGAAGATGTCGAAGGAGCGCTCGCCCCGGCTGGACTGCTCCACCACCATGGGGACCAGGTTCATGTTCATCAGTTCGATCGGATCGCGCATAAAGGTCCTTGAAGGGAATCGGCCGCTGTCGCAGCACCGCAGCAACCCTTCATATCGCGTCGCATCGCCCAGGACGCAAGTCTAGGGGGATTGCGGGTCCACGCGAGTCATGGACCGGGCGATCTCATTGAGCTGGAAGCGCGAGCGCATGGGCGAGATGCTGCCTGTAATCCGAAGATCCTGGGCCTTGTAAAGCCCGCGCAGATAGGCCCAGCCCCAAGTCGTCATCGCCGGGAGATCCGCCTGTTCGTCCCAAAGATTGAGGATGGTCGGAAACTTCTTCGTGTCTGCGTCCGGATCCACTTCGGCCAAGGCCACCATGGCGATGTAGTCCGCCAAGGCTTCGGTCGAAACGCCGCCCGTCTGACGGGTGTCGACAACGACAGTGGATCGAATGATGGCTCGGACCTGACTTTGGTTCGAATAGATCTCTCCCGGATCAGACGTCCGGGTCGGCGCACTGCCGTTTTGCTCCGAGTTTAGCCCGAACTGATCCTCACCTTGCGTCGACGTCAAAAACGCCCCTCGCCACGTGCTGAAGTCGCCGGACATGGTCCACCAGCGGACGGGGGCCGTTGTCGTCTCGAACGCAGCAAGCTCTTGCCGGTCCCCCTGCGGCTCACCCGCCTTCAAACGGAACAGAGTTGGCACGGCGGAAACCAGATCGGTCGCGGTTGCTGAGCCGTCCGATGTGAAAATCACGACCAGGTTCGGTCGGCATCCCTCCCCGACCTTGATTCCGAGGTTCTCAGCCCGGGCGACAATCCGCGCCGTCACGACCGACTTCGCCTCAGGGGCCAGATTTTCGACCAGCAGACACACGGGCGTTCGCCACGTGGCCAGACTTAGGGCGCGAAGCGGAGGATTGGCTATGCGATCGACATAGGATCGCGCGACCTCTGGCGTCAGCGGCGGCGCCGTCACCACCACATCGTCGAGAACGGCGGACGGATCCTGGGTCGCAAGGGCGAGAGACAAGGCTAACAAGGCCGACGGCATCTGCATCCCTCCGCTTTTACTGGAGCGACGCTACCTCAAATCCTCTGGAATGCAACGGGAGGGCAAAAGACGGCGGTCGGCAGAGGCGACCCGCTTCTCCCGTTCAGATAAAGAAAGGGGCTCGCGCAAGCGCGAACCCCTTGAAACGGTTCGTTTCCGCCCTGAGAGGACGAAGGGCGATTACGCCTCTTCGTCTTCCTTCAGAAGCTCTTCCTTGGTGATCGGCGTGTCGGTCACTTCGGCCAGGCCGACGATCAGGTCGACAACCTTTTCCTCATAGATCGGCGCGCGCATCTGGGCGGCGGCGTTGGGGTTCTGGCGGTAGAAGTTCAGGACGGCCTGTTCCTGGCCCGGATAGTTGCGGGCTTCCTGAAGCAGGGCGGCGTTCAGCTCCTGGTCGGTGACCTGGACGTTGTTGGCGCGGCCGATCTCGGCCAGGACCAGACCCAGGCGCACGCGGCGCTCGGCGATCTTGCGATATTCGGCCTTCAGGTCCGCGTCGGACTTGGCGGCGTCCTCTTCCGGCAGACGGCCGGCGGTCTTGTCGGCCTCGACCTGTTGCCAGATGCCGTCGAACTCGGCCTCGACCATCTTCGGCGGCAGGGGGAAGTCATGGGCCGTGTCCAGCTGGTCCAGCAGGGCGCGCTTCAGCTTGAAACGGGCGGCGCCGGCGTATTGCTGGTTCAGGTTCTGGCTCAGCAGTTCCTTCAGCTTGTCCAGCGATTCCAGACCGATGCGCTTGGCGAAGTCCTCGTCGACCTTGGCTTCGACCTCGGCCTTGATGGCCTTCACCTTGACGTCGAAGGTGGCCAGTTTGCCGGCCAGGTGGGCGGCTTGGTAGTTCTCGGGGAAGGTGACCTCGATGGTCTTCTCTTCACCCACCTTGGCGCCGGTCAGTTGTTCTTCGAAGCCGGGGATGAAGCGGCCCGAGCCGATCACCAGGTCCGCGTCCTCGGCGGCGCCGCCGTCGAAGGGTTCGCCGTCCAGCTTGCCCAGGAAGTCGATGGTCAGTTGGTCGCCCTCGGCGGCCTTGACGGTCTTGCCCTTCTTGTCCTCGTAGGACTTGGCCTGGCCGGCCAGCTCCGTCAGGGCCTCGTCCAGATCGGCGTCCGAGGCTTCGTAGGTCGGGCGGTCCAGCTTCAGGGTCTTGGGATCGACCGGGGTGAAGTCCGGCATGATTTCCAGGGCCATTTCATAGGCCAGGTCTTCCTGACCGGCCATGACCTTGTCCATGTCGGAGGTCAGCTTCATCTCGGCCGGGGCGGCCGGACGGATCTTGGCCTCGTCGAGGGCCTTCTGGCTGGTCTCGTTCAGTTCGGCGTTGATGATCTCGCCCATGAACTCGCGGCCGAAGGTCTTCTTGACGTGGGCGACCGGCACCTTGCCCGGACGGAAGCCCTTCAGCTTCACCTGCGGGGCGACTTCCTTGACGCGGGCTTCGAGCTTCTCGTTCAGCTCCGCGACGGGAATGGTGACCGCGAGCACGCGGCTGAGGCCTTCGTTCGACTTTTCGACGACTTGCATGGTCGGGATTTCTGACGCTCTGGGGCGCATGGACCGTCGAAACGGTCGGCGCGAAATGGATAAAGCAAGAAGGCCGCCCCTTGCAGAGCGGCGCCTCGAAGCCCGCCCTTATGTCGAGAAGGGCCCCAAAGGTCAACGCGAGCGTGGCGTCAGACGGTGGTTTCGCGCCGCAGGGGCGATTATGTAGGACGGATGAGCCAGCCCGCCTCCCCCATCGGCGTCTTCGTCACGCCCGTCACGCCGCTTCAGCAGAACTGCACCACCGTCTGGTGCACCGCCACGAACAAAGCGGCGGTGATCGATCCGGGCGGTTCGGTGGATGCAGTTCTGGGCGAGGTGACGCGGCGCGGCCTGACCCTGGACCAGATCTGGATCACCCACGGCCATCTTGATCACGCCGGCGGCGCGGCCGAGATGCAGGAGAAGACCGGAGTCCAGATCACAGGGCCGCAGAAGGCCGATCAGTTCTGGATCGACCGGATCGTGGAAAGCGGCCGGATGTACGGCCTGCCGGACGCGCGGCCCTTCACCCCCGACCGCTGGCTGGAAGACGGGGACACGGTCGGTCTGGGCGAAACGACCTGGGAGGTGCGCCACTGCCCCGGTCACACGCCGGGCCATGTGATCTTCTTCAATCGCGCGACGCGATTCGCCCAGGTCGGCGACGTGCTGTTCAAGGGGTCGGTGGGCCGCACCGACTTCCCGATGAGCGATCCGCCCGCCCTGATCCGCGCCGTGGTCGAAAAGCTGTGGCCGCTGGGCGACGACGTGACCTTCGTGCCGGGACATGGGCCAATCTCGACCTTCGGCGAGGAGCGGCGGACCAATCCCTTCGTGTCGGATGCGGCGCTGCAAAGGGCGCCGATCCAGCGGGAACCGGTGGGGCCGGCTTAGAATCCTTCCTTCTCCCCTTGCGGGAGAAGGTGGCCCGAAGGACCGGATGAGGGGTCCGGCGGCGGGCCAACTCGCACCACCTTACCCTCACCCTTTCGCGCAAGGACGATCGCTGCGCTCTCGTGCGCTCAAGCCCTCTCCCGATGGGAGAGGGTGTCTGTTTAGCGGCGCAGAAGCATGCCGATGATGACGCCGACGCCCAGGGCGTAGAGGGTGGTCTTCATCGGCTGGTCGCGGATGCCGTCGCGGGCGGTTTCGACCCGGCCGACAACCTTGCTGCGGATCAGTTCGGCGTCGTCGCGCAGGGCCTGACGCAGGGACGTCGTGTCTTCAAAGCTGCGGCGCTCGCCTTCGGCCAGGATGGCGTCGGCCTGACGGTCCAGGCGCTGGGTCAGGGTGTCGTCTTCCAGGACGATGTCGTCGGGCGATGCGGGGGTGATGGGGGTCTGGGTCATGGGGATCTCCGGGGTTCGGACACTGAACCGGCGCGCCCCGATCCAGTTCCAACCCGGCCGTGAACATTGCGGGTCGCGTGGCGTTCTTTCAGCGTCAAAGGAGAAGACCATGACCTATGTCGAACCCACGCCCCCCGGAACGCCGCAACCCGAGATCCAGCCGGACCCGACGCCCCAGCCCGAAATCGATCCGTCCGACACGCCCGACGAAATGCCGCCGATGGAGCCCGGCGGCGGCGGCGAAGGTGATTCCCGCCCCTACGGAGCCGATTGAAGTCAAACCACAAAGACGTTCAGAGGCGGGACAGTAAAACGAAGTTCCGCACGGAACCGTCACGGAGTCACAGGGTTCACTTCGGCAAGCGCAACCGCAGCACTGAAAGGAACACCGATGGACAGCCAACCCACGCGACCCTCCGGCGTTTCCAAGCGAGGCTTCGCCTCGATGGATCCGGAACGGCAGCGCGAGATCGCGCGCAAAGGGGGCGCCAGCGTCCCCAGCGAAAAGAGAAGCTTCTCTCAAGACCGCAGTTTGGCGGCCCAGGCCGGACGCAAGGGCGGCGAGGCCTCGCATGGGCCGAAGAAGGACGCGGCTTCGAACGAAGCCGAGTGATACGGCTTCAGTGAGAGTCTGCAGGGCGGCGCGTCGAAGATGCGCCGCCCTTTTTCTGTTCCCCGTGGCTCTGCGGACAAGTCCTGAATGAGAGAGACAGCGACACGGGCAAAGGTCGGACGCCGGCGCCCGTAAGCGGACCTTTCAAACGGCTGTTATGGGTGATGGGGTGGACGCCCCCCGACGGCATCGATGTGCCAGAGTGAGGGTGTTGAACAACACTCGAAGGAGGCGTCCATGGGACAGGTTAGCACTGTTGGTCTGGATCTCGCCAAGAGCATCTTTCAAGCGCATGGCGCGGATGCTGCGGGCGAGGTGGTGTTTCGCAAGAAGTTGGGGCGAGGACGTTTGCTGGCGTTCTTCGCGGGCCTTCCCCCCTGTGTCGTGGCGATGGAGGCCTGTGCTGGCGCCCATCATTGGGGTCGAGAGCTGACCCGCCAGGGCCATACAGTCCGGCTGATCCCGCCGGTCTATGTGAAGCCGTTCGTGAAGCGTCAGAAGAATGACATGGCCGACGCAGAGGCGATCTGCGAGGCGGCGCAGCGGCCCAGCATGAGGTTCGTGCCGCTCAAGCAGGAAGAGCAGCAGGCCAGCAGTGTGGTCTTTCGCGCCCGCGACCTGCTGGTGCGTCAGCGCACCCAGACGATCAACGCCCTGCGCGGTCACTTGGCTGAGTACGGCTGGATCGTTCCCAAGGGCGTGCCGCACGTCGAGCGCCTGATCGCTCGCGTGGAGGATCCGGCCGAAGCGCTTCCGCCCGCCGCGCGCACCATTTTGCTGGTTCTGGTCTCGACCTTGCGAACGCTCGACCAGCAGATCGCTGTGCTCGACGCGGAGATCGCCTCGCGCGCCAGGCATGATCCGGTCGCACGTCGATTGATGACCATCCCGGGGATCGGTCCGATCACGGCGACGGCTCTGGTCGCCCTCGCTCCCTCCCACGAAGCCTTCAAGAGCGGCCGTCACTTCGCCGCCTGGCTGGGCCTCACGCCGCGACAGCGATCCACCGGTGGCCAGCAAAAGCTCGGCGCGATCACCAAAATGGGCGAGCGAACACTTCGACGGCTTCTGACCATCGGTGCCAGCGCCGTCATAAAACAGGCCGCCATCCGAGGCGCGCCGGCAGGGTCATGGCTCGACCAGATGCTGGCGCGAAAGCCGAAGATGCTGATCATCGTCGCATTGGCCAACAAGAACGCCCGCATCGTCTGGGCGCTCATGGCCAAGGGCGATGTCTACCGAGCTCCGGGCGTGCAGGCCTAGCCAGCACGAACGCGAGACGTCGAAGCGTAGGATGAGCGAAGGAGCATATGGCGCAACAGTCGGCGAGACGGGATCAGGAAAACCAGGGCTTTCCACCGTGCCTCGAGCACGCTTTGGGTGATTTGGACCGGATCCGCGAACTCCCATATAGGCCAGCGACGGTACGCCGCCGCAGTAAAGGCCGGACAGATGGCAGCATCCGACTACGTGTCAGAAACTCTCGGATTCACTCTTGCGCTGAAGGGGGGCGTCCACAGATGGGAAGCGGACTGAGGAGTGATAGCATAAATCGATGAAGCTCGGCGTCTTAGCCTCGATCGGCCACAACCTCGCTGACTCGCTTGGCAGCGGCTCAAGCCTTGCATTCAATCTGTGGGACATTGATGTCTACAGAGACGCCGAACAAAGCGCCGAGAAGGTGTTGGAGGTAGATTTTCTTAGGGGAACGGTGCTTCGTGGTGTGGCCGGTGCTTCCTTGGCGGCTGGCCTCTCGCATGCGCCTCAGGTGCTAACATCGATGTGTGAAAGCCACCACGTAGATCCTGCGCTCATTCGTGGGGTGACGGTTTGTTGGTCCGTAGAACGGTCCACTCTTGGGGCGCTGAGGACATTCACCGTCACCGTCGAAAATGAGAGGGGCCGAGCCCGAACAGACAAGTACTATGGGGTCCCAGGCCGACGCCTGACTAAGGGAAAATTTCCACCGGCCACAGCTTGGCTATAACTCCGAAGCGGACTTTCTAAAGGTCCGCAACGGGTCGCGAAGTGAAATTGACCCACCGTCAGAAAGCCGACCTTCAGATCGCGACTGTAGGCGTCGTCGGCCTTGGCTAAGGCTCGCCACAGGGTTCACCCCCGCAGCAGGGCCAGGGCCACGCGGGGTTCGGGCGAAACCTCGAAACCGGCCATGGACCAGCCGGACTCCTTGGCCAGTGCCTCGACCGAATCCTGCGTGAACTTGCGCGAGCTTTCGGTATGGATCGTCTCTCCGGCCATGAAGCTGAATGCCCTGTCGCCGACGCGGGCGCCGGTTTGGCGCGCGGCCTGGAGGTGCATCTCCATTCTGGACTGATCCGGGTTCCAGACGGCGCGGTGGGCGAAGGCGTCGAGGTCGAAATCGGCGTTCAGGTCGGCGTTGGCCCGGACGAGGAGGTTTCGGTTGAAGGCGGCGGTGACGCCCTGACTGTCGTCATAGGCGGCGACCAGGGTCGCGGGATCCTTGACCAGATCGACGCCGAGAATGAACAGGCCCCCCTCCCCCAGCATCCGGCGCGCCGAGGCCAGGAACCGCACCGCCTCGTCAGGCTCCAGATTGCCGATGGTCGATCCGGGGAAGAAACCGATGCGCCGGCCATGCGGCAGATCGTCCGGCAAGGGCGACAGATGTTCGAAATCGCCCAGAACCGGCTGGACCCGCAGGGCCGGATAGTCGGCGGACAGGCGGGCGACGGCGTCCAGCAGGGCGGTCTCGCTGATGTCCAGCGGCACATAGGCGCCGAGGTCAGGCGCGGCGTCCAGCAGCAGACGGGTCTTTTCGCTGGCCCCCGATCCGAACTCGACCAGGACGGCGTCGGGGCCGAAGTCGGCGGTCAGGGCGGCGGCGCGGTCGCGCAGCAGGGTCGTCTCCTGACGGGTCGGATAATATTCCGGCAGGGCGGTGATGTCCTCAAACAGGCGCGAGCCCTCGGCGTCGTAGAACCATTTGGGCGGCACGGCCTTCTGGCCACGCGACAGGCCCTGGACCAGGTCACGCCGGAAGGCGGCGGTCTGGGGGTCGTCCTCGGGGGAAACCTTGCGCTCGTGCGGGGCGTCTTCGGCCAGTCTGAGACCCATGAAGGCCCACCTCTGTTGGGGGTAGAAGAAGTTGCGATAGGTGATGCGGGCATGGCCGGGCGGCGTGGCGAAGGCCCCGCCGCGTAGCACCATCTGATTGGCCATGAACTTGCCGTTGTACTCGGCCGCCGTGCCCGGCGTCGGCTGGAAGCCGGGGTATGGGGCGTAGGCGCTGGACGTCCACTGCCAGACCTCGCCCGACAGGTTGGAGAAGGCGTCGGGGGCCGTGGTGGCGGCGTGCTCCCATTCCGCCTCGGACGGCAGGCGTTTGCCGGCCCAGCGGGCGTAGGCGTCGGCCTCGTAGAAGCTGACATGACGCACCGGGGCGGCGGGATCGACGGGAACGCGGCCGGTCAGGCTCATGACCGTCCAGTCGTCGCCGTCGCCGTCGCGGCGCCAATAGAGAGGCGCGGTCCAGGCCTCGGCCTTGACCGTGGCCCAGCCGTCGGACAGCCACAGCTCGGGTCGGGCGTAGCCGCCATCGGCGATGAAGCCCAGCCAGTCGCCGTTGGTCACGAGGTCGGCGGCCAGGGCGAAGGGCTCGAGCCAGACCCGGTGCGAGGGCCCCTCGTTGTCGAAGGCGAAACCGGCGCCGTCGTGGCCGATTGAGACCAGGCCGCCGTCGAAGGCGACGACGCCGCCGCGCGGGGGCTCCAACGGGGCCTGTCGCGGCTCGACCGCGTAGGCGGCCGGGTCCAGCGGCGAGCGGGACATCAGGTTCAGCAGGTCCATCAGGAACAGCTCCTGATGCTGCTGGTCGTGGTGCAGGCCCAGTTCGAACAGATAGAGTTGCTGACCGCTGGACGGCCCCGAGGCCAGCCAGGCGGCCATGCGCCGGTCGATTTCGCGCCGATAGGCCAGGACCTCGTCCACCGAGGGACGGGTCATCAGACCGCGCTGGGGCCGGGGCACCCGTTCGCCCAGGGCCTCGTAGTAGGAGTTGAACAGTTGCTGGAAGCGCGGATCGACCGGCTGGTAATCCGGGTCTGCCGCCAGGATCAGGGCCTCGAAGAACCAGCTGGTGTGGGCCAGGTGCCATTTGCCGGGACTGCAATCCGGCATGGACTGGGCCGACAGGTCCTCGGGCGAAAGGCCGTCGGCCAGGGCGGGCATGGCGGCCCGGGTCTCCCTGAAACGCGCCACATCCGACGCCGCCCGCGTATCGGGCTCGAAGCGAGCATTCATGTCAGCCGTTCCGTCCCGCCTCAGCCCCGAAGCCCCGGCGGGCGTCGCGTCGTCCAAGCAGAACGAACGTCACGCCTCAGCCGGAGTTCCCCTGATCTAGGAAGCGTAACGGTGAATTCAACGTACCGGCTTGCCGCCGTGTTTGGCGTATTCCAGCCGGGCGATGCTGCGGTTGTGAACCTCGTCCGGGCCGTCGGCGATCCGCAGGGTGCGCACCGTCGCATAGAGTTCGGCCAGGGGCGTGTCGCCCGAGACGCCGGCGCCGCCGAAGGCCTGGATGGCGTCGTCGATGACCTGAAGCGCCATGCGGGGGGCGGCGACCTTGATCTGGGCGATCTCGGAGCGGGCGTTCTTGGCCCCCGCCTCGTCCATCATCCAGGCGGCCTTCAGCACCAGCAGGCGGCACATCTCGATGTTGGTGCGGGCGTCGGCGACCCTCTGCTCCCAGACCGAATGTTCGGCCAGCTGTTTCCTGAAGGCGGTGCGGTTCAAGAGGCGCTTCACCATCAGCTCCAGCGCCCGCTCGGCCGCGCCGATCACGCGCATGCAGTGGTGGATACGGCCGGGGCCGAGGCGCCCTTGCGCGATCTCGAACCCCCGGCCCTCGCCGGCGATCAGGTTCGAGGCGGGGACGCGGACGTTCTCCAGCACCACCTCGGCGTGGCCGATGGGACGTTCGTCATAGCCGAACACCGACAGCATCCGCTCGACGCGGAAGCCGGGCGTGTCGACGGGGACGATGATCTGGGACTGCTGGGCGTGGGTCGCGGCGTCCGGGTCGGTCTTGCCCATGACGATGGTCACGGCGACGTTCGGATGGGCCATATTGGTCGACCACCATTTGCGGCCGTTGATGACATAGTGGTCGCCGTCGCGCTCGATCCGGGTCTGGATATTGGTGGCGTCGGACGAGGCGACCTCGGGCTCGGTCATCAGGAAGGCCGAGCGGATTTCGCCGGCCATCAGGGGCTTGAGCCAACGGTCCTGCTGGGCGGCGTCGCCGTACATGTGCAGGACTTCCATATTGCCGGTGTCGGGGGCGTTGCAATTGAACACCTCCGACGACCACAGATGGGCGCCCATCATCTCGGCCAGGGGGGCGTAGTCGAGGTTGGTCAGGCCGGCGCCGTGGTCTCCGGGCAGGAACATGTTCCACAGGCCCGCCTCGCGCGCGGCGGCCTTCATGGCCTCCATGACCGGGGGCTGGCGGTTCGGGTTCTCGCGCACCTGGGCGAAATATTCGGCCTCGCGCGGGATGACCTGTTCGTCGAGGAAACGGCGCACGCGGGCGTGCCAGTCCAGGGCGCGGTCGGAATGTCTGAAGTCCATGTCGTTTCCTCGTTTTTCGGTCGCGCCAATTTTCTGCGAGCGCATGATTCACGCTTCCATCGGAACCGCAGAGCGGTTCCTCCTGAAACGATCATGCGCTTGCGGGCGCTGATACGAAAACGGCGCGGCTCCGGGGGAGCCGCGCCGCAATCAACTGTTGCTCAGCCTGGCATCAGCGCTTCAGCAGCGGGGCCAGCTTCTGGGCGATCATCATGTCGCCGGCGATCTTCAGCTTGCCCTGCATGAAGGCCATCATCGGGTCCAGCTTGCCTTCCGACAGGGCCATGAAGTCGTCCCACTTCATCGAGACGGTGGCGTCGGCGGGCTTGTCTTCGTTGGTGACGGTGTTCGGCACCGAGGCGCCGTCTATGAAGATCTTGCCTTCGTCGCCGAGGTCGAGCTTCACGGTCTTGCCCAGACCGGAGTTGTCGCCGACGGCGTTGCGGATGTGGTCGGTGACTTGTGCGAGATCAGGCATTGGGGGCGTCTCCCTTGGACGTTGAGACCCCTGCCGTAGCCCGCATCGGACGAGGCGCCAAGATCACGTCGGGTAAAGCTGTCGTCACTTGTCGGAGGACGAGCGCGAATAGAGGCTGGCCAGGCCCAGCGCGCCCATGAAGAAGACGAAGGCCGCGACGATGGCGGCGACGAAGGGAACGGCGTCGTGGGGCATGGAAAATCTCCTTTGCCCTACCCTCGCGCCGCTGCTCGGGCCTCGCCTTGATCCGGATCAAACCTGGAGAATCCGGCAGTCAGGCGTCGGGATCGCCGTCACGGAAGCGCCATTTCATCGCCAGCACGCCCGAGGCCATGACCAGGGCGGATGAGTTGGCGATGGTCACCGGCCAGGCCTGGGTCATCACCCCATAGACCACCCACAGGGCGAAACAGGTCACGGTCAGGGAATAGGTCTTCAGACTGACCGACGAGGCGTCGCGTTCCTTCCAAATCTTGATCGCCTGGGGCGCGAAACTGGTCACGGAACAGACCGCAGCAGCCGAGCCGACGATATTGGCGATCAGGTCGCTCATGCCGCATTCCCTGCGGCCGCAACCGCCCGATGTCAGGGCCGGGAGACAGGCGGTGGCCGCCGCGCCTGCGTCGCCTGTTCGAAGGCGTAACCGAGCGAAAGGATGCGCGCGTCATCCCATTTTCCCCCAATAAAGCTGAGGCCTACGGGCATATCCCGATCAAACCCCATCGGCACGGTCAGGTGGGGATAGCCGGCGACGGCGGCGAGACGGCTGGCCGCGCCCTGCATGTCGTCGTCGTCCTTGGGATCATTGGTCCAGGCGCGCGAGGTCGTGGGTGCGATCAGGGCCACCAGATTCTCGCCGCGCATCAGCCGATCGATCCCCTCATCCCCCGCCAGTCGCAGCGAGGTGGCGCGAGCGGCGATATAGTCGGGGTCGTCCAGCCCGCCCAAGGCCTGGGCCTGTTCGAAGATGTCCTGGCCGAAAAGCACGGTCTCGCGCGGTTCGGCGGCGTTGAAGGCGATGACGTCAGCCAGGGTGCGTGCCCTGACCTGGGTCGGGTCGGTCGAGGCCAGATAGGCGTTCAGATCGTGCTTCAGCTCATACAGCAGCACCTTGAACTCGGCCTCGCCTAGGGTGCGGCTGTTGGGGCCTTCCGGCAAGTCGACCAGCACGGCGCCCGCGTCGCGGAGGGCCTGGAGGTTCTGTTCGAACACGGCCTGGGTTTCGGGCGAATAGCCCCGGAGGAAGCGCATAACCCCGATCCGCGCGCCGCGCAGCGACCCGGCGTCCAGGGCGGCGACATAGTCGGTCTTGCGAACATCCGCCTCGACCGTGGCGGCGTCGGCAGGGTCCGAACCGGCGATGACGGTCAGCACCCGCGCGGCGTCGCGAACGGTCGCCGCCATCGGGCCTGCGGTGTCCTGGGAATGGCTGATCGGCACGATGTGGGTGCGCGAGACCAAGCCGACCGTGGGCTTGAATCCAACGATCCCGTTGACCGAGGCGGGACAGGTGATCGAGCCGTCGGTCTCAGTGCCGATGGCGGCGGGCGTAAGCCCCAGGGCAACCGCCGCGCCGCTGCCGGAAGAAGAGCCGCACGGGGTGCGGGCGGGGTCATAGGGGTTCAGGGTCTGGCCGCCGACCGCGCTCCAGCCGCTGATCGAGTCCGACGACCGGATGTTGGCCCATTCCGACAGATTGGTCTTGCCGACGATGACCGCGCCCCCGGCCCGCAGCCGGCCCACCAGAGCGGCGTCGCGGCCCGGCGCATTGTTCGCCAAAGCCAGAGACCCGGCAGTGGTCGGCATGTCCGCGGTTTCGATATTGTCCTTCAGCAGGATCGGCATGCCGGACACGGCGGATACGCCGCCGCCGGTCGGCGAAGCCTCGTTCCAGAACAAGACCGAATGGGCGCTGTCGTTCAGACGACCGGCCGCGACCACCGTCGCTGCCGACGGATATTCACCGGCCTGACCGCCCGCACCGGCCGCGCATCCCGCCAGGGACAGCGCGACCGCAGCTGACAGGATCAGTCGGCGGCCGGTTCCGCGCGCTTGCCGATCGTGCGGTCCAGGAAGTCGAGATAGGTTCGCCATTGCTGCAGTTGCCTCGGTTCGCCGCGGACGCCGTGTCTTTGGCCGGGATAGAGCATCATCTCGAACGGCGTGCTCTTGGCCTGAAGGGCGTCGATCACTCGGGTAGCGTTGCCGAAGATGACATTGTCGTCGGCCATGCCGTGCAGGATCAGCAGACGACCGGTCAGATCATCGAGGCGCGGCAGGACGTCGGTGGCGGCGTAGCCGTCCGGATTGTCCTGAGGCGTGGACAAGTAGCGTTCGGTATAATGGGTGTCGTACAGGCTCCACTCGGTCGGCGCGGCGCCGGCGAGGGCCGAGGCCAGCCCGGCCTCGGGCTCGGTGACGGCCAGCAGGCTGAGGAAGCCGCCGAAGCTCCAGCCCATCATGGCGATCCGGTCCGCATCGACATAGGGCAGGGTTTTCAGCCATTTGGCGGCCAGTGTCTGATCCTCGACCGCAGGAATGCCCAGGCGGCGATAGATGCTGGTCTCGAAGGCCTGGGACCGGTCGCCCTCGCCGCGGTTGTCGACGCGGAAGACGATATAGCCGGCCTCGGTCAGCAGCTGGTTGGTCAGAGGCTGCCAGCTCTTTTGCACGCCGGCGCCGGTGCCGGGGCCGCCATAGACCTGCATCACCACCGGGTACTTCTTCGACGGATCGAAGTCGGGCGGCGTGGTCATGCGCCAGACCAGGGTTTCGCCGTGGCTCTGCATCGTGCCGAACTCGGGCGTCTGGAGGCGCGAGACATAGGGGGCGAAGGCGTGGTCGGCGTCGAGTTTGTTCTCTTCGATCCAGCGGATCCGCGTGCCGTCGATACGGTACAGGGCCGACTGGGGCGGGGTCTTCGGATCGGAATAGTTGCCGACATAGGCCGTCGCCGGCCCATTGACCGAGACGTTCCACCAACCGCCGGCCGGGGTCACCGCCACGGGATCGACCGTGCGGTTCAGGCTGGCGCGGAACATCTGCTGCTCGATCGGCAGTTCCTTGCCGTCGCGCATCGAGGCGGTGAAATAGACCTCGCCGGTCTGTGCGTTGACGCCGTCGAGATGTTTGACCGGATAGTCGCCCCGCGTGATGGACCGCAGCTGACGCCCGTTGCGGTCGTACAGATACAGGTGGCGCCAGCCGCTGTCCTCATTCGACCAGATGAACCGGCCGTCCGGCAGCACATGGAAGTCATTGTTCAGATCGACCCAGGCCTGGGCCTTCTGGCTGAGGATCACGCGCGCGGTGCCGGTGGCCGGATCGACGCTGAGCAGGTCCAGGGTCTTCTGATCGCGCGAGTGCCGCTGGACATACAGGGTCTTGCCGTCGTCAGCCCAATCAACCCGCCCCAGATAGATGTCGGTGTTCGACCCCAGGTCCACCTTGACCCGTGCGCCGGTCTGCTGATCCCTGACATAGAGTTCGACCAGGGCGTTGGGGCGGCCGGCGCGGGGATAGCGCTGCTCGACCATGGTGGCGCCGGCGCCGGTGATCTCGAACCGAGGAACGATGTCCACCGGGCTTTCGTCCACGCGGGTCAGGGCGATGTAGCGTTCGTCGGGGCTCCACCAATAGCCGGTGTCGCGGTCCATCTCTTCCTGGGCGATGAACTCGGCCGTGGCCCAGGTGATCAGGCCGGCGCCGTCATCGGTGATCGACGTCTCCTGGCCGGTGGCCAGGTCATAGATCACCAGGTTCTGGTCGCGGACGTATGAGACGTAATTGCCCTTTGGCGAGACCTTGGCGTCGATCTCGTCGGCGGCGGTTTCGGTCAAGCGGCGGACCTTGCCGTCGCCCCGGCTGGCCAGGAAGATGTCGCCTTCCAGCGGCGCCAGAATGTAGCGGCCCTGTTTGTCCCACGAGTAATCGACCACGCCGCGCGCGCTGATGCGCATCCGCTCACGCCGCGCCTTCTCGGCCTCGGACAGTTCGCCGGCGTCAGGCACCAGGGCGCGGGCGTCGATCAGCTTGTAGGCTTCGCCCTCGCCGGTCGGGGCGGCCCACAGGTCCTGGACGTCCACATTGTCCTCGCGCGAGCGCAGGAAGGCGACCAGCTGGCCGTCCGGCGACAGGCTGACCCCCTTGGCCACCGGGCCGTTCAGGCTGGGGCTGGAGAAGACCCGTTCCGGCGTCAGGATGTTGGAGGGCGTCTCCTGGGCGACCGCTGAACCGGCCGAGAGGAGGATGGTCGAAGCAAGGAGAACTGTGCGCATGGTCGGTGACGCTAGCGGCGCTTCTGCAAGCCGTCACTAGGAAAAGTCGCCGTTCCAGTGGCGGCTTTTCCTTCCCTGCGAGGGGTTCTCAGATTAGAGAGGCGCTCGATGACAGACGCAGCCCTCTCCCCCGCTCCTGTGCCCGCTCCTATGAAAGCCAGCCCGTTCAACGAACTGGAGGTTCTGTGGGTCCGCCACTGGACCGACAGCCTGTTCAGTTTCGCGCTGAAACGGCCCGAGGATTTCCGCTTCCGCTCGGGCGAGTTCGTGATGATCGGCCTGCCGGGCGAAGACGGCGGGAAACCCGTATTGCGCGCCTATTCCATCGCCAGCCCCTGCTGGGCCGAGGAGCTG
This sequence comes from Brevundimonas sp. FV2ps16, assembly GCF_058681075.1. NCBI lineage: Bacteria > Pseudomonadati > Pseudomonadota > Alphaproteobacteria > Caulobacterales > Caulobacteraceae > Brevundimonas > Brevundimonas sp. FV2ps16. The sequence continues at coordinate 2,256,251 of NZ_CM178728.1, read as the reverse complement.
GAGTTCTTCTCGATCAAGGTCGCGGACGGCCCCCTGACCTCGCGGCTGCAAAAGATCGTGGCCGGGGACACGGTGCTGATGGGCAAGAAGCCGACCGGCACCCTGGTGCTGGACGCCCTGACCGGCGGCGAGCGGCTGTTCCTGATCGGCACGGGCACAGGGCTGGCGCCCTGGCTGAGCGTGGCGCGTGACCCCGAGACCTATTCCCGCTTCGGCCATGTCTATGTGATCCACACGGTGCGCAGTGTCGCGGACCTAGCCTATCGCGACTTCTTCACCCGCGAGATCCACGACGACCCGTTGATCGGCGACGAGGCCAGGGCGCAGCTGACCTATTATCCGACAGTCACGCGAGAGGAGTTCCAGACCCCCGGCCGGATCACCGACCGCATCAAGTCGGGCGACTTCTTCCGCGACCTGGGCCTGCCCGAGGGCTTTGACCCCGCCCGCGACCGCGCCATGCTGTGCGGCTCCATGGCCATGATCAAGGAAGCGGGCGAACTGCTGGAGACCTATGGGCTCAAAGAAGGCTCCAACGCCGAACCCGCCGACTATGTGCTGGAACGCGCCTTCGTCGGCTGACGTCTTGGCTTGGGCGGCTTGAGCGGCTAACCCCACGACCATGCACCACCCTGCCCTTGTCGCCGTCGACGCCCGCGTCGATCCCGCCGAATGCCAGTCGATGGCCGAGGTCCGTCAGGGCGTAGACGCCCTGGACCGCGCCCTGGTCGCCCTGCTGGCCGAACGCCAGCGCTATATGGAGGCGGCCGCCCGCATCAAGCCCGACCGCGACGCCGTCTTCGACCAGGCCCGCATCGACGACGTGGTGGCCAAGGTCCTGACCGCCGCCGAGGCCCATCACCTGTCGCCCGAGATCGCCGAGCCGGTCTGGCGCCTGCTGATCGACCGATGCATCGCGCATGAGTTCGCCGCCTACGACCGGACTCGGCGCTGACGCCTAACGGTGGTAATCTTCAGCCATGGCTCGCCCGGAACCTTCCATCTTCAACCCGCCTGACGCCGAAGCGGACGAACGTTCGCTGGCGGAGGCCGAGGCTGACTTCGCGGCCGGTCGGGTCGTGCCTCATGAAGAGGTCTCGAAGTGGCTTCTGACCTGGGGCACGCCCGAGGAAGGACCGCCGCCCGCATCCTGGGGCCTGGATGACTAGGGTGATCTGGACGGTCCGGTCTCTTCGGAACCTCCGTTCGATCAAAGCCCATATTTCCGACTTTAACCCGCTGGCCAGTCAGCGGATTTCCACGCGCCTGAAGACGGCGGGCGACAGTCTGTCCGAGTTTCCGGAGCGCGGCGCGCCGATCAGCGGCGGGTCGCCAGCTGACCCATATTCCGCCGTATCTGATCCGCTATCGCGTGGCGAACGACCTGGTCGTCATCCTCGACATTCGCCACGCCGCACAGGATTTGGACTACCCCCGCAACCCCCGCAGCATCAGCTCGTGCCGATAGGCGGCGACGTCAGTTAGAGCGGCGTCCATCGCCGTTCGGACCCGCTCCAGCGCCGGCGCCGCCAGGGCCTGTTCTGCGGCTTCCGCCTCGGCGCAGATCGCAGCCAGGTCGCCGGCGCCGATGCCCGCCGCCGCGCCCCGGATGGTGTGGACCCCGTCGCGCCAGCCGTCGACTTTCGGATTCAGCAGGGCGGACCAGAGGGCGGCCTGTTCGACGAACAGGCCCAGCACCTCTTCCGAAATCGCCGCGTCGCCGCCGGTCATGCCTTCCAGCACGCTGAAGTCGACGGCGCCGGTCAGGTCGCGACGCGCCATCAGGCGGCCTCTTCCTCGCCCTTGGCCAGGCGCGAGTTTTTCGACGACCAGACGAAATAGACGACTAGGCCGCCGAGGTTCCAGATCAGGAACCAGACCTGGGTGCTCACGGGCAGGCTGAAGAGCAGATACAGGCAACCCGCGATGCCGAGCGGACCGATGATCCAGGCCAGAGGAGCCTTGAACACCCGCGTGCGCACCGCGTCGCGGACCCTCAGGACCAGCAGGCTGGCGCAGACGGCGGTGAAGGCCGCCAGCGTCCCCGCATTGGCCAGGGCGGCGATCTCGTCCAGCGGCAGCAGGCCGGCAAGGATGCTGACGATCACGGCGGTGAACAGGGTGACCACCACCGGCACCCCGCGCTGCGACACCCGGCCCAGACGGCGCGGCAGCAGGCCGTCGCGCGCCATGACGTAGAAGATGCGGGTCTGGCCATAGAAGAAGGCCAGGATCACCGTCGGCACGCCGACGATGACGGCCGCGGCCACGATCTGGGCCGCCAGCGGCTGGTTCAGGATGCGCAGGATCAGGGCCAGGGGCTCGCCGCTGTCGGCAAACTGGCCGAACGGCATGGATCCGACCGCCAGGGCCGCCACCAGCATGTACAATATGGTGCAGATGATCATGGAGCCCAAGATGCCGATGGTCAGGTCGCGGGCCGGATTGCGCGTCTCCTCCGCCGCCGTCGCCACGGCGTCGAAGCCGTAGAAGGCGAAGAAGACGATGGCCGCCCCCGCCATGACCCCGACCTCCGCCCCCGCCGGGCCGTTCTTGTTGAAGCCGTAGGGCATCAGCGGCTCGAAATTGGCCGGGTCGAACGCGGGCGCGACCACGGCGATGAAGACCAGCAGGGCGCTGCACTTGACCACCACCAGCACGGCATTGACCGTTGCGCTCTCCTTGGTGCCGAGCAGCAGAAGGCCGGTCACCGCCAGGATGATGGCGATCGCCGGGACATTGACGATCCCGTCCGCATGAGGCCCCGCCGCCAGGGCCTGGGGAATAAGGATATCGAGCGTTCGCAGGAAACCGACCGCATATTCGGACCAGCCGACGGCCACGGCGCTGACCACCAGCGAATATTCCAGGATCAGACTCCAGCCGATGATCCAGGCGATCGCCTCGCCGAGCGCCGCATAGCTATAGGTATAGGCCCCGCCTGAGGCCGGCATCAGGGTCGCCAGTTCGGCATAGGCCAGGGCGACGCAGGCGCAGATCACGCCCACGATGGCGAAGGCCACGATGATCCCCGGTCCCGCCTTTTCCACCCCCACGCCCGTCAGCGTATAGATGCCCGTGCCCACAATGGCCCCGATGCCCAGCAGCATCAGATGCGGCCAGCCGAGGGTCTTCTTCAGCGCCGGTCCGTCGTGCGGCACCGTCATGACGTCGATCGAACGACGCCGGTTCCAGAAGGCCATGATGCTCACTCCCCCGCCGCCCCACGCGACCGATTCCGTGCGGACCATGCCCGTCAAAGAAAGTTTGCGAAAGCGCTTGCCAACTCCCCGGCGGGTGGGTAGTAGGAGCGCCCTTCGGCAAGGCAGTCGCCTTCGCCGCAGACAAGACGACCGGTCGGGTGATTAGCTCAGTTGGTAGAGCAGCTGACTCTTAATCAGCGGGTCGTAGGTTCGAACCCTACATCACCCACCATCGTCTTTCCCTTAAAATCAACTGGTTAGCGGTCGGCGCCCCTAAGGGCGCTTTTTGCGCGTTTGGCCAAAGGGCAGGAACCGCACACAGGTCGCTGTGTTCAGTTGGCATGACTGACCGTAGTTCAACCCGCCAAGGCCCTCTAACGCCACGGGCGTCAAAGGACGCCGTCGTTGTCGAGGACCCGTCGCAGGATTCGATCCGCATGACGGCCCAGGAAGCCGACTTGTCGGCCATCCGAATGCTGGATGCCGCGTCCGAGGCGCGAGACAATCACGACAAGGGCGAGCGCGACGATGAGCCGCCACGTAAGGACGTTCAGAGGTAGCGCATCCACGGCTGGGAACTGCGTCGCTTGACCCCTGCAAACCAGCGACAGGCGAACCAGCAGGGCATGGCGACGACCGCGGCGATGGTCCACAGCCAGCCGACGCCGGGCACGCCGAAGCTGTCGCCCTGGTTGGCGCCGAACAGGGCCAGGGCCGACAGGTACAGCAGGTGCAGCCCGTAGATGTGGATCAGATAGAAGAACAGCGGCGCCCCGCCGAAGACGGCCAGGAGGCCCGTCAATCGCGCCGGCCCATGCTCGAGGGCGGCGAGACCCAGGGCGCCGACGCCTAGCGTCAGCAGGACGAAGTCGGCCGAGGGCGGATATTTGGTCAGGTTCAGCACGCTCATGACCGTATGAAGCGGCGTGGCCTGGACGGCCCAGGGCGTCGGATCGCCGTAGACATTGAGCCCCCGGAGCACGACCAGCAGCGTCAGGGCGCCTAGGCCCGTCAGGACAAGACGCCTTAGACGCGACGACGCATCGCCGACGAACCAAGGCCCGATCGCGTACCCCAGAGCCGCGATGCCGATCCAGGGCAGAAGGGGATAGGAGGTCCGAACCTGACCGCCCCAGGGCAGGTCGATCAGGGTGCGGTCGTGCAGCACCGCCCACAGGACATGGCCCGGCTGGCCCGCCGCGATGGTGATGGGATCCAGCAGATTGTGACCCAGGATGATGATCAGGCCGACGGCGATCAGGATCGGGCGCGGCAGATGCACCAGGGCGGCCAGGGCGATCATCGACAGGCCGATGGCCCAGATGACCTGGAGATAGATGATCTGGGGCGAGAAGGAAAAGCTCCAGCCGAAACCGACAAGCGTCAGCTCCAGCGCCACCAGAAACAGGCCGCGTTTCAGCAGGAAGTCGGACGCCGCCCGTGCGCCGACCGCCCCTCCCCCTCTGCCGTTGCCATAAAGCCAAGCGCCCAGTCCGGTCAGGGCCACGAACACCGGCGCGCACAGATGGGCCGACAGACGGGTGAAGAACAGGGCTGGAGATGTGGTCTCCAGGTTCATCGGGTCCGAGACCTGGGCGTGGATGAAAAAGAACTCCCGCGCATGGTCCACCAGCATCAGCAGGATCACCAGGCCGCGCAGGGCGTCGATCGAGCGGATGCGACCGGCCGAACGGACCTGTTCGGGCGGGGCGACGGAGGCGGGCGCAAGCGTTGCAGCGGTTGACATCATCAGGCGGAAGCGGATAGCCGATACTTTATAACGTTTCAACGGAGTTTCACGTGTCCCTGCTTTCGAGCTGCGCCAGCCTGTGCCTGCTGGCCGCCGCCAACGCCGAATCCCCCGCCGCGCTGGAGCCGACCCTGGAGCCGGGCGCGGACGCGACCGTCGGCGAGATCGTGGTTCTGGGTCGTCGCACGGCCCCGCACGACCGCACCCTGGGCGTCGGCGCGGTGACCGAGCGGATGTCTCCGTCCAGCCGCTCCATCGAAAGCGACCTGCTGGACGCCGTCGGGGCCACCCGCCTGTCCGACGCTCTGGAACTGGTCAGCGGCGTCAGCCAGCAGAACAACCGCGGCGGGGTGATGGACAATTTCGCTATCCGCGGTTTCCTGGGCACGCCCGACGGCGGGGCGGAATATTATGTCGACGGCTTCCTGGCCAACCGGGGCATGGCGCCGCCGCGCGACCCCGCCACGGCCGAGCGGATCGAGGTGCTGAAGGGCCCGGCCGGCGCCCTGTTCGGCGACATCGACGCGGCGGGCCGGATCAACATCGTCTCCAAGACTCCGCGTTTCACTCCCGATGCGGTCTTCACCGGCACGGTCGGCTCCTTCGGCCTGAGGCGCGGCGAACTGGACGTGACCGGCCCTATCTCGGAAACCCTTGCCGGGCGGCTGGTGCTGGCGGGCGAGACCAGCGAGGGCTGGCGCGACCATGTGGGGATGGACCGCACCTCGGTCGCCCCGTCCCTGACCTGGCGGCCCAACGACGCCCTCCGCCTGACCTATGTCGGCGAGTTCACCGTCTTTTCGACCCTGTTCGACCGAGGCATGCCGGCGGTCAACGGCGACGCCCTGGCCCTGCCGGAGTCGAACTATTACGGCGAGCCCAGCGACGGCCCGACGCGGTTCCGCAACGAACGGCACCAGATCACCGGCGAGTACCAGATCAGCGACAACTGGAGCCTGAACGGCGGCGTGGCCTGGCGGGGCGGCTCGCTGAAGGGCCTGTCCAGCGACCATTCGCGCCTGGTCGGCGACACCTTGTGGCGCCAACGTCGGGGCCGCGACTTCACGGTCGAGGACCTGTCGGCCCGTCTGGAACTGAACGGCGTGGTCGCCACCGGCCTGGGCGTCCACACTCTGGGCTTCGGCGTGAAGGCCTATCAACTGACCTATGGCGAGAAGTGGCTGAGGATCAATCCGACGGCGGCCAACCCCTATCCGATCAACCTGTTCAATCCCGTCTATGGCGCGGTCCCCAGCCCCACGCCCCTGCCCTTCACCGACAATCTCGAAACGCGCGAGGTCGTCACCGTCTACGCCCAGGACCTGTGGGAGGTGAACGACCGTCTCAGCCTGGTCGCGGGCCTGCGCTGGGACGACTACAGCCAGACCATCCGCAACAACCGCACCGGCGCCGTGGGCGAGAACAAGGACAGCCCGGTCGATTATCGCTTCGCCGCCCGCTATCGCCTGACCGACAATCTGACGGCCCACGCCAGCTACGGCGAATCCTTCGTGCTGAACTCGGGCACGGGCCGGACCGGCGCCGGCTTCGCCCCGGAAGAGGGCAAGGGCTACGAGATCGGCCTGTCTGGCGCCTGGGAGGGGATAGACCTGGCGGCCACCGTCTTCGACATCGAAAAGACCAACATCCTGACCAGTGACCCGGTGGACGCCAACTATCTGGCGCCGGTCGGCAAGCTGACTTCGCGCGGGATCGAGCTGGACGGATCGGTGCGGGTCGGCGAGGCGTGGCAGGTGGTCGCCAACTACGCCTTTACCGACGCCAAGGCCGACGACAGCGCCTTCGCCACCGACGCGGTGCTGAATGTGCCGGAACACTCTGGATCGCTGTTCGTGATCGGCCGGTTCGCAACGCCGCACGGCACGGACTGGTCCCTGATGGCGGGCGCAGCCTACGTCGGAGACCGGGCCGGCGCCCTGACCGTCAACCCGGTGCGCCTGCCGGACTATTGGAAGGCCAAGGCGGCGGTCGAATACGGGATCACGCCTCAGGTCACGGCGCGGGTCGAGATCGATAACCTGTTCGATGAGCGCTACGCCGCCAGCTCGTACAGCGCCTTATGGATCTTCCCGGGCGCGCCGCGCAGCATCCGCGCCTCGCTGCGGCTGGCCCTGTAGAAGGACAAAGTTCGAAGCCGAGGGGGCAGGTCCCGAGGATCATGGCTTGCCCCCGGCGGCAAACGCCGGTCAGTATGTCGGCGCGTCAAAATCCAGTGGAAGAGCGGACGATCATGACCCCCACGCGCCGAACCATGATGAAACTAGGCGCCGCCGCGGCCGGCCTGGCCCCGGCCTCGGCCCTGGCCGCGCAGGCGCCGGAGCGGCGGCTGGGCTACGCCATCGTCGGTCTGGGCGGTTATGCGGACGTCATCCTGCCGCGCTTCGCCGAATGCCGCCATTCGCGCGTCACGGCCCTGGTCAGCGGCTCGCCCGAGAAGGCGCGGCGCTACGCCGCGAAATACGGCGTCCCCGACCGCGGCCTCTACAACTACCAGACCTTTGACACGATCCGTGACAACCCGGACGTGGACATCGTCTATGTGATCCTGCCGAACGGGATGCACCACGAATACACCCTGCGCGCCGCCGCGGCCGGCAAGCACGTCATGTGCGAAAAGCCCATGGCCAATACGGCGGCCGAGGCGGAAGAAATGATCGCCGCCTGCCGCGCGGCCGACCGCAAGCTGATGATCGGCTATCGCTGCCATTTCGAGGCGGCCAACCGCGAGGCGATGAGGATCGCCCGCTCAGGTGAGATCGGCCGGCCCCGCGTGGTCACGGCCGAACATGGCTTCACTATCGGCGATCCAACCCAATGGCGGCTGAACCGGGCCTTAGCCGGCGGCGGCTCGCTGATGGACATCGGCATCTACAGCCTCCAGGCCGCGCGCTATCTGACGGGCGAAGAGCCGGTGGAGGTGACGGCGACGGAAACGACCGACCGGTCGGACCCGAAGTTCCGCGAGGTCGAGGACATGATCAATTTCCAGCTTCGTTTTCCCTCGGGCGCCCAGGCCAACTGCGTCTCTTCCTATGGGTCGAACCACAACCGCTTCCGCATGGTCGGCGACAAGGGCTGGGTCGACGCCGAGCCGGCGACTGCCTATTCGGGCAACCGCCTGCGCCGCCTCAAGGACTGGCGCACCGAGGATCATCCCGTTCCGGAAGCGCCGCAGAACCAGTTCTCGGCCCAGCTGGACCATCTGTCGCAGTGTGTGATGACCGGCGCCGAGCCCATTGTCGCGGGCGAAGAAGGCCTGCGGGACATGCGGATCATCGAGGCCATCTATCGCTCCGCCCGCGAACGCCGCGCCGTCTCGCTCTGAACCCCAGACCCATCGCCTCTTCCGGAGATCCGCCTTGACCCTTTCGCGTCGCCTCGTTCTTGCCGGTGGTGTCGCCGGCGCCGCCGGCCTTTCGACCCTGGCGCAGGCGAAGGAGTCGCCTCTCGCCGTCGGCGTCGTGCGCCTGGACCCCGCGCTGGACAGGCTGATCGGCCCGGACGCCCGGATCGAGACCCTGGCGTCCGGCTTCACCTGGTCGGAAGGCCCCGTCTGGATCGCCGAAGGCGACTATCTGCTGTTCAGCGACGTGCCGAACAACCGGATCCACCGCTGGTCGGAACAAGACGGCGCCTCGGTCTTCATGGAGCCGTCCGGCTATGACGGACCGGACGCCTCGGGCTTCCGCGAGCCGGGATCGAACGGCCTGATCGTCGGTCCGACGGGCTCGATCCTGATGGCGGATCACGGCAACCGCGCCGTCGCTCGGGTCGATCTGGCCACGCGGGCCAAGACCCTGTTGGCGACGCAATACGAGGGCAAGCGGTTCAACTCGCCCAATGACCTGGTTCAGGCGTCAGATGGCGCGATCTTCTTCACCGACCCGCCCTATGGGCTGAAGGACATGGACCAGTCGCCGCTGAAGGAGCAGGCGCACAACGGCGTCTATAGACTGGCCCCCCAGGGCGGGGTGACCCTGGTGGTCGCCGACCTGACCTTCCCCAACGGCGTCGCGCTGTCGCCCGACCAGCGCGCCCTCTATGTCGCGGTGTCGGACCCGGCGCGGGCCGTGCTGATGGCCTACGATCTGACCGCGGCGGACATCGCCGCCAGCGGCCGGGTGCTGAAGGACTTCACCGATCTGGTCGGTCCGGCCAATCCCGGCCTGCCCGACGGCATGGCCGTGGACCGCGAGGGCCGTCTGTTCGTCACCGGCCCGGGCGGAGTCCATGTGCTGGCGGCGGACGGCCGGGCGCTCGGCCTGATCCAGACCGGGGGCGCGGCGGCCAACTGCACCTTCGGCGAGGACGGCCGCACCCTGTTCATCACGGCGGGCGACCGGCTGCTGAAACTGCGCACCGTGACGCGCGGCTGAGCGGTCAGGGCGCGGGCGCGAGCGTCCCTTCCAGGCTCAGGGTCGCATCGGCGTTCTCGACGACATTGAGGGCGGTCGCCTGAATCTTGCGCTCCTGCAGGGCCGCCAGCCAGCCGAAGGCGGCCGTCGAGGACACATTGGTCAGGCTGAAGCCCAGGCCCCCGTCCGCCGACATGCCCATGACCGGCGTCAGACCCGTCATCGACCCGACCTCGGCGACCACGGCCGAAACATCGACGTCGCCCGGCGCAGCGGCGTGAGCCAGGCGACCGCCGGCGGCCTGGACCATCGCCAGGTCCGCCTCGGCGACGACGCGCGCATCGGCGGTGTCGGCGCGCCAGGCCCAGACCGGCCGCACGACCAGAAGCCAGACCAGGACGGCGCCGATCGCCAGCCCCATGACCGCCAACATCCGCTGCTCGCGAAGGGTGCGGCCGTCCCACCAGGCGGCGGCTTGAGACATCAGGCCGTTCATACGGCGCCTCCTATCACGACTTCACTGACCACCCTGCCGCCGTCCTCGACGGTCGAGGCGTCCGACATCGACAAGCCCGCCGCCGCCATGGCGGTGCGCAGGGTCTCCAGGTCCGAGAAGGCCGGATAGCTGACGGTGGCGCGCACCCCCTTGGCGGGATCGGCGCTGAGACTGTCCAGTTCCGCCCCCTCGACCTGTTCCACTGCGGCGAACAGGGCGGCGGCGGCCGTCGTCAGCCCCCCGGGCGGCGGGGCGACGGCCAGGCGACGACGCGCCTCCTCCACCGGATCGGCGGCCTCGGCTGCGTCCGGCATGATTTCGGCAATCAGCGCCAGGGTGCGGCGCTCGGCCCGGTCGGCGGCGATCTGGTCGCGCGCACCCGCGGCAACCGTCAGAATGAGGGGCGAGACGACCAGGGCCGCCGCCAGGGCTGCGGCCAAGCGCCAGCCGCCGCGCGCGGTCTCGCGCCGACGCTCGACGCCCGACAACAGATCGATGGCCGGCGCAGCGGCGGCGACCGCCAGCAACCGCTCCAGCGTCTCGCGATCCTTGATGCCGACCACGGCACGACCCGCCGCCACCACTTCGACCAGGTCCGGCTGGACGGTGGCCGCGAACCGGGCGCCGCGCAGGGCGATGTCGGCGCCGAAGGCGGCGGCGTTCAGCCCCTCCCCCTCCGGTTCCGGCAGCGCCAGACAATCGGGCACGATGACGACCGGCGTAATCCCCAGCCCGGCGAGATAGTCGATCCAGGCCTCCAGCAGGCCCGCCCCGACGGCGGCGACCAGACGCGGCCCCTCGGCCGTGACGGGTCCGACCGCCACCACGGTCCGTTCCGGATCCCCGGCCAGATCGTCCTTCAGCGCCCAGCGCGCGGCGGCCCGCACCTGGGCCGCGCCCCCGACCGGCAGGTCCAGCCAGCGCACCAGGACGTCGGCGCCGGGGGCCACGGCCACCGTGCGGACGTCCGGCGTCGCCGCCGCGTCCTCCAGCAGCAGGGCTCCGCGCTGTAGCACCCGTCCGTTCGCGTCGAACGTCAGGAAATTGGCCGGCATCGAGGCCGCCGGCGGGATGATGACGATACGGGTCTGGCTCATTCTTCAGGGGTCCAGCGGCGAATGATGGTACGCACGGCGCCGTCCGGCGCAGCGTACAAAAGAGCGGTGCGGACGGCGTGGGCGCCGCCGTAGTCGATATCGACCCGAAGATCGAAATAGCGGGTCAGCAGAGAGACTTGCGCCTGGGTTTCCTCATCAGGCGTGAAGTTCTTCAGGGCCTGTTGCGTCCAGAAGGCCTCGACGCTGGACCAGCCGGAAACAGGGCGGGCGGCGATAACGGCGCGGGCGGTCTGCAAGCCCACCGCCCCTTGCGTCAACATCACCAGCAGCGGCGCCTGGGCCGGGGTCAGGCTGTTGGGGTTCAGCCGCGCCTGGGCGGTCGTCGGCAGGGCGCAGACATAGGGCCGCAGCCGCCGGTACAGGTCGGCGTCGATGTTCGCGACCGCCCGCATCTCGCTGACGTCGGCCAGCATGACGCCGCCGGTGCGATAGGGGGTCGCCAGACCGGCGTAGCGTGCATCTTCCGCCCCGCCGGCCGAGGCCTCGGCGTCATTGTCCATCCAATCGGTCAGGGCGGCGGCGGCGGCGGTCATACGAGCGCGCGACAGACCCAGGGCGGTTCCCAGGGCGATGAACTGGGCCGCGCCCTCGGGCCGGGCGAACAGATCCTCGCCCTGGCCATAGACCAGGGCGTTCAGGTTGAAACAGTTCTGGCCGTCGGTGACGACCGCGCGGATCGCCCCCTCCTCGACCGGGAATTCCATGACCCGACCGTTCCAGCGCGGCTCCATCGGCGTGCGCGTCCCGTTCGCCTGGATCAGATCGGCGATCTGGCGCCGCGCCAGGCTTTCGGCGCCGGCGGCGTACCACTGGGCCTGGGCCTGGGTTTCGGCGTTGGTCGTGCGGCGCACCGAGAAGCGGACGTCGTCCAGAATGGCGACCGCCACCACCGCCATCACCGCAACCAGCAGCAGAACGGTCAACAGGGCCATGCCCTCGCGCGACGCCCGTCCCCTGCTCATGCCGAGGCCACCAGGAACAGCTGTTCCAGCCGACCGACGCCGTCCAGGGTCATGACGATACGCACGGCGTCCGGCAGGGGCCGATCGCTGGACGAGATGAAGGCCTGGGCCTCCGACCCGTCCTGGATAAAGGTCACGACGGCGTCCTTGACCCCCCGGCACAGCACCTGGGGCGGGCCGGCGCGGGCGCCGTCCAGATAGGGCGAGACCCGTCGCTCCAGCCGCCCGTCGACCACCCGGTATTCGACCCGCTGCAACGACGGCCGCGCCGCCTCGCTCGGATTGGACCAGCCGTTGCGGACCAGGGTCAGGATCGGATCGCCCGGCGTTTCCTGCCCCATCAGGGCGCGCGGCAGGGGGCGGCCGGTCGGCGCGCGGGTGCGACGGGGCGCGGCCTGGGCCAGGTCGGCCTTCAGCAGGGCCCGCATCCGTTGGATGTCGCCGACCCGGTCGGTCTCGGCCCGCACGGCGAACCGGGTGTCGATGGTCTGGCTCAGCATCAGGGCCCCCGCGCCGGCCAGCACAGCGAAGATCGCCAGCGACACCAGCACCTCGACCAGGGTGAAGCCGCCTCGCCTCATGCGCCCCCACCTCATGCGCCCGGGCCTCATGATCCCGCCGCCCGGAACAGAACGCGGTCCGCCACCTGCCCCTCATCGGTGGAAACCCGCACGTCGATCCGTCCCATGCCGGGGACTTCGGTTCCCGTGACGATCCGACGCCAGCGCCAGATGCGACCGGCCATCTGCACCTCCCCGGCGCTTTCCCCGACCGGCAGGCTGGGGGCGATCATGGTCTCCGCCGCGATATTCTCGGCCACGACCCCGCCCAGGGTGCGCGCCTCGACCCGCACCGCCGACCGTGTGCTTTCGCCCGACAGGTTCAGCAAGGCCATGGCCGCCAGGGCGAAGACCGCCAGGGCCACCAGCATTTCGATCAGCGTGAAGCCGTGGCGCGACGCTGAGCGTTTCGCGGCTTGAACAGGAATTTCGTCAATCATTGATCGACACCTCGCCCGCACCGTCGACCGCCACTGTGCGGGACTGGTTGTCGCGGGTCAGGCGCACCTGCGCCGGGTCGGCGATCCCGGTGGGATCGAAGACGATACGGATCGGATCGGCGGGCGCGGCGACGCCCTCGCCCCAGGTCCGGGCGATGAAGACGCCGGTCAACGGCGTCCACGTCGCGCCGTCGAAGCTGGCGAATCCGTAGCCCGAGGCGTCCGCCTCCGCCGCCACGGGGCGGTTGGTCAGGATCGCCTCTTCACGGGCGCGCGACAGCCGGGCGGCGAACTGTTCCGCTTCCAGCCCCACGGCCGGTCGGGGGTCCGGCATCGACAGGACCACCGCCCCGGCCGCCAGGCCGATGACCGTGATCGTGACCATCAGCTCGACCAGAGTGAATCCCGAACGGCGACGCTGAAGCCTAGCCCTGCCAGTTGCCGAGGTCCGCGTCATTGCCCTCGCCCCCTTCCTTGCCGTCCGCTCCCAGGGAGAAGACGTCGAACTGCTGGCCGTGCGTGCTCTGACGACGGTAGCGGTAGGGGTTGCCCCACGGATCTTCGGGCAGGCGGCGCACATAGCCGCCCTCGCGATAGCGTTCCGGCTGGGCCAGGCCGGCGGGCGCGGCGACCAGAGCCTGAAGCCCCTGCTGGTCAGTGGGGAAGTTCAGATTGTCCAGCCGATAGGTCTCGATCGCCTGTTCCAGAACCGAGATGTCCGCCTTGGCCTTGCCGACCATGGCCCGGTCCTGGCTGGGCAGGACATTCAGCGCCACCACCGTCGCCAGCAGGCCGATGATGACGATGACCACCATGAGCTCGACCAGGGTGAAACCCTGACGTTTGCGCCGCTTGTTCTGATGTTCTGACGTCATGACTAAACTCTCCTCACCCCATGGCCAGGGTGTTGATCTGAAGAATGGGCAGCAGGATCGACAGGACGATCATCGCGACCACCCCGCCCATGACCACGATAATGGCCGGCTCGAGCAGGCTCAGCATCACGGCGGTGAAGGTGGCGAACTCGCGTTCCAGATAGTCGGCGGCGCGCTCCAGCATCGGCTCCAGCCGTCCGCTGCTCTCGCCCGAAGCGGTCATATAGACCAGCAGCGGCGGGAAGACGTCGGCCCGACGCATGGCGGCCGACAGCCCCCCGCCCTCGCGCACGGCTTCGCTCATGGATTCCGTGGCCCGTCGCAGGGCCATGTTGGACACGGTCCGTGCGGTGATGGTCAGGCCTTCCAGCACCGGCAAGCCGGCGGCGATCATGGTCGAAAGGGTCCGCGCCATCCGCGCCCCGTGCAGGTCGCGAGTCAGGCGGCCTACGACCGGCAGCCGCAGCATCGCCTGGTCGATCCGCAGGCGGATCTCGGGTCGGCGCCGCGCGACCACGCCCCCGGCGATCAGCCCGGCCAACAAGAGCAGGAACAGCCAGCCCCAGTTCCGCATCAGGTCCGAGACCCCGATCACCAGCCGCGTCAGCAGCGGCAGGGTCTGGTTCATGCTCTCGAACTGATCGACCACCTTGGGCACGACGAAGGTCATCAGAATAGCGATCACGCCCAGGGCCACCACAGCCAGGACGCTGGGATAGACCACGGCGGTGATCACCTTGCCGCGCACCTGCTGGTCCCGCTCCAGCCCGTCGGCCAGACGTTCCAGAATGGGCTGCAACGCGCCGGACTGTTCGCCGGCCGAGACCATGGCCCGGTACAGCGGCGGGAAGGCCTGGCCCTGCAGAGCCATGGCGTCCGACAGGCGCCGCCCCTCCATAACCCCCGCGTGAACCCCTTCCAGCACCCGCCGCACCACCGGCCGGTCGGCCTGAAGCGCCAGGGTGCGCAGGGCTTCCTCCATCGGCGAGACCGAAATCAGGGTCGCCAGCTGGCGGGTGGTCAGGGCCAGGGTCTTGGCGTTCAGCCGGTCGCCCCGGACCGAACCTGAACCGCCCCGTTCGGACCGCGCCGCGATCCGGGCCGGCGTCAGTTCCAGCGGCATAAGCCGGCGCCGCGTCAACTGCCCCCGCGCCGCCGCCTCGTCCGAAGCGGTGACGGCGCCCGAAACGGTGCGGCCCGCCGCGTCCACGGCCACATAGTCGAAGGCCGCCATCAGGCCGCCTCCGCCGGATCGGTCGCGGTCTCCTGCCGCGCGACGCGCACCGCCTCCTCGACCGAGGTCACGCCGTCCAGCACCAGGGCGCGCGCGCGTTCCGTCAGGGTTCCGCCCCCGGCGAAGGCCGCGGCGACCACCGCGTCCTCGTCCGCCTCGGCCGCGATCAGGCGGCGCACGCGGTCGTCGATCTTCAGCACCTCATAAAGCCCGACCCGACCGACATAGCCGGTGTTTCCGCAATGGGCGCAGCCGTGCGGACGCCAGACCCGAACCCCGGCCTTGGCGCCGATCAGTTTGGCGGTCGGCTTGTCGGCGATCTCGGGCGCGCGGCAGTGGTCGCACAGCCGGCGCACCAGCCGCTGGGCCACGATCAGCCGCAGGGTCGAGGCCAGCAGGAAGGGCTCCACCCCCATGTCGCGCAGCCGCGTCACCGCCCCCGCCGCATCGTTCGTGTGGACGGTGGACAGGACCAGGTGGCCGGTCAGGGCGGCCTGGACCGCGACTCCCGCCGTCTCCACGTCGCGGATTTCTCCCACCATGACCACGTCCGGGTCCTGGCGCAGAATGGCCCGCAGGCCCGCCGCGAAGGTCATGCCGACCTTGGTGTTGACCTGGGTCTGGCCGACTCCGTCGATGGCGTATTCGACCGGGTCCTCGACCGTCAGGATGTTGCGCGTCTGGTCATTCAGCAGGGCCAGGCCGGCATACAGGCTGGTGGTCTTGCCCGAGCCCGTCGGACCGGTGACCAGGATGATGCCGTTCGGCTCGGCCAGGGCCGCGCGGAAGGCGACCAGGGCGTCGGGCGCCATGCCCAGACGGTCCAGGGTCAGTCCGGCCTGATCCTTGTCCAGAATCCGCATCACCACCCGCTCGCCGCCGCGCGACGGCAGGGTCGAGACCCGCACGTCCAGCGACTTGCCGCCCAGGGCCAGGGGGATGCGCCCGTCCTGCGGCACCCGCTTCTCGGCGATGTCGAGCCGGGCCATGACCTTGATCCGTGACACCAGAAGCGGCGCGATGCGCGGGTTCAGGCTCAATGCCTCGCGCAGCACCCCGTCGATGCGCATCCGCACGAGCAGCGCGCTCTCATAGGTCTCCAGGTGGATGTCGGAGGCGCCGGTCCGCACCGCCTCGGCGATGATCCCGTTGATCAGCCGGATCACCGGCGCGTCGTCGGCCGTATCCAGCAGGTCGGCCGCCGCCGGGATGTCGTCGATCAGACTGTCCAGCCCGGCCGGCATGTCCAGATCCTCGCCGTCCGCGGCCGCCAGATGATCGCCCGCATAGACCTCGGACAGTTGCCGATCGAAGGCGGCCTGAGCCAGCGGCTCGACGACCAGGGGCCGTCCCAGCACCCTTCGCGCCTCGATCAGCCCCTTCGGGTCCGCGCCCTCGCGCAGGCCCACGCGCGCCACATCGCCGGCGTCCAGCAGCAGGACGCCGTGCCGTTTGGCGAACCCATAGGGCAGGCTGGGGCTGACCAGGGTGATCATGGGATCAGTTCCCAGCAGGCGGCAGCGGCGCAGCCTCGACCGGGGCCACGGGCGCCGTCACGCCGGTCGGCGCGATCACCATCGGCTGGCCCGTCGCCGGGGCGGCCGGAGCCTGGGTCCGCATATAGTCCCGCACCAGGGCGTCGAGGCTGGGCTCGCGATCCGGCTGCACCGCCTGCTGCTGATCGCGCATATAGCCCCAGCGGTCGGCGGCCAGGCCTTGAGCCTCTTCGCGCGTGCGGACGATGGTGGGCCGCAGGAAGACCATCAGATTGGTCCGCCCCCGTTGGCGGCTGTTCGAGCGGAACAGAGCGCCGACCCCCGGCAGGTCGCCCAGGCCGGGGATCTTGTCGGTCTGAATAATATCGTTCTGGTCCAGCAGCCCGCCGGCCACAGCGATGTCGCCGTCATCGACCACCAGTGTCGTCTGCAGCTCGCGCTTGTCCAGCACCAGGTCGGTTGAACTGCTGCTCAACCCGCCGTTGATGGCCGAGACCTCCTGGCGCAGCGTCAGGGTGATGGAGCCGCCGGCGTTGATCTGCGGCTTGACCGTCAGCCGCACGCCGATGTCCTTTCGGTCGGTCGTGGTGAAGGGGTTGGAATTGCCGTCCAGCAGGGTCTGGCCCGTGGTGATCGGCACCTCCTGGCCCACCAGGAAGGTGGCCTCTTCGTTGTCCAGCGTCATGATCGACGGGGTCTGGAGCAGGTTGGAGCCCTTGTCGGTCTTGGCCGCATTGATGATGAAGCCGAACAGGCCGTCGCCGACCTCGAACCCGCCGCCGCCCACGAAGCCGTTGGCGCCGACCAGACTGTTCAGGGCCAGGGTCTGCAGCTGTTCGCGCAGCGGATCGTCCTCGTCCAGCTGCCCCGCATAGGCGCCGCCGGCGACGTTCACCAGCGGGGTGGCGTTGTCGGTATAGTTGGTCAGGCCGACGCCGTTCTCGCCGCCATACAGCCACTGGACGCCCAGTTCGCGCACGGCGTTGTCGCTCAGCTCGACCACGATGGCCTCGATCAGCACCTGCTGGCGGCGGACGTCCAAACGCCGGATCACGTCGGCCAGGGTCCTCTGCATATCGGCGGGGCCGGCGATGACCAGGGCGTTGGCCCCGGGGAAGCGGGCGATGGTGGCGCGCTGGCCGGTGGCGGTGACGGTGGATGAGCCGATGGCGCCGGCGCTGGCCTCTGCGCCCCCGAGGCTGGCGGCGGTGCGAGACAGGCCGCTGGACGCGCCGGTCGTGGAACCGGTCGGGGCGGTGCGCAAGCCCTGGCTCGTGCTGGTCGAGGCCGTGACCGGCTGGCCGACCACCTGTTGCAGCACCGGCAGCAGTTGCTCGGCGTTGGCGTGCTCCAGGAAGACGACATTGACGTCCTGGCTGGCGCGCGACCGGCCGTCCAGGTCGTGGATCAGGCCGCGCACCCGCGCCAGGGCCTGACCGTCGCCGCGCAGGACGATGGAGTTCGAGCTCTCGACCGCCGTGACCGTGACCATCCCCTGCCCGCCGCCGCCCGGCGCGGCCATCACCTGCTGCAGCACGCCCGCGATCTCGCGCGCCGAGGCGTTCTCCAGCGCCACCACCTCATAGCTGGACCGGTCCACGTCGATCCGGCCGATCAACGAGCGGATACGGGCCAGATTGTCGGAGAAGTCGGCCACCACCACGCTGTTGGCGCCGGGATTGGCCAAAACCTGGCCCTGGGCCCCGACCAGGGGCCGGATGGTCTCGGCGGCGGACGCCGCGTCGATGTTGCGCAGCTGGAAGACCTCGGTCGAGAACCGTTCGGCGCCGACGGTGGACGGCCCCTGGGCCGCGCCCTGAGCCGGACTGATGCGATAGGCGCCGGATTGGGTCGGGGTGACCACCAGGCCGTTGGCCCGCAGCGTCGACAGGAAGACTTCGAACAGCTGGGCGCGGCCCAGCGGCCGGTCGCTGGTCACCGTCACCGTCCCGGTCACGGCCGGATCGACGATGAAGGTGCGGCCGGTGGTGCGGGCCACGTCCTGGATGAAGGCGCGGATGTCGGCGCCCTGGACGTTCAGCGTCTGGCGCGCCTCCTGCGCCATGACGGGCGCGGCGGCCAACGGCGCCTGCAGGGCCAGGACGGCGGCGAGGGCGCCGACGCCGGAACGCTTCAGGCGAGTGCGCAGAGAGGCGGTCATGGACGCGTCCTTATGGTGGTGGTGCGCGTCTCGCCCGCGCGCTCATATTGGATTTCGGCGGACGGGGCGCTGGCCAGCTGACCGCGCAGGGCGCCGATGGCCTGGGGGCTGTTCAGCGCCACGCCGTTGACGGACAGGATGACGTCGCCTGATTGAAGCCCCGCGCTGCGCAGTTCCGACGCATTCCCGGCCGAGGAGACGGTGAAGCCGTTGACGCTCAGCCCCTGTATTCGCGGCCGCAGCGAGGCCTGGGCCATCAGCCTTTGGGGATCGACGACGGCAGCCTGGCCAGACGCCGGGGCCGGGGCCGGGGCCGGGGCGGGGGGCGGACCTAGGACCTGGGGCGCGGCGGGCGGCGGCGGCGGCCCGGCCGCGCCGGCCGGGGCCTCGGAAAACTCAAGACGGCTGACGGACTGGCCCCGGGCCAGGGTCACGAAGTCCGGCCCGACGCTCTGCAGCACCAGGCCGGGCTCGACCTCCTCGCCCACGCCGACCGAGATCTGGCGTCCGTCGGCCAGACCGATGATGGCCGACCCGCCGCCGACGCCGCCGGAGCGAACGCCGAACAGCCGCATCTGGCTGGCGTCCGCGCCCGAGGCGCCGGCCAGGCCCCCCTGCCCGCCTGTGCGGAAGAAGGCGTCAAAACGCGACAGGATGCTCAGATCGACGGCGGGGGGCGAATGGGCGGCTTCGGCGGCGGGCTTCGGCGTCGGTGCGGCGAACAGCCAGACCAGCCGCCCGGCCTGAACCAGCAGCAACAGAATAAGCACGCCCTCAACGAGGCGGCGCAGCGGCAAACGCCGCAGACGGTCGGTCGCCGAGGAGACGTTAAAACTACGGAAAGCCGCGATCACGACGCCATGCCTGTTCCGGCCCCCACACGGCCATGGCGCGATCTAGACTAATCGTCCGTATGCGGGCCGCACCGATGTGTGAAGACACGAAGAACATATCGTGACAGTCACAACCCGTACGGATCGTTTCAGAAACGAAAACGACCGGGAGGCCGAAAGCCTCCCGGTCGCAAACGCGTCGCCTGTTCTTGAAATCAGAAGCGGGCGGTCAGGCTGACTGAGGCGCTCTGGCCCAGGTCGTAGTTGTTGACCCGGATCTTGTTGCCCAGCTCCTGGTATTCGTCGAACTCGGTGCCCAGCAGGTTCCGCAGTTCCAGGGCGAAGCCCATGTCGCGGGCCATGACCGTGAAGTCCTTGCGATAGACGAAGTCGAGGAAGACGCCCGGTTCCTGGATGAAGTCCGGCTCGCGGCTCGCGCCGGTGCCGGCGCCGCGGGCGGTGATCCGGTCGCTGACATAGTTGACGATGATCGTCGCCTGCGAGCGGGCCGTATCGTCTTCCCAACCCAGTTGCAGGTTGGCGACATGGTCCGACTGGCCTTGCAGACGGCTGCCGTCCTGGATGAAGAAGGAGGCCTGTTCCGGCGTGCCCGCGCCACCCAGGGTCAGGACGGTGTCGCCGTCGCCGACCTTAACCTCGGAGTCCGAGTAGGTGTAGTTGGCCTGCACCAGCCAGCGCTTGTTGGCGATGAAGGACATGGGCTGGTCGGGGAAGTCGAAATATTTCTTCACCTCGACCTCGGCGCCCATGATGGTCGCCTTGGGCGCGTTCAGATACGACTGCTGGCGCTGGTTGCCCACTTCGACGATGACGGATTCAACCGGCTTGTCCATGTCCTTGTAGAAGACGCCGGCGGTGATGAACTGCTGGCGAGCGAAGTACCATTCGTACCGCGCATCCAGGTTCAGCAGCTCGGTGTCCACCAGATAGGGGTTGCCGATGAAGATGCGGTCGCTTTCCGGGTCGGTATAGGCCTGGGGCGCCAGTTCGCGGAACTGCGGGCGGCCGATCGTCTGCGACACGCCGAAGCGCAGCTGCTGATCCTCGGCAAAGTTCCAGGTCGCCGTCAGCGAGGGCAGCCAATATTGCTCCTCGATCTCGGTGGCCGCGTAGGTCGAGGTTCCGCCGAACACGTCGCGCGGCGTGACGCTCTGCTGACCATCCTCGAAGCGGACGCCCACCGTGGTGCGGACCAGCGGGATGATTTCCGCATCGACCATGGCGTAGGCTGCGTTGACCTGCAGCTCGGCGTCATAGGCGCTGGCGCCGTTGTTGCCGGCGATTTCGCGAAGCTGCAGCGTGGTCGGATTGATGTTGTAGTCCGAGAACAGATAGTCGATGCGCGACATGCGCTGACTATCCGTCAGGCCGTTGACCGCTTCGAACTGCAGGTCGTGGCGGCTGGCTTCGCGGTTGTTGTCGAGGGTGGCGACGCCGGCGCTGATGATGGCTTCGCGCGCCGAGGACAGCGGCAGGGTGTAGGCCACGTCCACGCCGCCCGAGACGATGTCGTCGTCCAGTTCGCTGAACGAGATCAGATTGCCCTGGACGTTGTGGATATAGTCGCCGTCCGCGTTGACGCCGTACTGGAAGCGCGATTCATAGGGCGCGTCCCGCGAGGTCTTGGCGTAGGCGGCGCGCCAGTCGATCTCCAGCGCCCCGTCCATGAACTGATGTTCGCCGGCCAGTTGGCTGCTCCAAAGCTGGCGCACGAACCATTCGGTATAGTCGTTGCGGATCACGCTGCCGCCGGCGTCGAAATCCGGACCGGCGACCGAGCGGGCTTCCTTGGTCGTGTTGCGGACATAGAGGTTGGTCCACTTGACCTCGTGGTCGGCGTTCGACAGCGACAGGCCGCCGAGGAAGTTCAGGCGGATGTCGTTCTGGTTCGAGTCCACAGCATAGGTCGAAACCGGCACCAGGACTTCGCCCTGGAACTGGCCCTCTTCCTGGACGCCGCTACGCGCGCGCCAGCTGTTGTCGTATCCGGCGACAGCGATCAGGCCCAGGGTGCCGAAGCCCGTGTCCTGCGAGAAGCCGCCAGCAAGTTCCACACCGCCGTCGATCGGCGTCTTTTCACGTTGCAGCAGGCGCAGGGGCGCATTCACCAGCGACTGCCCCATGGTCTGGAGCTGGTCTGCGGTGAAGTTGGCGCTGTTGATCTGCTTGCCCTGATTGAAGGCGATGGCGATGGCGCCGGGCACTTCGCGGGTGTCGTCGTCAAACCCGGTAAAGTCGGTGCGCGATCCGTAATAGATCAGGTTTTCCTGGCCGGTGGATTCGGTGTTGCCGCCCAGCGACAGCTTCATGTTGAAGAAGGGCTGGTTGGGCGCGTCGATGGTGTGCAGGTCGATGACGCCGCCGCCGAACTCTCCGGGGAAGTTGGGCGAATAGGTCTTCTGAACCGTCACGCCGTCCAGAATGCTGGAGGGGAACAGGTCCAGGGGCACGACCCGCTGCAGCGGCTCGGGGCTGGGCAGGGGCGAACCGTTCAGCAGGGCTGACGAATAGCGCTCGCCCAGACCGCGGACATAGATGAAGCGGCCTTCGACGATCGACAGGCCGGTGACGCGGGTCAGGGCGGCGGCGGCGTTGCTGTCGCCGGTGCGCTCCAGATCCTCGGACGTCAGGAAGGCCGCGACTTCGGAGCTCTCGCGGTTGGGTTCGGGAATATAGCGGCCCAGGACGACGATCTCGCCGACGTCGGCAGCCTGTTCCTCGACCTGTTCGGCCGGGGTCTGGGCCGTCGGTGATGCGGTTTGGGCGAACGCCAGGCCGGGCGCGATCAGCGCACTGGTGGCGAGAAGGACCCCGCTCAGGGTCAGAGTAAGTCTATTCATGGTCTGCGCCTTGAAGGGGTCAGGAAACGCGAAGAACCGGCGGCGACCTCAGGGTCGCCGCCGGCGCTGTCATCGTCAGCAGGTCGAGCCGGCGGTCAGGCCGCAGGTCCAGCCCTGCCACCAGGTGTCGGAGGCGTTCTGCACGGCGCCGATGTAGGTGGTGCTGGTGAAGAACGGGTAGACCGAGTTCGCGTTGACCGGCGTCACGGCGTTTTCGTTCGCGCCGTTGATGAAGGCCAGGTTCTGGTTGGTGATCGACGTACCCGAGGCCGGAGCGGTCAAGGTCGAGGTCCCCAACGCCGTGACATTGGTATTGCGGGCATTGGTGAACACCGCCGTCGAGCGGGCGACGTTGGCCGGACGATAAGAGATCGAGCAGGACATGAAGATCGAGCGCAGCGAAGGCGTCGAACCGCTGTCGAAGCTGGTCTGGGTGTCGCCGTCGGCGATGTCGAAGCAGCCGGCGACCGAGCCCGCCGTCGAGGTGGCGACGATATTAATCAGGTTCGGGTTGGTGCCGGTGTCGAAGTGCATGACCGTGTGGGCGTCGGTGGGCGAGTTACGGCCGACCAGGGTCCAGTTCGCGATCCGGGGCTGCGACAGGTAGCGCGAGGCGTAAGGCGTCGCGGTCGGAGCGGACGAGAACTCGAAGCCGGCCGAACGGCTGGTCGAGTTCGGGGCGCGCTGGGTCACGATGCCGAACTGGGCGCCGCCGCGCCAGCCGGTGTCGGTGTCCAGACCATCGTCGTCGGCGCCGTTGATGACGATATGCTTCAGATTGGCGTTGCCGCCGAAGATTTCGATGCCGTCGTCCGAGCTGTTGTACGACTGGATGTGGTCCAGAGTCGTGCCCGAACCGACACCGGCCAGGGTCAGGGCCTGAAGCTCGTTGCCCGTCGCGATTTCGAAGCCGGAATATTTGATCTGGATGTAGCGCAGGCGGCCAGAGTTATCGGCCGGAGTGTTGCCGCCGAAGAAGGCGTTGGTGCCCTCAACCTGACCGGTGCAGGTGACCGGCGCGGTCAGTTGGCAGTTGGCCGCAGGCGCGCGGCCCGCGATCACGATGCCGCCCCACTGACCTTGCGAGGTCGGCGTGGTCGTGCCTTCAACGTCTTGGCGGCTGGTGAAGATGACGGGGTTGGTGGCGGTGCCTTCGGCAAAGATCTGCGAACCGCGGTTGACCAGAAGATAGTCGCCGCCGTTCGAGGCGAAGACCTTCACGCCCGGATCGATCGTCAGGATGCCCTGCGTGCCCGTGGTCGAGGCCGGATCGACGCCGCGGTCGGTGCCGACTTCGGTGCGGCCGCTGATCGCGTAGATGGTGCCGGCGCGAACCGACAGGGTCAGATTGCCCAGAACCTGCTGCGGCAGCTGGCAGACCCGCAGAGTGCCGTTGGCGATGGTGCCGGTGTTGGTCAGGCCCGTCGGGCAGTCGGCGGCGGGGGTGCCGGGGGTGGGCGTCGTCGGGGTGGTCGGGGTGGTCGGCGTACCGTTGCCGAAATCACCTTCGCCGGGAGAGGCCACTTCGGCGGAGCCGCAAGCGGCGAGCGCGAGGGCGCTGACCGCCGTCACGAGAAGGGTTTTCATCTGAAGGCCGGTCATCGTCAGTCCACCGTGTCTGGTCAAAGAGCTATGACAGGGGACGGTCGAGCTCATGCCCGGCCGCGATGACGTGTTCGTCCCTCCTGCCCAACTTCAGTCATAGTCAGGCCATGTGACGGCGCATGCGCCCTGAGATGAAGGTTCGGCGGAGGTTTTACGGCCAATTCGCATCTATTTTGCAATATTTGGTCCGTCACCAAATCACTTTCGCGCCCAATCAGTAGACGCCTTCTCGCCCCAGCACGGCCGGCACGGTGCGTAGGATCAGCGCCAGATAGGTCCCTATCGTCAGGTTGCGAACCAGCCACATATCCATGGCCACCCGCCGCGGATATGATACATCGTTGCGCCCCGACACCTGCCACAGGCCCGTCAACCCAGGCCGCACTGTGCAATAGGCGGCGAAACGACGGCCATAAAGCGGCGCCTCATCCGCTACGATGGGCCTCGGCCCGACCAGGGACATGTCCCCGACCAGCACATTGATCAGTTGCGGCAGCTCATCCAGGCTCGACAGGCGCAGGACCCGCCCCAGCGGCGTCACGCGCGGGTCGCGCCTAAACTTGCGGCGCTCCGCCCATTCTCCATCCGCCAACTGGGGCAGCCGCGCCTCCGCGTCCGGGGTCATGGACCGGAATTTCAGACACGCGAACGGACGGCCATCGCGACCGATCCTCTGCTGGCGGAACAGGGCCGGCCCGCCGTCCTGCGTCCGCACCGCCAAAGCGATCAAAAGCAAGCTCGGCAGGAAGAACAGCAGGGCCGCCGACGCCGCCAATACATCCATCAGACGGATAAGGGTCCTGACGCCGCGACCGGACCTTCCCGAGACCTGTCCCTCCGCGCCTATGCTGCGCAGCGCAGCCTCAACGGTCGTCATGCCCGCCCCTCCCCGGAGACAGGAATATTTCTTAAGGTTGTGTAAATGGCAACCCGGGAGGGATCGAATTTATCTTGGGTTGCAGGATCATCAGTCGGTTGACCTACGCGCACAGCCTATCATAGGTTGCATCGTGCCCTCTAATGACCCCAAACCTCCACGTCGCCCCTCGCTCCGGCTCGTCGAGCCCCCGCCGGCGGAGCCCCGCTGGTCAGGCCGTCGCTCGGTTGTCGTCATGATCGGGCTGGGCGCCCTGCTCTGGATTTTGGTGGCGGTGCTGGGATGGCTGCTGGCCCGAGCCTTCGCCTGATCAGTCGCCGTTCCACCAACCCAGGCTGACCGGCAGGCTCCGCCCCTCCACGGTCACCGTTCCGCTGATAACCGCTGTCCGGTCGCCCAGATTGCGACGCGCAGTGGCCAGGGCGCCGGGGTCGATCCGAGCCTCCAGCCTCGCCTCCCGTCCGCCCGGCGCGACGGCGACCAGGGTCAGACGCTCGTCGGTCACCGAATAGGCGCGCGGCGTGAACCTGATGGCGCCGTCCGGCCCGGCCAGGGTCAGGATCAACGGCGACGCCTCGCGCCGTCCGCCCTCCCACGCCTCGAACGCCGACGCCTGGCCGATGAACAGGCTTTCGATCCGCCAGGCCTCTCCCGTCTCAGCCACAGGCCGATAGTCGCCGGAGACGTCCCCCTCCAGCCGATGGCGGAAATCGGCCTCTCGCTCGGGTGCTGACGCCGGCGCCTGGGGCCGCGCCTCACGCCGCTCGCAGCCGGCCAGGGCCGCCACGCCGATCAGAAGGGGGCCGATCAGAAGAGGAGGGACAAGACGCCGCATCACCGATCCAGCGACCGGTCCAGAGCCCGGAATCCGGCGATGGCCAGTTCCGTCGCCGAGGTGAAGACCTCGGGCTTGATCCGCTCGAAGTCGTCGGTCGGGCGGTGATAATCGGGGTGATAGTCGACGCCCATATAGAGGAAGGGCACACCCTTGTCGTGGAAGGCGCCGTGATCGGACGCTGAGACCCAGTTGTTCTCCCCCTCGTCCTGCG
Organism: Brevundimonas sp. FV2ps16; assembly: GCF_058681075.1. Taxonomy (NCBI): domain Bacteria; kingdom Pseudomonadati; phylum Pseudomonadota; class Alphaproteobacteria; order Caulobacterales; family Caulobacteraceae; genus Brevundimonas; species Brevundimonas sp. FV2ps16. The sequence goes on along the minus strand of NZ_CM178728.1, from coordinate 2,230,355 downwards.
GCGTATCCTTGCCGAAGGCGAAGCTGACCGGGCCGACCGGCGCCAGCGGCTCCAGGATCGGGCGCAGGTTCGGGTGCTGATAGGTGCCCGTGACCCACAGATGGCCGTCGGTCTCGGCCCGCGCCGTCATGTCGAAGTTCAGATTCAGGGCGATGGACGACAGGGGCACCGGCGGCGCCTTGACGAACTCGCGCGCGCCCAGCAGTCCCCGCTCCTCCCCGTCGAAGGCGACCAGCAGCACGCTGTGCTCCGGCGCCTGGGCCTTCAGCCGTTTGGCCAACTCCAGCATCGTGGCGACACCCGAGGCGTTGTCGTCGGCGCCGTTGTAGATCTGGCCGTCGTGCATGCCGACGTGATCATAGTGGGCGCTGACCACGATATAGCGGTCGCCCACACGGGTTCCGGGGATCAGGCCCAGCACATTGACCCCGCGATAGGTGACCGGGCCCTGCGGCGAAGGCCCCGTCCCCTCGAACGGCTGCAGCCGCCCGAAGGGCGCGGGCGCGACGCCCAGCGCCTCAAGCCGCGCGACGACATAGGCCCGCGCCCGCTCCCCGCCCGGCGTGCCGGTTCCCCGCCCCTCCATGTCGTCCGCCGACAGGATCCGCACGTCGTCCAGCAGTTGGGCGTATTGGACGGCGGGAACCGGGGCGGGCGGCGGCGGACTGATCGGCTCAACACACCCGCTCAGGGCCAGGGCGGCGCATCCGCCGAGCAGAAGGGATCGGACGGCGGCAGGCGACATGGACGACTCCGTAAATGACGATTCAGCCTAGCGCGCGGATCGTCCGGCGTCAGCCCGTGGTAATGAGACGACGACATGTCCAGCGCGATTCCCTCCTTCCCGCCCGTCGAAAACCTGACCGCCGACACCGCGGCCGAGGAACTGGCCTGGCTGGCCGCCGAAATGGCCCGCCACGACGCCCTCTATAACGAGGCGACGCCCGAGATTTCCGACGCCGACTACGACGCCCTGCGCGCCCGCAATCTGGCGATCGAGACCGCCTTCCCCGACCTGGTCCGCCCCGACTCCCCGTCGAACAAGGTCGGCGCCGTCGCCTCCAGCCAGTTCGCCGAGGTGCGCCACGGCGTGCCCATGCTGTCGCTGGACAACGCCTTCGACGAGGGCGAGGTGCGCGATTTCGTGGCCCGCATCGCCCGTTTCCTGAAACTGCCCGCCGACGAACCCATCGCCTTCGTCGCCGAGCCCAAGATCGACGGCCTGTCGGCCAACCTCCTCTATGTCGACGGTCGGCTGACCATCGGCGCCACCCGCGGCGACGGGCGTGCGGGCGAGGACGTCACCGCCAATCTGAACACCATCGCCGATGTGAAACAGACTTTAGCCGGCGTCGACTGGCCCGACCGGATCGAGATCCGGGGCGAGGTCTACGCCCCCAACGACGCCTTCGCCGCCTTCAACGCCGCAGCCGAAGCCGAGGGCCGCCGCACCTACGCCAACCCCCGCAATTTCGCCGCCGGCTCCCTGCGCCAGAAGGACGCCCGGATCACGGGCAAACGCCCGCTGAACTTCTTCGCCTACGCCTGGGGCGAACACTCCACCGACTTCGCCGAGACCCAGTGGGAGGCCCTTGAAAAGCTCAAGACCTGGGGCTTCCCCGTCAACGCCCGCTCGCGCCGGGTCGAGGGCGCGGAAGGCCTGATCGCCGTCTATCGCGAGCTGGAACGCGACCGCGCGACCCTGGGCTATGACATCGACGGCGTGGTCTACAAGGTCGACCGCATCGACTGGCAGCGCCGCCTGGGCTTCGTGGCCCGCAGCCCCCGCTGGGCCATCGCCCACAAATTCCCCGCCCAACAGGCGACCACAGTGCTGGAAGGCATCGACATCCAGGTCGGCCGCACCGGCTCCCTGACCCCCGTCGCGCGCCTGCATCCGGTCACGGTCGGCGGTGTCGTGGTCCGCAACGCCACCCTGCACAATGAAGACGAGATCGAACGTCTGGACGTCCGCATCGGCGACACCGTTCGTCTGCAACGCGCCGGCGACGTCATCCCCCAGATCCTGAGCGTGGTCCAGGACCTGCGTCCCGCCGACGCCGTCCCCTATGTCTTCCCGGACAAATGCCCGGTCTGCGGCTCGGAAGCGGTGCGCGAAGGCGACGAGGTCAAGCGCCGCTGCACCGGCGGCCTGATCTGCGACGCCCAGATCGTCGAACGGCTCAAACATTTCGTCGGCCGCCGCGCCTTCGACATCGAGGGCCTGGGCGAGAAACAACTGGTCGCTTTCAATGCACGCGGCTGGATCAAAGAGCCCGCCGACATCTTCCGCCTGGCCCGCGACGAGGCGCGGCTGAAGGAGTTGGAACGCGAAGACGGCTATGGCGAGACCAGTATCCGCAACCTGGTCGCCGGCATCGACGCCCGCCGCGTCATCTCGCTGGACCGCTTCCTGTTCGGCCTGGGCATCCGCGATATCGGCGAACAGACCTCCATCGTCCTGGCCCGCGCCTTCGAGAGCTGGCCCGCGCTGAAGGCCGCCTGTCTCCAGGCAGCATCAGGCGTGCCGTCCGACGCCTGGACCGCCCTGGCCGCCGCCCACGCCATATCGCCCCGCGTCCTGACCCTGATGGCCGAGGCCACGCCCCCCGCCGCCGATCCCTGGCCCGAGGCGACGATGGACATGAAGATCAGCCAAGCCTTCCCCGGCATGGCCGCCCCGGCCCGCCGGTCTCTGGCCACGATGACCAACGACTGGTCCGGCCTGTTCGAACTGGCCCGCGTGGCGCGTGAAGAAGGCCCGTCCGAAATCCTGAACCAGATCGCCGGCGTCACCGGCGTCGGCCCCGTCGCCGCCCTGGCCCTGGCCCACTTCTTCCACGAGCCGCACAATCTTCAGGTCGTCGCCGCGCTCGAGGCCGAACTGACCCAGATCCTCGACGCCGAACGGCCCAAATCCGACACCCCGGTCGCGGGCAAGACCGTCGTCTTCACCGGCGCCCTGGAACGCTTCACCCGCGACGAAGCCAAGGCCCGCGCCGAAAGCCTGGGCGCCAAGGTCTCGGGCTCCGTCTCCAAAAAGACCGACTACCTCGTCGCCGGCCCCGGCGCCGGCTCCAAGCTGAAGGACGCCGAGAAACACGGGGTTCAGGTTTTAACCGAGGACGAGTGGCTGGCCCTGATCGGCTAGCCGCGCAGCGTCGCCAGGGCGGCGGGATAGCGGCGTGACAGGGGTGCATTGACCGCCCCCAGTTCCACGGTCCAGTCGCCGGAGCCGTCGGGTTGCAGACCAGTGACGCGCTCTGCATTGACCAGCCACGAGCGATGGACGCGCACAAAGCCGAACCGCGATAGTTCGGCCTCGACCGCCGCCAGGGTCGCGCGCATCAGCGGACGCCGCCCGTCCGCCAGCAGGAACTCGACATAGTTCCCCGCCGAACTGACGGCCAGGATGTCGGCCAGGGGCGCGCGGATGATGCGGGCGCCGTCGCGGATGTCGAAACTGACCGGCCGCACCGGTTCATCGCGCCGCCGCCGGAGATAGGCCGTCAGCAGGAAGCCACCGACCAGCAGCACATAGGTCACCAGGTCCTTGCGCAGCTCATAGGGGAACCGGTCGCCGAACTGATAGACGCCCGCGTTCATGACGACATAGCCCAGCTTCCTCAGCGCCACGAAACCGCCGACGTGCAGGGCCGAAAAGGTCAGAAGCGCCGTCAGATGGATCACAGCGAACCGCGCCTTGGGCCGCCATCCCTCGCCCGCCGCCTCGTCCGGCGGCGCCAGACTGGCGGCCAGCCAGGGAATCCAGATCACCGCCATCAGGGTGAGGGTGCTCGACACTTCCCAGACCATGGGCTTCCAGGCGGCGACATCCGGATTGTCCGCCTGAGCGGTCAGGATGTTGACCGGCGTGTTGATGAGCGAAAAGGCCAGCACCGCCAGGGCGCACCGCCACAGGTCGCGACCGTTCAGGCGTCGCGCCATAGCCGCCCATCCACTCGTCACGACACGCGCGCCGTTCGTCCCGACGACCCCGGCGCCGTCCCCGCCAGGCGACCGCACGGCCCCGGACGATTGCCGACCCGCCCGTCGTTCCGCGACGACGGGGCCTGCATCATTCGCCATGGAGTTCTCGCATGTCTGTTCCGCCCCCGCTCGTGTCATCGTCCGCGATGTCGGGCCGACGATACGATCTGGACTGGATCCGTGTCGGCGCCTTCATGCTGCTGATCCTCTATCACGTCGGCATGTTCTATGTGCCCTGGGACTGGCACGTGAAGAGTCCGCGTCAGATCGAGGCGCTCGAGCCGATCATGATGATGACGGGCCCGTGGCGGCTGACCCTGTTGTTTCTGGTCTCGGGCTGTGCAACCCGGTTCCTGGCGGACGGGTTCGAGGCGCGCGGGCAAGGCGGATGGGCGCTGGCCGGATCGCGCACCCTGCGCCTGCTGCCGCCGTTGCTGTTCGGCATGTTCGTGATTGTGCCGCCCCAGAGCTATTACGAGATCGTCGAAGCGGCCAAGGGCCTGGGGATCGCCGACCCCGCCCACGCGCCGGTGCTCGAGAACTTCTGGGTGCGGTACGCCACCTCGACCGGCCACTGGTGCGACGCAGACGGCTGTCTGACCACGCCGACGTGGAACCACCTGTGGTTCATCGCCTATCTGCTGCCCTACAGCCTGCTGCTGGCGGCGATGATCGCCTTTCCGGCCGTCCGGCGCGCTCTTCAGGCGGCGGGGGATCGGGTCTTTCGGGGATGGGGGCTGATGGTCTGGCCGGTCCTGTATCTGATCCTGATCCGCTGGTTCCTGGCGCCGCGGTTCGAGATCACCCACGCCCTGACCGACGACTGGTACAACCACGCCCTCAGCTTCGGCGCCTTCCTATTCGGCTATCTGATCGCCCGGTCCGAGGCGGCGCGTCAGACGCTGATGCGGCTGCGTTGGCCGGCTCTGATCATCGCCCTGTGCAGTTGGGCGGCCTGGGCGACCTATGCCTGGACGTACCGCGGCGACGTCAATCCAGCCGAGCCGCTCAGGCAGGCGATGCGGATCGTCTACGCGCTTGACCAGGCGGGCTTCATCGCCGCCATCCTGGGCTTCGGCGCACGATGGCTGAACCGGGGCGGCCCGGTCCTGCGCTATCTCTCGGTGGGCGTCTTCCCCTTCTATATCGTCCACCAGACCGTGACGGTCGTGGCGGCCTATAATCTGGCCACGCTCCACCTGCCGTTGGGCGTGGAGGCCGGCCTGCTGATCCTGATCACTGCCCTGGGCTGCCTCCTCGCCTACGAGATCGCGCGCCGGATCGGATGGCTGGGTCTGTTGCTGGGGGTGAAGCCGAAGAGGGCTGGGACCGCCCAGCGCGCCTAATTCCGCAGCAAAACCGCCGTCGGATCAGCGGCTTGAAAATGATTCAAGCCGCCAACCCAGCACGTTAGCAAACGGCCTTACAATCTCGGCCAGGTCTTTGACATCGCGATTGGACATCCCTGATGCACCGCCTTGGGCGTCGAGAATAGACGAAAATGGACTCCATTTTTTTGGAGTGGATTCCGTCTATTTCAGATCGTCATGACGATCCGGCCCTCAATCTGGCCGTCGCGCATCCGCTGGAAGATGCTGTTGATGTTCTCCAACGGCTCGACCGAGACCGTGGCCTTGACCTTCTCGTCGGCGGCGAACTGAAGCGCCTCCTGAAGGTCCAGACGGGTGCCGACGATGGAGCCGCGCACCGTGGTGCCGTTCAGAACCATGTCGAAGATCGACAGAGGGAAGTCACCAGGCGGCAGGCCGTTCAGGGCCACGGTCGCGCCCCGCGACGTCATGTTGACCGCCTGTTCGAAGGCCTTGGGCGAGACGGCCGTGACCAGCACGCCCTGGGCGCCGCCGTCGGTCTGGGCCTTGATGTCGGCGGCGGGGTCGTTGGACGTCTTGGCGTTGACCGTCACGGTCGCGCCCAGCCGTCGCGCCAGATCTAGCTTGGCGTCGTCCACGTCCACGGCGGCGACGTTCAGCCCCATGGCCTTGGCGTACTGGACCGCCACATGGCCCAGGCCGCCGATGCCTGAGATGACCACCCAGTCGCCCGGCTTGGTGTCCGTCATCTTCAGCCCCTTGTAGACCGTCACCCCGGCGCACAGGATCGGGGCGATGTCGGTGAAGCTGACATTGGCCGGCAGATGGCCGACGTAGTTGGGGTCGGCGATGGCGTATTCCGCAAACCCGCCGTTGACCGAATAGCCGGTGTTCTGCTGATCGTGACACAGGGTCTCCCAGCCGCCCAGGCAGTGTTTGCAGTGGCCGCAGGCCGAGTACAGCCACGGCACCCCGACCCGGTCGCCCTCCTTGACCAGGGTGACCCCCGCTCCCACCGCCGAGACATAGCCGACGCCCTCGTGGCCCGGAATGAAGGGCGGGTTCGGCTTGACCGGCCAGTCGCCCTCGGCGGCGTGCAGATCGGTGTGACAGACGCCCGAGGCCTCGATCTTGACCTGGATCTGGCCCGGACCCGGTTCGGGAACTGCGACTTCTTCGATGGTCAGCGGCTGACCGAACGCGCGCACGACAGCGGCCTTCATGGTTCTGGGCATGGAACATCCTCGTCGATTTTGGGGGAACAGGCGGACCGGAAGCAGGACACCGGCCCGCCCGCCTGGGAGATGCTCTCCGGACAGACGGATCAGAGAGCGATGACAGAATGACCGATCCGGGACCGGCCATCCTTGATGCAGATCAGAAGAAGCTCCAACCGGCGCCCCTGTCATCGCCCCGCGCGCACCTCGGGCCGGCAAGCCACAACAAACCTTCCCTAAGGTCCGGTTTTCATTGCGATAAGGTGATCGCTTAAGCCTTGTTTTGAACCGAAACCCGGATCACCCTGCCTCTCAACGGGCCGGAAAACCGGTCCGAGCAAAGGGAACGACCATGAAGACCAAGATGATGCTCGCCGCCGCCGCCCTGGCGACCGCCCTCGCCTCTCCCGCCCTGGCGGCCGATCCGACCGGCCTCTGGCAGACCCCGACCAACGGCGGCCAGGTGCGCATCGCCCGTTGCGGCCAGGCTCTGTGCGGGACCCTGATCACCTCGAACGCCATCCGGGCCGACGCCAATGTTCGCGACACGGAGAACCGCGATACTGCCCTGCGCAGCCGCACGCTGCGCAACCTGCCCATGCTGACCGGCTTCACCGGCGGTCCGACCGAGTGGCGCAACGGGTCGGTCTATAACCCGGCGGACGGCCGCACCTATCGCGGCACCATCACCATGACCAACGACAACAGCCTGAACCTGCGCGGTTGCGTCGTAGCCCCCCTGTGCAAGACCCAGACCTGGACCCGCGTCCAGTAATCCGCCTTTCAGACGAGATGAAGGCCCGGCCGGAGCGATCCGGCCGGGCCTTTTCATGCCTGGGTTTGGCCCGGCCTCAGCGGTTCAGCGCCGCGCGCGCCGCCTCGGCGTACCGATGCCCGACGGCCGCCCCCTTGGGGAAGACGGCGTCGATGCGCGCGAGATCTTCCGGCATCAGGACGATGTCCGCGGCGGCGGCGTTCTGCTCCAGCGTGGCGATACGGCGCGTGCCGGGGATCGGAACCAAATCCTCGCCCTGGGCCAATACCCAGGCCAGGGCCAGTTGGGCGGCGGTGACGCCCTTGTCGGCGGCGATGGCTTTCACCGCCTCGACCAGATCCAGGTTCTTCTGGAAATTCTCACCCATGAAGCGCGGATTGGTGCGGCGGAAGTCGTCGGCGGCCAGATCATCGACTGACTTGATGTCTCCCGACAGGAAGCCCCGCCCCAGGGGGCTGTAAGGCACAAAGCCTATGCCCAGTTCCCGCGTGACCTTGAACAGCTCATCTTCCGGATCCCGCGTCCATAGCGAATACTCGGTCTGAAGCGCCGTGATCGGATGGGTCGCATGGGCCTTGCGCAGGGTCTCGGGCGCAGCCTCGGACAGGCCCAGGAACCGGACCTTTCCCTCATGAACCAGATCGGCCATCGCCCCTACCGTCTCCTCGATCGGCGTGTCGGGATCGACGCGGTGGAGATAGTAGAAGTCGACGTGATCGACACCGAGGCGCTGGAGGCTGCCTTCAATGGCGCGGCGCACATTGGCCGGGCTGCCGTCGACCAGCAGCTTGGAGCGGTCGGCGTTGTAGTTGATGCCGAACTTGGTGGCGATGAAGGCCTGCTCGCGCCGATCCTTCAGCGCCTCACCGACCAGAACCTCGTTGGTATGAGGGCCGTACATCTCGGCGGTGTCGAACAGGGTGATCCCCAGATCGAGCGCGCGGTGGATAACGGATATGGACTGGGCGTCGTCGCCGCCGCCGTAAAAGGCGCTCATGCCCATACAGCCCAGGCCAATGGCCGAGACTTCGGGACCGTTCGGACCCAGCTTGCGCGTCTTCATCTGCGCTCTCCTGTCGATGTGGGGGATCGGCGACGACGCCGACGGAGCTACAGATGGTCGTCGAAGCGGCGGGCCGCAAGCTCGGCCGCGTCAAACGATGGTACCGCCTCTCAGGCTTGAACTGAGGACCTCCGGTTCCACAAACCGGCGCTCTAACCAACTGAGCTAAGGCGGCCCGCGCATCGCGAGGGGCGTTCTCTACCGGCCCTGCGTCCTTCGATCAAATGATTTCTGACGTGCACGCGACAAAGAAAAAGGCCCCAACGGTTTCCCGTCGGGGCCTCGTCTTTCACCGATGTCGCGACTTAGCCGAGACGCCAATTGATCGGGATGGTCGCACGCCCAACGACAGGTTGACCGTCGCGCATGGCGGGCTCGATCCGCATGGTCCGCACCGCGCGCAGAGCGGCTTGGCCGAAGCCAGCGCCCGACGGCGATTCACTCACCACCGAACAGTTGGTCAGCGAGCCGTTCGTTTCGACCTGGCACTCCAGGACGGTGCGGCCCGACTGTTCACGCTCCAGAGCGCGGTCCGGGTAGAACCGGGCCAGGTCAGGTTGGCGCGTGATGCGCGGGTTCGAGATCACCGGGGGACGCGGCGGCGCCGGCGGAGCCGGAGGCGGCGGCGGTCCGGGGATGTTCACCGGCGGCCCCTTGTACTCGACGCGCTCTTCCTTCGGCGTCGGCGTGATGTTCACCGGCGGCGGAGGCACAACGTTCGGGATCGGGGCCGGGACGCGCACCTGAAGCTTCGGCGGCGGCGGCGTATCCGTCGGTGGAGGCGGCGGGGGCGGCGGCGGCGGAGGCGGCGGAACCGGCTCGACCAACTCGACCTCGACGGACTCGTCGACGTAGTTGAACTCCTTCAGTTTGAACTTCGACTGCTGAAGGAAGAAGATCAGCAGGGCGAACAGGAGCGTAACGACCACAAGGCAGGCGATCAGCACGGGGTATGAGACCCCCATGAAGCCCTTCTTCTTCGGTACGTCGTAACGACTGCGATGATATGCGACGTCTGTCATACTATCTCCGCACTCTAGCTCGTCGCCTGGTCTTCGCCGACCAGTGCAACGCTGTAGAAGCCGTTATCCTGCAAGGCGTTCATGACCTGCATGAAGTCGCCGTAGCGGGTGTTTTGGTCGCCCCGAATGAAGATCCGCTCATCCGCCGGGTTCCGGGCGCCGATCTGCTTCAGCAGATCGTCGCCCAGGGAGCCGACGTCGGTCTGGAAATCGCCCACGAAGACGTCGCCGTCGTTCTGGATCGAAATATAGACCGGCTTGGGCGGGTTCGGGGCCGCCTTGGCGACGGCGATCGGCAACTCTACCGGCACCGACACGGAGGCGAGCGGAGCCGCAACCATGAAGATGATCAGCAAGACCAGCATGATATCAACGAAAGGCGTGACGTTGATATCGCTGTTGGCCTCGACTTTGTTGCCGCCGCCGCCCGATTTGATCTTGGCGGCCATCCGTCTTACGCCCCCTTGTCGAGCTGACGCGAGATGCCGTTCAGCAGCTCGGCGGCGAAGCCGTCGGCACGGGTGCCGTAGGCGGCGATGCGGGTGTTGAAGTAGTTATAGAAGACAACGGCCGGGATAGCGGCGAACAGGCCGATACCGGTCGCCAGCAGGGCTTCAGCGATACCCGGAGCAACGACGGCCAGGTTGGTCGTGTTGGATTGGGCGATGCCGATGAAGGAGTTCATGATGCCGTAAACCGTCCCGAACAGACCGACGAACGGACCGATCGAACCGACCGAAGCAAGGAACTGCTGACCACCCGACAGGCGCAGGGCCAGACCGGATTGAACGGCGGTGACGGCGGCGGCAGCGCGGCCCAGGGCCGAGTCAAGGTGATCGCCCGTGACGGACAGACCGGCCTGACGCGACATCTCGACTTCTTCGGTCGCCGCAGCGGCCATGTCAGCCAGCGGGTTGCCGTCGAACTCTTCCTGGGTCGAAACAGCGCGCATGTCCGCGATGGTGCGGGCGCCGCGGAAGGTTTCGAGGAAGTTGTCGGTCTTGCGGTTCAGAGCGCCGAACTCGAACAGTTTGATGAGCAGCAGGGTCCAGGAGAGGATCGACGCCAACAGCAGGCCGATCATGACGACCTTAACGATGATGGTCGCTTCCATGAACATGGAGATCGGCGTGATGTCGCCGCCGTGACCGCCGCCGACGGCCTCGTTCACGCTTTCGGGGTTCGCCGCGTCGGCGGCCGGAGCCATCGCCGTGGGGGCCGCCGCAGGTGCGGCCGCCGGGGTCGGCTCGGCCGGGGCCTGGGCCAGAACCGGCGAGCTCGCCATCAGCACGGCGACGCCGGCCATGGCGAGAATGATGTTCGTCTTTTTGCTGTTCAGCATAATTCGCCAGTTCCTGCTTGGTCTGACTCGTGGAACCAAAGGTGCGGCCGTGTCAAAGGGCCGCCCCCCAACCTGAAATGTTTCCTTCAACGCCCAATGTCCCATCGGGATCAATCGGTCGCTGAATTCTTGAGTGGAGACGTGTCCGGTCGCCCGTACCGCCTCCGATGTTCGAACCGTTGGAGAACGCGCCTCCTGAGAATCCGTCTGACGCCTTTATGGGAGAGCGTCGCAACCCCTTTGACGAACCCTTACCGGAGCGTCAAGGGACAAGAGCGGGTTTTCCCCTAAGGCACGAAGATCAGTCAGATCTTGCCGCCCCCGGGCTTCCCGTCGCCGAAACGCGACATTTCCGTGATGAATTTGAAGCAGTTGGCGCAAGCTTGTTCGAAAGCGCCATCCCACGCAGTTTTTTACTTCAGCGAAGGGAGTTCTCGGGTCATCCGTCCCCTCGCGCCCATCGCGGCGCCATGACGCAGGCAGCGACCTGCGCAGGGTCTGCGCGCAAACGGAAGGCTGAAGCGTTATTCGCGGCCAAATAAAAGATGGTGCCTGGAGGCGGGTTCGAACCACCGACACGCGGATTTTCAATCCGCTGCTCTACCAGCTGAGCTATCCAGGCGCCGACGCGGCGTCGCGAGAGGCGGGTCTATAGGCGAGGCTTTTCGGCCTGTCCAGCGTCGTTTCAGTCCTTTTCGCCATCATCTTCGGCGCCTTCGTCCAGGGCGGCCGGAATGGCGTAGGCGCCGGTGAACCAACGTTGGAGGTCGACCTCGGAACAGCGCCGCGAGCAGAAGGGCTTGTATTTGGGATCGGGCTCGGCCTTGCGGCAGATGGGACAGGTGCTCATCGATCAGGTCCTTCGATACGACCGCACCCGCGCCGCACGTCGGCGTCAGCCCGCACCAAGGCGCGCGGGCCCATTCGGGCGGCCAGAGGGGCCAGAAGGGCCGCCTCATCCAGCGCACAGCGCGCGACGACGCGTGGAGACCGCGTGTCGGACAACAGTCGCCGGCGCAGCGCACGCGCCAGGGCCAGGACCTCGGTCTGGACCGAACGCCTACTGCCGCCCTCGAACAGAAGCTCTTCGATCGGCGTCCGCCGCCACGGCAGCGACATCTGCAACAGACCGAACCGGCTGATGGGGCCGAACACGGCCTGGGGTTCATGGGCGAAGGCCGCGCGGGCCGCCTTGTCCCCGGCCGCTGCGTCTTCGGCGTCGCCGACCAAATCGATGACGATCAGACCACCCCAGTTCCGCAGGCCGATCAGACGTGCGGCCTGGTTCAGCCCCTGGCGATTCGCAGCCGCACGCGCCTGTTTCGGATCACGCCCTGTCCCCGCCGTGTGATCGATGTCGACGGCGATCAGGGCGCGGGTGCGTTGTATGGCGAGGTCGATTCCGTGGGAGGTGAAAACATGACTGGCCGCCAGCGCCTCTTCCTCCGCCTCCGTCACCGCATCGATAGCGGCGAGACCTGTGGTCAAGCCCCCGCCGCCGGCGAGGTCCCTCAGCTGGGCGGCGATGCTCGGCGCCGCCTCCAGCAACCGGGGTGCCCCCTCCCCCGGCCCGAGGCGACGCAGAACCGCCCCCTTGCCGGCGCGCGGCTCCGCGACGACCGCCGCCTCAAGCCGTTCGCCCTGGGTCAGGCGCTCATTACGATGAAAAGGCAGAAAGGCCGGAACGCCGGAGCCGAGATCGACGAAGGCGCCGCGCAGGCCCGGATTGATCTCGGTCACCCGACCGACGGATCGGGCCCCCAGACGATGCTGGGCCGGATCGCTGTCACGATGGATCAGCAGGTGGGTATAGCGGCCGTCGCGCATCACCGCGCCGCGGGTCTCGCCCGGCGCTTCGTCGAGGAAAACCTCGATTTCGCCGCTCATGCCCGCCAGCCGACGCCGTGCAGTAACTGAACCGCCTCGTAGAGCGGCAACCCCATCACCGACGGATGGCTGCCGACGATTCGCTGGATGAAGGCCCCGGCCGGGCCTTGAATACCGTAACCGCCGGCCTTGCCGCGCCAGTCGCCCGTGGCGACATAGGCGGCGATCTCATGGTCCGACAGAGGTTTGAAGGTCACGCGCGTCTCGTTGACTCGCGAAGACAGCTTGCCGTCGCGCACCACCGCCACGCCAGTGAAGACCCGGTGATTGCGCCCGGACAGCAGTTTCAGGAAACGGGTCGCCTCCGCCTCGTCTGCGGCCTTCTCGAGGAATCGCCGCCCCACCGCAACGACCGTGTCGGCGGCGATCACCACCGCATCCGGACGCCGAGCCGCAACAGCCTGGGCCTTTGAGGTCGCCAGGCGTTCGGCGAGACGCGTGGGCGTCTCGCCCTTCAGCGGCGCCTCGTCAATGTCGGCGGGGTCGATATGGTCGGGCTTGATCCCGACCTGCGCCAGCAATTCGATGCGGCGCGGGCTGGCCGAGGCCAGCACCAGCTCAAGCCGGCTCATACGAGCCGTCCCTTACTTGAAGCGATAGGTGATGCGACCCTTGGTCAGGTCGTAGGGGGTCATTTCCACCAGGACCTTGTCGCCGGCCAGCACGCGGATACGGTTCTTGCGCATCTTGCCCGCCGTGTGGGCGATGATCTCGTGGTCGTTCTCAAGCGTCACGCGGAAGGTGGCGTTCGGCAGCAGTTCGCTGACGGTGCCGGGAAACTCGAGCAGTTCTTCCTTAGCCATGCGGCCTCTCGCGCCCGTTGAATATGCGTTCGACCCCACGCCGGGCGGGCGCGAGGGGCGGAATGGACGGGCCTAATGCCCGAAAACGCAGAGATAGTCGAGGTCAGCCGCGACGGTAGAGGGCGCAGAGCAGCGTAAACAGCCGTCGCGCGGTCTCGTGATCGACCACGATCTTGCCGTCCAGACGCGTCTTGAGCTGATCGGCGCCTTCATTGTGCAAGCCGCGACGGCCCATGTCGACCGATTCGATCTGGCTGGGAGACGAGCCGCGCAGGGCCTCATAGTAGCTGTCGCAGATCAGCAGATAGTCCCTGATGACGTTCTTCAGCGGCGTCAGACTGATGGCGTAGGTCCGGGCGAAGCCCTCGCCGTCGATGTCGAACACCAGCCGATTGTCCTGCAGCGACAGCTTCAACCGGTAAGGTCCGCTTTCCGCCCCCACGGGCTCGAAACTGTTCTTCTCAACTAGGTCGAAGATGGCGACACGCCGCTCATGTTCGATCTCGGCCGTCGCCGCCGGCAGGGTGACCGTGTCCAGTTGGACCGAAGCCAGCCTTTGGGGACCGCTCATGCCGCATTCCCTTCATCCAGTTCGGGGGCGTCCAGGTGGGTCGGCGCCACCCGCGCCGGCCACCGCTCCGAGATGTCCGTGACCACTGCGTCCAGACATTCGACGTCGATCCGCAGATCGCCGCCGCCCGCGAACATCAGAATCACCCGTCCGCCCGGCGCCTCGGCCGGCAGGAAGTCCAGGGCCAGAAGTTCCAAAGAGGCGTCGGGACTGCGCGACAGACGGCGGCTCTTGACCGCCATCACGTCCCCGAATTGCATGGCGCACATCACCCGTGTGCCGCCACATTCCCAGCAGAAGCGGCTGAAGGCGATGGTCAGGGTGCGCGCCTGTTTCTCCCAGACGATGTCGACGGGCCTCAGGATTGCGTCCTGAAGGGCGGCGGAGATGATCTGCAGATCGTCGGCGTCCTCCGCCAGCAGGCGCAGCGGCTCGACCGGCGTGCTGGGAACGGGAGGGACGGCGTCGATCTCAGTGCTCATCACCCGTTCCCTTTATCCGACGAATATCGGCGCCGCACGCACCGAGCTTTTCTTCCAGACGCTCGAAACCGCGATCCAGATGATAGACGCGCCCGACGGTCGTCTCACCCTGGGCGACGAGGCCGGCGATGACCAGGCACATGGAGGCCCGCAGGTCGGTGGCCATCACCTGGGCGCCGTGCAGCATCTCAACCCCGTGAACCTGTGCCTCGCCCGCGTGGACCGAGATCTCGGCCCCCAGCCGCGCCAGCTCCGGCACATGCATGAACCGGTTTTCGAAAATGGTCTCGCGCACGGTGCTGACGCCGTCGGCGGTGGTCATCAGGGCCATGAACTGGGCCTGCAGATCTGTGGCGAAGCCGGGATAGATGGCGGTCTCGATATCGACCGCCTGCAGCCGGACCTTGGGGTCCCGCTTGATCAGGACGCCGTCGTCGGTCGGCGACACCTCGACCCCGGCCTCGATCATCTTGTCGGTCAGGGCGGCGATCAGATCGGCCCGCGCCTTGGTCAGCCGCACCTCTCCGCCCGCCATGGCGGCGGCGACGGCGTAGGAGCCCATTTCGATGCGGTCGGGAATCACCGACCAGGTCGTGCCGCTCAGCGACGAGACCCCGGTGATGGTCAGGACGTCGGTGTCGATCCCATCGATCTTCGCCCCCATCGCCATCAGGCAGCGGGCCAGGTCGCCGATCTCAGGCTCGCGCGCGGCGCGACGCAGAACCGTTGTCCCCTCGGCCAGCACGGCCGCCAGCAGGGCGTGTTCGGTGGCGCCGACCGAGACGAACGGAAACTCGATCTCTGCGCCCTTCAAGCCGGACGGGGCCTTGGCGGTCACATAGCCCTCCTCCAGCTCGATCTCGGCGCCGAGGGCCGTCAGGGCCTGAAGGTGCAGGTCCACCGGACGGGCGCCGATCGTGCAGCCGCCGGGCAACGACACCTTGGCCTCGCCGGTCCGGGCCAGCAGCGGCCCCAGCACATTGAACGAGGCCCGCATCTGCCGAACCAGATCATAGGGGGCGAAGGTGGAGCTGAGGGTCTGGGCGTGGAACAGGCTCTCCTGCCCGTCCGCACCGTCGCGTTCGGTCACCTCGACGCCGAACTGGCGCAGAAGCTGACCCAGGAACCGCGTGTCCGCCAGGCGCGGCATATTGGTCAGCAACAGGGGCTGATCCGTCAGGATCGAGGCGGCCATCAGCTTGATGGCGGAGTTCTTGGCGCCGCTGACGGGAATATCCCCGAAAAGCTGGGCGCCGCCCTGAATGGCGATACTGTCCATGACGTCCTTGAAGCGCGCCCGAAGGAAACGCCTCGGGGGGGGGATGGTTCTCTAGCAAGCCGGAGCCCGCTTGCCAAAGGGCGGAGCGGGCGCGAGCCGATGACTTTCAGTTGCTGTCTTTGGGCCTGGGCGCCGTGCGGGCCGGCGCCTTTCGTCGCCTCAGATTGGCCCGCAGGGCCGAGGCCAGCCGGATCGCCCGCTCGGCTCGCGCCCGCTCCACCTCCGACGGCGCGCTCGATTCGGCGGTCGGCGCTGCGATGGTCGCGGCAGGCGGGATATCGGCGTCATGCGGGGGGCGAGTCATGGCGCTAGAATGCCGTGATCAGGGGCCTTGTCCAAACTTTCTTTCAGATCGTCAAAAAACCGCTTCCCTCCCCGGAAGCCTCTGGCTATACGGCCGCTTCCTCAGTCGGGGCCGCCGTAGCTCAGTGGTAGAGCGCATCCTTGGTAAGGCTGAGGTCGTGGGTTCGATTCCCCCCGGCGGCACCATCTGAGACTGAAAAAGGCCCGGCTTTCGCCGGGCCTTTTTTGCACTTCTGGGTCGGTAGAAACGCTAGGCCGCGTTCAATCGTAAGCCGACAGCCCTCGCCGCCACGAATCCCGCTCGTCCGCGTCCTTATCCTTGCTCCAACTGAACCCCATCGACAGCGACTTGCTGGTCGAATCGGCGCCGTGACCGCGAACCGCGCCGTAGGGCGAATAGAAGCCCGGCCCGCGCAGGCCGTATCCACCGCCGTAGCCGTATCCCCAGGGTTCGTTGCGTCCCTCGCGATACGCCAGGTCCAGACGGCCGTTCTCGCCGATCGGCATAGAGACCGCCGCGCCGTAGCTGCGGTAGCCGCCGGTGCCGATTCCCGCCTCGACCATGCCGTGCATCTGGCGGTCGTCCTGGGGCCCGGGCACGGAGGCTTCGTCGAAGCTGGCGCCCGGCGTGCGGCTGTCCAGCCAGTGCTGGATCTGCTGTTCGGTGGTCAGGCCGTGCGGCTGGGCGTCCTGGGCGGTCGGAGCCGCAACAGCAGCCTCCGGAGCGGCGTTCATGGCCTGAGCCAGGGTCGGAGCGTTCGAAGGCGCGGTGGCGACCACGCCGTCAGGGTCGCCGTCCGAAGCCGTCATGGTCATGGCGACCAATAATCCTGCGATCAACATGCGCCGTCTCCCTTCGACATCATCCTAGCACGGCGAATAAGGCCAAGGTCAGGCGTTTCCATCACCCCGCCGCAACGGGTCCGGCAGGGGCTCGCCCGCAGCAACGAAGCTGAGCGCCACCGAGTTGATGCAGTAGCGATTCCCGGTCGGCGGAGGTCCGTCAGGGAAGACGTGGCCCTGGTGGCTGCCGCAGCGCGCGCACTGGGTCTCGATCCGGACCATGCCATAGCTGGTGTCGCGGACCTCGTTGACATGGGCCGGATCGACCGGCTCGGTGAAGCTGGGCCAGCCGGTCCCGCTCTCGAACTTGGTCCCACTCTTGAATAGAGGCAGACCACATTCCCGGCAGCAGAAGACCCCGGCCCGCTTCTCGCCCAGCAATGTGCCGCAGAAGGGCGCTTCGGTGCCGTGCGACAGCAGGACGCGCTTTTCCTCGGGGTTCAGGTCGGCCTCCAGCCGGGCGCGCTCCGTCTCGTCCGGCGGGGTCAGATCATAGCCCGAAGGCGAACGGAGGCGGTCAGTGGGCGAGGCGAGATCGGTCATGGATCTCAAATAAGAAGGGGCGGGCCGAGGTTCCACCCCTGCCCGCCCCCATAGCCCGCGCTTTGCGGACGATTTTACTGGAACAGCGTGCCGACCCAGGCCCGAACGGCGGCTTCATCCGTCGGGTTGCCGGTGTAGGCCAGGCCCTGCGTCGGGACGAACGGGGCGTCGTTGCCGCGCTGACGGGTCATCCAGGCCTTATGACCATAGGTGAGGTCCGCATAGTTGGACGGCAGGCGCTGTACCGTCGGCTCGATGAAGATCGTGTCTTCGGCCGTGGTCGATCCGGCCAGACGCACGTTCGGCAGGCGGGTCAGCAGGTCCAGCGTGTCGAGACAGCCGCTGGTGCAGCCCCCGTCCACCAGAACGATCACCGGCCCGGCGACCGGATTGGCGGCGCCGGTATCTGGCACCGACGGACGGCCCGGCAGGGTGAAGGTGGCCTGACCGGCGGCCAGGGCCGAGTCGAAGGCGGCGACGATGGCCTGGGTCTGTTCGATCACCGCGCCCGACTCCTGAACGAAGCGCGGATCGGCCTGCATCCGACCCAGGGTGTCGGCGAACCACTGACGGTTGGCGGCCGTGGCGCGATAGGTGATCGACCCCGCTTCAGGCTGACGGCTGACCGTGAATTCCGGCGTCCAGATATGGTTGGCCAGAACATAGCCGCGTCCCGTCGCGTTCAGCGATGCGCCATTGGCGCCGCGCAGATCGATGACAAAGCCCTGCGGTCCACGGATCGCGCTCAGTTGGGCGTCGACGGCGGCGAAGAAGGCGTCAAAATCGGCCTTGTCGCCCAGAGTGTGAACATGCAGCCACGGGCGGCCGTTTACGCTCTCGATCGCCAAAGGCGTCGCGCCGGGCGTGTACACGGTGGCGCGATAAGCCGCTTCGAGGGCGGCGGCGTCGGCCGGCTGGCCCTGCAGCTGATATTCCTTGGTGCGACGGCCGGTCTGGAAGTTGCACAAGGGCGGCAAGCCGCCGGCGAACGGATTGTTGCGGTTCCACAGCAGATAAGGCGCAGTGCGGACCCGATCCGCCTCGGTGGTCAGATCGCCTTCCCAGCGATCCAGACGTTCGGCGGCCAGGTCGGCGGCGCTCTTGCCCAGGCAGTCGATCAGAACCGAACCGACGGGCGGCAGGTTGCGGACGCCAGGCTTCACATTGGCGACGACATATTTGCCGTCACGCCAGGCCATGGTCACGCCCGACCAGCCGACGGCGAAGAAAGGGCCGAGCCCTTCATAGGTCGGGGTTACCGAGATGTTCGAGTCCCGGAAGCCGTTGGCGTAATAGCGCAGCAGATAGGCATGGCTGTCGCCGCTGTTGACGCGGCCGACCTTGGACTGGGCGTCAGCCAGACCGGCGTCGATCCAGGCGCGGAAGGCTTCGCTGGGCGCGCCCGGCACGACGGCGGCGGGGTGGTTGGCGGCCAGCGTGTCATGGACGGTCTGTAGGTCCTGCTGCGCCAGGGCGCGGAAGTCCTGCGCCGAGGCGGCGCCGGAGGCCAGGGTCAGGGACAGGACGGCGGCCGAAGCGGCGGCGATCAGGCGGTTCATGGAGGCTCCTGGGCTTGGGCGATAAGCTTGGCGCCGACGTTAAACCTTAAGCCTCCTACGCTTGCCAACCCCTGCTGCCCCCCTTTCGCCCAAATGTCACACCGATTGCGCCGATCCGGCCGGTGTTCAAAGCGGCGCCGGGCGCTCTATCACCGCGCCGAACAGGCGCGCGAAACTGGACTTCAGGGCGGCGTCCGCCTCATCCATCGTCGCCAGAACGCCCAGATCGACCAGGCTGGTGACCCCGTGCTCCTGAATGCCGCAGGGCACGATGCCGCCGAAATGGTCCAGATCCGGTTCGACGTTCAGGCTGATACCGTGGAAGCTGACCCATTTGCGCACCTTGACGCCAATGGCGGCGATCTTGTCCTCGCGCGCCCAGCCGGCGCCCTTGCGTTCGACCCAAACACCGACGCGACCTTCGCGCACGTCCGCCTTGACCCCGAACTGACCCAGGCCGCCGATCAGCCACTGCTCCAGGCCTCGCACGAAGGTGCGCACATCTCGCCCGCGGCGGTTCAGGTCCAGCATCACATAGGCGACCCTCTGGCCCGGCCCGTGATAGGTGAACTGCCCGCCCCGCCCCGTCCGGTGGACGGGAAACCGACCCGCGTCGAGTAGGTCCTCGTCCCGCGCCGAGACCCCGGCGGTATAAAGTGGCGGATGCTCCAGCAGCCACACCATCTCGCCCGCCTCCCCCGCCGCAATGGCGGCGACGCGGGCCTCCATGAAGGCCTCGGCTGCGGCATAATCGACATAGCTCGAGGACACGACCCATTCGACGGGTTGATCATCGTCGCGGCGCAGCTTCGAAAGGTCAGGACTTAACGGGTCGGCAAGCATAAGGCTTCAATGTGCAGCCCGAGGCGTTTGCGCAAGTGACGACCTCGCAGTGAAAGAGAGCGCCTGTGTCCCAGATCAACGCCGTCGACGTCGAAATTTCAGTGGTGCTGGGCCGTATGGTGCTGCCGATGTCGCAACTGCTGCGGATGGGTCGCGGCGCCGTGATTCCCCTGGATGCGGCCGAGGGCGAAGAAGTCTGGATCCTGGCGAACAACCACCCGGTCGCCCGTGGCGAGATCGAGATTCGCGACGACCGGATCGCCATCACAGTCACCCGTCCGGCCGACCTGTACGACTTCATGGCAGGCTCGGCGTGACTTCAGGCCGCAAATAGGCGCGCGATTTTCCGCGCCGTATTTCATGCGCTGCGCCTTGCTCAATTCCCCTTTCCTTTTCCGGCGGCTTCGTCTATTCGCCGCCGCTCCGATGCGAGCGGTCGTGGCGGAATTGGTAGACGCGCAGCGTTGAGGTCGCTGTGGGGCAACCCGTGGAAGTTCGAGTCTTCTCGACCGCACCATCTGGCTAAACAGGGCGATTCATCGGCTAACTACGGCTGGACATTCTACCAAGGGAGGCGACCACGTGAGCACCACGGACTCCGCCTTCGCTCCAGCCGAAGCGCCCGATAACGAAGACCACGCCGCCCTGGACGAGGACTATGTCCTCACCCCTCAATTCGTCGAAAAAGTCGTGGACGCCGCCGACGACGGCGACGGCATGCGGCTGCGGTCGCTGTTGGAGGATCTGCACCCCGCCGACGTCGCCGACCTGATGGGCTTCCTGACGTCGGAACACCGCGCTGTCGTGGTGCTGTGGCTGCCGCCTGAGCTGCTGGCGGAAACCCTTCCCGAGCTGGACGACGGCATTCGCGAAGAGGTGCTGGAGCGGGTGCCGCACGGAACCTTGGCCGAGGCCCTGCAAGAGCTGGATTCCGACGATGCCGCCGCCGTGGTCGAGGACCTGGAGGACGACCAGCGCGAACGCGTCTTGGCGGCCATGCCCGACGTCGACCGCGCCGCGATCGAAAACAGCCTGGGCTACGACGAGGAGTCCGCAGGCCGCCTGATGCAACGCGAGGTGATGGCCGCGCCCCAGTTCTGGAGCGTCGGCGACACCATCGACCACATCCGCAAACAGGGCGACGACCTGCCGGAGCTGTTCTTCGACATCTATGTGGTCGATCCGCTGAACCGCCCCGTCGGCGGCGTGCCGATCAGCGGCCTGCTGCGCGCGCCGCGCAGCGCCGCCCTGGCCGACCTGATGGAGCCGATCAACGAGATCGCCGTCGATCAGGACCAGGAAGAGGTCGCCTATATCTTCGAGAAATATCACCTGATCTCGGCCCCGGTCGTAGACGCGGCCGGACGGCTGGTGGGTCAGATCACCGTCGATGACATCGTCAACATCATTCAGGAAGAGAACCGCGAGGACATCCTGCGCCTGGCCGGCGTCGCCGATGAGGATCGCGGCTCATCCGTCTCCGAGATCGTGCGCGGCCGCGTGCCCTGGCTGGCCATCAATCTGGCGACGGCGGCCCTGGGGGCCAGCGTCATCGGCCTGTTCGAAGGCACCATCCAGCAGATCGTGGCCCTGGCGGTCCTGATGCCCATCGTCTCGGCCATTGGCGGCAACGCCGGCACCCAGGCCCTGACCGTCACCGTGCGCGCCCTGGCCACGCGCGAACTGAACTCGGCCAACGCCATGCGCACCTTCCTGCGCGAGCTGGCGGTGGGCGTCGCCAACGGCATGGTCCTGGCCCCCCTGATCGGCGTCGCGGCGGGCTTCTGGTTCCGCGACGAGGATTGGCGGATCGGGCTGGTGATCGGCGCGGCCATGATCCTGAACCTGCTGGTTGCGGCCTGTATCGGCGTGCTGACGCCGCTGACCCTGTCGAAGCTGAAGTTCGACCCTGCCGTCTCGTCCGCCGTCTTCGTGACTGCGACGACAGATTTCTTCGGCTTTCTGATCTTCCTCGGTCTCGCCACCATGGTTCTGTTGTAAATATCTGACCCCATGTTTGCTGGCCCCATGTTTGCTGGACGGGGGGTACAAGCCGCGCCGCCGTCTCGCTTTGGGGCAACATCTGTGTCTGACACATCGAAACCGACCAAGATCTCCCGCGAGGGGGTCATTCTGATCAAGAGCTTCGAGGGGTTCCGCCCGCGAGCCATTCAGCGCGCCGACGGCCGCTGGACCATCGGCTACGGGCACACCCAGTCGGCGCGTGAAGGCCTGACGGTGTCCGAAAGCGACGCCGAACTCCTGCTCCAGTACGACCTCATTCCAGTGGCGCAGACGGTCAAGGCGATCCAGGCGCCTCTAAACCAGCACCAGTTCGACGCCCTGGCCAGTTTCGCCTTTTCGGTGGGCGTTGACCGCTTCAAGACGTCCGATGTCCTGGCGCGCCTGAACGCCGGCGCGCCATTGGAGGCCGCTGACGCCTTGATGTCCTGGGTGGAAGACGTTGATGTCGTCACCCCGCCGCGCCGCCGCGCCGCCGAACGCGCCCTGTTCGTCGCAAATCCTGAAACGCCGGCGTCCTTGGCCGACCTGCTCGCCGCCCCCCTGCCTCCCGCCACAGCCACCCTGGTGGAAAGCACGGTCGAGGCGGAGCCTCGCTCTGACGAGGCAGAGACGGACTCCGCCGCGCCTGCGCCCTTCCCGGCCTTCCCGCCGTCACTCGCCGTGGTCGAAACGTCCGAGGCTCCCCCGCCGATGACGCGGGAAGCCGCCGTCTCCGCCTTGCTGGGGGATGTCGAGGACGACGGGTCGGTTGAAGCGATTGAAGAGAGTCCCAAGACCGAAACCTCGTCTGTCCTCGAAACGCCCCCGTCGCCCTCCGAAGCCGACATCGATGGCTCGGCCGAGGCGGCGGCGCCCGACGTCACGCCCGAGGACACGCCGGTCGAGGATAAAGAGGGCGAATCGGTTCAGGCGGCCGATGGCGCCGTCGAACCGTCTGCGCCTGCCGAGCCGGTTTCCCCTTCGCCCAGACCGGCGTCGCCGGTGATGACCAGCGCGGCGACCTTCTATTCGCCCTACGCGGTGCGCGCCCTGGGCCCATTGTCCGGTTTCGGCATTCGCGCGCCCCGCCCGGCTCCGGCTCCTGCTCCGGCTGCAGCGGCCAACGACGCCCCGCCCGCCGATCTGGTGTCTGGATCTCCGAAAACCCCGTCGGAAGAGGCAGCGGCGGATCTGCCCGCCGCCGAAATCCACGCGGAGATCAAGCCGACACCAGAGCCTGAGGCGGAGCCCACTGCGGCGACCACGCTCTTCGCCCAACCCGACGACGCCGAACAGCAGATCGAGGTCGCCGACGAGGCGGAGCCAGACGAAGCCGCGCAGGCAATAGAAGCGCCGACGTCCACGTCCCCGTCGGCGCCCGCCGTCGAATCGAGCGAACCGCCCGTGGAAGTGCCGACCTTCGTGTCCGCCGCCCAGCCGACGGTCGCGCCATTTGAAGTCGCGCCCCTGGCCCTGACGGGTGCGCCGGAGGCTCAGCCCTCGTCTACCGAGACGCGCCTGGTCTGGCCCGAACACAACGACTTGACGCACCCCGACCAAACGCCCCTCTTCGAGCAGGAAGCGACCTTGGTGGAGCAGGAAAGCGCGGCAGAGCCGCCCGCGCGTCCGACCGCACCCTCTTTCAAGTTCGAATGGACCGAAACCCTGACCTTCCTGGTCATGGGCGGCATCGGCCTGCTGTCATTCGGCGCCGCCATGGCGGCCTTCCGCCAGTCGTCCCAGTCGAACGGCGACACGGGCTTGATCGGCTGGCTTCTGGTGGTCATCGCCCTGGCCTGCGTCGGCGTCTCGGGCTTCAACCTGTACCAGCGCTGGGGGCGCGTCGATCGCGCCTGACAGGGGTTTTGCGAAAGCTCATGCACGATGCTAACCCTTCGCGCATGAGCATTCCCTTCGCGCCCCAATCCATGGAATTCGGCCTCGGCGAGAACGCCGACGCGATTCGCGACACGACCGCCCGCTGGGCGGCCGACCGACTGGCGCCCCTGGCCGCCGAGATCGACGCGACCAACACCTTCCGACGCGAACTCTGGCCCGAGATGGGCGAGCTGGGCCTGCACGGAATCACGGTCGAGGAAGACTACGGCGGCCTGGGCCTGGGCTATCTGGAACATGTCGTGGCGATGGAAGAGGTGTCGCGCGCCTCGGCCTCAATCGGCCTCAGCTACGGCGCCCACTCCAATCTGTGCGTCAACCAGATCCGCCGCTGGGGCACGCCCGAGCAGAAGCAGAAATATCTGCCCAAGCTGATCAGCGGCGAGCACGTCGGCTCTCTGGCCATGTCTGAAGCCGGCTCCGGCTCGGACGTCATGTCGATGCGCGCCCGCGCCGACAAACAGGGCGACCGCTACGTCTTGAACGGGACCAAGTTCTGGATCACCAACGCGCCCCACGCCGACACCCTGGTCGTCTACGCCAAGACCGATCCCGACGCCGGATCAAAGGGCTGCACCGCCTTCCTGATCGAAAAGGGCATGAAGGGTTTCAGCGTCTCCAAGAAGCTGGACAAGATGGGCATGCGCGGTTCCGACACCGCCGAGCTGGTGTTCGAGGACTGCGAGGTCCCTGAGGAGAACATCATGGGCCCGCTGGGCGGCGGCGCCGGCGTGCTGATGAGCGGCCTGGACTATGAGCGCGCGGTCCTGGCCGCCGGCCCGCTGGGCATTATGCAGGCCGCGCTGGACGTGGTCCTGCCCTACGTCCGCGACCGCAAACAGTTCGGCAAGCCGATCGGCAGCTTCCAGCTGATGCAGGCCAAGGTGGCCGACATGTACGTCGCCCTGAACAGCGCCCGGGCCTATGTCTATTCCGTCGCCCGCGCCTGCGACGCCGGCCTGACCACCCGCTATGACGCCGCCGGCGCCATCCTGTTGGCTTCCGAGAATGCGGTGAAGGTCACCTTGGAGGCCGTCCAGGCTCTCGGCGGCGCCGGCTACACCAAGGAATGGCCGGTCGAACGCCTGGTCCGCGACGCCAAACTCTATGACATCGGCGCCGGCACCAACGAGATCCGTCGCTTCCTGATCGGTCGGGAACTGCTGGGCGGCTGACGGCTTGTTCCGGGCGGAAGGAGACATCCCATGCCTGCAAAATCCGCCGCCCAGCAAAAGGCCGCCGGCGCCGCCCTGTCGGCCAAGCGCGGCGACACGCCCAAGTCTGAACTGAAAGGCGCGTCCAAGTCGATGGTCGAGTCGATGAGCGAAAAGCTGCTCGAAGACTTCGCCCACACCAGGCGGAAGGGCAAACCCGAGCACGCGGCGAAGAAATAGCCGCCTCAGGCGCGATTATTCGGCTTTGTTGCCGTTCGTTAAGTGGCGGTGAAACCTCTCTGCGCCTAAATGGCGAAACTCCTCTCCTGAGCCCCGCGCCTGATGCCCGCCCACGACAAGCCGAACGACGACCTGCGGCTCTTCTCGGACGTGATCGAGGAGCTTGGCGAAGGCGACGACCCCAAGTTGAAGCTCGAGGAGCTGGTTGCGGCCTTCGGCGAGCGCGGCTTCGGGGCCATGATCCTGATCCTCTCCATGCTGGCCCTGCTGCCTTGGCCGCCGGGCGGCAAGGCGGTGTTCGCGGTTCCGATCATCCTGATGTCGCTGGAACTGGCCTTTCAGCGCAGCTCGATCTGGCTGCCGCGCTGGGCGCTGCGCACCTCCATCAGTCGCGCGGCCTATCGCGCGGGGGTGTCGCGGATCATGAAGACGGTGCGGTATGTCGAGAATCTGACCCAACCTCGTATTCCGTTCCTGACCGGCGAGGTCGCCGATATGGTCACGGGCCTGATCTGCGTGATCCTGGCGCTGATCATGGCCCTGCCCATCCCGTTCGGCGACGCCCTTCCCGGCATCGCCCTAGTCTTCTTCGCCCTAGGGATGATGCAGAGAGACGGGGTCGCCATTCTTTTAGGCGCGCTCGCCACCGCCGCCTGCGCCCTATACCTGTTCCTCATCTGGCGCACGGTGTTCGAAGTGGCGCATCACGTCGCCGGCTGGTTCGGCCAGTTGCTGCACTGAATGACAAAAGGGCCGCCGCGTCGCCGCGACGGCCCTTCATTGTCTGACCGCGAACGGCCGGACCGCAACTCAGCCCGAAAGGATCAGGCCAGGCCTCCAACGAGGACCAGGGTCGCGGCCACCGCACGCGATTGATGACAATGAGACACTGGATCACCTCCTTTCGACTGTTCAACAGGGATTCGAAAGGTAAGACGTCTCAAGGCCTTGCAACAATAGGCTTCGCGATTTCGTGAAGTCAGGCGCGCTTAGGCCGCCTGCTGCACGCCCGCCGCCAGCCCCTGCATCATCATCCGGTTGATGTCGATCAGGTCCTGGAAGGTCTCTTCGCCCCGCATGACCGCCGACGAGTGTCGATTGACGAACAGGCTCAGCGAGATGATCTGCGCCCGCACAGCCGCCGGCAGCACGTTGGACGGATCACCGCAATCGGCGGCCAGCGTCGACCACAGACGCCGGTTCCAATCCAGCGCGTCGATGCGCGTGGCCAAATCCCGTTGGTCGACCGTCGAGGCATGCACCAGCGCGCGGGTTACCTGGCCGAACAGCCGGTACTCCATATCGCGCGGGGTTTCAGCCCGCGTCGTCGCCGCTGCGTACGCCTGAAGCGACATTCAGCACCTTCTCTTCGTATTCGACAATTTTACGGGCGGCCATCAGGGCCTTGTAGTATTCACGCGCCAGCACGTGGCGCGAGGCGGAGACGCATTCGGCCAGAATGGCGGGGTTCTTCGTCGCCCCCATGAACTCCGAAATGCGCAGCGCCAGCTCGTCGTAGAACTTGGCCGCAGACGCCTCTTCCAGATACATCATCATAATCGGGAAATATATCCGACGCGCAGGCGTGGTGACTTCCTCCGCCTGCATGATGTCCTTCTCGCGCAGCACGCTGGCGCGGTTCTGAAGGATCAGCACGCCGCGGCGGTCGCCGTTCTGGACCACCGCGCCGTTCAACACGAACTTCTCGCCGGGCTTCAGCGACAGCTTCAGGGCCATGGACGACCGAACTCCCCACTGGCGGAACCCATCGATCATGGACCATCCCAGTGAATAGGACCTTAAGCCAAGAGAGTTAACCATCTCTTGTCTGTCTGCGACGCTGGAACACCTGACCCGGCGCGACGTTTCCTGTCTGCACAGGAGGCGACCATGCCGGACAATGATTATCAGGACGATCAGGAACAGTCGGAAACCTTCGACGAGACCCATATCGACGACGAAGGCGACGGCGACATCCTGTTGGACGAAGCCGATCAGGTTCTCGACCTGACCCAGGCCGACGGCGACGCCGACGAGGATGAGTTCGACGAGGACGATATCGACCTGGACGATCAGCTCGCCTTGGACGGCGTCGAACGAGAGGCAGACGCCCTTTTAGGCGCTGACGGCGAGACGCTCAGCCAGTCGGACGCAGATGGCAACGGTTCACGGTCCGAGGACGAGATCGAACTCGTCTATTCGGGTTTGATGGAAAACGAGCGCGGCGCCCAGGCCAGCGCAGCCCACTGGGAGGCCCGGCGTCTCGACGACGACGACGTCGAGCAGCTTGGATACGCGCCAGACCAAGACGCAGACAAACCCACAATCTGAGAAAGACCACCCATGAGTGACAATCACGCCAAGACCGACGCTTCGACAAATGCACCGTTCGCCCGGAAGATCGCCCCAGAAGAAGGCAAGCCGGACCAACTGGAGGATAGGATGAAGGAAGGCGTGTCCCGCGAAGAAGCCTTGGTCGATGAAGGCATCGAGGAAACCTTCCCCGCCAGCGACCCCGTCTCCGCCAAACAGATCACCTGATCGCTGTTCATATCGGCAGTGATCGGCTAACCCGCTTCGTGACATTCACGGAGCGGGTTTTTCATGAGCCGGTTCGAAGGCACCGACCACTATATCGCCACCCCGGACCTGAAGGTCGCGGTGAACGCAGCCGTGGCGCTGGAGCGTCCGCTGCTGATCAAGGGCGAGCCGGGCACGGGTAAGACGGTCCTGGCCTATGAGGTCGCCAAGGCCTTCGACGCCCCGCTGATCACCTGGCACGTCAAATCGACCACCAAGGCCCACAGCGGCCTGTACGAATATGACGCCGTCAGCCGCCTACGCGACAGCCAGCTGGGCGACGAACGTGTCCACGACGTTCGCAACTATCTGAAAAAGGGCAAGCTGTGGGAGGCCTTCACCGCCCCGATACGCCCCGTCCTGCTGATCGACGAGATCGACAAGGCCGATATCGAATTCCCCAACGACCTCCTGCAGGAGCTCGACCGGATGGAATTCTATGTTCAGGAGATCGACGAGACCATCCGGGCCGAGGTCCGCCCGATCGTCATCATCACCTCGAACAATGAAAAGGAGCTGCCCGACGCCTTCCTGCGCCGCTGCTTCTTCCACTACATTCGCTTCCCCGACGCCGAGACCCTGTCGGCCATCGTCGATGTCCACTTCCCCGGCATCAAGCCGCGGCTGGTGTCGGAAGCGCTGAAGACCTTCTACGAGATCCGCGACACGCAGGGCCTGAAGAAGAAGCCCTCGACCTCGGAACTGCTGGACTGGCTGAAGCTGCTGCTGGTCGACGACATCGACGCCGAGACCCTGCGCGAGAAGACGCCGAACAAGCTGATCCCGCCCCTGCACGGCGCCTTGCTGAAGAACGAGCAGGACATCCATCTGTTCGAGCGGCTGGCCTTCCTGGGCCGGCGCGACGGATCCCGTCCCGGCGGCTGAGCGGCATTACCGCGATTTCACTGGATCACCGGCGCTTAGCGATCACAATGAGCACCATGAGCGTTACCGTCCCGTATCGTCTTCTGGCCGCCGGCTTTTCGGCTGCGATGCTCAGCGCCGGCCTGGCGGCGTGCGACGGCGAAAACGCTGTCCGCATCACCACCTCCACCACCCGCTCTTCGGACAATGCCTCGCAGGGCGTGCTGAAGGTGGTTGACGGGCTGCAATGCCCCGACACCGTCAGCGTCCTGACCCGCAAGGGATCGGCCAGTCCCGGCGGCGGCTCCTGCACCTACGGCGGACCGCGCGGCGCCGAGGTGGTGCTTTATCTGGTCAAGCTGGACGGCCGCACGGCGGAAGACGTCCTGCGGGACTATGAGCGCCGTCTCTCGGCGGAGATCCCCCAGGCGGCGGTGCGGATCGACGCCCGTGAGACAGAGGCGGGCGAAGAAAACGCCTCGGTCGAGGCGCCCGGCGTCAACATCAAGACCAAGGGCGAAGACGCCACCGTCAGCCTGCCCGGTCTCCATATCGAGACCCAGGGGGACAACGCCACCGTGCGGATCGCGGGCATCAATATTGAGTCCAAGGATGGCCAGGGCGTGCGAACGGAGACCAGCGCGGTCAGCGTTCAGACCGACGGCGAAACCACCCAGGTCCGCACCCAGGCGCCGGGCGAAGCGACGCGCATGACCTTCCTGCTCGCCGACGACAGCGTCGAGGCCGGCGCCTGGCGTCAGGTCGGCTTCGTCGCGCGCGGCCCCGCCGGCGGCCCCCTGGTCATCGCCACCGTGCGTTCCAAGGCCAAGAACGGCCGCGTCTTCGAATCCGCCAAGGAACTGGTCGCCCTGAACGTCGGGGACTGACGACTTTTTCACGCCAGGACGCATCCGACCCGCCCGGATCGCCCCGCAAGTCTTGATCCCCGCGCCGCTTTGCGTCACCTGACCAGCCCACATGCGATCAGGATCGAAGATTTGGCCGAGCGCCCCAAGAAGAAGACCGAAGTCCGCGCCTGGCAGCGCATGTTGTCCGGTCGACGCCTGGACCTGCTCGACCCCTCGCCCTTCGACATCGAGATCGAGGACATCGCCCACGGCCTGGCCCGCGTGGCCCGCTGGAACGGTCAGACCATCGGCGAACACGCCTTCTCGGTCGCCCAGCACAGTGTCGTGGTCGAAGAGATCGCCGCCCACATCAAGCCGGGCCTGGATCCCAAATGGCGCCTGGCCGCCCTGCTGCACGACGCCTCGGAATACGTGATCGGCGACATGATCTCGCCGTTCAAGGCGGCCCTGGGCTCGGGCTACAAGGATTTCGAAGCGCGGCTCGAGGCGGCCATCCACGTCCGCTACGGCCTGCCGCCCAAGACGCCCCAGACGATCAAGACCCTGATCAAGAAGGCCGACAAGGCCTGCGCCTATTTCGAGGCGACGCAGCTGGCCGGGTTCAACGAAAAGGAGTCGCTGGGCTTCTTCGGCTCTCCCCCGCCGGGCTACAGCCTGATCATCGAGCCCCAGCCCGCCTCCATCGCCCAGGCCCGCTATCTGGAGCGCTATCAGGTCCTGGCCAAGGCGGTCGGCCTCCTGCCCGCCGACGACGCCTGGCACACGGAATAGGCGATGACGGGACCGGCGGATCAGGGCGTGCGCATCGGCCTGTCGGTGGTCGTCATGGCGCTGAAGGACCGTCGGGCCGTCGTCCTGACGACCCAGGGCGAAGACGGCGCCCGCGCCCTGCCCTTTGGCCCCTTCGATCCCGTGCGCGACCGCACCTTCGAACGGGCCCTGCGCGACTTCGTGACCGACCAGACCGGCTTCCGTCTCGGCTTCGTCGAACAGCTCTACACCTTCGGCGACGCGGGCCGCGCCACGCCCCGCGCCACGCCCGCCGCCGATCAGAGACGCGAGGTCTCGGTCGGCTATCTGGCCCTGACCCCCGACGCCGCCCAAGCCCAAACACAGGGCCAGACCCACGACGCCCGCTGGGACGCCGTGTTCGATATCTTCCCGTGGGAAGATCGCCGCACCGACAACCCGGCTCTGCGCGCGGCTCTCTCGCAAGGCCTAGCGCTCTGGGCCGGCGAAAACGACCAACGCCAAGCCCGCGCCCGCGCCCTGTTCGCCCTGACGCCCGACCACCGGTGGAACGAGGAACGGGTGCTGGAACGCTATGAGCTTCTGTACGAGGCCCGGCTGGTCGCCGAGGCCTGGCGCGACGCCGGCCAGCCGCCAAAGGCCCCTGCCCTGCCCGGCCCGGCTCTTCCCGGCCAAGCCCTTCCCGGCCCAGCCCTTCCCGGCATGACCATGGCCTCGGACCACCGCCGCATCCTGGCGACCGGCCTGGGCCGTCTGCGCAGCAAGCTGAAGTACCGCCCGGTCCTGTTCGACCTGACCCCAGGCGTCTTCACCCTGTCGACGCTCCAGGCCGCCGCAGAGGCCGTCTCGGGCCTCACCCTGCACAAACAGAATTTCCGCCGCGGCGTCGAACGGACAGGCCTCGTCGAACCCACCGGACAGCTATCCTCCGCCACCGGCGGCCGCCCGGCGGAACTGTTTCGATTCAAGGGCGTCGATCCCCAAACCGGCGCCGCGCCGGGCCTTTCCCTGCCCGCGCAAAGATAGGTCGGAATTCTTTCACAGAGCGCTTGCGGTACGCCGCGCCTGCCATTAGAGAAGCCGCTCGCTCGACCAAGCGACTATGCACCGCGGAGAGGTGGCAGAGTGGTCGAATGTACCGCACTCGAAATGCGGCGTGCCTGGAAGGGTACCGTGGGTTCGAATCCCACCCTCTCCGCCATTCTTCGTTAGAGCAGAAGAGACAGCCTAGGGCTGACCCTATACGGCGCTTCCTCGCCGCATCGGTCACGCGACGAAGCGGCGCTGATCCTCAATTTAAAACGGCCTCCACACAGTGCTCCGGCAACTGCGTCATGGATGTCGAGAAGCGGTGCGGCCGCCACGCGCCCCCAGGGCGCCCACTTAGATCCACGGCCAACCACGCTCGCAGCAGCCCTGCAGCCGACACAAGCCATGCTCTTCGCCAATTGAATCGGCGGAGCTGCAGGGTGCAGCTCCGCCGAAACGACTCAGGCCTTGGAGGCTGGAATCAGCCGCTTAGAAGTTGACCGTCAGGCCGATCGAAATCTGACGTCCCAGCGAGTCATAGCGCTGAGGCAGGGTGTTATTCCGCGCCAGGCTGACGTTGTAGGAGTTCGGGACGATCGGCGGCTCTTCATCCAGAATGTTGTTGGCCGACACCCGCAGCGACGCATCATCCGTCACCTTATAGGCCACCGACACGTCGAAGTAGTTGTAGGCCGGAATGCGGTAGAAGGTCTTCAGCTCTTTGCCTGCGACCCAGCCCAGCAGAGGATCGCCGGAGTTCGCCGTGTGGGTCAGCGACGAGACGTAGCGCCAGTTCACCGACACGCTCAGACGATCGTTCGGGATGGTGTAGGTCGTACGCAGGCCGTGCGTCCATTCCGGCACGAACTGACCACCGCACGAGCCGAAGTAGCCGATGCAGTTGATCTCGGGCCGCAGGGGCGAGTCCTGGCCGCTCTGACGCGTGGACAGCGAACCGTTGAAGGTCCAGTCGAACTTGCCGATGTGCTCCAGCTCGAGGCCGTACTGGCCCTGGAAGTCCCAGCCATGGGATTTCGACTTGTAGGCGTTGGTCGTGCCCTGGCTGATGAAGCCCGAGGTCGGCTCGGAAGCGGCGCTGCTGTACAGGACGCCCGTGACCGGATCGCGAACGATCTTGTCGCAGAAGTAGGCATCGCCGCCGCTGGTCAGGCACCCGTTCTGGTAGTAGCTATAGTCGTTGTAGTTGATCGAGTCGTCCAGATCGATGATGAACCGGTCGATCGAAAGGGTCAGACCCGGCAGGAAGTGCGGGCGCAGAACCACGCCGAAGGTGGTCGTATTGGCGGTCTCGGGATCGACCGTGAAGCCGCCGGTCCGAACCGTACATTGCGAGTTCGGGCACGACAGGCTGGTGCTGCCGTACAGGGCGTCGCTGAGGCCGGTCGCACGGCAGACTTCGCGCGAAGCGGTCGGGGCGTCGATGACGGTGATTTGCTTCGTCGGGTCGTTGGGATCCTGAATCTGGCGAGCGATGCCCGCGCAGAAGTCGTTTTGCGATCCGCCCTGGGTCGTGAAGCTGATGTTCGACGCCTGCGACATCTCGATCACCGTCGGGGCGCGCTGGGCCTTGTTGAAGGCGGCGCGGAAGGTCACGTCCTGAACCGGCGCGTACAGACCTTCGATCTTCCAGGTGCTGAAGGTCTCCGGGTTGGTGTCGTAGCGCGACAGACGATAGCCGCCGTTGACCTGAAGCAGGTGCGCATATTTGCGCTCTTCCATCAGCGGAGCCTGGAACTCGATGTTTCCTTCGACGACGCTCTGCGAGAGGCTGACGTCGGACCCGCCGTTTTCAAGACGATAGATCGCGTCAGCCGTCGATTCCCAATGCTCTTCTCGGTACTCGAGGCCGGCCGAAACCGCGACGCCTTGATCCGCCCAGGGGCTGACGATCCCGTACTCGGCTAGGTCGCCCGAAACCGTGGCGACCAGGTCGTACAGGGTGCCGACGCCGGTGCTCGTGCCGTTTTGGCCGGTGAACAGATAGTCGGCCAGCGCCTGATCGTTATTGCCCGCTTTGAAGGCGTCGAAGGGCACGCAGTTGGGGTCGGTGCCGTCGACCTTTGACACGCAGGTCGGCGTGCCGTTGACGTTGACGACGTTCAAGGACCGATTGACCTTGGCGAAGTCGGCGAAGGCGCCGCCGTTGGAGTCCATCTGGTTGCGCGCATAGACGCCGCCGATGTCATAGTTCCAGACGTTGCCGAACACGCCGCGAACGCCGCCGGTGGCCCGCACGCCTTCATTCACATAGGTGGCCAACGTATAGGGCAGCTCGTCGAAGCGATAGCGGACTTCCAGCGGCATCATGGCCGAGGTGCCGGCCTGGGTTCCGCAGATCCCTGTGGCTTGCGCAGCGGACATCAGGGGGTTGTCGCAGTTCACGCTGTAAGGCGTGCTGCCGTACGCCGTGTAGCTGTAGACCCGCGTCGGGAAGCGGTTGTACGATTCATCCTTAAACCAGATGACGTTCCCGTAAATCTCGGCGCTGTCGTTCAGCTTCAGGGTGCCGAAGAGGCCGGCGTTCAGGCGCTCCGATTCCCGCTGGTACGAGTAGCCGTCGTAGGGGTTGGCGGCTTTGCCTTCGCCAAGGCCATAAGGCACGAAGGTGCGCGAACCATCCGGATTGTTCAGATACACTGACCCGCTATTGCTGCCGCCCTGGGGCGAAAGATAGCCGGCCGGCGTATAGGTCGACGCCAGGCAGCTCAACGGGCCGTCCGCAACGCTTTGCGTCAGGTAGCAGGCCGATGTGGCCCGATCCGAATAGGGGACCAGGTCCGCATCGCGGTAGTTCACGAAGCCCGACAGGGTCAGGGCGTCGTCGAACAGATGCTTGCCGTAGGTCAGGGTGATGTCTTTGCGACCGCCGTCGTTGACCGTGCCGATCGGCGTGGGGAAGGCCGAGGCCTGCGCAACCGGCGTGACGATCGTGGTCTTGTTCTCGTGGTTGTAGAAGCTGTAGTTCGCGTCCAGCTGCAGGCCTTCAAAATCATCCTTCAGGATGAAGTTGACCACACCCGAA
This sequence comes from Brevundimonas sp. FV2ps16, assembly GCF_058681075.1. NCBI lineage: Bacteria > Pseudomonadati > Pseudomonadota > Alphaproteobacteria > Caulobacterales > Caulobacteraceae > Brevundimonas > Brevundimonas sp. FV2ps16. The sequence continues at coordinate 2,196,073 of NZ_CM178728.1, read as the reverse complement.
ATGGCGTCAGAACCGTAAACCGAAGAGGCGCCGCCCGACAGGACGTCGATCCGCTGGACCATCGACGTCGGAATGATGCCGGCGTCCTGGCCGTTCATCGTCCCGAGACGCTTGCCGTCCACCAGCACGAGGGTGCGTTCAAAGCCGAGGTTACGCAGCTTGATACGCTGGCGGCCGTCGGAATCCTGATAGTTCTGCTGGCTGTCCGGCGCGACCTGCGGCAGCCGGTTGAGGATTTCTTCGATGTTGACCGCGGCCGAAGCCTCGATTTCCGCTGCGGTGACGCTCGTGACCGGCGCTGCGGACTGGTTGTTCGGCCGCACGATCCGCGTGCCGGTCACAACCACCTCGCCGACCTCGGCCTTGTCGTCGGCGGTCGCGGTGTTCTGGGCGGCGCTTACCGTCTGCGCTTGCACCTGCCCCGCCAAGGCCAACAAGCTCGTCGTCAGCATCAGTTTCAAAATGGTATTGTTCATCGTGCCCCTCAGTCGCGAAGACCGCCAAAAACTGACGGTGTCCAAACACGCCCAGACGCGCGACTGGTGTCAATACCAATGACCACCCAAAGAGCCCAATTTAATGCCAATACTCCGAGTTCGCGACACGTTTCGGACGTAGCTGTGTCAATATGGCGACATAGTGGTTATGACCGATCAGGACGAAAAAGACCGAGCATGAAGGTCAATTCTGCGCCGAAAACTGGATCTGATGGTTTTTTATTGCACGCCTAATGTCACACGCCTTGCGGATCGACCTACTCGAAGGCCGAATGCGCCAAACACTCCGTAGAATCAGGGCCTGCATCCAATACCAAGCCTAGGCTTGCCCATATAAGGCGATCAAGGATGGGATGCGCACGGGTTCAGGGCTGTTCTTCCAGACAACCGAAGCAATTTTTCAGTCTCTGCCATGCTCGGCGGCGGACATGTTGCGACAGGCTCGATCTCATCGCCTGAGGCATCCTTCCGCCCCACTGCGGCGCGAGCAAAACGGGATCCGCCGGCCTTTCGACCGCCGGAACCCCACACAGGCCTACTGCGCCAACCCTGCACGCGCCAACGCCGCCTGCACCTCGGCCCGGGCGGCTTCCATGTCGCGGCGGAAGACGTCGGAGCGTTGCTCGGCGCCATAGATGACCATGCCCGACAAGATGCCCGCTTCGGCGGCGCTGTAGCTGTGGGCGCCGCAGACGTAGCGGCTCTCGGCGAACTCGCGGCCCCGGGCGTACAGGGCGTCGGCGCGCTGGGGCGCCAGTTCGGCCAGGATCATGGCCACATGGGCGCCGTGGGCCGAGTGACCGGACGGATAGTCGGGGTTGCCGGCCAGGTGGTCGGTCTTGGCTTCGCAGATCGGCTGGTCCGTACCGATATAGGGTCGTTTTGTGTCCCAATGCGTCTTGGCGTCCCCGACCGCCGACCGATCGTTGCCTGCCCGGTCTAGCAGAGCAGTAAGAATGGGAGCCTCCTCTGGCGTCAGGCGCACGCCAAGCGCCTCGGCGAAGTGGTCATAGGTCTCGCCCGAGACATCAGAGGTCGCCAGCGCCCATCGGGGCGTGCCCTGCAAGGCCCGGGTCTCGACGAAGACTCCCCGGTCCCCGACAGCGCGAGGCGAACCCGGCTCGGGCGGCGGAGCCAGCACGGTCGTCAGATCCGGCCGCTCCACCTGGGCCAGATAGCCCCGCGGCGCCGCCTCGCCGGTCCGTTCGGCCGCCAGACCGTCGCAACGCTTCTCGGTCCGCAGCGAGTTGCAGACGGCCGCCGCGCCGCCCGTCAGCCGCACCTGATAGGCGGGAAAACGCGGATCGGGCCACATATAGTCGGTCGACACATATTGCGCACCGCTGGCAAAAGCGGCGCTGCGTTGCGTGACGTCGCCCGTCCGCGGCGCTGCGGTGTCGGCGTCAGCGCGGGTGCGGACAATGAAGCCCGCGCGCACGGCGGCCCGTATGCGCGCCTGCTCGCCGACGGGGTCGTTCAGCGTGAGATAGGCGGCGGTCGGCGAAGCCTCGTCAGTATTGACGAAGAAAACCCGGCCCTCCAGCGAACGGCGTGCGCCCCGATAAGCGGCGACCTTCTCGGGCCCCTCGTCCAGAGCGAAGAAGACCTTGCCTCGCGCCGCGCCCAGCTTAGGCCACCCGCCGGCCAGAACGCCTTCACGCAAAGTCACGTGACGTCCCTGCACCTGATCGGGCGTGATCAGCCGGTCGGCGTCAAAGACCGAACGCACCTCGGCGTCCAGCGCGTCCCAGGCGGCCGTGTCGAAGTCCAGCGGGGTCGTCCCCCCCGGCATGGAGGCGCCGCCTGTCTTGGCGTTCAGCATGATCAGGATTGGAGCGTGGTCCGGATGGGCGCGGGACCAGTCACGGATTTCGGTGAGACAGGCGACGAAGGTCAGGCAGGTGCTGCGGAAATCGACGTCCGGCATGTGCAGGGTCTTGAAGCCCGGTCGAGCCATGGTCTCGGCGAAGGCCGCGCTGACCGGCGCCCCCTGCCCCGGTCGGCCCAGAGCGGACAGGGGATGGGCGTAGCGCCCGCCTTGCGGATCATTCAGCACGTCGATCTCGATCTGGCGCGCGCCGGCGTCCAGCTGCTCAGCCAGGGGCCGGTGCGAATAGTCCAGGGCGACCGCGGCGGGATTTACGGCGATCATGGCCTGGAGCTCGGCGTCCGGGATCGGCAGTTTGTAGCTGTTGTGGGTGCCCACGGCCGTCAGGTCGTTCATGCCCAGGCTCCGGTCCATCCAGGCCTCGGCGCAGGCGTCCCCCCCCGCCGCCCGCACGTCGGCGGCGTCCAGGTCGCAGGCCGGCGCCGCGCCGGCCAGAGCCGAGCTCGCCATCAGGGCGGCCATCAGATTGAGCATAAGCACTCCTCGAGTTCACATAGACTTTGAAAGATGATCACAGCGACCAGCGCAGGCTGGCGGTCACACTGGGTCCGACGCGTCCCAACTGCAGCAGGCGCCGCGTGTCGTGTTCGTAGGCCAGGTCGGTCGTGTCGGTCAGGTTCGAGGCGGCGATCACCAAGGCGCCGCCCGATCCGATATCGAACGAGGCCTGGGCGTCCAGATAGCCGGCGGCGCCGACAGTGAAGTCGGACACCCCTCCCCCCTGCATGTCGGCCTCGGACCGGAAGGCGGACCGCCAGGACCAGGACAGGCCGACCGCGACCGGTCCCCGTTCGAAGAAGGGATTGATCGAATAGGCCAGGCGCGACACCCCGGCCAGGCTGCGCCCTCCAGGCCCATGGCCGTCCGTGAAGGTGCCGCTGGCCCACAGGCCGAAACCGGAGGGCAGCCGGCGATGAAGCCCGATCTCCAACCCCCGGCTGGTGGCGCGCCCCAGATTGGCGGGCCGGGACATCAGCACCGCGGCGCGCACCAGGGGACCGGCGCGGGTCTCGAACACCAGGGTCTCTGGGGTCTCCACCAGGCCGATGAAATCGTCGATCGCCTTGTGGAAGATCGCGATGCTGAGCGCGCCCTGCGGGAAGCTCCACTCGTAGGAGGCGTCGAGATTGGTCGACATATAGGGGCTGAGATCCGGGTTTCCGCCGACCCCGGTGAAGATCGACCCGGGAGACGGAGCGTCGATCTCCGCCTGTCCCCGCTCGTAGATCTTCGAGACGAGGGAACTGGCGGGCACGGTCGCCACACGCAGATCGGCCAGAGACGGCCGGGTCATCGTCCGCGATGCGGCGAGCCGCAGCCGCCGCCCCTGATCAAGGTCGAAGGCGATGTTGAAACTGGGCAGAAGGGCCGTGTCGGCGCCGGTGTGCGACACCGGACGGATAGCCGCCACGCCGTTCTGCCCCGCGTTCAGAAACGCCCCGTTCACTTCCGTCCGCGTCGTGACCAGACGAAGTCCGAAGTTGCCGAAGAAGGGTGTTCCGGCGGCCTGTCCCTCGAAGTCGGCCCGGCCGTATACAGCGCCCACACGCTCTCCGACCGCGTAGGAGTTCTGCAGATCCGCGCCGGTTGGGACCAGGGCGTCAGGGCCCACGCTGAGAGCGTCGCTTTCCCCGAGAATCAAAAAGGCATCCTGAAACAGGTCGAAGTCTGCCGCAGCCCAGCGTCCCGGATGGCGTCGGATCAATTCGTCGAATACGCCGTCATGAACCCGCGCGCCCAGAAAGGCGGGCGTCATCTCCACACCGGGCCTTAGCGCCGCTTCGCGATCCCGCCTCTGATAGTCCCGTGACCGGTCGCTGATCTGGCCGCCGAACCGCACGTCGACAAACTCCATCCCGCCCAGCGGCACATCCACCGGACGCCTTACATCGACGAGCGCCGTAAGGTCGTCGTCGACGGATTCGATCGCCCGCACGCCCAGCCGTCTAAATACAATGGCCGAAGCGTCGGTGAGGTCGAGGCTGGTCTCCAGCAGCGCCGCCTGCCGATCAGACGCGGCGTCGCGGACGTCAAACCCATAGGCGGGCGGCGCAATCGACCGAAAGGAAATCCGCTCCAGCGGCGTATCCAACCGTGATTGGGCGCGGGACAGACTGATCCGAGGCTTGAGCGTCCATTCGCCGAGCGTCACCGTCGCCACGCCGGACACCACGACGTTCAGATGCGCCTGGTCCGAAAATTCGGTGTTGTTGTCGATCGTGCCGGCCTGAACAGAACCTGCCGTGACCACGCCGTCCTGAATGACCGCCGTCGCATCGGCCGCCTCCAGCAGAGCACCCAATCCATAGGCGATCCTGTCCTCTCGAATAGTGTTGTCGAAGGTCGACACCAGGCTGTCGAACCTCAGTCGAACCGATGGCGACGCCCGCCATTCCCCGCCCAGAAAAACGCTGCGCCGCAACCGATCTTCGTGTTCGACGGTCGTGCGGACGTCGTTCGGCGCCATGACGTCGTCGCCGCCGATCCTTACCGCCGTATAGCGCCCGACTTGGAAGCGGTCGTAGAGGACAGACCGCCCCTCCTGAGACATCCCACCGACCAGCCCCCAGTCCCCGCCCCCGGACACGAACCGCCCCGCGACGGAGATATCCGTCTCCGGCCGGCGCGTGCGGGCCTCGATCGCCGCACCCGCCCTGACGCTAAGAAAGGGATCGCCGTCCAGCCCCCCGATGGTCTCGATGTCGATATTCGACCCAATCCCGCCCTCGATCAGATCGGGCGTCGCAGACTTGGTCAGTTGCGCCCCCGCCAGCAGATCGGCTGACAGGGCGCGGAACCGGAACTGCCGGCCGCTCTGGGTCGAGTTGCGGATGTTCTCATTGAAGGCGACCGGCGCCCCGTTCAGCGTGACCGATTGAAACAGCGGCCCCAGCCCCCGAACACTGACGAACTGCCCCTCGCCCACCTCGCGCTCGATGGCCACGCCCGGCACGCGCTGCAGGGCCTCGGCCAGGTTGGCGGCGGGAAGCTCGCCGATACGGGTCGAGGACGCGCTGTCGGATATGACATCCGCGGCCTGTTTGCGGCGCAGGGACTCTTCAATCTGCTCGGACAACCGCCCCACCACAGTGATCGATTCGAGCTCAGCAGCCAGGACAGGCAGCGGCTCGGGCGTCGCCGAGGCCTCCATCCAGACGCGCACCCCACGGGCGCCGATGAACCGGTGCCTCAGGCCCGTTCCTTCAAGCATCTGGCGCACGGCCGCACGCCAGGACATTCGACCCCGAACCGCGCGACTACGGCGCACTTCGTCCGCAGGCGCGACAAACGCCAGTTCGCATCCTGCCGAAACGCAGAGCTGCACCAGGGCGCGTCGGGCGTCTTGCGCGGGGATGTCGAAGGCGCGCATTCCCTCCTGCGCCTGGGCGGACGAGGTCCATCCTCCGGCAGTCAGGAAAGACAGGGCTGCGACCATCGCGACCACGCCACGGCGCGCACCGAACGGCGTCGATGGTGCGGGCGGTTTCACGCGGGCCGTGCCTTGCGACAAGAGAGCAACAACAGAGAGGCAACGCTTAGCGCGCTTGCGTGACAGCTCTGCGATAGACCTAGTCGGCGCGGATCAGGGCGCGACCGTCGGCGGTATGCTCGACAGTGATCGGCAGCAGCGCGTCCATGCGATCAATCAGGCCCGCCTCGCCTGTCAGGGGCAGAACGGCCGTGACTCTTATATCGGCCAGGGCGGGATCGGCGATGACCATCGGCCTGCCGGCGTACCGTCCCGCCTCATCAATCACCACCGACAGCGGCGTGTCGTGGAAGACCAGCCTGCGCTCACGCCAGGCGGTGGCGGCCTCGACGTCGATCCGACGAACCCGCAGTCCGTCCCGTCCCGGGGTGAACACCGCCTGCTGGCCAGGCGCCAGGGCCACGGCCCGCTCCAGCGCGCGCGCCTTGCCGATGTCCGTACGGCCGATGGCGACCCGCCCTTCCAGCAGGGACACCTCAGCCTGATCCTTCCTCAATGCGACGGCGAACCGCGTGCCCGTGACGATCACCCGGCGATCCTCGACGGCGACCTGGAAGGGCTGTTCGGCATCATGGGCGACGTCGAAATAGGCCGCGCCCTGCAGCAGCACCACACGCCGGGCGTCACGGCCGTAGGCGACCTGAATCCGCGTATCGGCGTCCAGAGTGACGCGAGACCCGTCTTCAAGCGCGACATCGGTGATCTGACCCGGCGCGCTGGCATAGAGACGACCCGCCTGAACAGGCGGCTCATGGCCCAGGCCGGGGAGAACCAGGACAAGGCCGACCAGAGCCGCGACCGCGCCCGTCGCCAGGCCGCCAGCGATCAAAAGGCGCCTCTGCGGCCGGGCAGTTCCGCGGCCCCGCAGCCGCGCCAGATCGGCCGAGAAGGCTCCGCTCAGCGGCGACAGCTCCGCCAGGCCGGCCTTGGCGGCCTCATACTGGCTTAGGTGGTCTTCGTCCGCTTCCAGCCATTCGAGGAAAGCCGCCTGGTCGCGCGCGGAAACAGCAGGCCGACGCATGCGCGCCAGCCAGGCTTCGGCAGTCTGCGGCCGACGATCGAACAGGGATGTCAGGCGCTGGATCATGCGCGAACAGAACGCTCCGGAGCGCGGCTGGGGGATACGGCGCCGACGCCTTCAATATTCACAACGACAGTTTCACCGCACACCTCAGCCATCACGTGAAATCTTCAGCTGACGGAGGGCTTCGGCGATATGTTTCTCGACCATGCTCACCGATACGCCCAGGCGTTTGGCGATCTGGCCGTAGGTCTGATCCTCGAACCGGTGCAGCAGGAAGGCGTCTCGGGTTCGCGGCGGCAAGGCGCGGATCACCCGGGCCGCGGCGGCCAGATTCTCGCGTCCGATCAGATGCTGGTCGGCGGCCGGCGTGTCGCTGGCGACGGCGCGCGGCCCGGCGTCCAGCGAATGAATATCGTCGGTCCCGCGAACACCCGTCCGGCCCGCCGCCTTCCAACGGTCCGTCTGCAGATTGCGCGCGATGACGAACAACAGGGGCCGGGCGTCGGGGCCGGACAGGTCATGTCCGGCTCGATGAAACCGCGTGAAGGCTTCCTGCACGACGTCCTCGGCGTCCTCGACCGACAGCCCCTTGCGCTGGACATAGGCCATCAGGTCGCGACGCAGGGCGGCGAAGAGTTGATCAACCGCCATCATCGCCTCTTTGCAGAGCGTCAGGCGAGAATATGCGAAGACGCCCCCTCCTCGCGGAAGGGGCGTCGCGCCAGGCATTGTTCCGAGGCGTGACCCCGCCGCCCCAAGGGGCGAACGCGGTCTCGCGGCCGGGAAAGGCGGTGGACGACGTCAATCGCCCCCCGCCTTCAACATGACAGTCGCGCGTTGGAATGGATCAGAACTCCATCCGCAGGCCGAAGTTGATGCGGCGTCCCGACTTCTCGTACATCGTCGGGAAGGACGGATCCATCGTATAGCCCTTGGTCGCTTCGTCGGTGACGTTGATGCCTTCCACATTGAGCTGGAGGCTGTCGGTCACATTGTAGCTGGCCGACAGATCGATCTGGCCATAGCCCTCGCGCCAGATCGGATACATCTCGTAGCCGATGCCTTCGACATACTTGTCCTTGTAATTGTAGGACGCGCGCGCCTGGAACTTGGCGTTCTCGTAGAACAGGGTGACGTTGTAGGTGTTGTCGGCCAGACCAGCCGGCGGGGTCGGGATGCCCAGGGTCGAGTTACCGGTCAGCGAGCTGTCCAGAACGGTGTAGTTGGCGTTGATCCCGAACCCTTCCAGCGGGGCGAAGAACTGCCCAAACGGCACCACAGCGACCAGCTCGACGCCGCTGACTTCATACGAACCCGGCTGGTTGATCGGCTGATAAACGTCGAACTCGTACACGCCGTCGATCGTGCCGTTGGCGTTGTACTTGGTGACGTTCGGCACCGTGCCCGTCAGGGCCTGGCGCACCACGCCCTCGATTTCCTTCCAGAAGTACGAGACCGCCAGCAGGCCGCCGTCGCCCAGATACTGCTCCAGGCCCACTTCCCACTGCTTGGCGTAGGTCGGCTTCAGGTTGGGGTTGCCGTCGGTGAAGCGGAATGAGTTCCAGCTGGCCGTGCGCTTGTAGGCAAGATCGGTCAGGGCTGGGCGGATCAGGGTTTCCGAAGCCGCGGCGCGGAAGATTAGGCTGTCGGTCAGGTCAGCCGTGATGTTCAGGCTGGGTAGAACCTTGTCATAGCTGCCGTCGCTGGACACCGGAGCCGGAGTATAGCCGGTCGAGCCGTTCGGGTTCTGAATCTGGTGATAGCCCGACGAAGTGATCGAGGTGTCGATGTAGCGGGCGCCGCCGTTGATCGCGACCGGCACCGGTCCCAGGTCGAACTCTAGGTCGGCCATGGCGTAGGCGGCCAGGACCTCTTCCGTCACCTCGTAGTAGTCGGCCACGTTGAACGGGGTGAAGAAGCCATCATAGCGGAAGGTGCGGCGGGCGTAGTCGTTCGACACCTGGCTCCAGGTCAGGTCTCGGATGCTGTAGTCACCACCGGGCACCAGATCGCCGATCGGGGTCAGTTCGCTCTGCGCCAGAGTACGGGTGTTCAGCCAGGCGGTGCTGCCGGCAGAAGGACCCTGGATGTTCAGCGAACCGTACTGACGCTCCTTGGACTTGTCCGTATAGCGCGCACCGACCTGAATGCTCTTCAGCGCGGGGAAGAAGCTGAAGTCGAGGTATTTGGTGAAATCGATCTGAGCGGCGTACTTGTCGTCGTTGATGGCTTCGTAGTTGGTCTCGTAAGCCTCGAACAGATAGCGCGACGGCGAGCTGTACATGTCAAAGCCGGCGGAACTGGCGCTCGGAATGGTCTCGCCGCCTTCCGCCGTCCAGCGCGTCCGCGACGGCGCATAGGCGACGTGCTTCAGGTTGGCGTTGTCCAGCGTCTTCTCGGCGCCGGAATAGCCGGCGATGGCGTGCAGCTTCCAGCTGTCGCCGCTCCAGTTGAGCTCGGTTCCGAACTGCTGGTAGTCGGTGTTGTTGATCCGCTCCTTGCTGAGGAACTCGTGCTGGGTCTGGGTGTAGGAGACGTCGCGCAGCACGACCATGCCGTAGTCGGCCAGGGTGGTGGCGTCATATTCGTGGATGGTCTCCAGGGTCGAGCGGCTGGAGGCCGAATAGGCCGCCGCGTCGTATTCGTCCTCGGTGGTCTCATAGCTGCCGACCATGGCGTCGAAGGCCAGGCTGAAGTTGGACGACGGGCGATACTGCAGCGCCACCGTGCCGCCCCACTGGTCCTGGGTGTTCAGATAGGCGCGGTCGCCGACCTTGTCCTGGAAGATGATGCGGTTGGTGACATTGGTGTCGGAACGGTTCGGCACCGAGATGCCGGCGTCGCGCAACAGAACCGCCGCCGCCTGCGTGCCCCGGGCGCCCGTCGAGGTCGCCAGGAAGCGAGACATCCCACGGAAGTTGATGCCCGATTCCGAGTCGGTGCGGTTGGTGCGGCGGGCCGTCGAGAAGGACACCAGCGCGCCGAAGTCGCCCCAGGTGTCGCTGGCCAGGAAGGCGATCTTGGGATCGACCTCTTCGGAGATGGAGTTGTAGGCGCCCTCGACCGAACCGACGACCCGGCGGCCGGCGTAGTCGAACGGGCGGGCGGTCGAGATATTGACCGAACCGGCGATGCCGCCTTCCTCGTCCGCCGCGCGCGGGGACTTCTGGACCGTGACCTGCTGAATGATTTCCGAGGCGAAGATGTCGAACTCGACGTCACGGCCGCCGCTGCCCGAAGCGGTGGCCAGGCCATTGATGCTGACGAAGGTGAACTCGGTGGGCAGGCCGCGCACATTGACGCGCTGGCCCAGGCCCTTGTTGCGTTCGATGGTCACGCCAGGGATACGCTGCAGCGCTTCGGCCAGGTTCTGCTCGGGGAAGTTGGCGACGTCGGTGGCGACGATCGAGTCCGAGAAGCCGACGGTCTTGCGCTTGATGTCCACCGCCTCTTCGAGGCTGCGGCGATACGAGCCAGTGACGACGATCTCGTCCAGCGTGGCTTCGGCCTGGCTCGCCGCGGTAACGGCGGCCGGTTCGGCAGCTTGCGCCAAGGCGACGAACGGCGTTGCGGCGACCACGGCGAACGCCGTCGTGCCCAGAATTCGGTTCTTCATTTGAGTAGCCCCCAGTGAGTTCTAGGCGCTTCAACGACGGGCTCTCAGCCCCCCTCAATGTGTGACAGGGCTTTTCATTCAAACTTCACGGCCCTGTCTTGTTCGACCGATTTTGACACGAAAAACGGCCCGCAGGCGCATCCTGCGGGCCGTCGATCATGCGCCTCGATGTGCGCCGGCTCAGCCGCCGTAGCTGCGCCCGCCGCCGCCGAAACCGCCGCGCGAAACGACCGTCGTGCGGCTTTGAACCCGCGTCGGCGCCTGGCGCGCCACATCGCCATGCTCACGGGCGTTGGTGATGGTGCGACCGGTGCGATAGTCGCGGTAGGTGTAGCCGCCGCCGTAGCCATTCGAATAGCGGTCCTGGCGGTCGCGATACAGCGGGCCGCCGCCGCGATAGCCGCCGCCGTTCAGCAGCTGGCCGACGACGAAACCGGCCAGCAGCGGCGTGAAGAAGGAGCCGCCGCCCTGATTGTTCGGCTGGCACTGCGACGGCCCCCACTGGCCCTCGCATTCCTCACGCGTGGCGTAGCGGGGCGCGGTCTTGGCGGCGTCTTCCTGGGCCTTGGCCAGGGCGGCGTCGCACTGGTCGTCGGGGATGTCGTTGGCGGTGCGGCATTCCTCCAGAGAGGCATAGGCCAAGGCAGGCACGGGCTCGGCCTGGGGCGCCGGAACGTCCGGAGCGCCGCAGGCTGCCAGCGAGAAGCTGGCGGTGGCCATCAGACTGCTGACGTGCAGCACGCGCGACCTCTTCAGCCGCCGCATGGTGGTGGTTTGGGGCAGGTCGCCCGGTTCCTTTTTGGGGTCGGTCATGGCGGTCACGACGTCATGCAGGCGGCGTTCAGCAAGCCGACGCAAATGGAGATGGAGGCCAGATAGACGGCCGCCGCGATCTCGCCCGCCTCGATGCGCGCCACCAGATTGCGGAACGCCATGCGGCTGATGGCCACGAAGACGACGATCTGGATGATGCCGGCCAGCAGGGCCCAGGCCGCGAACTCCATAAGGCTCACCGTATGCGACAGGGCGGAGGCCAGGGGCAGGACATAGCCGATCAAGGCCCCGCCCAGCGCGATGGCGGCGGCCGTATTGCCTTCGCGGATCAGCGTATGCTCGTGATACGGCGTGACCCACTGGTAGACGAGTTTGAACGCCAGGGTGAAGGCGCCGGCCGCCGCGAAGGCGATGATGAAGGCGATCGCCCCCTGCTGAAATATGAACCAGTCGAACATTCTGTCTGCCCTCGATGTGCACCCTCAGGCGCGGAACTCGGCCATTTCCAGTGGAATGCCGATCATGATTTCGTGCGTCGTCTCGCCGCCCTCGGGCTGTTGCTCCAGGGCGATCATCAATTCGCGCCCGTCCGCAAGCTCCCGCGCATACAGCATGCAGGTCTGGAAGATCTTGGCATAGGGCGTGGTCGCGGCCCGGTCGTCCCAGATCGTCTCCCACAGGGTGACCGGCGGCTGGATCGCATCGCTCTCGGCGAACCAGAAGCGCGGATAGTCGGGCAGTTCCTCGGCCGCCCCATGAAACACCGGCGCCGACAGCCGGTCGCGCCAGATCCGGCGCTCGCGCTCGCCTGGCGGATAGGCCGAGGTCCAGGGGATGAACAGGCTGAAGTCATAGGATTCCAGCCCCGCCTCGTCGTCGCTCATGGCCTGAAGCATGACGTGGTCGTCGGTATAGAAGCGATGCACGAACTGGCCGCTGTCCAGGCTGACCAGACCCTGGGCCGAAATGTCCAGCACGTCCCGATCCAGAACGAAGTGGGTCTCACCGCCCAGCCGGCGCCAGGCCAGCGGGTCCAGCGACACGGTGCGGCCCACGGTGATATTGCGCACCGTCGCCAGCTTGGAGGCGGGTTCTGCCTTGTCCGACGATCCGAAGAGTTTCTTGAACATCGTTACGCGTTTCCGGCCAGGCGGGCCTGATCCAGCCGGGCCGACGAAACATAGAACAGGCGGTCGCCGGCCTCCACGGCCGTTTCCGCTGACGGGTTGAAACGCGGCGCATCAACGCCCTGCGGCTGGTGCGCCAGCAGGGTCGCACGATGCTGGAGCAGCCCTTGGGTCAGCGTGCCGACCGATCGCGCCGCCCCCTGCCATTTCAGGCTGAACAGGGTGGCGCTTTCATCCAGTTGGCTGGTCAGGGCGCTGATGACCTGACTGGAGCCAGGATCACGCGCCGAGCGCGCCAGCATCTCCGGACCGGACGACAGGACGATCTCAACATGCGGGCAGTGCTGAGCCAGAAGCCGCGCGCTGTCGGCGTCTTCGAAGAAGCAGACGATATGCGCCGTTTTCGGCGCCACGGCGGACGCCGCCAGGGTCGCGGTCAAGGTGTCGGAATCAGTGTCGGCGTACACGAGGATCCGGCTTGCCGTCGCCGCTCCGGCGCGAGCCAAGCCTTCGGAGGACGTCAGGCTCTCGCTCTGGACGTACCGGACCCGCGGATCCAGATCGGCGATGACCTGGCGCGTCATCAGGACCAGGGTCTGGGTCGTGTTCAACTCAGCGCACAACTCCCCGATCATCTTGGCCGTTCGGGTCGGGTGATAGCCGATGAGAATGATCGTGTCGGTCATCTTGGAATAGTCTCCCTTTCCGGCTCGTCGCGCACGCCAGATGTCGCCGATGGCCCCCAGCACCTTGGCCACCACAGTGGTGAAGGCCGCAATGGCGCCGGGAAAGATCCAGATCGCGGTGACCAGACGCCCTGCGACGCCTTGCGGGCTAAGATCGCCATAACCTACGGTATAGGCCGTTGTCGCGTACCAGTAGATGAAGGTTACAGGCGGATGAAGCTCAGTCTCTCCCGCCAAGGCCAGCAGGAGCCAGGACGAAACCGCGTGAAACAGGATCAGCCCGGTCAGCATCCGCCAGTGCATATCGGCCATGGCGTGAAACGCCCGGTCGAAGATCAGCGCCAGTTTCATCCTCGGCAGCAGCATGCCATCCCCTTCTTCAAGGCCACCTGACCGCAGACCCCTAGGCGAAGTCAAGCGTTCATGTTACGCGTTTCATGAAACATGCCCTCAGCCGCTCCGCCCTCCTCCGCCGCCAATGATCGCATTCGTGCGTGGCGACAGGCGCGTCGGGCGGCCGGCATGGTGAAGCTGGAGCTCTGGGTGCCCGAATCTGCTCGCGACGATGTGAAGGCTGCTGTCCGCGCCATCGTCACGGATTCCACCCGCGGCCCCCGGCTTGCTGCTCAGCGCCTTGCCGGCCGCTCGCGCCGCCCCACTTCTGATCCCACCACCCCTGGAGACGAACACCCTATGGACGCCGTGATCGAAACACCCTGGACCGTGCCCGCCATCAAGGCGGCGCTGGACGAGTCGGCCCTGCTGCGTGAAGGGGAAATGACCCTGCGCGTGCTTGAGGGGGCGGACCCCGTGCTGCTGGCCACCATGCACGAATACGGCGACCTGCCGGTCTATCTCAGCGTCGGCGGCGCCCAGATCGTCTGTTCGGTCCTGCTGTGGCCCGTGTCGGAACAGGCTGACCGCCACGCCTTCAACGAGTTCCTGCTGAAGGCCCAGCGCGTGGTGCCCCTGTCCAACTTCGCCATTACCAACGTCGGCGGTGAAGACGTGTATGAGCTGATGGGCGAACTGTCGTGCAAGACGACCTTGCAGACCATCCTCATCGAACTGCGCACCCTGGCCGAGAATGCGATCGACGCCACCGAACTGCGTGAAACCTTCGGCGCCGAAGCCGCCTGATCCGGAGACCCGACCATGTCCATGCTCAGAAAACTCTCCGCCCTGTTCCGCGGTTCGGCCCATGACGCCGCCCAGGGCGTCGTCGACGCCAATGCGCTGAAGATCCTCGACCAAGAAATCCGCGACGCCGACAACGCCCAGGGCAAGGCCCGCGACGACCTGGCCGGCCTGGTGGCCCGCCGCCGCATGGCCGAGAACGAAATGGCCAGCTTCCGGGACCAGATCGCCAAATACGAAAGCTCGGCCCGTTCGGCCCTGGGCCAGGGCAAGACCGACCTCGCCCGCGAAGTCGCCGGCCGCATCGCCGAGCTGGAGGTCGAGATCACCAGCCGTGGCCCGCTGATCGAGGACATGAAGACGGCCGAAACGCGCCTGCGCACCGCCATCGCCTCGACCGACCAGAAGATCGAGACGCTTCGTCGCGAGATCGACATCGTCAAGGTCAACGACTCCGTCCAGCGCGCCCAGACCTCGGTCGCCCTGAACTCGGCCGGCGCCCAGTCGCGCATCGGCTCGGCGGCGGACAGCCTGCAACGCATCAAGCAACGCCAGGCCATCCAGGAAGAAAAACTGAACGCCAGCCAGGCCCTGGAAGACCGCCGCACCGGCGCCGACCTGGACGCCAAGCTGCGCGAAGCCGGCATCCTGCCCGGCCATTCGTCGGCCGACGACGTTCTGGCCCGCCTCAGCCAGCCGGACGTGACCGTGGTCACGCCGCGCATCGGCCAATCGACCCCCGACAAGGACCCGGCCTGAACCATGGAGCGTCTGCGCTTCGATCCCCGCACCGACTGGGACGCCAAGGCCGAAGAACTCGGCTTCACCTGGCGCCATACCGACGGCAAACCCTATTGGGACGAGACGGCGGCCTACGCCTTCTCGCTGCCCGAGATCGAGAACGGGATCGAAGCGCCGACCGAAGAACTGCACGGCCTGTGTCTGGAACTGGTCAATGAGGCCGTTCAGTCCGAGCGGCTGATGGAGCAGCTCGATATTCCCGAGACCATGCGGGACTACGTCGCCGCCAGCTGGAAACGGGGCGACCCGTCCCTCTATGGCCGGTTCGACTTCGCCTATGACGGCTCGGGCCCGGCCAAGCTGTACGAATACAACGCCGACACTCCGACCAGCATCTATGAGACGGCGGTGTTCCAGTGGCTGTGGCTGGAGGACCAGATCGCGGCCGGCGCCCTGCCCGCCGACGCCGACCAGTTCAACAGCCTGCACGAGAAGCTGGTCGACCGCTTCCGCGCCATCTTCCCCAACGGCGGCTTTGTCCATTTCGCCTCCGACGCTGAGTTCGTAGAGGACCGCCAGACCGTGCGCTTCCTCGAAGACCTGGCGCGTCAGGCCGGGCTGGAGCCTCAGTTCGTCGCCATCGACCAGATCGGCCTGAACGCTGACGGCCGGTTCGTGGACCACGAGAACTGGATCATCCAGGCGATGTTCAAACTCTACCCTTGGGAGCAGATGCTGCGCGACGAATACGCCGCCCCCCTGCCCACCGCCGACGTGACGGTGCTGGAGCCGGCGTGGAAGAGCATCCTGTCCAACAAGGCCATCCTGCCCCTGCTGTGGGAACGGCACAAAGGCCATCCCAATCTGCTGGAGTCCTATTTCGAGGGCGATCCGGCCGAAAGCGCCCTGGGCGCCTCCTATGTCCGCAAGCCCCTGTTCTCGCGCGAGGGCGACAATGTCGAACTGATCGACCAGGGGCTCAGCGCAGCCGAGGTCGTGGACGGCGGCTATGGCGAGGGGCGCTACATCCGCCAGGCCCTTTGCAATCCGCCCCTGTTCGACGGCAACCACGTCATCGTCGGCTCCTGGGTCGTGGGAACCGAGCCCGCCGGCATCAGCCTGCGCGAGGACACGGGCCGCATCACCCGCAACTCCTCGCGCTTCGTGCCGCATTTCATCCGCCCGTGACGCCCCGACCTACTTGCGAGTCGTTCCCAACTAGATTAGCTCCAGCCTCAGTAACCCGAGGCGTTTTGATGACCGAAGTCGATACTAGCCGCGCCAGGCGTCTGAAGGCGGCGACCCATGGCGTTCATGACGGACTGGACCAGGCGATCATGAAGGCCGAACCCTTCGCCAGCCGGGACGCCTATGCGGACTTTCTGCGGGTCCAGCAGTTGTTCCACCGCGACATCGCCGCCCTCTACGACACGCCCGAGCTGGCGACGAAGATTCCCGATCTGGCTGACCGCCGCCGTTACCAGCAAGTCCGCGCGGACTTGGCTGATCTCGAGGCCGCCCCCGCCCCGGAAGGCGAACACCCCCGGTTTGAACCCGGCGAACCGGTGGACGCGCCCACAGCCCTGGGCTGGCTCTATGTGGCCGAGGGATCGAACCTGGGCGCCGCCTTCCTGCTGAAGGCCGCCGCAGGCCTGGGCCTGTCGGCAGAATTCGGCGCCCGACATCTGGCCGCCTCGCCCGAGGGCCGCGCCAACCACTGGCGCAGCTTCACCGCCGCCCTCGACGTCCTCGACCTGACGGTGGATGAGGAAGCGCGGGTCATGGCCGGCGCCTCCGCCGCCTTCAGCCGCGTGCGCGGCCTAGTCGACCGGACCTTCTGGCCCGGAACCGCCGCCGCCTGATCAGAACCAGGCGTCCTGCATCGCCAGGGTGGTGTCGTCCTTGCTGACCAGCAGGTCCAGCATCGGCCCGATCTTGGGAAGTTCCCAGCGGAAGAAGTAGCGGGCGGCCTGGCGCTTGCCATCGTAGAAGTCGCCGCTCTTACCCGCCGCCGCCAGCGCCTGCTCCAGCCAGATCCAGGCCAGAACCGC
Source organism: Brevundimonas sp. FV2ps16 (assembly GCF_058681075.1). Taxonomy (NCBI): domain Bacteria; kingdom Pseudomonadati; phylum Pseudomonadota; class Alphaproteobacteria; order Caulobacterales; family Caulobacteraceae; genus Brevundimonas; species Brevundimonas sp. FV2ps16. Next base: position 2,179,042 of record NZ_CM178728.1, on the reverse strand, counting down.
ATGACCCACGGCCTCCAGATAGGTCGAGGCGTTGGCCAGGGCCCGCTCGGGATCGCCGTCCCGCCACACCGTCGCTGTCGCCTCGCCGATCTGGCCCATGGCCTGGGCTAGGGCCTCGCCATAGGGGGTGAGATCAGGATCAGCTGACGCCCGCGCCACCGTGGCCATCACCGTCTCGCCCAGTAGTTTCAGGCCCGAGCCGCCGTCCATGATCGCCTTGCGACCCAGCAGGTCCAGCCCCTGGATCCCGTGCGTCCCCTCGTGGATCGGGTTCAGCCGGTTGTCGCGATAGAACTGCTCGACCGGATAGTCGCGGGTATAGCCGTATCCGCCCAGCACCTGGATCGCCAGGCTGTTGCCTTCCAGGCACCATTGCGACGGCCAGCTCTTGGCGATGGGGGTCAGCATGTCCAGCAGCCGCCCGGCCCGCTCCCGCTCGGCCGTGTCCTCGGCCGTCGTCTGGTCGTCAGTCAGCCGCGCGCAATACAGGTTCAGCCCCAGCGCCCCCTCGGCATAGGACTTCTGCGCCAACAGCATGCGGCGCACATCGGCGTGCTGGATGATCGGGACGGGCGGACTGGCGGGGTCCTTGGCCGACAGGGGCCGTCCCTGCGGCCGGCCGCGCGCATAGTCCAGGGCGTGCAGATAGCCGGTATAGCCCAGGGCCGCCGCGCCGGCCCCGACGCCGATCCGCGCCTCGTTCATCATGTGGAACATGGCGGCCAGCCCCTGATGCGGCGCCCCGACCAGCCAGCCGACCGCGCCCCCCTGCCCGCCCGGCGCATGCCGCCCCTCGCCGAAGTTCAGCAGGGTGTTGGTCGTGCCGCGATAGCCCATCTTGTGGTTCAGCCCGGCCAGGACGACGTCGTTGCGCTCGCCCGGCGCGCCGGCCTCGTCCAAGAGGTGTTTGGGAACCACGAACAGCGAAATCCCCTTCACCCCCGCCGGCGCGCCTTCCATCCGCGCCAGCACCATATGGACGATGGTTTCCGACAGGTCGTGATCCCCGCCCGAGATCCACATCTTCGATCCGAACAGCCGATAGCTGCCGTCTCCTTGCGCAACCGCGCGGGTGCGGATGTCGCCCAGCGACGAGCCTGCCTGGGGCTCCGACAGACACATGGTGCCGAAGAACCGTCCCTCCAGCATCGGCCGCACATAGGCGTCGATCTGCGCGGTCGTGCCATGGGTCTTCAGCAGATTGGCCGCCCCGATGGTCAGGAAGGGATAGGCAGCCGTGCCGACATTGGCCGCCTGGAACCAGGCGAACCCGGCGCGCTCGATCACATTCGGCAGTTGCAGCCCGCCCAGCTCGTAGTCCTGAGACGCCGAGAACAGGCCCGCCTCGCGGAACGCCGCCAGGGCCTGGGCCACCTCGGGGATCATCGTCACCCGCTCGCCGTCGAACGTCGGCTCGTTCTGATCGGCCTTGCGATTGTGCGGCGCGAACATATGCGTCGCAAGCTGGGCGCAGGTATCCAGCACCCCGTCGAACGACACCCGATCATGATCCGCGAACCGCGCCCGCCGCGTCAGCCGCTCGACCTCCAGCCATTCGTACAGAATGAAATCCAGATCGCGCCGGGACAGGATCAGCGAGGCGTCGGACATGCGAAGGCTCCGGAGACGCCGCCTTACGGCGACACCCCGCCAGCCTAGGTCGCTGTCCTTAAGGCGGCAAGCGCGCGCTCAGCCGACGCCCTGTTCCGCGACCAGATGCTGCAGCACCCGCTTCTCCAGCACCAGCAGGGCGCCGGCGCCATTGGTGCGCATCACCAGCCCCGCCGCCAGCGGCCTGACGGCCTGATGCACGGCCCCCGCCAGACGCACGAAGTCGGGTCGCGCCCGCCCGCTGACGCCGTGCAGCGCGCACAGCTGGCGCCAATCCTGGACGAAGCCCGCCAACGCCGCCCGGAACCGATCGGCGCGCGCCTGGGCTTCGACGCTGTCGATGGCGGGCGTCAGTTCTTGACACAGATCGTCCACCAGCCACTGCACCTCCGCCGCCGGCATGATGGCGAACCTCTGGTCGGCCTCTGTCAACAATTGAGGCCGTGCGGCGGGATCCCAGCCCACCGTCCGCCACTGATCGCGCGGCGGCGTCTTCCCACAGGCGAACTGCCAGAACGACGCCGTGCCCGTGGTGTCGGCGACCAGGTGAATCCGTTCTGCCTCCGACCTGTTCTCCACATGGTGCCGGCGCCAGTTGTCGAAGATCCAGGCCTCGCCCGCCCCCATGTGCACGGCCTCGCCGTCGCAATGGAAACGCACCTCGGGCCGTGTGAAGACCGGGATGTGCAGCCTGACCCGCGTATGCCAGTGATAGTTGATGTCGGCATGTTCCGGCACGCCGGCGCCGGCCGCCAGCCGCATCAGCCGCGACCGGCTCCACACTACGCCGAAGCCCGCCAGCACCTGACGCAGATAGGGCATCTGCTCCAGCCATCGGGTCGGCGCCATCTGCCCGTGAACCGTATCCGTTTCCGCCCCGCCGGCGCTGATCAGGCGCGCCGCGCTGTTGCCGTGCACGCGATCCGGATGCGGCCCCCACGCCTCGTTCGGCAGGGCCGCAACCTCGGCCTGCAGACGCTCGACGTCGAACAGGACCGGAAGCTGATAGAAGGGCTGCGACAGTCGCATGGGGTCAGTCCCTGTAACGGATCAAGGCGTCGCCCAGCGCGGTCTGAAGCGGCGCGAGCCAGGGTTCGTAGTTGCGCCACTGCGCCAGGCCGTCGCGGCTGATCGGTCGCCGCACCTGTTCGGAACTGGGCGTGCGCACGCTGCGCCGGGTCTGATGGAAGTCCAGACAGGCCGGTTCGAACGCCAGTCCGCAATGCTCCAGCATCCGCCGCACCCCGCCCTCGAGGTCCTCGACCAGATCCTCGTACTGGACCCTCAGCACGCGTCCCGGCAGCACTTCGTCCCAATGCCGCATCAGGTCCAGATAGCTACGGTAATAGCGGGCGATGTGGTCGATATCGTAGGTGAATTCCTGATTGGTCGTGCCGAACAGCTGTTTCAGATTGCTGAAGCAGCAGGCCATGGGTTCGCGCCGCACATCGATGATCTTCGCCTTCGGGAGGATCAGATGAATCAGGCCGATATGCCAGAAATTGTTCGGCATCTTGTCGATGAAGAAGGGCCGACCTTCCCGGCGATAGGTTCGCGTCTCGGCAAGAAAACGCTCGCCCAAAGAGCGCGTTTCCGCCGCCGACAGCTGAAGCGCCCCCTCCGGCCGCACGGGCAGACCGCAATCCGGATCACGCCCGAACAGTTCGCCGGCGTAGCGACCGATCTCCGTCAGCTCCTGCGTCCCCTCGACCTGGGAATGCGAAGCCAAGATCTGTTCGATCAGAGTCGATCCCGAACGCGGCAACCCCAGAACGAAGATGGGATCGGCGTCCGGCGAGCCCCAGTCGGCGCGGTTGGCGAACACCTCGGCCGTCAACGCCTGGGCGGTGCGGACGGCGCAGGCCTCGGCGACCTCGGGCCTGTACCGGCCCAGCGAACGCCGGACCCCGTTGCCCTGGGCGTACCAACGCCACGAACCGGCATAATCCGCCCGATCCTCCAGCGCCTTGCCCAGGGCGAAGGCCAGATAGACCCGGTCCATCTCCTGCAGGTCCCGCCGCGCCGCCGCGGCCTTGAGCCGCTCAATGTCAGCATCAGAGAAGCTGTGGGTCTTCAGATTGGCCAGGCTGAACCAGGCCACGCCATAGTCGGGCCGCGCGGCCAGGGCGGCGCGATAGTCGGCCACCGCTTCCCCCAGCCGACCCGTGACCTTCAGGGCGTTCGCACGCCACAGCCTCAGCTCCGCCGTCTCGGCGCCGACCACGGGCGCCCCGTCCAGCAGCCGCCGATAAATCTCGATCACCGGCTCATAGTCGCCCAGGGCGACGCAGGCGGCGGCGAACAGTTTCAGATAGTCTCGCCGTTCCGGTTCTCGCTCCAGCAGCCGCTCCGCCTCGCGCCGCGCCGCCTGCGGCTTCTGCCGCTGCAACAGCATCATGGCGTAGTCGAAGCGCGCGGCGTCATAATCCGGCGCGGTTTCCAGCACGCCCTCCAGCAGGGCCTGCGCCTCGTCCGAGGCGCCGGAGGCCTCGCGGATACGCGCCAGCAGACGCAAGGCCCCCGCCGATGGCCCCTGGCGATCCAGGACATCACGGATGACCGTCTCGGCCGCCGTCAGATCGCCATCGGCCAACAGACTGTCCGCCGCCACGATCTCCGGCGGCAGACGCCTCAGCATCGCCAGCCTCTGCGCCGCGCCGTCGGCCGGCACGGCCTCGCCCCGCATCCGGTGCAGCTGTTCCAGCATGTCCCAGCTGGCCGGCAGGCTGGGGTTCAGCCGAACCGCTTCTCGCAACGCCTCCAGCGCCGCCGTCGCATCGCCCATCACGACATGACAATGGCCGCGTTCCTGAAGCCCCCGGCTGAACCGAGGATACAGGGCCTGCAACCGGTCCAGCACCGCTAGCGCCTCGGGCGCGCGACGCGCGACGCGCAGGTCTCTCGCCCGGCGCAACAGGTCATCGCGTTGCGTCGCCCCGCCGTCGATCTCAGCCGCCGCCGTCATCGCAGCGCGCCGACCGCCAGCAGCGGCGCCAGCCAGTCCGGATCCGGCTGGTCCGCGTCATAGTATTCGAAAATCAGATGAATACGGTCGGTGGCGCCGCCGTTGCGCACCCAGTGCGGGCCCAGATTATTGACCTCCACCGCCTCTCCAACCGGGAACCTGTGCTCCTGCCCGCCGAAGAAGGAGACGACTTCAGAATTGGTCGTAATCGGCACATGGATCTTGTGCGGCCACTTGGCGGCCGGATTGGCGTCGATATGCGGATGGATCACGCCCCCCGCCGGCATCCGGGCCAGCATCACGCGCGGAAAGACGCCGCGTCCATAGCCATAGGCCTGAACCGCCTGCCCCAGCACCGGCTCCAGCAGCGCGCGCCACGCCGCCCAGAGCGAACGATCGTGCGAACCTCGCCAGTCGCGCGGACTGTCGACGAACCGGAACACGATATGCCGGGTCTGATCCAGCACCTCGAACTTATTCGGCTTGCTGTGGTTTTCCGCATCCCAGACGGCTTCCGGAATCTCCAGCACGGCGGCGTGCAGGGCGCCGATATCGACCGTCCCCAACCTGCGGATCGTCGCGGTCTTTCGCGGATTGGCGGCGGGCGCGACGGTCATGGCGATCACCTCAGCCCTTCGAACGAATAGCCGAACAGGTCGATGTCCTGGGCATAGCGGGCCGCGACGCCGTCGATCAGTTCCTGATCATAATAGATCCGATACTCCTCACGACGGGTGCCGTTCACGCGATCCAACGGGCGCGAGGGAATGCCGATACGAGCGCACAGGGCGTCATACGACGCCTGCATCTCCTCCACCCGCCCGAACTGATCGGTCAGCAGGGTCTTGCCGTCCTCGTCCACCAGCAGGGAGGACTGGGGCTGAAACAGGATGTGCTGCTCCGGCGGCTGCTGGAACAGGAAGTGTCGCATCACGTCGCGCGGGCGGCGCTGGAAGACGTCGCCGTCCCGCAGCATGAAGGCGCAGTAGGAGACGAAACGGTCGAACGGATTGCGCACGAAGGCGAACTTGAAATAGTCGGCGAAGGCCTCTTCGCCGACGTAGGGCCGGATTTGCCGCAAGGACAGGTGGCCGTGGCGGATCGCCGCCAGATCTTCCCAGGGAAAGCGCTTGTCGATGAACAACCCCACCTGTTCCAGGTCCTCATCCCCCATATCCTCGCGCAGGGCGCGGCGCACGGCATGGGTGCCGGTCTTGGGCACGGCGGCGAAGATGAACCGGTGGCGGTGGGAAACGATCATGCTTCTGGAATCCAGAAAAGGGCGCCCCGCCCCCTACGGGAGCGGAGCGCCCAGCCTAGTCTAAGCCTCGGATCAGAACTTGTAGGTCAGGCCGGCCGTATAGGTCGTTCCGCTCTGGTTCTGATTGTACAGGTACTCGTTCTGACCCCAGAACTGGGTGTCCTTTTCGTTCGTCAGATTGACCGCGTCCAGCGTCAGCTGCAGCGACTCGGTGATGTTGAAGAAGGCTGCGGCGTCGACATAGGTGCCGCCCTCGAAGCCGCGCGTGCTGGCGCTCATGACGCTGTCGTTGCGACCCGAATACCACTTGTCACGGTGGTTCAGCGAAGCACGCGCGCCCCAGTTGTCCGTCTCGTAGTAGACCGTGGCGTTGTAGCTGGTCTTGGAGATGCCGGTCAGCGCGTCGTCGGCGTCCACATAGGTGTAGTTCGCGACAACGCCCAGATTGTCGAACGGCGCCGGCAAGAAGGACAGCTGGCTTTGCGCGGCCAGTTCCAGACCGGTCAGCTGCTTTTTGCCTTCCACGTTCACCGGCATTGAGAACTCGGTGACAATCGTCGAGGCCGTCGCGCCGGGTATCGTCGAGAAGGGCACGCCCGTCTCGCTGAACGGGACGTTCTCAAGCGTCACCGATCCGATGAAGTTCTTGATGTCCTTGTGGAAGACGCTGGCCGACATCAGGCCCACATCGCCGAAATAGTATTCGACGGCGAAGTCCAGGGTGGTGTCCTTGTACGGCTCCAGGTTCGGGTTGCCGCGCGACGCGGTGATCTCGCCGGAGTCCGGATCCTGGAAGGCGCTGCCTTCCGCCGCCATTGAGCTGAGGCCCGGACGGTTCAGATTCTGGGTCGCGGAGAAGCGGACCAGCAGTTCCGGCGTCACTTCCAGGACCGAGTTCATGGCCGGCAGAACGCCGTCATAGCCGCCCTCAACGTCGGTCGTGCCCAGATAAGCGTAGCTGTCCCCCTGGATCCAGCCGGTGCTGTGGGTGTCGGTTTTGTAGCCGCGCAGGCCGATATTGCCTCGGAAGCGCCGCCCGGCCAGATCGCTGTCCCAGTCAGCCTGAACAAAGCCCGACAGGGTCTCTTCGGTCGTCTCGTAGACGTTCTCGATGTCCTGCAGCGCGCCGCCGGTGCCGTCCTTGTTCGGCTCCAGACGGTGGTACTCGTTGTACTTGGCGAAGGCCTTGTCGTAGTCCCCGACCAGCCACGATCCGAAAGCGTTGGTGAACACCGAGGTGACGTCGTTGGCGGCCGTGCCGCGCATCTTCGACCGCGTGCCGTTGACGTTGTCGTCGTAAAAGATGTCGATGCCTTCCTGACGGAACTTGTGGTAGGCGACGCCGGCGCGCAGCGTCCAGGTATCGTTCAGTTCGTACCGCGCGTTCAGCTCACCCTCGTGCAGTTCCGATTCATTGCTGAAGGCGCGGTAGTAGAACGAGTCCATCGCGTAGTTGGCCGGATTGGTCGGGTCCCAGTTCGGATATTCGAACGAGGCGGACTGGCCGTTCTCGCCATAGTTGGCGATCAGATTGCCTTTGGCGCGCATATACAGCTTGTCGTCATACGGCGTGTCATAGGTCGACTTTTCCCAACCCACGTGACCGTCGAACTTCAGACGGTCCGACATCTCCCACTCGCCGGTCAGCGCAACCTGGTTGAACTCGTTCTCGTTCAGCGACCGGCGATGCTCGCTGCCGAAGGTCGTGCCCGTGACGTCGGTCATGGTGACGTAGTTGTCGCTGTCCCAGGTCAAGTCATTGATGACCGAAGCCGACTGGAAGATCGACGGCCAGACGCCGCCCGCAGCGGTGTCGAAGGCGACCGAGCCCGTCGAGGACAGAGGACGGGTGGCGAGGTGATACTCGTCACGGCGCGTCGTGAACTCACCGTGCAGGACGTCCAGGGTCAGCTCCATGCCGTCCATCGGACGCCACTGAACCGCCGCCGTCAGACCCAGCCGCTCTTGCTCGGCGTTCCAGGACGAGATGCGGTTGCCGTCGGCGAAATACAGATCGCCGGACAGGAACTTGGCCTGCTCGGCGGCGGACAGGCCGGAGATGTTCAAGCCCTTGGTCACCAAGCCCTGCAGCGTCGCGGCGCTCGGCTTGGAGTAGTTATAGGTGTTGTGCCCCTGCTCCGTCGTCTCGCGCTTGCTGTAGGCGGCCGAGAAGGAGACGCCGAACACATTGTCCCAGTTCTGGGTGAACAGGGCGGCGATGCGCGGCTGGGTGTCCTCGGTATATTCGTTGGTCCCGACCTTCAATGACAGAGCGCCGTCGGCGCCCGTGCCGTAATCAAAGGGCTTGCCGGTGAACAGGCCGACCGTGCCGGCCATGCCACCCTCTTTCTGCGCCGCTTCAAAGGTCTTCTCAACCTCGACCCGCGAGAACAGTTCCGAGGCGAAGATGTTGAAATCGAACGCGCGGTCGCGCGAGCGCTGGCCGCGGCTGTCCTGAGCCGAGTCGACGTTCCCCAGCACTTCCATGCCGTTCAGCTGAACCCGGGCAAAGTCCGGACCGAGACCCCGCAGCGATATCCGACGGCCCTCGCCCGCTTCACGGTTGATCTGCACGCCGGGCAGGCGTTGCAGCGACTCCGCCAGATTGAGGTCCGGGAACTTGGCCATGTCCTCGGCCACGATGGCGTCGACCTGGATGACCGAGTCCTGCTTGATCGCGCGTGCGTCGCTCAGCGACTTGCGGAAACCGGTGACGATGACTTCGTCCACCTCGGCGGCCGGCGCCTCCTGGGCGAAGGCTGCAGACGCGCTGACGCCGGCGACCGCCGCCGACACCGTCGCCAACAGCACCTTCTTGAGGTTCGGGCCCATGCCCCGAACGGGATATTGCTTCGACATAATCGTGTCCCCCGACAAACTGGTGTGAACCAAGCGGCTCGGTCCGACGCGGCCGTTCTGACCGGCGCCGCCAAGTCCGGCCTCATTAGGTCGCGGGCGTTTCAGTCATGTGACGGTTTGAGGGAATTATGTTGAATTATGTGGTTCCGTGTGGGAATTTCACGCCATTGCCCCACCCACCCTATCCGCTGAAAAACCTGTTTCTTATCAATCTATACGCTCAACGTCCGTTTGGTTTCAGCCTTTTATACCGTACCCGGAACGAAACGATCGAGGCGTCATAACGCCATTCATATGAGAGCCTTAAGGCGAATTATGTGGTTGTGTGTGGGATTTGGCGTTGATAAAGGGGATCGACCATGAGCGCCGCCCTCCTCAAAGACTCTAAACACCTCAGCCAAGGGGCCCGCCTGGCCGAGATCCTCCAGCTGATGGAGGAGAAGGCGTTCTGGACGGTCTCCGAGCTCGCCGGCCGGTTCGAGGTGTCGGAGGAGACGATCCGTCGCGACGCCCGCCAGTTGGAGCGCAGCGGCGTCTTGCAAAAGGTGCACGGCGGCCTCTCCTCCACCAATAATCTGATCGAGGCGCCCTATCGCATCCGCCTGCGCGAGAACGCCGAGGCCAAGCAGAAGATCGCCCAGAAGGCCGCCAGCCTTGTCACCGAGGGCATGACCCTGCTGCTCGATTCCGGCACCACCTGCCATTGGCTCGCTCGCGCCCTGGCCTCGGTGCGCAACCTGACCATCGTCACCAACAGCGTCGAGATCGCCCACGAGGTCCTGGGCAATCCCGGCCAGCGCCTTCTGCTGGCGGGCGGCCAGGTCAATCCGGTCCACAACGCCGCCTTCGGGCCGGAAGCCAAGTCCTTTTGCCGCCGCTTCGCCCCCGACCTGACCGTCCTGTCGATGGGCGCCGTGGACGCGGACCGGGGCTTCCTCGACTTCGACGCCGACGAGGCCTCGTTCAAACAGAGCCTGCTGGAACAGGCGCGCCGCATCGTCGTCCTGGCCGATCACACCAAGTTCGCCAAGTCCGGCTTCATCCAGGTCGCATCGTTCCGCGACGTTCAGGACCTGGTGACGGACCTGCCCCCATCCAGCGCCCTCTCCCGTGTTGCGGCCCAGTGGGACACTCGGCTGCACGTCGCAGATCCGGCCTAGTCAGCGCACCCGCGTGTCCACGCTGATCCGCACGGCGTCATGGCGCCAGTGCTCGCGGTCGAACTCAACCACCCGTCCCTGGGCGTCATAGCTGGTGCGCTGCACAGCCAGCCCCGGCAGACCGGACTTCGCCCCCAGAACCTCGGCCTCATAGCCGGTCAAGGCGCACGGCTGCATGCTGACCCGATTGCGCGCGACCGACAGTCCGTATGCGCTCTTCAGTATTTCGGTCAGCGATTGGTCGAACGAAAAGCGCAATAGGTCGGGCGTCAGGGCCGCATCGACCACGATCTGCTCGACCAGGACGGCCCGTCCATCCACATGGCGTCGGCGCCGGATCATGTGCAACGGTGCGCCCGCCGGTCGCCCGAACACCTCGGCCAGCAAGGGATCGGCCACGATGGTCTCGGCGGACATGGTCTCTGTCGCCGGGACCCGACCCTGGGCCTCCACATAGGAGATGAAGCCTTCCCAGCGCGTCGGATCATAGACCACCGGCGGCGGCGACACATACCAGCCGCTGCGGTCCCGGCGGTAGATTAGCCCCTCGGCCTCCAGCTGGAACAGCCCCTCGCGGACGGTGCCGCGCGCCAGCCCCATCTCCTCCTGCAACTGTCGCTCGGACGGCAGCTTGTCGGTGGGCTTCAACTCGCCTGACGCGATGCGGCCCGCCACGCGGTCCCGCATGTCGAGGTAGTGGAGGCCGTCCGACCTCTGATCGGGCGCGATGTTCGTCATACAGGTCCCTGACTGGTCGAGCCGTTTATCCGACGACAGACGATTACCACCAAGCGCGCTCTTGAAGCCCGCCATTTCACGAAAGCTTCGCCAAACACCGGCCTTCCATCTGGTATGGACCAGTCACGCCCTCATCGCAAATGCGGCGCGGACGGTCGGGAAGATCACGGCGACCCTCCCCGGCCTGGCCCCGCCCTGTCTTCAGGAGCTCTTCCATGCGCACGCCCTTCCTCTGCCTGCCCCTATTTGCGGGCGCCCTCGTCGCCGCCGCGCCCGCCCACGCCGAGCCCCGCCGCGCCGGCCATGTGATCATCATCGGCGTCGACGGCCTCAGCCCCAACGGCGTGATCAAGGCCGACACCCCCGTCCTCGACGAGATGATGGCCAAGGGCAGCTGGAGCCTGCACGCCCGCGGCGTCCTGCCGACCACCAGCGGCGCGAACTGGGCTTCAATGATCACCGGCGCCGGTCCCGAGCAGCATGGCGTGACCAGCAACGACTGGCAGGTGGGCGAGTTCAACTTCCCCACCTCGGTCACCGGCTCCGGCGGCTTCTTCCCCTCGATCTTCCAGATCCTGACCGATCAGAACCCCGGGTTAGAGATCGGCTCCATTTACAACTGGGACGGCTTCGGCCGTCTCTACGACCACCGCTTCGTCGACTATGACGCCCATGGCGCGGACGAGGACAGGACCACCGACCTGGCCGTCGATTATATCAAGGCCCGGCGTCCGGACTTCCTCTTCATCCACCTGGACCACGTCGATCACGCCGGACACGCCGACGGCCACGGCACGCCCCACTATTATGAAGCGGTCACCAAGGCCGACGCCCTGATCGGCCGGATCCGCCAGGCGACGGTGGAGGCCGGAATCGCCGAAGACACGGTCATTCTGGTGACCTCCGATCACGGCGGTGTCGGCAAGGGCCATGGCGGCGAAAGCCTGGCCGAGCTGGAAATCCCCTGGATCGCCTATGGGGAGGGGGTGAAGCCGGGCGTCGAACTGGACCTGCCCATCAACACCTTCGACACGGGGGCGACAGTCGCCTGGCTGCTGGGGGCCGACATCCCCTACGCCTGGCTGGGCCGTCCGGTGCGTCCGATCCTTCAGGGCGAGGCCATGCCGGTCCAGGCCTATCGCACCAGCAGCTTCTACGCCCCCCCGGCCATCCTGCCGGCCGGATCGGGCAACACCCCGCCCGGCGGCCTGTTCATCGACGGCCCGGCCCGCATGAGCCTGCAGAACCCCAATACGGTCGGCGAGGTCCGCTACACCCTCGACAACACCATCCCGACCCCCGCCTCGCCGCTCTACACGGCTCCAGTCGAGATCGCGCGCAACACCATCGTCCGGGCCACGGTCTTCGTTGACGGCAAGCCGGCCAGCGTCCCGTCGGTCGGCTATTTCCGCGTCCTGGACCCGCGCATCGCTGCGAGCCGGGGGGTGACCTACAGCGTCTATCTGCTGCCCGATGCCCCGGTGCGGCTGCCCGACTTCTCCCGCCTGACGCCGGTCGGTTCCGGCAAGGCGCATGAGATCACGGTCGACGGCCTGACCCTGCCGCGCGAAGACGCCGTCGCCGTGGTCTTCGAAGGCCAGATCCAGATCGACACCGCCGGCGAATACGGCTTCTCGACCGCGTCGGACGACGGCAGCAAGCTTTACATCGACGGCAAGACGGTCGTGGACAATGACGGCGATCACGGCGTGATCACCGCCGCCGGCACGATCCGCCTCGAACCCGGCAAGCACGCCATTCGCGTCGAATGGTTCAACGGCGGCGGCGGCGCCTGGCTGGGCGCCTATTTCGAAGGTCCGGGCATTCCGCGCCAGTTCATCGATCCGAACCGGCTGATCCCGCGCTGAGGGCATAAGCCAGTGATCGAGCGGGACGGCCCCGCTCGATCACCAGGCTACCCGCACCCAGACCTTCTTGGTATAGACCAGAAAACACTCCTCGAGCGCCCCATGCCCCGCCCTGCGTCTTCCGAAGATTTCGTCACGACCATCTTCGACCTGTTTGAGCGGATGGGCGGCGACCACTACGGCGAGGCCGTGACCCAGCTGGATCACGCCCTTCAGACGGCGCACCACGCCCGCGAAGCCGGGGAAGCGGACACTCTCGTCGCCGCCGCCCTCCTGCATGACATCGGCCACCTGCTGCAGAAACACGGACAGGACGCCGCCGATCGCGGCATCGACGCCGTGCACGAGCGGATCGGCGCCGCCTGGCTGGCCCAAACCTTCGCGCCCGAGGTTTCGGAACCGGTGCGGCTGCACGTCGAGGCCAAACGCTATCTGGCCACCACCGAGCCCGGCTATGCTGCGGCTCTCAGCCCGGCCTCCCTCCAGAGCCTACATCTCCAGGGCGGCCCCATGAACGAAGACGAGGCCGCCGTCTTCCGCACCCATCCCCATTTCGACACGGCCATCCGCCTGCGTCGCTACGACGAGATGGGCAAGACCGAAGGGGCCGTCATCGCCCCCCTGTCCGCCTACAAGGACATGCTGACGGCGCTGGCCGTGCGGTCAGCCTAGGCAGCGCGCCGGGCCGCCTCGGCCTCCAGCGCCGGGACCAGATCCGCGACCGTATCGATCACCAGATCGGCGCCCGCCGCATAGAGCCGCTCGGACGCCTCGGCCATCAACGCCGCCCGCGCCTCCGGCGGCAACCCCGCCAGCGCCTGCTCGCTCAGCCCGACCATATTGCCCGAGGCGGCCACCCCGACGGTGAAACAGCCGGCGTTGCGCCCCTCGGCCATCCCCACCTCCGCGTCGTCGACCTTGACCACCCGCGACAGGGGCCAGACGTCCAGATCCAGACAGGCCTTGTAGAGCATCTGCGGCGACGGCCGTCCCTGCGGCGTCTCGTGCGCGCAGACCACCGTGTCCGGGGCGTATCCCTGCTGCGCCGCGCGCGACAGCACGGCCTGCATCATCGCCCGCGTATAGCCGGTGCAGGACCCAATCTTCAGCCCCTCGGCGCGCAGCCATGCGACCGTGTCCGCCGCCCCCGGGATCAGGGCCGCCGTCTCCTGCGCCAGTCGGATCATCGGCGCCTCCAGCGCGGCCATGACTTTATCGACCGCCGCCGAATCGGGCTCACCGCCCTGGGCCGCGCGCCAGGCCTGGGCGACGTCGGCCTGTTCGAACAGGGCGCGCACATGGTCGGCCTTGGCCCGTCCCATGTCCTTGCGCGCCTCCGTCTCCGAGACCGTCACCCCCAGGGCGGCGAAGGCCTCGACCAAAGCCAGGACCGGAGCCCGGCTGCCGAAATCGACCATGGTTCCGGCCCAGTCGAACACCACCATGTCGAAACAGTCGCGAATACGGGTCATGACCGGGGGGTCTCCTCGAAAAGATCGGCGATCGCCTCCTCGGCGAAGGCGAAGGCGGTGGAGGCGCCGTTGCCGGCGGTGACCACCGCCAGTCGGACGCGGGGATGGGGCGCGGCGATCAAACTGCCGCTCGCGCCCTTCGCATAGGTGCCGACCCAACGATCCAGCACCGCCGGCGCCGCCCGGCCCGTGGCGGCGCGCCATTCGTCCAGGATCAGCCGCTCGACCGCCTCGCTGGCGAAGGGATCGGGCGTGTCGGCGTCGTGATGGCTGTCACCGACCACCAGGGCGCCGTCGGCGTCCTGAACCGCGATCAGATGCACCCCGTTGGCCAAGGCCTCGCCCTGCTCCGTCTCCAGCCGCGCGCGCAGGGCGGCGGCCTGCGGCAGGTCCGCATAGCCGCCGTAGCGCACCAGCCCCAGATCCGACATCACCGGGGCCGGCAGGGCGAACCCCGGCGCCGCCAGCCGCATCATCTGCAACTTGCAACGTTCCAGTCCCGTATCCGCCAGATATTCGGGATAGAGGCTGACCAGATCGTCGCCGGGACAGACCACCACCGCCTCCGCCTCGACCACGCCCCTCGCGGTGACGATGCGCGGCGGCTCGACCGCATGGACCGCCGTCTGTCGCATGAAGACGACCCCAAAGCGCGCCGCCAGCCAGTCGGCCAGGCGCGGAATGGCGGTCCGAGAATCCACCCGCCGTTCATGCGCGCTCCACAACACCCCGACGGTCTGATCGCCGACCACCTCCGGCGCCCGCTCGCGCGCCGCCTGCGGCGTCAGCAGCCGGCACCCCTCCCCCATTTCCGTCTCGAGAAAGGCCTCCAGCACCGCCAGGGATTCGGGCCGGCGCACGGACATCCACAGCCCCCGCTGCACCACCCCGATCCCGGCCTCGCCCACGACCTCGTCCCAGACGTCGCGGCTCCGCACCGCCCGTTCCCAGATCACACCGCGCGGCTGGCCCGTCACGGTGATAAAGCCGAAATTGCGGATCGAGGCCCCGTTCGCCTGGGCGTCGCGGTCGATCACCACGACCGACAGCCCGCGCCGCGCGGCGGCCAGGGCGGCGGCCAGGCCCACGATCCCCGCCCCCACCACAGCCACGTCGTAAACCGTCTTCACTGCCCGCCGCTCCGTCATCCAGCCGTCGTACGTCTGGTCTAGACCACGCGCATGCAACAGGGGCAAGACACGTGATGGATCGGCTACGGCTTTGGCTGGCGCGGGCGCATCCCGTCGCCTTCGTCCTGTTCGCGGGCCTGGCGGGCTTCTGCGCCTATTTCTCGATGTACGCCTTCCGCAAACCCTTCACGGCGGCCACCTTCGACGTCGTCGCGGGCTGGGACTTCGCCCTGGACTACAAGGTGGCCCTGGTCATCGCCCAGGTCGCTGGCTACGCCCTGTCCAAGTTGGCGGGGGTCAAGCTGATCGCAGAAATGCGGCCGGAACGGCGGGCGATCGCCATCTTGATCCTGATCGGAATTTCGTGGCTGGCGCTGGTGCTGTTCGCCGTCGTCCCCGCGCCCTGGAACGTCGCCGCCCTGTTCCTGAACGGCCTGCCGCTGGGCCTGATCTGGGGCCTGGTGTTCGGTTTCATGGAAGGGCGGCGCACCAGCGAGGTCCTGGGGGCCATACTGTGCGCCAGCTTCATTCTATCGTCTGGGGTGGTGAAGTCGGTGGGCAAGGCCCTTATGGACACCGCCAGCGTCAGCCCCTTCTGGATGCCGGCGGCGACCGGCGTCGTCTTCATGCCCCTGCTGGCGATTTCTGTCCTGGCGCTGGCCGCCCTGCCCCCGCCCAGCGCCGCCGACGAGGCCGAACGCGTCGCCCGCCGCCCTATGATGGCCAGGGAGCGCACCGCCTTCCTCGCGGCCCACTGGCCGGCCCTGCTGCTTCTGGTCTCTGCCTATGTCGCCCTGACCGCCTTCCGCGACCTCCGCGACAATTTCGCCGCCGAGATCTGGCGCGCCCTGGGTTACGGCGACGCCGCCGATGTCTTCACCGCCAGCGAAGGCCCCGTGGCCGCCCTGTCCCTGGTGACGATGGGCCTGCTGATTCTGGTCAAGAACAACGGCCGGGCCCTGCTGCTGATCCACGGGGTGATCCTGGCGGGCTTCGCGATCATGGGCCTATCGACCCTGGCCTTCCAGCAGCACCTGCTGTCGCCGATCGCCTGGATGATCGCCAGCGGCGCCGGCCTGTACCTGGCCTACACCCCGTTCAACGCCATGCTGTTCGACCGTATGATCGCCTATACGGGCACGGTGGCCACCGCCGGCTTCCTGATCTATGTCGCCGACGCCTCGGGCTATATGGGCAGCGTCGCCCTGCTGCTGGTCCGCAACTTCGCCGCCATCGACCTGCCCTGGCTGCCCTTCTTCATCACCGCCGCCTACGCCACCAGCATCATCGGCATGGTTTTAGTCGCCGTGGCGGCGGCGCTGTTCTTGCGCGGTCGGAGGCGGGGCGTGCAAAGCGCCTAGAGCGTAAGCGACGTCAGACTTTACACTGCCGCAGAAGAATGCCCCCGCAAACAAGCCGTGCTTCAGCGCACGGTCGCCAAAGCACGCGCCGTCACCAGCAGGGCGGTACGCTGCCGACCGCCCATGCTGTCATACAGGCCGGCCAGTTCGTCCAACACCTCTCCACGTGACGGCTCCCCGGATCCGTCCACCTTCGGATAGAAATCCATCACCGAGCAGCCCAGCGCCG
Organism: Brevundimonas sp. FV2ps16; assembly: GCF_058681075.1. NCBI lineage: Bacteria > Pseudomonadati > Pseudomonadota > Alphaproteobacteria > Caulobacterales > Caulobacteraceae > Brevundimonas > Brevundimonas sp. FV2ps16. The sequence goes on along the minus strand of NZ_CM178728.1, from coordinate 2,162,388 downwards.
CCGACGCCTTGGCCAGCGTCGAGGCGGCCATACGGTTCACGCCGCGTTCGTACTTCTGCACCTGCTGAAACGTAACCCCCAGGGACTGGGCCAGCTTCGCTTGCGTAAGGCGCTCGCGTTGGCGCAAGGCCCTCAATTGCGTCCCCACGTGGACATCGATCGGGTCGAGGGCATCATGCTGTACGGCCATCAGGCATCTCTCTGTAGTCAGACGATCCCGTTATAGCGTCGGTTGCCTTGGGCGCCAGAGGACACCCCCGAGAAGCGAGGCGATAAGCGCGATATTCCAAACATAATAGGCGGTGACATAGGCCCATTGCTCCAACGCCCTATTGGTCGCGAACACATAGTGCGTCGCCAGCACCAGAAACTGAAACCCGGCCGCAGCCTGAGTCCAGCGCCGACCCGATTGCAACGCCGCATAAAGCAGGAACAGGAAGACCGCCGAATCAGCCGCAATGGCGGCCCACGGGGCGTTTCGATAATCGAACGAGCCGAGCGCAGTCACCGCCCACGCCACACCAAGCACGACCGCAGCCGCCTTTTCCCAACGACCGCCTCGCCAGAAAGCGAGCGCGGCGGTCAGAAGGAAAAGGCACAGGGTGAACAGATAGATCGGCGACATGGACGCACCGTATCAGCATCGCACTGATTCAGGCGGCCTCTTTAACCACCATCAGACGCGTCTCCCGAGGCACTTGAGTCTCTGTCTTCTCCAGTCCCCCCATCCGCACGCTGCGGAATTTGGTGTGTTCCTTCACCTCGGCCAAGGCGTGGTGCAGTTCGACCATCGCCTCCTGCGCCTCAATCTGGGCCGCCATGGCGCGGGCCAGGGCGTTGAAAGCCGGCTGACCGACCGTGGCGGACAGTCCAGCCTCCTTGCGGCTTCGGGTTAGCGCCTGGGCGAGTTTGCCGAGACGGTTGATCGATTGATCCTGTCCGGCTTCAGCCAGGTGCAGGGCATGGTGGAGGCGTGCAGCGATAGCCGCCGCCTGTTCGGCGCGTTTCATTTGGGGATCCGTTGGAAAAGAGCGGGAGCCGCCAGTCAGCCGCCGTAGCGCAGTCTCTGCAGCAGGAAGGCGAACTGTTCGGCCCCGGCGAGGGCTGTCACGATCCAGACCGCTACGGCTGCGACGCCGAAAACGATGAGGATGCTTCCGAGCCGCCTGTGTCCGAGGTCGAGGGACTGAACTTCGCGTCCAGCATCGCGGACGCGATGTAGAACAGTTCGGTCATCACCCCGCCAGGCGTCAGGAAGTGGGCTTGCTTGCGCGTGCCCTCCACCAAATGCCGGATCATGAGGCGCTTCGTTTCCGTGGTGGCCATCGTCGCTAGGATGGCTTCCATTTCGCGCCAGCTGATGGGCGGGATCGTATCGTCGAGGTGGGTCATGGGGCGTCCTTTCAGCCGCTCCAACTGGACCGATCCCCAACGTCGCCGCCATTGCGATCCCTTCGTATTGGGAATCGTTCGGAGGGGCCTCCGCCGCCGCCAAAACCAAGGCCGCCGCCACACGGTTCTCGACCGCAAGCTTACGCGCAGCGTTCTCGCAATGCTTGTCAACTGTCCCGGGCTTGATCCCTAGGGTCCGCGCGATCTGCTTGGAATTATGGTGAGCATGGACCAGCCGCAGACACTCCCGCTCTCGCGCCGTCAGCAGTTCCAAAGTCTCGGACATCGCGGCCTCCCCCTCGAGCCCCTATGTCGCCCGGACGACGCCTAGCGGCAACGGTGTTAACGCGAATTCGCCAGCGGGCGACGGGCGCTGTCAGTCTAACGCCAACCTGTCTCCACTGAAGGTGATCGTAGATGGCTGACCGGGGACGATTTTGCATGAAGCCGCTGTCGTTCAGACGCCACCGCCTCCCGGCCGTAGTGATCCGCCATCCGGTGTGGCTACATTTCCGCTTCAATACCGCCCTGCGCGACGTCGAAGAGATGTTCCGCTGGACCGGTGGGCGTCGAATGCACCTCTGGCGCGCCGTCGATGACGAAGCCGAGGTGCTCGATCTCGTCGTCCTCCCAGCGGCGCCGCGACAGTCACGCCGCGCTGAAGCGTCAGGGACGCTTGCTGCAACCACCCCGTCGTGCCGGACCAGATTACGACCGACGGCCTGACGTCATACGGATCAGCACTTCGAGCGCGCGGCCTCGCCAACATCCCTCGGCCAGGCCGAGCACGAGAGAACCTCGAGAACTCCCGCCTTCCTATCCGCCGGCGAGAACGCCAGCAGCAGCAGGGCTTCAAATCCCAGGCCTCCGCCCAACGATTCCTCACCACCCAGGCCGCGATCTACAACACCTTCAACGTCCAGCGTCATCTGATCTGCCGAACGCGCCTTCGCCGTTTCCGCGCCGGGGCCGACGCCGACTAGGACATCTGCAACTCAAGGCGGTCAACCTGACAGCGCGTTCGCTGGACCGTTCAGGTTTCAATCGCAACGCTTTGGCGACGACTCGTCACAATGCCGAAATCCACACGTCTGATCGATGCTGCTAGGCCGCGTCGCGTGCGGGCCCCACCCACCCTTCTCCTGAGGCGCGCTATGATCCCAGACATTACCCTTGCTGTGAGTGCGGAACAACTCGCCGCCTTCCACCGGAACTGCCGGAGCTACTGGCTCGGTTATGGCTACGCCCAAAGGGTGGAAGACGGCCTGACCCTGTACAGCGTCGGCGCGAACCACCCTCAGTTAAACGGGGTGATGTGGCTGGGGTCCGGGAGCCTCGACGCCAAGATTTCCGAGGCGCGGCGACGGCTGGCCGGTCATCCCTGGCTATGGTGGGTGGGCGGCGACAGCGACCCGGCGACATTGGCCGCCCTCGCCGCGGCAGGTGGCGAAACAGTGGGCGTCGCGCCGATCATGGCGATCCGCACCGACGCAGTCCGCACCCTGCCCCGTCCGGCGGATCTGCATGTCGATCGCTTGCCCGAAGGCGCTCCACTTTCGTCCTGGGTCGCCGCCTATGCTCCGGCCATGGGGGTGCGCGAGGCCGACATCCCCCTCGTCGTCGCCGCCGAGGAGGCGCGCCAGGACGCCCCGGGCGTCCTGGTCCGTTTCGAGGGCCGGATCGACGGACGGATCGTCGGCGTCAGCGAACTGTTGCTCGCCGACGGCGTCGCCGGAATATATCTCGTCGCAACGGACGAGGCTTGGCGACGTCGCGGCGTCGGGGCGGCGCTCACCTCGGCGGCGCTCGCCTGCGCGCGTGAACATGGGTTTCCACTGGCCACCCTCCAGGCCACCCCGATGGGTGAGCCCCTGTATCTCAGCCTAGGGTTCGCGAAGGTGGCCGAATACCAGATTCTCGCGCTTCCCCCGCTGTGACACGCGCCCGCTACGGGCCTTCAGGGGGATGGATCTCGGATATGAAGGCGTCGGCGGTTCTCCGCCGACGCCTCGATTTTACGCAGATCTGATGATCAGCAGCTGTAGTACATGTCGAATTCGACCGGGTGCGGGTGCAGTTGCAGGCGCATCACCTCTTCCATCTTCAGCTCAATGTAGCTGTCGATGAAGTCGTCGTCCATGACGCCGCCCTTCTTGAGGAAGGCGCGGTCCTTGTCGAGGTTCTCGAGGGCTTCGCGCAGCGAGCCGCAGACCTCGGGGATCGAGCCGCGCTCTTCCGGCGGCAGATCGTACAGGTTCTTGTCGGCGGGCGCGCCCGGATCGATCCGGTTCTCGATCCCGTCCAGGCCGGCCATCAGCAGGGCGACGAAGGTCAGATAGGGGTTGCCCATCGGGTCGGGGAAGCGGGCTTCCAGACGCTTGGCCTTCGGCGACGAGACGTGCGGGATGCGGATCGAGGCCGAACGGTTGCGGGCCGAATAGGCCAGTTTCACCGGGGCTTCATAGCCGGGGACCAGACGCTTGTAGCTGTTGGTGGTCGAGTTGGCGAAGGCGTTGATGGCCTTGGCGTGTTTGATGATGCCGCCGATGTACCACAGGCATTCCTGCGACAGGCCGGCGTATTTGTCGCCGGCGAACTGGGGCTTGCCGTCCTTCCAGATCGACATGTGGACGTGCATGCCCGAGCCGTTGTCCGCGAACATCGGCTTGGCCATGAAGGTCGCCGACTTGCCATAGGCGGCGGCGACGTTGTGGATCACGTACTTATAGAGCTGCAGCCGGTCGGCCATGGTCAGCAGGTCCGAGAACTTCAGACCCAGTTCGTGCTGGGCCGGGGCCACCTCGTGGTGGTGCTTCTCGGGCTGGAGGCCCAGGTCGCGCATCACGCCCAGCATTTCGCCGCGCAGATCCTGGCCGGAATCGACCGGGTTGACCGGGAAATAGCCGCCCTTGGGCCCAGGGCGGTGGCCCATATTGCCTTCGGTGTATTCGGCGCCGGTGTTGGCCGGCAGCTCGGTCGAATCATACGAGTAGGAGGTGTTGTGCGGCTGGGTCGACCAGCGCACGTCGTCGAAGATGAAGAACTCGGCTTCCGGGCCGAAATAGACGATGTCGCCGATGCCCGAGGACTGGACATAGGACAGGGCCTTTTTGGCCATCGAGCGGCTGTCGCGGTTGTAGGGTTCGCCGGTGTCCGGGTTCAGCACGTCGCAGAACAGGAACATGGTCGTCTGCTGATAGAACGGGTCGATGTAGGCCGTGGTCAGGTCCGGCTTCAGCAGCATGTCGGACTCGTTGATGGCCTTCCAGCCGGCGATCGACGAACCGTCGAACATCGTGCCTTTGGTCAAGAACTCGGAATCGACCAGGTCGACGTCGAAGGTGACGTGCTGCATCCGCCCCCTAGTGTCGGTGAAGCGGAGATCGATGTATTCGACGCCCTTCTCGTGGATTTCGCTCAGCAGCGTGTCGGCGGTTTTCATTCTAGGTCCTGTTTCTGAGAGGATGACGTCCCCCGGTGCTGTGGGGTGACCCCGGGGGACGTCGCGGGCGCGTCATCCATCCGCCTGCTTCGGCGACGAACGCGGTCGCTTTCTGGCGGATGTGCGCCCCGCCACATCAACACAGGCCTGGATTGGCGACGCGCGACAGCAAGGGCGACATCCTGTTACCGCTGGAACAAAGTGCGGATCGTCATCGTCTGCGACGGCGTCAGATGGGGGCGAGCCCCTGGCGGGGAACAGGTTCAGAAGAGGGGGATCGCCCCAGGTCGATCGGTCGTGGCGCCGTGCATCAAGCAGCGGACGCGAGAATCGGCGAGCAGCAGGCCGCCCCAGATCAGGCCGCCCAGCACCAAACAGATGATCTGCGGCGGCGAGCCGAGCTCGCCGATGCGGACGTGCGCGCAGATAGCGCCGCCGAGGAAGCCGGTGCACAGGATAGCGCCCAGCGGGGCCAGTCGGGGAATGAGCAAAAGCAGGGCCGCCCCGAGGATCACCAGCCCGATCAGCGGAGCGAGGCCGGGTTCAAAGCCCGCGTGGCCCAGCGCTGCGATTATCGGCGGTGCGGAGGTCGCCAGCAGCGCGCCATCAAGGAGCAGGGCGAGCGCGGCGGCGCTGACAAGGATCCGGCCGATCAGGTGTGTAGGAAAGGTCATAGGCAAGGTTCTTTCGTGGGCGTGATACCGGCAGGGGACGTCGGGTCAGGCGTGCAGTCCCGACAGGAGGATGAGTTGGAGGCTGAGCAGCATGAAGACGCCGCCCGTCGTGCGATCGACGGCGGCCATGACCCCGGGACGACTCAGCCAGGGCCGAATGCCGGCGGTGACGCCCGACAGGACGAGAAACCAGGTCAGGGCGATGCCGACATGGAGGCCGGCGAGGCCGAACGCGGTCCCGCTTCTTGCGTCCGCCGGCAGGAACTGCGGCAGCAGGGTCAGGTAAAAGAGGCCGACCTTCGGGTTCAAAATATTGGTTGTGAACCCGCCCCGTACAGAGCTGGCGACTGACGGCGCCTTCCCTACGGGTGTGGCGCCGGCCGAGAAGATGCGGCGAGGCCTGACCAGCAGGCGTAGGCCAAGCCAGGCCAGATAGGCCGCGCCCGCCCATTTGAGCACCTCGAACGCCAGCGGCCAGGCAGCCAGAAGAGCGCCAAGTCCGAAGGCCGCGGCGCCACCCCAGCACAGGCAACCGATGGCGATGCCAAAGGCGGTCGCCGCCCCATGACGGACACCGTCGGCGGCGGCCGAGCGCAGCACCATGGCCGTATCGAGCCCAGGCGCCATTGTCAGGACGAAGGCAGTGACGAGGAAGGCGGAAAGAGCTTCCGGTGACATGGACGAACTCGAGACGTCGGCGCGGTCAGTCGTGTCTCCGGCCAACCTTCAGCGACGGCCGTTTCAACCCGCCGCATTTCGCGCCGCCTTCAGAACCGTAGGGAAGCGGTTTCAAGCGTAACAAGGCCTGCGTGACCGCGGCCTCGAAGCGTTCCGAATCCGGCCCACTGGAAGCGCTCCAGCCCAGCAGGTCCAGGCCGTCGGCACTGGCGGCCGGCGCACGCCGCGTGCCGATTGGCGCGGCGATTACAACGGCAACACCGCGCGCTCATCCGGTCATCGAAGCGCAATCTCCAGCGCCCAGGCAAGGGAGCTTCCACGCCTGTTTCGTGACGGAGGATTTCATTGCCGCGCCATCAACCGTCCGCGTCGGGGCAGGCCTCCCTGTATGGCAAGCGACGGCGGCTCCCGGTCTCCACCCTCGGAACGGCGACAGGGGTCCTTTACTGGCTCACGGCGACGGCGGCGACGCTGGTTGCGATTGATCCTTTCGCCCTCGCCTTCGTCGCCGGGCCCGGTGGGACGCTGCGGTCAGTCCTCGTCAGCCTGGGGTCCATTCTGGAGCCGACGCACATCCTGTCCGCCCTGTTCGTTCTGCTCGTGGTGGCGGGCCTGGGTCGAATGGGAATTCTCGGGCGTCGCCGTCAGATGCAATTTCATGGGCCGCTGTCGGCGGCATGGTCGCTGTTCAAGGCCGGTCTTCTGGCCACGTTCGCGGCCCTCTGTCTCAAGGCCCTCATCGGTCGCGCGCGACCGGACGGCGTCGCCTCGGATTGGCTGAGCTTCGATCCCTTCACCGCCAATGCGAGCTTTCACTCCCTACCTTCGGCGCACGCGGCCCTCGCGGGCGCCCTGGCCGTATCGGCGATGCGGCTGTCTCCGCAGCAGGGTTGGATTTGGCTGTCGCTCGCCGGGCTGGCCGCCCTGTCGCGGGTGCTCGGCGGAGACCATTGGCCCAGCGACATAATCGCGGGTCTTGGCCTGGGCGCCCTGATCGGTCAGACGGTTTCGTGCGTTAAAGACGCTCCCCTTCCCTCGAGGACATGACATGGCGAACTCTCTGACACAGGCAGTCCTGGGCGCCCTGGCCCTCGCCTTAGCCGCATGCGGGCCAGGCGATAGCCCTGCACCGCAGGCTGCCCCCTCGCCTCCGGCCCAGACTGAAACTGCGGTCCCGACCCCCGCCGTCCCATCCGCCGCTCCCGCCGCTCCGGCGCGCCCCGCCCCGCCGGCGAACCTTATGCCCCTGGTCGTGACCCAGGCTCAGATCGACGCCGAACACTCCCCCACGATGGACGCCTGTCTGGGCAGCGGAGACGCGGCCAGAGGGGTGACCCCGGCCATGGCCGCCTGCGTCAACGCCGAACTTGAGGCGCAGGACGCGCGTCTGAACACGGCCTACCGGGCGGCGATGGCCAGGCTCGACAGCGCCGGCCAGGCGAGGCTCCGCAGTGAGGAACGGGCCTGGATCCGTCAGCGCGATGACGGGTGCCGGGCGTCAGCCACAGGCGGGACCATCGACCGGATCCAGATCCCCGGCTGTCTGCTGAACGAGACCATTCGTCGTCGTCTCGCCCTGGAAGCGACCGGCGGCTAGATTCGGTTCAAGGAAGCGTCTCGTTCGGCCGCGCCCCGGTTTGGGCGAAAATCGCTTCGACGGTCGCGAAGCGGTCTTGAACGGCCGGCGAGGCAAGCGGCTCGACCATGACGACGAGCCGGCCGGTCGCGTCCCTGACCTCGAGCGTCAGAGGAATCCCGAACCGGACGGAAAGCGTGCTCCAGGCCGAGAGTTCGGCCAGGTCCTCGCCGGCGGAGGCGGTGGAGTAGAGGGAGACGAAGGGCGACGCCGCCAGCGCCCTGTACAGGCCCGGGCTCTGCGACAAAGGGATCGGCGGCCCGCGGCGGTAGGCGGACATCCCCAACGGTCCAGTCGCATAGGCGTCCGCCAGATCCCGGTAGCCGACCCACAGCGCGCCGAAGGGGCGCATCTCCATCGAAACGCCGAACGTCTGGTCAATCACATGGGTCGCTTCGTGGAGCAGAAGATAGGGGAGCGCCGGCGCGGCGCCCGCCGAGACATGAACACTGTAGCCTGAGCCGTCGTCCGTGAAGAGCATCGCCTCCTTTTGGGTCAGGAACGCGCTCAGGGTCTTGTCCAGGACGTCCGCGCGCAGGGTGATCTCGAAAAGGCTCTCTCCATCGGGCCCGTCGTAGGCGCGGGTCAGGGCTGTGCCCATGCTGGAGGGTGCATCAATGAAGCTAAGACGACCCAGGCGACGCTCCAGGACCTGCCGATGCAGAGGCGGCAGATCGGCGATCGCGCCTTCGACCAAGGCCCATTCCCGCTTGGTCAGTCGGTGCGCCTGGGCGTTCTCAGCGCCGGCCTGGCGATAGGCTTCGATTGTCTCATCGGAAGGCGGCGTAATCCGGCCTCGCAGTGTCGCGGGGTCGGCGCTCGCCGCCGGATCGCTCTGGGCCCGGGCATGATCGACGCCGGACAGGACGAGAAACCCCAAGACTGTCGCCGCGAGCAGCGGCTTCAGTTCGACCCAAGGCATCCGTGTGATGATCCGCATCTCTTGCATCAGTCGATCAACCGGGCGGTCAGCGCCAAGGCTATGCAAATTAGGTGTTTCCAACGTCGAGATCTAGCTGTTCCAGCTCTATGGCGCTCGCCCAGGCGCTGCGGGCGGCGTGCCGGACGGCGTCACCCCTGGAACACACCGACATCCGGCGCCCCCTGTCGGGACTCCAAGGCTTAAGCGACCCCGGCGGTGTCCGCCGGGGTCGCCCACAAGCCCTTGCCGACCTCTGCACAGGTGCGGCCTTTCAGGGCTAGAGCGCCGGGACCTCGCTGGCTTATTTCTTGAAGAATGCCAGCAGGTCCGCGTTCACCACATCCGAGTTGACCGTGCACATTCCGTGACTGAAACCCGGATAGATCTTGAGCTCCCCCTTCCGGAGCATGGGGGCCGCCAGCCGGGCGGACGTATCGACCGGCACCAGTTGATCATCGTCTCCGTGAAGGACGAGCGTCGGCACGGAAATGGCTCGCAGATCCTCAGTAAAGTCCGTCTCCGAGAAGGCCTTGATGCAGTCATAGTGCGCCTTGGCGCCGCCCTGCATGCCTTGACGCCACCAGTTGGCGATGACGCCCGGCTGCGGGGTCGCGCCAGGGCGGTTGAAACCATAGAAGGGCCCGCTGGGCAGGTCCCAGAAATACTGGGCCCGGTTGGCGGCCAGAGCGGCGCGGAAGCTGTCGAACAGCTCAAGAGGCAAGCCGTCGGGATTGCCCGCGGTCTTGACCATGACGGGCGTGATGGCGCCGATCAGCACAGCCTTCGCCACCCGACCGCCGCCGCCGTGGCGAGCGACATAACGCGCCACCTCGCCGCCGCCGGTCGAGTGGCCGACGTGAATGGCCGATCGCAGGTCGAGCGCGGCGGCCAGATCGGCGACGTCGGCGGCATAGTGGTCCATGTCGTTGCCGGTGTCCGTCTGTGCCGACCGGCCGTGACCGCGACGGTCATGGGCGATGACGCGATACCCCTTCTCCAGGAAGAAGAGCATCTGGTTGTCCCAGTCATCGCCGGTCAACGGCCAACCATGGTGGAACACGATCGGCTGGGCGTCCTTCGGCCCCCAGTCCTTGTAGAAGATTTCCGTGCCGTCGCGGGTCTTGATCGTGGTCATCACCGGAGCTCCTGGGTTGTCGGTGGGCTGTTGAAGAATGGCGGCCAGGGCCGAAGCAGGCAGGCCTAGGGCGAGGCCCGTCGCACCCGTCGCCGCCAGGAGGGCGCGACGGGTGGTCGCGGGGGCTGAATCTTCGTGCGTGGTCATGGCTTGCCGCCCCCCGGGGCTTTCAGTGAGTTGTTCCTGTGACTGACGGTGCCCGGACGCCATACGCGCCGCCAGTCGCCCTGGAGGTCGTGACATTCATCTTTGGTATCAGTCGACCGCGCATTCCCGCGCGACGTCAGCGGCGTCTACCCGGCAGACGGGGCGGTTTCAGACCCGCACGCTCGAACAGGCGGGCGGCGTCGAATGGGCGTCCGCCGCGATAGGCGCGGTGCGATGGCAGGGTGATCCTGACCTCGGTTCCCCGCCGGGACTGGCTCCAGATTTCGAGGCGCGCACCGATCCGCTCAGCCCGCTCCTGCATACCCAGCAGACCGAAATGGCCGCTTTTCTGACCGGTCGCGAGCACATCGTCAGGTAACCCGGGACCGTGGTCGCGGATCACCAACCTTAGCTCCAGACGGGCGTAGACCAGGGCGACCTCGATCTCGACGTCTTCACCATGCTGGACGGCGTTGCGCATGGCTTCCTCCGCAATGCGCAACAGTTCTTCGGCGACGGTGGGGTCGAGCGGTCGCTGGGTCCCTTCTATCGTGATGCGCGCTTCCGACTGGTTTGAGATCACCTCCCTCGCCGCGTCGGCAAGGGCCTGACCGAGGTCGGTGTCGGCGGCCCGCCGACGCAGATCACGCAAGCGCCGCCGCCCATCCACGATGAGGCTGTCGGCCCGGTCCAGGGTGTCGTCGACAGACGCCCTCAGCGCGCTGCCGGCCGGCAGGCGATTTGCGACCGACTGAAAACTGAGCAAGAGCCCCTGGACGCCCTGCAACCAGGTATCGTGAAGTTCACGCGCTATGCGCTCGCGCTCGGCGATGCGGATCTGGAACCGGTCCCTCAACTGGGCCGTCACCTGCCGCATTCGCAGCAGATAGGCGGCCGACGCCAGGCCAAGGAAGGCAAGAGCACAGAGCAACTTGAACAACATGGATTGCAAGAAGGTCGGCGCAATCGTGAAGGACACGGTCGCGCCTTTCCGGTTCCAGACCCCGTCCTCATTGGCTGCGATGATCTGAAAGCGATAAGAGCCTGGGCGCAGGTTGGTGTAGAAGGCTTGGCGACGCTGTCCCGGATCGACCCAGTCTTCGTCATGCCCGTCCAGCCGGTAACGCACCTGAACCCGTTCAGGAGCACCGAGACTAAGGGCTGAAAAGCTTATCGCCAGGTCCGACATTCCAGCCTTCAGCTGCACTGCCGTTGGGTCGCGTTCGAACACCCCACGGCCCTCCAGCTTCGTAATGACGACAGGTGGAGCCCGCTGGTTGACGGGGATGCGCGCCGGATCAATCCAGGCGGCGCCGATGGCTGTGGCGACCCAAATGCGCCCATCCCCCCCTTGGACCAGTGACCGCCAACTTTGAGACGCATAGCGGCTAAGAAGGCCATCGGAAGGACCAAAGACGCGGAACGGCGCGGCGTAGGCCGGATCAGCAAGCGATCTGTCGAAGGCCTGCGCCTGCATATAAATCAGACCGCGCGACGAAAAGGCCCAGACATCGCCATTCGGTCGCCTGATCAGACCGGTGCTGCCGCGAAAAGCCCGAACCGGTCCTGCGCTACCCGCCTCGGGAGTATGCCGCCCCACGCCCTCCCGGCCCGCGAACAACGTCCCGCTTGCCAAGGGAAACAGCGTCAAGAGGCTTCCTGTGGACAGCCGCTCAGGGGAGAGGACTTCCCGCCACCCCTGCGGCGTCCACTGAGCCAGAGCGTTCTGATCCAGATCAGCCCAAAGCCGGCCGGCGCCATCGCGTGCCAAAGTCTTCGCGTAGAACGGTTGGCCGCCGCTCAAGGCGAGCGTCTCCCAATTCCCGTTAATCCACCGAAACCCGCCATCACCTCCAGCGTTGACGTGCAATCCACCCGCCTCGTCCACCACACAGTCAGACAACTCGCGCTGCGCTGCGGCAGGCCGAGCTCGGACGATGGTCCGGCCGTCTGGGCGAAGGCCGCGAATGGCGTCAGAACTCACAATCCAGATGGTCCCATCCGGGCCTTCGCACAGGCCTTGCGGGAAAGCCGTACCTCTCATCAGGACTTCAGGAGATCCACCGGCAGACACGCGGTATACGGTGTCAGTCTCCGCGATATAGACCGTGCCGTCGGACGCCGAAAGCTGGACATTGCCATAGGGGCCCGGCCTCGAAAGCCCGGGCTCGGGGACGACGGGCGATCGACGAAATCGATCAAGGCCGCTTGCCGCTCCAACCCAGATATTGCCTTCACGATCTTCCAGAACAGACGTCGTCGCGTCGGAAGAAAGGCCGTTGACGGCGTTGAACCTGTCGATTTGTCGAGCGGCGAGCCCTGCCCGGCTTTTCGTCACCCCGCCCAGCAGGGTCGCCTCCCACAGATTGCCAAACCTGTCGAACAGCGGACGTCCGGGGCGACCTGAGTCATCGACCGGCATCCGGGTGGACGACGGAGAGCCAGTCGGAGCGCCCCGTGGCCCGCTTATGGGGCGGGCCGAACCGCGATCCAGCAGCCAGACCCGCCCTTCACCGTCCAAGGCGAGTCTGCCCAGGCTCGACTGCAGATTGGCGACGCGCTCGAAGCGCGCCCTGCTTGGCGCGAGGCGCAGAACATAGTCGGCATATCCGGCCCAAATCGCCCCATCCGCCGTCGCCAACAGGCTGGTCAGACCCGACCTTGGCAGTCCCGCAGTCGCGTCGATGCTTCGCCACTGTCCATTCGCGAAGCGCAACAGCGGCAGGCCTACATGGGGATCCCCTGCCCAGATCGATCCGTCCGGCGCCTCGATCAGGTGTCGGACCAGCCCATCCTCGTGCATGGGCAAGGGCGCCGTCGTAAGCCTGCCCTTGTGGTAGATCACCAGTCGCTGCGAGTTCCGCAACGCCGCCCAAACCGCGCCCGTCCGGCTCACCAGTACCGCGGTGACCTGGCCCGATCCGTCCCCGGACATGGGAGAAATCTGTTCAAATGTCAGGCCGTCGAAACGAACAAGCCCGCTTTCGGACGCCAGCCAGATAAAGCCGTCCGGCGACTGAGCCATCGCATAGATAAGCTGTGGAGCGCCCTCCGCCATCGTCCAGCGTGTGTGCTGGTACTGGGCGATGCGCCTTTCGGGCGTCCGGGCTTCGACGAGCGTGGCCGCTGCGAGCAAGGCGCTTGTCAGCGCCCATAGAAGAGTGACGGCCGCTGATCGACCGAACGACACCGCTCTCTGAACGCGGGCTATCTCCACGCCTGCTCCCTACCTTCACCCATTTCTGTCGCCCCCATATCGAGACATCGGTGAAGAAGACGCATCCCCGATCAGGTTAGGCGATCGTCCCTCAGTCGAGGCTACACGCATGAAAGGGATCGTGCGACGTCTAGGCATGGGCTCCCTGATGTACATTTACCCGAGCGGCTTGACGGGGGCCGGCCTGTTGCTTCTGCGCATTGGGGTCGCCGGATCTGCAGTTGCGCTCGCGAACGCGGCGCAACCCCGTTTCGGCTGGGTGCTCGCCGTTTGGTTGATGATCGCAGCTCCCATCGCGGCCGGTATCCAAACAAGGGCGCTGGCCGCCGTCAGCGCTGTGGCCTTGCCGCTGATATTCGCCCGGTCCGTCAGCTTGGACCCCCTTACTGTCCACGTCGTCTGCGCCGCCGCTCTCGCTCTTGTCGGCCCCGGCGCCTATTCGATCGACAGCGCCCTGTTCGGAAGACGGCGGATCATCCTGCCGAGCTCTGATAGCCCGAAGTAGATCGAGCGGCGCCGGACCCGTTTGCCCAGACCGCGGGCGCCGCCTCCGCCGAGTTCATGACGCCGCTAAAGCGTCAGGATGCCACGTTTCAAGGCAACGGTGACAGCTTCGGTTCGATCCCTGACGTGCAGCTTCGAAAACACGCTGCGAAGATGGGCCTTTATGGTGTCTTCCGACAGACCGAAACCGCGCGCCACAGCCTTGTTGGACTGCCCCCTCGCCACCTGGTCCAGAATGTCGATTTCGCGCTGGCTGAGACTGTCCTCGGTGGCATGTAGCGCGATGTCGTGGGCGACTTCCGCGAGAATGTAGCGACGCCCCGAGTGGACCGCCCGAACGGCGTCGATCAACTCCTTGCGAAGCGACGTCTTGAGGAGATAGCCGGAGGCGCCGGCCTTGAGGGCGCGCAATGCCTGGAAGTCCCCGTCGTAGGTGGTCAACACAATCACCCGGGCCGCCGGTTCCAGCTGTCGAACTGCGGCGAGCACGTCCAGGCCTTTCATGCGCGGCATCTGCAAATCGAGCAGAACGATGTCTGGACGCAGGCGCTCAAACGCCGCGACCGCCTCGACGCCGTCGGCGGCCTGACCTGCCAGCTCCATATCGCTCTCTGTCGACATCATGGCCGCGACGCCTTCGCGCAGCATGGCGTGATCATCCACGACCAGAACACGTATCGGGTTGCTGCTGGCCGACACCGCGTCACTCCTTGTCCGCCATCAACGCGGCCCACGCCAAGATGAGCGCGTCTCGCAGAGTATCAAGCCCGATTGATCCATGTCCACTCACCCGTTCGGGCATGCCCGGAGCATCCGGCGGCGGCGGCTGCTCCCCCGCATCAGTGTAGGCGCGAGCCTACCCGATCCAACTCGACCGGGTCCGGCTTCTCCCGGATCATGCCTCGTCCAAAAGGAGCAAGCCTTAATGCCCGCACAACGAAGACACGAGCGTTTGCCCCACGCGATCCCCCCCGCCCTGGTTCACATCGTCGAAGACGATCTGATCCTCGGGATGGCTCTGCATGAGCTGCTGCTGTCAATCGGCCTGGAATCCACCGAACATGCGTCCCTACAAGACTTCTACGCCGCCGACCTCCCGGACAGGCCCAGTTGCATTCTCACCGACATACGGCTGCCGGACGGCAACGGTCTTGATCTGCTGACGCAGGCGGCCCGGTCGGAAAGCCATCCGCCGGTGATCATCATGACGGCCTATGCTGACGTCGCGCTGTCTGTCCGGGCGATGCGGGGGGGAGCGACCGATTTCCTGACAAAGCCCTTTCGAGAGCAGGAGCTTCTCGACGCCGTCACGGCCGCCTTGGCGATCGACCAGCGGCGTTGGCTTGAACGGCGGGAAAGCGAGCGACTACGTCGCTGTTTCGACAGCCTTTCGGCCCGTCAGCGGCAAGTCGTCGAACTGGTGGCGACGGGTCGTCTGAACAAGCAGGCGGCGGCCGAACTCGACCTCAGCGAGACGACGGTCAAAACCCATCGCCGGCTGGCGATGCAGAAGATGCAGGCGCGGGGGACAGCGGATCTGGTCCGGATGGCCGATCTGCTGGGCCTTGGCGTCTGATGCCCGTCTGTTCGATCGGTGTGCGCGCCCTACCGTCAAAGACCTGGCGTCGCCGAGGACCTCGCGCCTACCGGCTGTTTCAGTCGCAACGCGAAAGCCGGCAGGCCCGGCTTGTGATCGATCGGCTCGTTTTGCAGCTTGCATCGACTTCTCATTTTCAACCTTGGAGACCCGGATGTTCGTAAGACTCCCCCAGCCGATCGCAGACTATGTAGACGCCATCGCGCGGCGCGACGTCGAGGGCATGGTGCAAACCTTTGCCGCCGACGGCGCCGTCAATCACGGCGGCCGACGTCACCAAGGCCATCAGGCGGTGCGCTCCTGGATTCTCGACACGTCGGCCGCAAACGGGACGGTCTTCATCCCGGACACCCTATGCCACGAGACTGGCAAAATCGTCGTTGAGGGCGTTAAGGCCGGCGACTTCGAGGTGAGCCAGCGCCGGTTCGTCCTGGTCTTCGAACTCGACGGCGATGCGATCAAGAGCATGGAGATCGCCTGAGGACAGAAGATTGACTCGGCCGTTGATCGACAGCCTCCGACGCCCAAGGCCTGCCTGACGTTGTTAGGAACGGTACGGGCGCTTCTTGCAGGCCATCCCAACCATGTGACGGCCGCACCTCGCCTGCCCTTGCCGATACGAGGGCTGGGGGCTCGCCTTTAGCATCTCAGTCGCCCCGTCCTGCGGCCGGTGTTTCAGTCGCAACCGGATCGTTCCACCGCCGGGCCGGGCCAACCTGTATCAATAGTCTATGACCAGCCCTGCCCATCCCACACAGGATCTAGCGGCCCGCCGCCTCCCCTTGAATGAGGAGGCCACAGCGAATAGCCAATGGCGGCCGGAGATGAATCTGGCCTCTGTCGGTCATCCGCTCGACCTGTTGACCGTTAGGCCTCGCATCCTTTTTGCGGCCGGCTCAACCCGTTTGCTCGAGAGCCTTTGCTCCACCCTTGAGGAAGACGGGATGCGGGTCGTCGCGACCGAAACGCCCGCGGGCTTGTTTCGGGGTATCGGCGACCATCCTAGCCTGGTGGTCCTGGACCTCGATCTCGGCGGAGACGGCCTTGATCTTTTGCGGCGACTGCGCGCGGCGTCGGAGGTTCCGGTCGTCCTCGTCGCTGCGAAGCCGCGTCACCCGGCTGACGGAATCGTAGGCCTCGAACTGGGCGCTGACGACTATCTCGACGGTCCGGTCGATCCACGTGAACTCAACGCCCGGATCCGCAGCATCCTGCGACGGCGCAATCAGTTGTCCGGAGCAGTGCGATTGCGTCCGCGCACACGCGTCCGGTTCGGCCTGTGGGAGTTGGATTGCCGCACGCGCCGTCTGTCCCAAGAGGGCGGCGCTTCGGTCGTTCTGACCTTGGGCGAATTCCGGCTCCTAAACGCCTTTATCAGCGCGCCGCAACGCGTGCTGTCTCGCCACGACTTGCTCGACGCGACAGGTATGCGCGAGGACCTATCGGACCGCAGCATTGATGCTCAGGTGCTGCGACTTCGGCGGAAGCTCCAGGCAAGGCCGAACAGCGTCGAGGTGATCGCGACCATCAGGGGCCTCGGCTATATTTTCAAGGCCGAGGTGGAGGCGTCCTAACACATTCGGTCGCAAGAGGAATGACCAGGGTGCTGGGCGCCGCCGCCAAGACTGACACTGAGGGCGCCCGCCCGGCCGGCAGACACCAGGTTCGCTCCGATATGGAAGTCGGGCTGGATATTCGGCGCCACGATCCCGCTCGGTCACATCCCAGGCCGAACCGGGCCAGGCGGACCAAACGACCGGTCAAAAGGCTTCTACAGGAACAGCAAGTCCATAGCCGACGCCGCGCTCGGTTCGGATGAGGGGCTGATGGCCTGGCGCGGGTTTCAGCTTTCGCCGCAGCCGCAGGATCATGACATCAATGCTGCGGTCGTTCACCTCGTCGGGATGGACCCGGCTGGCGGCGACCAACTGATGACGGGTCAGGATCTGACTGGGGGCCCTCAAGAGGGCGGTCAGCAGATTGAACTCGGCTGTCGTAAGCTTGACCGGGGCGCCGTCCGGGGAAGTAAGGCTCCGCCTTCGCAGGTCCAGTTCCCACCCGTCAAAGCGCCATCGGATGCGTTCCCGCACCTTGGCCGGGCGGGCGCGGCGCAAGACGCTGCGGATACGCGCAAGCAGTTCCCGTGGGCTGACGGGCGTGCTCATGCAGTCGTCAGCGCCCAGTTCGAGCGCGACGACCTTGTCCGGCTCCCCCCTTCCAGCGTCGGTGATACTGATCACGGGCGCATCGTCACGATCAACGACGCCCCGCATGAGATCAAGGCCGTCCTCACGGGCGATGCCAAGATTGAGGACGACCAGATCAATAGGCCGAGCCCTGAGAATTCGCCGCATGGCGACGCCATCGGCCGCCGTGCTCACCTGAAAGGCGTGCGCGCTGAGAAATCCGCCCAGCGCATCGCAAGCCGCGGCATTGTCGTCGACGACGAGGACGTGTCTTTTCGCGTACAACATTGAGCAGCACTTTTCCTGACTTGAAGAGACTTGGAGAGGCGTGGGCGAGGCCTCGCAGGGGGGCGAGGACGATCCGCCATTCGCCGAGCCAGCGGCCGCCGGGTCCCCGCCGGCGGCCGCCTCCGTTGCTCGGCGCCTAGACCCCGTGGGCCGCGCGGATGTAGCGCGAGGCCTTTTCACCGATGATCGTGCAAGGCGCCATGGTGTTGCCTGTCGCGACGCGCGGCATCACCGATCCGTCGGCAATGCGCAGACCCTCAACGCCATAGACCCGCAGACTGCCGTCCACGACGGACAGCGCGTCCCGACCCATCTTGGCCGAACAGGTCTGATGCCAGTAAGTCACCGCCGCATCTCGAACGTAACGCTCCATGTCTGCCTGACCCAGCGGCCCGGGCATGGCTTCACGCGTGACGAGCGGTTCAAAGGCCCGCGTATTGCCCAGATCGCGACACAGTTCGACGCAGGCGATCGCCGTACGAAGATCATCCGGATGGCTGAAGGTGTTCAACTCGATGCGCGGCAGGGAGAGGAGATCTCCGCTTGAGAGGCGAACCCGACCGCGGCTCTTGGGGTGAGCGAGACCGGCGAACATGGTCCAACCGTGCTCCGGGACGCCAAGGCCAGCGGTTTCGGGGCTCGGCACGGGGAACTCGACCTGACAGAACAACAAGTCGGGTTCGCTGACGGCGGGGTCGGACTTCCAATAGAGCGTCGCCTCGCTGCCGCTGTTCCGCGGCGCGATCGGTTCCCGGTATTCCCAGATGCAGCCGAAGGACACATGGTCTTGCAGATTGCGGCCGACACCCGGAAGATTGTGAAGGACCTTGATGTCTGCCGCACGCAACTCGTCCTCATCCCCGATCCCGGAGCGCATCAGGACGGTCGGCGTCATGATGGCGCCAAGCGACAGTATGACCTCATGGGCGGCGTCAAACCGTTCGACCACGCCGTCCCGCACGGTCTCGACCCCGACGGCGCGCCCGTTCTGAACGATCACCCGGTTCACCTGGGTGCGGGTCAGAAGCGTGAGATTGGGCCGATCCAGATAGGGATAGGTGAAGGCCCGGAAGATGGAATGGCGTTTGCCGTCTCGCGTGAGAACGTCGGAAATGGCGCAGCCGCCGTCGCTCTCCATCATCCGGCCGTTCGGGCTGTTGTAAGTGGGGATGCCGAGCTCGAGTGCGGCGTCCAGCATGGCCAGCGCCGCCGGTCCGGGATCGGGAGTCGGCTGCACATAAACGGGCCCGCCCGTGCCGCGATACATAGGATCAGCCGCGCCCTGCCAGTTCTCAATCTCGCGATAGAGGTCCAGGACGGACGCATAGCCCCAGGACTCGTCGCCGCTTTCCTGGGCGAAATAATCCCAGTCGCTGCGATGGCCGCGCGCCCAAACGCCGACATTGATGCTTGAACCACCGCCCAAAACCTTGCCCATGGACATCGGCATGGCCCGCCCGTTCAACTCGGGATTCGGCTCGGCGACAAATCCCCAATCTGTCTCGCTGCCCAGATTGGTCGGCCAAGCGGCCGGGTCCATGACACTCGGCCGATCATCGCTCCCGCCGGCCTCGATCAGCAGCACATGGACAGCGGGGTTTTCCGCCAATCGTCGAGCGAGGACCGAACCCGAACTGCCCGCGCCGCAGACGATGAAGTCGAAAGTCTTCCTGAGAGCCCCCAGGCGCTCGGCCTGATTGGCTGCGACGCGGGCGGCGAAATCCGCCTCATCGGCTTGCGGTCCATCCATCATTTTCAAATCTCCACATCAACGGATCAGGTATCAAATCTACCAAATCCATCAGATACATCAGATTTAGGCCGTGGTATGGCGGTGCGCGAGCCCCTCTCCATATTGACGAGAGCCGGCGATCCGCCGCAGGAGACACCATGGACGCCGCCGAAAAGGAGATCGTGACCACCACGGACGCCGCGAAGATTCTCGGCGTGTCGGTCAGAACAGCTCAGCTGCTGATCGAGGGCGGCTCGATCCCTTCTTGGAAGACGCCAGGCGGCCATCGACGGGTTTACCGAAGCGACGTGGTGGCGCTCGTCAAAGGTCAGGAGATCCAGGTCTCGCCAGCCTCAGCAAGGGTCGTGGTCATCGCGCGGCCTGAACGGTTGCCGGCGTTCGAAGCCGCGCTAAAAGGCGCCCCATCCTGCTTCATCGACGCCTATCCCGAGCCGTTCTCCGCCATGCTGGACATAGGCGGTCGGTCGCCGGCGGCGGTGGTCATAGACGCAGACTCGTTCGCCCTGTCTGACGGACTGCTTCATGCGCTAGGCGCCAATATCGCCCTACAACACACCATCGTACTGGTCGTAGGTCGCGGAGATCATCAAGCACTCGTCAAAGCGTCTCACACCGCCGGCCGGGTCCGGTTCATCGATAGCGTGGATGATTTGGCGCACGCGGCCGAGGCCGCCGCCAGGGGGGCTGATCAACCGCGCAGCGCTCTGGAGGCGACTTCGTTGTTCCCTCTTCCCGGCAATGAGGCGCAACGGCTGATCGCTCTCGAACGCTCCGGTCTTGTCGACACGCCACCTGAGGACGCGTTCGACCGACTGACGTGGTTGGCGGCGCAGACGCTCGGCATGCCGATCTCCCTCATCACCCTGCTGACGCCCACCCGGCAGTGGTTCAAGTCTCGCCATGGGCTGGAGATGGTCGATACGCCGAGAAGCTGGGCGTTTTGCAATCACACCATCCTGCAGAACAGCTGCATGATTTCAGAGGATCTGTCCGCCGACCCTCGCTTCTCCGACAACCCCGCTGTCGCGGACGCCCCGAACTTCCGTTTCTATGCTGGATGCCCCATCGTGGATCCAGACGGTTTCACCTTGGGCTCCCTGTGCGTCATCGACACCCGCCCGCGGAAGCTCGACGACAGTCAGCGAGCGATCCTTACGAATTTGGCCGCGCTTGTCTCGGATGAGGTCAAGTTGCGGGCGACCGACAGTCGTCTGAGACAGGCGATGGAGGCCCTGGACCGAAAGTCCCGCTGACCGAGGCGACGGCGCGCCCTCATCGAACGAATCGAGGCGGTTCAGCTCGATCATCCGAGGCCTTGCGCCGACGAAAGGGTTTCATCTGTAGTCGATAAGCTCGGGTCCTGAAGCCCGCCTGTGACACGGCGCGCCGAACATGTCTCATCGGCCGTCGCTCGAAAGCGCCTGTACGGCCGCCGTGCCGACCGACAGGACCCGCGATGACTGCAGCACCGACCGCTTCCCACGACGACCGTCAGACCAACCCGGACCAGCGGCTTGCTCCGCCGCCTGCTGCGCCAGGCCCGCCCATCCCCGTCGTTTCCTCGCTGGACCTGGAGCGCGACCCCCACGGCATGTTTCGTCATTGGCGCCAAAAAAGCCCCGTGATCCAGCGGGAGGACGGCGCCTGCCTCGTTCTTCGCGCAGACGATGTCGAACGGCTTCTCAAGGATCCCCGAACGCAACAGATCGACGGCGCGCTCTATGCACGTATGCGGGGCGTCCCGCCGGGTCCGCTGTTCGACCTCCTGGCGACATCGGTGTTGCTGTCCGAGGGCGATGCGCATCGCCGGCGGCGGGCGCCCCTGTCGCGCACCTTCGCCTTCCGGGCCATCGAGTCCCTTCGCGATACGGTCCGGAGGACAGCCGAAGGCTTAATCGACGGCTTCAAGGCCGATGGCGCGGCGGACCTGGTCCAGGCGTTCTGCGCCCCCCTCCCGCCCCTGATAATGAGCCAGCTCCTGGGCGTGCCGGCAAGCGAAGCCCAAGCGTTCGCGCGATCCGTCTACAAGGTCTCTCATGCCTTCGCCCCGGCCCTTCCCGGCGAAGATATGGACGCCATGGTCGAAGGCGCGCGTTGGCTTATCGACTATGTGAAAGCGTGGTTCGACACGGCGGTCGCCGGTCAAACGGCTGGCGCCACGCTGTTCGACGACATGCTCGCCGCCATCGGCGCGGGCGAGCTGACCGAGGCGGAGGCCGCCGCCCAAATCGTCACGCTGATCATCGGAGCCAGCGACACCACCCGCGGCGCACTGGCCGTGCAGGTCAGCCTTCTGGCCGAGCGCGGTGCAGATTGGACCGACTTCAGCGAAGATCATGACCGTGCGCGGGCCGCCGTAGAAGAGGCGCTGCGGTTCGAACCGCCGGTCGGCTCTTTTCCCCGGTTCTCGACGGAAGCGATCACGCTGGACGGAATGGTCATACCAGCCGGGCATTTGGTGTCCTTGTCGACCCTATCCGCCATGCGCGATCCCGCTCGCTTCCATGATCCGGACACCTTCCTGATCGACCGGCAGGATCATGCTCGCTGGCATATGGCGTTCGGCGCCGGAGCGCATCGCTGCATTGGCGAGGCCCTGGCCCGGCTGGAACTCGAAGAGGGCCTGATGGCCCTGTGCCGCAAGCTTCCTGGTCTTCGACTGGCCGGACCACCGGTCAAGGTGGAGGGCTACGCGGGAATCCGGCGCATCGGCGAACTGAAGGTGACGTGGTGATCCGCGCCTCTGAGAACGCATCGTCCGCCAGCATGCGACGCCCCCACGCTGACCGCCTGAGCAGAATACCATGGCGGGCGCTGGGCCTGGGGCTCGCACTCCTGCCCGGCCTTCTCGGTTGCTCGCCGCCGTCGCACTCGATCAAAACCCTGCCCGCCGAACGCGCCTTGCCTCCGCTTCCTACACAGGGCGGCGTTTGGCGAGAGGGCGCGCATCTCTGGTATGGCGTGATCGGCGACGGCCCGCCTGTAATCCTTCTGCACGGGGGGCTATCCAGCCACCGGGCCTGGGGCGGACAGGTCCCCGTACTCCTTGAAGCCGGCTACCAGGTCATACTCATCGACAGCCGCGGCCATGGTCGCAGCACGATGGGTTCGGCGCCTCTGAGCTATGATCAGCTGGCTGAGGATGTCGGCTCGGTAATCGATCATCTACAGTTGAACCGACCTGCGGTCGTGGGCTGGAGCGACGGGGCCATAACGGCGCTCGTGCTCGGCATGGATCGCGGCGATCGACTTGGCCCCCTCTATGCTTTCGGCGCCAATATGGATCTGGAGGGCGTTCGAGAGGACGCAAACGAGGCGCCAATCCTTAAGCAGGTGGGGCCACGGCTGGCGGCCGACTATGAGCAGCTTTCGCCGGCCCCGGACTTCTCGGCTCTGATCCAGGCGGTCCGGAGCATGCAGACAACCCAGCTTCATTACGGCCCCGGTCAACTCGCCTTGGTTCGGGCGCGCAGGGTCCTGATCGTCGCGGGCTCGAAAGATGAATTCATCAAGCCTGAACACCCCGCCTATCTCGCGGACGCCATACCCGGCGCCGATCTTCAGTATCTGGCGGACAGCGGGCATTTCGCACCCTGGCAGAATCCGGAACTCTTCAATCAGTCCATGATCCGTTTTCTGAAGTCAGCCGGATATGCGCCGCGCGCGGTGGAGACCAATACAGTGCCGCCAGGCTAACGCTAGGAGATGGCCTCAAATGGCTGATCGGAGACGATTGTCATGAAGCCGCTGCCGTTCAAACGCCACCGCTACCCGGCGGAGGTGATCGCGACGGACGGCCTGACGTCATACGGATCGGCCCTTCGAGCGCTGATCCCACCCAGGTTCACCGCCCCGGCCGCCTCAGAGAGAACAACCGGATCGAGGACCCGCATCTCCCGATCCGACGACGAGAGCGGCAGCAACAGGGGGTCAAGTCCCGTCGGATGGTCTTTGCGCGGTTGCACCGTCCCATCCGACCAGGATCCTTTGTCAGCGATCCAACAACGTCATCATCTGGTCTGTACCGCGCTCGCCTTGAACGGGCAGACTTGAGAGGATTGCGGAAATCTCGTCCCGGTCTTCCGAAGTCAGATCGATTTCGCAGGCGCCGACGTTCTCCTCCACGCGGTGCAGCTTGGTCGTGCCCGGAATCGGAACGATCCAGGGCCTCTGGGCCAGTAGCCAGGTCAGGGCGACCTGCGCCGGAGTGGCGCGCTTGCGTTCGGCGATGGACTGGAGCGCAAGGACAAGCCGCTGGTTGGATTCCCGGGCCTTCGCTTGGAACCGCGGCAGCAGGCTGCGGATGTCATCGTGCGCGAAGGTCGAAGCCGAGTTGATCTTGCCGCTCAAGAATCCCTGGCCGAGCGGGCTGAAGGGCACGAAACCTATGCCAAGCTCCTCGAGCGTCGTCAGGATCTCCGTTTCGACGTCTCGCGTGAACAACGAGTATTCGCTCTGCACTGCGGCGACGGGCTGGACGGCGTGCGCGCGGCGGATGGTCTGGGCTCCGGCTTCGCACAGACCGAAGTGGGCCACCTTTCCCTCTGCAATCAGGTCGCCGACGACGCCTGCGACGTCTTCGATCGGCACGTTCGGATCGACACGATGCTGATAGAAGAGATCGATCCGATCGGTCTTCAGGCGGGTGAGCGACTGCTCCGCGACCAGCCGAATACGATCGGGGGTGCTGTCCAACTGGTGCGTCATCGCATCGCCGCCCTTCCAGCCGAACTTGGTCGCTATGACGACCTGATCGCGGATGGGCGCCAGGGCTTGGCCCACCAACGCCTCGTTCCCGACATAGGCTTCGGCAGTGTCGAAGAAGGTGACGCCCTTTTCGTGCGCTCCCCGGATGACCCGGATCGCCTCATCTTCGTCGATACCCGGTCCATAGCCGAACGACAGCCCCATGCAGCCGAGGCCCATCTCCGAAACGCTGAGCCCGGACCCAAGAACGCGAGTTTTCATGTGATTGCTCTTAAAAGACGGCAGCGGCGGAGGCCGCCCGAACATGCCACCTCTCCGCCCATGCGGTTCCAGAATGATTTCAAATCCCGGTCTCGACGTTACCGGCGTAACCGGATCGTCTCGTGGAGCGGCCATCTAGAAGTCCGTATTGGCGGCCTCTACGCCTCTGGCGGCTCCGCCGCGATACGCAGGCGGCCTTGAAGCTGCTGGGCCGCCTGCTGCGACACCAGCCGGTCAAACCGGAGAGGATCATCTCCCGATCCGACGACGAGAGCGCCAACAACGGGGCTTCAAGTCCCAGGCCTCAGGGAGACGACGATGTTCTACGCAGCGTTGGAGGTGTCGCTGCGCTCAGTGACGGTCTGCATCATCGATGGCGACGGAAAGGTCCGCCTCGAGCGGTCAGTGTCGTCGGATTTGCCGGACCTGGTCCGCGGCCTGAACGAGTTCTTTGAGCCGATCCATCAGGTAAGCCTGGAGGCCGGCACGCTGACCCAGCACCTCACCTATGGCTTCCGGGAAATCGGCTTCGATGTCGTGTGCATTCGTGATCGATCAGGCCGACGATCAAAACCAGCTTGACCCCATGCCCGATTAGAGAAGTGGTCATTTATTCCCAAACCGGTTTCGGACTTCACTGAAGGACAAGCTGCCGCCCCGCGTCGTCATTTCGCCCGCCCAAACAAAGCGACGTCGGTTTCCCTCGCCTGGGGGCCCTCGCCTAATTAAGCCGAAGCCGCCGTCATTCGGGCGATGAAGGCGTCTTGAGACGGCAGCTGCGAAGCGCTCTGCTGAACGACGGTCCGCAAACGCGCGAGGCTCGAGAGCAACTGATCGTCGCTGGGCGCATCGGCCAGGGGGTGGTGCGCTTGAGGCAGGACGCCCTGTCCCAGGTAGACGGCGACCCAACTCGGATGGAGGAACAATCCCTCCCGGTATTCCTGAACGACCCCCCGCGCGCGGAACAGCTCGATCTTTTCAGCCAGAGAGGGGGGCAAGGGCATGGTGCGCACATAGTCCCAAAAGGGCGTGTCGCTTCTCTCCGTCGCGCAATAGTGCAGGATGATGAAGTCGCGGATCCGTTCGTACTCCAGATCCATCTGACGGTTGAATTCGGCCGCCGACACCGGATCACAGGCGCCGGTGGGCCAGAGTTCCAACAGCTTGGTTATGGCGATCTGGATCAGATAGATGCTGGTCGATTCCAGCGGCTCGATGAAGCCGGATGAAAGCCCAACGGACACGCAGTTGCCGACCCAGTTGCGCGTCCTCTGACCGGCCGTGAATTTCAGATGGTTGGGCGGGGCCAGCGCCGCCCCCTCAAGCTCTGCTGCAAGGCGCTCAAGGGCGGCGTCGGCGTCGATGAACCGGCTGGAATAGACGTAGCCGTTGCCCACGCGATGCTGCAGAGGGATCCGGAACCGCCAGCCGGCTTCCATGGCCCGGGCCGTCGTGTAAGGCACGGTGGGCTGATCGCTCTGGCACGGAATGGCGATCGCTCGATCGCACGGCAGCCAGTGCGACCAATCGGTGAAACCGGCCTTCAGCGTCCCCTCGATCAGCAGGGCGCGGAAACCCGAACAGTCGACAAAGAGATCGCCTTCGACGGTCTCGCCCGTCTCCAGACGCAGCGACCGGATGGCGCCGCTCTCGCCGTCTTGCGCGACTTCGACGATCCGCCCCTCTATCCGTCTCGCGCCCCTGGTTTCAGCGTAGTCGCGAAGGAAGCGAGCGTACAAGGTTGCATCCAGCTGGTAGGCGTAGCCATAGGTCGACATCATGGATCGGGGATCATCGGCGGGCGGCGCAAAACGGCCCTCCCGCGCCGCGACGACGGCCAGTGCGTAGTCGTCGATCGGACCGACGTCGGCGAGCTTGGCGGCGCGCAGCCAGTAGTGATGAAACGGGGCTTCGCCGCCCGGCGCGCCATAGTCTCCGAAGGGGTGAATATAGCGGTCCCCCACCGCCCGCCAGTCGTCGAACCGAATGCCCAGTTTGAACGTCGCCTGGGTCGCCTTGACGAAGGTCGCCTCGTCAATGCCGAGCCGTTCGTTGAAGGCGCGAATATGAGGCAGGGTCGATTCTCCGACCCCGACCGTGCCGATCGCCTCCGACTCGACCAGACAGACGTCCACCCCCGAAGGCGCCGCCAGCCGGGTCAGGGCGGCGGCGGTCATCCAGCCGGCAGTCCCGCCGCCGACGATCACCACCCGACGAACCCGAGCCTCTTCTGAAGTTTGTGCTGACATGATCGGTCCGTGAAAGGCTCGCCGCGCGCTCGGGCGACGACGACATGAGGGTTCGAAATGCCGCAGGGTGGCGAGGCGAACAACTGAACTGTTGTGACAGCGCTGTCACCTGATAAAATCGACGCGCTTAACAGGGGACGGATGAACCGCCCCGGGGAGGGACCTGTCCATGTTCAAGAGATATCTGTTCGCCGCCACGATCCTCGCGGGGGCTCTTCTGTCGGTTACGGCGGAGAGTCAGACCCCTGATCGCGAAAAACGCGCCATACGCATGAGCCAGGTCGGCTTCGAGACCCATGGCCCCAAGGGCGCCACCCTGCCCTCCCCCGTACGCCAGCCCTTGGCCTGGCGTGTGCTCGACGCCGCCGGCCAGACCATGGCCCAAGGCCGCAGCGAGGTCTTCGGCCAAGACGCCGCTTCGGGCGAACATGTGCACCTCGTCGACTTCTCGGCGCTCCGGACGCCGGGGGAGGCCTATCGTCTGGTCGTGGACGATCAGGAGAGCCCTCCCTTCGTTGTTCTCGACCACCCGCACCGCGCCCTTAAACGCGACGCTCTCGCCTTTTTCTACCAGAACCGGGCAGGCGTTCCGATCCTGGCCGACCATGTGTCGCGGGCCGATCTCGCCAGGCCGGCTGGACACCCCCATGAGTCGGCCACCTGCTTCTCCGGCGCAGATCGATTTGGCGTCGTCTGGCCAGGCTGCGATTACACCCTCGACGTCACGGGCGGATGGTACGACGCCGGGGACCACGGAAAATACGTGGTCAATGGCGGCATCTCGGTCTGGATGCTGTTGAACAGCTACGAGCGCGCATTGGCGAAGGGCGGTCCTGGCGCGCGCGCCTTTGCAGACGGAACAACGGACATTCCCGAAGCGGGGAACGGCGTCGACGATCTTCTCGATGAGGCGCGGTATGAACTCGAATTCCTGCTGAAAATGCAGATTCGCGACGGCGTTCAGGCGCTCGTCCCCGTCGGCAGACAGTCGGAGACCCTGACCTCGAGAGACGTCGGCGGCATGGCCCACCACAAGGTGCACGACGCCAAATGGACGCCTCTGCCCACCGCGCCGGCCGACGACCGGGAGACGCGGCTTCTCTATCCCCCCAGCACCGCCGCCACCCTCAACCTTGCCGCAGTGACCGCCCAGTGCGCGCGGATATGGCGCGACATCGACATCGACTTCGCGCGTCGCTGCGCCAGCGCGTCTCAACGCGCCTACCGCGCCGCCCTGCGCAACCGCGAGGTCTATGCGCGAGACGCCTTCGACGGTGGGGGCGGTTATGGCGACGAGGACCTGTCGGACGAGTTTTACTGGGCCACGGCGGAACTCTACGTCTCGACCGGAGCGGACGCCTATCTCGCGGCGCTGAAGACATCCCCCTACTACCTCGGGGGACCCCGTTCGGGCGCCACGGCGACCGGTGATCCCAGCTGGGCCTCCGTGGCCAGCCTGGGCTCGATTACCCTGGCCCTCGTTCCCTCGTCTCTGCCTGAGACGGACCGAGCGAAGGTGCGCGGCAATCTCGCCGCCGGCGCCCGCGCTTATGTGGAAGAAGGCTGGGCCTCGGGCTACCGCGTGCCTTTCGGCGGCGTCGACTACCCCTGGGGTTCCAACGGAGCGATCTTGAGCCGCGCCGTGGTCATGGGCTTGGCGTTCGACTTCACCGGCGACTGGGTCTATCGCAACGGCGTCATCCAGGCGCTGGACTATGTCCTGGGCCGCAACCCGCTCGATCAGTCGTTCGTCAGCGGCTATGGGGCGCGGCCGATGGAACATCCCCATCACCGCTTCTGGGCCAAGGCCGCCGATCCGGCCTATCCCGCTCCGCCGCCCGGCGTCGTCTCCGGCGGGCCGAACAATCAGGCGATGACGGATGACGTCGCCCGGCCCCTTGCCGGTCGCTGCGCACCTCAGACCTGCTGGGTCGACGACATCAACGCCTATGCGCTGAACGAGGTGGCGATCAACTGGAACGCCCCCCTGGTCTGGGCGGCGGCCTTTGTGGACGACCACTGAAAAAGAATGGCGCGCCGTCCGAAGACGGCGCGCCAGTTTCGCTCAGGAAGCGAGGAGAAAGACTAGAAGGTGCCGCGCACCACGAAGGAGAAGCGGCGGTCGTTGCGGAACCACGACCTCGGCGCTTCCAGCAGGCTGTCGTCGAGAACCTGGAAGGTCTGAGTCGTTTCGTTGAGCAGGTTCACAGCCTGAACCCCGACCTTGATCCGGTCATTCACCGAATAGAAGACCGAGCCGTCGAGCTGCCCCGTCGCGTCCGACATAATGGGCGCGAAGGGCACGATCTCGTCGCGCGTGGTCAGAAGGAACTCCGAGCGCCAGCTATAGGCAAGGCGGGCCGAAATCTTGGCGTTCTCGTAGATGGCCGTGAAGTTGGCGTTGTGTTCCGACAGGCCTTCCAACGGCAGCTGGCTGGTGTCGATGGCGGTCTCGCTGCCGCCCGGATTGGCCTTGCCGGCGTCCAGGTTTTCCTGCGGCACGCCCGAGCTGTCGATGTAGGTGTAGTTGGCCTGAATCCCGAAGCCGGACAGCCAACCGGGCAAGAAGTCATAGAACTGCTGATAGGCCAGCTCCAGCCCCTGAACCGTGCCTTCCTCGGTGCTGTTGACCGGTCCGCGAACATAGACGTCGAACGTCTGTCCGTTGTTGGTCACGGTGCGATCATAATAGCCGTTGGTGATCACATCCGTCAGGGTCTTGTGGAACAGCGACAGGGTCAGCGAACCGGTCGGCGCGAAATACCATTCGCTGGATAGGTCGAACTGACGCGACTTGATCGGGTTCAGGAAGGTGTTGCCGGCCTGAGCCTCGAAGCCCAGGAAATTATTGTCGATGACGCGGGGCTGGATGGGCACCTGATCTCGGGTCAAGCCCAGGTCCGAACGCCGGATGGCTTCCGAATAGCCGAAGCGGATCAGATACTCGGGCGTCAGGCCGAATTTGACGTTCAGGCTGGGCAGCCAGTTGTCGTAACTGTGCTCGGCCGTTTCGGGAATGGAGGCTCCCGTGGCGAAGGCCAGGGCAGCCGCCTGCTGCGCCGGGGTCAGCCGACAGAAGGCCGGCAGATCGCCGCCGCCGACCGGCGCC
The DNA here is from genome assembly GCF_058681075.1 of Brevundimonas sp. FV2ps16. NCBI lineage: Bacteria > Pseudomonadati > Pseudomonadota > Alphaproteobacteria > Caulobacterales > Caulobacteraceae > Brevundimonas > Brevundimonas sp. FV2ps16. The sequence continues at coordinate 2,132,491 of NZ_CM178728.1, read as the reverse complement.
GCGCAGGTGCCGGTGAAGACCTGAGCCTGAGTCGGGAAGCTCAAGGCGCCTTCGGCGGAGATCTTGGTCTCCACGTAGCGGACGCCCAGGTTGCCGCTGATCGCCACGCTCTGGCCCCACACCGGCTCGGCGCCGTTGTTGAACCTCAGCATCAAATAGGCAGCGCTGGTCTGTTCGTTCGTGGTGTTGATCTCGCCCGGCGTGAAAGGCGTGCCGGGGACCACGTTTGACCGTGCCGCCAGCGGCGTCCAGCCATTGCCGCCCCAGATGGCGTTCATCTGTTGAGCGAAGGCCGCCGTCTCGGCATACGAACGGCCAGGATTCCCGGCATAGCCGTAAGCCGTGACCGGCACGCCCATGGCGTTGAAGCTGTAGGGCGAGGCGTGGTCCAGGCCGCCGGTGAGCCGGGGGGTCGTCACATCGCCCTGGTCCAACCAGACCGGCCCGGTAACCCCGTTCCAGATTTCCGACATGACCCCCCAGTTGTAGGCGGAGTTGCGCGTGGTCTGATCGCGCTCGGCGAACCGGACGCCGCCCTTGACGGATTCGATCCAGCCCGCGCTGAGATCATACTCGGCGTCGGCCTTGAACGCGGTCTCGTCCCCCTCGCTCTGTTCGATATGATCCATGGCGTTACGCCAGAAATAGTTGGCAGGATCGGCCAGATAGGCGTCGATGTCGCCACCGTCGGGCGCGAGCAAGTTCAGCGACGGCAGATCGCCGGTCAGATCCAGGACGTCGACGGCGAAGAAGGAATTGGTCAGCTGGAAGTCGACCGCATCCACGGTGGAATCGACATACTGGGCGTCGAAGTTGAACCGAAGGCGATCCGTCGGCGCCCACTTGAAGTTGAAGCCGTAATCGCTGGTCAGATAGTCCTGCACCACGCCGCGTTTCACGAACAGGTGCTGGATTCCGTTGAGCGGTACGGAGGGGTCGGCTGATCGCCAATCGGCATTGGACGTGATCGCCCCGCCGGTAAAGATTCCGTCTCCGTTATAGGTCCAGTTCGTCCCGGCGAAGGCGGTGCGATTGCCGCTGTCGTCGACGACGGATTCGATCGCGCTTTCCAGCCAGGCCTGTTGCGAATCCGACCGAAGATACTGCAGGGTCGCAACCATCTTGCGGTCATTTGAGCGCCACTGGCCTGCGGCCGCGATGCCGTCGCGGCGACGGTCGAATTCCTGGGTGCGGAAGGCCAGGCCGGACGGCGTCCAGCGATCCTGACCGTCCACCGTCGTCAGGCGATAGTTGAGCGACTGCAGACCTTCGGCCCGCGAATCCAGTTCGGAGTGGACGCCGCTGAGCAGAAGACCGAACTCTCCATACCGAGTCTCCCAGCGATCGCTGCCCAGCAAGGAGACGGTCGGCGCAATATTGTTGCGCATGTCGCCCCAGCTCGCCTCGGTCGTGAAAGCGAAGGTGCGGCCCGGCGCGTCAAAGGGTTTTCGAGTGTTGAGATTGACGGTGCCGCCGATGCCGCCTTCGATCATTTCGGCCGACATGTTCTTGAAGACCTCGACGCTGCCGAGCAGCTCGGACGGAACATCGGCGAAAGACAGATCACGACCGTTGTTGGCCGAGAAGGTATCCCGGCCATTCAACTCGGAACGGACGAAGTTCAGGCCGCGAATCACGACGCCGGAGCCTTCGACCGAGAAGTGGTCGGGGTCGTTGGCGCCGGCGAAACGGTTGATCGAGACGCCAGGCACGCGTTGAAGCGCCTCTGTCACGGACCGGTCCGGAAGGGCGCCGATATCGTCCGCAGTGACGGCGTCGACGAAGACGTCCGAGTTTTCCTTGATCCTTTGCGCGCTGCGCAGGCTGGCGCGAATGCCGGTGACCACGATCTCCTGAACATCGGTCGCGTCGGCCGTGTCGACGGCCTCGTCCTGGCTTTGAGGCGCGGCGTCGGCGGTCTGGGCCACGGCCGAACCGGCAAACAGAATCGCGCCGATGGCGAGAGCCGAAACCCCGTGCATCAGACGGCGACCGCGCAAATCGCCTGTCGGAGTGTGAATTGTGTCGCGCATGTTTCCCCCGAGGAATATGTTTTGGACAACGTGACAGCGCTGTCATCCCGCGACTAGCATGCGTCCCATAGGCGGTCAATGTAATGGAACGTTCCCAATCCCCTGCCGAGAAGACCGCGAGCATGACGCCAGGCCTGCAAAAACCTTCGCAAAGCAATGCTATACGCGAGGTTCTCGTGGTTGGGGGCGGCACGGCGGGTTGGATGGCGGCCGCCGCGCTCAGCCGGTTATCGCCACGAGTTCGCGTCCGTCTGATCGAGTCGGAAGAGATCGGAACCGTCGGTGTTGGCGAGGCCACCATTCCCCCGATCGCCACATTCAACGCGATGCTCGGCATCGACGAGAACGACTTTCTCAGGGCGACGCAAGGCACGTTCAAGCTGGGCATCGAGTTCGTCGACTGGGGGACGCTCGGCGACAGATACATCCACCCGTTCGGCGCCTTTGGCGTGGATCTGGAGGGAGTAGGCTTCCACCACTACTGGCTCGCTCAGCGGGAGGCCGGCGACGAGACGCCGCTTGCGGACTATTGCCTGGCGGCGACAGCCGCGCGGCTCAATCGATTCACGCCCGGATCGACCGATCCCCGCACCGTCCTATCCAGCCTCAAGCACGCCTATCATTTCGACGCCGGTCTGTACGCCGCCTATTTGCGCCGCTACGCCGAACCTCGCGGGGTGGAAAGGCTTGAGGGTCGAGTCGAGGGCGTCGAGCTCCGCCCGGGCGACGGCTTCGTGCGCGCGGTTCATCTTGCGGATGGACGGAGGCTGGAGGCGGACCTCTTCATCGATTGCACCGGGTTCCGGGGCCTGTTGATCGAAGATGCGCTCGGCGCCGGCTATGAGGACTGGAGCAGTTGGCTGCCCTGCGATCGCGCCTTGGCCGTTCCCTCGGCCAACACCGATCCGCTAACACCCTATACTCGGGCCACGGCCGATGAAGCCGGTTGGCGCTGGCGCATTCCGCTGCAGCACCGGACCGGCAACGGCCACGTCTACGCCTCCAGCTTTACGACCGACGCCGCAGCAGAAGCCGCCTTGCTCAACGGCCTTGACGGTCCGGCCTTGGGCGAAGTTCGGCCCTTGCGCTTCGTCACGGGCCGGCGGCGCAGTCAGTGGATCGGCAACTGCGTCGCCCTGGGCCTGTCCTCGGGCTTTCTCGAGCCACTGGAATCGACGAGCATCCACCTTATTCAGAGCGGCATATCGCGGCTGATGCGTCTTTTCCCCGATGCGGGGTTCGATCCCCGGCTGCGCGACGAGTACAATCGCCAATCCCGGCTGCAGTTCGAGCAGATTCGGGACTTCATCATCCTGCACTACAAGGCCACCCAGCGGTCGGACACCGCCTTCTGGCGTCATGTGGCCGGCATGGATATCCCTGACTCGCTGGCGCGACGGATCGACCTGTTCCTGTCGGGTGGCCGCGTTTTCAAGGAGGGCGACGAGCTGTTCAGCGAGGCCAGCTGGATCGCGGTCCTTGTGGGGCAGAACATCCACCCGGTAGGCCATGACCCGTTGGCGGACGCCCTGCCGGCCTCCGTCGTCCGACAACAGTTGGCGGGCCTTCGCGCCATTATCCGCAAGACGGCGGAGGCGATGCCGACCCACTCGGCCTACATCGCCCGCCACTGCGCGACCTAAACCGCCGGGCAGCTCGCGTCGCCCTCATTCGACATCAGACGAATTTCCGACACGGAAAGGGTTAGGGCGCCGTCCGTGGCGATCTGGAACGGCGTGTCCACCGCCGACAGGTCGGCGCCGGCGTCTCGGAAGCAGGACAGGCGGATCTTCACCGTTCGCCACTCCCCGGTCGAGGCTTCCGTGAACAGACGCGTCACATCGACCGACGCTTGACCGAAGGCCAGACCGACCACGCCTGTCGGCGCCGCGTCGACCTTGTAGCGGAAGCCCAGAGCCATCTCGCCATTGGCGTGACGGGTCACGTCGATCGGCGTGCCCCAGATTTTCGCACTGGCTGGACCGAGTCCGGCGAAGGTGAACTGCTGACCGCTCTCCTGCGCCAGATCATCGACGGGGCGAACCGAGACGCCGCCGCGCGGGCTCGCCGCCGTGCGCGCCAAACCCGGCTTATGCTGACCGCCGGCGTCGTCGAGCATGAGCGCCCACGGCGCGACATAGCGGCCGTCCACGAAATAGCGATCGATGCTGCCGACGGCGCCGAGGATTCCGCTCTCTTCCGACAGCGGGCCCACACGCCCGCCCTGAGCATAAGTCAGGCCGTAACCGTAGGCGAACTGGGGATCATAGCCCGGCTGCCCGACGTTCAGCGGTTCGCCCTTGGCGTTCTTGGGCCAGCTGAACGACAGCTTGCCATTGAAGTCGGTGCGAGGCTTGCCCGCAGCGTCGCCGATCAGGACGTCGGCCACGCCGCCGCCTTCCGTGCCCGGCAGCCAGGCGGCGACAAAGGCGTCAGAGGCGTTGATCTCAGGATTGGTCCACATCGGACGGCCGGACAGGAAGACCGACACGGTCGGAATCCCAGCAGCCTTGAGGCGCTTCAGCGTTTCCAGCGGCTCGGTCGGCAGGAAGTCCAGCGTATCGACGTCGCCCTGAAACTCGGCATAGGGAGTCTCGCCGAAGACGACGATGGCGACATCGGGCTTTTGCGTGAAGGTGCCGTCAGGGCTGAGCGTCGCCTGACCGCCGCCGGCGGCGACCGCCTCTTGAATGCCGCCCCAGATCGACTGGCCGTTGGGGAAGTCGGCGTTGGTGTTGCCCGTCCCCTGCCAGGTCAGGGTCCAGCCGCCCGAAGCCTGGCCGATGTCGTCGGCGTGGCCGGCGACCAGGACCCGCGCGCCGGATCTGATCGGCAGGACTGAGCCTTCGTTCTTCAGCAGGACCAGCGACTTGCGCACCGCCTCGCGCGCAATGGCGCGGTGGGCCGGAGAGCCCAGCTCGTTCAGTCGGCCCTCAACCGGCCGGCGATCGACGAACAGGCCGGTCTTGACCTTGACCCGCAGAATCCGGCGCACCGCCTCATCCAGTCGCGCCATTGGAATCTCGCCCGACCGCACCTGGGCCAGGGTGTTCTGATAGAGCGGCTTCCAGCTGTCGGGCGCCATGAACATGTCGATCCCGGCATTGAAGGCCAGGGCGCAGCTTTCGTTCGAACAGCCCGGCAATTGCCCATGGGCGTTCCAGTCGGACACGACAAAACCGTCAAAGCCCAGGGGCCCACGGAGCACGTCGGTCAGGATGGTCTCATTGCCGGAGTGTTTGACGCCATTCCAGCTGGAGAAGCTGGCCATGATCGAAAGCACGCCTGCGTCGATCGCCTGGGGATAGCCGGACAGGTGGGTGTCGATCAGTTCCTGTTCAGTCCCCAGGAAGTCGCCCTGGTCCTTGCCTTCTGCGGTGCCGCCGTCGGCAAGGAAATGTTTGGCCGATCCGGCGATATGGCCCGCAACCAGTGGCCCGTCCGTCGATAGCTCGCCCTGAAGCCCAAGGGTCATGGGTGCGGCGTAGGCCCGCTGAACCTCGGGATTCTCCGAATAACCTTCGTAGGCGCGTCCCCAGCGGTCGTCGCGCGGCACAGCCAGGGTCGGACCGAAGGTCCAGTCCGCGCCGGTCACGGCGACTTCCAGCGCCGTCGCCGCGCCGATGCGCCGAATCAGATCCGGATCGCGCGCTGCGCCCAGGCCAATATTGTGAGGGAAGATCGTCGCGCCCACGACATTGTTGTGCCCGTGAACGGCGTCGATGCCGTAGATCAGCGGGACGACGGTTCCTCTGCGACGGGCGTTGGCGACCCTGAACTCGCGCGCCAGATCGACCCAGGCCTGGGCGTTTGATCGCTCGTCTCCGCCAGGAGAGGAGTTGCCGCCAGCCAGGATCGACCCCAGCGGATAGGTCAGCAGGTCCTCGGGCTTGATCGAGGCGATGTCTGCCTGGATCGTCTGACCGACCTTCTCTTCCACGGTCATCTTCGCCATCAGTTCGGTGACGAAGGCCTCGGTCGCGGCGTCCGTCATCGCCGCCGGAGAGGAGGCATGGGGCCACAGCTCCGGGTGAGCCTGAGCGTTCTGGACGACCTCGTCAGAGGCTTGGGTCGGCGTTCGAGCCTCAGCCGGCATCGGGACGCCGGCTAACATGGGAACCGCCAGGATGAGAGAGAGGAAGGAAACGGCATTGCGCATGGCGGATTCCACGGAAGACAAGGCGACCCGTCATCCAAGACGCGATGCCGAAGATGAGGCGGGCTGAGCTGAGGGCCCGAAGGGTGTCGTCTCTCGAGAAACTTCGTCCCCCTAGCATGAAGCCTAGGCAAATTGACAGCGCTGTCAACCGGCAAGGGGTCAGGGCGTGACCGCTCCAGTCGAATTCCGCACGACCAGAACATAGGGCGCCAGCAGGCACCCGCCCGGCGAAAGGGGGGCAGGCGCGTCCTTGTCCTGATGACCGGGGATGAGACGCCGGGCGGCCAGAGCGGCCATTTCGGTCACAGGCTGGCGGATCGTCGTCAGCGAGGGCGTGGCGAACATCGCCCCCGGCGTATCGTCAAAACCTGCGATCGAGAGATCCTGCGGCGTGCGCAACCCGCGCGCTGCGGCGCCTTGAAGCACACCCAAGGCCGTATCGTCGTTGCTTGCGAAAACGGCGGTCAGCGGCAGATTCCGAACAAGAAAGCCAGCGATCGCAGCCAGGCCGGACTGGAAGGTGAAGTCGCCCTGGGCGACGCTTCCTTCCATAATCGGCAGACCATGATCGGCCATGGCGTTTCTAAATCCTTCGAGACGCCTTTGGCTGGCGGCGTAGGCGATCGGCCCTGTCACGAACCCGATCCGACGGTGACCCAGCTCAATCAGGTGTTTGGTCATGTCGAAAGCGGCCTGGCGCTCATCCATCGCCACGCAGACGCCCTGGCTCAGGTTGCGCTCAGGACCGATCCGCGCATAGGCGATCCCCGCCTTCTCCAGCGTGTCGAGAACGATGGGGTGATCGGAATTGGGGGGCGTGAGAATGACGCCCCGCGGACGAACGGAGGCCAAAAGCGCCGACAGATCGCGCCGAAGATTGGGTGACGCGTGGTCGATCAGTTCGACCATCAGATGGTGGTCGGCTCGCCGAACCTCCATCAAAACGCCCATCTCCAGCCGGCTGAGGTAGTCGTTTCCTCGCCCGCTGCGCCAGTGTTCGATCGTCAGTTGAGCGTCCACCAAGGCGGCGATGATCGACGAGGTCGCTCCGGCCAAGCCGCGCGCGGACATGTTGCGCCGGTATCCCAGGCTCTCGACAGCCGCCAGCACGCGCTCACGCAATGCGGCGCTGACATTGGCCTCGCCGTTCAGCACCCTTGATACCGACTTGATGGACGCGCCGGAAGCGGCCGCCACATCATAGATCGTCGCACCCGACATTGTTTCCCCCGACCTGCCGACAACCGCCGCCGGGCGAGGCGTCGATCCAGCAAACCCTCCTAGTCCGCGCCGCGTGCTGTCCGCAAGCATGGGTCGCAGGCCCTCTCGCCCCCGGATCCCCCTTCAAGCCCCCCGCAGGGGCTTAAGGGCCGAAATCAGAACGGCGCCGGCGCCGAAACAGAGCGCCGCGCCCAGAAACAGAGCGCGCGTCTCCCCGCCGCTCTGTTGAACCACAACCGCAATGACCGGCGCCAGGGCCTGAGGAAGAGCGACTGTCAGATTGATCAGTCCCATGTCCTTGCCCTGACCCCGCCGGTCGGGGAGAGCATCCGCCATCAGTCCCATCTCCACCGCCCCATAGGCCCCCTGGCCGATGCCGTAGATCAAGAAACATGCGACCACGAAGCCCCACTGCTCGGAAAGGGCTGCGCCCCCTGTCGCGCCGCACAGCAACACCGCCCCCACCAGGGCGGCGAACTTTCTTGATTTCAAACGGCCTCCTAGGACGGCCACGACGCCGGCGACGACAAATACGCCGCCCAGAGCGACGGAGGTGAGAATGGAGTGAGATAGCTCGGCGCTGCGATTCTCGGCGCGGAACGCCTCGGCGACGAAATAGAGGAGGTAGGCGCTGACCAGTGCGTACCCTGTCGAAAGCGAAAGCCGCCCCCCCCAAACCAGCGAGAAATTCCGTGATTTAAAAGGCGCCAGAAAACCCGTGAACTCCGGGCGGTCACGCCCCGGCGCGGGGACGGGGGCCTCGCCGATTGGCTCCGGAAACAACAAGACGAAGGGCAGCACGACCCCCAACAGGATCAGGGACAGCAGAATGAGCCGTCCATTTTCCGTCGCCGGCCCCAGCGCCATCAGCCCCGAGCCGACAGCCACGGCCAGGGGATAGCAGATCCCCAGGAGCGCGGACATGGTCGTGCGCTGCGCCAGGCCCACTCTTTCGGCGAACAGGGCGAGCATCGGCGCCATCATCATGTTGAACGCCACCTGGAAGGCCATGACCGCCAAGGTCAGCTGCAGGGGCGACCGCGACTGGGCGATTCCGACATAGGCCACGACCATCAGCAGGGCGCCGGCCGCCAACCATGGCCGCCGACGTCCAAATCGCGATCGGGTTCGATCGCTCAGCGCGCCGACAGCGACATTTGAGATCGCGGCTGTCGCCGCCCCCCAGAACATCGCCTGGCTCAGAATTCTTGTCTTGTCGGCTGGATCGATGCGTCCTGCGTGAAGCGGCACGATGATCTGCAGCACAGGCGTGAGGGCGACGAATGCGGCGACAAAGACCAGCACATAGCTGGCCAGGAAATAGATCTGCCGCTGTCCGAACGGTCCGGTCTCTGCCTGACTCATCCCTCCCCTCCCCCAATAATCGCGACCCTGGGCCAAAAAGACCTTGTCGAAACAGGCTTCTCATGTCGCGTAGCAGTAAAGACAGCGCTATCGGCAATCTGTTTGCCCACCTACGCTCGACGTATCCCGTCCGATGTCAACGGGGGGATGCCGTCAGTCTGCCGCCAACTTGTCTCCACTGAAGGTCGCAGTAGAGGGCTGACAGGAGACGACATTCTTGAAGCCGCTTTCGTTCAAACGCCACGGCCTCACGGCAGAGGTGATCAGCAATGCTGTCTGACTCTACTTCCGTTTAAGTCTCAGCCTGCACGATCACGACTGACGGCCTCGCGTCATATGGCGCCGCTCTTCGAGTGCTGAACCTCACCCGGGTTCACCGCCCAGGCCGCCCAAAGAGAACAGCCGGGTCGGGAACGCACATGTCCCATCCTACGACGAGAGCGGCAGCAGCAGGGCTTCAAGCCCAAGCCTACGCCCAACGTTTACTCACAACCGACGCCGCTATCTACAATCCCTTCAACGTCCAGCGTCATCTGATCTGTCAAACGCGCCTTCGCCGTTTCCACGCCGAGCCTGATGCCGCCTAGGCGGCGGCGACCGCCCCAATCGAACTTGGCTGGGGCGATTGCGACTTGGCGCCGTTACCCTGACAGCGCCGGAAATGCACCGGAATGTAGGGGGTATTTCCCTGCTCTCGCGGACTTGCCGTTTAGCGGAGGACGGGGTGGCGGAGACGGAGGGATTCGAACCCTCGGTACCCCTTACAGGGTACGACGATTTAGCAAACCGTTGCCTTCAGCCACTCGGCCACGTCTCCAGCGAAGGGCTCGATAGCCGAGCATGATGCGTCGTGCAATCCGCTTCGAACCAAAGACCTGTTGTTAACGCGACATAGAGGCGGGCTGTGCACTATTGCGGCTCTTCCAGACCACGGATCGCCATGCCTGACTGCGCCTCTTCCCTCGCCCCCGCGACCATGATCGACGGGGCGGCGCCCGGCCTCGCCGGACGCGCCGGGCGGGGCCCGTTCCGGCCGGAGGTCTGGCTGAACGCCCGCCAGCGGTCGAGCGTGCGCTTGGCGGTCTATTATTTCCGCGCCGCCGACGTGGCGGTCGCCGCAGGCCTGGGCCTCGCGGCCCTGTGGGCGCTGGGCGATCTGGATCCCCGGACCCTGACCCTGGGCGCCGTCATCCCCCTGGCCGTGGGCGCGGTCGCGGTTCTGGCCCTTCTACGCGGCCTGGGCCTGTATCGATTCGGCCCGAACCCGGCGCCCCTGATCCATCTGGCCTGCGTAGTTCTGGCCGGCGGGCTGGCGACCGGTGCGGCAGCGGGCCTGGGCTTCGCGCTTGGTCAAGGTCTGGGCCCCGTGATTCCCTGGGGCGTGGGGACGACCCTGGTTCTGATCGCCCTACACGGCCTGTGGCTGACGCTGGTGGCGCGCTGGCGTCGTCAGGGGGCCCTGTCGCCCAATATCGTCATCGTCGGCGCCACCCGTAACGCCGAGGCCCTGATCGAGCGGGCGCTGGAGCGGCGTGACCTCAATGTGCTGGGCGTGTTCGACGACCGTCTGGCCCGCTCGCCCGATAGCCTGGCCGGGGTGCCCGTGCTCGGGGCCGCCGAGGCCCTGCTGACCCACCGGATGCTGCCCTATGTCGACCGGATCGTCCTGGCCATCGACGCCGAGGCCGGGCCGCGGGTGCGCGAACTGACGCGCCGGCTCGAGACCCTGCCCAATCCTCTGACTATTCTCGTCGATTCCGAGACCGGGCGGGATGCGGTCCTGACCCGGCTGGCCGCCGCTCCCCTGGCCCAGATCGGCGGCGGAGCCAGCGCCGACGCCCGCGCCTTCGTCAAACGGCTGCAGGACATCGTCATCGGCGCCCTGGCCCTGATCGCCGCCGCCCCGGTCATGGCCTTGATCGCCCTGGCCATCCGCCTGGACAGCCCGGGCCCGATCTTCTTCCGCCAGCGTCGCCACGGCTTCAACCAGGAGGCCATTGTGGTGTGGAAATTCCGCTCGATGCGCCACGCCGCCGCCGACGCCACCGCCAGCCGCCAGATCACCGCCGACGACGACCGCGTCACCCGCGTCGGCCGCTTCATCCGCGCCACCAGCCTGGACGAGCTGCCCCAGATCTTCAACGTCCTGACCGGCGAGATGTCCCTGGTCGGTCCCCGCCCCCACGCCATCGGCATGAAGACGGGCGAGACCGAGTCCGCGCTTCTGGTCGCCGAATACGCCCATCGTCACCGCATCAAGCCCGGCATGACCGGCTGGGCTGCGATCAAGGGCTCTCGCGGCCCGGTCCACACCGAGGCCGAGGTGCGCCGCCGGGTCGAGCTGGACGTAGACTATATCCAGCGCCAGTCCTTCTGGCTGGACCTGTGGATCATCCTGATCACCGTGCCCGTCCTGCTGGGCGACCGGGCCGCCGTCAGGTGAGCGAGACGCGCATGTTCTGGCGCGGCGTCTGGGGCTATCTGCCGGCCCAGATCGTCCAGGGCGTGGTCGGTTTCCTGACCATCGTCGTCTTCACCCGCCTGCTCAGCCCCGAGGATTTCGGCCACTACGCCCTGGCCTTCTCCGTCACCAGCCTGGCCCATACGGTCAGCTTCAGCTGGCTGGAGGCCTCTATGGCCCGCTTCTGGGCGGCCGAGCGCACGCCGGGCGGCCTGGCGACCCATTTCGCCAGCCTGTACCGGACGTCTTTCGCCGTCATCGCCGTCTTCGTGCCGCTGGCCGCCCTGGTGGTCTGGCTCCTGCCCCTGACCCCGGCCTTCAAGCTGGCGGTCGGCTTTGGTTTAGCCGGGGCGCCGATCCGCAACCTGGCCAAGCTGGCGCAGGAGCGGTATCGCGCGGCCGGCGAAGTGTCCAAGGCCGCCTCGGTGGACATGGGCGTCGCCGTGCTGGGCTTTCTGGTCGGGGCCGGTTTCGCCCTGGCCGGCGCCGGCGCATCCTCGCCCATGCTGGGGCTGATGATCGCCCCCCTGTTCGCCCTGCCCTTCATCCTGCCGGGCGAGCTGCGCCAGTCGGCGGGCGGAACCGTGGATCGCGCCCGGCTGAAAGCCTACGCCGCCTACGGCTATCCGATCGCGGCCTCGCTGACCCTGGCCCTGATTCTAGCCTCGACCGACCGCTTCCTGCTTGCCGCCTTCATGGATGCGGCGGCGGTCGGCGCCTATCACGCCAGCTACAGCCTGGCGAACCGCACCCTGGACGTGATGTTCATCTGGCTGGGGGCGGCCGGCGCCCCGGCCATGGTCATGGCGCTGGAGCGCGGCGGCCGCGAAGCCCTGCGCCAGACGGCCCTGGAACAGGGCTCGACCCTGATCCTGATCGGCTTGCCCGCCGCCGTCGGCCTGTCCCTGGTCGCCCGCCCTCTGGCCGAGCTGATGATCGGCCCCGAGTTGCGCGTCGCCGCCGCCCTGGTCACGCCCTGGATCGCGGCCTCGGCCTTCATGTCCGGCCTGATCGCTTATTATTTCGGCTTCGGCTTCACCCTGGGCAAGAAGACCGGCCTGCTGCTGGTCACCATGGCCATTCCGGCCCTGGCCAACATCCTGCTGAACCTGGTCCTGATCCCCCGGTTGGGCGTGCTGGGCGCCGCCGTCGCCACGGCCCTCAGCTTCGCCATAGGCCTGGTCGCCTGCCTGTTGATCAGCCGCCGCGCCATCGCCCTGCCCATCCCGTGGGAGGCCCTGATCCGTTGCGGCGTCGCCTCGACCGGCATGGCCCTGGTGGTCTGGCGCCTTCCGCCGCTGGGCGGTTTCGTCGAACTGATGCTGGACGCGAGCGTCGGCGGACTGGTCTATGCGGCCCTGGCGCTGACGCTCAACGCCGCCGGGGTGCGCGACGTGCTGAACCGATTGATCCAGGCCCGACGGGGAGCCCCGGCATGAGCGGCTCCCGCGCCGATATTCACGACAACCCCGGCTGGGCCGCCGCCCGGCCCGAACTGTCGGTCCTGATCCCCTTCCTGCGCGACGATCCCGAACCCCTGCTGCGCCGGCTGGATACCGAAGGCCCCGCCCTGGCCGGCCGGGTCGAGCTGATCCTGCTGGACGACGGCACCGGCGACGCCGCCCTGACCGCCCGGCTGAAGACCACGCTGGACGCCCTGGCCCTGCCTGCCCGCCTCGTCACCCTGTGCGCCAACGAAGGCCGGGCGCGGGGGCGCAACCGACTGACCATCGCCGCCCGCGCCGGCTCCTGGCTGTTCCTCGACAGCGACATGAAGCCGGACAGCCCGCGCTTCCTCCAGACCTGGGTCGATCTGATCGCGCGCGACGATCCGGCCGTGGCCTTCGGCGGCTTCTCGCTGAAACAGGCGCCGCGCGACCGTCGCTTCGCCGTCCACCGCGCTTTGTCCGGCGCCAGCGAATGCGTCCGCGCCGCCCAGCGCGCCAGGACGCCCGAGAAATACGTCTACACCTCCAACCTGCTGGTCCGGCGCGACGTCTTCGCCGTCGAATCCTTCGACCCCGGCTTCACCGGCTGGGGGTGGGAGGATGTGGAATGGGCCATGCGGGTCGCCCGCCAGTTTCAGGTGGTCCACATCGACAACCCGGCCACCCACATGGGCCTCGACACCGTGCCGGACCTGGCGCGCAAGTTTGACCAGGGCGCCGCCAACTTCGCCCGCGTCGTCGCCCTGCACCCGGCCATCGTCCAGACCTACCCCAGCTACAAGGCCGCCCGCGCCCTGAAACGCCTGCCGTCCCTGCCCCTGATCCGTCGCATGGCCCGGGGCGCCGCCCTGTCGCCCCTGTTGCCGACCCGCACCCGCGCCTTCGCCCTGCGCCTGTACCGCGCGGCCGTCTATGCGGATGCGATCTGATGCGGGACGTCGCCGTCTTGATCCCGACCCTGCGTCGCCCGGCCATGCTGGAGCGGGCCCTGCGTTCGGTCTTCGCCCAAGTCGGGTCGCTGGACCGGATCGCCGCCGTGGTCGTCGCGGACAATGACCCCGATGGTTCAGCCGCCGCCCTGATCGACCGTCTGCGGGCCGAGGCGCCGGTGCCCCTGACCTATGCCCATGCCCCCGTCCCCGGCGTCGCCACGGCCCGCAACATCGGCATGGCCGCCACCGACGCCCCCTTGATCGCCTTTCTCGACGACGACGAGGCCGCCTCCCCCGGCTGGCTGGCCGCCCTGTTGCAGGCTCAGGTTCAAACCGGCGCCGATGTCCTGTTCGGCCCCATCCGAGGCCGCGTGCCCGACGGCACGGGCTGGACCACCGCCTATCTGGAACGGTTCTTCGGCCGCGACGGCCCGACCCAGACCGGCCTGACCGACCAGATCCACGGCTGCGGCAACAGTCTGATGGTCCGCGCCACGGCCCTGCCCTGCCCCGCGCCGTTCGACGCCGCCATGGACCAGACCGGCGGCGAGGACGACCGCCTGTTCACCGCCCTGCAAGCGCGCGGCGGCCGGTTCGGCTGGGCCGCCGACGCCTGGGTGGACGAGTTCGCGCCCCCCGATCGCGCCACCCTGAACTACGCTCTGCTGCGCGCCTTCGCCTATGGCCAGAGCCCCAGCCAGATGGCCGCCGCCCGCCGCGACTGGCCCGCCGTGGCCCGCTGGATGCTGATCGGCGCCGCCCAGGCCGCCGTCTGGGGTCTCGCCTCCCTGACCCTCGCCCTGCTCCGCCGCCCCGCCCGCGCCGAAACCCTGGACCGCGCGGCGCGCGGCCTGGGCAAGCTGTTCTGGACCAAGGGGTTCGAGCCGAAACTCTATGGCGCGGCCATGTTGCGAAGGCGCGCCTAGCCCGCCAGCCGGCTCAGGAACTTGGGCGGCTTGTAGGTCGAGCGGTTCATGACCACCCCGGCGATGCGGCCGCCGACGGCCTCGATCTCGTCGCGCAGGATCACCGGTCCGCTCGCGGTCGCGCCGCCGGCCGCGACCACCAGAACCGTCATGTCCACGAAGGGCGCCAGGATGATCGCCATGTCGTTGCGGTCGGCGGCCGGGCTGTCGATGACGATGGTGTCGGCGTGCGGCCGCAGGGCGTCCCAATAACCGGCCTCGCCGATCGCCTCGACCCGGTGGCCAGAGCGCAGGGCCTCCATGTGGAAGCGCGTGATCCACAACCGGCCGCCCAGGCAGGGTCGCGCAGTCAGCAGGCGCGCGGGTGGGATCGGCTTGCCATCCCGTCCCGTCGGCGCCGGCGTGACGGCGAAGAAGCTGGAGCCGTCGGGCGAGGCCTGGGCCGGTTTGCCCAGTTGGCCGAACCGGTCCGGTTCGGCGGCGATGGCTTCGAGCTGCCCCTGCTGGGCCAGGTCCCCGTCCACCAGCCAGACCGGCTTGCGCGCGCGGACAGCGGCCAGGCGCGCGAACTCCCGCGCCACGGTCGAGACGCCTTCTCCGGTCGTGGCGGCGGCGAACTGGATCACGCGGGCGCGGTGCGCCGGCGCCGGACCCAGCGCCGCCCACAGGCCCGCCATTTCGGACGTCAGATCGACCATCGAATCGCCACGCGCTCCATCGGCTCAGCCTAACACGGGCATGAGGCTAGTGCGCCTTCGCCGGAGCCACGGCCAGGACCGGCATATCCAGCGTCCGCCGCACCGAGTCCGGCGTTGCAAAGCCGCGCCGCGAGAAGATCCGCAGCAGGCCGATGCACAGGGCGGTGAAGGCGGCGAACAGGAAGACCGCCGCCAGGGCCGGCGCCTTCAGGCTCTTGCCGGTCGAGGGGGGCTGGGCGCGTTCGATGACGGTGACATTGTCGGCGCCGGCGGCGACCAGGGCGTTGTCCGCCCGGCTCTGGCTCTCGCGCTGCTGGAACTCGCGAATATTGGCGGTCAGGACTTCGCGATTGCCGGCCAGGGTCGCGTTTTCGGACTCCAGCGCCGTCAGCCGGGCCTGCCGCGACCGAATGTCCGTTAACTGACGATCTAGCGCCGAGAGCCTCGCCGCAAGGGCGTCGCGGTCGGCCTGGGTGTTGATCCGGTTGGTCTCCAGCTCGGTCCAGACAGGGTTCGGCCCGGTGCGGACCTCCTTGGCCCCCACCGCCGTACCTGTGCCCACATAGGCCTGCAGCTGGGCGATCCGCGCCTCGATGTCCCTCACCGGCTGGGCGTCCGGCTGATAGCGCGACAGCAGCTGCTCGCGCTCGGTCCGCAGTTGCAGCACCTGATCCTGGGCCGAGATGTTCAGGTCCTGCTGAAGCGCCACCTCCGCCGGGGTCGCCGCCTGCTGCGCCACCAGGGTGTTCAGCCTCTGGCTGGTCTGGTTCAGCTGGCTCTGGGTCGATAGCCGGTCGGTGAAGACCGTCTGATAGACGGCCGCCAGCGTGGTCTTGGCCGCTGTGAAGTCGCCGATGTCGTTGCTGGTCAGGAACTGCTCATAGGCCTGATCCGCCGCGCTCAGATCGCCTTCGAACGCCAGTCTCTGGGTGGCAATGGCCGGGGTCTTGTCCTGAAACACCTCGCGGCGATAGGCGAGGTATTGCTCGATCACCGTGTTCAGCACCCGCGCCGCCCGTTCGGGATCGTCGGCCTCGTAGCTCAGGCGGATGACCGCGCTGCCGGGCGCCGTGCCGACGCCCAGGCTTCCGCCGACCAGCTTGCGCGCCGCCGCCTCGGCCTGCGCCTTCGATCCCGTCGGCGTCTTGCCCAGGATCGCCGCCGGCCCCAGGGCCTCGACCACCCGCTGGCGCACCTGCCCCGAACTCAGGATCGCCGCTTCGGAACTGGCGACCTCGTCACCCTGCGGCGCCTGCCCCCGCTCCGCCGTGCCGACACGCGGCTGATAAACATACTCCTGGCCCACGCCCGCAAACACCGCGCCCTGGGCCGTGTAGGTCTTCTTCAGCGTGAACACCGCCGCGGCGCCCAGCGCGAAGATGACCAGGAAGACGACGATCATCAGCAGCAGTTCGCGGAACAGCAGGCCGACGACATCCAGCACGCCGTAACGCGGTCGGGTCGTGACATAGGCCGTCGAACGCATGGGCGGGCGAATCCAGGAAACTCTTGGTCCGTTTCACCTTTCGCCCACCGGCGTTAACCATCGGTTACCCATAAGGCGCGAGGTTGCGATCAACCTGTTCTCGTCGGACCAAACCGATTCCATGACGCCAGATCGCCGACTGTTCCTGCTGGCCCTCGGGTCGGCCGCCGCGACCCTGGCCGCTTGCGGCGGGGGCAACGCCGCCCGCATGCCGCGCCCTGGTTCTCGCACCGACAGGGTCCAGACTGCCGGCCGTGACGACTTCCCCACGATCCCGTTCGCCGACTGGACCGACGAAGAGCCGGAATATCTGCTCTATCCCGGCGACGAGATCGAGGTGGCCATGCCTACCGCCGCCGAACTGACCCGCACCCTGAAGGTCGGTCCCGACGGCCGCGTGGCCCTGCCGCTGATCGGCCAGATCATGGCGGCGGACCGCACCTTGCCGGAGTTGGAGCAGGAGGCCTCATCAGCCTACGCCGCGCAACTGGTGCGTCCGGTCGTTGAAGTAACCTTGAGGCAGGCCGGCCCGATCCGCGTCTGGATTGACGGCGAGGTGCGAACCCCAGGCGTCATCGAAATGACCGGCGACCTGGACGCCTATCAGGCCGTCGTCCAGGCGGGCGGCTTCCTGCCCTCGGGCAAACCGGATCGCGTCGCCCTGATCCGGCGCGGCCCTGGCGGGTCGCGCATGATGCGGGTGGTCGATCTACGCCCAGGTCGCGGCGAGGTCGTGGCCTTGCGTCGCGGCGACATCATCTTCGTACCGCGTTCGACGCTCGGCGAACTCGCCGCCTTCTTCACCCAGGTGCGCGCCGCCATGCCGATCGGCTTCAGCTATTCGATCAACGGATCGAACGGCAACGGCTACGCCACCTTCTAAGGTTCAGGTCAGGCGGCCAGCCGCACCACGCCCATGTCGATGTACCGGCGCGCCGCCTTCTGCGCCTCGGCGATCTCTTCGCGTTCCATCTCCAGGCTCATCTCGCGGCGATAGACGCGCGCTTCGATCGAGCCCTTCATGGCGGCCAGGTTGAAGATCATGTGGGCCGAAACCCGGTCCATTGGGCAACCGCCCGATCCGGCCGAATACATCATGCCCAGCTTGAACAGGTCGTCGCCCGACATGTCGGTCGTCGGCAGAGGCAGGCCTTCGGTGTCCGAGGCGGCCTGCAGGTCGTGCGCCATTTCTTGCGCGTTCATCACCGTATCTCCTGAACGGGCGCCGTTCTGGGCCCGTCTCTGATACCGCATCAAATACCGCCGGTTTGAAGTTAAAGTTAACAGCGAAAGCCATCGCCAAACTTTTCAGTAAAGCAGAAATGAATACTCCTCTAGCTATTCAGAAGTCTGAAATCTGTTGGAAATCTCTTGTTTACGCCTTCGGTGCCCTTTGACCGAACAGAACCGCCCTCGCCGCCTCCGCATCCTTGCCCGATCCGCCCGCATTCCCGCGTCGTTCTTCCAGCAGGGCGCGCCCGATCTTGACCGCCGGCCGCGCCCCGACACGCTCGATCCAGGCCGCCAAGTTCGGGAAGTCGGCCAGCGTCTGCCCTTGCAACGTCGGCAGCATCCAGGGCCAGGCCGCCATGTCGGCGATGGAGTAGTCGCCGGCCAGATACTCACGGTCCCGCAGGCGACGGTCCATGACGCCATACAAGCGGTGGGTCTCGTTCGTATAGCGCCGCACGCCGTAGGCGATCTGACGCTGATCACGGATCATGGCCGGCGCATACTGGCGGAAGTGGTGCGTCTGACCCGCCATCGGCCCCAGTCCGCCGACCTGCCAGAATAGCCATTGATCGACCTCGACCCGAGCGCGCACTCCGGTCGGATAGAACCTCCCCGACTTGTTCCCAAGATACTGAAGGATCGCGCCGGACTCGAAGATGGAGATCGGCTCGCCGTCGGGTCCGTCAGGATCGACGATGGCCGGCATACGACCATTGGGACTAATGGCCTGAAAGGCGGGCTCGAACTGCTCGCCGGCGCCGATGTTCACCGGCTTGACCTCATAGGCGAGACCCATTTCCTCGAGCGCGATTGAGACCTTCCACCCGTTCGGCGTGGGCCAATACCAGAGCTGAATCGGTGCGGTCATGCGGCGGCCTCCTCTAGGTGAAGACCGACATTTGGGCCTGTGCGCCCGCTACCGCAACGCAGGTTTCAATCCTGACACGATCGTTCAGGAGGCGTTCAGGCGAGAAACCTGAGCTTGAGCGTCATTAACGGGCCAGTTCGTCGTTTCCGTCGGCGGCCCAGAATGGAGCAAGCAGATGAACCGCCTCACCAAGGCCGCCGTCGTCGCCATCGCCCTGTCCACCACGGCCGTCCCCATGCTGGCCGAGGCGCAGAACCGCGACCGCCGGGAATACCGCCAGGATCGCCGCGACGACCGGCGTGACTATCGCAACGAACGTCGGGACGACCGTCGCGACTGGCGTCAAGGCGACTACAACAATCGCCAGGACTATCGTCAGGACCGCCGTGACGACCGCCGCGACTATCGCGACGAGCGCAGGGATGACCGACGTGACTATCGTAACGACCGTTGGGACCGGAACAATCGCGACTGGTGGCGCGGGCGGCCTGACTTCCGCGGCTACAACGGCCCTCGTTCTGGCTACTGGTACGCCCCTAGCTACGGCTACTATCGGGTTGAGCCGCGCTACTCCGCCTATCGCTGGAGAACCGGCGGGTATCTGCCGGCCCAGTACCGCAGCTACTATGTCAGCGACCCCTACTTCTACAATCTGCGGCCGGCGCCGCGCGGCTACCGCTATGTCCATGCGGGCAGCGACATTGTGCTGATCGCGGTCGCCACCGGCCTGATCGCAAGCGTCCTGTCCAACGTCTATTGAGGACGCTGAGTCGTTGAACCGGAAAGCCCCGCGACACCCGCTCGCGGGGCGTTTCACAGGCAAGTTTCGATACGAGACCTTGTTCAGTTCGGGTTCATCGACGCGGCGCGATCATCCTCTTAAGCCGCCGGAGAACCGGCGTGCAGGAACAAAAAGACCATGAAACGCCTCCTGATGGCTTTCACCGCCGTCGCCGCCGTCGCAGGGCCGCTCGCCACCCCAATCCAAGCTCTCGCTCAGGACGATCAGCCCCGTCGCGAACAGCGCGACGCCGACCGCCCCCAACGCCCGCAGATCTCACGCGGAGAACGCCCGGCTCCGAACCGGCCGAACGCGTCCAGACCGGAAACCTCACCGCCCGAGCGTCCGCAGAACAGCGCCCCACGACCCGAGCGGCCAAGGACGGAAGACCGCCCCTCACGACCAGATCGCCCGTCCAACGGAGAAGGCAGACCTGATCGTCCCGCCGGCGGCGACCGCCCTTCCCGTCCTGACCGCCCTGAGGGCGGTTGGAACCGACCGGACAGGCCCGGAGACAGCGCTGGGCGTCCGAACAGGCCAGACCGCCCCACCAATGGCGGACGGCCCGATCGCCCGGGCGACAATGTCGGCCGTCCAGACCGACCGGATCGGCCCGGCAATGGCGGCAGGCCCGACAGACCGGGTGGCGACTCAAGCCGCCCAGACCGTCCTGGCAGCGGCTGGAACCGTCCGGATCGGCCGAACGACAACTGGAACCGCCCGGGTCGCCCAGATCGTCCCGGCTCGGGCTGGAACCAGAACCGCGACCGGCACGATGACTTCCGTCGCCGCTTCAACAGCGACCAATGGCGGCGCGACTTCTATCGCAATCACCGGTCCGATTGGTGGCGGAACGACCGGCGCTTCCACGGCTACAGCGGTGTGCGCGTCGGCTTCTATTTCGCGCCGGGGTGGGGCTACTACAGCGTGCCGCGCTCCTATTGGGGTCGCTATTGGTCCGTTGGGAACTATCTGCCGGACGTCTTCTGGCGCTACCGACTGGACGACTGGCGTACCTATGGTCTCGGCTATCCGCCCGAAGGCACGCGCTGGGTGCTGGTCGACAATACGATCTATCTGATCGACGAGTACGACGGCTATATCATCGACGTCATTCGGGACGCCTGGCGCTGGTAGACCCGCAAAGATCGAAGGCCCGGAGAGCGATCTCCGGGCCTTCACACTATCTGCCGAGGGCCTTGGGTTTTACAAACCCAGCTTGGCCTTCAGGATGTCGTTGACGGCGGCCGGATTGGCCTTGCCGCCGGTGGCCTTCATGACCTGACCGACGAACCAGCCCAGGGCCTGGGGCTTCTCGGCGACCGCGGCCGCCTTGTCCGGGTTGGCGGCGATGATGTCGTCGATGGCCTTCTCGATGGCGCCGGTGTCGGTCACCTGTTTCAGGCCGTGCTTCTCGACCACCTCGGCCGGCGATCCCTCGCCGTTCCAGACATGGTCGAAGACCTCCTTGGCGATCTTGGAGGAGATGACGTTCGTCTCGATCAGCTCGACCAGCTGGGCCACATGGGCGGCCGGCAGCGGGTTCTCGCCGAAGTCCTTGCCGTCGGCGGCCAGACGCGCCGAGACCTCGTTGGTGACCCAGTTGGACACCAGCTTGGCGTCGCGCCCCTTCGCGGCGGCCTCGAAATAGTCCGCCTTGGCCTGTTCCGAGATCAGGACGATGGCGTCGTACTGGGACAGGCCGTACTCGCTCATCAGCCGCTTGCGCTTCTCGTCCGGCAGCTCAGGCAGGGAGGCCTTGATCTCGGCGATCCAGGCCTCTTCCAGGTCCAGCGGCAGCAGGTCGGGATCGGGGAAGTAGCGATAGTCCTGCGCCTCTTCCTTGGACCGCATCGAGCGCGTCTCGCCGGCCGTCGGGTCGTACAGGCGCGTCTCCTGAGTGATCGATCCGCCGTCCTCCAGAATCTCGATCTGGCGGCGCGCCTCGTACTGGATCGCCTGGGAGATGAAGCGGAACGAGTTGACGTTCTTGATCTCGCAGCGCGTGCCCAGGAAGCTGAAATCGCCGCTGGCCTTGAACTTCTCGTAGTTGCCCGCGCGGCAGACCGACACGTTCACGTCGGCGCGCAGATTGCCCTTCTCCATGTCGCCGTCGCAGGTGCCCAGATAGATCAGGATGGTCCGGATCTTCTTGACGTAGGCGACCGCCTCTTCCGGCGTGCGCAGGTCGGGGCGCGAGACGATCTCCATCAGGGCGGTGCCGGCCCGGTTCAGGTCGACGTAGCTCTCGGTCGGCGACAGGTCGTGGATCAGCTTGCCCGCATCCTGTTCCAGGTGCAGGCGCTCAATGCCGACGTTGAAGAAGCTGCCGTCCTCGGCCTCCACCTCGACCACGCCTTCACCGACGATCGGATAATAGAGCTGGCTGATCTGATAGCCGGTCGGCAGGTCGGGATAGAAGTAGTTCTTGCGGTCGAACTGGCTGCGCTTGTTGATCTGCGCGCGCAGGCCCAGGCCGGTCTTCACCGCCTGTTCGACGCAGTGCTTGTTCAGCGTCGGCAGCATGCCGGGGAAGCCGGCGTCCACCAGGGACACCTGTTCGTTCGGCCCCGCGCCGAAGCCGACGGCGGCGCCGGAGAAGAGCTTGGCCTTGGAGGCCACCTGGGCGTGGATCTCCAGCCCCATGACGATTTCCCAATCGCCGGTGCGGCCCTTGATGGTTTTCGAGTTCGGAACAGTGTCGGTCATGGGGTCGTCCTAGCGCCGTCGGCGGCGGCGAGAAAGAGGCTGTCTTGAGGGTGTCGCGAAATCGCGCTCAACATCGGTCGCCTCAATGGAGAATCCCATGTCCAAGACCCTGTTCGCCGCTGCTGCGGCCTCCCTGCTTCTGGTCGGCGCCGCCTCGGCCCAGACCGCCCCGGCTCCGGCGCAAGATCACGCCCATGACGAACATCATGCCCAGCGTCCGACCATCGAAAGCCCGATCGAGGCCCTGGTGAACGATCCGGCGACCAAGGCGGTGCTGGAGAAGCACCTGCCCGGCATGGACAAGCATCCCGCCTATGGCCAGTTCAAAGCGATGACCCTTCGGCAGGTCGCCCCCTACTCCCAGGGAGCCATCACCGACGAGAAGATCGCGGCCATCGACGCCGATCTGAAGGCGCTTCCGGCGGCCTGATGAAATGAAGGGTCGGCGGAAACGCCGGCCCTTCCCTCTCCTTCGAGGAGAGGGAAGGGCCCGATCACCTTAGCGCTAGTCGCGCGCCGCGACTTCCTGAGAAAACGCTTCCCAAAGATCGACGTCAAAATAGGAATCCATACCGCCGAAGGCAGTGGAAACCTTCGGATCGCCCATCAAATCGCCCATGGCGACCTTACCGAAGACTTCGAAACTGCTCTTCAGCGCCGTCTCACCTTCATACTTCAAGGCATTCGAGGATTGCTCACGGCAATCTGTGAGAATGAGGCGCTGAACAATTTTTGCCGCTTCTTCGGTCATGGAGGCGCGTTGTTCAGGCGTGACCGTTGAAAGGGGCGCAACCTCGTCATGCGCTGACATCGCTCCAAACATCCACCGGATGAAGCTGATACGATCAGACGCGCTTGTCGAGCTGACTACGCAGCGCGTCAGATCGTCCGCATAGACGCCTGCCGAGGCCGAGCCCCCTTGGGCTGTAAGGGCAAGAACCCCCGCGATAACTGCAAGCTTCTTCATGGCTCGATCCCCCCAAAAATTAAACCAGCTAGCCCCTCTGACCTCAATCCTGGATTGTCGTCAACTCACCACCACTGCCCAGGCTTGGCCGTGAAGCCCGCCGCCTTTTCAAGCGCGGCCCCGACCTGGAAGACGGTGGCTTCGTCCAGGGCCTTGCCGATGACCTGGAGGCCCAGCGGGAGGCCGCCGGAATCGACGCCGGCGGGGACCGAGAGGCCCGGCAGGCCGGCCAGGTTGGTCGTGACCGTGAAGACGTCGTTCAGATACATGGTCAGGGGGTCGATCTGCTTGTCCCCGATGGCGAAGGCGGCCGACGGGGTCGAGGGGGTCAGGATGGCGTCCACCTGACCCCAGACATTGTCGAAGTCCTCGGCGATGCGGCGACGAACCTTCAGGGCGCGGACGTAATAGGCGTCGTAGAAACCGGCCGACAGCACATAGGCGCCGATGGTCAGGCGACGCTGAACCTCCTTGCCGAAGCCCTCGGCGCGCGAGGTGGCGTAGAGGTCGTCCAGCGAGCTGAACTGATCCGCCCGGTGTCCGAACCGCATGCCGTCATAACGGGCCAGGTTGGACGAGGCCTCGGCCGGGGCGACGATATAATAGGTCGGCAGGGCGTATTTGGTGTGCGGCAGGCTGATCTCGACGATCTCGCAGCCGGCGTCCTTCAGCCATGCCACGCCCTGGTCCCACAGGGCCTGGATCTCGGCGGGCATGCCGTCCACGACATATTCACGCGGTACGCCGATGCGTAAGCCTTTGACCGACTTGCCGACCGAAGCGGTCCAGTCGGGCGTCGGGACGTCCAGGCTGGTCGAATCCTTGGCGTCGAACGAGCACATGGATTGCAGCAGCAGGGCCGCGTCCTCGACCGTCTTGGTGATCGGGCCGGCCTGATCCAACGAAGACGCGAAGGCCACCATGCCGAAGCGGCTGGCGCGGCCGTAGGTGGGCTTGATCCCGACCGTGCCGGTGAAGGCGGCGGGCTGGCGGATCGAACCGCCGGTGTCGGACGCGGTCGCGGCCAGGCACAGGTCGGCGGCGACGGCCGAGGCCGAACCGCCCGAGGATCCGCCCGGCGTCAGATCGGCGTTGGAGCCGGTCGATTTCCAGGGATTCTTGACCGGACCGAAGGCCGAGGTCTCGTTCGACGAGCCCATGGCGAACTCGTCCATGTTCAGCTTGCCCAACATGACCGCCCCGTCGCGCCACAGATTGGCGGTGACGGTCGATTCATACGGCGGCACGAAGCCGCGCAGCATGTTCGAGCCGGCCGTGGTCTGGACGCCCTCGGTGCAGAACAGGTCCTTGATGCCCAGCGGCGCGCCTTCCAGCACCCCACCCTCGCCAGCGGCGATGCGGGCGTCGGACGCTCGGGCCATGTCCATGGCCTTGTCCGCCGTCACCTCGACATAGGCGTTCAGGGTCGGATTGGCGGCCTCGATCTTGGTCAGGAAGGCCTGGGTGATCTCGGCCGAGGAAAAGTCCTTGGCCTTCAGGCCGTCGACGGCGCCCTTTAGGGTCAGTTTGGTCAGGTCGCTCATGACTATTCGACCACCTTGGGCACAACGAAGAAGCCGTCAGCCGACTTCGGGGCGTTGGACAGGACGGCGTCGATCTTGCCGCCGTCGGTGACCACGTCTTCGCGCAGGCGCAGGGGCTGGGCGACGTTCGAGGTCATGGGCTCGACGCCGTCGACATCGACCTCGTTCAGCTGTTCGATCCACTGCAGGATGCCGTTCAGCTCCTGGGCCAGCGGCTCCAGCCGATCCTCGGGGGTCTTGATGCGGGCGAGATGCGCAACCTTGCGCACCGTCGCAGCGTCGATGGCCATGCGGCCCTCCAATGCACGTCGATAAAGGGGTCTAGGGGGCGGGATTAGCGGCACAGGCGCGGATTCACAAGAACGAGGCGGTGTTCGCCTGTACCCAGGTCGTGCCGGGCGCCTTGGCGTGAAAACAGGGTGACAAAGCGCCAAACGCGCCAAACCTGCCAAATCCACCTCATCGCACCCTCCCGCGTTTACGACCGGACACTATAGCCGCGCCAGGAAGGCCGATGGATTGGGCACGCAAAATGAGCCTGAAAGCCTTGCCCCGCCGCACATCGGCATGATCGACAAATAAATTCCGGGCCTGCCATGTCGCTCCGCCGACACGGTCTGCGCCTCAGCAGGACGAGATGGGGCATGGGCGGCGAGCGCCAAACGTCCGGCCGCATTGACGCCACAGTCACACGTCTTGCTTTGGTTTCGCGCAACTACAGGGCACGCCATGTTCCTCGCCGCCATCGCAGCCGCCGTCCTGCAGTCTGCCCCCGCGCCCACGCCCTGCACCTATGACAGGGAGGCGATGCTGGCCCTGTCGCCTCAAGCTTTCGATCAGGACATGGAGGGAGGCTGGCGTCCGCTCGGGAACAGGCGCGAATGCCGCGACACGGCCGTTGAGCTTCTGGCCGCCTATCGCAAGGCGCGCTGGAGAGACATGACCAGCGACCAGCTTCACACCAACTATTGGCACGAGGGCCAAGTCCGAGCCGCCTTGGGCCAGACGGATCATGCCGTGCGGCTGCTGCTGGCGGGGGTCAGTCCTGATCCCGTCGGCGACGGTAAGGCGGACTATGCAATCGGAACGGTGGCCTTCCTGCTCAAGGACCGCGCCGCGTTGCAAGCCGCCCGCGACCGTCTCGCAGCCATTCCGCCTCCCGAAGGGTTCGAAGAGGGTGCGGCGGAGTTCAAAGCTCGATATGGCCGCGAACTGAGCTGGCCGCTCAACCTCGATGTGCTCGACGGTTTTCTGGCCTGTTTCGACAAGCCCTATGACGAAGCCTACAGCCGGGACTGTCGGCCCTGACGCCGCTTCCTCAACTCATCGCCTTTGACTTCCCCGCCCGCCAGTCCTAACCGCAGGCCGTGCCCGTTCTTGACCTCCTCGACCTGCCCGCCGCCTGCCCGCCCGACACGCCGTGGATGGGGCTGGATCTGGGCGAGAAGACCATTGGGGTCGCCGTGTCGGACTCCACCCGCCTGATCGCCTCACCGCTGGAGCTGATCCGCAAGTCCAAGTTCACGCTGGAGGCCGAGCAGCTGTTCAAGCTGATGGCCCATCGCAAGGTCTCGGCCCTGGTGATCGGCCTGCCCGCCAATATGGACGGGACCGAGGGGCCGCGCGCCCAGTCGTGCCGCGCCTTCGCCCGCAATCTGGAGCGGCTGCGGCCGATCAACGTCGCCTTCTGGGACGAGCGGCTGTCCACCAGCGCGGTCGAGCGGTTCCTGATCGAGGACCTGGACCTGAACCGCAAGCGCCGGGCGCAGGTCGTGGACCGCACCGCCGCCGCCTGGATCTTGCAGGGCGCGCTGGATCGGGTGCGGGATCAGGCGACCTGGGTTTGACCGGGCTGATCGCCGGCGTCCTGCCGGTCTTTCTGATGATCGCCCTGGGTTATGGGCTGCGAAAATCCGGCTTCCTGCCCGATGAGGCCTGGCGGCCGATCGAGAAGCTGTCGATCAACATCTTCTATCCCAGCTTCCTGATCCCCGCGATCTGGCACGCGGACCTGGCCGGCGGCGGGGCGACCGTGGCGGGCGCGGCGGCGGTGGGGGCGACCCTGATCGTGGCGGCGGCGACCCTTGCGGCCAAGCCCCTGATCACCCTGGACGGGCCGGCCTACACCAGCGTCTTCCAGGGGGTGATCCGCTGGAACAGCTTCGTCTTCGTGCCGGTGATCCAGTCGGTCTATGGCTCGGAAGGCACGGCCATGGCGGCGGTCGCCATCGCCTTCATCATTCCCGTCACCAATATCGCCTGTGTCGCGGTGCTGGCCAAATGGGGGTCGTTGAAACGCGAGCCCTCGGCGCTGGGCCTGGCCAAGTCGATGCTCGCCAATCCCATCCTGCTGGCCTGCCTGATCGGACTGGCGCTGAACCTGTTGCGCGTGCCCCTGATCCCCGGCCTGTCGGACGCGCTGGGTCTGCTGGGCGCCGCCGCCCTGCCGCTGGGCCTGATCGTCGCCGGGGCGGGGCTTTCGTTTGCCGAGGTCAAGCGAAGCCGCACCACCATCGCCGCCGTGACCCTGGTCAAGCTGGGGGTCATGCCGCCCCTGATGTGGTTCATCGCCTGGGCCCTGGGCGGCGACAGCCTGGCCCAGGGGATCGCCCTGATCTGCGGAGCCGCGCCGGGATCGGCCGCCTCCTATATATTGGCCCGTCAGATGGGCGGGGATGCGCCGCTGATCGCGGGGGTCATCGCCCTGACCACCGTCGGCAGCGCCGTGGTGATTCCGATCCTTCTGATGCTGTTCCACTTAACCTGACTCGCGCCCGACACTGGCGTTTGCGCCGACTCCCGCCTATAGGCGCGTCTCGATGACCCACCCCCACGACGTCACCGACCAGACCATTCGCGACCGGCTGGTCCCGTTCCCCAAGGCCCATTTCCTGGCCGCCTCGGACCTGAACCCCTTCGTCACGCCGCAGTTGCTGGATCTCGGCGACGCCTTCGTCGACTTCAATCGCCAGTCGTCCAAGGCGCTCGACCTGCTGCACGGGCGCACGGTCGTGAACCTGTTCTTCGAGAACTCGACCCGCACCAGTTCCTCGTTCGAGATCGCGGCCAAGCGGCTGGGCGCCGATGTGGTGACCATGCCGGTCGGCTCGTCCTCGGTGAAGAAGGGCGAGACCCTGATCGACACAGCGGTGACGCTGAACGCGATGAAGCCGGACATTCTGGTCATCCGCCACTCGGCCTCGGGCGCGGCGGAGCTGCTGAGCCAGAAGGTCGGCTGCGCCGTCGTCAACGCCGGGGACGGCCGCCACGAACACCCGACCCAGGCCCTGCTGGACCTGTTGTCCATGCGGCGCGCCTTTGGCGACGTAACCAGCCTGACGGTCGCGATCTGCGGCGACATCACCCACAGCCGCGTGGCGCGGTCGAACGTCGCCCTGTTGCAGATGATGGGGGCGCGGGTGCGCCTGATCGGGCCGCCGACCCTGGTGCCCGGCGACGCCGACCGCTGGGGCTGCGAGGTGTTCCACGACATGCGCGAGGGGCTGGCCGGCTGCGACGTGGTGATGATGCTGCGGCTTCAGCTGGAGCGTATGGCCGGCGCCCTGGTGCCCTCGACCCGCGAATATTTCCGCTTCTGGGGCCTGGACCGCGAAAAGCTGGCCTGGGCCAAGCCCGGCGCCCGGGTCATGCACCCTGGGCCGATGAACCGGGGCGTCGAGATCGATTCCGACGTGGCCGACGACCTGGACGTCTCCCTGATCCAGGATCAGGTCGAGATGGGCGTCGCCGCCCGCATGGCCGTGCTGGCCTCCCTCTCCGCCCGTTGGGGGGACAAGTGATGACCACCGTCGCAATCATCAACGCCCGCCTGCTGGATCCCGCCACCGACTATGACGGCCCCGGCGGCGTGCTGATCGCGGACGGCCACATCGTTCGCGTCGTCCACGGCGCAACGCCGATCGACGCCGACCAGGTGATCGACGCAGACGGCCTGTGCCTCGCGCCTGGCCTGATCGATATCCGGGTCAAGACCGGCGAACCGGGGGCCGAGCCCAAGGAGACGCTGAAGTCCGCCAGTCTGGCCGCCGCAGCCGGGGGCGTGACCACGATCGTCGTCCAGCCCGACACCGACCCCGCCGTCGATGATCCGGCGATGATCGACTTCATCCAGCGGCGCGGCGCGGCCCTGAACCTGGTCAATGTCCGCGCCGCCGGCGCCGCGACCAAGGCCCTGGACGGCCAGCGGATGGCCGAGATCGGCCTGATGGACGAAGCCGGCGCCTTGTATTTCACCGACGGCGACAAGGTCATCGTCAACAGCCGCACCCTGCAACGGGTGATGAGCTACGCCGCCGCGTTCAACGCCCTGATCGCGTGTCGTCCGTCTGATCCCTGGCTGACCGAGGGGGCCGTGGCGGCGTCCGGCGAACTGGCCACGCGTCTGGGCCTGTCCGGCAGCCCGGCCATCGCCGAGCGCATCGGGCTGGAACGCGACCTGGCCCTGGTCGAACAGACGGGCGCCCGGTTCCTGGTCGATCAGATCTCGACCGAAGGCGCGCTGGAGACCCTGGCGCGGGCCCGCGCCAAGGGGCTGGAGGTCGCCGTCAGCGTCTCGATCAACCACCTGTGCTTCAACGAGGTGGACATCGGCGATTATCGCACCTTCTACCGGCTGGACCCGCCGCTGCGCTCCGAGGCGGATCGCCAGGCCCTGATCGAGGCCGTGCGCGAAGGCCTGATCGACGTCATCACCTCGGCCCACGCCCCCGCCCCCGCCGAGGACAAGCGCCGCCCCTTCGCCGAGGCCGCGCCCGGCGCCGTGGGTCTGGAGACCCTGCTGCCCGCCGCACTGACCCTGCACCACGAGGACGGGCTGGACCTGCTGGACGTGCTGCGGCCCCTGACCCAGGGACCGGCGGCCCTGCTGGGCCTCGACGCCGGGGTGCTGGCCGAAGGCGCGCCCGCCGACCTGGTCCTGTTCGATCCCGGCGCGCCGGTGATCGTCGATGCGGACAAGCTGCGCTCGAAGTCCAAGAACTCGCCGTTCGACGGGCGACGGCTGCAGGGCAAGGTGATCGGGACCTGGGTGGGCGGCCGGAAGGTTTTCTGACCCACCCTTCCCTCTCCCGTCGGGAGAGGGCTTGAGCGCACGAGAGCGTAGCGATCGTCCTGGCGCGACCCGGAGGGCGGCGCGAAGCAGCCAAAGGGTGAGGGGTCAGGTGGTGCGAGTTGGCCCACCGCCGGTCCCTCATCCGGCCCTGCGGGGCACCTTCTCCCCACGGGAGAAGGGAGAAGAAATCACGCCGTCAGCATCCGCTTCACCACCCGTTTGAACGGCGCCGTCGCCTGGCCGGCGCGCAGGGCGGCGCCGCGCGCGAGACGGGCCGGGGGCGTTTCCTGGGTGAACAGGCGGACCAGGGCGTTGGTGCCCTGGTACAGGGGCCAGCTGGCAAGGCGGTGGTCGCGTTCATAACGGGCCAGCAGGCGTTCCGAGCCGATGTCCCCGCCCCGCGCCGACTTCACCTGCTTGGCCAAGGTATCCTGTCCGCGCAGACCCAGGTTGAAGCCGTGGGCGGTGACCGGATGCATGCCCACGGCGGCGTCGCCGATCAGGGCGAAACCCTCGCCCGCGAACCGGCGGCTCCAGGTGGTGGCCAGGGGATAGGCGCAGCGTTCGCTGACCAATTCCAGCCCGGTCAGCCGGCCCTTCAGCCGCCGTTCCATCTCGACCGCGAAGGCGTCGGGCGACAGACGCATCAGGTCGGCGATGGCGGGGGCGGCCAGGGTGAGAACGACGGAGGAGACGCGTTCCTGCGGATCCGCGACCGGCAGCAGGGCGACGGTCTGACGGTGGTCGAA
Organism: Brevundimonas sp. FV2ps16; assembly: GCF_058681075.1. Taxonomy (NCBI): domain Bacteria; kingdom Pseudomonadati; phylum Pseudomonadota; class Alphaproteobacteria; order Caulobacterales; family Caulobacteraceae; genus Brevundimonas; species Brevundimonas sp. FV2ps16. The sequence continues at coordinate 2,101,840 of NZ_CM178728.1, read as the reverse complement.
CCATTCGGTGGCGACATGGCCGTGCGCCTGATCGTGACGCATCCGGCAGACCATCATCGACCGGCCCAAACGGTTCATCTCGACGCCGACGCCCAGTTGGTCGCGCACGCCGGAGAAGCGGGAATCCGCCGCCACGATCAGCTTCGCCCGGACCGTCGCGCCGTCGTCCAGCACGACCCGGCCGCGCGGGGCGGCGCCCTGGACAGTACAGCTCGACACCCGTCGCCCGGCCATCAGGGTCACGCCCGGCTGGCCTTCCACGACTTCGAACAGGGTGCGGCGGATCAGGTGGTTGGGGATCAGGACGCCCAGCCGGTCGGCGCCGCCGGCGTCGAAGGTCAGGGCGAAGGGCGAGCCGCCGTCCAGCACCCGCGCCTCGCGCAGATCCGAGATGTCCTCGGCCGGAATCCGGTCCCAGGCGCCGAGGGATTTCAACAGGCGGATGGAGTTGTGGGTCAGGGCGATCTCGCGGCCGTCGAAGGCCGGATCGCGTAGAGCATCCTCGTCCTGGCCCTCGATCACGGCGATCGTCAGCCCGGTTCCGGCCAGGGACCGGGTGAAGGCCAGGCCCGCCGGTCCGGCCCCGACCACGGCCACGTCGAACATCAGATCATCGCGCATGCTGAACTCCTGATCTTCCTCCTGCCCTAGCCGGTTCGTCCGCTCCTTGATCGAGCGCAAATCGTCGCGTCAGCGCGGGCGGCGGCAGGTTGCGGCCTTGGCCACCTCGGCGCCCAGCACCGACTGGACCGCCAGAGGCGTGTCGGTGGCGATCACGGTGACGCCCTGGCGGAACAGGTCGCGATATTCCGAGACGTCGCCGTCGGCGGCGTAGCGGTCGTCGCGGCGGCGGCCCTCGGCGCCCAGGGTGCCGAACTGGACCTCGACGCCCGCCTGACGCAGGGCCGACCACAGGGCGGGCCTTTCCTCGCGCGTGCCGGTCCAGGCCAGGATCTGCGACGCGTTCAGCCCGTCCAGATCTTCGACGCCGTTCAGACCGGCGGAAATCATCATCTCCGGCGCCAGGGCCGCGACGGCGCGGGCGTCGGCGTCATTATAGGTGATCAGAATGACCCGGTTGGCGGCGCCCGAGCGGCGCACCTGGTCGATCACGGCGCGCGCCAGATCGACCGTGGTCCCGCCGTCGGCCGGTTTAAGGTCCAGACTGGCGATGGCGCCGACACGCCCGGCGGCGTCCAGAGCCTCGGCCAGGGTCGGGGGCGCGGCGTCGGTCAGGGCGCCGTTCGAGGCTTTCAGACGCGTAGCCTTGACCTGGGCCAGGGTCAGGTCGGCGACGCGGCCCTGGCCGGTCGTGGTCCGGTCCATGGTCTCGTCGTGCATCAGCACCAGATGGCCGTCCTTGGTCAGGACGGCGTCCAGCTCGAGGATGGCGCCCGGAATGGCGCGGCCCGTCGCCATGATAGCGGCGATGGAATTCTCGGGCTGGTCCGGGGCCGAGACCGCCCGGTGCGCCGAAATGGCCACGCCGCCGTCTCGGACACAGTCGAAATAGGCGGCCATGGCCGGCCCGGCTGTCGCCGTCGGGCGAGACGGCGAGGCGCCGACGCAAGCCGAGGTGGAAATCAGCAAAATCAGGGCGGCGGCGGTGGGGATTCGGGTCATGGCGCACTCCGGCAGGGCGGGCGGACCTGACCCTGCGGCAATCATTGGGTCAAGAGGTCGGATCGCCCTTGCTCCGCAAGGCGCGCCGACGCATTTTGCCACAGCATTCCGTGGGGAGAGAATCAACGTGCAGGATCTGGTGGGCCCCGCGATCGGGACCTTGGCGCTGGTTGCGCTGGGCGGCTATCTGCTCGGCTCGATTCCGTTCGGCGTCGTGATCACCCGCGCCGCCGGCGCCGGCGACGTGCGCAATATCGGCTCTGGCAATATCGGTGCGACCAATGTGCTGCGCACCGGGCGCAAGGACCTGGCCCTGGCCACCCTGCTGCTGGACGCCGGCAAGGGCGCCGTCGCCCTGCTGATCGCGCGGGCGCTGTTCGACAGCGAGGTCGCGGGCGCCATCGCCGGCGGCGCGGCCTTCTTGGGCCACCTGTTTCCCGTCTGGCTGAAGTTCAAGGGCGGCAAGGGCGTGGCCACCTTCTATGGTCTGCTGCTGGCCGCCGCCTGGCCCCTGGGCCTGATGGCCGGCGCGGTCTGGCTGATCAGCGCCTTCGTCTTCCGCTATTCGTCGCTGGCGGCCCTGATCTCGTCGGCGACCGCCCCGCTTCTGGCCCTGCTGCCGCTCGCCGCCGTCGGCCTGCCGGTGGAAATGCCGATCCTCGCCCTGACCGTCTTCGCCGCCGTGCTGATCTGGGTGCGCCACCACGAGAACATCGCCCGGCTGCTGAAGGGCGAGGAACCGCGCATCGGGGCCAAGAAGGCGTGAGCCTGTCGGCGGACGAACGGTTCGCCCGGCTGCGGCTCGCCCGCACCGACCGCATCGGTCCCGTCGCCTTTTCCCAGCTGCTGGACCGCTACGGCTCGGCCGTTCGCGTGCTGGAGGTCCTGCCCGACCTGGTCCGCAAGTCCGGCGCGGCCTCCATTCCCCCGCCCGTCGCAAGCATTGAGCGCGAACTGGCCGACGGCGAGCGGGTCGGCGCGCGCCTGCTGGTGCTGGGCGATCCCGACTATCCCGAGGTGCTGGCGGCGCTGGATCCGCCCCCGCCGATCCTGTGGACCCGGGGTCGGGTCGAACTGCTGAACGCGCCCAGCGTCGCCATCGTCGGCGCCCGGATCGCCTCGGCCGGCGGCCAGCGGATCGCGCGCGGCCTGGCGCTGCAACTGGGTCAGGCCGGCCATGTGGTCGTCTCGGGCATGGCGCGGGGCATCGACGCCGCCGCGCATGAAGGCGCCCTGGCGAGCGGGACTGTCGCTGTGCTGGGCGGCGGGGTGGACGACGTCTATCCGCCCGAACACGTCGACCTCTACGACCGGCTGATCGATCAGGGCTGCGTCGTGTCCGAAAGCCCCATCGGCGCCCGCGCCCAGGCGCGCGACTTCCCTCGGCGCAACCGCATCATCTCCGGCCTGTCGCGCGGCGTCGTGGTGGTCGAGGCCGAGATCAAGTCGGGCTCGCTGATCACCGCCCGCCTTGCGGCCGAACAGGGGCGCGACGTCTTCGCCGTGCCGGGCTCGCCGCTGGACCCGCGCGCCAAGGGCCCCAACGAACTGCTGCGTCAGGGCGCGATTCTGTGCGAGGGGATCGAGGATATCGAGCGCGCCTTCAACACCCTGCGCACCCTGCGGGCGCCGCCGTCGCAGCCGATCGACTATGACGAGGTGGACGACGGCTTCCTGGACCGGGTCGCCGCCCTGCTCTCACCCACCCCGACGCCGCGCGACGAGATCGCCCGCGCCCTGAACGCCCCCATGGGCCAGGTGGCCGCCGCCCTGCTGGAGCTGAGCCTGGCGGGCCGTGCGGAGCTGCTGCCGGGCGGCCTCGCGTCGATATAGTGGCGTCGATATAGTGAAGTCTCTTCCGGACTCGCGTTCAATCCGTGATAGTCAGCGCCTGATCCCACTCCCAGATGACGGGCTAGTTTACGGGCGTCCGGCGGCCGGTGCATTGACACATGGCTCCGCTCCAACCACGTTCGCGCCCCTTCCCGAGACCGAACACGCATGAACCTCGTTATCGTCGAGAGCCCCGCAAAGGCCAAGACCATCAATAAATACCTCGGCTCCGGCTACGAGGTTCTGGCGTCCTACGGCCACGTCCGCGACCTGCCGTCGAAGGATGGATCGGTCCTGCCCGACGACGACTTCTCCATGCACTGGGAGGCCGACGCCAAGGGCGCCAAGCGGCTGTCCGAAATCGCCGAGGCCGCCAAGCGCGCCGACCGCGTCATACTGGCGACCGACCCCGACCGCGAAGGGGAAGCCATCAGCTGGCACGTGCTCGAAGTGCTGAACAAGAAGAAGGCGCTGAAGGACACGCACGTCGAGCGCGTCACCTTCAACGCCATCACCAAATCCGCCGTGCTGGAAGCCATGGCCAATCCGCGTCAGATCGACATGGAGCTGGTCGAGGCCTATCTGGCCCGCCGCGCCCTGGACTATCTGGTCGGTTTCACCCTGTCGCCCGTCCTGTGGCGCAAGCTGCCGGGCGCGCGCTCGGCCGGGCGGGTTCAGTCCGTCGCCCTGCGCATCGTCGTCGATCGCGAGATGGAGATCGAGAAGTTCAAGGCGCAGGAATACTGGTCCATCGAGGCCGACCTGAACGCCGACAGCCCGCCCTTCACCGCCCGCCTGGTCAAGCATGAGGGCAAGCGGGTCCAGCGACTGGACATCAAGGACGAGGCGACCGCCGCCGCCGCCCGCGCGGCCATCGACGCCGGCGACTTCACCATCAACTCGGTCGAGAAGAAGCCCGTCCGCCGCAACCCGGCCCCGCCCTTCACCACCTCGACCCTGCAACAGGAAGCCTCGCGCAAACTGGGCTTTTCGGCCCAGCGCACCATGCAGGCGGCGCAGAAACTGTATGAGGGCGTCGACGAGACCGGCGGCCTGATCACCTATATGCGGACCGACGGCGTCCAGACCACGCCCGAGGGCATCGCCCAGGCGCGCGAGGTCATCGGCAAGGAGTTCGGCCCGGCCTTCGTTCCGCAGGAACCACGCTATTACAAGACCAAGGCCAAGAATGCTCAGGAAGCGCACGAAGCGATCCGGCCGACGAACATCGCCCGTCATCCCGACAGCCTGCGCCTCGAATCCGATCTTCAGCGTCTGTACGAGCTGATCTGGAAGCGGATGGTCGCCTCGCAGATGGAGGCGGCCCGCATGGACCGCACCACGGTCGATATCGAAACCTCGGACGGTCTGACCGGCCTGCGCGCCACCGGCCAGGTGGTGACCTTCGACGGCTTCCTGGCCGTCTATGAGGAAGGCCGCGACGAGAAACAGAAGGGCGCGGAAGAGGACGAGGGCGACGACACCAGCCGCCTGCCCGCGCTGAAGGAAGGCGCCAAGGCCAAGGTCGACGCCATCCGCACCGACCAGCATTTCACCGAACCGCCCCCGCGCTATTCGGAAGCCACCCTGGTCAAGAAGCTGGAAGAGCTGGGCATCGGCCGGCCGTCGACCTACGCCTCGACCCTGTCGACCCTGCGGGACCGCGAATATGTGCGGGTGGACAAGAACCGCTTCTATCCCGAGGACAAGGGACGGCTGGTCACGGCCTTCCTGGAGCAATTCTTCCGGAAATGGGTCGAATACGACTTCACCGCCGCCCTGGAGACGCGTCTGGACGAGGTGTCCGCCGGTCAGCTGGACTGGAAGGTGCTGCTGCGTGAGTTCTGGTCGGACTTCCACGCCGCGACCCAGGCCGCCGGCGAACTGCGCACCACGGCTATTCTGGACGCCCTGAACGAGTCGCTGGGCGCCCATATCTTCCCGGCCAAGGAAGACGGGTCCGACCCGCGCGAATGCCCGCTGTGCCACCAGGGCCAGCTCAGCCTGAAGACCAGCCGGTTCGGCGCCTTCATCGGCTGCGAACGGTACCCAGACTGCAAATACACCCGCCCCGTCGCCAGCCCGTCGGCTGAAGACGGTTCGGCGGAAAGCGGCGATCGCGAACTGGGCATGGATCCCGAGACCGGCCAGCCGGTGCAGCTGAAGATTGGGCGTTTCGGACCCTATGTCGAAATCACGCCGCCCGAGGGCGACAAGCCCAAACGCTCGTCCCTGCCCAAGGGCTGGTCGCCCGCCTCGCTGACGCTTGACCAGGCCCTGCGCCTGCTGGCCCTGCCGCGCGAGGTCGGGGTTCACCCTGAGGACGGCAAGATGATCACGGCGGGGCTGGGCCGTTACGGACCCTTCGTCCTGCACGCCGGCACCTATGCCAATGTCTCGGACATCGACGAGGTGTTCGAGGTCGGTCTGAACCGCGCCGTCGCCCTGCTGGCCGAGAAGCGCGCCGGTCGTCCGGGTCGCGGCGCCGCCACCGCCCCGCTGAAGGACCTGGGCGCCCACCCGGAGACGGGCGAGCCGATCCACGTCATGGCCGGCCGCTTCGGTCCCTACGTCAAGTCGGGCAAGATCAACGCCACCCTGCCCAAGGGCACGGCGCCCGAAGACCTAACCCTGGAAGACGCCCTGCCCCTGCTCGCCGCCAAGGCTGGCTCCGCGCCGAAGAAGAAGGCTCCGGCGGCCAAGAAGGCGGCTGCGCCCAAGAAGGCTGCGGCTGCGAAGAAGCCGGCGGCCAAGAAGGCGCCGGCGAAGAAGGCCAAGGCGGAAGACTGACTTCCTTCTCCCCTTGCGGGAGAAGGTGGCCGAGCGCAGCGAGGTCGGATGAGGGGTCGGTCAGTGCATGACCGGCCCTTTTCCATTGACGACGGAGCAACCCCTCATCCGGCCCTACGGGCCACCTTCTCCCGCAAGGGGAGAAGGATCAGTTGAGGGTGATCCGCCGCGCGCCCACTGGGATCGCCAGCTCGTCGCCGGACCATTGCGCGGCCCGCCCGTCGATGCGGACCCGCTCAGGCCGCCCCTCCCCCGCCGGCCATTGCAGCACATAGCCGCCCGGCGGCGTCGCCCCTTGGCCCAGGGTCAGCACGTAGGCCGCCCCCTGTTTGCGATAGGCGTAGGTCAGCGCCCCATAGGCGGTGCGCAGATCCTTCACCCCCACGCCCTCCTTCGTATCCAGCCAGATCTCAGGCACGCCTGCCGCCAGCACCAGGGCGTGGTCGCGGTCGCGTTCGTAGGCGAACAGGTCCAGGGCCGAGCGGATATAGTCGGAACTGATCCAGGCGTGCGGCATGTCGCCGATGAAGCGCGGCTCGCGCTTGTCGCGCCCCACCACCTCGGCCCAGCCGTTCCAGGCCTCGGGCCGGCGGTCGGCCATCAGGAAGTCCAGCACCGCCAACGCCCGGTCCTTCTGACCCAGCCGCACATAGGCGCCGACCAGCCGCCATTCGTAGGGGGTATAGTCCTTCCACGCAGTGCGATTGGTCAGGCGGTTCTGGAAGTTTTCCCAATAAAGATCGAAGGTTCGCGCCATAAGTTCCGGCGGGAGATTACCCTGCTCGCCCGGCGGCGACAGGGCGATGGTGGTCGAGGTGGCGTCGAAATCGCCGCGGTCGGCGGCGCCGGCGATCCAGTCGATGTCGTGATGTTCAGCCGTCGCGACGATGGAGGCGCGGATGTCGGCGGCGAACTGATCGCGTGCGGCGGCGTAGCGAGCGGCGGCCTCGGCGTCGCCCAGGGTCTGGGCGATGAAGACCGCGTCCTTGTAGCCCAGCAGGCCCCAGAAATCGTCCCAGTAGGAATAGGCCGCCTTATCCGAATAGCCCTCGTGGCTGATCGTCGGCGGCAGCAGGCCGTACAGGTGGCGCTGGTCCGACGTCTGGAAGGCGGCGGTGCGGGTGGAGGCGCGCAGCTCGTCCATATAGGCGATGGCCTTCTGCACCTGTGGCCAGACCTGGCGCAGCAGGGCCTCGTCGCCGGTGTAGCGATAGGTCTCGGCGGCCAGGAAGACGAACTCGCCGTGGCTGTCGTTCTCGGGCACCGGATCGGCGCCCCGCGCATCGACGCAGCAAGGGACCTTGCCGTTGTCGAAGACATAGGGGGCGTACCAGCGCAGATAGTCGGCGGAGTGCTCGGCCATGCCCAGCCGGTTCAGCCCCTCGGCCATCATGGCGCCGTCGCGGATCCAGGAGCGGTTGTAGCTGCGGGTGCCGGGCTGGAGGATCGGCCCCTGACGCGACATCAGCATATGGGCCAGCGACGACTTCAACGCGTCCTCGATCCGCTGGGCGGCGGGCGGCAGGGTCAGGTCCACCCGGTCCAGCTTCTCGCGCCATTCGGCGGCCAGCGCCTGCTCGGCCTGATCCAGGGCGGCGAGGCTCTGCCCGGACTGCGGCGGATCGCCCGCCAGCGGCGACAGGAAGCCGAAGGTGCGTGTCTCGCCGGGCTGAAGCGTCACCTCGTACAGCAGGGCGCCGGCCGGCAGGTCCGTGGCGTCGGAGACGGCGACCGGCTCGCCCGCGGGCCGTCGCGCAGTCGGCAAAATCAATGATTGAGGATCAGCTCCTGCGTCGAAGCTGGAGGCCGCCACGGCGTCCGGCGCGGTCAGGGGCTGGACCCGGACGTCGTCGTTCAGCGTCAGGCTCGCGCCGTCCCAGGCGATCCGCTCGACCGGCGCCACGCCGCCGGGAATGGCCAGGAACTGCACGGGTCCATTCACCTGGAACGGTCGCGCCGTCAGGGCCAGGGTCAGGCTGCGCGGCCGGTTCGAGGTGTTGGTCAGGTCATAGCGGCCCCACAGACGCGCCTGGTCCGGCGCGCCGTCGGCGAAGCTGGTGATCTTCAGCGTCCAGTCGTCGGCGGTCCAGGTCACGGACGGCATGGGCAGGTCGTCGTCCCTCAGCCCCTGTTCGATATTGACGTCAGCCCAGGTGATCAGCCGCCCGTTGTCGACGACGAAGGGTTCGATGCTGGGGCCGGCGCGGCGCAGTTCGATGGCGCCGTCCTCGCCGATCAGGCCGCTTTCGCCACCGCCGTCGAGGCCGACCAGGGTCCAGTAGGGCTGTTCCCCGAAAAAGCCGCGTGGATAGAGGCCGCGCCGGCTCTCCTTGGCCACCGCCTCCACGAAGGCCGTGGCGTCCTCGCCGAACGCCAGGGGTTCGACCTCGATCTCGTCCAACGCATAGGTTGTCGCCTGCCCCGCGCCCAGCCGCTGGCCGGCGCCGGAGGATCCGACAACGTCCGACGCGGGGACCGGGTTCAGCGGCTCCAGCCGCAGCCACCGCGCCGTGGCCTCCGGCGTTCGCAGCCAGTCGACGCCGCCGTTCCCGCCCTGAATTGTCGCCAGGTCCCGCCAGTCGCGCCCGTCGGTCGAGGCCGAGATCCGATAGTCCGCCGCCGCCCCCCGCTCGCCCCAGCGCAGAGTCAGGCCGCCGAACTCGCGCTCGTATCCCAGGTCCAGGGTCAGGGCCGACGGTTCGCCCACCGGCGGGGTCCAGGCCGTCTTCGGGTCCAGATCGACGGCGTTGGCGGCGGTCGTCTGCGGTCGGCCGTCGGCGGCGACCGGCTGCGGCGGCACGGCGGGATCGACCGGCAGGGCGCGAAGGCTCAGTTGATCGATCTCGACGGCGCCCTTGCCGCCCTCGGCCGCCACCACGACGAACTCGACCCGTTCGGCGCGGCGCAGCACCGTCTCCGGGCTGGGGCCCCAGGCCTTGGACACCTGGCGGCGTTTGATCACGAACTTCGTCCAGCCGTCGGGGAAGTCGTAGCGGGCGGTCTGTTTCCACCAGACGTTCTCGGCTGAGGCGTCGGTCAGCTTGACCTCGAAGGTGTTGACCGGCCCGGCGCCGCGCACCCAGAAGCTAATCTCGTAGTTGTCGGGCAGGTCGAACGGCAGGGGCCGGCTGAGCACCGCATAGCCGGCCTTGCCGTCGAAGTCGTAGTCGAGCCGGACGGCCCGACCGTCATGCCCCGCCAAGGCGGAGACGGCGGCGTGGACGTCGGTCGAGGCGCCCGCCTGCCACCGCGAGGCGTCGTCCATGCTGTCGAGAACGCGAGTGTCCTGGGCGACGGCGGGGGCGGCCATCAGGGCGGCGCTGAGCGCGAGGGCGGAGGTCAGGATACGCATTCGGATTACTCCAATTTCCTCTGTTGCCGTCATCCTCGGGCTTGTCCCGAGTATCCATACGCCCGGTGTCGAAGGCGTGCGTCCCGTCCTCGACGGAGTCTATGGATCCTAGGCACAAGGCCCAGGATGACGGCAGTAGAGGGCTACACGGATCACCCCTTCACGCTGCCCGCGAGCATGCCGCGGATGTAGTAGCGTTGCAGGGCGAGGAAGAGGATGAGGACGGGCGCCACCGTGACGACGGCGCCGGCCATCATCAGCTCGATGTCCTGCACATGTTCGCGCGACAGGGCCGCCAGGGCGACCGGGAGGGTGTAGTTCGACTGGTCCGTCAGGATGATCAGCGGCCACAGGAAGTCGTTCCAGCTGCCCAGGAAGACGAACAGGCCCAGGGTGACGATGATCGGCTGCAGCGTCGGCAGGACGATGCGGCGGAAGATCTGGCCTTCGCTCGCGCCGTCGATGCGAGCGGCCTCCAGCATCTCGTCGGGAATGCTCAGCGCATACTGGCGCACCAGGAACAGGCCGAAGATCGAGGCCAGCCACGGCACCAGCGCCCCGGCATAGGTGTTCACCAGCCCCATCCCCTTCAGCATCAGGAACAGCGGCAGGGTGCCGATCTGGGCCGGCACCACCAGGGCGGCGACCAGCAGCTGGAACAGCCGCTCACGCCCGGTGAACTTCAGCTTGGCGAAGGCGTAGCCGGCCGGGACGGTGAAGCTGAGCGCCAGGATCGTCGCCAGGGTCGCCAGGCCGAAACTGTTCCACAGATAGCGGCCCATGCCCTGGTTCAGGAACAGGTCCTGATAATGCTCCAGCGTCCAGCGCGACGGGACCAGCGGCGGCGGGAAGGTCGCCGCTTCGCCGGTGGGCATGAAGCTGACCGACGCCATCCAGACCAGCGGGAACAGGACGATGAGGGCGATCAGGGCGACGGCGAGGTTGAGGAAGATGGCGCGGAGTTTCACTGATACGCCCCCACCCGCTTGGCCACGGCCAGCTGCACCAGGGTGATGGCCAGAATGCACAGGAACAGGACGAAGGCGACCGCGCTGGCGGAGCCCAGGTTCCACCATTTGAAGCCCTCTTCGTACATGAAGTAGAGCACTGTCACCGTGCTCTGGGCCGGGCCGCCTTGGGTCATCACATAGGGTTCGGCGAACAGCTGGAAGAAGCTGGCGACCGAGATGATCGAGACCAGCAGCATGGTCGGCGCAATGGCCGGCAGGGTGACATGGCGGAACTGTTTCCACGGCCCGGCGCCGTCGATGCGGGCGGCCTCGTACAGGTCGTCCGGCACGGTCTGAAGCACCGCCAGGAAGATCAGCATATTGTAGCCGAAGATCTTCCAGACCACGAACATCAGGATGGCGGGGATTGAGGTCGAGGGCTGGCCCAGCCAGTCGACGGCGGGCAGGCCGATGCTCTCCAGCCCCCAGTTGATGACGCCGTAGCGGGTGTGCAGCAGATAGCGCCACACCACGGCGGTAGCGACCAGGGTGGTGACATAGGGGGCGAAGAACATGACCCGCCAGATCGGCCGCCACTTCACCACCCGCGCATTCAGGATCACCGCCGCCGCCAGGGACGCGGCGATGGACAGGGGCACGCCCAGGACGGCGAAGGTCAGGGTGTTCTTCATCGCCCCCCAGAACAGCGGATTGGTCATCAGCCGCTCGTAGTTCTGCAGACCGACGAAGCGTAGATTGTCGAGGTTCGCCAGGGCGTAGATGTCGAAGTCGGTCAGGCTGAGCAGCAGGGCCGCGATCACCGGAAGGGCGAAGAACAGGCCGATGGCGATCATCGCCGGGGCGACGAAGCCCCAGGCGGCGCGTTCGCGGGCTGCGAGGCCACGTGAACGTCGGACGGCAGATATTGCGGGATCGGCGACGGTCATACGGCCCTGCCCTGTTCCATCATCCAGCGGCGCTTCTCCAGCAGTCGGTCCGCCCGACGGTCGATCTCCGCCGCCGCAGTCTCGGGCGTATATTCGCCGCGCACCATCCGTTCGGCGACGATCTGCATCTCCGTCACGATCCGTTCCCATTCCGGAACCTTGGGCACGGCCTTGGCGCGTTCCAGCTGGCCCCGGAAAGGCGCCAGCATAGGGTCGCGCTCGACCTGGGCGATGTCCCAGGCGCTCTGGCGCGCCGGCAGGTCGCCGACGATGGTGTTGAACCGGGCCTGGACGGCGGGTTCGGACAGATAGCGCACCAGGGCCCAGGCCGCCTCCTGATGCGGCGAGGACTTGAACACCGCCAGGCTCGACCCGCCCGGCGCCGAGGCGCCCAGACCAGTCGGCCCCGGCACGCCGGCCGTGGCCCAGTTCGGCTGGAACGACGCCGGCAGGCGCGAACGGAAGTCGCCCACGCTCCACGGGCCGGAGAAGTAGAAGCTGAAATAGCCGCGCGCGAACTCGGTCCAGACGTTGGAGATCTGCGCCGCCGATGCCAGGGGCGCCAGGCCCTCGGCGAACAGGCTGCGATAGAAGGCCAGGGCCGAGATGAAGCCGGGGTTGGAGAAGTTGCCGCGCGTATTGCGGTCACGCAGCAAGGGCTCCTCGGTCTGAAGGCCGAAGGTCAGAAGCTGCTCGAACTCGTTCAACGGAAGCAGGATGGCGTAATTGTCGCCGCCCGCCGCCCGCTTGACCCCGTGCATGGCCCGCTTCCATTCGGCCCAGTTCTGGGGCGGCGCGTCGAAGCCGGCGCGCGCCAGCAGGTCCGTGCGGTAGAACAGCAGGCGCGTGTCCACATACCAGGGCGTGGTCATGGCCCGGCCGGCCACCTCGTTGGTCTCCAGCACCGCCTCGAACTGATCGGTCAGCAGATCGGCGGCCGCCGGCGGGGTCGGCGACAGGGCGCCGATCGCGGTCAGTTCCGACACCCAGGTGTTGCCGATCTGGCTGACGTCCGGCAGGGAATCGCCGGCGTAGGCGGTGAGCAGTTTCTCGTGCGCCGCCGTCCAAGGCAGGGGCTGGACCGCGACGCGGACGCCGGGGTTGCGGCGCTCGAACTCGGGCATGAACTGGCCCACCGTCCCGCCCTCATTGCCCATGGCCCAGAAGCGCAGCACCGTCTCGCCGTCACGACGCGGCGTGCAGGCCGCCGCCGCCCAGCCCGCCAGCAGCGCCAGGGCGCCCCGCCTGTGCGGGCCAGAGGTCATGCGTTGAGCCAGCCGCCGGTGAAGCCCGCTGTCTCCAGGGCCTTACGGATGTGCGGCTCGCCGCGCATGTAGCGCCAGATGAAGTCGGAGCGATGGTTCTCGGTCATGCCGACGATGGGACCCTGGTCGATGCCCAGATAGTCGTCGGCGACCCAGCCCACACCGTCAATGATCTTGCCGTGCTGCAAGGGCCCGTCGCGCTGGGTCAGGGTCGGGTTGAAGCTGTCGAGGAAGCCCCACTCGGTATAGATGCCCGCGCCGAACCGGCTCTTCATCGCCTTGATGCAGGGCACGACGATCTCGGGCGCGAAGGCGATGGAGCTTGCCGCCGCCGTCGGGGCGATGGTGCCGTCGTCCCGGTCGCCGGGGCCGCGCGCCGAATAGCTGAAGAACTCGCGCTCGACCCCGTTGATCGTCTGCTTGAAATCGCCCGGCCCGTCGCAGGCCGTCAGGCCCCAGGTCTCGGACGAATAGCCGACCCACTGGCCCGGATTATCGTGGGCGTATTTCTGCTGGGCGTAGACGGCGCGGCGGCTGTTTTCGAAATAGTCCAGATACTCGCCCATCTGGGCCGACTGGCCCCGCATCCAGGCGTCCTGGATGCCGCGGAAGTCGACGTACATATGGCTGTACTGGTGGCCGAAGATCGGCGCGAAATTCAGGTGCCAGCTGCCCCAGCGGTCGGTCCAGCTCTCGTCATAGCTGGCGGCCCATTCGTGCCAGACATTGACCGAGACCGGATGGGTCGGGCTGCCGATGGCCAGCAGCAGCACCAGCATGCCCTCGTTATAGACGTGCCAGTCCGAGGGGATGAAGCCGCTCTCGGGATGCCAGCCCATGGTGATCCGGTTGTCGCGCACGACGGCCCAGTCCCATTCGATCCGCTCGTACAGGGCCTGGACCCGGCTGCGGATCTCGACCTCGTCCGGGTGATCGCTGTCGAAATAGCGGGCGGCGAACAGCATGCCGGCCATCAGCAGGGCCGTGTCCACGGTCGACAGCTCGTTGGTCCGGTAGCGATGACCGGTCTCCATATCGAGGAAATGATAGAAGAAGCCCTTGTGCCCCGCCGTGCCGGTCGGCTCCGGTCCCTGGGGCAGGCTGTAGAAATAGCGGACGGTGGTCAGGGTGCGTTCGCGCGCCTCGTCCCGGCTCATCCAGCGGCGCTCGACGCCGATGGGCCAGCAGGTCAGGGCGAAGCCGACCGCGGCGATGGAGCAGAAGGACGGACTGGGCCAGCGATCGGGCGTCAGGCCGGTGCGCCGATCCGTGACCTTTTCGAACCAGCGGAAGGTGCGTTCCTGAAGCTCGTTGATCTCGCGGTCCAGCCGCAGGGGTCGGCGTTCGGTCCCGTTGACTGCGCCCGTCACCGCCTGCTGCGCCGCCGCCTGGTCCGCGACCATGCCGCAGACCGCCAGGGCCGCAGCCCCGGCCGTGGTTCGCATCAGGAAGTTTCGGCGGTTCATGGGCACGCTCACTGGGTCTGTATCAAGAAGAAGGCCGCCTCCCGCGCAAGCGGAAGGCGGCCCAGGCTCAGGGGGAGTTAGAAGGCGTAGCGCAGACCGACCTGGAAGCTGCGGGTCGGCAGGAACTGGGCGGTAGGCTGACCGAAGGTCGGATTCAGCGGCGCCTCGCCTGTGTTGGATGTCCGGTAGGTCTGATTAAAGCCGGAATAGTTCTTGAAGTTGAACACGTTGATCGCGTCAGCCGTGAACTCGATCTCTTGGCCTCCGAAAATCTCGAACGATTTCGCCAGCCGCAGGTCGACCTGACGATAGGCCCATTCCCAAGCGGGAATGATGAAGGCGTGTTTCTCGGGATAGGCCGAGAACCAGTCCGGCTTGGCGCCATTCCCGACGTTGTTCCGGGTGTACGGCAGACCCGACCCCAGGGTGATGATCGACGACAGCTGGAAGTCCAGCGGAAGGGCGACCGTACCGGACATAACCAGACGGTGGCGTTCGACACCCGGCGTCGTGAACGTCGGAGAATAGCTGGTCCAGGGATAATCGAAGTCGAAGTTGCCCAACCCCTGATCGCGGCTGCCGTTCTGTGTGGCGTCCATGAAGGTGTAGGCGATGTTGACGCCCCAACCGCTAGCCGTGTTGAAGGGTTTGTCCGCCGTGAAATAGATCGCGTGCATCTCCCGCTCGCGGTCATGGTTCGAGACGAAAACACCGGCGTTGTAAGGGAAGGCCACGCCGGTGACCGGATCAATGAGGTTCGCCGGCTGGGCTGCAGCAGGCACGCTGTTGGTCGCCGGATCCAGGTTCGCGCGGTACCAGGCGAACTCGTTCTTGGTCTTGGCGTAGGAGAAGGTCAGCGCCGTCTGCCAGTCGCCGATCTTCTGGCGAACGCCCAGATTGAACTGGTCTGTCACCGGCGGCGGCGCGTCATTCTTGATCAGGAAGACTTCGCCGCGACCGACCGTGCCTCCAAGCAGTGAATCCAGGCCCTCCGCCGTGGCGTAGCTCGGATTCCAGGCGACTGTGTCCGTGCGACCGCCATAGGCGCCGCCGGACGGCGAGAAGTAGATGGTCCGCGACAGCTGGTAAGGCTTGAACCGCTCGTCAAAGGCGAAGTTGAAGCCGATCCGGTCGTAGTAGCGGCCTGCGCCCCCGAACAGAACCGTCCGCTCGTCGCCGAAGAAGTCATAGGAGAAGCCGAAGCGCGGTTGGTAGGCGTCCTTGAACGCAGGACGATCGCCGTCAGAGATATAGTCATCGATATTGATATAGGATGGGTAGTCGAAGCCAGGCGCATTGCCGATGGCGGTCAACATGCGACGAATATCGTCGGGCGTACGCCAGTCGTTGTTTACAGCATTGTCCTCGTAGTCCCAACGTAGGCCCATGTTCACTTCGAGCTTGTCGGTGATCTGCCAGTCATCCTGGATATAAAGGCCCAGGACATTGTTATCCACAGACGTCGCATCGACCGGCAGGTTCAGACTCACCACGGTGGGTATGGCATTCGACCCAACCACTTCGGGCCTAGCGTCGACGTCGTAAGTAAACTGGGGGTTCCGGTTGAACTGCTTGAAAACGCTTAACGTCTGGATCGAGTATTTCACACCCATCTTAACGGTGTGAAGCCCGAACGCCTCGACGTCATTGAACGTCAAATCATTTTTGAACGTCAGGCTTTCCTGCGTCAGATCCTGATTGTTCGTACCGCCGCCCGCATTGAATATTCCATCGCTCTGATCATATCGGAACTGGAATCCCGGTGTTGTGGCGCTCGCATCGCGGTAAGAAACATACCGCTGTCCCGAGAGATCAAAATTCACCGCACGGGGATTATACTGCGACTTCAGATAATCTACGGATGCCTCGTTCAGGAAGCCATTCCCCTGGAACTGGTGTCGCAGTTGAAGGGACTGGGTCTCGCCATTGATGGCGTTCGCACGCGAGAAGGCGTCGGGCCCATTTCCGAAGTTCCGGATATCTTCTTCTTTGCGATACGTACCGCTCAGGTCCAGCCGCTGCTGATCATTGATCGCCCAGGACAGCTTACCAAAGACCAGATCTTGCTCGAACGGTCCTTCAAAAGTTCCGAGCTGATCCTCAAATAGCGGCGTATATTCGGTGCGGCGTAGGAACACTGAACTCCCGCGCGTCTCTTCTTTCCGCTCGTAGGAAAGGAAGTAGTGCAGCGTATCTTCAATAATCGGCCCTCCGACAGAACCGCCGTATTGCAGACGATCGAGCTGCGGCCTTTCTTCGCCACGCGCCTTGGAGAAGACGTTCTGGGCGATCCAGCTGGAGTCCTGATAGGTGACGAACATGTCGCCGCTCAGGTCATTGGTGCCCGAACGCGTGACCGAGGTGATGATGGCGGACGACGCCTGCTCGTACTCGGCTTTGAAGTTCTGGGTCAGCACCCTGAACTCCTGCACAGCGGCTTGGGGGAAGGGATTCCCACGGCTGTCGTCTTGACCGGCGATGCCGCCGTCGTTGATCAACGACTTTTGGTTCTGGCCGTCGATAAAGACGTTGATGGCGCTGGAAGGCTGCCCGCCTGCGGTGATGGTGCGCTCCGTGTCGCCTTCCGTCACGCGGACGCCAGGCGCCAAGGCCGCAAAGTTCAGGAAGTTACGGTTGATCTGGGGCAGATTATTGATCTGTTGCTGGCTGACGCTTGTCCCCACTTCCGACGTACGGACGTTAAAGGTGCGACGACCGACAACGACGATTTCGCCGACGTTCGTGGCGGCATCCCCAGTCGAGGTCAGGTCAAGGTCTAGGGTGCCGACCTGGCCCAGTGCGAGCGTTACCGTGTCTTCAGTCGTCCGACCGTCGCTCGTGGTGACCTGGATGCGGAAGGTGCCGGGCCGAAGCCCAGGAATGACGTATTGGCCATTTTCGCCGATGCGGCCGCGGGTGACATAGCCGGTCGCCACCTCGGTGGCGGTGACGGTGCCGGTTCCGGCGGTTTGGCCGTCAGAGACCGTGCCCCGGAGGGTTGATGTGGCGCTCTGCGCCGACGCCGCGCCGGCGAAACCTACAGCAATGGCGAAGGCGGATACAGCGGCCAGGGCCGCGCTACGCGTATTGAACTTGATCATCCTTGAGTCCCCTCCTGATGGACCCGATTCACGACGGCGACGCCGCTGTACGATCGGGGTTTGACCCGGCGGTTGCGGCCGCCGCGGTGGATTGACGAACGACCAGAGCCGGTCGAACGATTTCACAAGCGGTGTCCGGGTCGGCGTTGGCGCCGGCCTGGACCAGGCCGATGAGGCGCTCGACGCCCCGGCGACCCATTTCCGCAATATTCACTCTCAGCGTGGTCAGCGTCGGCCGGACCAGGGCCGCCAGCGGCACGTCGTCGAATCCGATCACGGCCACGTCCTCGGGGCAGCGCACGCCTGCCTCCTGGAAGGCCAGCATGGCGCCCAGGGCCATCATGTCATTGGCCGCGAACACCGCGTCCGGGCGCTGATCGAGCGCCATAAGCTGCGTCGCGGCGCGATGCCCGGCCGCCTGGGTGAAGTCGCCCTCGACAATGATCGGTTCCTGCCCGTCCAGTGCGCTGGCGTAGCCCTCGGCCCGGATGTCGGCTTCCAGGTTGCCGGCGGCGCCCCGGATGTGGGCGATGCGGCGACGGCCGGTCGAGATCAGATGCTGGACCGCCGTCACGGCGCCGCCGTGGTTGTCCACCGCGATAGAAGGCCGACCGCCCTCATCCAGGCCGCCGTTCATCACCAGAACCGGGGTCCGGCCCGCTACGTCGGCGGCCAGATTGGCGGCCCGCAGATGGGGCGACAGCACGATCATGCCGTCCACCCGACCCCGCATCGAGCGCAGCGCCGCCATCGTCTCTTCGGTGTCGCCGTGGGAGCTGGACACGATCAGGTGCTTGCCGTGCGCCCGCGCGGCCAGATCCATGCCGCGTATCAGTTCGGAGAAGAACTCGCCGTACAGGTCCGGCAGGATGACGCCGATTGTGTCGGTCCGGCTGGTGGACAGGCTGCGCGCGCCGACATGGGGGACGTAGCGGAGATGTTCGACCGCATCGAGCACCCGACGGCGGGTGGTCTCGGTGATGGCGTCGGAGCCGTTCAGCACCCGCGACACCGAGGCCACGGACACCTGCGCCCGTTCCGCCACATCACGGATGGTCGCGGCCTTGGCGGCCGGCGCATGTCCGTTCAGGCCTGACGGGGCGGAGATTTCCACGTGTTCCTCTCTGAACGTCATCGTCCCAGCCCTCTTATCGAAGGTCTGTCGATAAAGAATGTAATCGGTTACATGACACAGGTGCAATGCGGGCCGCAATCGGCATTGTGTGAATTATTTCGGATTGAGGCGGGATTGCGCGCTCACGTCGCACCCCCGGTTGAGCAGACAGGCTTGGCGGGAGGGCGCCGATTCAGCGGTTGATAACTACTACATCTAGTGGCGCGCTCAATCAGAACACCGTAATCTAGTCTGAAGCATTCGCGGAGACGCTGTCCATGCGCATTCAATCCGGCTTCGTCGAACAGGCCCGACGCGTCTCTATGGACACCCGCGCGGTAGAGCGCGCCGATGCGGTTCACGAGGTTTTGGCGCCGGCCGCCTGGTCAGACGCGCGGATCGAGGCCTGGCTGGACTGGGCCGAATCCCTCAGCCCTTCTTTGCTGCCGACCGGCGGCTGGCTGAACGGCGGAATCGACGCCTGGGCGGAACGCCTGGCAGGCCGTGGTCTGGCCGAGGGCGTCTTTGCGGATCGCGCCGAGGCCTATGTCTTCGCCGCAGAACTGGCGGCGACAATCCAGCTGGGTCTGGTCTCGCCGGCGGCGTCCACGGCTGCGGCCGAGATCGTCGACTTAGCCGACCCGGCCGCGCCCAAGCGCCTGGCCGAACACCGCGCCGACCGGATGACGGCGCGGCTGGCGCTCCAGTCGGCAGAGGCCCTGGCCGACGCCCTGTGCGCCGTCGCCGACGCCGTGGACCGCTGCGAAGGGCGTGAAGGCGACTGCGCCGATCCGTCGCGCAACCCGGCCCTGGGTCGGGCGGCCGCCACCGCGCGACGTCGCGGCGCGACCGACGCGGACATCTTGCGCGCCATCGACGGCGAAAGGCCCGCCCTGGCCTTGCGCCCCTTCCACGAAACCGCCCCCCTGATCGCCCTGGCCGACCGCACCCGGACCGCCGCCGGCGCGCCCGAGACCCTGATGGCGGCCGAGGCGGCGCTGGACGGCGGCCTGATCCTGACCTTCGATCCGCGCGAGGCCGACGTCCTGGCCGAGGGCGGCGTCAGCCGCGCCATGCTCGACCTGTCCGCCGTCGCCGCTCTCGACGGCGGGTCCTTCGACCGCCTGCCCGATCTGGTCCGTCTGTGGACCATAGCCCTGGATCTCCAGTCCGAAAACGCCTCCATCGTCCTGGGTCTCGAAGGTCTTTCAACAGCGCTCGCGCCGACCGGCGGGGATCTGTCCATCCGGGCCGAAGCGGTCGCCGGTCTGACGGCCGCCGTCGCCGGCCAGATGTCCGCCGAACTGGCGCAACTGCGCGGCGCCTGCGCCGAGTGGGACGGGCTCAAGAGCCAGGCGGCCGATGCAGACAGGCTGCGCCGCACGCGCCTGAAGGCCAACCCGGACCCGTTGGCCGCCGTCGCGTCCAGGACCATGGCCAAGCCCGGAACGCCGCGCCGTCACGCGGCCATCGGCCTGTTCGTCGATGATCCTGAGGCCCGGCTGCGTCTGGGCCTTGGCGCCCCGTCCGTCGTCGATGTGTTCCAGACGGCGGACGGCTTGATCGGCCGCCGTCTGGCGCCCGGGCTTGCGGCCGCTCTGGCTCACGCGGGCGGCGACGTCCAGGCCGCCGAGCGCCGGCTGTTCGGCCGTCGCACCCTGGTCGAAGCGCCCGGGGTCGATCACGCCGCCCTGCGCGGCTTCGGCTTCACCGACATCGAACTGGCCTCCGTCGAACAGGCCTTGGCCCACGCCGACAGCTTCGATGCGGTGTTCGCCGCCCCGGTGCTGGACCCGGGCTTCATCCGCGACGTCCTGGGCCTGGAAGACGGCGACGGCCCGCTGCTCAACCTGCTGGGCGTGCCGGAAGAGGCCGAGGCGGAGGCCGCGCGCTGGGTCTTCGGCCACGGCGACCTGAGCGACTGGGCCGAGGCGCCGCCCGCCGTCGCCACGCTCCTGACCGACCCCGCCGGCGCCGAGGCGGCGCTGCGTCAAGTGCTGGAGCCATTCAGCGACGTCCCCTACGCCGCCGTCGAAATCCTGGACTGGCGCGCCACGGCCGCCCAGGCCGCGCGCCGGCTCAGCCTGGCCGCCGGCGACGGACGCCGCGCCGTTCGCCTACGCCGCGCCGCACCTCCGGCCGGTCCCTTGCTGACCCTGCCCAAGGCGGAGGCGACGCCGCGCTTCGACACCCCCCGCCCCGCGCCTGTCCCGCCGCCGGAACGGGTTGTCGAACGAGTCGTCGAACGGGCCCGCGCCCGCCGCAAACTGCCCGACCGCCGCAAGGGCTATATCCAGAAGGCGGCTGTCGGCGGGCACAAGGTCTATATCCACACCGGCGAATACGACGACGGCGAACTGGGCGAGATCTTCATCGACATGCACAAGGAAGGCGCCGCCTTCCGCAGCCTGATGAACAATTTCGCCATCGCCATCTCGATAGGCCTGCAATACGGGGTGCCGCTGGAGGAGTTTGTGGACGCCTTCGTCTTCACCCGGTTCGAGCCCGCCGGACGGGTGACGGGCAATGACTCGATCCGCTCGGCCACCTCGATCCTGGACTATATCTTCCGCGAGCTGGGCGTCTCCTATCTGGACCGCCACGAACTGGCCAACGCCGGCCCCGACGAGTTGAACGCCGACGGCCTGGGCCACGGCAAGCCGGAGGGCGGAGAGGCGGTTCCCGCCGCGCGGTTCATCTCGAAGGGTTTCGCCCGCGGCTCCGCGCCGGACAATCTGGTGGTCCTGCCCTTCGGCAAGAAAGCAGAGCCCGAGCCGAAGGTGGCCGCCAATACCGAGGCCGTCGCCTGCCCGTCGTGCGGCGACTTCAGCCTGCAGAATCGCGGCGGCGTCTGGGTCTGCGACACCTGCGGCGACGCGCGCGCGGTTCACGGCGGCGATCAGGGCTAAGTTAACGGCTGGGCTCTAGGCTGCCGCTACGCGACGTTTTCGCTGGAGCGACCCCATGTCCCGCCTGACCGCCCTGTCCATCGCCATCGCTGTGTTGGCGACCGTGGCAACCCCTGTTCTGGCGCAGAACGCCGGCCAGATCGCCGGCGTGAAGCGCGGCGCCTCCTGCCCCGGCTGCAACCTGTTCCAGGGCGATTTCTCAGGGCTTGAGGCGCGCGGCCTGAACCTGACCGGGGCGCGCCTGCGCCAGGCGGACCTCAGCCTCAGCGTGATGAACCGCACCCGCTTCTCCAACGCCGATCTGCGCGACGTCGAGGCCTATGGCGGGGTCTTCTCCAGCTCCAACTTCTCGGGCGCAGACCTGACCAACGCCAGTTTCGTCGGGGCCTATCTGCGGGGCGCAAGCTTCTCGGGCGCCAAGCTGATTGGAACCAACCTGTCCGGCGCGGACCTTTCGCGGGCGACAGGCCTGACCCAGGGTCAACTTAACCGCGCTTGCGGCGACTCATCGACGATTCTGTCCGGAAACCTACGTATTCCCGCCTGTTGATTGCCTTTCACCTTGCCTCGTTTTAACGAAATTACCTCGATTTAAGTAGGTATGCCCAGCGTTTCGGGGCATTCAGACTGCGTGAAACAGATCGCCCGCCTCACCCCCATCCGATTGAAAACCGCCCTGATCGCGGCGGCCGGTTTGATGCTCGCCACCCCCGCCTTCGCCGGGGTCGAGATGTCGATGCAGGATCGCGACGTGGCCCGATCGGTGTCCCTGGGCGGGTCCTGCAACCGCTGCGAACTCTCCGGCCGCAACCTGACAGGGGCCACCTTCACCGGCGCCAGCTTCATGAACGCCACCCTGGTCGGGGCCAATCTGCGCGGCGCGGAAATGGTCGGTTCGAACTTCACCGGCAGCGATTTCAGCCGGGCAAATATGCAAGGCGTCGAGATCGTGGGCGCCAACTTCACCTCCGCCAACTTCACCGGCGCCCAGTTGAACGGGGCCGAGGCCCAGGGCTCGTCCTTCGTTCGCGCCAACCTGACGCGTGCGAATCTTTCGGGAGGAGAGCTGCACGGGGTCAACTTCAACGGCGCGACCCTGGCCGGCGCCGACTTCTCGGGCAGCGAACTGTTCGGGGCGACCCTGGCCAATGTTCACGCCGTCGGGGCCGACTTCAGCGACGCCGAGATCAATGCTTCCAACCTGTCCGGCGGCGACTTCTCGAACTCTTCCTTCCGCGACGCCAGCCTGGACGGCGCGCGCCTGACCGGTGGAACCTTCGCAAGGGCCGATTTCAGCGACACCTCGATGCGCCGCACCGACATCCGGGGCGCAGACCTGTCCGGGGCGCGCAACCTGACCCAGGACCAGATCAGCGAAGCCTGCGGCGACGGCTCCACCCGCCTGCCCGGCCGCCTGACGGCCCAGGCCTGTCGTGGGACGATCCGGGTGATCCGCACCCCGCCCGCGCCGCCGGCTCCCCCTGCCGTGCGCCACATCGTCAACGCCGACAACTAAGCCGCACCCGAACGCGAACCGCAAAAAAGGGGACGCCTCGCGGCGTCCCCTTTGTCGTCTTCGGCCATGTCAGCCCATCACACCTTGATCGGCACGGCCGTGCGAATGTGGACGTCCTTCAGTTGGCGCTCTTCCGCCTCGGTCGGGGCGTTCATAAGCAGATCCTCGCCCTGCTGGTTCAGCGGGAAGGCGATGACCTCGCGGATGGCCGTCTCGCCGGCCAGCAGCATGACGATCCGGTCAATGCCGGGGGCCAGACCGCCGTGCGGCGGCGCGCCGAAGCGGAAGGCGTTCAGCATGCCGCCGAACTGCGCCTCGACCACAGACGCGTCGTAGCCGGCGATCTCGAACGCCTTCAGCATGATCTCGGCCTTATGGTTCCGGATCGCGCCCGAGCACAGCTCGTAGCCGTTGCAGACGATGTCGTACTGGAAGGCGCGGATGGTCAGCGGATCCTGGGTCTCCAGCGCCTCCAGCCCGCCCTGCGGCATCGAGAAGGGGTTGTGGCTGAAGTCGACCTTCTTCTCTTCTTCCGACCATTCGAACATGGGGAAGTCGACGATCCAGCAGAATTTGAACTGGTTCTCATCGACCAGCTTCAGCTCCGTGCCCACGCGGCTGCGTGCCAGGCCGGCGAACTTGGCGAAGACCGACGGAAGACCGGCGGTGAAGAAGGCGGCGTCGCCCTTGCCCAGGCCCAGCGACGACATCAGGGCCTCGGTCGGCTCCTGACCCAGGTTCTTGGCGATGGGACCGCCCCAGGCGCCCTGGTCGTCCGACCAGAAGATATAGCCCAGGCCCGGCTGGCCCTCGCCCTGAGCCCACGAGTTCATGCGGTCACAGAAGGCGCGCGATCCCCCGGTCGGCGCCGGAATGGCCCAGACGGCGTTCTTCTCGTCCGCGCCCAGGATCTTGGCGAACAGGCCGAAGCCGCCGTCGCGGAAGTGGTCGGACACAACCTGCATCTTGATCGGGTTGCGCAGGTCCGGCTTGTCCGAACCATACCAGGCCATCGACTGGGCGTAGGTGAGGCGCTCGAAGCCCTTGTGCTCGAACGTTTCACCGAAGTCGTTGGTGAAGGTGTGGACGCCGTCGATGGGCGAGACCGGCTTGCCCTCGCCGAACTCCTCGAACACGCCGTGCATCAGCGGCTCGATGGCGGCGAAGACGTCTTCCTGGGTCACGAAGCTCATCTCGACGTCGAGCTGGTAGAATTCCAGCGAACGGTCGGCGCGCAGGTCCTCGTCACGGAAGCACGGCGCGATCTGGAAATAGCGGTCGAAGCCCGAGACCATCAGCAGTTGCTTGAACTGCTGCGGCGCCTGCGGCAGCGCATAGAACTTGCCCGGGTGCAGACGCGACGGCACCAGGAAGTCGCGCGCGCCTTCCGGCGACGAGGCGGTCAGGATCGGCGTCTGGTATTCCAGGAAGCCCTGGGCGACCATGCGCTGGCGGATCGAGGAGATGACCCTGGAGCGCAGGACGATGTTCTTGTGCAGCCGCTCGCGACGCAGATCGAGGAAGCGGTTGGCCAGGCGGATATCCTCTGGATACTCCTGCTCGCCGAAGACCGGCATCGGCAGTTCGGCGGCTTCCGAAAGAACCTCGACGCCCTGGACGCGGACCTCGACCTCGCCGGTCGGCAGGTTCGGGTTCACCACCCCCGCCTCTCGGGCGACGACTTCGCCGTCGATCTTGATCACGCTCTCGGCGCGCAGACGCTCGACCGCCGCGAAGCCCGGCGTCTCAGGGTGCAGCACCAGCTGGGTCAGGCCGTAGTGGTCGCGCAGATCGATGAACAGCAGGCCGCCGTGATCGCGCTTACGGTGCACCCAGCCGGACAGGCGGACGGTGGAACCGGCGTCGGAGGCGCGCAGGGCGCCGCAGGTATGGGAGCGGTAGGCGTGCATGAACAGACCGTCTGGAAATCTGGCGGTGGAATCCGACGCCTCAGGCGCCTGAAATCGAAGCGGCGTAGGGCGCATCATCGCCCCGGAAAGTCAAGGTTTCAGCCGTTGCAAACCCCGCCTCCGCGCGCGATAGCGGTTCAGTCATCCGTTCGAGGCCGCGCCATGTTCATCGTCACCATCACCTACACCCAGCCCATCGAGGCCATCGAGGCGAAGACGGTCGAGCATCGCGAGTGGCTGGACATTCATGTCGCCAGCGGCCTGATCATCGCCGCCGGTCCCATGGTTCCGCGCACCGGGGGCATCCTTGTCGTGCGTAGCGGCGGCACGAAGGAAGCGCTGGAGACCCTGCTGAAGGACGATCCCTTCCAGGTCCACGGCCTGGCCGACTACGTGGTCACCGAGTTCAAGGCGGGCAAGCTGAACCCCGCCCTGGCCGAATTCGCCTGATTTCATCCACAGTGGGGACTGTCCCTCCCCGCTACCAACAGGTCCAGCGTGACGCGGTTCGTCCGGGCCTCTGCTATGACAGACCCATGTCCGCGCAGAGCGCTCTGATCCGACCGAACGCCGAACAGTTGCGCCTGCCGCTGGAACGCCCGCTCGTGGGCGAAGCCCTTGTCGCGTCAGACAGCAACGCCGAGGCCGTGCGTGTCCTGTCCCGCTGGCCGGACGGCGCCGGACCGGTCCTGGCCCTTTACGGCCCTGCGGGCTCGGGCAAGAGCCGGATCGCGGCCGACTGGGCCGAACGGGTCGGCGGCGTGCCGCTGAACGGCGTCGAAGCCGCCCTGGTCGATCCGCTGGAGCTGGAGGGCCGGCCCATACTGCTGGATTGCGCACGCGACGCCGACGACGAAAGCCTGTTCCACCTGATCAACCTGGCCCAGGCCGGCGGGGGCGCACTGCTGCTGGTGGATCGCGCGCCGCCCAGGACCTGGTCGGCGGACTTGCCCGACCTGCGCTCGCGCCTCGACGCGGTCCGCACTGTCGCCATCGAAGCGCCCGACGACGTGGTTCTGTCCGCCATACTGCGCGCCCGTTTCGCCGAGCGCAGCATCACCCCGTCCGAGGATGTGATCGATTATCTGGTGCGCCGCCTGGACCGCTCGGCCGACACAGCCGCGACCGTCGTCGCCCGCCTGGACGCCCTGCACGGTCCCGTGACCCGGGTCCTGGCTCGGCAGGCGCTGGACCAGATGGACGCTGAAGCCGAGACCGACTGAGATATCCGTCAGATCCCACGCCGCAGGCGGCGCTTCAATCTGCGGTAAATCCGCTTCGGAGTCGGCTGTCCCAACATGTCCCAGCCAATCACAATAGCCGCCGTTCCGACGACCAAGGCTATGAACAAAAACGCCACTAAGGCCTCCACGTCGATCTACTTACGGGAGCCTGAATCTTAACCACAACTTCGCAAGTGCGAGAAGCTCTTTCGCATCTGCGAAGGGTAGTTGATGAAAATGTCAAAGCCCGCTTGCGGCCGTCACAGTGGCGCGCGAGAACCGGGTCATGACCGACGCCGCGATCCACGACGCCACACGGGGTGAAGAAGTCCCCGCCTCCCGCGCCCCTCAGTTGGCGCTGAATGAGGAGCTGATGGCCTCGCCCACCCGGTTCTTCAATCGAGAGATATCCTGGCTGGCTTTCAACGAGCGCGTGCTGGAAGAAGCGGCCAATCCGAACCATCCCCTGCTCGAGCGGCTGCGGTTCGTTTCCATCTCGGCCAATAACCTCGATGAGTTCTTTATGACCCGCGTGGCGGGACTTAAGGGCCAATTGCGCGAACGTGTCCGGGTCCTGTCGGCCGACGGTTTGACCCCCGCCGAACAGCTTGAGCGGATCAACATCTCGGCCGGCGAACTGATGGCCGAACAACAGGTCCGCTGGCGCCAATTAAAGAAGGAACTGGTCACAGCGGGCATCGAAGTGGTCGACCGTAACCGTCTGACCAAGACCGAGAAGGACCGGCTGGAGCCCGAGTTCCTGAACCAGTTGTTCGCCGTCCTGACCCCTCTGGCCATCGACCCGGCCCATCCCTTCCCCTTCCTGCCCAACCTGGGCTTCTCCCTGGCGTTGAAGCTGAAGCGCAAGGGCGAGACCAAGACCTTCTACGCCCTAGTGCCGGTGCCGACCCAGGTGCGGCGTTTCTGGGAGTTGCCGACCGACGGCCGTTCGGCGCCGGGCCGCAAGCGGTTCATCACGCTGGAAAACGTGCTCCTGCTGTTCATCGACCATCTGTTCCCCGGCTGCGAGGTTCTGGAGAAGGGCCTGCTGCGCCTGATCCGCGACAGCGACATCGAGATCGAGGAAGAGGCCGAAGACCTGGTGCTCGAGTTCGAGGAGGCGCTGAAACAGCGTCGCCTGGGCTCAGTCGTGCGGGTCAAGATCGAGGCCTCGATGCCGACCGACTTGCGCGATTTCATCGTCGGCGAACTGGAGGCGGCGCCCCAGGACGTGGTGCTGGTCGATGGCATGCTGGGCCTGGCCCAACTGTCGGATCTGATCCCCGGCGGCCATCCGGACCTGAAGTTCAAGGGCTATGAGCCGCGCTATCCCGAGCGGGTCCGCGACAACGGCGGCGACATCTTCGCCGCCATCCGCGAGAAGGACATGCTGATCCACCACCCGTTCGAGAGCTTCGACGTGGTGGTGCAGTTCCTGCGTCAGGCGGCGCGGGATCCAAACGTCATCGCCATCAAACAGACCCTGTATCGCACCTCCAAGGACAGCCCCATCGTCGCCGCCCTGATCGAGGCGGCCGAGAACGGCAAGAACGTCACCGCCCTGGTCGAGCTTAAGGCCCGGTTCGACGAGGAGGCCAATCTGCGCTGGGCCCGGGCGATGGAGCGGGCTGGGGTCCACGTCGTCTTCGGCTTCGTCGAATACAAGACCCACGCCAAGCTGAGCGTCGTGGTGCGCCGCGAGGGCGAGGCCCTGCGCACCTACTGCCATTTCGGCACCGGCAATTATCACCCGGTGACGGCCAAGATTTACACCGACCTGTCGCTGTTCTCGTGCGACCCGGTCCTGGGCCGCGACGCCAGCCGGGTGTTCAACTACATCACCGGCTACGCCACCCCGGACGAGCTTGAAGCCCTGGTGGTCTCGCCGCTGAACATGAAGTCCACCCTGATCGAACTGATCGGCAAGGAGATGTCGGCCGCAGCCATGGGCAAGCCGGCCGCCATTTGGGTCAAGCTGAACTCGCTGGTCGATCCCGAGATCATCGACGCCCTGTACCGCGCCAGCCAGTGGGGCGTCCGCATCGACCTGGTCGTGCGCGGCATCTGCTGCCTGCGGCCGGGCGTGACGGGCCTGTCCGAGAACATCCGTGTCAAATCCATCGTCGGTCGCTTCCTGGAGCACAGCCGCATCGTCTGTTTCGCCAACGGCAAGGACCTGCCGCATGACAAGGCCAAGCTCTTCATCTCCTCGGCCGACTGGATGACGCGCAACCTGGACCGCCGCGTCGAGCTGATGACCCCGATCCGCAACGCCACCGTCCACGACCAGGTGCTGGACCAGATCATGGTCGCCAATCTGAAGGACGACGCACAAAGCTGGGTGCTGGACGCCGAAGGGCGCTATACCCGCGTCATCCCCGCCGATCCGGAGCGGCCGTTCTCGGCCCACAAATATTTCATGACCAATCCCAGCCTGTCGGGCCGTGGACGCAAGGTGAAGACCCTGCCATCCGTTCTCAGCTACGAGCGTCCCGGCCGCTGATGCCGGATCTGGCGCTCATCGGCCGCGACGTCGCGGCCATCGATATCGGCTCGAACTCGGTCCGTCTGGTGCTCTACCGGCTGGAAGGCCGCGCCATCTGGACCGTGTTCAACGAAAAGGTCCTGGCCGGCCTGGGCCGCGACCTGCCGACGACCAACAAACTGTCCGCGGAAGGCGTGGTCATGGCCATGACGGCGCTGCGTCGCTTTGCCGCCGTGCTGGAAGGGGTCCGTCCCGACGCCACCCTGATCGCCGCCACCGCCGCCGTGCGCGAGGCCGAGGACGGGCCTGAGTTCTGCCAGCGGGTCGCGGCGGAAACCGGCCTGCAGATCCGTGTCCTCTCGGGCGAAGAAGAGGCGAAATACGCCGCCATGGGCGTGCTCGCCGGCGCGCCCGACGCCCGCGGCGTCTCGGCCGACATGGGCGGCGCCAGTCTGGAGCTGACGCGCCTGAGCGGTGATGGGGTCGAACACGGCCTGACCCTGCCGCTCGGCCCCTTCGCCCTGGCCGAGGGCAAGGGTTTCGACGCTGACCGGATCAAGGCTCGCATCGACGAGCGGCTGGAACCGGTCGCGGACCGGTTCCAGACCGACCGCCTCTACGCCGTCGGCGGCGCCTGGCGCACCCTGGCCCAGGTCCATATGGCGCTGAAATCCTATCCGCTGAAGGTCGTCCACCAGTACGAGATGACGGCGGACGAGGCGCTGGAGACCGCGCGTCTGGTGGCGCATCAGTCGGCGGCCGGTCTGGCGAAACTGCCCGGCGTGTCCAAGAAGCGCGCCGAGACCCTGCCCTACGCCGGCCTGGTGCTGGAAGGCCTGATCAAGCATCTGAACCTGAAGCGGATCGAGATGTCCGCCTGGGGCGTGCGCGAGGGTCTGTTGTTCGACACCCTGGACGATGAGACTCGCGCCGCCGATCCTCTGCTGGCCGGCTGCGCCGCCCTGGGCGGCCGACAGGGAATCGATCCCGCCCTGCCCAGCGCCCTGAACGGCTGGATGTCGGACATCCTCGCCGCCCTGCCAGAGGCTTTCGGTGAAAAGCGCGACTCGGTCCTGACCGCCGCCGCTTGCCGCCTGTCCGACCTGGGCGCCCGGCTGCACCCCGACCACCGACTTGAACTGGCCTTCGATCAGGTTCTGCGCGCACCCGTCGCCGGCGTCAGCCATGCGGAACGCGCCTTCCTGGCCGCCGTGATGAACGCTCGCTACGGCGGCGGCCCGGCCACGCCTCAACCAGACATCATCAACCGGCTGCTGGACGAGAACGCCGTCAAACGCGCCCGCGCTCTGGGCCTGGCCATCCGCCTGGCCTGCGACCTGTCGGGCCGGTCATCGCAACTGCTGGCCAATGCGACGGCGACGGTGAAGGGCGGCGACCTGACCCTGACCGCGACCGACGGCTACGCCGACCTCCTTCTGGGCGACCAGACGAAGAAGCGCGCCAAGGCGCTGGCCGAGGCCATGGGACTGGGCCTGTCGATCTAGACAGCTGACCGAACAGGGTTCAGCCTCTCATTGAACGAGAGGAACACTCATGCCTGTGACCGGAATCGGCGGCTTCTTCTTCCGCGCTCAAGACCCTCAGGCGCTTTCGGCCTGGTATCTGAAACACCTGGGCGTCGGCGCCCCCGAGGGCCAGTTCCTGTGGGATCAGCAGGCGGGACCGACCGTCTTCTCGCCCTTCAAGGAGACGACCGACTATTTCGCCGAAGACAAGCGTTGGATGCTGAACCTGCGCGTCGAAGGCCTGGACGCCCTGCTCGCCTCGCTGAAAGCCGCCGGGGTGGAGGTCGTCACCAAGGACGACTGGGACGCCAGCCCCGAGGTCGGGCGCTTCGCCCGCATCCATGACCCCGAAGGCAATCCCATCGAACTGTGGGAGCCGCCGGCCGGTTAGTAGGAGCGCGCTCTCTTAACGGTCGTCATCCTCGCCCTTGTGGCGAGGATCCATACGCCCGATGCATCCGGTCTCGCTTGATCGGCGGGACCTGCATCAACACCGGATCCAAGCTCATACGTCCGAGTTTATGGATCCTCGCCACAAGGGCGAGGATGACGGGTCTTAAAGGCCTACCCCTCGATCTCGACGACCTCGACTCGCGCGCCGCTCAGCACCAGGGCGATCTCGCCCCGCTTCAGCTTCAGCGCATCCTCGCCGAAGATCTGGCGCCGCCAGCCCTTAAGCGCATCCACATCAGCGTCGTCGCTGACGGCGATCTTCTCCAGATCGGCGACGGTGGCGATCAGTTTGGACGCCACGCCTGCGTTGTCGCTCTTGGCCTTCAGCAACACCTTCAGAAGCTCCACCACCGAAGGCGGCGCCGGCTGGCGGTGGGCCGGGCGCTCCATATCGGGGGCGTGTGATTCGGGATCGGCCAGGACGCGTTTAAGCTCATCGGCCAGTTCCAGACCCAGGCGCGAGCCGCCGAAGCCCTTGGGCACCGAGCGCAGGCGGTTGAAGGCCTCGGGGTCGGTCGGGGTCTGTTGCGCGACCTCGTCGATGCCCTCGTCCTTCAGGATGCGGCCGCGCGGCTGGTCGCGTTCCTGGGCCGCACGCTCGCGCCAGACCGCGACGGCCTTGAAGGCCGCAAGATATTTGGCCGAGAATTTCTTGGGCTTCAGACGCTTCCAGGCGTTCTCGGGGTTGGTGTCGTAAAGGGCCGGATCGACCTGGCTCTCCATCTCGGACATCACCCAGTCCAGCCGGCCCTCCTTCTGGAGACGGTCGCGCAGCTTGGGATACAGGGCCGCCAGATGGGTCACGTCGCCCAGGGCATAGACCAGCTGGCTGTCCGACAGCGGGCGTCGCGCCCAGTCGGTGAAGCGGCTGCCCTTGTCCAGTTCGACGCGCAGCATCTGCCGCACCAGCGAATCATAGGCGACCTGTTCGCCGAACCCGGCCGCCATGGCCGCGACCTGGGTGTCGAACATCGGCTTGGGCATGGCGCCCAGACGCACGAAGATTTCGACGTCCTGTCTACAGGCGTGGAACACCTTGATGATGTTGGGATCGCGCAACAGGTCCAGGAAAGGCTCCAGGTCCAGGCCTTCCGCCATCGGATCGATGATCCCGGCGTGATCGGCGGATGCGGCCTGGATCAGGCACAGCCTGGGCCAGTAGGTCGTTTCCCGCATGAACTCGGTATCGACCGTGATGAACGGGGCGGTGGCGAGGCGGGCGCAAAAATCGGCCAGCGCCTCATTGGTGGTGATCGGCGTCATTCCGATGCTATAGCCCCCCGCAACCCACCTGTGGCAAGAGCCGCGCTGCATTTCCGCCCCGATTCCAGGCCCGAACACCATGAGCGACACCCAAAAGCCTCTCGAAAACGGCCTGACCTACGCCGATGCAGGCGTGGACATCGACGCAGGCGAGATGCTGGTCGAACACATCAAGCCCCTGGCCAAGTCCACGGCGCGTCCCGGATCCGAGCCTTCGCTTGGCGGATTCGGCGCCCTGTTCGACCTGAAGGCTGCCGGGTTCCAGGATCCGCTGATCGTCACCACCACCGACGGCGTGGGCACCAAACTGAAGATCGCCATCGAAACGGGCCGTCATGACGGCGTCGGGATCGATCTCGTCGCCATGTGCGTCAACGATCTGTTGGCGCAAGGAGCGGAGCCCCTGCTGTTTCTCGACTATTACGCCACCGGCCGCTTGGAGATCGACGCCGCCCGACGCGTCGTCGCCGGCATCGCCGAGGGCTGTCGCCAGGCCGGCTGCGCCCTGGTCGGCGGCGAGACCGCCGAAATGCCGGGCATGTACACCGACGGGGACTATGATCTGGCCGGCTTCAGCCTGGGCGCGGTCGAGCGCGGCCACGCCCTGCCCTATCTGGATCGTCAGGCGGCCGGCGACATCATCATCGGCCTGGGCTCCACCGGCCCGCACTCGAACGGCTATTCACTGGTCCGCAAGGTGGTCGAGAAGTCCGGTCTGGCCTGGGGCGACGACGCCCCCTTCGCCAAGGACCGGTCCCTGGCCCAGGCCCTGATGGAGCCGACCCGCATCTATGTGAAGCCAGTCCTGCCCCTGATGAAGGCGGGCCTGATCAAGGGCGCGGCCCACATCACCGGCGGCGGCCTGATCGAAAACCCGCCCCGTTGCATCGCCGAGGGGCTGAAGGCCAGCTTCGACTGGAACGCCTGGCCCATGCCCCACGTCTTCCAGTGGCTGGCCGAAACCGGCGGCATCAGCGACCACGAGATGCGCCGCACCTTCAACTGCGGCGTCGGCTTCATGCTGATCGTCTCGCCCGAGAATGCCGAACCCGTCCTCGCCGCCCTGCTCAACGCGGGCGAGGTCGCCTTCGTCTGCGGACAGCTGGAAGCGGCCTGATCTCGTGAAGATGCGCGTCGCCGTCCTGATCTCCGGGACAGGCTCTAACATGGCGGCCCTGATCGACGCCGGTCAGGCCGCAGACAGCGGCTATGAGGTCGCCCTGGTCCTATCGAACGTCGAGGGCGCGGGCGGCCTGGCCATCGCCGCCGCCAGGGGCGTCGAAACGGTCGCCGTTCCGCACAAGCCGTTCGGCAAGGACCGCGAGGCGCACGAGCGCGTCGTGGACGAGGCTCTGCGCGCCGCCAGGATCGAAGTCATCGCCCTGGCCGGCTATATGCGCATCCTGACGCCCTGGCTGGTGCGCGCATGGGACGGTCGGATGCTGAACATCCACCCCAGCCTGCTACCCCTCTATCCCGGCCTAGACACCCACGCCCGCGCCATCGCCGCCGGCGACGCCGAGGCCGGCTGCACCGTCCACCTGGTCACCGAAGGCGTCGATGAAGGCCCGATCCTGGGCCAAGCCCGCCTGCCCATCTTGGCCGACGACACGCCCGCCAGTCTGGCCGAACGGGTCAAGACGGCGGAACACACGCTGTATCCACAGGTGCTCGGGGGCTTCTGCAAGGATTTGGCGCGGAAATGAGGCTGGCACCCGCACCCGCCTAACAGCCCGTGTCATCCTAGGCTTGTGCCCGGGATCACGATTGATGGGACGCGGCTGTTTCCGCCTTTCGCCTGTCTGCCCAGGCGATGAGTTCCTTCCTCGGCCAGACCATCAGCCACGACCGCGCGGTGTATTCGCCGCTGTCGATCAGCGCCTTGCGCGACGCCGAGGCCGTGCCGGCCCTTTCCGTGTGGATATCACCCGGCCCCTGGTGAACCATGAAGGCGCCGCCCTTCAACGGATTGAGCCGCAGGTGCGCCAAGCGCGGACTGATCTCGGTCAGGGGCGGGTCATAGAACCAGCTGGAGCCGATCATGCCCGCCAGTTCCGGTCGCGTCCGGCAGAGTTCCGACGCGGTGGCCCAGGCCTCGTTCCAGCCCTCTTCATTAAAGCCGCGCAGCCACCGGCTCTCGGTATGAACCTCCAGCCACGGCTCCCGCTTGGCGCCCGCCGCCAGATAGCGAAACAGAGGACCAAAGCCCCAGCCGTCGCGCACATGTTTGACGATCTGGCCCGGCCCCACCGGGGAACTGAGGTCGATGACCTGGCTCTTGGCCGCCGGCACGCTGAGCGCCAGAGTGAAGCGGACATCCTTGGCCCAGTGATCGAAGTCATAGCCGCCCTCGGCCTTGGTTAGGAAGGCGGCGAGCTGTTCGATCCAATAGGGATAGAGAGCCAGAACCTCAGCCGGCAGCGCCATGGCCGCGACCCGATCGGGCAATTGCAAGGCCCAGGAGGCGATCAGGCCGCGCCGAACCTCGTCCGAAGCCCCTGCCCCCAGCACGGCGTCCACGGCCTTGGCCGGCATTTCGAAATCCCAGTGCGGCGCGGCCTCTGCGGCCTTGGCCGCAGCGATCGTGGCGGCGGCGTCGACACGCGCCCAGTCCTCGGAGGAAAGGCGCGCCAGCACGGCCTGGAAGGCGGCGACGTCGGGGGTCAGGTGCAGATCCATGGCGACGATCATACGACGGCGCGATTGGCGAAGACTTAAGACGCCGACGGGTGACGCCGCCCTTGCGCCGCGCTAAACCGCGACCAGATCAAGGAGCCCCCATGACCATCGAATCCCGCATCGCCGAACTGGCCATCACCCTGCCGGAACCCGCCAAGGCGGTCGCCAACTATGTGCCGTTCGTGCAGACGGGCGCGGTGATCCATATTTCCGGCCAGCTGTCGAATGACGCGTCGGGCGGGATCAAGGGCACGGTCGGCGTCGACGTGACGCCGGAACAGGCCAACGCCGCCGCCCGCCTGTGCGGCGTCAACCTGCTGGCCCAGATCAAGGCCGCCTGCGACGGCGACCTGAACCGGGTGGTGCGGATCGTGAAACTGGGCGGCTTCGTTCAGGCCGGTCCGGACTTTGAAGCCATTCCCGCCGTCATCAACGGCTGCTCGGACCTGATGGTCGAGGTGTTCGGCGACGCCGGCCGCCATGCCCGCTCGGCCGTCGGCGTCTACAAACTGCCCCTCGGCTTCGCGGTCGAGATCGACGCCATCGTGGAGATCCGTTGACCGTCAGCTCCACCTCATTCCCCGTCATCCTAGGCCTCGCGCCTAGGATCCATACTCCTGGTGTCTACGGCGTGCGTACCGTCGATGGGCTGAGTCTATGGATCCTCGGGACAAGCCCGAGGATGACGGACTTTGGGGGCAGGGCGTGAGTTTCCAGCTCTCCGTCCATGACGCCATAGCAGACATCGGCCGCGAGGCCTGGGACGCCTGCGCGCGTCCCACCGGCGATCCCTTTGTCTCCTACGACTTCCTGCACGCCTGCGAAGCCTCCGGCAGCGCATCCCTCCAAGAAGGCTGGGCGCCGCGCCATCTGGCCCTGCGGGACGAAGACAACGCCGTTCTCGGCGTCATGCCCCTCTATCTGAAGGGCCACAGCCAGGGCGAATACGTCTTCGACCACAGCTGGGCAGACGCCTATGAACGCGCCGGCGGCCGCTATTATCCCAAGCTGCTGGGCGCCGTGCCCTTCACCCCGGCGACCGGCCCGCGTTTCCTCAATCATCCCGACACAGACGCAGCGACGGTGCGCCAGGCCCTCCTTCAAGGCGCCCTGACCCTGGTCGAGCGGCTGGGCGTCTCATCCCTGCACGTCAACTTCCCGACCGAGGTCGAGTGGACGGACATGGCGCAGGCCGGCCTGCTGCCGCGCCAGGACATCCAGTTCATCTGGCGCAATGACCGCTATCAGACCTTCGACGATTTCCTGGCGGCCCTTTCGGCCAACCGGCGCAAGACGATCCGCCGCGAACGCCGCGACGCCCAGGCGGATCTGGACATCCGCGTTCTGACCGGCGCCGAGATCACCGAGGCCCACTGGGACGCCTTCTTCGCCTTCTACCTGGACACGGGCGACCGCAAATGGGGCCGCCCCTATCTGACGCGGGACTTCTTCGACCGTGTCGGCGTGACGATGGCGGACCGCATCGCCCTGGTCATGGCCTTCCGCAACGGGATGCCCATCGCCGGCGCCCTGAACTTCATCGGTCGCGACGCCCTGTACGGCCGCCAGTGGGGCACGCTGGAAGAGGTGCCCTTCCTCCATTTCGAGCTCTGCTATTATCAGGCGATAGAGTTCGCCATTGCGCGCGGCCTGTCCCGCGTCGAGGCCGGGGCCCAGGGCGAGCACAAGATCGCGCGCGGCTATCTGCCCTCGCCTGTCTATTCCGCCCACTTCATCGCCGACCCGGCGTTGCGCGGTCCGGTGGCCGACTATCTTCGACGCGAAGGCCCGGCGGTGGAGGCGCAGAGGTGTGAGATGACCGACGAGCTTTCGCCATTCAAAGGAAATGGCTGAGTCCTGCCCTCTGCGCGGATTTGACGTCCCGGCGTCGGGACTCAGTCCAATCTCGCCAGCACCGGATCGAGCGAGGCGAGAAAATGCGCCCATCCTGTCTTTGCGCCCTGATAAAATTGGTCTTGGCCGTCCTGAAAGCCCGAATGCTCCAGCCGCAAGCTCACGCCTGTCGCCGAAGGCGAAAGCGTCCAGGTCACCACGCTTTCAAGACCATGGGCGGACCAGCTGTAGGTCAGGGTTCTGTTCGGTTCGATTTCCAGAACCCTGCAGGAAACCGCCCCCCAGTCTCCGCGGAACTCGAAGGCGTGGCCGAGCTCGGCCTGAAAATCGTTCTTCATCAGCCACTCTGCGATCAGGTGGGGCTGCGTCAGTGCGCGCCAGATCTTCTCCGGCGGATAGGGAAACTCCCTCTCGATGACGACAGAGCGAATTTGGGTTGCAACCTCGGTCATTGGTCCATCCTCTGGAGTAGATTATCGAGCTCGTCGAACCGACCTCGCCAGAAGTCGGTCATTCTCCCTGTCCAGTCGTTCAGCGGCGCAAGGGCGTCGGCGCGCGCGCTGTAATGGGTTTCTCGTCCTTGGCGACGATCGCGCACCAGGCCTGCCAGCTTGAGGACGCCGAGGTGTTTTGAGACTGCAGGTTGGGAAACGCCGGACCGTGCAGTAAGCGCGTGCACCGTCTGCTCTCCCTCGCGACACAGGCTTTCGAAAAGTCCGCGTCTGGTCGGATCAGCCAAGGTCGTGAAAAGCAGTTCGTGCGATGCAGACATGAAACCCATAACTCGACGGTGATGAGTTAACCGATAACTTCAAGGTTATGGTTTGTCAATGCGCGCCGCCTGCCTGGGCCCAGACCTGGTACATGCCGTGGAAAAGAGTGGGGCGTCGCGCCTCGAGCGTGTCCCACAAGCTCAGATCCAGAGGGTCGGCCGCCCCAAACGCCGAGTTGAAGGCAGCCCTCGCCTCAG
This sequence comes from Brevundimonas sp. FV2ps16, assembly GCF_058681075.1. Lineage (NCBI taxonomy): Bacteria > Pseudomonadati > Pseudomonadota > Alphaproteobacteria > Caulobacterales > Caulobacteraceae > Brevundimonas > Brevundimonas sp. FV2ps16. The sequence continues at coordinate 2,064,611 of NZ_CM178728.1, read as the reverse complement.
GTGAAGCTTCGAAACCCACCAACCGCAGTCCTGCCCCAGCGATCAGCCTGCCCACTTCCGGCGGCGTATAGCGGTGTTCCTGCACATGGAAGACCAGGTCGCGACAGCCGCTGAGGCTGTAGAAGTCCGCACTCTCCTTCAGCGCGGCCACGGGCTCCCCGTCGGGCAGGGCCAGAACATGGGCGCGAAACGCCCGGATGTCCGCCTCGACCGGCGTCCAGCCCTGCGCCCGGATCAGCTGATGCGCGGCCCGCACCACAGCCCGCGCCCGCTCGCTGTAGAGCCCCAGCCGCACCACGCCACCGGGCCGCAAGACGCCCGCCAGCCGCGCCAACCCGTGCTCGGGCCGCGCCATGTGGTGGATCACCCCGGTGCTGGTGACAACATCGAACCGCGCCTGAACCTGGTCCAAGGCCAGTATGTCGCCCTGGACGAACCGCACCCGCGTCAGCCCGAGGTCTTCCGCCACCCGCATGCCGTGGGCCAGGCTGGCGCGGCTCAGGTCCATAGCGGTGATCGCAAGCGAGGGGTCCATCCGCGCCATGTCGATGGGCTCGAACCCCGTGCCGCACCCCGCGACCAGGACAGACTCCGCGCGGCCTCCGAAAGCCTTGCCGTCAAGCCCCGGCAGGGCCGCGATCGCATCTGAGAGTCTTCGCGGCGTTGGCGCGGGAGGCGCTGACCAGCGCGGATAGGGGTTGGCCTCGTACTGATCCTTGACCGCTTCGGAAATGGCGTCGGCGCCGTCGGGCGTCAAAGCTGGCACGGACATGGCCAGGGCGCGCTCCCGCGCGGGTTCCCCAATAGCTCGGCGGATCAGTCGCGCCTGAAGTACGCCCTCCCCCAAGGCCGCGGCCTCTGACCAGGTCGGCGACCGGAACAGCAGGGCGACCGCGCCATCAGTTGCCTGTACCGGTGCAACATATTCGGACGCGCGGCCGCTGATCCCAAGGGCGGCGACCAAGTCTCCGACAGGAGATTCAAATGCGCCGGTCGCCTCGACCACCGCCGTTCGCACTGCGTCGAGACGCATCTCCATGGCGGCGCTGACGTTCACGCACCGTGACAGGAAGGCCAGCCACAAGGGGTCACCTCCCATGGCTTCCAGCATCACCGCCGTTCCGTCGAAGCGCCCCTGTTTCAACAACAGGGTCTCCGCCGTGACGCGCGCCAGGGTCTGCGGATCTACGGTGGGCGAGGTCAGACAAACGAGCAGATCGCGGTCGAGCGCCGGATCCCAGGCGCTGGGCTTTAGCCCTTCCAGCAGGCGCGCGAACGCCGGCGCGACCCGCAACCGGACCGCCGCATCCCCGTCCGCCATCGCCTGGCTCAACAGTTGGGCCGCAGTTCCCGGATCGCCGTGCTCAGCCAGGAACAGGCCCATGCCCGCAAGTCCGGGCGCAGAATCGGGCGCCGCCTTCAGGCACGCCTTGTAGGCCGCGAAGGCGCCGCGCAGATCCCCATCCGCCAGCCGCCGCTCCGCCTGAACGAGCCATGCCGCCGCCTGATCAACCTGTTCCGTCTGCCCCATCGGTCCAGTATGCCGCCCCAGAACGCCACGCGCATGAAAAAAGGCCCGGGCGTCTCCACCCGGGCCTTCAGTTCATTCTGGATCAGGCCCGATCAGGCCGTCTCTTCTTCCTCCGACTTCGCAGGAGCGCCGCCGGCGCTCTTGATGTCGAAGTCGATCTTGCCGTCCTTCAACTGGACCTTGACGTGCCCGCCGCGCGTCAGACGCCCGAACAGGATGTCGTCGGCCAACGGCTTCTTGATCGAGTCCTGGATGACCCGCGCCAGCGGACGCGCGCCGTACAGTTCGTCGAAGCCGTTCTTGGCCAGCCAGTCGGCCGCTTGGTCAGTCAGTTCGATGGTGATGTTCCGGTCCGCCAGCTGGGCTTCCAGTTGAAGGATGAACTTGGTCACCACCGACCGGATCGTGTCGGCCTGCAGGGGCTTGAAGGCCACGATGGCGTCCAGGCGGTTGCGGAACTCCGGCGCGAACAGACGCTGGATGGCCTTGTCGTCCTCGCCCTCGACCTTGCCCCGACCGAAGCCGATGGAGGCGCGGGCGTTGTCGGCGGCGCCGGCGTTGGTGGTCATGATCAGGATGACGTTCCTGAAATCGACCTTCTTGCCGACCGCGTCGGTCAGCATGCCGTTGTCCATCACCTGCAACAGGATGTTGTAGACATCCGGGTGAGCCTTCTCGATCTCGTCCAGCAGCACCACCGAGTGCGGGTGCTGATCGACGGCGTCGGTCAAAAGCCCGCCCTGGTCATGGCCGACATAGCCGGGAGGCGCCCCGATCAGACGGCTGACCGTGTGGCGCTCCATATATTCCGACATGTCGAACCTCTGCATCTCGATGCCCAGGGTCGAAGCCAGCTGTTTGGCCACCTCGGTCTTGCCGACGCCGGTCGGACCGCTGAACAGGAAGCTGCCGATGGGCTTGTTCGGATCACGCAGACCCGCCCGCGCCAGCTTCATCGCCGCCGAGACCTGTTCGATGGCCTGCTCCTGGCCGAACACCGCCCGCTTCAGATCGACGTCCAGCTCACGCAGGCTTTCGGTGTCGGACTTGGACACCGACTTGGCCGGGATACGCGCCATCTTGGCGATGACGGTCTCGACCTCTTTCTGGCCGATCACCTTCTTGCGCTTGGATTCAACCACCAGCATCTGCGACGCCCCGGCCTCGTCGATCACGTCGATCGCCTTGTCCGGCAGCTTGCGGTCAGTCATGTACCGCGCCGACAGTTCGACCGCCGTGCGGATGGCGCTGTCGGTGTAGCGGACCTTATGGTGCTGTTCGTAATAGGTTTTCAACCCCTTCAGGATCTTCACCGTATCCTCGACCGTCGGCTCGTTGACGTCGATTTTCTGGAAGCGACGCACCAGGGCGCGATCCTTCTCGAAGTGCTGGCGATATTCCTTGTAGGTCGTCGAACCCATGCACCGCAGCGAACCCGAGGCCAGGGCCGGCTTGAGCAGGTTCGAGGCGTCCATGGCCCCGCCCGAGGTCGCGCCCGCGCCGATCACCGTATGGATTTCGTCGATGAAGAGCACGGCGTTGTCGTGGTTCTCCAACTCCTTGACCACCTGTTTCAGACGTTCCTCGAAGTCGCCGCGGTAGCGGGTGCCGGCCAGCAGGGCGCCCATGTCCAGCGAATAGATGGTGGCGTCCTTCAGGACGTCGGGCACTTCGCCGTTGACGATCTTGCGGGCGAGACCTTCAGCGATGGCCGTCTTGCCGACGCCGGGATCGCCGACCAGCAGCGGATTGTTCTTGGTCCGGCGGCACAGGATCTGGATCGAGCGTTCGACCTCGGCCTGACGGCCGATCAGCGGATCGACCTTGCCCTGGCGCGACTTCTCGTTGAGGTCGACGCAATAGGCTTCCAGCGCCTCGCCGCCCGACTTGACCGCGGTTGCGTCTTCGGACTCCTCGGGCGAAGCGCCCTTGGCCGGACGGGTTTCCCCGCCGCCTGCCTTCTTGGCGATGCCGTGGGCTATGAAGTTGACCGCATCATACCGCGTCATGTCCTGCTCTTGCAGGAAATAGGCGGCGTGGCTCTCGCGCTCCGAGAAGATGGCGACCAGAACGTTTGCGCCGGACACGTCTTCGCGGCCGGACGACTGCACGTGGATGACGGCGCGCTGGATCACCCGTTGGAAGCCGGCCGTCGGCTTGGCGTCCTCACCATCGGCGGTGGCCAGGGCGGCGAGGTCATTGTCGACATAAAGGGTCAGGGCCGCCTTCAGGGCGGTAAGATCCACGTTGCAGGCGCGCATGACGCCCGACGCATCAGGATCGTCGATCAGCGCGAGCAGCAGATGCTCGAGCGTCGCATACTCATGCCTGCGCGCGTTGGCGTAGCCGACGGCGCGGTGCAGGGTTTCTTCGAGAGGACGGGAAAATGAAGGCATCGGAAGGTTCCTCTCAGTCCTTTTCCATCGTGCATTGCAGCGGGTGCTGATGGCGGCGCGCGGTTTCGATGACCTGCGCGACCTTGGTCTCGGCGACCTCGTAGGTGAAGACGCCGCAAACCCCCACGCCGTGCTGATGCACATGCAGCATGACGCGGGTGGCCTCTTCACGGCTCTTCTGGAAGAACCGCTCCAGCACGTAGACGACGAATTCCATCGGCGTGTAGTCGTCGTTCAGGATCAGCACCCGGTACAACGAGGGCTTCTGAAGCTTCGGCTTGGTTTCGGTGATGGTGGCGGCGCCTGCGCCGCCCCCGGTTTCACCGGGCCTTTGTATGGGCATTCGTATTCCGTGATCGGGGAGTCGTCTTGGCTATCAGATAGGGAATGATGGCCTGAATTGAAGCGGCGTCCAGTCACAGGTTTCGTGAAACCCAAACCCTGTCGCCAAAACGAAAAAAGCCCCGGGGCGAACCCCGGGGCCTTTCAGATCATTAATGATGTGGCGATCAGCGAGCGGCCTGGAAGGTCTCGACCGACTCGGTCACGCGTTCGTTGATCGGCTTCAGGCTGTCCTTGACCGTGGAGGTGAGGATCTCGTTGGTCTTGGTCAGTTCAGCCATGTAGCGTTCCATGGACTTCTTGGCCCAGGTGGTCTGGAGTTCGAAGAACTCCTGCACCGAGCGCGCGGTCGACAGTTCCTTGCTGGCGGCGACGCCGTCTTCCCAGGACGTCTTGGCGAAGCCGAGAGCCTGCTGCGACAGGGCTTCGGCGCCCTTTTGGGCGACCGTGGCCGACTCGACCATGGCGTCCAGGTTCTTCTTGCCGTGGGCGTTCAGTTCGCTCAGCGAGGCCACCGACTTGTCGATGCCTTCGCGCAGCGCCTTGGCGCCCGCGACTTGGAAGGTCTCAGCCTGGGCTTTCGCCTTCGCGGCGGTCTGTTCGACGGTCTTCTTCACGGTTTCGGCGCTGTCGGCCATGGTCGTGTCTCCGAAGTTGTGAGCCTGCGGGGGAATAAGGCACGGCGGCATTCAATCACGAGGCGAACCTCGTTCGGTCGTCCTTATGCTGCAGGCGCGAAGAGCAATCAAGTTAATTTTGTGCATCGCACCATATAAGCGGCGATAACCCGGTTCTTCGCTTCAAATTCGCGTTGACGACCGGTTAACCACCATGAAACCCCCAGTTCCTATGCTAGGTCTTCAATCGCGTAGGCCGGGGGGCCTGTCGCACCCTGAGTTCCAAGCGAGGGTCGTAACCGCCCATGATTTCCTTCGTCCGTCGTGGCCTATTCGCCCTGCTCGCGCTTTCGATAGCCCTGGGCGCCAACGTCCGCTCGATCGAGGCGCAGTCGCAAGAAAATAGCCGCTACGCCGCCATTGTCATCGACGCCGCCTCGGGCGAGGTCCTGTTTGCGCGCCACGCCGACAGCCGTCGCTATCCGGCGTCCCTGACCAAGATGATGACCTTGTATCTGGCCTTCGAGGCTCTCTCTCAGGGCAAGGTCAAGGCGGACGATGTTCTGACCGTGTCCTCACGGGCGGCTTCGGAACCGCCGTCCAAACTGGGACTGGCGGCGGGCCAGACCATCACCCTTGACGACGCCATGCGCGCCACAGCCGTGCGGTCCGCCAACGACATGGCCGTCGTCATCGCCGAACATGTCGGCGGGTCGGAAGCCCGTTTCACGACCTTGATGACCCAGAAGGCGTCGCAGCTGGGCATGACCCAGACCCGCTACTACACCGCCAACGGCCTGCCCGACGCGCGGCAGGTCACGACGGCGCGCGACCAGGCCATGCTGGCGCGGGCCATCATGCGCGACTTCCCCCAGTATTACAGCTATTTCGGCCTGCACGACTGGGCCTACAACGGTCGCAACTATCGCAACACCAACGGCCTGCTGCCGACCGGAAACGGCTATGACGGCATGAAGACCGGCTATACCAACGCCTCCGGCTACAATCTGGCGGCCTCTGCGGTGCGCGACGGCCGTCGCCTGATCACGATCGTGCTTGGGGGTCGCTCCAGCGCCAGCCGCAACGCCCATGTCGCCGAACTGATGGACACGGGCTTCGAGGTCGAACGCCGCCGCAGCCAGGGCGAAAATATTCAGATCGCCCAGTCCTTCTTCGAGCAACGCGGCTTCGGCCTGGGCGAGACCAGCGCGCCGATCGCCTATGCTTCGCTCGGCAATGACGACGAGGACGGCATGGGGGCGGAGTCCAGCGCCGTCGCCTACACGGCGGCCGCGGCGCCGGCGGTTCTGCCGAACCGGGTCGCCCCCTCCCCGTCCGAACGCACTGCGGCCGCGAGCCAGCGCGCGGCGGCAACGGCCCAGGCGGCCGGAACGACCCAACGCGCGCCCGGCAACGTCACCGCCTCTCTGAACGGCGCCCCTACCGGCGCCGCGGTCGCCGCCTCCACCCCCCCACGCCGCGCGACGCCCTCGCCCGCACGCGAGCCGGCGCGCGCCGCCCGTCCTGCCGGCCGCTGGGCGGTCCAGGTCGGCGCCTTCAGGGATGAGAAGGTCGCCACGGACTGGCTGACCGAGGTCAATCGCCGCTTCCGCACCCAGTTCGCCAGCGCCGAACGCAATGTTCAGACGGCCGGCGACTGGTACCGGTCGCGCTTCACGGGCCTGACCGAGGACGCCGCCAAGGCCGCCTGCGACGCCCTGTCCCAGCGCCGCGTCACCTGTATGGTCGTTCGACCGGACTAAGTCTCAGGCCTTGGCGATCCGGCCGCCGCCGCCTTCTATGGCGTCCAGCAGATCCATCACGTCCTCGATGGTGTTCGCCTCGCGCGCCGGCTTGTCCCAGCGGATCCGGCTGATCCGGGGAAAGCGCATGGCGACGCCTGACTTGTGCCGAGTCGATCTCTGCAAGCCTTCGAAGGCGACCTCCAGCACCAAGCCGAAATCGCGCGCAGCCCGAACGGATCGCACAGGCCCGAACCGCTCGACCGTGTGGTCACGCACAAACTTGTCCAGCTGTTTCAGTTCCTCATCGGTGAACCCGAAATAGGCCTTGCCCACCGGGGTCAGCACGCCTTCTGGGGTCCAGACGCCGAAGGTGTAGTCGGAATAGAAGCTGGATCGTTTGCCGTGCCCCCGCTGGGCGTACATCAACACGGCGTCGATGACGTGGGGATCGCGCTTCCACTTGAACCACGGCCCCTTGGGACGCCCCGCCAGATACGCGCTGTCCCACCGCTTCAGCATCAGCCCTTCGGCGGCCGCGCCGACCGGTGGATCGGCGCGCAGCCGGGCCAATTCTTCCCAATCGCGATAGTGCACAAGGGACGACAAGTGCAGGCGCGTTCCGGAATGTCCCTGGACCAGCGCCTCGAGGCGCGCCCGCCGAGCCCGCAAAGGCAAGGCCCGCAGGTCTTCGCCCCCCTCGGCCAGGATGTCGTAGGCGACCACCGCCGCCGGGAAGGCCGCCATGGCCTTGGCGTCAACCGTCTTGCGGTTCAGCCGTTGCTGCAAATCGCCAAACGGCGCGATCGCGCCGTCGCGCCAGACCACAAGTTCGCCGTCCAGCGCGCCTTCGAACGTCAGCGCCTCCACCACGTCGGGAAAGGCGGCCGATATTTCATCGCCGGTGCGGGACCACAGCTTGCGAACGTCGCCCTCGACCACCGCCTGAACGCGGATGCCGTCCCATTTCCATTCTGCGGCATAGTCGTCCGGGTTCATCTTCGGAAAATCGACCGCCTCGTCCACGGCGACCGCCAGCATCACGGGGCGGAAACGTCCCGGCGCATCCGGGCTGGGTCGTTCCGCCCTGCCCTCCAGCCAGGCGAACAGATCGCCATAGGGCGGCGGGACCGCGTGCCAGACTTCTTCTATAGCCGAGACATCAACCGACTCGAGCACCACAGTCGCCTCGGAGCCATCCGGCGAGGGAGCTCCGGTGATTTCCGTGGGCCGGATCATCGCCGCCGCCGTCTTGGCGAGCCGCGCCGACAAGCCGACGCGCAGGCCGCCGGTCATTAGCTTCAGCAGCGCCCATCGTCCCTTGGGCTCCAGCGTGTCGAGCCAGCCCTCCAGCAGCCCCTTGACCTCGGACCGGCCTGCCGTGCGCAGCGCCTCGACCACCTCCGCCAGTCCCGGCTCGCGGTTTGGCCGGAGGTCGGGCGGGGCCGGCCAGATCAAAGCGACCGTCTCCGCCAGGTCGCCGACGTAGTCATAGGACCAGCCGAACAGCACTCCATCCACCCGCGCCTCGACCGCCTTGCGGATCATGGCGGGCTTGGCCGCGTCGAAGGTCAGGTCGCCAGTCAAGGCCGCCAAGGCCCAGCCCCGGTCGGGATCGGGGGTCGCGCTCAGGTAATCCCTGAGCAGCACCAGTTTGGCGTTCCGCGAGGCGGTCAGCGACAGACGATCCAGAAGCTCGGCGAAGGCGCGCATGATGATCCATCTTGGGCGTCCGCAGCGTCGCCGTCAGCCCAGAACGAAAAACGCCCCGGAGGTTTCCCTCCGGGGCGTCTTCGATCAGGCAGGGTTCAGTTGAACAGGCCGGCGATAACGGCGGTGATCAGCCCGCCGGCGACGGCCGCCAGCACCACGTCATTGCCGCTGCGGACATATTGATAGCCGCGCGGCGGCGCGCGCAGACCGTAACGGCCGTAGTCGTTCACCACATAGGCGTTGGAACGATAGTAGGACGGCATCCGCTGGCCGTAGCTCCAGGTCCGGACCGCATAGCCCCGCGGAGGCGCGTATCGCGGCGCATTATAGCGACGCTGGGCCTGCTGCCAGCGGGCATACTGACGCTGATCCTGACGCGCTTCCTGGCGCTGGTGCTGGCGATAGTCGCGCCGCTCGTCGCGACGGTCATCTCGCCTATCGTCGCGTCTGTCCTGACGCTGCTCGTAACGGCGGTCGTCGCGGGACTGTGCCGATGCGGCGCCGGCTGCGCCCAATGCGCTGGTGGCCAGAACCGCGGCCATGGTGGCGGTGAGAATCTTCTTCATCGGGATGTCTCCATCTGCGGTCGAACCATTCGACTTGCCCGCACTATGGAGATCTGCGGCTGAGGACGGTCTGAACCAGCCTAGTCGTCCGCCATTCAGACCAGGACCGAGTTTCAGCCTCAATCAGGCAGCGACCGAATGCTCCGCGTTTGAGCCCGACCGCCCCACGGCTTCTCGCCCGCCGGGAACCCGACTCATCATTTCCGCCAAGGCGCCGAAGTCGATCGGCTTGGTCAGATAGGCGTCCGCGCCGGCGTTCAGCCCCGCCTGATGGTCTTCCTTGCGGGCCGAGGCGGACAGCACGACGATCGGAGTCTCGGCATTGGCTCCTCCGCCCTCGCGGATCAGACGAGTCGCCGTCAGGCCGTCCATCACGGGCATATTGACGTCCATGATGATCAGGTCGAACGGCTGCGTCTGCGCCGCCTCGACAGCCAGTTGGCCGTCCTCCGCCGTAACGGTGACATGCGACGCCGTGCTCATCCAGGCTTCCAGGATCATGCGGTTCACCGGGTGGTCCTCGACCACCAGCACCCGCAGGCACTCGACGCATTCAGCCGGGGCTTCGACGACTTCGGCGGTTGCGGGACGGGCCCATTCGACGACGTCCGCTTCAACGGTCAGTGTGAAGCATGAGCCCTCGCCGACCGTCGAGGTCACAGCGATGTCGCCGTGCATGATGTTGGCCATTCGTCGCGCAATGGTGAGGCCCAGCCCCGTGCCGCCGAACCGGCGTGTCGAGGACGCATCGACCTGGGTAAAGGGTTGGAACAGCCGCTCCAGATCGGCCGGCGATATGCCCGCTCCGCTGTCTTTCACGGAAAACTCGAAACCAACCCTCCGGTCGGAAATACGATGCCCGCGAACCAAGTAACGAATTTCGCCCACGTCGGTGAACTTGACGGCATTGGACAGAAGGTTCTGCACCACCTGGCAAACTCGCAGGGGGTCGCCGCGCACGACCGAGGGAATTTCACCTTCCCATTCCGACACGAAAGTCAGGCCCTTGGCCTCGGCCTGGGCTTCAAACGGACCGGTGATCCGGCGATGCAGATCCTCCACGACGACATCGACCACCTCGAAGGTCATCTTGCCGGCCTCGATCTTGGTCATGTCGAGAATGTCGTTCAGCAGCGACAGAAGGTTGTCGCCGGAATTGCGGATAATCGACAGGTACTCGCGCTGCGCACCTTCAAGACGGGTCGCGCTGAGCAGTTGGGCGGCGCCCAGCACCCCGTTCATCGGGGTGCGGAGTTCATGCGAAATGACGCCTAGGAAGTTCGACTTGGCGTCGTTGGCGGCGTTCGCCTTGTCGCGCGCCGCCTCCAGCTCCTCGATCAGATGGGCCTGATGGGCCTGGAAGGCGTCAATCCGCCCCTCCCTCAGCATGGTCATGGTGACGAGAACGAACAGGCAGGCGGCGGTGAACGGCAAGACCGCCAGCATCGACCAGAACTCGGGCTCGCCCCACAGGCTGAGCAGGATGATCCCCGCCGCGCCGGCATAGGGCGACGAGATGATCATGGCCTGACGAGGCGAACTGCGTAGCTGGGCGAAGACCAGCACGAAGCCGGAAATGATCAGGGCGATGGCGAGTGGACGGCCGAACGAAGCGTCGGAGAACCAGGCCATCAGTGGGGCGATGGCCCATGCCGCGGTCGTAGCGGCGCCGACGGCCGGGAAAACCATGCCCCAGCCGACATCAACCCTATGGCTCAGCTTATGTTCGACGACGCCACGGATTGAACCGGCGGCGACTGTGATGACGAACCAAAGCATGGCCTGCCACCACGCCACAGTCCCCAGCAAACCCAGGGCCCATGTGGCGATGATGATGTAGCGCAGATACTGCGTCTGCAGGATCGCCGTCAGGGCCTGGGCGGGATCGCCCGCGCGTCGATCACCGGCAAAGGCCTTAGCCACCCCGTCAGATTCCACCATGTCCCAGCCGTCCCCACGTTCTGTTTGGTCGCATGACGCTAGGACGAAGGTTCTAAGACGGAGTGAACGCTGGTTTTTGCGCAATCACACGCTGTGGACAATCTCGCTCGGCGCCAGCGCCTTGATCGACAAGGCGTGAATCGGCCCCGCCAGTTCATCCTTAAGCAGCCCGTTGACCGTTCTTTGCCGGAGCACCCTGGACTGCCCCTCGAACGCGGCGGACACGACCGTCAGATTGAAGTGGGTTTCCCCTCCCGGCTGGGCGTCCATGCCGCCTTCATGGTGATGGCCGGCGTGCCGCCAGCTGTCGTCCTCGATCTCCAGCCGTTGCGGCGATAGCGCGGCGCTCAGTTTTTCGCGGATAATCTTCGCCACGGGGCCGTCTGACATGATCGTTTCCTTGAAGAGGTCCAAATCCGCACTACACTTCGTGTGATGTCCGCCTCCTTTCAATACAAGCCGCGCTTCACCGACATCCGGGTGAAACCGCCGAAGGCTCAGGAGGAGGAAGCCGCCCAGGCGGACGTCCTGCACCTCAAGCCCGGCGAGAAGCCTTGCCAATGGCCTGACTGCCGCAAGGCCGCGACGGCAAAGGCGCCCAAGTCGCGCGAGCGGCTGAACGACTTTTATGAATTCTGTCAGGCCCACGCGGGCGAGTACAACAAGGGTTGGAACTTCTACGCGGGTATGAGCGAAGGCCAGATTCGCAGCATTCAGGAAAACGAGGCCATGACGGGCGGCCGCCCGACCTGGGAGATGAAGGCCGGCAAGTTCACGCGCGAGGCCGCCGCCTTCTCCGCCAAGATGGGCACGGCGAACAATACCGGCGCCGGTTCGTGGCGTGACAGCTTCGGCCTGTTCGGGCGCAAGGGCGATCAGGCGCCGCAATCGCCGACCGAGGATCGCCGTATCGGCAAGCTGGAACGCGCCGCCCTCGCCGATCTGGATCTGGAACCCGGCGCCGATAAGGCCAGGATCAAGGCCCAGTACCATGGCCTGCTGAAACGCTTTCACCCCGACACTAACGGCGGCGACCGCGGCGCCGAGGCCAAGCTGCAACGCGTGATCAAGGCCTGGAAGACGTTGAAAAAGGCCGGGCTGGCCTAAGGCGGCGTCGCGCCTATTTCGACGGCCGCCCGGGCACGGGCGTCAGGTTTTTCAGGCTGGGCTGCGACGCGTTCTTCTTGGGCGGCGCCGCCTTCTTGGTCTTGCCCTTGCTCTCTTTCATGCGGATCGGTCTTCCTGTTCAAAGACCCACCCTAACAGCCGCTGGACCGGCAAATGAGGCCGAGGCGCGTTCGCGCCCATGGCGTTTTCGCCAAGACTTCCCAAATAGGAGGATGGTCGCCGAGGCGCGAACCGCCGACAGGCGGTTGATCGGATCCGGTTTGACCACCATGCGAAACCAGTCCTCCCCATGACATGGCTCATCGAGCTGTCCGTCACGCACGTCGCGACGGCGCTTTCTCTCTCACTCGAGGGGAGCGAAAAAGCATGATCGGTTATCTGATCCTGGTCCACCGCTACCCCGAACAGTTCAAACGCCTGTTCGAAGCCGTCTATGACCCCGCCAACCACTATGTCATCCACGTTGATCGAAACTCAGGCCCAGAGCTGGAGCAGCAGATCCGCGACCTCCTGGCGCCCTACGCCAACGCCGCCGTGATCGAGAGCCGCCGCGCGCTTTGGGGCGGCTACAGCCTGATCGACGCGGAGCTGCGCGGGATGAAACGTCTGCTGGAGATGAGCGACGACTGGTCGGTGTTCATCAATCTCAGCGGCCAGGATTTTCCGCTCAAATCCCAGGCCGACATCAAGGCCTTCCTGGCTCGCCATCCCGGCCAGGAGTTTATCCGCGCCGTCGATCAGAAGAAGGTCCGGCCCGACACCATGAACCGGGTGCGCAATCTGGTCTTTGAACGCCCCAAGGGCATTGTCCGAACCCTGCTGCGCCGTCCGTTCCTGCGCGGCGCGACCCCCTATATCGGCAATCAGTGGATGATGGTGAGCCGGCGCTTCTGCGAATTCGTCTGCCACGACAAGGCGGCGGACCGGTTCAAGGCCTTCTACCGCCACACCTTCATCGCCGACGAAGGCTTCTTCCAGACCGTGATGAAGAATACCGAGGTCCACGGGCCGATGGTCAACGACGACATGCGGATGATCGACTGGATCCCCGACGGCGACATCAAATTGCGGCCCCGGACCTATACGATCGCGGATTCGGCGGCGCTGAAAGCCAGCCCCTCCCTGTTCGCGCGCAAGTTCGACCAGGAGACCTGCCCGGACGTTCTTCCCATGTTGGAACGCTGGATCAGAACGCCCCGCGCTGTGATCCGCAGCGTCTCAACACCAGCCACCCAAAGAACAGGCGCCGTCATCGCTGCCTGAAGCCCGATCCTGAACAGGCCGAGCGGGACGTCCTCAGGGCTGTCCCGCTCCATCGTTCGACGCGGTCATCAGCGGGGCCGCCGGCTCGCGGAAATAGCGATCGATGCCGTCGGCGACCGACTTCATCAGACGACGACGCGCGCGCTCGTCGGTCAGCAGCCGCTCATCCTCGGGATTGGTGATGAAGCCCATTTCCAGCAGCACCGCCGGCACGTCGGGCGCCAGCAGCACAGCCAGGCCCGCATCGCGGTGGCTGCGGCGCAGCAGCGGATGGTCCGAGCCTTCCAGATGGGTCAGCAGGACGCGCGCGAACTGGGCGGAGCGGTTCTGGGTGGCGCGCTGGGTCATGTCCAGCAGTATCCGGTCCACCGAGGGATCGCGGCCCGGCAGGTGCAACTCGCGGTGCCAGTTGTCGGTCCGCGTGAACTCACGCACCGCCCGGCCGGCGCCCTGTTCGGAAAGAGTATAGACGCTGGCGCCGCGCACGGCCGGATCGCTTCCGGCGTCGGCGTGCAGAGAGATGAACAGGTCGGCGTCCGCCTGACGCGCAATGGCGACGCGGCGGTACAGATCGACATAGGTGTTGGTTTCGCGCGTCAGACGCACGCGATAACGGCCGGTCCGCTCCAACTCGGCCTTCAGGGCCAGGGCGGCGGCCAGGGTGACCTGGCTTTCGCTGATCTTGGCCCCGCTGGCGCCGGGGTCGCGTCCGCCATGGCCGGCGTCGATAACGATCAGCGGCCGTTCGGCGCGACGCGGCGTCGGCGTCGAACGCGGCGTGGCTCGCGGCGCGGGCACAGCCCCGCCCACGGCCTTCAGGTCCACGACATAGCGATAATGGGCCACTCCGTCGCCGGGGGGCAACAGGAAGCGGCGCTCGATCTCGCTTCCGCGCGCCAGCTCGAGCTGAACGCGCGAGGCGCCGCCCGCCGCGCTGACCTGATAAGACCGGACCAGCCCCGACCCGCCGCCGTTCAGACCCCTGCCGGGCGCGACGCCGTTCAAGGCCAGGGTGACACGGCCGTCTGCGCCTGAATCGATGACCCGACCCTGCGTCGACTTGTCCAGATCGATGACCACCCGGGTCCGGTCGCCGTCGGCGCCGAAGCGAATTCCCCGGACATCGCCCTGGGCGCCCCAGGCGAAACCACGCGTCGCGAACAGCGCCACGGCGCATATGACGACGAAGGCCAGGGCGGTCATCGCCCATTCCCTCGCGCCCCAGCGCACCACATCTGTCAAAAAGCGACCACCCATAACGCCGTCGAACCCATCCTACGCGAACTTGAACCTCATAATGCCAGAGGCTCGTATTCAGGGGGTTAAGGCCGAACACCTTTTAATTCGCGTACAGCGTGACTATGCTGTGAACCGTCCGCGAACCGATCGCGCCTTTTCGCCTTTGCGAATCCCGGCGCGCCCTCCTCGCGGCGCTGACTTTCACCAATCCTAGAACCGTTCCGGCGCCGCCGGTGGTTCGAAGAGCGGACCAGGGTCGCGGCCTTCCCCAGGGATTGGCGCGCCCGGTTCAGGACCGACGACCTCCATGGGCCTTTCCGCCTGCGCTCCCCAACGGCTTGATCAAGCCTGCTTCGCCCTCCCCGGCGAAGGGATGTCGCGTGCGCCGGCCCTTCCCCCCGTTCGGCGAGCCGCCATGACCCTACCCGGTGTTCCGGGACGGTCGGCCTGTGCGCGCCAGAGAGAGACTTTCCATGTCAAAGACCATGCTGATCGACGCGGCCCACCCGGAAGAAACCCGGGTCGCGATCGTTGACGGACGCCAGATCGAGGAATTCGATTTCGAGTCCCGTGCGAAGCGCCAGCTTCGCGGCAACATCTACCTCGCCAAGGTCACCCGCGTAGAGCCCAGCCTGCAGGCCGCCTTTATCGAGTACGGCGGCAACCGCCACGGCTTCCTGGCCTTCAACGAAATCCACCCGGACTACTACCAGATCCCGGTCGCCGACCGCGAAGCCATCATGGCCGAAGCGCACGACGACGACGATGAGGACGATCTGGGTCGCGAATCCGACGACGACGCCGATCCCGAAGCCGCCCTGGCCGACGAAGAGCGGCTGAAGCGCCGCCTGATGCGCCGCTACAAGATCCAGGACGTCATCAAGCGTCGCCAGATCCTGCTGGTCCAGGTCGTCAAGGACGAACGCGGCGCCAAGGGCGCGGCCCTAACCACCTGGCTGTCGCTGGCCGGCCGCTACTGCGTCCTGATGCCCAACACCGGCAAGGGCGGCGGCATCAGCCGCAAGATCACCAACACCTCCGACCGTCGCCGCCTGAAGAGCGCTGTCTCGGCCCTTGAAGTGCCCAAGGGCATGGGCCTGATCATCCGCACGGCCGGCGCCAAGCGCACCAAGGCCGAGATCAAGCGCGACTACCAATATCTGCTGCGCCTGTGGGAGACGATCCGCGAGACCACCCTCGCCTCTCACGCCCCCTCGGTGATCTACGAGGAAGAGAACCTGGTCCGCCGCGCCGTGCGCGACATGTTCGACAAGGATTTCGACGGCATCCAGGTCGAGGGCGTCGAGGGCTTCAAGGAGGCGCGCGACTTCATGCGCGTGCTGATGCCCGCCCAGGCCAAGAAGGTTCACCTGTATCGCGGCTCGCGGCCCCTGTTCGCGGCCAACGGCATCGAAGAACTGCTGACCCAGATCCATCAGCCGGTCGTGCCGCTGAAGTCCGGGGGCTATCTGGTCATCAACCAGACCGAAGCCCTGGTGGCCATCGACGTCAACTCGGGGCGGGCCACCAAGGAACGCAACGTCGAGCAGACGGCGTTCAAGACCAATATGGAAGCGGCGGAAGAAGCCGCCCGCCAGCTGCGTCTGCGTGACCTCGCCGGCCTGGTCGTCATCGACTTCATCGACATGGATGAGGGCAAGAACAACCGCGCGGTCGAACGCGTGCTGAAAGAGGCCCTGTCGGCCGACCGCGCCCGCATCCAGATGGGCCGTATCTCGCCCTTCGGCCTGATGGAGATCAGCCGTCAGCGCCGTCGCCTGGGCGTGATCGAGGGCGCGACCGAGGCCTGCCCGCACTGCCAAGGCACCGGCCGCATCCGCTCCGCCGAATCCGCCGCCCTGATGACGCTGCGCGCGGTCGACATCGAAGCCGGCAAGAATGGCGCGGGCGTCGTGGTGCTGAAAGTCTGCACCGCCGTCGGCCTGTATATCCTGAACCACAAGCGCGCCTATCTGCAGTCGCTGCTGGAGCGTCGCGGCCTGAACGTCATCGTCCAGATCGACGACAGCCTGGGCCAGGGCGAGCACAACATCGATCGCACCGAGACGAACGAGGACTTCGTCGCGCCCGAGATCGAGATGCCCAACCTCGACGACGACTTCAATCCGTCCCTGTACGAAGACGAGGATGAAGACGACGACGAGGAAATCGTCAGCGACGACGATGACGACGACATCGAGGCGCTGGACCGCGAGGACAGCGACGACGACGAGCCGCGCGAACGGGCTGAACGCAGCGAGTCGGGCGGGCGTGATCGGGGTCGTGGTCGCAATCGCCGCCGTCGCGGCGGTCGTCGCGACGAGGAAACCGCCGAGGTCTCCGACGCCTCGGACGCCGCCGATACGCTGAATATCGACGACGCCTCGGACGACGAAGAAGACGAGAACGGCCGCCGCCGTCGCCGAGGCCGCCGGGGCGGCCGCCGCGTCCGCGAGGATGGCGAACGCGACGTCTACACCTGGGTCCGCGGCCGCACCCCGTCGCTGGACGATCCTTACGTCTGGTTCGACCCGCTGAACCCGGGCCGGCCCGAGCCGCGCAACGAACGTCCCGAACGCGCTGAACGTGCTGCAGGGGCTCAAGCCGAGATTGAGGGCCTGGACGCTGTCGCAGGCGAAGGCTCCGGCGAGGAAGGCGGTCGTTCGCGTCGCCGTCGTCGTCGCGGCCGGGGTCGGGGCGGTGACACCGTCGGCCAAGAAATCAAGGTCGAGAACCGCGCCACCAACGAAGGCATGCCGCCCGACGGCTCGCCCCACACGCCTATGGCGGTGATCGATGAACCCGCCGCCGACACGGTCGAGGTTGACGTCCCCGCTGTTGCGCCGGAGCCCCAACGTCGTCGCGTCCGCCGCAAGTCGGCCGACGCCGTGGCTCAGCCCGCGCCGACCGTCGAGGTCGAGGCCCACGTCGAACCGCACCCGGACACGGCGATCGAGCCGAACGAGGCCTCCGTCGAAGGCGGCCCGGTCAAACTGGACATTACGCCCGAGGAAGCCCTGGCCGCCGAGCCGGTCGAGCTCGCCCCGGTCGAACAGCCCAAGCCGACGGTTGCGCCCGAACCTCAGCCCGCCGTTCTGGCCGAGCCCGTCGTCGCCCCGACGCCCGAAATTGATGTCCAGGCGATCATCGCTGAAGATCCCAACCAGATCGTCGCCCCGCCCGCAAAGCCCAAGCGCGGGTGGTGGCGCCGCTGATCGGTCACGATTAGACTGTCAGGATACCGGCGGGGGGTCGGTCGTTTTTGGAGTACGCCATGACGTGGCTTCCCCGATCCGCATCCCGCGTTCTGACGGCGGCGGCGGTGGGCTTTGCAGCCCTCGTCGCCGCCAGCCAGGCCTCGGCCCAGAGCCTGATCCGCGACACCGAGATCGAAGGGATCATCCGCGACTGGGCCGACCCGGTCTTCGTCTCCATGGGTCTGAACCCGGCGGATGTCGAAGTCCTGCTGGTCAATGACAACGAACTAAACGCCTTCGCCACGCGCGGGCGGATCATGGGCGTCAACACCGGCCTGATCCTGCGGACCAAGAACGCCAACGAGCTGTTGGGCGTGATGGCGCACGAGGCGGGCCATATCAAGAACCGCCACACCCTGCGCGACGGGGCCCAAAACGCCGCCAAACAGCCGATGTTCATGACCATGGCCCTGGGGGCCCTGGCCATCGCCGCCGGCGCCCCGGACGCCGGCGTCGCCCTGCTGGGCTCCAGCCAGTATTTCGGCACGATCGGCGCCCTTCAATATATGCAGAGCCAGGAAGGCGAGGCCGACCTGACCGGAGCACGGGCGCTGGAAGGCGCCGGCGAATCCGGCGCGGGCCTGGTGTCCTTCTTCGAGAATTTCCGCGCCCAGGAAGTCTTCTCCGACGCGCGTCGCTATCCCTATTTCCGCAGCCACCCCCTGTCGTCGCAGCGGATCGAATCGATGCGCCGCTACGTCCAGGACCAGCCCCACTATGGTCACCGCGACAGTCCCGAACGGATGGCCCAGCACGCCCTGATCCTGGCCAAGATCCATGCCTTCATGGACCCGCCCAACACCACCCTGCGCGCCTATCCTTCGACCGACGCCAGCCTGCCCGGCCGCTACGCCCGGGCCATCGCCTGGTACCGCGACGGCCAGACGGACAAGGCCCTGGCCGCCGTCGACGCCCTGATCGCCGAAGACCCGCAGAACCCTTATTTCGCCGAGCTGAAGGGCCAGATCTTCTTCGAGGAGGGCCGTCCGGTCGAGGCCGTGGCCGCGCACCGCGAGGCTGTGCGGCTCAAGCCCGACGCCCCCCTGCTACGCGTCAACCTGGCCCACGCCCTGATCGGCACCGACGATCCCAAGAACCTGGACGAGGCCATTGACCAGCTGAAGCACGCCACCGTGGCCGAGCGTGAGAACACCATGGCCTGGCGTCTGCTGGGTCAGGCCTACGCCGCCCAGGGCAAGGAGGGCGAGGCCCGTCTCGCGACGGCCGAGTATTATTTCGCCGCCGGCCAGGAGCGTGAGGCCACCCAGTTCGCCCTGCGGGCCCGCAGCATGCTGGATCCCAACTCCATGGAATGGCGCCGGGCCGTGGACATTGTCCTGGCGTCCGGGGCCACGCCTGACGATCTGCTGGACCTCGACCGCCGCGACGCCGCACGCAAGCCGACCACGCTGAACTGACGCCCTGCCCTTCCTGACCGCGAGCCATCATGACCGACGACGCCCCCGCGCCTGAGCCCCAGACCCCGCCGCCCGCCCAAAGCAGCCGCCTCACCGGCGCCGTCGCCAGCTATGTGGCCCTGGGCGTCTCGGTCGTGGCCCTCGGCCTGGCCGCCGCCCCCTATTTCGGCGGCGGTTCAGGCGGCGATGTCCGCGCCTATTTGCTGGAACACCCCGAGGTGCTGCAGGAGGCAAGCCTGGCGCTGCAGACCAAGGCGGAACAGGCCCGCGTCGAGGACACCAACGCCGCCGCCACGGCCAACGCCGCCCTGCTGGCCCCCGACAATCGCGATCCCGCCTTCGGCCCCGCCGACGCCAAGGTGACAGTGATCGAGTTCTTTGACTTCCGCTGCCCCGGCTGCAAGGCCGTGGCGCCCCAGTTCCGCGCCCTGATGGAGGCCCATCCCGACGTGCGCTTCGTCTTCAAGGACTGGCCCATCCTGGATCGCGGCGAGGAGATCACGTCCCAGTACGCCGCTCGCGCCGCCCTCGCCGCGCATCAACAGGGCAAGTATCTCGAGGTCTATGACGCCCTGATGCGCGAACGGGCCCTGACGCCCCAGGCCATCGACCGCATCCTGGCCGAGCACGGCGTGGACCTGCCCCGCGCCAAGGCGACCTTGGCCGCCCCCGAGACCACCCGCCACATCGCCGACATCCACACCACGGCGGCGACCCTGAAACTGCAAGGCACCCCCACCTTCCTCGTCAACGGCAAGGCCGCCGCCAGCATCGACCCCGCTGAGATCAACAGCATGATCGAGGCGGCCAAGCGCTGATCTGACCGCCCGATCCCCCCAAGACAGCAAAACGGCCCCCGGATGTCTCCGGGGGCCGTTCTGTTACGCAGACTACATCCGTCTGGCCTCAAGTAGCGCGTGAGCGCGTTAGGCCAAAAGAATGATTACTCGATGATCTTGGCGACGACGCCGGCGCCGACGGTGCGGCCGCCTTCACGGATGGCGAAGCGCAGGCCTTGGTCCATGGCGATCGGGGTGATCAGTTCGACGTTCAGCTCGGCGTTGTCGCCGGGCATGATCATTTCGACGCCTTCCTTCAGCTGCACGATGCCGGTCACGTCGGTCGTGCGGAAGTAGAACTGCGGGCGATAGTTGGTGAAGAACGGGGTGTGACGGCCGCCCTCTTCCTTGGTCAGGATGTAGGCTTCAGCCAGGAACTTGGTGTGCGGGGTGATCGAACCCGGCTTGCACAGAACCTGACCGCGCTCGACGTCTTCACGCTTGGTGCCGCGCAGCAGAACGCCGACGTTGTCGCCCGCCTGACCTTGGTCCAGCAGCTTGCGGAACATTTCGACGCCGGTGCAGGTCGTCTTCTGGACCGGGCGGATGCCGACGATTTCGACTTCTTCACCGACCTTGACGATACCCTTTTCGACGCGGCCCGTGACCACGGTGCCGCGGCCCGAGATCGAGAAGACGTCTTCGACCGGCATCAGGAAGGGCAGGTCGACCGGACGTTCCGGCTGCGGAATGTAGGCGTCGACGGTTTCCATCAGGGCCAGAACGCGCTGTTCGCCGATTTCCGGGTTCACGCCGTCGGTCGCGGCCTTGGCCGAGCCCTTGGTGATCGGAATATCGTCGCCCGGGAACTGGTACGACGAGAGCAGCTCGCGCACTTCCATCTCGACCAGCTCGAGCAGTTCTTCGTCGTCGACCAGGTCGACCTTGTTCATGAAGACCACCAGGGCCGGCACGCCGACCTGACGGGCCAGCAGGATGTGCTCGCGGGTCTGCGGCATCGGGCCGTCAGCGGCCGAAACCACCAGGATCGCGCCGTCCATCTGCGCCGCGCCGGTGATCATGTTCTTCACATAGTCGGCGTGGCCGGGGCAGTCGACGTGGGCGTAGTGACGGTTGGCCGTCTCATATTCCACGTGCGCGGTGTTGATCGTGATGCCGCGCGCCTTTTCTTCCGGCGCAGCGTCGATGTCCGCATAGGCCATCGCCTTCGCGCCGCCGGCCTTCGCCAGCGTCATCGTGATCGCCGCCGTCAGCGTCGTCTTGCCGTGGTCAACGTGACCGATCGTGCCGATGTTGCAGTGCGGCTTCGTGCGTTCGAACTTTTCCTTGGCCATGGCCAAACTCCTGATGGCCCGGGTTGAGGGGCGCGATGCTGATCAAAAAACCTGGAGCGGGTAGACGGGATCGAACCGACATCCTCAGCTTGGAAGGCTGCTGCACTACCATTGTGCTATACCCGCGCGGAGACTGCGGAAGTTCTTTGGGAACGCCGCAGCCGGTTCCTCTCCGTCGTCCTGATCCATCGTATCCGATAAGGCGCGTGGTGGGGGAAGAAGGACTCGAACCTTCGAAGCTTACGCAGGGGATTTACAGTCCCCCCCCTTTGCCACTCGGGACATTCCCCCAGCGCGCCTTGTCGAACCGATGGACCCCTCGTTCCGCCCTTAATCAAGCGGGACGAAACAAAAGCCTTCGGCTTGTCGCCTCCTCTAGGATAGAGGGGGCGCCCAGACCCGAAAGCCCTTGGGGCTCCAAATCGGAGGGCGTCTTATAGTGTCGTCGAAAACAGAACGCAACGACCGTAAAAGCGGTAAAAAACCAATCTTTGGAAGCCGGGCTTCCGGCCCTCGCGAAAAGGGCCAAAAGCCCGTGACGCAAGGGTTTTCCGGACGCGAGGACGCGCCCCGTCCGCCCCGTTCGCCTGATCGGGGCAAGGCGGACGCCGATAATTTTCTCTGGGGGCGTCACCCGGTTTTGGCTGCGCTGGCGAATCCCGCGCGTCGAGGCATGGGCCGTCTTCTGGCCACGCCGGATCGCGCCGCAGAGATCGAAGAGGGCAAGTTGGCCCATGGCCACAAGATCGAGGTCGTGGACGCCGTCGCCCTGAACCGGATGCTGCCCGCCGGCGCCGTCCATCAGGGGCTGGCCTTCAAGGTCCAGCCGCTGGAAGGGGTGTCGCTGGAGGAGTTGGCCGAGCCGGCCCAGGGCGTCATCGTCATGCTGGACCAACTGACGGATCCCCAGAATGTCGGCGCCATCTTCCGTTCAGCCCTGGCCTTTGGTGCGCGGGGAATCATCGTTCAGGACCGCCACGCCCCCGCCCTGGCCGGGGCCCTGGCCAAGGCGGCGGTCGGCGCCACCGAACGCCTTCCGCATGCCCGCGTGACGAATCTGTCGCGCGCATTGGAGCGCCTCGCTGACCTGGGCTGGCGCGCTGTCGGTTTGGACGGATCCGGGGAACAGACGCTGGAAGAGGCGTTGGACCGCCAACCGACCGTCCTGGTCATGGGATCAGAGGGCGACGGCATCCGCCGGCTGGTGGCCGAACACTGCGACGTCCTGGCCAAGATCCCCATGCCGGGCGGATTCGAGAGCTTGAACGTCTCCAATGCGGCGGCAGTCGCACTTTATGAAGCGGCGCGCGCGCAACGCGGCTGACAGACGGCCGCACCGGCGCTAAGTAGCGGAAATGGAATTCCTCTCGTCTCCCGAACTCGCCAGCCAGGCCACCGCGCTGGGCCAAGTCCTGCTGATGGACCTGGTCCTCGCCGGCGACAACGCCGTCGCCGTAGGCCTGGCCGCCGCCGCCCTGCCCCAGGAACAGCGCAAGAAGGCCATTCTGATCGGCCTGGCCGCCGCCGTCGTCATGCGCATCGGCTTCGCCCTGATCACGGTCCAGTTGCTGGCCCTGGTCGGCCTGCTGCTGGCGGGCGGGCTGCTGCTGCTTTGGGTCTGCTGGAAGATGTGGCGCGAACTGCAGGAGCAGCGCACCCACGACCAGGCCGAGGCCGAGAAGGAACTCGAGCTGGCCATGAGCATCGAGCACGGCACCGGTCCCTCTCCCGAGGAACTGGGCATCAAGCGCAAATCATTCGGCGCGGCCCTGCTCCAGATCATGATCGCCGACATCACCATGTCGCTGGACAATGTGCTGGCCGTCGCCGGCGCCGCCCACGACCATCCTTGGATCATGGTCTTCGGCCTGATCCTGTCGATCGCCCTGATGGGCCTGGCCGCCACCTACATCGCCAAGCTGCTGCACCGTTATCGCTGGATCGGCTATGTCGGCCTGGTCGTCGTCCTGTATGTCGCCCTGCACATGATCTGGGACGGCGCCCGCCAGGTCGTGGTCCGCACCGGCAATATGGATGAGTTCAACGCCTCGGCCCCGGCCTTCATCGAGATCAGCCCGAAGGAAGCGGCCAAACACCTGGGCCAGAAGCGCACCGAGGACAGCCCGACCCCTGCCCCGGCAGAACCGACGGCGCCCGCAGCATGACGGTCGCCGCCGTCACCGTCGAGGAAGCCGCCGTCTGGCTGCAATCAGGCGAGGCGATCCTGATCGACGTGCGCGAGCCTGACGAGTTCGCCGCCGCCCGCATCGACGGCGCGATCCTGGCCCCGCTCAGCCAGATGCCCGCCGCCTGGGAGGCGCTGAACCTGCCGGCTGATCGGAAGATCATCGTCATGTGTCTCAAGGGCGGCCGCAGCCATCAGGTCTGCGCCTTCGTCGGCCCCACCGGCCCTGAAGGCCAGCCCCTGTTCAACCTGACCGGCGGCATCCAGGACTGGCATGCGGCAGGTTTGCCGGTGGTGGTCGCGGAGTAGTTTTCATCCCGCCTCCCCTGTGGGGTGTTGGATGAATCAGGTCTGTTCCGCCCCGCCGAACCGTTCGGACCATTCCGCCACTTGGGCGTCCTCGATCTTGGCGAACAGTACGCCTTGAGCGGCCACCGTCTGACCGACGGCCAGGCTGTTCAGCACAGCCTCGTCCGCGCCCGGCCAGCTCAGGTCGGTCGCGCCGACCGAGGCGGCGATCTTCTCCGCCGAGAACGGCAGTATCGGCGCCGCCAGACGGGCGAACAGGGCCACCAGATTCAACCCGGTGCGCACGCCGACGGCCGCGCGGTCGCGGTCGGTCTTAAGCGCGGTCCACGGGGCGGCGACCTGAAGATATTCGTTGCCCAGCACCCAAACGGCGCGCAGGGCCTGGGCCGCCTTGCGGAACTCCATGGCCTCGAACTGTTCGGTCGCCTCCGCGATGCCCGCCTTGATGTCGGCCTCCAGCTGGATCTCGACCGGTCCGGCCTCGCCGCCCTCAGGCACCACGCCGTCGAACTTCGACTCGGCGAACTTGACGATCCGGTTGACGAAATTGCCCAGCACATCGGCTAGGTCCTTGTTGGTCGAGGCCTGGAAATCTTCCCAGGTGAAGGCCGAGTCCGCATGTTCAGGCCCATAGGCGGTCAGGCGCCAGCGCCAGTAGTCGGCCGGCAGCAGCTCCAGCGCCTGGTCCATGAAGACGCCGCGCTTCTGGCTGGTCGAGAATTTGCCGCCGTACCAGTTCAACCAGTTGAAGGCCTTCAGTTGGTCCACCGTCTTCCACGGTTCGCCCGAGCCGATGATGGTCGCCGGGAAGGACACGGTGTGGAAGGCGACATTGTCCTTGCCCATGAACTGGACATAGCGGACGTCCTCGGCCCCTTCGTCCAGACGCCACCAATCGCGCCAAGACCCGCCGGTCGCCTCGGCCCATTCCTCGGTCGCGGCGATATATTCGATGGGGGCGTCGAACCAGACGTAGAAGACCTTGTCCTCCATGCCTGGGCGCGGGAAGCCGTCCTTCAGCACCGGCACGCCCCAGGCCAGGTCACGGGTGATGCCCCGGTCGATCAACCCCTCGTCCAGATGCTTGTAGGCGATGGACTTGGCCAGCACCTGCCAGCCGGTCTTGCCGTCGACCCAGGCGCGGATCTGGGGTTCGATCTTGGTCTGCAGCAGATAGAGGTGACGCGTATCGCGCACCTCCAGGTTCTTGGACCCCGACACCGACGAATAGGGATCGATCAGGTCGGTCGGATCTAGCAACCGGCCGCAGTTGTCACACTGGTCGCCGCGCGCGCCGACGTGGCCGCAGTGGGGGCAGGTTCCCTCGACATAGCGGTCGGGCAGGAAGCGGGCGTCGTCGATCGAATAGATCATCCGATCCACCCGCTCCTCGATCAGGCCGTTCTTCTCCAGCGCCTCGGCGAAATGCTGGGTCAGGCGATGGTTCTGCGGGTTGGACGACCGGCCGAACCAGTCATAGCTCAGGCCGAAGGCCTGACCGGCGGCCTTCTGGATCTCGTGCTGCTCGTCGCAATAGGTGCGCACGTCCTGGCCGGCGGCGGCGGCGGCCAGCTCGGCCGGGGTGCCGTGCTCGTCGGTAGCGCAGATATAGAGGACCTCATGACCCTGGGCCCGCTTGAACCGCGCCCAGACGTCGGCCGGCAACATCGAGCCCGCCAGATTCCCCAGGTGCTTGATGCCGTTGATGTAGGGCAGCGCCGAGGTGATGAGGATGCGGGCCATGATCGTCCAGGAGTTCGGGGAAGCGCAGGGATATAGAGCGGCGAGGCCGTTTCCTCAAACGCCTTGCGGCAGACGGCGCGCAATACGGATGAAACGCCCCGTCAGCAGAGTCGAGGACGCCAGGCTGGCGATCACCACCGCCCAGACTAGGCCGTCGATTCCCATCCGGTGCGCCAGCACCCAGCCTAGCGGCATCATCACGGCGCCATAGGCGGCGAAATGCATGATGGTGGGCCACCAGACATCGCCCGCCGCCCGGTTCGCCTGGGCCGCCACGACCTGGATTCCGTCCGCGACGAAGAACAGGGTCGCCAGAACCAGGGCCGGCGCGGCGATGGCCAGCAATGCCGGATCGCGGTTGTAGGCGCCAACGATGAGATGTGCGCTTGGCCAGACGATGAGGGCGACCATCAAGGTCAAGGCCGTCACCACGCCCAGTCCGACCAAACCGGCCCTCAACACCCCTCGTCCATCCCCGGCGCCATAGCTGCGCCCCACCAGAACCGCCGTCGCCGACGACAGACCCATGGGCAGCATGAAGACTATGGCGGAGACGTTCAGCACCACCGCCCAGGCCGCCGTCTCCGCCGTGCCGATCTGGCCGGCGAAGAAGGTGAAGCCCGAAAAGGCCCCGACCTCGATGAAATAGGATGCGCCGGCGCCCAGGCCGACCTTGACCTGTTCACGCGCCGCCTTTGGGTCACGCTCAGGCTTGTCGAAGATACCCAGCGCCCGCGCCTCGGGCAGGCGCAGGATATAGATCACCAGAAACAGGGCCAGCGCCGCCCGCGCTCCGAACGTCGCCCAGGCCGAGGCGAAGGCGCCGTCGAAGCCGATGCCCAACAGGTCGGGCACCAGCACGATGTTCAGCACCAGGTTGACCCCGTTCGCCACCCACATTGCGACCATGCCCGGCTTGGGCCGCCCCAAGGCCTCGAGGAAGAACTGGCCCGTCACCGAGATCAGATAGAAGGGCATGGACAGGGCGAAGACGATCAGGGCCGGCCCTGCGCCTTCGGCCAGACCGTCTTCCAGGCCGATACGGCCGAGCCCCCAGGGTCCGACCACGATCAGGGCGATCATCGACACGACCCCGATCTGCAGCGAATAGGTCATGCCCCGGCGCAGCACCGAGCCGACCGCGTGCCGCCGCCCCTCGCCCAGCATCCGGGCGGTCATCACCTGGACGCCCAGCATCAGGCCGACCGCCGTGGTCACGACGATGGACGTCGGCGCCCAGGCCAGGGAGTGGAAGGCCAGTTCGCGGCTGGAGAAATTCCCCACCACGATGGCGTCGGTCAGACCCATGGTCATGATGCCGATCCGCGCCAGGATCACCGGCCAGGCCAGGTGCAGCAGGTCGTGGAAGGCGGTGCGGGTCTGGGGGCTGAGCGCGATCATCGGACGCGGCACAGGCCATGCGCGCGAGGCCGGGTCAACTCCCAAAAACTTTGGAGGTTTTGGCTACCAGGCGCCCAGTTCGCGAAGTTGCCGCACAAGGTCCTCCGGCGCCTCGCCCGCATCCAGTTCGGTCAGGTCCGCCGGCGCGTCCTTGGGCTCGAAATAGCGCCAGCCCTGGAAGGGGCGGCGCGCCATTGGGGCGGTGCGGATCACCTGGGGCGCCAGGGTGATTTCACACCGGCTCTCCTTGCCCTCGCCCAGGGTGGCGATGTCCAGCACCGGCTGGCGGCAGACGATCGTCCCCTTCACCACCCAGTACAGTGAGCCGCCATCCTCGATTTCGGGCGCTCGCTTCGGCGTCATTCGCGTGTGAACCACCAGCGGACCGCCCTTGGCGGCGCGGGTCTCCAACCATTCGACGTCCGGCACCCCGACGCCCAGTTTGATCATATGAAGCGGCATGGCGCCCACGTAGTCGCCCTTAGGCGCCTTGGCCAGATTCTTTAATCTGTGGGACGGTAGACATTGTTCACGCGTCGCTCCACCGGACGCCACGGGACCAGCATGTACGGATTGATCACGCGCCTGACGGCCTACCCCGGCCGTCGCGACGAACTTGCGCTTCTGCTGATGGACCCCGCCGTCAAGAAACACGGCTGCCACGCCTATATCGTCGCGCACGATCTGGCCGACGCCGACGTGCTCTGGGTTTCGGAAGTCTGGGTCGATCAGCCGACCCATCAAGCATGGAGCGACGGTCTGCGTGAAAGCGGCGCCTGGCGTCCGATCTACGGCTTGATGGCCAAGATGGACGACTCGATCCAGACGCGACCGCTGGGCGGTCTCGGGCTTTAATCCGCCGCCTTCACCACCGCCAACACGGCCGCCTCCACCACCTGATCTCCAACGCTCGCGACGCTTTCGACCACCCCGTCGAAGGGCGCCGTCAAGGCGTGCTCCATCTTCATGGCTTCCAGCACCACGATAGGCTGGCCCTTGGCGACGACGTCACCCGCCTTCGCGGGTACGGCGACGATCTTGCCGGGCATGGGGGCCCGGAGGGAGCCGTCGGAGGTGACGCCCGCTGTCGCCGAGGCGGCCTTGTGGGGACGAACATTCACCGACAGGCCATTGTCGAAGAGGACGGCATCCCCCTCCCCCTCACCGAGCCGGAAGCCAAGGCGGCGACGGTCAGGACCGACTTCCATGCCAGATCGAATTCCTTTCAGCCGGTTGCCGGGCACCTGCTTCACTCGTAGAGCGCCATCACCGAAATCGACCGCATAAGACCATTGCTCCGCACCCGGCGAAATCGTGGCAGAGCGGCGGACGCCATCCGCGTCGATCACCAGAAGAGACGACGGAGACGCGTTGAGGCGGAACCCGAACAAGTCGCTGACGCGCGTATCCCAAGCGTCGGCGTTGTCACGATTGACGAACCGCCAAGTCGTTTCTTCCGCCACCAACACCGCGCCGGCCGCAACAGCTTCATCGGAAGCTGAAGGGACAAGAGCCGCCTGTTCCGCCGCGATGAAGCCGGTATCCACATCCCCCGCCACGAAACGCGGATGCTCAAGGCATCGCGCCAGGAAGCCGGCGTTGGCCCTCACCGGCCAGACCTCGACCTCGCCGCAGGACTGCGCCAGCCGTTCTGCAGCGGCCTCTCGCGTATCGGCATGGACGATCAGCTTGGCGATCATCGGGTCGTAGAACTGGCTGACCTCGCCGCCCTGTTCCACGCCGGTATCGACGCGAATTCCGTCCGGCATGACGAAATGCTCCAGCCGCCCGATCGACGGCAGAAACCCGTTCGCCGGATCCTCGGCATAGAGGCGCGCCTCCATGGCCCAGCCGTTCAGGCGGATCTGATCCTGCTTCAGCGGCAGGGGCTCGCCCGCCGCGACGCGGAACTGCCATTCGACCAGATCGACGCCGGTCACGCTCTCGGTCACCGGGTGCTCGACCTGCAGCCGGGTGTTCATCTCCATGAACCAGATCCCGTCCGCCTTCAGCCCGTCCGAGGCGTCGGCGATAAACTCGATGGTCCCGGCCCCGACATAGTTGACCGCCTTGGCCGCCTTGATCGCGGCTCCGGTCACGGCGGCCCGCACGGCCTCGCTCATGCCCGGCGCCGGCGCTTCTTCGATCACCTTCTGGTGGCGGCGTTGCAGGGAACAGTCGCGCTCATACAGATGCACGACATCCCCGTGCTTATCGCCAAACACCTGCACCTCGATATGGCGCGGCCGGGTGATGTAGCGTTCGATCAGCACCCGGTCGTCGCCGAAGGCCGCCGCCCCTTCCCGCTTGGCGCTGGCCAGACCGGCGGCGAAATCGGCCGGATCATCGACCCGTTTCATCCCCTTGCCGCCGCCGCCCGCGACCGCCTTGATCAGCACCGGATAGCCGATCCGCGCCGCCTCGGCCGTCAGGGTCTCTTCCGACTGGTCCGCGCCCTGATAGCCCGGCGTCACCGGCACCCCGGCCTGGATCATCAAGTCCTTGGCCGCGTCCTTCAGCCCCATGGCCCGGATCGACTGCGGATCCGGCCCGATCCAGACCAGGCCCGCCGCGGCGACGGCTTCCGCAAAGTCCGCGTTCTCGCTCAGGAAACCGTAACCGGGGTGGATCGCCTCCGCGCCCGCCGCCTTGGCCGCCGCCAGCACCTTGGCCCCGTCCAGATAAGATTCGCGCGCCGCCGCCGGCCCGATCAGCACCGCCTCATCCGCCTCGCGCACGTGCAGGGCGTTCGCGTCGGCCTCGGAATAGACGGCGATGGTGCGTATTCCCATCCGCTTGGCGGTGCGGAAGACACGACAGGCGATTTCGCCGCGATTGGCGACAAGGACGGACTTGAACATGCCGAAGTCTTAGCCGGATCGTGCACGCCTGCACAGCCGTTCTCCCTCCCCTTCATGGGGAGGGACGGCGGAGCGCAGCGGAGCCCGGGTGGGGCGGTCATGGCCATTTCGCTCACACCGTTTCGGGCCCCACCCCGATCGCTCCGCGATCACCCCTTCCCAAAATGGGGAGGGAGAGTTTTCAGCCGGCTCCACAAGCTCTAAGCCCCTCTGATGTCACTGCGCCCCCTCTTCATCACCCAGGTCTATGAGGCCACCCTCGCCGACAGCCGAGGCTGGACCGACCTCAATGAACAGTTGATCGACGTCGTCCGCATGATGGCGGAAGAGGACGCGGCCGGCCGCCGCTGGTGTCGCGACAACGCCTATCGCGGCTACACCTCCTACGCCTCGCTGAACGACCTGCCCCAGCGCTTCCCCGAGTTCGCCGATCTGAAGCGTCACCTGGACCGTCACGCCCTGGCCTATGCCCAGGCCCTGAACTTCGACCTGGCGCGCAAGCCGCGTCTGGACAATCTCTGGGTCAATATCCTCAAGCCCGGCGGCGGCCACACCGGCCATATCCATCCCCACGCCTATCTGTCGGGCACCGTCTATATCGACGTGCCCGACGGCGCCTCGTCGCTGAAACTGGAAGACCCTCGCCTGCCCTTTATGATGGCCCGCCCCGGCGTCACCGATGACGCCCCCGAGGCCGAACGCCCCTTCGTCTATCTAAGGCCCCAGGCCGGCACGATCCTGATGTGGGAAAGCTGGCTACGGCACGAGGTGCCGACCAATCAGGCCAAGTCGGACCGCATCTCGATCAGCTTCAACTATGCCTGAACCGCCTCAAGGCGCGGTGATCGGCAGCGTGTCCTCCGGCCGGCCGTCGCCCTCCGGCGCAGCGATCCCCAACATGCGGGCCAGGAAGGGCTGAACATCCACGCTGTCGAGGTCGCTCAGCCGGCGCCCGCGGACGACGCCGGGTCCATGGGCGATGAACAGGGCCTGCATCTCGGGCGCCTGGTTATCATAGCCGTGGGCGCCGCCGGGCCGTGTGACGGGCCGGTCGCGGGTGGCCGTCAACCAGCCGGTCTCGACCAGGCAGACGATCTGGGCGACGCGGGGGTTCGAGCCATAGACCAGGCGAGCGGGGACGTCGGCCTTGTTCCAGCACTCCATGTGCGGATGACGGCCGATCAGCTTCTGCTGCACCTCGGCCTCTCGGCCCGGCGCGGGATCTGCGGTCAGGACGGCGCCGCCATAGCCGATCTGCAGCGCCTTCGGGTCGATGATGTCGTCGATCCACACCACCCGGTCAGGCGAGGTAGCGGCCATGCCGTGATCGGAAACCAGAACCAGCAGGGTGCGCTCATACAGGCCCTTCGCCTTCAGCCCCTCGACCAGTCGGCCCAGGGACGCGTCCACTGCCGCGACAGCGGCGCGCGTTTCAGGCGCAGCAGGGCCGTGCCGATGGCCGGCCGTATCGACGATGTCGAAATAGAGGGTCTCGAACTTCGGTCGCTGGTCGGCCGGAAGGTCCAGCCAAGCCAAGACCCGATCCACGCGGGCGTCGCCTGACATGGACTGGTCGAATGGCAGCCAGCGGCTGGGGCGGACACCAGCAATTTCCACCTCCGAGCCGGGCCAGAACAGGGTCCCGGTTCGTACGCCCGCCTTCTCGGCCGAAACCCAGATGGGTTCGGCCTGATCCCAGAAGCCGCTCTCCTTGCTGGCCATGGTGAAGACGCCCAGTCGAGAGTCGGTGAACCGATTGCCGACGATTCCATGATGGTCCGGGTGCAGCCCCGTCACCACGGTGTAGTGATTGGGGAAGGTCACGCTCGGGAAAGAGGG
Organism: Brevundimonas sp. FV2ps16; assembly: GCF_058681075.1. Taxonomy (NCBI): domain Bacteria; kingdom Pseudomonadati; phylum Pseudomonadota; class Alphaproteobacteria; order Caulobacterales; family Caulobacteraceae; genus Brevundimonas; species Brevundimonas sp. FV2ps16. The sequence goes on along the minus strand of NZ_CM178728.1, from coordinate 2,032,986 downwards.
GCGCATCGGACCGAACGCGCCGTCCGCGACCAGACCGTCCATGACCGGCGTCGCGCCCTGACCCAGATAGTCGGGACGGAAGCCGTCGATCGAAATCAGAATCACCTGCTCCGGCCGCCCGTCCTCAGGCGAAACCGGCGCGACAACCATGGACTGTGTGGCGGGCGGGGTGGAGACCCGCACGCCCGCACAGGACGCAACCGCCAGTGCGGCGGCGAGGATCAGGCTGGAAACCAGGAAGCGGGACATGAGCGAACTCCGAAGCGACATGGAATCATTGCGTAAACTTAATCCGCGACAACCCCGCGACGCCTTGTGGGAACACCGTTCTCACGCCAAGCTTGCGCCCATGGAAACCGTTATCGAGATCCGCGGCCTCACCAAGACCTATGGCACGGTGAAGGCCCTGGACGGCCTGACCCTGTCGATCCCGCGCGGAGGGGTCTATGGCATCCTGGGCCCCAACGGCGCCGGCAAATCGACCCTGTTCCGCACCCTGCTGGGCCTTATCCGCCCGACCGAGGGCGAGGCCACGGTCATGGGCGGCCGGATCGGCGATCCGGCGGCGACGCGGCGGATGGGCTCGATGATCGAGACGCCGCGCTTCCCGCCCTTCATGACCGCGCGGCAGGTGCTGGTCTGGCTGGGCCACGCCCACGGCGGCGTGGCGACTGCGGACATCGAGGCCTGGCTGAAGAGGGTGGGCCTGACCGAGGCGGCGGACCGTCGGGTTCGCGGCTTCTCGGTCGGCATGCTGCAACGTCTGGGCGTTGCCGCCGCCCTAATGACCAAGCCGGATCTGGTCATTCTGGATGAACCGACCAGCGGCATGGATCCGCCCGGCATTCAGGAGATGCGCGCCCTGATCCGCAGCCTGGCCGACGATGACGGCGTCACCGTCATCCTGGCCAGCCACCAACTGCAAGAGGTCGAGCGCGTCTGCGACCGCGTCGCCATCTTCAACAAGGGCAAGGTGATCACCGAAGGGCGGGTCTCGGACCTGACCGCCTCGGGCGAACGCCTGCGCCTGTCGGTCACGCCCCTGGCCAAGGCCATGGGGGTGCTGGGCGACCGTGCGACCTTGGACGGCGACGCCCTGGTCGCCGCCGTGCCGCGCACAGAGGCGGCGGCGACGATCCGCGCCCTCGTCGAGGCTGGCGTGGATATCGAAGAAGCCCGCTGGATCGGCGCCGACCTGGAAGACGTCTTCATGAGCGAGACCGGCTGGACCGGCGTGCAGGGCACGCCTGCGAAGGGGGCCGACCATGCTGGTTGATGCGCTGAAATCCGAGGCCTATCGCGTCTCGCGGAACCGGACCGCGATCTTCTGCAGCGTCCTGCTGACGCCCCTTCTCATAATCGTCGGCGGCTTGATCTATCTGCTTATGACCAAGGCCAAGGGCGACGCCCTGGCGGCCAAGGCCAATCTGCCGGCCGAGCTGGGGAATCAGCCGGTCAATCTGGCCGAGGCCTTCGGCTTTGCGGCCGGCAACGGCGCCAACGGCGTGCTGCTGGTCTTCATGTTGCTGGCGGCGGCGGCGGTCTATGCCGGCGACTATCGCTGGGAGACCTGGCGACTGATCAGCGCCCGCAACGCGCGTCCCTGGCTGATCATGGGCAAGATCGGCGTGATGAAGGCCCTGGCCATGATCGCCATGCTGACGACCTTGGTCGCGGCCTTCATCTACTTCATCTCCCAGGCCCTGGTGACCGGCCGGCCGATGAGCTTCGACCTGACCGACTTCAAACTGGTCGAGTTTCTGCTGACTTGGCTGCTGTCCTATATCCGCATCGTCCAGTACGGCCTCATCGCGCTTCTGGCGGCGGTGGTCAGCCGGTCCCTGCTCGCGGCCCTGTTCGTGCCCTGGGCCCTGGGATTCGCCCAGACGATCCTTGGAGGACCGCTGATGCCCATTATAGGCTGGTCGCCTGCAGACTGGGCCTCCCAGCTGCTTTTGCCAGGACTGGCCTATGACACGCTGAAGGCGGCGGTTTCTCCCGGCCCCATGCCCTTGCCGGAGGGCGTGGTCACCAAGGCGATCACCAGCTTGGTCCTGTGGTGCGTCGTGCCGGTCGCGGCGGCGATCGCCTGGTTCCAGCGCCAGGATTTGTCCAAGGAATAGTCGTCTGCAGACGCCGGTCAGTTCTCCAGCGAGAACTCGACCGGCGTCCGCATCTCGATCCGCGCCCCAGGCACGCCCGCCGGGGGACGCGGCACCGGGCTGGCTCGCGCCAGCATGTCTATCGCCTCCTCATCCAGGGCAAGTACGCCCGACGGCGAAACGATACGGGACGAGATCACCCGCCCCTCCCGATCAATCACGAACCGCACCGTGACCACGCCCGTCTGGCGCAGCCGCTTCGCGCCGCGCGGGTAGATCTTGTGCGCCTCCAAATGGGCGCGGACGCGGGCGCCATAGGCGTCGCCTTGAGCGCCGCTCAGCGATACGGGGGCGTTCACGGTTCCGCCAGCAGGCGAGGCGGGCTTGGACGGCGGCGCGACGACCGCACTGGGCGGAGCGTCGGCTGAGCGTCCCGCCGACGGCGGCGGAGGCGCGCTCTCGGCGGCGATGGGACGCGCTGGCGTCGGCGACGCCGCCGTCGTGACCTCCTGCGGCCTAAACACGATGGGGTCGGCCGCCGGAACAGGACTGAGGCGCGTGGGTACAGGCGTCGGCGGCGTCGGGGGAGCCGACGCCGCCGTCTTGGTCGGTTGATCCTTGGGCGTATCGGACTTCAGGCTGTCCGGCACGGCGATCCCGTGCTCCGGCCCGATCAGCTCAACGACCATGGCCTGGGGCTCGATGACCAGGCTTCGCTCCATCGGCTGGCTGACAGCGGCCAGCAGCAGGCCTCCGTTCAACAGAACGGAGGCCGTAAGGGCGCCCAGACGCCCTTTTCGCGACAGGACCACTGGCGTCAGAAGGTCTTGCCGAGGCTCAGCTTGAAGCTGCGCCCCTGACCCGCGAACGAGGCCAGATTGTTCTTCACATAGTCGTCCAGCACGTTGTCGACCGAGAAACGAACATCCAGGCCCGCCAGGCTGCCGCTGCGCGGCCGCCAGGTCGCATAGAGGTCGTGGACATTGTAGCTGTCCACCGTCGAGGACACAGCGCCGGTGGTGGCGTTGTAGTTCTTGATCCCGCTGACGAACTCTCCGCGCCAGCCGACCGTCAGATCCAGGCTGTTCAGAACATAGCCCAGGTTCAGGTTCAGTTCGTCCGCAGGACGGGTGTTGAGCAGGACGCCGGTCGTCTCGTTGGTGGCGTCCACCGTGGCGTAGGACGCCCGGCCGAACAGGCTGCGCGTCGCATACTCGGCCTCGACCTCGAAGCCTTCGTACTTGGCCTCGCCGACATTGATGAAATAGCCCGAAGTGGCCGAGGCCGAGGTGATCAGGTTCTCCACTGTGTTGTTGAAGGCCGTCAGCTTGGCGTTCAGGCGGTCCGACGAGGTGGCCAGACCGCGCAAGGTCAGCGAGGCCCCCAGCTCATAGTTGTCCGACTTCTCCGGATCCAGGTTCAGGTTGACCGGAGCGGTTCCCGAGCGGCTGTAGACCTCGTCGAGGATCGGCATCCGCTCGGTATGGGCCACCGAGCCGAAGACGTTCAGATAGTCGGTCAGACTATAGAGCACGGCCAGCTTGGGCGAATAGCCGGTGTTGGTCGCCTCCTCCGGCACGGCGGTCGATCCGCCGCCGATCACGACGCCGGCGCCGGGGCTCAGTTCGGTATGGTCGATCCGCAGGCCGGGCGTGATCACCAGCTTGTCGCGCCACAGAATCTCGGCCTGGACGAAGCCGCCGTACCGGGTGGTGTCGCCTTCCGGGTGGGTGGTCGCCCCATTGCTCAGCGGGCTGCCGTCCGCCCTGTAGCGGGGGTTGCGACGTTCCTGGCTGTAGTATTGCAGACCGGCGCTGACGAAGGCGTTCCAATCCGGCGACAGGGTGAATTTGGAGGTGTTCTCCAGTCGGGCCTGAACGGTCGAATAGCTGTATTCCGACGCATAGCCGAGGCTGCTTGCGAGGGCGATGCCGTCCTGATCCGTCAGAGTTTCCGAGACGGAGACCTGCGCCTTCAGGTCCAGCAGATCATTGCCCTCGAAGCCGTTGTCGTAACCCAGCACAAAGGCCTCGTCCCGAGTGCGGCGGCGCACCGTGCCAAATGCCGTAAAGCCGGTGATCTGGTCATACAGCTGATAGCTGTCGGTCTCCCACACCTGAGCCGAAGCCCAGACGCTGTGCTTGCGATCGCCGCCGATATAGTAGCGCGCCTTGGCCAGGACGGAGTTGGCGCTGGCGTCCGAAGGCGTAACGACGTCGCCGTTGCCGTCCTTGTAGTCGTCGCTGGTGCGGCCGTTCAGGGCGATCAGCAGGTCCAGGTTCTCCGTCGGACGGGTCGCCATGATGATGGAGCCCAGCTTCCCATCCCCGTTCGACTCATAACCGAACCGCGTCCGAAGCGCGAAAGTGTCGTCGCCTTTCAGGAAGTCCGACGCGTCCTTGGTCGTAAAGTTGATCACCCCGGCCAGGGCACCCGAGCCGTAGAGGGTCGAGGAACTGGGACCGCGCAGCACTTCCACCCGCTTGTAAAGTTCGGGCTCCGAGAAGAAGGCGCCCATGCGGTAGCCCTCGAAATAGTTCTCGACCCCGTCTACCAGCATCAGGACCTCGCCCCGGTTGCTGGTCATGCCGCGGATGTTGAAAGTCTGGCCCAGATTGCTGGCGCCGCCGGCGGTATAGACGCCGGGAACATCGTCCAGCAGGTCGCCGATGGTCGAGGCCTGGGTATCGTCGATATCGTCCTGGTTCAGCACGGTGACCGCCTGAGGCGTGTCGGTCGCGATCTTCTCGACGCCGGCCGAGACCACGATCTTGCCCAGGGACAGCTGGGTCGCGGCGTCGGCGTCATCGGTTTGCGGCGTCGTCTGGGCGAAGGCCTGACCGGAGAGGGACAGGACCAGCGCCATGGCGGAGGCCCCCAGCAGCCGGCGGTTCAGGGAGTTGGCGAGAGGAGAGGTCATCGAAGTTGGTCCTTCAGTTGCCGGTTGCACCGACTAGTTTTGCGTCGCATTTGCATTTGTTGAGTAGAATAGGGCCTTGAGCAGCGGCCAGCTCAGGTCATCGGAGAACGGCGACCGTCAGGGCGCCGAGTTCGCTCGAGCCGGCGGCCCGCGTTTCAGTTGGAGCCGCACGCGCCCTGCTCCGCCACTGGAACGGCGCCCGGATCACGTCGCGGCCGCCCTGCTCTCGCGCCGCCTCGACGACCAGCTGATAGTCGCCGTCAGGCAGTCCCGCGAGAACGCCCTGGTCGCCCTTGAAACGCAGGGTCTGTCTGCCCGGCGCGCGGGTCGCGCCACTGACGCCGTCCGCCGGCAGGGTCAGGGACTGCCCCCCGCTGCGCCACCAGCTGCGCAGGTTCCGCAGCCAGACGGTGCCGTTGCCATGCCGGACGCGGACATCGTACCAGACGGACAAGGTCCCGACCGGGGCGCCGTCGGCGCGCTCGATCCACAGGGCGACGTAGGGCTTGTGATAGGCGGCCGAGGTCTGGGTCGGCACATCCAGTTCGACGCTGAGGTCCGCCGCAGACGCGCCGGTCGCGGCGAGGACGGCGACCGCCGCCCCGACGCCGAGCGAAACCCTGGTCATGACCGGGGCGCGGCGGGTGCGGCGTCCCCATCGGTCTCGGGCTTGGGCTCGGGATCCTCAGGCGACACCACGCCGTCATGGTCGGTGTCATGCTCCTCGAAGGTGCGCAGGGCCACGGCCTGGTTCTCTTCGACGGTCAGCAGGCCGTCGCGATCACGGTCGATGACCGAGAAGCGCACGACCGCCTGCTTCAGTTGGCGTTCGAACATCTCGTCCGAGGGGCGCGAGGCGGCGGCGTATTGGGACCGCAAGCGGCCTGCGTATTCCGCCACATACTCCTCCTCGGTCAGGACGCCGTTGCCATCGGCGTCGGCGGCCTTGAAGCGGGCCTCGCGCAGGGCGTCGTACTCGGCCCGGGCCACACGGCCGTCGCGATCGGCGTCATAGCCCTGGATGAAGGCCGAGCGGCTATGGCCGCCTGCGGGGCGGATCGGGCCGCTGGCCGCCTGAGCCAGGGCGGCGGAAGCCGGCAGGGCCAGGCTGATCACAAGGGCGGCGACAAGGGGATGGCGACTGCGCACGGGATGAACTCCAGATCTGGAAACTGCCGCGCGGGGAGCGCTGCGGCGCGACCAGGGCGGCGCGACATCCGCGAAACCTTGACCGTGGGCGCCCAATTGCCGCGAACGACTCTCAATTGCAACCCATTTCGGTCGCGATACGGCGCGCGGGAACCTTGGTGGGAATAGACTCAATCCACCCCAATTTTTTGGAGTCTATTTTCGTACATTCTCCCTAGGACGCAGACGGGCGCATTCATCACACGCCCAGTATGGGCCCTGTCGCGAGCGTGCTGAGAAGAAGAGGAACCACGGAGCCAAGGCATTGAACGTCTTGGACTTCACTCCAGAAATTTGGCGCGCTGGCCGGCGTCTTCGCTCAGACGACCAGAGGCATCCCCCGGCGGCGGGGGACTGATTTCCCCCTGCTCCACCAGCCAATCCCGGAAGGCGTCCACGGCGGGATCCCGGCGTCCCTCCGGGCGCAGGAAGGCGAACCAGGACGGACGTTCGACAAAGCCGAAGGGCGCGGCCAGACGACCCGCCGTCACGTCCGGCGCCACGAAGGCCCAAGGCGCAATGGCCACGCCCATGCCGGAGACGGCGGCCTCGACCATCGAGTGATTATGCGCGAACTCGCGCTCCACCTTAGCCGGCGGCAGGTCCAGCCCCACCAGCGCGGCCCAGGCCGGCCAGGCCCGGCGGAAGGTGGCGGATCGCAGGCGTGGAGCGCCGGCCACCGCCGCCAGGGTCGCAAACTGCGCCATCAGATCCGGCGCCCCGACCGGCCCCTGATGCTGGGGTAGAAAGCGTGTCGCCTGAGCGCGCGGATGAACCTCGTCCGGCTCGATGATGCGGATCGCCCCGTCGAATCGATCCCGCCGATAATCGACCGGCGAATAGGATTCCGACAGCCGCACCCGAACCTCGGGATGGGCCTCGAGAAAATCCGGCAGGCGGGGAATCAGCCATTTCAGCGCGAAGGTGCCCAGGCACGAAATCTCGATCTCTCGCGCGGCGCCGTGGCGGGTGGACTGGACCGCGTCGGATATCGCGCCGAAGGCCGGGGGTCAGCCGCTCGGCCAACTGCACCCCCGCCTCGGTCAGGACCAGAGCGTGGCGGGGGCCGGACACCAGCACCACGCCCAGGGACGCCTGCAGGGCCGCGATCTGGCGACTGACCGCGCCATGGGTCACGCAAAGCTCGGCGGCGGCGCGAGTCATACTGCCGTGGCGGGCGAAGGCTTCGAAGGTGCGCAGGGCGTTCAGCGGCGGCGGCGCGGCGGGCTTCATGTGACTTCCCCTCACAGACCCCTGCCCGCTTAATCGATTTCGGCGTCCAGGGAAATCGGCTCCAAACTGGTCATGCCTCAGCTCGACCCGCCGCCGCGCCCGCCCCGACGCACCCGCCTGGACAAAATCGCCTACGGCCTGTGCGTTTTGCTCATATGGATCCTGGCCCTGGGCGAGGCCTTCTCGGGCTAGAGCCGCTTCTCCATGAAGACGTCGGCGCGGGCGTAGGGGGTCGGGCGGGGCGGCAGGTGTATGAAGCCGAAGCTCTCGTACAGGGCGATCGCCGGCTTCAGCGCGCTGTTGGTCTCCAGATACAGCAGGGTCGCGCCCGCCGCGCGGGCCGCCGCCTCGCAGGCCTCCAGCAGACGCCGCGCCAGGCCCAGACCGCGCACGGCGGGCGTCACCGTCATCTTCGACACTTCGAAGCCGTCGGCAATACGGATCAGGGCGCAGCAGCCGACCGCCTCCCCGTCCCGTTCCACAATGAAGATCCGGCCGCCGCCGGCGATGAAGACCCCGTGCGGATCGTCGATGGACCGCCGGTCCTTGGCCTCGACGGCGAATCCACCCTCGGCCAGCCAGGCCTCGTTCAGCCGCGCCCAGGCGGCGGCGTGGTCGGGGCGGTATTCGACGATGGCGACGGTCATTCCCGCCTCTTGCCCCATGTCCGGTCAAAGCAAAAGGGCGGCCGGATCGCTCCGGCCGCCCTTTCGAACATCAGTCTCGTCAGAGACGCGAGGCTTAAGCCTCGTCGTCGCCTTCGAAGGCCAGGACCGGACCGGAGTCCTTGCCCTTGGCTTCGACGTCGCGATCGACGAACTCGATCACGGCCATCGGGGCGTTGTCGCCGTGGCGGAAGCCCGCCTTCATGATGCGGATATAGCCGCCGTTACGCTCGCTGTAGCGCGGGCCGAGCGTTTCGAACAGCTTGCCGACCTGCGGCACGTCGCGAACCTGGCTGATGGCCTGACGACGCGCGTGCAGATCGCCCTTCTTGGCCAGGGTGACCAGCTTCTCGACGAAGGGACGCAGTTCCTTCGCCTTGGGCAGGGTCGTGGTGATTTGCTCGTGCTTGATCAGCGAGGCGGCCATGTTCGCGAACATGGCGGTGCGGTGGCTGGTCGTGCGACCGAGTTTACGATGGGCGGCGCCGTGGCGCATCTGGGTCTCTCCTACTCCGAGCCCGGTATCTTCGTTGAGGAAGACCTAGGCTCGTAATCTTCTAACCGCCCCGTCATTCTCCCCGAGAGGAGACGGGCGGAGGGTTGAACTTAGATCTGGTCGTCGAACTTCTTGGCCAGGTCTTCGATGTTTTCGGGCGGCCAGTTCGGCACGTCCATGCCGAGGCTGAGGCCCATCGTCGCGAGAACTTCTTTAATCTCGTTCAGCGACTTGCGGCCGAAGTTCGGGGTGCGAAGCATTTCGCCCTCGGTCTTCTGGATCAGGTCGCCGATGTAGACGATGTTGTCGTTCTTCAGGCAGTTGGCCGAACGGACCGACAGCTCCAGCTCGTCCACCTTCTTCAGCAGGGCCGGGTTGAAGGGCAGGTCGGGCTTGCCGTCCGACTGCTCGACAGCCTTCTTGGGCTCTTCGAAGGTGATGAAGATCTGCAGCTGGTCTTGCAGGATGCGCGCGGCATAGGCCACGGCGTCAACCGGCGTGACCGCACCGTTGGTTTCGACTTCCAGCAGCAGCTTGTCGTAATCCAGCGACTGGCCCTGACGGGTCGGCTCGACGCGATAGGCGACGCGCTTGACCGGCGAATACAGGGCGTCGACGGCGATCAGGCCGATCGGCGCATCTTCCGGACGGTTCAGCTCGGCAGCCACATAGCCCTTGCCGTTCTGGACGGTCAGTTCCATGCGGACCGACGCGCCGTCGTCCAGGGTGCAGATGACGTGATCGGGGTTCAGAACCTCGATGTCCGCCGGCACGTCGATCTGGCCGGCCGTCACGACGCCGGGGCCCGTGGCGCGCAGGGTCATGCGCTTGGGGCCTTCGGCGTGCATGCGCAGCGCCAGTTGCTTGATGTTCAGGACGATGTCGACCACGTCTTCCCGAACGCCTTCCAGCGACGAGAATTCATGAACGACGCCGTCGATCTGGATGGCGGTGACAGCCGCGCCTTGCAGCGAGGACAGCAGAACGCGACGGAGCGCGTTGCCGAGCGTCACGCCGAAGCCACGCTCGAGGGGTTCGGCCACCAGGCGCGCCTTGCGCTGGGCGTCGGAACCGATCTCGATCTGCGGCTTCTCGGGACGGATCAGCTCTTGCCAGTTTCTTTCGATCATTTTGTCCCTCGAACGGGTTTCGTCGGCTCCGGCCTTGTCGACGAGGCCATGGTGGAGCCGACGGAGATGGGGGTGCTTTAGGCGGTGTCGCTTAGACGCGACGACGCTTGGGCGGACGGCAACCGTTGTGCGGCATCGGGGTGACGTCGCGGATGGTCGTGATCGTCAGACCGACCGACTGCAGCGCGCGCAGGGCCGATTCACGGCCGGAACCCGGCCCCGAGACGTTCACTTCCAGCGTCTTCACGCCGTGTTCCTGCGCCTTCTTGCCGGCGTCTTCAGCGGCCATCTGAGCCGCATACGGGGTCGACTTACGCGAGCCCTTGAAGCCCATGTGACCGGCCGACGACCAGGAAATCGCATTTCCTTGCGCGTCGGTGATGGTCACCATGGTGTTGTTGAAGCTGGCGTTCACGTGGGCGACGCCCGAGGTGATGTTCTTGCGCTCGCGCTTCTTTACGCGACCCGGTTCCTTGGCCATGTGTCTGTCTTACTTCTTCTTGCCGGCGATCGGCTTGGCGGGACCCTTGCGGGTGCGGGCGTTGGTGTGCGTGCGCTGACCGCGGACCGGCAGGCCCTTACGGTGACGCAGGCCGCGGTAGCAAGCCAGGTCCATCAGGCGCTTGATGTTCATCGACGTCTCGCGGCGCAGGTCGCCCTCGACGGTGTGATCCTTGTCGATGGTTTCACGGATCGACAGGACTTCGGCGTCCGTCAGCTGGTTCACCCGGCGAGCCGGCTCGATGCCGACCTTTTCGGTGATGTCCTTGGCGGCGGCGGGGCCGATGCCATGGATGTACTGAAGCGCGATTTCAACGCGCTTGTTGGTCGGGATGTTGACGCCAGCAATACGGGCCACGAAATTCTCCAGATACGCGTTAGTCAGACGCAACAAACGCTCCGGTTAACAAACCAGGAGCGTGGCGCCCTTCGCGGGAAGGCGCCCTTATACAGATGATTCACATCGCGTCAACGCCTGGGTGGATCGAAGACAAGCGAAGGCCGCTGCGACTTGAATGCCCGGTGTGCGCGAGGACGTCAACGCGGCCGATTGCCGAAGTCGATTCCCACCACCAGCCTCTGGCCCTCCACCGGACGGCCGCCCTCTGTCGGCGGCTGGACGCGGAACTGATCTACCAGGCGCAGGGCCGCCTCGCCGAAGCCCAGACCCGCCGGCGTCTCGCTGATCACCCGGCAGTCTTCCAGCCGCTGGTCCAGGCGAACGACACAGGACAGGGCCGCATTGCCGTATCGGCTGCGCGCCGCACGCGGGTGGTTGGCGCGGATTTCCGACACGGGCGGGGAGCGGAGCACCCGCGCCCGGGTCGAGCCGGCGCCCGGCCCTGATCCCGATCCCACGCCGGACCCGCTGCCGCTCCCCTGCCCGCCCTGGCCGAAACCGGGCGCAGGCGATGGCGCGGGCGCGATCCCGACGACCGGAGCGGGTTCAGGCGCCTGTTTGGGCGGAGCGGGCAGTTCGACGGGGCGCACCTGTTTCGGCGGCGGGGGCGTGTGAATGCGCGAGGGCGCCGCCGGGGCGCCCCCGCCCGTCTCCGGCGCAGGCGGCTCAAGCGAGATCGGCGGCGGCGGCTGATAGAGCAGGACCTCGACCGGCCGGGGCTGCGCGCCCGAGGCCTCCGGCGCCCTGCCCTTCACCTGGCCCAGCAGGAGGGCTAGGCCCAGCTCGGCGCCGGCCACACCGACGAAAACGGCGAAGGCGCGCCAGCGTTTGCGGACGCGCCTTCTGTCATTGGGGGTTTCGGCGTCGGGCATCGGTCGTCTAACGCCCGACGTCCGGTTTGGTCACGCCAGGGCTTCGTCGATCGCCTTGGCGACGGACTCGATCGAGCCCATGCCGTCCGCCTCGGTCAGCTTGCCCTGGGCTTCGTAATAGGGAAGCAGCGGGGCGGTGTTGCGGTTGTAGGCGTCCAGCCGCACCACGAAGGTGTCGGGATTGTCGTCGGGACGGCCCTGTTCGGCATAGCGTTTGGCGATCCGCTCCAGCAGGGCCGAGTCGTCGACCTTCAGCCGCACTACGGCGTCGATCTGGGCGCCGCGCTTGGCCAGCATGGCGTCCAGGGCCTCGGCCTGCGCGACCGTGCGGGGGAAGCCGTCGAAGATGGCGCCGCCGGCGGCCTCGGCCTCGGGCAGGCGGTCCTCGATCAGGGCGATGACGATCTCGTCCGTCACCAAATCGCCGCGCGCCAGCACGTCCTTGACCTTGAGCCCCAGCTCCGAGCCCGAGGCGATGGCGGCCCGCAGCATGTCGCCGGTCGAGAGCTGGACCATGCCCTTCTCTTCGACCAGCCGCTTGGCCTGTGTCCCCTTGCCCGCCGCCGGCGGTCCGAACAGGATCAAGTTCACGCGCAAGCCCTCCCCAGGCTTTTTCTTATCAACTCAGCGACGCCCGGGTCAGCGACGAACGGGCGTGGGCGCGCCACGACCGCCGCGACCGCGCAGCTTGGCCTTCTTGATCAGGCCCTCGTACTGGTGCGCCAGCAGTTGGGACTGGATCTGGGCCACAGTGTCCATCGTCACCGACACCACGATCAAGATAGACGTTCCGCCGAAGTACAGGCTGTTGCCCATCTGGGCGACCATGAACTCGGGCAGCAGGCAGACGGCGGTGATATAGGCCGCGCCGATCACCGTCAGACGGGTCAGGACATAGTCCAGATACTCGGCCGTGCGCTTGCCCGGACGGATGCCCGGAAGGAAGCCGCCGTATTTCCGCAGGTTCTCGGCCGTGTCCTCCGGGTTGAAGGTGATCGAGGTGTAGAAGAAGCAGAAGAAGATGATCAGGGCCGCATACAGGGCCATGAACAGCGGCTGGCCGTGCGTCAGCTGCGACGTCACCAGCGGCAGCCAGCTCAGATAGCCGGGCAGGTCCGCATTGGCGGTCAGGCTGGCCACCGTGGTCGGCAGCATCAGCAGCGACGAGGCGAAGATCGGCGGGATGACCCCGGCGGTGTTCACCTTCAGCGGCAGGAACGAACGCTCGCCCCCGGCCATGCGGTTGCCTTCCTGGCGCTTCGGATACTGGATCAGCAGACGACGCTGGGCCCGTTCCATGAAGACGATGAAGACCACGGTCGCCACGGCCAGAACGGCGATGAAGAACAGGGCGAAGGCGGACATCTGACCCTGCTGGGCCAGGCCCAGCATCCGGGCGATGGTGGACGGCAGAACCGCCACGATGCCGGCGAAGATGATCAGCGAGATGCCGTTGCCGACGCCGCGCGCCGTCACCTGCTCACCCAGCCACATCAGGAACATGGTGCCGCCCGTCAGGGTCACGACGGTCGAGACCAGGAAGAAGATCCCCGGATTGTCGACCAGACCCGGCTGGGCGTTCAGGCCCGCGGCGATGCCCAGCGACTGGGCCAGGGCCAGGAACACCGTCAGATAGCGGGTGTACTGGTTCAGCTGCTTGCGGCCGCTCTCGCCGCCTTCCTTCTTCAGCTTCTCCCAGGGCGGATACACGGTGCCCATCAGCTGCACGATGATCGACGCCGAGATGTAGGGCGCGACGTTCAGCGCGAAGATGGCCATCCGCTCGACCGCGCCGCCCGAGAACATGTTGAACATGTCCAGGATGCCGCGCTGACCCGACGGGTCTTGGAAGAACTGCAGGAAGGCCTGCGAATTGATGCCCGGGATCGGCACATAGGTGCCGATGCGATAAACCAGCAAGGCGCCCAGCGTGAACAGCAGGCGCTTGTGCAGCTCGGTCGCTTTCGCGAACGAGCCCATGTTCATATTGGCGGCGAGTTGTTCTGCGGCCGAAGCCATTATGCGTCCCCACGACTGACTGAGTCGTCAGATAGGCGGAAAGCGGCCCTCATGCGAGGGCCGCTTCCGTTGTTTCGTCGTCGCAGGTGTAATCAGGCCACGGCCTAGTCCAGCCGCGACGACGCGTTGCTTAGGCCTTGGCGGCGGCGCGCTTGGTGCGGGCCGAGATCTTGTTCTCGTCGCCGCGCGGGGCCTTCGGAGCCGGAGCCTTGCCCTTGGCGGCGTTGCGCTTCTCGACGCGCGCAGCGGCCTTGGCTTCGGCTTCGATACGTTGTTCCAGCACGGTGCCGCCAGCGGCTTCGATGGCCTTCTTGGCGCCGGCGGTGGCCGACCAGACGACCAGGTTCAGGGCTTGCTTGACTTCACCGGTGCCCAGCAGACGCACGCCGTCCTTGACGCGACGGATCACGCCGGCGGCGACCAGGGCGTCGCCCTTCAGTTCCGACTTGGCGTCCAGCTTGCCGGCGTCGATGGCGTCTTGCAGGCGCCACAGGTTCACTTCGGCCAGCTTCAGGGCGTTCGGGTTGTTGAAGCCGCGCTTGGGCATACGCATGTACAGCGGCATCTGGCCGCCTTCGAAGCCCAGCAGGCTGACGCCGGTACGCGACTTCTGACCCTTGACGCCGCGGCCCGAGGTCTTGCCCTTGCCCGAACCGGGGCCACGGCCGACACGCATGCGCTTCTTGTGCGCGCCTTCGTTGTCGCGGATTTCGTTCAGTTTCATATGCCTGATCCTTTCGGGTGCTAGCGCCCGGACATCGTCCGGACTCGGCGGTGAAAAAATGAAGGGCCGCTTCTAGGCGGCCCCTCGGGTATTCGCAAGTGCAGAAACGCCCTCCCCCGGGTTCGGGAGAGGGCGAAACGGCTTACTTTTCGACGATCTCGGTCAGGTGGGCGACCTTGGCGATCATCCCGCGAACCGAGGGGGTGTCTTCCAGGGTCGATTCACGACCCAGGCGGTTCAGACCCAGGCCCACCAGGGTGGCGCGCTGGTCGTTCTTGCGGCGGATCGGCGAACCGGTCTGCTTGACGGTGACGGTCTTTTGCTCGGCCATGATTAGGACTCCACAGCTTCGGGCGCCGAGGCGCCGTCGTTGCGACGGCCCATCAGATCCGCGACCTTCTTGCCGCGCTTGGACGCGACTTGACGGGGCGAGGACTGGACCTTCAGCGCTTCGAACGTCGCGCGGATCATGTTGTAGGGGTTCGACGAGCCGGTCGACTTGCCCACGACGTCCTGGACGCCGAGGGTTTCGAGCACGGCGCGCATCGGACCGCCCGCGATGACGCCGGTCCCGGGAGGGGCGGCGCGCATCATGATCTTGCCGGCGCCCCAACGGCCGTTGCCGTCGTGGTGCAGGGTGCGGTTCTCGCGCAGCGGAACGCGGATCATCGTCTTCTTGGCTTCTTCGGTCGCCTTGCGGATGGCTTCCGGCACTTCGCGCGCCTTGCCGTGACCGAAGCCGACGCGGCCCTTGCCGTCGCCGACGACCATCAGGGCTGCGAACGAGAACCGGCGACCGCCTTTGACGGTGGCGGCGACGCGGTTGATGTGGACCAGCTTCTCGACGATGTCGGAATCCGGACCATCGACAGCGGGACCGTTGCGGTTGTCACGACGGTTGCGATCGTTGCCGCCGCCGCCGCGCTGGGGTTGATGCGCCATGCTTCGCGTCCCTTAGAAGTTCAGGCCGGCTTCGCGCGCGGCTTCCGCCAGCGCCTTGACCCGGCCGTGATAGATGTACTCGCCACGGTCGAAGACGACGTCCTTGACGCCCTTCTCGATGGCGCGTTCGGCGACCAGCTTGCCGATTGCGGCGGCCGCAGCCGTGTCCGAACCGCGCTTGCCCTTGCCGCCTTCCAGCGACGAGGCCGACGCGACGGTCACGCCCTGGGCGTCGTCGATGATCTGGGCCGAGATGTTCTTGTCCGAACGGTACACCGACAGGCGCAGACGGCCGTTGGCGACGGCCTTCAGGCGGCGACGGGTGCGCTCCGAGCGGCGCTTGGCTTGTTGTCGAAGAGAAAGAGCCATGACTTACTTCTTCTTGCCTTCCTTGCGACGGACCTTTTCGCCCGCGTAACGGACGCCCTTGCCCTTGTAAGGCTCAGGCGGACGCAGCTTGCGGATGACCGCGGCGATCTGACCAACGGCTTGCTTGTCCGAACCGAGGATCTTGATCTCGGTTTGCTTCGGAACCGCGAAGCTGACGCCGGCCGGCGGATCGATGTCGACTTCGTGCGAGAAGCCGAGCTGCAGCGACAGGGCGTTGCCCTTCATCGCGGCGCGGTAACCAACGCCGACCAGCTCAAGCGACTTCTCGAAGCCGGTGGTGACGCCGGTGACCATGTTGTCGACCAGGGTGCGCGACAGGCCCCACATCGCGCGACCGCGTTGCGTGTCCGTGCGCAGGCCCAGCGACAGCTCGTCGCCTTCTTGCGTGACTTCGATTTCCTCGGCGACGGTCCAGGAGCTCTCGCCCTTGGGGCCCTTCACGGAGACGGTCTGACCGTTGAGCGTGACAGTCACGCCCTTCGGCACAGCGATGGTTTTCTTGCCAATACGGGACATATCAGTAGACCCTGCAGAGGACTTCGCCGCCGACGTTAGCGTCGCGAGCGGCGGCGTCGGACATGACGCCCTTCGAAGTCGAGAGGATCGAGATGCCGAGGCCGTTCTTGACGGGCTTCAGATCGCCGATCGCCGAATAGACGCGGCGGCCCGGCTTGGACACGCGCGCGATCTCGGCGATGACGGGCTGACCGTCGAAGTACTTCAGCTCGATCTCGAACTGCGGAAACTCACCCGGGTTCTGAACCAGGTTGTAGCCGCGGATGTAGCCTTCGTCCTGCAGCACGTCGAGGACGCGCTGGCGCAGACGGGAAGCGGGGGTCAGCACCTTGGAACGCTTGCGGGTCGCCGCGTTCTTGATGCGAGCGATCATGTCGCTCAGGGGATCGTTGATCATCATGTCTGTTCGCTCCCCTTACCAGCTGGACTTGGTCAGGCCAGGGATCTGGCCCTGGTTGCCGAGTTCACGCAGCGCAATCCGGCTCATCTTGAGCTTGCGATAGAACGCACGCGGACGACCGGTGACTTCGCAACGGTTGCGAATACGGGTCGGCGCGGAGTTGCGCGGCAGTTCAGCCAGCTTCAGGCGCGCGTCGAAACGCTCCTCAAGCGGCAGGTTTTCATCGTTGGCGGTCGCCTTCAGGGCGGCCCGCTTCGCGGCATACTTCGCAACCAGGGCCTTGACGGCTTCGTTGCGGTTTACGGCGCTCTTCTTAGCCATTGTTCTCTTCCCTTCCCGCTCAGTTCTTCACGAACGGGAACTTGAACTCGGTGAGGAGAGCCTTGGCTTCCTCATCGGTCTTGGCCGTGGTGCAGACGACAATGTCCATGCCCCACATCTGGTCGATCTGGTCGTAGTTGATTTCCGGGAACACGATGTGTTCCTTCAGACCGGTGGCGTAGTTGCCGCGACCGTCAAACGACGTGCCCTTCAGACCACGGAAATCCTTCACGCGCGGCAGCGCGATCGTGATGAACCGGTCCAGGAACTCGTACATCTGGTCGCCGCGCAGGGTGACCTTGCCGCCGATGACCATGCCTTCACGCAGCTTGAAGCCGGCGATGGAGTTACGGGCCTTGGTGGCGACGGCCTTCTGACCGGCGATGGCCGTCAGATCCTTGAGGGCGGCGTTCGCCTTCTTGGAGTCCGCGACGGCTTCGCCGATGCCCATGTTCAGGACGATCTTGTCCAGCTTGGGCACCTGCATTTCGTTCGTGTAGCCGAACTTTTCCTTCAGCACCTGGCGGATACGCGCCTGGTACTCGCCCTTGAGGCGCGGAGTGTACTTCTCGGTAGCCATCAGATGACGTCTCCCGTCGTCTTGGCGATGCGGACCTTGGTGTCCCCATCGATCTTGAAGCCGACGCGGGTCGCCTTGCCGTTGGCGTCGGCGATCGCGACGTTCGACAGGTGAAGCGAGGCTTCCTTGTTCTTGATGCCGCCCTGCGGGTCAGCCTGGCTCGGGCGCGTGTGGCGCTGAACCATGTTGACGCCTTCAACCAGGACGCGGTTTTCGGAGGGCAGGACCTTCAGCACGTTGCCCGTGCGGCCCTTGTCCTTGCCGGTGAGGACGACGACGCGGTCGCCCTTCTTGATCTTGGCGGCCATGTTACAGGACCTCCGGAGCCAGCGAGATGATCTTCATGTGGTTCTTGGCGCGCAGTTCGCGGGGAACCGGGCCGAAGATCCGCGTGCCGACAGGCTCGTTCTGCTTGTTGACGATGACGGCGGCCGACTTGTCAAAACGAATGACCGAGCCGTCCTTGCGTTGGATGTCCTTGGCGGTGCGCACGACGATGGCGCGAACAACGTCGCCCTTCTTCACGCGGCCACGCGGGATGGCTTCCTTCACGGAGGCGACGATTGTGTCGCCGATCGAGGCGTAGCGGCGCTTGGAGCCGCCCAACACCTTGATGCACATGACCCGGCGGGCGCCCGAATTATCGGCCACTTCCAGGTTAGTTTGCATCTGGATCATAAGATCAGATCCTTCTGATTACGAGGCGGAGGCGTTGGAAAGGACTTCCCAGCGCTTCAACTTGGACTTCGGGGCGCACTCGACGATGCGAGCAATGTCGCCGACTTTGAGCGCGTTGGCTTCGTCGTGGGCGTGATACTTCTTCGAAAGACGAACGATCTTCTTCAGAACCGGGTGCAGCAGCGTGCGCTCCACCTTCACGACGACGGTCTTGTCGCCCTTGTCGGACACGACCACGCCTTCAAGAATTCGCTTGGGCATATTCGTTTCCTTACGAGGCCGCACGCTTCTCGCGCAGAAGCGTCGAGATGCGGGCGATGTCTTTGCGGACTTCACCAACGCGGTGAGTCTTTTCCATTTGGCCGGTGGCCGCCTGGAAGCGCAGGTTGAACTGTTCCTTCTTGAGCTTCAGCAGCTCGTCGGACAGTTGGTCGGTCGTTTGCGACCGCAGATCGGCGATCTTGGTCATTAGGCGGCTACCTCGACATGGGCGATGCCGGCGTCGATGCGGGTCACGACCTTGGTGCGGACCGGCAGCTTGGCGGCGCCGAGACGGAGGGCTTCACGGGCGACTTCGTCCGTGACACCGTCGATTTCAAACAGGATGCGGCCCGGGTGGCAGCGCGCGGCCCAGTGGTCCACGGCGCCCTTGCCCTTACCCATCCGGACTTCGGCCGGCTTGCCCGTGACGGGCAGGTCGGGGAAGACGCGGATCCAGACGCGGCCCTGGCGCTTCATCTGGCGGGTGATCGCGCGGCGAGCCGCTTCGATCTGACGCGCGGTGATGCGTTCCGGCTCCAGCGTCTTCAGGCCGTACGACCCGAAGTTCAGCGAGAAGCCGCCCTTGGCCGAGCCGTGGATGCGGCCCTTGAAGGCCTTGCGGTACTTGGTCTTCTTCGGTTGCAACATGACTTAGTTCTCACGTCCCCGGTCGCGACGCGGACCGCGGTCGCCACGGGGGCCGCCGCGTTCGCGGCCTTCGTTCGAGGACGGACCCGACGCTTCCTGGGCCCAACGCTTGTCCTGGGCCATCGGATCGTGCTCGAGCACTTCACCCTTAAACACCCAGACCTTCACGCCGATGATGCCGTAGGTCGTCTTGGCTTCGTAGAAGCCATAGTCGATATCGGCCCGCAGGGTGTGAAGCGGCACGCGACCTTCGCGATACCATTCCATCCGCGCGATTTCAGCGCCGCCCAGACGACCCGAGACATTCATCCGAATGCCCTTGGCGCCCAAACGCATCGCCGACTGCATCGACCGCTTCATTGCGCGGCGGAATGCAACACGACGTTCCAGCTGCTGCGCGATGTTCTCGGCGATCAGCTGCGCATCGGTTTCCGGCTTGCGGACTTCGATGATGTTCAGGTGAACTTCACCCTCGGTGCGCGCCGAGATGTCCTTGCGGAGCTTCTCGATGTCAGCGCCCTTCTTACCGATCACGACACCCGGACGGGCGGCGTAGATGGTGATGCGGCACTTCTTGTGAGGGCGCTCGATGATGATGCGCGACACGCCGGCGGCGGCCAGACGTTCCCGCAGCCACTCGCGCAGCTTCAGGTCCTGGTGCAGCAGGCGGGAATAGTCGGCGCCGGCGGCGAACCAACGGCTGTCCCACGTACGGTTCACGCCGAGGCGCAGACCAATCGGATTGATTTTCTGACCCATCAGGCGGCCTCGCCGGCTTCACGGACCACGATGGTGATCTCGCTGAACGGTTTCAGGATGCGCGACGAACGGCCACGAGCACGGCTCGCGAAACGCTTCATCACCAGGTTCTTGCCCACGAAGGCCTCGGCGACGACAAGATTGTCGATGTCGAGGTTGTGGTTGTTCTCAGCGTTCGAGATCGCCGAATACAGGACCTTGCGGACGTCGGTCGCGATACGCTTACGGCTGAATTCCAGCTCGTTCAGCGCCTTCTGAACCGGCATGCCGCGGATCGATGCGGCGACCAGGTTCAGCTTTTGCGGGCTGATGCGCACGTTGACCAGCTTGGCGCGGGCCTCGGTCGGGGCGACCCGACGAATGTTCTTGGTCTGGGCCATCAGTTACTTCCTTTTGGCCTTCTTGTCCGCCGCGTGACCCGGGAAGTTCCGGGTCGGGGCGAACTCGCCGAGCTTCATGCCGACCATCTCTTCCGAGACCGACACGGGCACGTGCTTCTGACCGTTATGGACGCCGAACGTCAGACCGACGAACTGCGGCAGGATGGTGGAGCGGCGCGACCAGGTCTTGATCACGTCCTTGCGGCCCGACGTTTGAACGGCGTCGGCCTTCTTGAGCAGATACCCGTCGACAAACGGGCCTTTCCAGGAGGAGCGGGCCATTCTTAGCGAGCCTTCTTAACGTGGCGGGTACGGATGATGTACTTGTCCGTAGCCTTGTTCTTGCGGGTACGGGTGCCCTTGGTGTCCTTACCCCACGGCGTAACGGGGGTGCGACCACCAGAGGTCCGGCCTTCACCACCACCGTGCGGGTGGTCGATCGGGTTCATGGCGACGCCGCGGACGTGCGGGCGGAAGCCCATGTGACGCTTGCGACCGGCCTTGCCGAGGTTCTGGTTCATGTGGTCGGGGTTCGAAACCGCGCCCACAGTGGCCATGCAGCCGTCCAGGACCATGCGAAGCTCGCCCGAGCCGAGGCGGATCTGGGCGTAGCCCTGATCGCGACCCACCAGCTGGGCATAGGCGCCGGCCGAACGGGCCAGCTGAGCGCCCTTGCCCGGCTTCATCTCGATGTTGTGGATGATCGTACCCACCGGCATCGAACGAAGCGGCATGGCGTTGCCCGGCTTCACGTCGGTCTTTTCGCCCGCGATCACCACGTCGCCGGCCTTAAGGCGTTGCGGCGCGATGATGTAGGTCTTCTCGCCGTCTTCGTAGGTCACGAGGGCGATGAAGGCCGTGCGGTTCGGATCGTATTCCAGACGCTCGACCGTGCCGACCATGTCCCACTTGCGACGCTTGAAGTCGATCTTGCGGTACAGGGTCTTGGCGCCGCCGCCACGGAAGCGGACCGCGATGCGACCGCCCTGCCCGCGTCCGCCCGACTTGGTCAGGCCTTCGGTCAGCGACTTTTCCGGACGGCCCTTGTGGAGCTCCGAACGGTCGACCAGCACGAGGGCGCGACGGCCCGGCGAGGTCGGATTGTAATGTTTCAAGGCCATCTGATCAGAGCCCCGTGGTCACGTCGATCGACTGGCCGTCGGCCAGGGTCACGATTGCTTTTTTGATGTCCACGCGACGGCCCAGGATACCCCGGAAGCGCTTGGTCTTGCCCTTTTGAACCAGGGTGTTGACCTTCAGGACGTTGACTTTGAACAGGCTTTCGACCGCTGCGGCGATCTCGTCCTTGGTCGCCGTGTCGGCGACGCGGAAGACGACCTTGTTCTGCTCGGACAGGATCGTGGCCTTCTCGGTGATCACCGGAGCCAGGATGGTGTCGTAGTGCTTGGCGGTAGGTTGAGCGGCCATTACGCGGCTTCCTTATCGCTGAAGCGGGCTTCGATCGCCTCGATGGCGGCCTTGGTCAGCACCAGCTTGTCAGCCCGCAGGATGTCATAGACGTTCAGGCCGGCGTTCGGCAGCACGTCGATGTGCGGGATGTTGCGTGCGGCCAGGCCGAAGTTCGTGTCGACTTCCGGACCCGCGATGATGAGAGCCTTGGTCCAGCCCAGCTTGCCGAGCGTCTCGCGCAGCGAGGCGGTCTTGGCTTCCTTGACCGAGACGGTGTCGACGACGATCAGGTCGCCCGACTTCACCTTGGAGGACAGGGCGTGACGCAGAGCGAGCGCGCGGATCTTCTTCGGCAGCGAGAAGCCGTGGTCGCGAACGACCGGACCGAAGGCGCGCGAACCGCCGACGAACTGCGGTGCACGGCGCGAACCGTGACGAGCGCCGCCGGTGCCCTTTTGCTTGTACATCTTCTTGCCCGTACGAGAATTCTCGTTGCGGGTTTGAACCTTGTGCGTACCGGCGCGGCGCTTGGCCAGTTGCCAGTTGACGGTGCGGGCCAGGATGTCGCCGCGGATGTCAGCGATGCCGAAGACGGCGTCCGACAGTTCCACGTCGCCGGCGGCCTTGCCGTCGAGTTGGATGACAGAGAGTTTCATTACGCTTCACCGCCTTCGGTCGCTTCGACGGGGGCTTCTTCAGCCGGGGTCGAGGCGGGTTGAGCAGCAGACTTGCTCGACTTCAGCGCACCGGGGAACGGAGCGTCGGCCGGACGAGCCTTCTTGATGGCGTCACGAACCTTGACGTAGCTGCCGTCATGACCGGGGACAGCGCCCTTGATCAGGATCAGGCCACGCTCGGCGTCCACGCGGACGACGGTCAGGTTCTGGGTGGTGACGGTTTCGGTCCCGTAGTGACCGGCCATCTTCTTGCCAGGGAAGGTGCGACCCGGGTCCTGACGGTTACCCGTCGAACCGTGCGAACGGTGCGAGACCGAAACGCCGTGGGTGGCGCGAAGGCCGCCGAAGTTCCAGCGCTTCATGGCGCCGGCGAAACCCTTACCGATGGTCTCGCCCTGGATGTCGACCTTCTGGCCCACCAGGAAGTGTTCAGCCGACAGTTCGGCGCCCACGTCCAGCAGACCGTCCGCATCGACGCGGAACTCGGTCACATAGGCTTTCGGTTCGACTTCCGCCTTGGCGAAGGTCTCGCGTTGAGCCTTGTTGGTGTTCTTAGCCTTCTTCGTGCCAGCGCCCAGCTGGAGAGCGACGTAACCGTCACGCTCCTGGGTACGTTGGCCGACGACCTGGCAGCCGTCGAGCTGCAGCACAGTGACCGGTACGTGCGCGCCGTCATCGGCGAACACGCGGGTCATGCCCAGCTTCTTGGCGATCACGCCCGTGCGCATCGGATCCCGCCTCTTTCTACTTTAAATCTTGATCTCGACGTCCACACCAGCGGACAGGTCGAGCTTCATGAGCGCGTCCACGGTCTGCGGGGTGGGGTCGATGATGTCGAGCACGCGTTTGTGCGTGCGGATTTCAAACTGCTCACGCGACTTCTTATCGACGTGCGGCGAGCGGTTCACGGTGAACTTCTCGATCAGGGTCGGCAGCGGAATCGGACCGCGAACGGTCGCGCCGGTGCGCTTGGCGGTATTAACGATCTCGCGCGTCGAGAAATCGAGGACGCGGTGATCAAAGGCCTTGAGCCTGATGCGGATGCTTTGATCCATATCGGTGCTTACTTCCAATGCGGTCGGAGGACCGCGTCCCTGTGAACCATTTCAAAGACCGAAGGCCTTCGGGCATATAGCCCTCAGGGAACGCAAATCCGCAAAAACGATCGGCCCACGCAGTTGCCCGCGAAGGCCGTTGAAATCCCAAGAAGCTGCAAAGAACAGTGACTTAGGTCGTTCCTGCGAACCGCGTTTGCAGCGAACTGCACAGCCGGTCCAACAAGAGTGGTGGCTTATGCCTATCGATTCTGATTTCGTCAAGCGCGCAAACCCCGGCTGAGACAGGATTTCGTCACGCGGGTTCCAGCGCCGGCGACGCCCCGGAAATCGCCCGGGGGCGCCCGGCTTCATCGACCGCCACCATGACGAACTCCGCCGCTGCAGACCGTCGCCGGTCGCCCGTCAGCAGGTCCTCGGCCCACAGTTCCACCTCTATAGTAACGGAGGAACGGCCGACCCGCGTCGCGCGCGACGCCAGCTCGATCATGTCGCCTTCTCTTATGGGAGAAGAGAAATCGATGCGGTTCGACGCCGCCATGACCATGACGGCCCTGGCCTTGCGTGTGGCGCAGACGAAGGCCGCCTTGCCCATCAGCTTCAGGGCGTCGCCGCCGTAGAGGGTGCCGTAGTGATTGGTCCAGGTCGGGAAGACCATCTCCACCGCCCGCAGCCAGCCGTCGTCCCGAGGCGTGCCCTCCATCAGAGGCGGCAGGTCGCCCTGCCCTTCCTCTCGCGGCGCCACCATGTTGAAGACGCCCCGCGTGCACAGCCGCCGCTCCCCGCTGACCGGCGCCTCAGCCCAGAGCTCGACCTCGACACCCATCGAGGTGCGCCCCACACGCACGATCTGACCCGTCGCCTCGACCATCTCGCCGATCCGGGCGGGGGCGGCGAAGTCGATCCGTTCGCATCCGGCCGTCACGGTCGGCCGCCGCGCATGACGCGCGGCGGCCAGAAAGGCGACCTTGTCCAGGTGCGCCAGACCGACGCCCCCGAACAATGTCCCGTGGTGATTGGCGTCCCCAGGGAAGACCATATCTATAAGCGTGACGCTCACGCCGCGACGGCCTCCTGGCGCGCGGCTTTCGCCGCCGACACCATATTGGCCAGCGCCGCCTTGGTTTCCGGCCAAGCGCGAGTCTTCAGGCCGCAGTCCGGGTTCACCCACAGCCGATCTGCGGGCAACTTGCCCGCCGCCGCCGTCAGCAGGGCCGCCATCTCATCCACCGACGGCACGCGCGGCGAGTGGATGTCATAGACGCCCGGTCCGATCTCGGCCGGATAGCGATAGTCGGAGAAGGCGTCGAGCAGCTCCATTTTCGACCGCGAGGTCTCGATGGAGATGACGTCCGCATCCATCGCCCCGATGGACTGGATGATGTCGTTGAACTCGGAATAGCACATGTGGGTGTGAATCTGGGTTTCGTCCCGGACGCCCGAGGCCGTGACGCGGAAGCTCTCCACCGCCCATTCCAGGTACGCCGCCCAGTCGGCGCGGCGCAGGGGCAGGCCCTCGCGCAGGGCCGCCTCGTCGATCTGGATCACGGCCGCCCCGGCCGTCTCCAGGTCCGTCACTTCGTCGCGGATGGCAAAGGCGATCTGGCGGCAGGTGGTGCTGCGCGGTTGGTCGTCACGCACGAAGGACCAGTTCAGGATGGTCACTGGGCCGGTCAGCATGCCTTTCATCGGGCGGTCGGTCAGGGATTGAGCGTAGCGCCACCATTCCACCGTCATCGGCTTGGGCCGCGATACGTCGCCGTAGATGATCGGCGGGCGGACGCAGCGTGAGCCATAGGATTGCACCCAGGCGGCCTTGGTGAAGACAAACCCCGACAGCTGCTCGCCGAAATACTGGACCATGTCGTTGCGCTCGAACTCGCCGTGGACCAGCACGTCCAGGCCTAGCTCCTCCTGCCATTTCACCGTCCGCGCCGTCTCTTCACGCAGGAATTGGGCGTAGGCCGCATCGTCGATGACGCCCTTGCCGTGGTCGGCGCGGGCTTTGCGGACTTCGGCCGTCTGGGGGAAGGAGCCGATCGTGGTGGTCGGATAGGCGGGCAGGTTCAGACGCCGCTGCTGGACCTGGCGACGGATTTCGAAGCAGGAGGTCCGGCGCGCCAGGGCCTGGTCGGCATCCGCCGCACGAGCCTGAACCTTCGGATCATTGATACGGGGCGAGGTGCGACGCGAGGCGACGGAAGCGGTCGAGGCGTCCAGCGCCGCCTTTACCGCAGCGCGTCCTTCGTTCAACGCCCGCGCCAGGGTCGCCAGCTCGCCAACCTTCTGAACGGCGAAGGCCAGCCAGTCCTTGATCTCGGGATCGAGGGCAGTCTCGCGTTCCAAATCGATCGGCGTGTGCAGCAAGGAGCAGGACGGGGCGATCACCACCTTACGTCCCGCAGCGACCAAAGGCTCGACCTTGTCGAGCACGGCGTTGAGATCGGCCTTCCAGACATTGCGGCCGTCGATGACGCCCAACGAAAGCACCTGATCGACCCGCGTCGCCGATGCGACTTGCGCCAGTTGCTCCGGCGCCCGGATCAGATCGATGTGCAGGCCGTGAACCGGCAGACGCAGCGTCGTCTCCAGATTGTCGCCCAAGGCCCCGAAATAGGAGGTCAGCATCAGTTTGATCGGCGGCGTGACATCGGCCAGCACGCGGTAGGCATGGTCATAGGCGGCCTTCGCCTCGTCGCTCAGGTCGGTGACCAAGCAGGGTTCGTCCATCTGGACCCAGGTGGCGCCCGCGCGGGCCAACGACCGCAGCACCTCCGCATAGACCGGCAGCAGGCGTGGCAGCAGGCTGAGCACGTCGAACGCCTCGCCCCGCGTCTTGCCCAACAGCAGATAGCTGACCGGCCCCAGCAGCACCGGCCGGGTCTCTATCCCCTGGGCCTTGGCCTCCAGATACTCGTCCAGCGCCTTGGTCGAGCCCAGGCGGAACAGCTGGTCAGCCGTGAACTCGGGCGCGAGATAATGGTAGTTGGTGTCGAACCATTTGGTCATCTCCATCGCCGGCGTCCCCTCGCCGCTCGCATGGACATGGCCGTGTGCGCAGACCTCGTCGTCGCCGCGCGAGCCGCGGGCCATGGCGAAATAGGTGGCCAGATCGACCCGATCCCCGCTCCAGCCGTAGGCGGGCGGCACCGCCCCGACCATGGCGGTCAGGTCGAGCACTTGATCATAAAGAGAGAAGTCGTTGGAAGGCACGATGTCGGCCCCCAGGTCGCGCTGTCGCGCCCAGGTCAGGCCGCGGAGCTCGGCAGCAGTGGACAGGAGGGCATCGGCGTCGGTCTTGCCGGCCCAATGAGACTCAAGCGCGGTCTTCAGTTCTCTCTTGGGGCCGATGCGGGGAAAGCCGAGGGTGGCGACCTGGACGGTGTGGCGGGTCATGACGTTCGAAACCTGTGTTGTGGCCAGGTTTCGGACAGGGTCGCGCGGACGCCGACGCGGACGTGCAGGGTCCGGCGGCGCGCATGCGGCCTGACCGGACACCCCGCCGGAGGACGTTATCTGTCGGGGCAGGTCTCCTGGCTCACGGGTCGACGCCTCGGATCCGGCCTTCCCGGCGCGGACGCCAGTGACACGAGATGGACCCTCGACTCGCCGCTTACAGTTGCGGGGGCAGCGCCGGTTTCACACCGACTTCCCTCTTAGCTCTGGGCGCCAAACGACGCACAGAGACCACGACGGATGCAAAGAACGGCATAAACCCAGCTTCGTCAATACATATAAGGATATGCTTATATGATTATGTGATTGCTCGATCTTAACCCTTTGCCTCGAGATACGCGCACCCCTGACACATTGCAGCCACAAGGCGTGGCAGATGGGCCACATGGCAGTTTCAAGACACTTATATAACGGCGATTTAACGCTCAGCTTGGCCGCGTCCTGATAGCAGCCGCCCTCCCCGGACCCCCATCCGGGTCGAGACCGCTAAGGACAAAAGAAAATGAAGACGATCCTCCTCGCCACGGCCGCCGCCGCCCTGTTCGCCGCCCCGGCCTTCGCCCAAGACGCCATCGGCTCGGTCGGCGTGACCTACTCCAATCCTTCGATCGAGGTCGCAGGCAATGACGTCGACGCCGACGTCTGGACCGTGGACGGCGCCGTCGCCCTGCCGGCCGCTGACTGGACCGTGACCCTGAACGGCGCCGTCGACTACACCAAGGCCTTTGGTGAAGAAGACGTCACCGGCGTCGCCGCCGCCCACCTGACCAAGATGTGGACCGCAGACGTCCGCGCCGGCGCCTTCGTCGCCGCCAACGACATCGGTTCGGGCAACGATCCCGTCTGGACCGTCGGCGCCGAAGCCCAGAAGTACCTGTCCAACGCGACCCTGACCGGCCTGGTCGCCTACACCACGGCTGACGATGTCGACGCCGACATCTGGACCGTCGGCGGCGACGCCGCCTTCTACGTCATGCCGAACCTGCGCCTGAACGCCGGCGTCAGCTACAACAACGTCGACGTCACCGGCGGCGACGTGGACGCCTGGACCTACGGCGTGGGCGCCGAGTACGAAATCGAGAACACCCCGTTCTCGGTCGGCGCTTCCTACACCCGCGCCGACGTCGACTCGATCGACGTCGACACCTGGTCGCTGGGCCTGCGCTACAGCTTCGGCGGCGGTCTGCAAGCGCGTGACCGCGCCGGCGCCGGCCTGAACGTCTCGTCGATCACGAGCGTCCTGGGCGCCTTCTAAGCCCTTCAGGTTTTCCTGAAAGCAGAGGCCCCGGCGGAGCGATCCGCCGGGGCATTTTCTTTGCTTCGGACACGAAAAAGGCCCCCGGGGTTCCACGACCGGGGGCCTTTCCTCTCGCGGCGAGAGACGGGTCTTAACGCCCGATATGAACCGTTCCGGATCCGACGATGGAGCGGGACACAGCGCCGGTCGCGGCGGCGACGCGGACATCGCCCGATCCCGCGATGGCGACGCTGAGGTCTCGCGTGGTTCCGCCGAAACGGACGTCGCCAGAGCCGCCGATGGCCACCGACAGCTTGTCCATTCGGCCCTGCCGGATGTTGACGCCCCCCGAACCGCCGATGGAGACGTCGCCGCGACCGTTGACGCCGGCCACCTCGACGCTGCCGGAACCACCGACCGCCGTCTTGAGGTTTCCGGTCGCCCCGGCGGAGATCGAACCCGATCCGTCGACGTTGGCTTCGAGCGAACGGGACGTGCCGGCGCGAACCGACCCTGACCCGCCGACGCTCAGTTCGAGGGGGCCGTCCACATTGGCGATGGTCCAAGTCCCGCATCCGCCGCTGTCGAGTTCAACAGAACGCGCGCCGCGTCCCACGGAGCCGAAGACGGCGCCGCCCGCGCTGACGTCCACATTACGGGGGGTCCGCACCACGATCATGGGGGCGTCCTCCAGACGGATGCGACCCAGATCCCGCACCTCGACGGTGGCGCCCTGACCCGGCTGGGCGGCGTCCGACCGTCCCGAGTTACAGTTACGTATGCCGTCGCTTCGGCCCCAGAGGCCGTTGCGGCGAAGCCCGCCGTCGATCTCGACGTCGCGGCCGTTACGGCGCACCTGGATGGCGGGCAGGCGCGAACGGCCTTGCGTCACCTCGACGCCGACATCCTGACGATCTTCGACGATGACGATCACGCGCGCCACGGCGTTGCGGATCTCAACCTCGCCGGCGGAGGCGGGCGCAGCGGCCGCCAATCCGATCAATGCGGAGACTCCGGCGGCGGCGATCAATGCGGTCTTCATGTGCGGCCTTCCCTTTCCCGATTACGAGAGAAGGGTGCGCGCCCGGTCGCCCCGAGTCATTTTAACTCGAGGTCATGAACTCGAATTAACGGGGCCTGCCAGCGCCCCCGCGCCGTCGGCGACGCCAAGGCGAGGCTCGAAATCTCGCTGGAAGGTGGCGATCCGACTCTTCATCGCCCCCGCCCGTTTCAGCGCCAGCGACGCCGCCCAGCGAGCCGCCAGTTCGGGGTTGGTCATACGGTCGGTGAAGCGCGGTCGCCCACCCAGACCGCGGATCACCGCATTGGTGAACAGCGCCCCGTTTCTGAACCGCGAAGGCCAGGTCTGGAAATCCATCGACAGGCTGACGCAGAAGCGGTCGAGGTTCTCTACCCGGTGCGGGGCGTACAGCGGCCAGGTAAGGGCGCGGCCCGGCTTGAGATCCATCACCTGGGCGTCGTTCTCGAATGCCAGCCTATAGGGCAGTTCCTCGGTCGTCTGACGGGCGACGACCTGTTCCATGTTGCGCTCGGGCAGATGCCCCTCGTCGCCCGGATAGACGAACAGCCGCTTGCGACCGCGCAGATGGAACAGCACCACGCCGGCGGCGTCGAAATGATACGGCACCCGCGCCTTCGGCGACGACAGGATCAACTGGCCCGCGTTGCGGACGGCGCGCATACCCCGATAGGTCGCCTGGATCGCGCGAAAGTCTGTCATCGCCGCCTGCCACAGCTCGGGCCACCCGGTCTCGACCCCGCGCAAATTCACCCAGAGGCGGCCCTGTTTGATCGCCTCCAGCAATTCATCGCCCGACAGACCACCGCGCGCGCCCGTCCGCAGCGACACCTGGCCCGCGTCGTCGTAGTCGTACAGGTTGATGTCGAACAGTTCGGCCGGGTAGCGATCCAGCACAGCGGCCAGAGCCGCATCCTCGGCGAAGCCCTGATCGACCAGGCTGTGCGAATGGATCTGGGCCTCCGCGACGGGGCCGGGATAGCGGGTGCGGCGGGCGCTCATGTTCAAGCCTAGACGTGAGCGACGCGCGCCGGCGTCCTCTTGCGGGCGGCGACCTTGTGAACGGCCGAGCGGACGGCGACGGCCGCGCCGCGCAGACGCCCTACCGAAGACGCCTCGCAGGCTTCAATGGTGGACCAGCGGCGTCGCAGCGACGCGCGCAAGGCCTCGCCGCGCGTCCCGGTCCGATCCAGCACGCCGACGGCCGCCTCACCCAGAACCTGGGCGAGGCCCGGCCGCATCACCACCGCCTCACGCACCGTCTGCCGGGCGTTGACGAAATACTTTTTGTAGCTCTCGCCTTCGAAGCCGAAGTCGAAGACGCGGAAACCGTCCGCCGCCGCCAGCCGCATCGTGTCCATGCTCAACAGAATCCCCGGTGAGCAGCGCGACAGGCTGGGCTCGTAAACCGGGAACCAGAAATGATGGTGACGACCGGCGTGCAGGGAAAACTCGACCGCCACCAGTTTTTCGCCCGCGTACATGGCCGCCATCGAGGCGCCGAAATCAGACGTCGGCGTCCCCATCAGGGCGTGGAGCAGATCGCGGGTCCAGCCACAGGCGAAAATGTCGTGCAGCCCTGAGCGGCGGTACTGCGCCGCCTTCAGGTCGATCAAATGATCCAGCAGGGCCGGATCCCGCAGGCCGTGTTCGACCCGCACTGGGCCCAGTTCGTTCTCCAGGCTGCGCCGCGCCCGCTCCTTGTCCTTGAAGTATTTGCCGAAGGTCGAGCGGCGCTCGGCGTACCAGGCGTCGAAGCCCGTTTCCGGCATGGCGACTTGCACAGTCTCGCGCGCCTGCCCCGTCTCGCCGGCGCCGATCCATCCCGGCACGTTCAGCCGGCGCGCCTTCAGCAGATGCGCCACCTCTTCCAGGGTGATGACCTCGTCCTCGGCGGCGATCACGCCGTGATAGTCGTTCATCGGCGCGCCCAACGGCTGCACCGATCCGCCGCGCTTCTGATACGGGAAAAAGCCGACGATCCTGCCGCTGCGCCGAAAGACCGCAACCGCGGCGCCGGGGCAGACCCGCGCCGCGATCTGCGTATAGTCCCACCGGAAATACGGGCTTTGCAGAGACGGGTTGGTCGCCGTCCAGTCGCGCCACAGGGCGATAGCGACAGCGTCCATCGCCTCCGCCTTGATGATCTCGACCTGTAGCGTTTCGGGCATGCGCGTCCTCATGGGGCCTTGTGCAGCAAGGCCCGGTCCAGACGCGACCCTGCACCCCGTCCCGTTGCGGTACGGTTCATCGGAATGGTGAACGGACGTTGAAACCATTGATCAAGCGGAGCCCTGCGGCTTCGCATGCGTTGGCTGAGGGCGGAGACCTGCTTCGCTGGAGACATGCACATGACCGACGCCCGACCAGACAACCGCAAGGTCGAGAACGAAAACCTGCGTCCCGACCGGGACGGCGAGCCACCGCGCCCCGCCACCGAACCCAAGGGCGCAGAAGGCTCCAGCAACTCCGGCGAAACCGCGACCGACCCGGCAACCGGCGAAGAGAACTGAAACTTGAACCGCTTCATCTGCCTTGCCCCCAGTCTGCTGGTCCTAGGTCTGGCGGCCTGTTCGCCGCCGGCTGAAGAGCGAACGTCCGCGCCGACCGCCGAGGTGCGAAACGAAGGCCCGCTGTCTCGCGACGCCATTGAGAACAGCGCCTATTCGCCGCCGCCTC
The DNA here is from genome assembly GCF_058681075.1 of Brevundimonas sp. FV2ps16. Taxonomy (NCBI): domain Bacteria; kingdom Pseudomonadati; phylum Pseudomonadota; class Alphaproteobacteria; order Caulobacterales; family Caulobacteraceae; genus Brevundimonas; species Brevundimonas sp. FV2ps16. The sequence goes on along the minus strand of NZ_CM178728.1, from coordinate 2,001,308 downwards.
CCGACGGCGCCCCGACCAGCGCACAAAACCCCGCCCGTCCCGACCCCGCGCTGATCCGCGCCCAAATCCTGCTGGAACGGGCGCGCTTTTCGCCCGGCGCCATCGACGGTCTGGCGGGATCCAACATGCGCCAGGCGGTCGCCGCGTTTCAGAAAGCCCAGGGTTTGCCGGCGACGGGCGAGCTGGACGCGGACGTAATGGGCCGTCTACGGGCGGCCGGCATCGGCGCCGTGACCTCGACCTACAGGATCACGCAGCAGGATCTGGCCGGGCCGTATCTGGGCCAAGTTCCGACGGACCTGAAGGCGCAGAGCGAGGCGTCCTTCATGGGCTACGCCAATGTCGTGGAGGCCTTGGCGGAACGCTTCCATGTCACCGAGAACCTGCTGCGAGCCATGAACCCCGGCGCGGATTTCAATCGGGCTGGGCAGGCCCTGCTGGTTCCGGCGGTGAACACCACGCCCCTGCCCGCCGAGGTGGATCATATCGACGTCGACAAGGCCGAGGGGGCGGTCAAGGCTTTCGACGCCGACGGCAAACTGATCGCCTATTTCCCGGCCACCATCGGCAGCGGCGAAAACCCCACGCCGACCGGCACGGTCAAGGTCAACGGCGTCGCCCGCAATCCCGACTATACCTATGACCCGTCCAAGCTCAGCTTCGGCGACGTGGACAGCAAGGTGGTGGTCAAGCCGGGGCCCAACAATCCGGTCGGCGTGGTCTGGATCGACCTGAACAAGCCCAGCTACGGCATTCACGGCACGCCTGACCCGCATCTGGTGGGCAAGACCGCCTCGCACGGCTGCGTGCGCCTGACCAATTGGGACGCCTGGACCCTGGCCGACAAGGTCAAGCCGGGTGTGACGGTGCGGTTTCTCTGACTATTGGACGGCGCCGAAGACGGTGCCGTCCCAGAAGTCGCAGTGGTGGCGGTCGAAGAAGTCGGCGTCCAGCCTGTCGCCGTGGGGGCTGAACACCCGTACCGGCCCGGAAACCTCGACGCGGGGCCAGTCGGGGCCAAAATCCCTTTGACCAAAGCCGGCCCAAAAGCTCTGCATCCGCTCGGACAAGGCCTTCTGCTCCGGCGTGAACCGCTTCACATCGGCGAACACCCAGCTGGTCCCGAACACATAGGCCAGTTCGCTGGCATGATAGGCGCCGAGATCCAGCCCCACGATCCAGTCGGGCAGGACGAAGGGCGCGCCACGATCCGCGAATTCGTAACCCCAGACCGGGACATAGCGGGACAGCTGGCGACGCAGGGCCTGTGAAGGACAAGCGAACCTCTGGTCGGTGAAGTTGGCGGCGATGGCGTAGGCCGGGCCGTCGGGGCCGACCGGATAGCGATCCAACACGCGCGGCCCTACGTCGCCGTACATCCAGATCGTCTCTTTCTGGTAGCGATCCATGTCCTTGACCTCATTGGCGAACAGCCGCCCTTCGTCCAGGTTCGTGCCGACGATGACGGGCACGCGGGTGAACCGGCCTTCGTGGATCGCCAGGGCCAGGTTCTCGGGCACCGTCGCGTCGGTATGGACCGGTCCCCATGACCCCGGTCCGTTGATCCCCGCCCTGACGGACGGTGCGCGCGACAGCCGCCAGGCCGGCAGGGCCTTGAGGCAGGCGACCTGATCTGCGCCGGTGCAGCCGAGGCGTTCTGCAAACAAGGGGCCCGACGCCGCCGCATCCTGCGCACTGACGAGGGATGACGGCTCCAGGCAGCCGCTGCTTTGCAGGATGACGCGCTGATACAGACCTTCGGACCCAGGCGACGCCATCAGATAACAGGCCGACCAGGCCCCCGCGCTCTCGGCGAACAGGGTCACATTCGCCGGGTCGCCGCCGAAGGCCGCGATGTTCCGGCGAACCCATTGCAAGGCGGCCTGCTGATCCATCAGGCCGAAATTGCCGCCGAACCCCTCGCCGGCCGCCTGGAACTGCGGGTGGGCCAGCCAGCCCAAGGCGCCGAGGCGGTAGTTCAGGGTCACGACCACCCGACCTTGCTCGGCCGCCAGTTTCGACGCGTCGTAGTTGGCCCCCGACCCGATGGTGAAGGCCCCACCTGGGATATAGACCATCACCGGTCGTGGCTGTGTCGTCTCTCCCGCTGGGGCGTAGATGTTCAGATACAGGCAGTCCTCGGATCCGACGACCAGCCCGCCGCCACCGCCCAGAATGGCCTGGCGGCCGATGGCCTGGGTGCAGTCCGAACCGAGCCGGGTCGCATCGCGCACGCCGGTCCAAGGCTCGACCGGCTGTGGCGCCCGCCAACGCAGGCCCCGCACTGGAGCCTGGGCGAACGGCACGCCCAGAAAGGCGCGCACGCCCGCCCCCTCGACCCCCCGCACGGTTCCAGCTTCCGTCGTCGCCAGAACAGGTGCGGCGTCCGGCGCGAACCGGACATGATCGACCTTGCCGGGATGGGTGACGCAGGCGGCCAACAGCAGGGACGCGAACAGCAGCGAGAGAAGACGCATCGAAAACCTTGGCCGTGGCGAGACGGGCTTAACGCCGCCGACGCCGGAGCGTTTCGTTCGCGCCTGGCGGCCGCGACATCAAGGCCAGAGACGTTGGCGAGTCCAGGCGTCTCCGTCGCGCGTGAAGCGCAGCCGGTCGTGCAGACGGAAGGGCCGGTCGCGCCAGAACTCCACACTTTGCGGCACGACGCGCCAGCCGGTCCAGTGTTCAGGGCGCGGCACCTCGACCCCCTCGAACCGCGCGGTTTCGCGGGCCACGGCGACCTCAAGAGTGTCGCGCGTGTCGAGTGGTCGGGACTGATCCGAGGCCCAGGCTCCGATCCGGCTTTCGCGGGCCCGGCTGGCGAAATAGGCGTCGGCCTCCTCGACCGTCACCGGCTCGACCCGTCCCCGCACCCGCACCTGACGCCGCAGGGATTTCCAATGGAAGGTCAAGGCGGCGACCGGACGCTGGGCCAGTTCCACACCCTTGTCGCTCTGACTGTTGGAATAGAAGGTGAAGCCGCGATCATCGACATCCTTCAGCAGGACGATCCGCGCATCGGGCATGCCGTCGCCATCGACCGTCGATAGGGTCATGGCGTTGGAGTCGTTGACTTCGTGCGCCCTCGCCTCGGCTAGCCATTCGACAAACAAGCCGACGGGCTCGGAGCGATCGAAGATGGTTTCGTCGCCATTGGCGGCCAGGGCGGCGGCATAATCGCGAGCGTATTCTTCGCGAGACGGGCTGGGCGGGATCACAGGGGCGTTCATGACAGTTGTCTAGCCCGCAGCGCGGCACGAGGAAATGATCGGGATCAAAACCGCCAAGATCGAATCGCAGTTAACCGCGCATTGACCCTATCGCGCGAACGGTAGGGGAATGAGCGCCATCCGCCCCACATCCGACGCCGCCGCCATTCGCGAGGCCCTGGCCACGCTGGGTTTGCACGGCGCGGCCGACGCCGAGGCGTTGAAGTCCGCCTTCCGCGCGGCGGTGAAAGAGGCGCGCCCTGACCAGCCCGGCGGGGACGCGGAACGGTTCCGACGCGTCATCGCCGCCTATCGCCTGATCCAGGCGCACGCCCCGGCGCGGCCCAGCCTGGCGTCGCCCGAGCAGGCTCCCGCCCCCGCGCCGGTCCTGGTTCTGAGTCCCATGCAGGCGGTCGCCGGGGCCAAACTGGATCTGAAGCTGGGCGAGCGCACCATAAGGGTCGCAGCGCCCGCCGGCCTTCGGACGGGCGAGCATCTGCGCCTGCGGGGCGGCGGGGCGGACGGCGCGGACCTCTATCTGGCCGTTCTGATCCGGCCTGAAGACGGAATTTCGGTCTTGGGCGACGACCTGTTCATGAGTTGGCCAACCTCGTCGCGGCTGCTTCAGGAAGGCGGCCGAGTGGAAGTCGAGACCCATGCGGGGCCGCGATCCGCCTGGATCACTCCGGAAATGGCCGCACCTGCGCGCGTGCGGTTCAGGGGTCTGGGATTGCCCGCACGAGGCGCACGCCCACAGGGCCACCTCTTCGTGACGCTGACCCCGTCGTCGGAAGCGCCCTCCCCCGCCGAAGACCTGCTGGTCCGGTTCACCCGCGCCTGGGCGCCGGAGCGGCTGGCGGCCTGAACACCGCACGCTGCGCCTGGTTTCCCGCGCAGACACTGGACCTCGCCGCCGTCCTCGACCATTAGGGTCGGCCATGTCGCACAATACTTTCGGCCATCTGTTTCGCGTGACCACCTGGGGCGAGAGCCATGGGCCGGCTATCGGCTGCGTCGTGGACGGCTGCCCGCCGATGATCCCACTGACCGAGGCCGATCTTCAGCCCTGGCTGGACCAGAGAAAGCCCGGCGGGTCGCGCTTCGTGACCCAGAGGCGCGAGAGCGATACGGCGCAGATCCTGTCGGGCGTGTTCGACGACGGCGACGGCCCGGTCACTACCGGCACGCCCATATCGATCCTGATCCAGAACGAGGACCAGAGGTCCAAGGACTATGGCGAGATCGCCCGCGCCTATCGTCCCGGCCACGCCGACTTCACCTATCAGAGCAAATACGGCGTGCGCGATCCGCGCGGCGGCGGACGGTCGTCAGCGCGCGAGACCGCCAGCCGGGTGGCGGCGGGCGCTGTCGCGCGCAAGGTGCTGGGTGAAAATGTGAAGATCCGCGCGGGCGTGGTCCAGATTGGCCCACACCGGATCGCGCCGGAAGCCGTCGACTTCGACGCCGTGCACGACAACCCCCTGTTCGCCGCCTCAGCCGCCGTCGTGGCGGAATGGGAGGCCTATCTGGACGAGGTCCGCAAGGCCGGCTCATCCATCGGCGCCGTCGTCGCCCTGGAGGTCACGGGCGTCCCGGCAGGTTGGGGCGCACCGCTCTACGGCAAGCTGGACTCAGAACTGACCGCCGCCCTGATGTCGATCAACGCCGCCAAGGGTGTGGAGATCGGCGCCGGCTTCGGCGCCGCAGAACTGTCGGGCGAGGACAACGCCGACCAGATGCGGCTGGACCTGAACAAGCAGCCCGTCTTCCTGTCGAACCATGCGGGCGGGGTGCTGGGCGGGATTTCCACGGGCCAGCCGGTCACGGCTCGGGTCGCGTTCAAGCCCACCTCCTCGATCCTGACGCCGCGCCAGACCATCACTCGCGACGGCGAGGAGACCGACCTGCGCACCAAGGGCCGCCACGACCCCTGCGTCGCCCTGCGCGCCGTGCCCGTGGTCGAGGCCATGGCCGCCTGCGTCCTGGCCGACGCCTTCCTGCGGCACCGCGCCCAGGTCGGATGAGGATATCCGCCTTAGGCGAACAAGGTGCGGCGCTAGGTTTCTATCAGCGGCTGGGCTTGGGGTGGCAGGACGTAGTCGTGTTGGGCCGTAGGCTGGACAGGTGACCGGCGGCGTCCGTCGGGTCTTTGGGCTTCTCGTCCTGCCGCATCAGGGCCATCAGGCGGGTCAGACCCGTCGTCATCACGATCATCACCCGACTCCTGCAACTGCGAACCGTTTGCAGGTTTGCGCACATCCGGGCGGCGTGCAAGAGAGGTTCGTCGGTGGCGCCGCATCCCAGGAGATCAACCGTGCGTGAAGACGGAAAACTGGACTACCTCGAACTGCCCGCCGCAGACCTGCCCGCCACCAAGGAATTCTACAGCCAGGCCTTCGGCTGGACCTTCATAGACTACGGCCCGTCCTACGCCGCCTTCGACCAGGGGCTGGACGGAGGTTTCGACGCCGATCAGGCTGATCGGACCAAGACGCCCCTGCCCGTTCTCTACGCGAACGACCTGGAGGCCATGCAGGCCAAGGTCGAGGCGGCCGGCGGCGCGATCCTAAAGCCGATCTACGCCTTCCCGGGCGGACGTCGCTTCCATTTCGCCGATCCAGCCGGCACCGAGATGGCGGTCTGGTCGACCGACTGAGCGCCTAGCGCGCGTCGACCGACTGGGCGATCCGCTCACCAAGATCCCGGTCGGCGCCGTCGGCGGCGGAGACCCAGACGTGGATCTCCTCTGGCGAGGACGACCGCTTGAACAGATGCTCAAGCGCCAGACGACGTCCGCCCTCAGTCACGACGATCGAGGCGCGCCCCCCTGCCTGAACGACCTGCCCATCGTAAACGGGAAACTGCGAAGCCGGGCCGGCATAGATCATGACCAAGGCGGTCTGCCCGCGACGGACGGCGTAGATTCGGGCGTCTGCGCCGGCGCGTGACTGGGTCAACACCGTTCCGGATGGAAGCTCCAGCGCAAAGGGCAAGGCCGCTATCGCTGCGGCGTCCAGGCCTTGCGGCGCTTTGGCCGGCGCAACGGGAGCCGGCGTCGCCGGCGTCGGGACCGACCTGGGGGATGAGGCTGGAGGCGTCTGGGTCTGAGACGGTGTCAGGCGCGGGATGGGAGACGGGGTTGGGGCCGGGGTCGGACGCGAAGGGGCCGGCTGGGGTGCGACAGGCCTGGTCGTCGTCTCGGATGGGGCCGCCAGAGGCCGCGTCGCAGCAGGCGGTGTTGAAGCCGACGGCACGGGGGTTGCTGCAGGCGCGGCGGGCCTCACGGCCGAAGGCGGCGCGCTGTTCAGATCGCGCGTCAAAGACGAGGAAGGAAGGGTAGCGGCTTGCGCCGGCGGAGCCGCGTTCTGGCTCTGGGTCACCGGAGGGGGCGCCGGCGCCGGCGCTATGGTCTGTACCGGCGTGGGCTGCTGAACCGGCGACGCAGGCTTGAACGGCGGGCCGCTGTTGAGGTCGCGTGTCAGGTCCGAAGCCGAACGCTGGCTTGACGTGTCCTGTCCGGACAAGAGGACGACGGCTAGGGCGATGACAAACATGTCGGGACCATTACGCGGCGCCAGAGGAACCGCAAGAGTGGTCAGGCGTGCGGCAAGGTCAGCCAGAAGGTCGCGCCCTGCCCTGGCGCGGAATCCACCCCAATCGCGCCGCCCTGTAGCTCCACCAGCCGCTTGGCGATGGCGAGCCCAACCCCGTGGCCTTCGATGCTTGAGCGTTCCAGACCCAGACGGTTGAAAGGTTCAAAGAGTTGGGCCTGTTTCGCAAGGGACAGGCCGGGCCCGAAGTCGGTCACCTCGATCCGGACATTGTCGTCCACACTCAGCGCCCGGAGCACCACTCGTCCACCTGAAGCCCCGTATTTCAAGGCGTTGCTGGCGAAGTTGTCTATCACCTGCATGAGGCGCTGAGAGTCCGCGATCGCGATCAAGTCGTCGCTCTCACAGACCACTTGCAGGTCGATAGCCTGAGCCTCCGGCCTGAGCCTGGCCGCACGTCGGACATCCTCAAGCAAGCCTGATATGTCTGTCGGCCGCAAGTCGACCTTGACCGCACCTGACTCTGCCCGCGCCAAGTCCAAAAGGTCATGAGCCAAGGCTTCGACCTGCCGCGCCGTCTTGACCAGCATATCCGCCATTTCTGTCTGCTGTGGCGTTACCGGACCCAGTTGACCGGTTGACCAAAGATTGCCGATCCCGATCACGCCGGCGACCGGGCTCTTGATCTCATGCGCGACGTTGGCCAGCAGTCGCGACTTGGATTCGGACGCCTGCTCAGCACGAATCTGACCCGTGCGAGCACGATCAGCAAGCCGGTCGCGCTCTTCCAGCAGGGCCGCGACCAGAAGGATAGGCATATAGCCGGCCAAGACCTGTATCTGAGCCATCGTCACATGCTGCGTGCGGGTCAAGTCATTGATGTGAAGCCCATACCCCATCATCGCCCCGCCCACCGACAGCAGGGTGACCACCAAAAGACTGAAGGCTGTTCCCGCGACTCCGGTCCGGACGGCCACGCACAGCAACACGGGGATCATGACAACGCCGACGGCCGACTGCCCCACGAGCCCTATGAACTGAACAGCCAGTACGGCGGCGAACAAGCCGCCCGCCTCCAAAAGTGCGCCAGGGCGAGCGAAGCGCGCCAATGTAGCCGAGGTCAGCGACAGCCCGAGCGTGCCAATCACGGCCAACCCCAAGGCGTGGCCAAACCACCAGGTTTTGAAGGTTTCGACGACGTCGCCCGAACCGAACGGCGAGAGGGCCGCAGCAGCAAACAGACCGGCCGGGATAGGGGCAAGAACTGCGGCGAAGATCAGGAAGCGTGCCGCGCCGCCCAGACTCGACACATCCAAGTTTGGGACGAACCGACGCGCCAGCAGGATCGCCCCGATGATCTCCACCATATTCGCCAAGGCGAGCGTTAGCGCCAGCGCCGGGTTATAACCCGCGATCAGTTCTCCGATCAGAATACTGATGCTCAGCACAACGGCGAAGGCTGCGTCGTGACGCCGTCCCCATCCCGTGCGCAGCCACACGGCGACGGCCACACCGCACACGCCCCAAAGCCCCGAAATAAGGCCCAGACTGCGCGCCCACCCGATCGAACTCGCCGCGAGAATAGCAATGCAGACTCCCGCGATCACAGGAACCAGCGGATGCGAAAAGACGGCCTCGCCGCTCCACCCTGGCGCCCCCTTGCGCAGAGCTATGCGCGACGACGGCGTTGGCGGCGTTGGCGGCGTTGGCGGCTTCGCGGCATCTATGTCGAGCGCGCGGCTCACGGTCATGCAGGGTCTCAGTACGATTTGTTCGTACGATCAAACCATACGGTTCCTAATATCCCCTGAAATATGCGGATAGGTTAGATTTTCAATCCAAGATTGAACGCCTTAATCGCAGCTGCTGGACCGCCCTTATAAGTCCACACCCCCGCGCTCACGGCCACAAAGTCTGCGCCCGCGCGGGCGACCTCCTCCGCCGTTTCAACGGTGATGCCGCCGATGGCGACGCAGGGGACTTCCACCGTTTCCTGCCAGACAGTGAGAATGTCCAAGTCCGGCCGGTGCGCCGTTTCCTTGGTCCCGGTTGGATAGAAAGCACCGAACGCCACGTAGTCAGCGCCTCCTTCGGCCGCGTCCCACGCAAGGTCGCGGTCGTCATGACAGGTGACGCCGATCATGGCGTCAGGCCCCATGACACGCCGCGCCTCGGCCAGAGACCCGTCCTGCTGACCGATGTGGACGCCGTCGCAGCCGGTCGCCCGAGCCAGGTCGGGTCGATCGTTCAGCAGCACCGCCACGTCATGACGGCGCGCGATCGGCGCCAGTCGTTCGACGGCGGCGACAATAGCGGCGTCGTCTGCGGGCTTGAGCCTTATCTGCAGAGCAGCGACATCGCCCGCGCCCAGGGCCTCATCCAGCGTGGCGGCGAACGCGTCCAGATCGGGGATCGCGGAAGGCGTGATCAGATACAGCCGGCAGGGCGGACGAGCGGAAACAGCGGGAGGTCTGGCCATAGGCTGACTTCCCCCCCCTGCGACCATTCGTCAACGGCCCAATGGCGGAACCGCCGTGCGAACGACTTGCAATCACCTTAAGGGCTGCTATAGCGAACCATTCTCAGTCGATGAGTTCGAGATTCTCGTGTACGTCTGCAACTGCAACGGTCTTCGCCAGCGTGACGTCGCCCAGGCCATCGAGGCCGGCGCTTGCAGACCGCGCGACATCTTCGCCAATCACCAATGCCAGCCGCAGTGCGCTAAATGCGTGTGTGAAATGCGCCAGATGATCCAGGACAGCCGCGAAGCCTTCGCCATCGCGGCTGAATAGGTCTTGTTTTGAGCGTCTGGAAATCACTCGCACTATCAATGCGGTGATAAAAACTCGCAAATAAACAATGCGAGTTTTACTGTGGTATCGCAGAGCTCGAAGGACGGCGAAGGCGCCGCCGAGAGACTAAGGACCATGGCCATGAAGGGCGACCCCGCAATCCTCCGTACGCTGAACGCGGTGCTGACCAACGAACTGACGGCGGTGAACCAGTATTTCCTGCACGCCCGCATGTTCGAAAGCTGGGGGCTGGCCCACCTCGGCAACGTAATCTACGAAGAGTCGATCGGCGAGATGAAGCACGCCGACATGCTGATCAAGCGCATCCTCTTCCTCGACGGCCTGCCGAATCTGCAGGACCTGCACAAGCTGAAGGTCGGCGAAGATCCGATCGAATGCCTGGGCGCTGACCTTCAGCTGGAAATCGACAGCCGCGCCACCACAGCCGCCGCCGTGACCCAGTGCGAGGAAGCCCGTGACTACGTCAGCCGCGACCTGCTGATGAAGATCCTGGCCGACACCGAGGAGCATATCGACTTCCTCGAGAACCAGCACAAGCTGATCGAACTGCTGGGCGCCCAGAACTATCTGCAGTCGGCCATGAAGGAAATCGTCACCGACAGCGCCGCCACCGGCGGCTGATCCATCCTCAGCCCTCGCGGCGGGCCAGGTGGATCACCGCCGCCGCGAGCACGACCAGTCCTAGGCCGCCGCCCAGCATCAAGGCTGTCTGAGCGCGCCACGCCTCCGTGGCCAGGATGTTCACCGGCATCTGCCAAGGCATGAAGACGCCCTGTTTCGCCGACGTGGCCACGACGGCGAAGAAGGTTCCGCCTATACCCAGCACCAGGCCGGGCACGAAACTGGCGAAGCGGATCGCTGTCCAGAACTGCAGGGCGATCATCAAAACGGCTGCGACGGCCATCTGGGCCAAGGCCCAGGCATGGGTCGGGAGATCAAGCCGGCCCACCGCCGCCGCCTCCGGCTTAATGAGGCCGCCGAGCGCCACGGCCCCTGTTGTCATGGCCAGCACAGCCGCGCTCATGATCACCACCAAGCCGATCACGCAGATGGCTTTAGACGCATAGAGAGTCCAGCGCGGAACCGGCAGGGCGCGCAAGTGGTCCCAACTGCGGGGGGCGTGCTCCATGTGAGCGACCAGGGCTGTCAGGGCTGTGACGCACATGGGCAGCATGAAATAGGCCCAGATCGCCGTGCCGCTCCCGAGCCACATCGACCATTCTGACGGCTGCTCCGACCGCAGCACCATGGCGAAGGCGAAGACGGCGATCAGCGTGGGGGCGGCGGCGGCCAGCAGCAGGGCCAGGGAACGGTTCAACTTGCGGATTTCGATGGAAAGGACGGCGAGCATCAGACGGTCTCCTGACGGCGGGACTTGGTGGCGGAGGCGGCGCGATAGATCCCCTCGAGGGAACGGGCGCGCGGCGCGATGGCGAAGACCGACATCCCGGCCTCAATCAGATCGCGGTTGAGGGCCGCGGAGACGATGTCATGGTCGTCGCCTGGCCGCAGCCGGACCACCAGACCGTCGGCGTCCTCGACCAGGGTCAGATCCCGGCCCCGCAGAACGGCGCGAGCCCGGTCGGGGTCGTCGACCCGCAGACCGATCTCGGGCGCCAGTTCGGCCTTCAAGCGCCCCAGTTCGCCCTCCACGACCAGCCGCCCCTCATGGATGATGCCCACGTGGCTGGCGGTCTGTTCGATCTCACTCAACAGGTGGCTGGACAGGAGGACCGTCGCCCCCGCCCGTTCCGGCAGGGCGCGCAAAAATCGCCGCATGTCGGCGATCCCATCCGGATCCAGGCCGTTGGTCGGCTCGTCCAGCATAAGCACCGGCGGCGCGCCCAGCATGGCGCGGGCGATACCCAGCCTCTGGCGCATGCCCAGCGAATAGTCGGACACCCGGCGACCGCCGTCCCGCAGCATATCCACCACCTCGAGCACCCGGTCGATCTCGATCGCAGGCAGACCCAGCAGACGCCGCGTCAGGTCCAGGTTCTCACGGCCGGTCAAATGGACATAAAAGCCGTGCGCCTCAAGCAAGGCCCCGATCCTGCGCGCGGCGCCGATCCGGTCCCGCGCCACATCGACGCCGCAGACCCGCGCCACGCCCGAAGTCGGGCGCAGCAGGCCGATCAGCATCTTCATCGTCGTGGTCTTGCCGGCTCCGTTTCGCCCCAGGAAGCCGTAGACGGCCCGGTCCGGCACACACATCGACACCGCGTCCACCACCCGCCGACGCCCGAAAAATCGCGTCAGCCCCTCCGTCTCGATCGCCGCCATCTCACCGCCCTCCATTTAACTCAGAGATAAAGTTGCGAGCGACTGATTTTTAAGTCAAGATTAAAGACAAGACAGATTCCTATCCCCGGACAGACCGATGGCCGCCGACGATCTCGCCCGTTTCCGCCACATGTGCCGCCAGTTTCGTTGGCTCGCGATCTTCATGGTTTGCAGCGTGGGCGCGATCTTGGCGCTGATGTATGTGATTGTGCCGGCGGTGTTTGCGGCACGCGGAGAACACAGAGATCTCACGCTGCTGCTCCGGGAGATCGTTTGGGCGTCGCCTTCGCTTCTCTACCTATTCGCCGTCTGGTCGATCGGGTCGGCGTTGGGGCAGTTGGCCAAGGGGCGGCTCATCCGGCCGACCCTGTCGTCCGCCCTGCGTCGCGTGGGGCTGGCGCTGGGCTTTGGCGGGGTGCTCAGCGTCTTCGGCGTCACCAACCTGATGCGGCTTCTGGGCGACGAGCGGAGCAGTTGGGCTTATTTCGATGTGGCGGGAATGACCATGGGCATGATCGGCGGCGCCTTGTTCCTGCTCGGTAGGGTTCTGGATCAGGCGACGCGGATACAGGCCGAGATGGACGAGATGATCTGAATGCCCGTTCGCGTGACCCTGAACGATCTGATGGTGCGTAAAAGTCTGAAGGCGCGCGATGTCGCCGCCCAGGTGGGCCTCAGCGAGACACAGTTCTCGCTGTTCCGATCCGGCAAGGTGAAGGGGATAAGATTCAGCACCCTGGCGCGGCTGTGCGCCGTGCTGGAGTGCCGGCCCGGCGATCTGCTGGACTATGATTTCGATCCGCGCGAGACAGAACCGGTGGTGCCGGACGAGGTCTGACGGAACCGCGTCCGGCGCCGCCCATTTGATTCCGACGGCAAGCTGGAGCGGACCATGACCGATATCGACGAGGCCATCGACGACGTGCGCGACGCCGCCGTAGACTTGCTGAACAGCGAGGGGCGGAGCACGGCGCATGTGGCCATGGGGGTGGCGCTGACGGTGGGTTTCGCCCTGTTGGCGACCGGGATCGCATCGGGCGCGTTGACGCCGAAGCGCAGGCTGAAACATGTCCGCGACAAGGACTTGCCGATCACCGAGAAGCCGCACGGCGCCTTCAGCCTGATCCTGCCGGCGGTGTTTTCGGCTACGACCCTGTCGGCTGTGCGGGTGTGGAACGCGCCGCCCCAGCGCGAGCGAACGCGGGCCATGGGCTTGTGGCTGGCGGCGCAGACAGTGAACGCAGTCTGGCTGGGTCTGCGCCCTTCCTCGATGTGGAAACAGGTGGCGGCCGCCATGTCGTCGGCAGGCTTGGCGGCCGCGTTTGCGCACGAAGCCCGCAAGCTGGACGAGAGAGCGGGCAAGATGGCCGCGCCAACCGGGGGCGGCGTGCGGCTGGGCAACCGGCTGCACCGCAAGATGGACGAGGCGTCGGACGACCGCACCCGGAATTAGGCCGCCTTGCCCTTTGCCGGGGCTTCCTCTAGGGATCGCGCCCTATTCGCCACGCCCCAACCGGGCGCGTGGGCGCAACTCCATTCCCGATGTGACCCCATGAAGATCAACGGCAACACCATCAAGCCCGGCATGGTCCTGCAGCACAATGGCGGCCTGTGGGTCGTCACCAAGGCCAGCCACGTCAAACCCGGCAAGGGCGGCGCCTTCGCCAACGTCGAGGCCAAGAACCTCGAGACCGGCAACAAGCTGAACGAACGCTTCCGGTCGGAAGACAAGGTCGAGCGCGTGACGCTGGAGCAGAAGGACTTCTCCTATCTGTTCGACAACGGCGACAGCCTGGTCTTCATGGACGACGCCACCTATGAGCAGATCGAGCTGCAGAAGGACTGGGTCGGCGAAGAGCGCATCCCCTATCTGCAGGAAGGCATGAAGGTCGTCATCGAGATGCACGAAGAGCGTCCGATCGGCCTGGAACTGCCGGATCAGGTCGTGCTGGAAGTCGCCGAGACCGAGCCGACCGTGAAGGGTCAGACGGCCTCGTCATCGTACAAGCCCGCCATCGCCTCGAACGGCGTGCGGATCATGATCCCACCCTACATGTCGGCCGGTGAACGCATCATCGTCGACACGACCAGCGGCGAATACGTCCGCCGCGCCGACTAAGCCCCCTAAAGCCGGCCCTGGCCCAGGGTCGGTTCCCTTCTTGAACTTCTCCGCATGTCCGGGCCCCACAGAAGGGGCCTTTTCAGGACATGCGGACCAGGAGATCCGCCGATGGCCCTCGCTTCCGCCCTGCTCCAAGTCATGCTCGACGCGGTGCGCAAGACCGCCCGTCCCATGCTGCGCGACTTCGGTGAAGTCTCCCAGCTTCAGGTGTCGAGGAAGGGGCCCGGCGACTTCGTCACGGCCGCCGACCTGAAGGCCGAGGACACCCTGTACGAACTGCTGATGAAGGCCCGCCCCGGCTATGGCTTCCTGGGCGAGGAACGCGGCATGATCGAGGGGACGGACAAGTCCCACACCTGGATCGTCGACCCGATCGACGGCACGACCAACTTCATGCACGCCATGCCCCATTTCGCCATCACGGTGGGGCTGGAGCGGCGCGCGCCCGACGGGTCGAGCGAGATCGTCGCGGGCGTGACCTACAACCCCGTCATGAACGAGCTGTTCTGGGCCGAGAAGGGCAAGGGCTGCTATCTGAACGACCAGCGGATCCGCGTCGCCGGTCGTCGCGACCTGTCGGAGAGCCTGATCGCCACCGGCCTGCCCTTCATCGGCAAGTCGGGCCACGCCCAGGCCATCAAGGACATCCACGCCATCGGCCAGCGCGTCGCCGGCATCCGCCGCCTGGGCTCGGCCGCCCTGGACTTCGCCTGGGTCGCGGCCGGCCGCTATGACGCCTTCTATGAGCGGGGCCTGAAGCCTTGGGACGTGGCGGCGGGCATCCTGTTCGTCACCGAGGCCGGGGGTTCGGTGACGACCATCGAGGCGGACGGCGATCCCAAGACCGGCGTGTCGATCCTGGCCAGCAACAGCGAGCTTCATCCGCAGCTGCGCAAGGTGCTTCAGGCGTCCTGAAACTCGCTTCTGTCTCTTCCCCGCTTGCGGGGAAGTGGCGCGGCGCTTCTTCAGCGCCGTGACGAAGGGGCTCTTGCCGCATCACCAGCGGCCGGTGGGGCGTCAAGAACCCCTCCACCGCTTCGCGGTCCCCCTCCCCACTGCGTGGGGAGGAGACAGTCATGGTGCTGTCGCGCGGCCGCCCTATCCAAGGGACATGATCCGCGCCATCGTCACCGCCCTTGTCCTGCTGACCGGAACGCCTGCCGTGGCCCAGCCGCTGATCATCGCCCATCGCGGCGCCTCGGGCGAACGGCCAGAACATACGCGGGCGGCCTATGAACTGGCGGTCGAACAGGGGGCGGACGTGATCGAGCCGGACCTGGTCCTGTCGAAAGACGGGGTCTTCATCGACCGGCACGAGAACGAGATCGGCGGCACGACCGACGTGGGCGAGCGGCCGGAGTTCGCGGATCGCAAGACCACCAAGACCATCGACGGTGTCCCGACCACAGGCTGGTTCACCGAGGACTTCACCCTGGCCGAGCTGAAGACGCTGCGAGCCAAGGAGCGGCTGCCCGCCTTTCGGCCCGGCAGCGCGACCTATGACGGGCGCGAGCCGATCCTGACCTTCGACGAGGTCGTGGCCATCGCCCGCGAGGCCTCGGCCCGGACGGGGCGGGCCATCGCGGTGGCGCCCGAGCTGAAACACCCGACCTATTTCGCCGGGATCGGCTTGCCGATGGAGGATCGCTTCGTCGCGGAGCTTGAGCGACTGGGCCTGACCGGCGCCGATGCGCCCATCATCATCCAGTGTTTCGAGGTCGGGCCGCTGGAGCGGCTGGCGACGCGGATCGAGGCGCCCCTGGCCCAGCTGGTCAGCAGCGCGGGCGGACCGGCGGACCGGCCGGACGTGACCTATGCCCAGATGATCACGCCGCAGGGGCTGAAGGCCATGGCCGCCTATGCCGACTGGGTGGCGCCGGAGATGACCCTGGTCCTGCCGCGCGACGCCGAGGGCCGCACGACTGCGCCCAGCGCCCTGGTCACGGAGGCCCACGCCACAGGGCTGAAGGTCGTGATCTGGACCCTGCGGGCCGAGAACGCCTTCCTGCCGGCCGAGCGGCGGCGAGGCGAAGGCTTTGCGGAGCACGGCGACATGGCGGGCTACGCCGCAGCCTTCGCCGAGGCCGAGGTGGACGCGGTGTTCAGCGACTTTCCAGCCCTGGCGCGACAGGGCGCGGCTGAGAAATAGACTCAATCCACTGCGAAAAAAGAGAGACTATTTTCGTCTATTCTACGCGGGCGGTGAAATTGCACAGGCCGGAAAAGGCGGTGCAATGTGCAAAAGAGTGCAATTTCCAGGCGGCGCGGGACTGAGCGGGGATTTGGTTTTCAAAGACCGTGCCGACAGTATCTCACGGTTTTGGAGCGCGCTGACTTGAGCGGCGTTTTCGGACGTCAAGACATTGAAAAGTCAGTTATTCGGGAGAAATATTGGTAGCGCAGGCAGGCTGTTGGACCTCCCCTTCTCCCGTCATCCTCGGGTCAAGCCCTGAAATGAGGGGGATAGACCGCTACCGACAAAGCCGGTCCCTGGCGCGGAAAGCGGACATCCCGAAGGTCGGTTTGGGGTGGTTAGCGGACCTAGTTTTCAAGCGAAATTGTTACGGCAGGCATGCTGCTCCCGGCGTCCTCAGTTGCCTCGATCCTCATACTTCCGAGGAGCGCCACGCTCGCCATGAAGGCAAAGGGCAGTAGAATGATAGAGACACGAGCCAAGGTAAGCGCGCGCTTGAGCCTCTGGCTGTAGTTATCTGCCTTTTCGCCCACGATGATACCGAACCATCTATGTGAGGACTCTGGGCTGTAGAGATCCGGAACGACGCGGTAGTCACCGTGCTTCAAGCGTTCCTTCGGAAGGAGCCTCGCTGCGATGTGCGCTCCCCGCCAATAGGCGAGAAACGCCAGAAGGAAAGGCGATATCGCCAAAGTGCTGAGGAGCCACGACATGGCGGCGATCTGAGCATCGCTTTCCAAAGTCCGCAACGGGTCGAGGCCGTGTAAAAACGTGCTGAGCTACGGCGGGACCGAGTACGACGGAAGTTTGGGGCGAACCCGAGGACGGAAGGTGGAAGCCTCAACCCGCCCGGAACTGCAACTCCGCCAGGCGCGCATAGAGGCCGCCCTTGGCCACCAGCTGGTCGTGCGTTCCCTCCTCCACCACGCGGCCGTCGTCCATGACGACGATGCGGTCGGCGCGGAGCACCGTGGCCAGGCGGTGGGCGATGACCAGGGTGGTGCGTTCTTGCATGGCTTGGTCGAGGGCGATCTGGACCAGACGTTCGCTTTCGGCGTCCAGGGCGCTGGTGGCCTCGTCCAGCAAGAGGATGGGGGCGTCGCGGACCAGGGCGCGGGCGATGGCCAGACGCTGGCGCTGACCGCCCGAGAGGCTTTTGCCGCGTTCGCCCAGCGGGGTGTCGAAGCCTTCCGGCAGGGCGTCGATGAAGCCCAGGGCCTGGGCCTTTTCAGCGACGGCGCGGGCCTCTTCCAGAGTGGCGGTCTCACGGCCGAAGCGGATGTTCTCCAGCGCCGAACCCGAGAACAGCGGCGTTTCCTGCGACACCCAGGCGAAACGGTCGCGCACGGCGACGGGATCGGCCTGACGCACATCGACGCCGTCGACCGAGACCACGCCGGTCTGCGGATCATAGAAGCGCAGCAGAAGGCGGAAGACGGTCGACTTGCCGGCGCCGGACGGACCGACCAGGGCGACGGTCTCGCCGGGCCGCACGGTCAGGCTGAACCCCTTCAGGGCCGGCAGGTCGGGACGGCCAGGATAGGAGAAGCCGACGGCCGACATCGACACCTCGCCCCGCGGCGGCGACGGCAAGGCGACAGGCTCGGCCGGCGGGGCGATGTCGGGCGTGGCGCGCATCAGCTCCTCGATCCGCTCCATGGCGCCGGCGGCCTTTTGCACATCGCCCCAGCTTTCGCCCAGGGCGCCCACGGCGCCGGCGGCGAAGACCGACAGCAGCACGAACTGCAGCAGGGCGCCCGGCGTCATGACGCCGGCGACCACGTCCTGGGCGCCCAGCCACAGCACCAGTGTGACGCCGCCGAACATGACGACGATGATCAGGGCGGTCATCCAGGCCCGCGCCCGCATCCGGGTCAGCGAGGCGGAGAAGGCGTCCTCGACCGCCGCGCCGAAGCGGGCGATGGCGCTGCGTTCCCGACCGAAGGCCTGGACCGTCTCGATGGCGTCCACACTCTCGCCGGCGAAGCCGACGGCGTTGGCGAACCGGTCCTGGGAGGCGACGGTCAGTTTGCGGACCCGGCGGCCGAAGATGAAGATCGGACCCAGCAGGAAGGGCACGATCAGCATAACCAGCCCCGTCAACTTGGGACTGACGAAGAACAGCAGGGCGACCCCGCCGATCAGGGTCAGGAAGTTGCGCAGCGCATAGGAGACCGAGGTGGTCATCAGGGTCTCGACCAGGGCGATGTCGGTGGTCAGACGCGACAGCACCTCGCCGGTGCGCATCTGGGCGTAGAAGGACGGGTCCAGGGTCAGGATGCGGCCGAACAGGCCCTTGCGCACATCGGCGATGACGCGCTCGCCCGTGCGGGTGACGTAGAAATAGCGGGCGGCGGTGGCCAGGCCCAGGAACAGGGCGTTGGCGCCCAGCAGCAGGAACCACAGATTCAGATTGGCGCCCCCGGCCTCGAACCCGTGATCGATGGCTCCGCGCGCCAGGACCGTCAGCCCCAGAGACGCGGTGGTGGACAGCAGCAGCCAGAAGACCGCCATCAGGGCGTGGCCCTTGTGGCGCAGGGCATAGGGAATCAGGCGGGCCAGGGGACGGATGTCGCGGCGTTTGGCGCGTTTCTCGCCCGCCTCGGACATCTGCTCCATCAGCAGGGCGCCGGCGCTGGGGCGGCCTTCGGCCGTTTCCACGCCTGAAGCGCGCCCCGCTGGAAGGCTGGCGGAGCGGGCGGATGCGGCGGTCTGATCGGTCATTTCGCCAGCCTCTTGCCCCGGAACGCCCCCCGGTGTAAACGCCGCCCCTCATTCCCGCCGGATTTTCTGGCGGGTTTCTCATTTCATGCGCAGCGACGGTCGGCATCGTCATCGCGCCAGAGACCGGACGACGACCATGAAAGCGGATACGCACCCCGATTACCACTTCATCAATGTGGTGATGACCGACGGCACTTCCTACCAGACCCGTTCGACCTACGGTAAGGAAGGCGACACGCTGAACCTGGATATCGATCCGACCACCCACCCGGCCTGGACGGGCGGCAACGCCCATCTGATGGACCGCGGCGGCCGCGTTTCGCGCTTCAACAACAAGTTCGCCGGCTTCATCAAGAAGTAAGCGCGTCCTGGCTGCGACACATCGCGGCAATCGGATCACGAAGAGCGCCGGTCGGATGACCGGCGCTTTTTGTTTGCCCGGAACGTCGGTAACGTAGCCGGCGTTCGGATACGGCAGTACCGGCGTCGATTCACGGGGATCGACCCATCGAGAAGCGGACAGGTTATGAATAGACGGGAAATGGGTCTGGGCGTCGCGACGGCGGCCATGGCCCTCGCCTCAACAGCGCACGCACAGCAGGTGACCGTGCAGCGCGCACCGCAGGCCACCGCCTTCTATAACAGTTTCAACGACCAGATTTCCCGCCTGCCCGAGACCCAGCAGGCCGATGTCCGCGCCTTCTATGAAATGAACGGCTGGCGTCCGGTGTGGAACGCCGAGCGGATGCGGGCGCTGAACGCCGTCGCGGGCCGGGCCGAGCGCCACGGCCTGTCGGCCGGCGACTATTTCGACTTCGTCGGCCTGGCCGCCGATCCCGCCTCGTCGGACCTGCGCGCCACGGCCGCGGCCCTGGCCTATGGGCGGATCCTGGCCGAGGGCAAGGTTCGGCCCGAGACGGTCGAAGATCTGTGGGAGATGCAGAAGAACCGCGTGGACCTGCCGCGCGGCATGAGCGACGCCCTGGCGCGCAATGTCCTGCTGGACTGGTTCGAGGGCCTGGCGCCGACCGACATCGGCTATCAGAACCTGTCGGCGGGCTATGTCCGCTATCGTCGCCTGGCGGCCCAGGGCGGTTGGCCGCCCTTCCCGGCTGGTCCCACCATCGAACCGGATATGAGCGATCGCCGCATACCGGCGCTGATCGACCGTCTGACGGCCGAAGGCGACCTGACGGCGGCGGACGGCGCGCGGCTGAAGGCCCAGGGCCTGACCTATGGGACGGAGCTGCAACGGGCGGTTCAGGGCTTCCAGGTCCGGCACGGCCTGGGCGCCGACGCCCGGATCGGCACAGGCACCCAGCGGTCGCTGTCGGCCTCGGCCGAGGATCGCGCCCGCCAGATCGCGCTGAACCTGGAACGGCGTCGCTGGCTGAAGCGCGACGTCGCGCCGGAACGGATCGAGGTCAACACCGCCGCCGCCATCATGGTCTACTGGAAGGACGGCAAGCCGGTCCACTCCAACCGCGTGGTGGTCGGATCGGCCGAGAACCAGACCCCCAGCCTGGAGAAGCCCTTCGCCTCGGTGGTCGCCAATCCGCCTTGGTATGTGCCGGCCGGGATTGCGCGCCGCGAGATCCTGCCCAAGGGCCCCGCCTATCTGGCCGCCAACGACATGTTCGTGCGAGACGGCACGGTCATTCAGCGGGCGGGGCCCAAGTCGGCCCTGGGCTATGTGAAGTTCGAGCTGCGCGACAGCTATGCCATCTTCCTGCACGACACCCCGTCGAAGGCCGCCTTCAATCTGTCGATGCGCCAGCGCAGCCATGGCTGTGTGCGGGTGCAGAATGCGGTGGAGTTCGCCCGGCTGCTGCTGTCGCCCGACCCGGTCAAACTGGCCGAGTTCGACATGGCCCAGGACAGCCGCGAAACAACGCGGGTGACGACGGGTCGCGAGATTTCGGTGCGGCTGCTGTACTGGACGGCCTTTGTCGATGGACACGGCCGGGTGGCCTTCCGCGAGGACATCTATGGCCGCGACGACAAGCTGGCCCAGGCCCTGGGCATCGCCGTCAGCCTGCCCAAGCCGGTTGACGACGGACGCCGCGACGCCAACGACGTCGGGCCGTAGGGGGACAATCTTCTCCCTCCCCCTGCGGGGGAGGGAGAAGTTGGTCGATTCAGCTTTTGAAGGCGGCTTCCAGCAGGCCGTGCTGGCTGAGCACCGGGTTCTGCGGCTGCTCCTCCTGGGCGTCCAGGTACATGCGGCGGTCCAGGTACAGGGTGCGGTCGAACAGTTTCTCGGACCGGACCAGATATTCGACCAGGGCGATGGGCAGTTCGGCGTGGCTGGGCTCGCTCTCGATCTTGCGGTCGTTCAGGCGATAGCGCGGCTCGCAGGCGGCTTCCGGCGTCATGTCGTCCTCGCGCACGGCCCGCTGGACCAAAAGCCAGGACGCGATCTGCATCAGGCGCGTGGTCAGCTTCATGCTCTCGGCCGCATAGGCCAGGGCGGCGCTGCGGGACAGCATCTTGGAATCGCGGCGGCCTTCGCCGTCCAGATAGGCGGCGGTTTCCTCGACAAGGTCCATGCCCTCACGGAAGGTGCGGTCGAACAGCTCCGAGCGGGAAAAGTCCCGAACGACGCGGGCCCTGTCAGGCGTGGAGCCCGTGCTCTGGTTGTCGCTCAGGGTCATGGTGGACATCATCATGAGAATTGGACGCTCGTTACGACTTTGGGCCAAGACGCGGCCTTTGTCGTGCCGACTGCAACCGTCATGCCATGGATTTGGCGCGGGCGCGATTCATGAGCGGAAGTTGAACAGGGCGTCGGCGGCGCTCTTCTTGGCCGTCTTGGAGTCTATGGCGGCGCGGGCGCGGCGGATTTCGTCTTCCAGGGCCTGAATCCGTTCCTGCAAATCCTCGATCGAATAGGCGTCCAGATCTTCGCGGCCCAGGGCGGTCAGGGCGTCTCCGCGCCGGGGGCGGGGCTCGAGGTCCTCGAACATCGTCATCGCCTTTCTGCGTCAAGTCATGGCCGCGCGCGGCCGGGACGCCTATCTGAACGCCCGGATACGGACGATTGCAAGCGGAGGCGACTATGCGGGTCATCGAGATCGAGGGCGGTTCAGGACCGGCCGAGGCGCTGCGGATCACAGAACGGCCGGACCCCGCAGCCGGCGCAGGGCAGGTTACGATCCGGGTTCACGCGGCGGGGATCAACCGACCGGATCTGTTGCAGCGAAACGGGGGCTATCCCCCGCCCCCCGGGGCGTCGGACATACTCGGGCTGGAGGTCGCCGGCGAGATCGAGACCGTGGGCGAAGGCGTGACGCGGTGGGCCGTCGGCGATCGGGTCTGCGCCCTGCTGGGCGGGGGCGGTTATGCCGAGCGGGTCGTAGTGGACGCCCGGCATGTGCTGCCGATTCCCGAGGGTCTGGACTACGCTCAGGCGGCGGTCCTGCCCGAGACGGTCTTCACCGTTTTCGCCAATGTGTTCGAGGCGGGCGAGCTGAAGGCGGGTCAGACGCTACTGATCCATGGGGCGACCAGTGGGATCGGGGTGACGGCGATCCAGATGGCCAAGGCGGCGGGCGCCAAGGTGATCGCCACCTCGCGCGGGCCTGAGAAGGCCGCAGCGGCCAAGGCGTTGGGGGCCGATATCAGCCTGGACGCCAAGACGGACGATATGGCCGCCGCCATCGCCGAGGCGGGCGGCGCCGACGTGCTGCTGGACATGGTGGGGCGCGACTACGCCGATCTGAACCTGAAGGCGCTGAACCCCGGCGGGCGGTGGGTGGTCATCGCCTCGCTGTCGGGGTCGAAGGTCGAGGTGGATCTGATGCGGATCATGCTGAAGCGGTTGGTGCTGACCGGTTCGACCCTGCGGAGCCGCCCGGCGGACGAGAAGGCCAGGTTGACCGCCGCCGTGGAGGCGACGGTCTGGCCCTGGGTCGCGTCTGGCGCGGTCCGGCCGCCGATGCAGGCGACCTTCCCGCTGGCGCGCGCCGCCGACGCGCATCGCGCGCTGGAGGCGGGCGACCACGTCGGCAAGTTCGTACTGACGGCCTAGTAGCGGCCGCCGCCCCGCACCGGACGCAGCGACGAGATATTGTCGTTGAAGCCCGTGCTGTTCAGGTTGCGGACGTCGCCGTCGATGATCCGGCAACGACCGCCGAACTCGGCGTCGGTGCAGATCTCCCAACGGCCACGCACGCGGATCGAGCTGATCCGGTCGTTGAACGGGGTGTTGCCCAGATTGCGGTCCTCGCTGGTGAACTCGCGCGAGGCGCCGCGATAGCTCGAGTTCTCGTAGACGATGATCGAGGACCGACCCCAGCCGCCGCCATTGTCCCAACCACCGCCGTTGCCATTGCCGGGGCCATTGCCGTTGCCGGGGCCCCAACCACCGCCGTTGCCCGGACGTCCCGGCTGGCGGTCTTCATAGTCGCCGCGGAACCGACCGCAGACCAGCAGGCCGTTGTCATTGTTGATCTCTTCATTGCCGCAGCGCGCAAGCTCGATGGAGGTGCCGCGAATCTGCCCCCGCATGTCGCGGCAATCCGCGTAGAGGCGACCGCGATGGGTATAGGCCTCGGTGCAGGACCGGGCGTAGCTGCCACGCGGCGCGACACGCTGGGCGGTGATATCCTGGCCCGAAGCCAGGGCTGCGGCCATGGCGGCCCCAAGCAGAATGGACATGATGTTTCTCCTCTCCCAAAGGCGAAAGCCTCTATTAGCGCGAAGGTTGCCCCAGCTCACATGAACCTTGGCTGTACGTGATTGTTCGGCGGCGTTTTCTTTTCGGGCGAATAGGCCTATATCGAAACCATAAGCGCCCGGTCGAAAGGCCGGGCGCCGTCGTATCCAACGCCAGCCGAACCCCTATTCGGCGGCCCCACCATTCCGGGACGAACGCCCCATGAGCGACATTCTGATGCCGAAGGCCACTGCGGTCTGGCTGGTCGACAACACCTCCCTCAGCTTTGAGCAGATCGCGGACTTCTGCGGTCTTCACCCGCTGGAAGTGCGCGGCATCGCCGACGGCGACGTGGCCCGCGACATCCGCGGCGTCGATCCCGTCACCGGCGGTCAGCTGACCCGCGAAGAGCTGGACAAGGCGCAGGCCAACGAGAACTATCGTCTGAAGGCCATCGTCAGCCGTCACGCCGAACTGATGAAGTCGGCCAAGCCGGCGCCGAAGTACACCCCGGTCTCGCGTCGTCAGGACCGCCCGGACGCCATCGCCTGGTTCGTGCGCAATCACCCCGAGGTGACCGACGCCCAGATCGCCAAGATGCTGGGCACGACCAAGTCCACCATCGAGAGCGTGCGCAACCGCACCCACTGGAACAGCGCCAACATCAAGCCGGTCGATCCCGTGACCCTGGGCCTGGTCGGTCAGCTGGCGTTGGACGAGATTGTCAAGAAGGCCGCCGACAAGAAGACCAAGGACGACCTGAAGAAGGGCGGCGGCGTGCTGCAGCCCGTCGAGGAGGTTGAGGCCGAACCCGAGTTCGTGCCGGAAGCCCGCCAACGCCCCGGCGCGGAACCGACGGCAGAGTCGGTGTTCGGCACCAAGGACTGATCTCTATCCGTCCCCCTCGGGCTTGACCCGAGGGCCGAGTGCGGATCGGGCTGTGCGACTGCGTCCTCGCAGGAGCGGCGGATGACCCGGTCCTCGGGTCAAGCCCGAGGATGACGACTTATAAAAACGGCCCCGGAGAGCGATCTCCGGGGCCGTCGTCATTTCGGGAGGTCGTGCGCCCTAGTGGGCCCGCGCCTCCAGACTGGTGATTTCTTCCTTCAGCCGGAGCTTCTTCTGCTTCAGCTCCCTGACCTGCAACGTGTCCACGGACGGACGGGTGAGTTCTCTCTGGATCGTCTGATCCAGCATGCGATGACGATTACCCAGTTCGCGAATACGAGCCTCGATGGTCATGGCTTGCGCCTCCTCAGGTTAGGGACCAGTAGAGTGAGCGCCCGGTTTGGCGGGCTGTGGAATCACATTCCGGTGACGGCCCGCCTGGCCGAACCCGACGGAGGCTGACCCCAAAAATGGTCGATGATGTGAACGGAGCCATACGCAAGCCTCCCTATCGAATGGTGGTCGGAATTTCAGGGGCTTCCGGAGCGATCTACGGCGCGCGAGTACTGGACGCACTGAAGGACCTGGGGGTCGAGAGCCATCTCGTCGTCACCAAGGCGGCCCTGCTCACATTGTCGCAGGAGACGGATCTGTCGCCCGCCGACCTGACCGCCAAGGCGTCGGTGGTCCACAAACTGGCCGACGTCGGCGCGACCATCGCCTCCGGCTCGTTCAAGACCCTGGGCATGATTGTGGCCCCCTGCTCCGTCAAGACGATGAGCGAGATCGCCACCGGCGTGACCTCGTCCCTGCTGACCCGGGCCGCCGACGTGACGCTGAAGGAACGTCGCCCCCTGGTGTTGATGGTGCGCGAGACGCCCTTCCACCTGGGGCATCTGCGGACGATGACCGCCCTGGCCGAGATGGGGGCGACCATCGCCCCGCCCCTGCCCGCCTTCTACGCCCGGCCGGATTCGATCATGGAGATGGTGGACCAGTCGGTCGGCCGGACCCTGGATCTGTTCGGTCTGGACTGGAGCGGAGTGCGACGGTGGGAAGGCCTGAAATGACCCGGCTCTGGGATTGGGCGGTCGCGGCCTATGGCGCGCCCGGCGTCGGGGACGCCTGCGTGGCCTTGCAGGACAACCACGAGCAGAACGTGCCGCTGCTGCTTTGGTCCGCCTGGACCGCCGCCGTCGGCTTGAAGCCGGACGCCGAGACAATCGAGGCGGCGTGCGACACCGCCCGCGCCTGGGACAGCGTCGTCGTCGCGCCGCTGCGCGCGGTCCGTCGCACCCTGAAGGCGCCGATCCCCGACATCGACGACGGCCCGCGCCAAGCGGTGCGGGACCATGTCAAGGCGCTGGAGCTGGAAGCGGAACGCCATCTGCTGGAGGCGCTGGAGGCCCTGGTTTCATCCGATGGCGCACCACAGACCGCCGGAACGCCCCGCCCCTTCGTAGAGGCGCTGGTCGGGACTGCGCGGGTGTGGGCCCAGGTGACGCCGCGTCCCGCGCTGATCCGTCTCGCCGACGCCCTTCCGGCCTGAGGCGCGGGTGGCTATAAGCGCGCCGGGGACTGCACAATGAATGACGACGCACCGGAAATCAGCAAGGAAGAGGCGATCCTTCAGGCTCGGCTCAAGCTGCTGCGCCTAGAGCACGCCGACCTCGCGGCCTCTATCGAGGCCCTGTCCGAAGCCGCCATTCCCGATCAGCTGATGATCGCCCGGCTGAAGCGTAAGAAGCTGGCGATCAAGGACGAGATCGTGAAGATCGAAGACCAGATCCTGCCGGACATCATCGCCTGAATCCTCTCTTGGCTTGAAGCGCGTCAGCCCAACTGATAGCGGTTCGCAAAATGGGAGAAGCGATATGGCGACGCCGGGCACAGGCTGGGATGCGCGCTACGCGGCGACGCAGGATTATGTGTTCGGCACGGCGCCGAGCCGTTTCCTGCTGAACCACGCGAAGATCCTGCCGGCGGGCAGCCGGATTCTGGCGCCGGCCGATGGAGAAGGCCGGAACTCCGTCTATCTGGCGTCTCTGGGCCACCAGGTCGTGGCGACCGACATTTCTCCTTCCGGTCAGGACAAGGCGCGGCGACTGGCCCACGACGCGGGGGTGGAGGTCGACTTCAGGATCCAGGATCTGCAGGGCTGGGACTGGCCGCAGGCGGAGTATGACGTCGTCGCGGCGATCTTCATTCAGTTCGCGGAACCGGCGTTTCGCGACGCGATCTTTGACGGCATTAAGCGGGCGGTGAAGCCGGGCGGGTTGATCCTGCTGCACGGCTATACGCCGCGCCAGCTGGAGTACGGCACGGGCGGGCCGCCGCAGGTCGATCAACTCTATACCGCCGAACTGCTGGACGCGCGCTTCGGCGATTTCGACGTCCTGACCCTGGACGCCTATGACGCGGAACTGAACGAAGGTTCGGGGCATCACGGCATGTCGGCGCTGATCGATCTGATCGCGCGCCGGCCGGCGGCCTGACAAATATGGCCCTCCATGGCCGGATAGCGGCCTAAAACTCGCCCCAGCCTGTAGGCATAAGCCGGTCTCTCTCGGGACGCCCGGCAGGCTTCGGTCGCCGTCTCCCGCCATTCCAGAGCGTGAACACGCTGGAGACGCCGCCGAATGCGACGCGTGCTGACCGATGCGCCCCTGGCGCGTTGCAAGACCCTTTTGATCCACTCCGGCCAGACGGCCGCCTTCGCCGCCGTGGCCTTGCTGGCCGCCGCCGCCGCGCCCGCCGTAACGCGCGAAACTCCACCGCCCGCCCTGGCCGCCGCCCCCGTCGCCCCGCCCGTCAAGGCCGAGGTTGAGGCCGCCGGTCCGGTGATGCGTCAGATCGCGTTCTCGGCGCCGGTACGCGGCTATGCGATCAACTCGCCCTTCGGCCTGCGCAAGCTGGCGATCGAGGCCCGCGCCCGCGCGCATAAGGGCGTCGATATAGCCGCCCCCCAGGGAACGTCCGTCTTCTCGGCAGCCGAGGGCCGGGTCATTCGCACCGGCTATGACGCCGGCGGATATGGCAATTTCATCGAGGTGCGCCACCCCAACGGACTGAGCACCGTCTATGGCCATCTCAGCCGGATCGACGTCGCCAGTGGCGATGCGGTGGCGCACGGCCAACGGATCGGACTGGTCGGCTCTACCGGCTATTCCACCGGCCCCCACCTGCATTTCGAAGTCCGGCGCGGCGACGGCCAGGTCAATCCGACCAAGGTCCTGGGTCGGCATTTCGCCGTCGCGGTCAAAACGGCGACCTGAAGCCAAACACGTGTTGCGACAGAGGCCGGGGTCGGCCTAACCTTCCGCCTTCGGGAGGGACCCAAGCATGAACAGATTTGTCGCCGCCGTCGTCGCGGGGATTCTTGCGGCTGCGCCGATGGCCGCCTCGGCGCAGAACTACAACCGCTACAGCGACGCGGCGGCCCAGACCGAACTGTCGCGCATCGCCGATGTCGACATGGCCGTGATGGTTCCGATGCGGGACGGCGTGGGCCTGGCCACCAACATCTATCGGCCCAAGGGCGCCAAGGGCCCCCTCCCCACCGTCTTCGTCAGGACGCCCTATAACGAGCTAGCCTACAACGCGCGCACGACGCGTAGCGCCCTGACCTGGGTCAGCCGAGGCTATGCCCTGGTGATGCAGAACGAACGCGGTCGGTACTTCTCGCAGGGCGACTACGAGATCCTGGGCTATCCCCAGGAAGACGGCTACGACGCCCTGACCTGGATCGCGGCCCAGCCCTGGTCGAACGGCAAGGTCGGCACCCTGGGCTGTTCCTCCTCCGCAGAGTGGCAGCTGGCACTGGCCGCCCAGAACCACCCGGCCCACGCCGCCATGGTCCCCCAGGCGTCCGGCGCGGGCATCGGCAAGGTCGGCCGGTTCCAGGAACAGGGCAACTGGTACACCGGCGGCGTGCCCCGCAACCTGTTCTTCATCTGGCTGTATGGCGTCGACAATCCGCAGCGGGCCCAGATCCCTGGCGACGTCGATCAGGAAACCCGCGCCCGGCTGGTCCGCTACAACGATCTGGACGCCAAGAAGCCGGACGTAAACTGGCCCCGACAGATCCGTCACCTGCCCGTCAACGAGTTGCTGAAGAATCTGGGCGAGCCGCCGGCGACCTTCGAGGAGTTGATCGCGCGGACGCCGGACGATCCGGCCTGGCGCGAAGGAGGCCTGTATCACGACGACATGGGCTGGGGCGTGCCGTCGCTGTGGTTCAACAGCTGGTATGACGTCTCCATCGGCCCGAACATGGAGCTGTTCAACCACGCCCGTTCCACCACCCAGGACCGCGAGGCGGCCGAGAACCAGTATGTGGTGGTCGGACCGAACAACCACTGCGCCTTCGGCGGCCTGGGGCCGAACTTCCGCTCCGGCGACCGGCCGCTGGGCGACGCCAGTTTCGACAGCGACGCCCTGGTCGCCGCCTGGTTCGACCGCTGGCTGAAGGGCGAGGCGCGCGCCTTCCCCGCCACCACCCCGCACGTCCAGTATTTCAACATGGGCGAGAACAAGTGGCGCACCGCCGCCCAGTGGCCGCCGCAGGGGGTCGAGACGGTGCGCATGTACCTGCGCTCGGCCGGCGCGGCCAACAGCCTGAACGGCGACGGCCGCCTCAGCCTGGAGGCGCCGCCGGCCGGAGAAGCGGCCGACCGCTATCGCTATGATCCGATGAACCCGGTCCAGACCATCGGCGGCGGCGACTGCTGCAACGGCGGCCTGGTCACAGCCGGCGCCTTCGATCAGAGGCCCATCGAGGCGCGCAATGACGTGCTGGTCTATACGTCCGAGCCGCTGACGGCGCCCATGCAGGTTACCGGCTTCATCGATGCGGTGCTGAAGGTGTCGTCGTCGGCGCAGGACACGGACTTCGCGGTCAAGCTGGTGGACGTGGCCCCGGACGGGACGGCCTATATCCTGGGCGACACCATCATGCGGGCCCGATACCGCGACGGCTATGCGCGGCCGATGCCCCTGGTCCCCGGCCAGGTGGCGACGGTGCAGCCCACGCCGATGACGGTCAGCAACACCTTCCAACCCGGCCACCGCATCCGTGTGGAAGTGACCAGCTCCAACTTCCCGAAATTCGTGCGTAACCTGAACACGGGCGGCCCGAACGAGACGGAAACCCAGGGTGTGATCGCCGACAACGCCATCCACCACGCGGGCGAGGACGCCTCCTATATCGACCTACCCGTCCTGAAATAGGGGCGCGACGCCGAAGCGGCTGGCCTGAACCGCTTCGGCCTTGCTAGGCTGGCCGCAACTGTGGGGGGAGACGAGATGACGGCTGCGTTGACGCTTGAGGGCGTGAGCAAGCGGTACGGCGGGTTCGACGCCGTGCGCGATCTGAGCTTCCAGGTGCCCAAGGGGTCGATCTGCGGCTTCCTGGGGCCGAACGGGGCGGGCAAGACCTCAACCCTGCGGATGATCCTGGGGCTGCAGGAGGCGACGGCGGGGCGGATCGATATTCTCGGCGCGCCCAATGGACGGTCGGTGCGGGATCGGATCGGCTTCCTGCCCGAGGAGCGCGGCCTCTACAAGAAGATGACCCCGGTCGAGGCCATCGCCTTCTTCGGCGCCTTGAAGGGCGTGCCGACGCACGAGGGCAAGAAGCGCGCGAAACTGCTGCTGGAGCAGCAGGGCCTTGGCGCGGCGCAGAAGAAGAAGATGAAGGAGCTGTCCAAGGGGATGGCCCAGAAGGTCCAGTTGATCGCGGCCGTGGTCCACAAGCCCGAGTTCGTCATTCTGGACGAGCCCTTCTCCGGCCTGGACCCGATGAACCAGCAGGGTCTGGAAGAAATGATCCGGGGGCTGGCGGCGGACGGGGCCACGGTCCTGTTCTCGACCCATGTGATGCAACACGCCGAGCGGCTGTGCGACAAGGTCGTGCTGCTAGCGCGGGGCAAGAAGGCGTTCGAGGGGTCGGTCGACGAGGCCAAGGCCACCTCGCCGCGCTTTCTTGATCTGGACGGCGCCATCACGCCCGAAGCGGCGGCGGCCTTGCCCGGCGTGGCTGGAGTCGAGACCCTGTCCGACACGAACGGGGTGCGGCGGCTGAAGATCGCCCTGGCGGCCGGCGCGGGCGGTCAGGAGACGCTGAAGGCGGCCTTCCTGAACGGATTGGACGTGCGCGGCTTCGCCCTGAAGGAGCCCACGCTGCACGACGCCTTCATCGGCCTGACCGGGGACCATCCCGATCAACCGGCCACCCCTTCGGAGGCGAGTCAATGAAACGCACCCTGCTGATCGCCCGGCGTGAATATGTCGCCTATGCCAAGACCGTGGGCTTCTGGCTGTCGCTGCTGGCCTTTCCGCTGTTCGCCGTGCTCGGCGGCGGCATTCCGCTGCTGATCCGCTCGGCCGAACCCATCAAGGTCGTAGCTGTGATCGAGGAAGGTCCGGCCGCCACTGGCCTGGCCGCCGCCGTGCGCGCCTCGCTGCAATCCGATCTGGACCGCCAGAACGACCGGTTACGAGAAGCCGCCGAAAAGGGACAGGCCGGCGCGGGCCGCGCCGTCGCCTCCATCAGCGGCCCCAAGATCCGTCTGGTCGCCCCGCCGCCCGCCATCGCCGAGGCGACCGGCCCGGCGCGCGACGCAGCCATCAAGACGGCGCTGGACAAGGAGACGCCGAAAGACCGCCGCCTGGACGCCGTCGTCTTCCTGAGCCGCGTCGACGGCAAGCCTACGGCCCAGGTCTGGACCAGCCGCGCCAATGACGGGGACGTGGCCGGCTTCGTCCGCGGCGCACTGCGCGACGCCCGACGGACAGAACTGCTGACCGCCGCCGGGGTCGCGCCCGCCGTGGCCCAGGAGGTGCAGAATTTCCGCCCCGAGGTGAAGGCCTTCTCGCCCAACGCCGCCAGCGGGGGAGAGATCTCGATGCGCGACCGCATCCCCTCCTTCATCGGCCTCGGGGCCGGTTTCCTATTGTGGTCCCTGGTCATCACCGGGGCCTCCATCCTGCTGAACAGCGTGATGGAGGAGAAGTCGAACAAGATCCTGGAGGTGCTTCTGTCCTCGGCCTCGGCGACCGAGATCCTGACCGGCAAGGTGCTGGGGGTGGCGATGCTGACCCTGAGCGTGCTGGTGGTCTGGGGCGGGATCGGGACATTCGGCCTGGTGTCCGCCTCGCCCGAGACGGCGGCGACCGTGGGCCAGGTCCTGCTGGATGACGGCCTGGTCTTCTATTTCATCGCCTATATGGTCGGCGGCTATCTGATGTACGCTGTACTGTTCGCGGCCATCGGAGCCTTCTGCGAGACGCCCCGCGACGCCCAGACCCTGATGGGGCCGATCATGATGGTTCTGGTCGTGCCGATCATCGTCATGCAGATGGCCCTGACCAGCCCCGATGCGCCGGCGGTCAAGGTTCTGTCCTGGATCCCCTTCTTCACGCCCTTCCTGATGAGCGCCCGGGCGCCCAGCGATCCGCCGCTGATCGAGATCGTCCTGACCCTGGTCGGCATGTTCGCCACCGCAGGCTTCATGGTCTGGATCGCCGGGCGGGCCTTCCGCGCCGGAGCCCTGTCGGACGTCAAGCTGAGCTGGAAGAGCTTTGGGCGGGCTATAACCGGGCGCTGACGCCACACAGCGCCGGTTCGGTCAGGGCTTCTTCAGCAACCGGTCGCGCGCCGCGTTGACGCGGGTCGCCAGGCCTTCGGTGCCGCCTTGATCGGGGTGGGCGCGACCCATGGCCTTTTTCCAGGCGGCGCGGATTTCGGCCTCGGTCGCATTGCGGCCGACGCCCAGCACGGCGCGGGCGTCCACCTCGCTGATCGGCTCGGATCGAATTTGCGTCCGTATGCGTGACGACCAGGCCAGATAGAGGCCCGTCGCCGCGAGGACCGCCGCCCACAGCCAGGCGCCCCTGAAGGCCGCAAGGGCGCCCCCGGCGAGCAGCACCGATCCCAGAAGGGTCGCGGTGACGCGCCAGTGGGCCCGGCCTCGCCGCTCCGTCTGACGGCCCAGCCGCACCAGGGCCCAGACGGCGATGGCCGCCAGGGCCAGTCCGATCAGACCCACGAGATCATCCGGGCTTTCAGGCCGCCACGTCCAGCGGAGCCAAAGCCTGCTCCAGACCCATGGCCTTCATCAGATTGCGCATCTCCTGGCGCGCCGCGACGTGCGCCAGTGACACCGCCACCGGACGAATTTCGTTAGACAGATCCGCCACCGTCAAGCCGAACGGGAACAGCTCGCGATAGATGACCCGGTCGCGCAGGCCCGGCCCGACGCGGAAACCGACCCGTTTGGCCAGCTTGTTCATCCGCTCTTCCAGGCGTTTGCGGTTGCGCGCCTCGGCGACGGCCAGGCGGTTGGTCACCACCAGCCAGTCGATGGTGGCGTTCCGGCCCTGGCTGATCGCCCGGACCTTGCGCGCCTCCCAGACGCTTTCGGAATAGATCGAGGGTTTCAGCAGATCCAGGGTCACCGGATCGACCTCGCCCAGCAGGTCGAAGTCGACGAAACTGTCGTTCATCGGCGTGACGATCTGGTCGGCGCGGGCGTGAGCGGCGTTTGACACGGCGGTGTCTCCGCCGGGGGTGTCGATCAGGATCGCGTCCACGCCCGCCGCCACGGCCTCGTCGAAGGCGCGTTCGAAGGCGGCGATCTGCTCGGCCGTCCCGCCCTTGGCCAAGGCCTTGCCGTCGCCCATGTCAGGCATGAACGGCTGGGGCAGTTGCTGATTGTTAGCGGCCAGCCAAGCCAGGCGATTGGTGAAGAACCGTTGCATCGACCGCTGGCGCAGATCCAGGTCGATAATCGCCACCGTCCGGCCCGCATGCAGCAGGCCCGTGACGATGTGAATCGCCAGGGTGGACTTGCCTGCCCCGCCCTTTTCGTTGCCGAGGACGATCACGTGAGGCTGCGTCATGGAGGAAACCCTCTTTGGCGACCGACGCGACTCAACACAGCGCGGCCCTTGGACGGGTCAGAGTCGGCCCACCAAGGCCAAAGGTCAACGAGGCGTTAACGCGTATCTGTGGACTTCGGTCCGGCGGCTTAACCGGCGCGGCGGCACCAGGGGTCCGCCACCTGGGCGGCGGCGCACAGAGCAGAGGCCGCCTCGGTCGGGATCGGGCCGACCTTCAGACGGGTCAGGCTGCGGCCGTCGACGTCAACACGCTCGAACACCGGCGACAGATTGGACAGGTCGGCCCTGGCCTTCAGCCGGGTCCAGGCCGCCTGAGCCCCGGCGGGGGTAGAAAAGGCGCCCAGCTGGATCATTCTTCCGACAGGGCGAGGCTCGGTCCGAACCACGGCGGGACGAAGCCGGGGCGTTTCAGCGCCCCCCCCGCGTTCGGCGACCGCCTTAGTCACGACAGCAGGGGCCGCTTGCACAGCGGTTTCGACTGCCGGTCGGGCCATCCGCACCACGGCGTTGCGAAGCCCATCACCGTCGGAATCGGTCGAGATTATGGGGGTCCCGCCGCTGAGCGCGTCGCGGGCGTCCCACATTTCATGAGGCGTCATCACGGCGACATGGGCGGGAGAGAATTTGACCTGTCGCAGCCCCTGTTCCTCGCGCGTGGGACGGCGTGCGCCGCCCGACTTCGCGGCTTGAGGATCCATCGGAATGTCGATGGCGGCGACGTGCTCGGCCATGGCGCGGAAGCTCTGTGGCGCGCCTTCACCGGCCCCGCATCCTGCAAGGGCGAGGGCGAGCGTGATCAGAACTGGACGGGTCGCTCGTGCTGGCGTCATAAGCACGACCCTAGCCGCCAGGGTTTGAGGTCTGGTGCATCAACACGCTTAAGCTGAAGGGTTAACCGCTTCACCATGACCGAGCCTGCGTCCCTCCCCGTCGTCCGCACCGTGGCGGATCTGCGCGCCGTCGTGCGCGACTGGAAAAGACAAGGCCTGACCGTCGGCATGGTTCCGACCATGGGGGCGCTGCACGAAGGGCATCTGACTCTGGTGCGCGAGGCCGGCCGCCGGGCGGACCGCGTGGTGGCCTCCAACTTCGTCAATCCCACCCAGTTCGCCGCCCACGAGGACCTGGGTCGCTATCCCCGCCGCCAGGAGGAGGACGCCCGTCTGCTGTCCGGGGCGGGCTGCCATCTGATGTTCGCCCCGACGCCGGAGGAAATGTATCCGGAGGGCTTCGCCACCAGCATCGCCATGGCCGGGCCGGCGCTTGGGCTGGAAGGCGATTTCCGGCCTCAGATGTTCGGCGGGGTCGCTCTGGTCGTGACCAAGCTGTTCAACCAGGTTCAGCCGGACCTCGCCGTGTTTGGCGAGAAAGACTACCAGCAGCTGATGGTCATTCGGCGTTTCGTCCGGGACTTG
The DNA here is from genome assembly GCF_058681075.1 of Brevundimonas sp. FV2ps16. Lineage (NCBI taxonomy): Bacteria > Pseudomonadati > Pseudomonadota > Alphaproteobacteria > Caulobacterales > Caulobacteraceae > Brevundimonas > Brevundimonas sp. FV2ps16. The sequence continues at coordinate 1,966,551 of NZ_CM178728.1, read as the reverse complement.
GACCTGCCGGTCGAGATCGTGGCCGCCCCGACCGAACGGGACGAGACGGGCCTCGCCCTGTCTTCACGCAACGACTATCTGTCCCAGACCGAGTTGGGCGTCGCGCGCCGCCTGAACCAGATTCTGGCCGAGGCCGCCGCGGCCGCAGCCGCCGGCCGTCCCCTGCCCGGCGTGGAACGGGACGCCTATTCCGCCATCCTCAAAGCCGGGTTCGAGCGGATCGATTATGTGGCGGTTCGCCACGCCGAGGATCTGTCGCCGTTCCGCGACGGCGTCGTTGACGCCCCCGCGCGAATTCTGGCCGCCGCCTGGCTGGGCAAGACCCGGCTGATCGACAACATGGGCGTCTGAACGGGTCAAAAAAAGACCCGACGCGAACGCCGGGTTTTGAAAAGGTTCGGTGATGGTGCGTCCCAAAAAGGGACAGTTCCTTCATTGGGCGCTTCGGTTAACAATGTCTTACGAACGTCGATCCGGCAGCCAGACGGTCTGACGGCCGCTCGGGCCGGTGGGCCAGGTCAGCCGCCAGCCGTCGCCGGCGCGGACCGGCGCATAGTCCGACTGCGACCCGAAACCGGGAAAGGCGAACCGGGCGCCGTTCACTTCGATGACGGCTGCGCCGCCGCCCGGCGCCATGGCGCGCCAGGCGCCCGCAGGCCCCCGCATGACAGAGGTGCGCGCCCCGTCGATCGATACACTCGGCAGATCACCGGCGGTTCGCCCCGACAGAATGACGGCCGCCCCGTCCGAATCGACAGCATCCAGAACGCCCAGGCCGTCCAGACGCCGCGTCGGTTCGCCTGACGCGATCAGTAACAGCGGGCCGGCTCCGCCCCCAATAAGCACAAGCGTCTCCGGAGATGGCGCGGCGTCCTCGCCCACCTGAACCTCGGGCGTCAGGCGAATATCGCCCGTCCCTGCCGGAACGCGCAGTTCGAAACGCCCCGCCGCATCGGCGGCGACGGCCACGGCGGCGCCGTCGCCTCCGCGCAAGACGACGCGGGCGTCCGGCCCGGCCCGCCCGCGCACGACGACGCCGGTCCCATCCCGCATCGCCGCATCGACCTGGGGCGGCTGGACCCAGACGGACGCCGTCGGCTCGTCCACGGCCGTGGCTGCGCCTTCGCCCTGTCTGGAGCAGGCGGTCACCGCCGCGACCAGGGTCGCGGCCAAGACGACCGTGGCTGTGATCCGGCGTTTCATCCTGGGCCTCAACGATATATGGCTGACAGCCAAGCGGCTCGGGAATCTGTTACCCCGCCCGCCGCCGGTTTGGCCATGGGTCGACCGCGCAATCGTTCAGTCCGAGGCTCCATGTCCCTGCCACCCGTTTCGTTCCTTCCCTTCGACGGCCCGTCCGTCTGCCTGTTCTGCGGCTCTTCCGACCGCGCCGACCCCGCCTACACAGAGGCCGCGCACGCCTTCGGCAGGGCGACGGCGCAAGCGGGTTGGCGACTGGTCTATGGCGGCGGCGGGGTCGGACTGATGGGCGCCTCGGCGCGCGGCGCGCACGAGGCCGGCGGCCGCGTGGTCGGCATCATGCCCGCCTTCCTGCGCAGCCGCGAACGCCTGTTCGACGAGGTCGAGACCGTCGTGGTCACCTCGATGCACGAGCGCAAACAGCTGATGTACGATCAATCCGACGCCTTCGTGGTCGCGCCCGGCGGCATCGGCACCCTGGAAGAGGTCGTTGAGCTTCTGTCTTGGAAGCGGCTGGACCTGCATCAGAAGCCAGTCGTTTTCCTCAATCTGAACGGCTTCTGGGATGGCTTCTTCGCCCTGATGCGCCACAGTGTCGAAGAGGGCATGACCCCCGCCGCCTTCCTGGACGCCTGGACCGTCGCCGATACGGTCGAGGAGGCGATGGTTCAGATCCAGGCCAATGACACCGCAACCGAAAGGAAATATGATCGTCGATAGGTTATCGCCGCTCATAAATATTTTTCAGGTCGGGTTGACAGTTTTTATCGAAAACTGACATTGGCCGCGACGGCACGACGCCGTTCTTCAATCCGGAGAGTTATCATGCGCGTCCTGCTCGTCGCCGCAGCCCTGTTCGCCGCCGCCCCCGCGATGGCCGAAGCCCCCGCCGCCACCCGCCTGACCCTGGCTGACGCCGCCACCGCGCCCGCTCGCGCCACCATCATCGACGGCGCGCGCTGGTCCTGCGAAGGCGCGACCTGCACCGCCGCCGGCGGGACGGAACAGCCGGCGACGCGCGCCTGCCGTCGCGTGGTGCAGAAGTTCGGCCGCGTGACGGCCTTCTCCTACAAGGGCGTCGAACTCCGCGCCGAAGAACTGGCCGTCTGCAACGGTTGATCCAGGTCGAGGCGGCTTAGGCCGCCTCGCCTTTCAGACGCCGCTGGATGGTTTCACGGCCGATCAGCGGCGCCATGGCCGCCATGTCGGGGCCATGCGCCTGACCCGTCAACGCTAGACGCAACGGCATGAACAGCGACTTGCCCTTGGCGCCGGTCTCGGCCTTGACGGCGTTGGTCCAGGCGGACCAGGCAGTCTCGTCGATCACTTCAGGCAGCAGGGTGGCGGCGGCGTCGATGAAGGCGGCGTCTTCGATCACCGGCTGGATCGGGCCACGCACGATCTTCGCCATTTCAACCACATCGGCGAACTTGTTCAGGTTGCCCCGCACGACCGACCAGAACGTCTCGCCCAGATCGGCGTCAAGCGTCTGTAGCCGCGGTTGGGCGGTGGCGTAGTCCATGACGTGCAGCGCCTGGGCGTTGAGGCGGTCCAGATCCGCGGTATCATAGCGCGCCGGCGAACGGCCCATCTTGGTGAAGGCGAAGCTGGCGCCCAGAGCCTGGACCGACTCGCCGACTTCTAGCGGATCCGAGGTGCCGATCCGGCCCAGGTGGCTGGTGATGGCGATCGGCTCATAGCCCTGGTCGCGCATGTCGCTGATCGACAGCGAGCCCAGGCGTTTGGACAAGGCCGCGCCGTCTGCACCGACCAGCAGCGGCATGTGGGCGAAGCCGGGAACCGTGGCGCCCAACGCTTCGAAGATTTCGATCTGCGCGCCGGTGTTGGTGACGTGATCTTCGCCCCGGATGATGTGGGTGATGGCCATGTCGATATCGTCGACCACGGACGGCAGGGTGTAGAGGAACAGGCCGTCCTCGCGGATCAGGACGGGGTCCGACATAGAGGCGGTGTCGACCTCGGCATGACCGCGCGCCAGGTCTTCCCAGGCGACCCGCTTGCCCTCCAGCTTGAAACGCCAGTGCGGACGGCGGCCCTCGGCCTCATAGGCGGCCTTCTGGTCCTCGGTCAGTTCCAGCGCGGCGCGGTCATAGATCGGCGGCAGGCCGCGCGACAACTGCACCTTGCGACGGCGATCCAGTTCGTCGGCGGTCTCATAGGCGGGATAAAGTCGGCCGGACGCCTTCAGCTTGGCGGCGGCCTCTTCGTAGCGGTCGAACCGCTTGGACTGGTTGTAACGTTCGTCCCACGGCATACCCAGCCAGGTCAGATCGTCCTCGATCCCCTGTTCGAACTCGGGCGTGGAGCGCGCCAGGTCGGTGTCGTCGATCCGCAGCACGAACGAACCGCCCTGCCCCTTGGCGAACAGCCAGTTCACCAGTGCGGTGCGGACATTGCCGACGTGCAGCTTACCCGTGGGCGACGGGGCGAAACGGACCTTGACGGACATAGGGGAGCGACCTTGAAAGCGAGGCGGCTAGGTCGCGCCGCAACCCGGCGAAGTCAAGGCCGCAGGGCCGCAAGCGCCGTCAATAGCACGATCAGTCGTCGCGGTGGACGCGTTCACGGCGTTCGTGGCGTTCCTGGGCTTCGACCGACAGGGTCGCCGTCGGACGGGCCTCGAGACGCCCCAGACCGATCGGTTCACCGGTGTCCTCGCAATAGCCGTACGACCCGTCCTCGATCCGACGCAGCGCGTCGTCAATCTTGGAGATCAGCTTTCGCTGACGATCCCGAGTGCGCAACTCCAGCGCGCGATCCGATTCCGACGACGCCCGATCCACCAGATCGGGGTGATTCTCGGTCTCGGCCTTAAGGTTGACCACCGTGCCCTTGGACTCGCGAAGGATGTCGTCCTTCCAGTCCAGCAGCTTCTTCTTGAAATAGGCAAGCTGCCGTTCGTTCATGAACGGCTCATTGTCAGACGGCCGATAAAGACCGGATTCGTCGGACACAACGGACGCCAAAGCGTTCATCGCACTCACGCTCTCTAAGCACGCCCCCCTGTGGCGTAAGGGCCGTATAGTCAGCCCGGAGAGTCCCGGCAACGGCGCTCGCGATTCCGTGATCACGATTAGGCGAAGGGCGGGGCTCGCGTGACATTTGGCGCGCAGTTTCGGCCGTAAATTTTGAAAACCCGAAGTTTTTAGGTTCAGACGCCGCCGCGCCTAAGCTCTGCCTTGGCCAATTCGACCGACGCCCTCAGGTCTATCTGGTCAAGCAGGGCGTTCAACTCGGGGTTCCCGTCATCCGGCCGCTCTTCGCGCAACGTCCGAGCGAGTCGGTCAAGAGTCGCGTCGTCCGGCTCACCGGACAGCAGGGCCATCTTCATTTCGTCGAGACGATCGAGCAGACCCGTGCCCCGCTTAACTGCGCGACGTCGCTTTTCAAGCGGTCCCTCGACCCCCTGCAGCGCCATCAGGGCCGAGACGTCCGCGACGGTCGAGGCTGCAGCGCTGGCCGCCGGGGCGGCTGCCCCGGAAGCCGCTGAAGTCTGGCCCAACGAAAAGCCGGACGCGGAACGTGCAGCCTTGCCGCCGGCAGGGGCGCTGGGGCCCGTCGTCCCTGTGACCTTCATCGGCGCGTGCTCCGGCTCATGCTCGCATCCTTGGCGAACGGAATGACCGTTTGGTTAACGGCCCGGCAAATACTGCCGAAAGCAAGACGCCGCGCGGCCATTCACCCCATTATTTTCAACATCTTAGCTCGCGGCACGATCTTCGCACTACATCGATCGAAACGCCGTAAGGACGTCCGACCGATGCAGAATCTGCTTGCCCGCCTTGTCGCCCCTCTCGCCGTCTTTGCCGCTATGGGCGTCGTGGCGTCCCCGGCGCTGGCCCAATCGCGCATCAAGGATATCGCCGCCGTCGAAGGCGTGCGCGGCAACCAACTGGTCGGCTATGGCATGGTCATGGGTCTGAACGGCACCGGCGACAGCCTGCGTAACTGCCCCTTTACCCGACAGTCGCTGGAAGGCATGACCGAGCGTCTGGGCGTCAACATCCGCGGCGCCAACGCCAATACCAAGAACATGGCCGCGGTCATGGTGTCGGCCGAACTGCCGGCCTTCGCCACACCCGGCTCGCGGATCGACGTCAATGTCTCATCGATGTGCGACGCCAAGAGCCTTTTGGGCGGATCACTGGTCGTGACCAGCCTGCAGGGCGCCGACGGCCAAGTCTATGCGGTGGCCCAAGGCTCGGTTCAGACCGGCTCTGTCTCTGCCGGAGGCGGAGCAGGATCTTCGATCACGCGGGGCGTGCCGACCGCCGGCCGGATCGCGTCCGGCGCCTCGGTTGAGCGCGAGACCGGCTTCCAGATGGCCAATATGAACGAGGTGCGTCTGAACCTGCGCAACCCCGACTTCACCACGGCTCAGCGGGTAGCCGCCGCCGTCAACGCCGCCTATCCGGGCTCGGCTCTGGCCGAGAACGGAACGGTCGTGGCCCTGCGCGCACCGGGTCAGATGGGCATGGCCGGCTTTATCAGCCGGGTCGAGAACCTGCCAGTCACGGTGGACTCCCCGGCCAAGGTCATCATCGACGAGGTCAACGGCGTCATCGTCATGGGCGACGCGGTTCGGATCTCGCGAGTCGCCATTGCCCAAGGCAACCTGACCATATCGGTCGATGAACAGCCCTTTGTCAGCCAACCGGCGCCGTTTGGTCAGGGACAGACCGTGGTCGTTCCGCAAGCCGACATCACGGTCGAGGAAGACCTTGGCACGCAGATGCGCCTCGTCGGCGGCGGAACCAGCCTGTCGACCCTGGTCAACGGCCTCAACGCCCTGGGTGTCAGTCCGCGCGACATGATCAGCATCCTTCAGGCCATCAAGGCGTCCGGCGCCCTGCAGGCCGACATCGAGGTGATGTGAGCATGACCGACCTCGCCGTCTCCGCCGACTTGCTCCGCCCCGCTCAGGGCCTGACCGCCAACACGGCCGGCGCGTCCAAGGACAAGGTCAAGGAAACCGCCGAAGCCTTCGAGGCCTCCTTCCTGTCGCAGATGCTGAAGCCGATGTTCGAGGGCCTTTCCACCGACGGCCTGTTCGGCGGCGGTCAAGCCGAGGCGACCTGGCGCAGCTTCCTGCTGGACGAAATGGCCAAAAAGACAGTCGCAGCGGGCGGCATCGGCCTGTCCGGTTCAGTCATGGACGAGATGCTGAAAATGCAGGAGGGCGCGCAATGAGTGATGCCGACCTCGCCACCGCTCGGGTTCGTCAACTTCTCGAACTGACTCGACGCCTGACGGATCGGCTGGCGACCGAAACCCGCGCCTTCGAAGAAGGTCGGCCTCAAGCCGTCGCCGCGAGCCTGGCGGAGACACAGGAGATGGCCAACCTGTATCGTCGCGACTCCGGCCATGTGAAAGCCAACCCCGCCCTGCTGGCCGGCGCTCTCGCAACCGAGCGCATGGCCTTGATCGAGGCGACCCGCGCCTTCGAAGCGGTTCTGGCGCGCCATGCCAGCGCGGTGGACGCGGCCCGCAAGATCTCCGAAGGACTGGTGCGCGCGATCGCCCATGAGGTCGCCGCCGCCCGGACGCCCGCTTCGGCCTATGCCGCAGACGGCCGCCCAGCCCAGAGCGACGGCCGCGCGGTCGCCTTCAACCGCAAGGCCTGAAGCCAAAAGATCGGCGGCCTCAAAATCGCGCCGGTGTTGCCGATTTTTTAAGCGGCGAGAGGCATGGTGGCGACATGTCGATGACAACTCGCCTTCTCGGTCTGGCCTTCGCATCTGCGGATGCCCTGGTCGAAATTGACGCCGAAGGCCGCGTTGCCTTTGCGCTCGGCGCAGGGCCTTTGCCGGGTACGGATGTCGGGGCGCTTTGGACGGGCAAGCCCCTGGTGACCTTCCTTCATGAAGGTTACGGCGCGCTCGAGCTTCTGCTGCAGACCAAGCCTGGCGCACGCAGCCCCGCCGCCCAAATCCTGGTCCAGGCGGGGCCCGGGCGCGTGCGACGGGCCTCCCTGAGGGCCTTCATCCTCCCCCAGCTGGCGCCGGCCATTTCCTGCTCGATCGCCTATGAAGGCCCCGCCATAGCGGTGGATTCGCTTGAGACCCCCCCGCTTTTGGACGCCGAGGCCTTCCTGGCGGACGCCGCTCGCGTCGTGGCGCTATCGCCCAGTCTTTCACTCGCCTTCCTTGATATTCGCGGGCTCGAAGACCTGGCTGGAGAGGTCGCAGAAAAGGTCCAGCGCAGGATCGAAGCCACGCTTCAATCTGCGGCCGCGCAAGGTTCGTCGGCTGCCCAGATCACCTCGGAGCGGTACGCCCTGTTCCGCTCCCCCGGCGACACCCGCGACCTAGCCGCCGAAGTCGTTGAAGCCGGCCGCGCGGAAGGGGTGGACCTCGACGCCGAGTCTTTCGCCTCCAAACTCCCCGGAGGAGACACCCTGTGCGTCCTGCGCGCCATGCGGTACGCGATCGAGGCCTGCCTAAAGGACGACGGTCTCGCCAACCCGCAAGTCGCCTTCTCCGAGGCGCTGAAACGGACCTTCCGCGACGCCGAGGCTTTCCGCTCCGTCGTCAAATCGCGCGAGTTTGAAGTCCACTACCAACCCATTGTGCAACTGACCTCGCGTGCGGTTCACCATTTCGAAGCCTTGGCGCGCTTCAACGCCAGCGCCGGCCCCGCCAACGCCATTCGCATGGCCGAGGAGTTGGACATGATCGAATCCTTCGATCTGGCGGTGGCCGAGAAGGTGCTGAAGCGGATGCGCGCGCCGGGCGCGGGCCTGCTGAAGATGGCGATCAATGTGTCCGGCGCCTCGCTGGGCGACGACACCTATGTCGAACAACTGCTGCAGATGACCGCCGGTTCGCCTGTGGACCGCAAGCGGCTGATCGTCGAGATCACAGAAACCTCCGCCCTGGCGGACATCGGCGCCGCCAACCGACGCCTGGCGGCCCTGCGCGAAACAGGCATCAAGGTCTGTATCGACGACTTCGGCTCAGGCGCGGCCTCGTATGACTACCTGCGCAAGCTGTCGGTCGACGCCGTCAAGATCGACGGCGCTCTGGTCCGGGAGGTCCAAACCGACGAGGTGGTGCGCAATATGGTTGGCAACATCGTCGAGCTGAGCCGGTCGCTGAAGCTTGAGACCATCGCCGAGATGATCGAGACCGAAGAGGTGGTCACCGAACTCAAGGCGTTGGGCGTCGAGTACGGCCAGGGCTGGCTGTTCGGCCGCGCCGAGGCGGAGCCGCGCACCCAGCTGGCCAGCGCCGCGCCGGTCCGTCGCCGCGGCGCCGTTGAAGCCTGGGGCTAGTGGGCGGCGCCTGCGGGCAGATGCTCCTTCTCGAAGCGGCCCACCCGATCGACTAGCGTCCGGGCGGCCTGGTTCATGCCGATGACGTCCACCTCCGCGCCCTGGCGGCGATAGCGGAAGACGACCTTGTCCACGGCGGCGACGCCGGTTAGGTCCCACAGATGGGCCTCGGTCATGTCGATCTCGACCCGCTTGGGGTGGCCGTGGTGCTCGAAACTTGCGGCGAAGAGGTCGGCCGAGGCGAAGAACAGCTGGCCGGTGACGCGATAGCGCAGCACGCCCTCCTCCGGCGTCTCGATCTCGGTCACGGCGATGGTCTTGCCGACCTTGCGCATGAAGAAGACCGCCGACAGCAGCACGCCCAGGATCACGCCCTTTGACAGGTCATGGGTGGCGACCACGGTGACGGTGGTGGCGACCATGACGACCGACGACTGGAACGGGGTCGAGCGCAGCTTCAGCACCGAGCCCCAGTCGAAGGTGCCGATGGAGACCATGATCATCACGGCGACCAGGGCAGCCATAGGGATCTGAGCGACCCAGTCGCGCAGCACCAGGATCAGGAACAGCAGGAACAGGCCGGCCCAAAGGGTGGACAGCCGCCCCCGCGCGCCGGAGGTGACGTTGATGATCGACTGGCCGATCATGGCGCAGCCCGCCATGCCGCCGAACAGGGGCGACAGGATGTTGGCGATTCCCTGGCCGCGCGTCTCGCGATCCTTGTCCGACGGAGTGTCGGTGATGTCGTCCAGCAGATTGGCGGTCAGCAGGCTTTCCAGTAGACCGACGAAGGCCAGGGTCGCCGAGATCGGGGCAATGATGGCCAGGGTCTCCCAGGTCAGGGGCACGGACGGCAGGTGGAAGACCGGAAGCGTCGAAGGCATCTGGCCCATGTCGCCGACGGTGCGGACGTCCAGGCCCGTCATCATGACGAAGACGCTGATCAGGATGATGGCGACCAGGGGCGACGGCACGGCCTTGGTCAGGCGCGGGAAGCCGTAGATGACGACCAGGGCGGCCCCGACCAGGGCGAAGGTCTGCCAGTTGGCGCCGATCAGCTCGGGCATCTGGGCCAGGAAGATCAGGATCGCCAGGGAGTTGACGAAGCCGGTCATCACGCTGCGGCTGACGAACTTGATGTAGCGGCCCAGTTTCAGCAGGCCGATGACGATCTGGAACACGCCGCACAGGATCGAGGCGGCGAACAGGTATTCCAGCCCGTGGTCGCGGACCAGACCGACCATCAGCAGGGCCATGGCCCCGGTGGCGGCCGAGATCATGGCGGGACGGCCGCCGACGAAGGCGATGGTCACGGCGATGACGACGCTGGCGTAGAGGCCCACGGCGGGATCGACGCCGGCGATAATGGAGAAGGCGATGGCTTCCGGGATCAGGGCCAGGGCGACGACGGTCCCCGCCAGCAGGTCGCGGCGAGGGTTGGCGAGCCATTGCTGGCGCGCGGAGGCGATAAGGGACATGTGGGGTTCATCTGGGGTCTGCCGCCGACCTGGCGCGCGGCCATGGTCGTATGCGGCGGGTTTCCCGGCGGATCGGCGGCCGGGATAGCCACCCGACGCTTCAATCAGGCCGGGTCCAGGGTGAGGCGCGCCTGATGCCCGGTCCCGGCCCGAAAGGCAAGCCGCCTATCCGGCGGTCGGCTTGGCCAGGGACGGCCGTTCGGCGGCCTTGGAGGCGGCGGTGGCTTCGACCGCGCGCATGACCCGCAGCAGGTTCTCGCCGGCCAGCTTGCGGATGTCGGCCTCGGTCCAGCCAGCGTCCATCAGGGCGGCAAGGATGCGGGGATAGGCGTCCACCCCGGTCATACCCTCAGGCAGGCTGCCGATGCCGTCGAAGTCGGCGCCCAGGCCGACGTGGTCGATGCCGGCGACCTGACGCACATGCTGGATATGGGCGACGACGTCCGCCAGGGTCGCTTCCGGCGTCGGATGGGCGGCGGACCAGGCGGTCAGGCCGGCCGCGACGGCGGTCGGATCGCCGGGGTTCAGGGTCTTCAGCCGCGCCTCCTCGCCCGCACGGTCGGCGTTCCAGGCGCGGACGCGTTCGGAGACGAAGCCGGGGGCCAGGTTGATCATCACGATCCCGCCGTCCTCAGGCATCATCCGCAGCACCCGGTCGGGCACATTGCGGGGATGGGCCGTGATCGCCCGGGCGGAGGAGTGGGAGAAGATCACCGGGGCGTCGGACACCCGCATGGCGTCCAGCATGGTGTCCTCGGACACGTGGCTGAGGTCCACCATCATGCCCAGCCGGTTCATCTCGCGCAACACATCCTCGCCGAAGGGGCTGAGGCCGCCCCATTTGGGGGCGTCGGTGGCGCTGTCGGCCCAGGTGGTGGTCTTGGAGTGGGTCAGGGTCATGTAGCGGGCGCCGGCGCGATGGAACTCGCGCAGCAGGGCCAGGGAGTCGTCGATGGAATAGCCGCCCTCCATGCCGATCAGGCTGGCGATCCGGCCCGAGGCGAAGACGGCGTCAACCTGATCCGCCGTGGTGGCCAGACCGAAGACGTCGGGGTGGGCGGCGATGATCCGCTTGGCCGTGTCGATCTGTTCGAAGGTCTCCTCGACCGCCTCGAGCGGGGTCAGGCTGGCGGGGACGTAGACCGACCAGAACTGACCGCCGACGCCGCCGGCGCGAAGGCGGGCGATGTCGGTGTGGAGCCGGGTCGTCGCCTCAAGATTGGTCGTTAAATCAACGGCGTATACGTCATTTCCATACTGCTGGCGCAGGGCCCAGGGCAGGTCGTTGTGGCCGTCGATCAAGGGGGTGGTCTTCAGGATCTCCAGCACCCGGGCCTCGCCGGTCGATTGGGCGCTAGCGGCGGTGGCGAAGGCGGCGACGGCGACGCCGGCCAGCAGACGACGGATCATGATGCGACTCCCTGATGTTGCGACGCACACTGACAGACGAAAGGCGGCAGGCAACCCCTCATCCGAGCCCTTCGGGCCCGCCTTCTCCCGCAAAGGGGAGAAGGAAGAGGTTTCCCGGTCGGGCGACGAGCGTCTAGGAGAGACGGTATGAGCGACGCCGCCTTTTCCGATCCGCTCGACCTGAAGAAGGTCGAGACCCGCGCCTGGTTCGAGCATCTGCGCGACCGTATCCATGCCGCCTTCGAGACGCTGGAGGATGCGGCGCCCGACGATCTGTTTCCGGGGGAGCCGGGGCGGTTCGTGCGGACGCCGTGGGACCGCGAGGCAGGCGGCGGGGGCGTCATGGGGATGATGCACGGCCGGCTGTTCGAGAAGGTCGGGGTCCATGTCTCGACCGTCCACGGATCGTTTCCGGCTGACTACGCCAAGACGGTGCCGGGGGCGGCGGAGGATCCCCGGTTCTTCGCCACCGGGATCAGCCTGATCTGCCATCCGGTCAGTCCCAGGGTTCCGGCGGTGCATATGAACACCCGTTTCATCGCCACGACCCAGAGCTGGTTCGGCGGCGGGGGCGATCTGACGCCGGTGCTGGACGCGGATCGGCGCCAGGACCACCCGGACACCCTGGCGTTCCACGCCGCGATGAAGGCCGCCTGCGACGCCCACGATCCCGACTGGCACGCCAAGTACAAGGCCTGGTGCGACGAGTATTTCTTCCTGCCGCATCGGCAGGAACCGCGCGGGACCGGCGGCATCTTCTATGACCACCATGACAGCGGCGACCATGACCGGGACTTCGCCTTCACCCGCGACGTGGGCCTGGCCTTCCTGGACATCTATCCGAAGATCGTGGCCGGGCGGATGGGCGAGGCCTGGACGGCCGACGAGCGCGAGGAGCAGCTGGTGCGGCGCGGGCGGTATGTGGAGTTCAACCTGCTGTACGACCGTGGCACCATGTTCGGCCTCAAGACCGGCGGCAACGTCGATTCGATCCTCAGCTCCATGCCCCCGGTGGTGAAATGGCCGTGACGTCCCCTCTCGCGAAGATCCTGCTGCGGCCCCTGGCCACCTCGGTTCTGTTCGCCGTGCTGTACGGGGTCTATCTGACCCTGTCGAAACAGCCGCAGATCCCGCTGACCCTGTTCGTGGTGATCGGCTTCTATTTCGCGGCGTCTCTGCTGCTGGAGCGGTTCGTGTTTCCAAGGTTCGGACTGTAGGCGACCGCACCCATACTCCCGTCATCCTCGGGCTTGACCCGAGGACCGGGCTATCCGCGCATTGCGTCAGCGGTGGGCGCACAGCCCGATCCGCATCCGGTCCTCGGGTCAAGCCCGAGGATGACGGGGGTATGGGGTGTGAGGCGCGGGCTGCGGGGGAAGCGGGCAGATTAGACGGTTTCGACTCCAATTTTTTTGAGTCTATTTGAGTGTATTTCCGGCGACACGCGCGCCCTTGAAACCGTCCCCCCAAATTGCACTGCACCGTCGAAATCGGTGCAATATGCAAAGGAGTGCAGTTTGGCGGCGTGTTTTCCATTCGATTGTCAAAGACCTGGCGCCCAGTCTAACCGCGCCCGGAAGGGTGATAGGTCGATTGTCGAATTTTCTTTGAAAGCCCTTAGAATTCCACATGCGGTGGTGCGGCATTAGGGGTGCAAGCCCTGTCCGCTCAGCCCATGGCCGCGACAAACGCGTCGCCTGCGCGGCTGCGGTAACGTTCGGAGTGGCGCAGCAGGCGGAAGGGGCGTTCCGGCAGGGGGAAGGCCGCGCTGACCAGACGGCCGGCGGCGACTGAGGCGTAGGCGACGCTTTCGGACAGGGCCGTGGCCCCTGCCCCTGCCTCGGCCGCCGCCAGCACCGCCTCGTTCGACGGCAGGGTCATGGCGACGGGCAGGTCGGCGGGGTCGATCCCTGCCTGACGCACCGCCTCCTCCAGCGTCGAACGGGTGCCCGAGCCGGCTTCGCGCAGGACCCAGGGAGATGAGGTCAGGGTCTGAGCCGACAGACGGCGCAGGCTCGCCCAGGGATGATCGGGCGCGACCAAGACCGCGAGACGGTCAGAGCCGATACGGGTCTGCTCCAGCGCGGGTTCGTCGACCGTGCCCTCGACCAGGCCGATCTCGGCCTCGCCCCCCAGGACGGAGGCGGCGGCCTGGCGCGTATTGCCGATCTGGACGTCCAGTTCGATGCCCGGATGGGCGACGTGGAAGGCGACCAGGCGACGGGGCAGCCAGTAGGAGGCGATGGTCTGGCTGGCGAAGACGGTCAGGCGGCCGCGCCGCAGGGCGCTGAGATCCGCCAGCGCCGCCTCGGCCGCCGCCGCGCGGGCCAGCACGGCCTTGGCTTCCGGCAGGAAGGCCTGGCCCGTCTGGTTCAGGACCACGCCCCGGCCGACCCGGTCGAACAGATGCACGTCATGTTCGGCCTCGAGCGCCGCGATGGCGTTGGAGACGGCAGACTGGGTCAGGTTCAGCGCCCGCGCCGCCGCTGTCACATGCTGACGCTCGGCCACGGCGACGAAGATACGCAGGCGTTCCAGGGTCACAATCAATCTCCAAATCGGATTGAAATAACCATAACAATCCGTTGGACCGGGGTCGAGGGTTCACACATCAAGCTGGACCATGAAGTCCGCCGCCCCCGCCGCCGTTCTGAGCCCGCCCCTGCCGCGCCCCGTTGGCTTGGGTGCGCGGCTGGGCGTGTTCGGCCGTTCGGTGTGGCCCGGCCTGATGATGAGCCTGGTGGTCGCGTTGGCGGCGGTCGGCCTGACCAGTCTGGAGCGGGACGTCTTCGGCAAGGCCTGGCTGGAGCCGCTGGTCCTAGCCATCCTGCTGGGCGCCGGCGTGCGGGCGGCCTGGACGCCGGACGCCCGGTTCAGGGTCGGGATCGATTTTTCGGCCAAGATCCTGCTGGAGGTCGCGGTGGTCCTATTGGGCGCTTCGGTCAGCGCGGCGACCCTGTCGTCGCTGGGGGTCGGGTTCGTGGCGGGGGTCTTCGCCCTGGTCGCCGCCGCCATCCTGGCCGGGTTCGGGATCGGGCGTCTGCTGGGGCTGAACCCGCGCATGGCCCTGCTGGTCGCGTGCGGCAACGCCATCTGCGGCAACTCGGCCATCGCCGCCGTGGCCCCGGTGATCGACGCCGACGGCGAGGAGATCGCCGCCTCCATCGCCTTTACCGCCGTGCTGGGGGTGGTGGTGGTTCTCGCCCTGCCCTTGTTGGGTGGACTGATGTCGATGAGCGGCTTGCAATACGGCGCCCTGGCGGGGTTGACCGTCTATGCCGTGCCCCAGGTGCTGGCCGCCGCAGCCCCGTTCGGCGCGGTCGCGGCCCAGACGGGGACGGTGGTCAAGCTGGCGCGGGTGCTGATGCTGGGGCCGGTGATCCTGGTGCTGTCGCTGATGTTCAGGGATCGGGCGGCGGGAGCGAAGGGGCCGGGTCTGCACCGGCTGCTGCCCTGGTTCATCGCCGGTTTTCTGGCGATGATCGCATTGAGGAACCTGGACCTGATCCCGCAGGCGGCGCTGGAGCCGATGGCGGCGGCGTCCGGCCTGCTGACCGTGGCGGCCATGGCGGCGCTGGGGCTGCAGACCGACATCCGGGCCGTGGCGCGGGCCGGCGGGCGAGTGGTGGCGGCCGTGGTCTTGTCGCTGGCGGCCCTGGCGGGGCTGAGCCTGGGGTTGATCGCGGTGTTGGGGGTTTAGCGCCTTCCCTTTCGTCATTCTCCGGCAAGCCGCGCCTTCGCGGCGCAGACCGGGGAACCCAGCGGCGCCGAAGGCGAAATCCATCCGCCGCTCGCTGTTTGAAGCCAGTGTCCGCGACAGGGTCGCGCTCTCGCGCGCCGCTGGGTCCCCCGGTTCCGCTTCGCGGCCCGGAGGATGACGAAAGTAAGGAAGCTAGATCCCGCTGCCCTGCTCTTCCACCGGCGGCGGGGTGAGCAGCAGGAAGGCGCGGATCCAGGCGGTGAGGACGGCGCGGTCGTTGGGGCGTTTCAGGCTGTCGAGCGCGGCGTCGGCAAGGGGCTCGGGGATGCGCGAACCGCGCCGGACCTCGACCAGGGCGGCGGCATAGTCCGGCTGGAACTCCGGGTGGCACTGGAAGGATATGGCGTCTTCGCCCCAGGCCAGGCCGGCGTAGGGGGTGAAGCCGCTGGAGGCGATGACACGCGCATCGGGCGAGATGGCCACGACCTGATCCTGGTGCGAGACCGGAATGGCGATGGTGCGGGCGCGGGGGTGCATCCAGGGCTCGGTCCCGTGCACGTCATAGCGGTGCAGGCCGACGCCCCAGCCCTTGTCCGATTTCACGACTTCGCCGCCGAAGGCGTGGGCCAGGACCTGGTGGCCGAAACAGATGCCGACGATCCGGGTCCGGCCGCGCGCCGCGCGCAGCCAGTCGATCAGCTGGGGAATCCACGGCAGGTCGTCATAGACGCCGGCGGCCGAGCCGGTGACGATCACCCCCTGAAAGGCGGCGGGGTCGGACGGCAGATGGCCGGACTGGACGTCGAACCGGGTGGTCGGGACGTTTTCGCCCAGCAGGGCGCGGAACCGGGCCGGATAGTCGTCGAAACTGTCCTTCAGGGCCTCGGGCGGATGGCCGGTTTCCAGAATGGCGATGCGGGTCATGACCCGACCATAGACAAGGGGCGCGCCGATCAGAAGGACCAGATTTCAGCCCGGCCGCCCGGATCGCCCAGACGGTCGGCGACCCAGCCGCAGACCTGGCGCGCCGCGTCCTCGGCGCCTGGCGGCGGATTGACGATGACCAGGGCGCAGCCGTTCATCTTCATCGGATTGGTCAGGGGACGCAGGCGGGCCTCGGCGACCAGGGTCGGGCCGGCCCTGGTCTGGAGCCGGCGGATGAAGCCGTCGAAGGTCTCCAGATCCTTCAGCGGGGTCCAGACGGCGACGGTCGCGGCGGGGTCGCGGCGGACCACCGCCAGGGCGGTTTCGGCCGAACGGATATAGTCGTCGGGCTTTTCGAACGGGGGGTCGATCAGGATCAGGGGCGCCTTGGCCCGCGCCGCCTCGGCCGTGGCCAGGGCGTAGCCGTCGCCCTCGCGCGCCTGGGCGTTAGGGCGGTCGGTCAGGGCCTGGGCCAGCAGGGCGCGGACGGGCGGGTTCAGTTCGAAGCCGACATAGTTTCCGTCGGC
Organism: Brevundimonas sp. FV2ps16; assembly: GCF_058681075.1. Classification (NCBI taxonomy): domain Bacteria; kingdom Pseudomonadati; phylum Pseudomonadota; class Alphaproteobacteria; order Caulobacterales; family Caulobacteraceae; genus Brevundimonas; species Brevundimonas sp. FV2ps16. The sequence continues at coordinate 1,950,018 of NZ_CM178728.1, read as the reverse complement.
CTTCAGGGCTTCGGCGATCAGCAGGGGCGAGCCGGGATAGAAGCGAGCGCCGCCATCGGGATTGAACGCCGCCACCCGATCCGCCAGGGCCTGCATCAGCGGCGGCAGATCCGGGTCGGTCATCAGACGCGCGACCCCGGCCTCGGCCTCCTTCGACCGGGCGGCGTCGCCGGACAGGTCATAGAGGCCGGCCCCGGCATGGGTGTCGAGAACCGTCAGCGGGCCCGCGGCCGCGCGGGTCTTCACCAACCACAGGACCAGGGCGTGTTTGACCAGGTCGGCGAAGTTTCCGGCATGGAAGCTGTGGCGATAATTCATGCCGCCTCGTGTCGCTCCGGGCGCGCGGGGTCAAGGGGAACTCGCGGGCGCGACCCCGCGTTGGTCGCCGGTCTGAGGCAAGCCGCTGAAAGACCGATGAAAAGGAAACGCCGCGATGGCGGACGGATCGCATAGCTTCGATCAGGCGGTCGAGGTTCCGCAGGGACTGAGTTGGTGCAGCGACGACAACCCCGGCCTGACCCGCCGACGCGCCGGCAAGGGCTGGTCCTATCGCGACGCCAAGGATCAACCGATCAAGGATCCCAGGGTTCTGGACCGGATCCGGGCCCTGGCCATTCCGCCCGCCTGGACCGACGTTTGGATCTGCCCCAAGGCCAACGGCCATATCCAGGCGACCGGCCGCGACGTGAAGGGGCGCAAACAGTACCGCTATCACGACGGGTGGAGCGCGGCCCGGTCGGAGAACAAGTTCGACAAGCTGTCGGCCTTTTCGCGCGCCTTGCCGCGGCTGCGCGAAAAGGTCGAGCACGACCTGGGTCTGAGGGGGCCGGTGAAGGACAAGGTGCTGGCCACCGCCGTGCGCCTGCTGGAGATCACCCTGATCCGGGTCGGCAATGCGGCCTATGCGCGGGAGAACCGCAGCTATGGCCTGACCACCCTGAACAAGCGGCATCTGGAGGTGGACGGCGCGGCCCTGACGTTCGAGTTCCGGGGCAAGAGCGGCAAGGACCACCGGGTCAGCGTCCGCGACCGGCGGCTGGCGCGGGTGGTGCGGGCGCTGGAGGAACTGCCGGGCCAGCACCTGTTCAAATACCGCACGGCTGACGGGGAGCTTTGCCCCGTCACCTCGGACGATGTGAACGCCTATATCCGCGCGGCCATGGGCGATCAGTTCTCCGCCAAGGATTTCCGCACCTGGGCGGGCACGGTCTCGGCGGCGCGGGCCTTGCGTGAGATGGAGCCGCCGACCTCGCCCACCGACGCGAAACGCAAGATCACCGTCTGCGTCAAGGCGGTGGCGGGCCTGCTGGGCAATACGCCGACGGTGTGCCGGGCCTCCTATGTCCATCCGAAAGTGATGGAGCTGTACGAAAGCGGTGAGTTGAAGACCGCCCTGCCCGGCCCAGACGCTAAGGGGTTCGAGAAGGCGCTTATTCGCGCCTTGAAGCTTACCCCAATGTAACTTGGACGATCATTGTTCTTCGAATAATGGGTGGCGAGGTCTTTCGGGGAAAACACGCCATGAACCTTTCCACCGCCTTCCTGCGGCTCGCCGTGCTGTTCGCCGCCCTGGGCGTGTCGCTCGGCTACTTCATGGGGGTGACCCATGATTTCACCATCTCGCCTGTCCACGCCCACATCAACCTGCTGGGGTGGGTGTCGATGTTTCTGTACGGCCTGTTCTACCGCGCCTATCCCGGCGCCCAGTCGGGCGCCCTGCCGCTGATCCATTTCTGGCTGGCGGTGATCGGCCTGCCGATCATGATGGCGGCCCTGGCGGTGCAGTTGCTGGGCGTGACCGCGCTGATGCCGTTCGCCGTTATCGGCATCATCGCCGGGCCGACCCTAGTCCTGCTGGGCATGTTCCTGTTCGCCGGCATCGTCTTCTACAGCACCAGCGCCAAGGCCGCCGCAGCCTGAAGTCTATCCCTTCATTCGCCAGGTCGCCCCGTCGGGGCCGTCCATGACGACGACGTTCAGTGCGTTCAGGCGGTCGCGGATGCGGTCGGCCTCGGGCCAGTTCTTTTCCGCACGGGCGGCGGCGCGTTGCTCAAGCAAGGCCTCGACCTCGGCCTTCAGAGCGGGATCGCCGCCCTCGAACCAGGCATCGGGCGTCAGAGACAGCACGCCGAGCAGGCCGGCCGCTTCGACCAGACTCCAGCGGGCCATGGCGACGTCGTTGATGTCGGCCTCGCCGTCGTTGAGCAGATCGCGCAAGGTGTTTCCAAGACCGAACAACTGGGCGATGGCGCCCGGCGTGTTGAGATCGTCCTCAAGCGCATTGAGCACCGGGTCCAGGGCGTTCTCGGCCAGCTCCATCTCGGCCTCGTCCAGCGTGGCCGGATCGAAGTCGGCCAGGGCCGCGTCGGCGTCGCGCAAGACGCCGTACAGCCGGTCGAGGTTCTTGCGGCTCTGATCCAGCAGGCCCTGGTTCCAGTCCAGAGGCTGGCGATAGTGCGCCGACAGAAGCGCCCAACGGACGACCTCGCCCGGCATGGCCTGGACCAGGTCGTGCAGCAACAGGACGTTGCCCACCGACTTTGACATCTTCTCGGCGTCCACGGTCAGGAAGCCGTTGTGCATCCAGTAGCGGGCGTATTCGTCGTGGGCCTGGTCGTCATGGGCGTGGCCGTGGGCGCAGACCCCCTGGGCGATCTCGTTCTCGTGGTGCGGGAAGACCAGGTCGATGCCGCCGCCGTGGATGTCGATGGGCAGGCCCAGGGTCTGTTCGATCATGGCCGAGCATTCGATATGCCAGCCGGGGCGCCCTTCGCCCCAGGGCGACGGCCAGGACGGCTCGTCCGGCTTGGACGGCTTCCACAGGACGAAGTCGTGGGGGTTCTTCTTGTAGGGGGCGACCTCGACCCGGGCGCCGGCGATCATGTCGTCCAGGTTCCGGCCCGACAGGGCGCCGTAGGACGGATAGGACGAGACGTCGAACAGGACATGGCCCTCGGCGGCATAGGCGCAGCCGGCGTCGACGATGGCCTGGATCTGGGCGACGATGGCCGGGACATAGTCTGTGACGTGGGGGGCGAGGTCGGGCGGCGACACGTTCAGCAGGCCCATGTCGGCGAGATAGGCGGCCTCATAGCGGGCCGTGACCTCGCCGATGGCCACGCCTTCGCGGGCGGCCTTCTGGTTGATCTTGTCGTCCACGTCAGTGACGTTGCGGGCGTAGATCACATGATCCGCGCCATAGGTCCGGCGCAGCAGGCGGACCAGGACGTCGAACACCACCGGCGGGCGGGCATTGCCGATATGGGCGTAGTCATAGACCGTCGGGCCGCAGACATAGAGGGTCACCCGGTTCGGATCGCGCGGTTCGAACAGGCGTTTTTCACGGCGCAGGGTGTCGTGGATGTGCAGCGGCATGGATAAGTCTTCAGCGGGTTTTCTTGCGGGACGGAGGGTCCGTCCCATATAGCGGCCTGATATACAGTCCCGACGGATTGTAGAAGCTATACCGGGCGGCCCCGACCGCCTCGGCCGGAAAATCGAGTTCATGAGCGTCATCCCCGCCAAGCCCGTCCTCGTCAGCGACGAAACTGTGCAGCGTCCCAGCCGCGAACAGGCGCTGGACGCCGTGCGCACCCTGATCGCCTGGGCCGGAGACAATCCCGACCGTCCGGGCCTGATCGACACGCCCAAGCGGGTGGTGGACGCCTATGGCGAATGGTTCGACGGCTATGACGCCGACGCGGCCAAGGAGCTGAGCCGCACCTTCGAGGACGTAACCGGCTACGACGACATGGTCATCCTGCGCGAGATCGAGGTGGAGAGCCATTGCGAGCACCACCTGGCCCCCTTCCTGGGCAAGGCCTATGTCGCCTATCTGCCCGGCGAAAAGGTGGTCGGCATCTCCAAGCTGGCGCGAGTGGTCGAGATCTTCGCCCGGCGGCTGCAGAATCAGGAAACCCTGACCAACGACATCATCGAGGCCATCGAATCGCACCTGCAGCCCAAGGGCGTCGCGGTGATGATCGACGCCGCACACCAGTGCATGACCACGCGCGGGGTGCACCACCGGCATGTTTCGACCGTCACCACCCGGTTCACCGGCGCCTTCAAGGACGATCCTGCCCTGATGGACCGTTTCCTGAAGTTGGCGAAGGCGTAAACCCCTCGCCTGTCGCGGGTAATTGACGTTCAGGAACGTCGGATCGTTTAGAACCGCTTTACAAGCGCGCATCGGGACGCCAAGAACCGATCAAGCCCTTCGGGGACCCATGGGATGTGCCGGCGCGAAGCGCGGCGGCGAGTAACGGAGACGATGCATGGCTGCCAAGCTCGGTGGTTCCGGCGGGGACAAGCACACGATCGAACAAACGGCGGATATCAACATCACGCCGTTCATCGACATTCTGCTGGTGCTGATGATCATCTTCATGGTCGCCGCGCCGATGGCGACGGTGTCGATCCGACTCGACCTGCCGCCGGCGCAGCCGCCGCAAAACCCGCAGGAAGAGAAAGAACCGGTCTACATCACCATCCAGGACACCGGTCAGCTGTTCATCGCCGAGAAGCAAACCTCGATCGACAATCTGGCCGCCGACGTCTGCACGGCCCTGGGCGGCGGCTCCTGCCAGGAAGAGCGTGTGTTCGTCCGCGCTCAGCCGGAAGTGAAATATTCGCAGTTCATGGAAGTCATGAACAAGATGCAGGAGAACGGCTTCTTCAAGGTCGGTCTGCTGAACGAAGACATCGAATAGGACCGAGGTTCTATCCAGGATCAGGGCCGCGTTCCGAAAGGGACGCGGCCTTTTTCTTTGCCCCATGACCGCGAGATAGGGGCTTGCGGGATCGGCCGGACCCCGCCTTGATGGCCTATCGGCTGTTCGAGGAGTCCGCCCATGCGTCGTCGCACCTTCCTGTCCGCCCTTCCCGTCGGGGTGCTGGCCACGACCGCAGCCCAGGCGCAGCAGCCCGCGACGGCGTCCGCGCCGCCCTCGCCCGCGCGCCCCGCCGATCCCCATGCCGGAGTCGGCATCGGCGACCGGATCACGGGACCGAAATTCATGGGCCGCTCGACCGTCTGGGGCGCGAACGGGGCGGCGGCGACGGCGCACCCGGCGGCCAGCCTGATCGGGATCGATACCCTGAGACGCGGCGGATCGGCCATCGACGCGGCCATCGCCATCAATGCGGCCCTGGGCTTCCTGGAGCCTGTGGCCAACGGCATCGGCGGCGACGCCTATTGCCTGCTGTGGGACCCGAAACAGAAGAAGGTGGTCGGCCTGAACGGCTCGGGCGCCAGTCCGCGGGGCCTCAGCCTGGAGACCGCGCGCTCCAAAGCCATCGACGGCTATCTGCCGCGCTATGGCGCGGTGACGGTGAACGTGCCGGGCACGGTGGACGCCTGGTGGAGCGCGCATCAACGCTATGGCAAGCTGCCGTGGAAGGATGTGCTGCTGCCGGTCGCCGAGCTGTGCGAACAGGGCGTCCCCATGCCCCAGGTCATCGCCTACTACCTGGAACGCAATATGGCGGCCTTCGACCGGGGCCGGATCCCAATCGAAGAGAACGACAACCGCAAACGCATCTGGGCCGCCGGAGGGGCGACGCCCAAGGTGGGCGAGGTCTTCGCCAACCCCTATCTGGGCAAGACCCTAAGGATGATCGCCGAGGGTGGGCGCGACGCCTTCTACAATGGCCCCATCGCCGATCAGATCGAGGCCTATTTCAAGCGGATCGGCGGCTGGATGACCCGCGCCGACATGGCCGCCCACCACACCGAATGGGTCGAGCCGATCCGGACCAACTATCGCGGGGTGGACGTCTTCGGCCTGAGGCCCAACACGCAAGGCCTGTCGACCAACCAGATCCTGAACATCTGCGAACAGTTCGATCTGAAATCCATGGGCTTCCAGTCCGCCGCCTCGCTGCACGTCCAGGCCGAAGCCAAGCGGCTGGCGTTCGAGGACCGGGCGCGCTGGTTCGCCGACGACCGCTTCTCCAAGACCCCGGTCGAATGGCTGAATTCCAAGGCCTATGCCGCCGAACGGGCCAAGCTGATTCGGCCGGACCGGGTGATGGATAGGGTCATGCCCGGCGACGCCCCGCACCACGGCGACACCACCTATTTCAGCGTCGCAGACAGCGACGGGATGATGGTCAGCTGGATCCAGTCCAACTATCGCGGCATGGGCTCCGGCCTTGCGCCGGACAATGGGTCGGAGCCGCTGGGCTTCATGTTCCAGGACCGGGGCGAGCTGTTCGCCCTGACCGACGGCCACCCCAATGTCTATGCGCCGGGCAAGCGGCCGTTCCAGACCATCATCCCCGGCTTCGCGGTCAAGGAAGGCGAGCCCTGGATGGCGTTCGGCGTCATGGGCGGGGCGATGCAGCCCCAGGGCCAGGCCCAGATCATCATCAACATGGTCGACTATGGGCTGGAGCCGCAGGCGGCGGGCGACGCCCCGCGTTGGCAGCACTATGGCTCGTCCGAACCGACCGGCCAGCCGCAGGAGGGGACCGGGGTGCTGCACCTGGAGAGCGGCGTACCCGAGGCCACCAAGGCGCAGCTACGGGCCATGGGCTGGACCCTGGGCGAGCCGGACGGCGGGTTCGGCGGCTATCAGAACGTCATGAAACAGATGAACCCCGGCGGGCGCTGGACCTATGGCGCGGCGACCGAGATGCGCAAGGACGGCATCGCGCTGGCTTATTGAGATTGGCGTGCTGACATGACCCATGACGAGGTGCGCGCCCTGCTGCTGTCCTTCCCCGGCGTCGAGGACGGCGTGTCCTATGGGGAGCCGTCGTTCAAGGTGGCGGGGAAGTTCTTCACCTGGCTGCGTCCGAAGCTGGACGACAGTATCGTGGTGCATCTGGATAATCTGGATGAGCGAGATTTGCTGGTCGAGATGGACCCGGACAGCTTTCACTTTACCGACCACTACCGCGATCATCCGATCGTGCTGGCGCGGATCGCCACGGTCGATCCCGTCTGGCTGAGGGCGGCGCTGGAAAAGCGGTGGCGCAAGGTGGCGCCGAAGCGGCTGGTGAGGGCCCACGACGCCGCTTGACCTGACGTCGGGGAAACCATGCAGGGTCCGTTTAAAATAAGAACGGACAGGAAACGACATGGGGCTGGCGGTCGAGGATCGGGTCATCAAGGCCGTGGACAGCTGGCCGCTGGAAGCGACGCTGTTCCGGGGCGACGCGCCGAGGATGGCGGTGCTGGTTTCTGCGGGCACGGGGTTTCCACGCGGCTTCTATGCCCGGTTCGCGCGCTGGATGGCCGAGCGCGGCTGCGTGGTCCTGACCTATGACTATCGCGGCATAGGGGGCTCGCGGCCGGACGATCTGGCGGCGATGGAGATGGACTATCCCGACTGGGGCAGGCTGGACATGCCGGCCGCGCTGAAGGCGTTGAAGAAGGCCGCGCCCGGCCTGCCGGTCTTCCATGTGGGGCACAGCGTCGGAGGCCATTTCGTCGGCTTCATGCCGAACCAGGCCGAGATCGGGCGGCATGCCTTCGTCTCGGTCGGGACCGGATGGTGGGGCGGACACCACCGGACCTATAATCCGATGGAGCTGTTCTTCTGGTTCGGTTTTGGCCCGAGCCATCTGCGCCGCCACGGCTATGTCCGGGCCGGCAAGCTGTGGCGCGGGACGGATCTGCCGCGCGGGGTGTTCCAGACCTGGAAGCGGTGGTGCCTGAAACCGGCGTATTTCCTGGACGAACTGAAGTCCGGCGCCTTGGATCCCCAGGCGTTAGATCAGGTGCGGGCGCCGATCCGGTCCTGGATCTTTCCGGACGACCCCATCGCCACGCCGGGGACGGGGGCGGCGCTGCTGAAGGCCTATCCCAACGCCCCCTCCGAAATCGTGGTGCGCCGCGCCGGCGATTACGGCGCGCGAAGGATCGGCCACGAGGGCGCCTTCCGCAAGGGATTGGAACCGCTGTGGCAGGAAATTCTGGATTGGTTCGACGCGGGGGTTTCGAAGGCCGCACCCGGCGCCTAACTGTGCTGCTCCCCGAGAATGAAGGATTTCCCCATGGCTTACGGCGATCAGCCCTCAATCACCGTCGATGGCGTCGAGATCCCCCTGCTCGGCTTCGGCACCTGGCAGCTTGAGCCGGCGGACGCGCGTCGGATGGTCGCCGAGGCGTTGCGGATCGGCTATCGCCACATCGACACCGCCTGGATCTACAAGAACGAGAAGGCGGTCGGCGAAGGCATCGTGGATTCGGGCATATCCCGCGACGACATCTTCCTGACCACCAAGATCTGGGTCGAGCATTTCACCCATGACGCCCTGCTGAAACAGGCGAAAGAATCGGCCGAGAGCCTGGGGACGACGCCGGACCTGCTGCTGCTGCACTGGCCCAAGCCGACGCCGACGTTCGAGGAAACCCTGGGCGCGCTGAACGAAGCCAAGGACCAGGGCCTGACGAAGTCGATCGGCCTGTCCAACTTCCCGTCCAAGGAGTTCCGGCAGGCGCAGAGCCTGTCCAAGGCCCGGTTGCTGACCAACCAGGTCGAGCACCACCCCTATCTGGGGATCGACCCGCTGGTGGCGACGGCGGCCGAGCTGGGGTCGTCGATCACCGCCTGGTCGCCCCTGGCCCAGGGCAAGATCGCCGACGACAAGACGATCTCCGAGATCGCCGAGGCCCACGGCAAGACCAACGGCCAGGTCACCCTGCGCTGGCTGATCCAGAACCGGATCATCGCCATTCCCCGCACGACCAAGGAAAGCCGCGCGCGCGAGAATTTCGACATCTTCGACTTCGAACTGTCGAGCGAGGAGATGCAACGGATGGACGCCCTGGATCGCGGCGAGCGCCTGGGGCAATGGCTGGACGACGCCTACGAATGGGACAAGGCCGCCGCTTGATCGCCCGCTGATCGAAAGAGACGCGCATGTTGCGTGAACGAGATCGACCGCGCCTCTGGCGCGCCGCCTTCGCCGTGATCGGCTGGGCGGCGCTGGCGCTGCAATATCTGCTGATGGTAACGCCGGCAGACGGTTGGGCGGTTATGACGCGGACCGTCCAGTACTTCAGCTTCTTCACCATACTGAGCAATATCCTGGTCGCGGGCGCCCTGACCGGGCCCTTGCTGAAACCGACAAGGCCGCTGGCCCGCTGGGCGGCGTCGCCGGCCTTCCGCGCCGCAGTGACGACCTACATCCTGATCGTCGGGGTGGTATATCATTTCATGATCGCCCCCTACTGGCGGCCGGAGGGGCTGACCCTGGGCGTCAATCTGGTGCTGCACTACGTGATGCCGGTCGCCTTCCTGCTGGACTGGCTGTGGTTCACGCCGAAGGGGGAGCTGCGGTGGATCGACCCGGCGAAGGCCCTTGGCTTCCCGCTGATCTTCGGCGTGTGGACGCTGGTTCACGGGCTGGCGACCCATTGGTGGCCCTATGGGTTCGTCAATGTTGACACCCTGGGTTTGGGCCGGGTGCTGGCGACCTTCGCCAGCCTGCTGGCCGTCTTCCTGCTGTTCGGACTGGCGCTGGTCGGGACGGATCGGGCCTTAAGTCGAACGAGGCGTGACAGTTCGGCCCCGGCGCTTTAGGCGAAGGCATGGCCTACAAATCCCTGCGTGACTTCATCGACCAGCTGGAAGCCGAAGGCGAGCTGGTGCGGGTTTCCGAACCTGTCTCCACGGTGCTGGAGATGACCGAGATCCAGACCCGGCTGCTGCGCAACGGCGGCCCGGCGGTCCTGTTCGAAAAGCCCGTCATGCCGGACGGGACGATCAGCCCCATCCCCTGCCTGGCCAATCTGTTCGGCACGGTGAAGCGGGTCGCCATGGGTGTGACGCTGGAGGGCAAGAACCGGACGACGGCGGGCGAGCTGCGCGAGGTCGGGGAGTTGCTGGCCTTCCTGCGCAATCCGACGCCGCCACGCGGCCTGAGCGACGCGATGGAGATGCTGCCCCTGGCGCAGACCATAATGTCGATGCGACCCAAGACGGTGAAGAAGGCGCCGGTGCAGGAGGTGGTGCTGAAGGGCGACCAGATCGACCTGACCGCGCTGCCCGTTCAGTCGTGCTGGCCCGGGGAACCCGCCCCCCTGATCACCTGGGGCCTGGTCGTGACCAAGGGGCCGAGCGAGGACCGCGAGGACGACTTCAACCTGGGCATCTATCGGATGCAGGTGCTGGGCAAGGACAGGGCCATCATGCGCTGGTTGGCCCATCGCGGCGGGGCGCAACACTATGCCCGGCACAAGAAGGCCCGACCCAAGGAGCCCCTGCCCTGCGCCGTGGTCCTGGGCGCCGATCCGGGCACGATCCTGGCGGCGGTGACGCCCGTGCCGGACACCCTGTCGGAATATCAGTTCGCCGGCCTGATGCGGGGGGCCAAGGCCGAACTGGTCGCCTGCAAGACCGTGCCGCTGATGGTGCCGGCCCAAGCCGAGATCGTGCTGGAAGGCCATGTCCTGCTGAACGAGTTCGAGGACGAGGGGCCGTATGGCGACCACACCGGCTACTATAATTCGGTCGAGAAGTTCCCGGTCTTCCAGGTCAGCGCGATCACCATGCGCAAGGACCCGATCTATCTGACGACCTTCACCGGCCGACCGCCGGACGAGCCCAGCGTGCTGGGCGAGGCGCTCAACGAGGTGTTCATTCCCCTGTTGCGCCAGCAGTTCCCGGAGATCGTCGACTTCTGGCTGCCGCCCGAGGGGTGCAGCTATCGGATCGCGGTGGTGTCGATGAAGAAGGCCTATCCGGGCCACGCCAAGCGGGTGATGCTGGGCGTCTGGAGCTATCTGCGCCAGTTCATGTACACCAAATGGGTCATCGTGGTGGACCACGACATCGACGCCCGTGACTGGAAGGACGTCATGTGGGCCATCTCGACCAAGATGGACCCGGCGCGCGACATCACCGTGATCGAGTCGACGCCCATCGACTATCTGGACTTCGCCAGCCCCGAGAGCGGCCTGGGCTCCAAGATCGGCCTGGACGCCACCGACAAATGGCCGCCCGAGACCAAGCGCGAATGGGGCGAGGAAATCCGCATGGACGAGGCGGTGGTGGAGCGGGTCAACGACCTGTGGGGCCGGCTGGGTCTGCCGGGCGACGGGACGCCGATCTGGAAGTAGACGGCCTGCGAATGCTGACAGCATTTGGCAGTTGGGCGCTTTAGGGATGCGGCATAGCTGGAGCTGCCGCCATGATACGTTCACACATCCATGACTTCGACTTCCTGTTTGGCCCCTGGGAGGTTGAACACCGCAGACTGGTAAGCCGGGGCGTCGGCTCAGATGATTGGGACATCGCGCACGGGACGGCGTTCACAGAGCCCCGCATGGGTGGAATCGCCAATATCGAACAGCACGACTGTCCCGAACGCGGTTGGCGTGGCGTTTCTCTGCGAACGCTAAATCTGGCGACCGACGAGTGGTCGATCTACTGGATAAGCGACCGCGATGGCCGGTTGACGCCGCCGGTCGTTGGCCGGTTTCACGACGAGGGCTGCCGCCTCGAAGGACCCGACATAGACGGCGAGCGGCCGATCCTTGCACGCTTCGAGTGGTCGCGTGTGAACACGGAGACGCCGCGCTGGGCCCAACATTTCTCGTACGACGACGGACGGGCTTGGGAGCTGAACTGGGTCATGGATTTTCGGCGAGCAGCTTAAGATTCGCGCTTGGCATGGCGCGGTGAATTTGGGAGCGACAGGCCGCTGAGCTGGCAATAGGTTAGCACGACTCAGCCGGGGGCCATGTGAGCGCGTTCGAATTCTTCTTCAGCTTTTACGGCCTGCTGCTGGGCCTGTCGGTCGCTGAACTGGTCGGCGGATTTGCGCGAGTCCTGCATGAGAAACGGCGAATCCGGTTCGGCTGGCTGACGCCGCTGCTGGCCCTGTTCGTGGCTATCGACATCGCCACCTTCTGGAACCAGGCCTGGGTCATCTTCCGAGGCGCGCCGTTCAACACCTTCGTGCTGCTCGTCTCGCTGAGCATCGCGGCGACCTTCTATGTGGCGGCCAGCGTGACCTTTCCGCGCGTTTCGGCCGAGGGGGGCGATGAGCGGATCGACCTGGACGACCATTTCTGGGCCCACCGGCGGCTGGTGTTCGGCTGTGTCCTGGCGGCCAATCTGATCGTGGCGGTGGTGGTGATCATCCTGGCGCAGATGAATGCGGAGTTCGCGCGGTTGGCCGGCTCGCTGCGGCTTTGGGTCGGGGTGACGATCTTCGTGACCGGGACGGCGACGGCGGCGTTCGCGCCGTGGCGCAAGGTCGCCGGGGGCGCCCTGATCGTGGTGCTGCTCTACAGCCTGTGGGGCATGGCGAACTCCGCCGCCCTGCTGGTCAAGGCCGGTGGGTGGGCGCCAGCGTTGGGCGGCGGCGGTTGACGCCTTGTCAGGTCGAGGCAATCGGCTCACGAAAGGCCATGCGATCCACTTTCCTGATTTCGGCCCTTCTTGCCGCCCTAGCCTGTAGCGTGAGCCCCGCCATGTCCCAGACGCTTCCCAACACCGCGCCGTGGGACCAAGCCTTCCTGCCGCCGGCGCCCGCCTGGGACGGGGCGTCAAAGGCCTTGCTGCGCAGCGCGAGCGACCCCTGGGTCACGCCGTTCGAGGCCGATCCGGCGCATGACTTCTCACCGAACTACGCCGACACCCGCGCCTGGTTCGACCGACTGGACGCCGCCAGCGACCTGATCCGCATCGAACAGTTCGGCGTCTCGCCCGAGGGGCGGCCCATCTATGTGGTGATCGCCTCGAAGGACGGAGCGGCCTTTGATCCGGCCAAGCCGGTGCTGATGGTCCAGGCGGGCATCCACCCCGGCGAGATCGACGGCAAGGACGCAGGGATGATGGTGCTGCGCGACATCGCCTTCTACGGCAAGGACCCCCTGCTGGACCGCGTCAATCTGATCCTGATCCCGATCCTGAGCGTGGACGGGCACGAGCGTTCCGGCCCCTACTCCCGCCCGAACCAGCGCGGGCCGCGCATCCAGGGCTGGCGGAATACGGCGACCAACCAGAACCTGAACCGCGACTATCTGAAGCTGGACCAGCCCGAGATGCGGGCGGTGCGGGGCCTGATCCTGAAGTACCGGCCGGACCTGTATGTGGACGTCCACGTCACCGACGGCCTGGATTACCAGTATGACGTCACCTACGGCTTCAACGGCGAAGACGGTACCTTCAGCCGGTCGCCGAACAGTTCGGCCTGGCTGGATTCGGTGTTCAAGCCGGCGATGAATGCGGCGCTGGAGCGGGAGGGTCACATCCCCGGCGAGCTGGTGTTCGGCATCGACGATGACGAGCCCAAGAAGGGCCTGTCGGACGGCGGGCTGGGCGAGCGGTTCTCGAACGGCTGGGGTTCGGCGGCCCATGTGCCGACGATCCTGATCGAGAACCACAGCCTGAAACCGCATGAGCAGCGGGTGCTGGGGACCTATGTCTTCATCGAAGAAGCGATGCGGCTGCTGGCCGATCAGGGCGCGGCGCTGAAGGCGGCGACGGACCAGGATCGGGCCCTGCGGCCGGCGCAAATCGCGGCGAATTTCGAGGCAGAGGAGACCCCCTCCTCCATCCGTCCGTTCAAAGGCGTGCTTTACGAGATGCATCACAGCCCCGCCTCGGGCCGCGACGAGGTGCGCTGGCTGGGTCGACCCGATCCCGAGCTGTGGCAGATGCCCTTCTATGGATCCAAGCCGACGCTGAGCCTGACGCGGCAGGCCGCCTATTGGGTGCCGAGCTATCGCACCGACATCATCGAGCGGCTGAAGATTCACGGCGTCGAGATGGAGACGGTGGACGCGCCGCGCACGGTGAACCTGTCGATGCTGCGTCTGGTCGAGCCCAAGCTGGCGACGCGGGCCAACGAGGGCCACGTCCAGGCCTCGGTCAAGACGGTCGAGGTCGAGCGCCGCGACTGGACTTTCCCGACCGGCTCGGTGCGCGTGCCGACCGATCAGCCGCTGGGCGACATCGTCGTGCTGCTGCTGGAGCCGCAGTCCAGCGAGAGCTTCTTCGCCTGGGGCATGTTCCCGGAGGTCATGAGCCGGGTCGAATATATCGAGGCCTACGCCATCGCGCCGCTGGCGGAGAAGATGCTGGCCGCCGATCCGGCGCTAAAGGCTGAGTTCGAGGCCAAACTGGCCGCCGAACCCGACTTCGCAGCGAACCCGCAGGCGCGACTGGCTTGGTTCTATGAGCGCACGCCCTTCTATGACGACCATTATCTGCTGTATCCCGTCGGCCGCGAGGACTGATCGATGACCACACCCCTGATGCAAGCCGTCCAGGCCGCCGCCCTGTGGAGCGGCCTGCTGATCCTGCTGATGCTGGTGCTGTCGGGCATAGTGGTCAGCGGGCGGCGCAAGCACATGGTGTCGTTCGGCGATGGAGGGAACCCGGATCTGCTGGCCGCCAGCCGCGCCTTCGGCAACTGCGCCGAATATGCCACGCCGGGCATGGTCGCCCTGCTGCTGCTGGCCGCCGTCGGCACGCCCGCCTGGATGGTTCATGCCGTGGGGGCGACCCTGCTGGTCGGTCGCGTGGTCCATGCCCTGGGCCTGTTGTTCCAGACGGGACCGTCGCTGGGCCGGGTGATCGGCATGCTGCTGACCTGGGTGGCGCTGTTGACGGCCGCCGTGGCCTTGATCGCCTTCGCCGTGGTCTGAGGCGCAAGGTTGCGGCGCAGCAAAGGGTCCGCCATATCGGGGCATGACTGAAACCCTGTATGCGCCTGTTTCCACCGATCTTCTGAATGACATCGTCCAGGCCGCGCTGAAGGCCGGGGCCCACGCCGCCGAGGCGGTCAGCGCGGACCGACGCTCCCTGTCGGTCGGGGTGCGCAACGGCAAGCTGGAGGACGTCGAGCGCGAAGAGGCGCGCGACCTGGGTCTTCGGGTCTTTGTCGGACAACGTCAGGCATCGGTGTCGGCCTCCGACCTGTCGCCCGAGACCCAGGCGCGTCTGGTCGAACGGGCCGTAGCCATGGCCCGGCTGGCGCCGGAAGATCCCCATGCCGGTTTCGCCCCCGTGGATCGGCTGGCGCGGGGCCCCTTCGCCGAACTGGACCTGTTCGACCCCAGCGAGCGCAGCGCCGAATCCCTGGAGCGGGTCTCGGCCGAGGCCGAGGCCGCAGCCCTGGCGGTAGAAGGCGTGGCCCGGTCCGAGGGCGGGCATGCGTCCTGGTCGTCCAGCCGCTGGCGGCTGGTGACGTCGCACGGGTTCGACGGCGACTATCAGGGTTCGGCCTTCTCGCTGGGCGTCGGGGTGATCGCAGAAAAAGACGGGGCCATGGAGCGCGGCGGCGAGAGCCGCTCGACTCGGCACCTGTCCGACCTGCCGGGCGCCGAGATCATCGGACGGACGGCCGGAGAGCGCGCCGTCGCCCGGACCGGGGCGCGCAAGATCGCCTCGACCACCGCACCCGTCATCTTCGACAACCGCATGGCTGGCCAGATCGTCTCGCCGGCGATCGGCGCCATCTCGGGCCCGTCGATAGCGCGCGGCACCTCCTTCCTGAAGGACCGGATGGGTCAGAGGGTGTTCGCCGAAGGGGTGACCCTGATCGACGATCCGTTCCGGCCACGCGGCCTGGGATCGACGCCGTTCGATGATGAAGGGGTCGCCGTGGAGCGACGCGCCCTGTTCGACGACGGGATGCTGACCACCTGGCTGCTGAACAGCGCCTCGGCGCAGCAACTGGGGCTGCAATCCACCGGCCACGCCTCGCGCGGGCTGGCGGGACCAGCGGGGGTCGGAACCCATAATCTGCACATGGAGCCGGGCGAGCGCGATCTGGCGGGCCTGATGGCCGATGCGGGGACGGGCCTTCTGGTCACCTCGATGTTCGGGCCGTCGCTGAACGGCAACACCGGCGACTGGTCCGCCGGGGTGTCCGGCTTCTGGTTCGAGAACGGCGAGATCGCCTATCCGGTCAACGAGGTCACGGTGGCGGGCAAGCTGCCCGAGCTTTATCTGCGCCTCCAACGCGGGTCCGACCTGGAGTTCCGGGGTGGGTTCAACGTGCCCAGCCTGATGTTCGACGCGGTGGCCATAGCGGGCAAATGATCGATCTAGCCTCAGATCTGGAGCTGATCCGCCAGGCGGCGATCGACGCCGGGGCGCTTGCGGTCGCTGAACGCGAGGCGGGCCTGAAGATCGAGGCCAAGGTCGGCGGGTCGCCCGTGACCAGCGGCGACCTGGCGGTGGACGCCATGCTGAAGGACCGGCTGCTGGCTGCCCGCCCCGACTATGGCTGGCTGTCGGAAGAGACGGCGGACTCGCCCGAGCGACTGTCGAAGCGCCGGATCTTCGTGGTCGATCCGGTAGACGGCACGGTGGCCTATATGAAGCGGCAGCCCTGGTGGTGCGTGCCGATCGCGGTCGTCGAGGACGGCCAGGTGGTCGCCGCCGTCATCCATGCGCCCGAGGTGCAAGAGACCTATGTGGCGGCGCGCGGCGGCGGGGCGCGGCGGAACGGCGCCCTGGTGCGGGCCTCGGACGTGGAGACGCTGGATGACGCCTCGGTGCTGGGCGACGCGCGGATGATCGAGGGGTCGCACTGGGACGAGCCCTGGCCGGCGCTGCGGTTTTCGAAACGCAACGCCCTGGCCTATCGGATGGCCCTGGTCGCGGCCGGAGCCTTCGACGCGGCCCTGGCTCTGACGCCGAAATGGGATTGGGACGTGGCGGCGGGCAGTCTGATCGCCGAGGAGGCCGGAGCGCGGGTCAGCGACCACCATGGCCGCCCCTGGCGTTTCAACCGGCCCGACCCGCGCCAGGCCAGCCTGGTCTGCGCCGCCCCGGCCCTGCACCCGCTGATCGTGCGGCGCTGTAAAAACGTGCCGCTATCGACCTAGGACGCAGCTCCGTTTAGGCGGCGGGCTCCTCATGCAGATCAAGGCGGCGCTGGATTCGGCCGACATCGTCGCGCATGCGATCCAGCGAAACCTGAAGACGGGCGTCGGTTTCGGCCAGACCGGCGATGTCGCGCCGCACCGATGTCAGACCTAGCTCCACGCCAGACACCCGATCCTTCAACTCACGAACATCAAGCGTCAGGGTATCGATCTTGGCGTCGATACGCCGAAGAAAGACGAGCATCAGGTTTTCCGGATCGCTGCTCATGATTGCATCATGCCTCAACCCGCACTCCGGGGCAAACAAGCGAGCCGCTGTTAAAACGTGCCGCCATCGACCTAAGGCTTGGGTTGAAAAACCCTATCATACATTGATCCTTAGGCGTTCTGGGCTTATGCCCCGGCAAAAGCTCTCCCCAGACTTCAAGGACATCCGATGGCCGATCAATCCTCCGTCCCGCCCCAGCTGCTCCACCTCGTCATCGGCGGCGAACTGCGCCATCTGGGCGAGCCGACGTTTCGCGATCTGTCGCAGGTCGAATTCGTCGGCGCCTTCGGCAGCTATGACGAAGCCAAACAGGCCTGGAAGGCGCGCGCCCAGGCGACCGTGGACAACGCCCACATGCGCTATTTCATCCTGCACGCCCACAAGCTGATCGACCCGCGCGGCGACGTGGCCTGATCCTGCGACGTCAGGGAACGGGAACCCGCTCCCTGACCCGGACGCTGAACGAACATGAACCTGGAACCGCAACAGATATTCCAACTGGTCAGCCTGCTGGCGGTGCTGATCCTGTTCAGCTTTTCGCTGCGGGGACAGATCGGCTATGCGCGCTGGTTCAAAAAGTGGGAAGCCGACCGCAAGGCCCGGCGCGACGCCGAGCTGACGGCCGAGGCCCGCGAACGCGGGGATCAGCCTCCGAAAGGCCCCTGGGGCTAACGCCCTCTATAAACCCGTCATCCTCGCCACAAGGGCGAGGATGACGACATTAGGATGGGGGCTGAACCCTACTCCCGCTTCAGCAGCTTCTCGGTCAGCAGCGTGCCCCACCAGCCGGCCTTGAACTCGGCGCGGATCGTCTTGGGATCGTATTCGGGGCTGTCGACCCAGTCGATGAAACTGATACCGCGCGGCTCGATCTCATTGACGTATTTCTCGAGCGTATAGTCCAGCACCCCGGTCAGCCCCTCGCGCGAGTGCAGGTATTTCTTGGACAGCTGTTTCATGGCGACCGACATCGGCTCGCCCAGATGGAAATGGCGGTAGAAGACGGCCATCATCCCCGCCCGGTCCGCGCCGGACTTGCAGTGGATCAGGACCGGATATTCGATGGTCTGGAACAGGTCGCGAGCGCGGTGGATGCGGTCGGTCTGAGGCGGATCGCGCGAATCCAGCGGGGCGTCGATCAGGGTCAGGCCCAGGCGCTCGCAGGCTTCTTTCTCCAGCCAGTAGTAGCCCTCGTCGCGCTGTCCACGCAGATTGATGACGGTGCGGACGCCCTTTGTCTTCCAATAGGCCAGTTGGCGCGGCGACGGCTGGTTGGTGCGCACCAGGTCAGGGCCCAGCCAGTGGGCGTTCGAAAACGCCAAGCGCAGAAAGGCGTGGTCCGCCCAGAAATAATGCCAATGCGCCCGGAAACGGCCCATCGCGGTCGAAAGATCAAAGCGCGCCATGGCCGCCAGATAGCGTCCCGGACCGACCGCGTCATCCGAACTCGACGTTCGCGCGTTGGATTGTTCGCCGAAACAGGAGGCCGACATGAAGACCATCGCAGCAACCGCAGCCGTAGCCTTGGGCCTTTGGATCAGCGTCGCCGCCGCACAGACCCCGCCGCCGGAGGATCCTGCCCTGACCGCCTATCTGCGCGAGAAAGCGCAGGGCGCGGTGGGCGCCACGCGATACACGGCTGCGATCACGCCCGATGGTGCGACCACCCTCGTCTATCTGACGGGACCGAACTGGTGCGGGTCGGGCGGATGCCAGTTGCTGGTCCTCAGCCGCGTGGGCGACGCCTATGTGTCAATCGGCGAAATCAGCGTGACGCGGGCGCCGATCCGGCTGCTGGAGCAGCAGACCCACGGGCGTCGCGATCTGGGCGTCTATGTCGCCGGTGGCGGGATCACCGAGGGCCACGAGGCCGCCGTGCCGTTCGATGGCCGTCGCTATGCGTCAAATCCGACAGTCCCCCCCGCCGTCAGGGTCGAGGACGCGCCGGGCGAAACCCTGATCCATGCGGATGAACAGGGGCGCCTGCTGGAACCGGCGCCTGACAAGCCTTGACTTGAACGGCGGCTCGGACGACCGAGAGCCGATGACCGCGCCCGCTTCCGAGACCATGCCCCTGCGCGCCCTGCTGGCGCGGATCTGGCGCGACTACCTTTCCCGGCACAAGGGATCGCTGATCCTGTCGGTGCTGTGCGCGGCCATGACGGGCCTGCTGACGGCGGCCCTGCTGAAGCTGCTGGAGCCGGCGGTGAACGGTCTGTTCCTGGGCGGGACCGAGCCGATCAGCCTGTTCGGGGTCGTCAGCTTCCCGGCGGATAAGGCCATTATCTGGATCCCTGCCGCCATCCTGGCGGTCGCGGTGATGCGGACCCTGGCCGCCATCGGCCAGGCGGCTCTGGTCAACCGTCTGGGTCACACCATCGTTGGCGATATTCAGATCCGTCTGTTCGGGGCCATGATCCGCGCCGACCTGGCCCGGCTGCGCAGCCAGCATTCGGGCGGCTTCGTCTCGTCCGTCCTGTTCGACGCCAATATGGTGCGCGAGGCCTTTACCTCGGGCGTGGTCAACTACACCCAGAACCTGCTGACCCTGATCGCGGTGCTGATCTATATGGGGTTCATCGACTGGCAGCTGACGATCGTCGTGCTGCTGGGCGTGCCGCTGGTGGCGCTGGTGCTGCGCCAGTTCGGACGCAAGACCCGCAAGGCGGCGCGCGGGGCGATGGCCGAGACCGAGAATCTGTCCACCGCCCTGATGGAGAACCTGGACGGGGTTCGGCTGATCAAGATCGAGAACCGCGAGGCGGCTGAACAGGACCGCGTCGCCGAGGTCGTGGCCCGTCGCCAGCGTCACGTCATCAAAGGCGCCAACGCCCGCGCCTTCGCCGGCCCGTCCAGCGACATGGTCGCCTATGTCGTGGTGGCGGCGGTCATGGCCTATGCCGGCTGGCGGTCGCAGGCGGGCGAGATGACGGTGGGCGGGTTCGCCGCCTTCATCGGCATGCTGCTGGCCGCCGGTCAGGCCCTGCGACAGGTGACCAATCTGGCGACGGTGATGAGCGAGGGCTTCACCGCCGCGCGTCGCCTGTTCGGCGCTCTGGACATCGAGGCCGAGATCCGCGAAGCGCCCGACGCCGCGCCCTTGGCCCCCGGCCCGGTCGAGGTGGTGCTGGACCAGGTGTCGTTCGCCTATGCCCCCGGCGGGGCGCCGACGCTGAACGATGTCTCGCTGCGGGTCGCGCCGGGCGAGACGGTGGCCCTGGTCGGGCCGTCGGGCGGGGGAAAGAGCACGATCCTTAGTCTGCTGCCGCGCTTCTATGATGTGACGGACGGGGCGGTGACGATCAACGGCGCCGACGTGCGGTCGCTGCGGATCCACGACCTGCGCGACCATATCGCCCTGGTGACGCAGGAGCCCTTCCTGTTCGACGACACCATCGCCGCCAAT
Organism: Brevundimonas sp. FV2ps16; assembly: GCF_058681075.1. Lineage (NCBI taxonomy): Bacteria > Pseudomonadati > Pseudomonadota > Alphaproteobacteria > Caulobacterales > Caulobacteraceae > Brevundimonas > Brevundimonas sp. FV2ps16. The sequence continues at coordinate 1,929,540 of NZ_CM178728.1, read as the reverse complement.
ATCGCCTATGGCCGGCCGGGCGCGACCCAGGCCCAGATCGAGGAGGCCGCACGTTCGGCCGCCGCCAACGACTTCATCACCGCCCTGCCCGAGGGGTACGAGACGCGCGCCGGCGAGGCGGGGCTGCGGCTGTCTGGGGGGCAGCGCCAGCGGATCGCCATCGCCCGCGCCTTCCTGAAGGATGCGCCGATCCTGCTGCTGGACGAGGCGACCAGCGCTCTGGACACCGAGAGCGAGGCCCTGGTCCAGGCGGCGCTGGAGCGGTTGATGGAAGGCCGCGCCACCCTGATGATCGCGCACCGGCTGTCGACCGTTCGCAACGCCGACCGGATCTATGTGATCGAAGCCGGACGGGTGGTGGAGCAGGGCTCGCACGACGTGTTGGTCGCCAAGGGGGGGCTCTATTCCCGTCTGGCCCGACAGCAGTCGCTGGACGGCGGCGCCCCGACTGTCGAGGCTGTGGCTTGAGGCCCCTTCGTAACCCGGTCATCCAGTCCGCCCTGGCCTGGCTCCTGGCGCAATGGATGCAGTTCTGTTTCGCCACCATCCGATGGACCCATGAGAACCAATCGGTCGCCGAAGAGATCTGGGCCAGGGGCGGCGGGGTCCTGTGCGTTTTTTGGCACTCGCGCATCGGCCTGGCGCCGGCGTCGTGGCCGCTGGACCGGGCGCAACCCGCCAAAGGACTGATCTCACTCTCGGCCGACGGAGAGTTCATCGCCAAGGCCGTGGCGCGCCAGGGTTTCCCCGCCGTGCGAGGGTCCTCCGCCAACAAGGACAAGGCTGACCGGGCCAAGGGCGGGTCGCAGGCCCTGCGGGACGGGCTGAAACAGTTGAAGGTGGGCGCGCTGGCTCTGACGCCGGACGGTCCGCGAGGGCCGGCCCGAGTTATGGCCGAAGGCCTGCCCCTGATGGCCAAGTTGTCGAATGCGCCGGCTCTGTTCATCGGCCTGTCTTGCAATCCCGCGATCCGGTTCAACAGCTGGGACCGGGCGGTGCTGCCCCTGCCGTTCGGCAAGGGCGCCGTGGTCTGGGACCGGGCCGATTTCCCCGAGGGCGCCGACATGGCGGCCGTGGTCGCCGACTGGACGGCCCGCCTGACCGCCGTCGAGGCGCGGGCCGACGCCATTACGGGCCTTAAGCCGTGACGCCCCTGCCGTTGCTGGCCTATCGGCTGCTGACGCGGGCGCTGGAGCCGTTTGCCCCGCGCCTGCTGGACGCCCGCGCGGCCAAGGGCAAGGAGGACCCCGTACGCGTCGATGAGCGGATGGGCTTCACCGACGTGGAGCGGCCGCAAGGGGATCTGGTCTGGCTGCACGGCGTCAGCGTCGGCGAGACCCTGTCCCTGTTACCGCTGGTCGAGCGGTTCGTGAGGACGCGGCCCGACCTGACGGTGCTGGTCACCTCGGGTACGGTGACATCGGCGCGGATTCTGGCCGACCGTCTGCCGAAGGGCGCCATCCATCAGTATGCGCCGGTCGATGGACCGGGCGTGGTGGCGCGGTTCCTGGATCACTGGCGGCCCAGCCTGGCGATCTTCGTCGAGAGCGAACTGTGGCCCAATATGCTGCTGGAGGCGCATCAGCGGGGCGTGAAACTGGCCCTGGTCAGCGCAAGGATCACCGAGAAGACGGTCGATGGCTGGGCGCGGTTTCCGGCCTCGGCGCGGGCGGTGACCGGCGCCTTCGACCTGGTTCTGCCGCAGGATCAGTTGTCGGCACAGCGGCTGGAAAGCCTGGGCGCGCGGATCGACGGGCTGGTCAATCTGAAACTGGCGGGCGAGCCCCTGCCCCATGATACGGCCGCCTTCAGCCGCCTGAGCGCCGCCATCGGCGACCGGCCGGTGGTGGTCGCCGCCAGCACGCACGAGGGCGAGGAGATCGCCATCGTCCGCGCCCTGGACAAGCTGCCCGACCGCGCCTGTCTGATCCTGCTTCCCCGCCATCCCGAACGGGGGCCGCATATCGCTACGGCCTTGCAGCGCGAGGGCGTGGCCTTCGCCATGCGGTCGCGCGGCGAGACCATCGGGCGCGACACCGACGTCTATCTGGCCGACACCCTGAACGAGATGGGCCTGTTCCTGCGACTGGCGGACGTCGTGGTGATGGGCGGCTCCTTCGCTCCGGCCCTGGGCCTGCCGGCAGTGGGCGGGCATAATCCGCTGGAGCCCGCGCGGCTGGGCCGACCGACCGTGACGGGGCCGGACGCCTCGAACTGGGCGACCGTCACCTCGGCCCTGGCCGAGGCCGGCGGTCTGATCCTGGTCCAGGCACCCTGGGACCTGCCCGAGGCGGTGACGCCCCTGCTGGCCGATCCGGCGGCGGCCAAGGTCATGGGCGAGCGCGCCCGGCGTGCTGCGGCCGAGGCGGGCGGCGGTCTGGACCGGCTGTGGACCTGGCTGTCGCCGCTGACGCCGCAGAAGAGGCCCAGGCGATGAAGCTGAACACGCCGCGCTGGTGGTATGTGCGCGACCGCGACCATGCGCGGGTGACGCGCACCGTGCTGAAGCCCCTGGGCTGGATCTGGGCCGGGGTGACGGCGCGCCGGATCGCACGGACGGTCCCGGTCGATCCGGGCTGCGCGGTGATCTCGGTCGGCAATCTGACTGTGGGCGGGTCGGGCAAGACGCCTGTGGCCCGCGAGGTGCTGCGGCTGCTGCGCGCGGCGGGCGTGGAGGCGCAAGGCCTGTCGCGCGGTTATGGCGGCAAGCTGGAAGGCCCGGTGCGGGTCGATCAAAATACACACACGGCCGAGGACGTCGGCGACGAACCCCTGATGCTGGCGCAGGACGCCCCGGCCTGGATCTCGCGCGACCGCATCGCCGGGGCGCAGGCGGCCGTGTCGGAAGGCGCGCGGGCGCTGGTGCTGGACGACGGACATCAGAACCCCGCCTTGAAGAAGACCATCAGCCTGATCGTCGTAGACGGCGAGACACGGGGCGACGAATGGCCGTTCGGCGACGGCTCGGTCTTTCCGTCAGGTCCGATGCGTGAGCCGCTGAAGGCCGGACTGGCCCGCGCCGACGCCGTGGTGGTGATGTTGCCGACCGATCTGGAGACGGCCGATCCCGAACTGCTGGCCGTGTTCGACGGCCTGCCCATCTTCGTCGCGCGCCTGACGCCCGAAGGGCCGCCTCCGCCTGGGCCTCAGGTCGGGTTCGCCGGCATCGCCAAGCCGTGGAAGGTCGAGCGGTCGTTGAAGGCGGCAGGGTGCGCCCTGGCGGACTTCGTCCCCTTCCCCGACCATGCGGCCTATAGGGCCGACGACATCGCGTTCCTGATGGATCGGGCCGCGGTCTATGACGCCGGTCTTGTGACCACGGAAAAGGACTGGGTGCGGCTGACGCCAGACCAGCGCACGCGCGTGACGGCATGGCCGGTCGTCGCCCGGTTCGAGGATGAGGCGGCTTTCGCCGCCTTCCTAACGGACAGGATTCAGTCGGCGCGGTAGACCACGCCGGACTTCATCACGAACTTCATCCGCTCCAGTTCGGTGACGTCGGTCAGAGGATCGCCCTTCACGGCGATGATGTCGGCGGGCATGCCCGGCGCAATCCGCCCGGCCTCGCTGGAGATGCGCAGGTGTTCGGCGGCGCCCACTGTGGCGGCCTGAACGGCTTCCAGCGGAGTCAGGCCGGCGCGGACCAGCAGGGCGAACTCCCTGGCGTTGTCGCCGTGGGCCGAGACGCCGCTGTCGGTGCCGAAGGCGATCTTCACCCCGCCCTCATGCGCGCGGCGCGCCATGTCCAGCATCTTCGGCCCCGCTTCCAGCGCCTTCGCCGTCTGGGCCGGGGTGAAGAAGTTGTCCGGCCCGGCGGCGATCCGGGCGACGAAGTCCCCGGCCAGAAGCGTGGGCACCAACCAGGCGCCGTTGGTCTTGAAGAGGCGGATCGACTGGTCGTCCAGATAGGTGCCGTGTTCGATGGAGTCGCCGCCCGCGCGCAGGAAGGCGTTGACGCCGTCCGCGCCATGAGCGTGGGCCGTGACCTGACGACCCATGCGGTGAGCGCTTTCGACGATGGCGGTCAGTTCGGGATCGCTGAACTGCTGGTTCAGACCGGCGGCGGTGTTGGACAGAACCCCGCCAGTCGCGGTGATCTTGATGATGTCGGCGCCCGACCGGACCTGGGTGCGGACTGCGCGCATACAATCCTCAGGCCCCGAACAGACGCTTTCCGGCGACAACAGGTGCAGAACGTCCTCGCGGAAGCCGTTGGCGTCGCCGTGGCCGCCATGGATCGAGACCGAGGATCCGGCCGCAATGATGCGCGGACCGGGCACGTCGCCGGCCTTCACCGCCTCGCGCAGCGCGAAGATGGCTTCATTGCTGGCGCCGAGGTCCGCGACCGTGGTGAAGCCCGCCATCAGGGTGCGGCGGGCATAGCGGGCGCCGACCATGGCCTGGGTGGCATCCGACTGGGTGAGTTCCTCAAGGCGGGAATTGGGGTTCTGCTGACCGGTCAGATGGACATGGCTGTCGATCAAACCCGGCAGAACGAAGGAATCGCGGAGACCAACCACCGCACCCTGAGACGGGTCGCCGACGAAGCCGTCGCGGATCTCGACGACTTGGTTCCCCCTGATCACGAGAGTTTTACCGCGCTGCACAACGCCGTTCGACGGATCCGCGAGCAGTCGGCCAGCTTCGACAAACGTCGTCCCCTGGGTGGAGAAAACCGTAGGCCCAGCGGGGCTTTGCTGCGCAACCGCGACCGTGGCCGTGGCCATCAGAGCCGCCAGCGCCAGACCAAAACGCATCATCACTGTTCCCCTGCGGCGCAGCGCCGCAAAAATGCCCCACAAGGCTCAGGTTGCCTCCCCCGTAACCATTTGAAACAAGCATCTCCGAAGATAAACCGCAACGAGGGCGTCGCATGCGGCTTTCAAGACGAGGACTCATTCTGGGCGGATCGGCCATGCTGGCCGGTTGCGCCAGCGCCGGAGCATCCGTCCCGGTGACGACCCTGGCGGCGGCCAAGCCGGTCGCACCTCCGTCCCCCGCCCCCGTCGTCGAGGCCCTCGTCGTCAGCCCGCCGCCTCTCGACCCGCGCGGTCATGTTCGCAAGGACCTGATGGAGCGAGCGATGGCGGCTCTGGACATCCATCACAAGAAAATTCCGCTGCGCGACCGGATGTACCTGGTCGACTTCAAGAAATTCTCGGGCGAAGAGCGGCTGTACGAAGTCGATCTGATCGCCGGCGAGGTCAAGGTGCTGCGCACCTGCCACGGGCGAGGTTCGGACCCCAGCCACACGGGCTACGCCCAGCGCTTCTCCAACACGCCGGATTCCAACATGTCCTCGGTCGGGGCCTACGCCACCGCAGGGGCAGGCTGGGGATCCCAGCAGGGGCCGAACGTCCTGTTGGACGGGTTGGAATACACCAACGACAAGGCGCGCGAGCGGGCCATCATCATCCACGGGGCCGACTACGCCGACCCGGACTTCCTGGCCCGCGAAGGCAAGCTGGGTCGCAGCTACGGCTGTTTCTCGGTAGCCCACACCGATCTGCCGGAACTGCGCGAGCGAATGGGCGAAGGGCGGCTGCTGTTCGCCTGGGCGTGAGACCTATCGCTCGGGCCGTCGGGCGGAATGCCTGATGGTGACGACCTCAACCCGATCAGGCAGGATCGCGTACCGGATCAGATAGGGCTTCACCAGAGTCAGTTCTCGTGTTCCATGAATGGAAGGGCGTCCCCGGTCCGCGAAATGCGCGAGGCTCTCGGCAGCAGCTTTCAATCGAATGAAGAAGCGCGCCGCAGCAGCTGGATTGAAGTCGGCGATATAGAGGCTGATGTCCTCCAGATCGCTCAGCGCCTGATCCGTCCAGACGACTAACCGCATTTAGGCCGGGGCAGAGGATTGGCCGTCGACCATGACTCGACCCAGCGCATCACGGTCTCGTTGTCTACGACCCGTCCAGCTGCGGCATCGGCAAGGCCCCGCAAGGTCGCGGCCTCATCCGCCGCGTCGTCCGGCGTCGAGAACAGATCTTCTTCGTCGTGATCAACTGCGGGATCAGCCATGGCGCGAGCCTAGCACATCCCGCCGATACGGTCAGCCCCGGCCCAGGGCCCGCCAGCCGATGTCGGAGCGGTTGAAGCCGCCGGGCCAGTCGATCTTGCGGATGGCGTCATAGGCGCGTTCGCGGGCCTGGGCGATGTCGTCGCCCTCAGCGCATACATTCAGGACACGGCCGCCGGCGGCGCACAGCTGGCCGTCGTCGCGGCGCTTGGTCCCGGCGTGGAAGACCTGGACGTGGGGGCCGACGTCCTGGTCCACGCCGCGGATGATAGAACCTTCCAGCGGGCTGTCGGGATAGCCCTTGGCCGCCATGACGACACAGATCACCGTCTGGGGCTTGAAGGCCGGAGACGGCAGGCCCGAGACGTCGCCCCGCGCGCAGCCCAGCAGATAGGGGACGATGTCCCCGGCCATGCGCATCATCAGCACCTGGCATTCGGGGTCGCCGAAGCGGGCGTTGAACTCGACCACCTTGGGACCGTCGGCCGTGGCCATCAGGCCGGCGTAGAGGACGCCGCGGTAGGGAGCGCCCTCCTCGGCCATCTTGCGGATGGTGGGCTGGACGATCCGTTCGTCGGCCTGCTGCACCAGGTCGGCGGTGAAGACCGGAGCGGGCGAATAGGCGCCCATGCCGCCAGTATTAGGGCCGGTGTCGCCGTCGAAGGCGCGCTTGTGGTCCTGGGCGCCGCCGAACAGGACGGCCTGTTTCCCGTCGCACAGGGCGAAGAGGGAGCCCTCCTCCCCGTCCATGAACTCCTCGATCACGACGCGGGCCCCGGCGGCGCCGAAGCGGCCGCCCAGCATGCGCTCGATCTCGGCTTCGGCGTCGGGACGGTCGGGGCTGATGGCCACGCCCTTGCCGGCGGCCAGACCGTCGGCCTTGATGACATAGGGAGGCTTGAACACGTCCAGGGCGGCCTTGGCGTCCTTGACCGTGTCATAGACGCCGTAGCCGGCGGTGGGGATTTCGTGGCGTTCCAGGAAGGCCTTGGAGAAGGCCTTGGACACCTCCAGCTGGGCCGCCTTGGCGGTGGGGCCGAAACAGGGGATGCCGGCCGAGGCCAGACGGTCGGCGAGACCGGCGGCCAGGGCCACTTCAGGCCCGACCACGACCAGGTCCGCCTTGATCTCGCGGGCCAGGGCGGCGAGCCCCTCGGCGTCGTCAGCCTTGACCGGACGAAGCTCGCACAGTTTCTCGATGCCGGGATTGCCGGGGGCGGCGACGAGGCGGGTGACCAGTGGCGACTGGGCGATCTTCCAGGCCAGGGCGTGTTCGCGCCCGCCCGATCCAACGAGAAGAATAATCATGAAGTCGGCAATGACGGGCCTGCGTCGGACGGTCAAGCGTCCGACGGGCTGAAGCGTCAGAACAGGGCGGAAAGGACGTAGACGACCAGGCCGATCAGGGCGATCCCGCCGATGATCAGCCAGGGGCTCATGGCCCCGCCGGCGCCGCTGCGACGCATGAGGTCGCGCTCGCGCGGGTCGCGGTCGTCCGGATCGGTTCCTTGGGGGTCGGCGGCCATGAAAGCCGAACGGGGCGGCGTCGATCCTGTTCCCGCAAGACGCGACGCAGGCTAGGATGGGCCGATGAGCGACGACTCCTATGTGTTCGAAGGCCCGGCCGAGGCCGCCGCCCCGCGCGACAACAATCCGCCCCTGTCGATCTCCGAACTGTCCTTCGCCCTGAAGCGGACGCTGGAGGAGCGATTCGGCCATGTGCGGCTGAGGGGCGAGGTGTCCAAGGTCAATCGTCACGCGTCGGGCCACATCTATCTGACCCTGAAGGACGACAAGTCGGCCATCGACGGGGTGATCTGGAAGGGATCGGTGCGCGGCTTGGGCGTCCAGCCGGAGGCAGGGCTGGAGGTCATCGTCACCGGCAAGATCACCTCGTATCCGGCGCGGTCGTCGTACCAGATCGTGATCGAGAGCATGGAGGCGGCCGGCGCCGGCGCCCTGCTGGCCCAGCTGGAACGACTGAAGGTCCGGCTGCGTGAAGAAGGACTGTTCGAGCCGGGGCGCAAGAAGCCCCTGCCACAGTTTCCCCGCACCATCGGCGTGATCACCAGCCTGACCGGGGCGGTGATCCGCGATGTGCTGCACCGGATCGCCGAACGCTGGCCCTGCCGGGTGATCGTCTGGCCCGTCGTGGTCCAGGGCGAGGCGGCGTGCGGCCAGGTGTCGAACGCCATTCGCGGTTTTGACGCGATGACCGCCGATGGGCCGATCCCCCGCCCCGACCTGCTGATCGTGGCCCGTGGGGGCGGCTCGGTCGAGGACCTGTGGTGCTTCAATGATGAAGGCCTGGCGCGGACGGTGGCGGCGGCGCGAATTCCGATCATCTCGGCCGTGGGGCATGAGACGGACACGACCCTGATCGACTTCGTCTCCGACCGGCGCGCGCCGACGCCGACGGGGGCGGCCGAGATCGCGACGCCGGTGCTGGCGGACCTGAGATATGCGGTCGCCGACCTGGACCGGCGCATGGTCCTGGCGGGCGGACGACTGATCGAGGATCGGCGCACCCGGCTGCGTGCGGTCGCGCGTGGCCTGCCGGCGCGGCCGGAAGACCTGCTGGCCCTGGCGCAGCAGCGGCTGGACCATGTGTCGAGCCGGCTGGGATCGGGGCTGCAACGCAATGTCTCGGTCCACGAACGCCGGCTGGCCGGCGTCGGCGGACGGCTTGGACGGGGGCTGCTGGACCGGGCGCTGGAGCGTCGGGGCGACCGGCTGTCCGCCGTCGCAGCCCGGTTCAAGCCGACGGTCGAGCGACGGCTGACCCGCGACCAGGACCGGCTGAACGCCCTGTCGCGGGCGCTGGCGACGCTGGATCCCGGCCGGCCCAAGCCCGGATTCGCCCGGGTCGAGAACGCCGACGGCGACTGGATCACCGCGGCGGCGGGACTGGAGCCCGGCCAGGCGGTGCGGCTGGTGTTCGGCGACGGCGCGCGGGGCGCGACCATCGACGGGGGGGATGGACGGGTCGCGTCGCCCCCTCCGCCCAAGCCCACGCCAAGGCCCAAACCGCCGACGCCAAGCCAGGGCGACCTGTTCTGATCCGTTGACGCTTGTCGTAAAAACAGGGTGACAATGCGCCAACCTGACAATCGGCGCTTGGCGCGAAAACAGGGTGACAGGGCGCCAATCGTGCCAAGCCGAGGGCCCGGCATGTTCTCTGACGGCACGGTTTCGACATCAATGAGCGGCGACCGGATCATGACGCCATTCTAACCGGCTCTCATCTCAGGCGAGTTGATCGCGGTTTTCGCCCGGCAAACGCCGATGGCCGCACGAATCGTCATGCGCGCCATTTTTCTTTTCCGACTGTGAATTCGCCGACGTGAAGTTCGGGCCTCAGTGGTTTTCCGCTTCGCCCCGGCGCCGCTTCCTGCTAACCGCCGCCGCATGAAGATCACTCGCATCGCCCTGGCCGCCTACGGCATCGCCGTTCTGATCATCGTTCTGGACCAGCTGACCAAGGCCTGGATTCTGAGCCTGCCGGACGTGGCTTCGGTCAGCCAGATTCCGGTCGGCTATGTGTTCGCCGAAGTGATTCCGCCGATCCTGCGCTTCACCTTCGTGCAGAACACCGGGGTCAGCTTCGGCCTGTTCGGCGGGGGCGAGGCGCGCTGGGGGCTGACGATCTTCTCGGTCATCGTCTCGGCCGGCCTGGCCTGGTGGGCGACCCAGTCGGATCGCCGCCTGCTGATCACAGCGATCGGCTTCGTCATGGGCGGCGCCCTGGGCAATGTGATCGACCGAATCCGGTTCGGCTATGTCGTCGACTTCATCGATGTGTCCGGCACGGGCGTCTTCCCCTGGGTGTTCAACATCGCTGATAGCGCCATCACCATCGGCGTCGTCCTGCTGATTCTCGACAGCTTCCTGTCCGACAAGGCCGCCAAGGTTGGCGCGGCCCCCGAAAAGTCGTAATCACCCCCTCTTCACTATGCCAAGAGCGCCCGTAGAGGCGTTTCGAGCATCAGCCGATCAGAGCCTGAACCCATGCGTATTCGCAGCGTCGCCGTACTGACCCTCGCCGCCACCGCCGCGCTCGCCGTTTCGGCCTGCGGCAGCATCAAGCAAGGCATCGGCCTGACCAAGGTCGTGCCGGACGAGTTCGTGACCGTCTCCACCGCTCCGCTGAGCGTGCCGCCCGAGTACGGCCTGCGCCCGCCGGCGCCGGGCCAGCCGCGCCCGCAAGAGCTGGCGCCCGAGAGCGCCGCCCGCCAGATCCTGCTGGGTCAGCGTCAGGCGATCACCCGCACCCCGGGGGAGCAGGTCCTAGTCGCACAGGCCGGCGCCGAACAGGCCGACCCTCTGGCCCGCTATGTCATCGACGACGAGTTCGGCGACATCGCCCACAAGGACGAGAGCTTCGCCAACCGCGTGATGTTCTGGCGCAAGGACGATGCTTCGACCCAGGCGCCGACGGTGCGCCAGACGGCGGACGGCCAGCAGACCATCGACGCCTCGACCGAGGCTGCGCGGCTCCAGGCCCTGACCGGCGGCCAACAGGCCATCACGATCCAGCCGCGCCGCAGCGGCGGCTTCAAGCTGCCGGGTCTGTAAGACCCTTCGCCCTGTTCCAAGGACGCCTGCCACGGCGTTGGTCCTCTCGCTGTCGGAAAATAACTGATGCGTCGCGTGCTTTCCGCCCTGGCCGCCGTCTCCATCGCGGCCTCCATCCTGCCCACGGCCGCCGAGGCTCAGACCTCACAGCGTCAGCGGGATCGCAGCTCCAGCGGCCAGCAGGCCGACGGATCAGCCAATGCGCCCTCTGAACGCGCGCCGCGGTTCGCGCCGCTGCGCCGCCGCGCCAACGCCGGGCCCTGCCCCTTCGTGAAGGTGCTTTACGACGCCGCCCGCTATGTCGAGCTTGAAGGCGGCCGCGCGGCCATCGCCAACGTCGGCTTCACCGGCGAGATCGAGGGCGTGTCGGCCGACTGCGAATATCGCGAGGACGACCCCATCAAGCTGGACATGGACATCCTGTTCGAACTGGGCCGGGGCGAGCAGGCGAGCGGCGATCAGAAGACCTATCGCTACTGGGTCGCCGTAACCGAGCGCAACAGCGCCGTCCTGGCCAAGGAATATTTCGACCTGCCGGTAAACTTCGACGGTCAGCGCACCGCCTCAGTCCACGAGGAGCGCAGCATCGTGATCCCGCGCGCAGATCTGGAAACCAGCGGCGGCAATTTCGAAGTTCTGATCGGCTTCGACGTCACGCCTGAAATGGCCGAGTTCAACCGTTCGGGCAGCCGCTTCCGCGTCACCGCCGGAACGGCCCAAGCCTCTACGCCGAGCCAGTAATGTCTGATCTGAAGACCGTCCTCAGCGAAGCGGTCGCCGCCGCCTTCGCCGCCGAAGGCGTGGATGCGGCTCTGGCCCGCGTCACCCCGTCCGACCGTCCCGACCTGGCCGACTTCCAGTCGAACGGCGCCCTGGCCGCCGCCAAGGCGTTGAAGGCCAATCCACGCGAACTGGCGGGCAGGATCGCCGAGCGGCTGACCGCCGATCCGCGCTTCGCCTCGGTCGAGGTGGCGGGGCCGGGCTTCATCAATCTGAAGCTGGCCGATGCGCTACTGGCCGAACGCGCCGCAGAGGTCGCGGCCGACGCTGACCATGCAGGCGCCGCACTCGTGGCCGAGCCGCGCAAGGTGGTCATCGACTACGGCGGTCCGAACGTGGCCAAGCCGATGCACGTCGGCCACCTGCGTAGCGCCATCATCGGCGAGAGCCTGAAGCGGCTGTTCCGCTTCCGCGGCGATCACGTGACCGGCGACGCCCATTTCGGCGACTGGGGCTTCCAGATGGGGCTGCTGATCGTGGCCTGTGGCGACGAGGGTCTGGCGGAAGGCTTCCTGGTTGAGGGCGACGGGCCCTTCCCGGCCGATAGTCCTGTGACCTTGGCCGATCTGGACCGGCTGTATCCGCTGGCCGCCGGCAAGGCCAAGGAAGACCCGGCCTTCCGGGACCGCGCCCGCAAGGCGACGGCGGAACTGCAGAATGGACGTCCCGGCTATCGCGCCCTGTGGGCTCATTTCGTGGCGGTCAGCCGCGAGGCGCTGAAGCGCGAATACGGCGATCTGTCGGTCGATTTCGACCTGTGGAACGGCGAGAGCGACGCCGATCCGCAGATGCCGGAAATGCTGGCGCATCTGAAGGCGACCGGCCTGCTGGTCGAGGACGACGGCGCCCAGGTGGTGCATGTCGCCAAGCCGGGCGAGACCCGCAAGAAGAAGCTGGCCGACGGTTCGGTGATCGAGGCCCCGTCGCCCCCGCCCCTGCTGGTGATCAGTTCGGAAGGCTCGGCCATGTACGGCACGACCGACCTGGCCACGATCCTGGACCGCAAGAAGGCCCTGGCGCCGGACCTGGCCCTGTATGTGGTCGACGAACGCCAGGCCGAGCATTTCGAACAGGTATTCCGCGCCGCCTATCTGGCCGGCTACGCCACCGAAGGGGCGCTGGAGCATCTGGGCTTCGGCACCATGAACGGGCAGGACGGCAAGCCGTTCAAGACCCGCGCGGGCGGCGTGCTGAAGCTGCGCGACCTGATCGACCAGGCGACGGACAAGGCGCGCGAGCGGCTGCACGAGGCCAAGCTGGGCGACGACCTGTCGCCGGAAGAGTTCGAGGCCATCGCGCACAAGGTGGCCATCGCCGCCCTGAAGTTCGCCGACCTGTCGAACGCGCGGACCACCAGCTATGTCTTCGACCTGGACCGGTTCATGAGCTTCGAGGGCAAGACCGGCCCCTATCTGCTGTACCAGTCGGTGCGGATCAAATCCCTGCTGCGCAAGGCCGCCGAACAGGGGGCGGCGCCGGGCGCCATCGTCATCGCCGAACAGGCGGAACGCGATCTGGCCCTGACGCTGGACGCCTTCTCGACCGCCGTGTCCGACGCCTATGACAAGCGGATGCCGCACCTGGCAGCCGAGCACGCCTATCGCGTGGCCCAGTCGTTCTCGAAATTCTACGCCGCCTGCCCGGTGCTGGTCGCGCCGGACGCGGCGACGCGTGGCTCGCGCCTGGCCCTGTCGGCCGCGGCCCTGCGCCAGCTCGAAACGGCGCTGACCCTGCTGGGGATCGAGACGCCCGAACGGATGTGACCGCCGTTCTGTGACCTGAAAGACGCGGACTCCGCTCGACAGCTCTGGTTAACCTTTGCCGGGGACAGGGAGCGGGCGACGGATGGGGAAACCCGACGGTCAGCAGTCGAAGGGACGCAGGTCCTGGGGTCAGCATCGGGGGCGTATCCGCATGGCGGACGCGGCCCTGCGCCCCTTTGGTCCAGGCGACCTCACGCCGCCGTTCCTGAAACGGCGGGCCGTCCTGTATGTGGACGGCTACAACCTGTTCCACGCCCTGCTGGATCAGAAGCGGCGAGAATGGCTGTGGCTGGACTTGCAGGCCCTGGGGCGCGGCCTGATCGATCCGATGGAGCGGCTGACCGGCGTGGTCTGGGTCAGCGCGCACAAGCCCCAGGCCAGGGCGCGGATGGAGGCCCAGTTCCGCTATGAAGCCGCGCTGAGGGCGCGGCGCGTGCGATGCCTGATGGGGCATTTCATCGTCCACGGCGAACATTGCCGCGCCTGCGGACACGGCTGGAGTTCGGCGACGGAGAAGCAGAGCGACGTCAACCTGGCCCTGGCGGTGGCGGACGATGTGGCGGCGAACCGGGTCGATTCCGTCTATCTGCTGACCACCGACGGGGACCATGCGGCGACGGTGCGGTTCGTGCGCGAGGCCTATCCCAACAAGCGGATCGTCAGCGTCGCCCCGCCCGGACGGCTTCACAACCGCCAGATCGCCAACTGGACCGATGAACTGGTGGGGATCGGGCCCAATCTGGTGGCCCGGTCCATGCTGCCCGACCGGCTGAAGACGGCCAAGGGCTGGATCGAACGGCCCGAGGCCTGGAGCGCCCGCCCCAGCCTGCCCCCGCCGCCCGATCCACCGCCCAACGACGACGCGGGGAAGACCAAGACTGGACATCTGCGGCTGGTGGTGTCGAACGCCTAGTCGCGACGAGGGCCTCATGCTATATTTGCTAGCATAAGGAGCGACCATGCCCGTCAACCTCCACGTCCGCAACATCGACGACGACATCGCCATCGCCCTGAAGAAGCGGGCCCAGGAAAACAATCGCTCGGCCGAGGCGGAGCATCGCGAGATTCTTCGCAAGGCTTTGACGCCTCGTATCGACGCGGAGTGGGAGCGCCGCGCCGCCGCTCTGCGGGACGCGACCAAGGGCAGGCTGAGCACGCCTTCTGAAGTCTTGATCCGCGAAGATCGGGATTCTCGTTGATCGTCGTGGACGCGAGCGTGGCGATCAACGTCGCGCTCTATGAACCCGACAGCCCCATCGCCGTCGCCGCCCTGCGCGCCCAGTCCTGGTCAGCGCCCGATCTGATCCTGTCGGAATGCGCCAACATCATCTGGAAGCGCTGTCGGATGGGCGACATCACTCGCGAACAGGCGATGCAGGCGGTCACACTGATCGAAACCATGAACCTGGATGTAGAGCCCGGTCGCAGGCTGATCGAAAGGGCGGTGGAATTGGCGATCGCGCTGGACCATCCGGCCTATGACTGCTTCTACATCGCCCACGCCGAACAGTTGGGCGCGCCCCTTCTGACGGCGGACAAGAAACTCATCGCCAAGACGCGGGCGTCAGACACGACGACCATCCAGATCATGGGTCTGGACGACTATGCACGGGAGAACGGCCTATGAACGTACAAGCTGACACCACCCTCGACGCCTATATCGCCGGCCTGCCCAAGGCGGAGTTGCACCTGCATATCGAGGGCTCGCTGGAGCCGGAGCTGATGTTCGAACTGGCGCAGCGCAATGGGGTGTCCATCCCCTATGACAGCGTCGAGGCGGTGCGGGCGGCCTATGATTTCTCGAACCTACAGGACTTCCTCGACATCTATTACGCCGGGGCGGCCGTGCTGCTGACGCGCCAGGATTTCGAGGATCTGGCCTTCGCCTATTTCCAGCGGGCGGCCGCCGATAACGTGCGCCACGCCGAGATCTTCTTCGATCCCCAGACCCATACCGACCGGGGCGTGGCCTTCGGCGTGGTGGTCGAGGGGCTGATCGCGGGGATGGACCGGGCCAAGGCGGAGTTGGGCGTGAGTTCGGGACTGATCCTCAGCTTCCTGCGCCACCTGACCGAGGAGGAGGCGTTCGCGACCCTGGAGGCGGCCAAGCCCTATCTGCATCATTTCATCGGGGTTGGGCTGGATTCGTCGGAGGTCGGCCATCCGCCGTCCAAGTTCCAGCGCGTCTTCGCCGCCGCCCGCGACCTGGGCCTGAAACTGTGCGCCCACGCCGGGGAGGAAGGCCCGCCGGCCTATGTCCACGAGGCGCTGGACCTGCTGCACATCGACCGGATGGACCACGGCAATCGCTCGATGGAGGACGAGGTTCTGGTCGAGCGGCTGGCGCGCGAGCAGATGACCCTGACCGTCTGCCCCCTGTCGAACCTGAAACTGTGCGTGGTCGACGACCTGAAGGACCACCCCGTGCCGGAGATGCTGCGCCGGGGCCTGCACGTCACCCTGAACTCGGACGATCCGTCCTATTTCGGCGGGTATGTGAACGACAACTACAGCCGGTTGGCGGCGGCGGTCGGGCTGACGAAGGATCAGGTGACGCTGCTGGCGCGGAACAGTTTCGAAGGGTCGTTCCTGGGCGAGGCGGAGAAGGCGGCGTTCGTGGCGGAGGTGGAGGCCTACGCCAAGGCGGGGTGACGCCTCTTCTTTCGTCATCCTCCGGCAAGCCGCGTCTTCGCGGCGCAGACCGGGGGACCCAGCGGCGCCGAAGGCGATGCTTCCGCCGCACGATGGCGAAGATCCAGACCGCGACAGGTTCGCGCTCTCGCGCGCCACTGGGTCCCCCGATCTCGCTACGCTCGCCGGAGGATGACGAAAGAGGGGTTTAGCCGAGGACGGTGTCGGCCCTGACCTCCGTCACCCCGAGCGCCCGGAAACTGTCCCGCGCCGCCGCCTCGCTCTGCGGCGCGATGGCGCGGCTGGCGTCTGTGATGACCACGGCCTCGAAGCCTTCGCGCACCGCGTCCTCTGCGGTGAAGCGGACGCAATAGTCGAAGGCCAGGCCCGCCAGGAAGACGCGAGTCACGCCCAGGTCGCGCAGCAGGCCGGCCAGACCCGTCGGGGTGCGATGGTCGTTCTCGAAGAAGCCGGAATAGGAATCGACCGCCGGATTATAGCCCTTGCGGATCACCGCCAGCGCCTTTTGCACCGTGGGCGCGACGTCGGGATGGAAGTCGGCGCCGGGCGAACCCTGGATACAGTGATCCGGCCACAGCATCTGGCGGCCGTAGGCGACCTCGATCTCGGTGAAGGGGGCCGCGCCGGGGTGGTTGGAGGCGAAGCTGATCTGGTCCGGCGTGTGCCAGTCCTGGGTCAGGACCACGCGCGAGAACCGTTCGGCCAGCCGGTTGATCAGCGGCATGATCCCCGCCCCGCCTGCGACCGCCAGACGGCCGCCCTCGCAGAAGTCGTTCTGCGGGTCGATGACCAGGAGGGCGTCTGTGGCGGCGATCTGCATCACACGCCCGCGTAGGCGTCGATCTCGTTGGCCGAGCCCAGGGCGACCGGGATGCGCTGGTGCAGGTGCTCGGGCTGGATATCCAGGATGGGCTGCGTCCCGTCCGTCGTCGCCTTGCCCCCGGCCTGTTCGACCAGGAAGGCCATGGGATTGCCCTCGTACATCAGGCGCAGCTTGCCGGGCTTGGTCGGCTCGCGGCTGTCCCACGGGTACAGGAAGACGCCGCCGCGCATCAGGATGCGGTGGACGTCCGCCACCATGGCCGCGACCCAACGCATGTTGAAATTCTTGCCGCGCGGGCCTTCGTCGCCCTTCAGCAGGTCGCCGATATAGGTCTGCACCGGCTGGGACCAGTGGCGCAGGTTCGACATGTTGATGGCGAACTCCTTGGTGTCCGGCGAGATGGCGATGTCGTCGTGGGTCAGGATCCAGTCGCCGTCGTTCGACAGGGTGAACCCCTTGACCCCCGCGCCGGTCGTCAGGACCAGCATGGTCTGGGGGCCATACAAGGCATAGAGAGCCGCGATCTGGTTCCGGCCCGGCTGCATGAAGTCGGCCTCGGTCGGCGAAGGCGTCGCGGACTTCAGCACCGAGATGATGGTGCCGACCATGGCGTTGATGTCGATGTTGGACGAGCCGTCCAGCGGGTCGAACAGGACCAGATAGTCGCCGGTGGAATGGGACGCCGGCTGGACCTCGTCCATCTCTTCCGAGGCGACGCCGGCGACGGCGGGGCTGGCCAGAAGGGCGTCGGTAAGCATGTCGTTGGTCATGACGTCGAGCTTCTTCTGCTCCTCGTCCTGGACGTTGATCTGGCCCGAGGCGCCGAGTGCGCCGGCCAGGGCGCCGCCGGCAACGACCTTGCTGATGTCGGCGCAGGTGGCGGCGGCGACGGTCAGGACCGTCTTCAGACCGTCAGGCGCGTCCAGGGCGGCGATATGGGCGTCGAGGCGGGTGCGGTCGGCGGTCATGCGGTCGGTCCGGTACGGCTGGGAGCGTGCTTCGTTCTTGGCGGGCCGGCGGCGTGAGGGCAAGGCTGAAACCCTCTCAGCATCCTTCCGCACTCAGTGCAGAGTGCGGAACTTCAGCGTTCCCGGCACGGTCTTCAACGTCCGCAGCGCCTCGGGATCATAGTCCCGGTCCACGTCGGTGATGACATAGCCGGTGCGCTCGTCGGTCTTCAGATGCTGACCCAGGATGTTCAGCCCCGCCGCCGCCAGGGCGCGGTTCAGCTCGGCCAGGACGCCGGGCTGGTTCTTGTGGATGTGCAGGATGCGGTGCGCCCCGGACACCTCGGCCAGTTGCACGTTCGGCAGATTGACGCTGAAGGTGGTGTCGCCCCGGTTCAGATAGCCCAGCAGCCGCTCCGCCGCGAACTCGGCGATGGCTTCCTGCGCTTCCTCGGTCGAGCCGCCGATGTGCGGGGTCAGGATCATGTTCTTCATCCCCTGCAGCGGGCTTTCGAACGGGTCCGAATTGGTGCGCGGCTCCTCGGGGAAGACGTCCACCGCCGCCCCGGCGACCCGGCCCGATCCCATGGCCTGGGCCAGGGCGCCGACATCGACCACATGGCCGCGCGACAGATTCAGGAACAGCGCCCCCTCCTTCATCCGGGCGAACTGGGCCGCGCCGAAGATGTTGGAATTCTCCCGCCGCCCATCGACGTGCAGGGTGACGACGTCGCTCTCGGCCAGCAGGGCGTCCAACGACCGCATGCGTCGCGCATTGCCCAGGGCCAGCCGCTCCGACAGGTCATAGAACAGCACCCGCATGCCCAGGTTCTCGGCCAGGACCGACAGCTGGCTGCCGATGGCGCCATAGCCGACGATGCCCAGGGTCTTGCCGCGCAACTCCTTCGACCCGGTCGCCGACTTGTTCCACTGGCCCACGTGCATGGCGGCCGACTTGTCCACCACGTCCCGCATCAGGACGATCATCAGACCGATGGCCAGTTCCACGACCGAGCGGGTGTTCGAATAGGGGGCGTTGAAAACCGCCACGCCGTGATCGGAGGCGGCGTCCAGATCAATCTGGTTGGTGCCGATGCAGAAGGCCGCGATCGCCATCAGCCGGTCGGCCTCTTCCAGCACCCGGCGGCTGACCGTGGTCTTGGAGCGGATGCCCAGCACATGCACGCCCTTGATGGCGGCGATCAGGTCGTCCTCATCCAGGGCGCCCTTGACCGTCTCGACCGAATAGCCGGCCTCCTCCAGCCGTTCGACGGCGGCGGGGTGGATGTTCTCAAGCAGCAGCATCTTCATCCGGCTGCGCGGGAAGGACCAGCGGCCGACCAGGCCCTCGGCGTGGAGCACTTCGTCCAGCGATGCGGCCTCGGCGTCGGCGACCTTGACCACCGGCGCGCGGCGGGCGACCTCGGTGAAGGCGTAGAAGGCGTCGGCGGCCCCGGCCAGCTTGACCTCGGCGTCGTTCCAGCCGTCGCCGACCATGACGACGCGACCCGACAGCTTCAGGGCGTGGATGACGGCCGGCTTGCCGTCGGCCTGGGACAGGGGATTGGCGTCATCGACGCCGGTCACCCGGCCGTCGGCGTCATAGACCAGGTCGTTGCACAGCACCCGGTCCGGCGATACGCCCAGCATCTCGGCCACCGGGGCGATCACCTCGCGGAAACCGCCGGACAGGATGACGACCTTGCCCTTGTGCTGCTGGAAGAAATTCAGGTTGCGCCGCACCGAGGCGGTCAGATGATCCGGCGCCGTCTCCGCCAGGGCCGCGACGTGGGCGCGGGTCAAGGGCAGTAGGGCCAGCCGCCGACGCAACGCCTCGCCGAAGGCCAGTTCGCCGGCCATGGCCTTGTCGGTCAGGTCCGCGATCTCGGCGCGGGTCGTCTCCGCCTCGGGCGAGTCGGCCAGGGCGATATCGGCCAAGGCTTCCAGCGTCTCGAAGGCGACCAGGGTCGAATCGAAGTCGAAGATCAGTGTGGGGCGCGCGCTCATGGGCGGCGTCTTAGCGGCCTTCGCGCCCGCGGCAAAGCCGAGCCGTGCTGATGAAGCCGATCAGTTGCGCTTAAACCTTGCCGCCCGCCGCTATTTTCACAGAGACGGACGGCAAGAAATATCAGAAGCGCGCGATGCGACGCACGTGGCTGTCCGGACGACGGCTTTCCAGCACGGCGGCGCCGACAGCGGCGGCGAGGGTGGCGACGGCCAGAAGCGCGCCGCCTTCGCGGGCGTGATCACGGGCATAGGCGCCGGCGTCGTCGGCGTAACGGCGCGCCGTCTTGCCGTGCTTCTTCAACGCCTTCTTGGAGCCCTTGCGGGTCGAACGGAACCATTCGTCGGCCCGATCGCGCGCGTCATGGGCCACGTCGCTCGCGCGATGGCGCGCCTCACGGGAGAAGTCTCCTGCCCGCTCGCCTGCGTCCTCGGCTCGGTGGCGGAAGGCGTCGACGGCGTCATGAAAACGTTCGCGCAGTTCGTCCGTGTCCACCCATCCGCGCGGATCGATACGGGTCTTGATACGCTGATAGCGCGTCGGTCCGCTGCGCTGAGTCAGATACAGGACCACAGCGGCGCCGGCCGCGAGGGCCACGAGGCTGCCGGCGGTGACGCCCGGATGTTTGCGGACTTCGGCCAGGGCGCTGAAATTACGGACCATGGGATAGTGAACCTCTTCATCGAGGCCGTCCTCGGTCGGGTCATAGAGCCCGTCGTCATACGGCCGATAGGCGGAACGGCGGTCCCGCATCAAAGATGGAGCGAACCGCGCCAGCAGAGGTTCCGCAATCCCCGGCAAAGCCGAGTAAAAAGACGCAATGACGCGCCCTCCCCCGCCCACGGTGATCTCGCGGATCGTATGGGTGGCGCAGTACAGGATGGTGTCGGCGACCACATGGGTCGCATAGACGGGCTGCGGATTGTGCATCGCCTGACCCGTCAGGTTCCGGGCGTGCCGGCTTATGGGCGTATTGATCGCGCCGGGCTTGACCAGGCTGACCGCCACCGGCGCCTGTTCGCGCAACAGCTCGATACGCAGGGCGTTGGTGAACCCCTTCACCGCATGTTTGGACGCGGCGTAGACGCCCTGCACCGGCAGGGGCAGGTCTGACAGGATCGAGCCGACATTGATGATGGCGCCGCCGCCCGGCCGCGTCCGCAGATGTTCGACCGCCGCCATCGCGCCATTGACGACGCCCCAGTAGTTGGTCTCGAACAGCCGCCGCTGATCCTCCAGCGTCGTCTCGCGGATCGATCCGAACAGCCCCACCCCGGCGTTGTTGACCCAGGTGTCGAAGCCCCCGAACAGCCGCACGCATTTCTCGGCCGCCGCCTTCAGCGCCTCGGCGTCCGACACATCGGCGACCGCCCAGGCCACGCGCGCCCCCTGCGCCTGCAACTCTTCGCACAGCGCCCGCAGGTCCGCCTCGCCGCGCGCGATCAGAAACACCTTGGCCCCCGCCCGCGCCGCACGACGCGCCGTCGCCAGACCGACGCCCGACGTCGCGCCGGTGACGACGATGGACTGCTCGCCCAGCGGCTTCAGCACAGGTTTCGCGCGCATGTTCGTCCTTGCATCCCGCCTCGACAAATTTTCGAGGTTCTCCATGGTTTGTAGAGCCGGATTCTACAGGTTTTTCGAGGCGACGGCGCGCCTTTGATGGCCACACCCTGGTCGGCCGATTTTGCTCCCCGGCTTCGCCCCCCTTATCAAGGGCGCTTCGGGCGCCTAAATAGCCGCGATCCCGAAATGACGCCGTTCAAGGACCTCGCCGTGACCGATCACGCGCCTCAATCCGCCGTTTCCGACGACCTGGCCGCCGCCTTCCAGATCGAGGGCTGGCCCGTGCGTGGCCGCCTGGTCCGCCTGGGCGCGACCATCGACAAGATCCTGGCCGCCCATGACTATCCCGAGCCGGTCGCCGCCCTGCTGGGCGAGGCCTGCGCGCTTGCGGCCCTGATCGGCTCGAGCCTGAAGTTCGACGGCCGCCTGATGGTCCAGGCCCAGGGCGACGGACCGGTGCGCTATGTCGTCGCCGACTATGGCACAGACGGCTCGCTGCGCGGCTACTGCCGCTATGACGAGGCCGAGGTGGCCGAGGCGTCCAAGGGCTTCGCCCGTCCCGGCGCGCAGACGCTTCTGGGCCAGGGGGTCTTCGTCATGACCCTGGATCGCGGCCCCGACTTCGAACGCACCCAGGGCATCACCCCCATCGAGGGCGAGAGCCTGTCCCTGTGCGCCGAACACTATTTCCAGCAGTCCGAACAGGTCCCGACCAAAGTCCGCCTGGCCGTCGGCGAGGTGCTGACCGAGGCCGGTTCGCAGTGGCGCGCCGGCGGGGCGATGATCCAGATCATCGCCGGCGACGAGGCGCGCGGCTCGACCGAAGAGGTCTGGGATCGCACGCGGGCCCTGTTCGGCACCCTGGGCGACGACGAATTGATCGACCCGACCATCTCGCCGGAAACCCTGCTGTTCCGCCTGTTCCACGAGGACGGCGTGCGACTGGAAGGCGCGCGCGAACTGACGGCGGTTTGCCGCTGCTCCCGCGACCGCATCGCCTCGGTCCTCGCTTCCTTCGACCCTTCGGAACGCGCCGACATGGTCGAGGACGACGGCAAGATCCGTGTCACCTGCGAATACTGCGCCACCGTCTATGCGCTGGAGCCGGACGAGATCGTGGCTGAACAGATCTAAAACGAAGAAGGGCGGCCGGTACGGCCGCCCTTCTATCTCAGCCTTCCAAATCCAGCGAATAGCCCGCCGAACGGACGGTGCGGATCGGATTGGCGCTCTCGCCGATGTTCAGCGCCTTGCGAAGCCGGCCGACATGGACGTCCACCGTGCGGGCTTCGACATAGACGTCCGAGCCCCAGACGGCGTCCAGCAGCTGTTCGCGGCTGAACACCCGGCCCGGGTGCTGCATGAAATGGTCCAGCAGGCGGAACTCGGTCGGGCCCAGATGCACCTCCTGGCCCGAACGCTTCACCCGATGCGACACGCGGTCGATGATGATGTCGCCATGGTTCAGGCGGTCGTCGGCCAGGCCCGGCCGGATGCGGCGCAGCACGGCCCGGATGCGGGCGATCAGTTCGACCATCGAAAACGGCTTGGTCAGATAGTCGTCGGCGCCCGTGTCCAGGCCGCGAACCCGGTCGCTCTCCTCGCCCCGCGCCGTCAGCATGATGACGGGCAGATTGCGGGTCTCGGCCTTGCCCCGGATACGACGGCAGACCTCGATGCCCGACAGCTTGGGCAGCATCCAGTCCAGCAGCACCAGATCGGGCTGACGCTCGTCGATCTGGAGCATGCCCTCCTCGCCGTCGGCCGCGACGGTGACGTCGTAACCTTCCTTTTCAAGATTATACTGAAGCAAGGTCGCCAACGCGTCCTCGTCTTCCATCACAAGGATATAGGGCTGCACGTCAGGGCTCCGGTCGCGGCTTAGTGCGAGGTCGTCAGGTTGGGGGTAGAGGCTTCGTCTTCGGCGCCGGGATGCGCACGCGGGCGTTCGCCAAGCATGTCGTCGCCGGTGATTTCGTAATGGACGGTCTCGGCGATATTGGTCGCGTGATCGCCGATCCGCTCCAGGTTCTTGGCCATGAACAGCAGATGGGTGCAGGCGCCGATGGTGCGCGGATCGCCCATCATATAGGTCAGCAGCTCGCGGAACAGCGAGTTGTAGTGCTCGTCCACCTCGTCGTCGGTCTGCCAGACGGCCACGGCGCGATCCAGTTCCGAGGCGGTATAGGCGTCCAGCACGTCGCGCAGGCGGGTCGACACCAGCCGCCCCATTCGTTCGATCGAACGGGTCAGAGGTTGCATCGGCTCGCTCTCAGCCAGGATCAGCGCCCGCTTGGCGATGTTCTTGGCCAGGTCGCCGGTGCGTTCCAGGTCGGAGGCCATCTTCATGGCGCCCAGGGTGCGACGCAGGTCGCTGGCGACCGGCTGGCGCAGGGCGATCAGGCGAATGGCCTTCTTCTCGATGTCCCGGTGAAGGGCGTCCAGCTTCAGATCCCGCTCGACCACCGCGCGCGCCAAAGCGATGTCGCGACGGGCGACGGAATCGATGGCGTCCGACACCTGGGCCTCGGCGAGACCGCCCATGCGGGCGACCTCGGCCGTGATCTGATTCAGTTCGTCGCCGTAAGCCTTAACCGTGTGCTGGTTCATCAGCCGAATCGTCCGGTGATATAGTCCAGCGTGCGCCGCTCGCGGGGATTCTGGAAGATGTCTTCCGTGTCGCCGGTCTCGACCAGACGGCCCATGTGGAAGAAGGCGGTGCGCTGCGACACCCGCGCGGCCTGAGCCATCGAGTGGGTGACGATGACGATGCAGAACCGCTCGCGCAGTTCGTCAATCAGTTCCTCGATCCGCGCCGTGGCGATGGGGTCCAGAGCCGAGCAGGGCTCGTCCATCAGGATCACTTCCGGGTTCACGGCGATGGCGCGGGCGATGACCAGACGCTGCTGCTGACCGCCCGACAGGCCCATGGCGGACGACTGCAGACGGTCCGCGACCTCGTCCCACAGGCCGGCCCTCTTCAGGGCGCTTTCGACGACCCCATCCATCTCAGACTTGGCGCTGACCAGGCCGTGAATCTTGGGGCCGTAGGCGACGTTTTCGTAGATCGACTTGGGGAAGGGGTTCGGACGCTGGAACACCATGCCGACGCGGGCGCGCAGCAGCACCGGGTCGATCGAGCGATCGTTGATGTCCTCACCGTCCATCGCGATCCGGCCGGTGACCTTGGCCCCGGAAATCGTGTCGTTCATGCGGTTCATGGTCCGCAGGAAGGTGGACTTGCCGCAACCCGACGGCCCGATCAGAGCCGTGACGGTCTTGTCGGGGATGTCCAGCGAGACGTCGTACAGCGCCTGTTTGCCTTCATAGAAGACGGACACGTCACGCGCGGCGATCTTGATCGGTCCGACCGGAGGGCTGTCCACCACGGTCGGCCCGGGCAGGTCCGACGCATTATAGGCGCGGGGCTCCTCCGTAGCCTTCGGCGTGGCGGTCGTCGTGGCTTCAGGCAGGACCTGCCCGCCCATGCGCGGGGTTTCGGTGGGATCGACGGGGCCGGCCCCGGTCTGATCTTCGGCGGAGCGGAAAATACGGAATTTCATTCTCTTACCACCGACGCTCGAAGCGCCGCCTCAGGATGATGGCCGCCGCGTTCATGATGATCATGAAGACCAGCAGAACGATGATCGCAGCGGCGGTGCGTTCGTGGAACGCCCGCTCTGAGGCGTTCTCCCAGATGTAGATCAGCGAAGGCAGGGCGCCGACGGGTTGGTCGATGGCATGCGGCACGCCGGGCACGAAGCTGACCATGCCGATCAGCAGCAGGGGCGCGGTCTCGCCCAGGGCGTGGGCCATGGAGATGATCGCGCCAGTCATGACGCCGGGCATGGCCAGCGGCAGGACGTGGCTGAACACCGTCTGCGTCTTCGAAGCGCCCATGGCCAGGGCCGCCTCACGAATGGACGGCGGCACCGCCTTCAACGCCGAGCGCGTGGCGATGACCAGGGTCGGCAGGGCCATCAGGGCCAGAACCAGGCCGCCGACGATCGGGCTGGCGCGCGGCAGGTGCATCCAGTTGATGAACAGCGCCAAGCCCAACAGGCCGTAGACGATGGAGGGCACGGCCGCGAGGTTGTTGATGTTGACCTCGATGATGTCGGTCAGCTTGTTCTTGGGCGCGAACTCCTCGAGCCAGATCGCGGCGCCGACGCCCAGCGGAATGGCGATCAGCGCCGTGACCATCAGCATCAAGGCCGAACCCACAACGGCGCCCAGAACGCCGGCCAACTCGGGCTGGGTCGAATCGCCGTTGGTGAACAGGGCTGTGTTGAAGTGGGATCCGACCACGCCCTCAGCCTGCATCCGCTCCAGCCAGGCGATCTGACGGTCGTTGATGCGGCGTTGATCCTGCGGCGTCGATTTGGAGATCTCGCCTTTTAGATACAGGTCCGCGTCGTCCGAAAGCGGAACCGCCAGCGGGACCGTCTCGCCGATCACGTCCGACCGTTTCGCCACCAGATCGGCGGCCACGAACTTGAGCTCGGACGAGAACAGCGCCTTCATTTCGCTGGAGGCGGCGCCCGCCGCGTCGTCCTGAATACCCCAACGCGCCAACTGCTGCTCGGCCGCCAGTTGTTCGAAATTCGAACCCTGGGGATAGGCGCGGTCGATCCGGGCCGGGTCCATATAGACCGGCACCGTCACCGTATGGGTGTAGAAGGCTGTGTGGCCCTGCTCGACGATCCGCACCAGCAGAACGGCGAGGAAAAGCATGGCGGCGGCGATGGCCAGCCGGCCGAACCATTTGAACCGGGCTTCCTTGGCATGGCGGCGCTTCAGGCCGGCGCGCAGACGATCCAGCCGCCCCTTCGCGGCCGCGCCGTCGATCTGATCGGGGGTCGCGTCAGTCATATTGTTCCCGGTAGGTCTGGACGATCCGGTGCGCCACGATGTTCAGCACCAGGGTCGCCAGGAAGAGGGTCAGGCCCAGGCCGAAGGCCGAAAGGGTCTTGGCGCTGTTGAACTCCTGGTCGCCCGTCAGCAGGGTGACGATCTGCACCGTGACGGTGGTGACGGTGTCCAACGGGTTGAAGGTCAGGTTCGCCGCCAGACCGGCGGCCATGGTCACGATCATGGTCTCGCCGATGGCGCGCGACACGGCCAGCAGCAGGGCGCCGGCGATGCCCGGCAGTGCGGCGGGCAGCAGCACCCGTTTCACCGTCTCGGACTTGGTCGCTCCCATGGCGAAAGACCCGTCGCGCAGAGACTGAGGCACAGCGTTCAGGATATCGTCGGACAGGGAGGACACGAACGGGATCAACATGATCCCCATGACGGCGCCGGCGGTCAGCGCCATCTGGTTCTGCACCAAGGCCAGATACTGGCCCAAGCCGTCCAGAGGACCGCCGATCAGGAACAGCCCGATTTCGTTGAAGAAGACCCGCAGGATGGGCCCGACCGTCAGCGCGGCGAAGAAACCGTAGACCACGGTGGGCACGCCCGCGAGAATCTCGAGCAGCGGCTTGATCACGGCCCGCGTGGTGCGTCCGGCGTATTCCGAAAGATAGATGGCCGACAGCAGGCCGATCGGCGCCGCCACGCACATGGCGATCAGCATGATCAGCAGGGTGCCGGCGAACAGCGGCACAGCCCCGAAGGCTCCGGTCGAACCGACCTGGTCGGCGCGAATGGCGATCTGGGGGCTCCACTGGGCGCCGAACAGGAAGTCGAACACCGGCACGGTCTGGAAGAAGCGGAAAGAATCGAAGGCCAGGGAGGCAATGATGCCCAGGGTCGTCAGGACGGCGATGGCCGAACACACGAACAGGGCGCCATAGACCCAGCCCTCGACCCGGTTCCGGGCGCGGGTCTGCGGCTTGATCTGGCTGAAGGCGAACAGGCCGCCGATCAGGGCGGCCAGAATGGCGCCCAGGCCGCCGCCCCATTGTAGGGTGCGTTCGATGCTGACCATGCGCCGCGCCTCGACTGGAAGCTGCTCGGCCAGCGGGCGTTCCCAGATTTGCAGGGCCGGCTCGCCACGGCCAACGCGGTGAGCATCGGCGAAGAAGGCGTCACGACGGAAGGGGTCAAGCGCCGCCACAGCCTCGGGCGTGCCGGCAGCGGTCAGCTGGCGTTCCAGCGGGGTCGCAAACACGCTGAGAAGGATCAGCACCAGCAAGGCGGGAGCCGCAACCCAGATCAAGGCATAGGCGCCATGCTGGCCCGGTCGCGAATGCGGCTTGGCCCCGACCGCGCGACGACGCGCAAGCTCGCGACCGCCTAAAAAGGCGGCGGCGCCCAGCGCAACAAGGAACAGCAAATAAATCCAGATCATTCCGGGTCCGAAGCGGGGGCAGGCGCGAATCGAAAGGCGACCGGGGATCCGGGCTCGACGCGGCGCGACTACTGCCTGTGAATGGTCAGCGCATTAAGACGAGTTGATGACAGTTCGGTAACAGCGTGGCCCTTTGGCGCCTCAGGCGGCAGCAGTACGCGGGTCCCGTCGCTCGCTCACCATAGGGAACCAGGCTGTAAATGCAGTGCCCAGGCCGGGCGCGCTTTCAACCACAAGACCGCCCTGGTGGCGGTTGATGATGTGTTTGACAATGGCCAGGCCCAGACCCGTCCCCTGGCGCTCACCGCTCTTTTGGCCCTCCACGCGGTAAAAACGCTCGGTTAGGCGCGGCAGATGTTCACGCGCCATGCCCGGCCCGTGGTCGCGAACCGTCACAGCGGCGTAGAAGACCCCAACAGCGCGATCCGGCGTGACAAGCGGCAAACGCGTCGCGCCCGGCATACGCGAGGCCCAAGCCTCGTCGAACGACAGGTCAGATCGCACCGAGATTTCTACGGCCCCGCCCCTTGGGGAATATTTGACCGCGTTATCCAACAGGTTCTGGACAACCTGAAGAATCTCGTCCCGGTCGCCGCTGATCGAGGCCCTCGCCTCCCCCTGATCGACCATCACATCGATCTGCTTCTCCTGGGTCAGCACGCTGACCGCGTCAACGACGTCCGAGGCGGCGCGGTCCAGATCCACCCGACCCGATGGCGGAATATGCTCGTTCAACTCAATCCGGCTGAGCGACAGAAGGTCGGCGACCAGCCGGCCCATGCGATCCGCTTGAGCCGACATGATGTCCAGGAAGCGGTCACGGGCGGCGACGTCGTCGCGCGCATGGCCCTTCAGCGTCTCGATGAACCCGCTCAGCGAGGCGAGCGGCGTGCGCAGCTCATGGCTGGCGTTGGCCAGGAAATCGACGCGCATCATCTCGGTTCGCCGCGCATCGGTCTCGTCACGCAGGATGACCATGGCCAAGGCGCCGCCGCCCACGCCTTCCTCGTAACCGAGCGGTCGAGTCCAGGCGCGCCACCGCCGGTCTCTCTGTCCGCCGGTCGTATAGTCTGTCGTACGCGACATGCCTCCGAACAAGGCCTCGTCCACCGCCTCCAGAACGCCGGGCTCTCGCAGCACCTGCACCAGAAGCGCGCCCTGGCTTTGAATCCGCAGCAGATCGCGGGCGACCTTATTGGCCATGACAATACGGCGACCGGCGATGTCGTCGGGCTCGCCGCCGCTGATGATCAGGACCGGATCGTCCAGAGCCTCGAACACCCGATCCAGCAACTCGGCCTTCGCCGGGTCAGCAGGCCGCTCGACGGGCGCGCCGGTCGATTCCGGGAGAGGCGTCGTAGACGATGGGTGCGCATTGAGGATCCAGGCCGAGAGAGCCACGATCACAGCTCCGCCCAACAGCCAATTGGCGATCTGGGGATGAATGAAGGCCAGTCCCACCAACACAGCCACAGCGATTGCGATGCTGATCCCCACGGTCCACAGACGCGAGGTCGAAATCGGCGCTACGGGCGAAGGCGAAGATTCGTAAGGCATATGCGGCGCACGCCTCCAGATGGGCGACCGAGGGGGAAACCCATCCTTGCACGGATTCTGTGACGGCGCGCCGACACACGCCGTCGTTTTATTTTGAGCTTCGCCGCACGGTTTGTTTAGGAGTTTCGGTCATCGTCCCCCTTCGAAGGGGGCGCCGTGGACCGGGTACTTTATTGCATCTCGAATGACCACGACTGGCGGGTAACCCTGCTGGCCGCCATCGTCTGTCTGGCCGGCATGGGTTCGACCTTCCGCTTCATCGACCGCGCCCGGATTACAGACGGCGCGCGCCGTAGACGGCTTGCGATTTCGGCAAGTCTGATTGGCGCACTGTCGATATGGGCGACGCACTTCATCGCCATGCAGGGCTATGTCGGCGCGGGCGACCTGACCTATGACCCGGCGCTGACCCTGGCTTCAGTTCTGGTGATCATCCTCGGCGCGGGGCTGGCCATTTTCGTGTCCCTGACAGGCAATGACCGCCCGCGCCGTGTTTTGAGCGCCTTTGTCGCGGTCTCCGCCGTCGCCGCAATGCACTATCTGGGCATGGCGGCGCTGCGCGCACCGGCGGTGCTCAGCTGGAATCCCGAACTGGTCCTCACCTCACTGATCGGCGGCATGGCTATCGGCGGAACCACCGCCTTCTTCCATCAACGAGGCAGTCTCCGCCGGCTGGCCGTCACGGCCGTGGGCGCCTCGCTCGCCGTTGTCTTCCTGCATTTTGTGGGCATGGCCGCGATCACCGTGACGCCGGACCCCAGCTTGGGGGAACAGACAGGCCTGACACCCGACGCCATGCGCACCGTGGTCTTCATCCTCGCTCTATCGATCGTGGGCGTCGGCGCCGCTCTGGTCTTCATGGCCTATATGGCGCGCGCGGGCGCCCTGGGTCACATCCGCGAGGCGGTCGAGGCCATGTCGGACGGTTTGGGCTTCTACGACGCTGACGACCGCCTGGTCTTGTGGAATGCGCGCTACGCCGAGGTGAACCCGGAACTCGCGCCCTTCCTGAAGGTCGGAATGACCTTCAGGGAGATTCTTCAGATCGGTATCAACGAAGGCCGGTACGACGAGGCCATCGGCTGCGAGGAAGAGTGGATCGCGGAACGAATCCGCGTCCGCCGCCAGGGATGTTCGACCATCGAACAGCAGGTCGGCGGCGACCAATGGCTGCAGATCCAGGATCGTCGTACGCCCGGCGGCGGCACTGTCACCGTCTGCAACGACATCACGGCGCTGAAGCGCGACGCCCACGCCCTGCGTGAGGCGCGCGACGCCGCCGAGGCGGCCAATGTCGCCAAGAGCCAATTCCTCGCCAACATGAGCCATGAGATCCGTACGCCGCTGAACGGCGTGATCGGCCTGTCTCAAGCTCTGTCAAAGACCGAATTGACCCCCGACCAGCGCGAGATGCTGAATTTGATGCAGGCCTCCGGCCGGACGCTTCAGACCCTGCTCAGCGACATTCTGGACCTCGCCCGGGTCGAGTCCGGCAAGCTCGAACTGACCGAGGACGCCTTCGAACTGGAGGTCGCCGTGCGCGAGGCGGCGCAACTCTATGCCGAGAATGCGCGAGAGAAACACCTGGGCTTCTACGTCGATATCGACGTGGAAGAAGGCCTGTGGATTCGAGGCGACATGGTGCGCCTAAAACAAATCCTGACAAATCTCATTTCCAACGCGGTCAAATTCACCTCCAAAGGCTTCGTGGGGCTGACCGTCCAGCGCGGTCCCGACACGAACGGGACCCCGACCCTGCGGTTCACGGTCGAGGACACGGGCATTGGCTTCGACGCCGCGACCCGCGAACGCCTGTTCAGCCGATTCGAACAGGCCGACGGCGGCATTACGCGCAGATTCGGCGGCTCCGGACTGGGCCTCTCCATCTGTCGACAATTGGCCGAGATGATGGGCGGCGACCTGGACTGCGAGAGCGAACCCGGAGGCGGGTCGGCCTTCATGCTGACAGTTCCGATGAAGGTCTGCGACAAGCCGGCGCAGAGCGAGCCCAAAACGGCAGGCGGGCCACACGGGGGGCTTGGCGCGGTTCGTGTCCTGGTCGCCGACGACCATCCCACCAATCGCCGCGTCATCGAACTGATTCTCGGCCAGGCCATGGCCGACATCTTCGCGGTGGAGAACGGCGCCGAGGCCGTCGAGGCGTT
Source organism: Brevundimonas sp. FV2ps16 (assembly GCF_058681075.1). NCBI lineage: Bacteria > Pseudomonadati > Pseudomonadota > Alphaproteobacteria > Caulobacterales > Caulobacteraceae > Brevundimonas > Brevundimonas sp. FV2ps16. Next base: position 1,898,390 of record NZ_CM178728.1, on the reverse strand, counting down.
CCGGACCCAGGACTTCGACCTGGTGCTCATGGACATGCAGATGCCGGTGATGGACGGGCTGACCGCGACGCGAGAAATTCGTCTGCACGAGACGGCCATGGGCGGCGCGCGCGTGCCGATCGTGATGCTGACGGCCAACGCCATGCCAGAACATGTCGCCGCCGGACGGGCGGCCGGGGCCGATCATCATCTGGCCAAACCGTTCGACGCCGCCGAACTGCTGGCCATCGTCGCCGATCCCGAGGCTCTACTGAGCGGCGTGGTCAGGGCGGCCTGATCTCGCGCGGGATCTCGACCATGGCGGTTGCACATCCGTCATGATGCGTGTAATAGCCCGCGCTCTTGAATTCGAGGGTTCATGACCCCCGCCGCGCGGGCCCAGGGTTGGCGCGGTGTTTCCGTTGTTGTTGAGGCGAGCCAGATGGCCGAGATCATTCTGAACGTGGACGTCCGCGATGGCGTCGGCACCGGTGGCGCCCGCGCCGCCCGTCGCGCCGGTTTCGTGCCGGGCGTCCTGTACGGCGGCGACAAGGCCCCCGTCTCCATTTCGGTGAACGAGAAGGACTTCCGCAAGTCGCTCTACACCGGCAAGCTGCTGGGCCACCTGGTGACGCTGAAGTACGGCGAAGAGACCCAGCCGGTCATCGCCAAGGACGTGCAGTTCGACCCCGTGTCGGACCGCCCGATGCACTTCGACCTGATGCGCGTCGACGAGCACGCCCCGGTCAAGATCGAAGTGCCGGTTCACTTCAAGAACGCCGACGAAGCGCCGTTCGCCCGCCAAGGCGGCTCGCTGGAAGTCGTCCGCCATGCGGTCGAAATCATGGTCAAGGCCGACAGCATCCCGGAAGAACTGGTTGTCGACCTGGCCAAGGCCCAGATGGGCGACACCATCCGCTTCTCGGACATCGAACTGCCCAAGGGCGTCGAGCCCACCATCACCGACCGCGACTTCGTGATCGCCACGATTAAGGTCTCGTCGGCCGCCCTCTCGGCCGCCGCTGACGAAGCCACCGAGACGACCGAAGCCTAAGCTTTCGTCGCTTCGACAAGATCAGGCCCCGCCCGGTTCGCCGCGGCGGGGCTTTTCTTTGTGCGACGCACACGGCATGAGGACGCCATGATCATCATCGCCGGGCTCGGCAATCCGGGCGCAAAGTACGAGAAGAACCGCCACAACATCGGCTTCATGGCCGCCGACGAGATCGCGCGGCGCTGGCGGTTCGGCCCCGAGCGGGCCAAGTTCCAGTCGATCGTCAGCGAAGGTCAGGTCGAGACGGCGAACGGGCCGGTCAAGGTCCTGCTGATGAAGCCCCAGACCTATATGAACGAGAGCGGCCGAGCGGTCGGCGAGGCCGCGCGCTTCTACAAGATCAAGCCGTCCGAGATCATCGTCTTCCACGACGAGATCGACCTGGCCCCCGGCCGGTTCCGCATGAAGACCGGCGGGGGCGCCGCCGGCCAGAACGGCGTCCGCTCGCTGATCAGCCACCTGGGCGCCGACTTCCGGCGCGCCCGCATGGGGATCGGCCATCCGGGCGAGAAGGACATGGTCATGCCCCATGTGCTGGGCGACTTCCACAAGGCCGAACAGCCCTGGCTGGACGCCCTGCTCCAGGCCTGCGCCGACGCCCTGCCCTTCGCCGCCGCCGGCGACGACGAGCGCTATCAGGGCGAGGTGATGCGCCTGGCCCCCGCGCCCAAGTTCAGCCCTCGCCAGGCGGCGCGCGGCGAACTGTAGCCTGTACGCCCCCGGCGAAAGGCCGTAGAGGCGAGGCGTGAACCATTCCGACGCCGATCACTGGTCGACATCGAGATCGCTCGCCTTCCTGGCGGCGGTGTTCGCCATCGTGCTCGGAAGCCTGCTGCCCTTCGGGGCCCTGGCGGCGGCCCAGCCGGGGCAGCCTCTGGTCATCTGTTCCGCCGAAGGGCCGCAGACCATCCAGACCGGCGGCATGGACGGCCCGGTCAACAAGCACCTGGGGGCCAAGTGCGCCGCCTGCGTCGTGCCTCTGGCCGCCGCCCTCCCCGCCCCGCCCGCGCCCGAACCGGCGCCGGTCATCCGCACGGTCGAGACCGTCGTCTATACGCCCGCCCGCGTCAGCCCCCCGCCGCCGGCCCGCGCGCCGCCGCGTCCCCCGTCCACCGCCCCGCCCCACGCCTGAACCAGACCCAAAGCCCGCGCCGGCCCTGCGCCCGCGCGCCCTTCTCGTTCTGACTTCAGGATCATCATGTCTCTCAAGACCACTGCGGCGCCCTGCGCCCTGCTGCTTGCCTCATGGGCCAGCCCCGCCCTGGCGCAACAGGCGTCCGAGCCCGCCGTCCTCGACACCGTCATCGTCACCGCCCGTCGCAACGCCGACGACCCCGCCGTCGTCGCCGAGGCGCGGGAACGTCTGTCTCGCACGCCCGGCGCGGTCGCCGTCGTCTCAGCGGAATCCTACGCCGACCGCTATGCCCCCAACCTGGCCGACGTGCTGCGCGACGCCCCCGGCGTCTATGCCCAGAAGAAGTGGGGCGGCGACATCCGGCTGTCGATCCGGGGCTCGGGCATCGGCAACTCCAGCCACAATCGCGGCACCCTGCTGGCCCAGGACGGCGTTCCCTTCAACGAGGCCGACGGCTTCGGCGACTTCCAACTGATCGACCCGCTGATCGCCCGCTATACCGAGGTCTACAAGGGCGGCAACGCCCTGCGCTTCGGCGGCGCCCTGCTGGGCGGGGCGGTCAATCTGGTCACGCCGACCGGCCGTACGGCGGCCTCGAACCTGAGCCTGCGTCTGGACGGCGGCTCCTATGGCACGGTGCGCGCCCATGCCGAGGTGGCGGGCGTGCGCGGCGACTGGGACGGCTTCGCCGCCGTCACCGGCCAGAGCGTGGACGGCTGGCGTCAGCAGAGCGAGGGCAAGTCCCTGCACCTGTCCGCCAATATCGGCCGTAGCTTCGGTCAGGACCGCGAGGTGCGCCTGCTGGTCTCGGGCGGCGACATCCATCAGGAAATCCCCGGCAGCGTCAGCCTGTCGGGCGCTCTGAACGATCCCACAGCGGCCAATCCGGGCAACATCACCCTGAATTATCAGCGCAATATGCAATCGATCCGAACGACCTTGCAGACGCGCTGGCGGCTGGACGAGTCCACCGTGTTCGAGGGCGCGATCTACGGGACCTGGAAGGATCTGGACCACCCCATTTTCCAGGTCATCGATCAGGAAAGCCGCAACTACGGCGCCTTCGGCCGGTTCGACTGGCAGGGGCAGGTCTTTGGCCTGCGCGCCGACGCCTTCTACGGCGCCTGGTATCGTCAGGGCGACCTGGACGCCAAACAATGGGGCAATCTGGCCGGACAGCAGAACGGCCTGCGCGCCCGCAGCTTCCAGAACGGCAAGGGGCTGGACGTCTTCGGCGAGGGGCGGCTGTTCGTCACCGACCGCCTGGCCCTGGTCGCCGGGGGAACCTGGGGCCGCGCCGAGCGGGGCTACCAGAACTATGTGGTCCCCGGCGTCGCCGGCACGATCGACCTGACCGTCGATAAGACGTTTGACTGGTTCGCGCCCCGCGCCGGCCTGTTGTGGGAAAGCGAGGAAGGCGATCAGGTCTTCGCCAACGTCACCCGCTCGGTCGAGCCACCCAACTTCTCGGCCCTGTCGCCGACCGCCGCCGGCTATCAGCCCCTGGTCCCGCAGGAAGCCGTGACCTGGGAACTCGGCACGCGCGGCCGCCGCGGCCCCGTGACCTGGGATGTCACCGCCTATCGCGCCGATCTGGACCATGAGCTGCTGAATTTCGTGATCGACAACGCGCTGGGCATTCCCGCCTCCACCTTCAACGCCGGGCCCACGGTTCACCAGGGGATCGAAGCGGGGCTGGGCTGGCGGATCGCGCCGCAGTGGCGCCTGCGCCAGACCTACGCCTTCTCGGACTTCTACTTCGACGGAGACAAGGTCTACGGCGACAATGACCTGCCGGTCGTGCCGCCGCACCTGTATCGGGCCGAGCTGCGGTATGATCACCCGGCCGGCTGGTTCTTGGCGCCCAGCGTGGAGTGGTCGATGGCCGATTCCAGGGTCGACTACGCTAATACGCTGAAGTCGCCCGCCTATACGGTGGCGAACCTGAACATGGGCTGGAACGTGCGGGACGGCCTGACCGTATTCACAGACATCCGCAATCTGTTCGACGAGGCCTATGTCTCGAACTTCAGCGCCGTCACCGACGCCAGCCTGGCCAGCGTCTCCACCGCCGTCTTCTTCCCCGGCGAAGGCCGCTCGGCCTATGTCGGCGTCAGGATGAGCTACTGATGGCCCGCAAAGCCGCAACCCCGGCGCCGGACGATCTGTCCGGCGCATACCGCGTCGTCTGGCGCTGGCATTTCTACGCCGGCGTCTTCGTCATGCCCGTGCTGATGCTGCTGGCCCTGACGGGCGGCCTGTATCTGTTCAAGGACGAGATCGACGGCGCCCTCTATCGCGACATGATCCGCGTGCCGGCGGCCCACACCCAGGCCGCGCCGGACACCTGGGTGGCGTCGGCGGCCCAGGCCGCCGGCGGCGGTCGGGTCGCCAATCTGGTCCTGCCCGCCCGGCCGGACCAGGCCGTCCGCCTGCGCGTGGATCGGCCCGATGGGATGCAGAAGACGGTCTTCGTCGATCCCCACACCGGCCGCGCGACCGGCGTCATTCCCGCCGGCGGGTTCATGGAACTGGTCAAGAAGACCCACAGCCTGACCTTGTTGGGTCGGCCGTTCAACATCCTGGTCGAGATCGTGGCGGGCTGGACCATCATCCTGTTCGCCACCGGCCTCTATCTGTGGTGGCCGCGCGGACGGGCCGTGGCGACCGTCTCGCCCCAAACGACCGACACACGACGACGCCCCTTCTGGCGCGACCTGCACGCCCTGACAGGCGTCTATGTCGGCGGGGTCGTGCTGTTCCTGGCGGTCACCGGCATGCCCTGGTCGGCCTTCTGGGGCGACACGGTGATGGACGCGGTCAAGTCCAGCGGTCTGGGCCGCCCCCCGGCGCCCGTCGCGGGGGCCTGGCAGCGCGCCGAACACCATGACCAGCCGCTGGGCGCCGGCTGGGCCATGGACGACATGGTCATGGCCCACGACCACGCCGGTCACGGCGCCCTGGGCCGGGTGCTGAAGACAGCCGACGACGCGGGTCTGGCCCGGCCCTACGCCGTCTCCATTCCCGCCGCCTCGGGCACGGCCTATACGATCACGACCCAGGCCCGGCGGGTCCAGGACAGCCGCTCTATGTACATCGACGCCGCTTCAGGCCGTGTGCTGGCCGACCTCGGCTATGACCGGTTCGGCGCCGGCGCCAAGGCCATTGAATGGGGCGTCTATACCCACCAGGGCACCCAGTACGGACAGGCGAACCGGATCGTCATGCTGCTGGGCTGTATCGGCGTCTGGCTGCTGGCGATCAGCGGCCTGATCATGTGGTGGAAGCGCCGCCCGCCCAACCTGTCGCGGTTGCGCCTGGGCGCCCCGCCCGCCCCGCCGGGACCGCGCGTCCGCGCCGCAGTCCTGGGCATCGTCCTGCCCCTCGCCGTCCTCTATCCCCTGACGGGCCTGAGCCTGATCTTCGCCGTATTGCTCGATCGAGCCGTGCGGCCGATGATCCGGCGTCGTCCCGCCGTTTCCTGAAAGAACCGACGCCATGAAAACCCATCTGTCCCTCGCCGCCGTCGCCCTCGTTCTGGCGGCCTGCAACCCGCCTGCGGACAAGCCGGCCCCTGCCGCTGAGGCGACGGCCGCTGCCGTGACCGCCGCCGACGCCTGGTGCCGCCCTTCGCCCAACGGAGCCAAGGCCGGCGGCTGCTACGTCACCCTGACCGCCGCGACCGACGACCGCCTGACCGGCGGCGCCAGCCCCCGCGCGGCCGAACTTCAGGTCCACGAGATGAAGACCGAGAACGGCATGATGAAGATGGCCCAGCTGACCGAGGGTCTGCCGCTGCCGGCCGGTCAGGCGGTCGGCCTGGCGCCCGGCGGCAATCATCTGATGCTGATCGGCTTGACCGCGCCCCTGGTCGCCGGCGAGACCGTGCCCATCACCCTGAAGTTCGCCTCGGCGCCCGAGGTGACGGTTCAGGCGGCGGTGCGCCAGCCCGCAATGGCGGCCATGGCGGGCATGGATCACAGCGCCCACTGACGCCTTTTGCAGCGCGAGCCTGACAAACGGGATCGAACCCGCTAAAGGCTCGCGCTCACGAGGAATACCATGGCTCTTAAAGTCGCGATCGTCGGCCTGCCCAATGTCGGCAAGTCCACCCTGTTCAACGCCCTGACCAAGACGGCGGCGGCCCAGGCGGCCAACTATCCGTTCTGCACCATCGAGCCGAACACCGGCGACGTGGCCGTGCCCGAGGCGCGTCTGAACGCCCTGGCCGAGATCGCAGGGTCCAAGGAAATCATCCCGGCCCGCATCACCTTCGTCGATGTCGCCGGCCTGGTGCGCGGCGCGTCCAAGGGCGAGGGCCTGGGCAACCAGTTCCTGGCCAATATCCGCGACTGCGACGCCGTGGCCTTCGTCGCCCGCTGCTTCGTCGATGACGACATCACCCACGTCGAGAACCGCATCGATCCGATCGCCGATCTGGAGATCATCGAGACCGAGCTGATGCTGGCCGACATGGAAAGCCTGGAGCGCCGCCGGCCCCAGCTGGAGAAGCGCGCCAAGGGCGGCGACAAGGAGTCCGGCCTGACGCTGAAACTGGTCGATCTGGCCCTGGCCCAGCTGAACGCCGGCAAGCCCGCCCGCACCGCCGACGTCTCCAAGGAAGACGCCAAGGCCTGGCACATGCTGCAACTGCTGACCGCCCTGCCCGCCCTCTATGTCGCCAATGTCGAGGAAAGCTCGGCCGACAAGGGCAATGAGCTGTCCGACAAGGTCGCCGCCCGCGCCGCCACGGACAACGCCAACTCGGTCGTCATCTCCGCGCAGATCGAATCCGAGATCGCCGTCCTGGACGACGAGGAGCAGAAGGAATTCCTCGAGACCCTGGGTCTGGAAGAACCCGGCCTGAACCGCCTGATCCGGGAAGCCTACAAGCTGCTGGGCCTGCAGACCTATTTCACGGTCGGCCCCAAGGAGGCCCGCGCCTGGACGATCAATGTCGGCGACACCGCCCCCCAGGCGGCCGGCGTCATCCACACCGACTTCGAAAAGGGCTTCATCCGCGCCGAAACCATCGCCTTCGACGACTTCGTCGCCCTGCGCGGCGAGGCCAAGGCGCGCGAGGCGGGCAAGCTGCGCGCGGAAGGCAAGACCTATGTCGTCAAGGACGGCGACGTGATGAACTTCCTGTTCAACTGACGCCAATCGCCCCCGCCGTCGAGACGGCGGGGGCGTTGTTCCGCTGAGCCGCCGTCGTCAGAAGTCGTAGCGGATCGAGAAGTTGACGGTGCGACCGTTGGCGGCGCGCCCCATGCCGACGCCCGTGGCCGGCACGGACGGGGTGGTGATCTCGATAAAGGCCACCTCGTCGAACAGGTTGTTGGCGTCGACCATGAACTGAATCCGGTCCGTCGGACGGTATTGTACGAAGGCGTTGACCAGGACATAGCCTGGCATTTTCATCTGGTTGACGTCCTGCACCCAGCTGCTGGTGGCGCCGATGACATTGGCCCCGACCGTGAACCTGCGGGTTTCATACTGGGGGCTGGCCTGGAAGATGTAATCGGGCTGACGCCGCGGGACCATGCCGGCCACAGCGGCGTTCAGCTTGTCGCTGACGATCTCGGCCTGGGTCCAGGTGACCCCGCCCGTCAGGCTGAAGCCGCCGCGGCGATAAGCAGCCTCGGCTTCCACCCCATAGGCGGTGTATTCCCGGTCCGTCGTAATCGCGCCGGCCTGAACATTGGTGTCCTCCGTGTCGGCCTGGAAGCCGGTGACGTTCACCGTCAGCTGAGGCGTGCGGTACTTGAATCCGCCCTCCAGCTGTTCGACGATGTCATAGCCGTCGTCCGGATCGGCCATGCTCCCGTCGATCGTGCTGACCTTGCTCGAGAACAGCACCTTGTCCGCCCCCGCTCGTGCGCCCCGGCTGTAGCGGGCGAACAGGGCGAAAGGCTCGGACGCGCGGAAGTTTATGCCGCTGGAATAGCTGACATAGCTGTAGTCGTAGTCGACCGGCGCAGAACGATCGAGCGGCGTAAAGGCGGTGCGGGATTCCGCGATCGAGATCACGCCGTCGCCGTTGAAGTCGAACGACTGGATGCCGACACGACCGCCGCCCAGATCAGCCCCGTACAGCTGGCCGCCGACCTGTCCGCTGTCGTATCGAACACTGGCCCCGACCGCGACCCGTCCAAGCCGGTAGTTGACCGAGCCATAGGGGGCGACGATGTCGTAATCGACGTCGTATCTACGCCGGAAGAAGGCCGTGGGGCCCGAGCGGTTGAAGCCACGATAGCCGTCCTGCGACTGAAGCACGCCGCCAGGGGTCGTATAGTTGATCAGGGCCGACTGACCGCCGCCGGCGATGTCCTGGAGGTGGTTCGAGTAGAGCCAGTCGCTTCTATAGCTCTGGGTCGAGTTGTAGACGCCTCCGGTCAGGGTCAGCTCACCGCTACGCACGTCGAAGACCCGGGTGGCGCGCAGATCGCTGATGAAATTGCCCAGATCGCTGGAGTCGATCCGGTTCAGAGCCGAGGCGACGACCAGGCCGTTTCCGTTGATGGATCCGATGTCGGTGATCACCTGCCCTTTGTTGGGACCGGTCGCATAGGTGAAGCTCCCCGCCCCGCCTCCCAGGGAGGCCGGCAGGGCGCTGCCGGAATAGATGGCCGAAACCAGGTTCCGGGTCGTGCCGCCGGCAATTTCCGAATAGCGGGCGCGATGGATGATGGTCCAGTCACGGACGTCGAAACGGGACTCCACCCCGATGGACCGCACATGGGCGTCCTGCCCCTGGCTGCGTCGAAGGACGGCGGGATTGTTGTCGGAGTCCAGGGTGACGACATCGCCGAGATGGCCCGACATGATGAAATCGCGCCGAACATCATAGCCCTGAAAACTGCCGAAGACCGGGTTGTCGTTCGTGCCGGTGATCCGAACCGGGCCAGGCAGATAATGAGGCGACCGATCGTCCAGGTATTTTCCGGACAGGCGGACATAGCCGTTCGCGAAGGTCTTGGTGAGGTTGAACTTGAACTGCCCCCCCTCATAGGCCCGGAAACCGGCGTCGCGCTGACCCTCGCCCGAGCGATAGAAGCCGCCCATATGAAAACGCAGGGTGTCGGTGATGGGGCCGCCGTAGCGGAAGTCCACCCGGTTGCTGTCGTAGTCCAGCCCGGTGGTCACCTGGACGGCGCCGCCTTCGACCTCGCCCGTGTTGGAGATCAAGTTGATGACCCCGCCCGGCGAGTTCGAGGCGAAGGTCGACGCCGAACCGCCCCGGATCGCTTCCACCGCCGCCAGGTTGAAGTCGGCGCGGATGAAGATGTCCGTCGCGCCGTTGAAGAAGTCGCCGAACTCGAGGACGGGTAGGCCATCCTCCTGGATCTGCATGTATTTGGAGCCGCCGGACGCGAGCGGAAGCCCACGAATCGTATAGGCGGAACTGCCGTCGCCGGTCGACGACTCGGTCCGGATCCCAGGAATGTTGCGCAGGATGTCGCCCAGCGAGCGAGCTCCGAGGACCTGGATCGCATCCTGCCTCAGGGCGCTGGTGGACGTGGCGCTGTCCAGCGGATCACGTCCCCGGGCCACGCCTGTAGAGAAGATCGCTTGAGCGGTCGCCGAGGCCGGAGGTCTCGCGGTCATGTTCTGATGCTGGGTGACAATGACTTCACCAGAGACGCCGCTCCGCTCCTCCGCTTGCGCTGAGGCAAAGGCGGAAGCAACCATCACCGGGGCGATCGAGATGAATAATTTTTTCACTATCACGGGCGTCCTCCAGGCTTATTTTCCTGAAGACGTGCCCACACAGGTTAACAGCTATATAAATTCCCCATTTGCAATCACTCAATCTAACCACTCTATGGACTATCACTTAGTATAATATACTTAGATGAATACGATTCTCTACGTAGAGTCGAGCTGCCGTTTTTGAGATCATTCCGAGAATGAAATTCGGCATCTAAACTTCAATCTTTCGCTCGATGGACTAGGAGTGCGTCCAGCGGCCGCCCAGCTTCAGACTTCGTCGAGCAGCGGGCCCCTGCGCCATCCTGAGGGCGCGGGCGCCATTTTACTGTTCCGTCTTGAGCATCTTCCCAAGCGGATTAGTCGGATCCGGCGCCCGCGGCGACCCTGGGCACCGCGCCAGCTTGACTGTCGTCATATCCCGGTCGATCCAGGTCAGGTTCATGACGTCGCCGATGGCCGCCATGTGAACCCGTTCTGTCGCCGTTCGCCCCTCCGCCGCACAGCTCAAGGTCGCGACATAACCGTTAGGCGTCTCATCGATGCGGGCGATATCGCAACTGTTCTCATAGCCCTCGAACCGCATCGGCGTGACGGTGATCGGCCGACGCTCGCCGGCGGACCGGGCGCACCAGGCGGGATTGGCCGCCCATACTCCTACGAAGCTGCGCGGCCCCCGAGACGCCAGCGACGAGGGCCCCGGCGGTTCAACCGCCATCATGGCCTCAGGCGTCCTCAGCGGGGCGGCAGGTTGGTCCGGCGGATTAACCTGATGCTCGCCACAGGCGCTCAGGACCAAGGCAATAACAGTAAAGGCGGAAGGCGCGGCTAAATTCATCCGCCGACAACGCTGGGACGACGGCCAAGGTTCAATCCGCCTTGTCGTCCGGCGCGCCTCATGGACGCCGCTGATCTGCGGTCGCGTCGCGAATGGCGTTGAACTCCGCCGTCGGCTTCCATGCAGGCCAGGTCTCGCTGTCAGCCACCGTAAGCCCCAGCCGGTAAAGCAGGTCCAGGTTCTGCAGCGCCGCTGTGAAGTCGTAGTCGGCGCGCCACTCGTCCGTCAGCTTGTGATAATAGCGCGCCATCTGGGCCTCATAGTAGGGCGTGCCCGCCTCCATGCCGCCTTCGACGAAATCGCGACCGCTCCACGGCATCAGGGCAGGCACCCCGCCCGCCGCGAAGTTGAAGTGGTCGGAGCGGTAGTAGAAGCCCTCCTTGGGATAGCCGTCGCCGGTCACGGTGCGCCCCTGAACCGTCGCGAACCGCGCCAGAATATCCTCCAGCTCCGACTTGCCGACGCCGAACACCGCCACGTCCCGGGTCGCGGGCGTGAAGGGCAGCATGTCGATGTTGATATCCGCCGCCGTCTTCGCCAGCGGATAGATCGGGTCGGCGGCATAGGCCTCGGAACCCAAGAGCCCCTGCTCCTCAGCCGTGACGTGCAGGAAGACCACGGTCCGCTCCGGCGCCGGCCCCGCCTTGAAGGCCCGCGCCATCTCGATCAGGCCCGCCGTGCCCGACGCATTGTCCCAGGCGCCGTTATAGGTGTCGTCGCCCTCGGCGTTCGGCTCCTTGGCCTTGCCGACGTGGTCCCAGTGGGCTGAATAGACCACATATTCGTCGGGACGGGTGGCGCCTGGAATTTTCGCCAGCAGATTGTTCGAGTGGATGACCTCGGTCGTTTCGGCAATACCCAGCGACAGGCTGCCTTCCAGAGCGACGGCGCCGCCGAGACCGGCGGTCTTGGCCCGTACGACCGCCTCCGTCAGTGCTGCGCCGCCGATCAGGGTCCCCGTCGCCATGGTGATGGAGCCGGTGAACCGCGCGTCCGCGGCGCCCTTGACGGTCATCTGCGGCCGGGTCGCGCCACCGACGGCGCGACGCCAGCGGCTGTTCTCTTCCTGCAGGGTGATGACGCCCACGGCCCCGCGCTTCAACGCCTCCTGCATCTTGTGCTCAGTCGATCCGTAGAAGTTCGGATCGACGCCCAAGGGCTCGGGCTGACCGCGCAGGATGACCGCCACCTTGCCGGTCAGGTCGGAGGCGCCGTAGTCGTCCCATCCCCGCTCCGGTGCGACCACGCCGTATCCGGTGAAGACCACAGCCAGGTCTTCGAGTTTCAGCGCAGGATCGGCAGGACCGGCGCGCAGGGTGATGTCCGTCCCCGAGACCAGGTCATGAAGAACGCCGTCCGCCCCAGTCCAACTCGCCGTCGGCGCACGCTCGGGCGTGAAACGCACCAGTTCGACCGGCTGCAGCCAGCTCCCATTCCGGCCGCCCGGCTCCAGCCCCATGGCTTCATACTGACCCTGGAGATAGTCCAGGGTCAGACGTTCGCCGACCAAGCCGGGGAACCGCCCCTCCAACTCATCGGAAGCCAGGTATTTGATGTGATCCGATAGCCGATCGGCGCTGAACTGAGGCCTGGCGGACGACGCCGTTGCAAAGGCGTCGGCCGAGACCGGCGCTGCACCGGCCGGGGCGGACGCGACTGTCGCGAGGAACAGCACCGCAAGCGCGATCAGTCTAGGCCGAAAAAACATGAACACTGCTCGAAAGGGATATAAAAATGGAGGGCCGGGCGCGGCTCCCGGCCCTTGATGGAGCCTTAGCGGCGCTGGGCGGCGGTGGTGGCGCGCACGGGCGCGAACTCGGAGCCCGTCTTCCACTCCGGCCAGTCGCGACCATTGGCCAGGGCGCGGCCCACGTCATAGAAGACCGTCAGGTCTTCGATCATGCCGCGATAGTCCCAGTTCGGCGACCACTCGTCCGCCGCCTGGTGATAGCGTTTGGCGCCGTATTCGGCGCGGTCGGCCTGACGCTGGGCGATCGGCTCGTCGCGGAAGTCGCCCCGGCTGCCGGCATAGGCCATCGGCACCCCGCGCTTGGCCAGGGGGAAGTGGTCCGAGCGGTAATAGGTGCCGGCCGCATTCTCGTAGTCCGGCGCCAGGGTGCGGCCCTGGGGCTGGATCGCCGCCGCCAGACGCTCGTCGAAGTCGGACTGGCCGTAGCCCGTGACGCCCAGCTCGGCGACGCGGCCGTAGACGTTCATCGAATCCATGTTGAACCCGCCCACCGTCTTGGCCAGCGGATAGACCGGATTGACGGCATAGTATTCCGAACCCAGAAGGCCGCTTTCCTCGGCGGTGAAGCTGATCATCACCACCGACCGTTCGGTGCGGGGGCTGCGTCCATACATCCGCGCCAGTTCCAGCAGCCCGGCGGTGCCCGAGGCGTTGTCGACGGCGCCGTTGAAGATCCGGTCGCCCGTCGCGTCCGGCTCGCCCATGCCGATGTGATCCCAGTGGGCGGTGTACAGCACCGTTTGGTCGGGGTGCGTCGTGCCCGGCAGGCGGGCAATCACATTGTGGCTGGTGACCTGGTTGGTCGCCACATCGAAGTCGGTCGAGAAGGCGGCGCCAGGCAGGGCCACGGGCTGGAAGTCGCGGCTGCGCGCCTGGACCTTCAGCGCTTCGAAATCCAGCCCCGCGCGGCGGAACAGGTCCACCGCCACATCGCGCTGGATCCAGCCCTCCATCGGCACCCGCTCGGCCGCCGCATTGGGGCGCAGGATGTCGAACTGGGGAACGCCCCACGAGTTGGCGACGGTCGCCCAACCGTAAGAGGCCGGCGCCGTCTCATGGACGATCAGAACGCCCGCAGCGCCGTGTTTGGCCGCCTCTTCGTACTTGTAGGTCCAGCGGCCGTAATAGGTCATGGCCTTGCCGCCGAAGGTGTTGAGCGCCGGCTCCTCGAAGTCGGCGTCATTGACCAGGACGACCAGGATCTTGCCGCGCAGGTCCTGGCCCTTGAAGTCGTTCCACTGGCGCTCGGGCGCATTGATGCCGTAGCCGACGAAGACCAGGGGCGCGTCCTTCAGGCTGACATGCTGGGCGGGGCGACGCGTGGAAATGGCCACTTCCCGCCCCTGGGTAATCGGCAGGCTCCAATCCCCCAGCTTCAGCGAGGCGCGGACATTGGATTGCACGAAGCGGTTCAGAACCACGTCCTGGGTCCACTGGCCGTTAGGCCCGCCCGGCTCGAACCCGGCGGCGGCGTAGCCCTCGCTCAGATAGCGCACGACCTTGTCCTCGGCCGGGGTGGCGATGCCGCGCCCCTCGAACGCGTCGCTCGACAGGACGCGGATATCCTCTGAAATCCGCGCGGCGTCGAAGGAAACGGCGGCTTGATCCGATCCGGCGGTGGCGCAGGCGGACAGGGTGACGCCGGCCAACAGCACGGCGGCGAAAGACGAGACGATACGCATGAACACTTGGCCCCACAGCCGGAAATGAAGTCGCCGACCCTAGGGGGCGAAACCCACCGTGTCGATTCCATGTCACGCGCCTTTTGTCGCAAACAAAAGCCCGCCGAAGCGGACTTCGGCGGGCTGATGAGCAGGTCGTGTGAGCGACGCCTAGTGGGCGACGCCCTTCCAGACGCGGCGATAGCTGGCGTAGGTGAGGCCCGCAAAGATCAGCAGGAACAGGATGACCCCGAACCCGGCCTGTTTGCGTTCGACCATCTTGGGTTCCGACGTCCAGGCGATGAAGGCCGCAACGTCCTTGGAATACTGGTCCACCGTCTGGGGCGAGCCGTCGTCATAGGTCACCTGGCCGTTCTGCAGCGGCGGCGGCATGGCGATGAAGCCGCCCTCCGGCACATGGTGAGGATCGCCCGTCCAGAAGGGCGTCAGATCGCCGGCCATATAGGGGTTGTAGTGCTGCCCATCGCGGATCTGCAGACCCGCCGGCGCGGCGCGATAGCCCGACAGCAGGGAGTAGATGTAGTTGGCCCCGTCGTGGCGCGCCTTGGCCATGACCGACAGGTCGGGCGGCGCCGCACCGCCGTTGCCCGCCGCTGCCGCCGTTGCGTTCGGATAGGGGCTGCGGAACTTGTCGGCGGGCGTGGCGTCGCGCTGGATCGGCTCGCCGGTCTCGCTGTCGATATCCGGCACCTGAACCTCAGCGGCCAGAGCCTTCACCACCGGATTGTCGTTCGGGTTCGGATATTTGGGATTCCAGAACGGCCCGTGGCGGTCGCCCAGATTGCGATAGTGCATCAGGTTCATGCCGTGACAGGCGGCGCAGACTTCCTGGTAGACCTTGTAGCCGCGCTGTAGCTGGCCCTGGTCATAGACCCCGAACGGCCCTTCGAAACTGAACCCGCCCGAGCGCGGATGAGCCGCTCCGCCAGCCGCCAGGGCCGGAGCCGCCGCCAGAAGACCGACGGCCACGGCGGTCGACGCGATGATTCTGGACACCGAAACTTTGATTTTTCCGATCATCATGGCCCTCACCCCTTCTTCTCAGGCGAGGCCGGAGCGAGCGCCGGCATCGCGTCCGCGCCGGTCAGGACCGGCTCGGAAATGGTCGCCGGGATCGGCAGGGGCGTCTCCTTCAGACCGACGAACGGCATGATCACGAGGAAGAACAAGAAGTAGTAGGCCGTGAACAGCCGCGTCAGCCACAGGTACGAGTTGATGTTACCGTCCAGCAGAACGAACCCGCCGAGGCCCGGAATAACCGGCGCATCCGGCAGCTGACCACCGCACCAGCCCAGACCCACGCCCACCACCAGGAAGATGAAGAAGAAGGTCCGCATGGTCGGGCGATAGCGCATCGACCGAACCTTGGACGTATCCAGCCAGGGCAGGACGAACAGCACGCCGATGGCGCTGAACATGGCCACCACGCCGCCGAACTTGTCCGGGACGGCGCGCAGGATGGCGTAGAAGGGCAGCATGTACCACTCGGGCACGATGTGCGCCGGCGTCTGCAGCGGGTTGGCCGGGATATAGTTATCGGCGTGGCCCAGGGCGTTCGGCTGATAGAAGACGAAGATCGCGAACAGCAGCAGAAACAGGATGATCGCGAACCCGTCCTTCAGCGTGAAATAGGGGTGGAAGGGCAGCATGTCCTTCTTCGAGCGATCCGCAGGGATCAGGATGCCGACCGGATTGTTCTGACCCGCCGAGTGCAGCGCCCACAGGTGCAGAACGACGCAGCCCAATATGGCGAAGGGCAGCAGATAGTGCAGCGAGAAGAAGCGGTTCAGCGTCGCATTGTCGATCGCCGGTCCGCCGCGCAGCCAGATCAGGATCGGCTCGCCGATCACCGGGATGGCCCCGATCAGATTGGTGATCACCTCGGCGCCCCAGAAGGACATCTGGCCCCAGGGCAGGACGTAACCCAGGAAGGCGGTGGCGATCATCAGGAAGAAGATGACGCAGCCGATGATCCAGATCATCTCGCGCGGCGCCTTGTACGAGCCGTAGTACAGCCCGCGCAGCATGTGCAGATAGACGGCGATGAAGAACATCGAGGCGCCGTTGGCGTGGACATAGCGGATCAGCCAGCCGCCGTTGACGTCGCGCATGATCCGCTCGACCGAGGCGAAGGCCATGTCGACGTGCGGCGTATAGTGCATGGCCAGAACAATGCCGGTGACGATCTGCGTCATCAGGCACAGGGCCAGGATGCCGCCGAAGGTCCACCAGTAGTTCAGGTTTCTGGGTGTCGGCAGCGACATATAGTCTGCGCCGAAGCGGATGATCGGCAGCCGGGTGTCCAGCCACTTCTCGACGCCCGTTTTCGGGACGTAGGTGGATTCGTGTTCGCTCATGTCCTCCCCTTCGCCCTCAACCGATTCTTACGCGGGTGTCGGACGTATATTCGTAGTCCGGCACGATCAGGTTCAGAGGCGCCGGCCCCTTTCTGATCCGCCCGGACGCATCATAGTGCGAGCCGTGGCAGGGGCAGAACCAGCCGCCGTAGTCGCCGGCGTTGAAGGTGGGCACGCAGCCCAGGTGCGTGCAGGAGCCGACCACGACCAGATACTGTTCATGACCGGACTTGGTGCGTTCCGCGTCGGTCTGAGGCGGGCTGCCCACGGCGCCCTCGGTCACGACCTTCTGCAGTTCGGCCGGCGTGCGATAACGCACGAACACCGGCTTGCCCTGCCATTTGATCACGACCTGCTGGCCTTCCTGAACCTTGGTCAGGTCGAACTCGATCGAAGCCAGGGCCAGGGTGTCGGCGGCGGGGTTCATCTGGTTGATCAGCGGCCAGGCGATCATCGCCCCGACGCCGACCGCAGCGGCGCCCGCTGCGATATGGATGAAGTCGCGGCGATTCGGATCGCCCTCGCCTTCCGGAATCACACCCGTTTCGGCCACGTTTCACCTCTCGAAGACCGCCGGGACCGCCTCTATTGGCGCTCCTCTTTTGCGGCACGAACCCTAAAAGCGAGACCCAGTATTCCCCCCGGCCTGTATTTGCGGCCTATGACCGCAAGTCGCTGACGTTTCTTGCGAAACGTTCGCAGACAGACCGCGACAAACCCCCAGGTCGCGTATATCTAGGGATTAGAATGCGTCTCGCCCTTTTTCAACCTGACATTCCTCAGAACGTCGGCGCCTGCATCCGGCTATCGGCCTGTTTTGGGGTCGAGCTGCACGTCGTCGAGCCTACAGGCTTCCGTTTCGACGACCGCGCCATGAAGCGGGCGGCCCTGGATTACGGCCCCCTGTCTCATATGCGCCGCCATTCCGACTGGGATGAGTTTCAGCGCGACCGCCCCGCCGGCCGGCTGATTCTGTTCACCACCCGCGGCGCGACGCCCCTGTCCGATTTCGTCTTTCAACCCGACGACACGCTTCTGTTCGGCAAGGAAACCTCCGGCGCGCCCGACTATGTCCACGCCGCCGTCGACGCCCGCGTGGTGATTCCCCTGCGTCCTGATGCGCGTTCGCTGAACCTGTCGGTCACCGCTGGCATCGCCCTGTGGGAAGGACTGCGCCAGACCGGCGGGATCGGCTAAAGGGCGATCGTCCGTTCTATGCCTATGGCGTCCAGAAAGTCGGCGTCATGACTGACCACGACCAGGGCGCCGTCATAGGCCCGCAGCGCGCCTTCCACGGCGGCCACCGAGTCGAGATCGAGATGATTGGTCGGCTCGTCCAGAATCAGCAGTTGCGCCGCCGCCGCCCCGGTCATGACACAGGCCAGGGCCGCCCGCAGCCGCTCGCCGCCCGATAACTCGCCGACTTCTCGGTGCGCCGCCACGTTCCGGAACAGGAACCGCGCCAGCGCCGCTTGGGCGTCATTGACCGAGCCTTCAGGATTGAGCCGCCGCCAGGCCTCGACCAGGGTTTCATCCGGCTTCAGGATCGCGGCCTCCTGATCCAGCAGCACCGCCCGACACGGCCGCTCCACTCGCCCGGTCGTCGGTTCCAGCGCCCCATGGATCAGCCGCAGCAGGGTCGTCTTGCCGGCCCCGTTCGGCCCTGTGATCGCGACCCGTTCCGGCCCCGTCAACCGCAGGCTGACCGGCCCCACCACAGTGCGCCCCTGCGGCGTCTCCCAGGTCGCATCGTCGAGGACCAGCAGGGTCCGGCCTGACGCCAGGCCGCTCGACGGCATGGGAATCGACAGGGCGCGGGTGCGCTCCACCCGCTCACGCGCCGTGGCCAGGGCCGCCTCCGCCTCCGCGGCTTGCCGCGCCGCCAGCAGCCGGTCGCCGGCGCCGCTGTTCTCGGCCCGCTCCGCTCTGGCGCCGATCAGGATCTTCGGCATGTCGCCCTTGGCGCCCTTGCGCCGTCCGGCTGCGTCGCGCCTCGCCTTCATCTCCGTACGGCGCTGGGCGTCCGCCCCCACGCGAGCAGCCGTCCGTTCGGCGCCGGCCAGATCGCGTTCCGCCGCCGCCCGCTCGGTCGCCTTGCGCTCGGCGTAGAGATCGTAGTTCCCGCCGTGGACGGCGACGCCCAGGCTGGAGACCTCGACGATCCGGTCCATGCGCCGCAGCAGATCGCGGTCATGGCTCACCACCACCGCCCCGCCATCCCAACGGCCCAGCACCTCGGCGACTAGTCGCCGCGCTTCGACATCCAAATGGTTGGTCGGCTCGTCCAGCAGGATCAGGTCCGGCCGCGCCAGCAGCAGGCCGGCGAGCCGCAGCCGGGTCTGTTCGCCGCCGCTGAGGCTGATCGTGGCCCGGTCCATGAGCAGGTCCGCCAGCCCGACCTCGGCCAGGACTTCGGCGATCCGGAGCTCCAGCGTCCAGTCGGCGTTCGCGAGAACTTCTGCGTCGCCCTCGCCGGCCAACGCCCGCTCGATCACCGCCAGGGCTTCGCCGACGCCGAGCGTTTGGGCGACCGTCTCGCCCGGCGCAGGATCATGGCGCTGATCCAGCATGCCGATCGTCCCGACGCGCGTCACCACGCCCTCGGCCGGCGACAGGTCGCCCGAGATCAAACGTAGCAGGCTGCTCTTGCCGGCGCCGTTGCGACCAACGACGCCCGTGCGCTCAGCCCCGAACGTCAGGCTCAGATTGTCGAAAAGCGTAACGCCGGCGGGCGTCCTAGCGGCGACCTTGTCGAGGGTCGCGAGCGCGGACGGGGACGCGCTTCGGCTTGGGCTGGTTGGCATGGAGGATCACGAGCAGCATGGCGGACAGGGCGGAACCGGTGGCCAATGCGATGATCATGATCGTCAAACCTTCTGCAAAACGCGTCAGAACAAGGAGGATGGGTCGTAATCCTGCGATGCGCAAGTCTGACGTCGAACACGGCCGCGTGAGGTTGGGCGGATCGTCCAGTGGCGCGAGCTTCGACGCCCGGCTATTCCCCGCCCTATGGAAAGCCGTTTCCGCATCGAAGACCCCGCCGGCGCCAGCGCCCGTCGCGACGCCGCTGTTCAGCGCCTGCGCGACGAGACCGGTATAGACGAGGTGATGATCGACGCCCTGGTCGAGGGCTTCTACGCCCGCGTCCGTGACGACCGCCTGATCGGCCCGATCTTCGCCGACCGTATCACCGACTGGGCGCCGCACCTGGCGCAGATGAAACTATTCTGGTCGTCCGTCGCCCTGTCGACTGGGGTCTATCAGGGGCGACCTATGCCGAAGCACCTGCCCCTGCCCATCGACGCCCGCCATTTCGATCGCTGGTTGGAGGTTTTCGTCGAGACGGCCCGCGACCTGTGCCCGCCCGTGGCCGCCAACCACTTCATCGAACGCGCCCGCCGCATCGCCGAAAGCCTGGAGCTTGGGATCGCCACCGCCAACGGGGTGATGCTGGCCAAAGGCGAGCGGTTCGTGCGGCCGACGCAGGCGTGGACGCCGGAGTAGGTCAGGCCGACGACTAATCAGTCTACCGGAAGCCGCAATGTTCGCACATTGTTCTTGCTTCAATCGCGCGATTCATCCCCATATAGCGATGTCGCGCCGGACCCGACCGGCCCTACCCGCGTTCCCGGACAGCATGACCGAAAAGCACAACTTCATCCGCGTTCGCGGCGCCCGCGAGCATAATCTCAAAGGCGTGGACCTCGACATCCCGCGCGAACAGCTGGTGGTGATGACCGGCCTGTCGGGCTCGGGCAAATCCTCGTTGGCCTTCGACACCATCTACGCCGAGGGCCAGCGTCGCTATGTCGAGAGCCTGTCGGCCTATGCGCGCCAGTTCCTGGAGCTGATGGGCAAGCCGGACGTGGATCTGATCGAGGGCCTGTCGCCGGCCATCTCCATCGAGCAGAAGACGACGTCGAAGAACCCGCGCTCGACCGTCGGCACGGTCACCGAAATCCACGACTATATGCGCCTGCTGTGGGCGCGGGTCGGCGTGCCCTATTCGCCGGCCACCGGCCTGCCGATCGAGAGCCAGACCATCAGCCAGATGGTCGACAAGCTGGTCGCCCTGCCCGACGGCGAACGGATCCTGCTGCTGGCCCCCGTCGTCCGGGGCCGCAAGGGCGAGTACAAGAAGGAAATCGCCGAGTGGCAGCGCCAGGGCTTCCAGCGGCTGAAGATCGACGGCCAATTCTATCCGATCGACGAAGCCCCGACCCTGGACAAGAAGTTCAAGCACGACATCGACATCGTCGTGGACCGGATCGTCACCAAGCCTGACCAGGAAGCCCGCTACGCCGACAGTCTTCAGACCGCCCTGGGTCTGGCCGACGGCATCGCCAACGCGGAATGGGCGAGTACGGCCGAGGGCGAGACCGCGCCGCGCAGCCTGCTGTTTTCCGAGCGGTTCGCTTGCCCGGTGTCCGGCTTCACCATCTCCGAGATCGAGCCGCGGCTGTTCTCGTTCAACAATCCCTTCGGCGCCTGCCCGGTTTGCGACGGCTTAGGCGTCAAGCTGGCCTTCGACGCCGATCTGGTGATCCCGGACCGCGACAAGAGCCTGCACAAGGGCGCCGTCGCCCCATGGGCGCGCGGCCCCTCGCCCCTCTACACCCAGACGCTGCAGTCGCTCAGCCGCCACTACGGCTTCTCGATGGACGTGGCCTGGCGCGAGCTTCCGGCCCAGGCGCACAAGGCGATCCTTTATGGAACCGGCGCCGAGAAGATCAAATTCACCTACGACGACAACGCCCGCAAATATGAGGTCTCCAAGCCGTTCGAGGGCGTGCTGCCGAACCTGGAGCGCCGCTGGCGCGAGACCGACAGCGCCTGGGTGCGCGAGGAGCTGGCCCGCTATCAGTCCGAAACGCCCTGCGACGCCTGCCACGGCAAGCGGCTGAAGCCCGAGGCCCTGGCGGTCAAGGTCGGCGGCCAGGACATCGCCGACGTCTCCACCCTGTCGATCAAGAAGGCCTACGACTGGGTTCTGGCCCTGCCCGAAGCGCTTAGCGAAAAGCAGATGGAGATCGGCCGCCGCATCCTGAAGGAGATCGGCGACCGGCTGCGCTTCTTGAATAACGTCGGCCTCGACTATCTGTCGCTGTCGCGATCCTCCGGCACCCTCTCGGGCGGCGAGAGCCAGCGCATCCGCCTGGCGTCCCAGATCGGTTCGGGCCTGACCGGCGTCCTCTATGTGCTGGACGAACCCTCCATCGGCCTTCACCAGCGCGACAACACCCGTCTGCTGGAAAGCCTGAAGGGGCTGCGCGACCTGGGCAACTCGGTGCTCGTCGTCGAGCATGACGAAGAAGCCATCCTGACCGCCGACTATGTCATCGACATGGGCCCCGCCGCCGGCGTCCACGGCGGCAAGGTCTGCGCCGAGGGCACGCCCGCCGAGGTCATGGCCAATCCGAACTCCCTCACCGGCAAATACCTGACCGGCGAGCGCGAGATCGAGATCCCCGCCGACGGCCGTCGTCCCATCGACCGCAAACGGATGCTGAAGATCAGCGGCGCCAGCGGCAACAATCTGAAGAGCGTCACCGGCGAGATCCCTGTCGGGGTCTTCACCTGCATCACCGGCGTGTCCGGCGGCGGAAAGTCCACCTTCACCATCGAGACCCTGTACAAGGCCGCCGCGCGCCGCCTGAACAATGCGTCCGAAGCCCCTGCCCCCTTCGACCGGATCGAGGGGCTGGAGCATTTCGACAAGGTCATCGACATCGACCAGTCGCCGATCGGCCGCACCCCGCGCTCGAACCCGGCGACCTACACCGGCGCATTCGGCCCCATCCGTGACTGGTACGCCGGCCTGCCGGAATCCAAGGCGCGCGGCTACGGCCCCGGCCGGTTCAGCTTCAACGTCAAGGGCGGTCGCTGCGAGGCCTGCCAGGGCGACGGCGTCATCAAGATCGAGATGCACTTCCTGCCCGACGTCTATGTCACCTGCGACGTCTGCAAGGGCAAACGCTACAATCGCGAAACGCTGGAGATCGTCTTCAAGGGCAAGTCGATCTCGGACGTGCTGGACATGACGGTCGAGGAGGCCGCGACCTTCTTCAAGGCCGTGCCGCCGATCCGCGACAAGATGCTGACGCTGGAACGGGTCGGCCTGGGCTATGTCAAGGTGGGCCAGCCGGCCACCACCCTGTCGGGCGGCGAGGCCCAGCGGGTCAAGCTGTCCAAGGAACTGTCGAAACGCGCCACCGGCCGCACCCTTTACATCCTCGACGAGCCGACCACCGGCCTGCATTTCGAGGACACCCGCAAACTGCTGGAAGTGCTTCAGGAACTGGTCGAGGCCGGCAACACCATCGTGGTGATCGAGCACAATCTCGACGTCATCAAGGTCGCCGACTATCTGCTCGACTTCGGCCCCGAGGGCGGCGACGGCGGCGGCGAGATCGTCGCGGTCGGTACGCCCGAACAGGTGGCGGACAATACCGCCAGCTGGACCGGCAAATACCTCAAGGAGGTGCTGGACCGGCACGAGACCCGCCGCAAGGCGCGGGTCGCGGCCCTGGGCGGATCGGTCGGCGGATCGGCGAGCGAGCCGGCGAAGAAGAAGCGGGCGAAGGCCTCGGCCTAGCTGCCCAAGTTAAGGTTCCAGTGTCGTGGCGCTGGTGACGGCGCCAGTGACGCCATAGTCCTCGCTGCGGCCGCGCACCGCCAGCACGGTCGAGGCGATCAGCAGGACGGCCGTGGTCACTATACTACCTTCCGGCCCAAAGGCGGCGCCGGTGACCCACCAAGGCAGTTCCGGCCGCGTGGCCAGATCGAGGACGAGCGGCTTGGTCTCAACCACCTTGCCCGACACCTCCAGGCCGAACCCCAGGCCCAGCAGCCAGTTCCAGGCGGCGTGCCAGCCGCACACGCCCCACAGCGCCCCTTCGCGGGCGGCGTACAGGCCGATGAAGACGCCAAACAGGATCACATTCGTCACCCCCATCATCAGCTCGGGCGAAGGCTTGATGTTGGCGGCGTGCAGCAGACCGAACAGGGCGGCGCTCAACCCTATTCCCCAACCCAGCCCATGGCGGGACGTAATGACCTGCATCAGCCAGCCGCGCGTGACGATCTCTTCGGTCGATCCTTGGATGATGAAGCCGAACATCAGCACGAGAATGGGACCAAGCGCCGCCGGGATCGACGGAGCCGTGAAGGCGCCGCCGGCCTCGATACGGTAGCCGCCCAGGGCCGCGATCCCACCTACGACCACCAGAAGGAAGGCCAATCCAATACCGTACCCCCGCAGGAAGCGCGTCAGACCCGCACCGTTGAAGCCGACGGTCGCCAAGCCACGACGCTCGAACAGTGCGACCCAGGCGAGGGTGATGACGGCGATGGCCGCAAACCCTGCGAGCATGTAGGCGGTCCCGGTCCATCCACTGACCGATCCCTCCATCGACATCAGCCCCAGCATGATACCGGGCACCGCGGTGACGGTCTGGCCCAGAGCAATAAAGACCACCGCCAAAACCAGAGCGGCGGCCGTCCAGGTACGCCGATGGCGCGGCGTCCTCGGCGCGTAGAGCTCAATCCCAGCCATATCGTCTCCCCCTTAGATATTCGAACGCTCAGCGGTCTCGAAGTCCCTGCCAAGCCGCCGAGAACGGCGCATACAGCACCGCCAGCTGAAGGGCGGACAGAATGGCGTTGACCACCGACCACACAAGAATGGCGGGCCAGGCCTGCGCCAAAACCTCGACCGTGGTCAGGCCGTCGAAACGCGACAGGCTGGAAACCCCGCCCGTCGCCAGGTCGGTTCCCGCACTGATGATCGTGCCCAGGATGCTGACGACGAAGCTCATGACAATGGCCAGAAGGGCCATGCCGAGAAGCGGCCAGAACTGCCCCTTGGTCGCGGCGAAGGACTCGACCAGGCTGAACTTGCGGCGATCCATCGTAATGGGCACGGCCAGACAGAATTTGACCGACAGCCAGATGCTGACGCCGATGGCCGCCAGCATGAGTATGAGGGCGAGCAGCAACATCACGGCCTGCCCCGAGGCGGCCCCGATCCCGAACAGGATGCCCACAGGCAGGAACAACACACCGCTGGCCAGACCGAGGATCAAAGCGATCGCGACCGTGACCCCCAACACCCGAACTTCGTCCATCCCGAAGCGCAGATAGCCCCAGGCGCTCTCCGACGGACGCAAGACGGCCCGCGCCACCGCCGCACTGAGCACGGCCCCGACAACGAGGCCCAGGGGCGCCATCCAGACGAACAGGCCGGCATAGGCGCGGCCAAGCTCCATCAGATCTTCGGGCGACGGGTTCGACGACTGCTCGATCACCTCCGCCGACGCCATGATCGCCGCCCATTGCCCGGCCCCCAGGCCGAACATCCCCAGGAACAGGACCAGATAGGCCAGCCCCCAGAACAGGGCGGTGATCGGGTGGCGACGAACCACCCGGAAACCTTCGAACGCCGCTTCAGTGGCGGAAAAACTCATTACGGACTCCAGACCAGATTCTCGATCACCCTAGACCATAGCCGCCATCGCGTCTCATCGCGCAAATGAGCGTCAGCCTCCGGAACGCGCGTGCGGCGTCCAGTACTCCAACTGGCGATAGGCGGCGCCGAGGAAACCTGTCGTCAGCGGCGCCTCGAGACCGCACAGCACCACCGCCGACACGATCCAGCCGACGACACCCGATAGAAAGCCCCCTGCCGCCAGAACCAGCAGCACGACCTTGGGCAGACCGACGACGACCAGTCCGCCCAGCAAGGGCCAGAAACTGCCCTGGGCGACGCCCATGCTGTTCAGCGACACCATGTGTCCCCGCCCCAAGGTCGCCGGCGCGAACAGCGACAGTCGTACGACCATCACCAGCAGGCCATACAGGGCCAGCAGGGTCACGACCGCCAGCAGCGCCAACTTCCAAACCGGCCCGACCGCCGCCCAGTTCCGTTGGTTGATCGCCTCGGCGTCCAGACCCGCCATGCCGAACACCGCCAGCAGCAAGAGGGCGACGACGGACAGGATCATGGCCATGAAGACCGCGCACAACAGGGCGGCCCCCAGCAGGCGAAACTCGGGCAAGCGAAACTGAAGCCCCGCCGGCCCCAGCCCCAGTCGTTTCGCCGCCTGCCTGTCATCGCTGATGGCGATCCGCGTCAGGCCGCCGATCAGCGCCAGTGTCGCCATCAACCCAAAGGGCGCCCAGATCACACGCGCTGCGCCCGGCGCCAGCCAGGCCGAACTCCACACCAGAATCCCGACCAGGATCGCGCCCCAGGCGCCGCGCCAGGCGCGCGGAAGCCCCGCGAAGGCCGCCGACAGGGCTTGGCCCAGCCGCAGATGACGATGACTGCTCACGCTTACGCCCCCATATCCCCCCTCCGACATAGCAGGGGATCATGACATCACGCCAGACGGCCGCTAGAAGGCCGCGATGACTGCTTCCCCCTCTCCTTCCCCCGTTCACGTCATCGGCGGCGGCCTCGCCGGCTCGGAGGCCGCCTGGCAGATCGCCCAGGCCGGCGTGCCCGTCATCCTGCACGAGATGCGCGGCGTGCCCGGCGTGAAGACCGACGCACACCAGACCGACGGCCTGGCCGAACTGGTCTGCTCCAACTCCTTCCGGTCGGACGATTGGGAATACAACGCCGTCGGCCTGCTGCACGCCGAGATGCGGGCGCTGGACTCGATCATCATGGCCTGCGGCGACGTCAATCAGGTGCCGGCGGGCGGCGCTCTGGCGGTGGACAGGGACGCCTTCTCCGACGCCGTCACGGCGAAACTGACGGCCCATCCTCTGGTCACCATCGTACGCGAGGAGATCGCGGGCCTGCCGCCTGAGGACTGGGACAATGTCATCGTGGCCACCGGCCCCCTGACCTCGCCCGCCCTGGCCGAGGCCATTCTGAAGGCGACGGGCGAAGAAAGCCTCAGCTTCTTCGACGCCATCGCTCCCATCGTCCACGCCGATAGCGTCGACTTCGACATCGCCTGGCGGCAGTCGCGCTATGACAAGGAAGGCCCGGGCGGAGACGCCGCCGCCTACGTCAACTGCCCGATGGACAAGCCCCAGTACGAGGCCTTCATCGACGCCCTGCTGAACGGCCCCAAGGCCGAGTTCAAGGACTGGGAGCACGTCCCCTATTTCGACGGCTGCCTGCCCATCGAAGTCATGGCCGAGCGGGGCCGCGAGACCCTGCGTCACGGCCCGATGAAGCCGGTCGGCCTGACCAATCCGCGCGATCCCCTGATCAAGGCCTACGCCATCGTCCAGCTGCGTCAGGACAACGCCCTGGGCACCCTGTTCAACATGGTCGGTTTCCAGACCAAGCTGAAGCACGGCGTTCAGGCCGAGGTCTTCCGCATGATCCCCGGCCTCCAGAACGCCCAGTTCGCGCGCCTGGGCGGCCTGCACCGCAACACCTATTTGAACAGTCCCCAGTTGCTGGACAAGCAGTTGCGGCTCAAGGCCATGCCCCGCCTGCGCTTCGCCGGCCAGGTGACCGGGGTCGAAGGCTATGTCGAAAGCGCGGCCATGGGCCTGCTGACCGGCCGCCTCGCCGCCGCGCAAGCGCTGGGCCGCGACCTGTCGGCGCCCCCGCCCGAGACCGCCATGGGCGCCCTGGTCGAACACATCACCGGCGGACACCTGGAAGGCTCCAAGTTCCAGCCGATGAACATCAACTACGGCCTGCTGCCCCCGCTTGAGGCGCCCAAGGTCGACGAAACGGGCAAACGCATCAACCCCAAGGAACGCGGCCGGGCCAAGAAGCGGCTGCAGAGCATCCGCGCGATGGACAGCCTGAAGGCATGGCGGGATGCGGGCTGAGGCTCAGCCACTTGAGGGTGGCTACGGTTAGGGCCACGGCTCCCATTGTGTCCGGAGGGCAACAACCGGGCGCCCTTGGTCAATCATGACCAAAGCTTCACATCGCAGACATGGATCGGCCATGGACACACGGTCTTAACGGGCCTGTGGCAGCTTGGCCACGGTCGCTCTTTCCCTTCCCGAGCCGGGATCGGGCGGTCGTTGCGATCGTTGTCACAGGGCCTCCTCCCTCCTCTCCGTCTGGCGCCGTCTTGACCTTCGCAACTGCGATCCGCCTTCCGTCCTCCCGCTCACGCAGCCGCACGCTGCGCGCTTTGAGGCGTTGGGCGCTGATGGCCGGCGGACTGTTCGTGGTCCTGCTTGGGATCCTGATCGCCCCACTGCCGGGCCCGGGTGGGATTCCCGTCATCGCCGTCGGCCTGATGCTGATCCTCAAAAGCTCCTTCTGGGCCAAGCGCCAGTTCATCCGCGCCCAGTACGCCCGGCCGAAGTGGGTCTATCCCTTCCGCCGACTCATGCGGAAGAAGCCCGAGTTCGCCCCGGTCTTCTGGCAGCAGGCGCTGCGGGCCGAAAAGGTCGTGCTTAAGAGACCCCGTCGTCGCCTGATCCGGGCACGGAAGAAGCTGCGGCGCTATTTCCGGAAGCTTTTCCGCTAGTTGACAGGCTATCTCGCGGTTGCGTTGTCGCAACTGCTAACCACATCATCGTGAACGCCCTTCTCCCTCTACAGGCGTATTCTGCCGGGGCGTTATCAGAGAACCACCAATGCGTTGGGAGGCGCTAAGGTCATGATGTCACGCGTACAAAAGGGCATGATTGCGGGTCTAGCCGCCACCATCGCCGTTTCCTTGCTTGAAATACCCAATCTATTCCTGAACTGGTTCGACCCCTTTCAGGGGGTCATCGCCACCATGATCGGCATGCCCGGCAACATGGCCGTCGGCTGGGCGATCCACGCCGTCAGCGGCGTCTTCATCCTGGGGCCGCTGTTCGGGGTGCTGTGTCCCCGCATGCCTACGGACACTCCGGAAACCAAGGGCATAGTGTTCGCCGTCGGGGCCTGGGTGGTGATGATGGGCGCCATCATGATGTTCGGCGACTACCGCACCTTCACCGCAGCGGCCGGTTTCGGCACCTTCGGCTGGTTGCTGATCACCCATGCGGTGTTCGGCATCGTGCTGGGCAATGTCTATGCCCGGCTGGTGACACGCGAGAAGCGCCAGGCGGCGCATTTCATGGGCGGCGCCACCGCCCACTGAAAGCGGGCAACCGAAATAAGAAAAAGGCCCCCAGCGACGCCGGGGGCCTTTTTTTTCGTTCGGCTGAGCCGGCCGGCTCAGTTCAGGCGGTCGCCGATCTGGGCGATGGCGGCGTCCAGCAGCGGGTCCTTGGCGCCGCCGGCGAGGCGGGCGGCCAGGATCTGTTCCGCAGCCTTGGCGGCTAGGTCGGCGGCGGCAGCCTTGACCTCGGCCGAGGCCTGGGCCTCCGCCTGGGCGATGCGGGTTTCGGCCATCTTCTGGCGACGGGCCAGGGTCTCTTCCAGCTTGGCCTTGGACTCGACCTCCAGACGACGGGCGTCGGCTTCCGCCTGGGCCATCATCTCGGCGGCCTGAGCCTCGGCCTCGGCCTTCTCCTTGCGGATCTGGGCCAGCAGGGCCTCGGCCTCGGCGCGCAGACGCGCGGCCTCGTCCAGGTCGGCTTGAATCTTGGCGCCCTTGGCGTCTAGAGCGGCGCCGGCGATCTTGGGCACGCCGGCGGCGATCAGGATGCCGAAGAAGATCAGCAGGCCGATGCCGACCCAGATCTCCGCATTGGCGAAGCTCCAGATGCCGTGTTCGAAGATCAGGTTCATCAGACGGCTCCCTTGGCCGTAGCCAGTTCGGCCGAGGTGGCGGCCTTGCCGGTCAGGCGCTCGACCATGGCGCCAGCGGCGTCGGAGGCGATGACGGCGACATTCGCCATGGCGGCGTCGCGCGTCTTGCCGATGGCGGTCTCGGCCTCGGCGATGCGGGCGTTGACCACGGCTTCTTCAGCGGCCTGACGGGCATTGGCGTCTTCGGTCACGCGGGCCTTGGCGGCGGCGGCCATGGCGCGGGCGTCGGCGCGAGCCTTGGCGACCTCGGCCTGAGCCAGGGCGGCCTGTTCGGCGGCCTCGGCCTGGACCTGACGCGCGGTGGCGACGGCGGTGGAAATGGTGTCGGCCCGTTCGTCCATCACCTTGCGAAGGCGAGGCGCGAAGACCTTGGAGACCAGGACGTACAGGATGACGAACAGGATCAGCAGATAGCCGATCTGGCCCGCCCAGTGTTCGAACTGGAATTGCGGCAGGCCGCCCGAGCCGTGCTCGGCGGCGGTCGCCGTCTCGGCGTGCAGGTCCGCTTCGACCGAAGCGGGAAGCGCGTCGTTGGTGTGGGTGCTGGCCATGAACCGTCTGCTGCAGGATCAGATGAAACGGCGCGCGGGCGAACCCCGCGCGCCGGTATCGGCTGATATCAGCCGAAGATCATCAGGATGCCGAGCACGAAGGCCAGGATGCCCAGGGCTTCGGCCAGAGCGGCGCCGACGAACAGGTTGCCGACTTGGCCGGCGGCGGCCGACGGGTTGCGCAGGGCGCCGGCCAGGAACTGGCCGAAGATGTTGCCCACGCCCAGGGCCGAACCGATCATGCCCAGGGTTGCGAGACCGGCACCGATGTACTTGGCGGCTTCAGCGTCCATGATTGTATTCCTAGATTAAGTCGTTGGTGGTTGGGGTGAAGAGACTGGTCCGGCCCTTAGTGGGCGTGGTCCAGGTTGACCACATCATTCAGATAGATGCAGGCCAGAACGGCGAAAACGAAGGCCTGGAGGAAGGCCACGAGAAACTCCAGCGCGGTCAGCGCCACGACCATGCCCAGCGACAGGGCCGCAACCGGGAAGGCCAGCAGGCCGACGCCGCCGCCCAGACCCAACAGGCCCAGCGAAACGACGAAGCCGGCGAAGATCTTCAGCGCGACGTGGCCGCCCAGCATGTTGCCGAACAGACGAAGCGCCAGGGTAACCGGACGGAGCAGGAAGGAGACGAACTCGATCAGGCCGACGACCGGGCGCAGCGCCAGCGGCGCGCCCATGGGCCAGAACAGCTTGAAGAAGCCCAGGCCGTTCTTGGCGAAGCCGACGACCAGCACCAGGCCGAAGGTGATCAGGGCGAAGGTGACCGTGATGGCAAGCTGCGAGGTCGCCGTGAAGGTCAGGAACAGACCCAGGATGTTCATGCCCAGGATCAGGACGAACAGGGTGAAGACGAACGGGAAATACTTGCGGCCTTCGTGACCGATGATCGAGTCGGCCAGATTGTCGATGAGGCCGAACAGGCCTTCGCCGGCGGCCTGCAAGCGGCCCGGAACGACCTTGGCGTTCGAGGTCACGGCGGCCAGGAAACCGACGATCACGACGAAGGCGGCCGTCATGGCGATGTGTGAATTGGTCACGGCCAAATCGACCGTGCCCAGCACAGGCAGGGTCACGTCAGGAAGGTCGATGACCTTCTGAATCTGAAACTGATGAATCGGATCGGCCATGAAGCCCTATCGTTCCCCGTCTTCGTCGGCCTCGACGTAAGGATCGGCCGGAGCCGGTGTCCCTAACGCCTTGGCCTGCGCCATCAGCCGGTTTGCTGTGCGACGCGCCATGTAAATCGACAAGGCGAAGCCCAACAGGACCCCGCCGATCAAACCCCACGGCCGGGTCCCAAAGACCCAATCCGCGATAAATCCGAACGCCAGACCTATCAGAACCCCGCCGAGAAGCTCGGCGATGATCTTGTAGGCCTGCCCCGCCACCTGATGGCCGGTCAGCTCGGCGGATTTCTCCGCCGTCGTCCGCGCCTCCAATGCGGATGCGCTGTCTTGGAGGCGTTTGATCGCCTCTTCGCGCGATTCCGACATGGGGGACAGGACCTGTGCGCTCAGCGCCTGAACAAGCTGTTCGGGCGGGTCTGAATTCGGCGCGGAAACTAATCGTGAGCGGCCGGTTGGTCAAGGCGTCGTGACTCGAAGCTAAATCTTTGTTCGGCATGATCTTTCGTCCAAAACAGCGTGACCGTGGCGATGCGTCGCTGTCTGAGGGCGGGGATTCGCTCGCTCCGCATGGCGATATGACGCGCGAACGACTAGGTTGGCGGCCATGAACATGCACGTCCCCTCCCCCTCGCCCGAACGCCGCCCCATCGCGGTGCGGTTGGCGACGCCGCGCGGCTTCTGCGCCGGGGTGGACCGGGCGATCCAGATCGTCGAGCGCGCCATCGAGAAGTTCGGCGCCCCCGTCTATGTGCGCCACGAGATCGTCCATAACCGCCACGTCGTCGAGCGGCTGAAGGCCATGGGGGCCGTGTTCGTCAAGGAACTGGACGAATGCCCGGACGACCGGCCGGTCGTCTTCTCGGCCCACGGCGTGCCCAAGTCCGTGCCCGCCAACGCCCAGGCGCGCCAGCTGCTGTTCCTCGACGCCACCTGCCCCCTCGTGTCCAAAGTCCATGTCGAGGCCGAGCGTCATCATGCCGCAGGCCGCCACATCATCCTGATCGGCCACGCCGGCCACCCCGAGGTGATCGGCACCATGGGCCAGTTGCCGCCGGGCGCCATCAGCCTGATCGAGACCGAGGCCGACGCCGAATCGTTCGAGCGGCCGGGCGACGCGCCCCTGGCCTATGCGACCCAGACCACCCTGTCGGTCGACGACACGGCGGGCATATTGAAGGTGCTGAAGCGACGCTTCCCCGAACTGCCCGACCCGCACAAGGAAGACATCTGCTACGCCACCACCAACCGCCAGGACGCGGTCAAGGTGCTGGGCGAGGGCTGCGAACTGGTGCTGGTGGTCGGGTCCAAGAACTCGTCCAACTCGGCCCGGCTGGTCGAGGTGGCGATGCGCGCCGGCGCCCGCGACGCCCGGCTGGTCGATGACGCCTCCCAGGTGGACTGGAGCTGGTTCGACGGGGTTCAGACGGTGGGCGTCACCGCCGGAGCGTCAGCGCCTGAACCTCTGATCGCCGCCCTGGTGGACGCCATCGCCGAACGGTTCGACGCCACGGTGACCGAGGACGGCGGCGCGCGCGAGACCGTGACCTTCAAGCTGCCGCGGCTGTTGACGACCTGAGCGCAGGCGCCAGCGGCAGGGTGACGCGGAACAGACTGCCGCAGCCCGGGCTGCTTTCGACCTCGATCCGGCCGCCCATCAGCCGCGCCAGCCCATTGGCCGCCGTCAGGCCCAACCCAAGCCCCTCGGCGGTGCGGGTGCTGCTGTCGTCGCCCTGGACGAAGGCGTCGAACAAAACCGCCGCTTCCGCCTTGGTCATGCCCGGCCCCGTGTCCTGAACCTCGAAGGTCAGGCCGTCGAGATCCAGCGCGCGCACGATCACCTCGCCCGAAACGGTAAATCGGATGGCGTTGTGAACCAGGGCGCCGAGCAGCTTCTCCAGGTGCACGACATCCCCGATCCATTCACCCTCGACCGCATCGACCCTCAATTTCAGCCCTTTGGCTGAGGCTTCGCTGCGGTGATCGCCATAAAGACCGCGTAGAAGGGAGACGGGTCGGAAGGGACGTTCGTCCAGCGTCACGACGCCGTCACCCAGTCTGACGACGTCGAGCAAGTCTTCGATCAACCGCAGTTGGCGGTTGCCGGACTCCTTCAGCACGTTGAGTCGTTCCCGCTGCCGGGGCGTAAGAACGTCCTGGCCCAGGATTTCGGCCATGCCGAGCACGCCGTTCAGCGGCGTGCGCAGTTCGTGGCTCACGTTGGACAGGAAGCGGGTCTTGGCCGCGTTCGCCGCCTCAGCGTGTTCCAGGGCGGCGGACAACGCCGCCTCCGAGGCCCGCAGACGCCGCATGTCCGTCAACATCCGCCACATCAGCAAGCCGCCGCCCGCCGCCAGCAAGGCCATCATCAGCAACAGAAGCGGCAATGCGTGGGTCAGGATACTGTAGCCGGGGCGCTCGGGGGTCCAGACGACCTGGCCGAGTGGACGGCCTGCGGGGTCGAAGATGGTGATCCCCGTCATGCCGTCGATCGGCTGGGTCCCTGCTTGAAAGTGGGCGTCGGACCGGCCCAGACGGGTACGGAGCCATTGCACCTCGGGCTCGAACGCCTTGAACGACGCTATGATGGGATCCGCTGCGGGAACGACGCCGGCCGGGGTGTGACGAACCACGGTCGAGACCCCGACCACATAGATGACGCCGTCGACATCGATGAAGCTCGTCTTCAGCAGGGCCGCCGCCGCGCCGTGGGTCGAACGATCACGGTTTCGGGCTTGGGCCGCGAGTTGATCGACCAAGGGGCGGGCCGCACGCGACATAGGGTCGGTTTCATCCGCATGCGGCGGCCGATCGGCATGATTGGCTCGAAGGAGGCGACCTGACGGATCATAGCTCAGGGTCGCCAGATGTCCGTAGCGGGAGGTGTAGAAGCCGCCCACAAAGCGGTCGAACCACGATGCGGTGGTCGGTGCGCTCAACTCCCGCACCGCCTCGTCCCAGATCGTCACCGGCGCCAAATCCTCGCCGACGGTCTCAACGACGCGGGCCAGTCTGAGACCGACCACAGCCTGTTCCCGCGCACGCTGATGGTCGTCGATGCCCTTGCTGACAATGCTCAGCACGCCGATCATGCCGACGACGACCGCCAGCATCAGCACGGCAACGATCCGGAAACCGGTCAAATCTGACTTCACGCCGCGTCCCCCGTATACTGCCGCAAGCTAACGGCGGTATGCGCTAGACCCTCGTTAATGGAGCTATAGGGGCTTCCCCCTAATCGCCACCTAGTCGCCGACGAAGTCCTGGGCGAACTCGGGCGCGTCGTCGTCCATGACGGGCCCCTCATCCTCGGTGGCGTCGGTGCGGCCCGGATCAGGCAGTTCGAAGCCCACGGGCAGCGACAGATCCAGCAGCCCGGCGGCCTTCATCTCCTGCACCCCCGGCAGATCATACAGACTGGCCAGACCGAAATGTTCCAGGAACCGGTCGGCGGTGGCGTAGGTGACGGGCCGCCCCGGCGTGCGCCGACGACCGCGCAGCCGCACGAACCCCATCTCCAGCAACAGGTCCAGCGTGCCCTTGGACAGGGTGACGCCCCGCACGCTCTCGATCTCGGCGCGGGTGACGGGCTGGTGGTAGGCGATGATGGCCAGGGTCTCGAGCGCGGCCCTGGACAGACGACGCGGCTCCTCGCGTTCCTCGGTCATCATGAAGGCCAGGTCCGCCGCCGTCCGGAACCGCCAACGGTCGGCGACGCAATCCAGCTCGACGCCCCGCCCCTCGTACCGGGCGCGCAGACCCGACAGGGCGCGGGCGACGTCGGCGTTTTCCGGCAGGCGGGCGGCGATCTCGGCGGCGCTCAACGGCCCGGCGGCGGCGAACAGCAGGGCCTCGACCCGGCGCTCGATCTCGCCATCGTCGGGTTTGAAGGAGAGGTCAGACATGGGCCCTCGTCAATCCGCGCATCACGGCGTCAGCTCCAGCGGATGCCCTTCTCCCCGCCGCTTCAGATACAGGTCCGCGAACGGCGCCGTCTGGCGAATGTCCATGGCGCCCTCCTTCACCAGCTCCAGGCTGGCCGACAGGGTCGAGGCCGTATAGCTGGCCTGGCTGGGACCGTCCGCGTCGTCGCGATGGGGCGCTACCTGATCCAGCGGGGTCCAATCCGCCAGACGGGGCATGATCTCGCGCAGCCAGTCGCGCGCCGCCTCCAGCGGAAAGGCCTCGACCCGCTGGCCGGGCGAATAGCGCCGCGACTCCTCGCGCCGGCGCTGGGTCACATAGGCGCTCATCAGGTCATACAGGCTGGCGTCGATCCGGTCGGACGGAACGATCACCGTCGCCTCGGGGTCGCCGCGGGTGAAGACGTCGCGCTTCAGCTGGGGCCGGGCCAAAAGCTGGTCCACCGCCTTGCGCATGGCCTCCAGCTTCTGCAGCCGGAAGGCCAGGGCGGCGGCCATGGCCTCGGCCGGCGGCTCCTCGCCCTTGTCCTTTTCGGTGCGCGGCAGCAGCAGGCGGGACTTCAGATAGGCCAGCCAGGACGCCATTACGAGATAGTCGGCCGCCAGGGCGAAGTTGCGCCGCCGCGCCTCGTGCACGAAGGCCAGATACTGTTCCGCCAGCCGGGTGATCGACAGTTTCAGCAGATCGACCTTCTGCGTCCGAGCCAGGGCCAGCAGGACGTGCAGCGGCCCCTCATAGCCGTCCAGATCGACGACGAAGGCTTCGCGTTCCTCGACCTCCTCAGCGTTGAAGTCGAGGTTCGGCTGAAACGCCTCTCTCACGCCTGCGCCTCCCCCACGTCCGGTCCTTTCGCCGCGTCCATCTTGCCGGCCATCGCCCGGAAGAAGCGTTCGTGCCCCGCGACCGGATCGAGGGGCTCCGGAACACGGACGATCCGCGCCATCGCCGCCTCGGCCCTGGCCTTCGCCTTGCCCTTCAGCTTGCCTGTCGCCTCGGCCACGGCCTGCATCTCGGCCAGGTCGCCGTTGCAGTGGAGCACCACGTCGCAGCCCGCTTTCAAGGATTGATACGCCCGCTCGCCCAGAGATCCGCTCAGAGCCTGCATCGACAGGTCGTCGCTCATGATCAGGCCGGAGAAACCGAGATGCCCCCGCATCATCTTGATCGCCTTCTTCGACTGGGTCGCCGGGCGCTTCTTGTCGACGGCGGTGAAGACGATGTGCGCCGTCATGGCCCAGGGCATGTCCGACAGCGCCTTGAAGGGCGCGAAGTCCCAGGCGTCGAGCGTGTCGAAATCGGCGTGGACCGTCGGCAGGTCCTTATGGCTGTCGGCGAAGGCTCGGCCGTGGCCCGGCATATGTTTGATACAGGGCAGGACCCCGCCGGCCAGCAGGCCCTCCGCCGCCGCACGACCCAGCAGGGCGACCGTGGCCGGATCCTGGCCATAGGCGCGGTCGCCGACGATGTCGTGGGACCCGGGCACCGGCACGTCCAGCACCGGCAGCAGATCGACATTGATCCCGACCTCGCGCAGATCATGCGCCATCAGCCGCGCGCCCAGCCGCGCCAATTCGCGCGCCTCCATCGGGTCATTCGTCGCCTTCAGATAGGCATTGCCCGGCGGGTATTTGGGCCAGTGAGGCGGCCCCATCCGCTGGACCCGCCCGCCTTCCTGGTCGATCAGGATCGGCGCGTCGACGTCGCCGATCGCAGCGCGCAGCTCGTCCGTCAGGGCCCGCACCTGTTCCGGGCTGTCGATGTTGCGCCGGAACAGCACGAAGCCCCACGGCCGCGCCTCGGCGAAGAAGGCGCGTTCATCCTCCGTCAGCCGGTGGCCTGCGCAGCCGTAAATGGCGGCGGAAGTCACCGAACGATGCAATCCCGCCCAGCGGCCTTCAGGGCGTTGCAGAAGGCGACCGCCCGCTCGCGCGACAGGCCCGTGAAGGTGGTGCGGTACAGGGTCGAGCCGCTGGACGAGGTCACCTCGGTAACGCGCTTCTCGGCGCCCGACGCATATTGGCCGAAGCGGCCGGCGACGGCGGCGTATTCCCGGTCGGCGATCTCGGTCGAGGAGAAGGCGCCGATCTGGACCGAGGCCGAACCGCTGGCGGCGGCGGGGGCCGTCGCGGCCGGAGCGGCGGACGTCGGGGCCTCGGTCTTGGGCGCCGGGGTGGCGGGACGGGGCGCGGGGGCGGCCGTCGGCAGGCCCTGGCCGGTCGGAGCGGCGGTCGGGGGCGCGGCCGGACGCGGCTGAGGCGCCTCGGGCGGCGGGGTGAAGGTCACGGGGGCGTCGGTGGTCTCGGCCTCGTCGCGATACACGCGGACGCCCGCCGCCGGATCGACCGGCTGGGCGTCGACCGGCGCGGCGGTCTTCATCTCGCCGACGGGCTGACCCACGGCGGGCGGGGCGTCGGTCGAGGCGCGCATGCCGGACCGGTAGAAGAAGATCACGGCGATGATCAGCACCAGCAGGATCACGGCGCTGACGATCAGGGTCACGGGCGGCGACTTGCCCCCGCCCGACCCGACATTGCGACCGCCGCCACCGCCGGCGCGCGGATCATAGGAGTTGCGACGGAACGGCAGGTCATCGTCGGTCGGGGGCGTATAGGCGCCCTGGCCGGGTCGGTTGTCGTCATCGAAAGACATGGTCGCGCTCCGCCGTTCTGTCCGACGCCGCGAATCGGCGCGTCGAACGGTTAGTCTAACGCCCCGCCGCCGTCTTTCGAATCACAGATCGAGCGCCAGGTCGAGGCTGAACAGTTTCTGGTGGACTTCTATCGCATAGCGGTCGGTCATCCCGGCGATATAGTCGCACACCGCGCGCGCCCTCTGGGTTCGATCCTCGGTCAGGGCGGGCACACCCCACTCCGGCGGCATCACCTCCGGCTCGGCCATGAACAGTTCGAACAGTTGCGACAGCACCCGCCGCGCCTGGCTGCGCGTCCGGTTGACCCGGTAGTGGCGATACATCCGCTCGAACAGGAACTTGCGCAGAACGGCCAGGTCCGCGTGCATCGACCGCGAGAAGTCCACCATCGTCCGCGTCGCCGTGCGCACATCCTCGGTCGAGCCGATCCGGTCCTCTTCCAGCCGCCGCGCCGTCTCGGCCAGGACGTCCTCGACCATGACGCCGATCATCCGCCGCACGGCCTCGATCCGCAGCATCCGGTCGTCGATGGCCGGCCAGTCGCGCCGCACCTCGGCCAGCATGGGTCCGATCAGCGGCACCTGATCGAGGTCTTGCAGGGTGATTAGCCCCGCCTGCACCCCGTCATCCACGTCGTGGTTGTTATAGGCGATGTCGTCGGCGATGGCGGCGCACTGGGCCTCCAGCGAGGCGAAGGTGCCCAGGCGCAGATCCCAGCCCGCCTCCCCGCCCGTCCGGTAGGGCCGCACCACCGACCAGGCCGGCTCGTCCAGCCGGTGCGACACCGGGCCATTGTGCTTGATGACCCCCTCGACCGTCTCCCAGCTCAGGTTCAGGCCGTCGAACTGCGGATAGCGGTTCTCCAGCTCGGTCACGACGCGGAAGCTCTGGACATTGTGGTCGAAGCCGCCGTGGTCGGCCATCTGGATGACCAGTTCGTCCTCGCCCGCATGGGCGAAGGGCGGATGGCCCAGATCGTGGGCCAGGGCCACCGTCTCGGCCAGGTCGTCGTCAAGCCTCAGAGCGTGGGCCAGGGACCGCGCGATCTGAGCCACTTCCAGCGAATGGGTCAGGCGGGTGCGATAGTGATCGCCCTCATGCGCGACAAAGACCTGGGTCTTTTCCTTCAGGCGCCGAAAAGCCGTCGCATGGATAATGCGGTCGCGGTCCCGCGCGAAAGCTGTGCGGGTCCGGCTGGGCGGCTCGAAGAAGCGGCGCCCCTTGGTCAGATCGGCGCGTTCGGCGTAGGAGGCGAGAGGTGTCTGGCTCAAGTCATCAACTTTGAGGCTGGTTTGATGCGGGCGGCCCTTTGCGAACGCCCTTGCGCGCCTCATATAGACAGCCGTGAGCACCGTCCAATCCACAGAACCGTCCACACCCGCCTTTACGGTCGCCACGCGCGCGCCGGAAGGCATAGTCCTGGCCGCCAGCGCCGCCAAACGCTTGGCCAAACTGGGCGCGGCCGAGGGCAAGAGCCTGATGCTGCGCGTGGCGGTGGACGGCGGCGGCTGTTCGGGCTTCCAGTACCGGTTCGAACTGGTCGAGACGGCCGAGGACGACGACCTGCGCATCCAGGCCGACGGCCAGACCGCCCTGATCGACCCCGTCTCGGTCCCCTTCCTGAAGAATTCCGAGATCGCCTATGTCGACGAACTGGCCGGCGCCCAGTTCGTGGTCCGCAACCCCAATGCCGCCTCCAGCTGCGGCTGCGGCGTCAGCTTCTCGATCTGAACCCGGTCACCGTCGGCGTCGGATCAAGGCCCAGACGGTGACGATCACGGTCGAGGCCAGCAGGGCCGAAAAGACCGCATCCCAGACGCCGTCCCCCAGCAGGGCGCCGATCAGCCCCGTCAGGCTGAGCACGAAGACCACGACGGGCGCTCCGAAGATGGCCCAGATAGTCAGGTCCTTGCGGCTCATGCCGGTTTCCGCCGTCCCTTGACCAGCCAGAGGTAGAGGCCGGACCCCAGGATGGCGATGGTCGCCAGGTCCAGCAGCGCCCAAAGGATTTTCAGCCCCAGCCCGCCATAGTCGCCGAAGTGAAGCGGCTGCGACAGCGACAGGGCCTTCACATACCAGGGCGTCGGGGCCACCGCCGCCAGCGCCCCGGTCCGGGCGTCGATCAGGGCCGGCGTCGTCAGATGGGTCGTCAGCGGCGTGTCGCCGTGGAAGAAGACGGCGTAATGGTGATCGGTCGAATAGTCGGTGCCCGGAAACGCCACGAACTGAAGCGTCATGCCCGGCAGGGCCTGTTTCGCCCGCTCCACCGCCGCATCCAGCGAGGCCCGCTCACCCGCCAGCGCCGGGGCGTCATAGGCGACGGTCAGTTCCTTCAGCGCCGTGTTCTTCCAATAGGCCAGGATCGGCGTCGCCAGGGTGTTGACCACGCCCGTCGCCCCGACCACCAGCACCCAGGCCACGGTCACCACGCCCAACAGGTTGTGATAGTCCAGCCACCGCGTTCGCGCCGCCTTGGCCGCGCGCACCGTGCCGAACGGCAGCCGACGCATGAAGGGGGCGTACAGCACCACCCCCGACACCACGGCCACGATCAGCATCAGACCCATCAGGCCCAGGAACAGCATGCCCGGCAGGCCCAGGAACATGTCGGTGTGCAGCTGGAGCAGGAACTCCATCACCGGATGGCCCGCCACCGGCGGGGCCACTGCCCCGCTGGTCTGGTCGATCGGCTCGAAGCTGTAGGCGCCGGCCGGGCCGTTCGGATCCACGCTGGTGACGTTCACCACCGGCCGGTCCTCGTCGAAGCTCATGAAGGCGGGGACCTCGCCCGGGTGAAGCGCCAGGCCTGCGGCCAGCACTTCGTCCAGGCTCAGCAGCGGTCCGCCCGGATTGGCCGGCGTCCACGCCTGCTCCAACAAGACCTCTTCGATCTCATGGGAAAAGACCAGCGGCAGGCCCGTGACGCACAGCATCAGCAGGAAGAGCGTGGAGACCAGGCTCGACCATTTGTGCGTCCAGGACCAGGCGCGGATCGTCCGCGTCTTCATCCGATCAGAATTCCGCCGAGACCGACAGGCGGAAGGTGCGCGGCGCGCCCAGGGTCAGATAGTTCGAACCCGGATAGCCCCCGACGGCGACCCACTGGTCCTCGTCCGCGAGGTTCTCGACCCGCGCCCGCACCGTCAGATCCTTGCCGCCGGCGACGAAGGCGTAGCGCAGGCCGGCGTCGAACCGGGTCCATTCTTCCAGCTCCAGCGTGTTGGTCGCATTGGCGGGCTGCGCGCCGGTATGGACCGCACGGCCCTCCAGCGTCAGGCCGCTGACCATCGGCACATCCCATTCGACATTGGCGTTGATTTGGAAGTCCGGCACGCCGATGGCGGATTTGCCCGCGTTCGCGGCGGTCAGCGAGCGGTTGATCTCGGCCTCCAACCAGGTCGCGCCGCCGATCAGGCGCAGGCCGGCGACCGGCTCGCCATAGACGGTCAGTTCGACGCCCTGGTTCTCCTGCTCGCCGCCGTCGGAGTAGACGGCGGTGTCGGGATCGAAATAGGCGCTCGGCAGGGTGGTGCGGAAGACGCTCAGCGTACCGCCGAACGACCCGGCGTCATACTTGGCGCCGACCTCGGCCTGTTCGGCGCGGAAGGGCGACAGGACCTCGCCGGCGTTCTCGACCGTCACGCCATTGACCACCGCCGGCGCCGTCGTGCCGGGCACAAGGGCCTCAGCATAGTTGGCGTACAGCGAGATCTTGTCGCTGGGCTTGTAGACCAGGGCGAAGGCCGGCGTGGTCGCGTCGCTGGAATAGGACGAGAGCCCGGCGGCGGTGTTGTAGTCGTAGGAGCCGGTCTTGATCTCCTGATAGCGGACGCCCACGGTCGCCAGCAACCGGCCGTTCAGGAACGACAGGCGGT
The DNA here is from genome assembly GCF_058681075.1 of Brevundimonas sp. FV2ps16. Classification (NCBI taxonomy): domain Bacteria; kingdom Pseudomonadati; phylum Pseudomonadota; class Alphaproteobacteria; order Caulobacterales; family Caulobacteraceae; genus Brevundimonas; species Brevundimonas sp. FV2ps16. Next base: position 1,857,077 of record NZ_CM178728.1, on the reverse strand, counting down.
CGGCCACGGCGACCGAAGAGTTGCGGACCCGCTCCGTCACGTTGGGATCATCCAGATCGCCGCCGACGAAGAAGTCCGGGGTCGGGGCTGCGACGAAGACGGGATTGTACAGGTCGCTGGCGAAGCCCGAGAAGTTCGAGAAGGCGTAGGCGTTCCTGGACTTCGACTGCACCTGAGAGGCCGACACCACCAGACGGTGCTCCACCGGGCCCGTGGTCACGTCGGCGCGCACCCCGACGTCGCCCGACCAGACCGTGTCCTCGCGCACATTGTCGAACCGATAGGCGCTCAGGGTTCCGTCGGCCTGGGCGGTCGGGTTGGCCAGGACATTGTCTTCCTTGCCCTGACGCCCGCCGAAGGCCGCCCAGGCGGTGACGCTGTCAGTGATGTCAAACTCGCCGCGCGCGGCGCCGAACAGCTGTTCCTCATCGGTATAGGTCCAGGGCTGGGCGAAGTTCTTGTCGGCGGAGGGCGCCTCGGGAACCCCGCCGGAAGGCGTGACGGTCGGACGCGGCGCGTCGATGCGATGGTCCTGCCAGCCCAGGTCGGCCGAGAAGCGGGCGCGGTCGCCCCGGCGGTCGACGCCCAGGCCGATCACGCGCAGCTGGCCGTTCTCGTTCTCCACCGAGCCCTCGCCGTCGCGGCTGACCAGGTTCAGGCGCGCGCCCCATTCTTCCTCGGCCCCGAAGCGACGGGCCAGATCGGCGGCGGCGTAGATCTCGTCATTGCCCGACACCCCGGCGGTCAGACGCGTCAGGGGTTCGCCGGCGCGCTTGGGCGTCAGGTTGAAGGCCCCGCCCACGCCCGTCCCGCCCGGCGCGGCGCCGTTCAGAAAGGCGCTGGCGCCGCGAAACACCTCGACCCGCTCGATCAGTTCGGCCGCCACGAACTGGCGCGGCAGCACGCCGTACAGGCCGTTGTAGCTCATGTCGTCCGAGAAGACCGGGAAGCCCCGGATCACATACAGCTCCTGGAAATTGCCGAACCCCTTGGACACCCGCACCGTCGGATCGTTCTGCAGCACGTCGCCGATGCCGCGCGCCTGCTGATCGCGGATCAGTTTCTCGGTGTAGTTGCTGGTCGAATAGGGCGTGTCCATCACATCCATATTGCCCAGCAGACCGACCCGCCCGCCCGTGGCCACCTGCCCGCCGGCCGCCACGCTGGTCAGCCGCACCTGCGAGCCGGTGACGACGATCTCCTCCAGCTCGGCGGGCGCAGTCGCCGCCTGCTGGGCCAGGGCGGGCGTGGCGACAGTGAGGGCCAGCAGGCTGGCGGCGCAGGCGAGACGGCGGGTCGAGCGAGCCATGGTTTGCAAAATATTCTCAAGATCAAGGAAGAGGCGGCTCATACGCCTTGATGCGATTGCTTTGCAATGGCGCACCTTGTCTCGCCTCCGCGCGTCTTGCCGCACCCTCTCTTGCAATTAGCCCATCCCCTAATTAGGGCCTTTCCTATGAACACCCTGTTCAAAGCCCTGTCGCATCCGGTGCGCCGTCGCATCATCGCCATGCTGCGCGCCGGTCCTTTGGCCTCCGGCGACATCGCCGCCGGCTTCGACATGAGCTGGCCGACGATCACCGGCCACCTCAACGCCCTGAAGGAAGCCGGTCTCGTCAGTCCCGAGCGCGAGGGCCAGACTATTCGCTATCGGCTGGAAATCTCTGCGGTCGAAGAGGCCATGGCCTTTCTGATGGACATCGTCGGCACGGGCGAGGCCGCCGAAGTCCTGCCCGTGACCCAAAAGGAGCCCCGTCGATGAAGGACCGCCTGTCGCTGCTGGACTATTTCACCCTCGCCGTCTTCGCGATCCAGGCGGCCTTCGCCCTGCACGTCGGCTTCAACGGGCCGACCACGCCGATGCCGATGCACTGGAACAGTAGTTGGGAGGTCGATCGCTGGGGCAGCCGGGTCGAGTTCGCGACCTTCCTCGGCGGCATGACGCTGATCGGCTTCATCTCCGTGGCCGGATTGAGCCTAGGCGCCATGCGAGCCGTATCCCAGGGCGACGCCTCGCGCGGTCGTTCCCTGCGGATCGGTCAGGGCATCACCCTGTTCGTCTTCACCACGATCGGCCTGCTGATCAGCTGGGCGGGGCTGGGCAACGCCACGGTCGAGACCGGGCCGGTCGTGACCATGGCGGGGGTGTCGCTGATCCTTCTGGTCCTGGGCGCTTTCCTCGGGCGGGTCGCGCCCAATCCGCTGGTCGGGGTCCGCACGCCCTGGAGCTACAAGAGCCGCCTGGCCTGGGACCGTTCCAACCGACTGGCGGGGCGTCTGTTCTGCCTGTTGGGCCTCGCCGGCCTAATCGCCGCCCCCCTCGCGCCCCAGCCGCTGGGCGCCCTGTCGCTGACGGGGGCCGCCCTGATCGTCGCCGCCCTGTCGGTCTTCGAGAGCTGGCGCGTCTGGCGCAGCGATCCCGACCGCCAGCCCTTCTGAACCTCATCCAACATAAGGAGACCGCCATGTTGATGCTGACCCTCGCCCTGCTCGCCGGCCCGGTCTCCACCGAGATCGCCCTGCCCGCCCAGCCCGCGCCCCTGCACGGAACCCTGATGGCGCCTGAGAACGTCAGCGCCGTCGCCGTCATCCTGCCCGGCTCCGGCCCGACGGATCGGGATGGAAACAATCCTCTCGGCGTCTCAGCTTCGACCTACCGCCTGCTGGCGGACGGGCTGGCGGCGCAGGGGATCGCCACTCTTCGCATCGACAAGCGAGGCGTCGGCCAGAGCGCGGCGGCCGGAGGAGATGAGTTCGATCTGCGCTTTGACGCCTATGTCGCCGACGCCCGCGCCTGGGCCGCCGAGGCCGCCGGCCGCGCCGGCAAGCCCTGCGCCTGGCTGATCGGCCACAGCGAGGGCGCCCTTATCGCCCTGAAGGCCGTCGAGGGCGGCGACGAAAAGGTCTGCGGCCTGCTGCTGCTGTCCGGCGCCGGCCGTCCGGCGGGCGTGGTCATTCGCGAACAACTGGCCGCCTTGCCGGAACCGATGAAGGCCCAGGCCTTTTCCGCCCTGACCGAACTGGAGGCCGGCCGCACCGTCGCCGATACGCCGCCCGCCCTGGCCGCCCTGTTCCGTCCGTCGGTCCAGCCCTATCTGATCTCCTGGCTGCCTCTGGACCCCGCCGCCCTGATCGCCGCTTACGGCGGCCCCGTCTTCATCGGCCAGGGGACCACCGACATCCAGGTCGGCGTCGCGGACGCCCAGGCCCTGGCCGCCGCCGATCCGCAGGCGACGCTGAAACTGTGGGATGGCGTCAATCATGTGCTGAAGACCGCCCCCGCCGACCGGGCCGCAAACATCGCCGCCTATTCCAACCCCGACCTGCCCCTTGCGCCGGGCGTGGTCGAGGATGTGGCCGCCTTCATCCAGGCCCGAACGCCCCACTGACGGCTTGCGGCGACAACAGGTCTGGAGCCCAGGCCTGCGCGTCCCTATCTTGGCGCTATGCCTATCGCCCGCCTCTCCTCCCGCGCCCTCATCTCCGCCACGGGCGAGGAGGCCAGGCCCTTCCTGCACGATCTGCTGACCCAGGATGTGGAGACGCTGGGCGACGGCGAACTGCGGTTCGGCGCCCTGCTGTCCCCGCCCGGCCGGCTGCTGTTCGACCTGTTCATCCTGGGCGAGGCCGAAGGGGTTCTGCTGGACGTGGCCGCCGAGCGCCGCGAGGCCCTGATCCAGCGGCTGTCGATGTACAAGCTCCGCGCCAAGGTCCAGGTCGCCGCCGACGACCGCCCGGTCTTCGCCGCCTGGCCGGACGCCCCCGCCGGCTTCATTCCCGACCCCCGCACGCCCCTGATGGGCGGCCGCCTGTACGGCGAAGCGGCTGCGGACGCGACCGAGGCCGACTATGACGCCCACCGCCTGTCGGTCGGCGTCCCCGATCCGACCGCCGACGCCCCGCAGGACAAGACCTATCCGATTGAGGCCGATTTCGACCTGCTGAACGGCATCGACTTCCAGAAAGGCTGTTTCGTCGGCCAGGAGACGACGTCGCGGATGAAACGGCGGGGCTCGATCAAGAACCGCATGCTGGCCCTGGACTTCGACGGCCCCCCGCCCCCCTTCGGCGCCGAGGTGCTGAAGGGCGAACTGCGCGCGGGCGAGGTGCTGTCGGGTCGCGACGGCTCGGCCATGGCCCTGCTGCGCATCGACCGTCTCGACGGCGACCTGACCGTCGAGGGCCGCCCGGTGCGCTTGCGCAAACCCGCCTGGATGGGTCAGGACGTCCTTCCCTCCTCAACCGACTGAGTCCCTCCCATGAAGATCGCCGACCAGATCGTCCTCGTCACCGGCGGCGCGCGCGGCGTCGGCGCCGCCGCCGTCCGCGCCTTCGCGCGTGAAGGGGCGCGCGTGATCATCAACTGGCGCGCCAGCGGCGAGGCCGCGACCGCCCTGGCGGCCGAGATCGGCGACCGCGCCATCGCCCTCCAGGCTGACGTGACCGACCGCGCCGCCGTCGACGCCCTGGTCGCCGCCGCACAGGCCCATTTCGGGGCCCCGATCACCACCGTCGTCAACAACGCCCTGGACTACAGTTTCAACGGCGACGCCCGGTCGCAGATGACCGACATCGGCTGGGACGAACTGGCGGCCCAGTTCTCGACCGTCGTGCGCGGTGCCCTGAACACCATACAGGCCACGGCGCCGGGCATGGCCGCCGGTCGGTTCGGGCGGGTGATCAACATCGGCACCAACCTGTTCCAGAACCCGGTCGTGCCCTATCACGACTACACCGCCGCCAAGGCCGCGCTCCTGTCCCTGACCCGCACCGCAGCCGGCGACCTGGGCCCCGACGGCGTCACCGTCAACATGGTCTCCGGCGGCCTGCTGCGCACCACCGACGCCAGCGCCGCCACGCCGGAAGCCGTCTTCGACTTCATCGCCGGCATGACCCCGCTGCGGTCGGTCACGACGCCGGAGGAATTCGCCGACGCCGCCCTGTTCTTCGCCTCCCCCTGGAGCCGTGCGGTGACGGGTCAGAACCTGGTGGTCGACGGGGGTTTGGTCAGGGATTGAGCCTCAAGACCTTCCCCCGCTTGCGGGGGAAGTGGCAGGTCGTGGCGCGAAGCGACACGCCTGACGATGGGGGAAGTCTTCCTTTGAGCGACACTCCCCTCTCCGACCCTGGTCCGCTGCGCGGACGCCGGGCCACCTCTCCCGCAAGCGGGAGAGGGTCGCGCTCCTTCCCTCACGCCGACCAAACCGGCAACATCGCCGCATGACCGACTCACACGCCTCGGGCCGCTGCGGCTGGTGCGGGACCACCGACCCGCTCTACATCGCCTATCACGACACCGAATGGGGCGTGCCGGAACGCGACCCCCGCGCCCTGTGGGAAAAGCTGGTCCTCGACGGCTTCCAGGCCGGCCTCGCCTGGATCACCATCCTGCGAAAACGCGAGGGCATCCGCGACGCCTTCGACGGCTTCGACCCCGAGATCGTGGCCCGCTATGACGAGGCCGACATCCAGCGCCTGCTGGGCGACCCCCGCATCATCCGCTCGCGCGCCAAGATCAACGCCGCCATCCGCGGCGCCCAGATCTGGCTGGAGATGCGCGACAACGGAGAGGACTTCTCCGAATGGCTCTGGTCCTTCGTCGGCGGCGAGCCGATCCACACCCCCTTCGCCGACTACCGCCAGGCCCCGACCCAGACCGAACAGTCCGTCGCCATGGCCAAGGCCCTGAAGGAGCGCGGCTTCAACTTCTGCGGCCCGGTCATCGTCTATGCCTTCATGCAGGCCGTGGGCATGGTCAACGACCACCAGACGACCTGCTTCCGTCACGCCCAGGTTCGTGCGATGGCGGGCCATGGCTAAAGCCCCCGCGAATCCGAAAGCCTTCCCTACCCTCGCGCTCGAGACCGTGCTGATCCAGCGCGTCAACGGCCCCGTCTGCGGCGTGGACGAGGCGGGGCGCGGGCCGTGGGCGGGGCCGGTGTCGGCGGCGGCGGTGATCCTGAACCCCGACGACCTGCCGCCGGGCATCGACGACTCCAAGGCCCTGACCGAAAAGCGCCGCGCGGCCCTCGAGCCTGAGATCAAGGCCCGCGCCGTCGCCTGGGGCGTCGGCTTCGCCTCGGTGGAGGAGATCGAGGACCTGAACATCCTGCACGCCACCGGCCTGGCCATGTGCCGCGCCATCGAGGCCCTGTCGGTTCCGCCGGTCGCGGCCCTGGTGGATGGAAACTATCGGTTCAAACTGCCCTGCGAGATCCAGACCGTGGTCGGCGGCGACGGCCTGTCCCTGTCCATCGCAGCCGCTTCGATCCTGGCCAAGACCGCGCGCGACCGACTGATGATCGAACTGGACGCCCAATACCCCGGCTATGGCTTCGCCGGGCACAAGGGCTACAACGCGCCCGTCCACCAGGCCGCGCTAAAAAGCCTAGGCCCCTGTCCCGCCCATCGGCGTAGCTGGGCGCCGATCCGAACCCTTTTGGAAAGAACATGAGAACGGCGCTCGACGCATCGCGTGACGCACTCAACAGCTATGAACGGGACTTTGTCGATAATGTCCGCAAGCACGGCTGGTTCAACACAAGCGTCTCCGGGGACGAACAAGGCCCCAGCTTTTCATATTCCACAGGGTACTGGCTTACCACCAGCCGGCCGGAAGTTATCATGTTCGGCTTGCCCTCCAAAACGGCGCATGACATTTTCTGGGATCTTTTCCGCGACGCGCGAGACGGTCACCCTCTGAAACTCAGCACACGCACTGACCGCGTTTTCGGCAACCTGCCCGCCTATGTGTTTCCCGTCGCGAAGCGATTCTATACCGAATACCTTGGCTCTAGCCTTTGGTTTTACGGCAAGGACGACTTTCCCTGTCTTCAGATTGTCTGGCCTGATCGCGCCGGGCTATTCACCTGGGAAATAGGTTTCGACCCCGCATTTGCTAACGATCAGCCCGACCTGACTGAAAACGGATGGCGCGCCGCCCTGTCTTACTGACGACACGCTCGATACGGAGCGCGCCCTCAGATATGCATCATCCCGCCGAGCAGCGCGCCCATCAGGGCGGCGACGGCGGCGCCGGCGATCATGATCATCCAATGGGGCGGGGGGCTCACCGTGGGCTCGACGTCAGGCTCCGCCATCTCCAGCGGCGCCGCTTCAGCGCGAGCGAAGTGTTCCACATTGTGGGTGTACAGCCGCGCACCCTTATCAGGCCAGGCCGCAGCGTCCGCCCCCAGCGCCTCAACTGGCTGATCCGACACCCACGACTTGGGCTCGGCTGCCGGGCGCACGCGGTAATCCTCTTCGCGGGCGGGAATTCCGGTATGTGTGACGGGCGGTTGCATGGTTGATCAACGGCGCCCGCCGACTCGGGTTCCCGACGCAAGCTGACCTGACGTCAGGCCGCGACGGGCAGTTCGACTGGCCGGTCCGTGACCACGAACAGATGTTCGACGTTCCGCAACCGCCCCACCTGCCCCACCTTCTCGCCTTTGGGGTTATGGATGCCGATGCGGGCGCCGACGTAGCGGGGATGGGCGATCTCGACCACCTGGACATGGCCCCGCGCCGACAGCATCTCCACCAGGTCCGCCCGGCTCAGATAGCCTTCGTCATTGAAGCTGACGATCAGGTTCGGCGCCTTGATCCGCTCGACCACCGAACGCAGGGCCGGGCCGATGCCGGGCCGGCTGTTGAAGGCGCTCTTACGGGTCTTCACATCCACCCGCTTGTTGGCGATCCCATAGGTCTCGGGCCGGTCCCACAGCACCAGGCTTTCCCAGCAGTGGTAGTTGGCCAGGTAGGAATGCTGGTTGTAGGGCGGGTCCAGATAGACCAGGTCCGCCTCCACCTGTTCGGCCATTTCGACGGCGTCGCCTTGCGTCGCCCGGCACGGCGCCCCGACCGACGGCAGCAGGTCGGGCAGACGCAGCTCCAACGGCTTCAGCGCCCGCGGGGCCCACTGTTTCATATAGGCCATCTGCACCCCGGCCGTGGAATCGACCCGGTCGGCCGCCTCCATCAGACTGACCAAGGCGATCGCCTTCAGCTCGGGCTCCAGGCCCAAGGTCTCGATCCGGTCGCGCATGGCGTCGATCCGCGCCCCGTTGTCGGGATGGAAATAGCGGGCGTCGTGGCAGAAGGCCTGGGTGAACCAGCCGGCTTGCGGCGCAACCGTCCGCAGTTCGGCCAGCACCGCCTCGGCCCGCTCGATCCAGCGCTCGCGATCCGCCTGGACATAGGCGGTCGCCAGGGTGTGGGCATAGGCGTTGTGGTCGTTCGACCAGACCTGAAACCCCTGTTTCTTCAGCGCATGACCGACCCGCGCCGTGCCCGAAAACAGATCGCAGACCCGCCCGCCCTGCGGCAACACCCCCGCCACGGCGCCGGTCACATGCCCCAAAAGGGCGCGTTTGGAGCCGATATATTTGATCATGCGGACCGCCGATTCATCCGCATACAGTAGCCGGATCGTCCGGCTAAGCCAGAGGCTTGGCCTTGGGGCGGCTTCAGCCCTTCTTTCGGGGCGCCGCCTTGGCCGCCGGGGCATGGGCCAGACGCAGCAGATTGGCCGCGCCGGGCGCGCCGAACGGCGTGCCCGCCAGGATCAGGATCCGCTGCCCCGGCTCGGCCAGGCCATATTTGACCGCCCCGTTGACGGCGTCGTCGGTAACGTCCTCCAGCGACGAGGGCTGGTCGCCCAGACGCGGCTCCAGACCCCAGACCAGGGCCAGTCGACGCGCCGTGTTCGCATTGGGCGTCAACACCAGGATCGGCTTCAGCGGCCGCTCGCGCGCCATCCGCCGGGCGGTGCCGCCCAGGGTGGTGTAGACCACCAGACAGCCCGTCGACGGCGCGCTGGCCGCCATGGCCGCCGCCCCGACCAGGGCGTCCACGTCATGCTCGTCCATGCCGGCGTGTTCGGCGCCCATCAGCTTGGGCCACATCGGATCGCGTTCGACCCGCTCGATGATCCGGCTCATGATCTCGACGGACTCCAGCGGATAGTCGCCCGAGGCCGTCTCGGCCGACAGCATCAGGGCGTCCGCCCCCTCATAGACGGCATTGGCCACGTCGGTGGCCTCGGCGCGGGTCGGCGAAGGCGCGCTGGTCATCGACTCCAGCATCTGGGTCGCCACGATCACCGGCACGCCGCGGTTACGGGCCGCGCGCACGATCTGCTTCTGCGCCACCGGCACGTCCTCGGGGTCCAGTTCGACCCCCAGGTCGCCGCGCGCCACCATGACCCCGTCGCAATAGTCGAGGATGGCCTCCAGATCGGCCAGAGCCGCCGGCTTCTCGATCTTGGCCAGACAGGCCGCCTGACCGTTCACGATCCGCTTCAGCTCGGCCATGTCCTCGGGCTTCTGCACGAAGCTGAGCGCCACCCAGTCCACGCCCTGACGCAGGGCGAAGGCCAGGTCCTCGCGGTCCTTGGGGGTCAGGGCCGAGACGGGGATGACGGCCTCGGGAACGGCGACGCCCTTGCGGTCCGACAGTTTCGTGCCGCTCTCGACCGTCACATCGGCCCAGTCGTCGGTCCGGTCATTGACCCGCAGCCGCACCCGCCCGTCGTCCAGCAGCAACAGCATGCCGGTGCGCAGGGCCTTAAAGATCTCGGGGTGCGGCATCTGCACCCGGGTTTCGTCGCCGGGCGTCGGGTCCAGGTCGAACCGCATCTTGTGACCCGGCTTGACCGCGATCTCGACATCCTTGAACCGGCCCAGCCGCAGCTTTGGCCCCTGCAGGTCGGCCAGCACGCCCAGCGGACGCTGAAGCGCCATCTCGGCGCCGCGCACGGCCTTCAGGGCGGCGGCGTGGTCTTCGTGCGTGCCGTGGCTGAAGTTCAGGCGGAAGACGTCCACCCCGGCCTGGGCCAGGGCCTTGACCGTGCCGGGGGCGCGGCTCGCAGGCCCCAGGGTCGCGACGATGCGGGCGCGGCGGGCTCTGTTCATGGGGGACGCTTCCTGTTCGTTTCTGGGTCGCCCGGCTTCGAGAACTCTAGCCTAGGACGATTTGCCCCCTTCTGCCGATGAAACTGTCCCGACGTAAGGCCACGCCCCCGCTGGGAAACATGAGTTTACGGGTGCGAAACAGGAGTTTATCGCGCCGGGGTCGTCTCCGTCGCCGGACAATCGGCCACAGCGAAGCCGTTCAGGTCGATACAGCGACCTTCGACCTTGGGCGCCGCCACCCCCATCACATGCGCCAGGGTCGGGGCGATGTCGATGGTGCGGATGGGCAGAAACCGTTCTTCACCGGTCGCGCCGGGCCACCAGAACAGGATCGGCACCCGGCGGTCATACTCCCACGGCGTGCCATGCCCGGCCAGGGTCGAGCCGACCCGACCGCCGGCCGTGACGTTCTGGGCCCAGGCGAACTGAATGTCCGGCGACCGCTCCGCCACGGTGGACAGGCGCATCCGCTCGCGCAGGCTCATCATCTCCGGCTGGCGGCTGTCCGGCAAAGGCTCGGCCAGCAGCCGGTCGCGGGTCTCCGCGAAGGCCACGTCCGGCAGGACGCGCAGCATCTCCACCGCCGCCTCGGCGACCTGGGTCCGCAGCGGGTCGGGCAGCGACCGGTGCTGGGCGTCGGCGACCATCAGGCCGCTGCCCCCGGCCTGCAACGGGTCGGCGGTCAGGTTGAACCGGGCCTTCAGCGCGTCGTTCACGCCCTGGATCGCGGCCAGATCGGCGCGGCGCGCATGCGGATAGCCGTGGTCGTGCAGGCGTTCGACGAAGTCCGATCCCCCATGGTCAGCCGTCAGCACCACCAAGGCGCCGCCGGGAACCTGGGCCAACCGGTCCAGGAACGCGCCCAGGGCCGCGTCCAGCCGCAGCATCTGCTCGCACATCTCCGGCCCCTGGGTGCCGTACATGTGGCCGATCCGGTCCGTCGCCGACAGGCTGACGCCCAGCATGTCGGTCGCCGCCCCCTGCCCCAGCTTCTGGCTGTCCAGCAGATATTCGGCCGCCTTCAGCGTCTGTTCGTCCAGCAGGGGCGAGGTGTCGAACTTCAACCCCGCCGGCGGCAGGGTCGAATGGAAGGTCTGGCCGCGAATGGTCCAGTCGCCGGCCAGGGCCCGGCACTGGTCATGGGCGTAATCCCACGCCACCGGGGTCGCCGACGCCCACGCCCGGAACCCGCTGTTGAAGTCCGCGACCGGCGCCAGCTTGGCCTGCGCCGTCTCGCCCGGCTCGACGTAGGTGGTCAGGCCGAAACCCTCGGTGAACCAGAAGGCCTGGCCCTGATGGCCGGCCAGGTTGATCGCGCCCCGGTCCTTGCCGGACACGGCGACGACCTTGCTCTGCGGGCTGACGGCCTTCAACCAGTCGCCCAGGGTCGTGGCGCGCAGCTGTTCCGGGCCGACTGGACCATTGTCGGTATCGTCGCGTCCGTGGGCCAGATGGTTGGCGGGAGCGGCCAGGCAATAGACTTCCTTGCCGGTCTTGCCGTCGATCCAGTCATTGGCCGGGATGCCGGTCTCGGTCGGATGCACGCCGGTCAGGATCGTGGAGTGGCCAGGGCAGGTCTCGGTCAGGCCGTGGGTCTGATAGCCATTGATCGACACCAGTCCCTGGTCCGCCATTCGGCGCAGGCCGCCGGTGTAGCGACCGCGATACTGATCGAAAAGATTGGCGCTGAACTGGTCCACCACGATGGTCACGATCAGCTTCGGCGGCGTCAGGGCCGCATGGGCCGTTGCCGGAGCGGCCCCCTGCGGGGCCTCGATCTGGGCCATGGCCGGGACGGCGGCGGCCCCCAATGAAAGGGCGGCCAGGGCCGCAACCGTGGTGCGCGACAGGGACATGGGCTTACTCCGATATTCAGGCAGGCGCTCTAAGGGCCGGCGATGGCAATCGCATGACAGCCGAGCGGTCGCGAGGTCAGTGGGCGGGCGTGGACCGCAGCCGCCCCAGTTGATGAATCAGCACGGCGATCATTCCCCCCACGATCACGCCGACGACGGCCGAACCAAGAGCCGTCACCGCCCAGCTGGCCACGCTGTGAAGCGGTCCGGTCGCGGCCCCGACCGCATGGGCCAGATGCTCCAGCGGCTCGGCTGGCCAGTGCAGGCCCAACGTATGCGTCCCGTGCACGAGTATGCCGCCGCCGACCCACAGCATCGCCGCCGTGCCGATGACCGATAGGGCGCTCATAACCACCGGCATGCCCTTGACCAGGCCCCGTCCCAGAGCGCGCACTCCGCCATTGGGACGCTCGGCCAGATGCAGGCCGATGTCGTCCATCTTCACGATCAGGCCCACGACCCCATAGACGGCGACAGTCATCGCAACGCCCACCACGGCCAGGATCGCCGCCTGGGTCACGATGGGCTGGGTCGAGACGTCGGCCAGGGCGATGGCCATGATCTCGGCCGACAGGATCAGGTCGGTCCGCACCGCCCCGGCCACCGTCGCCTTTTCCAGCGACGCAGGATCGCCCTCGGCGGCGGCCTCTTCTTCATGGCCGGCGTGCCCGAAGGCCTCCATCAACTTCTCGGCGCCCTCGAAACACAGATAGGCCCCGCCGCACATCAGGATCGGCGTGATGGCCCAGGGGGCGAAGGCGCTCAGCAGCAGGGCGGCCGGCAGGATGAAGATCAGCTTGTTGCGGAACGACCCCAGGGCGATCTTGCCGATGATCGGCAGTTCGCGGCTGGGCGACAGGCCGGTGACATAGCGGGGCGTCACCGCCGCATCGTCCACCACCACGCCCGCGGCCTTGGTCGAGGCCTTGCCGGCCGCCATCCCGACATCGTCGATCGACGCCGCCGCCATCTTGGCGATCCCCGCCACATCGTCGAGCAGGGCGATCAGACCGGAAGGCATGCGAGAATCCCCAGATTGCGCCGCGACAGGCGGTCGCACCCCGCCTAGGGCGCGACACCGGATTTGTCGAGCGCCTCCGCAAACGGACGAAAGCCCGCCGGATGGATGGGTGCGACGTCGCGGGCGATGCTTTATCCATGCTCTGGGATTAGGCAGGCTCTTCCCAAGCGGTGCGAAGTTTGGGCGTTTTCATAGAGGATGCGTGATGGAGGCTTCAGTAGGAAGGGACGCTAGGGGACCTAGCTATGGTCCCTATATTCAAGGGCTTCAGTTTACCGAAGCGATGCTGAGGGCCTTCGAACCCTGTCGAGAGGGGTCGGTGACGATAGTACCCGTGCCTGCTGGTTTCGCGTGCGGTGCTTTTGCTGTCGAGCTGCACCTGAAAGCGCTGCTCGTTGGTTCTGGGCAGAGTGCGCGGGGGCACAATCTAGAAGTTCTGTTCAACCAACTTCCGCATCTCCTGGCACAGCAAATACTCTCTGCATATGCCGCCTACACTGGAGACCCACCTGAGGTAGGATGGCTGAAATTGAAAGCGATGGCTCATGCTTTCGAGAAATGGCGCTACGTCTACGAAGACCCGTCGCTTGTAAATGGAACTGATCCGCACGCTTTATTTGGCCTGATATACGCTGCCTGCGTGACTTATCGCCTGGCTGGGTTTGCCCCGCATGACGCAGGTGGGGCGGAACAATCGACAACACGATGGTTGAGGTCGAAAAGCCCCATCCTTTTTAGCCCGCCGCCCCCCGGACTGGCCAAGATGGCCATTTAGATCTGGCCCGTGGGTCGTTTCCTTGGGCGTGGGCCGTAAGTTATGGCAGCCCAGCGGAACGTTGAGCTTGAGGCTAACGAACAAATGCCGGGATGGTTTTTTTGATCAAGGCCCGACAAGATTCATGCAACTCAGGATCTAGCGCCTTAATAGCAATCTCTACCGTCTGCTGAGCTTGCTCCATCGATATGATCTTCAGCTCGTAGAGCGTATTAAGGGTCGAGAGTGACAGGGCGAAGGCGGCGGTTCCGTTCTGCATGGCAATCCTCATGGTCCATCGGTTTCGACAAGCAATCAAACACCACAACGCCAGGCTGTCTAGGCGTTAGCATCGTTGTGTAACCTGGCGAGCAGAGCGATCAGGCCGGAAGGCATGCGAGTATCCCAAGATTGCGTCGCAGCAACCGACTCGCCCCTCGCTACGGCGCGCCGCCCGTCTTGTCGAGCGCCTCCGCAAACGAGCGAAAGCCCCGCCGGCGAACCGACGGGGCTTCCATTTCAAACGCATTTTCCGATGTCGATTTTTCTTAGAACTTACGGCCCACCCCCACAGAAACGACCCACGGGTCCAGATCCACATCGCTCTTCAGTGCGCCGTTGTTGACGTCCGCGTCGGTGTTGAACCAGACCTTCTTGACGTCCACATTCAGGCTCCACGGCCCCTGAATGCCGATATCGGCGCCCGCCTGCAGGGCGTAGCCGAAGCCGTCGTCCAGATCGACGGTGAAGCCGTTCTTGTCCTCGCCGCTATAGAACAGCATGTAGTTGATGCCCGCGCCGACGTAGGGGCTGAACCGCCCCTCGGTCAGCGGGCGATATTGCAGGGTCACGATCGGCGGCACGACCCAGGTCTCGTGCACGGCGACGTCCGTCGTCCCGCCCTGGGCGCGGATCTCATGCTTGGTCGTGCCCAGGATCGCCTCGACCGCCAGATGGTCGGTCAGGAAATAGGTGAAGCCCAAGGTCGGCATGACGCTGTCGCCCACATCGACCTTCAGGCCGGAATCGACGCCGGCGGCGGTGGTGATGGCGTTATCGGCGTCGGAGAAGACGTCGGTCACACGGCCGGTGATGATCCAGTCGCCCTTCTTGGGCATTTCCCAGGCGGCGGGGCTCTGCGCGAGGGCCGGCGCCGCGAAGGCTGCTGCGGCGACGGCGGAGAGGATCAGGGTTTTCAGTTTCATCTTGCTCATCCCCGACGCCCGCTGCCGCCTCATGCGACCCGTTCCGAGCGTCTTGAAGAGGGAGATGCGCCCCCTGCATCGGTCCGGCCTTGATCCAGCGCAAACCCATGCAGGGGTTGGACAATCTGTCCAATCAGACCACGCGGGCGTGCCGCTTCTCTATATCGACGCCCCCCGGATCGAAGGCGGCGCAGACCGCGCGCACGAACGGCCGGCCCAGGTCCGAGACCGTCACCACCGACCCGTCCACCTCGGCCAGGCCGTCCAGCTGGAACGGCAGCAGCCGGGGCCAGGCCCGATCAACATCGCTGAGGGCTCGCCCGTGTCGTCCGGCGATCGCGGCGACATCGACGGCGAAGTCGCACATCAGCCGTTCGATGATTTCGCCCACGAAGGCGTCGCGCGGATCCAGCGCCACGCCCCGCGCGACCGGCAGGTCTCCGGCCTGGACGGCGGCGCGCCAGTCGCGCTCCTGCGTCAGATTCTGCACAAAGCCGCTCGGCGTTCGGCTGATGGACGACGCCCCCAGGCCGATCAGCACCGGCGCCTCGTCGGTCGTATAGCCCTGGAAGTTGCGACGCAGCCGGCCGGCCCGCACCGCTGCGGCCATCGAGTCGTGCGGCAGGGCGAAATGGTCCAGACCCACCGCCTGCCAGCCCTTCTGCACCAGATACCGCGCCGCCGCCTGGCTCTGGGCGAAGCGCGCCTCAGGTCCCGGCAGATCGGCCTCGTTGATCAGCTTCTGGTGCGGCTTCATCCACGGCACATGGGCATAGCCGAACAGGGCGATCCGGTCGGGCCGCAGCGTGGCGACCTGGGCCACCGTAGTGATCACATTCTCGACCGCCTGGAGCGGCAGGCCGTACATCAGATCCAGGTTCAACGAGGTGACGCCCTGCGCCCTCAGCGCCTCGGCCGCCCATCGGATGGTCTCGAAGGACTCGGGCCGGTTCACCGCCGCCTGAACCTTGGGCGACAGATCTTGCACGCCCAGGCTGGCGCGGCTCAGGCCGATTCGTCCGGCGGCCTCGACCCACTCCTGGGTCAGGACTTCGGGGTCCAATTCTGCGGCGATCTCGAAACAGTCGCCCAGGTCGAACCGCGCGGCCAGACCGGCGAACAGCCGCTCCAGCTCTTGCGGCGGCAACATGTTGGGCGTGCCGCCGCCCAGGTGGATCGAGCCGACCCGCACCGGGCGACCGATCCGCGCCAGAACGAGGTCGGCCTCCTTCAGCAGCAGATCGACATAGCTGCTCATCGGCGCCACCCGGTTCATCGCCCGGGTGTTGCAGCCACAGTACCAGCACAGCCGCTTGCAGAAGGGGATGTGCAGATACAGCGACACCGCGCGATCGAGGGGCGCGGCCGACAGCCACGCCCCCCAGTCGGCGGCCCCGACGGCGGGCGTGAACTGCGCCGCCGTCGGATAGGAGGTGTAACGCGGCGCGTGGGCGTCGTAGCGGGCGATCAGCTCGCGCGTCGTCTGCACGCCGCCATGGAGCGCGCCGGTGGGGTTAGAGAGGGACATCGCCCTCTTTCGCCGCATCGACCGACAGGCCTTGGTCGCCCTCGTCGAACAGGTGGAACTCGTGCCACAGGCCGTTCAGCACGCCGAACCCGACGGCCAGACCGACACCCAGTATCCAGGAAAAATACCACATGACTTGATGCTCCTTGAGCTCAGTAGAGGTCGGGGTTGGTCTTGAGTGCGGCGGTCGAGGTCCGCCCCCACAGCACGGAATAGACCCAGCTGGTGTAGATCAGCACGATCGGCAGGAAGATAAGCGTGCAGATCAGCATGATGAACAGGGTCACGTGGCTGGAGGAGGCGTTCCAGACCGTCAGGCTGGACTGCGGATCAATCGAGCTGGGCAGGATGAAGGGGAACATCGACAGGCCGACGGTCGAGATGATGCCGACGGTCGACAGCGAGGATCCGCCGAAGGCCAGGGGCGCCGACCGCAGCCACATGCCCGACAACCCGACCACCGCGCCGACGAAGCCCAGGGTCGGGGCGATCATCATCCACGGATAGCGGCCGTAGTTGTCCAGCCAGGCGCCGGGCGCGGCCTCGACCGTTGTGCGCAGCGGGTTGGAGAAGCCCTGGATGTCCAGGTCGCCCGTGATCCGGTAGCCGACGCCGCCGAAGGCCATATACAGGCCGCCCGCTGCGAACAGCACCAGGGCCAGAACGCCGGCGATCGTGCCGTACAGACGCGCCCGCTCCAGCACCGGACCCTTTTCGGCCTTCACCGACAGCCAGGCCGCACCGTGCAGCACCAGCATGGCCACCGACAGCAGGGCGGCGATCAGGCTGAAGGGGGTGAACAGGCCCAGCAGACTGCCGTCGTAGAAGGAGCGCAGGTCGCTATCCAGGCGGAAGGGCGCGCCCAGCAGCACGTTGCCGACGGCGACGCCGAACACCAGGGCCGGCACGAAGCCGCCGATGAACAGGCACCAGTCCCAGAACGACCGCCACTTGGGCGACGCCCGCTTGGAGCGGTACTTGAACGACACCGGCCGCAGGATCAGGGCCGACAGCACCAGGAACATGGCCAGGTAGAAGCCCGAGAAGCTGACGGCGTAGACGAAGGGCCAGGCGGCGAAGATCGCGCCGCCGCCCAGGATGAACCACACCTGGTTGCCTTCCCAGGTGGCGCCGACGGTGTTGATCACCATCCGGCGCTCTTCATCGGTCCTGGCCACGAAGGGCAGAAGCGATCCGACGCCCAGGTCGAAACCGTCGGTCAGGGCGAAGCCGATCAGCAGAACCCCCAGAAGGGCCCACCAGATCAGGCGAAGGGTTGCGAAGTCGATTGGAAGATCCATTGTCGGATGTCCTAAGTCTCTCTGGTTCAGGCCACGGCGGGCGCGGCGACAGGCGTCGCGGGCGCCTCGGGGGCGGGTGCGAAGGCTTCCTGCTCGTGGAACGGACCCTTCTTGATGGCGAACAGCAGCAGCCGGACCTCGACCACGGCCAGGGCGCCGTACAGGGCGGTGAAGCCGATGATGGTCGCCCACAGCTGGGGCACGGTCAGGGACGATGCGCCGAGGAAGGTGGGCAGCACGCCTTCCACCGCCCAGGGTTGACGCCCGAACTCGGCCAGGATCCAGCCGAACTCGATCGCGACCCACGGCAGCGGCAGGGCCAGAACGGCCAGCCGCAGGAACCAGCGGGTCTGATGCTTGCGCACGGTGCACAGGTAGAAGGCTGTGGCGAAGAACAGGATCATGAACATGCCGACGCCGGCCATGATGCGGAAGCTCCAGAACAGGGCCGGCACGTTCGGCACCGTCTCCCAGGCCGTCTGCTGGATCAGCTCAGGCGAGGCCATGCGCGGATCGGCGACGTGGCGCTTCAGCAGCAGGCCATAGCCCAGGTCGCGGCGATGGGTCTCGAACAGGGCGCGCGCGGCGGGATCGGCCGGATTGGCCTTGACCTTCTCCAGGGCGTCATAGGCGATGACGCCGGATTCGATCCGCGTCTCGGCCGTGGCGACCAGTTCGAAGATGCCCTCGACCGGCTTGTCGATGGTGCGGGTGGCGATCAGGCCCATGACCCACGGCACATGGACGCCGTAGTGGGTCTCGCGGTCCTTCATGCTGGGGATGCCGATCAGGGTCAGACCGGCCGGCGCGGGCTCGGTGTGCCACATGGCCTCCAGAGCGGCGAGCTTCATCTTCTGGTTATCGGTCAGGGCATAGCCGGACTGGTCGCCCAGGACGACGACGGACAGCGAGGCCGCCAGGCCGAAGGCCGAGGCCACCGTCATCGAACGCTTGGCGAAGCCGACATGCTTGCCGCGCAGCAGATAGAAGGCCGAAACCCCGAGCACGAACACGGCGGCGCAGACATAGCCGGCGCTGACGGTATGGACGAACTTGGCCTGGGCCACCGGGTTGAAGATCACGGCCATGAAGTCCGTCACTTCCATCCGCATCGAGTCGGGATTGAAGGCGGCGCCGACCGGGTTCTGCATCCAGCCGTTGGCGATCAGGATCCACACGGCCGACAGGTTCGTGCCCAGCGCCACCATGAAGGTGACGAACAGGTGCGCCGACGGCTTCAGCTTTTCCCAGCCGAAGAACATCAACCCGACGAAGGTGGCTTCAAGGAAGAAGGCCATCAGGCCTTCGATGGCCAGCGGGGCCCCGAAGATGTCGCCGACGTAGTGGCTGTAATAGCTCCAGTTCATGCCGAACTGGAACTCCATGGTGATGCCGGTCGCGACGCCCAGCACGAAGTTGATGCCGAACAGCGTCCCCCAGAAGCGGGTGATGGTCCGCCAGATCGGCCGGCGGGTCATCACATAGATCGACTCCATGATGACCAGCATGAACGACAGCCCCAGGGTCAGGGGGACGAACAGAAAGTGATAAAGGGCTGTCAGCGCGAACTGCAGCCTGGATAGGTCGACGACCGCGAGGTCGATCATGGCTCTAGGCTCCTTGTAGCCGGCCCCGACGACCGACGTTTCTCCCGCCCTAGAACCAAGGCGGGGCGGTCGCCTTGATTTCGATCAAAGCCCTGTTGCACGGTGGGTCGTAGTGGACTGATCGTCCTTGGACATTTCGCCCAACGACGGTTTGTCCAATGGCTTTCGGGGCGTCCCAAAGCTGGAGTGTTCGAATGACCTCGGCGCCGATCACGGCCTCTCCCGCAGCCTCCCCCGCCGCCTGGCTGAAACAGGCCGCCGCGCCCTGGCGCCGGCTAACGGCCCTGGCGGGTCTTTTGGCCGTGGCGGATGTGGTTCCGGCGGTCGGTTTCGCCGGCGGCCTGGCGATGACCGTGGCCACCTTCGGCGTCTCGCCCTTCGCCGCCCTGCCCTGGCTGCTGCTGGCCGTCGTCAGCCTGGTCGTGCGCGGCCTGGTCGGCCAGGCGGCGGTGGTCGTCGGCGCGCGCCTCGGCCGCTCGGTCAAGACCAGCGTGCGCGACCGGCTGCTGGCCGACCTGTTCGGACGCGGCGCCCGTTCCGATGACCGCCTCACCGCTGTCGTCGAAGGCGTCGGCGCGCTGGACGGCTATATGTCGCGCTTCACCCCGCTGAAGATGGCCGCCGGCCTGTCCCCCCTGCTGATCATCGCCGTCGCCGCCGTGGCCAGCCCCTTCTCGGCCGGCATCCTCATCTTCACCCTCATGCCCTTCATCTTCGGCATGATCCTGGCCGGCACGGCTGCGGCGGGCGAAAGCCGCCGCCAGTTCCAGGCGCTGGAGCGGCTGTCTGGCCTGTTCGTCGACCGGGTGCGCGCCCTCCCCGCCATCCTGGCCTTCGACGCCCGCGCCCGCACCACCACTGAAATCGCCCGCGCATCGGACGAACTGGAGCGTCGCACCAACCGCGTCATGCGGATCGCATTCCTGTCGTCCGGGGTGCTGGAGTTCTTCTCGGCCCTGTCCGTCGCCCTGATCGCCGTCTATTGCGGCTTCAACCTGCTGAAACTGCTCCCCTTCCCGGCCCCCGAACAGTTGGACCTGAGCCGCGCCTTCTTCGTCCTGGCCCTCGCGCCAGAGGTCTATCAGCCCCTGCGTCGCCTCGCCGCCGCCTATCATGACCGCCAGGCCGCCGAATCCGCTGTCCCCGCCCTGATCACGCCCGAGGCCCCGACGCGGGACCGCCATATCCTGCCGGAAGACGCCCCGGCGATCCGCTTCACCAAGGTCTCCATCGCCTATGGCGACGCCGCCCCCGTGATCGCCGATTTCGACCTGGAGGTCCGCCCCGGCCAGATCGTCGCCCTGGTCGGCGCCAGCGGCTCGGGCAAGTCCAGCCTGCTGCATCTGTTCCTGGGCCTATCGCCCCTGACCGCCGGCGAGGTCGAGGTCGGCGGGGCGCGGCTCAGCGAGGCGGGCGGCTTCGCCGGCCAGATCGCCTGGGCCAGCCAGAACCCCGTCGTCGTGCCCGGCAGTCTGGGCGACAACATCCGACTGGCCGATCCCTCCGCCTGCCCCGGCCGTATTCTGGTCGCTGCGGGCGAGGCCGGCCTGTTCGGCGACCTGGACCGCCCGATCGACGAGCGCGGCGGCGGCCTGTCGGGCGGCGAGCGGCGGCGTCTGGGCCTGGCCCGCGCCATTCTGAAGCGCGCCCCCATACTGCTGCTGGACGAACCGACGGCCAATCTGGACCCCGCTTCGGAAGAAGCCATGCTGGACCTGATCCGTCAGGCGACGCGGGGCCGCACGACCTTGATCGCCACCCATTCCGCCGCCGTCGCGGCCATGGCCGACCGCGTGGTGCGCCTGTGATGACCCGTCCCCTCCCCTCGCGCGTCGGCGCCCTGATCGCCGCGCAACGTCAGGCTCAACGGACCCGCCTGCGCCTCGCCGCCGCGGGGGGCGCGACTGTCGCGGTCGCGGCCGCCTGTCTGCTGGGCCTGTCAGGCTGGTTCATCACCGGCGCAGCCATTGCGGGGGTCGCCGGATCGGTCGCCGTCCAGGCCTTCAACTATATGATGCCCAGCGCGACCATCCGTCTGCTGGCCGTCCTGCGCACCGGCGCTCGCTACATCGAACGCGTCGCCGGCCATGAGGCGGCGCTGAAGGCCCTGGCGCGGCTGCGTCCGCAACTGTTCGACGCCCTCGCCTCGGCTCCCCCCGCCCAGGCCCTCTCCCTGTCGTCCGGCGAGGCCTCGGCCCGGCTGGTCCAGGATGTGGACGCGGTCCAGACCCTGTTCGTCCGGCTCTCGGCGCCCTGGGCCATGGGCGCGGGCGTCGCCTCTTCCGCCCTGCTCGCGGGCATGGCCAGCCCCCTCGCCGGTCTGATGCTGCTGCTCGCCATGGGTCTCGGCGCGGCGGGCTCGGTTTTGCTCGCCCGGCGGCTGGCCGCCCCCGCCGGTCGCCAGGTTCAGATCGCCACGGGCGCGCTCAAGGATCGGCTGTCCGCGCTCGAGGCCGTCTCCCCGGAGCTGAAGGCCTATGGCCTGGATCGCTGGGCGGCCGGCGAGGCGGCCCACGCCGCCGCCGCTCTCGACCGCGCCCAGATCGCCCTGACGCAGGCCGGCGGCTGGATGGCCGCCTGGCAGGCGGCGGTCACGGGCCTCGCCGTCGCCGCCGTCATTCCCGCCACCCTGGGCGCGCCCTTGCCGATGACGGCCCTCGCCGCCCTGGCCGCCGTCATGGGCATCGAATCCGCCGCCGGTCTGGTCGGCGCCCTGTTGCAGAACGGCGCCGCCGTGGAGGCCACGGCCCGCCTCGACGCCCTGGCTTCGCCCCCGTCGGCGCGGCAGGGGGCCGCTCCGACCACCGCAAGCTTGACCCTTTCCGCAGGCGGCGACCGCATGGCGCCGCCGCTACGCCTGGGCCTGATCGGTCCGTCCGGTGCAGGCAAGACCACCCTGATCGAACGCCTGGTCGGCCTGCGTGACGCCGTCGCGGACGAGGCGCAACTGGACGGGCGGGACATCGCCGACATCGCATCCCACGACCGGCTGGCCCTGTTCGCCTACGCCGCTCAGGACATCCGCCTGATCGACGGCACGATCCGCGAGAACCTTCTGCTCGCGGGGCCCGCAAACGATCATGCCCTATGGCGGGCGCTGGAAGATGCGGCTCTGGCCGACCGGGTCCACGCCGATCCGGCGGGTCTGGACGCCCGCGTCGGTCCCAACGGCGAGCGCCTGTCGGGCGGCGAACGCCGCCGCCTCGGCCTGGCCCGCGCCTATCTGCGCCCGGCGCCCTGGCTGGTGCTGGACGAACCGACCGAAGGCCTGGATCCGGCGACAGAGGCCCAGGTTCTGACCGCGCTTGACCGCCGCCTGAAGGCCGCCGGCCAGGGCCTGATCATCGTCAGCCACCGCCCGGCCCCGACCCGTTTGTGCGACCGCACGCTGCGGATCGAGGGCGTCGGAACCGACGGCCGCGTGCGTCTGACCGCCCACCGTCAGCAGGCCCTGGTCTGAAGACGGCCACACCCGGATTTATTTGCGCGCGCTGCGATTCACGCTGGGCTGCGGGTTTGCGGCGCGTTTTCACCCTTCAACCCGACAGGCCCGCCCGCCGGGTTAAACTCCTCTCCGCGCCACGAACCTTGATGACGCAGAGGCGAAGGACATGAGGGATGAAGCCGCATTTTGGCGGTTTGGCGGTTTGGCGGTATGTTTTTACGACGCCACCCAATGCATTCGCCGGGTCTGGGCTTAGGCGTCGCCCTCGGCGATGTCGCGCAGACGATCGGGCTGTTCGATCCGCAATTCGTTCAGCGCCAGCAGCCGGATCACCCCGGTCGTCTTCAGCTTGGTCAGCACCCGGCTCACGGTCTCGATGGTCAGGCCCAGATAATCGGCGATCTCCGACCGCGTCATCGGCAGCCGCACCTGATCCTCGGCCGACGGCCGCAACGGATCCCGGGTGGGCAGGTCCAGCAGGAAGGAGGCGATCCGCTCCTGCGCCGTCTTACGGCCCAGCAGCAGCATCTGATTCTGCGCCGCCGCCAGTTCGTGCGTCGCCCGATCCAGCAGGGCCTCTTCCAGCAGCGGCCGCTCGCGGATCAGGGCGCGATAGTCGGTCTTGCGGAACCGGCACAGGGTCGCGTCCTCGATGGCCTCGCCCGAGAAGGCGTAGTCCTGACCGGTCGCCAGACCGACGAAGTCCCCCGCGAACAGAAAGCCCGTGATCTGGCGCCGCCCATCCGGCAACAGCTTGTAAATCCTCACAGATCCCGAGGTGATGTTGAACAGGTGGACCGCCGGATCGCCTTCTCGGATCAGGGACTCGCCCGCCTTCAGCGTCACCCGCTCGGCGATCGCGTCCAACCCCGCCAGATCGGCCGGGTCCAGGCTGCTGCACACGCTGAACGCTCGCGCCCCACAGGTCGAGCACACCGAATCCTGTCGGCGCTGAGCGCAGTCGGTGGGCAGGGATCTGAGTTCAAGCATGGTTCGATCAAGTTAGGCCTCGCGCCCGAAGCAAGCAAACGGATTGACGGAGATCAAGGCGGTCCTTTCGTCCATGGCCTAAGGGGCCGAGAATGAGCGCCCTCCAATATCGCCGCCTCGAACGCGACGAAGCCGACCAGACCTATGTGCTGGCCCACATGGGAAACCCGCGCCTCACGCTGGACTCGTGGCGCGCCCGGGTCGACGCGCCGCCCGCCTCCGGCGGAGTGCTCGCCGCCGTGGCCAACGAGTGCGTCCGGGCCATACTGGCCTATTCCATCTCCACCACTCCCTCGGGCGAGCGGCAGTTCATGGTCGACACCCTGGTCGCCTTCGACCTTCTACGGCCGGAAAAGCTGATCGAGCCCCTGGTCGCCGCCGCCTGCGATCTGGCCCGCCGGGGTTGCAGTTCCATCGGCCTGTCCAGCCCCATCGACGCGCCGGGCTATGAGGCCGTCATGCGCCAGATCGCCGACGCCGCCGTGCTTCACCGCGTCATCTGACCTTCCGCCGGCGCCGCCTCCGCATACCGCCTGGCCAGAACCGCACAGGCGAACAGCTGGATCTGATGGAACAGCATCAGGGGGATGACGATCAGGCTCACGCTCTGCCCGGCGAACAGGATGGCCGCCATCGGCAGGCCGCTGGCCATACTCTTCTTGGACCCGCAGAAGACGATGGCGATCTCGTCCTCGCGCGAAAAGCCCAGTCTCCGGCTGGCCAGGGTCGTGACCGCCAGGGCTATGGCCAGAATCACAATGTCCAGCACCACCACCAACGCCAGGTCCAGGCGCGACAGCCGGGTCCAGGCCCCAGACACGACGCCCGCGCTGAAGGCCACATAGACCACCAGCAGGATCGACCCCCGGTCCACCGCCGAGGTCAGCCGCCCATGCCGCATCAGCCAGCCCCCCATGAACGGCCTCGCCGCCTGCCCCGCCAGGAAGGGCGCCAGGATCTGCAGGGCGATGCTCTCGACCGACGACAGCGACACCCCCGCACTTCCCACCGGCAGCAGCAGCATCACCAGCAGGGGCGTGACCAACACCCCCGCCAGGTTCGACACCGAGGCCGCGCACAGGGCGGCCGGCACATTGCCCCGCGCGATGGACGTAAAGGCGATCGACGACTGCACCGTCGAGGGCAGCAGGCACAGATAGAACAACCCGACCCTCAGATCCTCGGCCAGCCAAGACCCCGCAGCCCAGAACACCGCCAGCCCCAGCAGCGGAAACAGCAGGAAGGTGCTAGCCAGCACCATCCCCTGCAGCCGCCAGTGCGACAGCCCCGCCCATATCGCCCCAGGCGACAGACGCGCCCCATACAGGAAGAACAACAGCGCGATCGCCGCCGTCGCCAAGCCCTCCGCTACATCCGCGCCGCCGCCCCTGACCGGGACCAGCGCCGCCAGCGCCACCGTGCCGATCAGCATGAGCAGATATGGGTCGATCAGTCGGCGCAGGGCGTTCATGCCGCCGCTCCTAGGCCTTGCTGCGCCGGAGCCGCAAGGCTCTTTCACCGGAAGACAGGAGCTCCGAACCGGCCATGGCCACTTGCCAGCCTTGCGCTGCAAATCCAGCGCCCCTACGCCGCTATCCTCTCGGACAGCGGGCTAAATCTTGGATCCGGGAGTTCGCACCCCGCTTCACCTCCCACCTGCCGGAAGGTTCGACGTGCTCCCTCTGGTCCCTCGTTTTGAGTGAGAGTCCGTGTTCATCAAGGAGACGGACTTGAAGAAGACTAGGTTCAACGAAGCGCAGATCATCGGCGTACGCCAGGCGTTACATCGCGCCGGGCGAGCCGCAGTTGAACGGCCTTGTCGAAAGCTTCAACGGCGGGCTCCGCGACGAGTGCTTGAACGAGGAGGTCTTCGCCGCCCTGGCCGAGGCCCGCGCCGTCATTGAGCGCCGGCGCATCGACGACAACCACGTCGGGCCGCACTCCGCGCACGGGGGCCTGACCCCGGGTGCGCCTGAACACCGCGGCTGTTCCCACCGGCGACGCAGATCAGCTATCCCCCCTCGGGCTCTCATAATGATCGAGGGACCTTCAGTGGCAGGTTAGAAGCCTGGCCGTGTTGCTGGGTCTGAGTGAAGCCCAGACAGCAAAAAGCCCCGCCGTTTCGGGCGGGGCTTCTGGGGGCCTCACAAGGTGTGAGGTTGATCTGGGTGCGGGAGTAGGATTTGAACCTACGACCTTCAGGTTATGAGCCTGACGAGCTACCGGGCTGCTCCATCCCGCGGCAAACGGTAGTGTCGTGAGGAAGAACGTTTCGAGAAGACCGCTGAGAGCGGTGATTTGTTTTTCATCATCGGCTGTCCGCCTTGTAGACCCGGCGGCGACCTACTCTCCCGCGCCTTGAGACGAAGTACCATTGGCTCTGGAGGGCTTAACGACCGAGTTCGGAATGGGATCGGGTGGGGAACCTCCGACATAGCCACCAGGTCAACAAGGCGGACAGCGGATGATGAGAAGACATTGTCTGAGATTGCTTCGGTCAAGGAGCAATCATCGAATGAGTTTTGCTGAGAAACGATCAAACCGATCGGATTATTAGTACCAGTAAGCTTCATGGGTCGCCCCACTTCCACACCTGGCCTATCAACGTGGTAGTCTTCCACGATCCTCAGCGAAGCCTTGTTTTGAGGTTAGTTTCCCGCTTAGATGCTTTCAGCGGTTATCTATTCCATACTTAGCTACCCTGCTGCACAGCTGGCGCCATGACAGGTACACCAGAGGTATGTCCATCCCGGTCCTCTCGTACTAGGGACAGATCCTCTCAAGCTTCGAACACCCACGGCAGATAGGGACCAAACTGTCTCACGACGTTCTGAACCCAGCTCACGTACCACTTTAAATGGCGAACAGCCATACCCTTGGGACCTGCTCCAGCCCCAGGATGTGATGAGCCGACATCGAGGTGCCAAACTTTGCCGTCGATATGGACTCTTGGGCAAAATCAGCCTGTTATCCCTAGAGTACCTTTTATCCGTTGAGCGATGGCCCTTCCACTCGGGACCACCGGATCACTATGGCCGACTTTCGTCTCTGCTCGACTTGTCAGTCTCGCAGTCAGGCGAGCTTATGCCATTGCACTCGACGAGCGATTTCCGACCGCTCTGAGCTCACCATCGCGCGCCTCCGTTACACTTTAGGAGGCGACCGCCCCAGTCAAACTACCCACCACGCCATGTCCCGGGACCGGATAACGGCCCTCGGTTAGACGTCAACGACAGTAAGGGTGGTATTTCAAGGACGACTCCACCAGAGCTGGCGCCCCGGTTTCATAGTCTCCCACCTATCCTACACATACGGTCGCTAACGCCAAGGCGAAGCTATAGTAAAGGTTCATAGGGTCTTTCCGTCTGACCGCGGGAACCCCGCATCTTCACGGGGAATTCAATTTCACTGAGCCTATGCTGGAGACAGTGGGGAAGTCGTTACGCCATTCGTGCAGGTCGGAACTTACCCGACAAGGAATTTCGCTACCTTAGGACCGTTATAGTTACGGCCGCCGTTTACCTGGGCTTCAGTTCGACGCTTTCACATCTCCCTTTAACCTTCAGGCACCGGGCAGGCGTCAGACCCTATACGTCGCATTGCTGCTTCGCAGAGCCCTGTGTTTTTGCTAAACAGTCGCTACCCCCTGGCTTGTGCCACTCAGTCCTGGTTGCCCAGGGTGAGTCACGCTTATTCCGAAGTTACGCGTGCAATTTGCCGAGTTCCTTCAGCATAGTTCTCTCAAACGCCTTGGTATGCTCTACCTGACCACCTGTGTCGGTTTCGGGTACGGTCTCTGCTGGAGTTATTTCCTGGGACAACGCCCCCGCACACACAATCCAATAAGTGGGTACGAGTTAAGCCATCCGTCACTTCCAGCTGGTGCAGGAATATTTACCTGCTTCCCATCGACTACGCTTTTCAGCCTCGCCTTAGGGGCCGACTAACCCTGCGCAGATTAGCTTTACGCAGGAACCCTTGGTCTTTCGGCGAGAGTGTCTCTCACACTCTTATCGTTACTCATGTCAGCATTCTCACTTCCGATACCTCCAGCCAGGCTCACGCCTGACCTTCACCGGCCTACGGAACGCTCCGCTACCGCTTGCAGTAAACTGCAAACCCATATCTTCGGCGCACGGCTTGAGCCCCGTTACATTTTCCGCGCAGGATCGCTTGATCAGTGAGCTGTTACGCTTTCTTTAAAGGATGGCTGCTTCTAAGCCAACCTCCTGATTGTCAAAGCAATCCCACATCGTTTCCCACTTAGCCGTGACTTGGGGGCCTTAGATGATGGTTAGGGTTGTTTCCCTTTTCACGACGGACGTTAGCACCCGCCGTGTGTCTGCCCGATAGTTCTCTTGGGTATTCGGAGTTTGGTTAGTATTGGTACCGCTCGCGCAGCCCGCAACCATC
Source organism: Brevundimonas sp. FV2ps16 (assembly GCF_058681075.1). Lineage (NCBI taxonomy): Bacteria > Pseudomonadati > Pseudomonadota > Alphaproteobacteria > Caulobacterales > Caulobacteraceae > Brevundimonas > Brevundimonas sp. FV2ps16. Next base: position 1,829,043 of record NZ_CM178728.1, on the reverse strand, counting down.
CAGTGCTCTACCCCCCAAGGAATTCGTCGGACGCTCTACCTAAATAGATTTCGCGGAGAACCAGCTATGTCCAGGTTTGATTGGCCTTTCACCCCTATCCACAAGTCATCCCAGAATTTTTCAACATTCACGGGTTCGGTCCTCCAGTTGGTGTTACCCAACCTTCAACCTGCTCATGGATAGATCACCTGGTTTCGGGTCGTCATACGTCGAACTTAGCGCCCTATTCAGACTCGCTTTCGCTGCGCCTACACCTAACGGCTTAAGCTTGCTCGACACATGAAGTCGCTGACCCATTATACAAAAGGTACGCCGTCACCCCGCTTGGGGGCTCCGACTGCTTGTAGGCTTCCGATTTCAGGATCTGTTTCACTCCCCTTGTCGGGGTGCTTTTCACCTTTCCCTCACGGTACTTGTTCACTATCGGTCGTAGAGGAGTACTTAGGCTTGGAGGGTGGTCCCCCCATGTTCAGACAGGATTTCACGTGTCCCGCCCTACTCGAGTCTCTTGCTGTTTGATGACTACGGGGCTTTCACCCACTATGGCCGACCTTTCCAGATCGTTCGTCTTTATTTCACAAGAGCACTGGCCTGGTCCCGGTTCGCTCGCCACTACTACGGGAGTCTCGGTTGATGTCCTTTCCTCCGGGTACTGAGATGTTTCAGTTCCCCGGGTTCGCTTAATGAAGCCTATGTATTCAGCTCATTATACCTTTAAACAATCCGCCAATCGCCGCCCTGGCCCCCACCACAAGGATGAAGCTCAGAACGAAGTTGGAAGACTGTAAAGGTGGGTTTCCCCATTCGGAAATAACCGGATCAAAGGGTGCTAGCGCCTCCCCGGTTCTTATCGCAGCTTGCCACGTCCTTCATCGCCTCTCTACGCCAAGGCATCCGTCAGAAGCCCTTCAACGTTTGATCGTTTCTCAGCAAAACTCATGCTTGGTTTATTCCGCCCGACTGGAAAGTTGCCGGGGGACCAAGCCTGATTTTTGTCAGACAATGTCTTCTTCTCGAACAAGACCTTCAAGCTCAGGGGAGCCGGTCACGTTCTTCCTTCACGATTTCAATGCACGCCGGCCTTACGGCCAACGGCAAACTCGAATGCGATCACAAGCTCCTGGTGGAGCCAGACGGAGTCGAACCGACGACATCCTGCTTGCAAAGCAGGCGCTCTACCAACTGAGCTATGGCCCCGTTCCATCAGGAACAGTGCGAAGCCCAGGAGAGCTGTCGGCGATGCCGTCTTGAGGCTGAGAACCCCCAGCGAACCAGAAGTCCTGGTAGGCCCGGGCAGACTCGAACTGCCGACCTTACGCTTATCAGGCGTACGCTCTAACCACCTGAGCTACGGGCCTATGGCAGCGACAGCCGGGCTAAAAACCCAGGCTCGCGATCGCGTCACCAATACATCAACCCGTATGGTCGATGCGTCGATGACGAAAGTGGAAAGAGAAACGGAGACGGCGGCGTCCCGCAGTTTATTGGAGCCTCAATAGACAGCCTCGTGAGAGACGGCCTGGAGAAGCATCCTTAGAAAGGAGGTGATCCAGCCGCAGGTTCCCCTACGGCTACCTTGTTACGACTTCACCCCAGTCGCTGACCCTACCGTGGTCGCCTGCCCCCTTGCGGTCAGCGCAGCGCCTTCGGGTAGAACCAACTCCCATGGTGTGACGGGCGGTGTGTACAAGGCCCGGGAACGTATTCACCGCGGCATGCTGATCCGCGATTACTAGCGATTCCAACTTCATGCCCTCGAGTTGCAGAGGACAATCCGAACTGAGACGACTTTTAAGGATTAACCCTCTGTAGTCGCCATTGTAGCACGTGTGTAGCCCACCCTGTAAGGGCCATGAGGACTTGACGTCATCCCCACCTTCCTCCGGCTTAGCACCGGCAGTCCCATTAGAGTTCCCAACTAAATGATGGCAACTAATGGCGAGGGTTGCGCTCGTTGCGGGACTTAACCCAACATCTCACGACACGAGCTGACGACAGCCATGCAGCACCTGTGTCCTAGTCCCCGAAGGGAAAGCCAGATCTCTCTGGCGGTCCAGGCATGTCAAAAGGTGGTAAGGTTCTGCGCGTTGCTTCGAATTAAACCACATGCTCCACCGCTTGTGCGGGCCCCCGTCAATTCCTTTGAGTTTTAATCTTGCGACCGTACTCCCCAGGCGGATTGCTTAATGCGTTAGCTGCGTCACCGAAATGCATGCATCCCGACAACTAGCAATCATCGTTTACGGCGTGGACTACCAGGGTATCTAATCCTGTTTGCTCCCCACGCTTTCGAGCCTCAGCGTCAGTAATGAGCCAGTATGTCGCCTTCGCCACTGGTGTTCTTCCGAATATCTACGAATTTCACCTCTACACTCGGAGTTCCACATACCTCTCTCACACTCAAGACACCCAGTATCAAAGGCAATTCCGAGGTTGAGCCCCGGGATTTCACCCCTGACTTAAATGTCCGCCTACGCTCCCTTTACGCCCAGTAATTCCGAGCAACGCTAGCCCCCTTCGTATTACCGCGGCTGCTGGCACGAAGTTAGCCGGGGCTTCTTCTCCGGGTACCGTCATTATCGTCCCCGGTGAAAGAATTTTACAATCCTAAGACCTTCATCATTCACGCGGCATGGCTGCGTCAGGCTTTCGCCCATTGCGCAAGATTCCCCACTGCTGCCTCCCGTAGGAGTTTGGGCCGTGTCTCAGTCCCAATGTGGCTGATCATCCTCTCAGACCAGCTACTGATCGTCGCCTTGGTGAGCCTTTACCTCACCAACTAGCTAATCAGACGCGGGCCGCTCTAAAGGCGATAAATCTTTCCCCCGAAGGGCACATTCGGTATTAGCACAAGTTTCCCTGAGTTATTCCGAACCTAAAGGCACGTTCCCACGTGTTACTCACCCGTCCGCCACTAACTCCGAAGAGTTCGTTCGACTTGCATGTGTTAGGCCTGCCGCCAGCGTTCGCTCTGAGCCAGGATCAAACTCTCAGGTTGAGTTGACTTCTGACCTAAGCTTGAAGACCACCGAAGTGATCTTGGCATTAGTTCTACGTATTTTATTGACGAGTTCCCACGTCATCGATCCGAAGACCGACGCATGGTATCTTTTCAAAAAGACCGCAGATAGTCAGTGTCGTATGATAGCCTCTAGGACTATCGCTAGAACACCGCCGCCTGCGTTTCTCTTTCCATATCAACAATGTCAAAGACCTAAACCGCATCAGCGGCCCGACTTGTTTAGCGCCTCGTCGTCGGCGGAGGCGGCGATTTAGAGAACCGCGAACCTCGTGTCAACCGCTCTTTTCAGAGATTTTGCAGAACCAAGACCGAAGCCTCAAAACCACAAAAAATCACCGGAGGAAAACCAAGAGGCCTTCCTCTTAACCGTTCGGCGATTCGATTGAAGCGCGGAACCTATTGAAACCAACCCAGGAAAGCAAGAAGTTTCTCAACTCTTTCTTCCCCTCAAAACCCTCGAAACCGAAGCTCCGAAGCCCTCAGGGCCGGCCCGTTTCCGAGCGAGGCGGTCCTATACGGGGGAGACTTTTAGGCCGCAACCAGATTCTGACAGATCGATGAAGAATCTCGCGGAGTCGGAATCTCCGAAGCGTCGCCGCACCCCGCTCAGCCAGCGGTGATATAGGTTCTGAGGCTCTCGGCCTCGCGGGCGTGTTCCTGGATCTGACATTTGACGACGTCGCCTATCGAGATGACGCCGACCAATCGCCCCGCGTCCATCACCGGCAAATGGCGAATCCTCCGGTCGGTCATCCGGGTCATCAAGGCGGACATGGCCTCGCCCGGTTCAGCGAAGATCACCTTGGCCGTCATATAGTCTCCGACAGGGCGGCTCAGGGCGGACGGGCCGTCAGCGGCCAGGGCCTTGACCACGTCCCTTTCGGAAAACACGCCGACGACGGTATCGCCGTCACAGACAACCAGGGCCCCGACGCGTTTCAGTTCCAATTCCTCGCAGGCGCGCGCCACCGTCAGATAGGGCGCGATGGAGAAGACGGCGTTTCCCTTGGTCTTGAGGATCTCGGCGACGAACATCGCGGCTCCTTCTCTATGGTTAAGAGACGACCGCGGGGCCGGAATGGCGACAGGGCCGCTCGATAACCATGATCGCTCATGGGGCCGCAGGAATCAAATCCGGGATTCGGGCTCGTCGGACGCGGCGTAGGACAGCGGCCCTTTGCCGAAGGCGCGCGCCAGCGGACCGATGGCCAGCAGGCCGGCGAAGAAGCCGAAGGCGTGCGCCTCCCAGGCGATACGGGCTCCGTCGGCGCCTGGCGCATAGCCGATCAGCCCCGTCACCGCATTGACCGCCATCCAGGCCAGGGAGGCGCTGACCACGCGCCGATCAAACAGGCCCAGCACCCTGCCCTGCCCGCCCATCAGACGGGTCGCCCCGCCGATCAGGCCGAACACGGCGCCGGAGGCTCCCACCATGGCGTCGTTCGAGCCCCAGTGAACCAGTCCATAGCCCAGAGCCGCGATCACGCCGCAGCCTATATAGAAGAGCAGGAAGACAGTCGGGCCGATCCGGTCGCCGAACAGACGGGCCACCGGCGCGCCGAAGGCGAGCGCCCCGACCGCGTTCATGATGGCGTGTGTCCAGCTGCCGTGCAGAAGCATGGCGGTCAACAAGCCGCCCCATCGCCCGTTCTCCAGATCGATCGGCGCAAATGCCATGGCGCCGCCCATGTCGGGCAACTGGCGCTGGAAGAAGAACAGCACAGGCATGGACAGGGCGATCAGCACCACCGTGACCGGGGCGTTGAACATCCTCTCGGACTTGGGCTCCCGGGGTTCGGGAGGCGCGGCGAATCGACCGTCGGGCTCGGACATTCGTCACCCATGCGCAGGGATTTCCCGTATCTCAAGCGCTTCTTAATAACCTTAACGCAGTTTGGGGTGCGGATCGTGCGTCGGTCCGCGGTTCGTTTGTGCGCGAGGAGCAACCCCCATGCCGGTCAAGAGGCTGATCGCCCCCCTGCCGACCGTGGTCGCGATCCTGGTCCTGGCCGCCCCGGCTGCCGCTCAGACCACGGGATCCAGCGGCGCCGCCCAGTTTCAGCAGGGCTATGGCGCCGCCCGCAGCGCCGCCACCCGCGCAACCACCGGCTCGACCCGGGACGCCAACGGCAACCGCCTGATCGTCAACGGCATCATCCAGTCCGGCGCCTCTTCCTATTCCAGCCAGTCGGGCGGCGTGGCCTCGGCCTACGCCGGCGCCGGTTCGTCCAGCAGCAGCGGCGGGTCGACCGTCGGCGGCTCGACCGCCATCGGCAATCAGCTGAACGTCGTGGTCCAGGGCAGCCACAACACCGTCATCGTCAATTCGAAACAGACCAACAACGGCGACGTCAACGCCGGCACGGCCCTGAACGGAAGCCTCAACCTGCCATGAGCCGACCTGTCCTCATTCGCACCGGCGCCGTCGCGACCGCTGCGGCCCTGCTGCTGGCCGGCTGCGTCAGCCCGGTGGCCGGGCCGTCGGGCCAGTATGCGACGCCGATCGGCAATGCGCCGGTCACGTCCAATCCGACCCCCTATTCGACCGCCCTCTACTGCCTGGCCGACTACGCCCGCCGCTACAACCTGCCCTCGCCGCGCATGGCCGTGGGGCGGATCAGCGACTACACCGGGACCGTCTCCTCGGACGGCGGGCGCCAGATCACCGGCGGCGCCTCGCTGATGGCCAACTCGGCCCTGGCCAAGGCCGGGGCGCGGATCGTCGAACGCTACGACACCTCGGTGTCGGAGCTGGAGCTGCGCTACGCCAACAACAAGCTGATCGGCGACCAGACCCCCGGCGCGCAGGGCCCGGAAGACACCCAGTACCGCCGCATCCTGGCCGGTCAGGTGCCGGGCTCGGACTTCTACATCGTCGGCGGGATCACCGAGGTGAACTACAACATCCGCTCGGGCGGGTTCGACGCCGCCATGGGCGAGGTGGACAGCGACCGGCCCGGATCGGGCATCGCCACCTACCGCACCTATGTGATGAACATCGCCATGGACCTGCGGCTGGTGCAGACCACCACGCTCGAGGTCGTGGACGTCGTCTCGTACCAGAAGCAGATCATCGGCCGCGAGATCTCCGCCGGGGTGTTCGACTTCCTGAACGGCAATGTCTTCGACATCTCGGCCGGGTCCGGCGGGATGGAGCCGACGCAGCTGGCCGTGCGCGCCCTGGTCGAACGGGCCACGGTCGAGTTCATGGCCAATCTGTACGGCGCCCCAGGCCCCGAAATCTGCCTCGACGCCGCAAACGACCCGCTCGGCGACAGCGCCGTCGGCCCGACCGGCGGCTTCTATCCGGCCTACCCCACCACGGAAACCAACAATGGCCAGACCCGCGCCGATCCGTCTCGCTGGCATGATCGCCGCGACGGCGACGTTCGCCCTAGCCGCTACTGAGGCCAGCGCCCAGCAGACGCCGCTGTGCGACCCGGAGACCGGGTCCACCTGCTCCAGCGCCCAGACCCAGTCAGGCGACGTCACCGGGGCGGTGGACCTGAACGTCACGGTCGATCAGCTGGAGGTGACGACCTACGCCACCGGCAACGCCCTGTCCGGCGGCATCGAGGCGACCTCGGGCGCCCTGACGTCGCGCCAGACCATGACCGGCGCGACTCGGGCCCGGACGACCCTTGTCCTGAACGGCGAGTCCGAAGGCGTGATCGGCGTGACCACCCGGGCCCAGGCCAACCAGCTGTCCGTCGCCACCGACGGCGCGACCTTCGCCCTGGACGCGACCCAGGCGGCGACGGGCGCCGAGGTCACCGCCCGGACGGCGCTTCAGTCCCCCACCGGCCATATGCTGGAGGGCGGGTTCACCGCGACGACGGCTGTGGCCAATGGCGTGGCCCTGGGCGGCCCGTCCTCGTCCATCACCGGGACCGTGGACCAGTCGGCCCAGACGACCGTCCTGGCCGAGACCGTCGCGGACGTTCAGTACATGCCGGCCCCCGCCGACTTCTCCGCCCAGGCCGTGGCCAATGCGGTCCAGACCTCGACCACCGGCGCCTCGCACCAGGATCTGACGATCCGCCAGACCAACGCGCCCTCGACCGTCGAGGCCCGCACCGACGTCTATGTCGACAACGCCTGGAACCTGGCCGCGCGCGCCAAGGCCGGCGCCAACCAGACGGTGCTCTACAATGCGGGCGGCTCGCTGGTCGCGGCGACTGACCAGACCAACCAGGGCCGGGTCCGCGCCTCAGCCCAGGCCCAGACCAACCTGCAGGGCCAGACCACCGTCTCGGCCCGCGCCGTCGCCAATGAGGTGATCGCCGGCAATCAGGACCTCTATCTGGAGCTGGACAACATCCAGCTGAACACCGGCGGGGTCGAGGCGACCGCGACCTATACGGGCGTCAGCGGCTATGACGCCTATGTCGGCGCCGAGGCCGTGGGCAACAGCGTCACCGGCTATGCCTGTTCCCAGTGCGGCGGCGAGGTCAATGTAACCAACAGCCAGACCAACGACGCCAATGTCACCGCCACGACCACCGCCGCCATCGGCGCCGGCCGCACCGCCGTGGTCGGCGCGACCGCCGTGGGCAACAGCGCTACCTTTTACGTCAGCCGGCCGGGCGGCTGAGGACTAGACTCGATCCACTGCGAAAAGAGGGCCTGTTTTCGTCTCGTCTCCGCGGGGACGCGGGGGCTGGGTGGAAAGGACCTTGTCGTAAAAACAGGGTGACAAAGCGCCAAAGCGCCATTTCCCGAGAGGGCGACGGGAGGGAGATTTGGTTGTCAAAGACCGTGCGGGAGAAGTATCGCACGGTTTTGGGGCGTGATGGGTTGAGGGGCGGATTCGGGCGGCGGGGCGTTGAAAAGGCCGGGGATTTTCGCGGGTGTTGGGATAGAAGGCGGGGTCCGAGCAGCGCCTGACAGCCGACTTTCATTGAGCGCGTGACCGGTTGGCGGTAAGCAGCGACATGCCTGCTCCGGTTGCCCCGCTTGAACTCGGACGAGACGGCGCTGAGCTAGCGCCCAAGGCGCTCGACAGCTCCACACTCGCTGCTTTGGAACAGGTGCTCGCCGGCCAGCCGCGAGACGTCGCGGGCGTCAGGCTATTCGACGTTGAGGGGCTGCTGGGTTTCCTCGCCACCAACGGTCCGATCGGATCCATTGCTGCACGAAATCTGGGTGAGATGGCGCGGCCGGTGCGGGCGATCCTGTTCGACAAGACAGCGTCCGCGAATTGGTCATTGGCGTGGCACCAAGACCGCGTGATTGCAGTGCGTGAACAAAAAGAAGTCGAAGGCTTCGGGCCTTGGACGCGCAAGCATGGCGCCCTGCACGTCGCGCCGCCATTCGATCTTCTCGCCAGCATGCTCACACTGCGCGCCCATCTCGACCCTGTACCTCAGTCCAACGCCCCCTTGCTTATCGCGCCGGGCTCGCACCGCTTTGGTAGAATCCCCGAGTCTGATGTTCCAGAGGTGGTGAGCAGGTGCGGCGTCGCTATGTGTCTGGCTGAAGCGGGCGACGTCTGGACCTACGCCACGCCGATCCTGCACGCGTCAGATAGGGCGTCTGCGGCGACGCATCGCCGAGTTCTACAGGTGGACTATGCCGTCGGCGAACTTCCCGGCGGACTGCAGTGGCTTGGCGTCTGAAACGCGCCATGTGTGGACATGCGAACCATGCCGCAAACACGGCATTCCGAGTGTGAACGGAGATCTGCTCTCGGGTGCAATGCTCATTCGCAATCCGCCTCAAAGCAGGGGTTCGCGACGGCCGCTTAAAGGCAAGCCGAGACATCGCAGCGAGTTCAAGAGGCCGTAGGGGTATGCAAGGTCAAGCCGCCTGGCCTTGTGAGCTGGATTTACATCACGAGCGTCTGAAGCGCGACTAATGCTGCGATAGTTCCGGCGTCTGGAAGGTCATTCGGAACGTCGCGCCCGCCATTCCTGGCTCCCGGCTGAAGGCGCCGCCCATGCGGCGCATCGCGCTTTCGCAGATCGCGAGCCCCAGTCCGCTTCCGGAACGCGCGTCGTCGCTTCCCCGGATGAACCGCGCGAAACCCGCATCGGGAAAGGCCGATGGCAGGCCCGGGCCGGTGTCACGAAATACGAGCGACCCGTCTGCGGTCACCAGAACCCGGACCCGCGTGCCGACAGGCGTGTGTTTGCGGACGTTCTCCAGCAGGTTTCGGAGCACGAGGGCGATCAGGGTCGGGTCGCCGATGACCCCGACGCACGCCTCCAGACCCTCGGCCTCCAGCGACCATCCGGCCGCCACAAGGCGCGGGGCTGCCTCCTGAAGGATCCGGGCGGTGGTCTCGGCCAGGTCGAGCGGCCCCAGGGCGAACGCGGCGCCCCCGTCCAGTCGCGCGATGTGCAGCAGTTGCTCGATCAGGCGCGCCATCGCATCGACGTCGCGCATGGCCGCGTCCCGGTCCGGGCCGCCGGCCAGGCCTTCCAGACGCAGCTTGAGGTCCGCAAGGGGCGTCCTCAGCTCATGGGCCGCATGGATCGAGAAATCCCGCTGAGCCACGGCGCCCGCTTCGATGCTGTCCAGCGCCTGGTTGACGGCGGCGATCAGCGGCTGGACCTCCGCCGGCGCGGACGCCCCGGCCAGACGCTCATGGCCCAGGGTGTCGAAGGTGATCGCTTCCGCCTGCGCGGCGACGCGCCGGAGTCCCCGCAGGCTGACACGGACGATGACGACGGCGGTGATGACCATGACCAGAAGCATCGCCAGGGCGGCCCATCCCAGTTCTTCCAGAGACTGGGCGAAGAAGGTGTTGGCGAGGGCGGATATGTCCGACCGCGACCGCGCCAGCCGGAACCACACGCCGGCTTCCGGCACATAAAGTTCGGCGATCAGCAGCGGCCCGGCGCCGTCGAGCGACACGCCGCTGGACAGAACCGGTTCGGCACGCGCTGGACCCGGCCGGCCGGCGGGGGCATTGGCCTCGGAACGCGCCAGCACCATCCCGTCCTGGGCGACGACGGTGTAGCCATAGACCGGGCGGGCGCCCGACAGGAGCCCGGTATAGGGCGGATCAATCTCTGACGCGGGCTCCGCCGGTCGGACGAACGCCACACGGCCGTCGGGGTCGCGGCGGACCGACCCGGCCCACTCCCGGACCTGAGTGGCCAGGCCCCGCTCCTCGATCGCGAATTGGCCCCGTGTGAACTCCAGGGTCAGGATCGACCCGGCGGCGAACAGGGTCAGGGCGGACACGACGGTCACCACGACCGCCAGCCTGACATCGAGCCGATAGGCCCCCTTCATGCTCGGGTCTCGCACAGGACATAGCCCAGGCCGCGCAGCGCCTGGACTTCCACCGACGCCCCCGCCTTCGACAGCTTCCTGCGAAGCCGATGGACCACAGTCTCGATCGCGTTGTCCGACCAGTCCTGATGAAGCGCATAGAGATGCTCGCCCAGCACCGCCTTGGGCGTTACGCGGTCGCCGGCCCGGATCAGCTTGTCGAGGGCCGCATGCTCCTGGGCGGTCAGCCGCACTGCTCCGTCCCCCACCACCAGGCTCATGCTCTGGGGCGCATAGACGATGTTGCCGATCCGGAACTCGGTCACCGTCGCGTCGGCCGAACGTCGCCGCAGCGCCCTCAGCCGGGCCAGCAACTCCTCGGTCGCGAACGGCTTCACCAGATAGTCGTCGGCGCCCGCATCCAGTCCGGCCACCCGATCCCCGATCTCGTCGCGCGCCGTCAGCATCAGGGTCGGTGTTCTCAGACCGGCGGCGCGGACCGATCTGACGAGCGCCCGGCCGTCGCCGTCGTCCAGCATGACATCGACGATGGACAGGTCATAGGCCGTCGTTCGCCACGCCGCCTCGGCGTCTGCGACGGTCGCAAAGACGTCCACCGCATGACCCGCTTCCCCCAGACGTTGGCCGAGGGCCTCTGAAAGCAGGCGATCATTCTCGGCGAGCAGGATCCGCATCAGGCTTTCTCCACAGCCGCCCCGGCTTGGTCAACACGAAGATTTCCCAGCCCTGACGACCCGCCACGCGCCCGTGCACCGGAGATCGGCGAATGACAGGACGACAGCCCGGCAATGGCGGTCCGCGCTGCAAGCGAACTGCAAGCTGCAGGGCGCAGGCGTCTCGGCCATGAGCACACTCTCCCGCATTTCCCCGCTGCCCGCAGTGTCCTCGAACCGGGTGACCGTGGCGCTCGCCACGGGCGTCGTGACGACTAGCCTGGTCTTCTGGGCGTTTCCGACGCTGGACCTGACCGTCACGCGCTGGTTCTACACCCCGGACGACGGCTTCGTCCTTTCAGCCGATCCGGGCCTTCGTTTGCTTCGCGCAAGCTCGTCCTGGGCGCTGATCGGGGTCGTTCTGATCGCGCTGTTCTGTCTTGCGCGAGAGGCCGTCAAAGGCCCCCTGGCCTGGTCGCGCGTCCGCACGCCGATCTGGCTGCTGTCCGGTCTGGCCCTCGGTCCGGGTTTGCTGGTGAACGGACTGCTGAAGGCGAACTGGGGTCGACCTCGCCCGATCACGATCGACGTCTTCGGCGGGGACGCGGTCCACCAGAAGGTTTGGGTCGTCAGCGACTGGTGCGATCGGAATTGTTCGTTCGTCAGCGGCGAGGCGTCCTCGGCCGCCTGGCTCGTCGCGGCGGCGCTGGTCACGCCGAAGGCCGTCAGGCCGGCGGCGACAGCGACGGCGGTCGTCTACGCGGGCGCTCTGTCACTGAATCGGATCGCTTTCGGCGGGCATTTCCTCTCGGATGTCGTGCTGGCCTGGCTTCTCTGCGGGTTCATCTTCGCCGCCCTCCATCAGTTGATGCTGGGCCAGACCAGCCACGAACGCCAGTCGTCGCCCCGTCCTCAATCGGAGCCGGAGCTGCAGCATTAGCCCCTATCATCCGGCAGCGCTGGGCATGGGCAACCGGCCGACCGGTCCTTTGCTGGATAATCGTCTATCGTTGCCGAGCGATGCCGCCCTGAGCGATATCACCGAGCCGGAGCTTCGCCAGATCACAGCCCGCAGGTTCAACGATGCGCTCAGGATGTGCGCGCCGCGATAGGCGCCCGCGCCCACGGCCCTAGACTTGCGCCACGGGGCGTACGGCGTGGGCGCCGACAGCATTGTGACGGCGGGAATGGCACTCACGCAATGGGGCCTCAGCTGGAAGCTTGCGCCGCTGGCTGCTGCGGCCTCCAAGAGTGGCCCAGCCGAGGCCCGCAAAATGTCAAGCACGGCCCTGTAGCGCAACGCCAGCGCAATGCGCCGTTCCCGACTGCCGCCATGAGTCACTAGCGGGTCCAACTCGCCGAGCGCACCACCTGCACGCCCGCCCCCGAGGCGACGATTGGCCAGAGACCAATCGTCGCCTTGCCCTCGCCCCCGCCCTCGCCTACTCCAGTCATCGGCCGCTCCATCGGGGGTTGCGGTGTTTCGGAGTTATATCATGCGTTCTGCGCGTCATCTGCTGCTGGTTGCGGCCTCGGGGTTGGCTCTGTCGGTGGGGGCGTTCAGCGTTCCCGCCCCCGTTCTGGCCCTGGCCTTTGCGCCCGCCGCCGCTCAGGCTGAGACCCAGGTCCCGCCGTCCGATCCCTGGGCCCAGGCGGCCAGTGATATTCCAGCCGATCCGGCGGTGCGGTACGGCCTGTTGCCGAACGGCATGCGCTACGCCCTGCTGAAGAACGCCACCCCGCCCGGTCAGGCCTCGTTCCGGCTGCGGATCGACGCGGGCTCGCTGATGGAGCGGGACGACCAGCAGGGGCTGGCCCACTTCATGGAGCATATGGCCTTCAACGGGACCAAGGATATTCCCGAGAACGAGATGCTGCGGATCCTGGAGCGGCTGGGCCTGGCCTTCGGGGCCGACACCAACGCCTTCACCAGCTTCGACCAGACCGCCTATATGCTGGAGCTGCCCAATACCCAGGACGAGACGGTCGATACGTCGCTGTACGTGATGCGCCAGATGATGGGCGACGCCCTGATGGCGTCCGAGGCCATCGACGCCGAGCGCGGGGTGATCGTGGGCGAGGAGCGGACGCGCGACACGCCGCAGTTCCGCGTGCTGAAGACCCAGCTGGGCCTGCTGGCGCCGGGCCAGCGCCTGTCGCAACGCCTGCCGATCGGCGACCTGGAGGTGATCCGCACCGCGCCGCGCGACCGGTTCGTGGACTTCTATGACGCCTATTACCGCCCGTCGCGGGCGACCTTTATCGCCGTGGGCGACTTCGACGTGGACGCGATGGAGGCCAAGATCCGCGGGGTCTTCGGCGACTGGACGCCCAAGGCGGCCGACGGGCCAGAGCCCGACCTGGGCGTGGTGGCGCCGCGCGAGCCCCAGACCAGCATAATCGTCGCACCCGGCGTGCAGTCGTCGATCCAGATCAACTGGATCAAGGCGCCCGACCTGGATCCCGATACGGCGGCCGAGCGGGCCGAGGACACCCGCCGCAGCCTGGGTCTGGCCGTGCTGAACCGCCGGCTGGGCGAGATGGCGCGGGCCGACAATCCGCCCTTCCTGGGGGCCAACGCCGGTTATCAGGGCCTGTTCGACAGTCTGGACGCCGGGGTCCTGGCGGTCGCCTTCACGCCGGGCGAATGGAAACGGGCGCTGGAGACCACCGAACAGGAGGCGCGCCGCCTGAGCCAGTACGGCGTGACCCAGGCCGAGCTGGATCGCGAAATCACCGAATACCGCACCGGATTGCAGAACGCCGTGGCCACGGCCGCGACCCGCTCGACCCCGGCCCTGGCCGGCGCCCTGCTGAACGCCGTCAACGGGGATTCGGTCTTCTCGACCCCGCAGGACAATCTGGCCCGGTTCGAGGCCGTGGTCGCCGACCTGACGGCCGAACAGGTCAACGCCGCCGTCCGCCCGGTGTTCGAAGGCCAGGGGCCGCTGGTCCTGTTCACCAGCCCGGTCCCGGTCGAAGGGGGCGAGGCGGCCGTGACCGCCGCCTTGGAGGCCTCGCGTCAGGTTCCGGTGGCGGCGCCGGCCGCGCAGGCCGAACTGAAATGGCCCTATGAGACCTTCGGCCCGGCCGCCGTGCCGGAATCGCGCACCGAGGTGGCCGACCTGGGCGCGACCCTGGTCCGCTTCCCCAACGGGACCCTGCTGAACATCAAGAAGACCGACTTCCGCGACGATCAGGTGCTGATCAGCGCCACGACGGGGATCGGCAGCCTGGGCATGCCGACCGACCGGTTCTCGCCCCTGTTCGCCGCCAACGCCGTGCTGAACTCGGGCGGGCTGGGCAAGCTGACGGTGGACGAGATCAACCGGGTGCTGGCGGGCCACGTCTTCAACACCAGCATCAGCCAGGGGCTGGACTCCTATAATCTGGGCGGGACGACGCGGCCGGAGGATCTGGCGCTGACGATGCAGATCCTGACCGCCTATCTGACCGATCCCGGTCTGCGAGCGGCGCCGCTGCAACAGGCCAAGGCCTCTTATCCGCAGGCCTTGGAACAGCGGGCCTCGACGCCCGGCGGGGCCTTCGGGCTCAAGGCCGGCGTGCTGCTGGCCGGCGGCGATCAGCGGGCGGCGACCCCGACCAATGACGAGTTCCAGTCGGTCGAGATCGAGTCCCTGCGCGAACAGATCAAGGCGGCCCTGGCCCAGGGCCCGATCGAGATCACCGTGGTCGGCGACGTCGATGTGGATGCGGTGATCGCCGCCGTCGGTTCGACCTTCGCCGCCCTGCCCGCACGCGGTCCGGCGCCGACCCCGGCGCCGGCCTCGGCCCAGCGTCGCTTCCCCGCCCCGACCGCGACCCCGATCCGCCTGACCCACGCCGGCCAGGCGACCCAGGCCCTGGGCGTCGTGGCCTGGCCCACCACCGACCAGATCGGCGACCGCACGACGGCGCGCCAGCTGGGCGTGCTGCAGGCCGTGCTGCAACTCCGCCTGAACGAGGAGATCCGCGAGAAACAGGCCATCGCCTATTCGCCGAACGCCAGCGGAACCACCTCCGACACCTTCAAGGGCTATGGCTATATGGCCGTGGCGGCCGAGACGCCGCCGGAGTCGCTGACGAAACTGTTCGAGGCGGTGGACCTGATCGCCGCCGACCTGCGCGACAATCCGGTGAGCGACGACGAACTGAACCGCGCCCGCCGCCCGGCGGTGGAGCGGCTGCGGCGCAGCATGGCCGACAACGGCTACTGGCTGGGGCAGCTGTCGGAAGCCCAGTCGAATCCGGCCTCGCTGGACCAGATCCGCAACAATATCGCGGTGCTGGAGGCCGTCACCGCCGCCGACCTGCAACGGCTGGCGCAGCAGTATCTGAAGCCCGACACCGCCTGGCGCGCCGAGGTCGTCTCGGACAAGCCGGCCCAGTAAGAAAAAATGGCCCCGGTTCGTGAGAGCCGGGGCCAAGCCTTTTTGGGGCCAGTCTTCAGGATCGTCGACGGAGAGCCGACGGTCTTATCTTGCGTTGCCCAGCCTGAGCCGCGCCTGAACGAAGCGTGTCAGCTCCGGTTCAGAACACCCGGCCGCCGACGCCGCCGTCCAGGGTGATGGCGCCGGTTATGACGGTCGCGCTCTGGACCTGTTCCTCGCGGTATTCGGTGTATTCCTCTTCGCGGTACATGGTCAGGATCTTCACCCCGGCCCCATAGCGGCGCAGCAGCGAGCGTTCGTTGCAGTCGCGCTCGGGCTTTTCGGGGCGGCATTCCAGCCGGCCCTCGCCGCCGAACCACAGGGCCTCGTGCTTCTTGCAGGTCAGGGTCGCGCCATGGTCGAATTTGATGTCGCCCTCATAGTCGGCGATCGTCGCCTGGAGCCAGGTTCCGGCCAGGCAGCGGTAGATCTCGCCCTCATAGCCGTCGGCGATCTCGCGATCCGGCTTCACCTGGGACGCCGGGTGCGGCGTCTGGCGGTCGTCCATGCAGACGGCCTGGATCACGACCCGCTTCATGCTGCGGCGATAGGCGGTGAAGGGGGCGCGGACGGTCTGGGTCAGACCCTCGACGGCCAGGCCCTGGATGGTGGTGGGATAGGGCTGGTCCACGGTGACATAGGCTGCGCCGCCGCCCCCGCCGTAACTGCCCGAGAAGCCTCCCGCCCGCGCATTGATATAGGCCCGCGCGCCGGCGTTGGCCGTGGCGCTGGCCCCCGCATTGACGTTGACGTTCACATTGACGTTGGCGTTCGAGTTCCAGCCGCCGTTCCCGCCGCCGCCGCACGATCCGCCGCCGCAGGAAGGCGGAGGCGGCGGAGGCGGCGGAGGCTCGCACGAGGTGCAGGGCGGGGGCTCGCACGCGGGTTGACCACAGCTCTGCGCCGTCGCCGCGCCGGCGACGCCGAACACGGCCACGCCGGCCGCCAGACCCAGCATCCAATTCCTGATCCGCTGCCGCATCGGCGGGACTCCCGAACGAATTCTCACGTCGTCTGGACAGACTTCCGGACGATCCAGCCTTAACCAAGACGGCAAAAGCCTTTCGTTTCCGTTGAGACGAGGCGGTGTTCGGGATGGCGCAATGCCGCATCCGTCTGCTAGACCGCCCGCACAATGACCGTCCGCGTCCACATTCGCCTGATTTCGATTAGCCGCCCGGCGTAGCGCTTCTGGGTCTTTCCCAGCGCACGTCGGGACGACCGCCCATCAGGGCGACAGAAGCCGCCCTCACGCAGCGCGAAGCGCGATAGGGCGAACAAAGATGCGAACGCTCACCCCACGACGCCGAGACGACCCATGGCCGACGCCACAGACACCACCGACACCCCCGCGGGCCGCGACTATCGCGACACCGTCTTCCTGCCCGAGACGCCCTTCCCCATGCGCGGCGGCCTGCCGCAGAAGGAACCGCTGATCCTCGAGCAGTGGGGCGACCTGTACGGGCGCCTCCGGGCGCAGCGGCAATCCGAAAACGCGCCCCTCTATGTGCTGCACGACGGCCCGCCCTACGCGAACGGCGACATCCACATCGGCCATGCGCTGAACAAGACGCTGAAGGATTTCGTGGTCCGCAGCCGGTTCCTGCTGGGCTATGACGTCGACTATGTCCCCGGCTGGGACTGCCACGGCCTGCCGATCGAGTGGAAGATCGAGGAACAGTTCCGCGCCAAGGGCCGCCGCAAGGACGAGGTCTCCAAGGACGAGTTCCGCGCCGCCTGCCGCGAATACGCGGGCAAATACATCGACCTGCAACGCGACCAGTTCAAACGCCTGGGCATCACCGGCGACTTCGCCAACCGCTACGCCACCATGGACTTCGCGTCCGAGGCGGCCATCGTCGCCGAGTTCCATAAGTTCAAGAACTCGGGCCAGCTGTATCGCGGCTCCAAGCCTGTCATGTGGTCGCCGGTCGAGCGCACGGCCCTGGCCGACGCCGAGATCGAATACCACGACCACGTCTCCCCCACGATCTTGGTCAAGTTCCCGGTCACCGGCGCGTCCGACGACCACCCCGACGACCTGCTGGCCTTCCGCACCAGCACCCCGTCCATCGTCATCTGGACCACCACGCCCTGGACCATCCCGGCCAACCGGGCCATCAGCTACGGCCCCGAGATCGCCTATGGCCTGTATGAGGTCACGGCCATGGAAGAGGGTCTGGAGTTCGCGCCCTGGGCCAAGCCGGGCGACCGACTGATCGTCGCCGACAAGCTGGCCGAGGATGTGTTCAAGGCCGCCAAGATCGCCGCCTGGACCCGGATCTACGACATCAATCCGTCGGGCCTGGAATGCGCCCACCCCCTGGCGGCCCTCGACAGCGGCTACGGCTTCTCGGTGCCCCTGCTGGCCGGCGACCATGTCACCGACGACGCCGGCACCGGCTTCGTCCACACCGCCCCGGGCCACGGCGCCGACGACTTCGAGGTGTGGAAGGCCCACGGTCATCACGAGGTGCCGGACACGGTCGATCCGGACGGCGCCTATTACCCTCACGTCCCCCTGTTCGCCGGCCTGAAGGTTCTGGAGACCGAGGGCAAGAAGACCGGCAAGTTCGGGCCCGCCAACGGCGCGGTGATGGAGAAGCTGATCGAGGTCGGCAATCTGCTGGCGCGCGGCCGGCTGGAACACTCCTACCCCCACTCCTGGCGGTCCAAGGCCCCGATCATCTTCAGAAACACCCCCCAGTGGTTCATCCGCATGGATCAGCCCCTGAAGTCGGGCGACACCCTGCGCGAAACGGCCCTGACCGCCATCGACGACACCGAATTCCACCCCGCCGCCGGCCGCAACCGCATCCGCTCGATGGTCGAGGGCCGCCCCGACTGGCTGGTCAGCCGCCAGCGCGCCTGGGGCACGCCCCTGGCCATGTTCATCGACAAACAGACCGGCCAGCCCCTGCACGATCCCGAGGTTGACGCCCGGATCGTCAAGGCCGTGGCCGAACACGGCGCCGACATCTGGTTCACCGCCCCGGACAGCGACTTCCTGGGCGCCCACGACCCCGCCCGCTACGAAAAGGTCGAGGACATCCTGGACGTCTGGTTCGACTCCGGTTCGACCCACGCCTTCACCCTGGACCCGCGCCTGCCCGAGCACGGCTATACCGGCGACCGCCCGGCGCACTGGCCGGCCGACCTGTATCTGGAAGGCTCGGACCAGCACCGCGGCTGGTTCCAGTCGTCGCTGCTGGAAGGTTGCGGCACCCGTGGCCGCGCCCCGTTCAAGGCGGTCCTGACCCACGGCTTCACCCTCGACGAGAAGGGGGAGAAGATGTCCAAGTCCAAGGGCAATACGACCGACCCCCTGACCATCATCAAGGAGAGCGGCGCGGACATCCTGCGTCTGTGGGTGTCGCTGGTCGACTATTCCGAGGACCAGCGGATCGGCAAACAGATCCTGCAGACCACGGTCGACGCCTATCGCAAGCTGAGGAACACGGTCCGCTATCTGCTGGGCGCCCTGGCCGACTTCGACGAGGCCGAGCGGCTGACCGACTACGACCAGTTCCCGCCGCTGGAGAAGTTCATCCTGCACCGGCTGTGGGAGTTGGACGCCCATGTGCGCCAGGCCTATGCCGAATACCGGTTCCAGGACGTGGTGCGCCCGGTGCTGGAGTTCTGCTCCAACGACCTGTCGGCCCTGTATTTCGACATCCGCAAGGACAGCCTCTACTGCGACCGCCCCGACGAAATGCGTCGCCGCGCGGCCCGGACGGTGATGGACGCGGTCTTCCTGCGCCTGACCGCCTGGCTGTCGCCGCTGACGCCGTTCACGATGGAAGAGGCGTGGACGACGCGGTTCCCTGAAGGCGGGACGAACTGCGCGCGGGTGATTCCGGAGACGCCGGCGGAGTGGGAGAATGCGGCCGAGGCGGAGCGGTGGGCGAAGATCAACACCGTGCTGGAAGTGGTCAATGAATCGCTGGAGGCCGCCCGTCGCGACAAACTAATCGGCGGGGCGCTGGACGCCTGGCCGACCGTCACGGCGCCGGCCGGAACCTTCGCCCCGTTCAACGGTCTGGACGCGGCCGAGATCTTCCGCACCTCGGGCGCAGAACTGGTCGAAGGCGAAACACTGGCGGTGACGGTGGCCCTCGCCGACCATCCGAAATGCGCCCGCTCCTGGCGCCGTGTCCCCGACGTCGGCTCCGACCCCGCCTACCCCGACCTCTCGGCCCGCGACGCCGATGCGGTCCGGTACTGGGACCAGACGCACGGCTGACGCCCTAAAGACCCTCCCCCGCTTGCGGGGGAGGTGGGCCGACGTCCGCGCAGCGGACCAGGCTCGGAGGGGGGAGTGTCGCCTGAAGTAAGACTTCCCCCATCGTCAGGCGTGTCGCTGCGCGCCACGGCCTGACACTTCCCCCGCAAGCGGGGGAAGGTCTTCAGCGCGCACAATGACGCTGGTCCGTTCCTAAAGATTTCAACGCTCTAACAGAATCTCACCCCCCACTTCTAATCACCCCTCAAAACGCGCGCATACTCCTGTCGGTCTCGTCGCTAGGAGGGCTCGTAAGGCCTGCGACCTTGCGGCGGCGGGAGCGTAGGGATCAGGGGCGGGGGTGGGATTCCCTCGCGCCGCATGACGGTGCATCGGTGGGCTCATCCCGCGCAGAAACGTCGGCGGAGGACTCGGGGTTAGGAACCCGGTCGCACTCGGGACGATCCTTCGCAGGGATCGCCGACCTGACGCAGGCCTTGGGGAAGAGGCATCACAACTGCCGCTTCAATATCCCCGGCCGGCAGAAACACCCTGCGCGCGGAGCGTCTGTCTTCGTCGAAACGGTAAAAACTATTCACTCCGGGCGAGGCCCGGCGCTCCGTCCCGCCCTCCAGACTTCGCAGCGAAAGCGCGTCGGCGCCTCCGCTCGCCTGCATCACGGCGCGCAAAGAAACCCCCGGAATCAACACTGCCTTAACCGTAAGGATTCACCATGACCGTCTCACTGTTCCGAGGCCGCGTTCCATGTCCGAGCTCAACACCCCCGTCCTCGCCAAGGACGTCATTCACCGTGGCGATTGCATCTCCGTGCTGAAAAGCCTGCCCGACGCCTCGGTCGACATGGTCTTCGCCGACCCGCCCTATAATCTCCAGCTGGGCGGCGACCTGCTGCGTCCGGACAATTCCAAGGTCGACGCCGTCGACGACGACTGGGACAAGTTCGACAGTTTCGCCGAATACGACGCCTTCACCCGCGCCTGGCTGACCGAATGCCGCCGGGTTCTGAAGCCCGAGGGTTCGATCTGGGTGATCGGCTCCTATCACAACGTCTTCCGCCTGGGCGCGGCGATCCAGGATCTGGGCTTCTGGGTGCTGAACGACATCATCTGGCGCAAGTCCAACCCGATGCCGAACTTCAAGGGCACCCGGTTCACCAACGCCCACGAGACCCTGATCTGGGCCGCCCGCTCGCGCGAGCAGAAGCGCTACACCTTCAACTACGACGCCCTGAAGGCCTTCAACGAAGACACCCAGATGCGTTCGGACTGGACCTTCGCCCTGTGCACCGGCGAAGAGCGGATCAAGGACGCGGACGGCAAGAAGGCCCATCCGACCCAGAAGCCCGAGGCCCTGCTGCACCGCGTCCTGCTGTCGGCCACCCGTCCCGGCGACGTCGTGCTGGACCCCTTCTTCGGCACCGGCACCACCGGCGCCGCCGCCAAACGCCTGGGCCGCCACTATATCGGCATCGAGCGGGACGAGACCTATGCCGAGGTCGCTGAGACCCGCATCGCCTCGGTCATTCCCGCCAATCCGGAAGACCTGATGGTCATGGGCTCCAAGCGCGCCGAGCCCAAGGTGCCCTTCGGTGCCCTGGTCGAGGCCGGCCTTTTGCACCCCGGCGACCGCCTCTATTGCCCCAAGGGCGAGCGCGAGGCCCGCGTCCGCGCCGACGGCTCCCTGGTGTCCGGCTCGATGACCGGCTCGATCCACAAACTGGGCGCCCTGTTCGAGAACGCCCCCGCCTGCAACGGCTGGACCTACTGGCGCTTCAAGACCGACCAGGGCCTGAAATCCATCGACGCCCTCCGCGCCGAGGTCCGCGCCGGGATGCAATAGGCCGTCAGATCAGGGCCGGTTCGCCGGCCCGATCCAGCGCCTTGGCGAAGACGGTCGGCAAGGCGGCCCGCGCCGCCTCGAGCGCCAGCCACTGATAATCCCCACCCGCCTCGACCCGCGCCATGCGCACCGTCAGGGTCAGGCTGAAATGGGTGAAGACATGCTCGACCGCCCCCGCCTCGCGCCAGTCGGCGGACACGGGCGGCATCGCATCCGGCGAGGCGCTCCAGTCCGACGTCGGCAAGCCTAACATCCCGCCCAGCAACCCCTTGTCCGGCCGCCGCTCCAGCGCCACCTGTCCGTCGGGATCGATCATGACGAAGGCGAAACCCCGACGATGCGGACGCTCAGCCTTCTTCAGTTTGACCGGGAACCGCTCGGGGCTCCCGCCGGCCCGGCCCAGACACTGGTCCGCCGCCGGGCACTGACCGCACAGCGGCGACTTGGGCCGACACACCGCCGCCCCCAGATCCATCAGCGCCTGAGCCCAATCCCCCGGACTCTCATCGGTGACGAACAGACCCGCCAGCCGCTTCAACTCGGGCCGGGCCTTTGGAACCGGCGTCTCGACCGCGAACAGCCGCGCCATGACCCGCTCGACATTGCCGTCCACCACATTGGCCGGGCGATCAAAGGCGATGGCCGCCACGGCCGCGGCCGTATAGGCGCCCACCCCCGGCAGGGCCAGCAAGCCCGCCTCCGTATCCGGAAACACCCCGCCATGCTCGCCCGCCACCGCCCTGGCGCAGGCCAGCAGATTGCGAGCCCGGGCGTAATATCCCAGCCCCGCCCAGGCGGCCATCACCGCCCCGTCCTCGGCCGCCGCCAGATCCGAGACCGTCGGCCAGCGGGCGGTGAAGCTCTGGAAATAGGGCGTCGCATGCGGCGTCGTGGTCTGCTGCAGCATCACCTCCGACAGCCAGACCCGATAGGGCTCGGTCCGCCTCTCCGCCCCCGGCGGCGCGCGCCACGCCAGGCTGCGCGCATGGCCGTCGTACCAGGCCAGCAATTCGGAACGGATCAGAGAGACGTTGGGAGAGACGGGGAGCATGGGATGACGCTATATAGCAACATGCGCCGCCCGCTGCCCACAGACGCCGAGGTCCGCGAGATCCTGTCGCGCCGCCGCACCCGCCCGGCGCCGCGCCCGGCGCCGCGCGCCGGCAAGGCCCTGACGCCGCTGATCAAGAAACTGGACGAGAAATTCGGTCGCGGGGCCGGCGCGCTGGAACCCCGCTGGCGCGAGATCGTCGGCGACCGTCTGGCCCGCGTCACCCGCCCCCAGAAACTGACCAAGGGCAAGGCCGGCCAGCCCGGCGTGCTGGAGCTGCGCGTCGCCGGCGCCGCCGCGCTTCTGGTCCAGCATCAGTCCGAAGACATCCTGGCCCGGGTGAACCTGTTCCTCGGCGCGGGTTCGGTGGACCGCCTCCGCATCGCCCAGGGCCCGATCAAACCCCTGACCGAGGCCGCCGCCCGCCCCAAACGCGCCGCCATCCCCCCGCCCCTGGCCGCCGAAGCAGAGGCCGATCTGGCCGCCTCTATCGCCGACGTCCCCGACGAACTCCGCGCCGCCCTGGCCCGCCTGGGCCGCGCCACCCTGTCGCGTTCAAACGACCGCGATTGACAAATCTTCGCCGCGGAAACCTTCTTCGACCTGGGTGAGGGAAATGGGCTGATGGATCGGCGTGGCAAGAATCGAAAGGCCTATTGGTTCAGGGTTTTTGTCGGCTCATTCCTGGGCGCCGGAATTGGCTTCACCATCGCAGCAGTCCTGATCCCGCTTGATACGACCTTGATGGACAAGGCGCCCGCAGGCGTCATCTTCGCCCTCATCGTCTCGATCGGATCGACCCTTATCGAGCTGACGCTCAGTCGGGACAGGAAACGACCAGAGCGACGTACGGCCAACGATCTTTGATCCCCGCGAACTTCGCGTTATCAGACAGTCGCGGCCCGGAAAAAGCCGCACCCAGTCTCGACTAATCTAGGGTTCCGTGGTTCCGAGAGAATCGCGCGATCATCCGGCAACGCTCCGACCAAGGAAGTCCCATGGCCAACTTCGAAACCCGCTTCGCCCGCATGAGCCGCCGTGCGGCCATCACCGGCGCCGCCATGGCGACCATGGCTCTGGCCGCCTGCGGCGGCGGCTCCAAGGGCGCGGCCGAGGGCGACATGGGCCTGGGCGCGCCGGAAGGCGCCAAGGTCACCGTGGTCGAATACGCCTCGGTCACCTGCCCCCACTGCGCCCTGTGGCAGAAGAACACCTGGCCGGCGTTCAAGGCCAAGTACGTCGACACCAACAAGGTCCGCTACGTCTTCCGCGAACTGCCGACCCCGCCGGTCGACGCCGCCACCGCCGGCTTCCTGGTCGCCCGCTGCGCCGGCCCGGACAAGTATTTCGACGTCGTCCACCAGCTGATGGCCACCCAGCAGGAGATGCTGACCTCGACGCCGCGCGACTGGCTGCTGCGCACCGCCCAGGCCGCCGGCCTGTCGGAACAGCAGTTCAACGACTGCGTCACCGACAAGGACGCCGTCGCCGCCATGGAGACCCGCGTCCAGGCCGCCCGTACCGCCGGCGTGACCGGCACCCCCGCCTTCTACGTCAACGACACCCAGGTGATTACCCCCGGCGGCGAAGGCGCCAGCCTAGCCGACCTGTCCACGGCCATCGACGCCGAACTGGCGAAGTAAGTCATGACCCGGCGCGCCGTCCTCGCCTTCGCCCTCCTGACCGCCGCGCTGGCGGGGCCGGCCTTCGCGGCCGAGCCCCCGCCGCCCGTGACGGCTCAGGATCATGTCCTGGGTCGGGCCGACGCGCCGGTGACGGTGATCGAATACGCCAGCTTCACCTGCTCGCACTGCGCCGACTTCCACAACGACGTCCTGCCGGCCTTCAAGGCCCGCTATATCGACACTGGCAAGGTCCGGCTGGTCCATCGCAACCTGCCGACCGCCCCGGCCAATGTCGCCGCCGCCGCGGCGGCCGTGGCCATCTGCGCCGCGCCCGGCCGCTATTTCGACGTCGCCGAAGTCTTCATGCGCGACCAGGCCAATCTGCGCACCACCGGCGCCAAGCCCTGGTTCGACGCCGGCCTGGCCGCCAGCGGCAAGACGCGCGAACAGATCGAGACCTGCCTCAGCGACCCCGCCACCGGCGTCGCGCTTCAGGCCCAGATCGAAGGGGCGCAGGAAGCCGGCGTGGCGGGCACGCCCGCCTTCTTCGTCAACGGCAAGCCCGTCGCCGAACACTCGCTGGAGGCCCTCTCGGCCGCCGTCGATCCGCTGCTGCGCCGGTAAACGCCAGGACCGATGCAATTCCAGCGCCTCCGGCTCGTCGGCTTTAAGTCGTTCGTCGACCCGGCGGAGGTGCATATCGAATCCGGCCTGACCGGCATCGTCGGCCCCAACGGCTGCGGCAAGTCCAACGTCCTTGAAAGCCTGCGCTGGGTCATGGGCGCCAACTCGGCCAAGGCCATGCGCGGCCAGGGCATGGACGACGTCATTTTCGCCGGCGCCTCGGGCCGTCCCCCGCGCAGCCATGCCGAAGTCCAGCTGACCATCGACAACGCCCAGCGCCGCGCGCCCCAACCCTTCACCGACAGCCCGGTGCTTGAGGTCTCGCGCCGCATCGACCGGGGCCAGGGCTCGACCTACCGGATCAACGGCAAAGAGGTCCGCGCCCGCGACGTCCAACTGCTGTTCGCCGACGCCTCGACCGGCGCCAACTCCCCCGCCCTGGTCCGCCAGGGCCAGATCTCGGAACTGATCGCCGCCAAGCCCCAGAACCGCCGTCGTATCCTGGAAGAAGCGGGCGGCGTCGCCGGTCTGCACACCCGCCGCCACGAGGCCGAACTGCGCCTGAAGGCCGCCGAGACCAATCTGGACCGCCTCGACGACATCGGCCGCGAGCTGGAAACCGCGCTGAACCGGCTGAAGCGCGAGGCCCGCCAGGCCGAGAAATACAAGAAGATCTCCGCCGAGATCCGCGCCCTCCAGGCCGCCCTGCTCTACGCCCGCTGGAACGACGCCAAAATGGCGGCCGAAACCGGCGCCGAGGAACTGCGCGCCGCCGACCGCGCGGTGGCCGAGACCACCACCGCTGCTGCGACCGCCCAGACCGCCGCCCTCGCCGCCCAGGAGGCGCTGAAGCCGGCGCGGGAAGAAGACGCCGTCGCGTCCGCCCTGCTGCACCGCGCTAGCCTGGAGCGCGACCGCCTCGACATGGCCGAACAGGCCGCCCGCGCCGAGGTGGACCGCTTGAAGGCCGAGGCCGCGCGCATCGCCGCCGATACCGAGCGCGAGACCAATATGGCCGCCGACGCCCGGCGCGAGCTGGACCGGCTGGACCACGAACTGACCCGTCTCCAGGCCGAGATCGCCGCCGCCCCCGAACGCGGCCCCGAACTGGACAGGGCCTTGGCCGCCGCCGAGGAGGCTCGAAAGGCCGCCGACGCCGAGGTCGAACGCCTGGCCGGAACCCTGGCCGCCGTCGAGGCCCGCGCCAACGCAGAGGCCGCCCGCCGCCGAGACGCAGAGACCCGTCTGTCCCGCGTCACCGCGCAGCTGGAGCAGGCGAAGCGCGAACGCGAGGCCCTTGGCCCGCTGGAGACGCCCGAGCTGGAGGCCGCCCGTCAGGCGCTGGAGACCGCCCAGGCCGAACTGACCGCCGCCCGCGAAGCCGTCGAGGCGGCGGAGGCCAAGCGCGGCGACCTCGCCCGCGCCGAGCAAGAGGCCCGCACCGCCGCCCGCGCCGCCGAAGACCGGCTGGGTCGGCTCCAGACCGAGGCGCGCGGCCTGGCCCAGCTTCTGGTCGGCGGCAAGCGCGACCATCCCCCCGCCCTCGACAAGGTCCGCGCCGACCGGGGCTATGAAGCCGCCCTCGCCGCCGCCCTTGGCGAAGACCTGGACGCGGCCCTGGACGCCCGCGCCGCGGCCTACTGGGGCGGCGCCGAGCCCCGCCCGCCGGTCTGGCCCGCAGGCGTCGAGCCCCTGTCGGATCACGTCCAGGCCCCCGAGCAACTGGCCGCCCGCCTGGCTCTGTGCGGCGTCGCGCCCCGCGTCCAGGCGGCCGAACTGGCCCGCTCCCTGCCGGTCGGCGCCCGACTGGCGACGCCCGAGGGCGACCTGTTCCGCTGGGACGGCTTCGTCAGCCGGGCCGAGGCGCCCCGACCCGCCGCCGTCCGTCTGGCCCAACGCACCCGGCTCGCCGAGCTGGAAACCGAGATCGACAAGGGCAAGCCGGCGCTTGAGCAGGCCCAGGCCCAGCAGAAGACCACGGCCGAGGCCTTCCGCGCGGCGGAGGAGACGGTCAAGACCGCCCGCCTGAAACCCTTCGCCCTCGACAAGGCCGTCACCGCCGCCCGCGACCGCGTCGAAAGCCTGATGCGCGACCAGACCCGCCGCGAAGCCCGCGCCCAGGCCCTGGACGAGGCCTTGGCGCGCCTGGCCGCCGAAGTGGCCGAGGCCGAAGCCGCCCTGGCCGCCGCACAGACCGTCGACGCCCCATCCGAGACCCTGGCCGGCCTGCACGACGACTTGACCGCCGCCCGCGCCGCCGCCGACGCGGCTCGCATCGCCGCCCAGACCGCCCGATCAGACCGCGACGCCGAGGCCCGCGACCGCCAGGGCCGCGAACAACGCCTGGGCAGCCTGACCCGCGCCCGCGAAGGCTGGATCGCCCGATCCAAGGACAGCTCCGCCCGCGTCTCCGCCCTGGCCAAGGACGCCGAGCGGACCGCCGCCCTGCTGAAACAGGCCGAGGTCGCGCCCCAGGGCTTTGCGGAACAGCGCAGCAAGCTGCTGGATGCGCTGACCGCCGCCGAACAGCGCAAACAGGCCTCGTCCGACGCCATGGCCACAGCCGAGACCGCCGCGACGGAGGCTGATCGCGCCGCCCGCGCCGCCGACGCCGCCGCGTCCCAGGCCCGAGAGGCTCGCGCCGGTCTGGCCGCTCGCGCCGAGGCCGCAGCCGAGAAACTGACCGAGGCCGAGGCGACCTTGCGTGAGACCGCCCAGATGTCGCCCGAAGACCTAGCCCGCAAGCTGACCGACGAAGCCGTGGCCCGTCCGCCCGACGCCGCCGGCGCCGAGAGCCTGCTATACGGGCTGGAGCGCGAACGCGAAGCCCTGGGCGCCGTCAACCTGCGCGCCGAGGACGAGGCGGCCGAATACGGCGAGCGGTTGAACAGCATGAGGTCCGAGCGGATCGACCTGACCCAGGCCATCGCCAAGCTGCGCGACGGCATCGACGAACTGAACGCCGAAGGCCGGGAACGGCTGATCGCCGCCTTCGACGTGATCAACGCCAACTTCAAGGCCCTGTTCGAAGCCCTGTTCGACGGCGGCCAGGCCGAGCTGAAACTGGTCGAGAGCGACGATCCGCTGGAGGCCGGGCTGGAGATATACGCCTGCCCGCCCGGCAAACGGCTGTCGGTCATGAGCCTGATGAGCGGCGGCGAACAGGCCCTGACGGCGGCCGCCCTGATCTTCGGCGTCTTCCTGGCCAACCCCGCGCCGGTCTGCGTGCTGGATGAGGTGGACGCCCCGCTGGACGATGCGAACGTGGATCGGTTCTGCAAGATGCTGCACGAGATGCGGTCCCGCACGGACACCCGCTTCATCGTCATCACCCACAACCCCGTCACCATGAGCCGGATGGACCGACTGTACGGGGTCACCATGCCCGAACGCGGCATGAGCCAGCTGGTCAGCGTGGATCTGCACCAGGCGGAGAAACTGGTCGCATGATCGCCCTGCTGCTCGCACTCGCCGATCCCCAACTGGTCGAGACCGGCGTCGGCCGGTTCGCCATCTATGCCGATGTCGCCTCGATCGAACGCGACGGCGATACGGCCCGGATGCGCGAGCTTCAGGTCACGGAAGCGGGGTTCAAGGTCGGGGATGTGACCTATGTCGGCGGATGGTCCCGCTGGGCCTTCGACTGCCGGGCGCACACGGCGGATCGGCTCGACTTCGCGTCCCTGCGCGAAGACGGAACCGAAGGCCCCGCGACCGCAGACCCCGCCCCGGCCTATGCGGCGGCGCCGGGCGGAGACGCGGCGGAACTGCTGGCTGTGGCGTGCGGACATGGTCCTGCTCGCAAGCCGATCAGGCTGGACGAAGCAATCCGTCGGGGGCAGGCGGCGCTGGCGGATTGACCGGCCGCTCTTCCCCCTGCGGCCATTCCAGGCGGTCGCGCGGCAGGGCTTCGCGGCATTGGTCGCGCATGAAGGCCATCAGCTTCTCGCGGATCTCGCAGCGGAGGTCGAAGGCCACCGGGGCGGAGCGGGCGCTGGCCAGGCAGCGGACCTGAAGCACCCGTTCGGTGATATCCGTCACCTGCATGACCTGGACGTCGCCGTCCCACAGTTTCGAGCTCTTCACGATGCCCTCGAAGGCCGCGCGCAGCTTGTCGATCGGCGCCTCGTAATCGACGTAGAAGAAGGCCGTGCCGATCAGACGGGCGTTCTCGCGCGTCCAGTTCTGGAACGGGGTCGAGATGAAGTAGGACAGGGGCAGCACCATTCGCCGCCAGTCCCAGAGCTTGACCACCACATAGGTGGCGGTGATTTCCTCGACATTGCCCCACTCGTTCTCGACAATGACGGCGTCGTCCAGACGGATCGGCTGGGTCAGAGCGATCTGGATGCCGGCGACCATGTTCGTCAGGATCGGCTGCAACGCCAGACCGGCGATGATGCCCACCACACCGGCCGAGGCCAGAAGGCTGACGCCCCACTGGCGGAAGCCGGCGATCGTCATCAGGGCAAGGCCGACGGTGACGATGAACAGGATCACCTTGGCCACCCGTTGCAGGATGCGGGTCTGGGTCAGGTGCTTGCGGGCGAGCAGATTGTCCTCGACGGCGATATTGTACCGCTTCAGGTGCATCACCGACCACATGTCCAGCAGGCCCGAGGCCAGCCAGCCTAGGGTCAGAACGAACAGGAACTGCAGGATGTTGCGGATGTCCTGGGACGGACCGGGGTCCATCGGCGAGACGGTCACGCCGATGCCGATGCCGATGATGATGATCAGGACCCGCAGCTTGACCCGCGCGCGCTCGACCGCCCCGCGCCAGAAGACGTCCTTGTTCTTCACCACCCGGCGCAGAATGGCGAAGACGATCTTGTGCGTCAGCCAGCCGCCGCCGACGAAGACCAGCAGGACCAGGCCGATCACCGCCCATTCGGGCAGCCAGTCGAACTGGCGCCACAGGGCGCGGATCTGGCGGGTGGCTGCGATGATTTCGGGAGGCATGAGCGTCCTAACGCATCAGATCCGTTGCGGTTGACCGTTTCCCGCCGTCGCCTCCACCAGATCGGCCAGGCGTTCGGCCGCGTCGGGTATGGCGACCGAACGCGCCGCCGCCGACATGGCGGACAAACGCGCCGGGTTGGACAGCAATCCCTCCAGCGTCGCGGTCAGGCCCTGAACCGTCAGGTCGTCTTCCAGCACCATCTCGGCCGCCCCGGCGTCGACCAGGGCCTTGGCGTTCAGCCGCTGGTGGTCGTCCATGGCGATCTTCAGCGGGATCAGCACCGACGGCAGGGCCGCGACGGCCAGTTCGGCGCAGGTCGAGGCGCCCGAACGGCCCACGACCAGATGCGCCTTCGACAGTCGCTCGGCCATGTCGCGGAAGAAGGGGGCGACCTCGGCCTCGATCCCGGCTTCCAGATAGACTTGGCGGGCGGTCTCCAGGGTTTCGGGCCGGGACTGCTGCTGCACCTTCAGGCGGCGGCGCAGGGCTTCGGGCAAGGCCGCCAGGGCGCGGGGCGTGGTCTCGGACAGGATGCGGGCGCCCTGGCTGCCGCCGGTCACCAAGACATGGATCGGGCCGCCCTCGACCGGCGCGGCGTAGGGGCGGTCGAACAGGGTGCGGATCTCGGCCCGCACCGGCGAGCCGACGACGTGCGACCGGCCCTGGACCTTGGCCGGCGCCCGCTCCAGCGTGGGGAAGGACGAAGCGACCTGGTTCACGTAGGGGGCCAGGATGCGGTTGGTGCGGCCCAGGACCGCGTTCTGTTCATGGATGACGGTCGGGCGCTGCGACGTCACCGCCGCCACCAGGGCCGGGGCCGAGGGATAGCCGCCGAAGCCCACCACCACGTCGGCGCCCAGCCGGTCGAAGGCCGCGCGCGCCTGCATCACCCCCCTGAAGATGGCCACGCCCGCCTTGATCAGACCCAGCGGGCCAGCGCCGGTCGCCGCGTCCAGGGCCAGCCGTTCTTCGGCCGGGAAGGCGTGGGCGTATTGCTCGCCGCGATGATCGGTCGCCAGCACCACGCGCCAGCCGCGCGCGGCCAGTTCCCGCGCCAGGGCCTCGGCCGGGAACATGTGGCCGCCGGTTCCACCGGCGGCGACGACGCAGAGTTTGGACATCAGGGGCGGTCTCCGAAAGGCTGGGTCTGCATAGGCTCAATTGGCCGCAGGGACACGGGGGGCGTGTCACGAAAACAGGGTGACAAGGCGCCAAAAGCGCCACGTGCCGTTTGAATAGTCTGAAACTACGCCCTTGGTCCTCCACCTTCGAAGGCGACAGGATGGCATGGTTTTGGAGGGCGGTGAGGAGAAGGCGGTTCGGTGTGGTCAGCGCCTTGATAAGGCGGAGATTTGCGATCCAGATTATGCGCGTTTGAGCCCCCCTCTTTCGTCATCCTCCGACGAGCGTAGCGAGATCGGGGGACCTAGCGGCGCGCGATAGCGCGAACCTGTCGCGGACGAGATCTCAACCGTCGTGCGGCGGCTGCATCGCCTTCGGCGCCGCTGGGTCCCCCGGTCTGCGCCGCGAAGACGCGGCTTGCCGGAGGATGACGAAAGAAGAAAGCCGCTTACAGCAACCGCCGTCCCGGCCGCGCCAGGCTGGCGCCAGGCTCATACGCCCCCGGGCGGCGACGGGTCAGGGCCAGGGCGAAGCCCATGGTCAGGCCCATGGCGATCATGGACGAACCGCCGTAGCTGATGAAGGGCAGGGTCATGCCCTTGGTCGGGATCAGGTTCAGGTTCACCGCCACATTGATACAGGCCTGAAGCCCGATCAGCATAAACAGCCCGGCCGCCGCCGTCTGCTCGAACGGGTCGGTCAGCTTCATGGCCCGGCGCATGCCGCGCACCACGATGAAGGCGTAGAGGCCGATCATGATCAGGCTGAGCACCAGGCCGAACTCCTCGGCGCCGACCGAATAGATGAAGTCGGTGTGCAGGTCGGGCACCCGGCGCTTCATCACCCCCTCGCCCACCCCGCGTCCGACCAGGCCGCCGGCGCGAATGGCCTCTGCGGCGGCGTCGATCTGATGGGTGTCGGTGGTGTCGGGCGAGAAGAAGCGGCTGAGACGGTCGCGCATGTGGCCGAAGACGAAATAGAGGGAGACCAGGCCGGCCATGCCCGCGCTGGCCAGGACCGCCATCCACTTGAACGGCACCCCGGCCATGAAGAAGACGGCCATGAAGGTGGTGGTGATCAGCAGGGTCTGGCCGATGTCCGGCTGGATCAGCAGCAGGCAGACGGTCAGGGCGTAGAAGCCGAAGGCGATGGTCACGCCGGGCACCCCCTGCCCCTTCTGCGCCTCGGCGAACATCCAGGCGGCGAAGACGATCAGGCCGGGCTTGGCGAACTCGGACGGTTGCAGGCTGAAGGGGCCGAAATTCACCCAGCGCGCAGCGCCCTTCACCGTGTCGCCGATGAAGGGCAGGGCCATCATCACGAGGATGGCGCCGAACAGGGCCAGGACGGCGATGCGCCGCACCCCGCGCGGCGACAGCAGCGAACTGGTCAGCATCAGGGTCAGGCCCAGGCCCGAGAAGACCATCATCCGCCACGAATAGTGGAAGGGGTCGGTGATCGATTCATCGGCCAGGATGGCGGCCGGGCTGGAGGCGAAGCTGAGCGCGACCCCAAGCCCCATCAGCGCCAGGGCCGCGCCCAGCAGGCCGCGATCCACGGTCCAGAACCACTGGGCGACCGGGCTCTGGTCGTTGCGGGAGAAGGCGGGGGTGTAGGAGGCGCTCATCGGGCTGTCTCCGGGGTTGCGCCGAGGGCCAGCACGGCGGCGCGGAAGGCCTCGCCCCGCGCCTCGAAGTCGGGGAACTGGTCGAAACTGGCGCAGGCGGGCGACAGTAGCACGATCTGGTCGCCGCCCGCAGCCTGGGCGTCTGCGGCGGCGGCGGCGACGGCGGCGTCCATGGTCTTTGAGATGACGTGGGGCGTGTCGCCCCCCTTCGCGGAAAGCGTCGTGGCGAACGCCTCTGCGGCGTCTCCGATCAGATAGGCCTTGGCCACGCGCGGGAAGAGGTCGGTCAGGTCGTCGATGCCGCCGTCCTTGGGCTTGCCGCCCGCGATCCAGAAGACCTTGGAATAGGAGGACAGGGCCTGACGCGCGGCGTCGGCGTTGGTGGCCTTGGAGTCGTTGATGAAGCGGACCGGACCGATATGGCCGACGGCCTCCATCCGGTGGGCCAGGCCGGGGAAGGTCAGCAGGCCTTTGACGGCGGCGTCATGCGATACGCCCAATGCCCGCGCGGCGGCATAGGCGAAGGCGGCGTTCTGGGCGTTGTGGCGGCCGGGGAGCGAGCGGGCGGCGGAGAGGTCGGCGATCAGATGACCGTCGCGGAAGATCTGCCCGGCCCGCGCCACATAGCCTTCTCCCCTTGCGGGAGAAGGTGGGCCCGAAGGGCTCGGATGAGGGGTCGGTTCAGCCTCGACGGCGGAGGACGGTGGAGGCGGGAGCAACCCCTCATCCGTCTCGCTTCGCGAGCCACCTTCTCCCGCAAGGGGAGAAGGAAGGGTGGAGATGCGGGTGATGGGGCGGCCGCCGTCGGAGAGGGTTTCGCCAATCCCCTGCCCCCAGTCTTCGTCCACGCCGACCAGGGCCACGGCGTCCGGCCCCTGGGCGGCGAAGATCCGCCGCTTGGCGGCGACATAGCCCTCCATCCCGCCGTGACGGTCCAGATGGTCAGGCGAGACATTGGTCAGGATCGCCACGTCCGGGGCGAAACGGGTCGTCAGGTCCAGCTGATAGCTGGAGACCTCGATCACATAGACGGCGCCCGGCGTCGGCTCGGGCAGGGCAAGGACGCCGATGCCGATATTGCCGCCGACATAGACGGTCAGGCCGGCCTGCTGCAGCACCCAGCCGATCAGGGCCGTGGTGGTGGATTTGCCATTGGTGCCGGTGATGGCGATAACCGTCGGACGCCGGTCTTCCGGCAGGGCGTCCAGTGCGCGGGCGAACAGTTCGATGTCGCCGACGACCGGCACGCCGGCCTCGCGCGCCTTGTCCACGGTCCAGTGCGGCTTGGGATGGGTCAGGGGCGCGCCGGGCGACAGGACCAGGGCGGCGAAGCCGGACCAGTCGGCGGTCGTCAGATCCTCGACGACGAACCCCTCGGCCTGGGCCTGAAGCCGGCCCGAGACGCCGTCGTCCCACAGGACGGGGATCGCGCCCCCGGCCTTCAGTGCGCGCGCCGCCGTGATCCCCGACCGTCCCAGGCCGAAGACCGCGACCCGCCTGCCCTCATAGCCGGGGACGGGGATCATCGGATCAACGCAGCTTCAGCGTCGACAGGCCGATCAGAGCCAGGGCGCCGGCTATGATCCAGAACCGGATGACGACGGTCGATTCCGGCCAGCCCATCTTTTCGAAATGGTGGTGAATCGGGGCCATCAGGAAGATGCGTTTCTTGGTCAGCTTGTAATAGCCGACCTGGATCATGACCGAGGCGGCCTCCATCACGAACAGGCCGCCGACGATGCCCAGCACCAGCTCGTGCTTGGTCGTGACGGCGATGGCCCCCAGGGCGCCGCCGAGGGCCAGGGAGCCGGTGTCGCCCATGAAGATCTTGGCCGGCGGGGCGTTGTACCAGAGGAAGCCCGCGCCCCCGCCGATCATGGCGGCGCAGAAGATGGCCAGTTCGCCGGCGCCCGGCACATGGTGGACCTGCAGATACTGGGCGAAGACGAAGTTGCCGGCCAGATAAGAGATCAGGCCGAACGCCCCCGCCGCCATCATCACCGGCACCGTCGCCAGCCCGTCCAGACCGTCGGTCAGGTTCACGGCGTTGGAGAAGCCGACGATGGTGAAGGCGGCGAAGGCCACATAGAACCAGCCGATGTTCAGCAGCACGGCCTTGAAGAAGGGGAAGGCGATCGAGGTCTCAAGACCCGGCGAGGTCGGCGAGGCCGTCATCCACAGCACGGTCAGCACCCCGGCGATCACCGCCACCACCGTCTGGGCCAGCAGTTTCTGTTTCGAGGTCAGGCCGGCCGAGGTCTGTTTCGTCACCTTGGCGTAGTCGTCGATGAAGCCCAGCACCCCGAAGGCCGCCGTCACGCCCGAGACGATCCAGATATAGGGGTTGGTCAGGTCGCCCCACAGGAAGACCGCCACGCCGATGCCGGCCAGGATCATCAGCCCGCCCATGGTGGGGGTGCCGACCTTGGACAGATGGGAGACCGGACCGTCGTCGCGGATCGGCTGGCCCTTGCCCTGTTTCGTGCGGATCCAGTTGATGAACCGGCTGCCCATGGCCGCCGCCACGATGGCCGCCGTGGCCAGGGCCAGGGCGGTGCGGACGGTCTGATACTGGATCAGGTTCAGCAGCGGGTACTGATGCGCGACGTCGGCGTAATAGAGATACAGAAGATAGAACATGCGGGGGTCTCTATCGGGTCGCGGACGGCGTGTCAGGGCTTGAAGGGGCGGTTTGCAGCTCGGCCAGGGCCTTGGCGACCAGAGACGCCTTGGATCCGTTCGATCCCTTGACCATGACGATATCGCCGGCCGCCGCCAGCACGGACGCCTCGGCGGCGAGTTCGGCGGCGGTTTCGCGCCACAGGCCGCGTCGCGAAACCGGCAGGGCGTCGTACAGGCGCCGCATCTCGGGGCCCGCCGCATGGACCAGATCCAGACCGGCGGCCTCGATGGGCTGGGCCAGGCCTTCGTGCAGGGCGGGGCTCTGGTCGCCCAGCTCCAGCATGTCGGTCAGGACCACGATGCGGCGGCCGGTCGCGGCGCGGGCGCCCAGGCTCTTGAAGCCCGCCGTCATCGACAGGGGATTGGCGTTATAGCTCTCGTCGATCAGGGTGAAGGCGCCGCCGGGGACGGCGACGGTGCGGGTCTGGCCTCGTCCGGCCAGCGGCTGGAACCCGGCCAAGGCCTGCAGCCCCGTCTCCAGTTCGACGTCGAGGGCGTCCAGCATCAGCAGGACGCAAAGGCTGTTCAGCCCCCAGTGGGCGCCGGACTGGGCCAGTCGATACTCCAGCGGCCGACCGAACAGCTCGGCCGTGACCGTCGCCCCTTCGGCGTCCGGGCGGAAGTCCTTGAGGCGGGCGTCATGACCCGGATCGGTCCCGAAGGTGACCAGCCGCGCCCCGACCGCCCGGGCCGCATCGCACAGCAGGCCGGAGAAGGCCACGTCGCCGTTCGCCACCGCCGTCCCGCCGGGGACCAGGCCCTGGAAGATGGCGGCCTTTTCGCGCGCCACGCCCGCCTCGCCGTCGGCGAAGGCCTCGATATGGACCGGGCCGACGGTGGTGACGCAGGCCGCATGGGGCGCGACGAACTTCGACAGGGGCGCGATCTCGCCGGGGGCGTTCATGCCGATCTCGAACACGGCGCGCTGGGTCTCGACCGGCATCCGCGCCAGGGTCAGGGGCACGCCGATATGGTTGTTGTAGCTCTTGATCGAGGCGTGGGCGGGACCGGCCAGGTCCAGGCCCGCCTTGATCGCCTGGGTCACGCTGGTCTTGCCGACGCTGCCGGTGACGGCGCCGCGCTTGACGTGGGGCGCGCGCTCGCGGGCGGCGACGCCCAGGGCTTCGAGGCCGTGCAGGGTGTCCGGCACGACCACATAGGCCCCGCCCTCGACGGCGTGTTCGACAAGGGCGGCTGCGGCGCCGGCGGCGAAGGCGCCGGGCGCGAACTCATGCCCGTCGCGCGCGCCCTTCAGGGCCAGGAACAGGTCGCCGGGGACGATTTCGCGGCTGTTGTAGGTCAGGCCCGTAACGGGGCGGTCGTCGCCGTGCAGCGCGCCGC
The DNA here is from genome assembly GCF_058681075.1 of Brevundimonas sp. FV2ps16. NCBI lineage: Bacteria > Pseudomonadati > Pseudomonadota > Alphaproteobacteria > Caulobacterales > Caulobacteraceae > Brevundimonas > Brevundimonas sp. FV2ps16. The sequence goes on along the minus strand of NZ_CM178728.1, from coordinate 1,792,579 downwards.
CCGTGGCGGCGGCGACTTCGGCGACCGTCCAGAGCGGGCGGGCGGATGGATCAGGCATTCAGCGACAGGGCCTCGGACGCGACAGTGGCGTCGTCGAACGGGTGGGTGACGCCGCCGACGATCTGACCCTGTTCATGCCCTTTTCCGGCGATCACCACCACATCCCCGTCGCGCATCATTTCGATCGCCGCCTCGATGGCCGCGCGACGGTCGCCGATCTCGAGCGCATCCGGGCAGCCGGCGCGGACCTGGGCGCGGATCGAGGCGGGGTCTTCCGAGCGGGGATTGTCGTCGGTGACGATGGCGACGTCGGCCAGACGCGCGGCGATCTCGCCCATCAGGGGCCGTTTGCCGCGATCCCGGTCGCCGCCGGCGCCGAAGACCACGATCAGACGGCCGGTCGCATGGGGCCTCAAGGCGGTCAGCACCGTCTCCAACCCGTCCGGCGTATGGGCGTAGTCGACATAGACCTCGCCGCGTCCCGTCTCGGCACCGATCCGTTGCAGCCGGCCTTGCGCGCCGGTCAGGCCTTCCAGGGCGCCGATCACCGCGTCGGGCCGGTCGCCGGCCGCGATGCACAGGCCCGCCGCCACCAGGGCGTTCGAGGCCTGGAAGGCGCCGGCCAGCGGCAGCAGGATGTCGCGAACATCGCCGCGCACGTCCAGGGTCAGGCGCTGGCCTTCCGGCGTCGCCTGGCGGCCGATCAGGGCCAGGTCGCGCCCGCGCTCGCCCACGCCCATCACGCCCAATCCGGCCATGATCGAGGCGGCGGCGAAGGCGGAATAGGCGTCGGAATCGGCGTTCAGCACCGCCGTCCGCCCGCGCGGCAGCAGGGCCTCGAAAAGACGCAGCTTGGCGGCGCGATAGTCCTCCATCGTGCCGTGATAATCGAGATGATCCTGGGTCAGGTTGGTGAAGGCCGCCGCCTTCAGCGCCACCCCGTCCAGACGCCGCTGGTCGATGCCGTGGGACGAGGCCTCGACCGCCACATGAGTCACGTCCTTGGCGGCCAGCTCGGCCATCAGGCGGGCGGCCTCGGCGGCGTCGGGGCTGGTCAGGCCGGGGCCGGTCAGGGCGTAGGTCTTGTCGCCCTTCTGGCCGACGACGCCCAGGGTGCCCATGCTGGCCGACTTGTGGCCCAGGCCGGCCCAGATCTGGCGGCAGAAGGCGGCGACCGAGGTCTTGCCGTTGGTGCCCGTCACCGCCACGCAGGTCTTGGGCTGGACGCCGTAGAAGCCGCGCGCGGCGACGGCGTAGGCCCGACGCACGTCGCCCGAGGTGACCAGCACCGGGGCGGCGCTGTCCGGGGTGTCGCTGGGAGCCAGCACGGCCGCCGCCCCCTGGGCCAGGGCTTGAGGGATGAAGGCGCGGCCGTCCGCGGTCGTGCCCGGCAGGGCGACGAACAGGGCGCCGGGCGCGACCTTGCGGCTGTCGGCGGTCACGCCAGTGATGACGGGATCGGACGCCAGGTCGCGGCGCAGCAGATCGGACAGGTGGAGCGCGCTCACAGGCCGTCCCCCTGCACGTCCTGATATTCCGGGATCTTCTCGCCGGTGGCCGTGCGCCAGCGGTCGGCGCGGCGCTCGACGCCCAGGAAGCCGGCGATCCGGTCGGCGATGTTGCGCACGGCGGGCGCGGCCACATAGGCGCCGGTCTTGGGATAGGTCCCCGGCTCGTCCATCAGCACAAAGACGGCGTAGCGTTTGCCGTTCAGCGGCCCGTCCACCGGGAAGACGGCGGCGAAGGAGCCCAGGGCGTGGCTGGGATCGTAACGGCCGTTGACCAGCTTGTTGGCCGAACCGGTCTTGCCGCCGACACGCAGACCAGGCGCATCGGCGAACCCGCCCGAACCCCGCACCACATTGGCGCGCATCAGCTCAAGGATGGCGCGCGAGGTTTCCTCGGTGACGATCTGCTGCGGCTGGACGCCCCGCGCGCCGCCGCGCCGCAGCGACAGGGGCACCATCCGCCCGCCGTTCGTCAGGGCGCCCATGACCTGAACCATCTGGGCCGGGGTGATCATGATGCCATAGCCGAAGGACAGGGAGGCCAGGGTCGAGTTGTCCCAGCGACGCGGCAGGACCGGGCGGGCGGATTCCTTCAGCTCGATCCCGGCGGCGTCCAACAGGCCCAGACGGCGGAAATAGTCGCGCATCGTGTCCGGCCCCATCTGCACCGCCAACTGCGAGGTGCCGATGTTGGACGAATGGAGATAGACCTCCTCCAGCGTCATGATCCGGTTCTGGGCGTGGAAGTCCTTGATCTTGCGATCGCCGATCTGGAAGGCTTCTGAAGCGTCGAACAGGGTGCTCATGTCGGCCCGCCCGGTATCGAGCCCGGCGGCGACGGTGAAGGTCTTGAACACCGACCCCATCTCATAATGGCCCGAGACGGCGCGGTTCAGGGTCGCGCCGTCCGGCGCAGCCTTGCGGTCAGACTGGGTGAAGTTCGGCCAGCTGGCCATGCCCAGAACCTCGCCGGTCTGGACGTCGGTGACGATGGCGACCGCGCCTTTGGCCTGGTGCTCGATCGCCGCAGCGGCCAGTTCGTTCTCGACCACGCCCTGGATCCGCAGATCTATCGACAGAGGGAAGCTTTCGCCCCGCTGGCCGGCCGCGCGGATTTCGTCGTTGAAGGCCAGCTCGGCGCCGGAAATCCCCTGCCCGCCCGTGTCGGCGTCGCCGATCAGGTGGACGGCCGAGGTTCCCAGTGGATAGGCGCGGCGATCCTCGGGCTCGAACGTCACGCCGCCCAGAGCCAGGTCGTGAACCGCCGCCTTCTCCTGCGGCGTCAGTCCGGTCAGCGCGATCAGGCGCCGATCCCCGTTCAGCACCTTGCGCAGCCGGGCGGCCGGCAGGCGCGGCAGGGCGCGGCGCAGCTGGCGGAAGGCCAGGTCGCGATCCCAGATCTCGGCCGGATCCAGATAGAGGCCGTAGTGGACGATATTGGTCGCCAGCAGCTCGCCGTTGCGATCAGTCAGGTCGCCGCGCACCAGGGCGTTCGGATTGGCGCCGGCCCAACGACCGCCCGCCTCGCCGAACAGGGCCTTGTACGAGGCGCCTATGGCCAGACCGGCGAAGACGCACGAGAAGACGATCAGGATCAGGAAGATGCGGACGCGGGTGTCTTCTTCCGGTCGGGCGTCGGCGCGGGCGCGCTCGAACCCGTGCTCCAGCCGCCAGATCAGTTCCGACAGGCCGCGCCAGAAGGGCGAGAGCCGGCCCTGAAGGTCCATGCCCGGCGCGGGCCGGTGATAGCGATGATCCTGAACGCTCATTGCACCGCCTCCGGCGCAGCGACGGCGATTTCGTCCGGGGCGACTGCGGCGGCAGGCGCAGCCTGGGCGGTCGACGGGGACGTCGATTGGGGCGCAGCCTTCAACTGGGGAAGCTGGGCTTCCTTGGCCTGACGGTGGACCTCGACCGGGGCCAGACCGATCTGACGCGACAGGGTTTCCAGCCGCGCCGGCTGCTCCAGCCGCGCGACCTCGGCGCGCAGCAGGCGGACCCGCTGGCCGTTTTCGCGAATGTCCTGTTCCAGCTGGGCGATACGGCTGCTTTCGCGCGCCGCCGCCGCCTTGGCCGCATAGACCGAGACGATCATCACCGCGACCAGGGCCACGCCGATGATCTCGATCCAGCGCACGCCGCGGACCTTCCAGTCGAACAGCCGCTGCAGGGCGTTGCGCGAATAGTCGAAGAAGGGCGCCGTGGTCATGCCGCAGCCCTCCCCGACGTCGAGACCCAGGCCGGCGCCTCGGTGCGGATCGCTGCGCGCAGCTTGGCCGAGCGGGCGCGCGGATTGACCGAACGTTCCTCGTCGCCCGCCTCGCGCGCGCCCTTGAACTGAAGCGTGAAACTGGGCTTGCGCGGATCGATCGCGATGGGGGCGTGGCGCGATCCAGCGGGCGTGTTGCCGGTCCGCTCGGTCAGGAAAGCCTTGACGATCCGGTCTTCCAGGGAATGGAAGGTGACGACGGCCAGACGGCCGCCGGGCGCCAGGCTCGCCTCGGCCGCCTCCAGCCCGCGCTCCAGCTCGCCTAGTTCGTCGTTCACCGCGATGCGCAGGGCCTGAAACACGCGCGTGGCCGGATGGATCGGCGCGCCGCGACGTCCGCCCAGGGCCTTCTCGACCACCTCGGCCAGATCCAGGGTGCGAGTGAAGGGCCGCTCGACGCGGCGGCGCAGGATGGCGGTCGCGACGCGGCCCGACTGGCGCTCCTCGCCATACAGTTTGAAGATGTGGGCCAGGGGACCGTGGTCCCAGGTGTTGACGACGTCGGCGGCTGTGTCGCCCTCATCAGACATCCGCATGTCCAGCGGCCCGTCGCGCATGAAGGAAAAGCCGCGCTCGGCCTGATCCAGTTGCATCGACGAGACGCCGATGTCGAAGACGGCGCCGTCCAGCTTCGCCTTGCCGCTGTCGGCGAAAGCCTGGGCCAGACCGGAGAAGGGCGTGCGGATCAACTGGAACTGGCCGGGGAAGTCCTTGGCGACAGCATCGGCATGCGGCTGAACCGTCGGATCGCGATCCAGGCCGATCACCTCGGCGCCGGTCGCGAGGATGGCGCGGGTATAGCCGCCGGCGCCGAAGGTGGCGTCGATCACGACATCGCCGGGACCGGGCTGCAACGCCTCGATCACCTCGGCCAGCAGGACGGGGGCGTGGGGCGCGTCGCTCACGATCCGCCTCCCGCCAGCTTCATCTGGGCCGCCAGCTTCAGGGCGCCGATCTGGGCCATGCCGGCCTTGGCCAGGGCGCGCTGTTCGGCGCGGCGGGCCGCCCATTTCTCGCGCGACCAGATCTGAAACCGGTCGTTCAGGCCGACGATGACGACCGTGTCCTCCAGCCCCGCCTCGGCGCACAGGCCTTCCGGCAGGGTGATGCGGCCGCCGGAATCATAGGCCAGGCGCACCTGTTCGCCCATCACCTGCCACTCCAGCGCCGAACGCTCTTCGGAACCGAACGGCAGGGACTCGATCATCTCGGCATAGACGGCGAACAGGCGGTCGCCGCCCGCTTCCAGACAGTCCGCCTCAATGGAGGGAAAGATGAACACGCCGCCAGCGGCGCCGTTTTCGGTCGTGCGGAAATCGTTAGGGATCAGGAGACGGCGCTTGCCGTCCAACTGTTTCTCGTAGGTCGAGAGAAACACGCCCTGTCCATCGAGCCCTTCGGCCCGCCCCTAGATGCCCTGACGAACGCCCGACGCGCCCGCCTCTCAGCCCCAAATCATGGGAATGGGATAGCATGGGATGAAATGGGTCTCAATGGGATGGGTAACGATACTTAACCATGTCTTGACGTGTGACGGCCTAAGCACAGCCCTTACACAAGAACATACACAGAACAGACAAACTGTTCACACGCTGTGAAGAACCTTGCCTTGTCTCGCATTCACAACGGATTAACGGACGCGCGCCGGCTTGGACGGATGAAACCTGGGTAAAAGCTTTGGACGAACCAAGCTGAGACCGAGCCATGGCGGCTTCCTGGCCCGCGGCCCTGATCCGGAGCGGAACATCACCCCGTTGGGAGGCTTTAGTCCTTAAACAGGGAGAAACCGATGACGGACCGAAACCGCGAACAACAGGCCGAAGACGCCCTGCCGCAGGGCGTGGCGCGGGGCCGTTCGCTGAACACCCCGGCGGAGGAACTGCAACTCCGAGCCGGCGGCATAGGGCCCGGCGGTCAAATCGGCCCCGATCCCAATACGCGACGGCTTCAGGAAGGCCATGCGCTCGGCCTTGTAGAGGGTGATGAGCTGGCCGAGTGTGATGCCCCCTACGGCCCCTGAGGACGCCTGTGGGGCCTCCGAAGGCGGTTCCACCACCTGTCCCGACAGACGGCGCTCCATGAGGTCCAGAAGGCGAACCTGGGCACGAAGCAGGGCGAGACCCAGTATCTCCCGGCTAGGGTCCCCCGGCGGGTACCATAGGCCTGCCTGGGCAAGCGCCTTGTCCACCTCCGGTGTGACCGAGGTGATGTCGAGGGTCGCCAGGGCGCGTCGATAATCGGGGGCGGTTTCCTCCAGCCACAGATGCGCGCCTCTGACGCCGCTCTCACCACGGCCCGTTCGCGTCGCCTCATCGAACTCCAGGACTTCGCCGATCCAGGCGTTCGCCATGCGCGCGGCATCGGCCTTGTTTAGCGGCAAGGACGCCTTACCGGCCGCCTTCGCTCTCGCATTGACGATCAAGGCATCGGTGGCGACGCCCCTCTCGCGGGCGAGGCGCTTGGCTTCCTCAAAGTCGCGGGTGTGCAAACTTTCGCGCCATTGGGTGATCCCGAGGTCCCCCGAGACGTCCTCCGGGACCCTCCGGCGGAACTGATAGACCGCTCCTCGGCGGTAGAGATGAGCGCATCCGTGCACGGCTTCCATTCCCGTCCGGTGACACAGTTTTGTGTCACAGTGCAAGCTTCAGAAGGACCGGATTTGCTGGATTTCCTGCCTATTCAGACCTCTAACGAGGAGTGGTAGGCCCGGAGGGACTCGAACCCCCAACCAGACCGTTATGAGCGGTCGGCTCTAACCATTGAGCTACAGGCCCCCAGGACGTGCGACCAAGGCGCGGCGCGGCGGGAGGAACCGCCTAGCAGGCGCGGATGCGGCTTGCCAAGAGCCACGTCCGCATGCGGCATGTTTCCGCGATTTCACGAAGATGAACGGAAACCGACATGGAAGCGCGGGCGTTGGTTCAGGCATAAAAGGCCAAGGTTGCGGCCATGGATCGACGAACCCGTCGGTCGGGATCGTTCTACGGAGACTTCTGCATGAAAAGCGCGTTCAAATCCCTGATGCTGGGCAGCGCCCTGACGGCGGCGGTCGCCCTGAGCGCGACGGCGCCGGCGATGGCCCAGACCGCACAGCCGGTGCAGATGATGCAGCCCGCGCCGTCGCTGAACCTGTCGGCCTATGGCGAGGTCAAGGCCGCGCCCGACATGGCCACCATCAGCTTCAGCGTTCAGACCGAGGCCCCCACGGCCCAGCAGGCCATGCGCGACAATGCGACCCGCATGACCCAGGTCATGGCCGCCCTGCGCCGCGCCGGCATCGCCGAGCGCGACGTCCAGACCTCGGGTCTGAACCTGTCGGCGCAATATGACTATGTGCAGAACGAACCGCCCAAGCTGCGCGGCTATCAGGCCGTCAACCGCGTGACGGTGACGATCAACGACCTGACCAAGGTCGGGACCACCGCCGACGCCGTGGTCGCCGCCGGGGTCAACCAGATCGACGGCATCAGCTTCGGCCTGAAGGATCCTACAGTGGCCGAGAACCAGGCGCGCCAGATGGCGGTGCGGGCCTTGCGGGCCAAGGCCCAGCTGTACGCCCAGGCCCTGAACGTCCAGCTGTCCGGCATCCGCAACCTGAGCGAAGGCGGCGGCTATTCGCCCGAGCCCCAACCGGTCTTCGCCGTCCGCGCCATGGCGATGCGCGAAGACGCCAGCACCCCGGTCGCCGCCGGCGAGCTGACGATCCGGATCGACATCACCGGCGTCTACGACATCGCCCGCTGATCGCGATCCAAAATGAAGAAAGGCCCGCCGGCGACGGCGGGCCTTTTTGCATCGTGACGGCGCGCCGGGCTCAGGCCGCGCGCTTGATCTCGTTGTCATCGTCCAGCAGCACGACGTTGGGCGTCCACTGGCGGGCTTCTTCCTGGGGCAGTTGGCCGTAAGTGACGACGATCACCTTGTCGTTCTTCTGGACCAGGCGGGCGGCGGCGCCGTTGACGCCGATGACCTTGGAGCCGCGCGGGGCCTCGATGGCGTAGGTGGTGAAACGGGCGCCATTGGTGATGTTCAGCACATCGACCTGTTCGTGCGGGAATATGCCCGCCGCGTCCAGCAGGTCCATGTCGATGGCGATCGAACCCTCGTAGTCGAGGTCGGCCTGGGTCACCGTGGCGCGGTGCAGCTTGGACTTCATCAGGGTGACCAGCATGGGGCGGTCTCCGGTCTATGGCGCAGGGCGACAGGCCCCGCTCGTTGGCGGCTCATATAGGGATTTCCGCAGCCCGCATCAATCGCAGCGCCGAACGGACGCGCCTACGTTGCGGGACGTTCATTTGACGGTGACCGTTCCGGCTCTATGGTGAAGCCGAGCCATTTCGGCCCTTGCGAGCGCGCCTTCTCCCATGAAGCAATTCTTCCTGACGGTTCTGGGTGTCTTCACCGGACTGATCCTGTTCGTCGTCGTCATTCCGGTCGTGCTGCTGACCGTGGCCATCGCCGGCGCCTCCAAGCCCACGACGCCCGCGACCATGGTGCTGGAGCTGGACCTGCGCGACAGGATCAGCGACCAGCCTTCGAGCAATCCGTTCGCCGCCTTCGGCGGCTCGGACCTGTCGGTGACCCAGGTGGTTGATGGTCTGGCCCAGGCCGGGGAAGACGCCAGCGTCAAGGCCGTGCTGATCCGTCTGCCGGAAATGGGCATGACCCCGGCGACGGCCGACGAACTGCGTCAGGCGATCCGCCGCTTCCGCGCGTCCGGCAAGCCGGTGATCGCCCACAGCCAGGGATTCGCGCCGGTAGGGGCGGTGATGTCGACCTATATGGTGGGCGCCTCGGCCTCGGAACTGTGGATGCAGAATACGGCGGGCTTCCAGGCGACGGGCTTCTCGGCCGAGAGCCTGTTCCTGGGACGGGCCTTCGACAAATACGGCGTCCGCGCCGATTTTGAGCAACGTTACGAGTACAAGAACGCCGTCAACGAATACACCCAGAGCGATTATACCCCCGCGCACCGCGAGGCCATGACCGCCTGGATGACCTCCCTCTATGAGAGCGCCCTGGCCAATGCGGCCCAGGACCGCAAGACGACATCGGCGGCCCTGAAGACGGTGATCGAGGCCGGTCCCTATTCGGCAGAACAGGCTTTGTCGAACAAGCTGATCGACAAGGTCGGCCAGGTCGAGGAGGCCGAGGCCGAAATCAAACGTCGCGCCGGCAACGGTGCGGAAATCGTCGAGTTCAGCACATACGCCTCTGACAAGGGCGAGCGGACCGGGTCGGGCCGCAACGCCATCGCCATCGTCGGCGGAGAGGGCGCCATCGTGACCGGACGCGGCGCCAGCAGCTTCGGCGGCGGCTCCTCGATCCATTCGGACGACACGGCCGAGGCCATCTATGACGCGATCAAGGACAAGAGCGTGAAGGCCATCGTCTTCCGCGTCTCGTCGCCGGGCGGATCGCCGGAAGCCTCGGAACAGATCCTGGCCGCCGTGCGCGCGGCCAAGGCCGCCGGCAAGCCGGTGGTGATCTCCATGGGGTCCTACGCCGCGTCGGGCGGCTACTGGATCAGTTCGGAAGCCGACTGGATCGTGGCCCAGCCCTCGACCCTGACCGGCTCGATCGGCGTGTTCGGCGGCAAGTTCGTGGTCGCCGACGCCCTCGGACGGTTCGGCGTGGACCTGCGCGACCTGACGGTCGGCGGCCAGTACGCCGACGCCTTCTCGCCCACTCAGTCCTTCACGCCCCAGCAGCGCGCCGCCTTCGCCGGCTCGATGGACCGGATCTACGACGACTTCATCACGCGCGTGGCCACGGGCCGCAAGCTGGAGCCGGCGCGGGTGCGTGAGATCGCCAAGGGCCGGGTCTGGACCGGCGCCCAGGCCCTGCCGCTGGGCCTGGTCGACCAGTTGGGCGGCCTGACCGAGGCTGTGGCCAAGGCCAAGGCCCTGGCCAAGATCCCCGCCGGGGAGTCCGTGCGCTTCAAGCATTTCCCCAAGCAGAAGTCGCCCTGGGAAGCCCTGTCCGAGATGTTCGGGGTCCAGAGCGAGGCGGCCCAGGCCCTGGTCATGCTGGGCGGCGTCATGGCCGATCCGCAGGCCCAGGCGGTCATGCGCCGCATCGAGGGCGAGCGGATGCGCAGCGAAGGGGCGGTCGTCCTGGCCGACCAGCCGATGTTCTGAGGATGGGCGTGACGATCCATCGCACACAGGCGTGAGGGGGCGATCCATTGACCGCAAGGCCCAATGGACCGACATTGAAGGATAGGCGTTCTCCGGAGCGCCTGAAAGGATGACCCATGTTCCAGCCTGAACGTCTCGCCACACTGGGCTTCGCCGCCCGCCGCCGCCCCAACGGCCTGGTCGCCTCGATCATGTGGATCGCCGGCCTGATCGCCGGCGTCGCCGCCCTGGCCGTCGGCGCGGTCCTGGCAGTGTTCACCGCAGCCGCGGTCGCGGTGATCGCCCTGTTCGCCGGGGTCTTGGTCTTCCTGGCGGGTCTGGCCATGCGGACACGCCGCAACCTGGCCCCGCGTCGTCGCGCCGGGGATCCCGACGTGATCGAGGCGCACAAGGTGGACGGCACCTGGGTCGCCTACGGCTGGGAACGCCACGGCCGCTGAGGCCTTAAGCCATGACGGACCTGATTGCGGCGCACTCGCCGAACTTCGACATGCGTCGTGCGCCGCCCGACATGCTGGTGCTGCACTATACCGGCATGGAGACGGGCGAGGCCGCCCTGGCGCGTCTGTGCGACCCCGAGGCCAAGGTCTCGGCCCATTATCTGGTCGAGGAAGACGGCCGCGTCTTTCAACTGGTTCCAGAGGAACGGCGCGCCTGGCATGCGGGCCGAGGCGTCTGGCGCGGCGAAGACGACTGCAACGCCGCCTCGATCGGCATAGAGATCGTCAATCCCGGCCACGAGTTCGGTTATCGTTCCTTCCCCGAGGCCCAGATCGCGGCGGTCATCGCCCTGATCGGCGATATCCGCGACCGCTGGACCATTCCCGACAACCGCATCATCGCCCATTCCGACCTGGCGCCCGAGCGCAAGACCGATCCCGGCGAACTCTTCCCCTGGAAACGTCTGGCCGAAGCGGGACACGGCCTGTGGTTTGAACCTGCCGCCGAACGCATCAAGGCCCTGGGCGGCCTGTTGCAGAAGGGCGACCAGGGAATCGGGGTCGTCGTTCTGCGCGCCGGTCTGCACCGGCTCGGCTATGGGCTGACGCCCGGCGGCGACTATGACGCCGAGACCGAGACCACCGTCCGCGCCTTCCAGCGCCATTGGCGTCCCGACCGCGTCGACGGCGTCGCCGACGGCGAAACCCGCGCCCGCCTGGTCGGCTTGCTGCAGCTGGCAAGCGTCGAGAGCGTCACTGGCGTGCTGGACTAGGCGGCGGTCTGCGGAGCAGTGCGGCCAACAGGCCCACGCCCAGCCAGGCGCCCAGAATGGGGCTCATGCCGACCCCGACGAGGGGGATGGGGAAGGCGCCGAAGATCGGCGTGGCCACCCACAAGGCCAGGCAGAGGCTCAGCGCTCCGCCGCCCAGGCGCAATCTATCGTCAGACCGGCTCAGAACGGCTGGAACCGCGACGAAGGCGATCAGGGCGATCAACGTCAGACCACCCAGGGCGGGCGATAGGCCGAAGGCCATCCCCACGATCTCCTCCACTTCGGCAACCGGTTGAAGCGGGTCTGGCCGTGTCCAGGCCAGAATGGCCAGCAAGCCGGCGCCGACCATGGCCGCGGCCTTTGTGGAGCGGTTATGCAGCCTGAGGGCGGCGACCAGGGCGATCACCCCGGCCAGGGCCGTGGCCTGGGAGGCGTCCGGCTGAGCGACCAGCAGCACCAGGGCGGCGAAGGCCGCGACCCAGACGGTCCAGCGATCCGCCGCCATCGCCAGGGCGACCGCCGCACACGGCAGCACGACCATGGCGACATTGACGTGCAGCGGCCCGGCGTCGACCCAGCGATGCACGCCGTCCTGAGCAGGATTGAAGAAGGTCGCCGCCAGCCCGGCGACCGCGAGCCAAGGCACGACCGCCAGGACAGCGAACCGCACGGTCGCCGCCAGCCCCGCCGCGGCCAAGGCGCCGATCAGCCAAGCCGCCAGATTTCGCGCCCAGGATCCCGTCGGCACGCCGCCGGCGACGCAAACGAGCGCGCCGACGCCGACCGCCGCCAGCGAGGCGGCGCCGAAGATGAGCAGCAATCGGGCGCCTCGATTGAACTGTCCATTCGTCATGCCCGCCCCCTCCTCCGACACGCTCATCAGCCACGGCGACCCGCCCCGGTCAATCGACTGCGCCAGACGGTCGTCCAGCTTGTTGTTGACCTGCGCGACGCGGCGGCGCATCTAGCCCCCGCCAGACGGCTGGGCGGTCGCGGCGGACTTTGCGTCCGTCGAGGAAAGTCCGGGCTCCACGGTGAAAAGGCGGCGGATAACTTCCGCCCGGGGCGACCCGAGGGATAGCGCCACAGAAAGCAAACCTCCGGCCTTGCGAGGCCGGTAAGGGTGAAAGGGTGGGGTAAGAGCCCACCGCGTGCCTGGCAACAGGGACGGCATGGCAAGCCCCGCCTGGAGCAAGACCAAATAGGGACATCGCGCGGGGTTCGCCCTGCGGGGCTCACCGCCTCAGATGTCCGGGTAGGTCGCGAGAACCGTTCAGCAATGGACGGTCCAGAGGAATGATCGTCGCCGCTCTCACGAGCGGAACAAAACCCGGCTTACAGGCCGTCTGGCAAATTTCTCGGCCTGGGGTTTCAACCCCCAGCCCCCTCCCCCAGGCCCGCCGCATTTCTCGAATATCTGCGGTCGAAATGCCTCGAACGTGCGCGCGGGTTCGCCGCCGAGTCAGCTCCTGCCAGGCTTGGGATTGCGTGGATCGACCAGGAAGCGCGCCAGGGTGGTCAGTCGCCCTTCCGGGTTGTCGACCTGATCCAGGACCTTGATGTCGGCCGTCCAGTTGTTCTGAGCGACCGTGTGCAGGTGGTAACCGCGCTGATTGTTGAGCAGTTGAACATTCGGATTGTTGTCCAGCACATTCAGCTCATTTGCATGGCGCGCGCGCCCGCTTCCCCCTGATGAAATCGACGTCGCCAGAAACTCGCTGGCGAGAGGCGCGGATGCAGGATCATCAGGATCTTGGGGGACATGCCCGACGACGTTCTGATGCATGTCTCCGCTGCCGATTACGACATTGGTCAGCCCCTTTCGCTTGACGCCATCGGCCAGTCGGCGGCGCGCCTGGGGATAGCCGTTCCAGTTGTCGGTGCTACGCCGGACGGCGGTCTCCCCGTCCTTGCGGGTGTCGTAGGGCATCATCATCACCTGCTGGGCGATGAAGTTCCAGCCGAAGTCGGCGCTTAGGCCCGCGTCCAGCCAGGCCTCCTGTTCGGCGCCCAACATCGTGCGGGAGGGCGCGTAAGGGGGTTTGCAGGCGCCGCGGTCCAGCGGCGTCATGCCGGCGCCCTCGCATTCCTGGCGGCTCCGATAGGAGCGCGTGTCCAGGACGTGCATCCGCATCAGACGACCGAAATCGAACCGACGAAACGCCTGCGCCCCGGCGCGGCCCGGTCGCACGCGAGGGCGAACGGGGACGTGCTCGTACCAGGCCTGAAGGGCCGCAGCCTTGCGCGCTGCAAACAGGTGAGGAGGCCCGCCGTCCTTGCCGAACTCGGCCGCCCAGTTGTCGTCGATCTCGTGGTCGTCAAACGACATGACGAAGGCTGCGGCTGCATGAGCGGCCTGCAGATCCGGGTCCAGCTTGTATTGGGCGTAACGCAGGCGATAGTCCGAGAGCGTCATCGCTTCCCCACCCCAGTGGCGCCGCACCACGCCCTGTTCCCGGGGACCGAACTCGTAGATATAATCGCCGTAGTGGAAGACGACGTCGAGCTCCGGCTCGGCCGCCAGATGGCGATATGCGGTATAGTAGCCCCGCTCGAAATCCTGACAGCCGACCGAGGCCAATCGCACCTGATCGACGACAGACCCGGCCATCGGAAGCGTTCGCGCGCACCCGACGGGGCTCGGCAGGTTTCCAGGCGCGAAGAACCGGTACCAACAGCGGGTGTGGGGCGGCAGGCCGCCGACCTCGATATGGACCGAATGGGCCAGAGTCGCCCGCGCAACCCCGCGGCCGTGCTGGATGATCCGACGGAAGGCCGGATCAGTGGCCACCTCCCAACCCACTTCGACGTCCGCCGGCGCCATGCCGCCATCCTGAACAAGGGGGTTCGGGGCGAGCCGTGTCCAGATGACGAAGCCGTCCGCCGACGGATCGCCGGCCGCTACGCCCAGGGTGAAAGGATCGGATCGCAACGGCGCGGCCGACGTCCGTGCGCTCGCGCCTGTCGCGGCGAGGCTCAGGCCAAAACCGGACAGGAGAAGGCCGCGCCGATCGAAGAAGGAGTGGGTCATGGATCCGTCAGGGCCAAGGTCGTCACGAGGTCGCTGATCGGCGGCCGCACCGCGACGGGTGCGGCCGCCTGCAGCAGCGTCAGAAGCGGATGGAGGCCCCGATGGAGAGGGTCCGGCCGCTGACCGTGCTGGTCATCAGACGACGCGCGTCCGTATCGGCGTACTGGATCACGGATTCATCGGTGAGGTTGAGACCGTCGACCCGAATCTGCACCGTCGGCGTGACGTTGTAGTAGGCCGTCGCATCGACCACGGTCGAGGGCGCGAAATACTCGCCGATGTTGTCGTTGCCGCCGTTGCCCTTGCGATAGCGCGAACGCGACGCCACCGACACGCGCGCGCCGACCCGCTCGCTGTCATAGTAGAGGGTGGCGTTGTAGGACCACTTGGACAGATCCACCAGGGACAGCTTGTGAGGGACGCTGTTGTAGAAGACGTCCGTCGCTCCGTCGGCGTAGGTCACATTGGCCAATGCGCCAAAGCCGTCGAACGGAGCCGGCAGGAAGTCGAAATCACGACGACCGGACAGCTCGACGCCCTGGATGGACGCGCCGGGACCGTTAACAGGACGGGTGAAGTTGAAGACGACAGAGCCGTCCTGGCCCTCTTCAAGCAGGTCGAGCGGGTAGCCCGTCTCGCTGTAGGGCACGGTGGAGGTCTCGGTCGTGACGAAGGACTTCATCTCCTTGTGGAAGACGCCCAGGCCGAGATAGCCGCGCTTGCCGTCGTAGTATTCGACGGCGCCCTCGAAGGAGTCGGCCGTATAGGGCGTCAGATAGGGATTGCCCGCGCTGATCGTGCCGCCATAGCCCGCAACGCGCACTGTCGCAGCCGCGCTCAGGTCGCCCAGGCCCGGGCGGCTGATGTTCCGGTTGGCGCTGAAACGGACGACCAGTTCGGGACTGACGTCCAGCGCGATGTTCAGCGCCGGCAGGAAGCCGTCATAACGATTGGTGATTTCGACGGGCACCAGGCCGGCGCTTGTGGCCGACGACCCGATGGAGACCAGTTCGGTATCGTAGTAGCGCACGCCGATATTGGCGCGCAGGCCGAAGGGCCCGACATTGGTGTCCAGATCGTACTGACCGAAGGCCGAGACGGTCTGCTCCTCGACAGAGTAGTTGGTTCCCGTCGAGAGGTTTCGGGCGTCGAGGCTTCCGTCCTGTCCCAGGGCCTTGAAGACCGCCGCCACATCGCCGACCACATAGGGCAAGGCGGTGGAATGGTTCGTCAGCATCGTCGGGATCGACGCCAGGACATTGCGATTTTCGTAGTTGGCGCTCGCGTCGTACCGGAAGCCGCTGTTGGTGAATCTTTTGAACGAAGCGCCGGCCTTGACGGTCGAGCTATCGTTGGCCCGCCACTTCAGCCCGGCCTCGCCGGTGTAGAATTCGCTTTCGACGTGGTCGCGGCGCCATTGGATCGACTGCAGATCCCATGCTTCCGGATCGCTCGGATCGAAGTCGTAGGTGTTGACCGGCGTGTCCGTGTCCAGGCCGCTGAAAGAGACCGTGTGACCGACGGATTCGAGATAGACGCGCTGCCAGTTGGAGTCGAAGTTCGAGTTGGACCACCCCAGGAGGCCGGAGACCTCCAGATCATCCGTCAGCTCGGTGCGTCCGTTCAGCGCCGCCTGCCAGAATTCGGTCTGATCGACGGTCGGCTTGGACTCGGACCGGACATCGACGCCGGAAACGACGGCGTCCGTGATGCTGTTATACTGATCGAGGGTGACGGACTGGAGCACCTGGGTGCCCCGCACGTCATTGGCGGACAGACCGTTGGTACCGGCGTTGCCGATCACGTGCTCGTCCCGTTCGTTATTAAGTTGACCGTAGAGCAGATCGAGCGTGACGTCCGTCTTGTCGCTGGGCTGATACTGCAGCGTCGAGGTCAAACCGATCCGCTCCCGTTCGTTGAACCAGGTGCCGTAGGTCTGCGCGCGCGAGTTCCAGGCCCGGTTGGCGCCCGTGGCGTTGACCAGTATGGCGCGATCTTCCGCCGAGACGCCGGGGCCGACGTTGGCTGCGCCGAAGTTCATCTTTGACCAGTTCCAGTTGCGATAGCCCCATTCGACCGTCTCGGCCGAACTGTAGGCGACCGACACGAGTGCGCCGAAGTCGCCCCATTGGTCCGCCGCCAGCGCGACGAGCCGCGGTCCCGGCGTCTCGGTGTACTGGTTCGACTGGACCTTGGCGTTGGCGACGAAGGTGCGGCCCCGGTAGTCGAAGGGCTTGGCGGTTCGCAGCGACACCGTGCCGCCGATGCCGCCTTCGTCCTGTTCTGCGGCGTAGGACTTCTCGACCACCACCTGATTGAAGAGCTCGGACGCGAAGACGCTGTAGTCGAAAGACCGTGAGCGGCTGGCGCCGCCTCGACTGTCCAGCCCCGAGGCCGTGTTGCTGAGCACCTCCATCCCGTTCAACTGGGTGCGGGTAAAGTCGGGGCCCAGGCCCCTCAGTGAAATCTGCCGCCCCTCGCCGCTGTCACGCGTGATCGCGACGCCGGGAACGCGCTGGAGCGCTTCCGCCAGGTTCTGGTCGGGAAAGGCGCCGATGTCTTCGGCGAGAATGACCTCCTGCGATCCCGTCGCCGCCTTCTTTCGCGACAGGGCGCGGCCCAGGCTGGACCGAAAGCCCGTCACGACGATCTCGTCGAGCGCCGCGATGGTTTCCGAGGGAAAGCCGGTCTGGACCGACGGGTACGTCGTGAGCGGCGTCGCCGCCGAGGCAGAGGCGCCCTGGGCGCGAGACACCGAAACCGTGCGACCCGAGAGGCGGACGCTGACGGGCAGGCCGCGCGTCAGCGTATTCAGGGCGGTTGAGGCCGTCATGGCGCCGTTCAGCTGCGCGCCGCGAAGACCCTGGAGATCGGCGGCCGATGACGCGATCTGCAGATCGGTCACGCGGGAGAAGGCGAGCAGGGCCGACTCCAGATCCTGGGCAGGTTGGTTGAATTGGTAGGTGCGGCTTTGTTCGACGGAAGTCTGCGCCAGCACCGGCGAAGCCGTGATGGGCACGATCGCCGTCGAGGCGAGAAGAAGGATAAGGCCGTTTCGCATGAAGTCCCCCGAGTTGGTTCGAGGGGAAAACGGTCCGGACCGAACAACCCGGACAAAGAGATTATGTAAGTTTTCGCGTCGCTTATGTTTCAGTTTGGTGATGAAATATAGATGACCCCGGCACGTCGAATAATTCTTATATCGTACGAGGTTTCGATACCATTCAGGACGGACTCGGGCTTTTCGACATTGAAACGCCCCACGATCATCATGTTTTCAGATTTCGCGTCGGATATTTCTATCGGCGTCGTGCTGTAGCGTCGAAGTTTCTCGATCAGGTCGGACAGGGGAATATTGCGGGCGACGAACCAGCCGGACGACCATTGGCTGTCTTCGACCTGCATGGCGACGCGCCCGATACCGCGATCAGTCACCCGAACCGCTTGGCCGGCCGCCAGCCGGTCGCTGCCCTTGTCCGTTCTGACATCCACGGCCCCGCGGACGACGGCGACGCCGACGCGCCCCCTGGCCAGCCGATCAACGTGAAACGCGGTGCCGAGGACGACAACATCGACCTGACCGGCATCGACATTGAAGGGACGGTTTGTGTCGTGCGAAACGTCGAATCCCGCCTCGCCGCGTTCCAGCCGGATCGTACGCCGCCAAGGCAGATACTGCACGTCGATCCGACTGTTGCCCCCAAGGTGCACGGTCGAGCCATCGGCCAGATGAATCGCCTGCTCTTGTCCGGGCAGGCTTGAATAGCTGCGTGGCCAGGCCGTGGAAATGAAGGCGCCCGCGATGAGCGCGGCCGCTGAAGCGCCGAAGAGCGATGCGGCGACCCAGCGCCGTCGCACGGCGCGTCGATCTGAAGAGATTGGTCGTGAGTTGTCCAACAACGCCAGATCAGCGTCCGGCTTTGGAAATCCGTCGTCCCAGAGCGCGGCCATGGCGGCGAAGGCTTCCCGATTGTCCGGATCGCTTCGCATCCACTGGTCGAAGGCGGTGCCGTCTCGTGCGTCGAAGGCCGGACGGTTCATCCGTTCAACCCAGAAGGCCGCCTCGGTTCTCACCTTTTCACTGGGCGTCACGGGACGATCCTCTGAATTCTTCCCCGTCTTCCATCGCTTTGCGCAAATCTGAAAGCCCTCGCACGACATGTTTCTCGACGGCGGCCGTCGACAGGTTCATGTCAGCCGCTATTCGCGCGATCGATTGGTTGTCTACCCGTCGCCGCAGCAGCACCGCACGCCTGAGCGGTGGAAGCCGTTCAAGGGCGGCGGAGAGCCGGGCGAGCCGTTGACGGTCCGACGTGACCTTGTCCGGCAGGGGTTCGCCGCAGGGGTGAGCCTCCGAGACAGCCGACCCGTATCGAACATCACCGCGGAAGCGGTCGATGAGGCTGTTGGCCGCGATCTTGAACGCCAGTGCGTAAAGGCTCGCCGTCTGCCCTTGGCGCGTATAGTGCAGAAGCTTGGTCAGACATTCCTGGGCCACGTCTTCTGCGACATCCTGCGAATGACCGCGACGCCGAACATAGACCAAAACCGCATGCCGAACCGCACGCCAATCCGCATCGGAGAGGTCGATATGTTCAAGCCCCCCGTCGGCCTCTGCGGCGGTTTCGACCCGAAGTCCTATGGCGGAGTTATCCTGACGCACGCGTCAGGCCATAGATGCGGTCTGTGACAGAAATAACCGGCCAGTGCGCCAAGCCGTTCGCTTGACCTGTCCACATCATATTTGCAGAACCTTGCACACACCCTCTTAGCCACACCCGGGCGCTTTGAGTGCCTAAAACGGGATTTTCGGGACACACCGGCGGTGGCGCGGCGCTCACTTTTGTGAAAACTTGCAAAAAACAAGATAATTTGCGGGAAGCGACGCATGGCGACCGAAGCGACTGGATCAAGGGTGGGCAGGGAGCTTGCCGAACGCACGCACCGGACTTTTGGCGCAGGGTGCGACGTGGGCGGGCGGCTTGGCCGCAGGCTGTCTGGACGAAGGGCGACGGCCGCGGCAATCGTGATCGTCGGCGGCTTGTTAGGCGGGTACGCGGGCGTGGCTGACGCGGCGGTCGACCAGTGCGACGCGCCGCCGTTCGGCGACACGCGGCTGTATCTGCGCGGGGCCATGAGCGGCTGGGCCGCCGTAGATGAATATTCGATGCGCTGGGACTGCGACGCCTATGTCGTCACCACCGAACTGCAGGGCGCGCAGGATTTCAAGATCGCCGACGCCGACTGGAGCGGCGCCTCCACCTTTGCGGGGCCGAGAGGATCTGAGCCGGAAGGGGCGGTCATCCCCACGGCGCGCCCGGACCAGGGTGGTTCGGACAATCTGCGCTATCGGTTCGACGGCTGGAGCACGCTCCGGCTTCAGTTCGAGGACGGCCGCCCCGTACTGACGGTGGCGAAGGCCGAGCCCCAGGTCGAGCCGCTGTCGGATCCGCGCGCCCGATCCCTGCGCCACGACAGCCGCGACGTGGCCTACAAGGCCCCCTTCGGCCCGGTCGTCGATGGCGGGCAGGTGACGTTCGGCCTCGATGCGCCCGACGCGGAGCGGGTGACCCTGGTGATCGACCGGCGCCGTCTCGAGGGCAATCAGGAGGTCTTGGCCTATGACGAACTGGAACGCGTCCCGCTGATCCGTGGCGCAGACGGCCGCTGGACGGGCCGGCATGTGTTCGCAACGACGGGCGTCTACGGCTACTGGTTCGACGTCGAGATCGGCGGACGGCGCTTCGTCTATCAGAACAACACCACGCCGATCTACTGGACCCGCGAGCGCGGCGGCAACGGCCTGGGCGTCGCCTCGGACGCTCCTCAAGATACGGCGACGGTGCGGCGGTTTCGCCTGACCGTGACGTCGCGGGACTACGCCGTGCCGGCCTGGGCGCAGCAGGCGGTGTGGTACTATATTTTCCCGGAGCGCTTCCGGAACGGCGACCCCTCCAATGATCCAAAGCCGGGGCCCAACACCTTCCAGAACGGGTCGGTGGAAATGCACGCCGACTGGAGCGGGCGGCCATACCGACCCGGCTCGGGCGACGGCTCGGACAATCGCGGCGGCAACGATTTCTTCGGCGGCGACCTGGCCGGGATCACCGAAGAGCTGGACCATATCGCCGCCCTGGGGGCCACGGCGCTATATATGACGCCGGTCTTCACGGCCGCCAGCAACCACAAATACGACACCGGCGACTATCACAACGTCGATCCCGCCTTCGGCACGAACGCCGAGTTCGAGCGACTGACGCGCGAGGCCGCCCGGCGCGGCATCCGCGTGGTGGTGGACGTCTCGTTCAACCACACCGGCCGCGACAGCCTCTATTTCGATCGCTTCGCCAAACATCCGGGCGTCGGGGCGCTGGAGGGGGGCGAGGTGCGCACCGACAGTCCCTACGCCGACTGGTATCGTCTGGACGCCTCGCAGGCCGATCCCGACGACCGCTACAGCGGCTGGACCGGGGCGCGCGATCTCCCGGAACTGAACGAGGCGTCGCCGTCCTTCCGGTCGTTCGCCTATGGCGCGCCGGATTCGGTGACGGCCCTGTGGCTGGATCGCGGGGCCTCCGGCTGGCGGATGGATGTGGCGCCCTGGGTGCCCGACGACTTCTGGCGGGAATGGCGCAAGGCGCTGAAGGCCAAGAACTCCGAGGCGGTGACCATCGCCGAAACCTGGTTCGACTCGTCCAAATACTTCCTGGGCGACACCTTCGACGCGACAATGAACTACATCTTCCGCGACACGGCGCTAACCATCGCCTCCGGCGGCGATGTGGCGGGCGCCTATCGCAACATCGAGCTGATGCGCGAGCTCTATCCCGCCCAGGCCTGGCGCGCGTCGATGAACCTGCTGTCCACCCACGACACCGCACGCAGTCTGTGGCTGCTGGGCGATCGGGGCGACGATCCTGCGGCGACGGCGCTTGCGCGTCGCCGCTATCGCCTGGCGGTGCTGATGCAGGTCGCCTGGCCGGGCGCCCCGACCGTCTTCTATGGCGACGAGGTCGGGGTGACGGGCGGCGAGGATCCCGATAACCGCCGCACCTTCCCTTGGGCGGACACCGGCGGCGATCCGGACATGACGATGTACGCAGAGATGCGCAAACTCATAGCGCTTCGCCGCCAGCATCCGATCCTAGCCTTGGGCGATTTGGGTGCGCCACTCCTCGCGGACCCCCATGTAGTGGTCGCGCCGCGGACGCTGAAGGACGGAGTCGCCCTGGTTGCATTGAACAATTCGGAGGCGGAGCGGACGGTTCAGTTCGACCTGCCGCAGGCGCTGGGCGATCGGATCTATGTCGACGCCCTGACAGGTGAGAGGGTCACCGCCGGACGGACGATACGGCTGACCCTGCCTGCGTTGTTCGGTGCTGTCCTGACGTCCAGCGGCTCGTGAAATCGCGACGGTAAGGCCTCATCCTCATGAGCGAACCAAGCATCGTCAGGACGCCGCCGCCGATCGGTTTAATCCTTCAAAGACCTATCGACATCTGGCGACCATGGCTGCGCTAAGTCTCAGGTAGAGGCGCGAACGATCCAGATGACATTTCATCGGCCGCGTCTTGGCGCAAAATTAGCTTCGGCCACAACCTGAGGATTGCCAGCACATCCAGAACCGAGCCGTATCAACGTTGTCGCCCCCCTTGCGCGTCCCAGACCTCGACGGACCCTAGATTCAGCGCGCGGATGCTCGCCTCGATCTTGGATAAATCGCCGACGACGACCCAGGTCATGGCGTTAGGCCGCAGCATCGTCGCAGCCGCCGTCACGCTCTGCGGCGTCGCCGCTTGATAGCGGTCGGGCAGGGTCGTGATCCAATCATAGGGATGCTCGAACCGCGACACATAGGCCATGTAGCCGACCATCGCATTGTTGGTCTCCAAACGGTCCGCAAGGGTCAGAACCTGGCCGCGTCGGAGCAGGTCCAACTCCTTATCCGTCACCGGACGCTCGACGCTGATGTCCTTCAGCTCACGCGCGATCTCGGCCAGAGCGTCGGCGGTTCGATCGGTCTGGATGCTGGTGGAGACGGCGAAGGCCTGCGGTCCCCGGGCGTCGCCGACGCCGCTTCCGGCGCCATAGGTCCAGCCCTTGGCCTCGCGAAGGTTCATGTTCAGCCGGGCGGTGAACCCGCCTCCCAATACGCCGTTCAGCAGGTCGAAGTCGAAGTTCCTGGCGTCCAGCCCGTCCGGCATGATCTGCCCCACCCGGATCACCGACTGGATTGAGCCCGGCTTGTCGACCAGCACCACGCGCGACATCGCCTGCTCCGCCACCGGCGCGAGGGTCTTGACGCCGACGGCTGAGGCCGGCGCCTTCCAATCACCGAACGTCTTCTCCAGCGTCGCCATCAGCGTGTCGAAATCTGCATCTCCGGCGGCGAAGATCACCCCATTGTCTGGCCGGATGAACTGGTCATGGAAGTTGAACAAATCCTCGCGGCTGTAGGATGAGATCGTCTCCGCCCGCCCGGCCAGCGGCGCGCCATAGGCGTGGCCGGCGCCATAGGTCAGATAGTTGAAGACGCTGCTGGCGATGCTGTCAGGATCAACCTGGGCCTGTTGCAACCCCGACAAGGCCGCCGCACGCTCGCGTTCGAGGTCGGCCTGGCGGAAGCCCGGATCGCGTATGTAGCGCGACCATAGCGACACCGTGTCGTCAAACGACCGGGTCAGGGTCGAGACATGGAAGCTGGTCGTGTCGACGTCGCTATAGGCGTAGATTCTGGCGCCGAGCATCTCCTGCGCCTGGGCGAACTCCTGGCCGGTCATGGTCCGGGTGCCGTCGTCCATCAGGCCGACGGTAAAGCCTTGAAGCCCTTCCTTCAGCCCTTGGTCCGCAGCGCCGCCGGCGTCGAACGCCATCACCAACTCGACCGTCGGCGTCCCCTGACGATGCGAGTAGAGGACGCGCATCCCGTTCGTCAGTCGGCCTTCCCGCAGTGGCGGCAGGACAAGGTCCGGCATCGGGCCCATCCCTGGCAGCTGGGTGCGGTCGGCGCCGTCGGAACCGGCGGCGAACTGAGCCTGAGGAACCACAGTCAGGCGGTAGTTCGGTAGCGACAGCCAGGCATTGGCGACGGCCTTGACCTCGTCGGCGCGCAGGGCGTCGAACCGTTCCTGATCAATCTGGAATTGGCCCGGATTGTTGTCGAAGATCATGCCGCCCGACAACATCATGGCGCGCACGAAGAGCGACTCCAGCGACCGTACATTGTCGCCGTACGCGGTGATCTTGTAGCGTTCCAGTTCCTGCGCCGTCGGCCCTTCCTTAAGAAAGCGATCCAGTTCGGCCTGCAGCGCCGCCTCGGCCTCGGCCTGGTCAACGCCGGGTTTCAGCCGCAGCTCGATGTTGAAGACGCCTGCAATGGCTGCGGACTCGTAGTTGACCGACACGCTGGTCGCCAAGGGCTGGTCAATCACCAGCGCCTGATGTAGGCGCGACAGTCGCCCACGCCCCAGCACCGATGACGCCATGCGCAGCGCCTGATCCTCGTCCGCTCGGCTGCCGGGCACGGGCCAAGCCCAGGATACGGCCGTCTGGGGCACAGCGTCGGCTACGATTTCGGTCTTCACCCGGTCCAACTTAGGCGTCCAGTCGGTGATCCGCCCGACCGGCGGCCCCGGCGGCACGCTGGCGAAATAGCGTGTCATCAGTTCACGCGCCTGCTCCAGCGTCACGTCGCCGGCCAGGGTCACCACGGCGTTTGACGCGCCATAATAGCGACGGAACCACGCCTTCACGTCCTCGAGGGACGCGCCGTTCAGATCGTCCATCGAGCCGATGACGGTGTGGCGGTAGGGGTGGTTGGCGGGGAAAAGCGCTTCGCCCCGCAACTGGGGCATCATCGCATACGGGCGGTTTTCATAGGTGCGTTTCTCGTTCTGGACGACGCCGCGTTGCTCATCCAGCTTGGCCTGAGTGACCGCGCCGAGCAGATAGCCCATCCGGTCGGACTCCAGCCACAGCACCCGCTCCAGCCCGCCGGTCGGCACCACTTCGTAGTAGTAGGTCTGATCCAGCGAGGTCGCGCCATTGACGGCCGAGACGCCGATCTCCTGCAGCGGCGGCATGTATTCATCGTCGCGATGTTCGGATCCATTGAACATCAGGTGCTCGAACAGGTGGGCGAATCCGGACTTGCGCTCGGGCTCGTTCATCGAACCCACGGCGTACCAGACGGCCACAGCGACCTTGGGCGCTGAGTGGTCCTCGTGCACCACCACCCGCAGACCGTTGGGCAAAGTGAACTGCTCATAGGGAAGCAGGGCTGCAGCCTCCGCCGGCGCCTCTGGTTCGGAGCGCGCATGGCTCAGGGTCGGGCCGGCGAGAACGGCTGCGACCGACGCCAGCAAGAGCATCTTCTTCATCTTGGATCCTGACATGCAAGTAAAGCGGCCGGCGCTGTGTGGCGCCGGCCATGGGCAGAGGCGATCAGAAGGTCGCCGACATGCCGATCTTGAGGTTTCGCCCGCCCAGGTAGGTCGCGCGGGTATAGACCTTGGGCGCTCCGTTCTCGCCGCCGAACGTCTGCTCCAGGTCCGGATCGTCGGTCCCGTTTAGCAGGTCGTTCGCCTCGACGTAGACGCGGAAGCTGCCATAGCTGGGGCGCAGGTAATATTCCGCCCGGAAGTCCAGCGTGCGGACGCCCTCGGTGTAGACGCTCAACCCGCGCGGCTGGAACGACGAGACCGACCGCGACTGGTAGCCATAGGTGAGCGTCGCATCGATATCGTACTTGTTGTAGGTGATCGCTGCAGTGCCGGAATGTTCGGGCTGCTGCACAAACGGCAGGTCCGTGAAGGTGTAGACATTGCCCGGGACCGGATCATATGCCCAATTGTAGCGGTCGGCGCGCGAGCTCTCGGTCCAGGTATGGTTCAGGAACACCCCGAACCCGCCCCAGAGTCCCGGCAGGAAGTCAAACCGCCGCTCGGCCTGAGCCTCTAGGCCCCACAGCTCCGCCGTCTCATCACTGTTGACCGGACTGCCGCCGGTGATGAAGACTGATCCCGGATTGGCCGGATCGAAATAGGGCGCACCATTGAAATAGGGGTGATCCGGCAGAGTCACCGAACTGAGCACCGCAGGTCCGTTGGTAACGTTCGTCTGCAGCAGATTGTCGATCCGCTTGTAGAATGCGCTCACCTTGAAAATGCCGACGCCCGAGTAATATTCGGCGCTCAGGTCGAAGTTGTCCGTTGTCGCCGGCTTCAGGTTCGGATTGCCGCTGTTGATCTGCAGGATCGGCTTCACGCCCTCCGGTCCCGGGATGGGGAAATTGATGAACGATATCCGGGTTTCGTTTGACAACTGGCCGATCGACGGCCGCGCGACCGACAGGAAGTAGCCCCCGCGGAAGATCAGGTCGTCGTTGTAGCGATAGTTGAACAGAACGCGCGGCAGGATGTCCTCAGCCGTCGTCTCCTCGGTGACCAGTTTGGTAAACTCGTTCTGAAAGGCCAGATCGACCCCGACGCCCCCGCCGCTGGAAGGCAGCAAAGGCCCGATGTAGACTGGGAAGCTCAGGTTAGTCGCCGCCAGCTTGGTGCGGTTGTAGCGGACGCCGCCGACGACCTCGAGCTTGCCGATGTCCAGCCGGGTCTGCAGGTAGGCGGCGAAGTTGCTTTCCTCGGTCTTTTCGTTCCCCTGATCCGGGTGGGGAACGATCGGCGTAAGCGTCAAACCCGACGGCCCTCCGGCGAGGCTGTCGAGGTTCTCGACGAAGTCGCGCAGCGTCCCCTCGCTCAGGGTTGAAAATCCCGCGCCCGACAGGCCGATCCGCGACAGGTCCGATGGCACGAAGTCGAAGCCCAAGGCCGAAACCGGAATGCCGCCGCCCAGCTGGCTCCGTGTCAGATCGCTGCGGAACTCGGTCTCTTCATAGAAGGCCCCGACCTCGACATAGTTCAGCCAGCCCTTGCCGTTTGTCCAGCGCGCGCTGCCGCTGGCGGTATGGCGATCATTGCTGCCGCGGCTGTCGTCTATCTGGCCGCTGGCGTTGTCGATGGTGAAGGCGGACGGGTCGTTGACTGCGGCCCAGCCGGCCGCGCTCAGCAACGGCAGGGGAACGCCGCTGCCGCTGCGCGGGGCGAAGCCGGTTGCGATAAGGCCGGTCGCCGGGTCCACCGCTTCGGGCAGGAACAGGCCCGCGCTGGCGTCCGTGTCCGGCATCCGCAGCTGGCTGCTGAAGTTGGCGGGGTGGGTTTCCGCGCCGTGAGCATAGCCGACCAGATATTTGAACTCGAACGCGCCCAGCGTCGTCTTGCCGTTCACCGTATAGGTGTCGGTGACCTGTTCGACGTCCCTGTCATAGGCATAGGCCTGCGAGCGGGAAATGGCGGCGTTGCCGGGCGTCAGGTCCAGCACCAGCTGTGCGTTCGGCCCCTGCCCCGGCACGACCACATATTCGGCCCCGGTCGAAAACGTGTCCGACAGCGAGAAGAAGTCGGTGTTGGCCTGCGAATGCTGGATGTCGAACTTCAGGTTCGTATGGCTGGCGATCCGCCATTCGGCAGACAGGGTCGCGGCCAGAGTCTCAGCCTCGTTGTGGTAGAAGTTGGTCACCACGCCGCGCGGATAGGCCTGGTCCTCGCCGTCGATGAAGGGGAAGTTCAGCAGCGGATCAACGCCGTCCAGCACCAGAATGGGGTCGCCGTTCGGATCCAGCGGCAGATACTGTCCGAAGCTCATCGCGCCGCCGTTGCTCCCGGCGTCATAGGCGATCGAGCGGGTGTTCTTGCGGCGATACTGGACCGAAGCGCTCAGGCCGAAATTATCGCCTAATCTTCCCGCCACCGTACCGGACGCCAGAAAATCCGCGTTGAACTCCTTGGGCGTTTGACCGCCTTCAATCAGGAGATTGTAATAGCGATGTGGCCGATCCAGCGGCGACATCGTCTCGATCTCGATCAGCCCGCCGGTGCCCGAACTGTCCTGACTGGGCAGCAGCGACTTGTTGATCGTGATGCGGCTGACGGAATCGGCCAGCAGGTTCGACAGGTCCGCCGAACGCCCCAGGCCGTTGCCGACCGGCAGATTGATCCCGTTCAGCTTGACCGCATTCATGTCCGGCTCCAGCCCCCGCACGATGACGTTGGTTCCGTCGCCGGTGACTGAGTTCCGCTGGAATGACACCCCTGGCGCGCGACGCAGCGCTTCCGAGAAGGTGGTGCCGGTGAAGTTGCCCAGGTCGTCTGCCGAGATCACGTCGGCGCTGTTCTCGGCCGTGCGTTGAAGGTTCAGGGCATTGGCGCGCGCGCTGCGCGACCCATAGACCAGCACCTCCTCGACGGAGGCGACACCTGTCTCGCTGAGGGCGAATGTCTGTTCCTGTGTGCCGCCGGCCGGCACGTTCACGGTCTCGATCAGGGTCTCATAGCCCAAGAAGGAGATTTCGACTGTTTTGAGTCCGGCCGGAACTGACGCGAAGCGAAAGGAGCCAAAGTCGTCTACCCGCGTCGTCTGGCCCGTCTCGACCAACCGAACGAGCGCCCCATCCAACCCGCGCACGCCTTGGGCGACCGATACCCGACCGACCAGGGCGCCGTGCGCCTGACCCTGTCCCGGGTTCAGCGAGGCGCCGCCGACCGGACCGCTGACCACGAACGAACCGCCGCCGGTGACGCCCAGCCTTAGCCCCGACCCCTTCAATACCGCCTCGTAGGCGGCTTGGGGCGAAAGCGTGCCCTGGAGGGCCGGTGCGGACTTTCCGCGCACCAGATCGCCCGAAAAGACGACATTGGTCGCCGTCTGCGAGGCGATCGCCCGCAACGAAGTCTCTAGCGGCTGGGCCGGCAGGTTGAACGTATAGGACGCCTGCGCCTGAGCGGTCTGCGCCGATAGAACGAGCATGCTGGCGCCCGCGGCCAACGCGAAAGAACGTGAAAACAATTTAGCCCCCCAGGTGAGGGGCACGATCCCATCCACGCCCCACTAACCTAGACGACATCACACCGCAAAACCGACATTACGGAGACATAAAAAGTTCAACTAGCCGCCTTTCAGCGGACAATATGCACGATTTCACCCTTTTTCTCGGCGCGCAGACCGTAAAGGCTCGCTATCGCTTCCGCGAAGTCAGCGGCGTTGGTGGCGAAGACGCCAGACACCGGCAAGGCTGCGACGCGTGGGTCATCGACCACGATCACAGGCCCGCCATAGCGGTTCAGCTCGGTGACAGCCGTCCCCAGCGGCGTGTCGTCGAATATGACCTGTCCCCGTCGCCAAGCCGTCGCCGCCTCAATCGATCCAGGCTCGACCCGGGCCGTTCCCTCCATCGGTTCCGTCAGCGTCTCGCCCGGCAGCAGCGTGACCACCGGGCTGACCGCGTCGCCCGACCGAGCCCGGGCGCTCGACACAGCCACCCGCCCCTTGATCAGCGTGACGACCACGTCGTCGTGCGTCCGGCGCACCGTGAAGACCGTCCCGATGGCCCGAATCTCTGTGTCACCAGCTACGACAACAAAGGGGCGTGAGGCGTCATGCGCCACCTCGAACATGGCCTCGCCGTGCGCCAGATCAATCCGACGTCGATCCGCGTTGAACCGCACATCCACCCGAGTGTCGGTATTCAGAGCCAGGCGGCTGCCGTCCTGCAGGCTGGCCACCCTCTGTTCGCCGGCGTGCGTGGAATAGGCCCCGGCGTCAATCAACGGCCACGCCAGAACCGCCACCGCCAAAATCGCCGCAAGACATGCCGCCACCGCCGCGCCGGGAAGCCAACTGCGACGCCGAGGCGCGGCAATGGCGGCATAAGGGCTCGTCTCCAGCTCGCGAGCCGCAGCGCGGGGCAAAATGGCCCAGACTTCGCTGGCCCTTTGGAAAGCCTCGGCGTGAGCGGCGTCCTCAGCGAGCCACGCCTCCAGCGCTGGGCTGACGGCGTCGCCTGCATCGCCTTTCAGCGCCGCAAGCCAGACAGCGGCCTGGGCGTCGATCTCTTTCCGGCACAGGGCGTGCGTCATGGCGGCGTCATCCCGTTCATTAGCTGAAGGGTGGCGCGCGCAACCAACTTCTCCACAGCAGCGACGGACATGTCCTCCGACGCCGCAATTTCAGAATAGCTCATATTCTCCAGGCGTCGCTTCAGCAGAACCCGTCGCGTTCGTGGGGGTAGTCGCTCTAGGCCTGCGACTACCTGGCGAAGTCGCGCCCGGGCCTCCATGATCCGCGCAGGGTCCGGCGCCTCATCCGGCAGTTCATACAGCGCCGCGCCGTCGGCCAGCGGCAGTCGCCTGGCGCTGCGCTGGCGATCGATTGACAGGTTGACGGCGGCCCGGACCAGCAGAGCCTCCCGCGAATTGACCACATGGCCGCGTTGATACGCGTCCACCTTCAGATAGGCGTCATGCACGAGCTCATCGGCGTCTTGGTCGGCGATACCCTGCCGCACGACTGCCCGTCTGGCCTTCTTGAGAATGTCCGCGAGTTTGGCCATCAACGTCCTGCCTTGCCAATATAGACGGACGAGCGGAAAAAACCTGACATAGAGTCGCGCTTTTTAAGTGTAGCGTCACCAACTGTCGATAGCTGCTATGGTAAAGCGTCGGCGTGGGCTGAAGAAGCCACTCCCCTCCCCCTCTCCCCGCTGGCGTCTCGACGAAGTGTCTGTTCGATCAGCGGAAAGCGCTTGTTCCTTTGGCGGGCCGTCGACGACGAAGGCGAGGTCCTCAACATCGTCTCGGGTGGTATCCCGCGGCGCGGGACCAACTGGGCGTTCAGCATATTCACTCACCAAGCCATCTAGGCTCAGGACTCATAGCCAGAAGAGCACGGTTGCGGCGAGGGCTATGGCGGACAGGAAGACGGATGGGCAGCGATCGTAGCGGGTTGCGACCCGTCGCCAGTCTTTCAGGCGTCCAAACATGATTTCTATGCGGTTGCGCCGTTTGTAGCGGCGCTTGTCGTAGCGGATGGGCTCGTTGCGTGACTTACGTCCGGGAATGCAGGGAGTGATGCCCTTTGCCTGCAAGGCGGCCCTGAACCAGTCGGCGTCATAGCCCCTGTCACCCAGCAGCCATTGCGCCCGGGGCAGGCTGTCCAGCAGGGCTGGCGGCGCCGGTCAAGGTCTGCAGGACAAGGCCTAGCTCCAGAGTGGACTTGCCGTTTTCCAGGGCGCTGATCCATTGGCGCGATACGCCGACGCGGCTCGCCAGGGCGGCCTGGTCTTCGCCGAGAGCTTTTCGACGCGCTTTTACGGCAGCGCCCAGTTCTGTTGGAGAACGAATGATCACGGCGGCCTCATGTCAGCGTTCGATTACAAAGCACCATGTCAGCGTACGGTTACATATGCAGTTGTCGTCGTACGGCGACACAGGAAAGTGTCGCCGTACGACGACGAGACCGAAGACCGTTTTGCCCATCGATTTGGACGTCTTGGTCGCCGCCGTGCGATCCGCGATTGACGCGAGCCCGACGACGCGATCAGTCCCGCGCTGATTGCGCGCCCTCCCCCTGAAGGCGAGTGGATAGCGCGGCGTTTGCAGGCCTGATCGCGCCAGAGGTCTAGAACCGGTAACTCACGCCCAACTTGTACGAGGCGCCATAGCGATAGTAGCCCTGGGGCAGCAGCGGATTGCCATTGATGGAGTAGGTGTTGGCTTCGTCCAGAAGGTTCTGGCCTTCCAGGGAGATGTCGATGTTGTCCGTCACCTTGTAGGAGATGTGGGCGGTGACCCAGGTGATGGGGTCGGCTTCCTCGTTGTAGCCTTCGCCCAGGACGTTTATCGCGGTGACGAAGCCATCCGTGTGGTCCGCCGAGGCGCTCATCGACAGCGGTCCGCGCTCGTAGAAGAGGCCGAGCGAATAGACCGACGGCGCGATGCCCTCCAGCGGCCGTTCCAGATCCCCGACATAGCTCTTGGACCAGTTGCGGGTGTATTGCGCCCGCACGCCCAACCCATTGTCCAGGAAGTGCTGAAGGCCGACCTCGACGCCGTGCACCTCGGCCGTGTCGCCGTTGATCGGTCGCTGGACGTTGAACAGATAGCCCGGCACGCCGATGTCCTGGCCCGGCTCCCAGCTGGTGGTGATCTGGTCCTCGATGTCCTTCTTGAACACCGCGACGTTGAAGATCGAGTTCGGGCGGAAATAATATTCCAGCGACGCATCATACTGCACAGCTGAATACGGCTTCAGGGCCGCGTTGCCGCCGTAGATCTGGGTGAACTCGCCCCAGGATACGCTTTCGGTGGTGTTTGTCGGCGCGAGGGTCTCGACCGACGGACGGGCCATGGTCTTGGCCGCGCCCAGGCGCAGACGCAGATCTTCCGTGATGCGGTAGTTCAGGTTTATCGAGGGCAGGACATAGGTGTAGTCGTTGTCCTGGGTGATGGCCGTCGGATCATCATAGACGGCTGTGTAGTTGAATGCGCCGTTCTCGATGATCTCAAGGATTTTCGCATCCCACGCCTGGGCGCTGGTGTTGGTCTGGACCACGCGCACGCCGATATTACCGCTCCAGCGCTCGCCCGACAGGTTGGCCTGGACGAAGCCGGCCCAAGATTCCTCGCTGACTCGATAGCTCTGAAGCGGGTTCCAGACGGGCGCCGCGGCCGCGTAGCTGTAGTCGCCGCCGCCGGGGCGCGGATTGCCGTCATAGGCCGCCAGGGCGGCCTGGTAGCTGGCGATATCGAAGGACAGGAAGGTACGCGGGAAGTTCGCGTTCACCTCGCTCATGAAGTTCGGCAGGTTGAAGCTGTTGGAGATCACGCCGCCGCCGAGATCACCGACATTGATCGCATAGTCGCCGGAGTAATAGTCAGCGCCCCCTGTCAGCGAGTTGTTCACCAGATCGCGCGACTTCCGACGATCCGTGTAGTTGGCGCCGAACTGCACATTATCGAGCCAACCCCTGTGGGCGGTCCAGCGACCGCTGAAGGCGGCGCCGTTGATCTCGTCCTCGATATTGTCGCCCGCGAGCGAGAAATAGTGGGTGTTGAAATCGGCGTCGGTGAACGCGCCGCTGGCCAGCCCGCTGGCCAGATCGCGCCCGTCATCGAAGCTGACGGCGACGTCCGGCACATAGGCGCCGGTCAGCTCGACATGGGCGGTATTGGCCTGGTTCATCCGCAGGACGACGTAGCTGTCCTGCCCCCCGGAATTCCGGCTGGACGTCGAGCGATAAACATCGCCGGTGAGTGTCAGGCTGTCGGTCACGTCCCACTGGGCGTTCACGCCATATAGCTGGGTCTCGACGACGCGGTAGGAGGTCTGGTTCAGCAGTTCTGGATTGAGGCGCTGCTCCGGGTCGGGATTGTCCATGTCGAAGCTGGTGACGATGCCGTCGTTGATCACCATGTTCGACCAGCGGCCCGGCGCGTACAGGGTATAGAAGGACTGCTGGTAGCCGACCTGCGGCGAGTCGAGCTTGGTCGAAAGGCCGTCTACGACCAGGCGGAAGCTGTCGTTCGGACGCCATTCCAGTTTCGCCGTATAGGCGTTGCGCTTTTTCTCCTCGAGGATCGAACCCACGCGGAACTGGCCAGGGCCGATGAGCCCGTACTCCTCGACGTCCAGCTCGCCATTGCCGTTCGGGTCGATATTGCCGCCCCAGGCGTTGCCCCAGAGCCAGCTTTCGTCAGTCGGGTCGGGGTTGCGGGTCCAGCCGCCGTCATTGCCGGCGACGTCCGTCCGGTCGTCGCGCCGCTCGGTGACAACGCCGAGGATCAGCCCGAAGGTATCGTCGAAGAAGGTGTTGCTGTAGACGGCCGACAGCTTGGACCCGTCCAGTTCGGACATCTGATTGCGATCGCCTTCGACGCGGATGATGCCGTGCTGGCCGCGCTGATCGAAGGGGCTGGCCGAGCGCAGGTTGATCAGGCCGCCGATGGCGCCTTCGGTGTTCGCCGCTTCCGCGCCCTTGATGACGTCCGCTCCGCTGATCACGTCGGAAGGCAGCACGTCATAGGCGAAGTCTCGCCCGGCGCCGTCGGTGGCCAGGATGCGGCCGTTGAAGGTCGAAAGCGTGTACTCGGGGCCCAGGCCGCGAACGCTGACGCTTTGCCCCTCGCCGCCGGCGGTCCGCGAGATCGACACCCCCGTGATGTGGCTCAGGGAATCGGCGACGTTGTCGTCCGGGAACATGCCGAGTTCCAGGGCGCTGATCGAATCCTGCACCGTGCCGGATTCGCGCTTCAGACCCACCGCGCGGGCGATGCTGCCCCGCGTCCCGACGACGACGATTTCGTCGACCGACTGGGCCTGGTCAGCCGTTGTTTCGGTCTCGTCAGCGGCGGCTGACTGGGCGTGAGCCGTGTTGACGGACACCAAGGCGGCAAATCCGACCCCCGCCAGAGCGGCCGTTCGAAGTGATAGACGACGTGACATTGCGATCCCCTTTGCTCGCATGATCGACGAACGCCGCTTGGCTTGGTCCGAGGCTTCGGTTCACAGCCAAGAAAACGCTACAAAAGGGAACTACGGTTTCGCGAAACTGTCAAATAGATACGTAACGAAACTTTCGCCCCCGTGTTGTCTTTCTGCTGGAAACGTCCCGAACGCCTCTGCGCCGCCGCCCAAGGCCTTGTCGCACGGCGCGCATGGCAAGGCGTCCCCTAACTGACGGGGCGAAGAAACAGCCGGATTTCAGCGTCTTCTACCGACCAGGCCACGTGACCTGAGGCTCCGAGGCGGGCAGGAAGATCAGCGATCAGGCGTTGACGGTCATGTCGAGCGGCGCGCCCGCCAGACGGGCCGCATAGATGGCTGCGCCGATCGCCGGGCTGTAGCGCGGCGAAATGAGATGGTAGTCCGCCGAACAGTCCGAAAGCCTCTGCCTGAACGGCTCCAGGATCAGGTCGCCGCTCTGAAACACGCCGCCGGAATAAGACAGGCTCACGCGTTCGCCCGACCGATACGCCAGCCGCCGCCGGATCGCGTCCACGATCTCCGCCAGTTCGTGGCCGGCCTCCGTGAAAATCCGCCTCGCGGCCGGGTCTCCGTTCACCGCAGCGCGCGCAATCAGTCGCGACACCGCCGCGATCCGGTCTCGCTGGGGCGTGCTCTTGGAATAGATGTGGGCGCAGAGGTCGAGGTCCGTCGTCAGTGCAAATTCCTGCACCAGAAGATCATGCAGAGGCCCCCGCGGCAGGCGGCCGTCCGACATGCGCGAGAAGGCCTTCAGCCCCTGGACGGCGATCCAGTACGCCGACCCCTCATCCGAAAAGACCTCGCCCCATCCGCCGCCGCGCGCCGACAGGCCCTGATGCTCGCCGTAACCGATGGAGCCCGTGCCGGCGACGATGTTGATGCCATCCTCACCCGCCAGAGAGCCGGCCCAGCCGCAGATCATGTCATTGCCGCAGGCGTAGCGGCGATGACCCAACAGGGCTTCCGGAATGACGTCCAGCATGGGCTGGATCTTCGAATCCTCGCCGTGGGCGGGCAGGCCGAAGAAGGCGAAGCGGACATCGGCTGTCGATGCGCCCGCCTGGTTCAGAACCGATTGGACGCCCGTGCCGAGGACGACGTGGAGTGTCTCAACCCCGATCTCGACGTGGTAGCTGGAGCCGCCCTCGTGTCGGGCGACCTCCCGCCCCGCGCCGTCGATCAGCACGAAGGCGGTCTTTGTGCCGCCGCCGTCGACGCCCAAAAAATAGCCGGCCGATTGTTTCACGCCTCTTGCCCCCCGCCCCCGGCCATCAGCCCAACTCGTGAATCCGTACGCCCTGCACGACGCGGTTGACCGTGCCGGAGGTGTTGGGCTGGTCCGGCCTCAGGCCAAGCCGCAGCGACTCGAAGAAGGCCAGAATCTGAGGCGCGACGATATAGGGGAAGAGCAGGTCGGCGTCGTCTGACGTCGCCAGACCCGCCACCCTGATTTCGTCCCGCGCCTGTAGCCCCACACCGTCTTGCGCGGTGATGGCGATAACCCGAGCGGCGTCGTTGTCGCGACGCAGCTCTTCAAGCAAGTCCATATCGTAGCTGCGGGTGTAGGCGTCGTTCGAGAAGAAGACGAAGATCAGGGTTCGGTTGTTGACGATCGTCTTCGGCCCATGCCTGAACCCCAGCGGTGAATCGAACATCGTCACCAGGGCGCCGTTCGTGAGCTCAAGAAGCTTCAGCCCCGATTCCCGCGCCAGACCCTTGAAGATGTGGCTGCCGAGATAGACGACGCGTTGATAGCCTTCAGCCGCCGCCGCCTGCATGACCGAGGTGTAGTCCGCGATAACGCCCTGGGTGGCGCGTGCGATGGCCTCGACCCGCTGTTCCATGACGGCGACGCCGCTGAAGACGGCCAGGGCGGCGTAGGTCATGCACGAGAAGCTGGACGTCATCGCAAAGCTGCGATCATGGGTCGCTTCGGGCAATTGGAGGGTCAGCCCCCTCGGCGCCGCGCCATAGGCCGCCAGCGCGCCCTCCGCGTTACAGGTAATGACCAGGTGGCTCAGGCGTTTGACCAACCGGTCCGCCAACTCGATCGCCGCCACGCTTTCCGGACTGTTGCCCGAGCGGCCGAACGAGACGAGCAGGGTCGGCGTATCGGTCTCGAAATAGAGATGGGGCGCGCAGACCAGATCGGTGGTGGCGATGGCCTCGACCCGCCGGCCAAGGCGCGCCGACAGCAGGGGCGCCAGACATTCGCCGGCGAAGGCGGAGGTGCCCGCCCCCGTCAATATGATCCGAAGCCCGGGCTCCGCCAGAAGCGGCTCAAGGAATCCATCGATCTCGCCCTGTCGCGCCATCAGCAGCTTCTGCGTCTCGCGCAGCATGGCCGGCTGTTGCGCGATCTCACGGGCGGTCCAAAGTCCGCCCAGCCGTTCCAGTTCGGACTCTTCGAGCCCCAGTTGGATGACGTCAGACATGAGCAAACTCCGGCTCGGGGGTGCAGGCGGTCCGATAAGCGTCCAGGGTCGCGCCAATATGGGCGATCACCAGACTTGCCGGATCTGAGGGCAGACCGGCGTCACGCAGGGCGGCGCTGGCGGTCGGCAGATATTGGCTGATCAGCGCCATGGGCGGCGGGTTGTCGGCAAGGTTGGCGAACATCCGGTCCTGGGCGGCGGAAATAGCCGGATCCGGCCAGTAATAGCGGATCCGATCCGACAGGCTGTACTGCAGGTCAAACAGGAGGGCGTCGCCCTCGGAGTGATAGTATTTGGCCCAGTTGCGCGGCTCGGCCGTCATCCGCTCCAGAGCGATCGAGCGAAAGCCTGACGCCCGGCCCTCGCCGACCCATTCACGCTCGATGGCGTCCAGCGCCCACAGGGCCTCGCGCAGGACGAAGGTCACGCCGGGGCCGACCTTGAGAATGGCGAAATGGTCCTCGACCAGGGCCTTCAGCGCAGCGGGGGTCTGGTAGTCGGTCGAGTGGGCTTCGAAGACGACGTGCGGCTGGTCGTCCAGGGCGCTGCGCAGGCGGACCGCCTTCGCGCGGTCGTAGTCGATGACCTTGCGATGATCGAATTCGACGCCGGGCTGGACGACGATGGCGATGACCCGCGTCCACGCCTGCGACAGACCCTCTTCGGCGAAGACGGCCCGATGAGCCTCCAAGGTCGCGATCGCCGCCTGTGGCGTCGTCACCTCCAGCTCGGGCAGATCCTCGGCGGCGCCGCCCGGCACGGGAACTTCCGTGCCGATGACATAGACGCAAGCCTCTCCGCCGACCCGTTGTTGCGTCCCCTCCGCGATCTTGATCAGACGCGCGGCGCGTCGTGCGATCACGTCTTCAGACAGCGGGGTCGGATCGTCCGCACAGGACATGGAGCAGTCCGCATGGATCTTGCGGAAGCCGGCGGCGACATAGTGTTCAATCAACACCTCCGCCTTGGCCATGGCCTCTTCGGCGGGAAGACTCGTCCACGGGTTGGGCCCCAGGTGGTCGCCCCCCAGGACCAGGCGCTCGACCGGCAAACCGACGTCGCGGGCTATGGCGTGAACGAAGTCACGGAACTGGTCCGGCGTCATCCCGGTGTAGCCGCCGTCCTGATTGACCTGGTTGCAGGTCGCCTCGATCAGAAGGACATCGACGTCCGCCTTGAGCGCATGGACACAGGCGGCTTCCAGGACCAGCGGGTGCGCCGAGCAGACCGAATAGATGCCGCAGGCCTGCCCGGATTTGTGCCGGGCCACGAGGTCAAGCATCGCCTTCATGAGAAATCCTTTCGTAACGGGACGACTCTAACGAAACCGAGACGAAACGCAACCAAAGCAATGAAATCGAAACCTCACGAACAGTTTTGTTCTGTGCACCCTCTAGGGCGCCGAGGCCAAAAGCGCCGCAGCGATGAAGGCCAGCGCCAGGCCGACCATCTTCAGGTCACCCGGCATAACGCCGACGATCAGCAGGGCGATGACGGCCGTGACCAGAGGGCCGCCGGCGTTGGTGAGCGGGGCCACCACGATCGCCTTGCCGTGCCGGAAGGCGTAGACGAGAAACAGGGCGCCCACGGCGTTCAGCATCTGTATGACCGCGGCCAGGCCTGGCCCGTCCCAGCTCCAATTGATCGGCTTCGAGAAGTCCGTCATCGCGATCGCCGCCGGCGTCAGCAGGAGACCGCTAAGCATCATGTAGAAAAAGATGCTCTCGGCGCTCATCCGCGTATTGGCCAGCTTCATGAAGAAGGCCTGCACGCCCCAGCAAAGCATGATGATCAGCGACAGCGGGAACCAGGCCGCGCCCTGGGAGAAGGAGAAGCCCTGGGGGGAGAAGTCGAACAACGGCAGAGCGACCAGGGCCAGCACCACGCCCAGCGCGCCCAGACGCGA
Organism: Brevundimonas sp. FV2ps16; assembly: GCF_058681075.1. Classification (NCBI taxonomy): domain Bacteria; kingdom Pseudomonadati; phylum Pseudomonadota; class Alphaproteobacteria; order Caulobacterales; family Caulobacteraceae; genus Brevundimonas; species Brevundimonas sp. FV2ps16. The sequence continues at coordinate 1,754,700 of NZ_CM178728.1, read as the reverse complement.
GGTGCGCTCCTTGAGCAGGACCAGCGACATCAGGATGGTGACCAATGGCGACAGGGAGATGATCGGAAAAATCAGATAGGCCGGCCCGGTCGTCACGGCGTAAAACAGCACCATCTGCCCCCCGGCGCCGGTCAAGCCGATCAGCAGGCCGTAAAGGATCGACAGAGGATCGCGGTCCAGCCGCCATTTCTCGCGCTTCAGCACGATAAGAGCGGGCAGCACCATGGTGAGGGCCCAGACGCAATAGACCAGGGTTTCGGGAAAGCCGCGCTGAGCCGAAACACTGGCAAATGCGCCCCACCCCCCCCACAGCCCCACGGTCATGAGGGCGAAAACCAGCCAGCGTCGAGACGCGACCATGGGCGCTGCGGCAGGCGAAGTCGGGTCGGTCACGGGCGTCAGCCTTGAATGGGGGTGGCTTCGATCAGCAGGAAGCGTTCGAAACGAGCAGGAATGCGGGCGGTCTGCGCGGTCACCGTCCCCAGATCCGCGCCGTTGAAATAGTCCGTCAGACGATAACCGCCTGCGCCGAGACCCCGCAGCTCAATCCGCCCGTCCCATGCCGGCGCATAGAAGGCGTAGTAGAGCCTACCATCCTTCTCGACGGCGTGGGCCTCCGGCTTGTCGAAGCCGATGTCGTACAGCTCCCCCAGATATTGCCCCTTGGGCAGCATCTTGGTGTTGTAGACATCCGCCCACTTGCGCCACACCGCCTCGCGTTCAGCCGTCAGCCGGAAGTTGGCGTCCTTGCCCCGGCCCTCGTTCGGCCAGGTGAACTTCGTCGAGATGACCGCACCGATGCCGACGGACGAGGCGAAGTCGTCGCCGCCGTCGCTCAGCTCGACATGGTCGCCGGCGTAGGCAGCGTCGCGCCCCATCAAGGCTTTCAGCGACTTGCCCTTCAGACGCACCTGCCAGGACGACAGCGGATCGGACGCCGGAACCTGGTTGGTATAAGGCAGATTGTGGAAGGCGTAGGACGTCCCGCACGGACAGAACTCCACCACGGCCTGCGGATTGGCGTCCAGAGCCGCGTCGTAGACCATCTTCCAGAAGTTCTGGAGCTGCTCGACCGACTCCTCCGGGCGTGCATGATTGTGGGCCGGGTTGTGGCAAGGAGCCACGCCGTTCATGTGCTGGCCGTCCAGCTTGAGGCCCTCATAGCCCCACTCGCCGATGATCTTGCGGATCAGCGCCTGGGTGTAGTCGCGGGTCGGCTGATAGGCCGGGCACAGGTAGAAGGCGTTCCACCAGGTCACGTCCTGAACCGCGCCGTTCTCGTCCAGCAGCAGCATGTCGGTGTGGTCGTGCAGCAGGTCCGACCCCGGATCGACCGCCAGGGGCGCCAGCCACAGCTTGGGCTTCAGGCCCGCCGCGCGGATGTTGCGGGCAAAGGCGATCATGTCCGCGTCGCTGCGGAATTTGCGCGGATCCAGCGCCCAGTCGCCCTCGTTGGTCTGCCAGCCGTCGTCCAGCACCGCCCATTTGAAGCCCAGGTCCTTGACCTTGGCATAGGCGCCTTCGATCTCGGCGATGGTGAAATCGCGGTCGTAGCCCCAGGCGCACCAGACGGCTTCATAAGATCCGTCCGGAGCCTTCGGCGCCGCCAGGCCCCGATCCGCCATTACACGGCGATAGGCGTCGAGCGTCGCATAATAGTCGCGCTGGTGAACGGCGACAAAGGCGTCGAGCGAGCTCAACGCATCGCCCGGCTTCAACGTCACGGCCCGCGCCTCTTCCAGGGCCACGGAGGCCCCGGCGGATGAGGCGATGATCGGCAGAGAGATCAGTTTCGGCGTCAGCTCGATGTGGCCGACGGCGACGCCCGCGTCAGGCCGCCAGACGTCGGCGACGGGCGTGCCCGATCCGTAATCGGAAGCATTCATGCCCATGAAATTGGCTTGCTCGAAGCCGTCGCCCACCGGCTGAACCCAGTCGCGGCGGTCGGCATGGGTCGAACCGGACCAGGACCAGAAGCCCGCGCCGGACGACTTCAGAATATGCGCCCCAAGACGATAGCTCTTGATGGCGACCGGTTCGCCGCGCGTGGGCCGCCAAACGACCTTCACCAAGGGAAAGCCTGGATAGCGATCATAGAAGGTCAGGCTGACGCTCTTTTCCAGACCTTCGGAAGACACGCCGCGCACCGTGTGCCGCACGCCCGCGCCGTGGACATCGCTGACCGGGACCTGAGTTTGATCGACGAATGGGAAACTGTCGATGATCCGGTCGTCCTGAAGCGTCACCGTTTCGGAAGCGCCGAATTCGGTCAGGACAGAGGGCCGCCCGGCGAGGCTGGAGATCAGCCGGCTATTCAGGGCCGAGTCGAATTCGACCGTCAGGACCTGATCGCCCGCGCGCGCCACCACCGGCCCCGCCCAGGCGCGGCGCGGCCCGATCGCTCCGGCGGCCAAGACAGTTCCACCCAGCAAGGCCAGCAGGCCGCGGCGGTGCAGAAGGGGTTTCGTCATCATCGTCGCACCCTCTTTTGACGATCATCCTGGAAATAACCTTGCATAGGCCCCTTTCCAAAGGCAAACAAAAAGACGCACAACGAAACGTCTGAGTTTGTTTCTATGTTTGCCTCGGCTGGCTGAATGGAGGTCTTCATGAAGTTCAATATCCGCTTGTCGTGGGCTTTGGCCGCGCCGCTCGTCGTTAGCGCCCTGTCCGCCTGCACCACCCTTGAGGCCGGAAAGACCTATGAGGCCGCCGACTTCGCCACGGTGCGCAAGATCGACGCCCATGTGCACGTCAACACCGCAGACGACGCCTTCCTGGACCAGGCGGCGGCCGACAATTTCGAGATCCTGTCGATCAATGTCGACTACCCGGCCTTCCCCTCGATCAGCGATCAGGCCGAGGTCGCGCACCACTATGCCGAGGCGAACCCCGATCGCTTCCACTACGCCGCCACCTTCTCGATGCAGGGGTTCGGCCAGGCCGGCTGGGCGGACCGCACCAAGGCCGTGATCGACGCCGAAGTCCGCCGGGGCGCCGTGGCCGTGAAGGTGTGGAAGAATATCGGCATGGTCGAGCGGGACGCCGCGGGGCGTCTGATCTTCATCGACGACGCCGGCTTCGATCCGGTCTTCAGCCATCTCGCCGCGACCCACGTGCCGCTGATCGCGCACCAGGGCGAACCCTATAATTGCTGGCTGCCGATCGAGCAGATGACGACCCGGAACGACCGGCTCTACTTCTCGGCCCACCCCGAATATCACATGTATCTTCACCCCGAGATGCCGAGCTATCAGGCTCTGATGGCCAGGCGCGACGCCATGGCGGCGCGCAACCCGAACCTGCAGGTCGTCGGCGCCCACATGGCCAGCCTGGAGTGGAGCGTCGACGAGGCGGCGAAGTTTCTCGACGCTCATCCGAACGCCGTCATCGAACTGGCGGCCCGCATGGCCCAGATCCAATACCAGTCCGTGCGGGACCACCGGAAGGTGCGGGACTTCTTCATCACGTACCAGGACCGCATCCTCTACGGCACCGACCTGACCCTCAATCCGGGCGAGGACGTCCAGGCCTTCAGGCAGTCAGCCCACGACGTCTGGTCATCGGACTGGACCTATCTGGCCACGGGGAACAGCCAGCGTGTCGATGACATCGACGCCGAAGCGAAGGGGCTCGCCCTGCCCCGGTCGGTGATCGACAAGATCTATTCCGCCAATGCGCGTCGCGTCTTCTTCTCGCGTTCCAACCGCTGATCGGAGCCGTCCCATGACCGTGCGCACCCTCCTGACATCTGTCGCGGCCTGCGGCCTTCTGGGGCTCGCCTGGCCGGCCGGCGCCCAGACCGACGCCCAGACCCGCGTCCAGACCCGCGTCCAAACCGCCCCCCGGACCGGGCCCCTTGCCGATCCCCTAGCCGCCACCGGCGCCTGGTCGATCCCCGAGCGGTCGCAGGCGCGCACCCCGCCCATGGGATGGAACTCCTGGAACGCCTTCCGCACCGAGGTCGACGAAGCCAAGGTCCTGGGCGCGGCCCAGGCCATGGTCGATAGCGGCCTGTCCAAACTAGGCTACGCCTATGTCAACATCGATGACGGTTGGTGGCTGAGGCGCCGACAGCCGGACGGCCGACTGGAGATCCGCACCGCCATTTTTCCATCAGCGCGGATCGAAGGCGCGGAGTCCAGCTTCCGGCCCTTCACCAACGCCTTGCACGCGATGGGCCTGAAGGCCGGAATATACACCGACATCGGGCGCAACGCCTGTTCCCAGGCCTATGACCTGCATTCCCCGAATCTCCCGGAAGGCACGACCGCAGAGCGCGAAGTCGGCCTCCACGGCCACGTGGATCAGGACATCAGCCTCTATTTCAAAGACTGGGGCTTCGACTACATCAAGGTCGACGCCTGCGGCATCAATGTCTACGGCCCCGAGAACCCGCTTGTCGCCGAGCACGCCTATACGCCCGTGCCGCCCCTGATCGACCAGGTCTCGATCAACCGGACCGACGTTTCCGCCGTCCAAGCCCTGTATGAGCAGGTCGCCGACGCCCTGGCCCGACACAATCCGGACGGCGACTATATTCTCGCCATCTGCAACTGGGGCTCGGCCAATGTCCGGTCCTGGGGCAAGGACGTGGGCCATCTGTGGCGCACAAGCGGCGACATCACGCCGACCTGGACGCGGATGCTGCACAATTTCGACAGCGCCTCGACCCGCGCCCTCTACGCCAAGCCGGGCGCCTGGAACGACCCGGACATCCTCTTCGTCGGCCACGGCGACTTCGATCAGGATCACCTGACCGAGGCCCGGTCGCACTTCGCCCTATGGGCCATGATCAACGCCCCGCTGTTGATCAGCTACGATCTGCGCCAGGCGCCGCAGAGCCTGATGGACATCTGGGGCAACGCCGACCTCGTGCGGCTGAACCAGGATCCCGGCGGCCATCAGGGCGTCATCGCCTACGCCTCGGACGACGTGCAGATCATCGTCAAGACGCTGTCGAGCGGCGACAAGGCCGTGGCCCTGTTCAACCGGGGCCTGGCCGAAACGGACGTCACCCTGACGGCGCCCCAGCTGAAGCTCGCCGCCGGCGCGCCCATCCAGATGCGGGACCTCTGGGACAAGACGAGCTCGACCTTCACGGACGAGACGACCTTTACCCTCGCCCCCCGTCAGACCCTGGTGTTCCAGGCAACGGGCCAGCGGCAGCTCGCCGACGGGGTCTATCTTTCCGAGATTCCGGGCGACGTAAATGTGGCGATCGACGGCGTCGTCGCGCCGGAGCCCGATCCCGTCGTGCACCGGATGCGCAACGCCTGGGGCGAAACCCGCGGTTCAGGCGAGCGACCGACCTATGCCGGCTGGGGCGGCGCCCAGGCCGACGCCACCCCCTATGATGAGGCGCTTAGGATCTCGGGCCACGGCTTCGACACCGGCATCGGGGTGCTGACCAACTCACGCCTGGAAGTGCGCAACGCGGGCTATACCCGGTTCCAGGCCAGCGTCGGCGTGGACGACTCGACACGCAACGCCCGGGATTCAGTGCGCTTCGCGGTCTATGGCGACGGTCGGCTCCTCGCCGAAAGCGCGCCCATGCGCTTTGGCGCCGCGCCCGCTTCGCTGTCCGCCGACATCAGCGGCGTGAGCATCGTTGAGATCGTGGCCCGGTCGGAAACTCTGACCAGCGACCTCCCCCTCGTCGTCACCTGGGGCGATGCGGCCCTACGGCGCTGAGGCGTCCGAGCGACGCCTCAGGCCTTGTGAAGCCGGACCCCCAGCCGATCAGCGGCTTCGTCGATATAGGCCGGCGCGCCGGTGTCGGTGATGAGGGCGTCGAGGTCCGCCACGTCGATGATGCGGTGCAGGCAGATCTTGCCGAACTTGGAGGCGTCGGTGACGGCGATGACTTCGCGTGCGGTTTCGACCATCCGGCGGTTCAGTTGCGCCTCGGGCTCATGGTGGGTGGTGACGCCCCGCTCGATGTCGAGCCCGTCCACGCCCAGGAACAGCTTGTCCAGCAACAGGTCGTCCAACGCCGCGACGGTCTGGGCCCCATAGAAGGCCATGTTCCGCCGGCGCAGCTCCCCGCCCAGCATGACGATCTTTATCTTTCGCTTCTGGGCCAGCACCGTCAGGATGTCCAAGTCGTTCGTAACGACGGTCAGGTCCTCGTCGTCAGGCAGGAAGCGCGCGATCTGCAAGGTGGTCGTGCCGGAATCCAGCATGATGGAATCGCCCGGCCCGACCATGCCGGCCGCCAGCTTGCCCACGCGCTCTTTGGCTTCGGTGTGGCTGACCCGTTTGGTCTCGATGGCCGGCTCGACGGGGGCGTTCACCACCTCCGTGCTGATCGCCCCGCCATAGGCGCGCGTCGCGACGCCCCGTCCCTCGAGATAGTGCAGATCCTTGCGGATCGTCTGCATGGAAACGTTGAACATGTCCGAGAGGGCCGCAACCTGAACGCTGCCGCGGGCTCGGATCATGGTCGTGATCTCACGCCGACGCTCTGAAGTATCGCGCGAGATCGCGCGGGACCCGTCCGCCATGCACTGCGTCTCCCAACGCGGCAAAATGCCGCCTAGGCTGCATATCCCGTTTTCACTTTGCCTACAAAACGAAAGCGGAGCCACGCACGGTTCCTCGTAGGAAATCACGCGCGGCGGGCAGGCTCAATCGCGAGGCGCTTGGGCGATCTCTGATCGTCGCAGCAGAACAAGCCAGGCTCCAACCTCTCTCCGCACGGGCCTCGGCGCGGATATTCTCTGTTGCGAGTGGGCGACGAGACCGCAAAGGCTCGACGAACCGACACAGGACGTACCGTCTTGCAGCCGTCCCCTTCCCTGCCAATGTGGGGAGCGGGACTGTAGTCGCCCAAAATGATCTAACTATCAGCCGCTAGTGACTCATCTCGGTCGTTCGGAATGTCTCCTATTTGGAGATTTGGAACAGCTCGACCTTTGGTAGTCTACGTCTGATGCGCATCCTTCACATTCCATCAGCATCGGTAGGCTAAAAGGGATTGGTGACGCTGAATATGATCAAGCTCGCCAATGGCGTGAAGACGCGGGTGCTCGACACGCGCGGCGACAAGCCGACGGTGGTGCTCATCCATGGCCTGGCCAACTCTATTGAGATCTGGAACCGGGTGGCGCCTCGGCTGATCGAGCGTTACCGCGTGATCGCCTTCGATATGCCCGGGTTTGGTCAGGCCGACCGGCCCGTCGCGGCCTATGATTCAGCCTTCTTTGTCGAACAACTGAAGGCCTTGCTCGATACGCTCCAAATAGGCCGAGCGCACCTCGTGGGCAGTTCCCTCGGAGCCAGCGTGATCGTGCGATTCTCCGGCGAGAACCTGGAGCGTATCGACAAGGCCGTGCTGGCCGCGCCCGGGGGCTTTGGGCGTGAGACTCATCCAATGATGCGGTTGCCGGCGCTGCCGATCATCGGCGACTGGTTGGGCCGGCCGACGCCCGCCAACAATAGGCTTACCTTGCGTCTTGCGATCCATGACAGGCGCAAGGTGACGCCCGAACTGATTGAGCAAACCAATCAGTATGCCCGCGTGCGCGGGAGTGATCTGTCATTCGTGCGGACGCTTCAGACGGGGGTGGGCTTGTTCGGGGTGCGGGAACGCGACAGTTTTGAATTGCTGGCCCGCCGGTTCGCACGTCCGGCCCTCGTGGTCTGGGGGCGTCAGGATCGGGTCTTTCCGACGCGCCAGAGCGAGCGCGCCGTGAAGCTGTTGCCCCTTTCGGAGCGGCTTCTGATCGACCAGTGCGGTCATTATCCGCACTGGGAACAGGCCGAGGTGTTTGCAACGGCCGTTGACCGCTTTCTCAGCAAGGGGGCTCAAGCGTGAAGGCACGTATCGGTCTGAGCCTGTGCCTCCTGCTTCTGGCGGCGTCTGCGCCGCTCGCAAGGGCGCCGGTCAGCGGGGCTGAAACCTTCGCTCTGGACGATTTCGGGGCCGTGAACTTCGGGGCGTTGAATACGGTGGCGGTGCCGTGGAAATTGGTCGCAGCGGCCTTGGTGCTGGACGATCCTCAAGGCGGAGATGTCAGCCAGGCGCACCTCAAGGCGCGGCTTCAGACCTTCGGCTTCCTTTGGCCGGACCGTATCGACGGCGCTGACGTGCCGATCATGCCTAACCGCGATCATCCGCTGGGGATAAGCGTCGGCGAAGTCACACCAGGCCTGCCGCCTTTAAAGGTGACGGTCGGCAATCTGGGTTGCGCGTCATGCCATGCGGGGCCTGCCTACGCCGCCGACGGCATGCCGCGACCGGAGATCGCTTGGCTGGGCGCGCCGAACACCAGTCTGGATCTGGAAGCCTACACCCGGGCCGTGACCTCAGCCCTTAAAAGCCGGACGGGCGATAAGGCCGAGCTTCTCAGAGCGGTTCGGACGCTCTTTCCAGAGACCGACACGTGGGAGATGGCCAGTTTGCGCTGGGCGGTCATTCCGCTCGCCCGCCAACGCCTGGCGGCCGTGAAGGAAGGCGGTAGTCCCCTCCCGTTCGTCAACGGCTCGCCGGGTCTGACGAATGGGGTCGCAGCGCTAAAGCTGCAGGGCCACGCGCCATCTCACGGGGTCGAAGCAGGTTTTACCTCGATCCCGGATCTCGCGGACCGGAGTTTCCGCTCGGCGTTGCTTTATGACGGAGCCTATGCGCCTCAGGGACAGCCGCGCTGGCGACCGATGGAGCGCGAGGATCTGACGCCGGCGCATAGGGACCGACTTGCGGCCATCACCAGTTTCTTCACCGTGCCCAGCATGGGTCAAGCACCGCGAGCGGCCCACCGGGAGATTCCGACAGCGAAGCGCGCCTTCATGTGGCTTGAGACGCGGCGCCCCCAGACCTTTCCAGGCTTGATTGATTACGATCGCGCCGCCAGGGGAGCGGTGGTGTATGCGCGCGCCTGTTCTTCGTGCCACGGCAGCTATTCGGGGCCGGCGGAACGCCCGCGTCTCACACGTTTTCCGAACTGGCACGGAACGGTCGGTTCCGACCCGGCGCGCGCGGCGGCCTTCACCACCGATCTCAGGCGCTACGCCTCCTCCGGCGGTTATGGCGAGGTCATGGACGCCCGGCCGACCGGTCAATACGGCGCGACACTCCTTTCCGGTATCTGGGCCACCGCGCCCTATATGCACAATGGCTCCGTGCCGACGCTGGCGCAGTTCCTGCTGCTCGAACCGCGATCCGAACGGTTTCTTGTCGGGGGACATCGGCTGGATCTCGAGGCCGTCGGTATCGCGGGGCGGGAACATGGCGGCGTCCGCGTCTATCCTGAAGCCTATCGCCCATGGTCGCAGCCGGCCCTGTTCGACACCCGTACGCCCGGCCGATCCAATCGCGGTCACGAAGCCCAGATCGAGGGCCTGACGGTCGCCGAGCGCTGGGACCTGGTCGAATATCTGAAGGGGCTCTAGCTCAGACGATCAAGGCGTCCAGTCCGAGGCGAGGCTTGGGCGGCAGGTCGCGAACCGGCGCGATCCCCAGTCGGAAGGCTGTGATCAGGCGACGGTCGCCGCCCATGCCGAAATCCGCCTGCAGGCGTGCGCGTGCTTCTGAATCGTCCGCCAGAACCGCCATCGGCGCAGCCGACAGTCCGGCTTGGGTGAAGCCGAGCCAGGCGCGATGAAACCGTCTTCCCGTGTCGAACGGCGCTTCGTTCGCCGGGCGATGGAACAGGACGAGGGCCGAGGCGCTGCGCACCACCGCCGCTTCGGCGACCAGGGCGCCGGCCAGGCCGACCCGGTCCAGCATTTCAAACACGCCGGGTCTCAGCACGACACCGGCGCCGGCGGCCTCGACCCCAGACATTTCCATGGCCTCTGCATTCAGCCCGTCGAGTGACCAGGACGGGTGGCGTCGCGACAGCCGCATCCACGACACCAGTTCCGCACGATAGGGGGCGTTGCGGAACCAGCGCAGGCTGGCCTCATCGTAGAGACGCGCCAGTTCGGTGATGTGGTCTGGGTCTTGAGCGACGATCAGGTCTTCGCTCTGCTCCAATTGCGCCATCGCGGCGCGGACGACAGCGCCGCCTTCGAACTTCCCACGATAAGTGCGCCGCCGCGTCAAGAACGCCGCAATTGGATCGGAAACCCCGCCACGCCGGACAGTCAGCTCCGCGACGTGGACGCCGTCATGCCCGACATCGACGACCAGGCCGCGCCGCCCGGCGGCGAGACAGAATCCCTCCACCGCTGAGCCATGGCTGACGTTCAGGTCGCGGCCTTCGGGATCGCCGATGGGCAGCCTGCGGCTTTCGTCCTCAAGCACCTGGACCCGGCCGTCCGGCCCCAGTCGCCATCGCGTCGGTTGAGTATTGTGGACGCTGGGAGAAAGGGAAGCCTCGGTCACCAGCGCCCGGAACGTCTCTGCATCCAGCGTCATCCCAGGCCTTTCCTGAACAGCTCCAGTCGCTGCAGCCGTCGCGCGCCCAGTTTTTCCATCTGGCGGAGCGAGGCGGTGTTCTCGTCGGCAATCCAGGTCACGCCGCATCGGCTGTAGCCGCCTGCAAACAAGGCCTTGATCACCCGGTGCAGCATGGCGCCGTTCAAACCCTGACCATGCAGGGCGCGCTTGACTGAATAGAAGATGATGACCGCGCGTCGTCGCCTCAGCCGCTCGCGCATGAAATGGACCAGGGCCATCGGCCCAATCCGACCGCGCGTCGCCTTCTGGAACGGGTTCAGATCCGGGATGCAGATCACTACCCCCGCAGGCTCGCCCCTGTAGTGTACGACGCAGGCGATGCGGGGATCCACGATCCACATCATCTCGCCGGCTTGGAAGTCGAACTCGGCCGGGGTCAGGGGCACGAACATCGGATTGTCGTTGAAGCCGTCGTTCAGGCATTGCCGGGCCTCCTCGAACCGAGCCTTGAAAGCGCTGCGGCTGATGGGCTTCCACGTCCAGTCGGGATCTGACAGCACCGTGCGCTGCTTGTCGCCCAACAAGACGTCGGCGGTCTTCGGTCCGACATCGAACTCGAAGGTCGACATTGGAAACACGGGTAAATAGCCGCAGGCCTCCAGCAGGCGCGGCAGATGCGGGGCGCCCCAGATCATGTCGGTGTAGGGTTGGTTCTCGAACCCCTCAGTCAGGATCCCGGCCTGCTGCATGGCTGTCAGGTTGAAGGCGCCGACCAGTTCATCGCAGCCTTCGGCGCGCGCGAAGGTTTCCGCGGCATGGAACAGACACCGCGCGGTTTCGACACTGTCCTCGCAATCGAAATAACCGAACTGACAGCGCCTTGTGCCGTGGCGAGCATTCGAGGATGGATGGGTGTGGGCCGTCAGCCGCCCGACCGGACGCCCGTCACGCCAGGCGGTGAAAAAAGTCAGGCGGCCGCCGTCGTCGCGCATCAGGGGATTGCGAGCCGGATCCAGATACCGCTCCAGATCTGCGCGCATCGGCGTCACATAGGGGCTGTCGGGGGAATAGATCTCGAACGGAACCCGGAAGAAGCCTTCCAGATCGCCTTCGCGAAGGTCCAAAGTCGGAGCGGTCATGGGCGTCTATCCGTCGTCAGCCGCGCCATTCGGAAGGCGAGGCCGAGATCGATCTCGGCCTCGGTGTTGCGCAACAGATCTGGCAACCGGACCAGACCGATCCGCACCGGCGACTGGCTCAACAGCCCGACGTGGGTGGCGTCCGATCGCGCCAGAAGATCCAGCAGCGGCTCGCGTTCGGTCTCGTCGATCATCCCCGCGCCGGCCTGCAGGGCGGCGGCGCTCCACAGAGGCTGGCGATCCAGCGTGTGCGCTATCGCCTCGGGGTTATAATCGGCGAGATCGTGTTCGGACAGGACCGACAGGTCCTTCAGCATCGGCTCCTTGGTCAGCTCACCCAGGAAGCCGTCGAGGGATTGGGTGTTCGCCGAGGCCATGCGCTGACGCAGACTGGTGCGTCGACCCGCGGCGCCGAAAGGCTGGATGCGGACCACCAGGGTCATGGTGATTAGCGCGGCGCCCACCAGGGCGAAGAGGCGAACCCGGTCGTCGAGCACGCCTACATCCAACTGTTCGATCAGGCCGCAGGTCAGGGCCAGGGTCGTCGCCACGATCACGACGGCGTCGATCCAGACGTCGCGCGCATCGCTGACCCCGTTCGACAGGGCAAGCAGGACGATCACTAGGGCGGCGATGGGGCTGAAACCTATGGGCGAGGCCACCAGTCCGGAAAAGTCTGTGCCGATCAGTGGAATGACGATGGCCAGGCCGACGGCGAGGCGGCGAACGGCGCCGTTCTCCGCGGGGGACAGGGCCTCGCGATCCCTCGCCCACAATAGGATCAGGGTGGCGACCAGCGATGAAAGGATGATGACGGCCAGTGCGATGCGGGAGCCGAAAGCGACATGGCTGGTCGTGAACAGGGCGAAACCCAAACCCAGGGCGGATGCCGCGAAGATGGCGGTCTTCATCGCGCGCGGCGCATGGCGGCGAAGAAGCCCTTCGGCCAGCAGGAGGGCCGCAAGGGGGGCGAGCGATATGGTGGCGTATGTCGCGCCTTCGAAGATCGGCAAGCCCGTCCGGACCGCGAGGCTGCGGACGCCGTAGAACACCGACATGACCCCGAACAGGAAGACTAGCCGCGGCGTCAACGGACCGCCGGCGCGGCGCACGAGCAGGGCTGCGACATAGGCCGCCAGTCCCGCCGCCGCGAAACCGTCGAGCAGGGCCTGGGTCTCGACGCGGATCATGTGGCGCCCTTCAGCAGCCGAGCCATGAATGCACGCACGATCAGTCCCTTTATGGCGGCGACGGGCGTCCACAACGGCCGTTCCGCCCGGCCCGCAAAGGCGTTGAGGAACCAGCCTCGGCAATCGGTCTTGGAACGACGCCCCATCAGCAACCAAAGCGCCTCATACGCCATAAGGCAGCCCGTCGAGATCACCATCGGCGCGAAAGACATTCGCTTGGCCGTACCGGCGGCGAGAGCGGCTGCAGCGCCGAGATCGACGTGACGGGCCGACGACGAATGGACCATGACGTATTCCAGCTCCTTCATGAAGCTGCCTCGCAGGTCTTCTGGCTGGATCGCATCCAGCGCCTTGCCGCGCGTCGGATACTTCAGACGCTCCTCCGGGCGCGGGTCGGAGGGGCGCACGACGATCACCGAGGGCAGGGGCGAGGCATAGGCGTCGATCACGGTCGCGCCGGCCGTTTTCGCCGCACGGTACAGGGCGATACTCGCCGCAATGTCGTCAGTTCCGTTGACAATCACGGGATAGCGCGCCGCCAGATCCGCGACCTGATCGACCCATTCTGCGCCCAGGCGCTCGATCTCGACCTCGGGGTTGATGCGCCGCGCCGCCGCGCAGGCGACTTCGGCCTTGTCCTGCCCGACGGTGTCGGTGAAGGCGAAGACCTGACGGTTCATGTTGGAGGTCTCGAAGACGTCGATGTCGCAGATGGCGAACCGTCCGACGCCCGCGCGGACCAGGGCCAGGAAACAGGCGCCCCCCATGCCGCCGACGCCTGCGACGAACGCGGCGCCCCCCTTCAGGGCCGCCTGTTCCGCCTCAGTGACGAAGCCCAGATTGCGGGTGGTGAACTCGGCATAGTCGAAGGCCGTCACGTCTTCCATGCGCGCAAACTTCCCCAGGGTTGAGTGTGGTCGAGCCAGTGCACCAGCGGCAACAGGGCCGCCTGGGTCATCAGCAGAGCGAACCGGCCGAGCAGGCCGGGAACGGTGTCGGGCGGGGCCACCTTGGCGAGGTAACGGCTGGCGGCGCGCATATCGATCTGGCCGATCTGAAGCAGGTCGTCGCCCCGGCCATAGTCCAGCTCTGCGGCGCAGAGGTCGTTGTAGATGGCGTCGCGATGTTTGGCGGCGTTTTGGAAGGTCTTCTTCAGCTCGTCCGAACCGCCGGTATAGGCGTCGGTGATCACGAACCGATCCGCGTCGAACCCGGCCTCGCCGCCGACCCCGAAGGCGTGACGCCAGCGCCTCATGATCTGCTGGGCCAATCTCTCGTGCTGGAAGGATCGCCTTGCGACCGGCCTGCCGGGATAGACGTCGGAAAAGGTCTCGGCGACCATGCCGACGACGGCCGGCACCTGGGTCACGCTGGACACCCAGACGGCTCGGCATTGCCGCCGGACGAACAGAAGGACGCAGGTCAGGCCATAGAGGGTTGCGGACAGACCGCTTCCGCGCACATCCGGACGCACCATGACCAGGCCCAGGTGCAGAATCTCGACCGACCGGCCGCCAAGGTCGGCGTCCAGAATGGCCAGGGCGTTGAACGCGACCGGGCGTCCGCCGCGCTTCTCATAGACGACGGTCAGCACTGTCCGAGACAGGGTCTCTGGATCGCCAGAGAATATTCCATAGGTCAGGTCTCGATCACCCAGCACGCTGCGAGCAATGGATCTCACGTCCTCGACCAAGCCTACGAGATCGGACTCCGCCAGAGCGATACCCGGCCGCTCGACAATTCGCGAGCGCAGGCCCGGGCCAGCTCCCACGGTCGTGTCCAGCAATCGGAGCGTCACAGGCTTGCGCATTGGGGGCGATCTCGCTTCAGACTCCACTCCTAAATACGTGCCACCTTCGTTTTCATGAACAACGACCGACCTATCGACCGCCAACATGCTTGACCTGAATGTCGTGTTTCCGGCGACAGGCAAAAGACCGCTCCTGGCGCGAACCGGTCCTGACCTCGTGCAAAGGTGCAAGAGGCGACTGAGGCGCCGTTAAGTGGTCAGCTAAGTGGTGGCTGGAAAAATCGCGCGGTTTTCAGGCGGCGATTGAGCAGAGTGGCGCTTTCGAACAAGCCTGAAACGCGCTGAACAGCCTTCGTGAGCAAGAATCCAAGCGCAAACCCCTTGGCGGGCTAGTTGGTGGGTGAGTACCCAATAAGCTCAAAAAAGTTTTTAAAAACAACAAGCGTGGCGGACAGAGAGGGATTCGAACCCTCGGTAGGCTTTCACCTACACACGCTTTCCAAGCGTGCGCGATCGACCACTCCGCCACCTGTCCGTTTCACGCCACGTCTTGCGCGCCGCCGAAGGTCGATCCGGCGGGAGGCGGGCCTGATAGAACACACTCGCCCCCTCGGCAAGCGCCTCTGGCATCCCCATATAGGCGCTGACGTCATTTTCCTTACGAAAGCCACCCCGATGCTGTTCAAAAAGAGCGCCGAACTGCCCACCGCCGAGACCGCCCTGCCCGGCCGCGCCGAGCCGCTGGCGACCGACACCATCCATTATGTCAGCGGCAATCCGCTGAAAGGCCCCTATCCCGACGGGTTCCAGGTGGCGATTTTCGGCATGGGCTGTTTCTGGGGCGTTGAACGGATCTTCTGGTCATTGCCGGGCGTCTGGGTGACCTCGGCGGGCTATTCCGGCGGGATCACGCCCAATCCGACCTATGAGGAGACCTGCACCGGCCGCACCGGTCATGCCGAGGTGGTCAAGGTGGTGTTCGACCCCACGGTCATCTCCTATGCGGAACTGCTGAAGGCCTTCTGGGAAAACCACGACCCGACCCAGGGCATGCGCCAGGGCAATGACGTGGGCACTACCTATCGCTCTGCCATCTATACCCTGAACGACGCGCAGCAGGCCGAAGCCGAGGCGTCGCGCGACGCCTATCAGGCAGCCCTGACCACGGCGGGCCGTGGGACGATCACCACCGAGATCGAACCCGCCGGCGAGTATTTCTACGCCGAGGCCTATCACCAGGGGTATCTGGCCAAGAACCCCGCCGGCTATTGCGGCATCGGCGGCACCGGCGTGGTCTGCCCCATCGGGGTCGGCGTCGACGCCTGATCACGCGCATCGGGCGAAATGTCCTGTGGCCGCCGGCTAGGCGTCGGCGGCCGACAGGCGTAGGGAACGGCGAAAAGGTCCAGGGAGCCGCTCATGTCCGCCTTCGTCCACCCCGATGAAATCCGCAGCCGTTTCTCGGCCGCCCTATCCGCCATGTACCGGGCGGAGGTGCCCCAGTATGGCGAACTGCTGACCCTGGTCGCCGAGGTCAACGCCCAGGCCTTGAAGGCCGATCCGGCGGGGGCTGAGCGTCTGGCGGCCGCGGGCGAGTTGGCCCGACTGTCGGAGGAGCGTCACGGCGCCATCCGCGTCGGTACGGCGGACGAACTGGCCACCATCGCCCGCGCCTTTGCGGTCATGGGCATGGCGCCCGTCAGCTATTACAATCTGGCCCCGGCGGGGGTGCCGGTCCATTCGACCGCCTTCCGCCCCGTTGATCCGACGGCTCTGGCGCGCAATCCCTTCCGGGTCTTCTGCTCCCTGCTGCGGCTGGAGCTGATCGAGGATCAGGACCTGCGTGAGGAGGCCGCCGCCGCCCTGGCCCGGCGCGACATCTTCACCCCCGGCGCCCGGGCGCTGATCGAGACGGCCGAGACCGCCGGCGGACTGGACGAGGACCAGGCCGACCGGTTCGTGGCCGAACTGCTGGAGACCTTCCGCTGGCATGCCGAGGCGACGGTCAGCGCCGCTGTCTATGAACGCCTGGTCGCCGCCCACCGGCTGATCGCGGACGTGGTCAGCTTCAAGGGGCCGCACATCAACCACCTGACGCCGCGCACTCTGGACATCGACGCCGCCCAGGCGGCCATGCCGGAACGCGGCATCACGCCCAAGGAGACGATCGAGGGCCCGCCCGCCCGCGCCTGCCCCATCCTGCTGCGCCAGACCAGTTTCAAGGCCCTGCAGGAGGCCATCGCCTTCCCCGACGCGGACGGCGCCGTCCAGGGCGTGCACACCGCCCGGTTCGGCGAGATCGAACAGCGGGGCTGCGCCCTGACCCCTGCCGGCCGCGCCCTGTATGACGCGGCCCTGGCGAGCAAGGACTTCTCGGCCCGGCCGGACGACTGGACAGCCCTGCGCCGCAACGGCCTGGCCTGGTTCCGCTATCGCGCGACGCCGCAAGGCCTGGCCGGACGCGCGGAGACAGCCGACCTGGAGGCCCTGATCGCCCTGGGACATGTCGTCGCGGAACCGATCACCTATGAGGACTTCCTGCCCGTCAGCGCGGCCGGCATCTTCCAGTCCAACCTGGGCGTCGAAGTGCGCGAGGCCTATGCCGTAGACCCGGCCAAGGCCGATTTCGAACAGGCCCTGGGCCGTTCGGTGCTGGACGAAATGGCGCTGTATCAGGCGGAGCAGGAGGCCTCGATCAGGACGACGCTGCAGGCCTTGGGGCTGGCAGAGACCCTGGCCTGACTGTGGCCTCGACGATCAGCCGTATTGCCTGAACCGATCCGCCGGATCATAGACGCGGCCGTGCCCTCCTCTGCTCCCTCGTCCACACGCCGCTATGATCTGGACTGGATCCGGGTCGGGGCCTTTGGCCTGCTGATCCTGTATCATGTCGGCCTGGTCTACGGCGTCTATGGCTGGCACGTTCACAGCGTCCACACCTTCGAGTGGATGCGCGAAGCCATATTGATCACCAATCCCTGGCGGCTGACCCTGCTGTTCCTGGTGTCGGGAGCGGCGCTGCGGTTCATGACCTTCCGGCGCAGCCCGCGTGAGGTGGCGCGCGCCCGGTTCGCGCGACTGGTCCCGCCCCTGCTGTTCGGCGCGGTGATCCTGGTGCCGATCCAGTCGTGGATCGAGGCGATGGACAAGGCCGGCTGGCCCAGCGGGCTCGCCGGTTTCGCCGCCTGGATGGTGCATGAGTTCAGCTTCAGCGGGCTGGCCGACGGCGTTCCGGTCAACCACCTGTGGTTCATCGTCTATATCGCCGCCTACAGCGTCGTCACCGTCCTGCTGTGGCGCCAGCCGGGCCTGATCGACTGCATCGGCGGTTGGCTGGAGAAGGCTTTGGCCGGACCGCGCGTCCTGATCCTGCCGATCCTCTATCTCATCGCGATCCGCATCCTGCTGTTCCCCTGGTTCGGGGTGACGAACATCCTGCACTGGGACTGGTACAATCACGCCCTGTCGCTGGGGGCCTTCGTCTTCGGCTTCTGCATTGTGGGCCGCGAGACGATCTGGCGCGATATGGAGCGGTATCGCTGGGTCGCCCTGGGCCTGGCCGCCGTTGCTCTGCCGATCATGATGGCCCAGGTCTGGCATCCGGGCGGGCGGGCCTTCTGGGGCGTGCCCAAGGCAATGATCTACGGTCTGGACCAGTGGGCGGTGATCGTCGCCATCCTGGGCTTCGGCAGCCGGCATCTGCGGTCGCGCGGCGGGCCGGTGCTGGCCTATCTGACCGAGGCCACCTTCCCCCTTTATCTGGCGCACCAGACGATTCTGGTCGCGGCGGTGTGGATCATCCGTCCCGCGCGACTGCCGGTGGGGCTGGAGGCCCTGTCGCTGCTGCTGATCACCTTCCTGGGCAGTTTCGCCGTCTATGAGGTCGTCAAGCGGATCGGCCCCATCCGCCCCCTGTGGGGACTGAAGCCGCTCGACGGCCGGCCCTGGCCGCTCGACCTCGAGGCGCTGCGACGCCCGCCCGCCCGCTATCACCGCCGCCGCCGCCTGCTGGCCGTCGGCGTCGCCGCCCCCCTGCTGGCCCTGACGGTCGTGGCCGCCGCCATCGCCGCCTATCCCGGCTTCGACAACGCCACCCAGTATCTGAGCGAACTGGGCGGGGCGACGGCCCAGGCGCCGATCATCTTCAACGGCGGGGTCTTCGTCGCCGGAGTGATGGCGGCCCTGGCGGGCATAGGCTTCGGCCTGGCTGTCTACGCCCTGACGGAGAAGCGGATCGCCGGGGCCGTGATCGCCGTGGTCTTCGTCCTGGCCGGCGCCGGCATGTCGGCCTCGACCCTCTATCCCTGGCCCGACCCGCGCCACATGATCATCAACCTGGCCCTGGGCATCCAACTGGCGCCGGTTCTGCTGCTGTGGGGACTGGCGTCGCGACGGGATCTGCCCCGGCTGAAACTCTTCCTCGCCGTGACTTTTGTGATCATGGCGATCCTGACCGTTGTAACAAAACACCTAGTCTTCCCCGGCACGGTCAATGACGCCAATGTGGGCTGGTGGGAGCGCGCCTACGCCATTGTTCTGGTCTGCTGGGTGGGGATTGCCGCCTGGGTTCTGGACCGTAAACTGCTGCAAGACGCTGCGGATTCGCCGTCAGCGCGGCCTGTAGCCAACCCCGCAGCGCGCCCAGGGTAAAAATCCCCGATATTTTTTGGCTATATCAACATTGCGTGATTGAAAATCGCGCGAATGTGATCGACTATAGGGCTCGTGCTGCAATGCAGCGCGCCGCCCCCTTCCTGCCTTCGGAAGCCGGGTCGGTCAACACGGGGGCGTCCAGAGCGGCATGAACAAGCTGGCGATCCGGCCTGTCGAACAGGCTGAATTCGAGACGATGAACCCGGCTCCGCAAGGGCCGGCCTGGTCCTGGCTGCCCGACGAGGCGCCGCTGGCCATGCCGGTGCAGTCTTTGGCCGCGCCCGACGCCGTCGCCGAGGCGATCCCCGCCACCTCCCCGCGCACGGTCGCCCTGCGCCGCCTGATGCTGCTGGCCGGCACCGTGGCCCTGACCGGCCTGTCCGCCATCACCCCCTTCTACCTCTATGCCCGCAAGGGCTGGGACGGCACCGAGATCCTGGCCTTCGGCATCTTCATGCTGCTGATCACCGCCATCTCGTGCTGGTTCGTCAGCGGCCTTATGGGTCTGTTCGTCATGCTGCGCGGCAAGGACCAGGCCGACCTGGCCTTCGCCCCCCACCCGGCCCTGCCGCGCACCCGCACCGCCCTGCTGATGCCGCTGTACAACGAGGACGCCCGCGCCTCCTTCGCCCGTCTGGCGATGATCGACGCCTCGCTGACCCGCCTGGGCGCCGCCTCCGCCTTCGACATCTTCGTGCTGAGCGACTCGACCAAGGAAGACGCCGCCGCCTCCGAGCGTTCGGTCTTCCAGGCCTTCCGCCTGACCGCCGGCTGCAAGACCTTCTACCGCCGCCGCTCGGACAACGCCGAGCGCAAGGCCGGCAACCTGGCCGAATGGGTCCGTCGTTTCGGCGGCGCCTATGAGACCATGATCGTTTTGGACGCCGACAGCACCATGGCGGGCGAGACCCTGCTGCGCATGGTCGACGCCATGGAGCGCAATCCCGGCGTCGGCATGCTCCAGACCGCGCCGGTCATCATCAAGGCGCGCACCATCTTCGCCCGCGTGTCGCAGTATTCCGTGCGCCTGTACGGCCGCGTCGCCGCCGCCGGCCTGGCCTACTGGACCGGCTCGGAGTCGAGCTACTGGGGCCACAACGCCATCATCCGCACGCGCGCCTTCGCCGCCTGCTGCGGCCTGCCCCACCTGCCGGGCAAGAAGCCGTTCGGCGGCCATATCATGAGCCACGACGTGGTTGAGGCCGCCCTGATGCGCCGCGCCGGCTGGGCCGTTCACGTCACCGCCGCCCTGGACGGATCGTGGGAAGAGACCCCGCCGTCTATCACCGACTTCATCCGCCGCGACCACCGCTGGTTCCAGGGCAATCTGCAGCACCTGGGCCTGATCGGCGCCAAGGGGCTGTCGCCGATGAGCCGCCTGCAACTGGCCATGGGCTGCATGGCCTATCTGTCCTCGCCCCTGTGGCTGGCGTCGCTGATGGTCGGCCTGTTCATCCAGATGTTCTATCCGGTCGACTGGACCAGCTTCTTCTACATCCTGAACCCCCAGTTCACCCCCTTCATGCTGGCCTCCTTCCTGTCGGGTGTGCTGCTGATCGGGCCCAAGTTCATGGGCGCCGCCCTGGTCCTCAGCCGTCCGGCCGAGCTGCGCGCCTTCGGCGGGCGTCGCGCCATCGCCAAGGGCATGGCCGCCGAGATCGCCCTGTCGGCCATCCTGGCCCCCATCCTGATGGTCGCCAACACCAAGGCCTTCATCCAGATCCTGTCCGGCCACGACACCGGCTGGACCACCCAGCAGCGCGAGGCTGACGGCCTGGCCTGGTCCGACGCCTTCCGCGCCATGCGCTGGCAAATGATCGCCGGCGTCGGCTTCCTGGTTCCGCTGTGCGTCCGCCCCGACCTGGCCACCTGGTTCGCCCCGATCGTCCTGCCGCTGCTGCTGGCCGCCCCGATCACGGTCTGGACCTCGCGCGTTCGCTCGGGCGACAAGCTGGCCGCCAAGGGTTTCCTGGTCACTCCGGCCCAGGACGGCGTCAGCGTCAATCCGGCTGTCCTGCACACGCCGCGCTCGCCGCTGCGCGCGGTGACCGGCGGCGTCCTGGCCCCGGTCGCTGCTCCGGCCATGGTCCCGGCCCGCGCTCCCGAGCTGTAGATCCCGGCTTTAAGCCAGCGAAAACCGATGCATGGCGGCCACAGCGCCGCCATAACCGCTACGGTCAAGCTCGACGCAACCCGACATAGCCTCCATTTCCGAACCTCAGCACTGCTGGGGAACGATTCCATGACCAAGAAGACCGGCGCCGATTCCAAACCCGACCTGCGGCTCGTCGGCGCCGAGGCCGCCGTCTATGACCTGATGCGCGCGCCCGAGACCACGGGCGAACGGGTCAAACGCCTCCAGCTCGAAGCCCACGCCCTGGCGCTGGAAGAGGTCGAGCAGTTCGAGAAACTCCTGACCCAGGCTGCGGAAAAGGCCAAGGACATCGCCTCAGGCGGCGACGCCTATCCCGTGGGCGTTCGCGAGATCGCCGCTCGCCTCGCCGCCGATCTGCCGACCCGGGCCGAGACCATCCGCACCATCGTCGGTAGGGTCGGCTAAAAACGGGGAACGGCTCGCCGCCTGGATCGCTCTTCTGAAGACCCCCACAGTCTTCAGGAGACCCGTCATGGACGACCGCTTCAACGCCCGCGCCGACGACATCGCCGACCAGGAACGCGCCATCCAGCGCGACATCGACGCCAAGGACCAGCAGTCCGGCGGCGATGAATCCTCCGGCGCCGTCCAGGCCGGCGCCCGCGCCTATCCCGCGCCGCCCTTCCCCAAACAGCACCAGACCAAGCCCGGCGACGAGGCCGCGCTGGACCCGGCCCCGATGTACGACGCCCCCTTCTGGAAGGGCTCGGGCAAGCTGGAGGGCTTCGCGGCCCTGATCACCGGCGCCGATTCCGGCATCGGCCGTTCGGTGGCCGTCCTGTTCGCCCGCGAGGGCTGCGACGTCGTGATCTGCCATCTGGACGAGGACAATGACGCCGAGACCACCAAGGCGGCCGTCGAGGCCGAGGGCCGTCGCGCCGTGGTGCTGAAGGGCGACGTCGCCGATCCGGCGTTCGCGGAGGCGGCGGTGAAGGCCACGCTGGACGCCTTCGGCCGCCTGGACGTCCTGGTGCCCAACGCCGCCTTCCAGGAACATGTCAGCACCTTCGAGGACCTGACCTACGAGCATTTCGACCGCACGCTGAAGACCAACCTCTACGGCTATTTCAACATGACCAAGGCGGCGGTTCCGCACATGAAGTCCGGCGGCGCCATCGTCATGACCGGCTCGGTCACCGGCCTGATGGGCAGTCAGGCCCTGCTGGACTATTCCATGACCAAGGGCGGCATCCACGCCTACGCCCGCTCGCTCGGCACGCACCTGGCGCCGCGCGGCATCCGCGTGAACGTGGTCGCCCCCGGCCCGGTCTGGACCCCGCTGAACCCGGCGGACAAGGACGCCGAGGCCACGTCGCAGTTCGGCGCCCAGACGGTGATGAAACGCCCGGCCCAGCCCGAGGAAATCGCCCCCGCCTACGTCTTCCTGGCCTCGCCGCAGATGTCGAGCTTCATCACCGGCGAGATCCTGCCCATCATCGGCGGCTATTCGGGGGGATAAGGCTCTTGGGGGGAGGACACTTCCCCTTCCTCGTCATTCCTAGGGCTTGTCCCTAGAATCCATACGCCCGGTTTCTGACGTCAGAAACCGGGCGTATGGATCCTCGCCACGAGGGCGAGGATGACGGCTTTGAATAAGCCAGCTGGGGGCTAAGCCAGCACGTCGTCGTAATCCGGATGCCGCTTGTGCCACACCACCGCATAGCTGCAACGCGGGAACAGCCTCAGCCCCTTTTCACGCGCATATTCGGCCATCGACTGCATGAACCGGCTGGCGGCGCCGGAGCCGCGCAGCCCCTGCTCTGCCTCGACGTGCAGGATCATCCGGGCTCCGCCGCGCACGGCGTAGTCGGCCCAGACCCGGCCGTGCCCGGCATCACTGTCGAACTCCTGTTCGAAGCGGTTTTCTAACGTCGCGTCCGTGAACGGTCCCATACTCAACTCCCTTTTCGCTTCAACAGCTTGAGGGGCAGGATGTTCCATCTGCCAGGTGCGTCAGATCGGCTTGTCTTGCAGCAGATTGATCAAGCCCAGCACGCTCTTCACCGTAAACCAAACGCTGAGCAGGAACAGAGCCAGGCCGCATAGCAGGCCGGTGATTATGCCTATGCCGATCGCAGCGAGAGGGATGCTAATGATAATTCCGATCCAGAGCGCGACCGTCCACCAGATGACCGACCAGAAAAGCCGGATCTGACTGTCGATATGCTGGCGCGCGACGCCCACCGCTGTCCCGCGCGCCACATAGGAGACGACCAACCCGACCAGCACCAGCACATTGGCGCTGGGGATCGACAGGATGAACAGGGCCCAGGCGATCAGGGCGGCGACCTTGCCTTCCGGCTCCTGGCCGGCGGTGAAATTGGGTTCGGTCGTCATGGTCGTCCCTTCAGAACAGCCAGCTGCGAGGATTGTCGATCGGCCGCCCGGCCTTCAGCCGCAGGACGCCGAAGGCGCCGCGCGCCAGCACCCACAGGGCCAGCAGGAACAGGGCGAAGACGCCGATATTGACGATCACCAGAAGCCCGCTCAGCACCGCCGCCACCGCCGCAGTCCACAGGGTCCGTTGCTGGTAGACGAAATGACTGCCCGCCAGCGGCTCGTCCGGCCCGTCGCGCCCGGTTACGGCCAGCAGGGCCAGCACGGCCGACAGACCCAGGGTCGGGACGGCCAGCAGGATCAGCACATAGACGGCGTACAGGCTCATCGGCGCAGGCCGGACATCGGCGGCGAAACGAGGCGTCGGCGCCGCCGTGGGGGCAAAGGCGGGGGGCACGGATACGGGCTCCGGCGGGTCAAACAGATCGCGCTCCCGCTCCGGTAGACGCGGTTCGGCCTGGATTTCAGGTTCCGGCTCAACTGACGCTTCCGGCGGGGACGCGGGCGCGCGCGGCACGCCGACCAGGCAGGCAGGCGAGACGAAACCGACATGGGCGTCATGATCGTGATCGCCGTCGTGGGCGTCGTGCCCCTTCGGATCGCCGGGTTCAGCCATGATATCGAACGCTTTTCTCACGCCGTCGAAACGGCCGGTCTATTAACCGACAATGGCCGCGCGGAAGGCCCGACGCAACCTATCGCCCCAGCACGATCTCGCAGCCCGGCGCGATCACGGCCTGAAGGGCGCCCGGCTTCTCGATCCGCACCGTCGCCCGCTGCACCCGTCGATCTTCCAAACAGGCCCGCGCCAGGCGTTCGGCGAAGGTCTCGACCAGGCCCACATGCCCCTCGGCGGCGATGGCGCGCGCCGCATTGGCTACCGTCTCGTAGTTGATGGTGTCGCCCAGACGTTCGATGGACTTGGGGGCCAGCTCCAGGGTCACGTCGATGACCAGCCGCTGCAGCCGCCCCTGTTCGTGATCATAGACCCCGATCCCGGCCTCGACCTCCAGCCCGCGCACGAAGACGCTCAGCCGCTCGTAGCGCAGCGGCTCGTCCGCCGGGAACGGCGACACCGAAGACGACTGGACCACGCGACTACTCCTGGATGTCCGGGGTGCGCCAGGCCAGATGCTGGCCCCCATCGACGGCGATCATCTGGCCCGTGACCATCCGCGCGTCAATGAGCCACAGCACCGCCTCGGCCACCGCCTCGGGGCTGCCGGGCGTCTGCAACAGGGTGCCGCGCGCTTCGGCGGCGAATTCCTCAGGGGTCTGGTGGACCGACGGCAGGGTCGGTCCCGGTCCTACAGCATTGACCCTTATGCCCGGCGCCAGCGCCTGGGCCAGGGTCTGCGTCGCCCACCACAGACCGTTGCGCGACAGACTGTAGGAGAAGAAGCGCGGATCCGGCTTCAGCACCTTCTGATCCAGCAGATTGACGATCACCCCTTCGACAGTCTGGGCGGCGAAGGCCTCGGCCAGCACCAGGGGCGCCCGCAGATTGGTCTCCAGATGCTTGTCCCAGCTTTCGCGGGTCAGGCCGCCGATCCGGTCGTCCTCGAACACCGAGGCGTTATTGACCAGCACCGTCACCGGCCCGAGGGCCTCGGCCGCCGCCGGAACCAGGGCGCGCACCTTGGTCTCATCCGTCAGATCCGCCTGCAACAGACACGACCGCCGCCCCAAGGCCGCGATCTCGTCCGCCAGTGTCCGGGCGTCCTCGCCCGACGCATGGTGATGCACGGCCACGTCATACCCGGCCCTGGCTAGGGCCAGACAAATAGCCCGCCCGATCCGTCGCGCCCCGCCCGTGACCAGGGCGACGCCCCTCACGGCGCTGGGGCCCTGATCAGTCAACCCGGCCGAACTCGACCAGATTCATGAGGGCGATGACGGCGATGAAGCCGAAGATGATGCCGAGCGCCAGCATGTTCATGCTCCTGTTGGCCTTCAGGATTAGAGCGAGTGGCGGCGGGGTTCAAGCGGCGCTTGCCGCCGCGTCGCGCGTCTTATCCGGGAAACATCTCGCAACCGCACGACCGCCGCCGCTCGATCTTGACCTAGCGACGATCCGTCATGCCATGGTCACGACATGAGCACCTGGCGCACCCGCATCGAACCCTTCACCCGTCCCCTCTTCTTCGTCTGGTCGCGTTTGACGCGCGGCAAAACCCTGGGGGTGAGGGGCGTCGCCGTCGATGCGGGCGGGCGGGTGCTGCTGGTCAAACACACCTATCTGGCCGGCTGGTGGCTGCCCGGCGGCGGGGTGGACAAGGGCGAGACCACTCAGGACGCCGTGGTGCGTGAACTGAAGGAAGAGGCCGGCCTGCTCGCCCGCACCCCGCCGAGCCTGGTCTCCATCCATTCCAACGAGCGTTTCTTCCCCGGCGATCATGTACTGGTCTTCCGCATCGACGCCTTCGACCTGGGCGAGCGGTCCAGCGAGGGCGAGATCGCCGAGATCGGATGGTTCCACCCCGCCGTCCTGCCCGAGGACGTCAACCGGGGCACGCGCGCCCGCCTGGCCGAAATCTTCGACGGCGTACCAACCGATACAAATTGGTGAGGCGGACTTCTGCTCAACCGGCGAAAGCCGTGCTAGCCAAGGCCATGAACCCCTTGCTCCTCGCCATCATCGTCGTCGTCTTGGCCGGAGGCGCCACCGCCCTCCAGGCGCCGACCAACGCCAAGCTGGCCACGGCCGTCGCCTCGCCGGTCAATGCGGCCTTCATCTCCTTCGCCATCGGCACGACCGTGCTGGGGATCGTCGCCGCCCTGATGCACACCCGGCCCGACATCGCCGCCGCCCGGGCCCTGCCTTGGTATGCCTGGCTGGGCGGAGTCTACGGCGCCTGTTTCGTGGTCGCCGCCGCCTGGGGCGTGCCGCGCCTGGGCGTGGCCATGACCATCACCCTGATGGTCGGCGGCCAACTGCTGCTCAGCCTGATCCTCGACCATTTCGGCGCCCTGGGCGTGCCTCGCCAGCCGCTGAACCTCAGCCGCATCGCCGGCGTGGGCCTGGTTCTGGCCGGCGTCCTTCTGGTTCGCCGGTCGTGAGCCTATATCCCCCCGGATGACCGAGGAGACGCTCGATTCGAACCTGACGGCCGCCGCCCTGATCGCCGACGAGGCGCGTCGGGCGCCGGACAAGCCGGGCGTCTATCGCATGTATGGCGAGGACGGGTCGTGCCTGTATGTCGGCAAGGCCAAGTCGCTGAAGAAGCGCATCGTCCAGTACGCCCAGGGCCGGTTCCACACCCAGCGCATCGGCCTGATGGTGGCCCAGACCCGATCGATGGAACTGGTCGTCACGGCGTCCGAGACCGAGGCCCTGCTGCTCGAATCCAACTTCATCAAGAAGCTGAAGCCGCGTTTCAACGTCCTGCTCCGCGACGACAAGTCCTTCGCCGAGCTGATGATCCGCAGCGACCACCGCGCGCCCCAGGTGAAGAAACATCGGGGCGCCCACACGACGCCCGGCCACTATTTCGGCCCCTTCGCCTCGACCTGGGCGGTCAACCGGACGCTGAACACGTTGCAGAAGGCCTTCCTG
This sequence comes from Brevundimonas sp. FV2ps16, assembly GCF_058681075.1. NCBI lineage: Bacteria > Pseudomonadati > Pseudomonadota > Alphaproteobacteria > Caulobacterales > Caulobacteraceae > Brevundimonas > Brevundimonas sp. FV2ps16. The sequence continues at coordinate 1,727,575 of NZ_CM178728.1, read as the reverse complement.
CTGCGATCCTGCTCGGACAGTGTCTACGAGACCCGCACCCGTCCCTGTATGCTGCACCAGATCAAGCGGTGCTCAGCCCCCTGCACCGGCCTGATCAGCCTTGAAGACTACGGCGAACTGGTCACCGAGGCCGAACAGTTCCTGCGCGGCAAGTCGCGCGCCGTCATCGGCCGCCTGTCGCAGGAGATGCAGGCCGCCTCCGACGAGATGGACTTCGAACAGGCCGCCCGCGTCCGCGACCGCATCCGCGCCCTGTCCGCCATCTCTATGGAGAACTCCGTCAGCGCCGACAGCGTGGCCGAGGGCGACGTCTTCGCCCTGCACTCCGATGGCGGCCAGGCCTGCGTCCAGGTCTTCTTCTATCGCGCCGGCCAGAACTGGGGCGGCCGCGCCTATTTCCCGCGCGTGGACAAGACCGACACCGATCCCGAAATCCTGGCCGCCTTCCTGGGTCAGTTCTACGAGGACAAGCCCATCCCGCGCCTGATCCTGTCCAACGTCCGCCCGCACGAGCTGGAACTGCTGGAGGAGGCCTTCTCGATGAAGGCGGACCGCAAAATCGAGATCGCCCGCCCGATGCGCGGCGAGAAACTGGCCCTGGTGGACCACGCCCTGACCAACGCCCGCGAGGCCCTGGGCCGCCGCCTGGCCGAAAGCTCGGCGCAAGGGAAGATCCTGGACGAGGTCTGCGAGGCCTTCGGTCTGGAGACCCGGCCCGAGCGGATCGAAATCTACGACAACGCCCATATCCAGGGCACTAATGCGGTCGGCGGCATGGTCGTGGCCGGCCCCGACGGCTTCCAGAAGTCGCAGTATCGCAAGTTCAATATCCGGGGCGAGGATCTGACCCCCGGCGACGACTACGGCATGATGCGCGAGGTGATGCGCCGCCGCTTCGCTCGACTGGTCAAGGACGAGGAAGAGGGCGAGGACGCCGTCCGTCCCGACCTGCTGCTGATCGACGGCGGCGCGGGCCAGCTGGCCGAGGTGCTGGCGGTCCTGGCCGACCTGGGCCTGGACGACATCGCCGTGGTCGGGGTCGCCAAGGGGCCGGATCGCGATGCGGGGATGGAGAAGTTCTTCATGCCCGGCAAGCCGCCCTTCATGCTGCCGCTGAAGTCCCCGGCCCTCTACTACCTGCAACGCCTGCGCGACGAGGCCCACCGTTTCGCCAACGGCGCCCACGCCAAGCGCCGCTCGATGGACATCAAGAAGAATCCCCTCGACGAGATCGAAGGCGTCGGCCCCGGCCGCAAGAAGGCCCTGCTCCACGCCTTCGGCTCCGCCAAGGGCGTCGGTCGGGCGTCGGTGTCGGACCTGGTCAAGGTGGACGGCATCAACCAGCCCCTGGCCGAACGCATCCACGCCTTCTTCAGGCAGCCGTAAACCGCCTCACCATTCCAGCAGGGTCAGGCCGGGGATGTCGCGAAAGTCGTCGCCGTTACGGGTGACCAAGGTCGCACCCGAAGTGATCGCCTGCGCCGCGATCATCCGATCCAGCACCTTGCGTCGTGAGAAGCCGCAGGTTTCGACGATAAATCGATAGGCCTGCGCCTCGTCAGATCCGAATGGAAGCACCGGCACGACCTCCAGCAGGGCGTCCAACCTTGCCCGCCGTTTTGCGGTGCTTGCCTCCAGCCGGCCCAGATCTGCTTCCAACTCCATACGGCTGATCACGGACAGCAGAAGCGGCGGATCGAGGGCGTCCACTCGTTCGTCGACCAGCGCGTCGCCATCCCGTAGATGAATGGCGACATTCGTGTCGAGCATATAGGCCACGCCTAGAGACCCGGACTTTCTGGAATCTCGACCTCGTGGCGGATGCCGATGCTGGCCGGCTTGGGCAGGCTACGCAGCTTGGCCAGCATCTCTTTGACAGGCTTTCGCTTGGGGGAGATGGTCACGATGTCGCCCTTGCGATCAATCTCGACCTCGACGCCCGGCCCGAACGCAAATTCCTTGGGCAGGCGCACGGCTTCACTGTTGCCGCTGCGGAATGTTCGACTGGTGACGGGCATGGCGCGCTCCCTCTGTATACACACGTATACACGATTTATCAGCGCCGCTCAAAGCGCTACAGGCGCCTCATGAGCGACATCGACGACGAACTGACTGCTGGCTATCGCAGGTTCCGCAGCGACCATTGGCCCGCCGCCCGCGCTGAGTATGAAGCCCTGGCCGAGCTGGGCCAGAAGCCGCACACCCTGATCGTCGCCTGTTCCGACAGCCGTGCGGACCCTGCCTTGATCTTTGACGCCGCGCCCGGCCAGCTGTTCGTGGTGCGCAACGTCGCCAATCTGGTCCCGCCCTATGAGCCCGATGGCCTGCTGCACGGGGTGTCGGCGGCGCTGGAGTTCGGGGTCAAGGTTCTGAACGTGCGCCGCATCGTGGTCATGGGTCATGCCCACTGCGGCGGGGTCAACGCCATGCTGAACGGCGCGCCCGACACCTGCGCCGACTTCGTCGCCCCCTGGGTCGCCCAGGGCTCGGCCGTCGTCCGCCGCGTGGCCGAGGAAGTGTCCGAAGACCAGGTCGAGGGCGCCGCCGAAGAGGCCGTCGTCCGCCTGTCGATCGAAAATCTTCGTACCTTCCCCTGGATCGCCGAGCGCGAGGCCGCCGGCGAACTGACCCTGACAGGCCTGCATTTCGGCATCGCCGACGGCGTCCTGCGCGCCCTGACGAACAAGCCGAGGTTCGAACCGTTGGCGTGATCGCCGAACCGTGCCACACCCGGCGCGTTGCAACGGACATGACGATGACCACCGCCCACCGCGCCAACCCCATTCCCAACATCCTAACGGGCATCCGCCTGTTCGCCGGGGTGGTGATGTTCGCCATGATGGCCGGGGCGGCGCCGGGTGCGCTGGACGCCTGGCTGTCGCCGGAGGTTCAGTTGAAGTTCGGGGTCTGGGCCTTCTGGATCTTCGTCATCGCCGCCTCGACCGACTGGGTCGACGGCTTCCTGGCCCGGCGCTGGAACTCGACCACCCGCTGGGGCGCCATCCTGGACCCGATCGCGGACAAGGTGCTGATCACCGGCGCCATCCTGGGCGTGCTGGCGTCCGGGTCCCTGCCGGGCATCGCCCTGCCTTGCGGCCTGATCCTGTTCCGCGAATTCGCGGTCTCGGCTCTGCGCGAGACCATGGCGGGCCGGATCGAACTGCCCGTCACCCTGGCCGCCAAATGGAAGACCACGGTGCAGATGGTGGCGTTGGCTGCGCTTCAGCTAACGCTGTTGTGGGGCGCCTTCGGGCTTCAGTATCCCGACGGTTCGCCCCTGGCCTGGCAGCCGGCGTTCGAATCCTTCGCCGTCTTCCTGATCTGGTTCGCCGCCGTCATCACCCTGTGGACCGGCTGGCAGTATTTCCACGAGGCCCGCCGCCAGATGCGGGATCTCTGAACCCGTTTCAGGGGCGCAGCGTCAGCCCGGTCGGCGTCGCCTCGAAGGCTGACAGGCGGCCCAGATAGCTCATGCCCAACAGCGAATAGGCCAGGCCTTCCTCGACGACCAAGGCCTCGACATTATCGACCCGAACCCCGGCGACCGAGATCGACTTGAGCTCGACCGGCGCAGCGCGAACCACGCCGGACGCCGTCTGAACCTTGCCCGTAAAGGCCTCCGGCTCCGGATCGACGCCTAGCCGGCGCGCGTCTGCGCGGGTCAGGGCCACGACGGTGGCGCCGGTGTCCACCAGCACCTGAACCGCCCGTCCGTCGATCTTGGCCTGAGCCCAGTAATGGCCGTCCGGCCCCTTCACCACCTGGGTCGCGATCCCTGAAGCCGGCGCGGCCATCTCTGTCGAAGCCGCCATCGCGGCGTCGCCCCCGTCCAGGTGACGGATCGTCAGGGCGGTCGCGAACGAGGCCACAAGGGCGACGCTCAACACGGCGACGGACTGAAGGTCGATACGGATCATGCTCCCTGCATATCCGCCGGGGGTTGGAATGGCGTGAAACGACTTGGCTGACGAAACCTTAAAGCCCGGTCCGCCCTAGCCCAGCTTGGCCGGGTCGATGCGGTCGCGTCGGGACGGCAGTTCGGCCATCACCGCCGCCCGTTCCGCATCGCTCAACGCCCGCCAGCCGGCGATCTCGCTCAAGCTGCGGAAACATCCCAGGCACAGGCCGCTGGCGCCGTCCACCGCGCACACCATGACGCAGGGGGTGGCGATCGCCTTTGGCGGCCCTGGTCTTTGCGGTCCAGGCGGGGGCGGCTCGCTCAATGTGACACCATCAAGAAATATACTCCGTTTCCTGATTGAAAAATTTGCAATTTACTCAAAACTGGCTATATTGGCCTCTGACGCGAAACGACTGAGGGTGAGATTCCCAAAGGTACGACGCGTCTCTTTTCATCGTTCTGGGAAAGGAGACGCCAAGATGAACGATAAGGAGCGTAACCTCCAACACGCCATGATGTCCTTCGCCCTGTGGGGCGGGATGCTGGTCAACAGTCGGCATATGCCGTCGAACTCGGGACGTGTGGTCAGCCACCCGTCCAACTTCGTACCCTATACGCCCAAGAAACGCTGACGGCCTCGAAAGCCTGACGTGCAGCAGCCCCGGCCCCTCGCCGGGGCTTTTGCAATTCTGGACTTGCCTGACGCGGCGTCGGCGTCCGATGACGGGACGAACCGAGGAGACGACAGATGGGCCTGATCGCCGAAACCAGACAGGGCGCGATCCTGATCTGGACGCTGGACCGCGAGGCTCGGCTGAACGCCCTGCCCGACCTGAGCGACGGCGACGAGTTCGCCGAGGCCTGCGCCCGCGCCAATGCGGACATGACGGTCAAATGCGTGGTCCTGACCGGTGCCGGGCGGGCCTTCTCGGCCGGCGGAGATCTGACCGCCATGCGCGACCGGCGCGATCTGTTCGAAGGCTCGGGCGCCGAGATTCGCGCCCGCTATCGCCGCGTCGTCCACCGGATCGTCCGGTCCCTCTATGACCTCGAGATCCCTCTGATCTCGGCCGTCAACGGCCCGGCCATGGGCCTGGGCTGCGGCATCGCCGCCACGGCGGACATCCGCATCGCGTCGGACCGCGCCAGCTTCGGCGTGCCCTTCCTGAAGTTGGGCATCATCCCCGGCGACGGCGGCGCCTGGCGGCTGCCGCGCGACGTCGGCTACGCTCGCGCCGCCGAAATGCTGTTCACCGGCCGCAGCATCGACGCCGAGACGGCCGAGCGCTGGGGCCTGGTCAACCGCGTGGTTCCCCACGAACGGCTGATGGACGAGGCCCTGATCACCGCCGGTGAAATCGCCGCCCAGCCGCCCCAGGCCCTGCGGATGGCCAAGACCCTGATGCGTCAGGGCCGCGACCAGACCTTCGAGCAGATCCTGGAGCTGTCGGCCGCCATGCAGGCCCTGGCCCATATGACCGACGACCACCTGGAAGGCGTCGCGGCCGTGCTGGAAAAGCGGCCGGGAGATTTCACCGGCCGCTGATCCGTTTCCTTATTGGGCGCGCATCGCCTGGTTCGGACCAACGCCGGCCGCGACCGCGCGCTTGGCCCCGGCGGTCTCGCCCGGCTTCATGAACTTGACCAGGACGCGCTGGCCGATCAGCAGCGGCGCGTCGCCGGCCGAGGCTACGACCTCGACCACGCGCTCGTCGGTGCGCTGCGACGGATCGTCCGAGGCCAGTTTGCGGGCCCCGAACACCGCCGCCCGACGCATCACCGCGCCGATATAGACCTTGCTGGTGTCGCCTTCCGGCGTGATCTCAACGGCTTGGCCATCGCGCAGGTTGGGCAAGTCGCTTTCCACCACCTCGGCGCGGACGATGCGCGGCGCATCCGGCTCCAGATCGAACATGTTGGAGACGTTGAGGGTCGAAGCGCCCGCGCCGGGGTTGGCGTAACGGCGCACGATCCGACCGTTGGTGGGCGCGCGGATGATGGTCAGCTCCTGATTATAACGCGCCTGATCCAGCTGGGCTCGCGCGGTTTGCACCGCCGCCGTCTGCGACCCGAGGCGGGCCCGTGCCACAGCAATCTGGTCGTCGGCCTGGTCAATGCGTTGGGCGGCGACGAAGTTGGTGGCGACCAGTCGTTGCAGACGGTCGCGCTCGCGCTGGGCGGTACGGATGTCGACGCGGATTTGAGCCAACTGGCTTTCGGCCTGGGCCACGGCGGCCTGGGCGCTCTGAACCTCCAGCCGCGGCTCGTCGTCTTCCTGGCGCGCCAGGATCTGGCCGGCGACGACGGTGTCGCCCTCCTGCACCAGAACCTCGCGGACGATGCCGCCGCGACGGGCCGCGATCTGGATGATGCCGCCCTCGACATCGACCTTGCCGTTGGCGATGGCCGCATAGGGGCTCTCGACCTTGGTCGCGGCGGCCTTCTCCTGTTCGACCTTCTTGGTCTTGGCGGCCGACTGGAACAGCATGAAGCCGACCACCAGCACGATGACCAGCAACAGGCCGATCCAGGTGCGTTTTTTCTTCAGAAAGCCGGGCATGGGCGTATCGTCCTAAGGGATTTCGTCGTTGTTCAGTGGGACGCCAGGATGGCGTTCGGATCGGGTATGCGGCGCTGATCGTCCAGGATCTTGCCGTCTTCGATATGGATGACCCGGTCGGCCCAGGCCTCCAGGCGCGGGTCGTGGGTCACGCAGATCACGGCTGCGCCGTGTTCGGTGGCGGCGCGACGCAGCAACTTGATCACGACCTGGCCGTTCTCGCCGTCCAGGGCCGAGGTCGGTTCGTCGGCGAACAGGATCTTGGGATCCTTGGCCAGGGCGCGGGCGATGGCCACCCGCTGTTTCTCGCCGCCAGACAGGGCCGCGGGCCGCTGATGCAGGCGATGGCCCAGGCCGACCTCTTCCAGAGCCGTCGTGGCGCGCTTCTTGGCCTGGCCCGAGCTCAACCCCTGGAACTTCAGCACGGTCTCGACCTGCTGCAGCGCCGTCAAGGCCGGGAACAGGTTGAAGCCCTGGAAGATGAAACCGCAGTTATCCAGGCGGAACTTGTCGATCCGTCCCGACGAGTATTTCCACAGGTCATCGACGTCCAGCACGTCCACCCGCCCCTCTTCGGGGCGCAACAGACCGGACAGGGCCGCAATCAGGGTCGATTTGCCGGACCCCGAGGGTCCCATGACCATGGTCAGGTCGCCATGCTTGGCGTCGAAATCGACGCCCTTCAGCACCTCGACCCAGGACTTGCCCGACTTGAACCGCTTGACCAGACCCTTGGCCTCGATGGCGAAATCGCCGTGCTTGCCGTGAACCTTGGTGTGACCGAATGACATGTCGTTCATCGCAGCAGGTCCGCCGGTTGGCTGTTCTTGAGGATGCCCAGCGACAGCAGGCCGGACACCATGGAGATCAGGATCAGGCCGATCCCGACGACCAGCAGCAGGCTGAACGGCAGGGCGATGATGACCGCACCCGCCATGGCCAGCAATGACACCAGCCAGGTCAGGAAGATGGCGGCGAACACGCCCACTACTCCGACCCAGAAGCTGAGCTCGACCACGATCCGTCGCAGCGACCCCATGCCCACGCCCAAGGCCCGCAGCGAGGCGAACTCCTTGATATTGGCCATGATGGCTCCGCGCAGCGTCTGCCAGGTGATGGCCACGCCGATGATGATCCCCAGCACGACGCAGCCGCCGATGATGATGACCAGAATGCCTTCCTCGAACATGGCGCCGGCGTTCGCCTCGGCCAGCTGCTGTTTGGTCCAGGCCCTCCACTGGCCGTCGCCCATCTCATTCAGTTGGGCGACGACGATCGGCGCGCGGGCCGGATCGCGCAGCTTGACCATCAGCGGTCCGACGCGCGGTCCGGTGTCCGCCTGGCCCAGCATCCGCAGGGTGTCGCGCGACATCACCACGCCGGGCTGCATCATATTGGGATAGCCGCGGGTCACGCCGACGATGGTCACCGTCTGACCGTTGTACAGCGCCTTGTCCCCCAGCTTGACGCCCAGGGTCGACAGCGCCGTCTCATCCACCGCCACGGTGTAGGGCTGGCGCAGGGCGTCGACCAGTTCCTGGGAATAGTCGGTCGGGATGGTCACCGACCCCGGACGGGTGTCGATGATGCTGGCTTGAACGAATTTCTGACGCGGCGCGCCCTGGCTGGCGTTGTCCGCCTGGCTCTTGGTCGGATCGACGTTCTTGATGTTCTGGAAAGTGCCCCCGGCGCCGTCCAGCGGCATGACCTCGATCACCTCTGGGTGGTTGTACGCCAGCGGAATGAACCGGCGCGGCACGCCTGATGGGCCGCCAATCAAGCTCTTGGCGCCCGGCTGCATGATGAAGATGTCGGCGCCCGACCGCTCAATGGTCGCGGTGAACCCCTTGCCGATGCCGATGAAGACACCGGTCATGGCCAGGACCAGCAGCCCGGACAGGGCCAGGGCCATGACCGCCGCCATATAGCGGCGCCACTCGAACAGCAGCGTAGATAGCGCAAGCGACATGGTCGTCGATAAACCCCCGATACGTCTGTCTATCTGAGCGAGCGAGACCTCACCGCCAAGTTAAATCGGGGTAAGGCTGCCAGTTCGCCGCGTTGCACCGAATGGAACGAGCCACTAAGGCGGTCTCAGCCTCTTGGTGACGCTAGCGAAGCAGCGCTAGTTACAAGATAACAGACGGAACAGCGCGTTCCGCCCTCTGAAGGAAACCCCCGAATGTCGTTGCCGTCCCTTCGTCTCACCGCTTCGCTGGCCGCCCTGGGCGCCGCGACCGTCGTCCTGTCCGCCCCCGCCACGCCGGCCCGCGCCGACGAGGGCATGTGGACCTTCGACAACTTCCCCATCGCGACGGTGAACGAGAAATACGGCACGAACATCGACCAGGCCTGGCTGGACCGGGTGCGCAACGCCGCCGTCCGCCTGCAAGGCTGCTCGGCCTCGCTGGTTTCGGGCGAGGGCCTGATCCTGACCAACCACCACTGCGTCGTCGGCTGCGTCCAGGATCTGTCGGACGCCCAGAACGACTACGTCAAGAACGGCTGGATGCCCGCGACCCGTGAGGAAGAGAAGAAATGCCCCGGCCAGACGGCCGAGATCCTGACCGACATCACAGACGTCACCGACCGCGTCGTCGCGGCCGGCGCAGGGCTTGAGGGCGCCGCCTTCGTGCGCGCCCGCGCCGCCGAGATCGACAAGATCCAGAAGGAAGTCTGCGGCGACGACCGCAAGCTGACCTGCCAGGTCATCAGCCTGTACCGCGGCGGCCAGTACAAGCTGTACAAGTTCCGCAAGTACGAGGACGTCCGCCTGGTCTTCGCGCCCGAGTTTCAGGCCGCCTTCTTCGGCGGCGACCCGGACAATTTCAACTTCCCACGTTATGCCTTGGACGCCGCCTTCCTGCGCGCCTACGAGGACGGCAAGCCGGTCTCCACGCCGAACCACCTGGCCTGGAACCCCAATGCGCCCAAGGAAGGCGACGTCACCTTCGTCGCCGGCAACCCCGGCTCGACCTCGCGCCTGCTGACCATGGCCCAGCTGGAAGTCCTGCGTGACCAGCAACTGCCGATCAGCCTGATCCAGACCTCTGAACTGCGCGGCCGCCTGCTTGAGTATTCGACGACGGGTGAAGAGGCCAAGCGCGTCTCGGTCGATCCGATCTTCGGCCTGGAGAACGGCTTCAAGGTCAACTACGGCCAGCAGGGCGCCCTGACCGACCCGGCCTTCATGGCGACCAAGCGGGCGGCTGAACAGGAGTTGCGTCAGCGCGTCGCCGCCGACCCGGCCCTGGCCCAGACCATCGGCGACCCGTGGGCCGAGCTGGAGCGCGTTTCGACTGCCCAGCGCGACCTCTACCTGCCCTACCGCCAGCTGGAAGCCGCCGCCGGCCAGCGCTCGTCGCTGTACAGCTACGCCAAGGCCATCGTCCGCGCCGCCAAGGAACGCGCCAAGCCGGTCGCCGAACGCCGGGCCGGCTATTCGGACGCCGACATCGCCGCCCTGGGTCGCCGCCTGGCGACCGAGACCCCGATCTCCAACGATCTCGAGAAGATCTATCTCGACTTCTGGCTGTCCAAGACCCGCGAATATCTGACGGTCGACAATGCCGATGTGAAGGCCCTGCTGGGCAAGGAAAGCCCGGAACAGATCGCTGAACGCCTGGTGGACGGCACCCGCCTGGCCGATCCCGCCTTCCGCGCCCAGGCCCTGGCCATGACGCCGGAACAGCTGGCGGCCTCGGGCGATCCGCTGATCGCCTTCGTCATGGCCAATGACGACTCGGCCCAGGCGATCCGCACCCAGTGGGAATCGGCCGTGTCCGGTCCGACCAGCCGCGCCGGCGAGAAAATCGCCCAGGCCCGGTTCGCCGTTTACGGCGCCAACCTCTACCCCGACGCCACCTTCAGCCTGCGCCTGTCCTACGGCCAGGTGAAGGGCTGGACCTATCGCGGCGTGACGGTGACGCCCTTCACCCACATCGGCGGCCTGTACGAGCGCAACACCGGCGCCGAGCCGTTCAACGCGGCCGAGGACTGGATGGCGGCCGAGGGCAAGGTCAACAAGTCGACCGTCTATGACTTCGTCTCGACCAACGACATCATCGGCGGCAACTCGGGCTCGCCCGTAATCAACGCCAAGGGTGAAGTCATCGGCGCCGCCTTCGACGGCAACATCCACTCGCTGGGCGGCAGCTACGGCTACGACGGCGAACTGAACCGCACCGTCACGGTCTCCACCGCCGCCATCACCGAGGCTCTGCGTAACGTCTACAACCAGCCGCGCCTGCTGCGCGAACTGGGCGTGCGGCGGTAAGATACAACGTCTCCTCCCCATTCGCCTCTTGCGAATGGGGAGGGGGACCGCCGGCGGAGCCGGGGGTGGAGGGGCTCTTCACCACCCACCGGCGCCTGTCATGTATCGAAGAGCCCCTCCGTCACGGCGCTGAAGAAGCGCCGCGCCACCTCCCCATCGCGGAGCGATGGGGAGGAGACTTCAAGGACCACCCCCATGCGCCTCGCCCTTCTCGCCTCCGCCGCCGTCATCGCCCTCACCTCCGCCTCCTCGGCCTCCGCCGAAGAAGGCATGTGGACCTTCGACAACTTCCCCATCGCCCGCGCCAACCAGACGCTGGGAACCGACATCGACCAGGCCTTCCTGGACCGGGTCCGTCTGTCCTCGGTGAAGTTCGGCGGCTGTTCGGCGGGCGTCATCTCGGGCCAGGGCCTGGTCATGACCAACAACCACTGCGTCGCCACCTGCGTCGCCAACCTCTCCACGCCCCAGGTCAACTACGCCGAGACCGGCTTCCTGCCGAAGTCGCGCGAGGAAGAGCTGAAATGCCCCGGCGCCACGGCCGAAATCCTGACCGACATCAGCGACGTGACCGAGCGGATGCACAAGGCCGGCGCCGGGCTTGAAGGCCAGGCCTTCACCCAGGCTCGCGACGCCGAGGCCGGCCGGATCGAAAGCGAAGCCTGCGGCAACGACCCCAAGATCCGCTGCCAGGTCGTCAGCCTGTACCGGGGCGGTCAGTTCAAGCTCTACAAGTACCGCAAATATTCCGACGTCCGCCTGGCCTGGGCGCCCGAGGATCGCGCCGCCACATTCGGCGGCGACCTGGACAACTTCTCCTTCCCCCGTTTCGCCATCGATGCGGCCTTCATCCGCCTGTACGAGGACGGTCAGCCGGTCGCGACCCCGACCCATTTCGCCTGGAACCCGAACAAGCCGACGCAGGGCGAGGCCGTCTTCATCTCCGGCAATCCCGGCTCGACCCAGCGCCTGCTGACCATGGACCAGCTGACCACCATCCGCGATGTGGTGCTGCCGCTGGACCAGTTGATCGCCTCCGAGCTGCGCGGCCGGCTGATTCGCTACTCGGAGGAGGGAGAGGAACAGGCCTTCATCGCCATGGACCCCATCGTCAGCCTGGAGAACACCTACAAGCGCGGGCGCGGTCGCATGGCCGCCCTGATCGATCCGGCCTTCATGGCCAGGAAGGCCGAACAGGAGGCCGACTTCCGCGCCCGCGCCGCCGCCTCCGGCGTCGATCCCTGGACCAGCCTCAGCACGGTCCAGCCCGTCGCCCGTGAACTCTATCCGTCCATGGCCCTGCTCGAGGGCGGCACGGGCCTGGGCACGACCTCGGTCGCCGGCGGGTCACAGCTGTTCGCCTATGCCCGCACCCTGGTGCGCGGCGCCCAGGAGCGGGCTAAGCCGTCCGACCAGCGCCTGCCCGAGTTCGCCGACAGCCGCCTGTCCGGCGTCGAATCCCGCCTGTTCGCCGAACGCCCCACCTATCCCGAGCTGGAGCAGATCCGGCTGGAATGGTGGCTGTCCAAGACCCGCGAATGGCTGACGGTCGACAACCCTTCGGTCCGCACCCTGCTGGGCAAGGAAAGCCCCGAGGATCTGTCGGCCCGCCTCGTCGCCGGCACGACCCTGGCCGACCCGACGGTGCGCCGCGCCCTGTGGACCGGCGGTCTCGCCGCCGTTCAGGCCTCGACCGATCCGATAATCCAATACGCCCTGGCGATCGACGCCGACGCCCGCGCCGTCCGCGACGCCTGGGAGACGCGGGTCCAGGCCCCGACCGACCGCGCCTCGGAACAGCTGGCCGCCGCCCGCTTCGCCGCCTATGGCGACGCCGTCTATCCCGACGCCACCGGCACCCTGCGCCTGACCTACGGCCAGGTCGAGGGCTCCGACGTTCCGGGCCAGCGGTTCGCCGCCTTCACCACCTTCGCCGGCCTGTGGGACCGCGCCACGGGCGCCGAGCCCTTCGCCGTCGCGCCCAAGCTGCTGGCGGCCAAGGAACGGATCGACCCGAACGCCGTCATGGACATGGCCGTCTCGACCGACACCATCGGCGGCTCATCCGGTTCGCCCGCGATCAACGCAAGGGGCGAGATCATCGGCGCCAACTTCGACTCCACCGTCCTGACCCAGCGCAACGCCTACGGCTACGATCGCGCCGTCAACCGCAGCGTCATCGTCACCACCCAGGCGGTGACCGTCGCTCTGCGCGACGTCTATGGCATGGACCATCTGGTGCGGGAGCTGGGCGTTTCCAGGTGAGCGAGATCGCCTTTCGCGCGGCGACACTCGACGACGTCGCCGCGCTTCATCCCCTGATCGAACGCGCCTATCGCGGCGAGACGGCCAAGGCCGGCTGGACGCACGAGGCGGACCTGCTGTTCGACACCCGCACCAGCGCCGAGGAACTGTCGTCCCTGATCGCCGATCCCGACCGGGTCATCCTGCTGGCCCATCGGGACGACGCCCTGATCGGCTGCGTCCAGGTCGCCCGCGTCGGCGAGGACCGAGCCTATCTCGGCCTGCTGACCGTCGATCCGACCCTGCAGGCCTCCGGCCTGGGCCGCTGCCTGCTGGTCGCCGCCGAGACCGAGGCCGTCGCCCGCTTCGCCGCCCGCCGCATGGAGATGACCGTCATCCACCGCCGCGCAGAACTGATCGCCTGGTACGAACGGCGCGGCTACCGCCCCACCGGCGAGACCCGCCCCTTCCCCGTCGATCCGCCCCGGTCGGAGCTGGATTTCGTGGTGTTGGAGAAGGGGCTGTAAACGCCCCTTCCTTCTCCCATGGGGAGAAGGTGGCCCGAAGGGCCGGATGAGGGTCCGCCGGTGGGCCAGCTCGCACCACCGTGCCCCTCACCCTTTGGCTGCTTCGCGCCGCCCTTCGGGTCGCGCAAGACTGATCGCTACGCTCTCAGGCGCTCAAGCCCTCTCCCGATGGGAGAGGGACCTTCGAACGGCCTCTTGCAAAGCGGACACCCATGTCCATTTATGCGCGTCATCATGTCGCGCTCCGCCCTCAAACATGTCCGTAAGGACGTCGTCCACAACCACGCCGCCCTGCTTGAGGCCGCGCGCGCGGTCTTCGCCGACCAGGGTCTGGACGCGCCGCTGGACCTGATTGCGGAAAAGGCCGGCGTCGGACGCGGCACCCTCTACCGCCATTTCGCCGACCGCACCGAACTGGCCCTGGCCGTGCTCGAGGCCGACGTCGCCGACCTGGGCCGCCGCACCGCCGAACAGGGTGAGGCCCCCGAAGTCTTCTTCTGGTTTCTCGATCGGCTGGCCGAGGACATGATCCGCAACGCCGGTCTGGCGGGGTTGGTCCGGAACGTGCGCTCGCCCGATGCGCTTACCCCCCTGCGGCAAAGCTTGATGGAGGCGGGCGCCGCCCCTCTGCAACGCGCCCAGGCGGCCGGGCTGGCGCGAAAGGATCTGAGGCCGATGGACATCCGCCTGATCGCCACCCTGCTGGGCGCCGGCTTCCAGGGCGCCGACGAAGCCGAGCGTCAGGCAGTGTCCCAGCGCACCCGCGCCATCCTTCTGGACGGCCTGCGCCCCCGGGCCGAGGCGTCCTGATGGCCCGTCGCGCCGATCACAACTGGCATCTGCCGTGGGACCAGTATCTGGCCACGCTTAAACCCCACGAGCGCCCCACCCTGCCCGGCTCGCCCGCCACGCCCGACCATACGGCCTGGCTGAGGCTTCAGTACGCCCTGACCGGCGTCCTGGTGGCCCTGGTCGGCAGTCTGGGCAATGCGGCCGTTACGGCCAATCTGACCAGTCTTCAGGGCTCTCTGGGTATCACCCCCAGCGAAGCCGCCTGGCTGCCGGTCGTCTTCGTCATGACCAACGCCTGCATGAACCTGATCCTGTTCAAGTTCAGACAGCAGTACGGCCTGCGCCTGTTCACCCAGATCTGCCTGACCGCCTTCGTCGTCACCTGCGCCGCCCACCTGGCGGTCGACAACTATGAGTCCACCCTGTTCGTCCGCGCCGTGGCCGGTACGGCGGCGGCGGGCCTGTCCAGCCTGGGCTTCCTCTATATGATCCAGGCCTTCCCGGCCCGGCACCGGTTGAAGGGCCTGGTGATCGGCATCGGCCTGTCCAGCTTCGCCGTCCCCATCGCCCGCCTGATCATGCCCAGCCTGCTTCAGCTGGACGACTGGCGCGCCTTCTACACCTTCGAACTGGGCATGGCGCTGCTGGCCTGGGCCGCCGTCCAGGTGTTGCGCCTGCCCCCGTCCGAGCGACTGAAACTGTTCGAGCCGCTGGACTTCCTCACCTTCGCCCTGTTCGCCCCCGGCGTGGCCCTGCTGGCCGCCGTTCTGGGCCTGGGCCGGATCGTCTGGTGGACCGAGGCCGCCTGGATCGGCTGGGCTTTGGCGGGGGCGATCCTCCTGCTGACCGCAGCCCTGATGATCGAGTACGACCGCAAAAATCCGCTGATCAACGTCCGCTGGCTGACCGGGCCGGACATCCTGCGCCTGTTCGGCGCCATCCTCCTGATCCGCATCACCCTGTCCGAACAGACCTCGGGCGCGGTGGGCTTCCTGACCGTGGTCGGTCTGGGCCCGGACCAGCTGCACGGCCTGTTCCTGGTCATCCTGCTGGCCATGATGGCCGGCACGGCGGTCAGCGCCCTGACCCTGAACATGGCCAAGCTGAACAAGCCCATCGCCATCGCGCTGGGCCTCATCGCCCTCGGCGCCTTCATCGACAGCCACGCCACCGTCCTGACCCGCCCGGCCCAGCTCTACGTCAGCCAGGCCCTGGTCGCCTTCGCCTCGGCCATGTTCGTCGGCCCGGCCCTGCTGATCGGCGTCGGCAAGGTGCTGCAACAGGGCGCGCGCAACATCATCAGCTTCATCGTCATGTTCAGCGTGCTGCAGAATCTGGGCGGCCTGGCGGGTTCGGCCCTGATCGGCACGATCCAGGTGGTGCGCGAGAAGTTCCATTCGAACCAGCTGGCCGCCGATATCACCAGCCTGGATCCCCAGGTGGTTCTGCGCCTGCGCCAGCTGTCCGGCGCCTATGCGTCGACTATCACCGACCCCGCCCTGCTGAACGCCGAGGGCGCGGCCCTGCTGAGCCGCCAGGTGACCCAGCAGGCCAATGTCCTGGCCTATAACGACGTCTTCCTGATCATCGCCGCGATCGCCGGCCTGGGCTGCGCCTGGGTCACGGTCGTCCACCTGCGCCCCCGTATCAAGGCCCGACGCCAAGCACGACGCCAGGCCCGGCGCGACGCCCGAAACACGCCCCCGCCCGCCGCCGCCCCCGACGCCGACGCCGCAACTGTCGCCGCCGCCGCCGACTGATCCCCGAAAGCCCCGAACCCGATGACCGATACAGCCCCCGCCCCCTCCGCTCCGCCCGCCCCTGCCGCCCCCGCCGCGCCAGAACCCCGCAAGCGCGTCCTCTGGGCCGTGGTGGCGGCCATCGTCGCCGTCTTCGCCGTCGGCCTGGTCCTCTACGCCTGGCGGCTGCCGCCTTTCACCGGCCATGTGCAGCGCACCGACAACGCCTACGTCCGCGGCCAGGTGACGATCATCAGCCCCCAGGTCGGCGGCTATGTGGTCCAGGTCCCGGTTCAGGACTTCCAGACGGTCCAGCAAGGCCAACTGCTGGCCCAGGTCGACGACCGAACCTACCGCCAGCGCCTCGAACAGGCCGAGGCGGCGCTCCATTCGGCCGAGGCGGCCCTGTCCAACTCGACCCAGACCCAGGCCTCGGCGCGCGGCACGGTGGCGCAGCAGCGCGCGGCCATCGCCGCCGCCCAGGCGACCCTGACCCGCGCCCAGGCCGACGCCGACCGCGCCCGCACGCTGAAGGCCGGCGGCTGGGTGTCGCAATCCAATGTGGACATCGCCGTCGCTTCCCTGCGCAGCGCCCAGGCCCAGCTCGCCCAGGCCCAGGCCGCCGAGGGCGTGGCCCAGACCGGCGTCACCTCCGCCGTGGTCAACCGCGACAGCCTGGCCGCCTCGGTCGAGAACGCCCAGGCCGCCGTCCGCCTGGCTCAGATCGACCTGGCCAACACCCGCATCATCGCCCCTCGCCCCGGCCGTCTGGGCGAGATCGGCGTGCGCCAGGGCCAGTATGTCACCGCCGGCACCCAGCTGCTGGGCCTGGTCCCCGACACGGTCTGGATCACGGCCAATATGAAGGAGACCCAGATGCGCGACATCCGCATCGGCCAGCCCGTCGAGATCACCGTCGACGCCCTGGGCGGCCAGACCCTGCGCGGCCGCGTCGAACGCATCGCCCCCGCCGCCGGCAGCGAGTTCAGCGTCATCCGCCCCGACAACGCCACCGGCAATTTCACCAAGGTCGCCCAGCGGATTCCGGTGCGCATCCGCATCGAGCCGGGTCAGGCGGGCATGGACCGGCTGGCGCCCGGCATGTCGGTGGTGGCGAAGGTGGATACGGGGAGCTGACGGAACCCTCCCCCCTTCTCAGCGCTCCCTTCACAGCAAGGGAGATTCCAATGGACCGCAACCAGACCGAAGGCCGAGAGAAAAACGGCGCCGAACCCTTGGGCAAGCCGGACGCCCTGACGCCGGAGGCCGACGTCAAAATGGTCGGCGAGCAAGAGCGACACAGCGCTGGACCGGACGGCCCCGACGCGACCGAAATCGGCGACACCTTCAAGCGCCAGCCCTGAGTTTGGCTTGGCCTGAGGTGACAGCCCTCCAATCGGCATTAAAAAACGGCGGCCCCCGAACAGGAGCCGCCGTTCTCGTATCAGCCGATGGCTGTCGACCTTAGAAGTTCCAGGTCGCGCCCATCGAGAAGCCGACGCCTTGGCCTTGGGCCTCGCCGCGCAGGGTGGAGACGACCAGGCCGTTGCCGTAGATGTCACGGGTATCGTTGATCGTGGCCGTATCGATGTCGATATAGGTCACAGCGCCGTCAAAGGTCATCGAGCCCACGGTCTTGGACAGGCCGGCGGTGTAGAGGAACCGGTCGCCGTCCGGGATGCGAGCGGTGCGGTGATCGTCCGGCGTCGGGGTCGGGTCGAAGCCGAGTCCGGCGCGGACCGTCATGGTCGGATCGATCTTGTAGTCGAAGCCGATCGCGCCGGTGGTGACGTCGTCATAGTCCTGCACGATGGTCGAGCCGCCGCCGGTGTAGGCCACGCGGATGGCGTCGAACTCGCTCCAGCCGATCCGATTGACCTGAGCGTTCAGCGTCAGACGGTCGTTGACGGCGTAGCGAGCCGAGGCGGTCGCGAACCAGGGCGTGTTGAAGCTGGCGCCGCCGTCGGCGGAGACGTTCGCGCCGGCCAAGATGCCCGTCAGGCCCGAGATGTTCACCGATCCTTCAAGCTCATGCTCGATTTCGGAGCGGTAGGACAGGCCCAGATCCAGCTTGCCGAAATGCATCTGAGCGCCGGCGTTCCATCCATAGTCCCAGCCGTCGCCTTCAAGCTGGTTGCGGCCGTCGGTCGAAGGCGAGAGGACATAGGCCGGGGACAGAGCGACGGGAAGAGCTACGTTCGGCAGGGCCGAGGAAAGGGTCGCCTTGGCGTACTGAGCGTCAAAGCCGACGCCGAGGTCCAGCCAGTCCGTGACCGTCATCGCCGCCACCAAGCTGACGTTGGCCGAGCGCAGCTCCGACGTCAGGGCGTCATAGCGGGCGAAGTCGGTGGGCTCATATTTGGTGGTGAAATTGTAAGGCGCTTGAACGGCCATACCGATGTTGAAGCGATCGCCGACGGGCATCGAAACGGCGAAGTTCGGCACGATGCCGCTTTCGACGACTTCGTGAACATGCGGATCGCCATTGACCGCAGTCGTGTTGCTGACGACGCCGACGCCGGCGACTGGAACATTGTAGGTCAAGGTGGAGCCGCGATTATCGACGTCGGAATCCAGGATCAGGCCGTGCATGCCGCCATAGACCTGGCGTTCGGTTCCGGCGATGGCGGCGGGGTTCCACCACAGCGACTGAACGCCCTTGTCGGCGCCCTCGCCTGAGTTGGCGCGGCCTTGGCCGCGGGTCGATTGTTCTTGCACGTAGAACGAGCCGGCCATAGCCGGAGCGGCGACGCCGGCCAGCAGGGCGGTGGTCAGCGCAACGCCGCCCATACGGGCGAAATTCCTGGGAGTCATAAGCCATTCCTATAGTTTTTCCCCCGCCAGTTACGCGGCGGTGGGTATCGGGGAGGTCGATCGCACCCAGCGCTTTCGTCAGGAAAACGTTGCATGCATGGCGGGTCTCCGCCGGGAAACAGGCGAAACTGTGTCTGAAAAACTGCACACGATCACACCGGCGAGAGGTGACGTTAGGGCAAGTTCATTCCGGTAGGCGAACGTGACGCGCAACACACACTTCGGCGTTCCGTACGGGAAAGGAATCCGTCACCGCCGCACAATCGCCTTGTGTATCCGTGATAGGATCGCCATCTGAGCCTGTCGCCGCTGCTGATTGAAACCATGTACGAAACGCCCGAATTGGAAACTGACGCCCTGGTCCGCTCCAGCGCCATCCGCACCCATACGGCGGAGGATTTCGAGGGCATGCGCAAGGCCGGCCGCCTGGTCGCCGAGGCGCTCGACATGATCACTGCCCATGTGAAGCCGGGCGTGCTGACCAGCACCATCGACGACCTTGTGCGAGAGTTCACCCTCGACAATGGCGGCCTGCCCGCCTGTCTGGGCTACAAGGGCTACGAAAAAACCGTCTGTACCTCGATCAACCACGTGGTCTGCCACGGCATCCCTGGAGATCGGGTGCTGAAGGACGGCGACATCGTCAACATCGACCACACCGTCATCGTCGACGGCTGGCACGGCGACTCCAGCCGCATGTATGCGGTGGGCGAGATCAACGCCCGGGCCAGGAAACTGATCGATGTCACCTATCAGTCGCTGGATCTGGGTCTGGCGCAGATCAAGCCCGGCAATACTTTCGGCGACATCGGCTTCGCCATCCAGAAGTTCGTCGAAGCCCAGCGGATGAGCGTGGTCCGCGACTTCTGCGGCCATGGCATCGGCCGCATCTTCCACGACAGTCCCAATGTCCTGCACTACGGCCGCAAAGGCGAGGGGGCGGTGCTGAAGACCGGCATGTTCTTCACCGTCGAGCCGATGGTGAACCTGGGCAAGCCGCATGTGAAGGTGCTGTCCGACGGCTGGACCGCCGTGACGCGCGACAAGTCGCTATCGGCCCAGTGCGAACACACCATCGGGGTCACGGAAGACGGGCTGGAAATCTTCACCGCATCGCCGGCCGGGCTGTTCCGCCCGAACTGAACCCTTGATCCCCATTCATCTTCCGCACAGGTTGCGAAGGCTGGAGGGGGACATGCTGGACAACCCGACACCCGAGCCTAAAATAAAGCCGCGCCACAGCGGCCATCGTGATCGGCTGCGCGAGCGGGCGGCCAAGGGCGGCTTGGGCGCCCTGCCCGACTATGAGTTGCTGGAGTTGCTGCTTTTCCGCAGCGTTCCGTACAAGGACACCAAGCCGTTGGCCAAGGACCTGCTGGCCCGGTTCGGAGGACTTGAGGGGATTGGGGCGGCCAGCCATGAGGCCATTGAGGATCAGGTGGCGCGGTCGCTGGGCTATGTCGCCGGCAAGGCCACAAGGGCGGTGGCGCTCGACTTGCAGCTAATCTTCGACGTGACACGGCGGATCGCGCGCGAGCCGACGGTCAAGAGACCGGTCATATCGTCCTGGAGCGCGCTACTGGCTTATGTGCGGGTAGCCTTGCAACACGAGCCCCTCGAGCAGGTCCGCATCCTGTATCTCGACAAAAAGAACCAGCTGATCCTGGACGAGGTGCAGAACCGCGGCACGGTTGATCACGCCCCCCTCTATCCCCGCGAAGTGGTGCGCCGAGCCCTGGAGCTCTCGGCTAGCGCCTTGATCCTGGTCCACAATCACCCGTCCGGCGACCCTACCCCCAGCCGCGCCGACATCGAGATGACGAAACAGGTTGTGCAGGCCGGCCGAGCCCTTAACGTCGAGGTCCACGACCATCTGGTCGTCGGCCGCGAAGGGGTGGCCAGCTTCAAGCAACTGGGCCTGATGTGAACGCCGCGATTTTGAAAACCGAGAGGCTGGTGCTGAACCCGGTGGAAGTAGCGGATTTGGATCCTCTGATCGCGCTCTGGTCCAGCGAGGAATTTACCCGGCATATTACCGGGCGACCGATGACAAGCGAGGAGGTCTGGTTTCGGCTGCTCCGTGACCTGGGACAGTGGAGCGTCGCCGGTTACGGCAATTGGACTGTCCGTCTGGCGAGCGACGGCGCCTATGTGGGCAGCGTCTCCATTCTGGATCATCGACGATTGATTGATCCGCCTCTCACCGACCCCGAACTGGGCTGGGGTCTTTCCCCCGCCTTTCAAGGTCGCGGCTTCGCTACCGAGGCGCTTGGAGCGGTTCTGGAATGGGCGGACGTCCGATTGCCGGCGCCGAGAACGGTCTGCATGATCGCCCCCGAAAACCTCGCCTCCATTCGGCTGGCGCAAGGGGTCGGTTACCGACCCTACGCGATGGCGACCTACAAGGATCATCCTGTTCAGTTGTTCGAACGGCCCAAAGAAGGCGTAGCCCGGCATTAAGGTTTATCGGGCATTCTCGTAGGGAACGATCCGAGAGCCCGCCCATGCCCATGTCCGTCGAAACGCTGCGCCAGCATCTGGTCGACGCCTTTCCCGACGCCGAGATCGCCATCGACGATCTGGCCGGAGACGGCGACCATTATCGTGCCCGCATCGTCTCCAGCGCCTTCGAAGACATGCCGCGCGTGCGCCAGCACCAGCTGGTCTATGCGGCGCTGAAGGGACAGATGGGCGGCGAGTTGCACGCCCTGGCGCTGGAAACCGCCGCGCCGTCCAAGGAGGGCTGAGCCTATGCGCTATCGCCCCTTCGGCGTATCCGGCGCCGCCATTTCCAACCTGACCTTCAGCTTCGGCCTCGACAGTCTGGCGCGCGGTCGCGAAGCCGCGCTGAACCTGCTGTATTCCGCCCTCGAGGCCGGGGTGAACTCCTACCGGCTGGAGACGGCCGACCCGGTCGTCGCCGAGGTGCTGGGCGAGGCCCTGGCCCATGTCGATCGCAAGCTGGTCTGTGTCGGCCTGACCTTGGGAATCGGAGCGGATCGCGAAGGGACGCGCGACTTTTCGGCCGAGGGCATGACCGCGGCCATCGATCGGGCGCTGCACTTCTCGGGCCTGGGCTGGATCGACGTCGCCGTGCTGCATGAGCCGGGCGAGCACGAACTGCCCCAATCGTCACTGAACGCGCTGAAGGCCCTTCGCGCCACCGGCCGCATCAAGCTACTGGGCGTGGCGGGCGGCGGCGATGTGATGGACACCTATGTCTCCACCGGCGCCTTCGATGTCCTGCTGACCCCGTTCGACATCAACGCCGACTGGAAGCTGCGCAATCGCGTGCGGGCCGCCCGCGAACAGGACATGGCGGTCTTCGCCTACGACTATTTCACCGACCGGCGCTCCAAGCCGCGCGGGCCGCAGGCCGCCGCGAAGAAGGGTCTGTTCGGCCTTGGCGGCGCGCCCAAACGCCCACCCCAGTCGCGACAGGCCGACGCCTTCGGCTTTCTCTATCGCACGCCCAACTGGCCGGCCGAGGCGATCTGCCTCAGCTATGTGCTGACGGATCCGACGATCTCAAGCGTGATCATCCGGGCCAACGATACGGAACGGCTGGAGATGCTGGCCGCCACGCCGGAACGCGACCTGCCGCCGGGGCTTGCCGCGCAGATCGAAATGGGCCGGGTGACGGCGTCGGCCGCCGCCTGATCTTGCCCGATCGACACAACCACGCCTTGACCCGGCCGCCGGCTCTCCCTAGCTGACGACCTTCACGAAAGGCTTCTCCCGTGACCGACACCGTTTCTGCAGATCCCGTTCACGCCTTCATCGGCGGCACCGTCGCCCAGAATGACGTCGTGCTGTTCATGAAGGGCACGCCGGACCAACCGCGCTGCGGCTTCTCTTCCCTGGCGGTCCAGATTCTCGACCATGTCGGGGCGTCCTTCGTCGGCGTCGACGTGCTGCAGGACGAAGCCCTGCGCGAAGGCATCAAGGCCTTCACCGACTGGCCCACCATCCCTCAGCTGTATGTAAAGGGCGAGTTCGTCGGCGGGTCGGACATCATTCGCGAGATGTTCCAGGCTGGCGAGCTTCAGGCCCTGATGACGGAAAAGGGCGTTCCACTCGGCGAAGCCTGATGGCTCGCCCGGTCCTGACGCCGCGCGAAGACCGCGAGGTCTTCGTCGTTCCACTCGAGGTTCGCCCCGAGCACATCGACGCCAACGGCCACGTCAACAACGTCGTCTATGTCGGCTGGCTTCAGGATGTGGGCACGGCCCACTGGACCGCCCGCTTCGACGAGGCGACCCGCGCCAGATGTTCCTGGGTCGCCCTGCGGCATGAGATCGACTATCTGCGCGCGATCGAGCCGGGCGCGACCGGCGTCGTCGCCCGGACCTGGGTCGGCGATCCCCAGGGCCCACGTTTCAACCGCTATGTCCGGATCGAGGACGCCCAGGGCCGCGTCTGCGCCCAGGGCGTCTCCGAATGGTGCCTGGTCGACGCCGCGACCCTGAGGCCGCAGCGTATCCCCGCCGCCATGGCGGCGGTGTTCAGCACTACTTCAGCGGATTGAGAATTCGCGCGGGCGTGCCGGGCTCCAACCCGAGATCGGCATAGGTCCACCGCAAATCGACGCCATCGGGAACCAAGGCCTTGCACATATCCGGCTTCAAGCGGCGCAGGGTGATTTTGGCAGGCGAGTGATCGTCCACCGAAACCTCGAAATCCGACGCCTGGGTGCAGCCGTTGGAATCGACCCGAACGACCAGGGCGCCGTCCACAAAGCGAGCTTCGCGAATGGCCTCCGCCGGCGGGGCGTCATCGCGCAAGACATTGACCGAGACGTTCTCGCCCGCGTCGCTGTCATAGATGACGCAGGCTGACAGCAGAGGAGCGGCAAGCGCCGCTGCCGCCAGCACCTTGAGGGCGCCGCGCATTATTGATCCGAGGCCGGCGTCGTGATCACCCGCGTGGTGGGCTTTTCAGTCGCGACGATGATGCAGCCCGACAGCAGCGGGGCGGCGATGGCGATGGCGAGAGCGAGACGAAGCATTGGTGTGATCCCCTAATGAAGCTTGAGGCTTTTGTGACGCGTGGCGAGCGGACAGGCACGTGAATTTTCAGCAAGCCAGGTGAACAATCGGAAAGGTCGCTCCTTGATCAGGACCGCAACAGGCATAGCTACCGTCTCCCTTCCCCGATGCCTTTCTGGATGCCTTTCTATGAGTCAGCTCTTCTCGCCGCGCAGCATCGGTCCTTTGACGCTGAAAAACCGCATCGCCATCGCGCCGATGTGCCAATATTCGGCCGTGGATGGCGTGGCCCAGCCCTGGCATGTCCAACACCTGGGCCGCCTTGCCCTGTCCGGCGCCGGCCTGGTGATCCTAGAGGCGACGGGCGTCGAGGCCGCCGGCCGTATCACCCCCGACGATCTCGGCCTGTGGAACGACACGCAGGAAGCCGTCCTGGCCGACCTTCTCAAGGGTCTGCGCACCTATTCCCAGACGCCGATCGGAATCCAACTGGCCCATGCCGGCCGCAAGGCCTCGACCTCAGCCCCCTGGAAGGGTGGGCGCGCCCTGACCGCCCAGGAGGGCGCCTGGCGAACCTTCGGCCCGTCCGCCCTGCCCTTCCGCGACGACTGGCATACCCCGACCGAGATGACCGAGGCCGACATGGACCGCGTTGTCGCCGCCTTTGAGGACGCCGCCCGCCGCGCCGATCGCGCGGGGTTCGACCTGGTCGAACTGCACGCCGCCCATGGCTATTTGCTGAGCGAGTTCCTGTCGCCGCTGTCGAACCGTCGCACGGACGCCTACGGCGGCTCCACAGAGGCGCGGGCGCGGTTCCCGCTGCGTGTCGCCCAGGCGCTACGTGACGCCTGGCCCCAGGCCAAGGCTCTGGGCGTCCGCTTCAACGGCTCGGACTGGGTCGAGGGCGGGGTGGCGCTAGATGAGGTGATCGCCTTTGGCCGCGCCTTGCACGAGATGGGCTATGACTATCTTCACCTGACGTCGGGCGGCAACGTCGCCCGCGCCGACATTCCGGGTTCAGAACCGGGCTATCAGGTCCGCTTCGCCGAAGCCGTCAAGAAGGCCGTGCCCGAAGCGACGGTCATGGCTGTGGGCATGATCATCGACCCACGACAGGCCGAGGACATCGTCGTCTCGGGACAGGCGGACATCGTCGCCATCGCCCGCGCCGCTCTGGACGACCCAAATTGGGCCCACCATGCCGCCGTGGCCCTGGGTCACGGCGAAGGCCTGCCGCCCCAGTACGAACGCGCCGGCAAGGGGAACTGGCCGGGCTACGGCCGCTAAGGCCAAGGCTCGGCGCCGGTGGTCAGGTCTGGTCGTCAGGTCTGGTCGTCAGGTCTGGCCGTCAGGTCTGGGGCAGTTGGTAGGGGTTGTTGACACTGACCGGCGAACCGGGAGCCAGGCCCAATTCCTCGAACGACCATTTCAGCTCGACGCCATGGACCAGGGGCTCCTTGCAGGTGTCCTCGTCAATCCGCCGCAGGGTGATGACCGCGTCGGCGCCCTTGATGCTGACGATGGGGATCAGGTCTTCCTTGTGGGTGCAGCCGTTGGAGCTGACCCAGAAGACGGCCGCGTCCTTGGTGAAGGCGGCGGCGTGGATTGGCTCAAGCGCGCCGGGCATGCCCGCAGTCGAGACGCTGGGCGCATCGGCGCCGCCCGCACAGGCGGATAAGCCTGCCGACAGTGCGGCGATGATCACTAGAGATTTGAAGACGGCGCGCATCGCTTGGCGGCCTCCCCTGTTCGATCGAACCCTGAATAGCCCGAGAATGCGCCAGTTCGCTCAGGAAGGGAACGGGCTGAAAGATAAAGGGCCCCGGACGAATCCGGGGCCCTTCAAACTCGTTATCTCTGCTGCGAGGGAAGCCGCCTGTAGGAGGCTCCTCCCGCCAGAGACGCTTCCCTTAGGAGGCGTAGTATTCGACGACCAGGTTCGGTTCCATCTTCACGGCGTACGGGACGTCCGTCAGTTCGGGCACGCGGACGTAACGGACCGAGAACGAACGATCCGACAGTTCCAGATAATCCGGCACGTCGCGTTCCGACGACTGCTGGGCTTCGAGCACCAGAGCCATGTTGCGCGACTTTTCCTTCACGGTGACGACGTCTTCCGGCTTCACGCGGTAGGAGGCGATGTCGACCTTCTTGCCGTTGACCAGGACGTGGCCGTGGCTGACGAACTGGCGAGCGGCCCAGACGGTCGGGACGAACTTGGCGCGGTAGACGATGGCGTCCAGACGCGATTCCAGCAGGCCGATCAGGTTTTCCGAGGTGTTGCCCTTGCGGCGCGCAGCTTCGTCATAGGTCTTGGCGAACTGCTTCTCGGTGATGTTGCCGTAGTAGCCCTTCAGCTTCTGCTTGGCCTTCAGTTGCAGACCGAAGTCCGAAACCTTCGACTTGCGACGCTGACCGTGCTGGCCGGGACCGTAGGAGCGCTTGTTGACCGGAGACTTGGCGCGACCCCACAGGTTTTCACCCATGGCCCGGTCGATCTTGTATTTGGCGCTGTGGCGCTTGGACATTCTATTCTCTTTTCGACGATACGGCCCGGCATCCCCTCGATTGGGAATGCGATCTCAACGGCGGTCCACGCATCTTCCGTCATCAATCCCCGCGTCCGGCGAACCGGACACGTGGAAGGCGGCGCTTATCGCCACACAGACTGGCGGAGTCAAGCCGTGCGGCGCGTTAAGCACGATGAACCGGAACCCCACGGCCGCGGCCGATCTTCTTCTCGTCGGAGGCACATCTCCTGATCCCCTCGCGGAGGGCGAAATGGCGCATTCGACGACGACCGGCCTAAGCGATCAGGCTTTCGACAAGTTGAAGCAGAAGCTGATCGATATGGTCGAGCCGCTTTCCGACAGGCAATTGCTGGAGCTTGCCGACGGTATTCATGAGCTTCTGCGTCAACGCCGGGTCCTGCGACAACATCATTCCGAACGCATGATGGAGCGATCGCGTCCGACGTTCACGAGCTGAACGCCGACGTCAGACGTGCGATCAGGTCGCCGGCTGCGCCTCCTTGATGAAAATCGCACGCCCCTCGCGGGTCTGGATCTTCCCCAGCCCCGGGAAGGGGAAGTGATAGGCGTAGATATGGGCTCCCGACGCCCTGAGCGCCGTGATCTCATCTAGACGCGCCTTCTTTCCCGCCTCCGCATCGTCGTCATAGCCGACGGTCCAGTCCGGATGCTCGACCGACAGGACCCAGTGGTGCATCAGGTCGCCCGTATACAATAGCTGGTTCTGGCCGTCGGCGATCAGATAGGCGACGTGCCCCGGCGTATGACCGGCCGTGTCCTGAGCCTCAACGCCCGGCGCGACCTCGTCGCCCGGACGGAAAGCCTGGACCTTGGGCGTGATCGCGCGAACCAGATCCGCCATCTCGGGATTGGCGCGGATCGCCCCCCATTCGGCCTCCGACATCCGGATCGCGGCGTTGGGGAAGGCCAGGCCGCCATCAGCGACCAGACCGCCCACATGGTCGCCGTGGCCATGCGAGATCATCACGTCAGTGATGCTGGCGGGATCGACGCCGGCCGTCTGCAGGCTCTGCATCAACTGGCCCTTGCCGGCCCCCAGTCCGGTGTCGAACAGCATGGTCCGGGCGCCGCTCCGCACCAGAAGCGGATGGATCTCCAGCATGATGGGATCGGCCGGTTGTCCGGCGGCGGTCAGGGGGGCGGCGACCGCCTGAGGCGTCAGCCCCACGCCAAAGACCTTATTATCGTTCGGCACGGGGTTCTCACCGTCGAACAGGGCGATGGCGTCCAGGGCGCCGATCTTGAACCGATAGACCGGCTTTTCCGCCGGAGCAGCGACCGTAGAGGTCGGGTTCGGCGACGCAGGC
The DNA here is from genome assembly GCF_058681075.1 of Brevundimonas sp. FV2ps16. NCBI lineage: Bacteria > Pseudomonadati > Pseudomonadota > Alphaproteobacteria > Caulobacterales > Caulobacteraceae > Brevundimonas > Brevundimonas sp. FV2ps16. Next base: position 1,699,875 of record NZ_CM178728.1, on the reverse strand, counting down.
TCGCCCGAGTTTTGATCATTCGCCGCCGGAGAGCAGGCCGCCAGGGCCAGGGCCGTCACGGCCGCCGTCGCCATAAGAATCCGCATCGTTTCACTCCTGTGTGCAGGCTGAATCGAAAACGCCCGCCGGAGGTTCCGACGGGCGTCATCTAATGGCTTAGGCCAAGCTTAGATAGCGGAAGCGTAAAGTTCGTTGACCTTGTTCCAGTTCACCACCGACCAGAAGGACTTCAGATAGTCGGCGCGGCGGTTCTGGTACTTCAGATAGTAGGCGTGCTCCCAGACGTCGGCGCCCAGGATGACTTCGCCACGCTCTTCCACGACGTCCATCAGCGGATTGTCCTGGTTCGGGGTGGAGGTGATCTTCAGCTTGCCGTTCTGGACGATAAGCCAGGCCCAGCCCGAGCCGAACTGTGCGGCGCCGGCGGCGTTGAAGTCTTCCTTGAACTTGTCCATGCCGCCCAGGTCGCTGTCGATAGCGGCGGCGAGCTCGGCCGAGGGCTGGCCGGCTTGGTCGGCGGGGGCCAGCAGCTCCCAGAACAGGCTGTGATTCCAGTGACCGCCGCCGTTATTGCGTACGGCCTTGGGCGCGGTCGAGATGCTGGTGAAAATCTCCTCCAGCGACTTGCCTTGCAGTTCAGCGTCCGCATCGACGGCCTTGTTCAGGTTATCGACATAGGTCTGATGGTGCTTGTCGTGGTGGAAGGTCATCGTCTCCTTGTCGATGGCCGGCTCCAGCGCATCATAGGCGTAGGGCAGCGGGGGCAGGGTGAAGGCCATGGAATTTCCTCTCGCGACATATTCCGACGCCCTTCATCTAGGCGCCCGTTTGCATAACCCAAGCACCATCGCCCGGATTGGTTACGATTTATCGGCCCGGAACGGTTAAGCTGGCAAGTTCGCCTTCAGGCATTCGCGCACGGCGCGCTTGACGTCGCCGGGCGCATTCGGTTCGTCCACGCCTTCGGCGGCGAACACCGCGCGCACGGCGGCGTCCAGGCCGCTCGGCAAGGCGGCGATCACGCGCTTCTGCCCCTTCTCGTGCAGGCAATAACCCACCTCGCGGCAAAGGGCGGAAAACATCGGTTCGTAGGGATCAAGAGCGCTCATGCCGCCCCTCTAGCACCGCAGCCCGATCCGCGACAGCCGCCCTCAGGCCTTCAGACGTTTGGCGTGGAAGGCGACGTGGTCGGCGATGAAGCTGGTCATGAAGAAGTAGGAGTGGTCGTAGCCGGGCTGCAGCCGGATGGTGACCTTCTGACCGGCGGCGTCGGCGGCGGACTGGAGCAGTTCGGGCTTGAGCTGGTCGGTCAGGAAGCTGTCGGCGTCGCCCTGGTCGATCAGGATGTCGTCATAGACGTCCCCTCCTTCAGCGCGTCGGGCCGCGCCCGCCTCGATCAGTTTGGCGGCGTCGTGGCGATCCCAGGCGGCGCGGTCCTCACCCAGATAGGCGGTGAAGGCCTTTTCGCCCCAGGGGCAGCGGGTCGGCGAACAGATGGGGGCGAAGGCGGAGACAGAGCGGAACAGGCCGGGGTGGTTCAACGCCAGGGTCAGGGCCCCGTGTCCGCCCATCGAATGGCCCGAGATCGACCGGACGCCGGTGGTCGGGAACTCCGCATCGATCAGGGCGATCAGCTCTTCCGTGACATAGGTCTCCATGCGGAAGTGCGGTGACCAGGGCGCCTGGGTCGCATCGACATAGAAGCCTGCGCCCTGGCCCAGGTCATAGGCCGGATCGTCCGCAACACCTTCGCCGCGCGGCGAGGTGTCGGGCGCGACGATGATGACGCCATGCTCGGCGGCAGCCCGATAGGCGCCGGCCTTGGTGGTGAAATTGTCCTCGGTACAGGTCAGGCCCGACAGCCAGATCAAGACGGGGAACGGCCCCTCCCCACCCGGAACGAAGACGGACAGGGTCATCGGCGTGCCCGTTGTCGCGCTGTCGTGCTTCAGATAGCGCAGGACGCCGCCGTGGACGACGTGGGTTTTAACAGTGTTCATCGGGCCTCCTGCGGGGGACGATACGGACACGCGACGGCGCGCCGTCGATACCGGCCGCCGCCCCTATTCCTTTTCTTCGATCGTCTGCATTTCCGAACTGGCGACCTTGTCCTCGCCCGCGTCCTTGACGCCGCGCGCCAGGGCGAAGACCACACCGGACAAGGCCAGGATAGCGACCAGGTTCGGCAGGGCCATGGCCGCATTGGCGATGTCGCCCATACGCCAGACGAACTCGATCTGCTGGAAGGCGCCGACGAAGATCATCGCGCACCACAAGAGGCGCCACGGGATCGCCACCCACGGCCCGAACAGGAAGGTCGCCGCCCGCTCGCCGTAGTAGCTCCAGGTCAGCAGGGTGGTGAAGACGAACAGCATCAAGGCGATCGACACCACCAGCCCGCCCAGTGTGGTCTGACCGAACAACAGCTGGGGGAAGGCTGCGCCATAGGCGGCCAGGGTCATCTCGAAACCGCGCAGGTCCGAGTTCCACACATGTTCGACCACCCCGCCGCTGGCCGGAAAGGCCCCGCGCACCGTCAACAGGACCAGGCCGGTCATGGTGCAGATCACGATGGTGTCGATGAAGGTGCCCATCATGGCGAAACGGCCCTGGCGCGCCGGATCATTGGTCTGGGCGACAGCGTGGGCCATGGGGGTGGAGCCTTGGCCGGCCTCGTTCGAGAACAGACCGCGCGCCACACCGGCGCGGATCGCCATCATCACACCAGCGCCGGCGAAACCGCCGACAGCCGACATGCCGGTGAAGGCGCTGTCGAAGATCATGGCGAAGGTGGCGGGCAGGTCGGAAGCGTTCAGGATCAAGGCGATCAGCGCCAGAAGAAGATAGGCCACGGCCATGATCGGCACGATGAACTCGGCGATGTTGCCGATCGACTTGATGCCGCCGATGATCACGACAAAGACCAGGGCCGCGACAATCAGCCCCGCCACCCATTCCTGCACGCCGGTCAGCGCGACGATGGAGTCGGCGATCGAGTTGGACTGGATCATATTTCCGGTGGCCACGGACGAGAACAGGGTGCCGATGCAGAACAGCACCGCCAGCCAGGTCCATTTCTTGCCCAGACCGCGGCGGATATAGGTCATCGGACCGCCGGAATAGCCGCGCTTGGGATCGTGGTCGCGGAACCGCACGGCCAGCGAGCCTTCCGCGAAGGCCAGGGCCATGCCCAACAGGGCGGTGATCCACATCCAGAACAGGGCGCCCGGCCCGCCCAGCGTCAGGGCCGTCGCCACCCCCGCCAGGTTTCCGGTCCCGACCTGGCCCGAAAGGGCCGTCGACAGGGCGGCGAAGGGGGAAATCTCGCCCGCCTCCTTGCCGTCCTTGTCCTTCTTGAACAGGCCGGCGAAGGCCGAGCCCAGCTTCAGGATGGGATAGAAGCGCAGGCCGACCATGAACCAGACGCCTGCGCCCAGCAGGACGACCACCATCGGCGGGAAAGGCAGGACGGACTCGCCGTTCCAACTTCCGCCCCAGATGAAGTCGCTGACATTGGTGACGGCGTCGTAAAAGGCGTCCATCGTGCCAGGCGCGGCGGTCTTGCTGGTCATGCGGCTATCCCCCGAAATCCGAAGGGATCAACCTAGACCGGGATCACGTACGGCAAAACCAAAAACCGCTCCGGCGCAGGACACGATGATCCTGTCGGCGCCGCGCCCGGCTCCATCCGCAGACGCCGTCACGACGCTCTCCTCAGTCGGCCACCCGGTGGACGGCGCAGATCTTGTTGCCCGAGGGATCGCGTAGATAGGCGAGGTACAGCTTGCCGAACGCACCCTGGCGCAAACCGGGCGGGTCCTCGATCGTGGTTCCGCCGGCCGAGACGCCGGCGGCGTGGAAGGCGTCGACCGCCGCCGTATCCTTGGCAGCCAAACCGATCGTGCCGCCGTTGGCGTGGCAAGCTGGTTCGCCGTCGATGGGCTTGCCCACGGCGAAGGCGCCGTGCGGCGTGCGCCACCAGTAGCGGCCCTTCGGATCAGGCCCCTGAGCGGCGTCGATGCCGAGCGCGCCGAGAGCGGCGTCATAGAAGCGGCGCGACGCCTCGACATCGTTGGCGCCGACGGTGACGTGGGTGAACATGATTCCCTCCCTCTGTTTCGCCCCATCCTTAGGCGGGAGCGCGTTGTCTTGCACTAACTGAGCGCAACGCCGATCTCGGACCGCTTACGATAATCCGCCAGACGGCTCTTGAGGCAGCCCAGTGACCCTCGCCGCCGTCATTCCAGTGCTCCTAGAACACCACCACCGAACGGATGCTCTTGCCTTCGTGCATCAGGTCGAAGGCCTTGTTGATGTCCTCCAGCGGGAAGGTGTGGGTGATCATCGGGTCGATCTCGATCTTGCCGTCCATGTACCAGTCGACGATGCGCGGCGTGTCGGTGCGGCCGCGCGCGCCGCCGAAGGCGGAACCGCGCCAGACGCGCCCGGTGACCAGTTGGAACGGTCGGGTGGCGATCTCCTTGCCGGATTCAGCCACGCCGATGACGATGCTCTCGCCCCAGCCGCGATGGCAGGCTTCCAGCGCCTGGCGCATGACCACCGTGTTGCCGGTGCAGTCGAAGGTGTAGTCGGCGCCGCCGCCGGTCAGTTCGATCAGATGGGCGACCACGTCGGAGACCTCCTTCGGGTTGACGAAATGGGTCATGCCGAAGCGTCGGCCCCATTCTTCCTTGTCGGGGTTGATGTCCACGCCGACGATCATGTCGGCGCCGACCATCTTCAGCCCCTGGATGACGTTCAGGCCGATGCCGCCCAGGCCGAAGACCACGGCGTTGGCGCCCGGCTCGACCTTGGCGGTGTTGACCACGGCGCCGACGCCGGTGGTCACGCCGCAGCCCACGTAGCAGGCCTTGTCGAAGGGAGCGTCCTTACGGATCTTGGCCACCGCGATCTCGGGCAGGACGGTGTAGTTCGAGAAGGTCGAGCAGCCCATATAGTGGGCGATAGCTTGGCCCTTGTAGCTGAAGCGCGACGTGCCGTCGGGCATCAGACCCTTGCCCTGGGTGGCGCGGATCGAGGTGCAGAGGTTGGTCTTGCGCGACAGGCACGACTTACACTGGCGGCACTCGGGCGTGTACAGCGGGATGACGTGGTCGCCGACGGCGACCGAGGTCACGCCCGGTCCAACCTCGACCACCACGCCCGCGCCCTCATGGCCTAGGATCGAGGGGAAGATCCCCTCGGAGTCCAGACCGTCCAGCGTATAGGCGTCGGTGTGGCAGATGCCGGTGGCCTTGATCTCGATCAGGACCTCGCCGGCGCGCGGCCCCTCCAGATCGACCTCGACGATCTCAAGCGGACGTTTGGCTTCAAAGGCGACGGCGGCGCGGGTCTTCATGACAGGGCTCCTGAACGATTCGATCCTCTTCTAGGGCAGGCGCAGGATGGTATGAAGCCGCTATGTCACCCAGAAACCTCGTCGTCCTGACCGGCGCCGGCATATCGGCCGAGAGCGGCGTGCCCACGTTCCGGGCGGACGACGGCCTGTGGTGCGGGCACAGGGTCGAGGATGTGGCGACGCCAGAGGGCTATGCGACGGACCCGGCCCTGGTTCAGGACTTCTACAATCAGCGGCGGCGGCAGTTGGCGCAGGTGCGGCCCAATGCGGCGCATATCGCCCTGGCCGCGCTGGCGGCGCGATGGGCGGACGACTTCCTGCTGGTGACGCAGAACGTCGATGACCTGCACGACCGGGCGCACGCCGAGACCCCGCCGGCGGCGGGGTTCGAACTGATCCATATGCACGGCGAACTGCTCAAAGGCCGCTGCACCCGGTCGGGGGTTGTGATGAGCTGGCCCGGCGACATGACGGCGGACGAGGCCTCGCCGCATCATCCGCAGGGGCGGATGCGGCCGCATATCGTCTGGTTCGGGGAGACGCCGCTGGCCATGGAGAGGATCGAGCGGGCGCTTGAGGCCTGCGATCTGTTCGTCTCCATCGGCACCTCGGGCGCAGTCTATCCGGCGGCGGGGTTCGTGCAGTTGGCCCGTCACGCCGGGGCGCGGACGGTGGAGATCAATCTGGAGCCGACGCAGGGCGCCCGACTGTTCGACGAGGGGGTCTATGGCCCCGCGACCCTGGCCGTGCCCGCCTTCTTCGACGGCCTTTAGGCACGAAAACGGCGGCCGCTGCGAAACGGCCGCCGGTCTCTAGCCGTCCGCCAGTTAGGCGAGGACGACGATGGTCACGCGGCGGTTCTGCGAACGGCCTTCCGGCGTGTCGTTCGAGGCCACCGGCTGTTCCTGACCATAGGAGATGGTCGCCATCCGGTTCAGGGCGACGCCCTGACGGTTCAGGAAGCGACGCACGGCCTCGGCGCGTTGCTCACCCAGTTGGTCGTTATGTTCGGGCGTGCCGGTCGAGTCGGTATAGCCCTGGATCTCCAGATAGACGTTCTTGTTCTCGCCCTGCAGACGCTGGGCGAACTGGGCCAGGCGCTGCTCGGCTTCGGGCGACAGGGCCGCCGCGTCGGTCGGGAATTTCACGGAATCGTCCGACAGGACGACCTGATAGAGGAACTTGCCTTCCGCCAGCTTGTGCGCGTCGTTGGCGCGCTGGAGGGCCTGGCCCGCCGTGCCTTCGACGCCGGTCACCCGCGTATCGACCACCTCGACCTGATCACGCACGAAACGATGGCTGGCGCAGCCGCTGGCCGCGAAGCCGAGGGCGATGAGGGCGCCGCCGAGGACCGCCGTCCTGAGTTTCGATCTGCTCAAGTTCATGTCTCCTTCTTGCTGGGGGCGCCACGTCCAGTTCCATGCGCCAGATGAAACTGCGGTAGGCGAGAAGGCGGAGTAATGACGCGCATTGGGCGGCAAAATGTCAGCTTAGCCGTTATATGAACGCTCATTTCGTACAAATATTGCGCCCGATAGGAACCAGAGCGCGAGCCAGCACGTTGGCCCGCCAGCAGGCTACGCCGTATGGCGGCCGCTCGGATCTATCACTGATCTTTAGCAGCGGTCAGTTGTATTCGAACCCACGCCACGTTCCTGACGCGACTGGATGTTTTCAACAGCTCGTCGTGATTTTTTACAGGGGTTCGTCGCGGATGACCATGCGAACGACGTCTCACATCGCATCACGGATAGGCGATTGAGCGCCGCGGCCACGCGACGACGGGCCCTGGCCATCGCGCCGGTGCTGGTCGGGCACGCGTCCCTGGTGCTGATGATGACCGCCGTCCAGCCTGAGAAGCAGACCGTGCCGACGCCGGAACCGGCGATCCTGATCGAACTGGCCGCGCCGCCGCCCCCGCCCGCCCGCCTCCCCGCGCCCGATCCTTCACCCACGCCAGACGCCCCGGCGGCGGCGGCAGAGAGCGCCGCCCCCCGACGCGCCCCGCCCGCCGTCGCGGCGGCGCGGCCGCGAAAAATGGTGGACCGGGTTCCGCCCGAGGTGGAGCCCCTGCCCGCCGCCCCCGCGCCGCCGGGACCGCCCTTGCCGCTGCTCGCCGCAGCGCAGTTGGCGGGCGCGATGACGGTGGGCGCGGGACCAGGCGGCGGCGGAGGAAACGGGGTTGGCGGAAGCGGCGGCAGCGGAGGGACGGGATCAGGCCCCGGTTCGGGCGGCGGCTCCTGCGACATGGTGCGCTGGGTTCAGGACGCGGTGCGCGACGACGCCGCCGTGCGCCGCGCCGTCATCGCCGCCAGCCAGGAGATGAACGCCTCGGGCCGGGCCATGCTGGTGTGGAACGGCGACTGGCTGCAAAGCCGCAACCAGTCCGGCAAGGGCCTGGCCGGCGTGCGTCAGGCCATCGCCCTGGAAGTCGCCTTCGCTCCGGCAGAGTGCAAAACGCAGCAAATGACGGGCCTAGCCGTACTAAAGTTGGAAGACGGCGCCGACGGCGCCCGGATTGCGTTGGGCAAAGGCAGCTGGCGGTGGTCGGATCTGCTGGGGACTAGGTGATTTGCAGTTCTTTCGCCGGCTCCCGGCGCGCATACGTCCGACAGCAGATCCTTCGCACAAGCCGCCTCCTCACCCTCGGCGGGGCGACAGCCGCGCCGCCAGCAGATGCACGTCGTGCGCCCTCACCCGCTCGAAATTGCCCAGCCCCAGGGCCAGGGCGCGCATGACTTCGGTTTGACGCGTCTGTTCGGGATGTTCCGGCAAGGAGGCCTCCGCCCGCGCCAGCTCCGCATCCAGCTCGGCCATCATATCGGCCAGGATTCCGTCGTTCATCTGTTCCTCCTTTGCGCCGCCGACCGTCAGGCCTTAGAGCACAAGTAGAACAAATAGTGAACAGGCTGCAGCCGCTCGACTGTGGATGAACCCCGCTCTCTGTTGCGCCACACAACGGCGCCGCTTCATTGCAGCCTTGTATCAAACCGGCCTTCACCGCGACGCAAGGCTCCGCTTTCCTCGTCCGACGGACATGCTTTGCGCCTGATCAAGGCGGCCGCTGGAACTGTCCTGCAATCAGAACGCTGTGTCTGCTATCGTCACGCTTGGAATGGTCCTTTGAAATTCGCCCGTCGCCTCGTCGTCCTGCCCATCCTGACCTTGGGTCTGTCCGGCCTCGGGGCCTGCGCCTCCATGCCTGGCCTGTCGGGCGTTCAGCTGAACCGGGATCAAGCGTCGCAGGGCGGAAAGACATTCAGCGACGGCGTGGGCGAGGCGGCGACGGCGCCGCTGGACGATCTCAATCTGCGGCGACAGGAGGTCCCCGAGGTTCTGATCACCGCGCGCCGCGCTCCCTATGCGACGGCGGGTCTGCAGCGTTGCTCGGCCGTCATCGCCCAGATTGACGCCTTGGACGAGGCCCTCGGCCCCGACGTCGACCAGGAGGCGCCGGCGACCGGCACAGGCGACCAGGCCGCCAATGCCGCGCTCGACATGGTTCGCGACACCGCCACCGATTTCATCCCGCTGAGAAGCTGGGTGCGTCGCCTGTCCGGCGCGGCGGCCCATGATCGGGAGGTTCAGGCCGCGATCCGCGCCGGCTTGGTGCGCCGCGGCTTTCTCAAGGGCATCGCTCACCAGCGTCGCTGCACGCGGACGGCGAGATAGGGGTCGGTCGTAGGGGAAGTGATCGGCGTGCGGTCGACAAGGGTCCGGCAAGCGCTGGACCAGAATCCGTCATTCCGACCAACCTAAAAGGCGACAGTCCCGTCTTGGCGCCGATGTCGGCTTCCGGGCCTGACGCCCATTTCGGAAATCGACCCGTTTCAGACTTTGATCAGGTCTGTTCAGCGGCAGGTCAAGTGTCGCGCCTCAGTTCTCGATTGCCGGATCCGCGCGGATCGCCGTCATCACGCCATCGAACGGCAGGTGCTGACTGGGCGATGTATTGACAACGATCGCTACCGCCAGATCCGCGCCGGTAAAGACCGTCAGCGTGCTGGTGAAACCGTCGATCGCTCCATCATGACTCAGTTCGGGCTCCGCCGGATCGCCCGTTACGCCGATACCCAAGGCATACTGGATCGGATGAGATTCACCCTTCTCATCTTGGTAAGTTGCTTGTGACCCGTCATTTAGCCGAGCCGTTGTCAGCATTTCTCGATAGCTTTCGGGGGTCAGGACGCCGTCGTGGGTGAGAGCATTGCTCCAGATGAGCAAGTCTCCGACCGTCGAGCGTAATCCGCCTGCCGCGAAGGGGGTGGTCAGGCTCACCGTGAGGGCGTTCCGATAGCCAGGTCGCTCTACGACCAACCGATCGTAACCCGAGGCGCGGCCGGGCGCGATAGCGCCGTCGTCGTCAAGCGCTGTGTGGGTCATGCCCAACGGACCGAAAAGCCGTTCTGCCATGAACTCACGGAGCGGTTTGCCCGACACTTTCTCTACGATCGCGCCCGCCAAAGCATAGTTGGAGCTGGAATAGGCCCAACCAGTTCCGGCAGGGAACTGCCGGGCGGAGTTCAATGCCAAGACATGGGAGACCAACTCTTCCGACGTCAGGGGCAACCATTTAATGCGGTCAAAGTCTTGCCCGCCCACATAGTCGCGGAAGCCTGCGGTGTGGTTCAAAAGTTGACGGATCGTGGTCGGGTCGTCGCCTGAAATCTGCGGCAGATAAAGGCCCGCTCGATCGTCTAGCGAGAGCTTGCCGTCCTGTGCCAAAAGCAACAGCGAGACGGCCGTGAACTGTTTTGTCAGTGAGCCGACGCGGAAGACGCTGTTGGGTGTCGCGCGTGTGCCGGTTTCCAGGTTCGACATGCCATACCCACGAGCGAACACCACCCTACCGTTCCGCATCACAGCGACGGCGCCCCCGGCCGTCCATCCACTATCGACAGAAGCCCGCATGGCGAGGTCGATGGCTTCTTCTGTCGCCGGGCTCATTGTCTGAGCCATGGTTTGACTGGCGAGCAGCGCAAGCGAAGCCGCACCCGCCCACGCTCCCAATGCGATGATCACCTTCTTGAGCACGCCCACTCCTCTCGCTGCCCTGAAACGAGAACGCGGACAGTTCCAGCGGCAACATTATCCTTCGAGACCGATGGTGTGATGTCAACTCGGGTTGCTACGGGGGCAACCGTTCTGTTGGGGCGAGAGGCTGGGCCTCCACCACTAACCTCAGTTTGGCGGGTCCGCTTTTGGGCTGTGGGGCCGATGTCCGCTCTCAGCGCTGGAATCGATGTCGTGGCCCGACCCGTTGCGGACGTTGGCCGCCTGTCTCAAGATCGCGCAATGAGCAACCCGCCAAGCAAATCCGAGCGCATGGAACTACGTCGATCCCTTGGTAACCGCGAGGTGTCGGGGCCGCACGTCCCGCCATATCATCGAGGACCAGATTACCTGATCGCCCATGCATGTTTTGATTGTCGGACTTCATGGAAGCGGAATGGCGATAGAGTACAAACGTGCCCGCAGTGCCGAGGGTCACTGGCGTTGATGGGGAGAAGCTTCAAGGCCCCGCCGAAGGCTGATGAGGTTCAGTGGGAAAAGGTGCGCCGACTTTGGGATGCCGGGTTCCGTTTTTGGAGCTATCGTAGCTTCCCCGACGCGGAGCGGTATCCAGAGGGAGTGCGAGAGGTTGACGCCTTCATCCAGCGAAATCCCCATTATCCGATGAGGATTAGGGCTTAGGTCCGCTTCCCATCTGTGGACGCCCCCCTTCAGCGCAAGAGTGAATCCGAGAGTTTCTGACACGTAGTCGGATGCTGCCATCTGTCCGGCCTTTACTGCGGCGGCGTACCGTCGCTGGCCTATATGGGAGTTCGCGGATCCGGTCCAAATCACCCAAAGCGTGCTCGAGGCACGGTGGAAAGCCCTGGTTTTCCTGATCCCGTCTCGCCGACTGTTGCGCCATATGCTCCTTCGCTCATCCTACGCTTCGACGTCTCGCGTTCGTGCTGGCTAGGCCTGCACGCCCGGAGCTCGGTAGACATCGCCCTTGGCCATGAGCGCCCAGACGATGCGGGCGTTCTTGTTGGCCAATGCGACGATGATCAGCATCTTCGGCTTTCGCGCCAGCATCTGGTCGAGCCATGACCCTGCCGGCGCGCCTCGGATGGCGGCCTGTTTTATGACGGCGCTGGCACCGATGGTCAGAAGCCGTCGAAGTGTTCGCTCGCCCATTTTGGTGATCGCGCCGAGCTTTTGCTGGCCACCGGTGGATCGCTGTCGCGGCGTGAGGCCCAGCCAGGCGGCGAAGTGACGGCCGCTCTTGAAGGCTTCGTGGGAGGGAGCGAGGGCGACCAGAGCCGTCGCCGTGATCGGACCGATCCCCGGGATGGTCATCAATCGACGTGCGACCGGATCATGCCTGGCGCGCGAGGCGATCTCCGCGTCGAGCACAGCGATCTGCTGGTCGAGCGTTCGCAAGGTCGAGACCAGAACCAGCAAAATGGTGCGCGCGGCGGGCGGAAGCGCTTCGGCCGGATCCTCCACGCGAGCGATCAGGCGCTCGACGTGCGGCACGCCCTTGGGAACGATCCAGCCGTACTCAGCCAAGTGACCGCGCAGGGCGTTGATCGTCTGGGTGCGCTGACGCACCAGCAGGTCGCGGGCGCGAAAGACCACACTGCTGGCCTGCTGCTCTTCCTGCTTGAGCGGCACGAACCTCATGCTGGGCCGCTGCGCCGCCTCGCAGATCGCCTCTGCGTCGGCCATGTCATTCTTCTGACGCTTCACGAACGGCTTCACATAGACCGGCGGGATCAGCCGGACTGTATGGCCCTGGCGGGTCAGCTCTCGACCCCAATGATGGGCGCCAGCACAGGCCTCCATCGCCACGACACAGGGGGGAAGGCCCGCGAAGAACGCCAGCAAACGTCCTCGCCCCAACTTCTTGCGAAACACCACCTCGCCCGCAGCATCCGCGCCATGCGCTTGAAAGATGCTCTTGGCGAGATCCAGACCAACAGTGCTAACCTGTCCCATGGACGCCTCCTTCGAGTGTTGTTCAACACCCTCACTCTGGCACATCGATGCCGTCGGGGGGCGTCCACCCCATCACCCTTTCCCGCCAGTCAGAATGTCCGCTTCCGGGCGCCGCGACCAGGTTTGCTGTCGCTGCGGCGCGGGTGGGGGTGACGAAAGGCGTGGCCGAGACAGACGATAGTGGGGTTGGACACGTTCACCCCGTCATCCTCGGGCTTGACCCGAGGATCGGATGCGGATCGGGCAGTGCGCGCGCCGCAGACGCAATGCGGCGGCCCCTCCGGTCCTCGGGTCAAGCCCGAGGATGACGGAGTGGAATGAAAGCCCCGCCCCCTCGCCTGCGCGAGGGAGCGGAGCCTTCGATCAGCTGTCGGCCTGCCAGCCGCCGGCGAGGGCGCGGAACAGGGCGATCTGGTAGGTGGTGACCAGGGCGTCCGACTGGGCCAAGGCGGCGTCGGCGGCGGCCTGGGTGCGTTCGGCGTCGAGCACCAGCAGGAAGCTGTCGGCGCCGGCGTTGAAACGCTGACGCGACAGGTTGGCGGCGCGGGCCGCCTGGTCGCGGGCCTCGGTCAGGGCGGCGCGGCGGTCCAGTTCGTTGGCGTAGTTGCTGAGCGCCGTCTCGGTCTCCTGCAGGGCCGTCAGGACCGTCTGGTCGAAGGTCGCCAGGGCCGCGTCGGAACGGGCGTCGGCGGCCTTGATCTGGGCGCGGGCGGCGAAGACGTTGGGGAAGGACCAGCTGATCAGCGGACCGAAGCTGAAGCGGAAATTCTGGTCGTCGCCCAGTTCGCTGGAGTCCAGGGCCGTGGAGCCGATGGAGCCGCCCAGGCTGATCTGCGGGTAGAGGTTGGCTGTCGCGACGTTCACGCGGGCGGCGGCGGCGGCGAGGTTCGCCTCGGCCTGACGCACGTCGGGACGACGCGCCAGCAGGGCCGCACCGTCGCCGATCGGGATCGGCTGGCTGAGTTGCGGCGGCCGGACGCAGGCGGCGGCGGCCTGGCTGGCCTCGGCCGGGGTGCGGCCGGTCAGGGTGGCCAGGCGGAACAGGGCCTCGTTCCGCGACGCCCGCAGGGTCGGGAGGGTCGCCGCCGTCTGGGCCAGGGCCGCGCGGGCGCTGGCCACGTCCAGACCGGTGCCCGCCCCGCCGTCGAGCAGGGTCTGGGTCAGGTTGGCGGTGTTGCGCTGCAGCTCCAGCGTCCGTTCGGCCACCGCGATCTGGGCGTTGGCCGAGCAGGCGTCGGCATAGGCGCGGGTCGTCTCGGCCGCGACCGAGACCTGGACCGTGGCCAGGGCGGCCTCGGCCGCGCGGGCGTCGGCGCGGGCGGCGCGGATGGTCGATTCCACCCGGCCGAACAGATCGACCTCATAGCTGGCCGACAGACCGACGTCATAGGTGTCGATCTCGGGCGCATCCGCACCGGCGGGCAGGCCTGTGACCGTGGCGGCCGAGGCGCGGCTGCGCTGAGCCTGGGCGCTGGCGGTGGTGGTCGGGAAGCGGCCCACACGCGCCTCGGACAGGGACGCCCGAACCGCGCGCAGGTTGGCGAAGGCCGCCTCCAGCTCGTTGTTCTCGGCGAAGGCCTGACGGATCAGGCCGTCCAGCGTCGGGTCGTCGTACAGCCGCCACCAGTCGTCCCGGGCCTGAGCGGTCGAGACCGTGGTCGAGGCGGAGCCGATGAAGGCGCCCGTCCCGGCCACAGGCAGGTCGGCGGCGGGCGCCCGGGGCCCGACCGCGCAGGCGGCGAGCAAGGCGCTGGCGGCTGCGGCGGTCAGGAAGCTGAGGGTCTTGGTGCGGGTCATCAGATGTCCCCTCCCCGCCCGGTGGCCGGAGCCGGCGCATCGGGATCGGTCAGGCTGGAAGTTTGATCGTAGCGGACGGCTTCAGTCCCCGTCGATTTGGGCGTCGGCGTCGGCTTCTTGCCTTGCGGCAGTTTGGACGACATCCAACGGGTCACGACATAGAAGACCGGCGTGAAGATCAGGCCGAAGAAGGTCACCCCCAGCATGCCGGAGAAGACCGCAGTGCCCAGCGACTGGCGCATTTCGGCGCCAGGCCCGGTCGCCAGCATCAGCGGCACGACGCCGAGGATGAAGGCGAACGAGGTCATCAGGATCGGGCGCAGACGGCTGCGGGCGGCGTGCACGGCCGCGTCGAAGCGGTTCATGCCCTCCTCCTCTTCCGCCTGTTTGGCGAACTCGACGATCAGGATGGCGTTCTTGGCCGCGAGCGCGATCAGAACGACCAGGCCGATCTGGACCAGGATGTTGTTGTCCAGGCCCCGCAGGTTCACGCCGATGATGGCCGCGAGCAGACACATCGGCACGATCAGGATGACCGCCAGCGGAAGCGTGAAGGCTTCATACTGGGCCGCCAGCACCAGGAAGACGAAGACCACGGCCATCAGGAAGATCATGGTCGCGCCCGATCCGGCCGCCTTCTGCTGGTAGGCCAGCTCGGTCCACTCGTAGGAGAAGCCTTGCGGCAGAGTGCTGGTCGCCATCTGCTCCATGATGCCCAGAGCCTGGCCGGAGGAGACCCCCATGGCCGGGTTGCCCTGAAGCTCGGACGCCGGGAACAGGTTGTAGCGGACGATCCGCGACGGACCCGAGTCATTGACCAGGTTGGCCACCGAACCGATCGGCACCATGGCCCCGCTGGACGAGCGGGTCTTCAGGTTGGCGATGTCGGCGATGTCGTCGCGATACTGGGGCTCGGCCTGGGCGGTCACCCGGTAGGTGCGGCCCAGCAGGTTGAAGTCGTTGACGTAGGACGAGCCCAGATAGACGCCGAGCGTGTCGAACACCGCGCTGGGCTGAACGCCCATCATCAGCGCCTTGTCGCGATCGACGTCGGCCGAGATGCGCGGCGAGCCGGTGTTGTAGGTCGAGAAGACCTGGCTGACCTGATCCGGGGCCTGGGCGGCGGCGCCCATCATGGCGAAGGTCGCCCCCTCCAGCGCGCGGTAGCCGGCGCCCGAGGTGTCCTGGATCATCATCTTGAAGCCGTTGCCGTTGCCCAGACCCTGGACCGCCGGCGGGGCGATGACGAAGATCTGCGCGTCCTCGATCTGACCCGTGGCCTGGGTGATGGCCCCGGCCAGGGCCGCGGCCGCCTCTTCCTTGGTCCGGTCCTCGAAGGGGCTCAGACGCACGAAGATGGTGGCGGCGTTGGAGCCGAACGAGAAGCTGGCGCCGTCGAGGCCGGCGAAGGCCACGGTGCCGTCGACGCCATTGGTGTCTCGGATGATCTCGCTGGCGCGTTGCATGATCGCCTCGGTGCGATCCAGCGAGGCGCCGGCCGGCAGTTGGATGACGCCGAT
Organism: Brevundimonas sp. FV2ps16; assembly: GCF_058681075.1. Classification (NCBI taxonomy): domain Bacteria; kingdom Pseudomonadati; phylum Pseudomonadota; class Alphaproteobacteria; order Caulobacterales; family Caulobacteraceae; genus Brevundimonas; species Brevundimonas sp. FV2ps16. The sequence continues at coordinate 1,684,209 of NZ_CM178728.1, read as the reverse complement.
CAGGAAGCCCTGATCCTGCTCGGGAATGAAGCCCGAGGGCGTGTCGACCAGACGCCAGGCGGTCAGGCCCAGCAGACCGGCGTAGATGATCAGGACCAGACCGACGGTGCGCACCAGGCGCGCCGTCAGACGGCCGTAGCGATCCGACAGCCAGTCGAAGCCCTCGTTGAACTTACGCCCGGCCCAGCCGCCGTAATAGACGACCGAACCCAGGACGCCCGGCTTGCGCGCGTTCTCGTGGTCCTTCTTGTGCGGCTTCAGCAGCAGGGCGGCCATGGCCGGCGACAGGGTCAGCGACACGAACAGGGAGATGACCGAAGCCGAGGCGATGACCACCGCGAACTGGCGGTAGAAGATGCCCGGAATGCCCGGAACGAACATGGTGGGCACGAACACCGACACCAGCACCAGGCCGATGGCGATCAGGGCGCCGGAGACCTCCTGCATCGATCGATAGGCGGCCTCCTTGGGCGTCAGACCTTCGCTGATGGCCCGTTCCACGTTCTCGACCACGACGATGGCGTCATCGACGACGATGCCGACCGCGAGGACGAGGGCGAACAGGGACAGGGAGTTGATCGAATAGCCGAGGGCCAGTTGCACCGCGAAGGTGCCGACCAGGGCGACCGGGATGGCCACGATGGGGATGATGGCGGCACGCCAAGTCTGGAGGAAGACCATGACCACGATCACGACCAGGACGACGGCCTCGACCAGGGTATGCTGAACCGACTCCACCGAGGCGGCGACGAATTCGGTCGGGTTATAGGGGACGGACAGCTCCATGCCGGCGGGCAGCTCGGCCTTGACGGCCTCGACCTCGGCCAGGACGCGTTCGGCGGTGCCCAGAGCGTTGGCCCCCGGCTGCTGAACAATGGCCAGACCGACGCCGCGCTGGCCGTCGAAGAAGCCGCGGATGCCGTAATCCTGGGCGCCGAGTTCGATCCGCGCCACGTCGCGCAGATAGGTGACGCGCCCTTCGCTGTCCGTCTTGAGGACGACGTTGGAAAACTGGTCCGGACTGGTCAGACGACCCTGGACCTGGATCGGCAGCTGGAAGGCGGAAGCGTTGTTCGCGAACGGCGGCTGGCCGATCGAGCCGGCGGCGGCCTGGACGTTCTGGGCCTGAAGGGCGGCGACGATGTCGGGGCCGGTCAGGTTGCGCTCGGCCGCCTTGGCCGGGTCGATCCAGATCCGCATCGAATAGTTGCCGCCGCCGAAGACCTGGACTGCGCCCACGCCCTCGAGCCGCAGCAGCCGGTCCCGCAGCGTCGAGTTGCCGTAGTTGCCGACATAGTCGTTGCTGAGCGAGCCGTCGGGCGAGGTCAGACCCAGCACCATCAGGAAGCCGCTCTCGGCCTTGTTGACCACGACGCCGGTCTGACGGACCGCATCGGGAAGACGGGGTTCAGCCAGGGAGACGCGGTTCTGGACCAGCACCTGGGCGGCGTCGAGATCCGTGCCGGGCTGGAAGGTGACGGTGATGGCCACCGCCCCGTCCGAGGTGGACGAGGAGGTGATGTACAGCATGTCCTCGACGCCGTTCACCTCCTGCTCGATGGGAGCGGCGACGGTTTCGGCCAGGGTCTCGGCCGAGGCGCCCGGATAGGCGGCGTTGATGGTGATCGTCGGCGGCGCAATCTCCGGATACTGCGAGAGGGGCAGCAGCGGATAGGCGAAGACGCCGACGATGGTGATCACCACCGAGATCACGGCCGCGAAGATCGGCCGGTCGATGAAGAAACGGGATATGTTCATGGCTTAGTCGCCGGTGGAGAGGCTGCTGGCGAACGAACCGGTCGAAGCCGGAGCCGCCTGGGTGACCGGAGCGTCCGACGCCTGTTCGGCGACGGGGGCGATACGGCCGTTCTTGGGCGTGACCTTGGAGCCGGGCTGTGCGGCGCGCTGGAGACCGGCGATGATCACGCGGTCGGTCGGGGCCAGGCCCGACTTGATGACGCGCAGACCCTGGACGATCGGGCCCAACTGAACGGGCTTGGCCGTGACCGAACCGTCGGCGTTGACCACCGAGACGACGCGGCGCGACTGATCGGTGCCGATGGCGGTGTCCGGCACCAGCAGGGCGTCATAGGAACCGGCTCCCGCGACCTGGGCGCGACCGAACAGGCCGGGACGCAAGAAACCGTCGCCGTTCGGCACGATGGCGCGCATGCGGATGACGCCCGAAGACGTGTCCAGCGCATTGTCCGAGAAGTCCAGGCGGCCGGTGCGAGTGAAGCCGCTTTCATCCTGCAGGCGGATGCGGACCGGGGCGCCGTTGGCGGCGCCGCCGTCGCGCAGATACTTCAGCAGGACCGCTTCCGATCCGTCGAAGACGAAGTGGATCGGGCCGCCCGAGATGATGGTGGTCAGGATGTCGCCCGCCGAAGATCCGCCTGCGACCAGATTGCCTGGATCGACCCGGCGATCAGAGACGCGGCCCGAGGTCGGCGCCGTGACGCGGGTGTATTCCAGATCCAACTGGGCCGTCCGCACGGCCGCATTGGCGGCGGCGATATTGGCCACGGCCGCGTCGACCGCAGCCTTGTTGGAATCATATTCCGCCTTGGACACCGCCTGCGAGGCCAACAGGGTCTCGCTGCGGGCCAGGTTGGCTCGGGCCAGGGTCAGCTGTGACTGCATCTGGGCGACCTGGGCCTGGGCCTGGGCCAGAGCGGCCTGGGCCGGACGCGGGTCCAGGGTGAACAGCAGCTGGCCGCGCTGGACCATCTGGCCGTCGCGGAAGTGGACGGCCTGGACATAGCCGCCGACGCGGGCGCGAACGTCCACGCTTTCGACCGCTTCGAAGCGGCCCGTGAATTCGTCCCAGTCCACCACCTGCTGCTGCAACGGCGTGGCCACGGTTACGGGCGGGGCGCCGCCGGGCGCCTGGCCTTCAGCCTTGGGGGAACAACCATATAGCGCACCCGTCACCATGACGGACACGGCCGCAATCTTCAGCCCGCGCATCTGCGCAATCTCCCTGTCGGAGGTAAATCCCAGTCGTGCGGACAGAGGCCGATGGGGAGTCGGCCTTGTCAACGCGTGGTGACTTAATGCGAGGCATCGTGACGCTTGTCAACAGGCGTTGACAAAGCCATATGTGTTCTACGGTTATTGTTCTGTGGAGTTTTGTCCCCTTGTTATGTCCCGGCCCCCGCCCGAGGAACGCCGCCGCCACCCGCACGGCCATCCTTGACGCTGCACGCGAAAGATTCGCGGCCGAGAGCTATGACGACGTGGGCATGCGCGACATCGCCCGGGACGTCGGGGTCGATGCTGCCCTAATCAGTCGCTATTTCGGATCCAAGGACGATCTGTTCCTCGCGGCGCTGGACAGCTGTGGCGACGGCAGCGCCCTGATGTCCGGCGAGAAGGCCGATTTCGGCCGGCGCGTGGCGCATGAGATCGTGTTCGAACCCAAGAAGGCCGAAAAGCTGAAGGGCATGTCGATCATGCTGCGCTCCATCGGCTCGGCCAAGGCGGCGGAAATGGTGCAGTCCAGTTGCACCCAGCGCTTCTTCGGCCCCTTGGAAGACTGGCTCAGCGGCCCGGACGCCACGGTGCGGGCGCGGCTGCTGGCGGGCTTCATCATGGGTATGTCGGTCAGCCGCGAACTGGGCGGCGGCACGTTCAATATCGAGCCGGCGGAATGCGAGACGATGCGCGACCGACTGGCGCCCATTCTTCAGTCCCTGATCGACGGCTGATCCCCTGACATAAAGAAGGGCGCGGAGGTTGCCCTCCGCGCCCATTGTCTTGTCCGATGACCGGCGTTTAGTGCGACACGGTCGTCGTCACTTCCGCCTTGGCCTTTGTGCGGGCGCAGGCGATGGCGAAGACGGTCAGGCCTACATAGCCCGCCATCGGCACCAGGAAGGCCGGCTGAAGCGCGCCGGCGGCGTCGGCGATACGCGCCGCCACCTGCGGCAGCAGGGCGCCGCCGATGATGCCGAAGACCAGCAGACCCGAGGTCGCCGAGGTCGGCGCCGTGGACCGCTCCAGCGTCAGGGTGAAGATGGTCGGGAACATGATCGAGTTGAACAGGCCGATGGACAGGACCGCATAGGCCGCCGTCGGTCCGCCGATCTGGCTGACCAGCAAGCACAGGGCCGCAGCGGCGACGGTGCAGCAGGCCAGGACCACGCCGGGCGAGACCCGCGAAAGAACCCACGAGCCGATGAACCGGCCGACCATGGCGCCGCCCCAGTAGAGGGCGACCATCTTGCCCGCCGTCTCGATCGGGGCGTTCAGGATTTCGGGGCTTTCCAGGAAGTTGGTCAGCATGCCGCCGATGGCCACTTCCGAACCGACATAGAGGAAGATGGCCAGGGCGCCGAAGATCGCCCAGGGCGAGGACAGGGCCTTCAGCGGCGAGACCGCCTCGGTCGCAGCCGGCGCCGCCGCATTGATCTTCTTGCGCGCGGTGAAGATGAAGAAGGCCACCACGGCGAAGAAGGCCCCCATGCTCAGGAAGGCCATGTCGATGCTGCGCAGCGACTGGGTCCGGGTCGCGACCGTGACCACGGCGCCGGCGGCGAAGACGCCCCCCGTCAGCAGGACGTGAGAGCCCAGCCACGGACCGATCGTGGTGCCCAGCGAGTTGAAGGCCTGGGACAGGTTCAGACGGCTGGACGCGCCCTTGCGGCTGCCCAGTTCGGCGACCAGCGGATTGGCGGCCACCTGCAGCAGGGTGACGCCCGAGGCGATGACGAACAGGGCGATCAGCACGCCCGGATACCAGTCGGCGGCCGTGGCGGCCGGCACGATCAGACAGCCCGCCACCATGACGACCAGGGCGCCGATGATCGACCGGCTGTAGCCCAGCCGGCCCAGCACCGCCGCCGCCGGCAGGGACATCAGCCCATAGGCGATGAACCAGGCGAAGGTCGTCAGAAAGGCCTCGGCGTTGTTCAGATCGAACACCCGCTTCACCGCCGCGATCAGCGGATCGATCAGCGAGGTGGCGAACCCCCAGGCGAAGAAGAGCGTGGTGACATAGGCGAAGGCCAGGGTCGTACCCTGGCGCTTTGCGGCCTCTGGAGCGGACATAATTCCCCCTGCGGATATGAACTAAGGACGGCCGCGCTTTGCCCGCGCGGTTCTGGTCGCCTTGGTTCGGGCATCCCGAACGCGCCGTCCAGCGGAAAAACACCGGCTGTAACCAAACTTTGGCGCATGACATGAGCCGCGCCCTCGTGTTCGTGTTGGTAAAGCAGCCCGTTTCCCGATGTTCTCCGCCCCCACTCGCCAATCCGAAGAATAGAAAAAGGGCCGGCCGGTCGCCCGGTCGGCCCTTCGTCGTTCCACCCTGTATGCCGTGCGGCCCGGGCGGCTGGACGATCAGTATTTGACCTTCAGCGTCACACCCCAGGTGCGCGGGGCGCCCAGGTAGGCGTTGTAGGTCGCGGTGTCAGTGGCGATATTATAATAGGTGCCGTCGGCTTGCGGCGTGGTGGTGTTGGTGAAGGCGGTGCCTTGCAACGGGGCCGCGAAGCCGACCTGGGTGTATTCTTCTTCCAGCAGGTTCTGGCCCCAGATGTCGACAGTCCAGCGTTCGTCTTCGGCGCCGATGGTGATGCGGCCGTTGACGACGGTGAAGGCCTCCTGGTTCTTGTAGGGCAGCAGGTCCGAGCCTGTGTTGTATTCGGTCGAATATTTGGCCGACAGGTTGAAGCCGCCGCGCAGGCCGCCGCCCAGCGAGCGGTCGAAGGCCAGAGCGCCGGTCAGCGACCATTCCGGAGCGAACGAGGCGCGGGCGCCCGGCAGCAGGGACAGGGCCGGGAAGCGGGCCGGGTTCGACAGATCATTGGCGCCGAAGTTCCCGTATTTGGCGTCGGTGTAGGTGACGCCGCCCTGGAACGACAGGCCCTCGACCGGGGTGAACCAGACCATGTCGGCGTCGACGCCGCGCGAGGTCAGTTCGGGAATCGACTCCACCACGAAAGCGGTGCCGAGGAAGGTGTTCAGCTGGAAGTTCTCGAACTTCTGATCGAAGTAGGTGATGTTCAACAGCATGGTGCGGTCGAACAGGGTCGTCTTCAGACCCGCTTCGTAGCTGTCGACCGTCTCGGCGTCGAAGAACAGCGAGGCGTCCGGCGTCACGCCCGTCTGCACCCGGTCCATATTATAGCCGGCGCCCTTGTACCCGCGAGCGTAGGAGACATAGCCCATGATGGACGGGTTGAGCCTGTACGACGCCTTGATGGTGCCACTGACGTCGGTGTCGCTGAACTTCTCCTGGATCCGGCGATTGTCATAGAGCGGATTGGACCAGGGCAGGCAGAGCAGCCCCACCGCAGCCGCCGGGGTGCCGACGTTCACGGTTCCAGGGATGGGCGACACGGCGCGGTTAGCCGGGTTCTGGTTGGCCAGAGCACCGCCGCAGGCCGCGCCATTGGTCCCCAGATTGTCCTGCAAGCCCAGCAACCGCTTGCTGTCATAGGTGTAGCGCAGGCCCAGATTGATGTCGAAAGCCTCGGTCACCCGGTAGGTGTTGTTGGTGAAGACGGCGACCGACTCGGACTTCTGGGAATAGTGGTCTTCATAGGCCTTGCCGGGCGAGAACAGGGGCGCGCTCGCGCTCGGCGGTACAGCGCCCACGACGCAGAGCGGCGTGTTCGGGGCGGCGGCGGTCACCAGGAAGCCTTGCGGATTGGTGAAGCAGCCCAGGCGGCTTGGGCTCGGACCTCCCACCGCCGCCGGCAGGGACGCCGTCAGCAGGAATGAAACGAAGCCGTTATTGTCCGCACCGTAGGAATAGGAGTCGTCGCGATAGACGCCTTCCTTTGTGGCGAACACCCCGACCAGCCAGTCGAACTTGTCGGTCGCACCCGCCAGGCGGAACTCCTGGGTCAGGTTATCCACGCCGTACCCGTTTGAGCCGTCGTTGGCGCGATAGAGGAGGTCGGCCCCCGTATAGTCCAGATCCATGCCCTGCTGGAACGACCAGTCGCGCCACGAGGTCTGGGACGTCAGGGTGGCGTTCAGGCTGGGCAGATCGATTGTCGCCTCGGCCGAAAGCCCCATGTCCTCGATCTCTTGCGGAGTCTCGCGGTTCGAATAGGCGGTGCGGCTGAAGGGCACCGTGCCGAAGCCGGCCACAGGCGGCTGCTGGCCGGGACCGTTGGGGGCGGTCAGGGCGGCGATGAAGGCCTGGGTCGGGCCGACGCGGGTCTGGACCGCCGAGCAGCAGTATTCGTCGCGCTTGGTGTAATCGGCGATCAGGCGGATCGACACCTCGTCGCTGGGTAGGATCAGCAGCTGGCCGCGGCCGGTCCAGTAATCCTGCGTGTTGTCCTCGGTCAGGGTGCGCGGGCCGTCGCCGACGTTGACGTCATAGAAACCGTCACGCTCGCGGTGCGCCACGAAGATGCGGCCGGCGACCATGTCGCTAATCGGGCCGGTCGCCGAGACCGAGCCGCCCATGGCGCCAAAGTTGCCGGCGGTCAGTTCGGCCGAGACCGACGGATTGAACGACGGGCGTTCGGTGATGATGTTGATGACGCCGGCAGAGGTGTTCTTGCCGAACAGGGTGCCTTGCGGCCCCTTCAGCACCTCGATGCGGCTCAGTTCGCCCAGGTCGCCGAAGCCGACCGAGTTGCGCGAACGATAGACGCCGTCGATGACCACGCCGACCGAGGACTCCAGGCCGGGGTTGTCGCCGACGGTGCCGGCGCCGCGGATGCGGACCGTGGTCGAGGCTTCCGACTGGGTCGAGGTGACCGTCATGCCCGGCGTCAGGATCTGAAGATCCTTGATGTCTTGCACCCCGGCGCCGTCGAGGATTTCCTGCGACAGGGTGGTGACCACGATCGGCACGTCCTGCAGGCTCTGTTCGCGTTTCTGGGCGGTGACGATGATGTCGTCGATGGTGCTCGGCGCCTCCTGGGCGGCGGCGATTCCGGCAAAACCGAAGACGGCGGCGCCGACGACGGCGGCGGACACAGTGGTCCTGAGATAGCGGTTAGTGTGGCGCACGAGGCGTCCTCCCGGCTCTGAAGCCCGGTCGCGCGGAGCGACCGCAGCGTTTCCTAGTTCCCATTCGGCCCGCCTCTACGTGGAGACGCGCTCAATACGGCAGAGGCTAAGCCCGCTTCGGGCCGGGGTACAAGCGAGCGTTGTTAGCCGCGACGATTTTTCGCCGCAGTTCGACCTTCCTGTGACAAGGAAGCGACATAAAATGCTGACGTTGCGTCAGTTTTGACCTGATTTCGAGCCGATCGGTTCAATCTCGGGCTTGAGCGCAGCCGGATCAGCCTCACGGCGGCGTCCAGCCAGTCCCAGCACCAGCGCCGCCGTCAGAGCCGACAGGATCGAGCCGCCGATCACGCCCAGCTTGACCTCGACCTGTTCGGGCGAATCGACCGCGCCGGGGAAGGCCAGCACCCCGATGAACAGGCTCATGGTGAAGCCGACGCCGCACAGCAGCGACACGCCATAGACCTGCAGCCAGGTCGCGTCGGTCGGGCGGGCGCCGATCTTGAGCGCCGAGGCCAGCCAGGCGGCGCCGAAGACGCCGATCTGCTTGCCGAAAAACAGGCCCAGGGCGATGGCGACGACCAGGGGCGCGAAGGCCTGATCCATCGTCAGACCGGCAAAGGAGACCCCGGCCTTGGCGAAGGCGAACAGCGGCAGCACCAGATAGGCGTTCCACGGGTGCAGGTCGTGCATCGCCTCCTTCAGCGGGCTCTGACGATCTTCCTTGCGGGCCGCGATCGGCACGATCATGGCGAAGGCCACGGCGGTCAGAGAAGTGCTGAGGCCCGACAGGACCGTCAGATACCAGACCGCCGCGAAGCCCAGCACCCAGAAGGGCGTCGGGATGCGGATCCGGTGCGCGACCAGCCCGCCGACGGCGATCAGGCCCAGGGCCCAGAACAGCGGCGTCCAGTTGGCGCCCTCGCTGAACAGGACGGCGATCAGGGCGATGGCGCCCAGATCATCGACGATGGCCAGGGTCAGCAGGAAGACCCGCAGCGACGACGGCAGGCCCTTGCCGACGAAACCGAAGATGGCCAGGGCGAAGGCGATATCGGTGGCCAGCGGAATGGGCCAGCCGGCGTGCGGCGCCCCCATGGTCCCCGACAGCAGCAGATAGACCGCCGCCGGCCCGGCCATGCCGCCCAGGGCCGCCAGCACCGGCGTCGCCAGCTTGCGCGGATCGCTCAGTTCGCCGCGCACGATCTCGTATTTGATCTCCAGCCCCACGACGAGGAAGAAGATCGCCATCAGGCCTTCCTTGATCCAGTCGGAGATGGATTCCTCCAGCCGGATCGGACCGATCTGAAGCACATGATAGCTCTTCAGCCAGGTGAAATAGTCCGCCGACCAGGGCGAGTTGGCCACCAGCACCGCCGCGATGGCCGCCAGGGCCAGGGCCGAGCCGGACGCGGCCTCGGTCTTGAGGAAGTCGAGAGTCAGTTTGCGCGCCACGGCGGCCTCCGATCGAAAGGATGAGCTGTCGTGACGCCAGGTTATCGACGGGCGTCGGACCGGGTTCGCCGCTTCATCGTGTGAAGACGGCGCCGGCCTGGCCGCAAGCGCGGCCTGATGTCTGCCGACAAGAATACGGCATGGGCCCAGAGGTTCAACCGAAACCGTCACCATAGGCGACTTGCGAAACAGATGCGGCGGTCGCACCTAGCCCTCATGCCCCCCTCCCCCGCCTACTGTCCCGAACCGCGCGTCTTCGACCTCGGACCGGATGTCGCCGACGCTGTCGCCGCTGCGGACTTCCCCCAGACCCTGCTGCGGTTCCGCAACGACCGCGCGGCGTCGGAGGTCGGGCTGGACAGCCTCAGCGACGCCGAGTGGATCAGCGCCTTCGGGCGGTTCGCGCCCCTGCCGGGCCAACCCGGTCCTCTGGCCATGCGCTATCACGGGCACCAGTTCCGCCAGTACAATCCAGACCTGGGCGACGGACGCGGCTTCCTGGCGGCGCAGATGCGCGACGCATTGGGCAGGCTGCTCGACCTGGGGACCAAGGGGTCCGGCCAGACCCCGTGGTCGCGCGGCGGCGACGGCCGGCTGACGCTGAAGGGCGGAGTGCGCGAGGTTCTGGCCGCCTCGATGCTGGAAGCCCAGGGAGTGCCCACCAGTCGGGCCTTCTCCCTGATCGAAACCGGCGAGGCGCTGGACCGGGGGGACGAGCCGTCGCCGACGCGGTCGGCCGTTCTGGTGCGCCTGTCGCACAGCCACATCCGGTTCGGCACCTTCCAGCGCGCCGCCTATCTGGGCCGCAAGGACCAGATCGAGGCGCTGATCGAACACGTCCGCACCCTGTATCATCCGACGGTCGCCGCCGGGGACGCGCCCGGGCTGCTGCGCGCCGTCGTGGAGGCCTCGGCGAAACTGACGGCGCGCTGGATCTCGGCGGGCTTCGTCCACGGGGTGCTGAACACCGACAATCTGAACGTCACGGGCGAGAGTTTCGACTATGGCCCCTGGCGGTTCCTGCCCGAATACGACCCGGCCTTTACCGCCGCCTATTTCGACCAGACCGGCCTCTACGCCTTTGCGCGCCAGCCCGAGGCGGTGTTCTGGAACCTGACCCAGCTGGCCGGCTGTCTGAAACTGGTCGCCGAGGCCGAGCCCCTGACCGACGCTCTGAACAGTTTCGGCCCCGCCTATATCCGCGAACTGCGCGCGGCCTTCCTGATGCGGCTGGGCGTGCTGAGCCTGGGCGAGGCGGCGGACCAGAGACTGGTGGACGCAACCCTGGCCCTGCTGCGTGAAGGCGGCGAGACCCTGCGCTGGGAGCCGCTGTTCTTCGACTGGTTCGGCGGCTTCGCCTCCTCGGCCCGCGCCCTGTCGGGGCCGCGGGCCAAACTGTACCAGGGCGAGGCCTTCGACGCCTTCCGCTTCGCCCTGATGGAGCACGAACCCGACCGGATCAAACGTCTGGAACACCCGATGTTCGCCGCCCGCGAGCCGGAGGAGATGCTGATCGAGGAGGTCGAGGCGATATGGGCCGCTATCGACGCCAGCGACGACTGGGGGCCGTTCCAGGCCAAGCTGGCGCGGCTGGAGGCCGCGCGCCTCGCCTGGGACTTCAACGTCTAGAACAAACCTTACAAAAGCTTCATCTCGTTTATCGATAACTTTCTTGCTCGCTTATCGATAAATCCATATCGATAATCACCAAGGGCGTCGCAAGGGGCGACGCAGTGAAGGGCAAACGGAAATGAAAATGATCGGCAGGCGGTCTATCGCCAGCGCAGTGCGTCTGATCCTGGGCTTTGCGAACGTCTTCGTGATGATCGGAGCGATCGCGGTCGGGGCGGCGTTGGTCGTCAGCGTCGTCGTGCCGAGCTTCGGCGCCGGGCTTATGGACGGCCTGAGAGGCATCGACAGCGACCCCCATTCCAATTTTGAACTGACGGGGCGGTTGACCTTGCTGGGTGCCTTCCTGGCCTGTGGTTTCACCTGGTGGATCATTAATCGGCTGCGGCGGATCCTGCTGTCAGTAAACCAGGGCGACGCCTTCGAGTTCGCCAATGTCAAACGGCTCCAGGCCGTCGGTTTCGGCCTGCTGGGCATTCAGTTGACCGCCTTGCTCTTGGCGATCGTCGCCCCCCAGGCCATCGGACAATCGGTCTCCGACTATGATTTCAGCCTGGGCTCCTGGCTGGGCATACTGGTGGTCTTCATCCTGGCCGAGGTCTTCCGCCAGGGGTCGGCCATGCGCGACGAACATCTGACCACGGTCTGAGGGCGCGCCATGATCATGATCCAACTGGACCGGCTGCTGCTCGAACGCCGCATGTCCCTGACCGAACTGTCCGACCGGGTCGGCGTGACCCTGGCCAATCTGTCGATCCTCAAGACCGGCAAGGCCCGCGCCGTCCGCTTCTCCACCCTGGACGCCCTGTGCCGAGAACTGCAATGCCAGCCCGGCGACCTGATCGTCCAGACGCCGGGGCCTCAACCCGAAGAGGCCTGAAGCAGCGAAAATCATCAGCACCCGTTGCTTCGGCGGCGCGAATCGGGCCATTCGCGCCGCCCCTGAAACACAAAGTCATCAGCTGATGTCATCGATTGATGTCATCGCTTGATGACAAAATCGGAAGACGCCGCTATACCCCCCCTTGCGAACGGAGCCACGCAATCCGATATCGCGGCTGTTACGAATTAGGCCCCTTCCGATGACCACCACACACCTTCCTGTCGCCCGGTCGCGCTCGCGCGCAGTCTATAAGAACGTCACCCTCTGGACCCTGCAGGGCTGGATCGCGATGTTCTTCATCGCCGCCGGCTACGCCAAACTGACCGAGCCGATGACTAACCTCATCACCTTGATGGGCTGGCCCGCCGTAGCGCCCGAGAACATGGTGCGCGGCCTGGGTGTGGTCGAACTGGTCCTGGCGCTCGGCGTCCTGACGCCGCTCATCTCATGGCGTGTCGGTCGCCCCCTGCTGCTGACCGCTTCGGCAGGCTTGATCGTGATGGAATCGACCATGCTGGTCATCCACGCCCTGAGCCAAGACATCGGTCTGGCGGTCGTCAACGCCATCCTGCTGGTCTTCACCCTGGCGGTGTTCCTGGGCCGCCGCACGGCCTGAGCTTTTCGCGCCCTAAACCCTTTCGCGGCTGGGCCGCACCAAGATCGATCGCCGGGGCCCTCTCCCCCCTCCTGCCCCGGTCGTCGCGCCCGGAGTCCTTCCCCAAGGCTCCGGGCTTTTCTTTGCCTGAAACGGCGTGCGGCGAAAGCTTACCCTTACGCGCACGTAAAGCCTTTCCTTTACGCGCACGTAAAGTTATGGTGTCCGCATGGCCACCGCCGACGATCACCGCACCTATTCCATCCGCCAGCTGTGCCGCGAGTTCGACGCCACGGCCCGCGCCCTCCGATTCTATGAGGACAAGGGCCTGCTGACCCCTGCGCGCAAGGGTCAGACCCGCGTCTATGACGCCCGCGACCGCGCCCGGCTAAAACTGATCCTGAGAGGCCGTCGTATCGGCTTCACCCTGCAGGAAATCCAGGAGATGCTGGACCTGTACGATCGCAAGGATCACAACGTCCATCAGATGGCGGTGGCCCTGCGTCGCCACCGCGCCCAGATCGAGACGCTGAAACAGCAGCTGGAGGACATCGAGGGCGCGATCCAGACGGCGGAGGACGCCTGCGCCTGGATGGAGTCAAAGCTGGGCGAACATCGTCCGGACCTGCTGCCCGGCGCCGAAGACTATGAGAAGGTGCTGCGCGCGCGTCTCAACCACGATCACCACCACCCCTTCAAAGCGAGAGCCTGACCCCCATGGCCTATAAGTCGCCCGTCCGCGATTTCACCTTCATCCTGAACGAGGTGCTGGAGATCGATCGCTACACCAACCAGCCCGGCTTCCAGGACGTGTCTTCGGACCTGGTCAACCAGATCCTGGAGGAAGGCGGCAAGTTCGCCGACGAGGTCATCGCCCCGATCAACAATCCCGGCGACAAGGAAGGCTGCCACTGGTCCGAGGGCGGCGTCGTCACCGGTCCCAAGGGCTGGAAGGAAGCCTACAAGGCCATGTCGGAAGCCGGCTGGATGGCGCTGGCCGCCGATCCGGCCTACGGCGGCCAGGGCATGCCCAGCATCGTCGCCTCGGCCTTTGGCCAGATGACGGCCGGCGCTTCGGCGGCCTTCTCCATGTATCCGGGCCTGACCGCCTCGGCCTACGCCGGCATCCACGCCAGCGCTTCGGACGAGATCAAGGCCAAATACCTGCCCAAGATGGTCTCGGGCGAGTGGTCCGGCACGATGAACCTGACCGAGCCGCAGTGCGGCACGGACCTGGGCATGGTGCGCACCAAGGCCGTGCCGAACGGCGACGGCTCCTATTCGATCACCGGCCAGAAGATCTGGATTTCGGCGGGCGAGCACGACTTCTCGGACAACATCATTCACACCGTCCTCGCCCGTATCGAAGGCGCGGTTCCGGGCATCAAGGGCCTGTCCCTGTTCGTTGTCCCGAAATATCTGGTCAACGAAGACGGCTCGCTGGGTGAGCGCAACACGCTCGAATGCGCCGGCCTGGAGCACAAGATGGGCATCCACGGCAACGCCACCGCCGTGATGCAATATGACGGCGCCAAGGGGTGGCTGCTGGGGGAAGAAGGCCGCGGCATGAACAATATGTTCGTGGTCATGAACGAGGCCCGCCTGGGCACCGGCCTGCAAGGCCTGGCCATCGGCACCGCCGCCTATCAGGCCGCCGCCGAGTTCGCCAAGGACCGCCTGCAAGGCCGCAGCCTGACCGGGCCCAAGAACCCCGAAGGCCCCGCCGACCCGATCATCGTCCACCCGGACGTGCGCCGCATGCTGCTGGAGGCCCGCGCCTTCGTCGAAGGCGGCCAGGCCTTCATCCTGTGGACCGCGCTGCACGCCGATCTTGAGAAGTCGGAAGACGAGGCCGTGGCGACCAAGGCCAAGGATTACATGGGCCTGCTGACCCCCGTGCTGAAGGCCTATCTGACCGACAGGGGCTTCCACGTCGCCTCGCTGGCGATGCAGGTCCACGGCGGTTCGGGCTATACCGAACACTTCCCCGCTTCGCAGTATCTGCGTGATGCGCGCATCACCATGATCTACGAGGGCACGAACGGCATCCAGGCGCTGGACCTGGTCGGTCGCAAGCTGCCGGCCAACGGCGGCCGCGCCATCATGACCTGGTTCGGCGAGATCGACGCCTTCGTGGCCGAGAACGGATCGAACGAGGCGATCAAGCCCTTCGTCGACGGCCTGGCCGACGCCAAGAAGAAGCTGCAGGAAGGCACCATGTGGCTGATGCAGAACGGCATGGCCAACCCGGACAACGCCGGCGCCGCCTCGACCGATTATCTGAACGTCTTCGGCCTGACGGCCCTGGCCTATATGTGGGCCCAGATGGCCAAGGTCGCCCAGGCCCAGGTCGAAGCCGGCTCGACCGACCCCTACTACGCCACCAAGCTCCAGACCGGCCGCTACTTCGTCGAGCGCATCCTGCCCGATGCCGGCGCGCATCTGGCCAAGATGAAGACCGGCGCGGACGTGCTGATGGCCATGCCGGCCGAGGCGTTCTGAGCCTAGACTGACGATGGAACGGGCCGGCTGATGTCGCCGGCCCGCTTTTTCTTTCCAACCAGAAGGGCGCAAAGCCCTCGGATCACAGGGACCGAAACCGATGAACGTGCTGGGCAGCCCCGACCCCGATTTCATGCGCGAGGAGGAGATCACCCTCTTCTCCGATAGCGTCGGCAAATGGATCGACGAGCACGCGCCGCCCGAGAAGGTCCAGTCCTGGATCGTCAACTCGAGCGTGCCCCGCGACCTGTGGACCCAGGCCGGCGCCGACGGCCTGTTGGGCCTGTCGATGCCGGAAGAAGACGGCGGCATGGGCGGCGACTATCGGCATGAAGTCGTGCTGATGCGCCAACTGGGCTGGAAGGGCGCAGACCATTTCGGCATCAGCTTGCACAACGCCATCGTCGCCCCCTACATCTGGCACTACGGCACGCCGGAGCAGAAGGCGCGCTGGCTACCGCGGCTCCAGTCCGGCGAACTGGTCGGCGCCATCGCCATGACCGAACCGGGCGCGGGCTCGGACCTGCAAGGGGTCAAGACCACGGCGGTCAAGTCCGGCAACGGCTATGTCGTCAACGGCTCCAAGACCTTCATCACCAACGGCCAACTGGCCAATTTCATTATCGTCGTGGCCAAGACCGACCCGGCCGAGGGCGCCAAGGGCACGTCGCTGATCGTGGTCGAGACCGACGGAGCCGAAGGCTTCGAACGCGGCCGGAACCTGCACAAGATCGGCATGGAGGGGAACGACACCTCCGAGCTGTTCTTCAATGATGTGAAGGTCCCTGGCGACAACATCATCGGCGGGGCCGAGGGCCAGGGCTTCGTCCAGCTGATGCAGCAACTGCCCCAGGAACGGCTGAACATCGCCGTCCAGGGCGTCGCCGCCGCCGAGCGCGGCCTGGAGGCGACCCTCGCCTACGTCAAGGAACGCAAGGCCTTCGGCAAGCGGGTCATCGACTTCCAGAACACCCAGTTCAAGCTGGCCGAAGTGAAGACCAAGCTGACCGTCGCCAAGGTCTTCGTCGACCACTGCATCGGCCTGCACCTGAAGGGCCAGCTCGACGCCGCCACCGCCTCCATGGCCAAATACTGGGTCACGGATATCCAGGGCGAGACCATCGACGAGATGCTGCAGTTGCACGGCGGCTATGGCTATATGAACGAATACGCCATCGCCCAGCTGTACAAGGACGCGCGAGTCCAGCGCATCTACGGCGGCACCAACGAGATCATGAAGCTGCTGATCGCGCGAACGCTGTAACCCGTTTCTAGGTTGACACACCAGGGGAGAACCTTATCGATCCTGACCTGCTCCCAACTCACATCTCGCAACTCACAATGGCAGGTAGTTACCCATGGTGACGAAAGACGACGTGCGCAACGCGTATCGCCTGATCCTTGGACGCGAGCCCGAGAATGAGCGGGTCGTGGAAGAACAACTCAACCACGCAGACCTGGCCTCTCTCGGCCTTCATTTTCTGACGAGCGACGAGTTTCGCATCAAAGAAGCTCGCGGACAGCGCCCTTCTTCGCTGGGCGGATACCGTGATCAACGGGTGCACGATATCGAGTGGGAATGCGCCCCCGACCTTCTTCAGGAAATGCTGTTGAGGACAGCTGAGGTCTGGACGACATTCGGTGAAGAAGCCCCGCATTGGTCAGTGTTGGTTACAGACGAATACAAGCCTGAAACCATCAGTCAGAACATCAATCAGTTCTACAAAACTGGTATCGGCGACGTTGATTTTTGCCTGAACTCACTCCGCAGGGGCGGAGTTCGAGTTGATCGTTTCGAACGGGCGCTGGACTTCGGTTGCGGAGTGGGACGACTTTCTCTTGCACTCGCCGAACTTGCCGACCATGTGACGTCGATTGACGTCTCGGCCGGGCACCTGAAACTTGCGCGCGAACGCGCTGCCCAGACCGGAGTGCACAACGTCGAATGGGTGCAACTGAAAGATCTTCGCGATCTTCGGCAGTTCAAAAACTACGATCTGGTCCTCTCGCTTATCGTCCTGCAGCACAATCCCCCTCCGGTGATGGCCTTTGCTTTCAGAGCGCTGCTCGGAGCTCTCAAACCGGGCGGGTTCGCCGTTATTCAGATCCCAACCTACATCAATCCCGTTTTCAGAATCGCGGACTACCTCGCCTGGGCCTCGGGAGAGATGGAGATGCACGCACTTCCCCAATCGGTAATCCACAAGATTATAGACGAAGAAGGCTGCCTCCCCGTCGAGATCCGCGAGGACGAATCGATCGGCCCCATCGGCGTCTCTCAAAACTTCACCATCATGAAGAAGCAGGCCTAATCTGACGTCCCCTCAGGGGGACAACTCGGCGGCTGACCGAAAAAGGGGGGCTCAGCTTGATGGTCCAGAGAGGGCGGCTGAGTTAGGAAGGCGGATATGATCCGCCTCCACGTCACATCGCCCCTCGCCGCCGCCGCCCCCGTCGCTCCCACCCTCGACCAATCCCGCTATCTGACTCAGGTCATGCGGCTGAAGCTCGGGGACGAACTGCTGGTCTTCAACGGCCGCGACGGCGAATGGCGCTGCACCATCGCCGAAGTGCTGAAGAAGGGCGTCATCCTGCGCGCCGAGGAACAGGCGCGGCCCCAGACCTATGGCCCCGATCTGGAGCTGATCGTTGCGGTGGTGAAGAAGGCCCGGGTCGAGACCATCGTCGAAAAGGCCGCTGAACTGGGCGCGCGCCGGGTGCGGCTGGTCCTGACCAAACGGACCAACGCCGACCGGATCCGCCTGGACCGGCTGGACGCCATCGCCGAAGAAGCCGCCGAACAGACTGGCCGGCTGGACGTGCCCCCGGTCGATGATCCGGTGAAGCTGGACGCCCTGCTGGACGGCTGGGAGGCGGGACGCCGGCTGATGTTCTGCGACGAGACCGGCGGCGCGCCGGCGATGTCGGCCTTGCGCGATGCGGGTGCGGGCCCCCAAGACCGAAAATGGTCAATCCTGATCGGCCCCGAGGGCGGTTTCTCGCCAGAAGAAGGCGAACGCCTGCGGTCCCTGCCCTTCACCACCGCCGTTTCTCTGGGTCCGCGCATACTGCGCGCCGACACCGCCGCCATCGCCGCCATGACCTTGTGGCAGGCGGCCGTGGGCGATTGGGAGCGTTGATTTTCACTCCGCTATTTCCTGCCCCCTTGAGCCCGGCCTCAACCTCGCCCATCTAGCCGCGACACACGGTCGCTCAGAGATGCGCCGGAGGGGATCTGACGCATGACCGACAACGCGCCGCTGAGCCGGGACGTCCTCATCGAAGCCATGTCCAAGGGCGCCAAGCCCAAGGACCAGTGGCGGATCGGCGCCGAGCACGAGAAGTTCGGCTTCGACAAGACCACCCTGGCCCGCCCCGGCTACGAAGGGCCGAACGGCATCAAGGCCATGCTGGAAGGGCTGCAAAGGTTCGGCTGGGCGCCCGTCGAGGAAAACGGCGTCCTGATCGGACTGGAGCGCCGCAACGACGAAGGCTTCATCGCCTCGGTCAGCCTGGAGCCCGGCGGCCAGTTCGAACTGTCCGGCGCCCCGCTGAAGACCATCCACGACATCTGTTCCGAGACCGGCCAGCACCTGATGGAGGTCAAGCAGGTGGCCGACCAGCTGGGCGTCGGCTTCCTGGGCGCCGGCTTCGACCCGCTGTGGACGCGAGACCAGGTGCCGGTCATGCCCAAGGGCCGCTACGAAATCATGCGCGCCTATATGCCCAAGGTCGGGACCCTGGGCCTGGACATGATGCTGCGCACCTGCACCATCCAGGCCAACCTCGACTTCGACAGCGAGGCGGACATGGTGGCCAAGTTCCGCACCTCCCTGGCGCTGCAGCCGATCGCCACCGCTCTGTTCGCCTGTTCGCCCTTCACCGAGGGCCGCCCGAACGGCTTCCTGTCGGCGCGGGCCAATGTCTGGACCGACACCGACGCCGACCGCACCGGCATGCTGGGCTTTGTGTTCGAGGACGGGTTCGGCTTCGAGCGCTATGCCGACTATGCGCTCGACACCCCGATGTATTTCGCCAAGCGCGACGGCAAATACGTCGACGCCTCGGGCCAGTCGTTCCGCGATTTCCAGGCCGGAAAGCTACCCGCCCTGCCCGGCGAATATCCGACGATCAAGGACTGGAACGACCACCTGACCACCCTCTTCCCCGAGGTGCGGCTGAAGGCCTATCTGGAGATGCGGGGCGCTGACGGCGGCCCGTGGAGCCGGATTTGCGCCCTGCCCGCCCTGTGGGCCGGCGTCCTGTACGACGCCCCCTCGCTGGCCGCCGCCTGGGACCTGGTCAAGGACTGGGACATCGCCGACCACGAACGCCTGCGCCGCGACGTGACCCGCCTGGGCCTGAAGGCCGAGGTGGCGGGCCGGTCGGTGCGCGACATCGCCGTCGATCTGGTCAATATCGCCAAACAGGGTCTCAAGAACCGCGCGAAATTTTCGGGCGGCATGGTGGACGAGCGCGGCTATCTGTCGGAGTTGGAAGACATCGCCGACAGCGGCGTCACCCCGGCCGAACGCCTGCTGGACCTGTATCACGGCGCCTGGTGCGGCGATGTGAAGCGCATCTACGCGGACTTCGCCTACTGAAGACAAGGCGTCCTTAACCCCGGCCCCCGTAAGGTGAGCCCCCTAAGGATAGCCCCGCAATGATCAGCACCTCGATCACAGACCCGTTCACGCCCAGCGCCACGCCCGACGTGGATCTTGACACCTTTTTCGATGTGTCCCTGGATCTGCTGGTGGTGCGAGACATCAATGGACCGGTGGTCAAGGCGAGCGCCTCCTGGTTCGCCGTCCTCGGCTATCGTGCGGAAGAACTGGTCGGCAGCCTGTTGCCCAGCCTGATCCATCCAGACGATCAGGAGGCCACCCGCAAGGCCATCATCGAGGTCACCAATCGACGTCCCGGCGACCCCGCGCTGGGTCAGACCAACCGCTATCGCCACCGCGACGGTCATTACGTCACTCTGGAATGGCGCGCCCGGCGGTTCGGCGACCGCATCTACGGCGTGGCGCGCGACGTGACCCAAAAGGTGGCCGACGAGCAGGCCCTCATCGAAGCCAAGGCCGCCGCCGAAGCCGCCAACCAGGCCAAGTCCGACTTCCTGGCCAATATGAGCCACGAGATCCGCACCCCCCTGAACGGGGTGATCGGCATCGTCGACGCGCTATCGCGCACGGCGCTGGACCCCGTCCAGGCCGAGATGGTCGCCCTGATCGCCGCCTCGGGCGAGACCCTGGAACGGCTGGTGTCCGATATTCTCGACGTGTCCAAGATCGAGGCGGGCCAGTTGAAACTGGAAGCCCGCACCTTCGACCTGGACGAGGCCCTGGCGCCCGCACTCGACATCATGCGCCAGCGCGCCGACGACAAGGGGCTGGAGTTCAAGCTCCAGCGTGGCGCAGACGCGCGCGGCGCCTTCGTCGGCGACAGCACCCGCATCCGGCAGATCCTGACCAATCTGATCTCCAACGCGGTCAAGTTCACCGAGTCCGGCTCCGTCACCGTCCGCGTCGCCCTGACCGAGGCCGCCGATGGAGGCGCCATGCTGCAGGTCGAGGTCGAGGACACAGGGGTCGGCTTCGACTCGGACCACGCCTCGCGCCTGTTCCAGAGGTTCAGCCAGGCCGACGCCAGCATCACCCGGCGGTTCGGCGGCACGGGCCTGGGCCTGTCGATCTGCCATGCCCTGACCGACATGATGGGCGGGCGCATCTCCGCCTGTTCGACGCCCGGCGTCGGCAGCAGGTTCAGCGTTCACCTGCCGCTTGTCCGCGCGGCCGATCCTGCGGCGCTCGCCGCCCCCGCCTTCGCGATCCCGGCGTCCGACAGGCCGCAGCGCCCGCTCCGCGTTCTCCTGGCCGAGGACCACCCGACCAATCAGCGCGTGGTCCAGATGATCCTGGCGGGCCCGCAGTTCGAGCTGGTGATCGCGGAAGACGGCGCCCGCGCCGTCGATGCCTTCAAGCAGGGGCAGTTCGACCTGGTGCTGATGGACATGCAGATGCCGGTCATGGACGGCTTGACGGCGACCCGCGCCATCCGTGTATTGGAAGCCGAACGCGCCGCCAACGCCCACACCCCGGTCATCATGCTGAGCGCCAACGCCATGGCCGAACACCGCGACCAGGCGCGGGAAGCGGGGGCGGACAGCCATGTGCCCAAACCGATCACGGCCGCCAGCCTGCTGGCCGGCATCCAGTCCGTCCTGGCGGATTGAGGCGGTCGTCGCTTAGACGACAGAAACTCAGGCGACGGCGGCGATCAGCGGCGGACCGCTCTTGCGCCAATCGCTGCCGATCCAGCTCAGAACCATATGGGTCAGTTCGACGATATTGATCGGCTTGGCCATACAGCCGTCCATGCCGGCGGCGGCGTATTCGGCCTTCTGCGCCGACAGGGTGTTGGCCGTCAGGGCGACGATGGGGACGGCCCCGCGATGGCCCGGCAAGGCGCGGATGGCGCGGGTGGCGGCGACGCCGTCCATGACCGGCATCTGGATATCCATGAGTATCAGGTCCCAGTCGCCTGTGCGGGCCGCCTCCAGCCCGTCGGCGCCGTTCTCGGCGGTGGCGCAGACGATGCCTTGAGCGTCCAGCACGGCGACGACCAGGGCGCGGTTGCAGTCATGATCATCGACGTAAAGAACCCGAGGCCCGCCCAGTCGCCCCTCGCCCCCTTTCGGAACGACGACGCATGCCTCTTGTGACACGGGGGCGCTGGCGTGCGGCAGAGACTCTGACGTCGCCGGCAGGGACGCGCCTTGGTCCGCCTCTTCGGCGTCGCGCGCCGAATGTTCGATCATTTCATTGACCACGGACAACAACTTCTGGCCGGCGTCGTTGATGCGCGCTGCGTGGGCGGCCTGTTCGTCGTCCAGACCTGTGGTCGCCAACAGGTCCGAGAAGCCGATCACCGTGTTCAACGGGGTGCGCAGCTCATGCGACATGTCGGTCAGGAAGACCTGGCGCGCCTCGGCCATGGCGGCCTTCTGCTCGGCGGCGGCGCGGGCCTGTTCCGCCTGTATCCGCGCCGTCACATCATGTTCGTCCAGCAGGACGGCGATTTGGCCGGTGGCCGGATCCGTGGTCTGGCGGACGTCGAGCTGATGCCAGCGCAGGCCCTCGCGCGTGATCACTTGGCAGACGTCGCTGACGGGGTTTCCAGCCAGGGCGGCGTCTAGCAGCGGCTGTGCGCGCTCCGGCTCGGAGAACCGCGCCGCGAAGCCGTCGGTCGCGCCATAAGCCGCAAAGGCTGCGGGATTGGAGAAGATCGGACTGCCGTCGGCATCAAACAGGCTGATCAGGGTGGAGGTATGGCGCAGAGCCTCGGTCGTGCGGTTTTCGTCAGCGTCGGCCGTGATAGGCGAAGCCTCGATCAGCAGCACCGGCGTGCCGTCTTCCAGACGATAGGTCGAGATCACCGCCGACACCGGCACCGGATGGCCGTTGGGATAGAAGGTCCATTGGTCGCAGACAGCGGCGCCGCCGGCCGTTTCGCGCACCAGTCTTTCGACCCGAGCCACGGCGGCCGGGGACAATTGGCCAAAATCGCGAGCCAGCAAGGCTTCGAGACTGTCCGCCTCCCACAGCTCTAGGGCCGCCGGATTGGCGTAGACGCCGCGCCGACTGGCGGGGTCGAACAACCATATCGGACGACGCAGGTCGTCCCAGGCATGCATTGGCACGGCGCGTCCCTTCTGGACGTCGATCAACGATCATCCGTTATCAAAGCAAAGGGCTAATGATCGGCTAAGCCGCCTCTAGGGGAACGCGCTTAGTTGCGCTCAGCCGCCGCAGGCCAGGCTGGCTGCGCCTTCAAACGACGGCGTATCGCGCCATGATTCCATCGGGCTGGAACGCGTGTTCCCCCAGCTTGTCCAGCGACCGCAGCACCCGCGCCAGGAAGGCGGCGGGATCGCCCGCCTCCACCGCCGGACGCAGCCAGTCGGTGACGACGGCGCGGGTCGGATAGGTTCCCACCGGGCCGGGAATGCTCAGCGCCACCTCGACCCCTTCGGCGATCCAGCCGGCCACAGTGGCGAAGAAGTCCGGCGAGGCCAAAAAGTCCGAGGGTCGGATCACATACAGGGTGATCACCCCGTCCTCGATCCCGTCGGGCCGCACGATCACCCCGCTGAGATCGGGCCGCCAGTCGTCCGACAGCTCGACCACCCGCCACAGGCAGAACCAGACGCGGCAGGTGTTCGGCCGGATGGCATGGACCGAACAGCCGGCGGCCTCGACGCAATAGGCGCACAGCTCGCCGGTCGGCTTGGCCAGTTCGGGCAGGTCCAGCGGAATGGCCCGGCAGCATTCGACGCAGGCCCCGCAGGTCCGGTCGGGCAGCAGGGGCAGGCTCAACCGCCCGCCCGCTCCAGCCGGGCGATGCGGCGGTCCATGTCGGCGACGACAGCCTCGAGCCGCGCCTTCTCCGACGCCATGTCCACCGGCGTGCCATCCTCGTAGGCGATGGTCGCCCCCTGGGCGATCAGGTCGAGCCGATAGATGGCCGTCACACGCTGGGCTTTGAAGCGCTCGAGGGCGGTCTGGGCGGCGGGATCGGGCGCCGGATGGGGGGCGGTGTTCATGGCCGTGGCTCTAACCCATCGCGTCTTCAGGGGAAACCGGCCTGTGGATACGGCCGTTTGACGGTGAACCGCGAACAGAATCCCTGTATGACGCTCACGGATGATCGGGCGCTTTCCCATCCTCTATATCGCCGAGGCCGACGCCGAGGACGCCGTGCTGTCTTCAGGCGTCCTGGCGCATCTGGTCGAGAGCCTGCCGAACGCCGCCTTCACTGTCGTCGGCTCGGCCGCCAGCGCCCCCCTGTTCGCCGATACGCCGCGCCTGGAGCGACTGCTGGTGCTGGAGCGCGAGGGGCATTTCGACTGGATCGCCCTGTGGAACCAGGTGCGCGGGACCAAATGGGGTCTGGTCGTCGATATGCGCGGCTCGACCCTGTCGGGACGGCTGAGACGTCACAAGCGCGCGGTGCGCGGCAAGGATGCGCCCGGCCTCCACGCCGTCGAGGCGGCGGCCGCCGTCCTGCAGATGGAGCCGCATGAGGCGCCGACGCCCCGGATCCATGTCTCGGATCTGACCATGGCCCAGGTCGAGGCTCTGATACCGACCGGCGGCGGCGCCAATTCTGAAAAGGATCGGCCCATTCTGGCGATCGGCCCCGGCGTCGAATGGATGGGCCGACGCTGGCCCGCCGAACGCTACGCCAAGGTGGCGACCAAGCTGCTGGCCGACGACGGGCCTCTGGCGGGCGGGCGGCTGATGCTGGTCGGCGAGGAGATCGACCGCGAGGCGGCCCATACCATCCGCTACGCCGTGCCCCGCGCGCGGGTGATCGAGCTTCAGGGCAAACTGACCCGGCTCCAGACCGTCGCGGCCCTGTCCAAGGCTCGGCTGTACATCGGGGCGGATTCGATCTGGACCCATCTGGCGACCGCCTCGGGCGCGCCAGTGGTGGCGGTGTTCGGCCCGTCGGACGAGACGACGCGCGGTCCTTGGAAAGGCGTCTCCGTGCGCGGCCCGCGTTCGTTCGAAGAGTTCAAGACCCTGGACCCCCGGCTGAACCAGGCGATCCAGCACATGATGGACCTGCCGTGGGAACGGGTGCTGAAGGCGTCGCTGCGGGTGTTGAAGGAACGGGGCTGACCCTCTCCCTCCCCGTCCGGGGAGGGGGGCCGCGCAGCGGCCGGGTGGGGGCGGCCAGGCACAGGCGAACGAAAGAGAGGAGCGAGCCGGAACCGTCTCGACGGACCGCGCTGTATCGCCCTGCCCGCCCCACCCGTCCTCGCCTGCGGCTCGGCCACCCTCCCCGGACGGGGAGGGAGAGGTTAAGCCGCTTTCACGACCCGTGCCGCATCCGCTAGAAGCTCGCAAATCAGCCTCAGGAGCCCGCCCCATGACCCAGACCTATGACCTGATCGTCCGTGGCGGCGAGGTGGCCAATCACGCGGGGCGCGGCCTGGCCGACGTCGGGGTGATCGACGGCAAGATCGCCTTCATCGGCGACCTGTCCCAGGCCTCGGCCGGCGAGACCTTCGACGCCACGGGCCTGACCGTCCTGCCCGGCGTCATCGACACCCAGGTCCATTTCCGCGAACCGGGCCTGGAGTGGAAGGAAGATCTGGAGACCGGCTCGCGCGCGGCGGCTCTCGGCGGCGTCGTCGCCGTGTTCGAAATGCCGAACACCAATCCCAACACCACCGACCCCGACACCATGGCCGACAAGCTGGTCCGGGCGAAGGACCGGATGTGGACCGACCACGCCTTCTACGTCGGCGGCACGCACGAGAACGCCGACTATCTGGGCGAGCTGGAGCGGCTGCCGGGCTGCTGCGGGGTCAAGGTCTTCATGGGCGCCTCGACCGGCGACCTGCTGATCGCCGACGACGAGGGGGTGCGCAAGGTTCTGTCGAACGTGCGCCGCCGCGCCACCTTCCACTCCGAGGACGAATACCGGCTGGTCGAGCGGCGCGGCCTGGCCCGCACCGGCGACTGGACCAGCCACCCCGAGGTCCGCGACGCCGAGAGCGCCATCCGCTCGACCCGCCGGCTTGTCGGCCTGGCCCAAGAGACGGGCGCCCGCATCCACGTCCTGCACGTCACGACCAGGGACGAGATGGAGTTCCTGCGCTTCCACAAGGATGTCGCGACCGTCGAGATCACGCCGCAACACCTGACCCTGGCCGCCCCCGAAGCCTACGAGCGGCTGGGCGCCTATGCCCAGATGAACCCGCCGATCCGGTCGCAGGAGCACGTGGACGCCCTGTGGCTGTGGGGCATGCAGCAGGGGGTCGCCGACGTCCTGGGCTCGGACCATGCGCCGCACACCAAGGAGGAAAAGGCCAAACCCTATCCGGCCTCGCCGTCGGGCATGCCGGGGGTGCAGACGCTTGTGCCCCTGATGCTGACCCATGTGGCCCAGGGCCGGCTCAGCCTGGAGCGGTTCATCGACCTGACCTCGGCCGGCGCCCAGCGGGTGTTCGGCACGGCCAACAAGGGGCGGATGGCCGTCAGCTATGACGCCGATCTGACCATCGTGGACCTGAAGGCCAAGCGCGTGATCACCCACGACCAGCAGGCGTCGCGCTGCGGCTGGACCCCGTTCGACGGCGTCGAGGCCACCGGCTGGCCGATGGCGACGATCGTGCGCGGCCGGGTGGTGATGCAGGACGGCGAACTGGTCGGCGCGGCCCACGGTCGGCCGGTGCGGTTCATGGAGACGCTGTGAGCCCCGGCGTTTCAACAACCGTCACCCTCGGGCTTGTCCCGAGGGCCCACGGCGGACGTCCCACGCCCCCCGACGCGAAGGCGACGGCGCATGATCGTCACCTGATCCGCGCGCGGACAGGTGGGCCCTCGGGACAAGCCCGAGGGTGACGGGGGTAAGGGAAAAACTCGG
The DNA here is from genome assembly GCF_058681075.1 of Brevundimonas sp. FV2ps16. Lineage (NCBI taxonomy): Bacteria > Pseudomonadati > Pseudomonadota > Alphaproteobacteria > Caulobacterales > Caulobacteraceae > Brevundimonas > Brevundimonas sp. FV2ps16. The sequence continues at coordinate 1,657,723 of NZ_CM178728.1, read as the reverse complement.
CCTGATCGGCTTCGGCGCCTTCGGACGGCTGACGGCGCGGCATCTGTCGCCCTGGTTCGACATCCACGCCCATGATCCCGCGGCGTCAGGCGGCGACGGCCACGCGACCCTGACCGACCTGGCGACCGCCGCCGCCTGTCCCACCATCATTCTGGCCGTGCCGGTCGAGGCGCTGGAAGCGACATTGACCGCCATTCGCCCCCACCTGCGCCCCGACGCCCTGGTCATCGACGTCGGCTCGGTGAAGGTCAAACCGGCCCGGCTGATGGAAGACCTGCTGCCCCCCGGCGTGCGGATCGTCGGCACCCACCCCCTGTTCGGCCCCCAGAGCGGCAAGGACGGCATCGCCGGCCTGCGCATCGCCGTCTGCGCCGTCCGGGATGCCCCCGATGCGCGCAGAGACGCCCGCCGCGTCGCCGCCTTCTGCCGTCGCGCCCTGGCCCTGAAGGTCTTCCAGGTCAGCCCCGAGGACCACGACCGCGAGGCCGCCGTCGTCCAGGGCCTGACCCATCTGATCGCCCGGCTACTGCTGGCCATGGAGCCCCTGCCGACCCGCATGACCACCGCCAGTTTCGACCGCCTGATGCAGGCCGTCGACATGGTCCGCCACGACAGCCCCGCCGTCTTCCGCGCCATCGAACGCGACAACCCCTTCGCGGCGGAAGTCCGCAACCGCTTCTTCGCCCTGGCGGACGCGGCAAGGGGAGATCTGGACGAAGGATTAGCGCCCCGCCAAAATTGACAAAGCCTGTCAGCACGCCACTCTGAACCGCGAATAGCGCGGACCTGAGGACCACGACACATGACCCACCCCATCCACATCGGCGTCGGCGGCTGGACCTTCGAGCCGTGGCGCGGGGTCTTCTATCCCGAGGGTCTGGTGCAGAAGCGCGAGCTGGAATACGCGGCGTCGAAACTGACCAGTATCGAGATCAACGGCACCTATTATTCGACCTTCAAACCCGATAGCTGGCGCAAATGGCGCGACGAGACGCCGGACGGTTTCGTCTTCTCGGTCAAGGCCAGCCGCTACTGCACCAATCGCAAGATCCTGTCGGAGGGCGGCGAAAGTTTCGACCGGTTCCTGTCCCAGGGCCTGACCGAACTGGGCGACAAGCTGGGGCCGATCAACTGGCAGTTCATGGGGACGAAGAAGTTCGATCCCGAGGATTTCGAAGGCTTCCTGAAACTGTTGCCCCCGGAGAAGGACGGCCTGCGCCTGCGCCACGCCCTGGAGGTGCGTAACCCGAGCTTCGCCACCGAGCAGTTCTATGATCTGGCCCGCAAATACGGAGCCGCCATCGTCTACGCCGTCGATGAAGAGGAGCCGACCTGGCCGCAGATCGACGAGGCGACCGCTGACTTTACCTATGCCCGGCTGATGTCCAGCCGCGAGGACGAGCCGACCGGCATGACGGCCGCCGAACTGGCCGCCGTCGCCGACAAGGCCAAGGCCTGGGCCAAGCGCGGCGAGGTCTTCGCCTATTTCATCTCGGGGGCCAAGGTGCGGAACCCGGCGGCGGCCCAGGCGCTGATCGCCCAGTTGAAATAGCACCGCCCGCCTTGCGGCCGGTCGTCTCGGGCCACATCTGCCCCCTACGCCCCCAAGCCTGCACAAAGCCCTAAGGACTTCCCCATGCCGATCGCCACACGCGCCTTCGCCGCAACCGCTGCTGACAAGCCCCTGACGCCCTACAGTTTCGAACGGCGCGACCCCGGCCCGGACGACGTCCTGATAGACATCAAGTTCAGCGGCATATGCCACTCCGACCTGCACATGGCCCGCAGCGAGACCGGTCCGGCCCCCTACCCCCTGGTGCCGGGCCACGAGATCGCAGGCGTGGTGGCGGCCGTCGGTTCGAACGTCACGCGCTTCAAGGAAGGCGACCGTGTCGGCGTCGGCTGTATGGTCGATAGCTGCCGCGAATGTTCGTCGTGCCAGGAAGGGCTGGAGCAATATTGCGTGCCCGGCTTCACCGGCACCTATGGCGCCAAGGATACGAAGGGCGGCACAGCCGAGACCATCACCCAGGGCGGCTATTCCAACCACATCACCGTGGACCAGCATTTCGTCCTGTCCATCCCCGACAGCCTGCCGCTCGACGCCGCCGCCCCCCTCTTGTGCGCCGGGGTGACCACCTATTCGCCGCTGAAGACCTGGGGCGTCGGTCCGGGCTCCAAGGTGGCGGTCATCGGCCTGGGCGGCCTGGGCCATATGGCCGTCAAACTGGCGGCGGCCATGGGCGCCGAGGTCACGGTCCTGTCCACCTCGGACCGCAAGAAGGCCGACGCCGAGCGGATGGGCGCCAAACATTTCCTGATCAACTCGGACAAGGCGGCGATGAAGGCCGCGGCCGAGAGCTTCGACCTGATCATCAACACCGTTTCGGCCACGCATGAGATCTCCAGCCAGGTCCAGCTCTTGGCCCGCGACGGCACCATGGTCATGCTGGGCCTGACCACCGAGGGCCTGCCGGTCTACGCCGTGCCGCTGTTGTGGCGTCGTCGCCGCATCGCCGGTTCGCTGATCGGCGGTATCGCCGAGACCCAGGAGATGCTGAACTTCTGCGCCGAACACGGCATCGCCTGCGACATCGAGACGATCGCGCCGGACCAGATCAACGAAGCCTATGAGCGGATGCTGAAGTCCGACGTCCGCTACCGCTTTGTCATCGACATGGAAAAGCTGGCGGCCTGAGCCTTCCGCGACATCAAGCCCGGTTTCCGCAAAGGAAATCGGGCTTTGCCTACAACCGAGACGTGGCTAAACCTCTTTGGAACGGCTCGCGTCAGACGGGCGTAATGGGACAAGGAAGCAGCGATGCGCGTAGCGTTCGTGACCGGCGGGACCCGGGGAATCGGCAAGGCGATCGTGCAACGCCTGACGGAGGACGGGATTCGCGTCGCCGCCGGCTACTCCGGCAATGACGAGGCCGCCTTCGCCACGGCCCAGGCCCTGGGCTGTATGGTGGTGAAGGGCAATGTCGGCAGCTTCGACGACTGCGCCCGCGCTGTGGCCGAAGTCGAGGCCCAGCTGGGGCCGGTCGACATCCTGGTCAACAACGCCGGCATCACCCGCGACGGCTTCTTCCACAAGATGAGCCATGACCAGTGGTCCGACGTGATCCGGGTGAACATGGACAGCGTCTTCAACACGACCCGCCAGGTCATCAACGGCATGCGCGAACGCGGCCACGGCCGCATCGTCAACATCTCCTCGATCAACGGCCAGAAGGGCCAGGTCGGCCAGACCAACTATTCCGCCGCCAAGGCCGGGATGATCGGTTTCACCAAGGCGCTGGCGCTTGAAAACGCCAAGAAGGGCGTAACGGTCAACTGTATCGCCCCCGGCTATATCGACACCGAGATGGTCGGCGCGATGGACCCCAAGGTGCTGGACTCCATCGTGGCCCAGATCCCGGTCGGCCGCCTAGGCAAGGGCGAGGAGATCGCCGACATGGTGTCCTGGCTGGTCGGAGAGCGTGCCGGATATGTCACAGGCTGCACACTGTCGTTGAACGGCGGCCAATACCTGGTCGGGTGAACGGGCTTCGCCCAAAATCCGCCGCGTGACGGTTTCATCCACAGTCTCATGAAGTTGACGGAAACGGCTTGGGCGAAAAAATCGCCTCGCGTGACCGCGATGGCGTTCGCGGCCGTCGTGGGCCTCGGCCTGTCCGTTGCCGCGCCCGCCGTCCTGCCGTCGGACTGCCACGCCCAATCCCGCCGTAACCTGGAACCCTCGGCCCGCTATATCTCGGGCACCGGTCAGGGGTTTGTGCTGGATGTTACGGGGTCGCGCCCCCTGCTGCGGTTCGACCGGTCGACCGAGATCTGGGTGCTGCGCGCCACCCCCGCCCCACGCGGCGACATCGTCTATCGCAACGACAACGGCGACCAGGTTCTGCGCGTTACGGCCGACGGCCGCATGACCCTGTACACGACCAGTGCGCCGCAAGGGTCGCCGGTCTCGCCGTCGGGTCAGGCCGCGCCGCTGCTGGCGCCGGCTCTGACGGCGGTCCAGCTGTGGAACTACATCATTCGTCAGAGCGACCGGGCCAGTCGCGCCCTGGGCCGGCTGGTGGTGGTGGATGTGGACATCCAACCGGGCTCGGAAGCCGTCGCCGCCGACGCCTTATCGACCGCTGTCGACGCCATCGCCCGCATGTCCCGTTCGCAAATACTGCGACGTGAGGCCGACCGGATCCGCCGTATCGAAATTGTCGATCAAGGTCGGGGCCCCCAGGCGACCTTCTCTCGCGGCGTCCTGCGCATCGTGATCGAACCGCGCGCCGGCGTGGCCGGCCGGCCCTCCTCGGCCCGGGTCGTCCGCGTGGTCGCGGACGACGTCCTCAGCCGCTGAAGCCGTCCTTCGCCGCCCGCCGCGCGGCGAACTGGGCCGCATCGGTCGCCGTCAGAAACGGATTGAACCGCAGCTCAGCCCCTATGGTGGTCGGCACAGTCGGCTCGCCCCGTTCCCGCGCCGCGAAGATCGTCTCGGCGTGAGACCGGGCCTCAGGGCGATCATCCAGACTCAGCAGGAAGCGGGCGTTCGAAGCCGTATACTCGTGAGCGCACCAGATCACGGTCGCCTCGGGCCAGGCGGCCAGCTTGCGCAGGCTGTCCCACATCTGCTCCGGCGTCCCTTCGAACAGCCGGCCGCAGCCCAGGGCGAACAGGGTGTCGCCGACGAAGGCCAGCTGGTTCTCGACCGAGCGGAACACCACATGGCCCAGGGTGTGGCCGGGCGTGGCTGTAACCTCGAACCGGGTCTCGCCGACCATGACCCCGTCGCCGTCCGCGACGACCCGATCCAGCGGCGCGACGCGGGCCACCTCCTCAGGCCCCACGATCTCGCAGCCGGTCTCGGCCTTCAGCCGTTCGTTGCCCTCGGTGTGGTCCGGGTGCCAATGGGTGTTCAGGATCATATCCAGCCGGCCCCAGCCCAGGGCCTCCAGCTCTTCCAAGATGCGCGCCGCATCGGGCGTATCGACCGTGGCCACGACGCCGGTGGCGGTATCGCGGATCAGAAAGCCGTAATTGTCGCTGCGGCAGGGAAACAGGTGAACATCCAGGGTCATGATCGCATTCTAGCAGGCGGCCCCGACCCGGCCTATGGTGGATCCATGCGGCGCAGCATCGACGAGCTTCGAACCTTCTACGGCGAACCGACCGGGGCGCTGGTGCGACGTCTTCTGGCGCGGCGGCTGGACGACGCCTGGGGCGAGACGCCCGACTGCGACGTGCTGGGCATAGGCTACGCCACACCCTGGCTGGACGCCTTCGTCGGCGCCCGACGTGTGGTCGCGGCCATGCCCGGCGGTCAGGGCGTCGAACACTGGCCCAGCGTGGGGCGCAACCGCACCCTTCTGGTCGATGACCGCCGCCTGCCCTTCGCCGCCGGGTCCTTCGACCGCATCCTGCTGGTCCACGCCCTGGAAGAGGCCGACGATCCAGCCGCCCTTCTGCTGGAGGCCGTACGGGCCCTGGCCCCGACCGGGCGCATCATTCTGGCGGCGGCGGCGCGCGGCGGTCTTTGGGCGCGGGCCGAGAACACCCCCTTCGGCCACGGCCGTCCCTTCACCCGAGGTCAGCTGGAACGGCTGGTGCGCGAGGCGGGGCTGGAGCCGGCGGCCTGGTCCCAGACCCTGTATGTCCCGCCCTGGACGCCTCTTCTGCCCCTCGCCGACGGCTTCGAACAGGTCGGGCGTCGGATCGCGCCCGGAACGGCTGGACTGATCCTGCTGGAAGCCTCGCGTCAGGCCTATGCCCGCATCCGCCCCAACGGCCACGCCCAGCGGGTTCCCGCCAAGCCGGCGCTGACGCCCCAACCGGCCGCCTCCGTCACGCCGGACTGGCCGCGCTGACGGGGAGTTGAGCCCGACCCATCTGGTCGCGGAACTCGAACGGCCTTATGGCGAAGCCCATGCACCGACTGATCCTCATGCGACACGCCCAGGCCGAGGGCTCCAGCCCGTCCGGCGGCGACGAAACCCGCCCCCTGTCCGCCGTGGGACGCGGCGAAGCCCTGCTGATGGGCAAGGCCCTGGCCGAGCGCGGGCTGAAGCCCGACCTAGCCCTGGTCTCGTCGGCCACGCGTACGCGCCAGACCTGGGAGCAGATGCACGACGCCCTCGGCGACGTCGAGGTGCGCGAGGAGCCGCGCCTCTACAACGCGCCGTCCGAAGTGCTGCGCCGCTTCGTCGAGGACAACGAGGACCAGACCGGCTGCCTGCTGGTCCTGGCCCACAATCCCGGCGTCCATGTCCTGGCCGGCGAATATCTGAGCGAAAGCGCCGCCTCTCCGGCCATTCTCGACCGTCTGGCCGGCGGCTTCCCGACCGGAGCCGCCGCCCTGTTCACCGTCGATGTCGCCGGCCGGTGCGCCTATGAAGGCTTCATCACGCCGCGTGGCCTGCCCCCACTCGGCCAGGGCGGCGCCGCATGACCGACGCCGCCTACAAGATCGTCGCCGCCGACGAATGGCGCGTCGCCCTGGCCGAGGGCCGGTACGAGGGCTCGACCGTGGATCTGGCTGACGGCTACATCCACATGTCGACCGGCGAACAACTGGTCGAAACCGCGCGCCGTCACTACGCCGGGCGCGACGACCTGGTGCTGCTCACCGTCGATCTGCGAGGCTTCGGGGACGAGCTGATCTGGGAGCCGTCGCGCGGCGGCGATCTGTTTCCACACCTCTACGCCCCCCTGCCTGCGACGGCCGTCACGGCAACGCGCGCCTTTGCGGTCGCCGACGACGGGGCGATGATCTTCAAGGACCTGGCATGAGCCTGTTCGACAGTCTCGCCGCCCGTCTGTCCGACGCGGGCGCGGCCGCCTTGCGCGGTCTCGATCCCGAAACCGCCCACCAACTGGCGATCAAAGGCCTGACCTTCGCCCCCCTGCCCGCGCCCGCGGCCGACGATCCCATCCTGCACACGACGCTGGCGGGACTTTCTCTTCCCAATCCCGTCGGTCTGGCCGCCGGCCTGGACAAGAACGGCGAGGCGCTGCGGGGTCTGTCGCGTCTGGGCTTCGGCTTTGTCGAATGCGGCTCGGTCACGCCCCGCCCTCAGCCCGGCAATCCCAAGCCCCGCCTGTTCCGCCTGACCGAGGATCGGGCGATCATCAACCGGATGGGCTTCAACAACGACGGCCTGGAGGCGTTCGCCGCCCGGCTGGATCGCCGCCCGTCGGGCGTGGTCGTCGGCGCCAACCTGGGGGCCAACAAGGATACGGAGGACAAGGCGGCGGATTATGTCGCCGGCCTGCAACGCCTGGTCGGCCGCGCCTCCTATTTCACCGTCAATATCTCCTCGCCCAACACGCCCGGCCTGCGCGCCCTGCAAGGGAGGGAACAGCTGGACGATCTGCTGGGCCGGATCGACGCCGCCCGGCCGGCCGAAGCGGCCGCGCGCGTTCCGGTCTTCCTGAAGATCGCGCCCGATCTGGTCGCCGACGAGGTCGGCATGATCGTCGAGGCCTCGCTGGCCCACCGGATCGACGGCCTGATCGTGTCCAACACCACCCTGGAACGGCCGGAGAGCCTGCGGTCGTCCGATGCGCACGAGACCGGCGGCCTGTCCGGCGCGCCGATCCGACCCTTTGCGGAAAAGGCCCTGCGCGCCGCGGCCGAGGCCGCACAGGACCGCCTGCCCCTGGTCGCCGTAGGTGGAATCGACAGCGGGGGCGAGGCCTACGCAAGGATCCGCCTGGGCGCCTCGGCCGTCCAGATCTATTCGGCCCTGATCTACGAAGGCCCGGGCCTGGTGACGCGGATCAAGCGAGATCTGGCGGCTCGGCTGCGCGCCGATGGATTTTCTTCGATTTCAGAGGCTATCGCCGCCGCCCGTTGACGGAGCGTTAGGCCCGCTTGGTGTCTAATGTGCGGAAGCGAACGAACACGGTTCGCATTGCCGGGAAGCTGGATGTCCAAGACGCCCACCGACGCGACCGCCGACAGCGGCTGGACCGTGGCCGCCCGCCACCGTCGCAGCACGCTGCTCCAGCGCGTGGGAATGGGCGGCGCCGTGGGCCTGGTGGTCATGCCGATGGTCGGCTGGCGGATCTGCCTGGCTTGGTTCGCCGCCTATCTGTTGGTGCAGGGGCTGGAACGGCTCGCGCTCCCTTCAGCGCGCCGAGACATTGCCGAGGTCTCGCTAGGACGCAGGATCGCCACTTGTCTGATCCTGTTCACCAGCGCCTCGGTGTTCGGCAGTCTCTCGATCCCGATGTGGTTGATCGGCGGCCCGATGGGCGGCGTCTGTGCGGCGTTGATGCTGCCGGCGCTGATGCTGTTCTCCATGATCAATTCGCCGCGGTCCAAATCGGTTCTCGCAGCGTCTCTGGCGCCGCCGATGTTTTATCTGCTGGCGGTTCCCTTCCTGGCCGCCGCCTTCGGCGCCCCGCCGCCCATGGTGATGACGGCCGCAGCCGCGGTCATCCTGGTCGCCTTCTTCACCATCATCAGCTGGCAGCGGATGAGCGAAGCGACCGAAAGCCAGATGCGCGCTCGCGCCGAAGCCGAAGCCCTTCGTCTCAAGGCCGAGCAGGATCTGGTCGCGCATACCGCCTTCCTCGCGGCCATCGGCCATGATCTGCGCACCCCCATCGGCGCAATCCTGACCGGCGCCGCCGAGCTTCAGAGCCTGCACCCGCAGTCGCGAGCCACCACATTTCTGATTAGCGACGCCGGCCTGATGATGAAATCCCTGCTGGACGACCTGCTGGATCACACCAAGATCGGCGCAGGGCGAATGACCGTCGAGGTCGTCGATTTCGACCTACGGGCCATGCTGGCCCAGACCCTTCGCCTATGGCGCGGCCCCGTCGAGGCCAAGGGGTTGAAGCTGCGCGTCGAGGGCGCGTCACGCATGCCCTGCGGCGTCCGCGGCGACGCCATGCGCATCCGCCAGGTCCTGAACAATCTGCTGTCCAACGCCGTAAAGTTCACGCCCAGCGGACAGATCACCCTGCGACTGGACGCCTGGCTGGAAGAGCCTTCCGGCTATTGCCTACTGCTTGAGGTGCAGGACACTGGGCCGGGACTGACTCCTCAACAGCTGACGCGGCTGTTCAACCCGTTCGACCAGACGGCCGACGGCGTCAGCGCCCGCCATGGCGGATCCGGTCTGGGCCTCGCGATCAGTCGCGACCTGGTCGAGTTGATGGGCGGCCGCCTGACAGCGCGCAGCCTCCAGGGTCAGGGCGCCTGTTTCACGGTTTCGCTGACGCTTCCGCGCGCCGAGGACGCCGGACCGGCGCCGATCCTGATCGATGAAAGCCGCCTCGACATCGCCCAGGCCCTGACCTCCTCTGAAACGGCCTGGCCGCAATCCGCCACGGTCACTTCCGTCGCGCCGACCCCTATCGTAGCTCCCGCTGAAGCCGACCTGCCTGACGCGGCGTCCGACGATGATCAGGATCGTCCGTTGCGCGTCCTGGTCGTCGACGACCACGACATCAATCGCCGCGCCGTGCAGCTGATCCTCCAGCCGCTGGGCTGCGACATCGTCACGGCCGCCGACGGGATGATCGCCCTGGAGCGCTGCGCCGAAACCGTGTTCGACGTCATCTTCATGGATGTCCGCATGCCGGAGCTGGACGGTCGCGAGACCACCCGTCGCCTCCGCGCCGGCGGCGGCCCCAACGCCCGCACTCCGGTCGTCGCCGTCACCGCCGACACCGCGCCCGAGGACGTCGCCGCCTGCCAGGCCGCCGGCATGGCCTATTTCGTCTCCAAGCCCCTGACGCCGCCGGCCCTGCTCGGCGCCTTGCAACATGTGCTGGACGAGACGGCTGCGGCGGCCGAAACCGCCGCCGCCTGAGCCCTGAAGGCGGCGACCAGCCGTTCGGCCTGATCCGGCCGGCGCAGTTCGCATTCCCAGACCGTCAGAACGCGCCAGCCCGTCGCCTCCAAATCTGAGGTCACACGAGCGTCTCTCGCGCGGTTGCGGGCGATCTTGGCGGCCCAGTATTCGGCGTTGGCCTTGGGGCGGCGCGCGCCGCGCGGACAGTCGTGGCCGTGCCAGAAACAGCCGTGGACGAACAGCGCGATCCTGCGCCCCTTCATCGTCACATCCGGCTTGCCGGGCAGACCCATGCCGCCCAGCCGATAGCCGATCCCGGCCGCGCGCAGGATCCTGCGCACGGCCAGTTCCGGCGACGTGTCCCGCCCCTTCACGCGGCGCATCACAGCGCTGCGTTGTTCGGGCGTGAAGACGTCGGTCATTCGTTCATCAGATCAGAGCTGCGCCAGCAGATGTTCGGCCGACGACACCTTGAACTCACCGCCTTGCTCGATGTTCAGCTGGGCGACCACGCCGTCCTTGACCAACATGGAATAACGCTGCGACCGCTGTCCCAGGCCAAAGCCCGAACCGTCCAGCACCAGACCCAGTTCGCGGGTCAGGTCGCCGTTGCCGTCGGCCAGCATGAGGATGGACTCGTCGTCGATGCCCTGGCTTTCGGCCCAGGCCTTCATGACGAAGGCGTCGTTGACCGAGATACAGGCGACCACATCGACGCCCTTGCCCTTGATGGCCTCCAGATTGTCCCTAAAGCCCGGCAGATGGCGGGCCGAGCAGGTCGGCGTAAAGGCGCCGGGAACGGCGAACAGGGCGACGGTTTTCCCGGCGAAGATGTCAGCCGTATTCACGGGCTTGGGGCCTTCGGCCGTCGCCTGGGCGAAGGTCGCCTCGGGAATGCGGTCGCCGATCTGGATGGTCATGAGGTCTCTCCGCGCGGGGTTGGTTGGATGCGCCCGAGACAGATAGCCGCCCCCGCCGCCGCTGCAAGCGTCAACACGCCTTGCGCCGGGGCGTTTCGCACCCGATGATATGGTTATCATGACCGACGCCTCCTCCCTGACCGGCCGTCTACTGGTGGCCATGCCCGGCATCGGCGACTCTCGGTTCGAACACGCCGTCATACTGATCTGCGCCCATGGGCCGGACCACGCCATGGGTTTGCGGATCGACAGCCCCGCCCAGGGCGTCGACCTTAAGACCGTGCTGGACAAGCTGGACGCGCCGGCGCCCGAACAGGCTGTCGGCCGGCCGGTGCTGATGGGCGGGCCGGTCGAGCGTGAACGCGGCTTCGTGCTTCACACCGACGACTGGGGCGTGGGCCCCGACACCCTGCCCTTCGGCGACGGCCTGGCCATGACCGGCACGCGTGAGGCCTTGGCCGCCATGACCGACGCGGTCGCCGGTCCGCGGCGCTCGACCCTGCTGCTCGGCTATGCGGGCTGGGGCGAGGGTCAGTTGGAGGATGAGCTGGCCGAGAACGTCTGGCTGACCGCGGACGCCGACCTTGATCTGATCTTCGACGGCGACCACCAGTCGAAATGGGCCCGCGCCCTGGCCCAGATGGGCGTGGAAGCCGGCCGGCTGTCCAGCCAGGGCGGGCGGGCTTAAAACACGCTCAGCCGTTAGGCTGGCGCGTCAGACGGCGGCGATTTCAGCCTCGGCCTCGATCTCGTTGTCGAGGGGGTCGTCCATCCGCGCCGCCAGGACGTCCAAAACCCGCAAGGCGCCCGCCAGATCCTCGTCCGAAAGCCCCTGGAACAACAGGTCTCGATCAAGAGCCGCCGTGGTTTCCGATCCGTCCAGCGCCTTCAGGCCCGCCGGCTCCAGCTTGATCAGGTTCGCGCGTCCGTCGCCGGGCAAGCGATGTTTCGTCACCAGGCCGTCGGCCAGCAGCCGCGTCACCCGGCGCGACAGCGTCGGCTCCGACAGCTGTAGCCCGTCGGCGAGTTCAGACTGCGTCAGACCCTGGGGGGCGTGTTTCAGGAGATGGAGGGGCGCTCGCTGCGCGTTCGTAAATCCATAGGCCTTGAAAAGCCGGCTCGCGCGCGTCGTCCAGCGGCGGGAAATGAGCGCGATCCTTTGCTTGATCCGGATCTGAACCTCGTCCCGACTTCCTCCGCCCAGGTCCGAGCCAGACGGACGAATTAAGTCTTTCTCTCCATCTACTTGGACATCATCAGACATTGAAAGAATTCGTACCCGCGCTACTCAGGGCTACGTGAGTCGCCCCGTAAAATTTACGCAGAATCACCTAGTCGCGCGGCTGTAGTTTCGCAAGCGCACATACCCTGTGGGTTGAAAATTAACCACTCATCGAAGCTAAGCTTCAGTTAGCCGGGCAACCATAATACGTAGTGGAATATTCAATACTTGTTTACACAAATTAGCCTTGGATCGCTGATCGCGAATGCGTGGACTTAGTTTGGCATGCACAGATCTGTCCCCTCATTAACGAAATCGCTAGGCGCTTGCGAGAGACTGAAGCTGACGGGAGGACTCGACGCGGGTTCGCCTGAAGCGAGTAGTCCCGGCGGCCGACCTGGCAGCGGATGGAGAGGCGTTCTGAGATGACAGTTTCCAAGGGCGGCCGTCGTGAACTGGTCGGTTTCCGCGTCGGCGAACAGGCCTTCTGCATCGACATAACCTCCGTGCTCGAAATCCGCGGCTGGACCCCGACCACGCCCCTGCCCAAGGCGCCGGACTATATGAAGGGCGTCGTCAATCTTCGCGGCCTGGTGCTCCCCATCATCGATCTGGCGGCGCGGCTCGGCCTGCCGACCAAGGAGCCGTCGGCCCGTCACGCCATCATGGTGGTCAAGTGCGGCGCACGTACAGTCGGCCTGCTGGTCGAGGCCGTGTCGGATATCGTCGAATTGGACGACTCCGCCCGGCAGGAGACGCCGGAACTGGGCGACGGCGCCGGCGGAGCGGGCGTGATCGCCGGCATCTTCGCTGTCGACGGCGAGATGATCAGCTTGCTGGATCTGGACAACGTCCTGCCCCAGATGGCCGAAGCCGCCTAGGCCTCAAGCCCCTCCTGGAATATGAAAGACGGCCGGGGATCGCTCCCCGGCCGTCTTCATGTCCGCCCTTCGGCTCTAGAACCGGTAGTTCATACCGACGCGGAACATGTGGGTTCCGAACTTGCCGTTGCCGCGCGTCATGTCGGTCCCGGTGGTGTTCGGGGCCGAGATGAAGGGATTGGCCGGCGGGGTCGTGCCGGTGTTGCCGACGCGGATGACCGGGCTGTCCACGCTCAGCGAAGTATAGAGGTACTCGCCGCTGACGGTCAGACCGCGACCCAAGGCGTATTCCACGCCGCCGCCGGCCTGCCAGCCGTCGCCATCGTCAGACTCGCTGGTTTCAGTGAAGCTGTTGGCCTGGTTCGAGGTGCGGAACGTGTTGTCGAACTGGCCATAGGCGTAGCCGCCGGTGCCGTAGATCAGTGCCGGGCCATAGGCGTAGCCCAGCTTCAGACGGGCGGCCGCCGTGCTCTCCAGCTCGCGCGTAAAGGTGTAGTAGGCCGGCGTGGTGCTGAAGCCCGTCACCGAATCCTGAACCGTGTTGACGCTGTATTCCGCCAGAGCGCCGACGACGATATTGCCGAACTGCATATCGTAACCGGCCCGCACGCCGGCTTCGACGCCGTCGTTGTCGTCGCGGCATCCCGTGCCCGGGGCGGTGCTGGTCGCCGCGCCGCCGCAGAAGCCGGGACTAAAGGCGTTGTCGCCGGCGGCGGTCGAAACCTGGTCGCCATAGGCGCCGTCCAGATTACGGTCAAAGCGCAGGATTTCGTCGCCGTCGTCGTTGGACTGGTTATAGCCGCCGAAGATCCCGACATAGGGGCCGGACCAGTCGGGCGTGCTGGACTGGCTCCAGGACTGAGCGAGGGCGGGGGTGGAGACCAGGGCCAGCGCCAGGGCGCTGCAGGCGAGTTTCATCATCGGGGAGGAGTCCTTCGTGCCATGCGGGCACGAATGTCCCGCGCAGCCGAAAACCCTGAAACCAGAGCCTGTTCCGCCCACGTCGCGCCGCCAAATGTCGCGGCATCCGATCTGTTCTCGGCGACGTAGGGGCCCTAACGCGTGGCCAGGGCGAGCATCAGCAGGATGACCAGAACCAGGCACAGCCCCTGCCAGAACCGCACCGGATCGCGTTCGATCAGGGACAGCGGGCGGGGCGCGGGCGCAGCGGCGGCGCTGCCTGTCTCGAGCACATGGATCAGCTCCTCGACGTCCTCGAACCGCTCATCCGGATCGACGGCGACGGCGCGCATGACGGCGGCCTCCAGCCAGGCGGGCATGTCCGGTCGCCGACGGCCCAAGGATACGGGCGCGCGATCAAAGCGAGGCGCGTCCGACGGATCCACCTCGCCCCACGGATAGGCGCCGGTGAACAGCCGGTACAGGGTCACGCCCAGGGCGAACTGGTCGGTGGCGGCGTTCCCGCTCTCGCCGGCGTACATCTCGGGGGCCTTGAAGCCGGGGGTGCCGGGCGCCTCGGCCTCGGCGAACTCCTCGGCCCGTTTCAGCCGCGCCACGCCCAGATCAACCAGCTTCAGTCCGCCGTTCGCCTCCAGGATCACATTGTCGGGCTTGATGTCGCGGTGGATGACCCCGGCCCGGTGCAGCACCGCCACCCCCCGCGCAAGCTTCAGCGCCACGCCGATCCCCTCGGCGATCTCGAACGGCCCGTCCTCGGCTAAGCGCGCATGCAGGGTCTGGCCCTGATAGAAGGGCTGGACGATATAGAGCCGGCTCTGGCGGCCCGCATCCAGCGTCAGCACCTTGCCGACGAAGGGGCTGTCGATACGCCGGCCGATGAAGGCCTCGCGCAGGAAGGCCGTCCGCGCGCCCCGCTCCGACACCGCCGCAGGCTTGGGAAACTTCAGCACCACCCGCTCTTCGCCCCATCGCGCCAGAAACAGCCGCGTATAGCGCCCGTCCGCCAACAGCCGCTCCAGATGGAACCCGTCCACCGTCTGCCCCTGTTTCGGCGGCGGCAGGATGGCCAGCCCCTCGGCCTCGGCCGTGATCGCCTCCCAGTCCGGCGCCCCGATCCCCATGACGTCGATGACCAGGGCCGTGGCGTTGTCGCGCGCCCCGACCTCGGCCACCTCGTCCAGAATGGCCTGGGCGTCCGCGTCGGGCGATCCGCGCCGCGCCAGCAGTCGCGCCAGATTCGCGTCGCTCAGCACCCCGTGCACCCCGTCCGTGGTCAGCAACAGCCGGTCGTGCGGGTGCAGCTCCACATGGCGCACGTCCAGCTTGACGTCCGCCTCGATGCCGACGGCGCGGTACAGCACATGGCTCAGCCCCTCCTGCGCCCGGGTGTGATCCTCGGTCAGCCGCGTCAGCACCCCGTCGCGGAAATGCCAGGCCCGGCTGTCCCCCACGTGCAGCGCAACCGCCTCCCGCCCGCGCAGGATCAGGGCGGTGAAGGTGGTCGCGGCCGCCTCCATGGCCGGGTCGATCTTGCCGCGCGCATGGAGCCAACGGTTGAAGCCCCGCAGCGCCTTGATCCCGTTGGCGGCGATGCCGTTCAGCGGGTTCTGATCCAGATAGCCGTCGATGAAGCTGCGCGTCGTCAGCTCGGCCGCCATCCGCCCGGCCTTGGAGCCCGACACCCCGTCGGCAATGACCGCGATGACCCCATGCTCGCGCTGCTCCGCCGCCGTGCCCAGATGCACGCCGCCGAAATCCTGATTGTCCGCCTTCGGCCCCTGTGCGGTGGCGAAACCGGCGGCGATCTCCAGTCTGGCGTCGGTCACGATCCCCTCCCCGAGCCGCCATCCTAGGCACAAGGCCTAGGCGGGCGAAACTTGGAAAGTGGAATCTAAGCCGACCGCTGTTTCAGCGGCGCCGTGCCGTCCGCCAGGCTCTCGGCCAGATAGACCTCCGCCTCCTGGGCCGGGAGCGCCGGCGCATAGCCGAAGCCCTGGCCGTAGTGGCACTGGGCTTCCAGCAGCAGGGCGGCCAGTTCGGCGTTCTCAACCCCTTCGGCGACGACCTCCAGCGACAGGTCGCGGCCCAGGTTGACCACCGACTTGACGATCTTGGCCGAGCCCTCGTCCTTGTTCATCGTCAGGACGAAATAGCGGTCGATCTTCAGCGTATCGAACGGCAGGCGCGCCAGATACGACAGGGACGAAAAGCCGGTGCCGAAATCGTCCAGCGCCAGCGAGGCCCCGACATCCTTCAGCGACTGCAGCACCTCGGCGGCGTGCGCGGTGTCGCGCATGATGTCGCCCTCGGTCACCTCCAGCTTCAGCGCCCCCTTGGGCAGGCCGCTTTCCTTGATGATCCGGGCCACGTCCTCGCACAGGTGCGGGCGTTCGATCTCGCCGACCGACAGGTTGACGCTGCAGAACATCTTGCCGGCCAGGGGGTGGCGCTGGATCCATTCGGCCAGTTGCCGCGCCGACTGGGTCATCATCAGCAGGCCCAGGTCGTTCATCATGCCCAGGTCGGCGGTCAGGCCCAGGAATTCGTCCGGCGGCACCAGGCCGCGACGCGGGTGACGCCAGCGCGCCAGGGCCTCGAAGCCCGCCACGGCCCCGGTGTTCAGGTTCACGATCGGCTGGAAGAAGGGCACGATCTCGCCGCGCACGAAGGCGTTCCTCAGATCCGCCTCCAGGGCCAGTCGGCTCAGGCTGTCGCTCTCCAGCGCCCGGCCATAGGCGGCCGACCCGCCGCGTCCGGCGCCCTTGGCCGATTCCACCGCCAGTTCGACCCGGCGCAACAGTTCCGAGGCGTCCGGCGCGTCCGGCCCGCCCTCGACCACCACGGCGCCGATGGAGACGGTCGGATAGATGTCGAAACCCGCCACCCGCAGCGGCTGCTCCAGCGCCTCGCGCAGGCGATAGCTGGCGTGGGAGGATGTCTTGGGGATGATGACGGCGAACTCGTCCTCGCCGATCCGCGCGGGCGAGGCCTCCTTGGAGAAGGCGGCGGCCAGACGCGATCCCAGGGCCGACAGCACTAGGTCGGTCCGCTCGTGCCCCAGGGCCTCGTTCAGCCGGCGCAGACGGTCAACGTCGCCGACCACGATCTCGTATTCGCCGGGCTGGGTCAGGACCTCGCCGACCCGTGCGACGAAGGCGCGACGGTCCAGCAGGCCGGTCAGCACGTCCCGGTCCGAACCGGCGAACTTGGTCTCCAGCGCCACCACCCCGGCGGCGCGCAACCCGTCCTCCAGCCAGACCCCCCGCCACAGGCAGGTCTCGAATCCGCGCATGCGAAGGCGCACGGCGATCTCGGTCCCCTCCTCCTGCGGCTTCAGCATTTTCTCGGCCAGCGACCGGTCCTGCGGCATGGACGAGGCGACGAAGCCGGCGCCCGAACATTCCGGCGCCAGCGGCCCCAGCCCCAGGGCGCGGGTCGCCCCGGTGAAGCGCAGCTGATCCAGCGCGGGCGTCCAGACCCACAGGGCCGTGCCGGCGGCCGCCAGCGCCTCGATGGCGCTCGTGGCGTCCCAGGCCAGGGATCGGGGTCGCGCGTTCAAAGCTGTCGCCCTCTCAAGACGGCGTCCGGCCGCCGCGATCGATCTCGTCCTCGACGAGGCCGAACAGCAGATGATCTGCCCACTCGCCGTTAATTTTCAAATAAGCCCGGGCCAAACCCTCGTTTCGAAAGCCGGATTTCTCCAGCACCCGCCGCGAGGCCTGGTTGGTCGGCAGGCAGGCCGCCTCCAGCCGGTGCAGCTTCAGCCGCTCGAAGGCGTAGGCGACCACCGCCCGCATCGCCGCCGTGGCGTAGCCGCGCCCGGCGTAGGGTTGACCGATCCAGTAGCCCAGGGTCCCCGTCTCGGCGACACCGCGCCGCACGTTCGACAGGGTGACGGCGCCGACCAGGGTCTTACCCCCATCGACGAAGACGAAAAACGGCCAGGCGTTGCCCAGCTCCATCTCCCGCCCATAGATCGACAGCCGGCGCCGGAACGCCGCCTTGCTCAGGTCGTCGTCCGGCCAGGCCGGCTCCCAGGGTTGAAGATAGTCGCGCGACCCGTCGCGCAGGGCGGACCAGGCCGAATAGTCGGACGCCCGCGGCGGCCTCAACAGCACGCCGTCGCCCCGGACCACCGGCCCGGCTACATCGCTCATCCAGTCCAGGAGGGCCATCGAACGGCAACCTAGCGCGCCGCCGGCCGCTTGGCGACAGACGCACGGGAATCTGATCGGCGACGGAGTTTTATTTCCGAGGCGTTACACTAGAACCGACGGACAAGGAGACCGCCCATGGCCGCATCTTCGACCGACGCCGCTGTCGCCTTGACCCGCCTGGGTCTCGGCGCCCGCCCCGGCGAGATCGCCCGCGTCGCCGCCGATCCGCGCGGCTGGGCCCTGGCGCAGATCAGATCCGACGGCGCGCCCCAGCCGCTCGGGACCTTCCAGACCACCGACCAGCGCATGACCGCCTTCCTCGCCTATCGCGGCAGCGAGGGCCCACGGCGCAACCTGTCTGACGCCGAAGCCGAGGCGGCGCGAGCGGCGCGCCAGTCTGCCCGCCGCGCCATCACCGACGACACGGCCGATGCCTTCCTCGCCCGCACACGCCACGGGGCGACGACGGACCAGGGCTTCGCCGAGCGCTGGGCCCTGTTCTGGGCCAACGTCCTGACTGTATCGGCGGTCAAGTTCGACAGCGGCGCCTTCGTCGATTCCTATGAGCGCGAGGCCATCCGACCGAACGTCTTCAGCGCGTTCCAGGACCTGGTCGTCGCCGCCGAACAGCATCCGGCCATGCTCCTGTACCTCGACCAGGCGCGTTCGACCGGCCCCGGCAGTCCGGCCGGCGCCCGGCGCAAGCTGGGCCTCAACGAAAACCTCGCCCGCGAGATGCTGGAGCTTCACACCGTGGGCGCCGACGCCGGCTATACCCAGGCGGACGTCACCGAACTGGCCCGCGCCCTGACCGGCTGGTCCGTTCCCAGACACCAGGACGCGCAAACTCAGGGCGCCTTCGTCTTCCGCGCCAATGTCCATGAGCCCGGCCCCCGCACCGTCATGGGCAAGATCTATCCGGCGACCGGCCGCGCCGCCGGAAAGGATCAGGGCGAGGCGATCCTGCGCGATCTGGCGCGTCATCCGGCCACGGCGCGACGTCTGTCGCACCGGATCGCGGCCCATTTCGTCGCGGACGCCCCGCCCCCGTCCCTGGTCGCGCGACTGGAAACGGCCTGGACCCGCTCCGACGGCGACCTGGCCCAGGTCGCCCGCGCCCTGGTCGAGGCGCCCGAGACCTGGGCGGCCCCGCCGTCCAAGATCAAGACGCCGTATGAGTTCGTGGTCTCGACCCACCGAGCGCTCGGCGTCCCGCCCGAGCGTCTAACGCCCCTGCGCCAGACCCTGGTCGCCATGGGCCAGCCGCCGTTCGCCCCGCCTTCGCCGGAAGGCTGGCCCGACACGGCGGCCGACTGGGCCGGGCCGGACGCCCTGGTCAAACGACTGAATTGGGCGCGGTCCGCCGCGGAGATGGCCCGCACGGCCGACATCGTCGCCACGGCGAACGACACGCTCGGCGACCGCCTGTCCGAGCGCACCCGCCTCGCCGTCGCCCGCGCCGAGAGCCGCACCGAAGCCCTCACCCTTCTCCTAATGTCGCCGGAGTTCCAACGCCGATGACCCGTCCGCCCATGAATGGCCTCGCCCTCAACCGTCGCGCCCTGTTGGGCGCCTCCGCCGCCGGAATCGGCCTGGCCTTCGCGGGCCGCGTCGCCGCCCAGAGCCGAGACCCGGCCAACAAGCTGGTGGTCGTCATCGCGCGCGGCGCCATGGACGGCCTGTCCGTCACCGTCCCCTACGCCGACCCCAACTATGTCCCCCTGCGCGGCGGCCTGGCCCTGCCCGCGCCGGGCGAGACCGACGGCGCGCTGGCCCTGGGCGAGGGCTTCGGCCTGCATCCCGCTCTGACCGGCCTGCACGCCCTCCATGGCCGCAACCAGCTCCGCTTCGCCCCCGCCGTGGCCCTGCCCGTGCGGATTCGTTCGCATTTCGAGGCCCAAGACGTGCTGGAAAACGGCGGCGAGACCCTGAGCCGGCTGGACGACGGCTGGCTGAACCGCGCCCTGGTCGCGGCCGGCGGGACGCGGCTGCGCGGCCTGTCGATCGGCGCCCAGACGCCGCTGATCCTGCGCGGCGACGCCCCTGTGTCCAGCTGGGCGCCAGGCGGGCGCGTCCGGGGCGGCGACCGGATCGCCTCCCTGTTGCAGGACCTCTATGTCGACGATCCGATGCTGGGCCAGAATCTAGCGCGCGGCCTGGCGACGGAGGCCCTGATCGCCATGGACGGTCCGGGCGAAACCGTCCGCCGCAACGACGTCCAGGCGCTGGGCCGCGCCACGGCCAAACTAATGACCGGTCCAGAGGGCGCCGACATCGTCGCGGTCTCCCTGGACGGTTGGGACACCCATGCGGGCCAGCGCGGCCAGCTTCAGACCCGGCTGACGGGTCTGGACCAGCTGATCGCGGGGCTTGAAGCGGGTCTGGGCGACCAATGGGCCCAGACCGTGGTGGTGGTGGCGACCGAGTTCGGCCGCACCGCCCGCGCCAACGGCACCCAGGGCACCGATCACGGCACGGGCTCGTCGCTGTTGCTGGCGGGCGGCGCGTTGAAGCCCGGCGGCCTGATCGGCGACTGGCCGACCCTGGCCGACAACCGCCTGTTCGAAGGGCGCGACCTGGCTCCGACCCTGGACATCCGGTCGGTGTTCAAGGGCGTGCTGCGCGACCATCTGGGCCTGGACCGCGCCTCACTGGACGCCCGCGTCTTCCCCGACAGCGGCGCCGAGGCGCCGGCCCTGACAGGCCTCGTCTGATTAGGCGGCCTCGGTTTCGACCGGGATCTTGCAGATGCGGTTCAGGTCGGCGCGGATCGAGCTGCCTTGGAAATGGGACATTTCCGCGCTGGAATAGCCCTCGGCCGACAGCGCCTTGACGACGTCGCCGGTGTTCAAACAATCAGGGGTGCGAGCGAGCTGATAGGCGCGCTCCACAACATGGATACGGTTCATGGTGAAGCCTTTTCGTGTCCACATATAACGCGCTTCAAGCTCCACCGTTCCCTAGCCCGGAAAATCCTTCTCTGCGGCCGCGCTTGCATTTGTCTCAAAGACCTGAATACATAGAGCTCGTCGATCTCTCTGCGTAACGCCCACTCTCTCTGCGAACGCACGAGTCAAGGCCGCTCCCATTCAGACCCGACAGGCCGAACGGACGTTCCCTCGGTCAACTGCTAACGGAGGTCTCAAAATGGCTACCGGCACTGTTAAATGGTTCAACCCCACCAAGGGTTACGGCTTCATCCAACCCGACGACGGCGGCAAGGACGTCTTCGTCCACATCTCCGCCGTTGAAGGCGCTGGCCTGCGCGGCCTGGATGAAAACCAAAAGGTTTCCTACGAGCTGGAACGCGACAAGCGTTCGGGCAAGGAATCCGCTGGCCAGCTGCAAACCATCGGCTGATTTCAGCGTCACAGCTGATTTGGCGACGGCGGCTCCGCAAGGAGCCGCCGTTTTCAATTCCGCCTCTAGGCGGCCTCTAGGCGGCCTCTAGCGAGGGTTCGTTTCTCGGGGCCCGATCAATGGGCTCCCGTCGGCGCCCCTCGACCCAGACCTCTCGGAGATTCGGCGTCGGATCAGGGCGTGAGCTTACCCCTTTCCTCAGGCGGGCTCCCAAGCTGTCGAGGAGCGAGATCAGGACAATGCCGAGATTTAGAACTTGATGGTCGAACTGATCTTCATCTTGATAGTGAGGCACATGGGCTCGCGTCCAATAACGCTGTTCCCGATACCAGCGTCCAACGAAGCATTTTGTTCCATTTTTCCAATATTTGAGAGCATTTACTCTACAATTTTATTTGGAATATTCGAATATTTTACTGTCGCTGGTCTGGCGCTGCACAATCCAAAGCCAGAATAGTGTGGCATTCCAACACGAGCGACTACTTATGCCTGGTTTCCTGATCCAGGCCTGCGGCGCTCAGACCGCGATCACCCCTTGGTCTTCTCGATCCACATTGAGAAGGCGTCTATGAACCCCTTTAGGAAGTCCCGCGTCCCTTCGTTCTTCAGCTTGCCGTGCTCGTCCAGCAGGTCGGCGACGCCGCCCAGATAAGGCTTCGGGCTGGGCCGTGCTCTTCAGCGTCGATCTCTACCGTGACGGACTGCCGCGACTTCTCGGGATGGAAGGAGAATGGTCCCGTCCCAAGTTTCTCAGGCGGCTTGTGAAATTCGAGTGTAGCTAGATAGCCGAGGGCGGAGACATATATTTGCGCACGGCAAGAGAACCCGGACGCGTCGTTCTTTAAGCGGCATGCGTAGATGCTGGTATCTTTAGACACATTGAACTTCAGTCGAGCCTTCGACCGCCTCACAGCGATGATCGCGACCCGATCATTGTTTGATCTTTGAAGTCCCCGAGACAGTCGGAGATGTTCAGTGAAAGCCGCCCGATCCTCTGGCCCTAGCGAATCTCCGCATGCGTTTAAGACCGCTTGCTCGTAGGCCCTCGGCTTCGTGAAGTAGCCGAGCTTGCTCGCAATCTTTTCAAACATGCAAACCGCCTTCCTATGCCCGACCGGTATGGCGAGCATGAACTTGAACGATCACTAAAGCGCGCCAAACCGAACAGCATGAGTGTTCGCAACGGGTCGAAAAGAGAAACGGCTTCCGCTCCGTCAATCAGACTAAGTCAACCGCCTCACGCCTTCGTCTTCTCGATCCATGCCGCGAACGCGTCGAGGAACCCCTTCAGGAAGTCCCGCGTGCCGTCGTTCTTCAGCTTGCCGTGCTCGTCCAACAGATCGGCGACATTGCCGATATAGGCTTCGGGCTGGGCCATGGTCGGCATGTTCAGGAAGACCAGGGGCTGGCGCAGGTGGTGGTTGGCGCCGAAGGCGGCCAGGGCGCCGGGCGAGACGCTGACGATGGCGGCCGGCTTGCCCGACCAGATGCTGTGGCCATAGGGGCGCGAGCCGACGTCCAGGGCGTTCTTCAGCGCGCCGGGGATCGAGCGGTTGTATTCCGGCGCCACGAACAGCACGGCCTGAACCCCCGCCATCTCCGCCCGGAACCGGGCCCAGGCGGCCGGTGGCGTGTCCGTATCCAGGTCGGGATTATACAGCGGCAGGTCGCCGATCTCGACCAACTCCACCTCCAGCGCGGGCGCGGCCAGAGCCTTCATTTCCAGGCCGATGGCGCGGGAATAGGACCCCTCGCGCAGACTGCCGACGATCAGGGCGACGCGGACGGACATGGGGACGCTCCGGGTTGAGAGGGTTCAAGCGCCAGCATAACAGATCGCAACGCCGGATGTTCCCCTCAACCACTGCCACCCCGCGCTACCCCCGCGCCTCCCCCCGCGCTTCCAACGCCGCGAACGCCGTCTTCGAGAACACCGACAGCGGCTGCGGCAGGTCGTCCAGCGCGAACCAGCCGATCTCCGACAGCTTGTCCGGTTCGGTCAGCCGCGGCTCGCCGGTGAAATCCCGCGCCAGATAGATCAGCGACACCCAGTGCTGGCGATCCGCCGCGATGATCTCCTCAGACACGCACAGGAACTCGACCGCCCCGATCGTCAGCCCGCTCTCCTCCTCGGCCTCGCGACGCGCGGCCTCGGCGGACGGCTCCCCATGATCGACCTTGCCGCCGACGATGTTCCAGTGCCCCGCCTCGGGCGCCTTCAGCCGTTTGCACAGCAGCACCCGCCCGTCGGCGCGCTGGATCACCAGACCACAGCCGACGCCGGGAAAATCGACGCCGGGTCGGGCCATCAGACGTTCGGACCCGTCGGCGCGTCGACCGACGGATAGAAGGTGTAGCTCAGGGTGATCTCGCGCGCGCCCTTGGCCTCGCGATCCGTGGCCAGTTCGGGGGCGATGAAATACTGGACCGGAAACTGGCGCGTCTCGCCCGCCGCCAGGGTCTGATCCTGGAAGCAGAAGCACTGCAGCTTCTGGAAATAGGGGCCGGTGTATTCCGGCACGACATTGTAGCCGGCTCGCACGTGGATCGGCTGGTCCGAGGTGTTGGTGACGTCGAAATAGGCCAGGCCCGTCGCGCCGATCCGCACCCTCTGGGTCGTCTGTTCGGCGCGGAAACTCATGGGCAGGCCGCCCCGCACATTGGTGTCGAACCGCACCAGCACCGTCTGGTCCAGGACCGTGTCCGGCGCCTTGTCGGCCCGGCGCACCGTGCCGTCGAAGCCGGTGACCTGGCAGAACATCCGGTAAAGCGGCACAGCCGCAAAGGCCGCGCCCGTCATCCCCATCACGCCCAGGACGCAGACGATGGCGATCAGGTTCTTGCGGCCGGGATTGTTCATCGCGGCGCCGCCATCGAACCGCCCGGCGCCGGGCCTTCCAGCAGGGCGCGCTCAGCCGCCTGGTTCTGTTGCAGGCGCAAGACCGTGGTGGTGAAGACCAGGACGATGAAGGCCACCAGGGCCGCCGCGATCCAGACGTTGCGCCGCTTGCGGGCGCGCAGTTCCTCGGGCGTCAGACGCATGGTTCGTTACACTCCCAGGCCGGCCACGGCCTCGACCAGGAAGGCCGAGAACAGGGCGACCAGATACAGGATCGAAAAGGCGAACAGGTCACGCGCCGGTTTGGCCTGGGCCTTCACATCATACAATGCGGCCTCGCGTCCCACCGTATCGGCCTTGTCCGGCTCGTCCCCGGCGCGCGAGCGATACAGCCGCCAGGCCAGACCGAGGAAGCCAAGGCCGCCGGCGACCGACACCACGGCGTAGATCAGTCCGCCCATGCCCACCAGGGCCGGCGCCACGGCCGAGGCGATGAAGACCAGGGAATAGATCAGGATCTGCAACCGCGTGGACTTGGCCCCCCGCGCCACCGGCATCATCGGTATCCCCGCCTTGGCGTAGTCGCCGGCCGAATACAGGGCCAGGGCCCACGAATGCGGCGGGGTCCACAGAAAGATGATCAGGAACAGCAGCCAGGCCTGCCAGGGCGCGTCGCCGGTCGCCGCCGCCCAGCCGATCACCGGCGGAAAGGCGCCCGCCGCCCCGCCGATGACGATGTTCTGCGGCGTCCGACGCTTCAGCAGCAGGGTGTAGAAGCCGGCGTAATAGACGATGGTCAGGGCCAGCAGACCGGCCGCAGACCAGTTGGTGTTCATCCCCAGCAGCATGACCGAGAACAGACTCAGGATGACGCCATAGGCCATGGCGTCATTCTTGCGCACCCGCCCCGCCGCCACCGGCCGGCCGCGCGTGCGCCGCATCAGGGCGTCGGTCTCGCCCTCCAGCGCCATGTTCAGAGATCCGGCCGCGCCCGCGCCCACGGCGATGCACAGGATGGCGATGGCGGCGACCAGCGGGTTCATCGATCCCGGCGCCATGACCAGTCCGGTCGCGGCGGTGAAGACCACCACCGACATGACGCGCGGCTTCAGCAGCTGGAAAAAGTCTTCCGGCTGGGCGGTCGAGAGGACGGGGCGATCAAGGTCTGTCGGAGTCACTATGGTCATCTTCTACACCCTCAGCCGCGGGCTTGTCCCGAGACTCGAGGTCTCAGCGAAACGAAAAGGGCCTCGAACATGACGCCCGAGGCCCTCGCTGTATTGTGAGGTCCGCCGTCGCCCTCGGGACAGGCCCGAGGGCGACGAACGGGCTTCAGTGTTCGTCGCCCTTGACCACCGGCAGTTCGTTGAACTGGTGGGTCGGCGGCGGCGAGGACAGGGTCCACTCCAGGGTCGTGGCGCCCTCGCCCCACGGATTGGCGACGCCCGGACGACGACGGATCGCCGCTTCGGCCAGCATGACCAGGAAGACGATCACGCCGACGATGGTGATCACATAGCCCCAGGACGAGACCTGGTTCCACAGGGTGTAGGCGTCCGGATAGTCGATGTAGCGACGCGGCATGCCTTGCAGACCCAGGAAATGCTGCGGGAAGAAGATCAGGTTCACGCCGACGAACATGATCCAGAAATGGGTCGCGCCCAGGAACTCGTTGTACTTCACCCCGAACATCTTCTCGAACCAGTAGTAGAAGCCCGCGAAGATGGCGAAGACGGCGCCCAGAGACAGCACATAGTGGAAGTGGGCCACGACATAATAGGTGTCGTGCAGGCTGTAATCGATGCCGGCGTTCGACAGGACCACGCCGGTCACCCCGCCCACGGTGAACAGGAAGATGAAGCCGATGGCCCACAGCATGGGCGTCTTGAAGCTGATGGACCCGCCCCACATGGTGGCGATCCAGCTGAAGATCTTCACCCCCGTCGGCACGGCGATGATCATGGTCGCGGCGATGAAATAGGCCCGCAGATTGATGCTCATCCCGACCGTGTACATGTGGTGCGCCCACACGATGAAGCCGACGAAGCCGATGGCCACCATGGCGTAGGCCATGGCCAGATAGCCGAACACGGGCTTGCGGCTGAAGGTCGAGACGATGTGGCTGATGATGCCGAAGCCCGGCAGGATCAGGATGTAGACTTCCGGGTGGCCGAAGAACCAGAACAGGTGCTGGTACATGATCGGGTCGCCGCCGCCGGCCGGATCGAAGAAGTGGGTGTTGAAGTTGCGGTCGGTCAGCAACATCGTGATCGCCCCCGCCAGCACCGGCAGCGACAGCAGCAGCAGGAAGGCGGTGATCAGCACCGACCAGGCGAACAGCGGCATCCGGTGCAGCGTCATGCCCGGCGCCCGCATGTTCAGGATGGTGGTGATGAAGTTGATCGCGCCCAGGATCGAGCTGGCGCCCGCCACGTGCAGGGCGAAGATGGCCAGGTCGAAGGCGGGGCCGACGTGGCCCGTGGTCGACAGCGGCGGATAGGCCGTCCAGCCCCCGCCGAAGCCCTTGCCCGGCCCGCCGTCGGTGAACATCGACAGCACCAGCAGCACCCAGGCCGCCACCAGCAGCCAGAAGGAGATGTTGTTCATGCGCGGGAAGGCCATGTCCGGCGCCCCGATCATGATCGGCACGAACCAGTTGCCGAAGCCGCCGATCATGGCGGGCATGACCATGAAGAAGATCATGATCAGGGCGTGGGCCGTGACGGTGACATTATAGCCGTGCTTGGACTGCTCAACGAGACCCAGCAGCTGGATCGACGAGCCTTCCTTGAAGATCTGGATGCCCGGCTCGGCCAGTTCCCAGCGGATCAGGCCCGACAGTGCGCCCCCGACCACGCCCGCCATGATGGCGAACAGCAGATACAGGGTGCCGATGTCCTTGTGGTTAGTCGACAGGAACCAGCGGGTGAAGAAGCCCGGCTTGTGGTCGTCGTGGTGATGAGCCTCGGGCGCGTGAAGCGTATCGCGGGTCGAGATGATTGCGTCAGCCATGGAACTGCTCGCCTCTTACTGGGCGGCCGGCGCGGCGGGGGCCGCGGCGGGAGCGGGTTGAACGGTCGGCGCCGTCGGCGTCGTCGCGGTCTGAGCGGTGGGGATGCCGGTGGTCGCGCCGGCCTGCGGGCCGGTCGTCGCCGTGCCGATCACGGGCGCGCCGGTGGTTCCGGCCTCGACCTGAGCCGCCGTGCCGCCGGGCGCGGCCTCGGGCGTCTTCGGCGTCATCGAGCCGCCCTTGGAGGCGATCCAGCGCTCGAACTCGGCCTGGGTCACGACATTGATCTGGATCGGCATGAAGGCGTGGTCGACGCCGCACAGTTCCGAGCACTGGCCATAGAAGACGCCGGTGCGCTCGGCCTTGAACCAGGTCTCGTTGACCCGGCCGGGCACGGCGTCGGTCTTCAGACCGAAGGCCGGCAGGGCCACGGCGTGGATCACGTCCGAGGCGGTGATCAGCAGGCGCACCGTCTTGCCGACCGGCACCACCATCGGCTCGTCGGCGGCCAGACGATAGACGGCGTGCGACAGACCGCGCTCGGCCAGTTCGTCCTCGGGCACCATGTTGGAGATATATTCGGCCACGCCCTGGTCGGGATATTCATAGGCCCAGTTCCACTGGTTGCCCGTCACCTTCACCGTCAGGTCCGGCTCGGGCATGTCGTGATAGGCGAACAGCAGCCGGAACGAGAACAGGGAGATGAAGACCAGAATCACCACCGGCAGCACGGTCCAGATCACCTCGACCGTGGTGTTGTGGCTCCAGCGCGCCGGCGTCGGATTGGACTTCTTGTTGTAGCGGAACACGATCCAGGCCAGCAGGGCCAGAACCAGCAGCGTAATCCCGGTGATCACCGGCATCAGCACGATATTGTGGAACCAGATGGCGTCGTGCTTCAGCGGCGCGGCGGCCGGCTGCAGGTCGATGCCGCCCGGCGTGGGTTGGCCCATTAGATCCTGCGCCCACGTCGGCGCGGCGGAGAACAGTGCGATCCCGACAGCTGCAGCCGCCGCCTTCGCTCTTCCCAGGGCTCGTGTCCCCATTCCCATACGAAGTCCCTATATTGTCTTTTACAGCAGAGACTTGCGAGTGAATCGCAAGTCTTTACATGGGCATGTTCATCCGCCCGGCACTGCTGTGAGTCCCTATCGGATCGCCCCTCGCTTGCCAAGCGATCCGCGCCGCCTCCGCCGCAAACTCGCCCCAAACCCGCTCGCGCCTCGCCGAACTTCGTTGGATTAAACCTTCGTCATGTTTAAACAGGTACCTTGCGTCACAAGGTACCTTGTCGTACTCAATCTCCATCAAAGGAGACATCGAGGTGACCGAAACCATCGAGATACAGCTGAAGAAGGGGGTTCTGGGGCTTTGCGTCCTGGCGCTTCTGAACCGGGCCGACAGCTACGCCTACGAGATCGCCAGCCGCCTGTCGGATGCGATCGATATGGGGGAAGGCACCATCTACCCCCTGATGCGGCGGATGCAGTCGGACGGACAGGTCGAGACCTATCTGGTCGAATCCTCGTCCGGCCCGTCCCGCAAATACTATCGCCTGACCGACGCCGGACGGACGGCCCTCGCCGCCCAGACCGTCGAATGGTCGGCCTTCACCCAAGCCGTCGACGCCGTCCTGGCCAGCGACGCAACCACGATCCAGACGCCGGCGCCCCAGGCGGCCGACGCTCAACCGGAGGGAACGGAACAATGACGCGCGCGGAATTCATCGCCCGTCTCAGAAGCGGCCTGGTCGGATTGCCGACCGCCACGGCGGCCGACATCGTCGCCGACTATGAGACCCATTTCGCCGACGGCCTGGCCGCCGGCCGCACCGAGGCCGAGGTGGCCGCCGCCCTGGGCGATCCCGGCCGGCTGGCCCGCGAACTGAAGGCCGAGGCCGGGATCCAGCGCTGGCGCCAGGAGAAGAACCCCTCCGCCGCCGCCGCCGCCGTCTTCGCCGTCCTGGGCCTGGGGGCCATCGACATCCTGATCCTCCTGCCCATTCTGATGGGCGTGATCGGGACCCTCTTCGGCTTCTTCATCGCCGCCATCGCCCTGTTCATCTCGGGCGGCGGCGTCATGGTGGCCGGGCCCTTCGCCGGCTTCCCGGGCGGTCCGTTCGCCGCCATCCTGATGGGGCTGGGCCTGATGGCCGGCGCCGTCTTCATCGGCGCCCTGCTGAGCATCGTCACGGTCTGGCTGGTCAACGGGATCGTCTGGTACGCCCGCCTGCACTACCGCCTACTGAAGCCGGCGCTGGAGCCCC
The DNA here is from genome assembly GCF_058681075.1 of Brevundimonas sp. FV2ps16. Lineage (NCBI taxonomy): Bacteria > Pseudomonadati > Pseudomonadota > Alphaproteobacteria > Caulobacterales > Caulobacteraceae > Brevundimonas > Brevundimonas sp. FV2ps16. The sequence continues at coordinate 1,628,338 of NZ_CM178728.1, read as the reverse complement.
AATCCGAAACCCAATCCAACGTCTCGAGCACGGGAGGCTCGCTATGATCCGCACACTGTTCATCATCGCCGGCGCCGCCCTGGTGCTCTGCATCGCCACCGTGGGCGGAGCCATCGCCCTCGGCGGCCACGACCTCCAACGCCACGGCTGGGCCTGGACCATCAAGGACCGGGACGGGGAAACCATCCGCTTCGAACGGGTCAAGGGCGGCGAGCTCGACGACCTCGGCCCCTTCACCACCCGCACCCTGGCCTGGACCGGCGGCGAGACCCTCGACATCGAATCCAGCATCGACGTCGACTATGTCCAGGGTCCGGCCAACACCGTGGTCGTCACCGGGCCCAAGGGCCTGACCGACCGGGTCACCCTGACCGACGGCCGCCTGTCCCTGGGCGACGGCGACGAGCGGATCGTGTGGGGCTGGAGCGGTGGAAACTTCTCCGCCCGGTCCGAACGCGACGAACTGCGCGTCGTCGTCACGGCGCCCAACGTCCGCCGCTTCGCCTCCAGCGGCTCCGGCGACCTGGACATCAGCGCCTATGACCAGCCCTCGATGACCCTGTCGATCTCGGGTTCCGCCGACGTCACCGCCGCCGGTCGCACCGACGCCCTCGACATCGACATCGCCGGCTCGGGCGACGCCGATCTCCGGGCCCTGGACGCCCGCGACGCCACCGTCGACATCGCCGGCTCCGGCGACGCCGACATCGCCCCCACCGGCGACGTCCAGGTCAGCATCGCCGGCTCCGGCGACGTCACCCTGGCCACCCGCCCGGCCAAGCTGACCAGCGAAATCGCCGGTTCGGGCGACGTGTACCAGAACTGACGACGCAGCGACTTCACCTCCCCGTTCGCGAAGGCGAACGGGGAGGACCGGCGGGAGCGTCAGCGAACGCCAGGAGGGGGCGACTCGGTGTCTGAAGCTGGTCCGGTCATCACCCCCGCCAGAGTCGCCCCCGCCTGGTCGCAAGCGCGACCTGTCCTCCCCGCGCGCCTTCGCGCGCAGGGAGGTGACTTGCTCCTCAGACCCTCCCCCGCTTGCGGGGGAGGTGGGCCGGCGTCCGCGAAGCGGACCAGGCTCGGAGGGGGGAGTGTCGCCTGAAGGAAGACTTCCCCCATCGTCAGCCGTCTCGCTCCGCTCGACGAGCTGACACTTCCCCCGCAAGCGGGGGAAGGTCTGTGACCGCCACATTCACCTCACCGTCGGCGAAGGCCGACGGGGAGGACAGGCGGGAGCGTCAGCGAGCGCCAGGAGGGGGCGACTCGGTGTCTGAAGCTCTTGAGGTCATCACCACCGCCGGAGTCGCCCCCTCCTGGTCGCTACGCGACCTGTCCTCCCCGCGCTGGGAGGTGAGCGCGCACAATGACGCTGCCTCCACCCCAACGATTCCAACCCCTTACAAAAATCTCACCCCCCTCTTCTAATCACTCCCCAAAACCCCCGCATAATACCCCCGGTCTCGTCGCTAGGAGGGCTCGTAAGGCCTGCGACCTTGCGGCGGCGGGAGCGTAGGGATCAGGGGCGGGGGTGGGATCCCCCCGCGCCGCATGACGGTGCATCGGTGGGCTCATCCCGCGCAGAAACGTCGGCGGAGGACTCGGGGTTAGGAACCCGGTCGCACTCGGGACGGTCCTTCGCAGGGATCGCCGACCTGACGCAGGCCTTGGGGAAGAGGCATCACAACTGCCGCTTCAATATCCCCGGCCGGCAGAAACACCCTGCGCGCGGAGCGTCTGTCTTCGTCGAAACGGTAAAAACTATTCTCTCCGGGCGAGGCCCGGCGCTCCGTCCCGCCCTCCATCACTCCGCCGAAAGGACGGAGCGCTTCGTCACGCCTTCACCCTGTCCCCCATTCCGGCTAAGCCATGCCCATGACCTCCGCCCCTCTTCCCGACGCCGGCGCCAACTGGGTGGACCGCCATGCGCCGGAGCGGCTGAAGCCCTGGCTGAAGCTGGGTCGGTTCGACCGGCCCATCGGCATCTGGCTGCTGCTCCTGCCCGGCTGGCAGGGCGTCGCGCTGGCCCTGGCCCAGTATCGCCAGCCGCCCGGCTTCTATGACCTGTGGCTGTTCGTCGGTTTCGGGATCGGCGCCTGTCTGATGCGCGCCGCCGGTTGCGCCTTCAACGACATCGTCGATCGCGACTTCGACGCCCAGGTGGCCCGCACCGCCCTTCGCCCCATCCCCGCCGGCCTGATCAGCGTCAAACAGGCCTGGGCCTTCGTGATCGGCTGCAGCCTTATCAGCCTCCTGATCCTGCTGACCCTGCCCACCGTCGCCATCGGTCTAGGCGTCGGCTCCCTCGCCCTGGTCGCCGCCTATCCCTTCATGAAGCGGATCACCTGGTGGCCTCAGGCCTGGCTGGGCCTGACCTTCAACTGGGGCGCCCTGATGGGCTTCGCCGCCGCCCTGCCCCTGGCCGCCGCCGCCCTGCTGCTGCCCGCCGAGAACGCCGGCGAGTTCCGCCCCTTCCTCTGGTCCGCCCCCAGCGACAGCGGCCACGCCGTCGCCTTGGTCTGGCAGGCCTATGTCCCCGCCGTCCTCCTCTACCTCGGCGGCGTCTTCTGGACCCTGGGCTACGACACCATCTACGCCCTTCAGGACATCGAGGACGACGCCATGGTCGGCGTCAAATCCTCCGCCCGGCGCCTGGCCTCGGCCGTCCGCCCCGGCGTCGCCGTCTTCTATGTGATCAGCCTAGTCATGGCCGCCTCGGCCGGCCTCGCCGCCGGTCTCGGCCCGCTGTTCTGGCTGGGCCTGGCCCTCTACGCGGCCCATCTGACCCGCCAGGTCCTCCGCCTCGACCGCACCGACGGCGCCCTGGCGCTGAAACTGTTCAAGTCCAACCGAGAGGCGGGCTTCATCCTGCTGGCCGCCCTCGCCCTCGGATCCCTCGGCCTGTGAAGGAGCCCCCCATGACCTCCACCGTTCGCATCCTGCTGCTGTCCGCCGCCGTCGCCGCCACCTTGGCCGCCTGCCAGAGGCGCGAGGACAAGGCTGACGCCCCCGCGCCGACCCCGACCGCCGCCGCCCCGGTCAGTCCCGCCGCCGCCGGCGCCCCGATGGGCTTCGATTCCAAGACACAGTACGCCACGGTCAAACTGACCCTGCCGGACGCGGTCAAATCCAAGCCCGACCTGCACGCCCCCCTCTACGCCGCCGCCGTGCGCGACCTGCGCCAGTTCTCCGAAGGCGCCCAGGCCGACCTGTCCGAGGCCGGCGGCGGCCCCGGCGGCTATGAGAAGACCATCGCCTTCGAACCCGGCGCCGAGACCGGCAAGCTGTTCAGCCTGGCCCGCACCGATTTCGAGTTCACCGGCGGCGCCCATCCCAACACCAGCTTCTCGGCCGTCCTGTGGGACAAGGCGATGAAGAAGCAGCTGGGCTTCGCCGACCTGTTCCGCCCCGGCGCCGACCTGTCCGGCCTGAACAAGGCCCTGTGCGACGCCGCCAATGTCGCCAAACAGGCCCGCTCTCCGGGCTCAGAAAGCGCGACCCCGGGCGGCGACATGTGGACCTGCCCCAAGGCCGTCTCCACCCCCTTCGTCCTGGCCCCCAGCACGACGCCGAGCAAGGCGGGCGGGGTGATCTTCCTGATCGGCGCCTATCAGATCGGCCCCTATTCGGACGGCCCCTACCGGATCGCCGTGCCCCAGTCGGTCTTCCGGTCCCTGCTCAACCCGGCCTACGCCGACGAGTTCGCCGGCGCGCCGGTCAAGGCCGGGGACGTGACGCCCAAGGGAGGCTGATCAATCCGCCAGGAACTGATCCACCAGTTCGGCGAACCGTTGCGGCTGGTCGGCCATGATGAAGTGCCGGCTGCCGTCGACGCGGATCAGCTTGACGCCGGGCAGGCTCGCATACTCGTGACCCCAGGCCTGATCGGCCTGAGCAGCCGGCGCCCCGCCGTCAGCGTCCGAGGCATAGAGGGCGGTCACCGGCACGCTCAGGCTCGCAAGACCTGGCCGCGCATCCGTCAGCAGAACGTCCCGCATGGCCGCCGCCATGGCCTTGCGGTCCGATCCGGTCGTCCATTCGACCAGCCTGACCCGCAATGCCGCGTCCCGCGTCATGCCCTGGGCGCTGCCGACCTGGGCGGCGCGGAACGACTCGTCCGAGAGGGCCAGAATGGTCTGCACCGTCTGTTCCGCCGCCGGCCTCATGGTCTCCACCGTCGCCTGCGGCCCCCGCAGCGCGCCGAAGAAGGGCAGGCTGTCCACGCTCATCAGCCGGCCGACGGCCTCGGGATGCTGCTGCGCCAGCACCAGCCCCGTCAGGGCGCCCATCGAATGACCGATCACCGCCGGTCGCTCCAAACCCTGAGTGCGGATGTAGCGCTCCAGTTCCTCGACCACCGGCTGGACGAAGGGACCGTCGTCATGGCTCCAGGCCTCCCCGGCGAAGCCCGCCAACTGCACCAGATGCACCCGGTGCGTCGCCTTCAGCCGATCCGCCGTGGCGCGCCACACCTCCCGCGAACAGCCGAAGCCGGGGATCAGGATCACGTCCGGGCCGCTGCCGACCACCTCGACCGACAGCCGGTCGGACACGAAGGCCGGGGCTGCGGCGGCCGGCGTTGCGGCGAAGGCGGCGGTGACCCCGATCATCAGCGACGGCGCGCAGGCCGCCAGGCCGATCAGTGCGAAGCACAGGCGCGGGCGCGCCTTGAAGAAGGCGTTGAACATTCTAAGTCTCCCTTGGGTTTGAAGTCGGGTCCGCCGCCGTCAGGCGTGCGGGTTTTCGAAGATCTCTTCGACCGGCCGGTCGAAGACGGCGGCGATCCGATAGGCCAGGTCCAGCGACGGATCGTGCCGCTCGGTCTCCAGGGCGATCACCGCCTGTCGCGACACGCCCAGCGCCTGGCCCAACTGCTCCTGGGTCCAGCCGCGCTCGACGCGCAACAGTTTCAGGCGGTTCTTCATCGGCTGCTCCGGATGAAGGGCGCGACGATCCCGAGCATCCCCCAGAACAGGGGCAACACCAGCCAGGTCTGCATATGGGGCGCGCCTGCAAAGCTCTCGCCAAAGCCCCAGAAGGTCGCGATCGCCAGGGTCAGGCCGGCGGCCACGATGAACTGTTTCGCCATCACGCCGCGCACGAACTCGTCGCTTTCCCGCATCAGGGACAGAACGGCCCAGATCTGGCCGATCACCGGCGCCGAAACCGCCGCAGCCAGCAGCCAGGCCGCCGGCTTTCCCATTAGATCGTCAAAGGCGTCGGTCGTCATCATGGCCACGCAGATGGCCACATAGGGAAGGGTGAACGCCATGATCCGAATGACGTACCGCCGGTGCGCCGGGGTGGTTGATTTTCCAAAAGACAACATGTCCGCCTCCTTGTGTAAGGCCAACCTTACATCAGTCGAATGTCATGTCAACCTGACTTTTTGTCAGGCTGACGTTACGCCTCCATTGCGCTGTTCCCCCACCGTCCGCGCCGCTACCCTGACGTCATGACCATCCCCGACCCCGCCGCCTTCATCCGCGCCAACACGCGGCTTCAGCCCGTGCCCCATGCGCCGGAAATCTCACTGTGGCTGGCGGACGAGATCACCCCCATCTGGCGGCTGACGGAAGAGGAACTGGGCGAACTGGGCCTGCCCCCGCCCTTCTGGGCCTTCGCCTGGGCCGGCGGTCAGGCCCTGAGCCGCTACCTGCTGGATCACCCGGATGAGGTCGCCGGCAAACAGGTGCTGGATTTCGCCGCCGGCTCCGGCCTGGTCGGCGTGGCGGCCATGCAGGCCGGCGCCGCTTCGGTCCTGTGCGCCGACATCGACCCCTTCTGTCAGGCCGCCGTCGCCGCCAACGCCCAGGCCAATGGCGTGACGCTGGCTTTCTCCGATCAGAACCTGCTCGACGCCCCTCCGCCTCCGGTCGACGTCATCTGCGCCGGCGACATCTGCTACGAAAAGCCGATGACCGACGCGGTGTTGGCCTGGCTGACTAAAGCCCGCACCGCCGGGACCCGCGTCCTGATCGGCGATCCAGGCCGCACCTATTTCCCGCGCACCGGCCTGAACTTCCTCGCCGAGTACAGCGTCCCCACCACGCGAGAACTGGAGGACCTTGAAATCAAACGCTCTTCAGTCTGGTCCATGCCGTGACCGCCGGTTCCGCTTGGCCCAACGGCCAGACTTCCCATATGACGTCTATGCTGAAGACGCTTGCTCTCTCCACGCTCTTTTTGTCCGGCGCAGCCTCCGCAGCCGTGGCTCAGACACGGCCCTATATGCCCCCTTATACCGCCTATTCGGGGGGCGCTCCGGCGGCGATCGCCGACCAGCACCGTTACGAAAACGACCGTCTGCGACGTCAGGCCGAGACCAATACGGCCCTTGCCCGCCGACAGCAGGCGGAGGCCTATCAGCGGAGACTTGAGATCGAGGCCGCCCGCGAGCTGGCAGCCCCCTCCGGCGGCCCTGCTCGCCCCTTGTACACCGTCGAACAGGAACGCGGCCTCCGCGTGGGCGCTGCGGCGCGACGCGAAACCATCCGCCAAGGCGTCAGTCAGATCGACGATTGGCTGGATCAGGCGCAGTAACGCATCCCTTCAGCCGCCGTCGCGTTACGGCCCGGCTTGGGATCGGATTGGGCGGAGGGAAATCGATGCGCTGGCAGGGCGGACGGACGGGCGGGGGCGGTATTGAGGATCGCAGGGGCCTAGGTGGAGGCGCCTTGACGGGCGGCGGCATCGGCGTCGGCGTCCTGGCCGTCATCGGCTACCTCTTCTTCGGCATTGATCCATCGACCACGACCCAATTGGCCAGTCAGTTCGGCGGCGTGGGCGCGGAACAACAGGGCGAGGTCGGCACACCCAAGGATCAGGCGGGCCGCTTCGTCGATGTGATCGGCGGCAATATCAATGACGTCTGGGCTCAGAAGCTGAACGGCTATCAGCAGCCCAGCGTCGTCGTGTACGAGCAAGGCACTCAGACCGGCTGCGGCTTCGGCCAATCGGCCATGGGTCCCTTCTACTGCCCGACCGACAAAACCGTCTATCTGGACCTGAACTTCTGGCAGGAGATGGAGACACAGTTGGGCGCGTCCGGCGCCGACTTCGCCCGCGCCTATGTCATCGCCCACGAATTCGGCCACCACGTCCAGACCCTGACCGGAACCTCGGCTCAGGTGCGCGAGGCGCAGCAGCGCGCGCAAGGAGAAGCCGAAGCCAACCAGTATTCCGTCGCGCTTGAGCTTCAGGCCGACTGCTACGCTGGCGTTTGGGCCAAGAACGCCTCAGCCGTCTCGAACGGTCAGGTGGCGCTGGAGCCCGGCGACATCGAGGAAGGGATGAAGACCGCCCAGGCCATCGGCGACGATACGCTGCAACGCCGGGCCGGCGGGCGCGTCTCGCCCGAGAGCTTCACCCATGGGTCGTCGGCTCAAAGGGTCGAATGGCTGCAACGGGGCTATCAATCCGGCGACGCTGCGGTTTGTGACACCTTCAGCGCAAGCTGAGCTGTAACAGGCTTTCAATCCCACGTCGCAAATGTCAGTCATGAGGGAGACGCCGCGCGCCTCCCCGCGATCCCGGCCTCTGCGATCAAATCGACCCTTTCAGACGGATATTCCGCATGCACGCTCGCGCCGGCCGCCAGGCCCTTTCGGAAGACCTGATCGACCTTGACGCCCTGATCGGCGCCTATGAGTCCGGCCGCCCGGACATGACCGATCCTTCGCAAAGGGTCGTGTTCGGCACCTCGGGCCATCGCGGCTCCAGCCTAGACGGCGCCTTCAACCAACCTCACATCCTGGCCATCGCCCAGGCCGTCGCCGAATACCGCGGAACGCAAGGCGTGGATGGCCCGCTGTTCGTCGGACGCGACACCCACGGCCTGTCCGAACCGGCCTGGCGCTCGACGCTGGAAGTGCTGGTCGCCAACGGCGTCGAGGTGCTGATCGATTCCCGCGACGGCTTCACCCCGACCCCGGCCGTCTCCCACGCCATCTTGTCATACAACCGCGCCAATACCCGTCAGGCCGACGGGATCCTGATCACCCCGTCACACAATCCGCCGCGAGACGGCGGTATCAAATACAATCCCCCCTCCGGCGGTCCGGCCGGCAGCGAGGCCACTTCCGCCATCGCCGCACGCGCCAATCAGCTGATCGAGGGCGGCCTGGCCGAGGTGAAGCGCGTCCCGTTCGACAAGGCCTATGCCGTGGCCGGCCGGTTCGACTTCCTGAGCGCCTATATCGACGACCTGCCCAGCGTGCTGGACCTGGACGCCATTCGCGACGCCGGGGTCCGCATCGGGGCCGATCCCCTGGGCGGGGCGGCCGTGGCCTATTGGGGCGAGGTCGCCGACCGCCACCGGCTGAACCTGACCGTGGTCAATGACGCCGTCGATCCGCGCTGGGCCTTCATGCCGCTGGACGCCGACGGCAAGATCCGGATGGACTGTTCCTCGCCTTCGGCCATGGCCAATCTGATCCAGATGATGCAAGGCGGATCGGCCTATGATCTGGCCTTCGGCAATGACGCCGACGCGGACCGCCACGGCATCGTCACCCCCGACGGCGGCCTGATGAACCCCAATCACTTCCTGGCGGCGGCCATCGCCTATCTGTTCGCCAATCGTCCCGGCTGGGGCCCGGATGTGGCGGTCGGCAAGACCCTGGTCTCATCGTCGATGATCGACCGCGTCGTCGTCGGTCTGGGTCGCCGCCTGTTGGAGGTGCCCGTCGGATTCAAGCATTTCGTGCCCGGCCTGTTGGACGGAACGGTCGGATTCGGCGGCGAGGAATCGGCGGGGGCCTCCTTCCTACGCCGCGACGGCACGGTCTGGTCCACCGACAAGGACGGCCTGTTGCTGTGCCTGCTGGCGGCCGAAATCCAGGCCCGAACGGGCCAGAGCGCCAGCCAGCTCTATACCGGCCTGACCGAACAATACGGCGACCCCGCCTATGCCCGGATCGACGCCCCCGCCGACCGGGCTCAGAAGGCGCGCCTGGCCGCCCTCAGCCCCGCCGACGTCACAGCGACGACCCTGGCCGGCCAGCCGATCACCGACATCCTGACCAAGGCCCCCGGCAATGGCGAAGCCATCGGCGGACTGAAGGTCGTGACCGCCGATGCCTGGTTCGCCGCCCGCCCGTCGGGCACGGAGGACGTCTACAAGATCTACGCCGAGTCCTTCCTGAGCTCGGATCACCTGGCCCAGGTCCAGGCCGAGGCCAAGACGGTGGTGGCCGCCGCCCTGGCGGGCTGAGCGGCCCGAGACTTGACTTTGCGGCCGCAAGCGCCCATTTGCGCTGCGTCGCACAATCGCGATCTCCGGCGTCTCCAGCGCGTGTGGGTCCTTCCCGGACCTGTCTGTAGAAGCCGCCGGCCCCTCAAGTTCATTCGCTGCCCGGACACGCGGGGCGGCGCCCGATCCACCCCGCAGGCTTCATTCCGAAGCCCGGCCGGGACTGGCGGTGCGCGGCCCTAAGGCGTCATGCCATGGCTGAAAGCGCTCTGCCGCACGCGAAAGACACTGCTGTGAGCACCACATTCGAATCCATGGGCCTGAACAAGGCCCTTCTTCAGGCGCTGGCGTCGGAAGGCTACACCAAGCCGACCCCGATCCAGGAAAAGGCCATCCCCGACGTCATGCAGGGCAAGGACCTGCTGGGCATTGCCCAAACCGGCACCGGCAAGACCGCCGCCTTCGCCCTGCCGATCCTGCATCGCCTGGCCGAGAACCGCATCGCCCCCAAGCCGCGCACGACGCGCGTGCTGGTCCTGTCGCCCACGCGTGAACTGGCCACCCAGATCGGCGACAGCTTCAAGGCTTACGGCGCCCACCTGGGCTTCCGGGTCGCGGTCATCTTCGGCGGCGTGAAATACGGCGCCCAGGAGCGGGCCCTGCAACAGGGTCTGGACATCCTGGTCGCGGCGCCCGGCCGTCTGCTGGACCACATCCAGCAGAAGAACCTGGACCTGTCCTCGACCGAGATATTCGTGCTGGACGAGGCAGACCAGATGCTGGACCTGGGCTTTATCAAGCCGATCCGCCAGATCGTCAGCCGCATCCCGGCCAAGCGCCAGAACCTGTTCTTCTCGGCGACCATGCCGACCGAGATCGGCAAGCTGGCGGGTGAGCTGCTGAAGGACCCGGTCAAGGTCCAGGTCACGCCGCAATCCACCACCGTCCAGCGCATCAGCCAGTCGGTTGTCCACGTCGAACAGGGCCGCAAGCGCGCCCTGCTGACCGAAATGTTCAGCGATCCCGAGTACACGCGCTGCCTGGTCTTTACTAAGACCAAGCACGGCGCCGACAAGGTCGCGGCCTATCTGGAAGCGGGCGGGGTCGAGGCCGGCGCCATCCACGGCAACAAGTCCCAGCCCCAGCGTGAACGCACGCTGGAAGCCTTCAAGAAGGGCAAGCTGCGCGTCCTGGTCGCCACTGACATCGCCGCGCGCGGCATCGATGTGGACGGCGTCTCGCACGTCGTGAACTTCGAACTGCCCCATGTGCCGGAAAGCTATGTCCACCGCATCGGCCGCACCGCGCGGGCGGGCAAGGACGGCACCGCCGTCAGCTTCGTCGCCGGCGACGAGATGAAGCTGTTGAAGGATATCGAAAAGGTCACGCGCCAGAAGATCCCGGCCATCGACCGCCGCAACGACAAGGCCCTGGGCCAGCTGGACGCCACCATCATGGCGACCGGCGTCGGCAAGAAGGCGACCATGCCGGAACGCGAAGGCGGCGACCGCAATGAAGGCGGCCGCGGCGGTCGTGGACGCAGCCGCGTCCCGCATCGCGACGGCGTCCGTCCGGAAGGCGGCGGCCAGCCGCATCGTCAGCGTCGCAACCGTCCCGGCGAAACCCCGGCGGCCCCGCGTCCCGAACGCGCCTACAACCCCCTGGCCGGCGAGCGCGTCCCGTCGATCAACGACAACGTCAAGCCGGCGGAGGGCGAAATGAAGCGCCGTCCGCGTCGTCGCCCGTCGAACGGCGGCAAGGGCTATAGCGGCGGCGCCGCCAAGGCCTGACCCCCAACGCGTTTACCCCGTGCGAAATCAGCTGAGTTGGACCCCGTCCAACTCAGCTGAGATTTCCCTATTCGCGCAGGCCGAACAGGATGATCCCCGCCCCGACCAGGCAAACCGCGCCGCCGATCAGGTCCCAGCGGTCGGGGGGCGTCTTCTCGACCATCGCCATCCAGACGAGAGACGCGCAGATATAGACCCCGCCATAGGCGGCGAAGGCCCGGCCCGCCGCGTCGCTGGGGACCAGGGTCAGCAGTCCGGCGAAAGCGATCAAACAGATCACGCCCGGGGCCAGCCACAGCGGCGAGCGATCCAGCTTCAGCCAGGCCCAAAAGGCGAAACAGCCGGCGATCTCCGCCAGCGCTGCGATCGGGTATATGAGGGCCAGCTTCATGACGGCTTCTTACGCGGCCTTTCTTCCCTCCGTCATCCTTGTCTGTTGACGAATTGGGATGACCAACAGCCGACGGTTGATCCCGTCCCTGTCCGCCCCCATCTTCATCTGTGACCGGGAGCCTTGCCGATTGCGGGAGGCCGACGGTCGGTCGCTTTGCGAGGACCCAGATGACGACGACCCGCACCATTCTTTTCGACAGCCCCTTCCTGCTGGGCTTTGACCACACCCGCGCCCTGATCGACCGCGCCGCAAAGGCGGCCGCCGAGAGCTATCCGCCCTACAACGTCGAACAGATCGGCGAGGCGGGCGTGCGTATCAGCCTGGCCGTCGCCGGGTTCGCGCCCGACGAACTGGCCATCACCCTGGACGGGCGGCAGCTGACAATCGCCGGCAAGCGCGACGACGCGGGCAAGGGCGAACAGGCCTTCCTGCATCGCGGTATCGCCGCGCGCGGTTTCGTACGTAGTTTCGTGCTCGCCGACGGGCTCGAAGTTCAGGGCGCGCGGCTGGAGCACGGCCTGCTGCACGTCGACCTGATCCGGCCCGAGGCCGAGCGTCAGGTGCGGCGGATTCCCATCACGGCCGGCTGAAAAGCGCGACCATTAGAACCGCCCGGCGATCCGGGCGTTGTACATTTGAAGGAGGCGGTCCTAATGACGCCGATGATGACCAAGGAAGATTTTGCAGGAATGGGCGCGCCCGACCTCGTCTATGTGCGCGAGGTGAAGGCGTCCGATCTGCTGGAAGAGGCGGTCGAGATGAAGGACATAGCCTTTGATCCCAATCAGTCGCTGTACGCCGTGCATAGCGCGGACGGAGAACGGCTCGCGGTGATGCTGGACCGCGAGACCGCTTTCGCCGCCGCCGTGGCGCACGAGCTTGAGCCGGTTTCAGTTCACTGAGACAGACGATCAGGCCGCCGTGGCGGGGGCCTGATCCTTGACGAACAGGGCCTTGATGGCGTCCGTCGTCTGAGCTTGGCGCAACTGCTCGCGGAGTTCGGGCGAGCGCAGGGCGCGCGACACGGCGGCCAGAGCGCGCAGGTGTTCGGCGCCGTCCTTGGGCGGAGCGAACAGCGCCAGCAGTAGATCGACTGGACGATCGTCGACCGAGTCATAGGCGACAGGCGAATCCAGCCGGACGAAGACGGCCGTGACCCGATCAATCTCGGTCAGACGAGCATGGGGCACGGCGACGCCAGAGCCCAGGCCGGTCGATCCCAGAGCTTCGCGTTCAAGCAGCGCTTCGAAGATGCGGCCCTGATCGACGCCCAGGGCCATGGAGGCCGCTTCGGCGACGACGTGAAGGGCCTGACGCTTTGAAGAGGCGCCGCCGCGCAGCACCACGCCGTTCGGCGCAAGCAGATCTGCGATGTCCATGGTAGCCCAACTCTAGATAAGCGACTGGGAGTCGCGGGCGCCCCTTTAGAGGCTCCCGCGACAAAGTCAAACTGGGCCGTTAACTAATGGCCGTTGGTCTTCTTGGTGCGCTCCGGATCGATCCAGCCGACATTGCCGTCGGGCCGGCGGTAAACCACCGCGAGGCCGCCGTGGGCGGCGTTGCGGAAGAGGACGACCGGGTAGCCGGTCATGTCCAGCTCGAGCACCGCGCGACCGACCGTGATGGTGCGGATCTCGTGCTCGGTCTCGGCGATGACCATGCCCAGCGGGGGCGGGCCGTCGTTTTCGCTGGCGTCGCCGAAGACGTCGTCCTCGACGCTGTCGGGATCCCGCAGCACGATGCTGCGAGCGACTTCGCGGGCGGCGTTTTCAGTCTTTTCAGGCGACAGGCCCTTGGGCCCGATGTGGTGATCCTTGAGCCGGCGCTTGTAGCGACGGACGCGCTTTTCGAGCCGGTCCAGCGCCTCGGTGAAGGCCGAATGGGCGTCGCCGCCCATGCCGGTCGTCACCAGGGTCTGGCCCGACGCGAGGCGGACCCAACAGTCCACCTTGAAGTTGTGGCCGTCTTTCGACACCACGACCTCGGCGTCGTCACCGCCGCGGGCGAAGTATTTTCCGACCCCGTCTTCGAGTTCCTGGGAGATGCGCGAGCCTAACGCTTCGCCGACATCCACTTGCTTGCCGCTGACTTGGACTTGCATACGGATAGAACGCTCCCGCCCGCATTTGGTGTCAATCGAGATCACCGATTTGTGGTCACGCTTCAGGCCGTCTTAAGCATCCTGCGGCGTTCGACCGAGGAGGGAATCCTCAAGGCTTCCCGATACTTGGCGACCGTCCTACGGGCGATATCTATGCCCGTCTCCTTAAGGATTTCGACGATCCGATCATCGGACAAAACGTCGCCGTCCATACCCTCGCCGTCGATCATGGCCTTGATCCGGTGACGGACGGCTTCGGCCGAATGGGTCGAGACGCCGTCGACCGACTGGATGGAGGCGGTGAAGAAGAATTTCAGCTCGAAGACGCCGCGCGGGGTCGAAACATATTTGTTCGAGGTGACGCGGCTGACCGTCGATTCGTGCATGCCGATGGCGTCGGCGACCGTCTTCAGATTCAACGGCCGCAGGAACTCGACCCCGAAGGCGAGGAAGGCGTCCTGCTGGCGCACGATCTCGGACGAGACCTTCAGAATGGTCTTGGCCCGCTGGTCCAGCGACTTGACCAGCCAGCTGGCCTGGGCGGCGCAGTCGGCGACGAAGGTTTTTTCGGTGTCGGACCGGGCGCCGGCCTGGACCAGGCCGTGATAGCGTTTGTCGATCAGCAGGCGCGGCAGGGTGTCGGCGTTCAGCTCGACCCGCCAGCCCCCGGCCGGATCGGCCCGGACATGGACGTCGGGCACGACCGTCTGGGCCGGTTCGCCGCCGAAACCGGCGCCGGGGCGCGGGGTCAGGGCCTTCAGCTCCGAGATCATCTCGGACAGATCCTCGCCGTCGACGCCGCAGACCTTCTTCAGGCCCGCCAGATCGCGGCGGGCCAGCAGGTCCAGATTGTCGAGCAGGGCGCCCATGGCCGGGTCGAACCGATTGCGCTCGATCAGTTGCAGCTTCAGGCATTCGGGCACCGAACGGGCCATGATACCGGTCGGCTCGAAACCCTGGCAGACGCTCACCACCGCCTCGATCCGATCCAGGCCGACGCCCAGCCGATCCGCAAACTCGGCCATTTCGCCGCGCAGATAGCCGCCCTCGTCGGTGGCGTCGATCAGGGTCAGGGCGATGGCGTGGTCGGCGGGCGACAGGCCGGCCGAGGAGGCCTGGGCCTGCAGATGCTCCCACAAGGTCAGCTCGTGGGCGTCGGGCCGTTCGCCGTCGCCTTCGAAGACCTGGCCGCCCTTGCCCGCGCTGGACCAGTCGGACAGGCCGGGCTGGGCCTCGTCGGTCATGCGGTCGCTGGTGCGTTCGCCGGGGGCGGCGTCGCCGTAGACGTCGTCGGACCCGGCGTCCATCGAGGCCACGGAATCCTGGCCGACGCCGTCGCCGAAGGACATTTCAACGTCGGACGCGGCGTCGGAGACCTTGTCCGGGGCGTCGGGCCCGTCGCCCTCGGGCTCGTCGCGCTGCAGCAGCGGATTGCGTTCCAGCTCGGCCTCGACGAACTCCTCGAGCTCGAGGTTCGACAGTTGCAGCAGCTTGATCGCCTGCTGCAGCTGGGGCGTGATGACCAGCCCCTGCCCCTGTCTGATCTCTAGACGTTGCCCGATCACGTTCGAAAAATCCCCTCCGCGCGCCGAACTGGCCCGGAACTTGCTGTGCAGAATGGCGGCCTATTGGTTAACGCCCGACAAATATCGAAACACGGGTGTGCAGAAGCCCCCTCGCGCCTCAGCTGCGAAGTTGGAGGCCCATCGCGAGTGGAGGGCGGGACGGAGCGCCGGGCCTCGCCCGGAGAGAATAGTTTTTACCGTTTCGACGAAGACAGACGCTCCGCGCGCAGGGTGTTTCTGCCGGCCGGGGATATTGAAGCGGCAGTTGTGATGCCTCTTCCCCAAGGCCTGCGTCAGGTCGGCGATCCCTGCGAAGGACCGTCCCGAGTGCGACCGGGTTCCTAACCCCGAGTCCTCCGCCGACGTTTCTGCGCGGGATGAGCCCACCGATGCACCGTCATGCGGCGCGGGGGAATCCCACCCCCGCCCCTGATCCCTACGCTCCCGCCGCCGCAAGGTCGCAGGCCTTACGAGCCCTCCTAGCGACGAGACCGGGGGTATTATGCGGGGGTTTTGGGGAGTGATTAGAAGAGGGGGGTGAGATTCTTGTAAGGGGTTGGAATTGTTGAAGGGGAGGCAGCGTCATTATGCGCGGTGCGGCGTCGAAGAGCCCCTCCGTCTCGCCGCTGCGCGTCGATCCACCTCCCCACTGCGTGGGGAGGAGACAGAGGTTCGCGGCGTCTCCTCCCCACGCAGTGGGGAGGGGGACCGCCGCGCCGATTTGCGCGGTGGTGGAGGGGCTCTTAGCCGCGAATTCGCTCTTTGGCTTTCAGCGCGAAGGCGCCGAGTCGCCCCCTGCGGGCGTTCGTTGACACGGTGGTCACAGACCTTCCCCCGCTTGCGGGGGAAGTGTCAGGCCGTGGCGCGCAGCGACACGCCTGACGATGGGGGAAGTCTTCCTTTGAGCGACACTTCCCTCTCCGACCCTGGTCCGCTGCGCGGACGCCGGGCCACCTCTCCCGCAAGCGGGAGAGGGTCAAGTCCTTCTCAGGCGTAGTTTTCGCCGAGGTAGACGCGGCGGACTTCGGGGTCGTTGACGGCTTCGTCGGCGGTGCCTTCGAACAGGACCGAGCCGCCCGAGATGATCGAGACGCGGTCGGTGATGTCCAGGGTCTCGCGGACATTGTGGTCGGTGATCAGGACGCCGATCCCCTGCCCGGCCAGATAACGGATGACCGAGCGGATGTCGGCGATGGCCAGGGGGTCGATGCCGGCGAAGGGTTCGTCCAGCAGGATGAAGGAGGGGCGGCCGGCCAGGGCGCGGGCGATCTCGACCCGGCGCCGTTCGCCGCCGGACAGGCCGGTGGCCGGGGCGTGACGGAGATGGTCGATGTGAAGCTCGTTCAGCAGACGGTCGGTCTCGGCGTCCAGCTGGTCGCGCGGATAGTTGAGTTCGACCACCGCCTTGATGTTCTGCTCGACCGTCATGCCGCGGAAGATCGAGGCCTCCTGGGCCAGATAGCCCAGGCCCATGCGGCTGCGCTGGTACATGGGCTGGCCGGTGATGTCCTCGCCGTCCAGCCAGATCGAGCCGGAATCGGGCGGGATCAGGCCGGTGATCATGTAGAAACAGGTGGTCTTGCCGGCGCCGTTGGGGCCCAGAAGGCCGGCGACCTCGCCGCGCTGGACCGTCAGGGAGACGTCGCGCACCACCTGGCGCTGGCCGAAGGCGCGGGCGATGTTGCGCACCCGCAGCCCCTTTTCGGCGACCGGAACAGCCGGCTCGGACTTTGCCGCAGGCCGGTCGGCCAGGTTCAGGGCGGAGAGTTCCTTGCGGGCCAAATCTTAGATCCGTGCTCAGCTGGGCCGCAGCCTCAGTTGGTTCCGTCGGGATAGAAGACGCCCTGGATGCGGCTGCCGGCGCCCTGGCCGCGCGGGGCGCCAGACATGGTGGCCGCGTCGGTGTTGACGTTATAGGTCAGCCGTCCGCCGGTCAGGACGTTCTTGCCCTGGTTCAGGATGACGTTTCCGGTCACGATCAGTTCGCCGTTCGAGGGCGTATAGACGGCCTGGTCGCCGCGCATCGACTGGGTCGGGGTGACGAAATAGACGGTCCCCGTAGCCTCGACCCGGGTGATCTGGCCCTGGGCGTCGCGATAGGCGGTCATCGCCTCGGCCCGCAGACGATTGTCGCCCTGGGTGATTTCGGCGCGGCCGCGCAGGCTCATGCGATCGGTGGCGTATTCGCCGTCGTCCGCGCCGATGGCGATCGGCTGGCGAGAGGTCGTGCGGGTGGTTTGTGCGTCGCCGACGGCGGGCAGGGCCAGAAGGCTGAGCGCCGCCAGGGCCGCTGCAGCGCGACTGAGGGAGGTTTTCGATGTCATCGCCGTCATTCGCCTGATCCCGAGGGATTGATGGTGCCGCTGATCTTGGTGTCGCCAGAGCCCTTGAACACCACGCGCTCGCCCTGATCATAGATCGCATAGGACGAAGCGTTGATGGTTCCAATAGGGCCGGCGCCCTGAACGCCCCGTGAACCCGTGATGATTCCGGTCGAGGTGTCGACCACCGCCTCGGGCGTGGTCAGGACGAAGCCGGAGCCGCCGTCCGAAATCCGCACGTTCGGACCGATGGTCACGGTCTTGGCCTGTTCGTTGTAGGTCCCGCCGTCGGCGGTCATTTCGGTGACCTTGCGCCCGCCCAGGTTCAGCTTCAGCGCCGGGCCGACCAGGCGGAAATGGCCGGTGGCGGGATCGCGGATCGCGCCCTGGGCGCCGACGGTGAAGGCGCGGCCTTGCGCGTCCTGGCCGTGGAACAGGGGCTTGTCCAGGCGGACCTCCTGGCCCTGGCTGGCCTTGCGCTCGACCCCCGACATGACGGTGCGGAACACGGTCCAGGTCAGGACGCCGCCCGCCAGCACCAGGATGATGATCGGCAGGATGCGGCGGAACAGCTTGACCCGCCGCGAATGCGCCCGCCAGCGCGCGCCGGCCAGGACCACCCGCGCCTCGTCGGCTTCGTCGCCTGTATGACCGGGGCCAATGGGGTCGCGGGGGGCGGTCACGGGTCAGCTGTGGGCGAAGATGTCGATCTCGTCCCAGCCGGCGAGATCGAGCGCCGAACGGTCCGGCAGGAAGTCGAAGCAGCGGGCCGCCAGTTCAGTGCGGCCTTCGCGCGCCAGCATCAGGTCCAGCTTGGCGCGGGCGGCATGCAGGTAGAGGACGTCCGAGGCGGCGTAGTCCAGCTGGGCCTGGGTCAATTCGGCCGCGCCCCAGTCGGACGACTGCTGGGCCTTGGACAGGTCGACGCCGACCGTCTCGCGCACCACGTCCTTCAGGCCGTGGCGGTCGGTGTAGGTGCGGGCCAGTTTGGAGGCGATCTTGGTGCAATAGACCGGCCGGGTCTCGACCCCGAGGTGCAGCAGGAACATGCCGATGTCGAAACGGCCGAAGTGGAAGATCTTGGTCACCGCCGGATCGGTCAGCAGCCGCTTCAGGTTCGGGCAGTCATAGTCGGGACGGTTCAGCCGCACGACATGGGCGTTTCCGTCGCCGGACGACAGCTGGACCACGCACAGGGGATCGCGGCGGAAGCGCAGGCCCATGGTCTCGGAATCAATGGCGACGTCCGGTCCCAAGTCCAAGTCGTCGGGCAGGTCGCCCTCGTGCAGGTAAACGGTCATGGTCAGGTTCTTACACGCGCAGGGCAAAGGTCGAAAGCGGCCTCAAGCCGCCTATCGCCGCGCGCGAGGCGATAGGCCCAAAAAGCAAACGGCGCCGTGTCCGAAAACACGACGCCGCTTATAATATGGTGCCCAGAAGAGGACTCGAACCTCCACGGCCGTTAAGCCACTGGCACCTGAAGCCAGCGCGTCTACCAATTCCGCCATCTGGGCCCCGTCGGCAGCGCCTTGCGGCGTTTCCATCGGGAAGGCGCGGACCTCTAAGGGAGGGTCCGGGCGGGGTCAACAGGGATTTTTCGTCGGAGGTCGGTTTTATTTCGCAAGCGCGGCCGTAACCCCCGGCGGGTGGCCATTCGGCGGGTCTGCGACTAGGGTGGCGTCTGTTTTCCGCGCCTTCTCCTCCCCTTGATCGGTGCGCCCGTGATTCTGACCGTCCTTCGCGGCGGCGCCGTCCTGGCGCTGCTGATCCTGTTCGTCGCCATGCTCGGTCCCTTTCAGGGGGCCGAGGAGGGTATCGGCCTGAGCGACAAGCCGGCGCACGCCATCGGCTTCTTCATCATCACCGTCTGCCTGACGCTGATCGCGCCCGGCCTGGGGGTGTGGCGCACGGCCCTACTGGCGCTAGCGCTGGGCGCGGGCGTTGAAGTGGTTCAGGGGGTCAGCGGACGTTCGGCCAATCTGTTCGACCTGATGGCGGACGGGGTGGGCGTGGCGGCGGCGAGCGCCGTGCGGGTCTGGGCCGAGCGGGCGAGACCGGACCTGTTTTCGGCGCGTTAAGCCTGTTCGCTTACCCCGCTTTGAGGCCTGCCCCCCTATCTCTGGGACATGGCGGACGCGTCCCAGATTTCACCGACGAAAGAGCGTCGCACCAGCCCCCGCGCGGCCTATCGCAAGCGGCGGCGGCGGCGCGAGCGGGTGCATATGTTCGGCCAGCTGGTCGATCTGGTGAAGCCCGAAGAAGTGCTGCACCACGTCCAGGACGCCGTGGCCGAGGGCCGCAAGAGCCTGGTCGCCAACCATAATCTGCACAGTCTTTACCTGATCCAGAAACATCCGGAGCTGCGGCCCTTCTACGACAAGGCCGAGATGATCGAGGTGGATTCGACGCCGATGATCTGGTTCTCGCGGGCCCTGGGCCTGCACAGCCGGGGCTTTCACCGCTGCACCTATCTGGACTGGCGCGACCATTTCTGGAGCGTCGCCGACCGCAAGGGATGGCGGGTCATGTCGGTCGGCGGCGAGCCGGGCGTGGGCGAAGAGGCGGCGCGACGCCTCGGCGCCCGCTATCCCAAGACCGAGATCCGCACCCGCCACGGCTTCTTCGACGCCACGCCCGGCTCGGCCGACAACGCCGAGATCGTCGCCGAGATCCAGGCCTTCAAACCGCATATCCTGTTTGTCGGCATGGGCATGCCGCGTCAGGAGCTGTGGACCCTGGCGGTGTACGACGCCCTGCCCGACTGCGTGATCTTCTCGGTCGGCGCGGCCTTCGACTATGAGGCGGGAACCCAGACCCCGGCGCCCCGCTGGATGGGCCGGGCCGGGGTCGAATGGGCCTATCGGCTGGTGCAGGATCCGCGTCGGCTGTTCACCCGCTATTGCGTCGAACCCTGGGCCCTGATCCCGCTGGCGATCCGCGACCTGCGCGCGGCGCGGCGTCGCATGGTCGGCAAGCAGGCCCGGCGGACCGAGGACTTCGGCGCCCCGCCCGTCGATAATTTCCCGCGCGGCGCCTGATCGATCAGGACGGCGCGGCGATCCGGGAGCGGCGGCGGGGCTGGGGCTCGCCCGACGGCGTCGTCAGGGGATTTTCGACGACCGGACGCGCTGTGGCCGCCGGCGGCGGGGGCGGCGCGCTGGAGACCGGGGCCGGCGCGGGTCGGGGCGCGACCGGGGCCTGAACCGGCGTCGACGACGGCAGGGGGAGCGGCGGCGGGGGAGCCATGGTGACCACGACGGGCGGCGGTGGGGCCAGCAAGGGATCGTCCAGCTCCAGCGGCTCGATCGGCGTCGCCACCAGGGCCATCTTCTCGATCGTCGGCTCGACGCCCGCATGGCGGCCGGTGAAGGCGGGCGGCAGGCCCCAGCCCCCGCCCCAACGATAGAAGATATGGGTCCCGATCTGGCGCATCTTGACCAGACGCTCGGCCCAGTAGGGGGCGACCCAGTCGGTGTGATAGTGGGTCGCCATGCCGACGCCGGAGGCGACGAAGCCGTTCAGGGCGCCGCCGGCGGCCAGACGGGCGCGCGCCCAGCCCTCGGGCGAAGGCGGACGGGTCATGGCGCCGTCGCAGGTGAAGCTGAACTGGCAGCCCGTGGTCCGCTCGGATCCCTGGAAGATCACGCCGCAGATCGTCTTGGGATAGGCCGGGTGGCGCATGCGGTTGACCACCACCTGGGCCACCGCCGCCTGGCCCGCCGCCGTCTCGCTGGCCGCCTCGTAATAGACGGCGGCGGTCAGGCAATCGAGGGCGCGGGCGTAGTCCTCCAGCTGGTCGGCCGGCATGATGAAGGGCTTGGCCGAGAGGATCGGCAGGGTCGAGAACGGCAGGGCGGCGTTGAACGCCCGCGCCTCGTCCGGGGTGATCGGGCGAATTTCGTCGGGCGCCAGGGTGGTGTCCAGCATCTGCTGCATGCCGGCCGGGGTCTGTTGCGCCAGTCCGGTCGGACGGACGACGGCGGGCGCGCCGCGCGCCGCGCCCTGAGACCGGAACACCAGAACCGCCGCCACGGCGAGCGCCAGGGCCAGAAGCGCCAAGCCAATCACGTGAATCCGACGAATACGAATACGGCGCCGCGGCCGCTGCGTCGGGCGTGGCCGACGCGGTCCGGCGAAGGGCGGCGGCGTAGGAGGCGTTTCGCGGTCGATGGTCATTCTTGCTCCGGCAGAGGGACGCGGGCCGCGCGGGGCGTCCGATCAGTCCACACAGCAAGTGCGGCGCCGCGATGGCGACGCCGCCTGGAGAGTGATGAACCTTGAGGCGCCACGCCGCCCTGTGCCGTTTCGACCCAGTGCTAGGCGCGAGTGTATCAGGACGGGAGCGCGAAATCTTCCGGAAAGCGGACTCAGCCCGCCATGCGGACCCATTCAAACGTCTTGCCGGGGGCCTGACGCTCGCGCCACTTGTAGTTCGCCTGGTCCCAGCGCGAGATGCGGCCGGTCAGATTGTCGAGGACGTAGTCGCCCCGGTCCGTGGCCACCAGAAGCACGGCGTGGATTTCGCCCCAGCGGGTCTCGACCACGGCGATGGACAGGGCCCCGACCGGATAGCCGGCGCGCACCAGGGCGCGGCGCTTGGCCAGGACAAAGTCCTCGCAGTCGCCCCGGGCGCGGTCGCCGTTGGGCACGGTCCAGTAGTCGCCTACGCCATAGACCCGGGCGTCCGAGCCGCTGCGGATCTGGCGATTGACCTGGCGGTTGATGTCGCTGATCGCCTTCCAGTCGCTGTCCGACAGGGCGATGACCGGCGCGGTCTTGACCGCCGCAGGGCGCGCCCAGGAGCGGTCCAGATCCCTGACGCGGGCCGAGACGTCGCGACCGAAATCCTCGGCCGACGGGGCCGCATCGCCTTGAGCTGCGCCCGCTTCGACAGCAGCCGTAGCGACGTCTTCCATCGCCACGGCGGCGCCTTCGCGACGCGGATCCGAGACGGCGGGAGCGGCGGCGCGTTGAGGGAAGACGCGGCTCCAGTCGAAGCCGTTGGCGGCGTTTGCAGCCGGGCGCGTCGAGGCCGGGCGGCTGGAGGCGACCTGTTCTGTGCGTCCGAAAACGCCGGCCCAATAGAGGGAGTTGGCGCGGGCGCGGATCTCGGCGAGGTTCACCCGCTCGCCCGGCGCGAGGCAGTCGCGGGGCGAGCGCTCGCAGAAGTCGAGGAAGCCGGAGGGGGCCGCAGCGACGGCGCCGATCGGCATGCGCGCAGGACCGGCAGGTTGCGGTCCCGCCACGGCGGCTCCGGAAACCAAGACGGCGGCGGCGAGGACGGCGGCGCCGATCACGCCTGAACGGCGCGGCGAGCTGACAATCGACATGGGCGATCCCTGTTTCATGGGACCACCCTGCCCGAGCCATATCAATATGAGCCTTAGAAGTAGGGTTTAGGGGTGCTGTAGAAGATTGGTTTCGGCCGCATTAAGGGTGTTTTCATCTTCGGCCCGATCTTTGCTGCGGCGCCGCACGCATCGCCTTGGAAACATCGAACGGCTTGCGCTATGCTGGGGAGAAGCGAGGATGACGATCATGCGGAATTGGTTGAGTGCGGCCCTGTTGGGGCTCACCTTGATGTTCACCGTCGCCGCGTGCGGCGCCGGTCCCCTGGCCGCAGCCGGGCTGGTCGATACGCCCGTGGATCCCAGCGTCGTCCGCACCGTGCCTGAATATCGGCTGGGCGCCGCCGACAAGGTTCGGGTCAACGTCTATGGCGAAGAAGGCCTGACCGGCGAGTTCATCGTCGGCGGCAGCGGACGCGTCTCCATGCCCCTGATCGGCGAGGTCCAGGCTGCGGGCCTGACCATCACCGAGTTCCAGACCGAAATCGCCGAGTCCCTGAAGAAGGGCTATATCAACGAGCCGCGCGTCTCGGCCGAGGTTCTGAACTATCGTCCCTTCTATATTCTGGGCGAGGTGAACAAGCCGGGCGAATATCCCTACACCAACAATCTGACGGTTCTGAACGCGGTGGCCACGGCGGAAGGCTTCACCTACCGGGCCAATACCCGTCAGGTCTATATCAAGCGCGCCGACGGCACGGGCGAACAGGCCTATCCGTTGACGACGGCGACCCAGGTGGCGCCGGGGGACACCATCCGCATCGGCGAGCGCTTCTTCTGAGGCGACAGGCTTGCCAAGCCCCCTGCGGTTGCTGATCTAGGGGGATGTTCGCCAAACTGTTCAAACGCCGCCCTCTGGACTCCGAGCGCCGCAAGGCCTCGACGCCAGAGGACACGGTCGCGTGGGCGTTGGGGGACATCCACGGGCGGCTGGACCTGCTGACGCCCCTGGTCGAGGCGATGATCGCGGACCTCGAGGCCTCGACCGCCAGCCGCAAGCTGATGATCTTCCTGGGCGACTATATCGACCGGGGGCCGGACTCAAAGGGGGTCATCGATTTGCTCGCGGGTCTGCGTCGCCGGGGCATGTTCGAGCTGCACTTCCTGCGCGGCAATCACGAGGATCGGATGGAGGCCTTCCTGGTCGATCCCGACATGGGTCCGGGCTGGTGCGACTATGGCGGGCGCGAATGCCTGGCCTCGTATGGCGTCAGCCCGCCGTTCGACAAGACCGACGCCGCCGGATGGGCCGCCGCCTGCGAGGCCCTGAACGCCGCCGTCGATGAGCGCCAGCGCGCCTTCCTGGCCGCCCAGGAATACAGTTTCACCCTGGGAGACTATTTCTTCGCCCATGCGGGGGCCGAACCCGGCGTGCCGCTGGACCAGCAGGATCCGCAGCAGCTGATGTGGGTGCGGCACGAATTCCTGAACCACCCTGCCCCGTTCGAGCGGGTCGTCGTCCATGGCCATACGCCCACGGAAGCCGTCCACGCGGATCACCGCCGGATCGGCCTGGACACCGGCGCCTACGCCACCGGCGTGCTGACGGCGCTGAGGCTGGAGGGGGAGACGCGCGAGCTGGTGCAGACGGCCTCGGCCGGCGGACAGGTCAGCCTGAGCCGCCGCCCGCTCTGAAATCAGGCGCCGCCGATCAGATCGGCATGGCCATGATTTCCTTATAGGCGGAAATCACCTGGTCGCGGACGGAGATCACGGTTTCCAGAGACGCTTCGGCCGAGCTGAGCGCGGTCACGACATCGATCAGATTGCCGTTGCCCTGGATCGACTGGGTCATCTGGGTCTCGGCCGCCCTGGACTGCTGCGTCATGTCGGTCATGGCGTTCTTGACCAGGTCGGCGAAGCCGTTGTCGCCGGAGGCGGGCGGTTGCGCCGCCGTGGGCATGGCCGAGCCTTGAACGGCGGCGTAGGCGCGGGCGGCCATCATCGGGTTCATGGCCTAGTCCTCAGCGTTTGATGATGTCGAGGGTTCGGCTGTCCATCGACCGCGCCGTCTCGATGACGTTCAGATTGGCTTCGTAGGCGCGCTGGGCCTCGCGCATGTCCATGGCCTCGACCAGGGTGTTGACGTTGGGCCGCATCACATAGCCCTGTTCATTGGCGGCCGGGTGCGAGGGGTCGTAGTCCATGTTGAAATCGCTGTCGTCCGGCCGGACCTCGGCCAGGGTGACGCCGGTGGCACCGTCGACCTCGCGCGCCTGGAAGACCGGGATCTGGCGGCGATAGGGCTCGCCGCCGGGGGTGCGGGCGGTGGACTGGGCGTTGGCGATGTTCTCGGCGATGACGCGCATGCGCGACTGCTGGGCCTTGAGGGCCGAGGCCGCCACCGCCATGGCGCTGTTCGAGGGGGGGATGGGATCAGGCATGGATCAGTCCTTCGTCTCAAGCCGCGCCGGGCTTGCGCGCGGCCATGCGGATCATGGACATGGATTTCTGGTAGAAGCCGATGGCGGCGTCATAGGCCATGCGGCTCTCGGCCATCTTCAGCATCTGCTCCTCGACCACCACCGAGTTGCCGTCGAGCGTGGTCTCGGAGTCCGGCGACTTGGATGCGTCGAAGCGCGGCGCGCTGACGGCGGGGGCGATGTGGGCGCGGTTGGTGCGGACGACCTGAAGCCCCCCGCCCGAGCGCAGGGCGGCGGCGAAGTCGGTCGGCTGTTTCAGATCGCGGCCGCCGTAACCGGGCGTATCGGCGTTGGCCACGTTCTCGGCGATGACCCGCTGGCGTTCGTCCAGCCAGCCCAGCCGGCCCTTGATCTGCCCCAGCAGCGGAATGTCGGCGACGCCCATGGCGATCTCCCGTGGCGCAGATGTGCGCGATGGGCAGAAAATGCCGCCTGCATGGTTAACAGGCCGTTATCTAAACCCATCGTTAACCGTGGTGGTTAAGACTCTGGGAACAGCGCCGACAGCGCGGGGCCCTAAGCGTATGAATTTCCTCGATCTCGCCCGCGCCGTTTTTGGCCTGGCCTTTACCCTGGGTCTGATCGGCCTGGCCGCCTATGCGGCGCGCCGCTACGCCCCGCAGCTGATGGCCAGGCTGAACGCCCAGCGCGGCGAGCGGCGGATGCAGGTGGTCGAGACCCTGGTGCTGGATCCCGCGCGGCGGCTGGTCCTGGTGCGGATCGACGAGGAGGAACGGCTGATCCTGCTGGGCGAAGGCCGCGAACTGATCGAGCCGCGCCAGACGGAGATCTTCAAGTGAAGGGGATTTTCACGATCCCCACAGGCGCCGAGCTGAAGCGCGCGGCCCTGCTGTCGCTGTTCACCACCCTGGTCTGCCTGGCCTGGCCGCTGGCGGCCTTCGCCCAGGATGCGGCGGCGGGGGGATCGTCGCTGAACATCGACCTGGGAACGGGCGCGGGCCTGACCCAGAGGGTGGTGCAGCTGGTCGGGCTGATGACCGTGCTGTCGCTGGCGCCGTCGATCGTCATCATGACCACCAGTTTCGTGCGAATCGTCGTGGTTCTGTCGCTGTTGCGGACGGCCCTGGGCATGCAGCAGTCGCCGCCGAACGCGGTTCTGGTGTCCCTGGCCCTGTTCCTGAGCGCCATCGTCATGGCCCCAACCTGGCAGGACGCCTATGATTCGGGCATCCGTCCGCTGCTGGATCAGCAGATGGAATTGCCCCAGGCCTTCGATGCGGCGTCGGAACCTGTGAAAACCTTCATGCTGGCCCAGGTGGACCGTTCAGACCTGGCCCTGTTCACCCGATTGAGCCGTGTCGAGGCCCCGACCAACCTGCAGGATCTGCCCCTGCGGGTGGTCACGCCGGCCTTCATGATCAGCGAGTTGAAGAAGGCGTTCGAGATCGGATTTCTTCTTTTTATTCCGTTCCTTGTCATCGACCTGGTGGTGGCCAGCGTGCTGATGTCCATGGGTATGATGATGCTGCCGCCGGTGGTGGTCTCCCTGCCCTTCAAGCTGATCTTCTTCGTGCTGGTGGACGGCTGGAGACTGGTCGCGGGAAGCCTGGTCGAGAGCTTCCAGCGGGCGTCCGGAACCGGATAATCCCCGCCCCATAAGGCTTTGCGCCTTTTACCCGCTTGCAATACCGGGCGAAATCCGTGTTGATCCCCCAGTCCTCGCCCTGAATCGGGCGACTAACACTGGAAATGTTTCTTATGACCACTCAAGCCGAACTGATCGCCGCCGTCGCCAAGGACGCCGGTGTCTCGCAGGCCGACGCCGGCAAGGTGCTGACCGCCATCGTCGAGAACATCCACGCCAGCCTGAAGGCCGGCGGCGACGTGCGCATCTCGAACCTGGGCGTCTTCGACACCGCCGCCCGCGCCGAGCGTGAAGGCCGCAACCCGGCCACGGGCGCGACCATCAAGATCGCCGCCTCCAAGGCTGTCCGTTTCCGCGTGTCCAAGCCCCTGAAGGACGCCGTCAACGGCTAAGGTTTTTCGGTCCCTGCGGGGGCCGATCTGCTGATCAACGGGCGGGGGTCGCTGGGCGATTCCCGCCCGTTTCTTTTCTGAAGTCCTGTTTGGCCGCATTGACCCAGCCGACGAAGGTGTCGGCATTGGCCGACAAGCCCGAGAAATCGGCGACGCCCGCCACGCCCGACAGATCATCGTCCAGCGCCACGCGGATGGCGTTGGCGGACCGGGCCCGTGCGATGAAGGGCGAATACTGGCCGCGCAGCCGGTCGAGCGCCGCGCGATTGCCGGTCAGCGAATAGCCGACGCCGGCGCGGATCAACCAGCTTTCCTCGACCGGGGTCAGGGGCGTGGCTCCCTGCTTGTAGCGATCCCCCAGTCGGGCCTCATACAGGGGCGCCGCCTCGGCCCATTTCTGCTGTTTCCAGAAGATGTCGCCGCGCACCTCGCGCGCCGGGCCGGACTGATCCTTGTCCAGCACCTCCAGCGCATGGTCGTAGCGGCCCAGGTCCATCAGGGCGCGGGCCTCCAACGCCCGACGTTCGGCGTTGACGGCGGTCGGCAGCAGAGTGGTGCGCGAACCCCAGAGGGCTTGCAGCGCCTTCTCCGGCTGGCGATCCATCAGATAGACGGTGGCCAGGTTGGTGGCGACCTGGGCCCGGGCCACCCCGTCCAGACGGTTGTCGACCTGATATTTCAGCAGCTCTGCGGCCTGGTCCAGCAGATCGACGTCGATCAGACGACGCGACAGACGGCGCACCATCTCGTCGCCGTCGGCGCCGATGGGGGTCAGTTCGCGGAAATCATAGAACAGCGCCAGGGACTGGACCGGCTGAAGGCCGTCGGCGGCGCCTTCCAGGAACAGGGCGCGGAAGGCGTTGGACTGATCGGCCTGGATCTCGGCCGCGCCGGGCACGCCCGCCATCCGCTTGCCGGCGCCGCGCAGGGCGTCCAGGGCCTCACGGTAGCGACCCTGCTGCAGATAGATGCCCGCCAGCTTGCGGACCACCGCCAGCTCGGTCGCGTCGCCGCGCCAGCGCCACTTCAGAAGTTCCAGTTGCTGGGCCGCCTGGTCCGGCGTCAGGACGCCCTTTTCCATCTCGAGGCTGATGGCGCCCAGTTTGGCGGGGGTGGCGATGCCGTCGAGCGGCGCGCGGGCCACGGCCTTGTAGACCGCCAGCGCTCGCGCCTTGTCGCCGGACAAGTCGAACAGCCGTGCCTGAACCACCCGGGCGGTCAGTTGATCGGCGGCCGAGGCGTTCTGGCTGAAGACATAGTCCAGCAGTTGACGGGCGGCCGGCAGGTCGTTGGTTTCAAGAGCCGCCAGGGCGTGGGCGGCGCCGAAACGGGCGCGCCATTCCTTGGGAAAGTCGTCGATGACCGAGGCGCCGGCGGCGAAGGCCCGCCGCGCCTCTTCCCAGTCGCCCCGTTCGGCCGCCAGATAGCCCTGCCAGACCTTGGCGGAGGGATCATTGGACAGGGCCGAGCCGGCGAAATCGACCTGGGCCTCTTCCAGCCGGCCGACGCCGACACGGGCGGCGCCGCGCAGGCCGCGCACCTCGGGCTCGCCCTGCATATTGGGGGCCTTGGCGATCAGGGCGTTGAGGACGCCGATGGCCTCGTAGTTCAGGCCCGATCCGACCAGGAACCGGGCCAGGGCCATCCGCGCCGCGATGGGGGCGCGGGGATTGTCGGTTCCGGCGATGGTCTCCTGAGCCGCCGCGTCCTGAAGACGGCGATAGCGTTCGGAGAAGCCGTCCTCGCCGGCGGCCGCCCATTCCTCGAGGATCAGCGCCGGGTAGGCCGCGCGTTTGGGGGCGTCGCTCTCAGCGCCGGCGGCCTCCAGCGTCGCCGACGGCGGCGACAGGGTCAGGCCCTGGGGGCGGCTGAGGGTGACCAGGTCGCCTTCGGCCTCGATCTTCAGGTCATCGGTGGCGGTTTCGACCGCCAGACCCTGGGCGGTCGGGATAAGGGTGAGATCGACGGTGCTGCGCGTGCCCGAAAACCCCTTGCCGGGCGCCAGGGCGGTGACGGCGGCGAAACGGTCGCCGACCAGGGGATCGGTCAGCCAGACCGTCTTGGTCGCCCCAGCCATCCGCGCCACCAGGCTGGCGGACCCGTCCTCCGAGCGGTCGATCTCGACGCCCGACGCGCCGGCGGGCGGACCGCCGATGGTCACGGTCCAGGTTCCGCCCTGCCCCTCGGCGACGACGGGCAGGCCATCGGGCGCGGCGATACGGACGGCGGTATAGTCAGGCCCGGCGGCCCAGCGCGCGTCCTTGGCGGGCCCGAGGGCCTTGGCCCCGGTCAGGTCCATCTTGGCGGCGGTGTCGAACACGACCCAGACGGCCTCGCCGCGACGGAAGACGGCGGCGCCGACCGGCGCGCCCCACTGGAAGGTCAGAACCGTCTTTTCGGGCGAGGAGACGGCGCGGACGGGGACGACGGAATTGACGAGGGCGGCGCGTTCTTCCGGCGTCGGCTCGGGCGCCTTGCCCGGCGCATAGAGGTTCAGCCAGACGGCGCCGTCGGCGACGCCCGATCGGGCGTCGGCGCCCTCGGCCAGGGTGATGACCAGATCGGTCGCCCCGCCCCGCGCCATCCGCGTCTCGACGGCCTTGACCCCCTCGGGCGGGTCGACCCGCAGGCGCGAGACGTCGGGCGCGGCCGAGACGCCCAGGCGGACAATGACCTTGTCGGCCTCGCGCCGCACCTGGCTGCGCACGCCGATGACGCCGCCGAACTCGACCCGGGTGAACTCGCTGGATTGGCCGATGCTGATCGACAGGGGATCGCCCGACCGGCCGACCTCCTGGGCCAGGGGCGCCAGGGGCGCAAAGGCGACCGCGCCGGCCGCGGCGGCGGCCACGGTCGACTTCAGGAGGCGCTTTCTGTGCGAGGTCCCGGACATATCCGTGGAGCCTTGCCTCACAAGCTCTTTAATCGCGGTTAACCGATATCGACCGGAATTCTACGGATAGGACGGTTCGTCCCCGCGACACCGCGCGCGATCCGGCCCATGATGGGCCATGACCGAATATCCGCGCTTGAGCACCCTGAAAACCGGCCTGGCCTGTCGCTGCCCACGCTGTGGGCAGGGGGCCCTGTTCCGCGGCTATCTGACCCTGCGCGAATCCTGCCCCAAATGCGGGCTGAACTATGGGTTCGCCGATCCGGCCGACGGCCCGGCCTTCTTCGTCATGACGGCGGTCGGGGTGGTGGGGATGATCCTGCTGATGGTGTTCGACTTTACGGTGAAGCCGCCCATCTGGGTGCATGCCGTGGTGACCCTGCCGATCCTGATCGCCATGTGTCTGGGCTGCCTGCGGCCGTTCAAGGCCTGGCTGGTGGCGGAGCAGTATGTGCACAAGGCGGCGCCGCCGGAGTTCTCCAGCAACGGCAAGCACGGGGATTGAGGGCGGGGGGCTCCCCTGCCCGTCCTCTCCATGTCGTCATCCTCGCCCTTGTGGCGAGGATCCATACGCGCGGCGTCTGACGGCGATGCACGCTGCGGACGCACCGGGAGTATGGATCCTAGGGACAAGCCCTAGGATGACGAAGTTGGAGAGATGGCGAGGATGACGGTCTTAGGGATAGGGCGTTCTCCGCCCTGAACCTTACGCCTCAGTCGATGCAGAGCGTCGGGCCGGCCTTGCCGTCCTCGACCGGCGTATTGCAGCCGAAGCGGTCGCTTGTGGCCTGGCAGACGCCGGCCGTAGTCGCGCCGGCCTCGATGCCGGTGTTGCCTTCGACGCGGCAGTCACCCTGGCACTGGTCGCCGTCGGTGCAGCGCTTGCCGGCGTCGGCGTAAGAGATGACGCACTGCCAGGATTGCAGCCGGCCGACCTGTTTCATCGTGCCGCCCCGCGTGGCGCAGGCCGAGGCGTCGGCGCTCTGCATCGGGGCGTCGGAGCCGGCGCCTGTCGTCTGAGGGGTGCAGGCGGCGGCCATCAGGGCGGCGGCGGCGATGAGGGAGATGCGGATCATTTGACCTGTCCTTTGGTGAAGCCCGACCAGACGTCGTCGTAGTCGAGCTGCATCTGCGGTGATTCCGACGCCCATTTCGTGACACGGATCGGCGCCCGGGTCTCGAACATGAAGGCCAGGGTGTCAGTGATCTTGTGCGGTTTCAGTTCCGCCTGGATCGCGCCTTGGTAGCTGGCCTGGTCCGGGCCGTGGCCGCTCATCCGGTTGTGCAGGCTGGCGCCGCCGGGCGCGAAGCCGCCGGCCTTGGCGTCATAGGCGCCGGTCACCAGCCCCATGAACTCGCTCATGACGTTGCGGTGGAACCAGGGCGGGCGGAAGGTGTGCTCGGCCACCATCCAGCGCGGCGGGAAGATGACGAAGTCGATGTTTGCCGTGCCCGGCGTCTCGGACGGGCTGGTCAGGACGGTGAATATCGACGGGTCGGGGTGGTCGTAGCTGACGGTGTTGATCGTGTTGAACCGCGCCGTGTCATAGCGGCAGGGGGCCAGATTGCCGTGCCAGGCGACGACATCGAGCGGGCTATGGTCGAAGGTCGTGGCCCACAGGCGGCCGCCGTATTTCTGGACGCACTGGGTCGGGCGATCCACGTCCTCATAGGCCGCGACCGGGGTTTCGAAGTCGCGCGGATTGGCCAGGCCGTTGGCGCCGATCGGCCCCAGGTCCGGCAGGCGGAACGGACTGCCGTAGTTTTCGCAGACATAGCCCCGAACGGGGCCGTCGACCTCGACGCGGAAGCGGACGCCGCGCGGGATCAGGACCACATGGCCGGGTTGGGCCTCGATGACGCCCATCTCGGTGACGAAGCGGTGGGCGCCTTGCTGGGGCACGATCAGCAGTTCGCCGTCGGCGTCGTAGAAGACGCGGTCGGTCATCGACCGGTTGGCGACATACAGGTGGATTCCTGCACCGGCGCCGGCGTCGGGGTCGCCCGCGCCGCCGTAGGTGACGAGCCCCTCGACCCAATCGGTCGCAACCTCGGGGATGGGCAGGGGATCCCAGCGCATGCGGTTGGGATTGGGCGGAGTCTCGTCGAACGGCCCGGAGCGGACGCGGCCCTGGTCGAAGGCGACATAGGGGCCGTGCTGGGCTGAAGGACGCAGGCGGTACAGCCAACTGCGCCGGTTCTCGGCGCGCGGGGCGGTGAAGGCCGTGCCGGACAGCTGTTCGGCATACAGGCCCATCGGCGTCTTCTGCGGCGAATTCTGGCCCTGTGGCAGGGCGCCGGACGCGGCCTCGGTGGCGAAATGATTGCCGAAGCCGGTTTGATAGGCGGGCGCGTTGGATCGCGTCATGTGGGTCTCCCTATCCCTTCCGTTTAGCCGGGGCGGCGACCGTCGTCACCCTGTTCACGCCTGCAACAGCTTGGCCGTCCGCGCGTTGACAGCCGCCAGGGAGCCGCACCGCCATGACCTATCTGACCCGCGCCGTCTTCGGCTTCGCCAGCCTTCTCCTACTGTTTTCGGCCATGGCCCTGATCGGGTTCGGCGTGAAGGACGCGCTGGAGGGGATCGGACGGCCGGACCAATCCGGGGCGGACGCCGTGCTGGACATGCTGGGCTATGTCATCGTCGCCATCGCCGTGTTCGACGTGGCCAAATATATCTTCGAGGACGAGGTGCGGCGCGGCAACGAGCGGCGCAGCGCGGCCGAGGCCCGGCGCAGCCTGACCAAGTTCCTGTCCACCATCGTCATCGCCCTGTTCCTTGAGGCCCTGGTGGTGGTGTTCAAAACGGCGCGCGAGGATGTGGCCCTGCTGATCTATCCCGCCGCCCTGCTGGTCGCCGCCGTCCTGGTTCTGGTCGGCCTGGGCGCCTTCCAACGGTTCTCGGCCTCGGTCGAGGAGAAGGTCGGCGACGACGACGAGGCGGAGGAGCGCAAGGACGAGGTCAAGCGCAAGGCCGACGCCCGGAAGTCCTAGGCCGACTTGGGCAGGAAGGGCGAGAAGGTGATGACGGTGAAGGTGTCGCGGACATGCGGCCGGGTCTGGACCTGTTTCGTCACGAAGGTTCCGATGTCGGCGTCGCGCGGCAGGTTGAACTTGGCCAGCAGGTCGTGCTGGCCCGAGGTGGAATAGACCTCGGAAACGTTCTCGACATTGTCGACGATGTCGGCGGCCACGTCGTTGGCGTAGCCCAGCTCGGTTTTGATGAAGACGAAGATGGCGGTCATCATGGGGCGGCGTCCTTTGGAGCGAGGCTGCGCTTCGTAGCGGATGGCGGCCGACAAGCCGAGACGGGATTCACATCCGCCGGTAAAAACCGCGCGCTGAACACGGACCTGTGCGCAACCGCTCAGAACGATATGGCCGGCACGACGTTGGTGGGGCCACGCCGGCCGAGACACGGGCCTGGCTACCCGAAACACAGGACACCGACATGGCCAAAACCCCAACCAACGCCGGGCCGACCGCCTTGGGCGAAACCGCCGAGTTGCACCAGACCGCCTCGACGCCCGAGACCCGCACCACCACCAATCATGGCGTGCCGATCAGCGACAACCAGAACTCGCTGAAGGCCGGGGCGCGCGGCTCGACCCTGCTGGAAGACTTCATCCTGCGCGAGAAGATCCAGCATTTCGACCATGAGCGGATCCCCGAGCGGATCGTCCACGCCCGCGGCTCTGCCGCCCACGGCTTCTTCGAACTGACGGACAGCCTGGCCGACTACACCACCGCCAAAATCCTGACCGAGGTGGGCCAGAAGACCGAACTGTTCACACGGTTCTCCACCGTGGCAGGCGGCGCCGGGTCGGTGGACACGCCGCGCGACGTGCGCGGCTTTGCGGTCAAATTCTATACGACCGAGGGGAACTGGGACCTGGTCGGCAACAACATCCCCGTCTTCTTCATTCAGGACGCGATCAAATTCCCGGACCTGATCCATGCGGTGAAGATGGAGGCGGACAAGGGCTATCCCCAGGCCGCCAGCGCGCACGACACCTTCTGGGACTTCATCGGCCTGATGCCGGAAAGCACCCATATGATCATGTGGGCCATGTCGGACAGGGCCATTCCCCGCTCGCTGCGGATGATCGAGGGCTTCGGGGTCAACACCTTCCGCCTGATCAACGCCGAGGGCGTGGCGACCCTGGTCAAGTTCCACTGGCGGCCCAAGCTGGGGACGCAGTCGACCTGCTGGGACGAGGCGGTCAAGATCGCCGGCGCCGACCCCGACTATCACCGACGCGACCTGTATGAGGCCATCGCCCAGGGCGACTTCCCGGAGTGGGAGTTCGGGGTTCAGCTGTTCACTCAGGAAGAAGCCGACGCCCTGCCCTTCGACATTCTGGACGCCACCAAACTGGTGCCGGAAGAGGATTATCCGATCCGGGTGATCGGGCGGATGGTGCTGGACCGGAACCCGGACAACTTCTTCGCCGAGACCGAACAGGCGGCCTTCCTGCCGACCAATATCGTGCCCGGCATCGACTTTTCCGAAGACCCCCTGCTGCAGGGGCGGCTGTTCTCCTACCAGGACACCCAGCTGTCGCGCCTGGGCACGGTCAACTTCCACCAGATCCCGATCAACCAGGCCAAGGGTTGCCCCTTCCAGAACTTCCAGCGCGACGGCCATATGCAGACCCAGGTCTTCAAGGGCCGCGCCAACTATGAGCCCAACAGCCTGGCCGAGGCGGGCGAGGACGGCGGTCCTCGCGAAGATCCCAAGGGCGGCTTCCGCACGGCGCCCATCCCGGTCGAGGGCGAGAAGGTGCGGCTGAGGGCCGAGAGCTTCGCCGACCACTACAGCCAGGCGCGGCTGTTCTTCCAGTCCCAGACCGCGCCCGAACAGGCCCACCTGGCCAGCGCCATCGTGTTCGAACTGTCCAAGGTGTCGCTGCCGCACGTGCGTGAGCGGGTTCTGTCCAACCTGATCAACGTCGACGAGACCCTGGCCCAGCGGGTGGCGGAGGGGCTGAACCTGCCCCTGCCCAAGGCGTCCACGCCGGCGGTCGCGCCGGTCGATCTGGAGCCGTCGCCGGCGCTGCGGATCATCGGCAAATATCCCGACACCCTGAAGGGCCGCAAGGTGGCCATCCTGGTCGCCGACGGGTCGGACGGGGCGGTGGTCGCCCAGGTTCGCAAGGCGGTGGAGGGCGACGGCGGTTCGGTCTTCGTCGTCGCGCCCAAGATCGGCGGGGCCAAGCTGGCGGACGGTTCCACCCTGGCGGCGGACGGGCAGCTGGCTGGCAGTCCCTCGGTGCTGTTCGACGCCGTGGCCATCGTCCTGTCGGCGGACGGCTGCGCCCAGTTGATGAAGGAAGGCGCCGCCGTCGATTTCGCCAAGGACGCCTTCGGCCACCTGAAGGCCGTCGGCTTCACCGCCGAGGCCCAGCCCCTGCTGGACAAGGCCGGGGTCGAGCCGGACGAAGGGGTGATCGACCTGTCGTCGGGCGCCGACGCCTTCCTGACGCCGGCCCGCACCCGTCAGTGGGACCGCGAGCCGAAGGTGCGCATGCTGGCCTGATCCCCCGGCGCGTCCGTCCCCCGCCGATGAGGTCGCTTGATTTCATCGGCGACGGCGGGCCGGGTTGCGGCATAGGATATGGCGACGCTTGAGCGTCGTTTGGGGAAGAATCGCATGTCTGTTGTCGCCGGTGTCTGGATGATCGCCGCCCTGACTGTGGGATCGGCCGTTCAGGAGCCGGGCGCCGCCGTCGTGCCGTCGCAGGTCACGGTCCTGGCCGGGTGCTGGCAGGGCGCGGGCGCGGTGATGGGCAAGCCGGTGACGATCCGCCTGGCCGCCCGCCCCGTCGCCGACGGCGCCCTGTTTCTGATCGAGGCTGACAGCGAGGCCACGGCCGACCCCGCCGACCGTTATGCCGCCCACCTGATCTTCGGCGGCAAGTCGGCGCCCGAAGGCGCGGCCGAGACCATCTCCGCCTTCTGGGCCGACAGTTTCGGCGGCGACTACACCGCCACGGGGTCGGGCGCGCCGACGGCCGACGGGTTCGAGGTCGCCTACACCTATCCCGACGCCCGCTTCATCAACCGCTGGGCCCTGGGGGCGGCGGGGCTGCACTGGACGATCACGATGAGGGACAGCGCGGGGGCGGAAGAGGTGTTCGCCGCCTATGAACTGACGCGGACGGCCTGCGCGGCGCAATGAGCCGTCCGTGAAACAATATGTTCCGCCGCAGCGCTATGAACCCAGCCGCGCGGCTTTCGCTTTCCGTAGCGGCTGGGATAAGCAAGGCGTGAAGGCCGGGCGACCGGTCGGTGCAACACAGGCGTTCCGGCGCGGGTCGGACAGGCGGAGATTTTAGACATGGCCCATGATCGCGTCAGCGTGCTTCAGGCGCTCGAGACCCAGGGCGTCTGCCCGGTCTTCTATCATCCCGATCCCGAGGTCAGCCTGAACGTCATTCGCGCCTGCGCGCGCGGCGGGGCGCCGGTGGTCGAGTTCACCAATCGCGGCGACTTCGCCTGCGATCTGTTCGGCGAGATCAATCGCGAACTGATCAAGACCGACCCTGATGTGGTGCTGGGCATCGGCTCGGTGGTCGATAGCGGCACGGCGTCGCTTTATCTGAACCGGGGCGCGCGCTTTGTCGTCAGCCCCTGCCTGGTCCCCGATGTGGCCAAGGTCTGCAACCGCCGCATGGTCGCCTATTTCCCCGGCTGCGGCTCGGTGACGGACATCGGCGAGGCGCACGAGCTGGGCTGCGACATCGTCAAACTGTTCCCCGGTTCGTCGGTCGGCGGCCCGGACTTCGTCAAGGCGGTCAAGGGACCGATGCCCTGGGTCAAGATCATGCCGACGGGCGGCGTCGATCCGGACGAGGCCTCGATCGCCAAATGGTTCGGCGCCGGCATCGTGGCGGCGGGCATGGGGTCGAAGCTGGTGACGGACGAGGCCGTCAAGTCGGGCGACTGGGCCGCTATCGAGGCCAAGGTCCGCGCGACCGTGGACGCCGTGGCGGCGTTCCGGGGGTCGAAGGCCTAAGCCCCCCGTCGTCCTCGGGCCAAACCTGACGACGACGGAGAAGGAGCGCTGACGCGGTCGATGGCGGGAGTTGAATTGCCCATGATTCGCTCCCACATCTGCGACTGAACCGGGACGTATCCGGCCAACTTTCATTTGCGCTCAAGCCGCTTGCCCCCGCAGGCCCGGCGACCGCGCCCCAAGGAGCCATTCATGGCGACTGTTAAAGTCACGGACGAAAGCTTCGACGCCGACGTTCTGAAATCCTCCACCCCCGTGCTGGTGGACTTCTGGGCCGAATGGTGCGGCCCCTGCAAACAGATCGGCCCGGCGCTGGAACAGATCGCCGACGAACTGGGCGGTCAGGTCACCGTGGCCAAGATCAATATCGACGACAGCCCCCTGACCCCGTCCAAACTGGGCGTGAAGGGCATCCCGACCCTGATGCTGTTCAAGGACGGCCAGATGACCTCGATGAAGGTCGGCGCCATGCCCAAGGGCAAGATCGTCGAATGGCTGGCCGAGGCCGGCGTCAAGGCCGACGCCTGATCCTGACGGACCGCTGAAGATCAAACGCCCGCCGGTTCAGACCGGCGGGCGTTTTCGTTTTACGGCTGGGCCGGGTCGATCTCCACCAGCACCACGTCATAGGTCTTCATCGGCACGCTCAGCCGCCCCCGCCCATCGGCCCCGACGGTGACGGACTGCACCTCGGGCGTATCGCGCGTCAGGTCGTTCAGCCGCTGCAACTGGGCGGCGTCCAGCGCGGCCGGGGCGCCCATTTCCAGATAGGCCGTATAGGCGTCGTTGGACCGGAACCCGACCCGTCGCACCGTCGCGCGGTGGACGCCGGGCGTCAGGTTCTGAACCACGATGTCCAGCGGCGCCGCCGCCGACGGCTCGCGCACCTGGCGGAAGAAGGGCCGGTTGCTGATCGGCTGGTCCGGCAGTTCATAGCGCCAGGCCAGCACCTGCACGGTCTCGCCCTTCAGCGCCGCGATGCTCTGGGCGTCGCCGGTCGGCAGCTCCCGGTCGCCCAGGCTGTTCAGATATTTGTAGGCGAAGAAGGTCGGCTTGCGCACGCCCTGCGGGTTCATCAGGCCGAAGCCGCCGTCGAACGGCTTGGTCTGCGGCCCCGGCTCCTCGAACAGGTCGCTGTAGGCCCAATAGCTCATGCCCTGCACCAGGCCCTCGCTCTCGCGCAGCTTGGTCAGGATGTAGGAGGCGCCGAAATAGTCGTCGTGGATCGGATCGCGCGGATTATAGCTGGTGCTCCATTCGGTGAAGAACAGCGGCAGGCCCGGCCGGGTCGAGGCTTCGATCTGCCCCCTCACCTTGCGCACGTCGCTGACGACCGCGTCGGGCGCCCGCGACAGCTTGTTGTCCCCCTCGCCCTTCTCGTCCAGGAAGCCGCCCTCGACGCCATAGGTGTGGGTGGTGACGAAATCGACCGGCAGCTGGTGCTGATCGGCATAGGCCAGGAACTCAGGCGCCCAGGCCGCGCCGGCGGTGGACGGTCCGCCGACCCGCAACGCCGGATCCACCGCCTTGATGGCCCGAACCGTGCGGCCGTAATAGTCGAAATAGGCCGCCTGATCGGCCCGTTCCCAGAAGCCGTCCAGGTTCGGTTCGTTCCAGAACTCGAAATACCAGGACCGCACCTCTTCGGCGCCGTAGCGGCCGATCAGATGTCGCACGAAGGCGTCGATCAGCCCGGTCCATTTCTCGGGCTGCGGATGGGAGGTGTTGCCCTTCCAGTAGAAGATGGTCTGGTCCGAGGTCTTCATCGCATCCGGCGTGAAGCCCAGTTCGATAAAGGGTTTGATCCCCATGCCCAGCAGGCGGTCGTACAGCTGATCGATGCGGGTCCAGTCATAGACCGGCTGGCCGTCCACTTCGCGATACACGCCCATGTCGTCGTGGAAGATGTCGTGGAAGCGGATGTAGCGGAAGCCCAGCTCGTCGCGCACCGTCTGCAACTGGGCCAGGGCGTCCTCGCGGCCGGTCGTGCCCGGATAGTCGGCCCCGACCGAGAAGTCGGCCAACCGGTCGCGCGGCGTCGTCGCCCCTCGGGCGTCCACCACGATGGGCCGAGCGGCCGACGCGCTCTGCGCCACCGCAGGCCCCGCCAGCATCGCCAAGGCCCCGATCAGGGCCAGCCCCGCTCGGCCTGCCATCTTCATCCGATCCATGGTTTCCATCCGCCGTTGTTTTTCTTTTGGTAGCGCTAACAACAATACCCGGCAACCCGGTCGCCGGGCCGCGGCTTCACGTCTTTGGGACGAAGCCCGTCGCGGTGTGATAGGTCACGAACTATGAGCCACGACGATCAGACCCCGGACCCGTCCGCCCCCGCCGACGAAACCCCCGTTCAGCGCGCTCTGCGCCTGAAGAAGGCGGCGCTCGACGCCCGGCCCCAGGCCCCGCGTGGCGGCCGCTTCCAACGCGAACAGAACGCCCGCATCGCGGCGGGCAAGTCCCGCCCCTGGATGAGCAAGTAAGACAGCACACCAGACTCTCCCTCCCCCTGCGGGGGAGGGGGGCGGAGGCGTAGCCGGAGCCGGGTGGGAACGGCAGGGCGACACATCTCAAGTCAGATCAGTGCGCTTTTGCCTTGCCGCCCCCACCCCGTCGCTGCGCGACGCCCCTCCCCCGCAGGGGGAGGGAGAGAAATCACTCCGGCCAGGTCTCGCGGCTGGCCCCCAGCACCTCGCCCGCCAGATACAGCGACCCGCAGATCGCCACCCGCCCCGCGCCGAGCCGCAGCGCCAGATCCACCGCCTCGCCCACTGATCCCGCCGGCGTCGCCGCCAGCCCGTGCCCGCGCGCCACGGCCGCCAGGGCCGCCGGCTCGGCCGCCGCGCCGTCGAAGCCGACCGTGAAGACCGTCGCCTGACTGTCCTTCAGCGCCGCAAAGAACCCACCCGCATCCTTGTTCGACAATATCCCGCAGATCAGGGCCAGCGGACGCGGCGCCCGCGCCTGTCGCTCGGCCAGAAACGCCGCCAGCGCCCTCGCCGCATGGGGATTGTGCCCCCCGTCCAGCCACAGTTCGGCATCGGCCGCCCGCGCCGCCTCGCCATAGGGACCGGCCGAGATCCGCTGTAGCCGCGCGGGCCAGCGCACGGCCTTCAGCCCCTGCGCGATCGCCGCCTCGGGCAGGTCCAACTCGACCGCCGCCGCGACGGCTAAAGCCGCATTATCGATCTGGTGAGCCCCCGCCAAGGCCGGCGCCGGCAGGTCCATGAACAGTTCGGCCGTCTGGAAGGCCAGCCCGCCCCGCTCGGCCCAGGCGTCGAAATCCACCCCCAACACGGTCAGCCGCGCATGAACATCGACGGCTCGCCGCTCGATGGCCTTCATCGCCTCTTCCTGCTGACGCGCGATCACCGCCGGCGCGCCCGCCTTCAACACGCCCGCCTTCTCCGAGGCGATGACGGCCAGGTCCGTGCCCAGGAACTCCGCATGATCGTAATCGACCGGCGCAATGACGCTGAGAAGCGGCCGCTCGATGACATTGGTGGCGTCCAGCACCCCGCCCAGCCCGACCTCGATAATGGCCAGATCGGCCGGTGTCTCGGCCATGGCCAGGAAAGCGGCGGCTGTGGTGCTCTCGAACACCGTCGCCTCGCTGCCGGTTTCGGCCATGGCGGCCTCGATCCGGTCGAGGATGGCGTTCAGCTGATCGTCCTCGATCAACCGCCCCGCCAGCCGGATCCGCTCGTTGAACCGCACCAGATGGGGCGAGGTATAGGCATGAACCTTCAGCCCCGCCGCCTCGGCGATGGCCCGGATCATGGCCACGGTGGACCCCTTGCCGTTCGTGCCCGCTACATGAACCACCGGCGGCAGCCTGTGCTGCGGATCGCCCAGGGCGGCGCACAGGGCCTTCATCCGATCCAGCGACAAGTCGATCCGCTGCGGATGTCGGGCGCGCAGTCGCTCAGAGATCGGGTCCAAGGCCGTCAGGCCGCCTGGCGGTTTCCGCCCATCAGCATGGACAGGATCTGGCCCAGGACGCGCGGCAGATCGGCGCGGACGACCACGCGGTCGACCATGCCCTTTTCCTGCAGATATTCGGCGCGCTGGAAGCCCGGCGGCAGTTTCTCGCGGATCGTGGCCTCGATCACGCGCGGACCGGCGAACCCGATCAGCGCGCCCGGTTCAGCCAGGTGCACGTCGCCCAGCATGGCGTAGGAGGCGGTCACCCCGCCCGTGGTCGGGTCCGTCAGGACCACGGCATAGGGCAGTTTCGCGTTCTTCAGTTCTTCGATGGCCAGGGTGGTCCGCGCCATCTGCATCAGAGACAGGGCGCCTTCCTGCATCCGCGCGCCGCCGGCGGCGGTGAAGCAGATCATCGGAACCTTGCGGGCCACGGCCTCGCGTGCGGCCTTGATGAAGGCCTCGCCGGCCGCCATGCCCAGCGACCCGCCCATGAAGGTGAAGTCCTGGACGATCACAACGGCCGCCTGGCCGCCGACGACGCCATAGCCGATGGCCATGGTGTCCTTGCGCCCCGCCGCCTTGCGCGCCGCGCTCAGCCGGTCCTTGTACGGCTTGCCGTCCGAGAATTTCAGCGGGTCTTCCGGCACGTCCGGCGTGTCGATGGACTCATACTGGCCGCCGTCGAAGGTGGCCTTCAGCCGCGTCGGCGCGTCGATCCGCATATGGCGGCCCGACGGCGTCACCCACAGCGACGCCTCCAGATCCGAGCGGTACAGCATCTCGCCCGTATCGGGGTCCTTGACCCACAGATTGTCGGGGGTGTCGCGACGCGACACGATCTTGCGGACGCCGGGCGCGAAACGGCTCAGCCAGCCGCCGCGCTTTTCCTGGGGTTTGTTCTTGTCGACCATGGGCGGGCTCTTAGACGGTTTCCGCCAGGGATGCACCAGTCCGCACCGACCGAACCGCGTCGCCCAGCGCCTTGACCCGGGCCAGCACGCGCGGCGCAACGGCTTCGCCAGCCTCCAGCGCGGCCGCCACCTCGTCCACCAGGGCCGAACCGACCACCACCGCATCGGCCACGCGCGCGATCTCGGCCGCCCGCTCCGGCGTCTTGACCCCAAAGCCGACCGCGACCGGCAGACCCGAGGCCTTGCGCACCCGCTCCACCGCCGGCGCCACCACCTCGGCGTTCGCCTCCTTGACGC
This sequence comes from Brevundimonas sp. FV2ps16, assembly GCF_058681075.1. Lineage (NCBI taxonomy): Bacteria > Pseudomonadati > Pseudomonadota > Alphaproteobacteria > Caulobacterales > Caulobacteraceae > Brevundimonas > Brevundimonas sp. FV2ps16. Next base: position 1,586,165 of record NZ_CM178728.1, on the reverse strand, counting down.
CGGTCACGCCCGCGACGGCGACATAATAGACGAAGCCCGAAGTGCCTTGGACCACGATCTTCAGCCGTTCGTCGTCCGAGGTCGGCGTGGCCAGACGGATAAGCGAGATTGAGACCTTGTCCAGCGCTTCGATCAGCGGCCCGGCCTCTTCCGGCGGGCAGTCCACCACGATCAGCCCGTCGATGCCGCAGTCGGCCGCATAGGCGGCGAAGGCGTCATAGCCCAGGCTCTCGATCGGGTTCAGATAGCCCATCAGGATGATCGGCGTGACGTCGTCGCCTTTGCGGAATTCCTTGGCCAGATCCATGGTCGAGCGCAGGCCGAAACCCGCCTTCATCCCCCGGATCGCCGCCCGCTGGATCGGCGGCCCCTCGGCCATCGGATCGCTGAACGGAAAGCCCAGTTCGATGATGTCGGCCCCGGCGGCGGGAAGGCCGCGCAGAAGCTCCAGCGCCTCCTCGCGCGACGGATCGCCCCCCATCACATAGGGAATAAAGGCCGCGCGGCCCTCGGCCTTCAGCGCGGCGAAACAGGCGTCGATACGGGCGGTGGTCATTGCGGCGTGGTTTCCGAAGCGGGCTTCTCGGCGGCGGACTTCTCTGCCGCAGCCTGCGCGCAGACATCGCCGGGCACGACGGCGAAGCCCAGATAGCCGGGCAGTTCGGCGACGGCGGTCTTGGTGGTGTCGTAGAAGGCGACCATCTGCATGCCCTCGCAACCGCCGGCCTCGCGGCGCTTGATCAGGACGACGCGATTCTCGTCGCCGCCCGCCGCCAGCCAGCCCTTGGTCTCCAGATCGGCGATATAGGCGTCCGCCAGGGCGCCGACCTGACCCAGGGGCGCGGTGACGCACCAGGCACGACCGGCCAGATTGTTCAGACCGCCGCAATCGGGCGACAGCTGCGCGCCGGGCAGCAGGGCGACGTCGGCGGGCTGGACCTGCGAAGGCGCGGGCGCCGCCGTCTGGGCCTGAACGGCGGTCGAAAGGCTCAGCGCGGCGGTCGCCGCCAGCAGGCTACGGATCACAGTTCCACTCCCAAGTGTTTGGCGACCTGGAAGATGTCCTTGTCGCCCCGGCCCGACATCAGCAGGACGATATCGCCGCCCTTGCCGACTTCGCGCGCCACTTCGCCAGTCCGCGCCAGGGCGTGGGCCGGTTCCAGCGCCGGGATGATGCCTTCCAGCTTCGAACACAGCTGGAAGGCCTCCAGCGCCTCGTCGTCCGTCGCCGACCGATATTCGGCCCGGCCGATGTCGTGCAGCCAGGCGTGTTCCGGCCCGATGCCCGGATAGTCCAGACCGGCCGAGATCGAGTGTCCTTCGACGATATTGCCGTCGTCGTCCTGCAGCAGATAGGTCCGGTTGCCGTGCAGCACGCCCGATCGACCGCCCTTCAGCGAGGCCGCATGGTCCGGCGTATCCAGCCCGTGCCCCGCCGCCTCGACCCCGATCAGCCGCACGGCCGCGTCGTCGATGAAGGGGTGGAAGGCGCCGATGGCGTTCGACCCGCCGCCGATACAGGCCACGACGGCCTCCGGCAGCTTGCCCATCCGGGCCATCGACTGCGTCTTGATCTCCTTGCCGATCACCGACTGGAAATCACGCACCATCGCCGGATAGGGGTGCGGCCCCGCCGCCGTGCCGATGATGTAATAGGTGTCCGAGACGTTGGTGACCCAGTCGCGCATCGCCTCGTTCATCGCGTCCTTCAGGGTCGCAGCCCCGGCCGTGACCGAGAAGACTTCGGACCCCAGCAGGCGCATGCGGAACACGTTCGGCTGCTGCCGCTCGACGTCCACCGCCCCCATATAGACGGTGCAAGGCAGGCCGAACCGCGCCGAGACGGTGGCCGAGGCGACCCCGTGCTGGCCCGCGCCGGTCTCGGCGATGATCCGGGTCTTGCCCATGCGCCGCGCCAGCAGGATCTGGCCCATGCAATTATTGATCTTGTGCGCGCCCGTATGGTTCAGGTCCTCGCGCTTCAGCCAGATCCGCGCCCCGCCGAAATGTTCGGTCAGACGTTCGGCGAAATACAGCGGGCTTTCGCGCCCGACATAATGGGTCAGATAGCCGTCCAGCTCAGCCTGGAAGCTCGGGTCCGCCTTGGCCGCCTTATAGGCCGCGTCCAGCTCGTGGATCAGCGGCATCAGGGTCTCAGCCACGAACTGCCCGCCATAGGGCCCGAACCGACCCTGCGCGTCCGGCCAGGCATAGGCGTTGGACAACGGCTGGCCAGTGGGTAGGGCTTGGATGGGGGTTTGAGCGTTCACGAGTCCAACTTTCACGCAGGGAGGCGTCGTAATTACGTCCGGCGCGCGTTTTGGATGAAGGCTGCGATCCGGTCGGGGTCCTTAACACCCGGCGCGCTTTCGACGCCAGAGGAGACGTCCAGCATCGGCGCCCCGGTGATCCGCAGCGCCTCGGCCACATTGTCGGGATTCAGCCCGCCAGCCAGGAACCAGGGATGGCGAAACGCCCGATCCGCCAGCAGGGTCCAGTCAAAACTATGCCCCACCCCGCCAGGCAGAACCGAACCCTCCGGCGGCTTGGCGTCGAACATCAGGTGATCGGCGTGATAATCCCATTCGTCGGCGGCGAAGAAGTCGTCGCCATGCCGGATCGGCAGGGCCTTGATCACCCCCGCGCCCGTCAAGGCCCGCACGCCTTCCGCCCGCGCCGGGGCCTCCGCCCCGTGCAGCTGGATGAAATCGGGCTTCAGCGTCCGCGCGATCTCTTCCAGCAGGCCGTCGTCCGGATCGACCGTCACCGCCACGATCTTCGCCCGTCCCCGCGCCCGTTCGAACAGACGCGCCGCCGCCTCGGGCGCCAGATGGCGCGGGCTCTTGGGAAACACCACCGCCCCCACGAAATCCGCCCCGCCGTCCAGGGCGGCGTCCAGGGTGTCGGCGGTGGTCAGGCCGCAGATCTTGATGGCTGTCTTCATGGGACGATCACCGTCAGTCCAATGTCGCGGCCTACCGCGGCCATATCCTCATCCAGTGTCGCCACGACGCAGCCGTGTCTGGCGGCGATGGCCAAATGCACGGCGTCGGGCGCCCGCAATCTCGTGTCCGCCCTCAGCATGGCGCGCGACTCTACGATGTCGCCATCAACGACCGACAGCACGATCCGGCCCTTCAACCATTGGTCAAACACGCGTTCAAACGACCTCCGCTCCTCGTCGAGCAAATGGCGCATTCGCGCCTTGACCGCCAAGGCCGAGGAAAACTCGGCCAGCGCCCAACTGCTCAGAACGAAATCGTCAATGTCGGCAATCCAGGTCGATGTACGCTGCGTGTGCTTGTCGGTATGGAACAGAGACACCAGAACGCTGGTGTCGAGATAAACAGTCAAATCTCTTCGTCCCGCATGCGCCGGATCAGCGTGACGGAGTCGATGGGCGACTTAGACTTGATCCGCACCCTCTCAACCCACGCCATATCGATCGGCCCCGACGTCGGCTTTGTCTCCTGCGTCGGTTCAAGCCGCGCGATCGGCACGCCGCGCCGTGTGATGGTCACGGCCTCGCCCGCCAGCATGCGATCCAGCAGCTTGGGCAGGTTGTTCTTGGCTTCGGCGACGGAGTAGCTAGACATGGCCATCAAGATAGCCATCTGGCGTCAAAAGTCCACAATCTCGGCTCAGGCGAAGATCGACACGATCTCCTCCGGCGTCAGCAACCGCCACTGTCCGGGCGCCAGATCGGCCGGCAGCGTCAGGCCGCCCAGCCGTTCGCGGTGCAGGGTCTCGACATGGTTGCCGGCGGCGGCGAACATGCGCCGCACCTGGTGATAGCGGCCCTCCGTCACCGTCAGCAGGGCCTCGGTCGGGGACACCACCTCCAGCACCGCCGGCACCAGCGGCTTGTCCTCGCCCTCCAGCACCAGTTCGCCCGAGGCGAACAGCGCGCCCTCGGTTCCGACCAGCGGCCGCGCCAGCCCGGCGCGATAGACCTTGCCCACATGGCGTTTGGGCGAAATCACCCGGTGCAACAGGTCGCCGTCGTCGGTCAGCAGCAGCAGGCCCGTGGTCTGCTTGTCCAGCCGCCCGATGGTCGAGATGGCCGGGTCGCGCGCCCGCCACCGTCCCGGCAGGATGTCATAGACCAGCGCGCCCTCTTCCTTGTGGGAACAGGTCATGCCCAGCGGCTTGTTCAACAGGATCACCAGCCCCTGAACCGGATCCAGCGGCTCGCCGTCGATCTCCATCCGGGTCGGCAGGTCCGGCGTTACCGCGATCCGCTTGGACACGTCCGTCAGGTCCGCGCCGTCCAGCACGATCCCCCCCGCCTTGGCCATCCGCGCCATCTCGGCCCGCGATCCATAGCCCATCGACCCCAGCAGTCGGTCGACGCGGGAAGTGGGGGTCTTCACTTCACCGCCTCGAACAGCTTGTACCCACCCGAATCCGCAACCAGCCGCACCCGATTGAACGCCGTATTCAGCTCGGCCTCATACGGCAGATGCCGGTTGGCCACGATCCAGGCCACACCGCCCTTCTTCAGCAGTTCGGCCGCCTTCCTGATAAAGGCCTGGCCCAGCCGGCGATCCTCGGCCCCGCCGTCGTGGAAGGGCGGATTGCTGATGATGAAGTTCAGCTCGCCTTCTGCAATCATCGTCCGCACATCGGCCCATTCGACGCTCGCGCGCGGGTCTTCGACGTTCTTCCGCGCCGCCTCGACCGCTCGGCGATCCAGGTCGATCAGCCGCAGCGACGTCACCGCCGCCGACCGCAGGGCCACCGTCGCCAGCGCCCCATAGCCGCAACCCAGATCGACGCCCGCCCCCTTCAGCGCCGGCATATGTTGCGCCAGCAGGGCCGAACCCGCGTCGATCCGGTCCCAGGCGAAGATCCCCGGCTGGGACCAGGCCTCCAGCCCCGGCACGATCCGTGGCGCGCCCTCGGCTATGGCCGCGTCGATCCCGGCCATCGTCTCGGGCTTAATCACGATACAGCGGCGATGGTGCGCCTTGGCCGTCTCGCCGACCTCGACGCCGAAGCCGGTCAGCTCCTTCTTCAGCCGCGACCCGCCCTTGTCCTTGAGCGCCATGACGTCCAGCCGCCCGCCGACCTTCAGCGCCCTCAGCGCCAGGGCCAGGACATAGCGCCGCTCCAACACGCCGGGCGGGGCGTAGATCATGATGTCGTCGACCGAACCCTCGAGTACGGTCTCAAGCGCGGTGGAGCCGGGGATCAGGGGCGAGGTCTGGATCGCGCCGCCCGCTCCAGTGCCGGGAGGATCGAAGACGACCGGCGGTCGGCCGTAAAGAAGCGTGGTCATGCCCGCCCCTTAGAGGCAGACGCTGCAATTCGCCAGCGTCGCGGGACTCAGAACCCCGCCTGCAACAGCGCCAGCCCGACAACTCCAACCACTATCCGCCACCAGGCGAAGGGGCCGAACCCGTGTTTGGACACGAAGTCCAGCAGGAACCGCACCACCACCAGGGCCGTCAGGAAGGCGGTGACGAAGCCCACCACGATCAGGCCGACGTCGCTAAAGTCCAGCGTCTTATGGTTCTTCAGCAGGTCATAGGCCACGGCCGCCCCCATGGTGGGCAGGGCCAGAAAGAAGCTGAACTCGGCCGCCGACCGTTTGTCGGTCTTCAGCAGCAGGCCGCCGGCGATGGTGGCGCCCGAGCGCGACACGCCGGGGATCATGGCCAGGCACTGGAACAGGCCGATCAGGAAATAGATCCGCATCGGATATTGATTGGCGTCCAGCCACTGGGGCCGCTTGTCCATCCGGTCCAGCGCCAGCAGGATCACCCCGCCGACGATCAGGGCGATGCAGATCACCTGGGGCGTTTCGAACAGCACGGTCTTGATGAAGTCATAGGCCAAAAAGCCGATCACCACGGCCGGGGCGAACGCCAGCAACAGGCCGATCAGGAACCGCCGCGCCTCCGGATCGAACGGCCAGCGCGTCGCCAGGGTCCACAGCCGTTTGAAATAGACGCTGATTATGGCCAGCAGGGCGCCCAGTTGGATGACGATCTCGAACGTCTTGCCCGAGCTCTCGAAGCCCATGAAATGGCCGAGCAGAAGCATGTGTCCTGTCGAGGACACCGGAATGAACTCGGTCAGTCCTTCGACCAGACCAAGAATGATCGCCGCAAGCCAGTCAGACATGTGATCCCCGCAGAGCCGGTGTCAGTGGGAGCCCGGCTCCGGACCCACATAGCGCAATCTGGCCCGGATAGGCGAGCCGTCCGTGGCCTGATCCACCGCATGGGCCAGCAGACCGATCAGCCGCCCCAGCACCAGCAGATCCCCCGCCCCGGTCGGCCCCAGGTCCAGCCGCCGCGCGATCAGGGCCAGGGCCAGGGCGAAGCTCGCCGCCTGGCCGCCCGCCGTCTCGCCTTCGGTCCATACCGCCTTGAGATCGGCGGGCAGGTCCGCCGAATCCAGCAGGGCCGGAACGCGCGGATCGACCCGGCCGAACTCCGCCGCGAAGCCGAAGCCCGGCACGCCGCCCTTCAGCCCGATCCAACGCCGGGCCGCCCCGGCCGGATCTCGCCGCGCCTCGCCGACATAGGCGGTCACCTCGTCCATCTCCGTCAGGGCCCGGCCCGACAGGGTGGTCACGCCCGCCAGCACCGCTCCGGCCAGGGGCGCCCCGCCGCCGGCCGCCGCCCGCGCCGCCAGCACGGCTTCATCCAGACCGCACTCGGCCCCCAGGACCAGGGCCCGGCGGATCAGATGGCTGTCGCGCTCGGCCGTCTTGAACCCGCGCGCCAGCCGCTGGTGCAGATACAGGCGCGGCCCCGGCCCAGACACGCTGTCCACCACCTCGCTCAGCAGCGAGGCCGCCTCGCGTTTCAGACTGGCTCCGTCATGCGCCCGCAGCGACCGGTCCTCGATGGCGCGCCGGCCCAGCACGGCCAGCACCCGCCTCTGGGTCGCGCCGCCGACGATGGGATCGATCCGGGGCTTCAACTCGGCGAAGGGATCCGCCTCGCGCGCGTCCCACAGGGTGCGCGCCGCCGCCTCAGCCGTGGCGGCCTCGGACATCTGCACCGCGTCCAGACCGCGATAGAACAGCCGTCCATCGACGATCAGGGACACCGACGACTGGATGTCCGCCTCGCCGCGCGCCGCCGCCCCCACGACCGGCCTGCGGACCTCGGACGCCTCGACCTCCTCGCCCTCGCCGCACATCCGCGCGACGTCGGACACGGCGTACAGGCTGCGTCGGGGATCAGTAGGGTCCGGCCGGGCCGCGATCCGGCCCCGGCTGACATAGGCGTACAGGGTCTGGGCCTTCACCCCCAGTCGGGTCAGGGCCTCGCTTCTCGCGATCCAACGTTCGTCAGCGCTCATGTCGTCTCCACGACCGATGCCACAAGTAGAGAACCGAAACCGACATAGCGCCGTTTCATGTCCTTAACGCTAACGCACCGCTTGATCCAGTTGGGGCGCTGGATTTGCCGCCTCGACTTCCTCCCGGTTGGCTTTCGGCCATGATTGCGCGACAAGGGAGCCTGATGACGACGCCGCCCGCCTCTCCGCCCGCGCCCACGCCGATCGAGGACGCCCATCTGGCGACCCGGCGCATCACGCGTCTTTCGGTCGGGGTCGCCCTGGTCCTGATCGCGCTCAAGGCCTTCGCCCTGGGCGCCTCGAGCTCGGTCTCCATCCTGGCCAGCCTGACAGACTCGGTGCTGGATTTGGTCGCCTCTCTGGCTGCCTTCTACGCCGTCCGCTGGGCCGCCGCCCCGCCGGACGAGGATCATCGCTACGGCCACGGCAAGGGCGAGGCCCTGGCCGCCCTGGTCCAGGCCGGCCTGGTCTTCGCCTCGGCCGTCTTCATCGGCTGGGAGGGCCTTCACCGCATCTTCGACCCGCGCCCCGTCACCTCGGGCGGCTGGGCGAGCGGGGTGGTGATCGTCTCCATCGCCATCACCGCCTGGCTAGTCTGGATGCAGACCCGGGCGATGAAGAAGACCGGCTCCATGGCCGTCGCGGGCGACCGCGCCCACTACGCCGCAGATCTGGCCGCCAATCTGGTGGTGCTGATCGGGGTGATCTCCGGGGCCTTCCTGAACGCGCCCGGCCTGGACGCCGCCGCCGGCCTGGTGGTCGCCGTCTGGCTTTTCTGGGGCGCCACAGGCATGTTGAAGGCCGCCGCCGACCACCTGCTGGACCGCGCCGCGCCCGAGTCCGACCGCGCCGCCGTCACCCACGCCGTCCTGGCCGATCCGCGCATCTCCGGCGTCCACCAGCTGCGCACCCGCATGGCGGGCCAGGTGATGATGGTCCAGATGCACGTCGACCTGGACCCCGAGCTGACGCTGGACGCCGCCCACGCCATCGTCGTCGAGGCCGAGAACCGCATCCTCAGCCACTATCCCAGCGCCGACATCCTGATCCACGCCGACCCGCGCGGCCGCCCCCGCCCCCAGCCGGCCGAGACGACGCCCGCCTCGCCCCCGTTGGAGCCTGCGGCGCCGGCCTCCCCGGCGCCGCTCCAGCCCCGTCCCAAGGGCCCCTGGTCCTGATCCGGTAAACGGACATTAACGGATGCCGGCGCATTAAGCGGTGATGTCCGAGTCCAGCGTCCTGTTCCATTTCGCCTTCCAGCCCGCCTCGCGCGCCGCGCGCCTGGCCCTGGGCGAGGCGCGCATCGAATGGACCGACACGCCGGTTCGTCCGTGGGAAGACGACTGCCCGGTCAATGACCTGAACCCCTCGGGCCTGCCGCCCGTGGTCCAGACCACCGACCGCGGCCGCCCCCTGACCCTGTGTGAACTGCCCGCCGTCCTGGGCTGGATCGAGGACCAGCAGAAATCCCCCCTGCTCCTGCCCGCCGACCCCGCCGAACGGGCCGAGGCGCGCCGCCTGACCGGCTGGTTCGAGCGCCGCTTCACCGACGAGGTCGACGCCGTCCTGCTGCACGAGCGGATGGAGAAACCCCTGCTCAAACTGGGTCCGCCCGAAGCCCGCGCCCTGCGCCACGGCCGCGACGCCCTGAAATCCCACCTCGCCATGCTGGAAGAGCTGGTCGCCGCCCGCGACTGGCTGGCCGGCCGCCGCCTCAGCCAGGCCGACCTGATCGCTGCCGCCCACCTGTCCGTCCTCGACTATTTCGGCGAGGTCCAGTGGGCCAACTGGCCCGCGCTCAAGACCTGGTACTCCAAACTCAAATCCCGCCCCTGCTTCCGCCCCCTGCTGGCGGACCGCTTCGTCGGCGTGCCGCCCTCGGCCTGGTACGCGGACCTGGATTTCTAAGGCGAGCCCCCTTAAAGCGCCTCCGCGCCCAAGCGCGCGATCCACAGCTTCGCCCGACTGGCCAGTTCATCCTTGCGCCGCAGGTCGGAAATGTCCTCCGGCAGGCGGTCCAGTTGCTCAAACCGGAAATCCTCGGCCGCATGCGCCTTCCACGCCGCCTGCAGCGACCGATAGGGGCTGCCGCCATGTCGCAGCGCGAACCACAACCCGTTCTGTTCGGTGTCGATGTGGCGGCTCTTGCCGACCCACGCCTGACCCGTGGCGCTGCAAATCACGGCATAGACCCCGGCGATGATCGGCCGCTCCTTGTATGCCGCGATCAGGGTCTTGCGATTCGTCTGGGTCATGGCGTCCTCTTATTTATCCGGGTATAAACATGCCAGCTAATTTCACCCGGGTAAATACATGAGCAACGAAGATCGCGATCTGGTTCTGTTCGACGGCCCCCGCCGCATCGCCAGAGGCTCGGACGCCGCTGTGGCGGCCGCCTTCCGCAAGGCTCTGGTGGTCTCACCTGAAGCCGCGTTGCGCGTGTTCGATCTGGCGACCGGTCGGCCGGTCGATCTGGACCCCCGCGAGACAGAACCCGCTCGGGCCGCCAGGCGCGGTCGTCCGCGTCTGGGCGTCGCCGCGCGCGAGGTCACGCTGTTGCCTCGCCACTGGGACTGGCTGGCGGCCCAGCCCGGCGGCGCCTCGGCCGCCCTGCGACGTCTGGTGGACCAGGCCCGCAAGGCCGGCGCGGACGACGACGCGCGGTGCCGCCGCACCGAGGCCGCCTATGGCTTCATGGTCGAAATGGCCGGCGACGCCCCCGATTTCGAAGAAGCCAGCCGCGCCCTGTTCGCCGCAGACCGCGACCGGCTCGCCGCCCTGATCACGCCGTGGCCTGCGGACATCCAGGGCCAGATCCTTGAACTATTCGACGGCGCGCCCACCTCGGACGAATGACCGCCCCAAGACCCTCTCCCGCTTGCGGGAGAGGTGGCCCGGCGTCCGCGCAGCGGACCAGGGGCGGAGAGGGGAGTGTCGCCAAAGGCTAGACTTCCCCCATCGTCAGGCGTGTCGCTGCGCGCCACGGCCTGACACTTCCCCCGCAAGCGGGGGACGGTCTTCCTCGCCCGATTTCGTGCTATCCCCCGCCCGTGTCTGACCGCCTGAAAACCTTCATCCGCCAACGCGCGGCCGAGCTCGGCTTCGACGTCTGCCGCTTCGCCTCGGCCGCCGACGCCTGGCCCGCGGGCGAGCGGCTGCGGCATTTCGTGGATGAGGGCCGGCACGGCGACATGGCGTGGATGGAAACGACCCTGGACCGCCGCCAGCACCCCACCGCCATGTGGGACGAGGCGAAGACCGCCATCGTCCTGGGCATGAACTACGGCCCCGACGACAATCCGCTGGACCAGCTGGCCGACCGTTCCGCCGCCTATATCTCGGTCTATGCGCGCGGCGACGACTATCACGAGGTCATCAAGGGTCGGCTGAAACAGCTGGCGGGTCAGATCGCGGCCCGCAACGGCGCCGACATCAAGGTCTTCGTCGACACCGCCCCCCTGATGGAAAAGCCCCTGGCCCAGCGCGCCGGCCTGGGCTGGCAGGGCAAACACACCAATCTGCTCAGCCGCACCCACGGCAACTGGCTGTTCCTGGGCACCATCCTGACCGCCGCCGAGATCGAACCGGACGCGGCAGAGACCGAACACTGCGGCCGCTGCACCGCCTGTCTCGACGCCTGCCCCACCAACGCCTTCCCCGCCCCGTTCCAGCTCGACGCCCGGCGCTGCCTGTCCTACCTGACCATCGAATTCGCGGGGCCGTGGCCGGTGGAATTCCGCACCCTGACCGGGTCGCGCATCTATGGCTGCGACGACTGCTTAGCCGTCTGTCCTTGGAACAAGTTCGCTCAGGAAGCCCGCGAGATCCGGCTGACGCCCCGCCCCGCCTTCAACAGCCCGCGGCTGTCCGACCTGCTGACGCTGGACGACGCCGCCTTCCGCGCCCTGTTCACCAAGAGCCCGGTCAAGCGCATCGGCCGCGACCGGTTCCTGAGGAACGTCCTCTATGCGGTCGGCAATTCCAACGACCCGGCCCTGATCGCCCCGACGCAGGCCCTGCTCAGCGACCCCGCCACCCTGGTGCGCGGCGCCGCCGTCTGGGCCCTGTCGCGTCTGATGGCCCCCGCCGATTTCACCGCCCTGGCCCAGGCCGCGAATGAGACCGACGCCCAGGTTCTGGAGGAATGGCAGGGCTTGCGCGCCTAATTTCTGAATGTATGGACGCCCCCTCACAAGGGAGGACGGAGACGCCCTTCACTCACCCCATCCCGGTCCCGACGCCCGATCCGCCGCCCGGCACGGGCGCCACATCCAGCAGCTTCAGCCGGAAGATCAGCACGGCGTTGGGCGGAATATCGCTGCCCCCGCCGACCTCGCCGTAACCCAGGGCCGGCGGCACGAACAGTATCCACTCATCGCCGACGCGCATCTTCTGTAGGGCCTCGGTCCAGCCGGGCACGACCGTCTCCGGCGTGAAGACCGCTGGCGCCCCGCGCGCGAACGAGCTGTCGAACACGGTATTGTCGACCAGCTTGCCTTCGTAATCGACCTTGACCAGGTCGTTGCGGTCCGGGCTGACGCCGCCGGCCGCACCCGACTGAACCACCTGGTACTGAAGCCCGCTCGGCAGGGTCACGACGTCCTCCGCCTTGGCGTTCTTCTCCAGGAAGGCGGCCGCCTCGGCCTTGCCCGCGTTCGGATCGACCGGTTCCGACCGGCCGCAGCCCGCCAGCATCAGAACAGCGACGACCGCCGCCCTACCCCATCCGAAGTTCATAGCCGCGTTCCTTCAAGGCTTCGCCGATCTCGTCGGCGTGGGCGCTATCGCGCGTTTCGACCATGATGTCGAACTCGGCGCCCTTGGCCGGCACATCCAGGGCCAGACGGTTGTGGACCACGTCGATGATATTACCGCCCAGGCCCCCGATCACCGCCGCCATGGCCGACAGCATGCCCGGCCGGTCGTCGCCCAGGATGCGATAGACGATCAACCTCCGTTCACGGACCATCTCGCGGTTCAGCACCACCGCCAGCATCCGCGCATCGATATTGCCGCCGCACAGCTCCAGCCCGACCTTCATCCCCTTGAACCGCTCGGGATAGGCCAGCAGGGCCGCCAGACCGCCCGCGCCCGCCCCCTCCGACACCGTCTTCTCATAGGTGACGTAATGGGCCACCGCCCGTTCGAAGTCCGCTTCCTCGCAGACGAAGACCTCGTCCACCAGCGGGTCGGCCAGGGCGAAGGGGATCTCGCCCACCGCCTTGATGGCGATGCCCTCGGCGATGGTCTGACCGGTGCAGACCGGCGGCTTGCCCGCCCGCCGTGCGGTAAAGGACGGGTATCGCGCCGCCTCGACCCCGAACACCTTGATGTTTGGCTTCATCGCCTTGGCCGCAATGGCGCAGCCCGCAATCAGCCCGCCCCCGCCGACGGGGATCAGCAGGGCGTCGACATCCGGCGCGTCCTCCAGCAACTCGATGGCGCAGACCCCCTGGCCAGCCACGATCCCTTCGTCGTCGAAGGCCGAGACGAAGACATAGCCCTTCTCCGCCTTCAGCCGCTGAGCCGCCTCGGTCGATCCGGTGAAGTCCAGCCCCTCGATCACCACAGTCGCTCCATGGGACCGGGTGCCGTTGATCTTGGCGAAGGGCGTCCCCTCCGGCATCACGATGGTGACCGGCACGCCCAGCCGCCCGCCGTGATAGGCCAGGGCCTGGGCATGGTTCCCGGCGCTGGCCGCCACCACCCCCCGTTTGCGCTCCTCCGGCGTCAGCATCAGCAGCCGGTTCAGCGCCCCGCGCTCCTTGAAACTGCCGGTGAAGTGCAGATTGTCGAACTTGACCCAGACCTCGGCCCCGGTCAGCTGCGACAGTTTGCGGGAGTAGCGGGTCGGGGTGCGATCGACCTGGCCGGCGATTCGGCCCTGTGCCGCCTCGATATCGGCGAAGGTGACGGTCATGGGCGCACTCCAGTACAGGCGGCCGGGCGGCGCGCCCGACGAATTCTCCCGCCTGTTTCGCGCTTTGTCGGTTCCTGGTCCAGAGGGTGCAACCTTGACCGTGGAACAGACGTTATCGCCCGTGCGATAGAGGGCCGTCGCACCCCCGCGACCGGTCCACGATCATTCCGGCTCCGGCTCCCCGAGGGCAGGCCGGATTTCCGGAGGAAGCCTATGTCGATCCGTCCCCTCGCCCCCCGCGCCGTTCTCGCCGCCGCGCTGGCCGCGACCGCCCTGTCGGCCTGCGCCCCGACCACCTTCCCGACGGGAACCCCCGTCGGCGGCCCCGCCGCCTTCAACACGGCGGACTTCGCCTGGTCTGAACGCTCGGGCCAGGCCGCCATCGAAGGCCGGATCGCCTATGTTCAGGACGGCAAGACCTATGACTGCGTCGCCTCCGTCGGCTTGACGCCCGTAACCCCCTACACCCGCGCCCGCTTCCGCACGCTGTACGGTTCGACCGACCGGGCCGCCGTCCCTGCCGCCGTCGTTCGCGCCCGCACCGTACCCGACGCCAACGCCAACTACAGCGGCTTCGTCCGCTCCGAGACCTGCGCCAACGGCCGCTTCCGCTTCAGCGGCCTGCCCGACGGCGGCTGGTTCCTGATCGTCCCGGTCCGCACCGGCGACGAAGCCCCCCTGGTGCTGATGCGGCGCGTTGACACCCGGGGCGGCCGCGTCGTCAATGTGACGCTCTAGTTCGGTAAATCTGCCCCGTAAGGGTTTTCAGTAAGCGTCTTCAGTAAGCGTTCCCATCCGCCCCGGCCTTCGGCCGCTCTGGGGATACATCATGAGACTCGCCCTGATCGCCGCCGTCGCCACGGCCCTGTCCTCCGCACCAGCGGTGGCCCAGACCTGGTACGAGCCCCCGACCCGCTACGACCACGGAGCCTATCAGGGGCGGGACAGCTATCGCTCCCTGAATTACGGCGCCAGGGACTACGGCGCCCGCTACGACTTCAACGGTCAGGCCGACCGACCGGGCGACTACCGCTGCGACGCCTATTGGGACGCCGGCCGCACCGACTGCGGCGCCGCCTGGCGGGATCAGCGGCCGGCGCATCCGCGCCGCTACCGCGCCTCAGGCTACGGCTATGGCCCCAGCGTCTATCCCGGCGCCTATGGCCGTCCAGACCTGATCTACCCCGGCGGCGGCTCGACCTATGGCCATGGCGGCCGTGATGCGCGTCGCATGGATTGGTGCCGCAGCGCCTACCGCTCCTACGATCCCGCCAGCGGCTATTACCGGACCTATGACGGGCGGCTGGTCTTCTGCGGCTGACCCCGCTCACGAAGATGCGACCCCGGTAACGCGGATCGCCATCTTCTGACCACTCCGACCCCGGACAGATCCCCGCTCACGAGACAGTCGGGGAGCGCCTTCTTGTCCCAGCACAACATCATCGGGTCCGAGGCCTTTACCCGGGGCCCCATGATCCTGATCCGCAAGTATCGCGCGGGCGGCATGCGCCGCCGCCGCGCCCGCACGGCCACCGCCTTCATCGCCGGGGCCGCGGCTATGCTGATCGCCGGCGTCCTGGGCGCCGCCGCCGTCTTCGGTCCCGGCCTCGCCGCCGGCTAGGTCAGGCCAGCCAGACCATCATCCGCGTATCGGCCTCGGCCCGCCGCGCCCGGCTCCACGACCGACGCGTCTCGCCGGTGTAGAGGAAGCCGGCCTTCTCCAGCACCCGGCCCGACGCCGGATTGTCGGCGAAATGCCCCGCGACCAGCGCCCGACGCTTCCACTTGCGGCTGGCCCAGACCAGGGCGGCGTCCAGGGCCTCGGTGGCGAAGCCCCGCCCCCAATACTCCCGCCCGATCCAGTAGCCGGCCTCAGGCACGCGATCCTCGCCCTCGAACAGACCGATGACCCCGACCGGTCCCGCCGCCTCGTGCTCGATGATGAAGGTATTGGCCCGCGCCGGATCCTGGGACGCGACCTGCAGCACGAAGTCGTCGGCGTCCTGGACGCGGAACGGATGCGGCATCCGCTTGGTCATCCGCGCGATATCCAGGTCATCGGCCAGGGCCGCGATCCGGGGCGCGTCCTGGGGCGCAGGCGCGCGCAGCACCAGACGCCGCGTCTCGACGACGGGGGAGGTTTCTATGACGCACATGGGCAGTCGCCTCTCTCAGGGACCGCCTCCTTAGAGGGCTCGGACGGTCTTCGAGGCGGGGAAACGCAAACGGGGAGCCTGGTGATCCAGACTCCCCGCGGAATATCTTCCCTGGTCCGGATCGGCTGCTTGGAGGAGCAACGCGATCCGGAGATTTCCAGACTGCGTTACTCGGCGGCGAGCGCCTGAGCGGCGTCATCATTCGCCGCGAGGATCGACACATAGCATCGGCCGCCGGCTTTCTTGGTGAATTTCACCGCGCCGTGCGTCAGGGCGAACAGGGTGTGGTCGCGGCCCATGCCGATGTTCTCACCCGGGTGGAAGGTGGTGCCGCGTTGGCGCACGATGATGTTGCCGGCCAGCACGCGCTCGCCGCCATACTTCTTCACGCCCAGGCGCTTTGACTCGGAGTCGCGACCGTTACGCGACGAACCACCGGATTTCTTGTGAGCCATCTTGCCGCTCCGTCTTTCCTGAGTGTCCTACCGGCCTTTCGGCCTACTTGAGGACGTCTCTCTTTAACTGGTCTGGCGCGGTTAGGCGCCGGTGAATGTCTTAGGCTTCGTCGCCGGCGGCTTCAGCCTTGGGCGCAGCCTTCTTCTTGGCCGGGGCCTTCTTGGCGGGAGCCGAGCTCTCGACCACGACGCCCTTGATCTCGGCGCCGTCCACGTCGGTCACGACCGTCTCGGTCGAACCCAGCGAAGAGGTCGCGCCGCGGGTGGCCAGGTTGCGGGCCCGCAGGTTGATCTCGGCCTTGGTCGTCAGATCGACCTTGCCGTCCCACTTGGCGGTCTCGCCGGCGCCTTCGATGCCGGTGATGCGCAGGACCGATTCCATCTGGCGGTGACCATTGGTGCGGCGATAGCCCTGACGGCGGGTCTTCTTGAAGATCTTGATCTTCTCACCCTTGCGGGTTTCGACCAGGGTGGCGCCGACGAAGGCGCCGTCGATCAGGGGAGCGCCCAGGGTCACGCCCTTGTCGCCGCCCAGCATCAGGACGCTGTCGAACTTCAGCTCCGAGCCGGCGTCGCCATCGAGCTTTTCGACGACAATCGTATCGCCCGGTTGGACCCGGTACTGCTTGCCGCCGGTCTTGATCACCGCGTACATGTTGAAGCCTCAGCGCAAACGCAAAAATGAAGACGCCCTCCGGAGAGACCCCCGGGGGCGAAGAGCGGCGACATATACGGAAGGGCGTCTCGGAGTCAACGCCGAACCGGTCGCTTTATCGTCAGTCCAGCGCGCAGATGTCCGGCAGGCCACGCAATCCGCCCGCGTTGTCGAGGCCATAGCCCACCAGGAAGCGGTTCGGGGCCTCCCAGCCGACGAAGTCGGGCTCGGGCGCGCGAGGGGCGGGCCAGGGCTTGCGGGCGAAGACGCAAGTCAGGACTTCGGACGCCCCGCCATCGCGGGCGATTCGCGCGGCCTCGGCCAGGGACAGGCCGGTATCGAAGACGTCGTCGAGGATCAGGACCTTCCGGCCGGCGATGGGACGCTGGAACGGCGCATAGACGTCGATCTTGCCGCGGCTGGTCTTGTCGTCGCCGTAGGAGGCCAGCCAGAGGGCGTCGAACCGGACATTGCGGCCGACGCGCGACAAGGCGCGGGTCAGGTCGGCGGCGAACCACAGACCGCCGGTCAGCAGGACGGCGGCGACCGTCTCGTCGTCGATGACCGGCGCGATGCGCGCCGCGAGATCCGCCACGACGCGGGCGATGTCGGCCTCGGCCAGGAGGACGGTCGGCTCAGGAGAGAGATCAGCCATGCGAGGCGGATACCGCCTCGCCATGACCTCTGTCCACCACGGGAATGGGCCGGGCCTCGATCGGAGCGCCTGCGCCGCGCCCTCCGAGCCCCGGCGCCACGGCCGAACGCAGGCCGTTTGAGGCGGGCGCAAGCTCGGCATGGGCGTCTGCCGGGGCATGGTCAGCGGGGGCATGAGAGTCAGCCGGAGGATGGGCGTCAGTTGCGGGATGTGCGTCCGCCGGGGGATGAGCCGGCGCCGCGTGATCCTCGCCGTGACCGTCCCCATGCGGCTTTGCCGGCGCAGCATGGCCATCAGAGCCATGATCCTTCGCCCGCTTGGCGTGGGAGGTTTCCGCCGTCACGAAGTTGACGCCGATATCGGCCGCATGGCCGCCGGGATCGGGGATGAGCACCGCGAACCCCTGGACCTTGCCGGGCAGGACCGGGGCGGCGTCGATGGTCACGATCTTGAATCCGACCTCGGCGCCATGCTCGTCCAGCAGGGCGACGCGGACCGGCGGGGCCACGATCTCGGCGTCACGGACGTTACGCAGAGCGCCCGAGACCAGAACCATCCCCGGATGGGTGGCGACTTCCTTGGCGGTCATGGCTTCGAAGTCCAGGCCGACTGGGTTCACAGGCGCCCCTACGGCGGCATAGGCGGCGGCGGCGCGGGGGAAGGCCTCGACCACCTCGATCCGGAACAGGAAGGCCGAAACGATCACGCCGATAAAGGCGCTGGCCAGGCCGGCCCAGACCACGCCATGGGTCGCGGCGCGGCGCAGGCGACGCTGCTGCTCGGCGCGGGCGCGGAAAGCCTTGGGCAATTCCGGCGCCGGGGTCTCGGCCAGACTGGCGGGCTCGGATGCGGCGTCCGGCTCGGGTGTCGGAATGACGCGCGGCTCGGGCGCGACGTTCAATTCCAGGGGTTCATCGCTGGTCGCGCGCCAGATTTCGCCGCACGATTTGCAACGCACCTTGCGCCCGTTCGCGCCCACGGCGTCGTCGGGAATGAAATAGCTGGTGGCGCAGGCGGGGCAGGTCAGTATCATGTCGCTGACTGCGAGGCTCTCGCCCCCTCCTGTAAGGCGCGATTTCGCGCCCTGTCCCTGAAACAAACTCTATGCCGTCCTCGCCAACCAGCGCCGCCGATGCCGCCCCCGTGACCGAGACCGTCCGCCTGTCGGGCGTGGGTTTCGGCTATGCGGACGCGCCCGACGTGCTGCGAGACGTTAACCTCATTCTGACGCGAGGCTCTTTCCACTTCCTTACCGGGCCGTCCGGAGCCGGAAAGTCTTCGCTGCTGCGGCTTTTGACCCTGACCGACCGACCGACCACGGGGACCATCCGCCTGTTCGGCGCCGATGTGTCGGATATCGACCGACGCGACATTCCGGCTTTCCGCCGTCGCATGGGGGTGGTGTTCCAGGATTTCCGCCTGCTGGACCATCTGTCGGCCTTCGACAACGCCGCCCTGCCTTTGCGTCTGGCGGGCGGGCGCGAGGCCGACTACGCCGCCGATGTGGAAGAAATGCTGAAATGGGTCGGCCTGGGCCGCCGGATGGACGCCCGTCCCCCGGCCCTGTCGGGCGGTGAAAAGCAGCGCCTGGCCATCGCCCGCGCCGTCATCACCCGCCCCGGCCTGATCGTCGCCGACGAACCGACCGGCAGCGTGGACGCCGTCATGGCTGACAAGCTGTTGCGCCTTTTCCAGTCTTTGAACCGGCTGGGCGCCACCGTCCTGATCGCCAGCCATGACCAGGCCCTGGCCGAACGCTCGGGCGCTCAGGTGCTGAGGCTGGACCAGGGACGGCTCAGCAAGGCGGCGAGGGTCGCGGCATGATCCGGCTGTCCGACTTCCGCCTGTCGAGGGGGCGTCCCGGCCTGCTGCCGCCCGCAGCCGCAGGCGAGCCCTGGCTGATGACCGTCATCGCCGTCCTGTGCTTCCTGGCCTGCCTGGCCGCCGTCGCCGCCTCCGCCGCCGACCGCGCCGCCCACGGCTGGGCGCGCCAACTGGGGTCGGAGGCCACGGTTCAGGTCCGCCCTCGCGTCGGCGAAAGCGGCGACACCGCCGCCGCCCGCGCGGCCGAAGCCCTGTCGGGCGTTGAAGGGGTCGAAGAGGCGGCGGCCCTGGACCGCAAGGCGGCCGAGGATCTGCTGCGTCCCTGGCTGGGCGACGCGGTCCTGCCGGATCTGCCCCTGCCCCATTTGGTGACGGTGCGTCTGAAACCCGACGCCCCCGCCAGCGCCTTGACCTTGAGCCGCGCCCTGGCCGAGGCCGGGCTGGACGCCACCGTCGACGACCACAGCCTGTGGCGCGGCGAGGTCGAACGCTCGGCCGCCCTGATCACAACCCTGGCCGGCGCCGCCTTCCTGGCCACCGCCTTCGCCGCCGCCGCCGCCATCGCCTACGCCACCCGCGCCGGTCTGGCCGCTGGGCGCGGCGTGATCGAGACCCTCAGCCTGAACGGCGCGACCGACGGACGCATCGCCTGGCTGTTCCAAAGGCGTTTCGCCCTGATCGCGGCCGGCGCCGGCGCCGTCGGAGCGGGAGCAGCAGGCCTGCTGCTGGCCTTCCTGCGGTTCCTGGGCGGCTCGGACGGCCTGACCCAGGCCCTGCCCGTGACCTGGGGCGACCTGCTGCTGCTCTCGCCATGTCCGCTGCTGGCGGCTACGGTGGCGCTTGTCGCGGCCAGATTCGCCGCCATGCAGGTGCTGGGCTCAGGCAGGAGGAAGGCGTGAGGCTGCTCGTCGTTGTCGGCATCGTCGTCCTGATCTGGCTGGTCGGCCTGTTCGCTTTCGCCCACCGGGTGCGCGAGCTGACGCCCGCCGACGATCCCGCTCAGGCCGACGCCATCGTGGCCCTGACCGGCCCGTCCGCCGAACGGGTCAACGCCGCCATCCGCCTGCTGGAACAGGGCAAGGGCCAGCGCGTCCTGATCTCGGGCGTCAATCGCGAGGTCCGTCGTCGCGAGCTGCGCGAGCTGACGCCGGGCTCCAGCCGCCTGTTCAACTGCTGCGTCGACCTGGGCTTCGAGGCCGAGGACACCGTCGGCAACGCCCAGGAGATCGCCGCCTGGGCGCGCTCCAAGGGCTATGACGACCTGATCGTCGTCACCTCCGACTATCATATGCCGCGCTCGCTGGTGGAGATCCGGGGCCAGCTGCCGGGCGTCAAACTGACCCCCTACGCCGTCTCGACCCCGTCGCTGGACAATCGGCACTGGTGGCGGGCGACGGTGACGGCGCGTCGGATGACGCTGGAATACATGAAATATCTGGCCGCCCTGGGTCGCGAGGGCGTCCGTCGCCTCAGCCGCGACGCCCCCGCATCCGACACCCCTGTCTCCGACCTTCCCCCCGAAAAGGCCCCTGCCTAAGTGAACACCCTGCGTTCCCTGCTCTTCACCGCCTGGCTCTATCTGTCGATGCCGATCGTCGCCATCGGCCTGTCGCCCATACTTCTGGCGCCGCACCGCTATGTGCAGGGGGTGTGCAAGCTGTGGGCGAAGATCGTGCTGTTCGGCCTGCGCTGGATTGCGGGGGTCAAGGTCGAGGTGCGCGGGCTCGAGCATGCCCCGTCCGGCGCGGCCCTGATCGCGTCGAAGCACCAGGGAATGCTGGACATCGTCGCCCTGCTGGCCGTGCTGCCCGACGCCTGTTTCGTCATGAAGAAGGAGCTGATGCCCCTGCCCTTCTTCGGCTGGTTCGCCTGGAAGGCCAAGATGATCGCCGTCGACCGCGCGGGCCACGCCAGGGCGCTGAAGGACATGACGCGCCAGGCTCATGACCGGCTGTCCGAAGGCCGCCAGATCGTTATCTTCCCGGAGGGCACCCGCAACGACCCCGGCGTGCCCGGCGATTACAAGCCCGGCGTCGCGGCCATCTATCGCGATCTGGAAGGCCCCTGCTGGCCGGTCGCCACCAACTCCGGCGTCCACTGGCCGGCCCACGGCTTCCGCCGCTATCCGGGCAAGGTGGTGTTCGAGTTCCTGGAGCCGATCCCCGCCGGACTGAAGCGCGGCGCGATGATGGCGTTGCTGGAAAGTCGCATAGAGACGGCTTCGACCGCCCTCTTGGAGCCAAAGGCCCAGCTCGAACGTATGGGCTGACCGATCCCGTACTAGGAACCACCCAATGTCCCTGCGCCTCCTGGCTCTGACCGCCGTCGCCGCCACCTCCTTCGCCGGCTCCGCCCTGGCCCAGTCGCAGCCCTATGAGCAACTGCGCCCCGCGCCCGACAGCTGGACCGTCGATCTCGGCGTCGGCGCCCTCTACAGCAAGGACAGCGGCGGCGACACGGGCTCCGAGACCCAGGTCGTGCCCTGGGTCTCCGCCAACTATCGCGACGTGGTCTATCTGAGCGCCATCGACGGCCTGGGCTGGAATGCGATCAAGACCGACGACTTCCGCGCCGGCCTGCAACTGCGTCCGCGTTTCTCGCCCGAAGACATCGAGGGCCTGGACCTGGATCGCCCCGACTTCGGCGCCGACGTCGCCGCCTACGCCTTCAAACGCCTGCCCGGCAATATCGTGGTCGGCGGCCGGATCAGTCGCGACGTCACGGACGTCAGCGAGGGCACCGAATACTACGCCTCGATCGGCCACCAGCGCGTGACGCCGATCGGCCTGATGAATGTCTCGGTCTATGCCCGTGGCGGCGACGCCAAGCTGGCCGACGCCTATTATGGCGTCAGCGCCGCCGAGGCCGCCCGCAACGGCATCGACGCCTATTCGCCGGGCAGCGGCCTGCAAGGCGCAGGCGCCAGCCTGTTCCTGCTGGTTCCCCTCAACGACAAATGGGGCGCCGGCGCCCTGGTCAACTATGAACGCCGCCTGGGCGACGTGGCCGACAGCCCCCTGTCCCAGGAAGACGACACCATCCGCACGGGCGTCTTCCTCGCCCGCCGCTTCGGCGGCTGAGGAAAAGCGACGACCGGTCAGGTCGCCGCGAACTCGCTGAGCGCGTCGATCACGGCGCGGTTCTGATCCTCGGTGCCGATGGTGATGCGCAGCGCCTGGGGCAGACCATAGCCGCCGACCGGGCGCACGATGACGCCCCGAGTGTTTAGGTGGTCGTTGGCGGCGGCGGCGCGTTCAGCGCCGTTGAACACCACCAGCACGAAGTTTCCGGCGCTGGGCAGGACTTCCAGGCCGAAGCCGCGCAGGGCCTGGGTCAGGCGCGGCTTCCAGTTCGACACCAGATCACGCGACGCCGTCTGGTGCGCCTCGTCGAACAGGGCGGCGGTCGCGGCCTCCAGCCCCGGCACGGAGACGTTGAACGGCAGGCGGATGCGGTCGATGGCCTCGGCCACCTTCAGCGGCGCATAGCCGAAGCCGATGCGCAAACCGCCGAGACCGTGGATCTTGGAGAAGGTGCGGGTGACGACGATGTTTTCGGCCGCCTTGGCCAGCGGGAAGGCGGTTTCCCAATCGGCCTCGGTCACATATTCCGCATAGGCCTCGTCGATCACCAGGATGACATTGACCGGAAGGGCCACGTGCAGGCGGCGGATCTCCTCGCCGGTGTTGTAGCTGCCGGTCGGGTTCGACGGGTTGGAGACATAGACGACCTTGGTCCGGTCATCGACCTGGGCCAGCAGGGCGTCCACCTCGGCCTTGAAGTTCGGCTCCGGCGCCAGCTTGACCTGGGCCTCGCAGCCCAGGGCGCTGATCCGATAGGCCAGGAAGCCGTACTGGCCGCAGACGATATTGTCGCCCGCCGTCAGATAGGTCTGGTTCAGCAGGGCGAAGACCTCGTCCGAGCCATTGCCGAAGATCAGCCGCTCGGGCTCCAGCCCGTGCTTCTCCGCCACCGCATCGCGCAACTTGGTCGCCCGACCGTCCGGGTAGATGTGAATGTTCTTGATCGCCGCCTCATAGGCCGCGCGCGCCTTCTCGCCGGCGCCCAGCATGTTTTCGTTCGACGACAGTTTCATCGGCTCGGCGACGCCGGCGATGGACGACTTGCCGCCGACATAGGGAGCGATGTCGAGGATGCCGGGCTTGGGCTTGGGGCCCTGGGTCGCGTCGGTCATGGAAAGCCTTGAACTCAGAAGATGGGGGCGGCGCCGATGACGCCGGTCAGTCGGCCGGGGGCGTTGCTCAGCCGCCCGTCCTCGGCCTGCACATAGCCCGTCAACACGAACAGCTTCAAGCCGCCCGCCGCAGCAAGCGGATCGGCGATCAGGCCGGCCTCGCCCAGAGCTTCCCCGATCTTGGCCTCTGACCAGCCGCTGTCGGTGACCCAGAAGGTGCGGTCGCCCCCCGTCGGGCCTGAGATTTCCTTGGACACCAGAAAGGCCTGAGGCCGCCCCCGGCCATCGTCCGGCAGGGCGGCGACGATCCTCAATTCTGGCCGGGCCAGCAGCCGCCCCCACCAAGGCCGATCCGATGTCAGATCGAGCATGGCGCGAGACCCGCCCTCAACCGCCTTCAGTGCGTCATCGGCGGACAGGGGGCGGGACCCGAGACCATAACGGTCGGTCGCGAGAGCCTGGGCCAGGCCACCGCACGTCACCAGGGAGGGCCCGGTCGCCGCCTCGATCCGCCCCCACAGCGCCTTCAGCGCCGACCGCTCGACAGGGCCGACGTCCGCCGTCAGATCACGCAGCGCCAGACCCCCCGCGTCGAACCGATCCCGCGGACCGGCCGCGATCCTGGCCCGCACAGCCTCGACCACCGCCCGGTCCAGCGCCGACAGGACGGCGTCGTCCTGGGGTTCTTCCAGCAGTCCCATCAGAACAGCTTGGGCGCCGGGGCCAGGGGGAAGGGCCCCAGCCAGGTGCGTCCGTCCCGGAAGATGATTGTCAAAGCCATGTCTTCGCGCCCGGCGGCGTCGGCCGCCCCCGCAACCGCAGCGGCGCCGGCGGCGCCGACCCGGTTCACCGGCCCCTGACGCGACTCCAGCAGGCCGGACAGGGCTGGCAGAGGTTTTTGAGACTGAAGGGCCACCTGACCCATCAGTCGCCCGTTGGCGTCGGCCTTCAGCACCTCGCTGCTCAAGGTGGCGCGGCTGTCGCCCGCCTGCAGGTCGCCCCGCACCTTGCGGAACGTCCCCCCGCCCTTGGTCCACTGTGAGAACACCCCGGCCGCGTCCCCGAGCTTCAGCAGGTCGGCCCGGCCGATGGTCGCCTCAAGCTGGGTGGTCAGTTGGCCGTCCTGGGCGAAGCCCTCGACCGGGCCGTCGCTTCGTCCCTGACCGTCCACCAGACGGAACATCACATCGATGTCGTCGCTCGGGGTCGTGGAGCCTTCCAGATGGGGCCGGGAATAGAATTCGATCCGCGCCGCGCGGGCGATGGGGAAGGGCTCGCCGTCGGCCTGGGCGGTGAAGACTGGATTGACCAGCTCCAGCGCCAGATTGGGCCAGCGTTGGTCGATGCCGCTGGCGCTCATGCGGATGGCGTCGCCCCTGACCGCCACCTTGCCCTTGCCGGCGCGGGTCAGGGTCAGGCCGTCCGGAGCGACGACGACCCATTTGGTCGGCTGATAGGCGTTGGCTTCGGCGTTCAGCTCCGGCGCGGATATGGCGTGGCCGGATGGGGCCGCGATCATCACCTGGGTCAGTTTCACATTGGCGCGGAACGGCCAGCCTAAGATCTGCTTCTCGGCGTAGCGCACGTCCCAGCCGGCCTGGCGCATCGTCGCCGCCTGAGCCTCCAGTCCCTTGTCGATCTGGCGCGTCAGATAGAACCACCACCCTGTCCAGCCGGCCAGGGCGATCAACGCGATGACGAAGGGGGCGTAGAGGCCCGCGCGGCTGTGTCGCTTGGTGGGAAGCTCGGTCATGGGGTCTTCTTAGTCGAAGCGAAGGCTTGCTCGCTAGCGTCGGGAACGTCGCCGGGACGACGATGTTCAGTCCGCCAGGAAGGTCCGCACCGTCTCGACCGCGTCGGCCAGGCCCATCCGCTGGACCTCTGTCCCGGGCGGCAGACTGGCGAACAGCCGCGTCGGGGTGGCGGCGTCCAGCATCAGGAACACCCCCTTGTCGTCGCCGCGCCGGATCAGTCGCCCGAAGGCCTGGGCGATGCGGGCGCGGGCCAGGGCGTCGTCATAACCCTTGCCTTGCGAGAACTGTCCGCCCAGCCGTTCGCGCCGCGCCTTGTGCAGCAGGTCCGGACGCGGCCAGGGCACGCGGTCAAACGCCAGCACGCGCAGCGACCGTCCCGGCACATCCACCCCGTCCCGCACCGCGTCGGTGCCCAGCAGACAGGCGTTTTCCTCGACCCGGAACATGTCCACCAGGGCGCCCACTTCCAGCGGATCGACGTGCTGGGCGTAAAGCGGCACCCCCACCCTGGCCAGATCCGGCCCCAGCCGCTCATAGACCGCCTTCAGCCGACGAATGGCGGTGAACAGGCCCAGTCCTCCGCCCCCGGCCGCCAGGAACAGCTCGCGCATCGCCGCCGCCGTCTGGCGCGGATCGTCCTTGACCAGATCATTGACGACGATGACCCGGCTGTTGGCCGCATAGTCGAACGGGCTCTCGACCTTCAGGGTGCGCGGCGGCTCGATCAGCCGGGCGGAGCCGGTCCGCAGACGCGCCAGGTCGAACGGGTCCTCCTGCAACGGGTCGGACAGGGTCGCCGAGGTCACCAGCACCCCGTGCGCCGGCGCGATCACCGCCGCCTCCAGCGGCACGGTCGGGTCGATCCAGTGGCGACGCAGGGCCACGTCATGGATGCGGCCGAAGGCGGTCTCGGCCGACAGCCAGTCGACGAAGTCCGGATCAGGCTGATCCCCGCCGTCTTCCAGCGCCGCCAGCATCGAGCGCCAGCCCGGCAAGGTCATCCGTGCGCGCCGGTCCAGCCCACGCAGCGCCCCCTCGATCCGTGACCGTTGCGACCCGTCCAGCTCCGCCGCCTCGTCATCCAGAATATCCTCCAGATGCCGCGACAGGGCCAGCAGGGGCGCCTCGATGGCGGCCAGGGCCTGGGCCGCCGCGCGAGCGGTCTCCGCCACCGGATCGGTCACCGGCTTGAGTGTGCACTCCATGCCGAACTCTGGGCCGCCGTGTGGACTATTCTCTGCCGTACGAGCGCGCAACTGGTTCAGGGCGGCCGCCAGGAAGGCCTCGATCGGCCCGATGGGATTGACCTCGCCCGAGGCCGGGGCGACGCGCCCCGATACGCCCTCGCCCGGAAGCGCCGCCGAGGCGCGGATGGCGTCCTGCAAAGACTTCAGCGCCGCCTCGTTGTCGCCGACCATGTCACCCAGCCGCTGCTCAAGCCCGCGTCCGCGACGCCCCTTGCCCTCCGGACCCCGGATCCAGCGACGCAACTCAGCCGCCTCCTGCCCCGACAGACAGGCGGAAAAGGCGCTGTCGGCGGCGTCGAACAGGTGGTGGCCCTCGTCGAATACGATGCGTTTCAGGGCCGCCGTCTCGCCGTCCTGCTTCTGCCCCCGGGCCGAGCGCGCGCCGTCGAAGGCGGCCTGGGTCAGGACCAGGGCGTGGTTGGCGATGACCAGGTCCGCGCGACGGCTGGCGCGGATCGTCTTCTCGACGAAACAGCTGCGATAGTGGGGACAGGCGGCGTGGACGCATTCGCCCCGCCGATCCACCAGATTGGCCGCCCCCGCCGCATGGGCGGGCGGCATGGCGAACAGGCCCGGCAGCCAGCCCGGAAAATCCCCTCCGGTCATGTCCCCGTCGCGCGTATGCAGGGCCCAGCGCCCCGCCAGGGCCAGGCCGATCAGGTCGCCGTTCCCCAACTGGGCCGCCTGGACCATGTCCTGAAGATTGAGGACGCACAGATAGTTCTCGCGCCCCTTGCGGATCACGGTCTTCTTGCGCCGCTCCTCCGGATCGGGCCACAGCGATTGGCTCTCGCGGTCGATCTGGCGTTGCAGGGCGCGGGTATAGGTGGAGATCCAGGCCGCCCCCTGGTTCCGCTCCGCCCACAGCGAGGCCGGCGCCAGATAGCCCAGGGTCTTGCCCGTCCCCGTCCCCGCCTCGGCCAGCAGGACGCGCGGCCGCCCCTCCTCGTTGCGCGGCGAAAAGGCGAAGGCGGCCTCGGCGGCATAGTCGGACTGGGTCGGCCGCGTCTCGTCCAGGCCCGACGCCTGCAGCAGTTTCGCCAGCCGGATGCGGGCGCTCTCGCTATCGACCGGCGCCGACCCAGCCTCACCGCGCGGCGCCTCGTCCTCCCACTCCGTCAGCCGGCTCCAGACGTCAAGGCCCGACCCGCGATGCTGCCGCGCCCGCACCCCGCCGGCCTCCAGAGCCTGCACCACCCGTTCGCCCCAGGCCCAGTCGGCCCGTTGCAGGGTCAGGGCCAGAACATAGGCGGCCTCGCGTTCCGGATAGGCGGGCGCCGCCAGTTCTCGCAGCAGCACAGCCGCCGCCTCACGCAACACCGCCGCCTGCGCCTCGGGCGACTTCGGCTCCGACAGCCCCAGCGACAGCGCCAGCCCTGTCGGCGAAGGCGCGCAGAACTGCGCCGGCCGCACGAAGGCGTAAAGCTCCAGCACATCCATCAACTCGCTCGACCGCGGCGGCGGCGTCAGCCCCAGCCGCCGCGCCGTTAGCGACGCATGCGCCACCAGCACCGGCCCGCCGGTGAACAACCCTTCGGCCGCCCCCCGCCCGATCTTCCTCGCCCCCGCCTCGTCGCACACCGCCCCCGCGCCCGGCGGGGTGGCGAGCGCCGGCGGCAGGTCGAGCCAGGGCTCGGCGCGGCTCACGCGGGATTCTGCAATGACGGATTCGTCGGACACAGCCTCAACATAGCGACGCCGGCCGCGAAACGGAACGGGAACATCTGGTCTCGACCGTCTTGTGGCTCTATATGTCGTCCGAACGAGGAGATCGCCGTGAACAAGCCGATTGATCCTGATGCGTGGCTGGAGGCGCTGGCTGCTCGTGTCGAGGCGGACGGCCCTCAAAAGCTGGAGGTCGAAGGCCACGATCCTTTGGTCGTGATCCCCTTGAATCGTTTCCAGGAGATGCAGAAGCGCAAACCGACCATGCTGGAGATTCTCCGTGGCATGGACTGGTCCGACGTCGATCTTACCCGCGATCCTCGGCCGGCGCGCGAGGCTGATTTTTGAGGTTTCTGCTCGACACCAACGCCATCAGCGAGTTGGGCAAGCCTCGCCCCGATTCCGGTTTCATGGCTTGGCACGACCAGCAGGCCGAAACTGCGGACAGGCAAGAAGGAATATTCCTTAGCGTTCTTCTGCTGGGCGAGATGGATCGCGGCATTCTGAACCTGCCTGAAAATCCAAAGCGGGCCGAGCTTTCGAAGCGGCGGGATCTGATCCTGTCGGTCTATCGAAAGCGGATCCTGCCCGTCGATATCGACGTCGCGCGGCGATGGGGCGCCGTCAGCGACGCACATCGGAGGCAGGGCCTGACGGCCGGCGTGATCGACGAACTGATCGCGGCGACCGCCCTGGTCCATGACCTGACCCTCGTCACCCGCAACACCCGCCATTTCGAACACAGCGGCTGCCGCCTGCTGTCGCCGTGGAGCGGATGACGACGCTTCCTCCCCTGTTCGCCGACTGGTTCGCCGCGCGCGGCTGGTCGCCTCGGCGCCATCAGCTGGAGATGGTCGCTGCCGGCCAAGCAGGCGCGCACGCCCTGCTGGTGGCGCCGACAGGCGGGGGCAAGACGTTGGCCGGCTTCCTGCCCAGTCTGATCGACCTGGCGGAACGCGGCCCCAAGCCGCAGACGGGACCGGCGTCCGGCGTCCACACCCTTTATCTGTCGCCGCTGAAGGCCCTGACCACCGACGTCGAGCGCAATCTGATGACCCCGATCCGCGAGATCGGGCTGAACATCCATGTCGAGACCCGCACCGGCGACACCAAACAGTCCAAACGCCAGCGCCAGCGTGACTTTCCCCCCGACATCCTGCTGACCACGCCCGAACAGCTGGCCCTGTTCTGCGCTTGGGAGGGGGCTCGATCCTATTTCGCCGACCTGAAATGCGTCGTCCTGGACGAGGTGCACGCGATCTGGAGCGGCAAGCGTGGGGACCTGCTGTCGCTGGGGTTAGGGAGGCTACAGCAGTTTTCGCCGGGTATGCGTCGGGTGGGTCTGAGCGCGACCATTGAGGATCCCGATCTGATCCGGGGGTGGCTGGCCCCGAGACTTCCTTCTCCCCTTGCGGGAGAAGGTGGCTCGCGCAGCGAGACGGATGAGGGGTTGCTTCCGAACGTACCGGCGCCCGCCGTCGAGGCTGCCCCCCCCCCTCATCCGAGCCCTCCGGGCCCACCTTCTCCCGCAAGGGGAGAAGGAGTCGTCCTCGTGAAGGGCGACCCCGGCGCGCCGGCCGTCATCGACGTGCTGATCTCAGAGGGGAAGGTCCCCTGGGCCGGTCATACGGGTCGCCACGCCATCCCCGAGGTCTACGCCGCCATCCAGCGCGCGGGTCTGGCCCTGATCTTCGTCAACACCCGCTGGCAGTCGGAGTTTGTCTTCCAGCAGCTCTGGGCGATCAACGACGACAATCTGCCCATCGGCCTGCACCACGGCTCGCTCGCGGCGGAGCAAAGGCGCAAGGTCGAGGCGGCCATGGCGCGCGGCGATCTGCGCGCCGTCGTCTGCACCTCGACCCTGGACCTCGGCATTGACTGGGGCGACGTCGACCTCGTCATCCAGATGGCGGCGCCCAAGGGCTCCAGCCGTCTGGTCCAGCGGATCGGCCGCGCCAACCACCGGCTGGACGAGCCGTCACGCGCCCTTTTGGTGCCCGCCAGCCGGTTTGAGATGCTGGAATGCCAGGCGGCGCGCGAGGCGGTGGCCGACAACGCCTTCGACTGGGAGCCGATCCACATCGGCACGCTGGATGCGCTGGCCCAGCACATCATGGGCGTCGCCTGTTCCGAAGCCTTCGACATCCAGGCCCTGTACGACGAGATCACCGGCTGCGGCCCCTATCGCGACCTGGCGTGGGAGCAGTTCGAGGAGGTGGTCGATTTCGTCGCCACCGGCGGCTATGCGCTGCGCACCTACGACAGGTTCGCCCGCATCGTCCGCACCCCAGACGGCCGCTGGAAGGCCCGCACCAAGGACATCGCCCAGCGCCACCGGATGAATGTCGGCGCCATCGTCTCGGCCGGAACCCTGAACGTGCGCGTGGCGGCCCGTCGCGGCGGCGCCTCGCGCCAGCTGGTCGCCGGCCGCAAGGTCGGCGAGGCCGAGGAGTGGTATTTCGAACAGCTGACACCCGGCGACACCTTCCTGTTCGCCGGCCAGGTCTGGGCGTTTCAGGGCATTGTCGGAACCGACGCCCTGGTCAGCCACGCCAATGACAAGGAACCGAAGATCCCCTCCTGGGGCGGGTCCAAGTTCCCCCTTTCCACCTCCCTGGCCGACCGGGTGCGGACCATGGTCCAGGACCCTGACCACTGGCGCGTCCTGCCGCCCGACGTGCAGGAATGGCTTGAGCTTCAGGCCGAACGGTCCGCCATTCCCGACGCCGAATCCATGCTGGTCGAGACCTTCCCGCGCGGCAGTCGGCATTTCCTGGTCGCCTATCCATTCGAGGGCAATCTGGCCCACACCACCCTGTGCATGTTGCTGACCCGGCGGCTGGACCGGCTGGGCGTCGGACCGTTGGGCTTTGTCGTCACCGACTATTCTCTGGCCATCTGGTCCATCAAGCCGATGGACCAGATCGACCTGGACGCCCTATTCCAATCCGACATGCTGGGCGACGACCTGGAGGCCTGGCTCGAGGAGAGCTTCATGATGAAGCGCTCCTTCCGCAATTGCGCCCTGATCTCCGGCTTGATCGAGCGACGCCAGCCGGGGGCCGAGAAGACCGGACGGCAAGTGACCTTTTCCACCGACCTGATCTACGACGTGCTGCGCCGCCACCAACCCGACCATCTGCTGCTGAAGACCGCCCGCGCCGACGCCGCCTCGGGCCTGCTGGACGTGGCGCGACTGGGCCAGATGCTGGCGCGGATCGAGGGTCATATCCGGCATCAGCCCCTGACGCGCCCCTCGCCCTTCTGCGTGCCGG
This sequence comes from Brevundimonas sp. FV2ps16, assembly GCF_058681075.1. Classification (NCBI taxonomy): domain Bacteria; kingdom Pseudomonadati; phylum Pseudomonadota; class Alphaproteobacteria; order Caulobacterales; family Caulobacteraceae; genus Brevundimonas; species Brevundimonas sp. FV2ps16. The sequence goes on along the minus strand of NZ_CM178728.1, from coordinate 1,555,044 downwards.
TCCTGGTGCAGATCGGTCGCGAACGGGTCGGCGGCGACGCCGCCGAAATGATTCTGGACGAGAGCGCCGAGCTGTTGATCGCCGAGGTGATGGACGCGGCGGAGCCGGACGCCGCATGAACGCCGCCCTGCGCCAGACCCTGTCCCCCATCCGCAAGGCGTGCGGTTCGCTGCGGGTGCACATCGCGGGCGAAACCTGCGTGCTGCGCTGTTCCGGCGCACTGTGGCTTCCGGCCTATCGCGCCCTTATCGCGGCGGATCTCCACCTCGAGAAGGGCTCGGCCTTCGCCGCGCGTGGCCAGATGCTGCCGCCCTACGACAGCCGCGCCACCCTGGACCGGCTGGAGACCGAGATCGCCGACCTCGACCCCGCCATGATCGTGTTGTTGGGCGACAGTTTCCATGACACGAGGGCCATTGGACGGATGGCGGGCGACGACCGGAACCGCCTCGACCGTCTGTCCTCAGGGCGAGACTGGCTGTGGCTGGAGGGCAATCACGACCGCGACGCCCTGGCGAACCAGGCCGATCTGTCATCGCCCCTGCCCGGCCGGATCGTGGGCGAGTTGACCCTTGGCAGGCTGCGGCTGACGCACGAACCCGAGGCGCTGACAGCGGACGACGACCGCCACGGCGAGGTGGCGGGCCATCTCCATCCCGCAGCGCACGTGGTCGGCTATGGTCGCGGCGTGCGACGGCCCTGTTTCGTCACTGACGGCTCACGACTGCTCCTGCCCGCCTTCGGGGCCTTCACCGGCGGGCTCAGCGTCCGCTATCCCGCCATTGCGGGACTGTTCTCGAAGGAACCTCTCGCCGCCGTTCTCGGTCGCGACAAGGTTCACGCCATTGCCTGGTCCAGCCTGCTCTGAAGCAGAGCAGGCAGCAGCGGCGTTCGTAAACGGTTCAGCATATCGCTTCACCGCATCTTGGGGCGGCCTGTGCAGGATGGCGTCATCACCGTCCTGGACGCCCTCCTCAATGCTCACGTCGCGCCGCATCATCCTCGCCGCTCGCCTGCTGTTCGTTTTCGCCGCGACAGGCATGGCCGTTTTGATGCTCGGCCCCTTTCAGGGCCTGGAGCAGGAGTTCGGCTTGAACGACAAGGCCGCCCACGCCATCGCCTTTTACGGCATGACGGTCGGCCTGTTTCTGATCTCTCCGGGCCGCCGCCGCGATGATCTCGTCGTCTTCGCTATAGCCGCCGCCCTCGCCGCCGAAGGGTTGCAGTTCTTCACAGGCCGCAGCGTCTCGGTGGGGGATTTCCTCGCTGGAGCCGGCGGAGCCGTGGCCGCCTGGCTGCCCGGGTTTGTCGAACAGGTGCGTCATGCCGCACGGCGCCACCCGAACCTCACGCTTGCTCAGGCGTCGGCCATCAGCCGTCGCCGTCGAGCCCTGACCTCCGCTGTTCAGACGCCCGGGTCGCCCGCGCGCGTTCGCCGGACCTGACCCATTGACCTTGTCCCGAGGTACGACCGTTTCTTCTCGTCGTTTACCGACGGTTTTCATGTCGCGGCTAAGTTGACGCCATGACTCTCAGAACGAGACCGTTCATGCAGGCGGAAGCGCAGCAGATCGACCCTTTCCCCGGCGGGACGTTCGCGACCTCCGCCCCAGGGCCCATTGTCGCCCCGGACGTCACGGATCAGCTTGAAACGGCCCGCGCGCGGGTCGAGACTCGCTTCTCCCACGCCGGACAACAGTTGGCCGGCTCGCTGGAGATGATCGGCGGCTTGATCGAGGCGCTTGACCGGCTGGGCCTGACACTGAACGTCGACTCGGTTTCCCGGACCAGCAACGACCTGCTTTCAACCGCATCAGGCCTCAGCGCCCTGCCGCAATCTCAGAAGCGCCGCGTCGCCCATCTGGACCAGCTGAAAACCGCCAGCGCCTCGCTGGACACCGACATCGACACGATGCGCACGACGCTGCGCTATCTGCGCGCCTTCGCCCTGAACGTGAAGATCACAGCCGGCTCGACCATCCGCGGAGCGGACGAATTCGCCGGCTTCGCCGACCGCATGTGCCAGCAGTTGGACTTCGGCGTCACCCAACTCGACGAACTGGCCGACGAACTGACGCGCCTTCGCAATCAGCTCGACGGCGCCCTGACCTTCGAACAGGGCCTGGGCGGCAAGTACAAGCAGCTGATCCCCGCAGTGCCGGACAAGCTGGCGGTCGACGCCGAGACCTTGCGCGTCCACCACGCCCGCATCGCCGAAGTCGCCGCGTCGGTCGCCGCCATCGCGCGGGACATACAGATGAAGGTCGGCAAGGCCTTGATGGCGCTACAGATCGGCGACATCACCCGCCAGCGGATCGAGCACGTTCAACTCGGCATTCAGGTGTCGGCCCGCACCGTCGCCGAGGCGGATCTATCCCCCGAGGCCCGCGACCGTGCTGAACGCCGGCTGCTGCACATGGTCGCCGACCAGATGGCCGACATAGCCTCGGACTTCGAGGCCGAGGCCGCCAAGGTGACGCAGAACCTGGCGGGCATGGCCAAGGACACGACCCAGTTGATGGTCATACACGGTCTCTCCGACGACGGAGGCGACCTTCGGGACCTCGAAGTCAGCCTCGGTCGCGCCGGTCTGTTGGTCGATGACGTCACGGCGGCGATGACCAATGCTCAGCGGATCAGCGGCGAGACCGTCTCGTCTGTCGAGGCCCTGGCGCGTCGGGTCGACGCCATCCAGAAGGTCAAGCGCGACATCCAGCAGATGGCGATCAACAGCAGCCTGCGCTGCAATCGGCTGGGCGAGATCGGCAAGCCGCTCAGCGTCATCGCCATCGAATTGAGCAGCCACGCCAGCCATCTGGAAGACGCCGCAGACCAGACGCTGGGTTCTCTAAAGACCCTGGCCGAACTGGCGCACAGTGTTTCGGAAGACGAACCCGAAGGCGCCCAACTCGACGCCGGCCGCCTCAATCGCGTGCACGAAGATCTGCGCCGCGCGGCCGACGTGGTCGAAAAGGACCTGGCCGGGCTGGGCGCTCAAGGCGAGGAGACCGCACGGTCTCTGGCCCAGGCCGCCGACCAGTTGGGCCTCAAGGAAGATCTGGGCGACGCCCTGCATGCCGCCGCTGTCGCCCTGGCCGAGGCGGCGGGGCCCGTCGTTGATGACCTGACGGATATCGCCGGGGTGGTGGACGCCGCCCTGACCGAGATCGGCCGCTGCTACACCATGGCGCGTGAGCGGACCATCCACGCGGCTCACGCCGTCTTCAGCGAGGCCGACCGGATCGAAGCCCAGCAGGACGGCGCCACGGTGGACGCGCCGATCGAGCCCGCCGAGGCTGTCGACGAATTCGACGACCTGCTGTTCTGAAACGAAGACGCCTGCGATACGCACGTGTCGCAGGCGTCGATCCAGTCTATCTGGACCGATCGACGGCCATGATCTCGCGGGCGATATGCTCCAGCGCCATCACCTTCTGGGCGGCTCCGCGCGCAATGGCTTCCTTGGGCATGCCGAAGACGATCGAGGTCGCCTCGTCCTGAGCCACCGTCGTGGCGCCGGCCTCCTTCAGTTCCAGCAGACCGCGGGCGCCGTCGTCGCCCATGCCCGTCATGATCACGCCCATGGCGTTTTTTCCGGCCGCACGGGCGGCTGAGCGGAACAGCACATCGACGGAGGGGCGGTGGCGCGACACGGGCGGTCCATCCTTGATCGCCACCTGATAGCGGGCGCCGTGGCGTTCCAGCAGCATATGTTTGTCGCCCGGTGCGATCAGGACGTGCCCCCGCAGGACGGGGTCGCCGTGTTGGGCCTCCTTCACCTCGACCTCGCACAGACCGTTGAGCCGTTTGGAAAAAGCGGCGGTGAACCCCGCCGGCATGTGCTGGACAATGACGATGCCGGGCGCATTGGCCGGCAGGGCCTGAAGCACCTCGCGCAGCGCCTCCGTGCCGCCCGTCGAGGCCCCCAGACAGGCGACCATCTCGGTGGTGCGGGCCATCGCCGCACCCGTCGGCGGCGGCAACATGGCGTCGGCGGTCAACTTGGTCCCAGGATCCAGACTTCGTGTCGTCGTGCGCCGCGCCCCCAATCTTGCGCGCGCCGCCGCCTTGACCACGTCGCGAATTCGATCGGCGCTCTCGGCCAGATGGTCCGCCGCACCGATGCGAGGCTTCAGGATGATGTCGACGGCGCCGGCTTCCAGCGCCTGCATCAAGGTCTCGGATCCGGCCTCGGTCAGGGACGAGCACATGACCACGGGGATCGGCCGCTGGGCCATCAGCTTGCGCAGGAAGGTGATGCCGTCCATGCGCGGCATCTCAACGTCCAGGGTGATGACGTCCGGCACGTCCTCGGCGATACGGCGCGCCGCGACGAAGGGATCGGAGGCCACGCCCATGACCTCGATGCCTGGATCGGCGGAAAGAACATCGACCAGGGTCTGGCGAACGCTGGCCGAGTCGTCGATGACCAGGACGCGGACCTTGGGCATGGGATCAGATCTTTCTGAAGATGGTGTTGGCCACAGTGACCAGGGGCAATTCGATACCGGTGATGCTCTCGGAATGGCCGATGAACAGGTGTCCGCCGGGCTTCAGCCGGTCGCACAGACGCTTCAACACCTTGGCCTGAGTCTGTTTGTCGAAATAGATCATGACGTTGCGGCACATGATCATGTCGAACGGGTCGCCGACCGAATAGGTCTCGTCCATCAGATTGACCCGCGCGAGAGAGAGTTTCGACCGCAACGAAGGATGGATGCGGCCCTCGCGACGGGCGCCGTCGCGCGCAGTCATGACCCAGCGCCGCATATCGGCGGGCACCGGCATCAGCATCTCGCTGGGATAGACGCCGCGCAAAGCCGTCTCCAGCACATCGGTCGACAGGTCCGTGCCCAGGATCTGGTAGTCCGGCCCACCCTGCTCGTCGGCGAACTTCTGCATCACCATGGCCATGGTGTAGGGCTCGGCGCCCATCGAACAGGCGGCGCTCCAGGCGCGGATACGGCGCACGCCCGAGGCCTTGATTTCAGGCAGGACGTGGCTGGCCATATAGTCGAAGTGCCGCGGCTCGCGGAAGAAATCGGTCTTGTTGGTCGTCACCGCGTCGATCAGATAGACGGACTCGGCCTCGAGCCCGTCTTCCTTGAACAGATAGTCGCAGTAGTCGTCGAAGGTCGGGTGGCCTGTGCTACGCAGACGACGCCGCAGCCGTCCTTCCAGCATCGTGCGCTTCGACGAGGGCATCTTGATGCCGCTATAATCGTAGATGTACCTGGCCAAACGCTCGAAATTGCGAGCGCTGACCTGATCGGTGATCGGGGCGGACTGTTCTAGCGCCGCTTGTGACAAGGCCATGCTCTTTCAGCAGACTTTCAGCGACCGTCAGGCCGCGCGTTCGACGTCGGAGAAGGACGCCAGCGAGACGGCGTCAGTGCTGGACAGCAGACGCGCCAGATCGATCAGGACGACGAAGCCGTCCTCGCGACGGACGACGCCGGAGATATAGTCCGAACGCCACTTGATCCCGATGTCAGGCGAAGGCTCGATCTGATCGGCGCTGAAGGCTGCGACCTCGAACACCCGGTCGGCGACCAGGCCCAGGCTCAGCACCCGGTCTTCCAGTGGAATGTCCAGCACCAGGATTCGGGTGTTCAGCGTCGGCGCGACCGGCGCCATGCCCAGGCGGATCCGCAGATCCGCCGTCGGCACGCCCCGGCCCCGCACGTCCGTCAGGCCCAGAAGATAGTCAGGACCGTTGGGGATGCGTGAAGGGGCCTGATAGGTCAGGATCTCTCGCACCAGGCCGACCGGGGCGGCGAAGACCTCGTCGCCCAGGCTGAAGGTGACATACTGGCCCTCGGCGGCTTCAGCCATCAGGCGCTCTCCCGGAAGTCCATGTCCTCGGCGTCCGCGCCGCCGACAGCCATGTCCAGAGCGAAGCCCTTGGCGCGGGCCTGCTGGGCGTGGACGCTCGGCTTGACCGGCGCGGCCTTGGCCACAGGCCGTGCAGCCGGCTTGGCGGCGGGCTTGAAGGTCGAGGCGCGGGCCGGAGCGCGAGCGGGCGCGCGACTGCGAGCGCCGGCGGTATCGGTGCGGAAGAAGGCGATCGAGGTCTGCAGCTCCTCGGCCTGGGCCGCCAGTTCCTCGGAGGTGGCCGACATCTGCTCGGACGCGCCGGCGTTCTGCTGGGTCACCTTGTCCAGTTGCTGGATGGCGTCGTTGATCTGGCTGGCGCCGACGTCCTGCTCGCGGCAGGCGGCGCTGATCTCCGACACCAGTTCGGCGGTCTTGCGGATGTCCGGCACCAGGCGTTGCAGCATCTCGCCGGCTTCCTGAGCGGCCTTGACCGTGTCGCCCGAGACCGCGCCGATTTCGGCCGCGGCCGTCTGGCTGCGCTCGGCCAGTTTGCGCACTTCCGAGGCGACGACGGCGAAGCCCTTGCCATGTTCCCCGGCGCGGGCGGCCTCGACCGCAGCGTTCAGGGCCAGCAGGTCGGTCTGGCGGGCGATTTCCTGCACGATGCCGATCTTGTCGGCGATGGTGCGCATGGCCTCGACGGCGCGGTTGACCGCCTCGCCGCTGGCCTCGGCGTCCTTGGACGACTGGCGCGAGATCTTCTCGGTCTGGGCGGCGTTGTCGGCGTTCTGTTTGATGTTGGCGGCCATTTCTTCCATCGAGGCCGAGGCCTGTTCGGCGGCGGCGGCCTGTTCGGTGGCGCCCTGGCTCATCTGTTCCGACGTGGCCGACAGTTCCTGGCTGCCCGAGGAGACATTGTCGGCGGCCGAGAGGGCGTCGGTGACGACGCCGCGCAGACGCTCGACCATGGACTGCAGCGAAATTCCCAGGGTGTCCTTGTCCGACAGTGGTTTGGGCTGAACCGTCAGGTCGCCGTTGGCGATTTCGTCGGCCATGGTGGCGGTGGCCTTCAGATTGTCGGTCAGGCGGTTGAAGGCATTGACCAGATCCTTGATTTCATCGTTCGACTTGATCTCGACCCGCTCGTCCAGATCGCCGATGGCGACGGCGTCGGCCACGGTCATCAGACGGCTCAGGCCGGCGCTGATCCCCAGGGCGATCCACAGGGCGAAGGCCACAGCGATGGCCAGGGCGGCCAGGGTCAGGGCGATCACGAGGTTGCGGGTGTCGGCGTATTGTTTGCCCGTGTCGTCGTCCGCCTGGACCATGGCGGCCTGGTTGCGCGCCACGATCTTCTGGAAGATTTCCGTCATCTCGGTCGCGACTTCACGACCTTCACCATTGGAAAGAGCGATGGCTTCCGCATTCTGCCCGGCGCGCACCAGTTCAGCCATCCGGCTTTCCATCGTCGTCATCTGCGACAACAGGGCTTCCAATCTTTGCCAATCCGGCTTGCCGGCGGCGGAGGCCTTCTCTGCGCCTGTCGCCAGGAGCTCAGCCATGGCTTCGCGGGCCTGTTCGCCCGTCGCCACGTGACGGCTCATTTCCTCAGCACTCGAGGAGAGGATCAGGTTTTTCTCCGCCCGGATCAATTCCAGCAGGCGGATATTCGCTGTCTGAGAATTCTCCAGCCGCTTCGCCGGCCCCGCGATCACGTCGGAGATCGCCTGATTGAGATTGCCCAGGCTGTAAACGCCCAGACCGGCGACGCCGACGAGCAGGATGATCATCATCCCGAAGCCTACGGCCAGTTTAGCCTTGATGGTGAAACGCATACTCAGTGCCCCTGAAGTCGGTCAATGACGTGTGGCGGACGTGACCGGCTGGCGGGCGTCCTGCTGTTGATTGAAGATGGTCTGGAGGTCGGGCACGACGATGAACTCGCCGTCTCGTTTCACCAGGCATTGGATGAACTCGGGCCGCCAGCGCATGCCGACGCTGGGCGGCGCCTCGGAGTCGGCGCGGGCCAGGGTGGTGACCTCGTGGACCTTGTCGGTACGCAGACCGACCAGGGTCGGCTCGCCGGACAGTTCGATCTCGATGACCACGATGCGGCTGTCGATCGTGGGGGCGTTCCGCTCAAGACCGAAGGCGACGCGCAGATCGGCCAGGGGAATGACCTTGCCGCGGAAGTTGATCACGGCGCCCGCGAAGGCGCCGGCGCCGGGCACCACGGTCTCGGGCGTCAGATCCATGATCTCCTGCACGCCGACAGCGTGCAGGGCGAACAGTTCGCCGTTCAGTTCGAAGGTCAGGACCTCGACCTGTTCGGCGCCGGTCCAGCCGGGGGCGGTGGCGAGTTCGGTCTGAGTGCTCATATCGCCTCGCGCATCTGCGCCTCCTGCTGCTGGCCCTTGGCGACCAGGTGTCCGACATCCAGGATCAGGGCCACGCCGCCGTCGCCCAGGATGGTGGCGCCCGAGAAGGTCGGCAGGCCGGAATGGAGCTTGGACATCGACTTGATCACCGTCTGGTGGTCGCCGATGATCTGATCGACAACCAAGCCGATCCGCTCGGTCCCGGTCGAGACGACCACGACCTTCTGGTGCAGTTCAGGCGGAGTGCCGGTCTCGAACATTTCGCGCAGGCGCAGATAGGGCACCAGGCTGTTGCGCAGCGAGATGAAGCTGCGACCACGCGACCGCAGATCCTCGTCCAGCGACAGTTCCAGGCATTCCTCGACGGCGCCCAGCGGGATGACGTAACGGCCCTGGCCGACGCGAACCAGCAGGCCGTCGATGATGGCCAGGGTCAGCGGGATGCGCAGCGACACCTCCGACCCCTCGCCCGGACGGCTGGCGATGTCGATCGAGCCCCGCAGCGCCTCGATGGTGCGCTTGACGACATCCATGCCGACGCCGCGGCCGGACAGATTGGTCACCGCCGCCGCCGTGGAGAAGCCGGGGTGGAAGATCATCTGCAACAGGTCGTGGTCGCTCAGGACCGCGCCGGCCTCGATCAAGCCTTGCGATTCCGCCTTGGCGCGGACGCGCTCGCGGTCGATGCCCCGACCGTCGTCGCGGATGGTGATGACCACCTCGCCGCCCGATTGATGCGCCGACAGGCGGATGCGGCCCGTGGCGGGCTTGCCGGCGGCGGCCCGATCCTCGGCCGTCTCCAGTCCATGGTCGGCGGCGTTGCGGATCAGGTGGACCAGGGGGTCGGCCAGGCGTTCGATGACGGTCTTGTCGATCTCGGTCGTCTCGCCGTCGGTCGACAGATCGATGGCCTTGCCGGTCTCGCGCGCCAGGTCATGAACCAGTCGGCGGAAGCGGCCGAACAGGGTCGCGACCGGCACCATGCGCAGCACCATCATGGTGTCGCGCAGTTCGCCCGACAGCCGCTCGATCTCTTCCGACACGGCGCGCAGGGCGGTGTCGGTTCCCGAGTTGGAAATCTGGGTCAGCCGCGACTGGGCGATGACCAGCTCGCCGACCCGGTCCATCAGCTCGTCCAGGCGGTCGGCGGGCACGCGCACGCTCTCGACCGCCTTGGCCGTCTTGGCGGCGCCGGCTTCGACCGGATCATTGGCGACCGCCGCAGCGGCCTGGACCGGCGCGGGCGCCGCAATGGGATCAGCGACCTGGGCAGGCGCCGGCTCGACCGGTTCAGCGGCGGCTGCGGTCTGGACAGGCGACGCCCCGAGCCGCCCCTCGTCCAGCGCCTCGATCGACAGGTTCATGTCGTCGATGACGAAAATGAAGACATCCTCGATCGTCGCCCGGTCCTGATCGGTGGTCAGGGTCACGTCCCAGGCCAGATAATGGTCGGTGGGCTCGATCTGGCTCAGCGGCGGCACACGCGAGGCGTCGGCGACAACCCGCGCCTCGCCCATTTCACGCAGCTCTGCCAGAAGGGCCAGGGGGTTGGCTCCGTTCTTGAAGGCGTTGGCCGGCAGGTCGAACTTGATGCGCCACGTCGTCAGTCCCGGCGTCACGGCGGCGGGCGGACCCGCGCCGTCCGCCTCTTGCACGGCCCGTTCGAGATCGGCCAACAGCAGGTCGCCCGCCGCGCCGTAATCGCCCGACGGGTCCTCCATCAGCTGACGCATATGGTCCCGCGCCGCCAGAACGGCCGACACCAGATCGGTGGTGGCCGCCACCTCGCCCTTGCGGACCCGATCAAAGGCGGTCTCGCAGTGGTGGGTGAAGCCGGCCAGGGCGTCGAAGCCGAACATCGCTCCGGACCCCTTCAGCGTGTGAAGCCCGCGGAAGACGGCGTCGACCAGATCGCGATCCTCCGGTCGGTCCAGCAGGTCCAGAAGCCCCTGCTCGATCAACTCCAGATTTTCCCGAGCCTCCACCTGGAAGACCGCAATGGCTTCGTCGCTCATCTGCCCAGCACCTTCTTGGCGACACGCACCAGTTGATCGGGATCGAAGGGTTTGGTCAGCCAACCCGTGGCTCCGGCAGCCTTGGCGCGGGCCTTGAAGCCTTCGTCGGATTCCGTGGTCAGGAAGACGATCGGCACGCCCATCTGATCGGGCATGCGCCGCATTTCCTCGATCATGGTCAGTCCGTCCATGACCGGCATGTTGAGGTCGGTGATGATCAGGTCGAAGGCGCTGGCCTTGGCCTTTTCGATGCCCTCGGCGCCATTGACCGCCTCGGCCACCGAATAGCCGGCGTTCGTCAGCGCGATCTTCAGCGCGACGCGAATGCTGGGCGAGTCATCGACCGTGAGAATCGAAGCCGTCATTGAGCGGATCCTTCGTGAAACCAGAACTGAAGATCGTCGGAGGGGGCGTCCGTCAGGAAGCCGGCGGCGTCCAAGACGGACCGGAAACCGGTCGCCGGACGTTCGAGAACCAGGGTCTTGCCGACAGCGCGCGCCTGGCGCCGGGCGGACTCGATCAGTTGCAGGCCGCATAGATCGACAACCTGATCGTCGACGAGGTCAAGGCTGATCGTGTCGCCTTCTTCAAAAGCGTCGAGGATGGACTGCCGGATGACAGCGGCGTTCTTCACCACCAGCGCAGCGTCGATAGACAAACGTTTCGTCATGCCCCGTCCCTACAAGCGCGGCCTACTACCACGCATCATGGGAACATGTTTGACGAGTGCGGTTAAATCGACCTCAAGGCGTTTATACGCAATTATACTTAGCTTTGCCATTAGCTTGACTGTTAGCAATGCAAGGATGTGCTTAACCTAGATTTCATTCAGCCCCGCTAAAACTCGTCCGTCGCCGGAATGGCCAGACGGGGGTGATCAGTTGCTCGACTCAGGCGTGCGGTATTCAGGCGCTAAACAAGAGGCTGTTCAGGACGACCTGGCGTACGAGGGCGACCGGTTTCACGCGCAGATCGCCGACGCCTCGCCGGCCTACATCTGGCTGTTGGATCCACAAGGGCGGATCGTCCACGTCAATCCAGCCGCCCGCCGTTTTCAGCCGAACATCCCCGCTCCCCACACCATGGCCTGGCAAGACGCCTGGCCGGCGGACTGCCGTTTCTCCATCGAGCGGGGCGTACAGGAGGCGCAGGACGGCAGGGCCTTCGCCTTCCGGACGCGTTTCGCAACGGACGCGTCGGAAGCGGTGTATCTGAACACCTCGGTCAGCGCCGTGCGGGACGAAACCGGCCGCATCGTGCGGCTACTGGTCAAGGCGGAGGACGTCACGGGCGAAACGGAATCCGCCGCCTTCCTGAACACCGTCATCGACGTGCTGCCCCTGGCCCTGACGGTGAAGGACGCGCGGTCCGGTCGCTATATTCTGGCCAATCGCGCTGCGGAGACGCTGTTCGGGAAGTTTGAAGGTCTGGCCGGTCTGCTGGTCGCCGAGGTGCTGCCGCCCGCCTTTGCGGAATGGGCGGCCGACGCGACGCCTGGCATGGGGTCCCAGTCAGCAGTGCACGAGGCGCCGGCGCCTGGCGGGGTGCGATATTTATCCGCCACCAAGGTCGCCACCTATGACGACCAGGGGGTTCGTCATCTCATCGGCCTGACCGAAGACATCACTCAAAAGCACCGCGACGCCGACGCCCTTCGGATTGCGCTCGAGGAGGCCGAAAAGGCCAATCAGGCGCGCAGCGCCTTCGTCAGCAACATTAGCCACGAGATCCGAACGCCGCTGAACGGCGTCATCGCCGGCGCCGATCTGCTCGCGGCCCGATCCCGCGGGCCAGAGCTTGAGGAGGTGACGACGATGATCCGATCCTCCGCCGCGGCTCTGCAAGAGCGCTTTCAAGAGCTTCTCGCCGTCGCTCACCTGGATGGCGACGAGTCGCCGCCCCAGCTGGAAACCTGCCCCTTCGTGGATCTGATCGAGCGTCTGGTCCAACCGCTTCGCGGCCCCGCCGCCGCCAAGGGATTGAAGATCGTGGTGACGATTGCGCCGGATCTTCCCTCCACCTTCACGGGGGACGCCGCCGCCTTGGGAAGAGTGTTGACGCCGCTGCTGAACAACGCCGTCAAGTTCACACAGGAGGGCGAAATCCGCCTGGCCGTTGGACCGCGTCTGGACGGCGGCCTACGCTTTGTCTGTATCGACACCGGTGTTGGCTTCGATCCCGCTTCGAAGGACGCCATGTTCGCCGCCTTCCGGCAGCAGGACGACGCCCTGACACGCCGGTTCGGCGGCATGGGTCTGGGTCTATCTCTGGCGCAGGAAGCCGCCCGCGCGCTGGGAGGCGTGATCGACGCCGCCCCGCGAGAAGCCGGAGGCTCGATCTTCTGGCTGGACCTTCCCCCGCCGGATGCGACGCCCGAATCCGCGCTCGTTCCGGCCGCGCGGTGGCGAATTCTGGTTGCGGATGACCATCCGACCAATCGGCGCATCCTTGAAATGATGCTGGAGACCGTCGCAGAGATCACCACCGCCGAAGACGGCGTCGAGGCCCTGGAGGCAGCGCGACGCGAGCGTTTCGACGTGATCCTAATGGACATCCAGATGCCGCGGATGGACGGCATCACTGCAGTCGCCCACATTCGTCAGGCGGAACGCGAGACGGGCCGATCCCCTGTCCCCATCATCATGTTGACCGCCAATACGCAGCCCGAACATGTGGCTGCCGCCCGCAAGGCCGGCGCTGACCGACATGTGGGCAAACCGTTCACGCTGGCCTTGCTGCTCAGCGAGATACAGGCGCTCCTGCCCCCTTCGCCTGTCGATGCCATGGCAGATTTCGCCAGGCCCGCCCCGGCGGCCTGACACGTCACAGAACGAAGTCGAGCCGTCCCGCCCAAGCGCAAACGAGGTCAGGCCACGCCTCTGCCGGTCGGCCCTTGATCAGGCGGACGCCGAATCCGTGCCCCCCTTCCTGGAACAGATGCGCCTCGGTCGAGACGTTGGCGGCCTTTAGGGCGAACAGCAGCTGGAGGCTGTTCTCCACCGGCACCGCCCCGTCGTCCATGGCGTGAAGCAGAAAGACCGGAGCTGCGCCGGCCCAGGCCATCTGTTCCAGCGAATAGGCGGCGATCCGCTCGGCCGTCGGCGCATCGCCCAAAAGGTATTGGCGCGACCCCGCGTGCACGAACGGGTCCGCCATGGTGGCCACGGGATACATCAGAACCGTCAGGTCGGGCCGCAGCGAAACCGTATCGGCGGCGTCGATGGGATCATAGGTCGCGTCCGTCCGAGCACTGAGCAAGCCCGCCAGATGCCCCCCGGCGGAGGCGCCGAGCACGCCGATCTTGCGGGGATTCAGACCATAGTCGGCCGACCGGCTTCGGATCAGGCGAAGCGCGCGCTGGGCGTCCTGCAGGGGCGCATCAGCCCCGGCCTTCCAGCCGTCAGCGGGCAGGCGATAGCGCAACACGAAACAGGTCGTGCCCGATGCGGCGAAGACGCGGGCGACGTCATAGCCTTCCTTGTCCAGCACCGCCCAGCGATAGCCGCCGCCGGGGATCAGCAGCAGGGCTGACCCATTGGGCCGCGCGGGGCGGAAGACGGTCAGGATCGGGTCCGTCGTGTACTGGGCGTATCGGTCATGGAAGGCCGGGTCGGTCGAACGCTCCGGCACGATCGGCGTAACGGACACCCCCTCCCCGCCCGGCGCGCCGTTCGGCCACAGTCGAATGACTTCGGCAGGGTCGGGCGGCGCAAGGGCCCGCGCGGGACGGGCGGCGCCCGCCGCCACGGCGGCGGCCAAACCCAGCAAGCTTCTGCGTTCGATCTTCATATCATCCCCGAGAGAAGGCGGCGGCCGGTAAATCCCCGGCCGCTTGCGGGATCAGACCTTGGCCTGTTCGTACCTCGGCGTGATCAGATGGATGACCAGAAGGGCGATCAAATAGGCCGAGGCTGCAACGACGAAGATGGGCGTATAGGTGCCGATCTTCTCCAGGACAAAGCCGGCGTACTTGGCCATGGCCATACCGCCGATCGCGCCCAGCATGCCGCCGATGCCGACGACCGAACCCACCGCCGAACGCGGGAAGACGTCGCCCGGCAGGGCGTAGAGGTTGGCCGAGAAGCCCTGGTGCGCCGCTGTCGCCAGCCCGATGATGCCCACCGCGACCCAAAGGTTTGACGCCATGGCGGCGAAGGCCACCGGTACGGCGCACAGGGCGCAGATCAGCATGGTGATCTTGCGCGCACTGTTCACGTCCATGCCCCGGTGCATGAATCGCGAGGACAGCCAACCGCCCCCGACCGAGCCGACATCCGACATCAGATAGATCACGACAATCGGCGGACCGAAGGTTTTCAGGTCCAGACCATAGGTCTTGCCCAGGAAGTCCGGCAGCCAGAACAGGAACATCCACCAGATCGGATCGATCAGAAACTTGCCCAGGGCGTAAGCCCAGGTCTCCTTGACCGTCAGAAGCCTGGTCCATTTGACCTTCTCGACGACATCGGCCGGGTCCTGCTCGATATAGGCCAGTTCGGTCGCGGACAGGTTCTTCTGCTCGCGCGGACGGCGATAGACCAGCAGCCAGATCGGCAGCCAGATCAGGCCCAGCAAGCCGGTGATGACGAAGGCCATCTGCCATCCGAAGGCCAGCACCAGGCCCGGCACGATCAACGGCGTAACGATGGCGCCGATATTGGTGCCTGCGTTGAACAGGCCAGTCGCGAGGGCGCGTTCCTTCTTCGGGAACCACTCGGCGACCGCCTTGATGCTGCCGGGGAAACCACCGGCCTCGCCGGCGCCCAGAACGGCCCGGGCCATGATGAAGTGCGTCAGGTCGCGGGCGCCTGCGTGGAGGATATGGCCGATCTGCCAGATGCCGAAGGCCACACCCAGGCCCCAGCGGGCCCCGACCTTGTCCATGATCCGGCCCCACAACAGGTAGAAGACGGCGTAGGAAGCCTGGAACCAGAAGACGATGTCGGCATAGTCCGTCTCGGACCAGCCGAACTCCGCTGACAGGGTCGGCTTCAGGAAGCCGATCATCTGCCGGTCGACATAGTTGATGACCATGGCCGCAAACAGCAGCCACATGATAACCCACCGGTATTTGCCCGGCGACGGCGCCTTAATCTTTATCGGACCTGCGCTCGACGCGTCAGTCATGACTCTTACCCGTTCCTGATGTTCCTCGGCGCGCCCCGTCTTCTTGTTCGACCGCGAGGGCGAACGGGTTCCGCGCCTGATGATGTTTACTTCGCTTCGGCCCTCACGACCGAACACTGGAGTTCAGCGATATCCTTGAAGACGCACACGGCCTGATCGCCGGCATGCACGCGGTGAACCCCGGTGACAGCGCCGGTCGAGACCAGCATCCCGGCCTTCAGCGGACGGCCCCAGCGCGCACAGTGTTCCAGCAGAAACCGCACCGACTCCATCGCCCCGCCCTCGAGCGACGGCGAACCGCCGACGCCGACGCTGGCGCCGTTGATGAAGGTCTCGACCTGAATATCGTCCAGCGTATCGCGCCAGTCTTCCAACTCGGGTCCCACGACCAGTCCGCCGTTATTGCCGAAGTCCGAGGCCACCACGGCCGAGCCCAGGTCGTTGATCGCCGACAAGGGGCTGCCGGCCAGTTCGACGCCGACGAAGACCTTGTCGATCACGGCCCGGGCCTCGTCGATGGTCCATTCGGTCTTGGCGGGATCCACGTCCGTCCCGATCCGGGCAATGAATTCGGCTTCCACAGCGGCGAATCCACCCTCGATTTCAGGAAGGGGCGTGGCCGTGTCGGCTGTCGCGGGCCAGACATTGGCGGCGAAGATGGCCCCGGCCAGCCGATGCACGCCCAGATTCGGTCGTTGGGCCGGCGGCACACCCCCGACCTTCCAACCCACGACCGTATCGGGCGCCAGCCCGATGGCGATGTCCTGAATGACGTAGGATTCGGCCATGGTCTGCGGAATACGGCCTGGATAGTCGGGCGTGCAGCGCCGGGCCAGGCGCGCCGAGACGAATTGCTGCGCGATCGCCGTCGCTTCGGCGGTCTGGACGTCGGCAGGGCCGGACATCGTGACGGGCGTCGCGCTCATGCTGCGCGGCTCGCGGATTGGGGGATGGAAGTCAAAGCCGTCGCCTCTTGAACAAGCTTCGATAAGAACCATGAAGGAAACCGGTGTCAATCCAGTTTAGAACAGGCCCATGGCGTCCGACGCGAGTCGCGGCTATGGCTTGGGCTCGACAAGAGGAAGGAGCCGGACCTTGGCTCAAGACGATCCGCGCGCCGGCAAGCCGGGAAAGCGGGCCACCATCAATGACGTCGCGCGTGAGGCCAGGGTCTCCAAGAAGACGGTCTCGCGGGTCATCAACCAGTCGCCGTTCGTGAAGACGGACACCCGCGAACGCGTCAACGCCGTCATCAAAGAGCTGGGTTTCACCCCCGATCCCCAGGCGCGCGGCCTGGCTTTCGGGCGTTCGTTCCTGATCGGCCTGATCTACGACAACCCCAGCCCGACCTATGTGGTCAACATGCAACAGGGGGTTCTGGACGCGCTCAAGGGTTCGGGCCTGGAGCTGGTCGTCCATCCCTGCAACCGCAATTCGCCGACCCTGCTGGAAGACATCCGCGGCTTCGTCGAGCGCCAGCGCCTGTACGGCGTCATCATGCCCCCCTCGGTGTCCGAGGACGAACGGGTCATCGACCTGCTGCGCGAACTGGACTGCCCCTATGTCCGCATCGCCTCGGTGGCCCTCGACGAACCCGAGGTCATGGTGGTGACGAACGACGGCGTCGGCGCCGCCGAAGCGGCCAATCACCTGGCGGACCTGGGCCATAGCCGCATCGGCCTTGTGCGCGGCCCGGACCTGTTCCGGTCCTCGGCCGTTCGCGGCGAGGGGTTCGTCGACGCCCTGGCTGCACGCGACATTCCGCTGGACCCCGAGCTCGACTTCAAGGGCGCCTATACGTTCGAATCCGGGGTCGAGGCCGGGCACGCCCTCCTCTCCCTGGCCACGCCGCCCAGCGCCATCTTCGCCCTGAACGACGACATGGCCATCGGCGTCATGCAGGCCGCCCGCGAGCGGGGTCTCGAACTGCCGCGCGACCTTTCGGTGGTGGGTTTCGACGACCTGCCGATGGCGGCGCGTGTCTGGCCGAACCTGACGTCGGTACGGCTTCCGATTCGCGACATGGGGCGAATGGCGGCGGAAAAACTTCTGGCGCCTTTGCGGGGCGTCGATCCGGCCAAGCTGCAGCAGCAGGAGGTTCGCCCGGCGCTCGTGACGCGCAAGTCGGCGATTCCTCAGGGCGACTGACCGAACCTGTCGATGGCAGGGGCGTTCGGCGTGCGACCTCACACGCCAAACGCCCCTTGGTCGATCAGACCGTTTCGAGCGCCGGCGAGGTGCTGACGACGCCCTTCAGATACTCGCGAATGCCCTCATCCGTCGCATTGGCGAAGAAGTATTCGGAGAAGCGTTCACCCGCCACGGTCGCCTTGAGCAGATCCTGGTCCATGGTCTTCAGAACCGTCAGCATGTCCTTGCAGGTCACAGCCTTCAGATCCTTCAGCACGCCGCGGTTCTTGCGCATGATCTCGGCGCGTTCCCGCGGATAGCCCAGACCGCGTTCGCCCTCGAACAGCTTGCGATAGACGTCTTGCAGGTTCAGTTCCGCCGCCCAGCCGAAGCCCTTGGCGTAGGGCATGGAGATGGCGTTGCCGTCGTTGATCTGGCCGAACAGGAAGGCGTCGGTCGGATCGATGACCAGGCCGCAGAAGACGCCAGGCATGCTGTTGCAGGCCAGCATGGAGCCCATGCCGGTTCCGCAGCCTGTGACGACGAAATCGGCCGCGCCCGAGTTCAGCAGAATGCCGGTCAGCAGGCCGTTCATGACATAGGTCAGGGACGCCTTGTCCTCAGCCGCATACATTCCATAGTGGAACACCTGGTGGCCCATGGGCTCGGCGACGGAGGTCAAGGCGGTGTGCACCGTCTCGCTCTTTGCGGCCTGGCTGTTTTCAATGATGAGCGCGATCTTCATGGGGGAATCCTTTTGGGGCGGTTGCGGGCGCTGCCGACAATATCAGCAATGGCTGGCCTTCCGGGTGCGGCGGGGCGACGAGCCTGTGTTTCGGTTATGGTCTAAGCGTTTGCATCAGTATATGACACCGGTTACCAACATAGACAAGCCGGGTCCGTTCCGGCGCCTGAAATAGATCTGAGAGGAAACGTGCCTGTCATGAGCAACCCATTCGACCTGACCGGCAAGGTCGCCCTGGTGACCGGCGGCAATGTGGGCCTGGGGCAAGGCATCGCCCTGGCCCTGGCCGAGGCCGGCGCCGATATCGTCTCGGTCGCCTTGTCCGATTCCGACGAGACCGTCGCCCTGGTTCAGGCCATGGGCCGTCGCGCCCACGCCGTCAGCGCCGACCTGACCTCGATTGAGCCGGTCGGACGGGTGGTCGAGGAAGCCCTGGCGGCCATGGGCCGGATCGACATTCTGGTGAACAACGCCGGCCTGATCCGCCGCGCCGACGCCGTGGACTTCACCGAGGCCGACTGGGACCTGGTGATGAACATCAATCTGAAGACGGTCTTCTTCATGAGCCAGGCGGTCGCCCGTCTGTTCATCAAGCAAGGCGACGGCGGCAAGATCATCAACATCGCCTCCATGCTGTCCTTCCAGGGCGGCATCCGCGTGCCGTCCTACACCGCCTCCAAGTCGGGCGTGGCCGGCCTGACCAAGCTGATGGCCAATGAATGGGCCCCGCACGGCATCACCGCCAACGCCATCGCGCCGGGCTATTTCGCCACCGCCAACACCCAGGCCCTGCGCGAAGATCCGGTCCGTTCGGCCGAGATCCTGGGCCGCATCCCGGCCGGCCGCTGGGGCGAGCCGTCGGACCTGGGCGGCGCGGCCGTCTTCCTGGCCAGCCGGGCCTCCGACTATGTCCAGGGCGCCATTCTGCCGGTCGACGGCGGCTGGCAGGCGCGCTAACGCCCCCCCATCTCCGTCATCCTCGCCCTTGTGGCGAGGATGACGGAGAAATATTGAAGGCGTTCGCCATCGCATCGCTTTCAGGCACAGTGCCGTTCCGATCCCGCTGCGGTTAGTCTCATGTCCCAGAACGCCTCCTCCAACCGCATCCTCTGCTTTGGCGAGATGCTGCTGCGGATCTCGCCGAACCAGAACGAGCTTCTGCTCCAGTCCCCCGCCCTGACGGTCCGTCCGGCGGGGGCCGAGGCGAACGTCGCCGTGTCCCTGGCGCAGTTCGGCGCCCCGACCAGCCTGGCCACCGTGCTGGCCGACAACGCCCTGGGCCGCGCGGCGCGGGACGAGGTGCGCAAGCACGGCGTCGACACCTCGCCCGTGGTCTTCCGACCGGGACGGATGGGCCTGTATTTCCTCACCCCCGGCGCCGTGCGTCGCCCGTCCGAGGTGCTGTACGACCGCGCCGGCTCGGCCTTCGTCGAACACGTCCACACCGCCTTCAACTGGGACCAGCTGCTGGACGGGGTCGAATGGCTGCACGCCTCGGGCGTGACCCCGGCGACCGGGCCGAACGGCTCAGCCGCCGCCGTCGCCCTGATCGAGACCGCCGTGCGACGCGGGGTCAAGGTCAGCTATGACGGCAATTTCCGCGGCAAGCTGTGGGAGCAGTGGGACGGCGATCCGCCCACCACCCTGGGCCGGATGCTGGCCGGCGCCACCGTCGCCTTCGCCGACGACCGCGACTTCGCCCTGGTGCTGAAGACCAAGTTCGACGATCCCGATCCGGCCGTGCGCCGCCGTCAGGCCGCCGCCGCCGCCTTCGCCGCCTTCCCCCGCCTGCAACGCATCGCCTGCACCCTGCGCGTCCAGGACAGCGTCGCCGACCAGGCCCTGTCCGCCGTCATGCTGACCCGCGACGGAGACGACGTGATCGAGAGCCAGGCCGAGGCCATCCAGATGGCCGGCGTGATCGACCGCGTCGGCGGCGGCGACGCCTTCGCCTCCGGCGTCCTGTTCGGTCTGTGGAGCGGATGGTCGGACCAGCAGGCGCTCGACTTCGGTCTGGCCGCCGCCGGCCTCAAACACTCTGTCCCCGGCGATTTCAACCTCTTCTCCGCAGCGGATGTCCAAGCCGCCATGCAGCACGAAGGTTTCGATATTCGACGATAGAGCTGGAAATTATCTCCAAAGTTTCTCCAGCTATTGTCCAGTTAATGCGGGGCTTCTCCATGCCCTCAAGGCGGGACAAAGTCGTTGACGGACCCGTGACCGCCCCATTCCCATCGGGGCTAGGAAACCGGTGTCAATCATGCTTCAGTCATCGCTCGAAACGGTCGCCAAGAGCCGGTCGAGAGGTCACCCAGGAGTTCCCATGCCCGTACCGTCCATGAACCGTCGCGCCCTGCTGGCCGTCGGCGCCGCCGCCACCTTCGTCGCCGCCTCGGCCCCCGCCCTGCCCGCCGGCGCCCAGGCTTCGCCCGACCGCGCCGCCGTCCTGGACGCCATGAAGCGCGCCGCCCGGTTCATGGTCGAGGAGGCCGCTGTGCAAGGCGGCTACGTCTGGCAGTACCTGCCCGACTTCTCGCGCCGCTGGGGCGAGCTGGAAGCCAATCCGACCATGATCTGGGTCCAGCCGCCCGGCACGGCCACCATGGGCCACCTCTACCTGGACGCCTATCACGCCACCGGCGACGCCTTCTATTACGAGGCCGCCAAGTCCGCCGCCGACGCCCTGATCCGGGGCCAGCACCCGGCCGGCGGCTGGAACTACGTCATCGACACCGCCGGCGAAGACTCGCTGAAACAGTGGTACGCCACGGTCGCCGCCAACGCCTGGCGGCTTGAGGAATTCCACCACTACTACGGCAACGCCACCTTCGACGACGCCGGCACGGCCGAGGCGTCGCAACTGCTGCTGCGGGTCTATCTGGAGAAGAAGGACCGCAAATATCTGGCGCCGCTGAACAAGGCGATCCGCTTCGTGCTGGACAGCCAGTACGCCAACGGCGGCTGGCCCCAGCGCTATCCCTTCGTCGAGAACGGCGGCCTTCACGGGCACGCCGACTACACCCCCTACATCACCTTCAACGACGATGTGGCGGGCGAGAACCTGGAGTTCCTGATCTACGCCTATCACGGCCTGGCGCGGAACGGTCGGGGCGACGCCAAGGTGCTGGACGCCATTCATCGTGGCATGGACATCTTCGTGAAGACCCAGCAGCCCCAGCCGCAACCCGCCTGGGGCCTGCAACATTTCCCCGATACGCTGAAGCCGGCCGGCGCCCGCACCATCGAGCCGCAAGCCTTCGTCACCCATGCGACGGGGACGAACATCAAGTCGATGCTGGGCTTCTACCGCCTGACCGGCGACCGCAAATATCTGGCCCGCCTGCCCGAGGCTATGGACTGGCTGGATCAGGTCGCGGCCAAACCGCCGCTGAACACGCCGGGCCGCACGCATCCGACCTTCATCCTGGAGGGCGCCAACACCCCGATCTATATCCACCGGCGCGGGTCGAACATCGCCAACGGCCAGTATTACGCCGACGACAATCCGACCAATCTGATTGTCCACTACGGCTCGTTCCGCAACGTGGACACCCCGGCCCTGCGCGCGGAATACGCCCGCCTGTCGGCCCTGTCCGTCGAGGA
The DNA here is from genome assembly GCF_058681075.1 of Brevundimonas sp. FV2ps16. Classification (NCBI taxonomy): domain Bacteria; kingdom Pseudomonadati; phylum Pseudomonadota; class Alphaproteobacteria; order Caulobacterales; family Caulobacteraceae; genus Brevundimonas; species Brevundimonas sp. FV2ps16. The sequence continues at coordinate 1,533,229 of NZ_CM178728.1, read as the reverse complement.
GGCGACCCAAGGCTCGCCGCTGAAGGCCCGCCCCGGTTCGCTGAACCTGCCGAGATATTTCACGCTTCAGGACGTCGATGTCTGGGACATGTCCAGCGACGCACGGCGCCTCAGCCGTCCGCACGCCAACCGCGCCGCAGAGGTGATGGCCGGACTGAACGCGCGCGGCTACTGGTCCACGCCTCTGACCACGACCTCGAACCCCTACAAGGGGCCGTCGCCCACAGCGGTGACCGGCGGCGAGTATCAGATGACCCGCGTCGGCGACCTGTGGGACACCTCGCCCTATCAGACCGACTTCCCGGTCGAGGGCGTCTCGACCGCCGTCTTCATCCGCAACATGGGCGACCTGATCGAGGCCCTGGGCGCGTAAGCCTAGAGATAGGCCCCCACCTGCCAGGGCACGAACTCATTGTCGCCGATGCCTAAGGCTTCAGACTTGGACGGTTCGCCCGAAGCCACGTCCAGCATCTTCTGGAAGATGGCCGTGCCGACCTCGGCCAGGCTGGTCCCGGTCAGGACGGGCGAGGCGTCGACGTCCATATCCTCGTCCATCCAGTTGGCCAGTTTGGCGTTGGAAGCGACCTTGATCGAAGGCGCGGGCTTGGCGCCGAAGACCGAGCCCCGGCCCGTGGTGAAGACGATCAGATTGGCGCCCGAGGCGATCTGACCCGTGGCCGAGCAGGGGTCATAGCCGGGGCTGTCCATGAAGCTGAGCCCCTTGGCCGTCAGCGGCTCGGCATAGCCGATCACATCGTTCAGCGGGGTGGAGCCCGACTTGGCCACCGCGCCCAGCGACTTCTCCAATATAGTGGTCAGCCCGCCCTTCAGATTGCCCGGCGACGGGTTATTGTTCAGCTCCATCTGATGCCGCTCGGCATAGTCGCGCCACCAGGCCAGACGCGCATTCAGCCTGTCCGCCACCTCCTGCGACGCCGCGCGACGCAGCAGCAGGTGTTCAGCGCCCCAGATCTCGGGCGTCTCGGACAGCATGGCCGAGCCGCCGTGAGCGACCAGTAGATCCACCGCCGCGCCCAAGGCCGGATTGGCGGTGACGCCGGACCAGCCGTCCGAGCCGCCGCACTGCAGCCCGACCGTCAGGTGCGACGCGGACACGGGCTGGCGTTCGACCTTCGCCGCTTCGGCGACCAGCTCGCGAACGACCGCGATCCCGGCCTCGATGGCGCGGGCCGTGCCGCCGGCCTCCTGGATGGTCAGGGCGCGTAGGTGCGGGCCGGCGACCAGACCCTCGTTGGCGAGCCAGGCGGGGATCTGATTGGCCTCGCAGCCCAAGCCGACGATCAGGATGGAATGGAAGTTCGGATGACGGGCGTAACCGGCCAGCGTCCGCTGCAACAGGGTCACGTCGCTGGACAGGGACGAGCCGCCGCAACCGCCCTGGTGGGTGAAGGCGACGACGCCATCCACGCCCTTGGGCAGGCTGGAGTCGGGGAAGGCGTCGGCGATGCGGCGCGCGACGGTGGCCGAACAGTTCACGCTGGTCAGGACGCCCACGTAGTTCCGCGTGCCGACACGACCGTCCGGGCGGACGATGCCTTTGAAGGCGGCGCCCGACAAAGGCGCGGGCGGGCGCAGGTCGGCCCCGACCTCGGCCTCACGCCCATCCTCGGCCATGGCCAGGTTGTGCACGTGGACATGATCTCCGGCCGCAATATCCGCCTTGGCGCGACCGATGACCTGGCCGTAGCGGCGGACCAGACCGCCCGCCTCCACAGCATGACGGGCGATCTTGTGCCCCGTGGCGATGTCGGCGCGCGCAGGTGCGTCCAGACCGTCGGGCGTGTCCCCGGTCGCGATCTCGTCCAGAGCAATGGCGACGTCGTCGACGGGGTTGAGGATCAGGACGCGGGACATGAACTACTCCGTCAGCAGACGCGCGGCCTCGACCGCGCCGTTCCGGCTGAGCGACAGATAGGCGTCGGTGACCGCCACCGCGAACCGGCTGTCGCCCGCCAACCGGGTCGGAAAGACCGCAGACAGACCCAGCAAAGCCAGAACGCAGCTCGCGTCATCCTCGGCGCCGGCCAGCCGCTCTGCGGTCTTCGCCGCCAGCGGGTCGTCAACGACGAAGCCCTCGCCGCTCTCGGTCACCCCCGACTGCCACTTCATCCAGGCGGCGACGCCCAGGGCCAGCGCCGCGATCCCCTTCCCGGCGGCCAACCGCTCGGCGGCGGCGGCCAGCAGGCGCTGGGGCAGTTTCTGCGACCCATCCATCGCGATCTGGCGGGTGCGGTGCATCAGCGCCGGGTTGGAGAACCGGCCCATCAGCGCCTCGCGATAGGCGGAGATATCCAGGCCCGGCGGCGGGTTCAGCGTGGTCTGGGCCTCGTCCCACAGGGCCTCGACATAGGCGCGGAGGGCAGGGACGGCGACCGCCTCATGAACATGTTCGCGCCCCGACAGGGCGCCGAGATAGGCGATGGCCGAATGGGCGCCGTTCAGCAGGCGCAGCTTGGCGTCCTCCCACGGTTCGACCGCCTCGGTCAGTTGCACGCCCAAGGCCGCAAAGTCCGGCCGTTCGCCTGCGAACAAGTCCTCAATCACCCACTGGGAGAAGGGCTCGGCCTTGACCATGCCCCGGTCCTCGACGCCGAGCCGGGCGGTCAAGCCGGCGATGTCGTCGGGCGTGGTCGCCGGGACGATCCGGTCGACCATGGTTTGGGGGAAAGCGCCCTCCGCCTCGATCCACTCGGCCAGCGACGGGTCAATCCGGCGAGCCATGGCGACGACCCCGGCGCGGATCCGTTTGCCGTTGTGCGGAAGATTGTCGCAACTGATGACGGTGAAGGGCTTCAGCCCCGCGGCCCTTCTCGCCCGCAGCGCCGCGACGATGAAGCCCGGCGCGGTGCGGGGCGCGGCGATATCGGCCAGGTCAGCGGCGACGTCCGGATCGTCCAGCAGGAGTTCGCCGGTCGCCGGGTCGAGACGATAGCCCTTCTCGGTCACGGTCAGGGTGACGATGTGGACATCGGCGTCCGCCATGGCCGCGACAAGCGCGGCGGGATCTTCCGGCCCGACCAGAACGCCGCGACCGGCGCCGATCACCCGCAGATGCTCGTTCGAGCCATCGCGAACGACCAGGGTGTAGAGGCCGTCCTGCGGATTCAACTGGTCACGCACCCCCGGCGACCGCAGCGAGGCCCCCAGCACGCCCCAGCGTATATCCCCGCTCGCCAGCGCATCGTCGAACACCACCGCCTGGTGGGCGCGCTGGAAGGCGCCGATGCCCAGATGGACCACGCCGGTCTTCACCTGGGCGCGGTCGTAACCGGGAATGGCGACGTCGGCGGGCAGGACCGAAAGGGTCGCGGCAGAAAGACGGCTCACAGCTTGTAGGCCGCCTTCACCAGATCATAGGTCAGGGCGCGCGCCAGCTCATGGGCCTCGTCCTCCTCCATCCGGTGTTCGACCACCAGCCGGGCCAGGAAACCGCAATCCATGCGCCGGGCCACGTCGTGACGGGCCGGGATCGACAGGAAGGCGCGGGTGTCGTCGTTGAAGCCGACGGTGTTGTAGAAGCCGGCCGTCTCGGTGACCTGTTCGCGGAAGCGCCGCATCCCCTCGGGGCTGTCGTGGAACCACCAGCTCGGCCCCAGCTTCAGCGCCGGATAGTGGCCGGCCAGGGGCGCCAGTTCACGGCTGTAGCTGGTCTCGTCCAGGGTGAAGAGGATCAGCGAAAGGCGGCTGTCCGATCCGAACCGATCCAGCAGCGGCTTCAGCGCCCGGACGTAATCGGTCTGGGTCGGGATATCGCAACCCTTGTCGCGGCCGAAGCGGTTGAAGACGGTGGCGGAGTGATTGCGGAAGCTGCCGGAGTGGAGCTGCATCACCAACCCGTCCTCGACCGACATGGCGGCCATTTCGGTCAGCATCTGCCCCCGGAACAGTTCGGCGTCGGCGGCGCTGGCCGGTCCGGTGGAGACGCGACGGAACAGGGCCTCGGCTTCGGGCTTAGGCAGGTCGGCGGTGAAGGCGGTCGGGTGGCCGTGGTCGGTCGAGGTGGCGCCCATCGCGATGAAGACCGCGCGGCGATCGCGCAGCGCCTGCAGATAGCCGTCCCACGACAGGGTATCGCGCCCAGTCTGTTCGGCCAGGACCTTCAGATTGTCACGGAAGCCCTCGTAATCCGGATCCAGCACAGGGTCAGGGCGATAGGCGGTCAGCACCCGCCCCTTCCAGCCCGACGCCTTGATGGCCTTGTGGTGATCCAGCGTGTCGAGCGGACTCTCGGTCGTGGTCAGGACCTCGATATTATAGCGATCGAACAAGGCGCGAGGCCGGAAAGCGTCGGTCCTCAGCGCGGCGTCGATGACGTCGTAATAGTGGTCCGCCGTCTCGGCCGACAGGCGCACGTCTATGCCGAAGGCCTCGGCATAGACCCAGTCGTGCCACATCCGCGACGGCGTGCCCCGGAACAGGTGATAGTTCTCGGCGAACCGGCGCCAGATCGCACGCGGATCGGACTCGACCGGGCCGCCGTCTGCGCCCTCGGGACCTTGCAGGGGGACGCCCAAGTCCTCCATCGCCATCCCCTGCGAGTGCAGCATGCGAAAGACGTAGTGGTCGGGGGTGATCAACAGTTCGGCCGGATTGGCGAAGGGCTCGTTCAAGGCAAACCAGCTCGGGTCCGTATGGCCGTGCGGACTGATGATCGGCAGGCCCTTGATTTCGGCATACAGACGCCGCGCGATCGTGCGGCTGTCGGCGTCGGCCGGGAACAGGCGGTCCGGGTTGAGACGAAGAGGATGCGGCATAAAGGAATCCTTCGAAACCGAGCGGTCTACGGGAAGATATGCCACCGGTTACCAATAGGCGAGGCGATTAGGCTGGAGTTCTCGCGCTCGGCAGCACGAAGGCGGCGGGCGGCCGCGCCCGCCGGTCAAACGCGGCGGCGCAGACAGAGCCCCGAAAGGGACTGACCCGGTTGTAGCGGCAGCCGACGGAACAGCGCCCCTCGCCCTGAGGCTTGAAGGCCAGAGGCGCCCGATCCTGCAAAGCCCCGTCGACGAAACTGCTGTAGAGGCCGTCGCCGAAGGTCTGGGCCACATGGAACCAACGCCCGACCGGGAACCGCTTGGCCTCGGTGATCAGAGTGTGGCTATAGCCCGGCCCCTTGGCGAAGGCGTCCAGCCACCATTCGCCGTCGCGGGTGCGGATCTCGAACAGGATGCGGGTGTCCGTCGGCGTTCCATCGGGCCCGATCTCCTGAAGATGGAACCACCGCTGCTCGAACGCGCCGCCCTCGGGTCGAAACAGGGCCTCGAAGGTGAATGCGGTCGCACCCGCGAGCGGATGGGTATCCAGAAACAGGGCGTCGTTCTGGCCGTCGAAGCGCACCCCATTTCCCCAAGGCGTCTCCACCAGGGCCGGCGCGCCCTCGACATGCAGAGCAAGCCCATCGACCTGGCGCAGATTGTCGAAGGTCCAGACCCGCGCACCGTCTCGAGCGCCGTTTAGCGATACGGCGGCGCCTCCCATCGTCGCGCATCCTCCCGCCGCGAGGCCCAGACCGGCGGCGGCGGCGCGCCTCGTGATCATTCCGTCTCTCCAGGCAGGGGAAGGAGGGCGCCGCGTGAACGGCGCCCGGGCAATCAGAACCGGTAACGCGCGCCCACATAGAGCTGACGACCGGTGTGGTGATAGACATAGGTGCTGTCGCGCGACTCTCCGAGATCGCCATGGTTCTGGCGGTTCTCCTCGTCCGTCAGATTCAACCCCTCCACCGACAGGCTCAGATTGTCAGTGAGATTGTAGGAGGCCGAGGCGTCGATCGTCGTCGTTTCCGACTTGCCCTGGAAGGGGATCAAGCCGGCGCCGCCGTTCGAGCCGGGAACGTTCTGATAATAGCCGTCGCGATAGGCGGCCGAAATCCGGGCGCTCAGCTTGCCGTCATCATAATACAGGGTCGCGTTCCAGGCCTCGGGCGACAGGTTGACCAGGTCCTCGGTCGCGATGACCTGACAAGTTGGCGTGGTGCAATAGTCGATCTGGGACTCGACATGGGTGTAGTTCAAGAGCGTGCCCAGGTTCGCGAATGGACCCGGCAGGAAGCTGAAGGTCTGCTGATAGCTGATTTCGAACCCCTTCAAGGGGCCGCCTTCGGTATTATTGGGCGTGCTGAACGCAAACGAAAGGGCCGCGTCGCGCGCTCCGGCCGGGAAGGCGATCGGGTTCAGAGCCGTGAGTTGCGCATAGGTCAGATCTTCACGCGTCGTCTGCACGAAGGTCGAGATGTCCTTGTAGAAATAGGCGAAGGACAGCAGAGCCTCGGGCGCGAAATAGTATTCGATGGACAGATCGTATGTCTTGGCGCGGTAGGGCTCCAACTCGACATTGCCCAGTGACGCCGTGTTGTTGGCGGCATTGGCCGCGCTCAACGTAAAGACCGGAACAAGGCTGGTGACCGGCGGTCGCGACATGACCTTGGCCGCGCCGAAGCGCACGATCAGGTCCTCCATCGGCTCGATCGCGAGGTTCAGCGACGGCAGGGTGTCGTCATACTCGTTCTCGCCCGTCACCGGGGTCGCGACGCCGCCGACGTTGGAATAGCCCAGGGCTTCGACTTCCGTCTTCACCTGACGCACGCCGATGTTGCCGCGGAAGGGCAGGCCCATCAGTTCAGTGTCCCAGTCAGCCTGAACGAACGCTCCGGTGTCGGTTTCCTTGACGTCGCGCCAGTTGCCATAGGTCGAGGTATTGCCGTTCAGACCGATCAACCGGAAATCGCCGCCCGCAACCCCGGTGTCGCAGTTGCACTGGTAGTTCCAGACGTCCTGCAGCGCGGCGAGATCCGGCCGAACCCACGAGGTCGCCGAACCGGCCGGCAGATCAAGATTGCGACCAAAACCTTCCAGCATATTGGTGACGTCGGCCACGGAGACGCCCGCCGGCAGGTTCGGCGAGCCGTTGGCCAGGCGCGCAAATGCGGTGCTGCTGGACTCATATTCCTTACGGCTGACGCCGGCCTTCAGGGTCAGCCAGTCATTTACCTCCAACGTGAACGCCGTTTCGCTCGTCGTATAGACGTTCTCCTGGAAGTTGGAGCTGGCGCGCAGCTCTGAACGGGGCTGAGCGCCGGTCGGCCCCACGACCGACCACTGCGCCGGGTCGGTGACATCGAAGCCCCAGTTGATGGCGGGCAGATTGCGGTTCTCGCGGAAGTCGTAGGAATAGCCGTCGACGTTCTGGCGATCGATGATCGCGCTGACCTGCACAGGATTGCCGAAGCTGGACTCTGCGCGACCGATCAGACCGTCGAAACGCAGCCGGTCGGAGAACTCATGCTCGACCGCAAACGTCATCTGCTTGAACTCTGTCTCCAGCACGTCGAACCGCTGCTCGCTGCGGATGTCCATGTCGTCGAGCCGAGCGTAGATCATCTCCCCCGTGTCGGGATCGATCTCGAAATCGACGATATCGACCTGAGGTTTGCCGCCCTGACTGGCGTTACGGCTCAGCGACCAGGCTTGAAGGAAGTTCTCGCTGCGGGTCGAATCCAGCTTCGAGTACAGCATATCCATGGTGAACAGGGTCGGTCCATTGCCTGGACGCGCCTGCAACGACAGGGTCGCGCCTAGGCGCTCCTGACCATGTTCCAAACTGCCGTAGCGCGGAATCCGGGGGTGGTAGGTGGTCGTAGGGCTGGGCAGGACGCTGGTGTTCTGGAAGCCGGAGTCGCCGCTCGCAGGCCCCCAGCGCACCGAACTGAAACCCTCTTCAAGGCTGTCGCGCTCGCTATAGGCGATGGAGAACAAGGCCCCGAGTTGGTCATCGGCCCAGGTGTTGGAGACCAGGGCCGCGAAGCGCGGGCTCCAGTCCTCGGACAGATCATTATAGCCGTACTGGCCCGAGATCGCGCCCTGGAACCCCATCTTGTCGAACGGACGGCTGGTTCTCAGGTCCACGGTCGCGCCCAGGGACCCCTCCTCGATCTCAGCCGAGGACGTCTTGCGCACAGTGATGTTGTTGAACAGTTCGGAGGCGAAGACATTGAAGTCAAAACCCCGGCCCCGGTTCACGCCGCCCGAGGAGTCTGTCGCCCCGGTCGAGGCCTGAGCTTCGATGCCGTTGATGCGGGTACGGGTAAACTCAGAGCTCAACCCGCGCACCGTCAGGCTGCGCCCTTCGCCTGCGTCCCGGTCGATGGAGACGCCGGGAATACGCTGGATCGACTCAGCCAGGTTGGTGTCGGGGAAGTCGGCGATGTCTTCAGCGGAAATCGCATCGACGACGCCAGCCTCGCGCCGCTTGATGTTCAGGGCGTTCTGAAGGCTGGCGCGGAAGCCGGTGACGACGATCTCGCCCACTTCGGCGGCCTCATCGGTTGCAGCCTGCCCCGTCCCGGCGGGCTGAGCGGCGGCGTCATGCGCCATGAGCGCCAGGGTCAAAGCGCCCAGCGATGCGGTGGTCGTCAGTGCGCAACGCACGAATTTGTGGCGTTGGTTCATTTTCAAATCTCCTCCCAGATCTGGCGCTCAGGGATCGTATCGTCCCCGTTTCACCGCCCGCTGCTGGCGGGCGACACCGGTGTCAGTTCTGGTTTGCCAGATTGCTGCTACCGGTGTCATAGAAGTTGTACGCACAGTTGCGGCCCCGTGGCAAGAACAAGGCGAACAGCTCGTCCGCCTGGATATCTTCAACGGACAAGCCGAAGCAAAACCAGATGACGACCAGCGCGACAGACAGCCGGCAAGGACAGGAGACGAAATGACCCAGGCGCAGAATGTCGAGACAACGGGCCGATCGCCCCTCGTGAACCGTCGCACGGCATTGGCGCTAGGGATGGCGACCGCCGCCCTTCCCGGCCCCGGCTTTGGCGCGGCAAGGACGGGCGATCCCCGCGCCCAGACGAAGGCCGGACCGGTTGTCGGCGTCCGCCAGCAAGCGATCAGCGTCTTCAAGGGCCTGAGGTACGGCGCGCCGACAAAGCGGTTTCAACCGCCCGAGCCGCCGACGCCGTGGCGCGCCCCCGTCCCGGCCGCCACATTCGGCGCCGCCAGCCCCCAGCGCGGCAGCGAACCGAACCAGAGCGAGGACTGTCTGTTCCTGAACGTCTGGACCCCGGCGACGGACGCCGGGCGACGACCGGTCATGGTCTATATCCACGGCGGCGCCTATGCGACCGGCTCGGGCAGTCATCCACTCTACGACGGCTCACGGCTGGCCGAGCACGGCGACGTGGTCGTGGTGACGCTGAACCATCGGCTGAACGTCTTCGGCTACGCCTATCTGGCGCGGCTGACGCCGGGGTTCGAAGATTCGGGCAATGTCGGTCAGATGGACCTGATCCTGGCCTTGCGCTGGGTACGGGACAATATCGCGGCCTTCGGAGGCGACCCCGACCGTGTGATGCTGTTCGGCCAGTCCGGCGGCGGGGCCAAGATCGCCACCCTGATGGCCACGCCGGCGGCCCAGGGCCTGTTCCACCGCGCCGCGACCATGAGCGGTCAGCAGGTCACCGCCTCCGGCCCCATCAACGCCACGACCCGCGCCACGGCCTGGCTGAAGGCCCTGGGCCTGACGCCGGATCGCGCGGCGGAAGCGGCGACGATGCCGATCGAGCGACTGCTGGAGGCCCAGACCACCGAAGACCCGATCCTGGGCTTCGGCGGTCTCTATTTCGGCCCGGTGCTCGATTTCCGCACCCTGCCCCGCCACCCCTTCTATCCCGACGCCGCGCCTCAAGGCCGTCCGATCCCCATGATCATCGGCAATACCCGCGAAGAGACCCTGGGGTTCATGGGCGACGATCCCAGGAACATCGGACTGACCTGGGACAGCCTGGCGGAGCGGCTGACGCCGGGCGTCATGCGGATCGACATCACGCCCGAGGCGGTGATCGCGGGCTATCGCGCCATGCACCCCGACTGGTCTCCGGACCAGGTGCTGATCGCCGCCACCACAGCCGGACGCTCCTGGCGCGGCGCGGTGATCGAGGCGGAAGAACGGGCCCGTGCGGGCGCGCCCGCCTGGGTGTACCAGATGGACTATCCGGGCACGATGCCGTCAGGCCGCAGGGGCGCCTTCCATACGGCCGACATCCCTCTGGTGTTCGACAATGTGACCTCGCCTGAGTCTCGCGTGAACGGCCCCGGCGCACAGACCGTGTCTGACGCGATGCGCCAGGCCTTCGTCGCCCTGGCGCGGGATGGCGATCCGAACCATTCCGGCCTGCCGCGCTGGGATCGATATGCTTTGCCCCGCCGCCAGACGATGCTGTTCGACGTCACCTCGCAGATGGCCGACGACCCGCGCGGCGACGAGCGCCAGTTCTTTTCGGCCATCCCCTATATCCAGCCCGGAACCTGAGCCGCCGACAACCCTAGGGTTCGAGCTCGATGTCCCAGTAGAGGTAGTCGAGCCAGCTCTGGTGCAGGTAGTGGGGTGGGAATCGCCGACCTGCCTCCTGCAGCTGCCAGGCGTTGGGGCGATAGGGCTCGCGGCGGATCGGCATCATGGCCTGGCGGGGAGTGCGGCCGCCCTTGGTCAGGTTGCAGGGACCGCAGGCGGCGACGATATTCTCCCAGGTCGTGCGGCCGCCGTGCGAGCGCGGAATGACGTGGTCGAAGGTCAGCTCGGTCGATTCCCCGCAATACTGACAGGCGAAACCGTCGCGCAGGAAGACGTTGAAGCGGGTGAAGGCGGGGCTGCGATCCTGATCGACATAGTTCTTCAGCGCGATGACGCTGGGCAGTTGCATCTCCATCGACGGAGAGCGGACCACCTTGTCATACAGCGACACCACGTCCACCCGGTCCTGATAGACCGCCTTGACCGCCTCCTCCCACGGCCAGAGCGACAGCGGGTAGTAGGACAGCGGCCGGAAGTCCGCGTTCAGAACCAGGGCGGGAAAGCCCGACGGCGGTCGGTGGAGGACCTGCATCAGGTCCTCCCGTTCGCGGCGGGGGGTATGGAAGCTACAGGATTGAAGACGCGTCTCCTTCCCTAAGTCCGAGGCGTTCAGCCTACGCCCGATTCGAAGACGCCGCCATGACGAAGAGACGACGAAACGGGCTCAATTTCGCTCGGGGAAGCCCGGCAGGGTCCAGCCCCAGCGCAGGGCGCCGGCCCGCAGCATGAAGCCTGCGAGGGCGGCGACGATGGCCGCTGGCCAGATCGGCGCCTCGGGGATCCGCAGGATGATATAGAGGGTCGCCGCCAGTATGGCCGCGGTGACATTGATCTCGCGCCGCAGCAGGATCGAGGGCTGGCCCGCCAGGATGTCGCGCACCACCCCGCCGAAACAGGCGGTCAGGGTGCCCATGACGATGCAGATCAGCGGATGGGCGCCGGCCGCCTCGGCCTTGGCCGCCCCCATGACGCCGTAGGCGCCCAGGCCGATCGCATCGAGCCACAGCAGGGCGCGGAATCGCCAGTCGCGCTGACCGATCAGCCAGATGGCGACGGCCGCCAGCAGACAGACGGCCATATATCGCCAATCCTGCACCCAGAAGACGGGCAGGCCCAGCAGCAGGTCGCGCAAGGTGCCGCCTCCGACCCCGGTGATGGCGGCGAAGAAGGCGAAGGTGATAACGTCGTGCTTTTCGCGTGCGGCGGCCAGGGCGCCGGTGGCCGCAAACACCGCCACCCCGGCGAAGTCGAGGGCGGCGAGCACGGTGCGGGGATCGCGCAGCGGCTCGGTAAGGGCAGGATCGAGGGGGGTCACGCGGTGAAGTCCTCCAGCGCGATCTCGCCACGCTTCACGCCGCCATACCATCCCCACAGCAGATGGGCGGCCACCCCGCGATGCGGACGCCAGATCTCGGCGCGGACATAGGCCTGTTTCTCGGTCGGGCGCTGTTCGGCGCGGTCGGCCCAGCGCATCGCCTCCTGCAGCGCCACGTCGCCGCCCGGAAAGACGTTCAGCCGGCCCTCGCAGAACATCAGATAGGTCTCCGCCGTCCACTTGCCGACGCCCTTGATCGCGGTCAGGGCGGCGACGGCGTCGTCGTCCGACAGGGTCTGCATATGGTCCAGATCGACGCGGCCCTCGACCTGCGCCAGGGCGATCTCGCGGCCGTATTTGGCCTTCTGGCCCGACAGACCAAAGGCGCGCAGGGCGTCGATGTCGTGGGCCAGCACGGCGTCCGGCGTCACCGTTCCGCCCAGTCCTTGAATGGTGCGCGCCCAGATCGAGGCGGCGGCGGCGACCGACACCTGTTGCTCGACGATCATGCGGAACAGGCCTTCGTAGCCGCCGGGTCGCAGCCGCCACTCGAACACGGGCGTCTGGGCGTGGGCGCGGGCCAGGGCAGGATCGGCGTCGGCCAGGGCCTGACGCGCGGTGGCGATGTCGGCTGTCGTGGGACGAGCGCTAAGACGGACGGTCGACACGATGATCTCTCCGATCTAGCGTCGCCACCATGCGTGACTTCGCCGACTTGCTCCAGCCGTTCGCTGTCGAACGCTTTATGACCGATCATCATGATCGCGCACCGCTTCACGTACCGGCGACGCAAGAAGCGGACAAGCGCAGGATGCTCGATTGGAACGGCTTCGCCCACCTTCTGAACCAAAGCCAGATATGGACGGCTTCGACGCTGAAACTGGTCCGAGATGGGGTTGGTATCCCACTTGAGGACTACTGCCGGGTCGTGCGGGGGCAATCGGGTGTGCAGACCCAGCCCGACCCCGCCAAGGTCGCCATCTTCATGGCCGAAGGGGCAAGCGTGGTGGCAGGCGACGTCCAGACGCTGACGCCGGCGCTGGCCGAGGTCTCCCAGATGCTGGGCGAACGCTTCGCCGCAGCGATCGGAGCCAACATCTACTGCTCCTTCAAAAACGTTCAGGCTTTCGACAGCCACTATGACCTGCACCACGTCTTCGTCATCCAGTTGGAAGGCGAGAAGCTGTGGCGCCTCTACGCCAACCGCGCCGACAATCCCGTCGACTTTCCGCCCGACACCCCGGAGACACGCGCCTGGCTGAAACAGAGCCGAGGCCCTGTGGCCCAGGAGGTTCGCATGCGTCCGGGCGACCTGCTCTACCTTCCACGCGGTTGGTATCATGACGCAATCGCCGTCGAAGGCCCGTCGTTACATGTGACCTTCTCCGTTACGCCGCTATATGGCCGCATCCTGTTCGGCCTGCTGGAACAGGCCGCGCTGCAGGACCGGTCGTTCCGGGAATATTTCGCGCCCTCGCGAGATGAGGTTCAGCTCAAGCAGCAGCTCAGCCGCCTTGGCGACCATCTGGCGCGACTGTGCGCCTCGGAAGCCTTCTTCGAAGAGATCGTCATGACGCAGGAGCGGTTGGTGTTGCGCCCTGGAGCGATCACACTGCCTCGGCCGACGCCGCTGACCATCTATCGAGCAGGACAGGGGCCCTGGCCGCGGTTTGACGGCCCGGTAGCCCACGCCATGGAATGGGCCGCGGCACAGAGTAGTTTCGCCCTTGAGCGGCTGGTCGCCCTGTTCGATTTCGTCGCTGCAGACGACATCCACGCTGCAATCGCTCAGGCGACTGCCAGCGGCGCCCTGGTGCGAGAGCCGGCACCTTGATCTCAGCCACCCGTTTCGCCCCCTCCCCCACCGGCCGCCTGCACAAGGGCCATGCCTTTTCGGTCCTGACCGCCTGGTCGGCGGCGAAGGCGGCGGGCGGGCGGTTCGTGCTGCGGATCGAGGACATCGATCCCACGCGCTGTCGACCAGAGTACGAGGCCGCCATTCTGGAGGATCTGGCATGGCTCGGGCTGGACTGGGATACGCCGGTTCGACGCCAGTCAGAGCATCTTGCGGATTACGCGGCGGTGATCGAAGCCCTGAGGGCGCGTGACCTGCTCTATCGATGTTTCCGTACCCGGAAAGAGATTCTCGACCAGATCGGCAATGCGCCGCATGGGGCAAGCGATGCGGTGCGGCCGGGGCCGCATTCGGCAGACGACGAAGCCCGACTTTTGGAAGAGGGACAGCCCTTCGCCTGGCGGCTGTCACTGGATCGGGCGCGGGAGGCTCTGGGCGAGGCGGCGTGGAGCGGGCTCCACTTCATCGAACAGGGTGCCTGTCCGAACGGAGAGACCGGCGTCGTGCCCGTCCGTCCGGATACGGCGGGGGACGTGGTCTTGGCGCGCAAGGATACGGGTGTGGCCTATCATCTGGCCGTGACCCATGACGACGCCCTGCAAGGCATCGACCACGTCATCCGCGGCGAAGACCTTTTCGAGGCGACCCATGTGCAACGGCTGCTTCAGGCGCTGATGGGTTGGCCGGCGCCTGTCTATCGCCACCACCGCCTGCTGACGGGGCCCGATGGGCGGCGCTACGCCAAGCGGGACCGGTCAGTGACCCTGGCGGAGCTGCGGGCGGGCGGGCTGACGGCCGAGGCCCTGCGCGCCGAGTTAGGCTTCAGTCGCGACGGCTGAACAGGCGCGAAGCGCCATAGCCGGTCAGGGCCGCCAGCACGACGCACAACAGGCCGTACAGCCAGGGGCGACGATGAGCGAACTCGTAGATGTCGCGCTCCAGCCCGACCTTCTCGACCGTCAGGGTCATGTTGGACACCGACCGGGGCTCGCCGTCCTGGAACAGCCAGACCTCGGCATAGTATTTCCCGGTGGGGGCGACGGTCGGCAGCTTGACCTCGGCCCGGAACAGGCCGCGATCCACGAACTCGACCCCGTCTGGGTCGGTATCGTAAAGGGCCGCCGCCTCCTTCAGCCGGATCACGGCGCGCCGCCAGTCCAGGTAGTCGTCGCCCAGACGGCTGACGACCACGTCGCGCACGCCGTAGCGGGTCACGGTCCCGGCCTCTTCCGGCGCGTCGATGCGCAGATGGTCCACCCCGACGCCCAGCCGACGCAGTTGGCCGAAATCGGCGATATCGGACAGGGGGCGGGTCGAGGCGGTCATGTAGAAGCCGGGCGCGCCTTCGAACAGGACCGGACGGCTGTTCAGCCAGACGCCCATGTTGCGGGTCTTCTTGACCAGGCGAACGGGGGCGTCTGGGCCGCGCACCACCACGACCACGTCGGCCGGCTGATCCGTCGGGTTGAAGACCGCGCCGTACAGGACGATGGAGGCGCCGGTGAAGCTGGAATCGACGCGCACCTGGGCGTCGGTGAGGGCGGCGGCGACGCGCAGTTCGCCGGTCGTGGCCTCGGACCGGTCCGGCGCGGGCGCTTCTATCGCGGGCGGAGGTGAGGGAAGCGCCAGCATCAGTCCGAGATCCCCGGCGCAAGCAGGAAGATGTCGCTAGGCCGGACGAACAGGTCGAGCCCCATCTGTATGCCGACCAGCAACACGATCAGCCCCAAGGCGGCGCGCAACTCCTCCGCCCGGAACCGGCCGGCGAACCGGGCGCCGATCTGGGCCCCGACCACCCCGCCCAGCAGCAGGATGGTGGACAGAAGGATGTCGACGGTCTGGTTGCGGCCAGCCTGGAGAATGGTGGTGATGGCCGTGGTGATGATGATCTGGAACAGGCTGGTGCCCACCACCGCCCCGGCCCGCATCCGCAGCACATAGAGCATGGCCGGCACCAGGATGAAGCCGCCGCCGACCCCCATGATGGCCGACAGGACGCCGGCGAAGACGCCCAGGCCGAACGGCGGCAGGGCGCTGATATAAAGGCCGGACTTGGGGAATTTCATCCGCAGCGGCAGGCCGTACAGCCACAGGGGCCGGCGTCGGTCCTTGCGCGGCGCCGGCTCGCCGCGTCGGCGACGCAGGATCTCGGTCAGGCTCTCGTGCAGCATCAGGGAGCCGATGACGCCGAGGAAGATCAGATAGGACAGGGCCACGACCAGATCGGCCTGGCCCAGAAGCCGCAGGTAGCGGAACAGTTCGACGCCCGCGATCGCGCCCCCGGCGCCGCCCGCGGCCATGACGCCGCCCATCTTGAAATCGACCGCGCCCTGGCCGGCGTAGCGGATGACGCCCGAGGTCGAGGAGGCGACCACGTGGCTGGCCTGGCTGGCGACGGCGACGGTGGGGGGAATGCCCATGAAGACCAGGATCGGCGCCATCAGGAAGCCGCCGCCGATGCCGAACAGGCCCGAGACGAACCCGACCACCGCCCCCAGAATCACCAGGGTCGGCCAGTTCACCGAAACTTCGGCGATCGGCAGATAGATGTCCAAAGGACGCGCCTTCGGCTGGAGCGGGACGGGAGACGCCGAGAGGCGCCGGGTGATCTTTAGCGACGCGGGCGACGCGCCGCCACCCGTACGCGCAAAGGTTTAAGATCTAACCCTAGGGCGCTAACCCTGAGCCTGCACCTGCTGGCGCACGAAGGCGTCGGCGGCGGTCCGGGCGGCGCGCTGGGCGGTGGCGGAGGCCGCAGGGCGAAGGCGGGTGACCGCCGCCTGGGCCTCGCTGTCGCCGTTGCGGGCGGCGATCATGTACCACTTGAGCGCCTCGGTGGGGTTCTTGGCCACGCCGTCTGCGCCGGTCTCATAGATGCGGGCCACATTGTACTGGCTGTCGGTCAGACCGCGCTCGGCCGCACGGAGCAGCCAGATCAGGCCCTCGGCCTGGTTGGCCACGCCGCCGTCGCCTTCGTAGAGTTGCATCCCATAGAGGTGCATGCCGCCGGGGTCGCCGGCCTCGGCCGCGCGACGGCCCCATTGGCGGCTTTCGGCCGGGTTGGCGGAGACGCCGTTGGCGCCGGTCAGATACAACTGGCCCAGATAGGTTTGGGCGGGGGCGTAACCGAGGTTGGCGGCGCGTTTCAGCTCTTCGACGCCCTCCATGTCGCCGCCTTCAATCCGGCCCACGGCGCGCTCGAACTCGGCGGCGCCGGCGTCGGCGGTCGGGACGGCGTCGGTCGGCGTGATCGCCATGGCGATCGGCGTGTCCGAAGTGGAGGTCGAGGTTGGGGCGGCGACCGTTCCCGTCAGGCCGGGCAGTTCGATGTCGGGCAGGCCCGATCCGTCGGCGATGGTCAGGAAGGCGTAGCCGCCGCCGGTCAGGGCCACGGCCGTCACCGAGGCGAGGAAGGCCTTCTTGACCGTCGATCCGTCTCGGGCGGCCTGTTTGTCCAGCCGTTCCTGCAGCTTGGACTTGCCGCCGCGCTTGGGCGCCAGGCCGAAGCCTTGGCGAGGCGGAGCCTCAGCCGGCAGGGCGGGCGTGATCATGGCCGCACGGGCGGCGTCGATGGTGCTGCGGGTCGAGGCGGCGCGACCGGCGGCGGCGGCGGCGCCCATGCTGGCCCGAATCCGGCGCGGATCGACGAACTCGGTCTCGCCGCGGAAGTCGTCGTCGCCGTCCGACATCGCCGGAGCAACCGGAGCGACGGTCTTGGCGACCGGCGCTTCAGGCGAAGCGGCGAACCCGCCCGCTGTGGCGTCCAGGGCGTCGTCGACGTCGGCGCCGCCGAAGCCGGCGAAGGGCTGGATGACGGGCTCGGGCTCGGGCTCAGGTTCGGGCGCGGCCGCAAACGTCTGCGGTTCAGGCGCCGGCTCTGGCCGGGCGGGTTCGGCCATGACGGCGGCGGAGGGCGCCGCCGGGAAGGGCGTGGCCATGGCCGCTTCGGGCGAGACCGGATCGACGGACCAGTCGTCGTCCGCGTCGAACGAGTCCTCGGGGAAGACCGTCGAGCGCCAGTCGCCCTCGACCGGGGCGGAGACCGAGGCCGTCATGGCGCGTTCGGCGACGGCGCGCCGCGTCGGCTCGGCCGGTTCGCTGTCGGGAATGTCCAGCGAGGCGTCGTCGCGGGATGCGGTCTGGCGTCGCGCATCCATGGTGTCGCGCGCCTCGGCCACCAGTCGGGCCGTGCGTTCCTCGCTGAGACGCATGCGCTCGGCCAGTTCGCCGGAGGCGCGGTCGTAGCGCTGCTCGATCTTCTCCGAGCTTTCCGACAGGCGGCGCGCGATGTCGTCCAGCGCCTGCTGCGAGCGACGCTCGGACTGGGAGATGCGGTCGCTGAGCTGGTCCGAGATACGGGTGATCTCGCCGCCCAGCTTCTCGAGCGCCAGGGCGTGGCGGTCGTCGCTGGCGGTCAGACGCTGGTCGACGCGATCGACGTGGCGGGCGAACTCCTGGTCCACGCGTTCAGCGTGGCGCGACAGGTCGGCCTCGACCTTGCGGCCGACCACGTCAGTAACGCTGCGGGTGATGACCTCGGCGCGGCCGACGGCCTCGCGCTCGACCGTCTGGACCCGGGTGTTCAGGTTCTGGGCAATCTTCAGGACCTCGCGGCCCATGGCCTCCAGCCCCTGGGCGCCCTTGATCTCGGAGGCGTTCAACTGGTCGCCGACGGTGCGGACCGCCTGTTCGATCCGGTCGATGCGGGCGCCGGTCTCGGCGGCGTCGAGACGTTGCATCATCTCGGCGCGGTTGTTCTCGATCTGGCGAGAGAGGGTCTCGGCCAGTTTCTCGAAGCGGGCGGAGTCGCGCACGCCCTCGGGTTCGACGCGGCCTTCGGCGGCGCGGAGCCGCTGGTCCAGTTCGGCGAAGGAGCGTTCGAGCGTCTTCAGCGCCTCGGTGGTGCGGCTCTGGGCCTGGTCGAGGCGCGCCCCGACCTGGGCCAGCAGGTCCGTGCCGACGCCGGGTCCGGCGGCCTTCTCGACCGCCTCCATCCGCTGACGCAGTTCAGAGACGCCGGAGCGCTGACGCTCCTCGATGTCGTAAAGACGACCGGCCAGGGCGCCGAGGGTCTGTTCGACCTTGCCGAAACTCTCCTGGACCTGAGGACCGGTGTCGCGTTCGAAGGTGCGCAGGCGGCGGTGGCCCTCGCGCAGTTCTTCGGAGATCTCGTCGAGACGGCGGGCCTGGCCCTTGGTCTGGGCGTCCTGACCGTCGAGGCGGCGCACCAGGCCGGACACGGCCTGATCCACGCCCTGGATCGCCACGGTCGAGCGGCGCTCGGCGGCCTCAAGACGGGCGGCGATGGCGTCGATGGAGGCGCTGATCCGCTGCCAGCCCTCGTCGCCGGCGTCATAGGCGTCGTCGAGACGGCGGCTGCGGCCGCGACGTTCGAAGGTTTCGGATGCGGCCGGACGACGCGGCAGGGTGGCGTACCCTTCGTCTTCGTCCTCCATGATCATGGAGTTCAGCCACTCGCCCAGGGTCATGCCCGAGCGGCGCGCAAGATCCTTGGCGACCTCGCGGGCCTTCGGATCAATACCCTTTACGCTCCAAGGCGCCGCTGCGCTCACTGATTCGGCTCCCGACCCATGGGAGGGAGGCTATAACGCCAATATCGAGGGTGTAAACGCATGGTTAACCGCTAGATGTTGCGGCGACTCGCCAGCCTGTGGACATCTCTGCATCAACCACGCCCGCTTCGCCTTGCATCCCCGCCGCGCCTGGGCCACCTGCGAGCCCATGAGCCTGACCACCACCCTGATCCTGCTGTGCGCCGCCCTGGCCGTCATGGTCTTCGCCGGCTGGCGCGGCGCGCGGCCGCCCGATCCATTCAAGGGACCGCGCATGGTCCCCTGGCGGTTCATCATGCTGGGCGCCGCCGCCCTGGCGATGCTGCTGCTGATCCATCTGGCCACCCTGTTCGGCGCCGAACGGCCGCCCTGGGTGTCCGCCCCCTGAGGGCGAGGAACGCCGCCGCCCCGTCCGACACGAAACGAGAAACGGCCCCTAAACAGGGTGACATGTGCCAGGCGCCATTTGCGCAAGCCAATGTTTCCAAGCGTCTTTTTTACGTCGCAAGTGGCACGGCGCCATCGGAGCACGGGTTCGGATGACGTCGAACTCCGAAAAATAGTCCAGGGGCCGATGGCGATGTCAAAGACCAGGTCAGGATCATAACCCGGCTTCCAACCCCGCCGTGTTGATCACGGTTTTTATTTTCAGGCCCCTGAAAAGACAGAACTTAGTTTCCAGAATTGGGATGGCTGGCGGCGGTTCGCTCCCCTATCGGGGCCGCCCGCTCCCGACCGGCCGCCCCGTCCAGGCGGTTCAGGAACCCGAGCGAGCCCGAGCGGTTGATCCTGCGAACCCCAGACAGGAGACGCACAATGGCCGACAAACTGACCCCCGCCGAGGCGGAAAAGGAATTCTGGAACAGCCTGAAAGAATCCAACACAGGCATGTTGGGCCTGGACCAGGCCGGATACCACCATCAGCCGATGACCGGTTTCGGCGAGCCTGAGACCGGGACGATCTGGTTCTTCAGCCGCAATGACACCGACTTCGCCCGCGACGTGGCGGTCGGCGGTCAGGACGGCATGTTCTGCTACCAGGCCAAGGACGGCAAGGTTCAGGCCTGTATCCACGGCGACCTGTCGATCGACCAGGACCGCGCCCGGATCGACAAATACTGGAACCCCGTCGTCGCCGCTTGGTACCCGGAGGGCAAGGACGACCCGCACCTGACCTTGATCCGCTTCGACGCCGAGGACGGCCGGGTCTGGGTCTCGGACAAGGGCGGGCTGGGCTTCGGCTATCAGGTGATGAAGGCCAATCTGACCAAGACCCAGCCGGACGTCGGCGGCGTGTCGGACGTGAACCTGCAATAGGATCGCCGGCCACGACTATCCCGTGGTTTGAAGGCTGCGGGATGCTTGATCTGAGATTACGCGCGCCAGACCGAGTCTGGCGCGCGTTTCCTTGTCCGGCTTGACCACAATTCCGCCCCTCTGGTTGCTTCAGCTGCAATCCAGGACATTGAGGGGTATCCAATGCTGGGTTTGCTGACCGCCGCCGCCATCGCGGCCTGTTCTCCGCCTGAAGGAACATCCACCCTGCTGGAGCGGCCGGAACGGGTGATCATGATCGGAGAACTTCACGGCACGGCCGAAGCTCCGCGGGCGGTCGGCGAGATCGCCTGCGCCGCCAGCGAGCAAGGGCCGGTCGTCGTCGCCCTGGAGTTGGAAGACACGCTTCAGCCCACGCTGGACGCCTTCATCGCCGCGCCGGACGACGCCGGCGCAGTAGAGACGCTGGAGGGCTCAACCCTGCTTAACCGCGCGGTGCAGGACGGGCGAACCAGCCAAGCCTTGCTGGATCTGCTGATGCGCGTTCGCGCGTTGAAAGCCTCCGGCCGCGATATCAGCCTGCACCTGTTCCAGCCCAGCAGCCTGTCCCGGGGCGAAGGTCTGGATCAGGCCTGGTACGAGTTGAACATGGGCTATCTGCTCAGCCGGGCGCGACAAACCCGGCCCGACGCGCGCGTTATCGGCCTGGCCGGCAATATCCACGCCCGCAAGACCGCCTTCGAAGACTATCCCGACTTGGGCGTTCCAGCCGCCGGGCACCTACCGACGCAGGAAACCCTGAGCCTCAGAGTTGTTGAACAAGGCGGATCATCTTGGCATTGCGCGCCAGAGGGGTGCGGGGAGCATCCCTCTATGGCGGTTTATGATCCCGATGCGCGCGGCGTCATTCTCGTCCCGCCAGAAGAAGGCGGCTTTGACGGGGTGCTGGCCCTGGGGCCGTGGACGGCGTCACCGCCCATGGACGTCAAGAGCGGTCGCTGATCAGGCGACCGTCTCGCGGCTGGCGGCCGAGGGCGTCCAGCTGTTCAGCGCCTGCTGGAACAGCCGGGCCGCCAGGGCGTCGCTCATCGGGGCGGCGGCGATGCGGGCCGCCTCGGAGGTTCTCAGATCCTCGATCTCGCGGCTGAGGAAGCTGACGCTGCCGGTGGGCCCTGAGGCCCTTTCAGCCAGATCCGCAGTGATCTGTTCGCGAGACGGCTGGGCGGGCGCCGTTTCCGGGCTCGGCGCACCGGTCTCCTCACTGCTTCTGTCCAGCATTCGCTCAATCTCGGCCTTCAGCTCGGGAGGAATCTCGGAAACCTGCGCCGGATCGATCACGAGGTGACGGCCGACGATGAAGTCGTCGACGGACAGCGGCTGATCCGTATCCACGCCGCGCCGGGTCATCAGGACACGGTCGGTCGCATAGCCGGCGTCATAGGCGGCCGCGCGGCGCAGATCCGCCGAAGCCTCGCGTTCCGACTTCGACACCAAACCGTCGCCGTCCATGTCGGTTTGGGCGAACCAGTCGGCAAGATATTCCTGATCGGAAATGGATTCCGACCCGGACTGGGCCTGGATTAGGGCGTTCAGGGTGTCGGCGCCGAAGGTATCGGCGGGCGTCATTTCGGCGCGGGTGACGCGACCGTCCGCATCGGCGTCGAAGGTTTCGAAAGCCTTTGAAACCTTGGTGTTTCCAGCATCGACGGCGCTGATTTCGTCGAGGGTCAGGGCGTCGTCGCCGTCGGTGTTCAGACGGTCGAACAGCTTCTGATAGAGCTGCTGCGTGAGGGTGGAACCCGCAGCGGATATAGTGGTCATGGCCTCAGCCTCCCCAAGCGCGACAAGCGTGACCGTAAGGAAGCAAGAGCCAGACCGCGCGACGCACGGTCTGGCGATCGTCAGATCGGGGTCAGCCCGCGAAACACCAGGCCAGGACCGCCTTCTGGGCGTGGATGCGGTTTTCGGCCTCGTCCCAGACCAGGGAGCGGGGGCCGTCGATGACGGCGTCGGTGACTTCCTCGCCCCGGTGGGCCGGCAGGCAGTGCAGGAAGACCGCGTCCGGGTCGGCGAGGTCCATCAGGGCCTCGTCCACCGAATAGGCCTCGAACGCCGCCAGGCGCGCCTCATAGTCCTGGTCGCCCATGGAGACCCAGGTGTCGGTGACGACGACGTCGGCGCCCTTGACCGCCTCACGCGGGTCGCTGGTCAGGGTCACCGCATTTCCGCCCTTGGCCAGGTCGCGCAGGTCGGGGTGGTATTCGGCCGGACAGGCGACGTTCAGGTGGAAGCCGAACTTGGGCGCCGCATGCATGAAGCTGTGGCAGACATTGTTGCCGTCGCCGACCCAGGCGATGGTCTTGCCCGAGACTGGGCCGCAATGCTCCTCGATCGTCTGCAGATCGGCCAGGATCTGGCACGGGTGCGACCGGTCGGTCAGGCCGTTGATCACCGGCACGGTCGAGACGCGGGCGAAGCGCTCGACGTCCTCGTGACTGTTGGCGCGGATCATGACGGCGTCGACCATGCGCGACAGGACCCGGGCCGTGTCCTCGACCGGCTCGCCCCGGCCCAACTGCATATCGGAAGCCGTGGCGATGATCGAGGCGCCGCCTAGCTGGCGGATGGCCGCGTCGAAGCTGAAGCGGGTCCGGGTCGAGTTCTTCTCGAAGATCATGGCCAGGACCCGGTCCTTGCCCGGCGCGTCGGCGTCGGGACGCCCCTGGGGCCAGCCCTTGCGGGCGGCCTTTCGGGCGTGGGCGTCGTCGAGGATGGACCGCAGATCGGCGGCGTCCAGCAGGTGGATGTCGAGGAAGTGGCGGACCATCAGGCCGCCCACTTCTCGCGGGCGACCTCGCAAGCGGCTTCGAACCGGACGATCAGTTCGCCGGCCTCTTCAAGCGTCAGGTTCAGCGGCGGCAGCAGACGCACGCAGTTATCGCCGCCGCCGGCAATCAGCAGCTGTTGCGTGTCGCGCGCCAGGGCCATGAACTCGCGATTGTTCGGGACCAGCTTGACCCCGATCAGCAGCCCCTTGCCGCGCACGTCGACGATGACGTCCGGGAAGCGCGACTGAAGCCCGACCAACTGCTGCTTCAGATAGCCGGCGATCTCGTTGACGTTGGCCAGCAACTCGGGCGTGTTGATCAGCGACAGGGCCTTCTGACCCACGGCCATGGCCAGGGGGTTGCCGCCGAAGGTCGAGCCGTGGACGCCGACCGTCATGCCCGAGGCCGCGCGGGCCGTGGCCAGACAGGCGCCGATGGGGAAGCCGCCGCCCAGGGCCTTGGCCACCGCCATGATGTCGGGCGACATGCCGGCCCATTCGTGGGCCCACAGCTTGCCGGTCCGGCCCATGCCGCACTGGACCTCGTCGAAGATGATCAGCACGCCGTGTTCGTCGCACAGCTCGCGCAGGCCACGCAGGCACTGTTCCGGCATGGCGCGGCAGCCGCCCTCGCCCTGGACCGGCTCGACGATGATGGCGGCGGTCGTGGGATTGGCGATGGCGGCCTTGATGGCCTCGTGATCGCCCCACTTCAGCTGGTGGAAGCCTTGCATGGCCGGGCCGAAGCCCTCGGTATAGCTGGGGTTGGCGGCGGCGTTGATCGCGCCATAGGTGCGGCCGTGGAAGGAGCCGTCAAAGCCGTAGATGTCGATCCGCTCGGGCGCGCCCTTGGCTGAATGATATTTGCGCGCCGTCTTCAGCGCGCACTCGACCGATTCCGTGCCCGAGTTGGTGAAGAAGACCACGTCGGCGAAGCTGCTCTCGCACAGGGCGTCGGCCAGGGCTTCCTGGCCCGGAATGCGGAAGATGTTGGACACGTGCCACAGCTTCTCGGCCTGGTCCTTGACCGCCTGGACCAGTTCGGGGTGGGCGTGGCCCAGGCCGTTGGTCGAGATGCCTGCGACGCAGTCCAGATACTCGGTCCCGTCGGTCGACCACAGGCGAGCGCCTCGGCCGCGTTCCACTTCCAGCGGCGCGCGATTGTAGACACCCATCAGATGGTTCGTGGACACGGGACTAAGACCTCCAAAAGCGATACGGCCCCGACGCGAGGCGCGACGGAGCCGGTTTCATAGGGACAGGCGTTGTCGGACGGGCGACGGTGTTAGTCAACACCGTCGCCATGGGCTTTCGTCAGGGCGCCGTTCGGTCCAGCCGCAGGGTCAGATCGGCGATGAACCGACCGAAACGGGCGACGTCCTCGCCGTTCAGGTACGACAGCTTGTCCTCGGGCGAATGGATGCGCTGGAAGACCGGAGGGACGAAGCCCTCCTTCAGGCCGTTGTCCTCGCCGCCGTTGAAGGCCAGCCACATCTGGTGGGCGCCGACGGCGTCCTGGGTTCCCAGGGAGACCACGGGCACGCCCGCCGCCGAGAAGACCCGGTCGTCGCTGGGCGGATAGACGGGGAAGGCGATGCAGTTCACGGCCTGCTCCGCGCACTGGCTGCGCAGGGCCGAGAGCACGAAGCCGGACTGGGCGCCGTTGTTCTCGCCGTACATGACGGTGCGGCCATAGGCGGCGACGTCGGCGTTGATCACGGCGTGGATGCGGCTCTTGTCATGGGCGTCAAGCCAGGCCTTGGCGCCGATCAGGCCCAGCTCCTCCTGGTCGGTCAGGACGAAGATCAGCCGGTGGCCGGTGGTCTGGCCCTTCAGCGTCTTCATCGCCTCGATCATGGCCAGGACCGAGCCGGCGTTGTCGACGATCCCCTGAGACATCGACCCGTCGCGCAGTTTCACCGCGTCATAGTGGGCGGTCAGGACGATGTCCTTGGGGCCGTCGCCCAGGGTGACGACGACGTTGGATCCGGCCATGGGGCCGGTGCGGGGATTGCCGCCCTCAAAGCTCTGGATTTCGTGCGGCAGGCCGGCGGCGGTCAGCTGATCAACGATCACAGCCATACGCTCGGCGTTCGTCGGCTTCACGAAGGCAGCGGCGGCGGTCTGGATCGCGGCGCCCGTATCCTGGGCTGTGGCCGGAACGGCGACAAGAAGCGCCGCAGCGGCGACAAATGAACGGAACAGCATGGCGGACCTCCCCAGGGTGATCCGCCAGAGTTAGCCGCCTAGCTCTTCAGACGCCAGCCCGAGCGGAACACGCGCCAGCAGACGACACCCATCACGACCATCAGCACGGCTGAGCCGATCACTCCGACGGTCAGATTGCTCTCGGCATGGCCGATGAAGCCGTAGCGGAAGCCGTCGATCAGATAGAAGAAGGGATTGTAGCGGCTGAGCGAGCGGAACGGCTCGGGCAGGTTTTCGACCAGATAGAAGGTGCCAGACAGGAAGGTCATCGGCATGACGATGAAGTTCTGAACTGCCGACAGATGGTCGAACTTCTCGCTCCACAGGCCCGCCAGCACCCCGGTCATGCCCATGATGAAACTGGCCGCCAGGGCGAACCAGACGATGGCGAAGATATTGGCGACTCCCAGCGGCGCGAACGGCAGGACGCACACGGCCGTGACCAGGCCGACCACCGCCCCGCGCGTCGCGGCGCCCAGGGTGAAGCCCAGGGTCAGCTCCAGCGGGCTGAGCGGCGGGGTCAGGAAGTCGGTGGCCGTGCCCATGATCTTGGCCTGGATCAGGCTGGACGACGCGTTGGCGAAGGCGTTGTTCAGCACCGCCATCATGATCAGGCCGGGCGCGACGAACAGGGCGAAGGGCGTGCCGTGCAGCGGCGGCCGGGCGTCCTGAAGCGCGACCACGAAGACCAGCATATAGAGCAGGGTCGTCACCACCGGCGCCGCCACCGTCTGAGCCCCGACCTTCCAGAACCGCCGCACCTCGCGCAGATACAGGGTCTGCACCCCGATCCAGTTGACCCCCGGATAACGCCGCGGCTGCGGCAGGCCGGCGGGGCGGGTAGCGATCAGGTCGGGCGTCTCGGTCATGGGCCGCCAGATGCGCTTTGGGGCCGGGCTTCGCAAGAGCGTGGTGACTCGTGATTGGTGAATCGTGACCTTCGCTGGCTCACGGTTCACACGTCATCCCCCCCCGGCTTAACCTTAACGAAGATTCAATATCTGGTTTCTGTGGACAGTGTGATTCGCACATCTTGCGTCTCTTAACGGCTGGTTTACGATTAGTGGTAGGTCAAGACCCCGGAGGGGGAGCCTGAACCTAGATATTGAATCCAAACTCGCTGGAGGGTGGCATGACCGCAGGCTGGACCGACGACCGCGTAGGCGCGCTTAAAAAGCTCTGGCTTGAGGGCCAGTCCGCGAGCCAGATCGCCAAACAATTAGGCGGCGGGGTCACCCGCAACGCCGTGATCGGCAAGGTGCACCGTCTGGGCCTGTCGGGCCGGGCCGCCCCGTCGCAGCCGGCGCGCACCGCCACGACCTTCCGCACCACCCGCCCGCGTCCGGCCGTGACCACGACCCAGGCGCCCCAGCCCTCGGCGCCGCGTCGCCTCGAGGCCGTCCAACCCAAGCCGGTTCAGCCGGCCGCCCCGGCGCCCGCTCCGATCCCGGATCTGCCGGGCACGGCCACGGTGATGACCCTGGGCGCGCACATGTGCAAATGGCCGATCGGCGACCCGTCGTCGCGCGAGTTCAGCTTCTGCGGCCGCCGCGCCTCGGAAGGCGTCTATTGCGTCGAACACGCCCGCGTCGCCTACCAGCCGCAAGTCCGTCGCGGCAGCAAGGAAAGCGGTTCGGACCTGGCCCGCAGCCTGCGGCGTTACATTTGAGGGCGCTACGCTCACGACGCGGTCGCTCGCTGCTTGAGCGCCGCGCTTCGCGCGGGTTCATCCCCGCGTCACAGATGCTCTTTAGGGAGCCGACTTCCCCCTCGCCGGCCTGCGCAAGCGGCCGGCGAGACTTCAGGGGGCGGGGCTGCGGTTCATCCGGGTTGACGCAGCCCCATCCGCTTTTCGATCAGTTCAGCACCCGCCGCGCATCGGGCGTATCCAGCGAGAAGGCCGGGATTTCCGCCTCGAAACTGCGGCCGTCCGCGTCCGTCATATAATAGGCGCCGACCATCGACCCGCTGTCGGTCGGCAGCGGGCAGCCCGAGGCGTAGGCATAGCTGCCGCCCGGTTCGATCACCGGCTGTTCGCCGACCACGCCCGGCCCGCGCACCTCTTCGACATGGCCGTGGCCGTCGGTGATGGTCCAGCGGCGCGCCATCAGTTGCACCGTCGATCCGCTGAGGTTCACGATCTCGACCTGATAGGCCCAGACCCAGCGGCCCTCGTCAGGATCCGACTGGCCCGCCAGATAGCTGGGCCGGACCCGGATCAGGATGCCGTTCGTTTCGGCGGTATAGGCAGGACCATCGTGCATGGGCTATATGCTCGCCCCGCCGCGCGCGGGCTGCAAGCGCGACTTGGAGACAAGTCGCGAAAACCGTGTGAGACAGACGCCATGAGCTCCTTCCAAGCGCCCCGTCCCGGCATCCTGCCCGCCCAGTCCATTGAGACGTTGATCGCCACAGGCGCCATCACGTCGGACACAGAATTCGATCACGACCAGGTCCAGCCCGCCAGTCTGGACCTGCGCCTGTCGGACCAGGCCTGGCGCGTCCGCGCCTCCTTCCTGCCCGGCCGTCGCAAGGTCGAGGAACGGATCGCCGATGTGGCCATGCACGCCATCGAGATCACCGACGCCGGCGTCGTGCTCGAAAAGGGCTGCGTCTATATCGTGCGCCTTCAAGAGCGGCTCAAACTGCCCCAGGGCCTGATCGCCCGCGCCAATCCCAAGAGCTCGACCGGCCGGGTCGATGTCTTCGTGCGCCTGCTGACCGATCAGGGCGCCAGTTTCGACGATGTGGCCGAAGGCTATGACGGCCCACTCTATATGGAGGTCGCGCCCCAGACCTTCTCCATCCTGGTCCGCCCCGGCACCCGTCTGAACCAGCTGCGGCTCAAGGCCGGCGATCCGCCCAAGCTGGAGACCCGCAGCGTCGGCGTCGATCTGCAAGGCGGCGACATCGTCGGCTTCCGCGGGCGTCGCCATGCCGGGGTGGTCGATCTGGACCATATCGACGGCCACGACCCGCGCGATTTCTGGGAGCCGCTGACGCTGCGGCGTGGCGAACTGCTGCTGGATCCGGGCGAGTTCTATATCCTGGCCTCGTCCGACGACGTCGAGATCCCGGTCGATCAGGCCGCCGAAATGACCCCCATCGACCCGTCGGTGGGCGAGTTCCGCGTCCACTACGCCGGCTTCTTCGACCCCGGCTTCGGTACGGACGAGGCGCATGGCGCCGGCTCCAAGGGCGTGCTGGAGGTCCGCACCCACGACACCCCCTTCCTGCTGGAACACGGCCAGATCGTCGCCCGCCTGGTCTACGAACCCCTGACCGAACGGCCCAGCCGCCTGTATGGCGAGAGCGGCAGTCACTATCAGAACCAGGGCCTTAAGCTGTCGAAGCATTTCAGGGTGTGGTGAGCCACAAACCTCTCCCTCCCCCTGCGGGGGAGGGAGAGACGGAGACTTCACGTCAGCCTGTCCGCCTTCCTCAGCCCGGGGAACATCGCCGACCAGGCGCCGGTCGCCGCCAGCGCGCCGAACCCGCCGAACACCGCCGCCCCGACCGCGCCCAGCAGCCGGACCATGACCCCGGAATAGGCCTCGCCCAGCTCGTTCGAGGCGCCGATGAACAGCATGGAGACCGACGAGACCCGGCCGCGCATATGGTCGGGCGTGGCCAGCTGGATCAGGGTCTGGCGGATATTGACGCTGATCATGTCCGCACCGCCGCCGATCAGCAGGGCCAGGGCGCTGAGCCAGACGATCTTGGACAGGCCGAAGGTCAGGGTGCACAGGCCGAACACCGCCACCGCCGCGAACATCCACCGGCCGCCGTGCCGCACGATCGGATAGCGGCTCAGATAGATGGCCACCGCCATGGCGCCGACCCCGAACGAAGCCCGCAACAGGCCGAACCCCTGGGGGCCGACGTGGAGGATGTCGCGCGCGAAGATCGGCGTGAGCAGGGCCACGCCGGCGAACAGGACCACGATGAGGTCCAGGGAGATGGCGCCCAGGACGATCTTGGTCTGCCACACATAGGCCAGCCCCTCCTTGACCGAGTCGATCGGCGACAGGGGATTGGCCTGGGGCGCCGGCTTGCCGCTGGTGCGGATCAGCAGGAAGGCCGCCACGGCCAGAAGGAACATGCCCAGGGCCACGGCATAGGCCAGGGGCACGTTGACCCCGACGATCACCCCGCCCAGGGCCGGACCGGCGATGGCCCCGGTCTGGAAGGCGATGGACTGGGCGGCGATGGCGGGCGGCAGGGCCTTGCGCCCCACCACCATCGGCAGGAAGGCCTGGCTGGCCGGCGCCAGGAAGGCCCGGGCCGCGCCGAACAAAGCCGCCACCGCCAGCAACCCCCACAGGGGCGGGTTTCCGTGCAGGGCCATGGCCAGGAAAGACCCGGCGCAGGCCGCCTCGACCAGGATGGAGATCCACACCGTACGCTTGCGGTCGCGCCGGTCGGCCATAGCCCCGGCCGGCAGGGTGAAGGCCAGAAGCGGCAGGAACTGACACAGGCCGACTAGGCCCAGATACAGGCTGGCCTGCTCGATCGGGTGATCGCGCCGGGCGATCTCATAGACCTGCCACAACAGGGCCGAGGACTGGATCTGGATGGCCAGCACGGCGACCACACGGCCGAACCACAGCAGGCGGAAGTCGCGAATGCCCCAGGGACTGGAGGGGCCTTCGGCAAGGGCGGTGTCGGTAGAGTCTGTGGTCACGTGCGTCTGGGCTGTTTCGGATAGGGCGAACCGTCGCGGTGGAAGTAGCGGTCCGCGCCCGCAGGCAGGACCATGTCGATGTCGGGGTAGTCGCAAGGGGTGACGGTCGGGCTGCGCGTGCCGACCTCGAGCAGAACCGCCTCACGGCCGGATCGGTTCTCGATCCGGTGGCCATTGGGAACGCCGGCCTTGAAGCCGGCGCAGTCGCCCGCGCGAAGCACGGTCTCGCCGTCCTCCTCGACCAGGACGACCTCGCCCTCGACCACCATGACGAACTCGTCCTCGGCTTCGTGCCAGTGCCGCT
Organism: Brevundimonas sp. FV2ps16; assembly: GCF_058681075.1. Classification (NCBI taxonomy): domain Bacteria; kingdom Pseudomonadati; phylum Pseudomonadota; class Alphaproteobacteria; order Caulobacterales; family Caulobacteraceae; genus Brevundimonas; species Brevundimonas sp. FV2ps16. Next base: position 1,502,817 of record NZ_CM178728.1, on the reverse strand, counting down.
GGCTGGACCAGGCGCCGTCGGGCAGGCGCAGCAGGTTGACGCCGAACTGGCTCAGGCCCGCCGCATCGCCCAGCTTCCAGCGGCGGCGCGACAGGCAGGGGCCGGCGAATTCGTCCGGATAGGTCGTGCCGTCGCCCCGGGGCGCGGCGTCGATGTCGATCTTGGGCATGGGACTTCTCGCCGTGACGCGATGTCCGTAAAGCATAGCCGCATGAGCCGCGCATCAACTCCTGTGATCGATCCTGTCGAACTGACCCGCGACCTGATCCGTATTCCGTCCGTCACCCCCGCCGACGAGGGGGCCATGGACGTGCTGGAACGCCATCTGACGGCCCTGGGCTTCCACTGCCGCCGTCTGGCCTTCGAGGGGCCGGGGGGCGAAGGGGTCCATGCGCGGATCGAGAACCTGTATGCGCGGCGCGGAACCGCCTCGCCCAATCTGTGCTTCGCCGGCCATACGGACGTGGTGCCGACCGGGCCGTCGGAGCAGTGGTCGGCCCAGCCCTTCACTGCCGAGGTCAGGGACGGCGTCCTGTATGGCCGGGGCGCGGTGGACATGAAGGGCGGGATCGCCGCCTGGGTCGCCGCCGTGTCCCAGGTGCTGGCCCATCATGCCGAAAATGGGGGCGAGCCGAAGGGCTCCCTCTCCTTTCTGATCACCGGCGACGAGGAAGGCCCGGCCCTGCACGGCACCAAACGGGTGGTCGAGACCCTGATGGCCGAGGGCGAGGTGATCGACGCCTGCGTGGTGGGCGAACCGTCCTCGTCGCAGCACCTGGGCGACATGATCAAGGTCGGGCGGCGCGGCTCGCTGAACACCTGGATCACGGTCACGGGCAAACAGGGCCACGTCGCCTATCCGGAACGGGCGGCCAATCCGGCGCCGGTGATCGCCCGGCTGATGGCGCGGCTGAACGACCATGTGCTGGACGACGGCTATGAGGGTTTCCCGCCGTCGAACCTCGAGATCACCAGCATCGACATCGGCAATCCGGCGACCAACATCATACCGGCCGAGGCGAAGGCGCGGCTGAACATCCGCTTCAATCCCAGCCATACGGGCGACGGGTTGATCGACTGGCTGAACCGCGAGGCCGGGGCCATGCAGGCCGAGACCGGGCTGCAGATCCGCCTGGAGCACCTGTGTTCGGGCGAGGCCTTCCTGACCGAGCCCGGCGTCTTCGTCGCGGCGGTGCAGGACGCGGTCGAGGCCGTCGCCGGCCGCCGCCCCGAGGCCTCCACCACCGGCGGCACCTCCGACGCCCGCTTCATCCGCGCCCTGTGCCCGGTCTTGGAACTGGGCTTGGTCGGCCAGACCATGCACCAGATCGACGAACGGGTGCCGACGGCGGAGCTGGAGACACTGACGGCGGTCTATCGCCGGGTGATCGAGACGGTGTTCGAGCGGCTGTGAAGCCGGGGAAATAGACTCAATCACGCTGTGAAAGCCAAGGGACGAACAGGCCAAGCCTGCTCGTCCCGCCGAGACCTAGTCCGCCTGGGCGGCGTCCGGTCGCTTCTTCTTCGCCGGCCCGGGGGCGGCGGCCTCGTCAGCCGAGGGCGCGCTTTGCAGGCTCGGCGCGGGCTCCGGCGTCCGTAGTGCGCCGGTCAATCCCTTCAGATCAGCTCCAGACAGGCCCACCTCGGCCATCAGTTGATCGACCAGTGGGGCCTGGGCGCGATAGCGCAGGGCGCTGCTGACGACCTGTTCCGACAGGTTGCCGTCGTGCGAGCCGCCGGCGCCCGCGCCGGCCGAAGCGCCGCCGCCGTTCAGGCCTTCGACCTGGACGATCTTGATGGAGTCGATGCTCTCCATCGGCTTGACGGACTCGGCGATGATACGGTCCAGGTTCTCGATCAGCTTGATGCGTATCTGCATCGCGACCTGTTCGGCAGACAGCAGATTCGCCGCAGTGTTCAAGGCTTGCTGGCCGGCGGCCTCGACCTCGTAGTGGACCCGCGCCGCCTCGGCGGCCGCGCGCACGGCCTTGGCCTGGGCCTCGGCCTCGATCGTGGTCTTGTCGGCCTGACCGCGCGCCTGTTCACGCAGGGCTTCGGCCTGGTCGGCGGCGGCGATCTTCTCGGCCTCGGCGGCGACGCGGACGGTGATGGCCTCGCGCTCGGCCTCCTTGGTCGCCTCGATCAGCTCGATGATCTTCTGACGATCAGCGGCTTCGCGGTCTCGCATCGTCTTGACCTGCTCCTCGGCCTGGACGGCGAGCGCCAGCGCCTTGTCGGCCTCGGCCTTGGCTTCGGACTGGGCGCGGGACTTCTCAGCGACGGCGATGTCGCGATCCTGCTCGGACAGTTCGATCGCCTTGGCCTTCTCGATGTCCTGGGTCTCGACGGCGCGGGCCTTGGAGATTTCGCGCTCGGCGACTTCCTGTTCCATGGCGATGCGCTGCTGGGCGACGAGACGCTCGGCCTCGATCCTCGCCTGCTCGATCTGCTGCTGGGAAGTGATCTTGGCGGCCTCGGCCTCGCGCGCCTTCTCGGCCTCCTGGCGGGCCACGTCCGCGCCCTGCTCGGCCCGACGATTGGCCAGCTCGCGCTCCTGTTCCAGCTGAGCGTATTCTTCGTCGCGCTGGATCTCCAGCGTACGGCGCTGGGCCTCAAGGTTCTTGGTGCGGATCTGGACCTGGGTGTCCTGTTCGATATCGTTGCGCAGCTTCTTGCGCAGTTCGATCTCCTCGGTCAGCCGCGTCAGACCCTCGGCGTCGAAGGCGTTGGACGGATTGAAATGCTCCATCGCGGTCTGGTCGAGGCCGGTCAGCGACACGGTCTCAAGCTCCAGACCGTTCTTCAGCAGATCCTCGGACGAGACCTGCTGCACCTTCTGGACGAAGTGGGTGCGCTGCTCGTGCAGCTCCGTCATCGTCAGCTCGGCCGCGACCGAGCGCAGGGCGTCGACGAACTTGCCCTCGACCAGGTCCTTCAATTGTTCGGGGTGCATCGTCCGCAAGCCCAGGGTCTGGGCGGCCGAGGCGATGGCGTCGGCGCTGGGTTGAACCCGGACATAGAACTCGGCCAGCACGTCGACACGCATGCGGTCCTTGGTGATCAGCGCCTGTTCATTGCTGCGCTGAACCGCCAGACGCAGGGTGTTCATATTGACCTGGATCGTCTCGTGCAGGACCGGCAGTACCAGGGCGCCGCCGTTCATGACGACCTTCTCGCCGCCGAAGCCGGTGCGAACGAAGGCAGTCTCCTTAGACGCTCGCTTGTACAGGCGAGCGAAGATCAGGCCCAGGATCAACAGGGCGACAAGCCCTGCACCGGACAGAATGGCGATCTCTATGAGCGAGTTCATTTGAAGGGCCCCTAAACTTGAAAAGTCGTCAGACAGACGCGTCGAGCAGCGACGCGCTGGTGTTGTGAATGGCGAAGTATTTGGCCCCCGCATGCCGGACCAACAGCACACTGCTACCCTGGGCGAAGACGTCTGTAGCGTTGTCCGGCTCGACCATGACGTAGTGGACCTGGCCATGCTCGTCGCGCACGCGGGCCTCGGCCGCGCTGGCGTGGCGCGCCTCCCCTGTGACAATGACCGCCACCCGCCCGACAAGACTGTCGCGCGAAACCGCCGTGGTCTCGTCACGCGGCATGATTTTGGCGACGCCGCGACCGAAGACTCGCGTCACCGGCAGGCCAACCGCGAAGGCCAGCGGGGCCGCGAGAAACCAAGGGGCGGGTTGGCCGAAAATTGCGGCGACGATCCTCTGGCCGATCAGCCCCGTCATGCCAAAGGCGAACAGGAAGACGACGATCAACATCAGCAGCGGCAACCGCCCGACATTCAGCCAGGACAGAAGCGAGGGGGTCTCGACATTGACGTCCGCGTCCACCCCGTCGAGCCCATCGCCGGCCGCCAGGCCGCCGCCCAGACCGAGGGCCTCGACCACGCCGATGAGCATCATCAGAACGAGGGCCGCGACAAAGGGCACATTGTCCGGCGAAAAAAGAAACCCCCACATCGGCGGCGTCAGCCCTTGTCGCCGGTGCGCGCCTTGATGGCGGCGAGACGTTCCTCGACGCGGTTCCGGCGCGCCAGACCGTCCAGTTCCGCCAGCTTGGCGCCCTGCTCGCGGTCAACGCCCCCCAGGGGCGGCGCCCCTTCGCGAGCCATCAGCCGGTCGAAGGCGCCGGTCGCGTTCTCGACGCGGCGGGTCACGCTGGGCTTGCCGTCGGAGCCCACACCGCCCGTGGCCGCACCTGCGTCCTCGGCGCCGCGCGCCCGGGCCAGAAGCATGGACTGGAAGGCTTCCTCCATCTCCCTGCGCTTGGCGAGCAGGGCGGCGACATAGCCTTCCAACTCGATCTCGCGCTTGCCGGCATCGGCCACCGTGGCCTCCAGGACGGGGACCTGGGCTTCGACGTCGAGTTGATGCTCGACCGCCGCGCGGGCCAGGTCCTCGCGGCCTTCACGCAGCGCCAGTTCGATCTGGCCCGCCAACTCCTCGTGACGGCTGCTCTGTTCAGTCAGCCGTTTGTTGGCCAGATGCTTGCCGGCGATGGTGCGGCCCAGTTCGGCGCGAACATCGTCCACCGCCTTGTCGATTTCACGCAGGGTCTGCTGGACGATGGCGTCCGGCATGGCGCCTTCGATCGTATCGATCAGCGCGTGCGCACTGCCCGAGACGATGCGGCCGACGCGAGCGCTAAGTGTATCCGCCATGCTCTTGATCCTTCCGTTAGCGCGCGGCCAGGGCCGCAGAAACAAGCCGCATCAGTTCGGCCGACTCGGCGAGTCGGCGAGAGATGACGGCGGGGTCATAGGCCGGAGCAGTGGGCGTCAGGGCCCAGCGCAACAGCTGATCGGTCATCCGGGTCGCGCAATCCACCAGTCGCGCCTCGTGCCGGACAAGCTCGTCCGAAACGCCCGTCGAGCCAGGGCGCGGGGCGGTCAGGGCCAGGGCCAGGAATTCCTCGGCGATGTTCATCAACCCCACTGCGACGTCTGAGTGACGGTCCAGATCCTGCTCGATGATGCGGACCGCACGGACCGTCGCGGCCATGTGATTGTGACTGACCGCCAGGGCCGCGGGAAAGGAATCGAGCGGCTCAGCCCTTTGCCGCGCCTGCCTGATAAGACCGCGAATCTTATCGCTGGCCGTCACCGCGCCGTCGATCTCCAGCTTCGAAAGGAAGCTGGTGTCGTCCTCAGAAAGCCGGACACTGAGAGGGGTGGTCAGGGAAGCCATGCGAAGTTTGTATTACATCGTATTTCGTTTGTAAACATTCTCACTCAGCAGTCACGCTTGGGCCGCCAGATTTGGTCTCTGCAAGGGCATCTCGGGCAGCACCCATTCTTTACCTGCGCTCCAAAAACCGCAGCGCGGTCAGGACATGCGTCTTCACCCCCAGCGGCAACACCTTCTCGTTCGGCGAGAACGCCGGCGAGTGGTTGGGCGCCGACTGGGACGGGTCCACGCCGTCGGGACTGACTCCAAGATGGTAGAAGACGCCCGGGATGGCTTGCTGGAAATAGCTGAAGTCCTCGGCCACCGTGGTCGGAGGCGTGGCGGGGTTGACGTTGTCGGCGCCCGCCGCCTCGGTCAGGACCGGGGCCAGCCAGGCGGACAGGCCGGGGTCGTTGAAGACCAGGGCGGCGTTCTGTTTGACGCCGAACTCGGCGGTGGCACCATAGGCGGCGGCGACGTGGTCGATGCCGGTCTCGGCGCGGGCGACCAGGGCGTCGCGCTGGGCGACGTCGAAGGTGCGAAGCGTGCCCGACAGGGTCGCGCTGTCGGGGATGATATTATAGCGGACGCCGGCGTTCAGGGTGGCGATGGTGAAGACCGTCGGGGTGGTGGTCGGATCGACCGTGCGGGCGGTCAGGGTGTTGACCGTCTCGATCACCTGGCCCGCCACCGCGATCACGTCCACGCCGCGCCAGGGCCAGGCGCCGTGGGTCTGCTTGCCCTTCAGCACGATATCGACCCGGTCCGAGGCGGCCATGAAGCCTTCAGGGCGGTAGAAGACGCTGCCCGGACGGCCGGGGACGACGTGCAGGCCGAAGATGGCCTCGGGCTTCGGATCGTTCAGCCCGCCCTCGGCGATCATCAGGGCGGCGCCGCCCTTGGGTTCGCCGGGAGGTGCGCCCTCCTCCGCCGGCTGGAAGATGAAGACCACTGTGCCGGCGATCTGATCCTTCATCCCGGCCAGGACTTCAGCCGCCCCCATCAACATGGCCATGTGCATGTCGTGGCCGCAGGCGTGGGCCACGGGCACCGTATTGCCCATATAGGTTCCTGTGGCGGTCGAGGCGAAATCCAGTCCCGTCGCCTCCTGCACCGGCAGGGCGTCCATATCGGCGCGCAGGGCCACGACCCGGCCGGGACGGGCGCCGTGCAGGACGCCGACGACGCCGGTCTTGCCGACCCCGGTGCGGACCTCCAGGCCCAGGGACCGCAGATGGTCGGCGATGACGGCGGCCGAGCGGGTCTCGGCGAAGCCCAGTTCGGGATGCTGATGGAAGTCGCGGCGCCATTCGACCACCTGGGGCGTCACGCGCTGGATGGCGGCGTCCACGCTGGCCGCAGAGACCTGGGCCTGAGCCTGGGCCGGGGCGGCGCCCGCCGCGAGCAGCAGGGTCAGGGTGGAGGCGGCGAACAGGCGGCGCATGTGATCATCCTGTGAAATCGTCAGAGCCGCAGGATGAGGGCGCCCGCCGCGCTTGTGCAACGCCCATCGCTCGGCGACACTCGAATCATGGCCAAGCCGATCAAGAGCACGACGACCGAGTGGCGCGACGTCGTGCTGGTGTGCCGTAAATGTTCGAAGAAGCTGGACGGCGGGTTCGGCCCGGACGGCGACCTGACCCTGAAGAAGGCCCTGCGCAAATATCTGCACCTGAAGAAGGGCAAGAAGGGGCGCAAGGGCGAGCTGACCGTGGCGGGGACCGACTGTTTCGACATCTGTCCCAAGGGCGGTGTGGTGGCGGTCAACGCCGCCCATCCCAAGAAACTGCTGATCATCCCGGCTGGCGCCGACCTGTTCGAGGTCAAGACGCGGCTGGGGCTGGACGATGGGCGGCGGCTGAAGGTGGTCGTCCCCGACTGAGACGTCTTTCTTCCGCCGTCCAGTCGTGCCAGATCGGCGGCATGGACGACACGAAGATCGAGAAACGCGCCGGCGTGCGAGCGACCTCCGACCGGATCTGGGAGCTGGTCAGCGACCTGTCGCGTTGGAGCGAATGGAATTCGTTTGAGACGGAGGTCGAGGGCGCCATCGCCTTCGGCGGTCAGCTGAGCCTGACCGAGGCCTTTCCGGGCCAGCCCGAGCGACGCGCGACCGCCCGTGTCGCCGACTGGCGCCCCTTTGTGCGGCTGGTCTGGACCGAGAACCGGGGCTTCCTGTTCCGCACCCTGCGCTACATCGACATCGAGGAGCTGGAAAAGGGCAGCTGCATCGTCTCGTCGGCGCACAAGTTCGCGGGCCTGAGGGGCGAGCTGTTCCACGACAAGCACCGGATCGCCCTGCGCGATGCGCACCAGGACATTGTCGATCGGCTGAAGGCGGCGGCCGAAGCCTGAATGGAAGCCTGATCTTAGCCCTTGGCCATGGTGTCCATAATGTTCAGGATCGCCGGGCCCAGGATGACGATGAACAGGACCGGCAGGAAGAACAGGATCATCGGCACGGTCAGCTGCGCCGGCAGGGCCGAGGCCTTCTTCTCGGCCGTAGACAGCCGCAGATCGCGGTTTTCCTTGGCCATGACCCGCAGGGCCGAGGACAGGGGCGTGCCGTAGGTCTCGGCCTGGGTCATGGCGACGGCGACGGATTTGACGCCGGGATGATTGGTCCGCTTGCCCAGATTCTCATAGGCCATGCGGCGGTCGGGCAGATAGGAGAGCTCGGCCGACAGCAGGGACAGCTCCTCGGCCAGATCGATGGAGGATGTGCCGATCTCCTGGCTGACCTTGGCGATGGCCGCCTCGATCGACATACCCGCCTCGACGCAGATCAGCAGCAGGTCGAGGGCGTCGGGGAAGGCCTGCATGATCGAGGTGCGGCGCTTGGTGATCCGGTTGGTCAGGAACAGGTTGGGCGCATAGAAGCCGGCCACGGCGGCGGCCATACAGGCGGTGATCTTCTGCATCGTGGGCCAGTCCACGATCTTGATCACGAACATGTAGAACGCCGCGACGACCAGGAAGAGGAAGGGCGAGGCGAAGCGGAAGAAGTAGAAGGTGGTCAGCGGGCGCGGCCCGCGATAGCCGGCCTGGGCCATCTGGTCGGCGACCTTGGGATCCTCCAGCAGCTGGGTCAGGTTCAGCCGGTCCACGACCCGCTTCTTGAAGCCGCCGTCGTCGGTGTGACGCAGGCCGCCCGGACCGCTGTGGATGGCGGCGCGCGACCGACGCTTAAGCTCGTCGCGGCGTTCGGACACGGCCTTCATCCGCTTGTCCAGCTTGACCCCGCCGGTCATCGACGACAGCAGGGTCAGGACGGTGGCGAAGACCAACACGCCCACGCCGAGGCTGAGCAGGTTCTGCGGATCGGTGATGAAGCGGATGAAGCCCTGCATGGTCCCCGCCTCAGATCTTGAACGAGATCATGCGCTTCATCACGAAGACGCCCAGGCTCATCAGGGCGGCCGCGACCAGCAGCAGGAAGTTGCCGCGCATGTCGGTGAACAGGATCATCATGTAGCTGGGGCTCGAGAACATGACCATGGTCATGACCGCCGGCGGCAGGGCGGCGATGATGCCGGCGGAAGCCAGGGCCTCGGACGACAGGGCCTTGACCTTCTCGGCCATCATCCGACGGGCGCGCAGCACGGTCGACAGATTGCCCAGGGCTTCGGCCAGGTTGCCGCCGGTCTTCTGCTGGATGGCGATGACGATGGTGAAGAAGCGCAGTTCGGGCGTCGGCATCTGTTCGAACATCTTGTCCAGCGCCTGCTCCAGCGTCATGCCGACGCCGAGAGCCTCGACCAGCTTCTTGAACGCCGGGCCGAGGGGTGCGGGGCTCTCGCGGGCGATGATCTTGAAACATTCGTGGACCGGCAGGCCCGACTTGATGCCGCGAACGATGACGTCCACCGCATTGGGAAACTCGAGCGAGAATTTCTTCATCCGCCGCTTGGCCAGGAAGCCGACGACCCAGCGCGGCAGGCCCAGGCCGACGACCACTCCGACGCCGAGCGCCAGCAGTATATTCAGGCCGCCCAGCAGGGCGGCGAAGCCGGCGATCAGGCCGATGACGCCGCTGGCGATATAGAAGGTCCGGACACTGATCGACAGACCCGCCTGTTTCAGCTTGGAGGCCATGTTGGCGCGCGCCTTGCGTTCGCGCCGGTCCGCCTCCTGAAGCTGGACCATGATCTGCTTGCGCCGCGCCTCGGGCGTATTGGCGGCGGCGGCGGCCTTGCGAGCGACCGCGGCGTCGCGCTTGCCTTCGCCCAGGCTCTTGGCGCGTTTGATCGCCTGACCGGAAGAATCGTCTCCGCCGACGAAGACCCAGCCCAGACCGCCGATGGTGATGAAGGCGAGGACCGCCGCGAGGATCGGCAACATGTCCCTACTCCGCCGCGTCGAGGGCGTCGGCCAGTTCGCGCTCGAGCCCATAGTAGCGGGCGCGGTCCCAGAAGCGGGGACGGGCGATGCCGGTCGAGCGGTGGCGACCGATGACCTTGCCGTGCTCGTCTTCGCCGGTGATATCGTAGACGAACAGATCCTGGGTCACGATCACGTCGCCTTCCAGCCCGACCACCTCGGTGATGTGGGTAATGCGGCGCGAGCCGTCGCGCAGGCGGGCGGCCTGGATGATGACGTCGACCGAGCCGACGATCATCTCTCGGATGGTCTTGGACGGCAGGCCGTAGCCGCCCATGGTGATCATCGATTCCATCCGGCTGATGGCCTCGCGCGGGGAGTTGGCGTGCAGGGTGCCCATGGAGCCGTCATGGCCGGTGTTCATCGCCTGCAGCAGGTCGAAGGCCTCGGGGCCGCGCACCTCGCCGACGATGATCCTTTCGGGACGCATCCGCAGGCAGTTCTTCACCAGGTCGCGCATGGTGATGGTGCCCTGGCCCTCCAGGTTCGGCGGCCGGGTCTCCAGGCGCACGACGTGCGGCTGCTGCAGTTGCAGCTCGGCGGCGTCCTCGCAGGTGATGACCCGCTCGGTCGGGTCGATGAAGGCCGTCAGGGTGTTGAGCAGGGTCGTCTTGCCCGAGCCGGTGCCGCCCGAGATGACGATATTGCAGCGCGAGGCGCCGATGACGCCCAGGACGCGCGCGCCCTCGGGACTGATGGACTTGTAGTCCACCAGGTTCTTCATCGTCAGCTTGTCCTTCTTGAACTTCCGGATCGTCAGGGTCGGGCCGTCCAGCGCCAGCGGCGGGGCGATGACGTTGACGCGCGATCCGTCGGGCAGGCGGGCGTCGCAGATCGGGCTCGACTCGTCGACGCGGCGGCCCACCTGGGACACGATCCGCTGACAGATATTCATCAGCTGGTTGTTGTCGCGGAACCGGACATTGGTCAGCTGGACCTTGCCCGCGACCTCAATGAAGACCCGGCCGGCGCCATTGACCATAATGTCGGCGATGTCGTCGCGGGACAGCAGCGGCTCGAGCGGGCCGTAGCCGAGGACGTCGTTGACGATGTCCTGGACCAGATGCTCCTGCTCGGCGACAGACATGGAGACATTCTTGATCGCCACCAGTTCGGCGACGATGTCTCGGATTTCTTCCGACGCGGCCTTGGTGTCCAGCTGAGCCAGCTGGGCCAGGTCGATCGTGTTCATCAGCGCGTTGAAGATGGTGGTCTTCGTCGCGTGGTAATAGTCGCTCTGTTCCCGGACGATCTCGGCGACCGCTTGAGCCTTTTTCAGCTGTTCGAAGCCGGCCGTGGCCTTGGGGCCGGGCCCGGGTTTGCCGCCTTGAGCAGCGGCGGCCGGATGCGGCGCATCGGGTGCGGGGCGAGAGGCCAGGGCGTCGAGCCGGTCGGCCTTCGCCGCGCCGGCCATCGTACCGGACGAGGCGCCGCCGAACTGGGCGGGAGCGTCGGCCGCGGCGAAGGCTTCAGCCACAGGCTCCAATTCGGGGCCCCCAAAGGCGAAGGCCTCGGTCTGCACGCCTGGCGTCGGCTGGCGCGAGGTGGTCCCGACCTCAGGCCCTGCGCCGGCGGCGGGCGCGGGACGCAGGGGGACCGTCGCGGCGCCGGGCTGGCCTGTGCGCTTTCCGAACACCCGTCAGCGCTTCTTGAACATGCCGGCGAACAGCGACTTCGACTCGGTCGCGCCGCTGGTCTTGCCCGGCTTGGCCTTGGGTCCGGCCAGCGCCGGAATCTCCCGCTGCGAGACGATCTGGGCCAGGGTCTGGAAGGCCTCGGCCGCCTTGGTCTTGGCGCCCGCGTCCAGGATCATCTGGCCGTTGTTGGCGGCGGCGCCGAAGGTCTTGGCGTCGAAGGGGATGATCAGGCTGGGATGGACGCCTAGGGCCGCGCCGAAATCCTTGGCCGGGATCTCGGGACGGGCCGGCACGCCGACCTGGTTCAACACCAGGCGCGGCGGGGCGTCATTGGGCCGACCCGAACGGATCAGGTCCATCATGTTCTTGGCGTTGCGCAGCGAGGCCAGGTCCGGCGTGGCCACGATCACCACTTCATCGGCGCTGATCAGGGTGCGGCGCATCCACGGCGACCACAGGTGCGGCAGGTCCAGGACCACGAAGGGCGCCGTCGAGCGGATGCGCGTCGTCACCTCTTCGAAGGCCTCGGTCGAAATGTCCCAGTCGGTGTCCAGGGTGGCGGGCGCCGCGAACAGGCTGAGCTTGTCGGTGCAGCGGACCATCATCCGGTCCAGCAGGGTCGAATCCAGCCGGTCGGGCTGACCCAGGGCGTCGGCGACGCCGCTGAGCGGGTCCTGGTTGAAATCGAGGCCCGCGGTGCCGAACGGCAGGTCATAATCGACGATGACCGTGTTGGCGCCGATCCGTTCCGAAATGGCGTAGGCGGTGTTGTGCGCCACGGCCGAGGCCCCCGCCCCGCCCCGCGCGCCGACAAAGGCGATGGAGCGGCCGACGAAGGGTTGGGCCGGGTCGTTGAACAGGCCGCCGATGGCCGCGATCAGTTGCAGGGGCTGGAGCGGCCCCACCAGATATTCGCTGACGCCGCGACGCATCAGCTCGCGGAACAGCAGAATGTCATTGGTCGGGCCAACGACGACGACCTTGGTGCCTGCATCGCAGACCTCGGCCAGCTGATCGACCTCCCACAACAGGGTCTGGGGGTCCTTCAGGCATTCGACGATGATCAGCGGCGGAGTCGGCTCGTGCTGATAAGCGGCCACGGCGGCCATGATCCCGCCGATGCGGATCTGGGTGGTGGCGCGCGACAGGCGACGGTCCTGAGCGGCGCGCTCGGCCGCCGCCAGGGTGTCCTGGCGCTCGGCGAAGACATGGATGGCGATGCGCGGCACCGACACTTCGCCGATAGCGCTGGACGGGGCCAAACCGACGGGGGCCAGGGTCGCAGGCGCCAAGCCGGCGGGCGGCAGGCCTGAGGGAGCGAGATCAGACGCGGCCAGGTCCGCCGGCGCCAGCGTCTCCTGCGGCGCCGGCGTCAGGGTCGACTGGGCCTGGGCCAGCAGGTCGCCGACAGGATTGAAGCCGGCGCCGGCGGTCGGCGGGGTCACGGACTGGGCTTCCGCTGAAGTCGGCATAGAGGCGGGCGGCGTGAACTGAAGCGGCGAACGCGCAGGCTCGCTGGGGAAGGCGGCGGCCTCCGAAAAATCCATATCGACGTCATAGGGATCGTCGTAGGGCTCGGGGGTTCGGGAAGCGGGGATAGTCATGAACTAGTCGACCGCTCTGGAGATTTCGCCGTCGATCAACGGCTCTTGCGGCGCCGAGGTGGTGGCGCCGGCGCGATAGGTGTCAAACACCTTGCCCCGACGCCCCGTGTCCGACGCGGCGAGGGCGGCCGGAGCGACGATGTCGCGGGGATTGGCGATCTGGGCGGCCAGATTGGCGGTCACGGCGCAACCGAACGACGCCGACGGCTGGTTCGAGAAACTGGACCGCATGCCGGCCTGGGTGGCGGCGCAGTTGGGAACGAACGCCCGGACGGTCTCGAACCCGGCGAGGATCGGCGCACGGGCGGCGGGGGCGTCATAGGAGACGACCTGAACCCGGGCGGCCGGGACGCCGCGCGCGACCAGGGCGTCACGGGTGTTCCAGGCGACCTGATGCGCGACCGGATCGTCGCCGGTCGGGGTCTCGACACGGATGATGTCCCCGCGCGCCTGAACGAAACGGGCGGCGAGATCCGCCAGGGCCGCCTGCTGAGTGGTCGACAGCCCGCCATCGTGCACCGCCAGGGCGATGCGATCGACGCCCGGTTCGACCTGCAGCACATAGCGGGAAGCGGCGTTCAGGGGCGGCGCGCCGGTCGATCCGTTGGCGGCGCAGGCCGAAACCAGGGCCGAGACGGCGGCGATGGCGGCGAATCTGATCATGGGACGGCTCATTCGATCACATAGCCCACGGGGCCGGACCAACCGGCGGAGGCAGGTCCGGGTGCAGCCTGGGGCGTGCCGTAGGTCTGGCTCAGTTGTCCGAACAGGATGGTCTGGGCGTCATTGGCGATGTGCAGCCCGTCGGCAGGCGTCTGCAGGCGCCCCGGCGCCGTGGGCGACGCCAGATAGGCCTCGATGATGATGACCAGCTCGGTCTCGCCCGACAGATAGTCGCGCGACCGGAACAGCGCGCCCAGCACGGGCACATCGCCGAGCGCCGGCAGTTTGTCGACGTTCTGGCGCGTCGACTCGCTCAAGAGGCCGGCGATCATCAGCGAACCGCCGGAGGGGAGCTCGACCGTGGTCGAGGCGCGGCGCACGGTCAGGCCCGGGATAACCAGGGTGGTCGAGTCCGTTCCCAGGGTAAAGGCGCCGTCGGTGCTGAGTTCGGACACCTCGGTCGACAATTGCAGCGATATCCGGCCTGCCGACTGGACGATCGGCCGCACGGCCAGACGCACGCCGTAAGGCTTGAACTCGATCCCGACGCGGGCGCCGTTGCCGTCGTCGGACAGACCGACCGGCACCGGAAATTCGCCGCCGGCCAGGAACTCGGCGTTCTCGCCGTTGACCGAGGTCAGATTGGGTTCGGCCAGGGTGCGCATCAGGCCGGCGCGTTCGAAGGCGCGGACAGTGGCCGACAGGCTGTTGCCGTTTCCGCTGATGTCGCGATAGCCCACCCCGCCGCCGCCCAGCAGGCTGCCGTTAACCGCGAAGGTCGATGTCTGGCTCAGAGCCAGACCGTCGCCGACGGTGTTCAACACGGCGCTGACGTCCATGCCCAGTTGCTTGACCGCCGAGCGCTGCACTTCGACGATCCGGGCCTTCACCGTGACCTGATCGGATCCGGTGACGCCGATCAGATTGATGACCTTCTCTGGCGCGCTGACGAAGGCGCCGGCGACGCGGCGCGCCTGGTCGGCCTGGGACGGGCTGGTGGCCGTGCCTGTCAGGATGATGGTGTCGTTGACCGCCTCGGCCCGGATCGAACCGCCGGGGATCAGGCGGCTCAGGGTGTCCTGCAGGGCGCTGGTTCCGGCGTCCACGCGGACGCGCAGGCTGAGAATGGTGCGGCCCGCCGCGTCCAGGAAGACGGCGTCTGTCTCACCCGGCGTGACGCCGATGACGGTGATGCGGCGCGGCGAGTGCAGCATGGCCTCGGCCACCTGCGGGTTGGAAACGATGACGTCGCGCGCGTCGGCCGGCAGGTCGACGGCGAAGGAGGTCCCGCGCGGCAGGTTGATAAGTCGGGGCGCGGCGCCGGTCGAGACGGCGGTGCGGCTCTGGGCCACGCCAAGGGCGGGCGCGACGGCTAGGCCCGCCAGCAGGGCGCAGGCGAGGACGGCGGTCTTGCGCATGATCGTCTTCCTCACGGCGTCACCACCTCGGGGGCGCCGCCGCGGTAGATGCGGACGGTCTGGGGCTGAGACTGGGCGGGAGCGGGGCCGCGACGGAGCGAGCCGGAGGGCCCGGCCGTATCGGCATAGGAACGCAGCGACAGGGACAGCTCGCCCTGGGCCTTGGCCTGGGCCAGGATCTCGGCGTCGCGCGGCCCGACCTCAAGCGTGGCGGTGGCGCCCACTACGGCCTGTTCGTCGTCGCCGGCGCGGGTCGACTGGTCGATGGCCAGGACCTTGACGTTATGCAGGACGGTGCCCGCGATGAACTTGCCGCCGCCGCCCTCGACGCCGCTCTTGTCCTCGCCGGTGAAGACCACGTCCACGCGGTCGCCCGGCAGGATGAAGCCGCCGGCGGCGGATTCCACCGTCACGCCGATGGCCATGGCCCGCATGCCGGGCTCCAGATAGGCGGCCAGATAGCCGCTGTCGCCGGCGCGCACGATCTTGCGGCCGACGATCGGCTCGCCGGCCAGAATAGGCTCGCGCACGACCGAGCCGACATAGTCCGCCTTGGCGCCCGGGCCGGCCATCTGGGCGACAGCCTTGGCCGTGCCCTCGACGGCGGCTTCGGTCTTCTCGGCTGAACTCTCGGCGGCCGGCTTGGCGGGAATAGGCGTGGAGCCGTCGGTGATGAAGGCGGGATTGACCTCGTCCAGCGGCCAGTCCTTCCAGGCCAGGTCGCCCTCGGTCAGACGTTTGCCGGGCTCGAGATCCTTGGCCGCGACCAGGATCTTGGCCATGGGGCGCGCCTCGACAGACGCGGCGGCGGCCGGCGCGGCCGGGGCGCCATTGCCCATGGCGCGGACCACCAGGGCCAGACCGAGCGCCGATACGGCGGCGATGCAGATGACGACGATACGGGCGGGCTTCATCCAGAGAACTCCGACAGACGCCGCGACCCGGACCCGGTCCATGGTGCGCTGCCGTTAACAATCATGAGGCCTGCGGGTTAATGCGCTCCTAAGCCTGGATGCGCTCCGGTCAGGTGGGAACGACGTCACCGTCCGGCCAGAAAGCCGCTCATCAGATCAGCCTCTGGGAAGGCCAGCAGGGCGCCGATGGCGATGGCGACGCCATAGGGAATATGGCCCTTGGGCTCCAGCAACCGGGCGACCCAGCCGGGCGCCGTGGGCGTAAGGAATTGCAGATGCTGGCGCGCCAGGATCAGCAGTAGGCAGAACAGCCCCCCCGCGACGCCGGTCCACAGCAGGAACATGGCCGAGCCGCTCCAGCCCAGCCACAGGCAACTGGCCGCGATCAGCTTGGCGTCGCCGCCGCCGATCCAGTTCAGGGCGAACATCCCCATGCCGACGATCAGGGCCAGGACGGCGACTCCGACATGGACGCCCATGCCCGTCAGGCCGAGCCCCGCCGCCAGGGCGACCGGGAAGAACAGCACGATCAGCGCCAGCGAGATCCAGTTCGGAATCTTCATCGTCACCAGGTCGTGCAGACCGCCGACGATGACGAGCGCAGGCATCAGGCCCAGGGCCAGTAGGAGGAAGGCGTGCATCCCTCATCCTTACCGGCCGGACGTTAAGGCCGCGTTTCCCCTGTCCGCAAAGGACAAAGAGAAAGGGCCGGGGCGTCGCCGCCCCGGCCCTTCACGATTTCAAGACTTGACCGCGCCTTAGGCGGCGGGCTTGGAAAGCTTGTCGCTCACGCCCTTGAAGGTCGCGTCAAGGTTCGTGCCCAGGGTGGTCAGGGCGGTGATGATGACGACGGCGATCAGAGCGGCGATCAGGCCGTATTCGATGGCGGTGGCGCCCGACTCGTCTTTGGCGAAACGCGAAATGAACTTGGTCATGGTAGATCCCTTTTAAAATTGTCCAGCGAGCAACTTGGCGGGGGGAGCCGGTAGCCCGCTTGACCCCCAAACGCAGGGACAGAATGGCCAACGCCTATTAAGGGTGAGTCACAAATTGTGGTTACGTTTGGATTCACCAAAGAAAATCGGAATTTTATTGCTTCAGCCTTTGTTGAGGAAGCGGGCGGCAATATGCGCGCGTCCGCGTTCATACGCGCTATCGCACCAGAGCCGCCGATGCCCCGCCCCCTTCCGATCCTGCTCGCCGCCGCCTTTGTCGCCGCTCCAATGGCGACGTCCGCCCAGAACAGCGCCCTTAATGTCGAGATCGATCGCTCCGCCCGGGTTCAACTGAGCGGTCCGGCCTCCTCTGTGATCGTCGGCAATCCGGGGATCGCCGACGTCACCGTCGTGGACGCCAACACCCTGTTCATCCTCGGCAAGGGCTATGGCGTGACCGAGGTCGTCGCCGTGGACAGCCTGGGCCGCACCCTGTTCCAGCGCGAAATCGTCGTCACCGGCGGCTCGACCGGCACGGTGCGCGTCTGGCGCGGGGCCCAAGCGACCGAAATGGCGTGCGGCTCCTCCTGCGCCCCCAGCGTACGCAAGTCTCAAGGCGCGGCGGCCGCCGTCGCGCCCTAGGGACCGCTTGATGATCCGCCGCCTTGTCTTGATCCGGCCACGCCGCAGCGCCGCCCGCAAGGCGCGCGAGGGCGCGGCGGCTGTCGAATTCGCCATGGTGGCCGTGCCCTTCTTCGTCCTGCTGTATTCGCTGCTCGAGCTGGGTCTGGTCTTCATGATCGACGCCGTGGCCGAAAACGCCGTGATCGACGCCACCCGTCTGATCCGCACGGGCCAGGCCCAGGAGCAGGGGTTCGACGCAGCCAAGTTCAAGACGGCCTTCTGCGCCAACATGAGCGTGTTCCAGAGCGACTGCGCGGCACGGACCACGATCGACGTTCGTGTCGTCGCCCATTTCGCCGCGGAAGATGAAGGAACTGACGCCGACGGCGACGGCGTGCCCGATGAAGACAGTTATGACGGCGGCGACGCGCAGGACCTGATCCTGGTGCGGATCTGGTATCGCCAGCCGATGATCGCCCCGTCGCTGACCCAGGCGGTCACCAGCGGCGGCGCGGGCGAGGTCGTCATCTCGTCCACCACCGCCTTCCGCAACGAGCCCTGGAATGCCTAGGCTCTCGATCCGCAGACTGTTGCGCAGACTGGCCGGCGACGAGCGGGGCGTGTCCGCAGTCGAATTCGCCCTGATCGCCCCGGTGATGATCCTGTTTTACGCCGGGCTGGTGGACCTGTGTCAGGGCTATATGGCGTTGAAGCGGACCAGTCACGTGGCTGCTGCGGTCGCCGATCTGGCCTCCCAGTCCACCGTCCTGACCGCGACCGAGGTGGACGGCATCTTCGAGGCCGGCCCCGGCATCATGGCTCCCTTCAACTCTACGGATCTGGAACAGAGGATCAGCAGCGTCACCCGCGTATCGGCGTCCAGCTACAAGGTGGACTGGAGCCGCAGTTCCAAGACCACCGGCGCCCTGTCCGGGGACCTGACCGTCGCCGCCGCCAAGGTGCCCGCCGACATGCTGGCCAATGGCGAGTCGGTGATCATCGCCGAAGTGGCTTATACCTATGCGTCGCCCTTCCAGCAGTTCCTGCCGGAGTTCAGGTTCGAGCGCCGCGCCCTGCTGGAGCCGCGGCGGACCGCCGTCATCACCTGCTCGACCTGCTGATCATCCCGCCTGATCACCCAATAAGGGCGCGCCGCAGGGCGGATATCTTGACTTGGGTCTCGGCGAGTTCCGCCTGAGGATCGCTGTCGGCCACGATGCCCGCCCCGGCCAGGGTGCGATAGGTCCAGAGGCCGTCCCGTCGTTCGAACGACGCCGTGCGGATCAGCACAGAGGCGGTCAGGCCGCCGCCCTCTTCCAGAATGAACAACGAACCGCACCAGGCGCCGCGCGGGGGCTCCAGGTCGGCGATGACCTTCATGGCCTGGTGTTTGGGCGCCCCGGTGATCGAGCCGGGCGGGAAGGTCGCGTCCAGCAGGTCGGCCGGCGTCACCCCCGGCTCGGCTCGACCCACCACGGTCGAGACCAGATGGTGGACGGTCGGATGGCTTTCGACCGCGAACAGCCGCTCGACCGCCACCGAGCCGACGCGCGAGGCGCGGGCCAGGTCGTTGCGCATCAGATCGACGATCATCAGGTTTTCGGCCCGGTCCTTGGCGCTGGCCTGAAGCTCGGCGGCCAGGGCCGCGTCTTGACGCGGATCGGAAGATCGGGCGCGCGTGCCCTTGATCGGCCGCGCTTCAATGCGCCGGGTTTCGCCGTCGAAGGCCAGGAACAGTTCGGGCGAGTTGGACACCAGGGCCCGGTCGCCGATCCGCCAGAAGGCGCCATAGGGCGAGGCCCGCCCCTGTTGCAGCCGCAGGAAGACGTCGAACGGATCGGCCTCGGGCTTCAGCGCGCCGCCCCAGGCGCGGGCGATATTGGCCTGGAATAGTTCACCGGCGGCGATGCGGGCCACGACCTCGGCTACGGCGTCGCGGTAGGCCTGGTCCGGCGCCTCGGCCGTAAAGGTCTCGGCCGGAGCCCCGGGCGTCGCAGGCGTGACCGCCGCCGCTCGCCATTGCGACGCCTGGGCGGCCGCCGCCTCAGCCTGCGCCGCCGTCGCCCCCCGACCGACGGCGCGAACACGCCGCTGATGATGGTCGAAGCTCAGCATCGCCGGATAGCGAGCCAGGATCAGGTCGGGCCAGACCAGAGGCCGCTCGCCGGTCGCCGGTCGCGCGCCGGCGTCATAGGCGGCCAGCCCCACCGTGCCTGCCCCCCAGGCCGGATCGCGCAGGGGATCGAACAGATCGGCCTCGACTTCGCCCAGACGCACCCGGTCGGGCCTTGCCGCCACATGGGACCAGCGGCCGCCCGGCCCGCCGTCAGACAGCAGGACCAGGGCGCCGTCCGCCCCGCCGATCCCGGCCGCGACAGCCAGGGGGTCCGTCCACGGATGATCGCGGACGACCACATGGGTCAGTGCGCCGTTCACGCCGACAGCCGCGCCTCGATCCGGGCGCGCAGGGCCGCGTCGACGCCCAGGGCCTGTTCCAGATAGGCGTCCAGGGATCCATGCCGCGCCTCGACCTCGGCGAAGGCGGCCTCCAGATAGGCGGCCTCCACCCCGAGGAAGGCCACAACCGCGTCGTCGGAGGCGACACGGCCGGTCATCTCGTGCAGACGCCGCGCAATGGCGGGGGCGCGGCCGGCCAGGTCGACGGCCGTGTTAGTCAGCAGATAGTCCTCGACCAGGTCGTCGCGGTGGACGCCCAGCAGATGATGGGTCAGGGCGGCGAGGAAACCGGTCCGGTCCTTGCCCGCCGCGCAGTGGATCAGCACGGGCCGATCCTGATCGCCCAGAGCGTGGAAATAGCGGCCGAAGACGTCGATGTGAGCGGCGTCGAACGGCAGGGTGCGATAGGTCTGGGTCATGAAACGCCGACCCGAATCCGGCGTCAGGTCCGCCGTCTTCAGGAAGGTGATGTGCGGCGCCTCGATCCCGTCGTCGATCCCGCCCTCGATCACCGGGGCGTCGAAGCCGTCATGCCGTCGCGAGGGCTGGTCGCGCCTTTCGCCCGGTCGGCGCAGATCGACCACCGCCCCCAGGCCGAACCCCTTCAGCCGCTCCAGATCGGCGTCGCTGGCCCGGGCGTGATGACCCGAACGCAGCAGGCGGCCGGGACGCACGCGTCGCCCGGCCGCCGTGGCGTAGTCGCCATAGTCGCGGAAATTGTCGATGGCCTCGAAGGCGTGGAGACGGTGACTCATGCCCCCGCTTCTAGCGCGCCGGCAGCAGGCCCGCCATGGCGTCCAAGTAGGCGACGAAGGCGGCGCGGCCTTCCTCGGTCAGACTGGCCTCGGTCAGAGGCTTGCGCCCGATGAAGCTCTTGGTCACGGCGACGAAGCCCGCCTCCTCCAGCTTTCGCAGATGGACCGACAGATTGCCGTCGGTCGTCTGCAATCGGGCCTTCAGCGTATTGAAGTCCGCCGCCTCGGCCCCGGACAGATAGGCCATGATGCCCAGCCGGATCCGCCCGTGGATGACCTCGTCGATGCGGCTGATGTCGAAATCATCCGCCATCAGACGATCTCCGACGGTTCCTGCCGCATCAGTATCAGGCCGGGAACAAAGGCGACGGCGAAGATCATCCCTGCGAAAACCAGATACATGGCCATGTAGCCCGCAAACCAGCCCATGGCCACCGCCCCGACATAGGACCCGAGCCCGGTCAGGGTCATCCAGCGCGTGTTCGTCATAGTCCCGGCAATGATCCAGGCCGAGCCATAGGCCACAAAGACCACGATTGGCATGGCCATCATGGCCGACCAATCGCCACTGTTCAGCCCCCTGGCCATCAGCCCCAGCCATGTGGCGAAGATGCCGTACCCCACGGCCGACCAGGCCGCCCCAACCGCGCGATTGCCCGACGAGTTGAAGCCCGGCTTGCCCTTCATCCGCTGAATCAACACGGCCAAGGCTGCACCGAAGACAAGCCCAGCTCCGATCCAGAGCCAGACCGGCGCCCAGGGGCTCGCGTCGATCACCCCGCTAAGCAGAGCCCATTGCCCTATATTGGCCGCACCGAAAACAACGGCGGCCGTAACGAGGAACGGCCCCGCCAGCAAGGGCGCGTGCCGCCCCTCCTGGGCCAGTGCCCGCATATAGGCGATGTCGTCCTGAATAGTCTGCGTCTCGCGCGTCATGGCACCCTCCTCCTGAAATCCGATGACCACAGGATGCACAATGAACTTTACTATGTAAAGTTCTTTTTCTGAGGCGCTTCCCTCCCCGCGAACGCGGGGAGGAGGCATGCACCGATCACCTGAACGGCGGCTCGTCGAAGGCGCGGAGTTTGCGGGAGTGGAGTTTCGGCCCCTCGTTGCGCATCAGGTCAACCGCCTGGATTCCGATCTGCAAATGCTCAGAAATCGAGCCTTCGTAGAAGCGGTTGGCCTGGCCCGGCAGTTTGATCTCGCCGTGCAACGGCTTGTCCGAGACGCACAACAGGGTGCCGTAAGGGACGCGGAACCGATAGCCCTGGGCCGCGATGGTGGCGCTTTCCATGTCGATGGCGACGGCGCGGCTCTGGTTGAAGCGCAGGGCCGACTTGGAATAGCGCAGCTCCCAGTTCCGGTCGTCGGTGGTGACGACCGTGCCGGTGCGCAGGCGCCGCTTGACCTCGTCGCCGGGCATGCCGCTGACCGACTTGGTCGCATCGTACAGGGCGCGCTGGACCTCGGCGATCGAAGGGATCGGAATGTCCGGCGGCAGGACCGCGTCCAGCACATGGTCGTCGCGCAGATAGGCGTGGGCCAGGACATAGTCGCCGATGGTCTGGCTGGCGCGCAGGCCGCCGCAGTGACCGATCATCAGCCAGACGTGCGGGCGGGTGACGGCGAGGTGGTCGGTGATGGTCTTGGCGTTGGACGGGCCGACGCCGATATTGACCAGGGTCACGCCCTGATGGCCCGGCGCGGTCAGGTGATAGGCCGGCATCTGGTGCTTCTTCCAGGCCGTGTCGCTGATCGCCGCCTCGGGGTTGGCCGTCTCGCGCGTGATGATCACCCCGCCGGCGCAGGACAGGGTCTCGTAGGGCGTGCCCGGCGTCTGAAGCTGTTCGATGGCCCAGCGCACGAACTCGTCGACGTAGCGATTATAGTTGGTGAACAGGACATAGGACTGAACATCGTCCACCGGGGTTCCGGTGTAGTGCCGCAGCCGCGCCAGCGAGAAGTCGGTCCGCAAGCCGTCGAAATGCGACAGAGGGAAGTCGCCGCCCATGTCGAACAGGCCGTCGGCGATCTCGTCGCCGATATGGGCCAGGTCCGTGGTCGGGAACCAGCGCGCCAGGGCGGCCGTCATCGACCGGTCCAGCGCCACCTCCAGCCCGTCGGTCACATAGGGGAAGGGTATCTCCTGGCGTGAGATCCCGACCTCAAAGGTCGCGCCGTATTCCTGTTCCAACAGGCCCAGCTGTTCGGTCAGATAGGGACGGAACAGGTCCGGCCGGGTGACGGTGGTGGCGTAGGTTCCCTGTTTCGACAGCCGGGCGTAGGCGCGCGGCTCCAGGTCCTGTGGGCGATCCCCGTCCCAACGGATGCGAAGTTCGGGATAGGCGAACACCCCTTCGGCGCGTTTCAGCGGGTCGGGCCGCGCGCCGGTGTTGACGAAATCCCGCACGGCGTCGCGCAGATTGGTCACGGATTGGGTGTAGAGGGTTTCGAGGCGGTCCAGCGCCGCCTGTGCTGTCATCTGTTCTGTCATGACTTCCTCTAGCGAAGCTTCTTGGCTTTGGCGAGGCGCCCGGCGGTCAACCTCGATTTCGCTGCGTTGCAGCAATTTATGACAGGCGCATGGTTGCGGTTCGCAACGCGACGGCGCATCTGGCCCGAATGTCCTCTTCCCCCGCGTCAGCCCCCGCCAAGAAGGAGCTCGGCTTCGTCGAGTTCGTCTGCCTAATCGCCCTGATGATGGCGCTGAACGCCCTGGCCATCGACTCCATGCTGCCGGCCCTCCCGCATATCGGCGAAGACCTGGGCGTGGCCAATGAGAACAGCCGCCAATGGGTGGTGACCGCCTATCTGCTCGGCTTCGGCGGGGCCCAGCTGATTTACGGCCCGTTGGCGGACCGGTTCGGACGCAAGTCCGTGCTGATGGTCGGCGTCGGCCTCTATGTGGTGTTCAGCCTGCTGGCGACCCTGGCGCCCTCCTTCGACATGCTGATCCTGGCCCGGATCGGCCAGGGCCTGGGCAGCGCCTGCACCCGCGTGCTGGCCGTCTCCATTGTGCGCGACCGTTACGAAGGCCGCACCATGGCCCGCGTCATGTCCTTCAGCTTCCTGGTTTTCCTGGGCGTGCCCATCCTGGCGCCGTCCATCGGCCAGCTGATCATGCTGGTCGGGCCGTGGCGCTGGATCTTCGCCGGCCTGGGCCTGATCGGCGTCGGCCTGATCGTCTGGGCGGCCCTGCGCCTGCCCGAGACCCTGAAGCCCGAGGATCGGCTGCCGATCCAGGTGAAGCGCCTGACCTCGGCCTACAAGACCGCTCTGACCGACCGCACCGCCATGGGCTACACCCTGGCCATGACGGCTATCACCGGCGCCCTGTTCGGCTTCATCAACTCGTCGCAGCAGATCTTCGCAGACGTCTTCGACGCCGAGGCGGCCTTCCCGGCGATCTTCGCCTTGATCGCCGGCGGCATCGCCGTCGCCTCAATCGTCAATGCGCGGCTGGTGGTGAGGCTGGGGTCGCGGAAGATCTCGCACACCGCCCTGATCGGCTTCACCGGCATTTCGGCGATCCACGCGGTGGTGGCCCTGAGCGGTCACGAGACCATCTGGACCTTTGCGATCCTTCAGACCCTGACCATGTTCTGCTTCGGTCTGATCGCCGGCAATTTCGGCGCCATGGCCATGGAGACCATGGGCCATATCGCCGGCACCGCCGCCTCGATCCAGGGCTTCATCTCCACCATCTTCGGCTCCTTGCTGGGCTTTGCAGTGGGGCAGCAGTTCAACGGCACGACCGTGCCCATGGTGCTGGGCTTCACCGTCTTCGGCCTGATCGCCCTGGCCTGGGTCCTGTTCGCCGAGCGGGGACGTCTGTTCCGGGCCCACCACGCCCCGGCGGCGGCGCACTGAGGCTTTACGGACCCCAGACTTGATCTTTTCGGCTTTTCCGCGCGTTCTCCGGCCAATCCTTAAGGTCAGCCCCGGAAAGCCTCGATGAAGCGCAAAGTCTTCGGTCTCGTCTCCGCCATCGCCCTTGCCTCGGTTCTGGGCGCCTGCTCCGCCACGACCGGAGCCGCGTCCCTGGCGCCGCCCGCCGTCGCCCCGGCTCCGGGTCCGGACGCGGTGGACAGCCACACCTACGCCCGGCCCGAGATCGCCCGCGTCGTCGACGTGGCCCTGGACCTGACCGCCGACTTCAACGCCAAGACCCTGTCGGGCACGGCGACGCTGGACATCCTGGCTGTCCCCGGCGCCAATGAGGTGATCCTGGACATCCGCAACCTGGACATCCAGGACGTGCGCGACGCCTCAGGGCAACCGCTGCGCTATGTCGTCGGCGACAATGACGCCATCAAGGGCCAGCCCCTGACGGTCTATTTCCCGGCCTTCGCCGCCAATGAGCGGCGCAAGATCACCGTCCGCTACTCGACCCGTCCCGACGCGGCGGCCCTGCAATGGCTGTCGCCCAGCCAGACGGCGGGCGGCCAGAAACCCTATCTGTTCAGCCAGGGCCAGGCCATCCTGACCCGCACCTGGGTTCCGACCCAGGACAGCCCCGGCATCCGGCAGACCTATTCGGCCCGCATCACCGCCCCGGCCGACCTGACCGTGGTCATGAGCGCCGACCAGCTGACGCCCAAGGGCGAGGCGGCCGCAAACGGCATGAAGTCTTGGCGCTTCCGGATGGACAATCCGATCCCGCCCTATCTGATCGCCATCGGCGTCGGCGACATCGCCTTCGCCCCCTTCGACGAGCGGACCGGCGTCTGGACCGAGCCCAGCCGCCTGCGCGCCGCCGCCGCCGAGCTGGAGCCGACCGCCGAAATGGTGGACGCGGCCGAGAAGCTGTACGGCCCCTATCGGTGGGGCCGCTACGACCTGCTGGTCCTGCCGCCCAGCTTCCCGTTCGGCGGGATGGAAAACCCCAAACTGACCTTCGCCACCCCGACCATCATCGCCGGGGACCAGTCACTGGTCTCGCTGGTGGCGCACGAACTGGCCCACTCCTGGTCGGGCAATCTGGTCACCAACGCCACCTGGAACGACTTCTGGCTGAACGAGGGCTTCACCACCTATTTCGAGAACCGGATCATGGAGTCGATCTACGGCCATGACCGGGCGGTGCAGGAACAGGTGCTGAGCTGGGACGGGCTGCAGGACGAGCTGAAGTCCCTGGCCCCCGCCGACACCCGCCTGCATCTGGACCTGACCGGCCGCGATCCCGACGACGGCATGAACACCATCGCCTATGACAAGGGTTCGGCCTTCCTGCGCACCATCGAGCGGATCGCCGGGCGCGATAAGTTCGACGCCTGGCTGCGCGGCTATTTCGACCGCAACGCCTATCGGCCGATGACCACGGCCATGTTCCTGGAGGACATCCGCACCCATCTGGTGAGGAGCGACGCCACCCTGGAGTCGCAGTTGCAGTTGGACGCCTGGGTCTATCAGCCCGGCCTGCCGTCCAACGCCGTGGCGCCGGTCTCGAACGCCTTCGCCCCGGTCGATGCGGCCGCCGTGGCCTTCTTCAAGGACAAGGGACCGGCCTCGGCCATTCCCTGGGCGGAGTGGAACACCCAGCAGCGGCAGCGCTTCCTGGGCTGGCGTCCCGACGGCCTGGCGGCGAACGCCGACTGGCTGACCGCCGCCCAGTTGGCCGATCTGGAGCGCACCCTGAACCTGGCGAACGAAGGCAACAGCGAACTCACCTTCGCCTGGCTGCAGATCGCCCTGGCCCATCGCTACCAACCGTCGGTCGCGACGGCCGAGCGGTTCCTGACCAGCCAGGGCCGGCGCAAGTTCGTCATGCCCCTGTTCCAGACCCTGTGGAACGAGGGCGACTGGGGTCGCCCCATCGCCCGCCGCATCTACGCCGAGGCCCGGCCGCTGTATCACCCGGTCACCAGCGGTTCGGTCGATCAGCTGGTGGGCCGACCTTAACCTGTCCGCGCCTCCTCCCCGCGTTGCGGGGAGGAGGCGCGCGAAGCGATGACGGGTTAGAAGGCGCAGCCCCCTTATTCTTTCGTCATTCTCCGGCAAGCCGCGCCTTCGCGGCGCAGACCGGGGAGCCCAGCGGCGCCGAAGGCGATGTGTCCACCGCGGGATGTTTAAAGATCGGGTCCGCGACAGGTTCGCGCTCTCGCGCGCCGCTGGGTTCCCCGGTCTCGCTACGCTCGCCGGAGAATGACGAAAGAAGATACGGACGTCCCTAAAGGTTGATCACGGTCGCGCCGGCCTCGTCCGACAGCCGCTCCGCCAGCACGGCGCGGTGGCACCCGGCGTGGTCGGCCTCGAAGCACAGCAGGGCCACGCGCTTCTCGCCCGCCAGCGCCTTCAGCCGTTCGTATTCCATCTGGGCCTGAGGCTCGGCCAGATGGTCCGCGAAAATGGCGCGCATCTCGGCGACATGCCCCTTGCGGGCCGCGTCCCGCCCAGCCTTGGGCGTGCCGAGGCCGCGCAGATGGAGATAGTCGATCCCCTCGGCCTTCAGGCTTTCGCCCAGAATCGTCTTGGAAAATCCGGCGCGGCGCGAGGCGGCGACCGCGCGAACATCGACCAACAGATCGACCCGGGCCGCCTTCAGCCGATCGATCACCTGCGCCTGGCTCGCGCCTTCGTAGCCTATGGTGAAGACTTGCATGAACCACAGATGGGCGCGCACGCGTCGATCGCCAGCTTGACCGTCAATCGCCGCGTTGCGGCGCGGCGCCCCATCGGCTATCCCGCAACACGGATTTCGACTGGAGCTTTCCCCATGGCTGACCTCGCCCCCGGCGTCGTGACCCTCTTCGGAGGTTCCGGCTTCATCGGATCGCAGGCGGTGCGCGCCCTGGCCCGTCGCGGCTGGCGCATCCGCGTTGCGGTGCGCAACCCGGTTCTGGCCATCGAGGTCCAGCCCCTGGGCGATCCGGGCCAGATCCAGTTCATGCGTTGCGACGTGACCAACGCCGACGACGTGGCGGCCGCCGTGCGCGGCTCGGACGCCGTGGTCAATCTGGTCGGGG
This sequence comes from Brevundimonas sp. FV2ps16, assembly GCF_058681075.1. Lineage (NCBI taxonomy): Bacteria > Pseudomonadati > Pseudomonadota > Alphaproteobacteria > Caulobacterales > Caulobacteraceae > Brevundimonas > Brevundimonas sp. FV2ps16. The sequence goes on along the minus strand of NZ_CM178728.1, from coordinate 1,475,282 downwards.
TCCTGCACGACGGCGGCGGCAAGCGCGGCTTCAAGAGCGCCCATGTCGAGGCCGCCAAGAACATCGCCCAGGCGTCCAAGGCCGCCGGGGTGGAGCGCGTCGTCCAGATCTCGGCCATCGGCGCCGACGCCAACAGCCGCTCCGCCTACGCCCGCACCAAGGGCGAGGCCGAAAACGAAATTCGCGCCGTCTATCCGGACGCCGTCATCCTGCGTCCGTCCCTGGTGTTCGGCGCCAGCGACGGCTTCCTGAACCGGTTCGCCGCCATGGCGACCTCGTCGCCCGCCCTGCCGCTGATCGGCGGCGGCAAGACCCGGTTCCAACCGGTCTATGTCGCCGACGTGGCCGAGGCTGTGGCGCGCGCCGTCGTCCGCGGCGACGCGGCCGGCCGCACCTACGAACTGGGCGGGCCGGACGTCTACAGCTTCCGCGAAGTGCTGGAGCTGGTGCGTCGCGAGACCGGTCGCGACCGCCTGCTGGCGCCCATCCCCTTCCCTGTCGCCAAGCTGCTGGGTTCGGTGCTTCAGACCGTCAGCCTGATCGGCCTGACCCCGCCCCTGACCCGCGATCAGGTCGTCATGCTGGAGAAGGACAATGTCGTCTCGCCCGGCGCCGCGACCCTGGCCGACCTGGGCCTGACCACGCCGACCGGCATGGAGGCCATCGCCCCCTCCTACCTGTGGCGCTATCGCGACGGCGGCCAGTTCGCCGTCTCGCCCGCCCACTGAGGCTTCGTCCCGTCTGATCTGAGACCCGGCCGTGGAAACGGCCCAACCTAACCTTAGACCCGGCCGTGAAAACGGCCGGGGCGTCTTCGCATTCCGGAACAAATAGTGCACAACTCTCGGATGCCGGCCACGCAAACCCAGTCCCGCCCCGCCCAAGACCCGACGCTGGACGACGCCCGGTCCCTGCTGTCGCGCGTCTGGGGCCATGCCGACTTCCGGGGCCTGCAAAGCCAGGTCGTGGACGAAATCCTGGCCGGGCGCGACGTCCTGGCCGTCCTGCCGACCGGCGGCGGCAAGAGCGTCTGCTATCAGATCCCGGCCATCCTCCGCCCCGGCCTCGGCCTGGTGGTCTCGCCCCTGATCGCCCTGATGACCGACCAGGTCGAGGCTCTGAAGCAGCAGGGCGTCGCCGCCGCCCGGCTGGATTCCGGCGTCTCGCTGGACGAGCGTTCGGCCATCTGGGCCGCGGCCCGGTCCGGCGATCTGGACCTGCTGTATGTCTCGCCGGAAGGCCTTGCGGCCGGCGCCATGATGGACCGGCTGGCCGAGCTGCCGCTGAGCCTGATCGCCATCGACGAGGCCCACTGCGTCTCTCAATGGGGGCACGATTTCCGTCCCGACTATCGCAACCTGGGTCTGCTGGCCGAGCGGTTCCCGAACGTCCCGCGCATCGCCGTCACCGCCACCGCCGACGCCCGCACCCGCGACGACATCCTGCGCTCGCTGCGGCTTGAACAGGCCAAGGTCTTCGTCGACAGTTTCGCCCGCCCGAACCTGCAACTGTCGGCCGAGCGCAAGGAAAGCGCCTCACGCGCCAAGACCGACGCCCGGGTCATCGAACTGGTGCGCGAGCGGCGCGGCAAGCCGGGCGTGGTCTATTGCGGCAGCCGCGACGGCTGCGACCGCGTGGCCCAGGCTCTGCGCGACGCCGGGACCAACGCCATCGCCTATCACGCCGGCATGGACAACAAGGAGCGGGACCGCCGGCTGGAACGGTTCCTGGCCGAGGACGGCGCCGTCATGGTCGCCACCATCGCCTTCGGCATGGGGGTGGACAAGGCCGACGTCCGCTTCGTCATCCACGCCGATCCGCCGGGCAGTCTTGAGGCCTATTGGCAGGAGATCGGCCGGGGCGGCCGTGACGGCGAACCGGCCGAGGGCATCACCCTGTACGGCCCCTCCGACATCGCCTGGACCCTGCGTCGGCTGGACAGCCGCCCGATGGCCGAAGAGGTCAAACAGGTTCAGGTGCGCAAGGCCCGCCAGCTGTTCGCCATGCTGGACGGCGCCGTCTGCCGCGCCCAGGCCGTGCGCCGCTATTTCGGCGAGACCGACGCCGACCCGTGCGGCGTCTGCGACATCTGCGGCGACCCGCCGCTTCTCTACGACGCCACTGTCCCGGCGCAGAAGGCCCTGGCGGCGGTCCAGCGTCTGGGCGGCCGGTTCGGCCGGGGCCGGATCGTCGATCACCTGACCGGCCGCACCAAAACGGTCCAGCCGTGGGAGCAGCAGTTGTCCACCTGGGGCATAGGCGCCGACATCTCGCCCAACGGCTGGCGCGACATCGTCGATCACCTGTTGTTCGAGGGCCTGCTGGTCGAGGATCCGAACGACGGCAAGCCCCTGGTCGGTCTGGGCGACGGCGAGGCCGTGCGCGCCGTCTACAAGGCCGAACGCAAGATCGAGGTCCGCCGCGTGCCCGCAGGCTATGACGTCGGCACGCGCTCGGGCAATCCGCGCAATCGCCGCGACCGCACCGGCGAAGGTCGCAACGCCGCGCTCGAGACCATGGACGCCGACGTCCGCGCCCGGTTCGAGGCCCTGCGGGCCTGGCGCCGCGACCGCGCCTCGGAACAGCACGTCCCGCCCTATGTCATCTTCCAGGACAAGACCCTGCTGGAAATCGCCCACGCCGAACCGGGCGACCTGACCGCCCTGGGCGCCCTGCCCGGCGTCGGCCAGTCGAAACTGGACCGCTACGGCAAGGGGGTGCTGGAGACGTTGGCGAAGGGTCTGGCGTCAGAAGAGGGTCGTCCGTCCGACATCATCGACAAGGCGCGCGATCTGCGCCGGGAGATGAGCTTGCCCGAGGTCCAGCTATGGCAGGCGCTGCGGGGCGAGAAATTGGGCGGGCTGAAGTTCCGCCGCCAGCATCCGATCGCCCCCTATGTGCTCGACTTCTATTGCGCCGGCGCCCGACTGGCGGTCGAGATCGACGGCGAAAGTCATGAAGGGCGAGGCGCTCAAGACGCCCGGCGCGACGCCTTCTTGCTGGAGCAGGGCATACGCACCCTGCGGATTCCGGCCCGCGACGTCCTGAACGACCTGACCGCCGTCACCGACCATATCCATCGCGAGGCCCGCAGCCGCTAAGACCCTCTCCCGCTTGCGGGAGAGGTGGCCCGGCGTTCGCGAAGCGAACCAGGGTCGGAGAGGGGAGTGTCGCTCAAAGGAAGACTTCCCCCATCGTCAGGCGTGTCGCTGCGCGCCACGGCCTGACACTTCCCCCGCAAGCGGGGGAAGGTCGGGGCTCACCCCAAGAACCGCTCCACCGCCGCCTGAAACCGTGCCGGCTGGTCGATCATCACCTGGTGGTCGGCGCCTTCGATGCGGACGAACCGCGCGGGGCGGCGCAGGTTGGAGAAGCCGTAGCGGTACAGGCCCTCCAGCCGGTTACGCGGATTGTTTGTGTCCGGCGTCCAGCCATAGACCACCGTGACCGGGGCGGTGACATCGCGCAGCCGTTGGCGCAGATCGACCGTCAGGGCTTCGTACAGCCCCTGGGCTAGCACCCGCCTGTCGCCGCCCTGCAGGCCCAGGCCGTCGAACACCATGTCGCCGGCAAGCCCGAGGTCCCCGCCCAGGGCCGAAACCTGGCCCTTCAGCGCCTGGTCCCCGAACAGCATCAGGGCCTGATAACCCAGCCGCGCCAGGGGCTCGACCTCGCGGGCGGTGACGCGGGAATCGACCAGGGCCGGAAAGAAGGGCGCGGAGTCGACCACCATCACCCGGCCGATCCGGTCCCGCATGTCCGCCGCGACCCGCAGCGCGATCTGGCCGCCCAGCGAATGGCCGATCAGGGCGGGGCGCGAAAGCCGCTGCTCGCGGATATAGCGTTCGATCTCCAGGGCGGCGGGCGCGGCCAAAGCGCCGCCGGCGTTGGCGCCGATGTCCGTCTGGCCGAAGCCCCGGATGGTGACCAGATGGACCCGATACCGGCCCTCCAACTTGTCCGCCGTCGATCGCCAGGCGGCCCCGGTTGAGCCCAGGCCCGGAATGAAGACGATGTCCGGCCCCGCGCCCCGCGTCTCGACGATGATCCTGTCGGAACGGAAGGCCGGGGCGAGAGACGCCGATACTGGTGTCCGGGCGGCGGCGACGCCGGGCAGGACGACGAACAGGATCGCGAAAAGCGGAGCAAGAAGACGGCGCATGACCCGCTCCTAACGCCCGATCACGGCGATCGGTTGACGGCCGCGACCGTTAGTCATCGCCCCTTGAAGTCCGGCTTGCGCTTGTCGACGAAGGCGGACATGCCCTCCTTCTGGTCTTCGAAGGCGAACAGGGAGTGGAACAGGCGGCGTTCGAAGCGGACGCCTTCGCTCAGGCTGGTCTCCAGCGCGACATTGACCATTTCCTTGTTCATCATCACCGCCAACGGGCTCTGGGCAGCGATCTTGGCGGCGGCGGCGCGGGCTTCGTCCAGCAGGGCCTCGGGGGCGACGACGCGGCTGACCAGGCCGGCGCGCTCGGCCTCGGCCGCATCCATCATCCGGGCGGTCAGGATCATGTCCATGGCCTTGGACTTGCCGACCAGTCGGGTCAGCCGCTGCGAACCGCCGATGCCGGGCGCCACGCCCAGATTGATCTCGGGCTGCCCGAACTTGGCGGTCTCGGAGGCGATGATGAAATCGCACAACATGGCCAGTTCGCAGCCGCCGCCCAGGGCGTAGCCCGACACGGCCGCGATGATCGGCTTGCGGAAACGCGTGATCCGGTCATGGCCCAGGGCGAAGAAATTGCCCTTGAACATGTCTGCGTAGGACTGGTCCGCCATCTCCTTGATGTCGGCGCCGGCGGCGAAGGCCTTGGCCGAGCCGGTCAGGATCAGGCAGCGCACGCTGTCGTCGGTCTCGACCGTATCCAGGAAGGCCGCCAGTTCGCCGAACAGGGTCGAGTTCAGGGCGTTCAGCGCCTCGGGCCGGTTCAGGGTCACGACCGCATAGCCGTCGGCATGGCGTTCAATCAGCAGGGTGGAATAGGCGTCGGCCATGGGCGGTCTCCTCTGTTGACGCCGGTCATAGAGGATCGGCGGCCGTTCGTCATGACGGCCGGTCGCCTCAGCGCTTCTGACAGGACGGGCAATAGAAGGTCGAACGTCCGCCCTGGACGATGCGCGCGACCGTTCCCGTGCAGCCCTCCCCCCGACACGCCTCGCCCTCGCGGCCGTAGACGTCGAACCGGTGCTGGAAATAGCCCTGGCCGCCCTCGGCGTTGGCGAAGTCCTTCAGGGTCGAGCCGCCGGCGGCGATGGCGTCGTTCAACACGTCGCGGACCACCGAAGCCAGGGTCTCCAGCCGCGCCTTCGACAGCGATCCGGCCGCCACCAGGGGCGAGATCCGGGCGCGGTAAAGCGCCTCGCAGACATAGATATTGCCCAGGCCGGCGACGATGCGCTGGTCCAGCAGGGAGACCTTGATGTTCTGTGTCTTGCCGGCGAAGGCCTCGACCAGATGCGCGCCGGAAAAGCCGTTGCCCAGCGGCTCGGGCCCCAGGCCGGCGAACCAGGGATGGGCCTCGACCTGGTCGGTGCGGATCAGGCCCATAAAGCCGAATCGGCGGGCGTCGGCGTAGCCGATGCGGGTCGCGGCGCCGTCGCGCACGGCGCAGCCGCTGAAATGCTCGTGCTTGCCGGCGATGGGCGCCGCCTCCTCGAACTCGCCCAGTTGGCTCCCATCCAGGGTGAAGCGGCCGGTCATGCCCAGATGGGTGATCCAGGTCTCGCCGGTGGACAGGGGCACCAGCAGATATTTGGCGCGGCGATCGACCCGCTCTACCGTCGCCCCGTCAAGCCGCTCGACGAATTGGTCCGGGAACGGAAAACGCAAGTCGGGCCGGTTGATCCGCACCCGCGACAGACGCGCACCCGCCAGCACTGGCGTCAGACCGCGGCGGACGGTTTCGACCTCGGGAAGTTCAGGCATGGGGCGGTCCTAGCCCGTCCCGGAGCGTGCGCCAAGCAGATCGTCCGCCCCCGTCCGGATGTTAGGAAAACATTGTTCGTACCGACGTGGGAACGACACCCCGGCATGTCATTGCCGTCTTGAGCAGTCCGGGGGGAATGTGTCTCAGTCCGTCATCATCCATACGCCGCCTTCGCGCGTCGCACGCCTGCGCGAGTTGGTCCGGTCTATCGGCTTCTCGCGCGACGACGCCGCGATCCTGGCGGCGACAGCCGTTCTGGCGATCAGCGTCTATTTCCTGGTCTTCCCTGGCGTCGACATCGCCGTCAGCCGCCTATTCTATCGACCTGAAGCCGGCTTCTTCCTCGCCGACAATCCCTTGCTGAAGGCGTTACGCAAGAGCTCGACTCTGGTGCTGGCCCTGCTGCTGCTCGGCGTGATCGGACGGCTTGCCTGGCGCGCACTGCGTCGGCGTTCCGTCGGCGCGACCGCGCGGCGGACCGTCTTCGTCCTGGCCGCCCTGACGCTCGGGCCGGGTCTGGTCGTGAACACCCTGCTCAAGGGCCTGTGGGGGCGCCCCCGCCCGGTCCATATCGACCAGTTCGGCGGCGAGGCCGTCTTCACCCCCGTCTGGGTGATCAGCGACGGCTGCCAGTCCAACTGCTCCTTCGTTTCGGGCGAGGGCTCCAGCGCGGCCTGGATGGTCGGGGTGCTGCTGGTGCTGACGCCGGCGAAATGGCGGCCGGTCGTCCTGCCGCTCGGCCTCGTCTACGCCTTCGCCCTGTCGATGAACCGACTGGCCTTCGGCGGGCATTTCCTGTCGGATATCCTGCTGTCCTGGGCCCTGACGGCCCTGGTCATGGTCGGGGTGTACCGGGTCACCGTGGCCTCCCCCGGTCTGGTGCGCCGGGCGCGGCGGCGGTTCCGACAGCTCCAGCCCGTGCCCGCCTGAGCGTTGTCTGGGCGTGACCGGTTGCCGCAGGCGGCGTTATGGGCTTACGTCCGCGTCGAACGTGGGAACCGATTTCGATGACTGACGCCGTCGCTGCGCCTAAAGGCCGGCTTGAACTGACCCTTCGCGCCCTGGTCCTGGGCTGTCTGCTGGCGGTGATCTTCACCGCCGCCAACACCTATCTGGGCCTGCTGGTCGGCCTGACCTTCGCCTCGGCCATTCCGGCGGCGGTGATCTCGATGGCGGTGCTGCGGGCCTTCCGCACCTCGACCATCTGGGAAAACATGACCGTCCAGACTGTGGCCTCGGTCGGCGGGGCCATGAGTTCGATCATCTTCGTCCTACCGGGCCTGGTGATGATCGGCTGGTGGCTGGAGTTTCCCTTCTGGCAGTCGGTGGCCATCTGCATCCTGGGCGGCGTGCTGGGGGTGACCTTCTCCATCCCGTTGCGCCGCGCCCTGGTGACCAACGGCGGCCTGCCCTACCCCGAGGGCGTCGCCGCCGCCGAGGTGCTGAAGGTCGGCTCGCGCGGCGCCGAACAGACCGAAAGCGCGGTGCGCGAGAACAAGTCCGGCCTGTGGATCGTGGTGGCCGGCGCCGTGGTTTCGGCCGGCTACGCCCTGCTGGTCGCGGGTCGCGTCTTCGCCGGCGAGGCGGCGCGCTTCTTCAAGCTTCCGGCCGCCTTGGGCGGCGGCGCCACCGGCATGGGCTTCGGCATGCAGTTCGCGCTTCTGGGCGCGGGCCATCTGATCGGCCTGACCGTGGGTCTGGCCCAGCTGTTCGGCCTGATCCTGGCCTGGGCCATCGCCGTGCCGATCCTGACCAGCCCTGACACCGTGGCCTGGCTGACGGCGCACGGCATCCCCTCCATCGCCTCAACCCTGCCCGCCGGCGCGCCGGCCGAGGAGCTGGCGGCGACCGTCTGGAGCCGCGAGGTCCGCTTCATGGGCGCCGGCGTCATCGGCGTCGCCGCCATCTGGACCCTGGTCAAACTGGCCGGTCCCTTGATCGGCGGCCTGACCTCGGCCCTGGCCGCCAACGCCAAGCGCGCCCATGGCGAGGTGCTGGAACGCACCGAACAGGATCTGCCCATCAAACTGGTCGGCGGGATTTCGGTCGTCTGCCTGATCGGCATCGCCGGCCTGCTGGCCTGGTTCGCCCAGAGCGCCCCGGCCCTGGCGGGATCGACCCCGCTGCTGGTCATCGGCGGCCTGGTCTATGTTGTCCTGATCGGTTTCGCCGTCGCCGCCATCTGCGGCTATATGGCCGGCCTGATCGGCTCGTCGAACAGCCCGGTCTCGGGCGTCGGCATCCTGGCCGTGGTCATCGCCTCGCTGCTGATGCTGGGCGTCATGGCCATCGCGGGGGTTCCGGCCGATCCGTCGATCATCGCCTTCGCCCTGATCGTGACCGCTGTGGTCTTCGCCGTCGCCGTCATCGCCAATGACAATCTTCAGGACCTGAAGACCGGCCAACTGGTCGAGGCCACGCCCTGGCGCCAGCAGGTCGCCCTGATCGTCGGCGTCGGCGCCGGCGCCATCGTCATTCCGCTGATCCTGAACCTGTTGAACCAGGCCTTCGGCTTCGAAGGCGGCCCGCCCGCCATCGTCGAGGGCGCCAAGACCCTGGCCGCGCCCCAGGCCACCCTGATTTCGGCCCTGGCGCGCGGCGTCATCGGCGGCGATCTGCGCTGGGACCTGATCGGCCTGGGCGCGGTGATCGGCGTGATCATCATCGTGCTGGACGCCGTCGTGTCGAAGGCCACGAACGGCAAGGTCAAGCTGCCGCCGCTCGCCGTCGGCATCGGCTTCTACCTGCCCGCCGCCGTCACGACGATGCTAGTCATCGGCGCCGTCTGCGGCTGGATCTACGACAAGGCCGTATCGAGCACCCGTTACGCCGACGTGGCGCGCCGCATGGGCGTGCTGCTGGCCTCGGGCCTGATCGTCGGCGAGAGCCTGTTCGGCGTCTTCACCGCCGGGGTGATCGTGGCGACGCGAGACGATGCGCCGTTCGCCATGCTGCCCGAGGGTTCGACCTGGCCGGCCATGCTGGCGGGGATCATCAGTTTCGCCGTCGCGGTGTTCGGCCTCTACGCCTGGACCCGCAGCCGCGCCAAGGCGGTGTGACTCTGACATTCTCCCTCCCCCTGCGGGGGAGGGGGGCGGAGGCGTAGCCGGAGCCGGGTGGGAGCGGCAGGGCGACACATCGCAAATCAAGCCAAGTTCTGATCGGTGCGCCCGTGCCTGGCCGCCCCCAACCCCGTCGCTGCGCGACGCCCCTCCCCCGCAGGGGGAGGGAGAACCGCTAGGCCGCCCGCGTGGCCACCATCATATAGTTGATCCCCGCGTCGTCGCTCTGGCTCCAGCGGTCGGTCAGCGGGTCGTAGTTCAGGCCGTATGGTCCCTCGACCGTCACAGCCTCCTGGGCCAGCATCGCCCGGATCTCGTCGGGCTTCAGGAACTGGCGCCAGTCGTGCGTGCCCGCCGGCACCCAGCGCAGAATATATTCCGCCGCCACCTTGCCCAGGGCCAGGGACTTCAGGGTGCGATTCAGGGTGGCGACCATCATCACCCCGTCCGGCCGGACCAGGCGCGAGCAGGCGCGCACGAAGGCTTCCGGGTCGGCGACATGTTCGATCACCTCCATGGTCAAGACAACGTCGAACGGCCCCGCCCCTTCCGCCTCAATCTGTTCGACCGTGGCGGCGCGATAGGCGATGTCCAGCCCGACCATCTCGGCATGGGCCCGCGCCGTGCCGATATTTTCGGACGAGGCGTCGATGGCCGTGACGATGAAGCCCATCCGCCGCATCGGCTCGGCGATCAGCCCGCCGCCACAGCCGACGTCCAGAAGCGTCAGCCCCTCGAACGGGCGACGCGCCTTCGGATCGCGTCCCTGACGGGTACAAAGCTGCTCGCGGATCAAAGCCAGCCGCGCCGGATTGAACCGGTGCAGCGGGGCGAACGGCCCGTGCGCGTCCCACCATTCGGCCGCCTGGGCCGAGAAGCGGGCCACGTCGGCCGGGTCGATCGATGCGCCGAACGCGGCCTCGGACGAATTTTGCGGAAAACCATGCCCTTCGCGGGGTAGGCGAGACGGTGCGGCGTCGCTAGAAGCGGTCATGCGCGAGGGATGAACCTTCGCGCCCTTTCACGCAAGCAGGGGGCGGAACGCCACGATGACGCGGCCCGATTCTTCACGATCCGACACCACGCGACTGGTGATGAAGTTCGGCGGCACTTCGATGGGCGACCTCGAACGAATCCGGCGCGCGGCGCGGATCGTCGCCGCCGAGGCCGCCTCGGGCAAGAAGATCGCCGTCGTGGTCTCCGCCATGGCCGGCAAGACCAACGAACTGGTCGCCTGGACCGACGGCGCCGGCCCGGCCGCCGCGGGCCTGCCGCTCAGCGACGACGAATATGACGTCGTGGTCGCCTCGGGCGAACAGGTGACGGCCGGGCTCCTGGCCATCACCCTGCGCAACATGGGGCTGAACGCCCGGTCGTGGATGGGCTGGCAAGTGCCGATCGTCACCGACGACGCCCACGCCCGCGCCCGGATCATCGACATTCCCGGCGACAAACTGGGCGCCGCCGTCGACGCCGGCGAGATCGCCATCGTCCCCGGTTTCCAGGGCGTGACGCCCGAGGGCAAGATCACCACCCTGGGCCGGGGCGGCTCCGACACCTCGGCGGTCGCCGTTGCGGCGGCCCTGTCCTGCCCCTGCGACATCTACACCGACGTGGACGGCGTCTATACGACCGACCCCCGCATCGAGAGCCGCGCGCGCCGCCTGGCCAAGGTCTCCTACGAGGAGATGCTGGAAATGGCCTCGCTGGGGGCCAAGGTGCTGCAAACCCGTTCGGTCGAACTCGCCATGGCCAAGCAGGTGCCAGTGCGGGTTCTGTCCAGCTTCATCGAACCGGACGAATCCGGCCAAATGCCCGACAAGGGCGGAACCCTGATCTGCGACGAGGAGGAGATCTTGGAAAAGCGCATCGTGTCCGGTGTGACCATGAGCCGTGACGAAGCCCGCATCACCCTGCTGGGCCTGTCCGACCGCGTGGACGCCCCCGCCGACGTCTTCACCCGCCTGGCCGAGGCCAACGTCAATGTGGACATGATCGTCCAGAGCCAGGCCCGCACCGCCAATACGGTCAACCTGACCTTCACCACCGGCCGCCGCGACGCCGTACGCGCCGCCGAGCTGATGACGGCCGGCCAGGATCAGCTGGGCTTCGAGGAGATCCGCATTGACGAGGACGTCGCCAAGGTGTCCGTCGTCGGAGTCGGCATGCGCAGCCACGCCGGCGTGGCCCAGACCATGTTCAAGGCCCTGGCCGACAAGGGGGTCAAGTTCCAGGCCATCTCGACCTCGGAAATCAAGATCAGCGTCCTGATCGACGCGGCGTACGCCGAACTGGCCGTACGCGCATTGCATTCGGCTTATGGCCTGGACGCGATATAGGTGATTTGAACCGGCGCCTCGGCGCCACAGCGCGGGAGCCATGATGCCGGCAGGCGGCGCGATGACCAGAGGACCTCGGGTCCTCCTGCGCCAGATCCGCGAGGCTCTGGGCGGGGCCGGCGCGGGCGCGACCCCGGCGCAGGATCGCCTGAACATGGTGGTGCGGATCATCGCCCGGTCCATGGTCGCCGAGGTCTGCTCCATCTATCTGCGCCGCGCCTCGGGCGAGCTGGAGCTGTTCGCCACCGAGGGCCTAAACCCCGACGCCGTCCACAACACCCGCCTGCGTCCCGGCGAGGGTCTGGTCGGCGAAGTGGCGCGCATGGCCCAGCCGATCAGCCTGTCGGACGCGCCGTCGCATCCGTCCTTCTCCTACCGGCCGGAAACGGGCGAAGACCCCTATCACGCCTTCCTCGGCGCCCCCCTGCTGCGCGGCGGCCGGGCCATCGGCGTCCTGGTCGTCCAGAACCGCACCGAGCGGCGCTATGACGAGGAGGAGGTCGAGGACATCCAGACCATCGCCATGGTCCTGTCCGAGACGGTGTCCTCCGGCGAGTTGCTGGAACAGGACGAGCTGCGCGACGTCGAACTGGCGCCTCATCGTCCGGAGCGTCTGAAGGGCCAGAAGTTCGGCGACGGCCTGGCGGTCGGGCGGGTGGTCCTGCACGAAGCGCCTCTGCCGCCTGAGAAACTGCTGGCCGAAGACCCGGCGATGGAAGAGGCCCGGCTGAAGCTGGCCCTGGCCTCGCTGAAGACCGGCCTGGACGCCATGCTGGACAAGGGCCAGGGCCTGGCCGGCCCCTCGTTCGAGGTGCTGGAGACCTATCGCATGTTCGCCGACGACCGGGGCTGGAACCGGTCGCTGGAAGAGGCGGTCCGCAACGGCCTGACCGCCGAGGCGGCGGTGGACCGCGTCCGGAACGAACACCGCGCCCGGTTCGCCCAGGCCCGCGACCCCTATATCCGCGAACGGCTGCACGATTTCGAAGACCTGGCCAACCGGCTGCTGCGGGTGCTGGCGGGCGACAAGCCGGGCGAGCGCGAACTGCCCGACGACGCCATTCTGGTCGCCCGCAACCTGGGTCCGGCCGACCTGCTGGAATACCCGCGCGACAAGCTGAAGGGCCTGCTGCTGGAAGAAGGCTCGGCCGCCAGCCACGCCGCCATCGTCGCCCGCGCGCTACAGATTCCCTGCGTCGGCCGTCTGATGGGCCTGCGCGACCGGCTGTCCGAAGGCGACATCGTCATCGCCGACGGCGAGGCGGGCGAGGCCTATCTGCGGCCCCGCCCCGACATGATCGAGGCGGTCCAGTCGCGGATGGCCGTGCGCGATCAACGCCAGGTCCAGTTCGCCCAGCTGCGCGACACCCCTGCCATCACCCTGGACGGCCAGCGCATCACCATCCTGACCAACGCCGGGCTGGCGGTGGACCTGGAGAACCTGAACGAGACGGGGGCCGAGGGCATCGGCCTGTTCCGCACCGAATTCCAGTTCATGGTCTCGGACGAGCTGCCCCGTCTGGACGCCCAGACAGCCCTGTACAAGCTGGTGCTGGACGCCGCCGGCGACCGGCCCGTCACCTTCCGCACCCTGGACATCGGCGGCGACAAGGTCCTGCCCTATCTGGAGGCCGAGCGGGAGGAGAACCCCGCCCTGGGCCGTCGCGCCATCCGCCTGGGCCTGGACCGGCCGTCCCTGTTACGGATGCAACTGCGCGCCCTGCTGACGGCGGCGGCGGGCCGCGAGCTGCGCGTCATGTTCCCGATGATCGCCACGGTGGACGAGTTCCGGGCCGCGCGCGAACTGGTCGACGTCGAATGCGCCTGGGCCAAGCGACGCGGCCGCGCCCTGCCCGCCCTGCTGCGGGTCGGGGCCATGGTCGAATGCCCGTCGCTGCTGTGGCATCTGGACGCGCTGTTGCCGCTGACCGACTTCGTCTCGATCGGGACCAACGACCTGTTCCAGTACATGTACGCCGCCGACCGGACCAATCCTCTGGTCTCGGATCGCTACGACCCCCTGTCGCCCCCGACCCTGCGCGCCCTGCAGTCGATCCAGAAGGCCTGCGCCGACACCGGCACCCCCGTGTCGATCTGCGGCGAGCTGGCGGGCCGCCCGCTGGAGGCCTTCGCCCTGATCACCCTGGGCTTCACCCGCCTGTCGGCCCCAGCCGGCGGCGTCGGCCCGGTCAAGCGGATGATCCTGTCCGCCGACCTGACGGCCGCCCGACGTGGGCTGAACAATCTGCTGAACCTGTCCACCGGCTCCGTCCGTAACGAGATCGAATCCCTGGCGCGAAAGTTGAACGTCGCTGTCTGACGATCGCCGCGCGCGTCCCGTTCAGGGAATCGCCGTTGATGGGACAGGGATTATGGTTTATCCACAGGACGCATCAGGACGGACTCCGGGGGGAGGCGCGTCCGGTCACGAAGACATGCTAACCGACAGGTCCGTTTCGAGTACGGAGCGGATTCAGGCCGTTCCGAGTGTGGGGTCAGGCGTCATGGCGCTGGATGCGGGGAACGCCCCCGAAGAGTTCAAGGCACATCCCGACTGGAAGGACGTCACGCCCTCCATCGCGGAGTCCGCGACTCTGGGCGACGGCCTGCGCCGCGCGCGCGAGCAGTCGGGCAAGTCCCTGGCCGATTTGGCCGCCGAGACCAAGGTCCACACCCGTTTCCTGATCGCTTTGGAACAGAACGACTGGTCGTCCCTGCCGTCCCGCGTCTTCGCCATCGGCTATGTGCGCGGCTATGCGGCGGCGCTGGGCCTGGACGAACAGCTAGCCGTCGAGCGGTTCAAGCGCGAAAGCCCCGACACCTCGGCGCCGTTGAAAGCGCCGATCGGCGTGGCCTTCGAGGACGTCAAACGCTATTCGCCGCGCATCATCGCCGGGATCGCCGTGGTGGCCCTGGCCGTCGTCGGCTGGAACATCTTCCAGCGCGTCAATCTGATGCGGGCGCCCGAGCCGTCAGACATCGCCACTGTGCCCGAAAACTGGTCCCTCGGCGCCGTGCCCGGCCAGGACGGACTGATCGACCTCAGCGCGCCCCGCGCCGCGCCGCCCGACCAGACCACGCCGGCCCTCTATATCACCCCCGGCCTCGAGGCGCAGCTGACCGGGATCGACCCCAATGACCCGGAAGTGATCGCAGCGGCGGCGGCGGCGGCGAACAACGCCCCGGTGCAAAAGGCCTTCAACCCCCGCGGCGCCGTCTATGGCGCGCCCGCCACCGCCTCCCAGGTGGTGATCCAGGCCAAGAAGGCCGGCGCCCTGGTGGTGCGTCTCGCCGACGGCCAGGCCCTGTTCGCGCGCCAGATGGCGGCAGGCGAAGCCTGGCGCGCGCCCCTGGCCCTCAGCGCCGTCATCGACGTGTCGGATCCGGCGGCCTTCGACGTCTATCTGAACGGCGAACACGGCGGCGTCCTGCCGGCCGTCGTCACGCCCCTGACGCAACTGAACCGCCGCGCCGAGGACGCCGCCCGTCAGGTGGCGGACGAGCAGGCGCGCCGTCAGCTGCAGATTCAGGCTGACCGGGCGGCCCAGGTTCAAACTCAGGCCCAACAGGCGGTCCCGCCTGTCACGCCCCTCGCCGGCGCCGCCACGACAAACTGATCGTCGCGCCCCGTGGTCCCGCCGTCATCATCGGCCTATATGACCCTTCCATGAGCGATCACACCCACGTCCGACCCTGGCGCCATATCGAGCGTCGCAAGAGCCGCCAGATCCGCGTCGGCTCCGTCCTGGTGGGCGGCGACGCCCCGATCAGCGTCCAGTCGATGACCAATACGCCGACGTCCGACGCGGGGGCGACGATCGACCAGATCCGCCAGCTCGAAGAGGCCGGGGCCGACATCGTCCGCGTCTCCTGCCCCGACGTGGAATCGACCGAGGCCTTCAAGACCATCGCCCGCGAGGCCAAGGTTCCCTTGGTCGCCGACATCCATTTCCACTACAAGCGCGGCATCGAGGCGGCCCAGGCGGGCGCCGCCTGCCTGCGGATCAATCCGGGCAATATCGGCAGCCCCGACCGCGTCCGCGACGTGATCCAGGCCGCCAAGGACCACGGCTGTTCGATGCGGATCGGCGTCAACGCCGGGTCACTGGAAAAGGAACTGCTGGAGAAATACGGCGAGCCCTGCCCCGACGCCATGGTCGAGAGCGCCCTGAACCACGCCCGCATCCTGCAGGACCACGACTTCCACGAGTTCAAGATCTCGGTGAAGGCGTCCGACCCCTTCCTGACCGTCGCCGCCTACCAACAGTTGGCGGACGCCATCGACTGCCCCCTGCACCTGGGCGTGACCGAGGCCGGGCCGCTGCGCACCGGCACGATCAAGTCGGCCATCGGCATGGGCTCGATGCTGTGGGCCGGCATCGGCGACACCATCCGCGTCTCCCTGGCCGCCGATCCGGTCGAGGAGATCAAGGTCGGCTTCGACATCCTGAAGTCGCTGGGCCTGCGCCACCGCGGCGTCAACATCATCGCCTGCCCGTCGTGCGCCCGTCAGGGCTTCAACGTCATCGAGACCGTGGCCCTGCTGGAAGAGAAACTGGCCCATATTTCTACGCCGATGAGCCTGTCCGTGATCGGCTGCGTCGTGAACGGCCCGGGCGAGGCCCTCTACACCGACATCGGCTTCACCGGCGGAGGCAAGGGCGCCGGCATGATCTATCTGAACGGCAAGATCGCCCACAAACAGGCCAACGACGGCATGATCGACCACATCGTCGACCTCGTCGAACAGAAGGCCGCCGAACTGGACGCAGCGCGGGCGGCGGAGCTCCAGGCGGCGGAATAGGCCGCGCAGCCGACTTGCCGGCGTCCTCAGATCACCCCGAACAGCCGCAGCGCCTGATAGCCCGCCGACAGCAGCACCACGGCGCCGACCCCATAGGTCAGGACCCGGCGCGGGGCGATCCGGGCGATCACCCCGGCGAAGGGGGCGGCGATCAGGCCGCCCAGGATCAGCCCGCCGACCGAGGCCGCGTGGGTGGCGATCCCTTCGGCCTGCTCCCAATGGCCGGTCAGCAGGGCGGCCAGGAAGGTCGCGGAAATAGCCGAGGTGACGAAGAATTCCGCCGTATTGGTGGTGCCGATCGAGGCGCGCGGATCGCCGCCCGATCCCACGAGCGTGGTGGTGACCGTGGGGCCCCAGCCGCCGCCGCCGATGGCGTCGAAGAAGCCGCCGACCAGGCCCAAGGGGCCCGCCGCTCGAAGCGGAAAGATCCGTTCGCGCGTTTGACGGGTGGCGCGCCAGATGATGACCCCGCCCATGAAGGTCAGGTAGGCGGTGATCCAGGGCTTCACCAAATCGCCGTCGACACTGGTCAGGACGAAGGCGCCCAGGCTGCCGCCGACGACGCCGCCCAGGACCAGCGGCGTGAACAGCTTCCAGTTCACATTCCTGTTCACCGCATGAGACCCGGCGGAGGCGGCCGTGGTGAAGACTTCGGCGGCGTGGACACTGGCCGAAGCGGTCGCGGGCGGCACGCCGAACGACAGCAGAACCGTCGATGAAATCACCCCGTAGGCCATGCCCAGGGCGCCGTCGACCGACTGGGCCAGGAAACCGACGAGGAGGAAGACGAGGAAATCTTGCATGGCGGCCCCGGAGGTTGGTCGTGACGGTGTGGCTTATTTCCCTAGCGGGTCAATAGGAGAAGAATTCACCGCCGCTTGCAGCAGGGTTCGCGCCTCGAACACCGCTGCAATGGCGTCGCGCCCGTCCTGCAGCACGGGTTGAAGCGGACAGGTTTCGACGTCCGGGCAGGTTTCGCAAGGTCCATGGGCGGTGCGCGACGCGCAGGGCGCCAGGGCCAGCGGCCCTTCCAGCGCCCGGATCACATCGGCGAAACTGATTTGTGCAGCGGGCGCCGCCAGGGCGTACCCCCCGGTTCTCCCCCTCTTCGACACCAGCAGCCCCTGACGCCGCAGGTCCAGCAATATGGCCTCGAGAAACTTGCGCGGCGCCGTCGCCGCCTCGGCGATCTCACCGATCGTGGCGGGGCCGCCGCCGGGCAGGCCGGCCAGATGGATCATGGCGCGCAGCGCATAGCGGGACCGGTTCGACAACATGGTCCGTGATCGCGTGATCACGCCCCGGACGCAAGACGTGGGACAGGGACCGGTGATCGCGCCTGACGCCGTCCTTATGCAAAATCACAATCCCGGCGCCGCGCCTCGGTTCAGGCGACAATCGACAGCACGCCCCCCGGCGCGCTAAGGACGGCGCTCTCTTTCTCCAGGATTTCCCCTTGCGTCTGCCCCAGGCCCGTCTCGATCAGGTGCTCGACCGTTTCCACGAGGTGGAGGCCCGGATGGGGGCCGCGACGGACGGCGTCGAGATCGTTCGCCTGTCCAAGGAACATGCCGAGCTCAAGCCCGTCGCCGACGCGGTTCAGGACTTGGCCCGTCTCCGCGCTGAGATGGTCGATCTGGAGGCGATGGCCGCCGATCCCGAAATGGCAGCCATGGCCCAGGACGAGCTGCGCGACCTGACCGAGCGCCTGCCGGGCCTGGAACGCGACGTCGCCCTGCTGCTGGCCCCGCGCGACGCCGACGAGAACGCCTCGGCCGTGCTGGAAGTCCGCGCCGGCACCGGCGGCGACGAGGCGGCCCTGTTCGCCGGCGACCTGTTCCGCATGTATTCGCGCTACGCCTCGACGCGCGGCTGGCGGATAGAGCTGGATTCGGCGACCGAGGGCGACGCCGGCGGCTACAAGGAAATCATCGCCACGGTGACGGGCGAGGGCGTGTTCGGTCGACTGAAGTTCGAAAGCGGCGTCCACCGGGTGCAACGGGTGCCGTCGACCGAGTCTCAGGGCCGTATCCACACCTCGGCGGCGACGGTCGCGGTCCTGCCCGAGGTCGAGGACGTCGAGATCGAGATTCACGACAAGGACATCCGCATCGACACCTTCCGCGCCTCGGGCTCGGGCGGTCAGCACGTCAACACGACCGATTCCGCCGTGCGTATCACCCACCTGCCCACCGGCATCATGGTGACGTCGTCGGAAAAGTCCCAGCACGTCAACCGCGACAAGGCGATGAAGAATCTGCGCGTGCGCCTGTACGACATGCAACGCCAGGCCAAGGATCTGGCCCGGTCCGACACGCGCAAGTCTCAGGTCGGGTCGGGCGATCGGTCAGAGCGGATCCGCACCTACAACTATCCGCAAGGCCGGGTCAGCGATCACCGGATCAACCTGACCCTGCACAGCCTGCCCCAGATCCTGGAAGGCGACCTCGACCCCTTGCTGAACGCCTTGATCGCCGAGGATCAGGCGGCTCGCCTGGCCGACCTGGAAGCCGAGTTCGGCTGATCAGCCCAGCACCCCCAGCATGGGCAGGCACAGCACCAGGGCGGTGACGACGGTATAGCCGGCGAAGGCATGGACCGACCGGCGACGACAGCTCAGCGCCGCGGGCTCGGCGATGCGGACGATGCGATCATTCCACAGCAGATACAGGGCCTGGATCGTCCATCCGGCCAGGAAGGCCGCGACCGCCCAGCCGCTGAGCGTCGCCAGGGCCGCGCCGGACGCCAGGACCAACATGCCGCCCAGGGCGATCACCCCATCCCCGACCTGTTCGTTGAACGACACGGGGATGAGGCCGGCCAAGGCCCGTTGCAGACGCCAGTTGAGCCAGGCCTGATACAGAAGCATCAGTCCCCCCAAGACGTAGAAAATCCCGATCGCGCGCGCTGCCCACTCCATGGCCGGAATAAGGCGTCATTCCGGGCCAGGCCGTAAGACCGGAAAACCCCTTAGTCAGCCGAAAAGAGCCGAGCGCCGCAAACGAGACACAATCGATGATATTTCAGGCTGCGGTCGCCTGCTCCGCCTGAAGGGCGCGAACGACAGCCGGACGCAACCCCATCCGCTCGTAATGGGCCTGCACCTTGGGGAACTCGGCGATGTCGACGCCGTCGCTTTCCAGCCAAGCCGCGAAGGTGAACAGATAGGGGTCTGCGACCGTATAGGCGTCGCCCATGACCCAGTCGCCGCTCAGATCCGCTTCGATCAGGGCGAAACAGTCCCGCATGTTCTGCGTCACCTTGGCCGCCATCGAGGCCTGGGCCGCAGCGTCGTCGCTCCAGCGCGACGCCCGTCGGCCATGGGCGTGGGCCACATGGACGGTCGAGGCGAGATAGAGGTTGAAGGCCTGCATCCGGGCGAAGGCGAACGGATCGACCGGCGCCAACAGTCCCGACGACGCGAGCGCGGCGATATAGGTCAGGATGGCCGGGCTTTCGGTCAGGATCCCCTTATCGGTCGCCAGGGCCGGGACCCGCCCCTTCGGATTGAGGGCCAGAAACGCCGTTTGCTGCTGGTCGCCGCGGGCGAAATCGACCAGCCGGACCTCGAAGTTCAGGCCGGACTCTTCCAGCGCGATATGGCTGGCCCGGCTGCAGGATCCGGGCGCAGTATAGAGCGTCAGCATGTTCAGGCCTCGCCGAGAATTAGAAAAGGCGGCGAGATCATCGCCGCCTTTTCAGGTGTCTTACAGGTCCAGCAGGGCCCGCTGCGGGTCTTCCAGCAATTCTTTGATCCGGACCAGGAAGGTCACGGCTTCCTTGCCGTCCACGATGCGGTGGTCATAGCTGAGGGCCAGGTACATCATCGGGCGGATCTTGACCTCGCCGTTGATGGCCATCGGGCGCTGGACGATGTTGTGCATGCCCAGGATGCCCGACTGGGGCGCGTTCAGGATCGGCGTCGACATCAGCGACCCATAGGTGCCGCCGTTGGTGATGGTGAAGGTGCCGCCCTGCATCTGATCCATGGTCAGGTCGCCGTCACGCGCGGCCTTGCCCAGGGCGCCGATGCCCTTTTCGATGCCGGCGAGCGTCAGGGTGTCGGCGTCGCGCAGCACCGGAACCACCAGTCCCTTGTCGGTGCCGACGGCGACGCCGATGTCATAGTGGTTCTTGTAGATGATGTCCGTGCCATCGATCTCGGCGTTGACGGCCGGGATCTCGTGCAGGGCCGCGACGACGGCCTTGGTGAAGAAGGACATGAAGCCCAGCTTCACGCCGTGGCGCTTCTCGAACACGTCCTTGTACTGGGCGCGCAGGGCCATGACGTTCGTCATGTCCACCTCGTTGAAGGTGGTCAGTTGGGCGGCCGTGTTCTGCGATTCCTTCAGGCGACGGGCGATGGTCTGACGCAGGCGCGTCATCTTCACCCGCTCTTCGCGCGGACCGACCGCGCGCGGGGCCGAGGGGGCGGCGGCAGCAGCCGGGGCCGGAGCAGCAGCGCCGATCGCGGCGATAGCGTCAGCCTTGGTGATATTGCCCTTGGGCCCGGTGGCGGCGATGGTTTTCGGGTCCAGATTGTTCTCGGCCACCACGCGCTGAACGGCCGGCGACAGCGCCTCGTTCTTGGCGACCTGGGCCGAGCCGGTGTTGGCCGGAGCGGCGGCAGGCGCAGCCGGAGCAGCGGCGGCCGGAGCCGCAGCGACGCCCGAACCCGAAACCGAACCAATCTTCTGGCCGGGGGTGACGGTCGCGCCTTCGTCGGCGGCGATGGTCAGGACGCCGTCAGCCGGCGCCGACACCTCGACCGCGACCTTGTCGGTCTCGATCTCGACCAGCAGTTCGTCTTTCTTGACGGCCTCGCCGTTTTTCTTGAGCCACTTGCCCATCGAGCCTTCGGCGACGCTTTCGCCCATCACCGGCACGGTGATGTCGATGGCGGCGGCTTCGGCGGGAGCGGCCTTGGCCTCGGCCTTGGCGGCCTTGGCCGGAGCGGGGGCGGCGGTCGCAGCAGCAGCGCCGCCCTCGGTCACCGAACCCAGGACGGTGCCCGGCACGACGGTGGCGCCCTCGGCGGCGTTGATCGCGCCCAGGACGCCGTCGGCCGGGGCCACGACTTCCAGCGACACCTTGTCGGTTTCCAGTTCGACGAGCAGTTCGTCCTTCTTGACCGCGTCGCCGACCTTCTTGGTCCATTTCGCGATGGTGGCCTCGGTGACGGATTCACCGAGGGCGGGGGTCAGGATGTCGGCCATGTCGGGTCCAGCTGTCTTTCGGAGTGTCTAGTGACGTGTATCAGGCGAAGGCTTCGTTGGTGAAGGTCTCGAGTTCCTTCAGGTGTCGGCTCATCAGGCCGGCGGCCGTAGAGGCCGAGCCGGGACGACCGACATAGCGGGCGCGCTTGGAGGCGACGTCCAGCTTGTCGAGCGTCAGCTCCAGCCACGGATCGACGAAGGTCCATCCGCCCATGTTCTTCGGCTCTTCCTGACACCAGACCACTTCCGCCTTCGGGAAGCGGGCCAGTTCCTTGCGCAGGGACTGGATCGGCCACGGATAGAACTGTTCCAGGCGCAAGATATAGACGTCGTCCACCGCCTGGCCGTCCTTGGCCTTCTTCTCACGGGCGTCCAGCAGGTCGTAATAGACCTTGCCCGAGCACAGGATGACGCGGCGGATCGCCTTGTCGGCCTTGATCTTGATCCCGGCGACGTCGGGGCGCGTCTGGGCGTCGTCGTGCAGGACGCGGTGGAAGGACGAACCCTCCGCCAGATCCTTCATCGTCGAGACCGCCTTCTTGTGACGCAGCAGGCTCTTGGGCGTCATCAGGATCAGCGGCTTGCGGAACGGCCGGTGCATCTGGCGACGCAGGATGTGGAAATAGTTGGCCGGGGTGGTGCAGTTGGCGACCTGCATATTGTCTTCGGCGCACTGCTGCAGGAACCGCTCCAGGCGGGCCGACGAGTGTTCCGGACCCTGGCCCTCATAGCCGTGCGGCAGCAGCATGGTCAGGCCGCTCATCCGCAGCCATTTGCGTTCGCCCGAGCTGATGAACTGGTCGATCACCACCTGGGCGCCGTTTACGAAGTCGCCGAACTGGGCTTCCCACAGCACCAGGGTGTTGGGATCAGCCAGCGAATAGCCATACTCGAAGCCCAGCACCGCCTCTTCCGACAGGGCCGAGTCGATCACCTCGAAATTGGCCTGGCCTTCGCGCAGATTGTTCAGCGGCATGTACCGCTCTTCGGTCGTCTGATCGATGATGCCCGAATGGCGCTGCGAGAAGGTGCCGCGCACCGAATCCTGGCCCGACAGACGAACGGGGAAGCCTTCGTCGACCAGCGAGGCGAAGGCCAGGCTCTCGGCCGTGGCCCAGTCCAGGTTCTCGCCCGAGGTGATGGCTTCGCGGCGGCCGTCATAGACCCGCTTCAACGTCTTGTGCATGTCGACGCTGTTGGGGATCGTGGTCAGGCGGTGCCCCAGGTCGGTCAGCTTGGCCAGGGGCACGCCCGTCTCGCCACGCAGTTCGTCCTTGGGCGACTGGAAGCCCTGCCACTGGCCGTCCAGCCAGTCGGCCTTCTCGGCCGACCAGGTCTTGCCGGCCTCGAACTGCTCATCGAGGAAGGTCTCGAACCGGGCGACCTCGGCGTCGATCTCGGCCTGGGTGATCACGCCCTCGGCGACCAGACGCTGCGAATACAGTTCGCGGGTCGAGGGCTGGGCGCGGATCTTCGAATACATCAGCGGCTGGGTGAAGGTCGGATCGTCGCCTTCGTTGTGGCCGAACCGGCGATAGCAGAACATGTCCACCACCGCGTCCTTGTGGAATTTCTGGCGGTATTCGGTGGCCACCTTGGCGGCGAAGACGACCGCTTCGGGATCATCGCCGTTCACGTGGAAGATCGGCGCCTGAACCATCAGAGCCACGTCCGACGGATAGGGCGACGAGCGCGAGTTCCGCGGGCTGGTGGTGAAGCCGATCTGGTTGTTGATGACGAAATGCAGGGTGCCGCCGGTGCGGTAGCCCTTCAGCCCCATCAGGGCGAAGCACTCGGCCACCACGCCCTGACCGGCGAAGGCGGCGTCGCCGTGGATCAACAGGGGCACGACCTTGGACCGGTCCAGCGCCCATTCGGCCTCGGGCTTGCCGGCGTTGGCGTCGCGGATGTCGAACGCCTGTTTGGCGCGCGCCTTGCCCAGAACGACCGGATTGACGATCTCGAGGTGCGACGGATTGGCGGTCAGCGACAGGTGGACGTGGTTGCCGTCGAACTCGCGGTTCGACGAGGCGCCCATATGATATTTGACGTCGCCCGAGCCCTCGATGTCGCTGGGCACGGCCGAGCCGCCCTGGAACTCGTGGAAGATGACCTTGTAGGGCTTGCCCATCACGGCGGCGAGCACGTTCAGGCGGCCGCGGTGGGCCATGCCCAGCACGACTTCATCGACGCCCAGATTGCCGCCGCGCTTGATCACCTGCTCCAGCGCCGGGACCATGGCCTCGCCGCCGTCCAGGCCGAACCGCTTGGTGCCGGGGAAACGCTTGTGCAGGAACCGCTCAAAGCCCTCGGCCTCGATCAGCTTGTTCAGGATGGCCAGCTTGCCTTCCTTGGTGAAGGCGTTCTGCTCGAACTTGTCGGCGCCCTCGAACCGCTGCTGCAGCCAGGACTTCTCTTCCGGCTCGGCGATGTGCATGTACTGGATGCCGATGGTGCCGCAATAGGTGCGCTTCAGCAGGTCCAGGACTTCTCGGATCGTCCCGGTCTGAAGCCCCAGAACCCCGTCCAGGAAGATCGGGCGGTCCATGTCGGCTTCGCTGAAGCCATAGAATTCCGGCGTCAGCTCCGGGTTTTCGACCGGCTGTTCGATGCCCAGCGGGTCCAGCTTGGCCTGCAGGTGGCCGCGCACGCGATAGCTGCGGATCAGCATCAGGACGCGAATGGAATCATGGGCGGCGGCGCGGATCGCGTCAGCGGACACCTCGACGGGCGCAGCCTTGGCCGTGGCGGGCGCCGGCGCTGCGCCGAGCTTCTTCGGATCAGGCTTCGGGGCCGGCCAGCGGCCGTCGAACACCGCGTTCGCCTCGCTGGGCTCGGTGGCGGTTCCACGCCCCCAACCGCCGGCCTCGGCCGAGGCCTTCACGCTGGCGGCGTTGTCGCGCAACTGGTCAAAGAAGGCTTTCCATTCCGCCGAGACCGAGCCCGGATCCGTGGCCCATTTCTCGTGCAGCTCCTCGATATAGGCCGCATTGGACCCGTAGAGGAATGAGGTCTCGGCAAAGACCTGGTTCAGCCGACCGGCATCGTCCGCCATCGTTTTCGCAATCCCTGGCCCCCGACGGACACATCTCCGTGAGGGGTGCGCCCGTCATATAGGCCCGCTTTCCTTATGGGTCATGACCGAAACGGGGCAATTCGGTGAGAAATTGGTCGCAGCCGCAAAGAAAAACGCCCCCGGCCGAAACCGAGGGCGTCCAATCCTGCCGAGACCGGCATTTTTGATGCGCGAAAGCGCTCAAGCAGCGAGCCGCCGCGCGGCGAGCGATAGCGCCCGCGCGCAGCGCGCTCAAAGTGATCAGCCCTTCAGCACTTCCACCAGGGTCTTGCCCAGGCGGGCCGGCGATTCCGACATGCGGATGCCGGCGGCTTCCATCGCCGCGATCTTGGATTCCGCATCGCCCTTGCCGCCCGAGACGACGGCGCCGGCGTGGCCCATGGTGCGGCCCTTGGGCGCCGTACGACCCGCGATGAAGCCGGCCATCGGCTTGGAGCGGCCCTTCTTGGCTTCGTCGATCAGGAACTGGGCGGCGTCTTCTTCGGCGCCGCCGCCGATTTCACCGATCATGATGATCGAGGTGGTTTCCGGATCGGCCAGGAACAGTTCCAGCACGTCGATGAACTCGGTGCCCTTGACCGGGTCGCCGCCGATGCCGACGGCCGTGGTCTGGCCCAGGCCTTCGTTCGAGGTCTGGAACACGGCTTCATAGGTCAGGGTGCCCGAACGCGACACGATGCCGACCGAGCCCTTCTTGAAGATATTGCCCGGCATGATGCCGATCTTGCACTCGTCCGGCGTCAGGATGCCCGGGCAGTTCGGGCCCAGCAGGCGCGACTTGGAGCCTTCCAGGCGGCGCTTGACGTTGACCATGTCCATCACCGGGATGCCCTCGGTGATGCAGGTGATGAACGGGATCTCGGCGTCGATGGCCTCGATGATGGCGGCGGCCGCGCCCGACGGCGGGACATAGATCACCGAGGCGTCGGCGCCCGTGGCGTCCTTGGCTTCGGCGACCGAGGCGTAGATCGGCAGGGTTTCGCCGTGCGAACCGGTCCAGTTCGTGCCGCCCTTGGTCGGGTGCACGCCGGCGACCATCTGGGTGCCGTGATAGGCCAGGGCCTGTTCGGTGTGGAAGCCGCCGGTCTTGCCGGTCAGGCCCTGGACGATGATCTTGGTGTCTTTGTTGACGAGGATGGACATGAGGTCTCGTTTCTGGGGTTAGGCGGAAAGGAAAGGATTTTCGACCCGGACCGACCCGTAGGTCTGACCGTGATTGAGATCTTCGGAATAGAGGACTTTGGCGCCGAGGCGCTCGGCGGCGGCGATGATGGCGCCGTCCCAGTAGGAGATCTGATAGCGCTGGGACAGATCGACGGCGGCGAGGACGACGGCGGGATCGATGGACTGGCAAGGCTTCTTCGCCAGCGTACGAACCCAGCGCCGAGCCGTTTCCGGCGTGAGAGGGCGCGCGCCCTTGAGGGTCGCTACATTGTAAAACTCGGCCAGCACCTGCCCGGACGTTCCGTACCGGCCCTGAAGGATGATGCGTCGCGCGATGTCACGCTTTTCCGGCGCAACCCGCCCCCCTTGGGCCGCATAGATCAGGATATTGGTGTCGAGGAAGACTTCAGCCCCAGCGATCAAAGCGAGGCTCTCCGCTGTAGGTTTCCTCGCGGCTGAACCGCCAGTCGCCCATGTCCCCTTCGGACTCGTCGATCAGCTTCAGCAATTCCTGCGTCGCTTCGTCGTGTTCGACCTCCTGCTCGACCAGCCGGGTCAGGAAGCCGCGCACCATCTCGTTGACGCTGGTCCGCTTCATGGCCGCCAGCACCCGCACCTTGTCGAGCAGGTCGTCGTCGATGGCGAGGGTCAGGTTGCGGGTCACGCGCGGCGCTCTACACGGGTTATGTGTAACACATAGGCCGTGGAGCCGGATTAGTCGAGCCTCGGCAACATATAGATCAGCGTGGATCCTGGGCCCGTCCGATCCAGCCCGAGAAGCCGCATTTGCCCCGTTCGAGCCATCGCCACGAACTGGGCGTCAGAAAGGCTTCGCGCCGGCGCCCGGCCCTCGGGGGTCTGCAGCCAAGCATAGGCGTCAAAGCCGACCGTATTGATGGAATCGAACTTCATGAGGCCGCTCAGCCGTTGGGCCAGGGCGCGATGATCGGTGGGGCGGACGGCGACCCCGCAGAAATCCAGCACAATCGTCTCGCGCCCGACGCGCCGCGTCATCCGGCCCGTCATGACGATGCTCATGTCGGTGGCGTTGGTGCGCATGAAGCCTGCGCGTTCCGTGGCGTTGCGAAGTCGCGGCGTCATGCTTTCCGGCACAGGCGAAAAGCCGGCCTCCGCCGCCAGGACTGCAGCCTGGGCGCGGTCGCCCTGCGCCGCGACGCAGATGGCGTTCAAAGTCGCGACGATATCGGTGGGTTCAGGCGCCGCCACAGACTGCGCGGAAAGCGCAGAGGGCGCACATAGAAATATCAACGAAGCCGCTAAGGCCCGAACAACCCGATGAGCGCCCATAGAGAACATGGTTCATCAGGGTTGCAGCGGTGTCAACCACCCCCCCTGAACGGGTCAGGGGGGGAATGCTGAATGCGGGGTGAGACCAGCGCCGCCCGGAGGCGACGCCGACCCCCGCTGGTGTGATCAGCCGACCGCCGCGACGATCTTCTGGGCGGCGTCGTCCAGGTCGTCGGCGGCCTGGATGGTCAGGCCGGACTCGTTCAGGATTTTCTTGCCCAGTTCGGCGTTGGTGCCTTCCAGACGCACGACCAGCGGCACCTTCAGACCGACTTCCTTCACCGCGGCGACGACGCCCTCGGCGATGACGTCGCACTTCATGATGCCGCCGAAGATGTTGACCAGGATGCCCTGGACGTTCGGGTCGGCGGTGATGATCTTGAAGGCCGCAGCGACCTTCTCCTTGCCGGCGCCGCCGCCGACGTCGCAGAAGTTGGCCGGCTCCTTGCCGTACAGTTTGATGATGTCCATCGTCGCCATGGCCAGGCCGGCGCCGTTGACCATGCAACCGATGTTGCCGTCCAGCGAGACATAGGCAAGGTCCCACTTGGAGGCTTCGATTTCCTTGGCGTCTTCCTCGGTCTCGTCGCGCAGGGCCTTGATGTCGTCATGACGGAACAGGGCGTTGCCGTCGAAGCTGACCTTGGCGTCCAGGACGCGCAGATGGCCGTTCTTCATGACGATCAGAGGGTTCACCTCCAGCATGTCCATGTCCTTCTCGACGAAGGCCTTGTACAGGGCGGGGAACAGGGACTTTGCGTCTTCGGCGGCGGCGCCCGTCAGGCCGTAGGCGGCGCTGATGGCGGCGACGTCGGCGTCGGTCACGCCCGCGCTCGGGTCGATGACGATGTTCTGGATCTTCTCGGGCGTGTCGTGAGCGACGGTTTCGATGTCCATGCCGCCTTCGGTCGAGACGACGAAGGCGATGCGGCCATAGGCGCGGTCGACCAGCAGCGAGCAGTACAGTTCACGATCGATGTCGGCGCCGTCCTCGATATAGAGGCGGTTGACCTGTTTGCCGGCGTCGCCCGTCTGGGCGGTGACCAGGGTGTTGCCCAGCATTTCCTTGGCGTGGGCGACGGCCTCTTCGACCGAGAAGGCCAGGCGAACGCCGCCCTTGGCGTCGGCCGGCAGTTCCTTGAACTTGCCCTTGCCGCGGCCGCCGGCGTGGATCTGCGATTTCACGACATAGAGGGGGCCGGGCAGGGATTTGGCGGCCGCCTCGACCTGATCGACCGACGTCACTGCGACGCCTTCGGCGACCGGGGCGCCGAAACCTTTGAGGACCTGCTTGGCCTGATATTCGTGAATGTTCATGGAGACCGCCGCAATCTTTGCTGGGAAGGGTTTGCGGGGCTTATAGGCCCCGCCCCTTCGCGGGTGCAACCGTCTGATGATGACCCTTTAGTCGACCCAGTCCCGCTTCAGCGTCCGCGAGGCCCCGATCAGCAGGATCGCCGCCAGAACATAGAAGCCCATGCCGGTATAGATGGCCCACCTCAGGCTCTCCTCCCCGAACCGGGGCGCCAGCAGGTCGCTCATCCAGCCGAAATAGTAGAAGCCGACCGCGATCCCGAGCAGATTGTTCAACAGCAGGAACAGGGCCGAGGCCGTGGACCGCATCGCCGCCGGGACCAGATGCTGGACCGCCGCCGTGATCGGCCCCAGCCACGCCAGGTTCAGGCCGGTCGGCAACAGGAAGATCAGGAAGGCCAGGACCAGCTGCTGGGTGTTGCTGCCGCCGCCCGGCAGGACCAGGCCGATCAGCCAGGGCGAGTTCATCGCCAGGATGAAACAGGGCGCCGAGATCAGGAAGGCGATGGCCGGGGTCAGGGGATAGGCGCCCTTGCCCTTTTTCGACAGCTTGTCGGCAATGGTCCCGCCCAGCCAGATGCCCAGAATGCCGCCAATCAGGGCGATGCCTGAATAATACCAGCTGGTCTCGCGCAGGGTCAGGTCGAAGCTGCGCATGAAGAACAGCGGCAGCCAGCCGGCGACGCCGTAGCCGCACACCGAAGACGAGGCCGCGCCCAGACCCAGCAGCCAGAAGCTGGGCTTTTTGATCACCACCGAGGCGGTGCGCCGCGCCACCATCAGCGACACCCCGATCACGCCCGCCAGCAGGCCCGCGAAGGCCAGGACCAACGGACTGCCCAGGGACACGCCCAACAGCCAGTTCGCCGCCGCCAGGATCAGGAGCCCGGCGCCCAGGCCCAGCATGACCTGGGCCGCGATCTTGCCCGCCCGGTCGGTGCCGACCGGCGCCGCCGCCAGGGCCGCGACCTGGGCCTCGGTCTTGACCGCATCGGTCCCGCCGCGCTTGGGATCCTTCACCGTCAGACGCAGCAGGGGCGCGACCAGCACGCCCAGCAGACCGACGACGATAAAGGCCGTGCGCCAGCCATAGGTCGCCGCCAGCAGCCCCCCGACCAGGGTGCCCGCCGCCATGCCCAGCGGGATTCCGAAAGCGAAGGCCGCCAGGGCCCGCGCCCGCTGATGCGGCGGGAAATAATCAGCGATCAGCGAATAGGCCGGCGCCACCCCGCCCGCCTCGCCGACGCCCACCCCCATCCGACACAGGAACAGCTGTCCGAACGACCCCGCCATGCCGCACAGGGCCGTAAAGCCGGACCAGACCGCCAGGGCCCCGGTCATGATCCAGACCCGGCTGAACCGATCGGCCAGCCAGGCCAGGGGAATGGCCAGGGTCGAATAGACCGAGGCGAAGGCGATGCCGCCCAACAGGCCGAACTGGCTGTCGGACATGCCGAATTCTTCCTTCAGCGGCGCGGCCAGGATGCCAATGATCTGCCGGTCCAGGAAGTTCAGCATGTAGATCAGGATCAGCACCGCCAGCACATAGAAGCGGTAGCCCGGTCGATGCGGCGCGGGCGCCTGCCCGTCCGTCAGCGTGTCGGTCGTCATCGGCGTTTCCCTCGGCGTGTTCTTCTTGTTGGGGCGAGCCTAGCCCCAAGTCCGGTTCCTGCAAAGCAAAGGGCGGCGGTCCTGGGACCGCCGCCCCTGCCTCAGGCGTCTTCGGCGCGATCAGAACCGGTAGGTCAGGCGCGCCGAATAGGTGGTCGGCGGGCCGTAGAAGGCGCTGATCGAGTTGTTGTAGGTCGCGCCGCCGAAGCTGTAGCCCCCGACCTTATACCGAACGTCTGTGAGATTGCGGCCGAACAGGCCGACCTCCCACTGTTTGCTCGGCGCGATCCAGACCACGCTGGCGTCGGCCAGGACATAGCCGTCCTGGTCCAGGATGGGGTCCGGCGTGTCGAACAGGTGGTAGTCCGAACGATAGGACAGCGACGGAGTCACCCGGATCTCCCCGCCCATAATGTCGCCCCGCCAGGTCATGCCGTAATAGGCCGACCATTCCGGCGAGTTCTGCGGCTCGCGCGTGTCCGAGATATCGACCGGCGTGCCGGTGATCCGGGTGATAAACTCGTCAAACTCGTTCTTCAGATAGCCCAGCGAGAAGTTGGCGGTGATGTCGTCGGTCAGGAAGGCCGAACCTTCCAGCTCGAAGCCGTAGATGGTCGAGGCGCCGGCGTTGTCGACTACCGAGGCGATGCCGACGGCCGGAGCCGTGGCCACCTGCTGGGTCGTGATCTGCTGGTCCTTGTAGTCGGAATAGAAGATCGCCGAGGCGAAGTTCATCCGCCGGTCGAAGGCCGATCCCTTCAGCCCCAGCTCATAGGTGGTGACCGTCTCGGGCTGGTAGCCGTCGACCGTCTGCGGCACCAGGGCGGCGTCGCCCCGCATGTCCCAGCCGCCCGACTTGAAGCCCTGGCTGACCGAGGCGTAGCCGGTGATTTCCTCGCTGAAGTCATACGAGACGCTGGCGCGCGGCGTGAACTTCTCGAAGCTGTCGGACGCGGAATAGTTGGTCCGGGTGGCGAACACCGGGCGGACGGTTCCACCGGTATAGGGGGTGCGGGTCGCGCCCAGGAAGAACTGGCGCAGGACCGAAGCGTCCTTGTCATCCTTGGTGTAGCGACCGCCCAGCGAGACGTGCAGCCGGTCGGTGAGGTCATAGCTGAAGTCGCCGAACACCGAGAAGGACTGGGTGTCCACCGATCCCGCCGCCGCGATAGCCAGACCCAGGTTGCCCGCGATGGTGTCGAAGGCGCCGGACGAGGTGCCGTCCAGATAGAAGACGCCCGCCACGCCCGACCAGCGATCGCCGGTGAACAGGGCCTGGAACTCCTGGGTGAACTGGTCGTCCGAATAGATGGCCGGCACGTCCAGGGTTGGCAGCGGCGTCTGGTCGAAGTCGATGATGGTCTCGGTGTCGCCCGAGCGATAGGCGGTGATCGACTTCAGGGTCAGCAGGTCGTTGACCCGGTATTCGCCAGTCAGAGACACGCCCTCGGTGACCACCTTCTGCTCGCCGGTGATGCCGGCGTAGGTGTCATATTCGTTGGCCGGGGGCGTATAGCCGCCGGTGGTCGAGTTCACCTCGCGGTGGCCGTGACGGGGGCTGGAATCGTCCTCGACCCGGTCCCAGGCCAGACGGAAGAACAGGCTGTCGTTCGGCGTCCATTCGGCGCTGGCGCGATAGGCGGTGACGTCCTTGTCGTACTGGTCCTGACCGGTATTCAGGTTCTCGCCGTAGCCGTCGTGCTGATAGGTGGCGACCGCGCCGCCGATGGCGAAGGTGTCACCCACCGGGACCGATCCGGACAGCAGGAAGTTGCGCTCATTGTACGAGCCCACCTCGGCCCGCGCCGTCAGGCTGGGATCGTCGCCCAGCCGCTTGGTGACGTATTTGATCGCACCGCCGATGGTGTTGCGGCCGTAGAGGGTGCCCTGCGGCCCGCGAAGCACCTCGATCCGCGAGATGTCGAAGATGTCCAGCACCGCGCCCTGGGGACGGGCCACATAGACGTCGTCGATATAGAGGCCGACGCCGGGCTCGAAGCCCCACAGCGGATCCTGCTGGCCCACGCCGCGGATGAAGCTGATCAGGGTCGAGTTGGAGCCTCGCGCGATCTGCACCGTGGCGTTCGGCGTCTGCTGCTGCAGGGCCGTGATATTGGTCGCGCCGGTCTGTTCCAGCCGCTCGGCGCTGAGGGCCGAGACCGCGACCGGCACGTCCTTCAGCTGTTCGTCGCGCCGACGGGCGGTGACGACGATGTCCTCGACCATATTGGCTTGCCCGGCGTTCGCCGCCTGGGCCGCCGCCTCGGCGTCCTGGGCCGTCGAAGCCCCCACCAGCACGCCCCACGCCGCGCCGGCCAGCAGCGCGCACTTCACATGATGTCTCATGATCCTACCCCTTCGGTTGTCGTTTCCAGCCCGATTGACGCTTTTATTCAGCGTTCAATGATTTTCCTGAACCTGACCCGGTTTACGCTGTCTGTCAAACCCTCCCCTTCCCCCGCGTCACAGCGCCGCCGGTTCGATCCCGGGCGTGGCGCCGTTGCACCGGTGCGACCGCCCGCCTAGCCTGCGGATCATGAGCAAGCTCGACGCCTCGCCCGCCGCCGTCCGCCCCATCGCCGCCGCGCGCCGCAAGGCGGCCGCCGGCGCTCTTCCCGGCCAGGTTCCAGCCCGGCGCGGGCGCCCGCCCAAGACCCAGGCCAAGGCGGCGGGCGAGACCCGCGACCTGATCCTGGACGCGGCCGAGGACCTGTTCTCCAAACACGGCTTCTACGGCGTCACCATCCGCGAGGTGGCGCGCGAGGCGGGCGTGGACACCGCACTTGTGCATTATTATTTCGGGGCCAAGCGCGACCTGTTCGACGCCGTCTTCCTGCGCCGGGCCCAGGTCTGGAACGAC
Source organism: Brevundimonas sp. FV2ps16 (assembly GCF_058681075.1). NCBI lineage: Bacteria > Pseudomonadati > Pseudomonadota > Alphaproteobacteria > Caulobacterales > Caulobacteraceae > Brevundimonas > Brevundimonas sp. FV2ps16. Next base: position 1,442,595 of record NZ_CM178728.1, on the reverse strand, counting down.
GACCGCGTCGCCGCCATCGACCGCTACGCCGAGGCCGCCGGCGCCGACATGACCCTGGAAGGCCTGCTCGAGGCCTTCCTGCGTCCCCCGTTCGAATGGTCGCTGAAGGGCGGGCCTGGCTGGAAACACTATGCCGCCCTGGTGGCCCAGACCAACGCCAACCCCACCTTCGGCGGCGAGACCATGGCCCGCTATTTCGACCCGTCCATCCGCCGGCTGATCGAACTGATCGCCGTGGTCCTGCCGGACGCCAGCGAGGTGGATCTCTACTGGGGCTATCACAATCTGTCGGGCGCCCTGACCCTGACCCTGGGCGAGACCGGCCGTCTGGACCGGCTGTCGGGCGGCCTGGCCCGCTCCGGGGATCTGGAGACGGCCGGCGACTATATGGTCCGGTTCGCCGCCGCCGGCTTCCGCGCCGTCGTCGGCCTGTCGCCCCGCTAGCTGAAGAAGACCGCCCACATCAGCCGACCGGGCAGGAAGGTCAGCGCGCCGGCGACGATCAGCCCGCCCACGAACATGCCCGTCATCGCCCGCCGGTGCGCCTGCACCCGATGGCGCCGCGCGGCATGGACCGCCATCGGCAGGCTCACCACCGTCCAGCCGCTGATCAGATGGATGAAGGACAGGCCCGCCGGCCCCCCGGGGTTGATTGTGTGGATGAAGAAGGAGCTGACCGCCGTCGTCCCCATGGCCAGCACCCAGGTCCAGCCCAGCGCCCGGTGCAGCCGCGTCCCCTTGATCCCGGCCAGCAGCACGATCCCGATGGCCAGGGCTGTCAGGGCCGCCGCCACATGGATCTGGATCGCGGTCGGCGCCGCCGCCAGCAGGCTGAAGTCGGGCGCGCGCAGACTGTACCCCAACAAGGCGACCCGGCCCCCATCCGCCGCCAGATAGACGACGATGGGGACGCCCAGCAGGAAGAGGGCGATCAGGGACGGGGCGAAACGGGCGAGACGAAACAAGGGAACCTCCGGCGATGTGTCTCGCCGCTTCTGCGGCCCGGCTCGCCGTCGCGCCTCCCGTTCTGCGCCAACGACCACCTCCCCTTCGCGAACGGACGCCCCTTCCGCAGCGGCGAAAATCATGATTTCAAACAGGGGCCCTTCCTTGAAAGCCGCCATGACGCCTCCCGCCGCCGACAGTCGCCGAACCTTCCTGCGCGGCCTGGTCGTCGCCGTCCTGGTCGGCGTCTTCCTGGCCACCACCGGCGCCTTCGGCAGCGCGAACGCCCCCTATGTTCAGCGCCTGGCCTACTGGGTGCTGCTGATGATCCTGGGCGGGCTTTGGGGCCATTTGTGCAGCCGGGTCGTGACCCGGTTCGTCGACGTGGACGACCGCCCCTGGGTGACGGTCGCGGTGATGACCGCCGTGATCACCGGCCCCCTCAGCGTCATCGTCTGGGCGACGACCGGCCTGTTCTTCGCCCAGAAACTCTATCCGCTGGCGGCCCTGCCCCAGTTGTTCGGCCCGGTCCTGGTCGTCACCCTGGCGGTCACCACCGTCAATGTCTTCCTGGGCCGGGCCCAGCCGGTTCAGACCCACGCCGCCCCTGCTTCTCCCGCAGCGAGCACGCCGCCCCCGGTCCGTTTCCTGGATCGACTGCCGTTGAAACTCAGAGGCGCCATCCTCCTCGCCGTCCAGGCCGAGGATCATTATCTGCGCCTGCACACCGACCGGGGTTCGGACCTGATCCTGATGCGCCTGTCCGACGCGGTCGAGGAGCTGGAGGGGCTGGAGGGCGCCCGCACCCACCGCAGCTGGTGGGTGGCCCGCTCGGCCGTGCGCGGCGTCGATCGCGGCGACGGCCGCGCCACCCTGACCCTGGAGGGCGGTCTCAGTGTCCCCGTCAGCCGCCGCTACGCCCGCACCCTGCGCGAAGCCGACTGGTGGTGAGCAAGACCCGGCGGCACGGACTCAGGGCGCCGGCGCGGTCTTGAGCGCGGCGGCCGCATCGGCGCAGCCGCTCAGGGTGTCGTCGCCGATCTCGACCCGTGCGGTCAGGGGATAGGTGCGGTCGCTCATCCCGTCCGAACATTCGGTGGCGATCAGCACCACGTTCAGCGCCGCCTTCAGATCGGTGGAGGTGGCGTAGGTCGCCATCGTCCCCTGAACCGTCGCCCCGCGATTGGGCGCCCGCTGGGTCGGCTGGTCCATACGGGTATAGACGATGGCGTCGGGCGTGAGCTCGACGCTCCAGAACGGCTCGGTGCCCAGCGCCCGGACCGGCCGGCCCAGGTCGACGCCCCCCAGGGTCGCGGCCGTCTCGGGCAGGGGCGCCGATTCCGGTTTCTTCTCATTGCGGTCGTAGCAGCCGGCCAGGCCGACGAGGACGCCCAGCATCGGCGCAGCCAGAAGGACGGATCGGATCGGACGCATGGACGGGCTCCCCTCGTTCGCGGTGCAGGTGTGAACGCGGGCGGCCTCGGTCAAGGGCGCGGCCTGGGCTAAGGTGTACGAATGTCGATTCGCCCGACCGCATTCGAGTTCTTCGCCGGCGGCGGTCTCGCCGGCCTAGGCCTGTCCGGCCTCGACACCGTCTTCGCCAACGACATGGACCCCGCCAAGGGCCGGGCCTTCGTCGCCAATCATCCCGACATCCGCTTCCATCTCGGCGATGTCTGGTCCCTGACGCCGGCCGACCTGCCGGGCGTCCCCGACCTGGCCTGGGCTTCTTCCCCCTGCCAGGACGTCAGCTTGGCCGGCGCGCGTGGCGGTCTCGAGGCCGGACGCTCCGGCGCCTTCTGGGGCTTCTGGCGACTGATACAGGGGCTGGCGGACCAGGATCGAGCGCCGCGCGTCATCGTGCTGGAAAACGTCATCGGGCTTCTGACTTCAGGGGGAGGACGGGACTTCGCCGCCGTCTGCGCCGCCATGGTCCAGGCCGGCTACCGGGTCGGGGCTCTGGAGATGGATGCGGCCCACTGGCTGCCCCAGTCGCGCCCGCGCCTGTTCGTCGTGGCCATGCGGGATGCGGCCCTCGATGGAGCGCCTGAGACATCCGCTCCATCTGCCCCCTTCCACTCTCCCCGCCTCATCGCCGCCCACGCCCGCCTGCCCCAGGCGGTGCGCGACGCCTGGGCCTGGTGGAGCCTGCCGGTCCCGCCCCGGCGCAACCTTGATCTCTCCGCACTGCTGGAGCCGGACGATGCGGTCGAATGGCTGGACGACGGCGACGCCGTCCTGGCTCTGGCCGCGCCGCTTCACCGCGCGCGGGTCGAGGCCGCCGTCGCCTCGGGCCGCCGCATGGTCGGCGCCGCCTATCGCCGCGTGCGCACCGAAAAGGGCGTGAAAATCCAGCGGCTGGAAATCCGGTTCGACGGCCTCGCGGGCTGTCTGCGCACCCCCGCCGGCGGGTCGTCGCGCCAATATGTCGTGGTCTGCGACGGAGGCCGGGCCCGCGTCCGACGCCTGAGCGGGCGCGAGGCGGCGCGTCTGATGGGCGTGCCCGACGACTATCGCCTGCCGTCCAGCGAGAGCGCGGCCTTGAAACTGATGGGCGACGCCGTGGCGGTTCCGGTCGTGCGCGCCTTGACCGAGGGCCTGCTTCTGCCCGCCCTGACGGCGCACCGCGCGGCGGCCTGATCTCGCGCCAGCGCGCCTAATTCCGGAAAGAAACCCAGGCGATTTCAGCCGCCTGACATCAAAAACCGGCCTTCGACCTCGCACGCCTCAAATCGGGGCTAGGATGGCCCTCGGTCTTTGACAAAAGAATGCATCGGGATGGCGGTTTGGCGGTTTGTCACCCTGTTTTCAGAGCGCCAAACCGCCAAGCATGCAGCCCTCAGCTTAACGCTGGACCCACTGGCCCTGGGCGTTGCGGTACCACTGGCCCGACTGGATGCGCGGCAGCAGCTGGCTTTCGAACATCCGGGCGCCGGCGACATCGGCGCTGGTGCCGGCCTCGGCCGCGCTGCGGGCGTAGGCGGCGCGGCGGCCGGCGTTCATGGCGTCCACGGCGGCGCGCAGGGCGGCGTCGGAAGTGCTGACGCGGAAGCCGACATAGCCGTCGGCCTGTTCGCCGACCGTGCCGGCGGCCTTGGCCTGGTCGACCAGGGCCTTCTGGGCGCTGGTTTGCGCCAGGGCGGCGCCGCCGAACGACACGGCCGCGGCCAGGGCGCCGATGGCGAAGAATTTACGAAGGCTCATATCGGCCTGTCCTTTCAAAAGAAGCGAGGCGATCAGAAGAGGTTCGGGTTCTGCTGGAGCAGTTGCTGCAGCTCCTGATCCAGCCGGACGCGGACGTCAGCGTCCAATTTGGCGTAGATCTGGATCGGCGCAACCTCCAGACGGATGGTCGGGGCGCAGGCCGAGACCGCGACGACGACCGCTCCGAGGCCGACACCGGCCAATTGGCGCTTGTTGATCATGGCGAGAACTCCGGGTCGGTCAGTTTGGATGGGTCCATTAGCACGGCTGCGGGTGAACCGTCGCTGAATGGTTTGGCTTAGGGCGTGGGCGATGCGGCGGGCGCCGGCGGATTGTCGTCCTGGCGGCCCTGGCGGGCGCGGTTGACCGCCACGATGTCGGAAAACAGCTGGTTGGCGTTCAGGGTGGTGTCCAGCGTCAGGTCGATCTGGGTGCCTGAAGGCAGCGGCAGCTCGCGGTTCAGGAACTCCCGGCTGATCAGCTCGGCCAGGGTCAGGCGCAGCTCCTGCCGCTGCGGCGGCTCGTGCCGGCCCCGGATATGGAACAGGACCGAGACCCGCCCCCCGTCCAGGCTGTTCACATCGGCGCTCAGTTGGTCGAAGGCCAGATTCTCCATCGCCTGATAGGCCAGGTCCTCGACCATGTTCGGCGGCACCTCGGCGCCCCCGCCGCCGGCGTTCACATCGGTCAGCACCTCGCGCTGGATCGACAGCCGGCCCGGCTGAACCGCGCCAAGGGTTCCCGCCGTGATCTTCAGCCCCTCTTTCGGATCCATGATGAAGGGCAGACGACCCGAGACCAGGGCGTCCAGCAGGACCTTGTCGGCGAACCCGCTGTCGGCCACCAGATCGCCCAGTTGAACCCGGTCCAGCACCACCACGCCGCTATATGCCTGGGTGGGGTCCAGCGGCACGACGAAGGGTTCGACCGACACGGTCCCGCCCCCGGCCTGGACCGAACCGCCGGCGATGCTGATCCCGGCCCCGTCGATGGCGAAGGTCAGGTCCAGAGCCGTCGCGTTCGCGCCGACATCCAGGCTGTCGATCGTCAGTCTCTGGTTCGGCGCCGTGACCACGGCGGGGCTCAGGCTGGTGAATGCGATCTCGCCCCGCGCGCCCTTGACCGGCCCGGCCGGGCTGACGAAGTCCAGTCCCGGCACGCTCAGCAGGCCGCTTGAGGTCGGCTCGCCGTCCTTGGTCCAGTCGAACCGGCCGTCGAAGCCGATGGAGCCCGTCACCGGCGACTGGACGAAGGCCTCGACCATCGGGCTCAGCATCGACGGCTGCAGCCCGCCCTCGACGAAGGTCACCTCCGGCGCGGCGATATGGATGCCTCCCGCCCCGGTCCGGCCGTCATGGGCCAGGGTCAGCCGCCCCAGGGTGGTCGCCGCCGCCTTGCCGGTCCCCTTCAGGTCGAACCCGCCGCTCCAGCGCTCATTGGCCAGGGTCGCCTGGCCCGAGGCCGCCAGGGTCTCGAACCGTTTGGGCGTGATCGCGTCGACCACCTGGGCTTCGGCCACCGTCGCCGTCAGCCCGACCCCGGCCTTGGTCCCGTCCACCACCACCCGACCCGAGGCCTGTTCGAACCGCATGCCCAGGAAGGGCGCCTGCGCCGATACGCCCTGGAAGCCGCCGGCCACGCGCCAGACGCCGTCCTTGGAGCTCAGCAGCGGCCCGCCCTCGGGGCACAGTTTCCCGGCCACCTGATGGACGTCGTTCTCGTCAAGCTCCAGCCGCTCAACCGTCAGGTCGACGCACTCGGGGGTGACATAGGTCAGCCGCCCGTCGGCCATGGCCAGCAGGCCCCGCGTCCGGGCGTCGATCCCTCGGGCCAGGTCGAAGTCCAGCCGCGCCCGACCGTCCAGCAGGGCCTCAAATCCGGTCTCGGTCAGTCGCCACCTGGACACTGCCACGGCCATCTCCGGGAGGCCCCGCCCCCGCGTCGCCGTCAGGTTCAGCGCCCCGCCGCCCAGCCGTCCCGGCTCGGCCTGATAGGCGGCCTCCCCGGCTTCGGCGACCGTCAGCACTCCGCCGTTAGCCGGGGTCAGGGTCACGGGCCGCGCCAGGCTCACGCGGGTTCCTGCCGACCCCGTCGTGAACCGCACCGAGGGCGCGTTGAGGGCGAAATCCCCCAGCGCCCTTTTCATCTCGGCCAGCTCAGCGATATCGTCCGAGCCGACCGGCCCGAACAGGGGCCAGACCCCGCCCGTCGACCGCAGCGAGCCCTCCGCCGCGATCCGTACCGCATCGTCCTTGACGACATCCAGGCTCAGATCGCCCCGCGCCTGTTTCAGCTCCAGATCGCCGAAACCGATCCGGTCGAAGGTCGCCTGCACCGGCCCCGTGGCCTCAAAGCTCGCATCGCGACCGCCCATCGACAGCCCGCGCGACTGGATGGACAGTCCCTGCGTCCGCGCCTGGCCAGCCTCACCGGACCCCGCCGTCAGCTTAAGCGGCGTCTCCAGGCTCCAGCGCACAGCCTCATCGCGCGCCACTGTCAGCCGCCCGCCCGTCGCCGACCCCTCGACCCGACCGACCTTCAGCCCCGGCCCCTCGATCGCCGCCGCCTTCACGCCCAGATCGGTCGCGCCGTCCAGCCGGAAGGCCTCGATCCACCCTGCCGTCGCGCCGTCGAACCGAACCGCGACCTCGGCGTCGCGCGCCTGAGTCTCGCCCAGGCCCAGCGCGCCCCCGACCAGACGGGCGTCGATCACCGCCCGCCCATCTCCGCGCCGCGTCTTCATATCGGGATAGGGCAGGTCGCCCCTCAGGCTCAGCCGCGCAGCCTCGCCGTTGATTCCGCTGCCTTCGAACCGATCCGCCCCCGCCTCGACTCGCAGGGCGATCCGGTCGCCGGTGGTGATCAGATCGACCGTCGCGCCCAGCCCCTGCGCCTCGATCGCTCCGCTCTTCAGGGCCGCCGCCGGCATCCGCGCGTTCAGCCGCATCAGCTTGCCGTCGTCCACCCGCGCATCGGCCAGGATCTCGACCGGCCCATATTCTGTATCCAGCCGCCCGCGTCCGCCTTCAACGATGACAAGGGGACCGCGCGACTCCGGCCTCGGCGGCCCGCCGGTGAACTGCTCGACCAGAGGGTCCAGCGACCCCAGCGACAGTTTCCCCTTCTTCCAGCTGGCCCGCATCACCGGCCGCACCAGCCGAATTCGGCTGGGCGTAACCCCCAAGCCGGTCTTCGACCACGGCAGGGCCACCGCGTAATCGACCTCGACCCGCTCGACCGTCACATCCGGATTGCTTGGATCGCCGATGCGGATGCGCCCGACGAAGCCGTCCATCTCGATCCGCTCGACCTCGACCTCGCTCTGGATTCCTTGCCGCTCCAGCCAGCCGACCAGAACTTCGCGCGCCGCCGCGCGGCGGTTCAGATAGAGGGCCGCCGCCAACAGGGCCGCGATCAAGAGCGCGGCCAACAAGGCCTGGCCAATGCGCCGCAGCACGCCCCCCTTTCGCCGAACACGACGGGGCCGCTCAGTTGGACTCTCGGGATTTTCGGTCAAACGGAAACGCCGTTTCGATTGAGAACTGATCGCCGGACCACCATCGCCCCCCTCGATGCGAATACAAGCCTCAAGCGTGGCTGAACGCGCCCGAGTACCGCTTGGTTGCAGCCAAGCGGGGCGATAAGAGGGCGAGGCTGCGGATCAATCGCATGAGTCTGCGAGACTTTTTTCCGTATGCCCCCGGTTCTTAACGGTTTGTAACGGTCTGTCTTCCCAAAGTGAGACAGGCAGGGTATAGCCGATGACTTCGCGCTTCGGGGTCTGTTCGGCGCGATCTTTGGCTAAGACGTTTGGCGCCGCTGGCGTCGCAACACGACGGGACCGATGGCTCAGTTCGACCCACGCCGCCAACCGATGCGTCTCGCACCGCATGTCGTCACGGCCGCAGCCGCCATTTCGGTGGCCCTGCTCGCCGGAAGAGTCTACCAACCCGCCCAGGCGGAAGAGGTTCCCGTCCTGTCGTCGGCCCAGATGGCCGCCATGGAAGCCCAGGCCTTTGCGGCCGCCAATGCTCCGGCCGGCATGACCGCCCCGGAAGCCATCCCCGTCCAGATCCGTCGCGGCGAAACCTTCGAGCAGGCCGTGCGCCGCACCGGCGTCGCGCCGGAAGAAGCCAGCGCCGTCGCCGCCACCGTCGCCAACGCCTTCGACCTCGCCGACCTCCGCGCCGGCCTCCGGTTCGAGACCGCCATCGCCAAGCCGCGTGACGGCCGGGGCGACGCTCGCCTCATCGGCCTGACCATGCGCACCGGTCCCGCCAGCCAGCTGACCGTGTCGCGCAGCTTCGACGGCGCCCTGCGCCTGCGCTCGCTCGAGGAAAAGGTCACCCACGAGACCGTCGTCCTGAAGGGCGAAGTCGAGCGGTCCCTGTCCGCCAGCGCCCGCGAACTGGGCGCCACCGCCTCCATCGTCCGTTCGGCCAGCCGCCTGTTCGCGACCAAGTTCGATATGCAACGCGATATCCGCGCGTCGGACGAGTTCACCATGGTCTTCGACCGCGACGTGACCGAAGCCGGTCGCACGGTGGGCGTGGGCGATCTGATGTACGCCGAACTGCGCGGCGTCACCTTCTATCGATTCAAGCCGGCCGGCGCCAAGGAAGCCCAGTTCTTCGACGCCTCGGGCAAGAATCTGCGCTCGGCCATGATGCGCACTCCGCTGCAGAATTTCCGCCGCGTCTCGTCGGGCTTCGGTTTCCGCACCCACCCGATCTCCGGCTATAAGAAAATGCACCAGGGCATCGACTTCGCGGCCGGCACCGGCACGCCGGTCGTCGCCCCCGCCGACGGCGTGGTGGTCGAGGCGCGCCGCTGGGGCGGTTACGGCAACTGGTTGCGCATCCGCCACAACAACGGCCTCGAAAGCGGCTACGGCCACCTCTCGCGCTACGGCTCGGGCATCCGCGCCGGCCAGCGGGTCAGCCAGGGCCAGGTCGTCGCCTATGTCGGCTCGACCGGCGCCTCGACCGGCCCGCACCTGCACTATGAGCTGTGGCGCAGCGGCCAGCGGATCAATCCCGCCGGCGTCCGCACCCAGGAAGGCACCGAACTGTCCGGCGCCGACCTGGCCGCTTTCCGCGCCGAAAAGGCCCGGATCGACCGCGTCATCGCCTCGGGCGGCCAGAAGCGTCCGGCCCTGCAGCAAGCCTCGGCAACGGGTCTCCGCTCCGCCCAAGGTTGACTCAGACAGGCGGCCTTTCGCCGGTTTACGCCGGCGCCAGCAGCACCATCGTCTGGAAAATGACGCCTACGGCCCCGATCACCGCCGCTCCAGCCTGAAGCGCGAGGCCGAAGCCCTGCGTGGCGTCGTCTAATCGTGCGCGCGACCGGATAAGGGCGTTCAGGCCCAGACCGGCCGCGACCGCCAGACAGGCCAGGCTGAAGGTCAGCCCCGCGCCACGCCAGGCCCCCGCGTCATCCCTCGCGACATCCGCGACGCTGGCCAGAAGATACAGGCCGAGAAAATGCGCGGCCCAGACCAGAAGCCCGCCCGTCGCCAGCGCCCAGAACCTCATGTCATTACGCCCGGGAACAGACGCACCAACAGGGTCGTCGCCGCCCCCTGAGCGGCCGTGAAGGCCAGGAACAGAGCGATCAGCTCAAAGGTCGCGGGATGACGGGGCGACGCGAGCCCGAACAGCCAACGCAGCAGGGCGAACGGTCCCATCAGCAGGCTGATGCCCACGAACAGCCCCTGCCAGGCCAGCAGGGCGTAGACGGTCGCGCCCTGGCTGGAGGCGTCGGGACGCAGGCCTGAGTTCCACCAGGCCGAGGCTTCGGCCGCAAAGGCGCCGCCCGCCGCCAGACTTGCAGCCAGCATCAGGACGGCGGCGATCGCCGCGCTGCGGGGCCGGTCCAGCTTCAGCGACGCCTGCGCCGCCCAGCCGCCGACGCCCGCAGCGGCCAGCAGGATCAGCGTCAGGGGCAGCGAACCCAGATCCGGCGGCGACTGCCACAGATCGGGTCGTCGGCTCCACAGGAAGATGTAGGAGAAACAGGCCATGGTCGCGACCATGCCCCCGACGATCAGGGTGATGACCATCGCCCACCAGCCGTGACTGCTGGGGCCTGAGACATAGGTCGGCAACCGCACGCCGGCGCCGACATCCACCGTCGCCGGCCCACTGGGGCGATCCAGTCTCCAGCACCATTTTAGGATGCAATAGATCGCCAGAAGGCCGCTGATGGCGGAGGCGGTATAGGCCTGAATGGTCAGGATCAGGAAGAAGCCGGCGGTGAAGACGGCGCCCCATACGTGCCAGCTTGAGGGCCGGGGCAGGGTTTGCAGATACTGGGGCTCTGCAGTGATCGGACTGGTGACGATGGTCTCGCGTTCGCCGCGCGGCGCCCCCGGCAGGAAATAGCGGCCAGCCTCAACATCGCGCGCCAGATCGGGCTGATCCCACACCGGATACAGGCTCTTGATCACAGGAATGGACCGCAGCGAATAACGGCCGGACGGCAGCCACTCCAACCCCGGGCCATTGAAGACATTGCCCGCGTCCTTCTTCCCGAACGGACGGAAGTTGCGAAGCATGTCGACAGCCCACAGCAGCACGGCCAATCCGAACAGGAAGGAGCCGACCGTCGAAATCATGTTCGGCAGCTCCCAGCCCCGGTCCGGCAGATAGGTGTAGACCCGGCGCGGCATGCCCATCAGCCCGGTCAGGTGCATGGGCAGGAAGGTCACGTTGTGACCGATGAACATCAGCCAGAAGATCCACTTGCCCCACCGCTCGCTCAGCGGCCGGCGGCTGGACATGGGGGTCCAGTAGTAGATGGCGGCGAACAGGGGGAAGACCATGCCGCCGATCAGGACGTAATGCAGGTGGGCGACGATGAAATAGCTGTCGTGGGCCTGCCAGTCGAACGGCACCATGGCGACCATGACGCCTGTCAGCCCGCCCATGACGAAGATGACCAGCCCCCCGACCGCGAACAGACCGGGGGTGTTGAACCGCATCTTGCCCGCCGCCAGGGTGGCGATCCAGGCGAAGACCTGCACGCCCGCGGGCACGCTGACGGCCATTGAGGCCGCGCTGAAATAGTTGATCGAGATCTGCGGCATGCCCGTGGTGAACATGTGGTGCGACCAGACGCCGAAACTGATGAAGCCGGTCGCCAGCATGGCCAGCACCACCAGTCGGTGGCCCACAAGCCGCGTCTGGGCGACGGCGGGAATAATGGTCGACATCGCCCCCGCCGCCGGCAGGAAGATGATGTAGACCTCGGGATGGCCGAAGAACCAGAACAGGTGCTGCCACAGCATGGGATCGCCGCCCTTGGCCGCATCGAAGAAGGGCCAGCCAAGCGCGCGTTCCAACTCCAGCAGCAGGGTCGACAGGATGATCGACGGGAAGGCGATGATGATCATGCAGGCGAAGATCAGCATGGCCCAGGCGAAGATCGGCAGCTTGTCCAGGGTCATGCCCGGCGCCCGGGTCTTCAGAACCCCGACGATGATCTCGATGGCCCCGGCGATGGCCGAGATCTCGATGAAACCGATGCCCAGCAGCCAGAAGTCGGCGTTGATCCCCGGCGAATAGGTGGTCGAGGTCAGGGGCGGATACATGAACCAGCCGCCGTTCGGAGCCAGCCCGAAGAACAGCGAGGCGAAGAAGCACAGCCCCCCGATTAGATAGGCCCAGAAGGCATAGGCGCTAAGCCGCGGAAACGGCAGGTCGCGCGCGCCCAGCATCTGGGGCAGCAGCAGGACGCCCAGCGCCTCGACCGCCGGCACCGCGAACAGGAACATCATCACCGTGCCGTGCATGGTGAAGATCTGGTTGTAGGTCTCCTGCGCCAGGAAGCCCGTCATCGGCAGGGCCAGCTGGGTCCGCATCAGCAGGGCCAGCACCCCCGCCAGCACGAAGAACAGCATGGCCGCCCCGACGTAATAGACGCCGACGTAGTTGTTGTTGATCGCCGTGATCCACTCCCACGGCTTTCGCGGCCCGCACCAAACCTGTTCGAGCTGCTCCAGCTCGTGTTCAGGCCTTTCGTCGCTGGTGGGTAAGCGAGCGTAGACTGCGGGGTCGAACCTCGGGTCGGCGCTCATTTGAGGCTTTCCAGATAAGCCGAGACGGCGCGCAGATCCTGGCCCGTCAGGACCGGGTAGGACGGCATGCGATTGCCGGGCTTCAGCGCCTGGCTATCGGAAATCCAACCTGCCATCGTGCCTTGATTATTGGGCAATATGCCCGCCCCCAGGGTTTGACGCGACCCCACATGGGTCAGGTCCGGCCCAGCCAACCCGTTCGCTTCCGTGCCACGGATCGTATGACAGGCGGTGCAACCCGAGGCGGCGAAGACATTGCGTCCCTGGTCGATCAAGGCGAGCGGGCGCTGGGGCGATGGCACGGCGGCGGCCGGTCGAGCCTGTTTGCTCACCCAGGCCGCATAGTTTTCCGGCGCATGGGCCACGACCACCAAGCCCATCAAGGCGTGCGGTCCGCCGCAATATTCGGCGCACTGGCCTCCATAGGTTCCGGGGGCGTCGGCCTGAAGCCGCATGAAGTTGCGGCGTCCGGGGATCATGTCGGTCTTACCGCCCAGGCGGGGGACCCAGAAGCTGTGGATCACGTCCGCGCTCTCCAACTCGAACACCACGGGGCGACCGGCGGGGATATGCACCTCATTGGCGTCCTGAAGGATCTCGCGTCCCTGGTCATCCAGATAGGCGACGCGCCACCACCACATCTCGCCGGTGACCCGCACCCGCATCTCGCCCGGCTTGGGCGCATCGGCGACCCGCGCCGTCGTGCTCAGGCCGTAGATCAACAGACCCGTCAGCACGACCACCGGAAAGGCCAGACCGGCGATCCAGATCAGACGTTCGCCCCCAACGCGCCGCTTCCATTTTCGCGGCCCGAACAGGGCGACGCCCAGCGCAACCAACACCACGACCATGACCACCGCCGCCATGATGAACAGCACCCAGGCCACGGTCTGGACAGGCCCCGCGAAGGGCCCGGCGGGATCGAGCACGGGCGGCGGCCAGCCGGCGGTTCCGGGAGTCTGTTCAGTCTTCATCGAGCGTATACAGATAGGCCGCGACGTCGCGGGCTTGGTCTCGTGTCAGGGGCATGGGCGGCATGGCCGTTCCGGGGTCTAGCGAGGGCGCGTCGATCAGCCATTGCATCAGGACGTCGGACTGATTGGGCAATCTGCCCGCAATCAGGGGCCGGGCGCCAAAGCCGGAGAGACTCCCGCCCGATCGGCCCTCAGGCCAGGCGACGCCGGGAATTTTATGGCAGGCGGCGCAACCGACATCGCGGATGACCGCAAGGCCTTTCGCGGCGTCCCCCTGGGCCACCGGTCGAGGCAGATCGGCCTTATCGACACAGGCGCTCAGCGCGAGAGCCGACGCTGCCGCCGCCAGCAGGCCAGACGCCCTTTCCCTCGTCTTTGCTATGGCTGTCGTCCGAGAAACCATCCGCTCCCCAAAGCTTCGCCAGACCAATCCACGCCGAATGCGAAGGTTCCCCACTGCGACACGTGGCCTCGCAAAGCCGGACTTCGGAACCTCCGCCATAAGCGGGTGTTCGATGTGCGTGCGCGCATCCGTTTCCGCCCTGCTTGTTCTGGTCTGCCTGACCGCCTGCGATTCCACGCCGGGCGAGACCGACCGCGCCTTCACCGCGAGCGGCGAGATCATCGCCATGAGCGGCGGCGCCGGCGGCGCGGCCAACGCCTGTTTTACCTGTCACGGCCTGGATGGCGGCGGCGACGGCGTGGCCGCGCCCCGCCTGGCGGGGTTGGACGTCGGCTATCTGCAAAAACAGATGGAGAACTACGCCTCGGGCCTTCGCCCCGACGACACCATGACCCGTATCGCCAAGGCCCTGGACGAAAAGGGTCGGCGCGACGTCGTAGCCTACTATGCCGCCATGCCCGCGTCGCGGGCACAGACGTTGGCGAGCCCGGCGCCCGCGATCTACCTCAACGGCGACGCCTCGCGCGGGATCGTGGCCTGCGCCTCGTGCCACGGCGCAGAAGGCCAGGGATCGGGACAGGGCGGCAATCCCCAGATCGCGGGCCAGCCCCTCGCCTATACGCTGGAGCAGATCGAACGCTGGAAATCGGGCAAACGGCGCAATGACCCGCGCGGGGTCATGGCCGCCGCCGTCAAATCGCTTTCGGACCCAGAAGCCCGCGCCATAGCCCTTTGGCTGTCGATGCAACCCGCTTCTCCAGCGCCCGCCAGCGCCGCTGCCAGCGGGTCCGCTTCCGTTGACGCAGCGGCACGACCGGCAGCATCGCGTGAAACACGTCGTCCCGATCGATCAGATGGTGCTTGAGCGCCGCGCCGGCGTGAATCGGGATCATCAGCAGCAGGGTCAGGACCAGCCCCCAGTGCATCCACTCCGCGGCGGCCTCGATCGCCCATAGCTGGCTGTTCGATAGATCCTGCATCGGCAGAAGCGGCCATTTGATGAAGCCGAGCGTCTCCAGTTGCCGTGTCCGATCCGTCGCCGAAATCATGGCCCAGCCTGACAGCGGCAGGCCGAACATACAGGTGTAGAAGACATAGTGGGTGACATGGGCCGCCATGCTTTCCCATCCCGGCTTGTCCGCATCATTGATCAGATCGGGCGCGAGCAGACGCCATGACAGCCGCCCCATCACCAGGATCAGCATCAGGACTCCGACCGCGAAATGCAGGTCATAGGCCGCGACCATGGCGCCGCCGACGGGCTGACGGCCCATCCACCAGCCCCAGCCCAGCTGAAAGATCACCAGCACCGCCATGACCCAGTGGAACAGGATGCCAACGGGCGAGTATCGACCCTGGTCGTGGTGCCCGGCCGCCCATTCCAGCAGTTGGGTGAAGAGCCGTTCGATCACGCCGCCCGGGCCTCGCCGTCAGACCCCAGAAGCGCGCCCAGACGCCAGAGGGCCGCGAACAGATACAGGGCCGCTGCGGGCGCCCACATGATCAGGCCGGCCGCCTGCTGGTCCTCCAGCGGCGTGAACCCCCAGGCCAGGGTCGTATAGGCGTGGGGCGCATAGACCGCCTGGCCGGCGAAGGTCAGGATGGCGCCGAGCAACCCCATGGCCAGCATGGCGGCCAGCAGGGCGACGACCGCTGCGGGGGCCGACGCCGCCCGCGCAGCCGTCCAGAACCAGACCGCGCTGACTAGCAGGCTGATCTGCATGAGCCAGTAGACGGCGTCGTTTGACAAGGCGGCGGCATAGGCGTCCGGCGCATGCCAGACCCAGAAGACCAGGGCCTGAACCGCCGTGGCCAGAAGAAGGGAGCCCTGGCGCCGTTCAGGCAGAGCCGAGGCCAGCAGCGGCGCGGCCACACCCACCAACAGCACGTGGTGTACGGTCCTGGCTGAAAAGAGAGCCGAGCTGAGCGCGCACACAGGCGACACGAAACTGACCGCCAGCACGGCCATCCCCGCCAGCCCGAACAGGCGCCGACGTCCGTCCAACCGTAAGGCGATCAGGGCTGTCGCCCCCGCCAGAACCAGGAGCAGGATGGGATCCAGGTTCCAACGCCACTCGCCAAACTCGGGCGCGGCCCCGCAATAGGGCGTCCATAGCGGCGCCGGGTTCATGATCGAGTCTTCGCCAACAGTCGCGCCCCTCAAACCTTTGCTCAGGTTTGAAAGCTCTGAACTGCGCTTGGTTCCTGGCGAGCGACCTGACGAAAGGCCGCACCTCGGAATCTTACGTGCGGGGAACTCGCGACAGCTGCGGCAGGACGATGAAGACCATGCCGGCCGCGATCGCCAGGCATAGGGCCGGGAACAGCATCGGCAGGATGTCGCTGCCGGTGGCCTGCTTGATCGCGGGCACCACCGTCTGGGCGACGAAGCCGCCGAGGTTGCCGATGGAGTTGATCGCCGCGATGCCCGCGGCCGCGCCCGCGCCCCGCAGGAAGGTCGGCGGCAGGCTCCAGAACACGGGCTGGGCGGCGAAGATGGCGGGGGCGGCGACACACAGCAGGGCGAACTTGGCCACTGCGCCCGGCACCACGACGCTGAGCACCAGACAGGCGGCGCCCACCAGGGCGGGGCCGGCGATATGCCAGGCGCTGTGGCCCACGCGGGCGGCGTGACGCGGCAGCCACCACAGGGCCAGGCCGACCAGGATCCAGGGGATGACGTTCAGCATGCCGTTGACGGTGTTCGAAACCCCGAACCCCTTAACCACCGTCGGCAGCCAGTAGCTGAGCCCATAGGCGGCCAGGGGGAAGCCGACGTACATCAGGGCCAGCAGCAGCACCCTGCGATCCATTATGGCGCGCCAGGCTGCGGCGTGGCCGGTATCGGGCGTGGCGTCGGCTTCATCCTGAAGAGTACGTGCGATCCAGGCCTTCTGCTCGGGCGCCAGCCAAGGCGCCGAACCCGGTCCGTTCGGCAGACGCCACAGCACATAGGGGGCCAGCAGCACGGCGGGGATCCCGGTGGCGATGAAGACCCATTGCCAGCCCGCCAGGCCCAACAGCCCATCCATATCCAGCAGAGCGCCGCCGATCAGGGCGCCGACCGCATTGGCGACGGCGCTGGCGATCATGAAGGCGCCGATCATCCGCCCACGGTGCGCCTGGGGATACCAAAGGGTCAGCACATAGAGGACGCCCGGGAAGAACCCGGCCTCGGCCGCGCCCAGCAGGAAGCGCAGCACGTAGAACATCGCCGGACTATTGGTGAAGCCGAGGGCGACGGTGATCAGGCCCCAGGTGGCCATGATGCGGGTGAACCAGACCCGGGCCCCGACCTTGGCCAGCACCAGATTGGCCGGCGCCTCGAACAGGAAATAGCCGATGAAGAACAGGCCGGCGCCCAGGCCATAGACCGCCTCGCTCATCCCCAGGGCGTCGGCCATCTGGAGCTTGGCGTAGGAGACGTTCTGCCGGTCGATATAGGCGATCAGATACATCAGACAGAACAGCGGCATCAGTCGCGCCGTGATCCGTCGCAACGTCGACTGGCCAATAGACTGTGTCATCGAACCTAATCTCCCCGCCGTCGCTTCCCGCTTTCTCTGCGCCTTGCGGTGCGGGCTTTGCGACGGTCAAACCATGGCTTAGGGGTAATCGACCCTTGTTGAGAACGCTATCAGAGAATTCGCCATGCTTCTGAAACGCCTCTGCGTCGCCCTGACCGCCGGTCTGGTCTGGCTGTCTCTCTCCGCAGCGGGCGCGGCGGGCGCTCCTGCCGTCGAGCCGCCAACCCAGCGCGTCCGCGACTTGTTGGGCCGCATGACGCTGGAAGAAAAGATCGGCCAGCTGAACCAGGTGCCCGGCGGGCGCCAGCGCGCCCTGAACTCGCGGCTGGACGCTGCGGCCTTGGAACGGGTGCGGCGGGGCGAAATCGGCTCCTTCCTGCATGTCGCCGGAGCGGCCCAGATCCGTGAACTGCAACGCATCGCGGTTGAGGAGTCCCGGCTGGGCGTGCCGCTTCTGTTCGGCATGGATGTGGTGCACGGCTACAAGACCCTGTTCCCCGTGCCCCTGGCCCTGTCGGCGAGCTGGGATCCGGCTCTGGTTCAGCAGACGGCCCAGGTGGCGGCGGTCGAGGCGACGGCCGCCGGCCTGAACTGGACCTTCTCGCCCATGGTCGACATCGCGCGGGATGCGCGCTGGGGCCGGGTGGTCGAGGGGGCGGGCGAAGACCCGTACCTCGGCTCGGTCCTGGCGACGGCCCAGGTGCAGGGCTATCAGGGCGCGTCCCTGGCCGACCCCGCCTCGATCCTGGCCACCGCCAAACATTTCGTCGGCTATGGCGCGGCGGCGGGCGGCCGCGATTACGACAGCGCCGACATCTCCGACCGCACCCTGCACGAGGTGTATCTGCCGCCCTTCTACGCCTCGGCCAAGGCCGGGGCGGGGTCGATGATGACCGCCTTCAACGACATCGCGGGCGTGCCGCTGACGGCCCATCCGGCCCTGGTGCGCGGCCTGCTGCGGGACCAGTGGAGCTATGACGGCCTGATCGTCAGCGACTGGAACGCCATACCCGAACTGCTCAACCACGCCGTCGCCGGCACGCCGCAGGAGGCCGGCGCCCTGGCCTTGCGCGGCGGGATCGACATGGACATGGCCGGGGGTCTGTATTCCGCCCAGCTGAAGGCGGCGATCGAAGCCGATCCGACCCTGCTGCCGCTGCTGGACCAGGCGGTCGTGGCGGTGCTGACAGCCAAGGAGCGACTGGGCCTGTTCGACGATCCCTATGGCCGCGCAGATCCGGCCCGCGAAGCCGAGGCCATGCTGACCCCGGCGCATCGCGACCTGGCGCGTGAGGCGGCTCGCCGGTCCATCGTCCTGCTGAAGAACGACGGCGACCTGCTGCCGCTCGCCGCCTCCGCCCGGCGCATCGCCGTGATCGGCGCGCTGGCGGAGGACGCCAACTCCTCGCTCGGCAGCTGGCGCGCCCAGGGCAAGGTCGAGGATGTTCGGCCCCTGATCCCCGCCCTGCGCGAAGCCATGCCGCAGGCGACCATCACCTACGCCCAGGGCTATCGTTCGGAAGCCGCCCAGGCGATCGCCGTCACCGCCGCCGGCGAAGGGGCGCAGGCCGTGAACGAAATTTCAGACGCTCAGGCCCTGGCCGAGGCGGTCGAGGCGGCGAAGGCGTCGGACCTGGTCCTGCTGGTGGTCGGCGAGCATTTTGACCGCTCGGGCGAGGCCCGCAGCTATACCGACATCGGCCTCAGCGCCGCGCAGGAGACGCTGGCCGCCGCCGTGCTCGACACGGGAAAGCCGGTCGTCGTCCTGCTGATGAATGGTCGCCCGCTGGCCATCCCCGAACTGGCTCGCCGCGCGCCGGCCATCGTGGAGACCTGGTTTCTGGGCATCGAGTCTGGCCCAGCCATCGCTGATGTCCTGACCGGCCGCGTCTCGCCGGGCGGTCGCCTGCCCATCAGCTTCCCGCGCGCCAGCGGCGCTGCGCCGCTCACCTACGCCCACCTGCCGACCGGACGCCCCGCCGCCGAGGATCTGACGCGCGACACCGCCCGATACCGCGACCAGCCCATAACCCCCCTGTTCGCCTTCGGCCACGGCCTCAGCTACGGCCGCTTCGAATACGGCGCGCTTGAACTCAGCCAGGCCGAGATCGGCGCCGACGGCGCGGTCGAGGTCAGCATCGTGGTGCGCAACACCGCGTCCGTCGCCGCCGACGAAGTGATCCAGCTCTATGTCCGCGACCCTGTCGCCGCCGTCTCTCGACCGGCGCAGGAGTTGCGCGGCTTCCGCCGGGTCGCCTTCGCCCCGGGAGAGGCCAAACGCGTCCGCTTTACCCTGACCCCCGCCCAGGTCGCCTTCTGGGAAGCCGACGGCTGGCGCATCCAGGCCGGCGCCATCCAGGTGATGATCGGCGCATCCTCGGCCGATATCCGCGCCCGAGGCGAGTTCGCCATCACCTCCGAAGGCCGAAGCGCCATTCCCGCCGCCGCCATCCCCACCCCGTCCGCCGAGGAACCTGTTTCCTGAGCCGCCCGAATCTCGGCGCGCGAACCATAGAAGACAGCCAATCAGCGCTCCGCCCATATTTGAGCCGGCCCAACCGTTCTTGAGCGGATGTTAGCAACGCGAAGCCGCCGCAGGATTCAACGCGAGGCGTCAGCCTGGCCTTCGAGGATCCAGCAGCAGGCCCGAGACCGTGGCGGCCAACAGGCGCGGCGCGAAGGGCAGGCGCGCGGCCTTGCCCAGCACATGGTCGCGAATCCACGGCAAAAGCCGCCCGTCGGCCTGATAAAAGGGCGTGAACCCAAGGCTGAGCGCCTGGTAGAGGCGCAGATGCCAGCGGCGCTCGTGCGCATAGGCCGACAGGGCCATGTCGAGATCGGCATAGGTCTGGAGCGCTCGACAAAGGGCGTGAGCGTCCAGCAGCCCCATGTTGACCCCCTGGCCCAGCTGAGGACTGGTTGAATGGGCCGCGTCACCGACGACGGCCAACCGATCCGCGACGGGCCGCGCCAAGGTGTGGTGGCCGTAGCGGGCCAATACCAGATCGTCGGGATGGCGGATGGTCTCGAGCAGCGCGGTCGTCTCGGGCCAGAGCGAGCGGACCTCGGCCTTCCAAGCTTCGAGCCCCTGACGGACCCAGGCGGCATGGTCCTGGACTCTCAAACTCCAGAAGAAGGTCGCCAGGCGTTCGGGCGAGCCTGGGCGGGCGCCGACCGGCAGGACGCCGACCATTTTCGCAGCCCCACGATAAACCTGTTGCAGGGCGCGCTCGTCGAAATGGGAATCGGCGGGCCAGGGCGTGGTGGTCCAAAGGGCGCCGTAAGCCAGGTCCCGGCGACCTGACCCTTGGGATTGGGCCAGGACTGCCGCGATGGGCGAACGGGCGCCGGTCGCGTCGATCACCAGATCAAAGGCCGGAGACATGCTTCCATCTGCGAAACTCAGCCGGCCCTGCGACGCCGCCGTCGCCTCGCGCGCCAGCTCGAACTGAACGCCCGCCTCAAGACAGGCCTGATGCAGGACGTGGAAGATGGCGGAGCGGTGGACGCCCAAGGCGTGGCGCGGCTGTTTCAAATCGGAATAGCGAACGTCCAGGACGACACGTCCGCTGGGCGCCGCACGGCCAAAGATGTGATCAATCGGCTGCCCCAGGTTCTGGATTTCAGACGTCAGGCCCAATGCGTCAAGCACCGCCAGCCCTGTCGGCTGAAGCATGAAGCCGGCGCCCACCGGTTGGGCCGCGTCGAACCGCTCGAAAACTACGACCCGGCGCCCCTGTCGCGCCAGCATCAAGGCGACGGCTAGACCTGTAGGGCCGGCGCCGGCGACGGCGATGTCCCTGATCACGGTCAAGTCGGCGTCAATTCGCCGCCGGGACCAGTTCGATCAGGTCCAGGTTCGATTCGTACTGGGGCCAGGGGAGGACCAGGCGCCAGCGGGCGTCGCCGACCCGTTCCAGCACGGCGACCAGATCGCGGTCGGGGTTGCGGCCGTAGGAGTTGGCGGCGGGCTCCTGGGCCAGGGCCATGGAGCCGAGCAGCAGCATGTGGCGGTCGTTCTCGGGGAAGAGCAGGCCCGAGGGGCGCTGGGAGCCGGTCAGTTTGGTGAACTTCAGGCCGCGCGGGGTCTGTTCGATACGGCAGGCGAACCAGCCGTAGACGACATAGCCAAGACCTTCTTCGCCGCCCTGGGAGCCCAGTTTGACGGTGCGGCAGCGATAGGCGCCGGGGGGCGGGGCGACGTCGGGGCGGCCGGCGCCTGGATCGATCAGGGCGCCGAGACTGTCCAGGTCGCCCGAACCGCGTTGGCGGTGGGCCTGTTGCAGGGCCAGGCTCCAGGCGGCGTCGCGGCGCTGGTAGCGATCACGGTCTGCAGCGGTGATGATCCCGCGCCAGTCCATCAGGACCGCGCCGCCCCCCCCGCTGGGCGCCGGCGGAGGAGGAGGCGGTGGCGGCGGTGCGGAAGCGCAGGCCGCAGCAGCGAGCAGCGCAGTCAACACGACGGGTCTGATCATGGCGCGAAGCCTGGCGGACGCCGAAGAGCGAGACTGTGAGCATTGACGCATCAAGGCTTCCCTTAAGGCTGGTCGAGGGCCGCGCCTGACGACGCGGACCCTTTTAGGCGCCGCATGGACCGCCGCCGTCAAGGCCGTTCGTGCGCCGCCCGGCCGGGAGAGGCCGGGCGCGCGGCGGGTCAGCCTTCGCTGTCGGCGACCTCGGCCTTGCGCCGCGGGGCGCGACGGCGCGGCGCGGGTTCTGCGTCCTCGGCGGTCTCGGCAGGCACCGAAGCAGCGGGGGCGGATGAGCGGGTCAGGAAGCCCGGCAGGGCGGTCGGAGCCTCATCGTCGGCAGCGGCCACAGCCGGACGACGCGAGCGGCGGGCGGGCCGGTCCTCTGCCGCCGGCGATTCGACGGGCGCTTCAAACGCAGGCTCGGCGGCCGGCGCAGCCTCGGCTTGAACGTCGGCGCCCTCATCCGAACCCGGGTTTTCCTGGTTGTCGAAGCGGCGGTTGCGTTCCTCGCGGCGACGCTCCCAGCGTTCGCGACGGCTCTCGCGACGACCGCCGCCTTCGCCCTCGGCGCGGGCCTCGCCGTCTTCGCGCGGTTCGCGGGGTTCGCGCGGCGGCTGGGCCTCGCGGTTCTGGTCACGATCACGGTCACGGTCGCGATCACGGTTCTGAGATTGGTCCCGATCACGGTCCCGGTCGCGATTGAAGTCGCGGTCACGGTTCTGGTCGCGGTCGTTGCGCTCGCGGTTCTGGCCCTGCTCGCGGTCGGCGGCTTCCTGGACCTGACGGTCGGCGGCCTGCTGAGCGGCGACGAAGGCGGCGGCCTGGGCGCCGGATTCATCTTCGAAGTCGATATCGAAGCCCTGGTTCGACTGTTCGCGCGCGGCGATGTCGGAGAAGGACCGCTGGGGCTGAAGCGCGCGCAGGACGCGGTAATAGTGTTCGGCGTGCTGCTGATAGTTTTCGGCCAGCACCCGATCGCCGCCGGACGCCGCGTCGCGGGCCAGCTGCTGATAGCGCTCGTACACGGTCTGGGCGTTGCCGCGGACCTTGATGTTTTCGGGGCCTTGCGAGTCCCACGAACGATTCGGATTGGCGCTGTTGGCGTTTGAGGCGCCCGCCTTGTTCCGATTGCGTCCGCGCTGACGCTTCATGCCCTTGAAATCTCTCATTCGCGCTACCGTGTGCAGGGATGGAGCCCAGGCCAGCGGCCGGTTCCGTCCGTTTCGTGGTTCCGTTTCGCTCGGGGCCGATCCCCGATTGTCGAACTGTCGGAATGCCTTGTCGCCCGCATGGTGCGCCGGTCCTTTCGGGACCGACCGTCATGGTCGGCTCAAGCCGCGAACAGCCGGATAGAGGCCCGGAAAGCTGCGTTTGAGTGGGAGACGAGCGAGACTTAGCCTGTGCGACGGTGCTTTCCAAGGGGTTTTCGTCAAAGCGTCGCACCCATAGGTCACAGCCCCGCTTTGCCGAAGCCCCTTGCGTGGGCTAGGCATGAACTTTGAGACGACGACGAGGCTTCTTCATGCGGGTTCTGGTTCTGGGCGGCGACGGCTTCTGCGGTTGGCCGACAGCCCTGCATCTTTCGGCCAACGGCTGGGACGTAACGATCGTCGACAACCTGAGCCGCCGGAACATCGACAACGAGCTGGAGGTCCAGTCGCTGACGCCGATCCGCACCATGGGCGAGCGGATCAAGGCGTGGAAAGACGTCTCGGGCCGCGATATCGGCTTCGTCAACATGACGGTCGGCAAGGAGTTCGACCGTCTGGTCGCCCTGATCCGCGACCGGGAGCCCGACAGCGTGGTGCATTTCGCAGAACAGCGAGCGGCCCCCTATTCGATGAAGTCGGCGCGGCACAAGCTGTACACGGTCGACAACAATATCAACGCCACCAACCACCTGCTGGCCGCCATCGTCGAGAGCGGGCTGGACGTGCATCTGGCTCACCTGGGCACCATGGGGGTCTATGGCTACGGCACGGCGGGGCTGCGCATTCCCGAGGGCTATCTGAAGGTCACGGTCCAGACCGACAACGGCCCGGCCGAGCAGGAGATCCTGTTCCCGCCCAACCCGGGCAGCATCTATCACATGACCAAGACGCAGGACGCCCTGCTGTTCCAGTTCTACGCCCGCAACGACAATCTGCGGATCACCGACCTGCACCAGGGCATCGTCTGGGGGACGCAGACGGTCGAGACCAAGCTGGACGAGCGGCTGATCAACCGGTTCGACTATGACGGCGACTACGGCACGGTGCTGAACCGGTTCCTGATGCAGGCGGCGGTCGGCTATCCGTTGACGGTCCACGGATCGGGGGGCCAGACGCGGGCCTTCATCCATATTCAGGACACGGTGCGCTGCGTCGAACTGGCGCTGAAGAACCCGCCCAAGCGCGGCGACCGGGTCAAGATCCTGAACCAGATGACCGAAAGCCGCCGGGTCCGCGACCTGGCCGCCCTGATCGCCGACAAGACCGGCGCAGTGGTCCACAATGTCGCCAATCCACGCCAGGAGGCCGACGAGAACGACCTGGTCGTCGCCAACGACCAGTTCCGCGACCTGGGGCTGAAGCCCATCACCCTGGCCCAAGGGCTGATGGACGAGGTGACGGAGATCGCCCGGCATTACGCCGACAGGGCCGACCTGACGCGGGTGCCCTGTGTCTCGGCCTGGAACCAACGCCGGGCCGAGGCGCTGGAAAATGAAGCGCGGCCATATGCGCCGCCGCCGTCGCCCAAAGTCCTGACCGCCTGAGTAAATCTATGTCCGACGCCGCCCCTGTACCGTCCCTGCTGGTCTTCGGCGGCGGCTATCTGGGTCGCGCAGCGGCGCTGGAGGCGATCCGGCGCGGCGGCCGGGCGACGGCCACATCCCGCGATCCCGACCGACGGCGCGCGCTGGCGGCCGAAGGGATCACGGCGATCGATCCCGCTGATGCGCCATCGCTGAAGAGCGCGCTGGAGGCCGCGACGGCGGTACTGGTGACGGCGGCGCCCGACACTCACGGCTGTCCGGGACTGCGCGCCCTGGCGCCGGTGGCGTCCCAGGCCTGGCCCGACTGGATCGGCTATGTCTCATCGACAAGCGTCTATGGCGACCGGGCCGGGGGCTGGGTGTTCGAGGACGGGCCGCTGAACGCCGCCAGCCTGGAAGGCGCGCGGCGGGTGCGGGCCGAGCGCGACTGGCTGGACGGGGCGCAGGGGATGGGGCTAACGGTGCAGATCTTCCGCCTACCGGGCTTCTATGGGCCGGGACGCAGCGTCGTGGACCGGCTGCGGGACGGGACGGCGAAACTGGTGAGGAAGCCGGGCCAGGTGTTCAACCGCATCCATTTGGACGACGTAGTCTCGGGCCTGTTCGCCTCGATGGATCGGCCGCGCCCCGGCGCCGCCTATAATCTGACCGACGACGCCCCCTCGCCGGCCGATGTGGTGACGGCCTGGGCCGCCGACCGGATGGGCCTGCCCCGTCCACCCGAGGTGGACTGGACCGACGACAGCGTCAGCGAGGCCATGCGGCGCTTCTATCTGGATTCCAAACGGGTCTCGAACGCCCTGGCCAAGGCGGAGCTGGGCTGGAGGCCCGTCTATCCGAGCTGGCGCGAGGGGCTGGCGGCGCTGATGGATGCGCCGCCACCCTTGAGGTTGGTCAGTTAGTCCGCATCAGGCCTTTTCGAACAGCTTGTTCCAGCGGCGCTTGTCGCGGGCCTTCCAGGCGCCGCGGTGATAGGCGTCGGAGCCGATCAGGGGCACGACGGTGGTGGCTTCGGCGAAGACCATCTGTTCGTGGGTGGTCTGGACCTTGCCCCAGGAGGCGGCTTCTTTCAGCGTCGAGGACGAACAGGCCCCGTCGCGGACATCGGCGACGGTGATCTGAACCGCATACCGGTGCATCTCGGCTTCCACGCCCAGGATTTCGGCGCAGACGACGGTGTCCTGGGCGAAGTTCTTGGGCACGCCGCCGCCAACCATGAACAGGCCGGTGACGCCGGCGGCGATCTTGATGTCGGTCAGTTCGCGGAAGTCGGCGATGGCGTCCAGCATCAGATAGGGCTGGCCGGCGGCCGCGCGTTCCTTCTGGTGCTTGACCAGGCCGAAGCCGGCAGACGAGTCGACGAAGGCCGGGCAGAAGATCGGCACGCCTTCTTCATAGGCGGTCTGGATCAGCGAGCCGGGCTTCTTGGCGTTGCCCTCGCTCAGCCACTTGCCCATCTCCCAGATGAACTCGCGGCTGGAATAGCCGCGCGGCTCCAGCCGGTTGGCGATCTCCAGGATGGTGTGGTCGCAGGCCTGGAGCTCTTCCTCGTCGATATAGGTGTCGTAGATCCGGTCGATGTAGTTTTCGCGCAGGACGTTGTCGTCCACCTCGCCGGCGGCCTGGTAATGTTTGAAGCCCAGGGCCTCGAAGAAATCCATATCGACGATGGAGGCGCCGGTGGCGACGACCGCGTCAACCATGCCGAACTTCACCATGTCGCGGTAGACGTGCATGCAGCCGCCGGCCGAGGTCGAGCCGGCCAGAATCAGCCAGGGCGAGCAGTCCTTGTCCTCGATGGCCATGGAGAAGATGTCTGCGGCGCGGGCGGTGTCGCGCGAGCTGAAGGACATCTTGCGCATGCTGTCGATGATCGGGCGCGCGTCGAAGGACGTGATGTCGACGTGTTCGACGACATTTTGCAGCAGCTGGGCCTTAGTGTTGGCAGTCATGGGTGACTCGTGAATCGTGAGGCGTGAAGGGTGAAGTGCGGTCAGTCTTGTCGCCGTTGCTTCAGTCGCGACGAAAGGGCGGAGAGCATGCGCCCGATCCGCTCCATGTCGGCAAGCAAAGGCTGGAGATTGTCAGTCGTTAGATAGCCGAGACGCGCGGCGATGAGGAGATGGGTTTCGACCTCGGCGAGCGACCCGCGCGCGATGCCGAGGAAGTGGACGAATTCGCCCGTTCCGTTTCGGCCCGCGCCCTCCGCGATATTCGCGGCCACGCTGACGGCTGCACGACGAACCTGACTGATCAGGCCGAACCGCTCGTCAGACGGCCATGACCGCGAGCAACGATACACTGCCTCGACCCAATCAAGCGAAAGCTTCCAGACGTCAAGATCGCGGTGGGTTCGCAAGTCGGTCATGGCTGACAATCACGACTCACGATTCACCTCTTACGATCAGCGTCGCGACTTCTTCCTCTGACCGGCCTTACCTTTCGGGCGTGACAGGCGCACGACCTTGCGGGCGTTCTCCTCGGCCGTGGTGCGCACGGTCGGGATGGAGCGCGGGGCCAGGCCGTAGAGCGAGGCCATCGGGGCGTCCTCGACCGCGGCGATGTCGTGTTCGCCATAGCCGTTGAAGCCCGTCGACATGGCGACGCCATAGGCGCCCAGCATGCCGATTTCGATGAAGTCGCCCTCGCGGATGTCGGCCGGCAGCCAGAACGGACCCGGCATATGGTCGATGGAATCGCAAGTCGGACCATAGAACTGGAACGCCTTCAACTCGCCCGCGCTTTCGCCGTCCCGAACCAGCTTGGTCGGGAAGGGCCAGCGCGAGTGGGTCGCATCGAACAGCGAACCGTACGAACCGTCGTTCAGATACAGGGCGTCGCCCTTGCGCAGATCGACGCGGGCCAGGATCGACGAGGATTCGGCGACCAGGGCCCGGCCGGGCTCGCACCACAGCTCGGTCGTTTCCGACACCGGCATCTCGTTGAAGCCGCGATGGATGGCGTCAGCGTATTCGCTCATGTCCGGCGGGACCATGCCCGGATAGACCGAGGGGAAACCGCCGCCGACATCGACGATGTCGACGATGACGCCGGCGCGGCTGATTGAACGACCGACCTGGGCCATGGCGGCCTGGTAGGCGGTCGGACGCATGCACTGGGAGCCAACGTGGAAGCTGACGCCCATCAGACCGTCTTTGACCGCCTGGCGCGTCGCCATCAGCAGAGCCGGAGCCTGATCAGAGGAGACGCCGAACTTGCCCGAAAGCGTATAGGCGGCGCCGTCGGCCGAGACGGCCATGCGCACGATCAGATTCAGGTCGTCCGCGCCGCCGGTGGCGTCGAGGATCTTGTTCAGCTCATCGACACAGTCGAGCGAGAAGGTCCGAACGCCATGTTCGAAATAGGCCTTGGTGATCGCAGACCGGCTCTTGACCGGGTGCATGAAGGCCAGGCGAACGTCATGGCTGACCGAGCGGACCAGCTCGATCTCGGCGATGGAGGCCACGTCGAAACCGCGAACACCGGCCTCGATCAGAGTCTCGATGACCCAAGACGACGGGTTCGCCTTCACGGCATAAAAGACGTCGGCCTTTAGATTATCCTGGAACCAGCGCGCCGCTACGGAAACCGAACGCGGCCGCACGAGGGCGACGGGACGTTCAGGGGACCGCTCACGGACCAGGTCCAGGGGAAGCTGATACGTGCGCAATTCACGTAACCCCCTGCTAATTGTGAAACCCAGACCGGCGTTAGCAGCGCTTAACGGTTAGACCACGGGGTCCGCCGGAAGGCGCGATATGGGGGCATCGAACTGTCATGTAAAGGGGTTTTTTCGTGGCGGGGCCTGGGGCGGCCGACAGAATAGCTGTCACAATTCCTTGGGGGCCGTCGTGGGGCAACCTCGGCCGTTCTGGATCGTTGCGCCAGGCGGAGGATTTCATGAATCGCTGGTTGTTCTTGTGGCGCAAGCTGGCGCGCCAACTGTGGGTCAAGGCGACGGCCTATGCAGGCGTGGGCGTCGCGGCGTCGTTGCTGGCGGCCGCCCTGGCGCCCTGGGTTCCCGACGACATGGCCGAACGGCTGGGCGGCGAGTCGGTCGAGTCCATACTGACCATATTGGCGTCCAGCCTGCTGGGGGTCGCGACCTTCTCGGTCGGGGCCATGGTGACCGCCTATACGTCGGTATCCACAGCGGCCAGTCCGCGTGTCGCCGCCCTGGTCACGACCGACGAGGAGACCCAGAAGGCGCTAGCCACCTTTGTCGGGGCGTTTCTGTACGCCATTGTCTCGGTGACGGCGATCAACGCCCACTATTATGGTCAGAACGGCCGCGCCATCCTGTTCCTGGTCAGTCTGGCCATGGTCGGGATGGTGGCCTATCGGCTGCTGGCCTGGATCAACCGCCTGTCCAGCCTGGCGCGGGTGGGTCATACGATCAATCTGGTCGAAGCGCGCGCGCTGAAGGCGCTGGAGACGCGCCGGGACGACCCCTTCTTCGGCGGCCGGGAGGGCCGTCTGAACGCCGGCGCCGATGTCACGGCCAAGACCACCGGCTATGTCCAGAACGTCGATCCCGCACGACTGCAAACCATGGCCAAGGCTCGAGACTGCGAGGTGGAGATCGTGGCGGTTCCCGGCGCCTTCGTGCGCCGCGGCGGCGTCTTGGCGCGCATCAGCCTGCCCGCCTGCGACGACGAGGCGCAGGCTGATTTCCGTTCGGCCTTCACCCTGGGGGATGCGCGATCCTTCGACCAGGACCCCCGTTTCGGAATGATCGTCCTGGGCGAAATAGCCGCCAAGGCCCTATCGCCCGGCGTCAATGATCCGGGCACGGCCATACAGGTGATCGGAACAGGCGTGCGACTGTTGGACATCTGGGTTCAGCCTCCCGAAGATCGCGGTCGCGAAGGGCGCGACTCCCCTTGTGATCGCCTGCTCGCGCCATCAGTGACCCATGAGGATCTGCTGGAAGACCTGTTCGGGCCGATTGCGCGATATGGTGCGGGTGATCTGGTCGTCGCCCTAAGACTACAGAAGGGGCTCGGCGCCTTGGCGAAGACTCCGGCTCTAGCGTCCCCCGTCGCGAGCTTGGCGCAGGAGGCGCTGGACAGATCTCGCGCGGCCCTGCCGCTCGCCGCCGATGTTCGGCGGCTTGAAGCTGCGGCGCTGGCGCGCTGAAGGCAGGCGCGCCAAGGCGGGGTCTGGACGAGGTCGCGCCCGACGTGCGATTAAGACTTGCCCAAACGCGCCTATCGCGTCATGCGGCGCCCGTTCGCCACAGCCTCCCAGCGAGTTCATGAGTTCATCCGCAGCCGCCGTCGCCCCCGGGCTAGTCCTGGCGCGTGACGTGTCGAAGACCTTCGGATCGAGAAAGGCGCTGGACGGCGTCTCGATTTCCGTCGCCTCGGGCGAGATGGTCGCCCTGATCGGCCCGTCGGGATCCGGCAAGTCCACGCTTCTGCGCTCCATCACCGGGCTTCAGTCCATCGACCCCGGCCAAGGGACGATCAGCGTCTTCGGCGAGACGGTTCAGAAGGACGGTCGCGTCACCGGCGCCGTGCGCAAGGCGCGCGGCAAGCTGGGCATGATCTTCCAGCAGTTCAATCTGGTCGGCCGCCTGAGCCTGTTCGCCAATGTCATGCTGGGCGCCTTGGGGCGTCTGCCGGCCTGGCAAGGCCTGCTGGGCCTGTGGCCCCAAGCCGACAAGGACCGCGCCATGGCGGCCCTGCACCGGGTCGGAGTCAGCGACTACGCCGGCCAACGCGCCAATACGCTTTCGGGCGGACAGCAGCAGCGCGGCGCCATCGCCCGCGCCATCGTCCAGGGGGCCAAGGCCATTCTGGCCGACGAGCCGGTCGCCTCGCTGGACCCGGTTTCGGCCCGCAAGGTGATGGAACTGCTGGTCGAACTGAACAAGCGCGACGGCATGGGGGTGATCGTCACCCTTCACCAGGTCGACTACGCCATCCGCTACTGCGACCGCGTCATCGCGTTGCAGGGCGGCAAGATCGTCTATGACGGTCCCGCCACGGGCCTGGATCACCAGCGCCTGATCGATATCTACGGTCCTGAATTCGAGGACGCGTTCTGGGAGACCAAGGCATGAGCCCGTCCCGCACCCCTATGGCCCGCACATCCCTTTCCCGTCGTCTGTTCGCAGCCGCCGGCGCCGCGGTCCTGCTGCTGGGCGTCGCCTCGTGCGGCGGCGATGAAAAACAGGCCGCCGGAGCCATGCCGTCGGAGCTGACCTTCTCGATCCTGTCGGCGGAAGGCCAGGCGTCTTCCGGACCGCTGTGGCAGCCGCTGCTCGACGACATGTCCAAGGCCGTCGGCGTGCCGGTGAAGCCCTTCTTCGCGGGCAACTATAATGTCCTGATCGAAGCCATGCGGTTCAACCAGACCCAGGTGGCCTGGTTCTCGGCCAAGCCGGCGCTGGAAGCCGTGGACCGCGCTCAGGGCGAAGTGATCGCCCGGATCGTCGATCCGGAAGGGCGCGACAGCTACACCTCGACCCTGGTCGTGCGTAAGGGCTCGGGCATCACGCTGGACAAGGTGCTGGCCTGCGGCAAGCAGTATGACTTCGGCATCGGCGACGCCCAGTCGACCTCGGGCACCCTGGCCCCGCTGACCTTCCTGTTCAATCCGCGCGGCATCGTCCCGAACCAGTGTTTCAAGACCGTGCGTTCGGCGAGCCACCAGGCCAACGCCTTCGCCGTGGCGACGGGCGTGGTCGATGTGGCCACCTCCAACTCGGTCAACACGGTCTTCATGCGCCGCGAGAACCCGCAACTGGCGTCGCAGATCGAAGACATCTGGGTGTCGCCGCCGATCCCGGAATCGGGCATCGTCATCCGCGAGGACCTGGACCCGGCGCTGAAGGAAAAGCTGCGCAGCTTCTTCCTGACCTACGGCCAGGGCCAGGGCCCCGAAGCCGACCGCCAGCGTCAGGTGCTGGCCGGACTGAACTATTCGATGTTCCGCGCCGCCGACGATTCCTACCTGGATCCGGTCCGTGAGATGGTCGCTGACCAGAAGCTGAGCGAGGCCAAGGCCAAGAACGACCAGGCCGGCGTGGCCGCCGCCGAGCGCGACCTGGCTGCTCTGCGCGCCAAGCGCGAGGTCCAACCTTGACCGACGTCACCGCAGACATGGCGGCACGGGGCGGCGTCGCCCCGGGAACCGTGCCCTCAGCCCCGACCAAGTCCCTGTCCTCGACCCTGTTCGACCTCCTGCTGTGGGGCGGTCTGGCGATCATCCTGATCGCCAGCTTCGGCAAGGTGGACATGCAGAATTTCGGCCGGCTGTTCTCGGGCTCGTCGAACATCTCGACCTATGGCGCGGATCTGCTGCGCCCTGACTGGGCGGCCATCTTCCCGCCCGGAGACTTCTGGACCTCCTTCACCCATATCTTCACCCAGCCGACGACCAGCCTGGCTGGCCAGATGTGGCTGACGGTTCAGATCGCCCTGTGGGGCACCTTCCTGGCCGTCTTCCTGGCCCTGCCGCTCAGCCTGATGGCGTCGCGCAATATCGCGCCGGGCTGGATGGTCTTCGTCGTGCGCCGGTTCATGGACCTGCTGCGGTCGATTCCCGACCTGGTCATCGCCACCCTGTTCATCGTCGCCGTCGGCCTGGGCCCGCTGGCCGGGGTGCTCGCCCTGGCGCTGAACACCGGCGGTGTCCTGGCCAAGCTGTTCTCGGAAGCCGTCGAGTCGATCGACAAGGGACCGGTCGAAGGCGTGCGCGCCACCGGCGCCGGCAAGCTGCACGAGATCGTTTGGGGCGTCTTTCCCCAGGTGGCCCCGTTGTGGACCTCGTTCGCCCTGTATCGGTTCGAGTCCAACAGCCGCGCGGCCACCGTGCTGGGCCTGATCGGCGCGGGCGGCATCGGCCAGACCCTGTTCGAAAGCATCCAGGCCTTCGACTATAGCCGCGTCGCCGCCATCGCCATCGTCATCGTTGTCGCCGTGACCCTGATCGACACCCTGTCCCAGGTCATGCGCAAGCGCCTGCTGTAACGGTTTCGCCTCCCGTCTCGCTGCCGGGACGCGGGAAAAACCTTCACAATCGTCTGGTCTAAACGTCGTGAAATCGATGCTCAGGGAGAGCGCAGAATGATCCGCACACTGAAACTGACGACGGCGGCAGCCGCGCTTCTGGCTCTGGCGGCCTGCGGCGACGGCGGGTCCGGCGGCGGGTCCTCGGCCCGTTCGGGGATCTGGGCGGCCGGGTCGTCCACCGTCTTCCCCTTCGCCACGCGTGTCGCGGAAAACTTTTCACGGACTTCGGGCGGCGCCGCGCCGCGCGTCGAATCCCTGGGCACCGGCGGCGGCATCCAGGCCTTCTGCCAGGGCGTCGGCCCGACCACGCCGGACATCGCCAACGCCTCGCGTCAGATGAAGGCGTCTGAGTTCGACATGTGCGCCAAGAACGGCGTGACCGAAATCGTCGAGATAAAGATCGGCTTCGACGGCATCGTCATCGCCACGGCGCGAAACGGCAACAGCTTCAACTTCGAACTGAACGACATCTACGAAGGCCTGGCCAAGGAAGTTCCCGGACCGAACGGCGCCTTCGTCGCCAACCCGGCCACCACCTGGAATCAGGTCAACGCCGGCCTGCCGAACCAACGCATCCAGGTCTATGGCCCGCCGCCCACCTCGGGCACCCGCGACGCCTTCCTGGAACTGGGCATGACGCCCGGCGCTAAGCTGGTTCCCGCAGCGGCGGCCGTAGCGGAAACCGACGAAGATCGGTTCGAGGCCCTAGCCCACACCCTGCGCGAAGACGGCGCCTGGATCGACTCGGGCGAGAACGACAACGCCATCGTCCAGACCCTGACCCGCACCCCTGGTTCGCTGGGCGTGTTCGGCTATTCCTTCCTGGAGCAGAATCTGGACACGGTGAAGCCTGAGACCATCGACGGCGTCACGCCCAATGCCGACACCATCGCCAGCGGCGAATACCCGCTGTCGCGCAGCCTCTACATCTATGTGAAGAAGGCCCATATCGGCGTGATCCCCGGGCTTCAGCAGTTTGTGCAGGAATTCCTGTCCGAGGGCTCGGCCGGCAAGGGCGGCTATCTGGCCGACCGTGGTCTGATCCCGCTGCCGGAGGACCAACTCGTCGCTCAACGCGCCATCGTTTCAGCGATGACGCCGATGCAACGGCCCGCCAAGTAACAACGCTCTCCTTGAAAGCTATCCGCCCCTTTCCACGGCCGATCCGTCGGTTATGATGGGGGCGGGATAGCAATCAGGAAAACCCTATGACTTCTCAGCCCGCGCGTCTGCGCAAGGCCGTGCTGCCTGTCGCCGGTCTCGGAACCCGTGTCCTCCCCGGCACGAAGACCACGCCGAAGGAACTGCTGAACGTCGTTGATCGGCCGATCCTTTCCTACATCGTCGAAGAAGCCCGCGAGGCCGGGATCGAACATATCGTCTTCGTCACCGGCCGCTCCAAAGGCGCGATCGAGGACTATTTCGATCACCAGATCGAGCTGGAAAGCCAGCTGGAAGCCAAGGGCAAGACCGAGATCCTCGACCAGCTGCGGGCCGAACTGCCCAATGCCGGCGAGATGAGCTTCACCCGCCAGATGTCGCCCAAGGGTCTGGGTCACGCCGTCTGGTGCGCCCGCGACATCATCGGTCATGAACCCTTCGCCGTCCTGCTGCCCGACGTCATCGTCGACAGCCGACCCGGTGCGCTGAAGCAGCTGATCGACGCCTATAACGAGGTCGGCGGCAATCTGATCGGCGTCGAGGCCGTGCCCGAGAGCGAGACCCACAAATACGGTATCGTCGATCCGGCCAGCCGTGAGGGCCGTCGCATCACCATGAAGGGGATGATCGAAAAGCCGGCCAAGGGCACGGCGCCGTCCAACCTGTCGATCTCGGGCCGCTATATCCTGCAGCCGGAAATCTTCGACCTGCTGGCGACCCAGGAACGCGGCGCCGGCAACGAGATCCAGCTGACCGACGCCATGGCCCGCCTGATGGCCAACCAGCTGTTCACCGCCGTCGAATACGAAGGCGTGACCCACGACTGCGGCGACAAGATCGGCCTGCTGAAAGCCAATGTCGCCCTGGCCCTGAAGCGCCCCGACCTGGGCGAGGCCGCACGCGCGGCGGTGACGGCCCTGCTCTGACGCAAGGGAAGGCCGCAGGGGTTCCGGATCGCGCCGACCCCTGCTAACCCTCCCGGCAAATCATCAGGAGACGAACCATGGCCACTTCCGAAGGCTGGGACATGCCGACCGGCGACCTCATGAAGGGCAAGAAGGGCCTGATCATGGGCGTGGCCAATTCCAGCTCCATCGCCTGGGGCATCGCCTCGCAACTGGCGGCCCAGGGCGCGGAACTGGCCTTCACCTATCTGGGCGAGAGCCTGGAGCGTCGCGTGCGTCCGCTGGCCGAGAGCGTCGGCGCCAAGCTGCTGGTCCAGGCTGACGTCACCGACGACGCCTCGATGGACGCCGCCTTCGCCGAGCTGGAAAAGACCTTTGGCACGATCGACTTCGTCGTTCACTCGGTGGCCTTCGCCAACAAGGACGAGCTGAAGGGCAGTTTCGTCGACAACACCACGCGCGACAGCTTCCTTCTGGCCATGAACATCTCGGCCTTCAGCTTCGTGGACGTGTCCAAGCGCGCCGCCAAGCTGATGCCGAACGGCGGCAGCCTGATCACCCTCACCTATCTGGGGTCCGAGCGGGTCATTCCGAACTACAACACCATGGGCGTGGCCAAGGCGGCGCTGGAGGCGGCGACCCGCTATATCGCGCGCGACCTGGGGCCCAAGAACATCCGCGTCAACGCCATCTCGGCCGGCGCCATGCGCACCCTGTCGCTGGCCGGCATCTCGGGCGGGCGCGGCCTGCACTCCAAGAGCGCCCAGTTCTCGCTGATCAAGGAAGAGACCTCGATGGAGGGCGTCGCCGGCGCCGCCCTGTGGCTGTGCTCGGACCTGGGTCGTTCGACGACGGGCGAGGTCGTTCACGTCGACGCCGGCTTCCACGCCGTCGGCCTGCCGGACGACATGGAAGGCTGATCCCGCTCTTTCGCCCTTTACGGCGACGGTTTAAGGCCGGGGCATGACTGCTCCGGCCTTTTCCATGCGGGCCCCGCCCGCCTCCGCCTTTTCGTCCGCCGCCGTGGCGACTGTCATCGGGTTCGGGGGCACGGTGGCCCTGGTGGTGCAGGCGGGGCAGGCCCTGGGCGCGGACGCCAGCCAGATCGGCTCCATGGTCACGGCGCTGTGCCTGGCCATCGGCATTCCCGGCGCCCTGCTGAGCTGGCGGCTGAAGATCCCCGTGGTCCTGGCTTGGTCCACGCCGGGCGCAGCCCTGCTGGCCGCATCAGCCCTGGGGCTGTCGTGGCAGACGGCGGTCGGCGCCTTCGTCGTTTCCGCTGTCCTGATGATCCTGACCGGTCTGATCCCGGCGCTGGGTCGGCTGGCGGGGCGTATCCCGTCGGCCATAGCCTCGGCCATGCTGGCGGGGGTGCTGCTGCCCTTCGTCCTGCGGCTGTTCAAGGTCGTGCCGGACGAGACGGCGCTGACCCTGTGCCTGATCGCGGTCTTTCTGGTCTTCCGGCGGCTCTGGCCGACCTGGGCCCTGCCCGCCGTGCTGGCGGCGGCCTTTGCGGTGCTGGCGATGCGAGGTCAACTCGCCCTGCCCGTCGGCACCGGCCTGTTTGGCCGGCTGGAGCCTGTCATTCCCGCCTTCGATGCGAAGGCCGCGATCAGCCTGGGCTTTCCGCTGTTCCTGGTGACCTTGGCGGCGCAGAACCTGCCGGGGTTGGTGGTGCTGCAGGGCGCCGGCTATCCGCCGCCGGCGAACCGCCTGATCCTGTCCACCGGGATCGCCAGCCTGGTCGCCGCGCCGTTCGGGGCGCACGGGGTCAATCTGGCCGCCATCACAGCGGCGATCTGCACCGGACCCGACGCCCATCCGGATCCGGGTCAGCGCTGGATCGTCGGTGTGATATACGGCGGCTTCTATCTCATCGTGGCTCTGTTCGCCGCGCCGCTGGCGGGCCTGTTCATCGCCATGCCCCCGGCCGTACTGGCGGCCGTAACGGGTCTGGCCCTGATTGCGCCCCTGACCGGCGCCTTGCTGAGCCTGACGGCCGATGCGCCGTCACGCGAGGCCGCCGTCCTGACCTTTGCGGCGACGGCCTCGGGACTGGCCCTGTTCGGGGTAGGATCCGCCTTTTGGGGGCTGGTCGTAGGGTTCGCGGCCCTGGGTGCGGGCCGCTTCCTCCGCCGGGCCTAGTCCCGCGCCGGGATGTTCAGGCCGCGCTGTACGGCCGGGCGGGCCAGGCCGCGCTCCAGCCAGGCGGCGACGCGCGGGAAGTCCGCAAAGCCGACGACCTCGCCCGCCTCATAGAAACCGATCAGATTGCGGACCCAGCCCAGGGTGGCGACGTCGGCGATGGAGTAATCTCCGACGATCCAGTCCCGGCCTTCCAATCGGGTTTCCAGCACGCCCAACAGGCGGCGGCTTTCGGCGACGTAGCGATCACGCGGACGCTTGTCCTCATAGTCCTTGCCGGCGAACTTGTGGAAGAAGCCCAGCTGGCCGAACATCGGGCCAATCGCGCCCATCTGGAACATGACCCACTGGATCGTCTCGTATCGGGTCGCGGGATCGGCGGAGAGCAGTTTGCCGGTCTTCTCCGCCAGATAGATCAGGATGGCGCCGGATTCGAACAGGGCCAGCGGCTGTCCGCCGGGACCGTCGGGATCGAGGATCGCCGGAATCTTGCCGTTGGGGTTCAGCGACAGATATTCCGGGCCCCAGGTCTCATTGGCCATGATGTCGATGAAGTGCGGCTCATAGGCCAGGCCGATCTCCTCCAGCATGATCGAGACCTTCACGCCATTGGGTGTCGGCAGGGAATAGAGCTGGAGCCGATCGGGATGTTGCGCCGGCCAGCGGCGGGTGATCGGGAAGGCGGTCAGGGCGGTCATGGGTCAGCCTCGGCTTTACGATAAGCCCTATGTCGGCGCCGCCCGCCCGATCCGCAACATCTACAGGGGCGGAAACGCCTCAGTCCGGCTCGCGCTCGCCCACCTCGGTCGGCGGCACGGCCAGCAGCCAGCCGTCGGCCAGGTGCAGCTCGGGCGTAGCTTCCTTGGTGAAGGGCAGGTACCAGGTGGGGCCGCCGGTGGCGGGGGCGATTTCCAGCATGTCGTCGGCCCCGAAATTCTGGACCGACTTGACCGTGCCCATGACCCCGCCCGCCGTGTCGCGGACCTCGACCCCGATCAGGTCGGCGAGATAGAATTCGTCTTCGTCCGGATCCGGGAAGCGGTCGCGGGGGACGTAAAGTTTCAAGCCGCGCAAGGCGTCGGCTTCTTCCTTCGTCGCAATCTCCTTGGCCCGGCCGACGACGCCGTTCTTGTCGGGCCGCGTCGAGGTCAGGGTCAGGGCCACGGTCCCATCGGCGCGCATCAGCGGGCCATAGGCGGTCAGGGCCAAGGGATCGGCGGTGAAGGCGGTCACCCGCACCTCGCCCCGAACCCCGAAACCGCCGCCGATCTGGCCGACGAGGATCAATCTGCTGTCCGTGGTCATGGTCGTCCTTAGCGCATGAAAAAGGCGGCGTCGAAGGACGCCGCCTTGATCGTGTCGAGACCGAAGAGCTTAGGCTTC
Organism: Brevundimonas sp. FV2ps16; assembly: GCF_058681075.1. Lineage (NCBI taxonomy): Bacteria > Pseudomonadati > Pseudomonadota > Alphaproteobacteria > Caulobacterales > Caulobacteraceae > Brevundimonas > Brevundimonas sp. FV2ps16. The sequence goes on along the minus strand of NZ_CM178728.1, from coordinate 1,404,623 downwards.
GGTCTTTTCTTCAGCGGCTTCTTCAGCAGCGGGGGCCTCTTCAGCAGCGGCTTCAGCAGCGGGCGCTTCTTCGGCCGGAGCTTCTTCAGCAACCGGAGCCGGAGCAGCAGCGGCGGCGGCGGCTTCTTCCTTGGCGCGGGCGGCGGCTTCAGCGGCCTCGACCTTGGCGGCGGCTTCGGCTTCCAGGCGGTCGGCTTCGCGCTGGGCGCGTTCGGCGGCGCGCTCTTGCGCCTTCTTGCCGGGAGCGCCCTTGTTCGGGTTGTTGGACTGGGTCCACTTCACCTTGGCGCCCAGGGTCTCGTCCTGCGACAGGAAACGGGCGACGCGGTCGGTCGGCTGGGCGCCCTTGCCGAGCCATTCGGCGATACGCTCGACCTTCAGGGCGACGCGCGGGGTGGCGCCGTCCTTGGGCAGCATCGGGTTGTAGCTGCCGACCTTCTCGATGAACTTGCCGTCGCGGGGCGAGTGCGAGTCAGCGATGACGATGTGGTAGTAGGGGCGCTTCTTGGCGCCGCCGCGGGCCAGACGAATCTTCAGCATTGTCAGTCTCTTTCTAGGAAGTCGTTATTTCTTGGGAGGGAAGCCCGGAAGGCCCGGAAGGCCGCCCGGAAGTTGTCCGCCACCCAGGCCGGCGAGCCGGTCCTGGATGGCTTTCAGTTCGTCGGCGCTGGGTTCCGGCGTCTTGCCGCCGCCCAGGGCCTTCAATCGGTTCAGATCGGGGGCGCCGCCCATTCCCGGCATGCCGGGGATGCCGCCCCCGCCGCCGAGACCGCCCAGCATGGCGGCCATCTGCTGCATCTTCTTGGGGCCGCCGCGCGCCATCTGTTTGACCACATCGGCCATCTGGCGGTGCTGTTTCAGAACCCGGTTCACGTCCTGCACATCGACGCCGGCGCCGGCGGCGATCCGCTTCTTGCGGCTGGCGTTCAGCAGATCGGGCTTCTTGCGCTCGGCCTTGGTCATCGAGGAGATGATGGCTTCCTGGCGCAGGATCATGCGGTCGTCGACGCCGCTTTCGGCCATCTGGGACTTCATTTTGGCTACGCCGGGCAGCATGCCCATGATGCCCTGAAGCCCGCCCATCCGCTTCATCTGCTGCAGCTGAGCGGCCAGGTCGTCGAGGTCGAACTGGCCCTTGGCCAGTTTGCGGGCCATCTTCTCGGCCTTGGCCTGGTCCAGGTCCTGGCTGGCCTTTTCGACCAGGGCGACGATATCGCCCTGCCCCAGGATGCGGCCGGCGACGCGGCGGGCGTCGAACACGTCCAGCGCATCGACCTTTTCGCCGGCGCCCAGATATTTGATCGGCAGGCCGGTGACCGCCCGCATCGACAGCATGGCGCCGCCGCGACCGTCGCCGTCAGCGCGGGTCAGGACCAGGCCCGTCAGGGGCAGGTGGGCGTGGAAGGCGGCGGCGGTGCGGACCGCGTCCTGGCCGGTCAGGCTGTCGGCGACCAGCAGGGTCTCGACAGGCTTGGAGATCTCGGCGACCTCGGCCACCTCGTTCATCAGCCCCTCGTCCAGGGTGATGCGGCCGGCGGTGTCGAGGATCAGGACGTCGAAGCCCTGGAGCTTGGCCGATTGCAGCGCCCGGCGCGTGATCTGAACCGCGCTCTCGCCCGCCACGATGGGCAGGACGGCGACGTCGATCTGTTTGCCCAGCTGGGCCAGCTGTTCCATCGCGGCCGGACGACGCGTGTCCAGCGAGGCCATCATGACCTTCTTGCGATCAAACTTGGTCAGGCGCAGCGCCAGCTTGGCGGAGGTCGTGGTCTTGCCCGAGCCCTGAAGGCCGGCCATCAGCACCACGGCGGGCGGAGTGGCGTTGGTGTTGAGCGGGACCGGCTCTTCGCCGCCCAGCATCTCGATCAGGCCGTCATAGACGATCTTGACCACCTGGTCGGCGGGGCGGACCGAACGGATGACCTCTTCACCGGTGGCGCGTTCGGTGGCGAAGGCGATGAATTCCTTGACGACCGGCAGGGCGACGTCGGCCTCGAGCAGGGCCACGCGCACTTCGCGCATCGCCTCGGCGACATCCTTTTCGGACAGGGCGCCGCGGCCGGTGATCCGGTCGAAGACGCCTGTCAGCCGCTCGTTCAGAGCCTCGAACATTCACTACCTCGTGGCGACGGGTGAAACGGCTCCATACGACAACGGCCCCCGGCGACGATCACGTCGGCGGAGGGTTCTCGCCAGCCTCGTTCTTTCCTTTGGGCTACCGGCCTTCGGCCTACTCGAGCCCGAAAGGGCCGTGCTCAAGTAACGCTAAGCGCGATAGCACAACAGAAAAGCTGTCGTGCTGGTGGAGACGCGAGGTTCACTTGCGTCGGAAGCGGCGGCTTATGAAGGAAAACAAGGGGAATGTCGAATCTCCCTTTCGCATCGTCCGCAAGAAGCCCGTCAAGCTCCAGCGAAGTCGCAGCGTGTTCAGAACGAGCCTCTTTCTGATAGGACGTACAGACGGCAGGGTGTCTGGAACCCCATCGAGGAAACGAAATGATTTCCCTTCTTGTCGCGACCCTCCTCCAGACCTCGCCCGCCCTCCCACCCTTGCCTCAAGGATGGAGCGAGAGGGAAATCTTCGCTTTGGAAGGCGGCTGGGGCGGGTTTGGCGTTAGCGACAGGATGGAGGCCCGATTCTGGCGACGTTCGCCTTATCCCGCAACCAGCGACACCCCCGCCTCCTATTGGGTGGCGCACGTCGTCCGCCGACATAACGGGGTCCCGGGACAGGCCGACAAGTCCTTTGATGCATGGCTCGACGAATCCGACTGCCCCCAAGTGCGAAGAGCGGTGGAAAGGATCGCCGCGTTCCGGCCGCCACCTCCCTATGCCTCCGACTCCAAGGAGCAGGGCCTTGCCATTGGGACGCATGGCACGAACTACACCCTCAAGGCCTGGGGAGGATCAGACGCGTCGCATCAGGCTCTGGTCACGACCTTCGATCCGAATGGCGGCCTTCTGGGCGATCTGACCTGGGCCATCCAAGACGACCTGAACGCCTGTCTATAGACGCGGCCGGCAGGTCTCCTGGTGCTACGGCTCGTCCGGCGTCTCCGGCTCCTCCGTAGGCGTTTCGTCTTTCTTCGGTTCTGAACCAGGCGCCGTCACGACGATGTTTTCAGGCGGGGCGGACAGTTTCGACAGGTCGCCGCCGGCGCGAAGGACGTCCAGGGCGCGTTGCAGCTGGTAGTCCTTCTCCTTGTCGAAGTCCTTGCCCGGCGCCTCATAGGGGATGTGCGGCCCCTTGCGTTCGGCGCCGATGGAGGAGTCCAGGGCGGTGGCGTAGGCGGCTTCGGAATAGATGAAGCTGGAGCGCGAAACGATCCGCGCCTCGGCCTCGGACCGGGCGACCTCCAGGTCCGGCTCGATGCCGATCTTCTGGATCGAGGCGCCGGACGGGGTGTAATAGCGGGCCGTGGTGATCGACAGGGCGCCGTCACGCCCCTGGCGCAGCGGGATCACCGTCTGGACCGATCCCTTGCCGAAGCTGGTCAGGCCGACGATGGTCGCCCGCTCATGATCTTTCAGGGCGCCGGCGACAATTTCGGACGCCGAGGCCGAGCCGTAGTTGACCAGGACCACCACCGGCAGGCCGCCGGTCAGGTCGCCGGGCTTGGCGGAATAGCGCTGGATCTGCTCGGGCTTGCGGCCGCGCTGGCTGACGATCTCGCCGCGCTCCAGGAAGGCGTCGGACACGTCGATGGCGGCGTTCAGCAAGCCGCCGCCGTTGTTGCGCAGGTCCAGGACATAGCCCTTCACGCCCGGCTTCTCCGCCTTGATCTTGGCGATGGCTTCGGTCAGTTCGCGGCCGGTGTTCTCGTTGAAGGTCGAGACGCGCAGATAGCCGAAATCGCCCTCGACCCGGCCGGTGACCGACTGGACCTTGATGATCTCGCGGGTCAGGACGACCTCGCGCGGCTCTTCCCCGTCGCGCAGGAAGGTGACGCGAACGCTGGTGCCGGCCGCGCCACGCAGCTTCTCGGACACCTGGGTGACGGTCAGGCCCGCCGCGTTCTGGCCTTCGATGGAGGAAATGACGTCGCCGGCCTGGACCCCGGCCTTGGCGGCGGGGCTTTCGTCCATCGGCGAGATGACCTTCACCATCCCGCCTTCGGAGGTGATGGTCAGGCCGACGCCGGAATACTGGCCCTCGGTGCGCTCGCGCAGATCGTCATAGTTGGACGGCGCCAGATAGTTGGAATGAGGGTCGAGCGCCGTCATCATGCCGGCCAGGGCGGCCTCGATCAGCTTCTTGTTGTCGACCGGGACCACATAGGCCTGCTCGACGATACCCACAACGTCGCCGAACAGCTCCAGCATGCGGAAGGTTTCGTTGCGAGGCGTCTGGCTGGTGGCGACGGCGGCGGAGCCGCCGAGAACCAGGGCGGCGCAGCCGACGAGGAGCAGTTTACGCATTCGGTCTCTTTCGGTCGGGCCGATCATGACGGGCGCCCGTTGGGAAGGTAAGGCCCCGCAGACACGACGGAATCGTGGCGACGCGGCGTCATGCCGATAAAATCAGCGTCAGGGCGGATTGCAAAGCTCTATTGCGGGTCATTGCAGCCAGGGACCCGGGTCGATGGGGCGTTCCTCGCGTCGCAGCTCGAAATAGACGTCGCCGTCGGGGCCGCTGCGACCCAGGGACTGGCCGTCGGCGACACGAGCGTCCGGCGTCACATCAACACTCTCCAGCCCTGCGATCACCGCCCGCCAACCGGGACCCAAGTCCAGGATCACCACCTGCCCCCAGCCGGTCAGAGGTCCGGCATAAGCGACCTTGGCGTCGGCGGGCGCCACCACGGACGCTCGGTCTGCGCGCCAGCGCCAACCGGAGGTTCCCGGCCCCCAGGTCTGACTGGGCGCGCCCTGGACCGGTGAACTGAGACGGCTGCGGCCGGCGGGAAGGCGAGCGGGGGCGGCCTCGGCCGGCTCGGCGGCGGGCACGGCGCCCCCCAGCTCGCGGATGCGGTTTTCCAGCACACGCGTGGCCCGCTCGGCGGCGCGGGCCTCGGCGTTGAGGACGGCGGTCAGGGCGGTCTTGCGCGCGGTCAGACCCTCGATCTCCGCGCGACGATCGCCCTGGGCGCTTTCGGTGGTCAGCAGCCGCTCGGACGACAGGACGGCAAGACGGCGGATGCGCATGATCTCCGCCTGACGGTCGGCCAGGGCTTTCGCACGTTTTTCCAGATCCGGCGTCATGGCCTTCAGCAGGATAGAGGCGCGCACAGTGTCGATCGCCTTGTCCGCCGGGACCAGCAGAGGGGGCGGCGGGCGGCGGCTCATCATCTGCAGGGCGCTGAGCAGTCGGCCCTGGGCGCCGCGTTCACGGGCCAGATTGGTGACCAGTTCGGCCTCACGCGCGCTGAGCTGCTGAAGGCGGGCGCGCTGATCCTCGATCTGGCGGTCGTCAGTCTGTTCGTCGGCGCGAAGGGCGGCCAGCCGGCGCTCGAGCTGCGCCAGTTCGTCCTTGGCCGCCTCGGCGTCTGCGCGCAGGCGGCGCGCCCGCACCGCCTCATCGCGATATTCGGCCTGAATGCGCCCCAGTTCGCTCTCGGGCGCCTGCCGACCTGCGGCGGGGGCGGCGAGGACGAGGCCCGTCAGCAGGGCGAGGGAAAGTGTGGCGGCGCGACCCATGTCAGTCGCGATGATAGGGTGATCCGGCCAGGATGGTAACCGCCCGATACAGTTGTTCGGCCAACATGGCGCGGGCCAGGGCGTGGGGCCAGGTCTGGGGACCGAAGGCCAGGGTCGAGGCTGCGGCGGCGCGCACGATCTCGTCCAGCCCGTCGGCTCCGCCGATGGCGAAGACCAGCCGGCGTTCGCCCTGGTCGCGCAGTTTGGCGATATGGTCGGCGAAGGCGCGCGAGCCATAGGTCTTGCCGCGCTCGTCGCAGGCGATCAAGTGCGCGCCTTCGGCGGCGGCGAGGATCAGCTCGGCCTCCGGCGCCTTGCCCGGCTTGCGGGCCTCGAGGTCTATCAGTTCGAGGGGACCGAGGCCCAGCGCGCGTCCCGCAAGGGTGGCGCGCCGGGCATAGTCGTCGGCGAGCGTCGCCTCAGGCCCCCGGCCCGGCCGGCCGATGGCGACGATGCTCAGCTTCACGGTCTTAGTCGCGGACCATGCGGTGGGCGGAATCGACCGCCCAGATCTTCTCGATATTGTAGAAGGTGCGCACTTCCGGGCGGAACAGGTGCACGATCACGTCGCCGGCGTCGATCAGGACCCAGTCGCAGTGCGGCAGGCCCTCGACCTTGGCCTTGCCCAGACCCTGTTCCTTCAGGGTGCGCAGCAGGTGGTCGGCGATGGCGCCGACGTGACGGTGCGAACGGCCTGAAGCAACGATCATGGTGTCGGCCATGGCGCTTTTGCCCTTGAGGTCGATCAGGACCATGTCCTGGGCCTTGTCCTCGTCGAGGCGGCTCAGCAGGGCTTCTTCTAGCGGCGTGGAGCCGACCGGGCGCGGGGCGGAATCGCCGAAAGCCAGGGAGGGTTCAGATCCGTCTTCGGAATGGAGAGGTTCGATAGCATCCATCTCGTGCGCCGTGTTCGAAACGGCGGCGTCTTGCGTATCATACGCGGGCGAGGGGGTCAGCGGAGGGCTCCAGGAGCGTTGACTAAAGCAGTCCTCTAGCACGAATGGGCCGGAACGTGAACCGCCGGCCTGATCACGAGCCCGCGCGTCGCCCTTTCGCGGTTCGGATCGCCGTCGAAGACAGGGGATTCAGCGGCGCCGTCAGATAGGTCCAGGCCGGCGCCGCCAGGGTCGGCAACAGGCCCGCCTGCTGGGCTGGAATACGGAAACCGGCGAAGCGCGCGGCCGCCGGCGCCGTGCGGCTGTCCAGCAGCGACCCCGGCCGGGCGATCACCGCCACCGGCATCAGCCGCATGATGTCGGTCCAGCCTCTCCAGCGGTGGAAGCTGGCCAGATTGTCGGACCCCATCAGCCACACGAAATGGACGCCGGGATGCCGGGCCACCAGCAGGCGCAGGGTGTCGACGGTCCAGGCCACGCCTGTGCGGGCCTCGAAGTCCGAAATGATCATCGACGGGCCGTGCGCGTGTTCCCGCGCCGAAGCCATCCGGTCGGACAATGGGGCGCTATGGCGGGCGTCCTTCAAAGGATTTTGCGGCGAGACCAGCCAGACGACCCGGTCGAGACCCAGGCGGCGCATCGCCGTCTCGGCCACATGGGCGTGACCGTCGTGGGCCGGATTGAAGGAGCCGCCGAACAGACCGACCTTCATCCCCGGCGTCAGGATCAGACCGTCTCGCAAGCCCCCGGTTCGGGGGCCGGCGCCTTTGGGCGCGGGACCGGCGTGAAAGAAGGACAAGCGGGGCGTCTCGGGGGAGTTATGCTCAGCGGCGCCCTTATCATGGCGGGCGATGGTCCGCATACCGATTTCTCCCCGCGAACGGACGCCGCCCCGATCTATACCGCGGCCTCGAACAGGGCGTCGCGGGCGACGTCGGCGTGGGTCATGGGGAAGAGGTGGCCGGCGTCCGTCACGACCTCGACCTTCACATGATGCAGACCTCGGGGCGACGTGGGGACGAAGGTCAGGGCGCCGCGTTCGGCCTTCAGAATTCGCGTGGGCCCGGGATAGCGGCGCAGGGCGCGCCAGGGATCGTGCGCCTGGGCCGCATAGTTGGCGGCCTCCCAGGCGGGATCGGCGGCGAGCCTATAGCCCTCATCCGTTTCGACCAGGCCTTCCGACAGATAGTCGGCCAGGACCATGTCCGGCCAACCCTGGAAAGCGCCGCGCCCGCGATAGGCGGCCAGGGCCTGCTCGCGGCTGTCGAACAGGGCCCGACGGCGGCGCGTGGCCTTGGCTATGGGTATGCCCGCCAGCAGGCGATGCGCGAAAGGCAGGTTGAAGATCAGGAAGGTCGAGCGTTTCCAGATCACCGGATCGAACAGGACCAGGCTGGAGACCCGGTCGGGGCGTTCCGCGGCCGCCAGCAGCGAGGCCGTGCCGCCCATCGAATGGCCGGCGAGGACGACCGGAGGGCCGTCCAGGGCGTCCAGCAAGGACAGGAGGTCGTCGCGATGATCCAGCCAGCTGGCCTTGGGCCGGGCGAAGATCGGCAGGCTTGAGCCCCCGTGGCCGCGAAGATCCGGCGCCCAGATGCGCAGTGAGGCGGACAGGGGCGACAGCATGGTGCGATAGGTGGCGGCGTTGAAGCCGTTCGCGTGCGAAAAGATCAGATCGACCGGCCGTTCGGGATCGCCGAAATCCAGCACCGACATCAGGCCGCCGCCCCAATGATTTTCAATGGGGACGCTGAGCCGACGCGGGGCTGACATCCGGGCGACGTCCATGATCAGCCCGCCTCGCGGCAGGCCAGGCACAGGCCGTGCGCCTCGATCGTGGTGCGCGTGATCGCATAGCCGGCGCTGGCGGCGGCGGCGTCGATGGAACCCTGGTCCGGGCCGGCGATCTCGCGCGTCGCGCCGCAGCAGTCGCAGATCAGGAAGGCGGCGGCGTGGGGCGCCGACCCGTTCGCGGCGCTGCCCGAACAGGCGACATAGGCGCTGATGGAGGCGATCCGGTGCGCCATCCCCTGGCGTTCGAGAAACTCCAGCGCGCGATAGACGGTCGGCGGCTTGGCCGCCTGGCCGTCCTCGCCGAACCGGGCGATCAGATCATAGGCCTTCACCGGCTCGCCGGTTTCCAGCAGCAGGGACAGAACCCGACGACGAGGGGCCGTCATCCGCTCCCCCGCCTCGGCCATGCGCGCCTCTGCGCCCTGCAGCGCGAGCGCCAGGGCCGCGCCGTGCAAGCCGGAATGGTCGTGGTCATGGTCGCAGGTGGAACTCATGGGCCACAGCTAGTCGCTGACCGGCGTCACCGCAACAGATCACGGCTTGACGCCTCGTGATGTTATCTCATAACAGAATATCATCTCTCCCCGAAAGTAGGCCGTCCATGCGTCCCTTCGTCACCCGTCCTCTACTGCTGTCCGCCGTCGCCTGGAGCGCCCTAGCCTCCAGCGGTCTGGGCGGCGCCGCCTTCGCCCAAACCGCCGAGACTCAGCCCACCACCGTCGATGACATCATCGTCACCGCGACCCCGTTTGGCGTGACGCAACGCGCCACCACCATCGCCACCGACGTTCTGGACGAGCAGAAGCTGGCCATCGCCCCCGCCACCTCGCTGGGGGATCTGGTCAACGGCATGCCAGGCATTCGCTCAACTGATTTCGCGCCGGGCGCCAGCCGGCCGGTGATCCGGGGCCTGTCGGGGCCGCGCGTTCAGGTGCTGACCAACGGCCTGGGCCAGATCGACGCCAGTTCGGTGTCGCCCGACCACGCCGTCGCCACCGATCCCGGCGAAGCCCACCGCATCGAGATCGTACGCGGACCGGCGACCCTGGTCTATGGCGGCTCCGCCATCGGCGGGGTAGTCAACATCATCGACGACCGAATCCCCGAGACACTGCCGGAAGGCGGGATCGAGGGCCGGGTCTCGACCCAGTATTCCAGCGTCGACGACGGACGCGGCGCCTCGGGCCACGCCACGGTCGGCGTCGGCCGGTTCGCCTTCAACGTCAGCGGCGTGACCCGCAAGACCGACGACTACGACATCCCCTCGCCCGCCCGCTCGCAGATCTTGGCCGACAGCGACGGCGAGCCGCGCGGCGACGGCGGCACGCAGCCCAACTCCTGGTCCGAACTGAACGCCTGGGGCGTCGGCGGGTCGTACATCGCCGACAAGGGCTTCGTCGGCCTGTCCTATAAATCGACCGAAAGCGAATACGGCACCGTCGCCGAGCCGGAAGTCTTCATCAACCTGGAACAGGAACGCTGGGACGGACGCGGCGAGTACCGCTTCGACACCGGCCCCTTCGCCAAAGTCCGCGCCTCGTACGGCCACGCCGACTACACCCACACCGAGTTTGAAGGACCGGGCGAGCCGGGCACCGTGTTCAACTCGGACGGCTGGGAAACGCGCGGCGAACTGGTCCAGCGCGAGCAGAACGGCTGGAACGGCGCCATCGGCGTCCAGGCCCTGGAGCGTAATTTCGAGGCCATCGGCGAGGAAGCCTTCGTCCCGACCGTCAAGATCGAGGAACAGGGCCTGTACACCGTCCAGCGCTATGACCTGGGCCGCTACGGCTTCGAAGGCGGCCTGCGCTACGACCGCCGCACCCTGACCGCCACGCCTCTGGGCGAGACGGCCGAGGTCGAGCGCGAGTTCGACAACTGGTCGGCCAGCGCGGCCGCCTTCCTGCGTCCGCAGGCCGGTCTGTTCCTGGGCCTGAGCCTGTCGCGCACCGAGCGCGCGCCCAGCGAAGTCGAACTGTTCGCCGACGGCGTCCACATCGCCACCGCCGCCTATGAGACCGGCGACGTGAACCTGGACACCGAAAAGGTCACCACCCTAGAGGGCACGGTCCACTATGACCGCGGCCGTTTCACCGGCGACCTGCACGTCTACAAGTCCTGGTACGACGGCTTCATCGACGAACGCGCGACGGGCGACGACTTCTATTTCGAGGAAGAGGACGAGTTCTTCCCGATCTATCAGTTCGTCCAGACCGACGCCGACTTCCAGGGCTTCGAGGCCGAGGCCGCCTACGCCCTGTGGCAGAGCGGCGACCGCAAACTGTCGCTGGAAGGCGCGGCGGACTACGTCAAGGCGGACACCGACCTGGGGCCGGCCGCGCGCATCCCGCCGTGGTCCGCCACCGCCCGCCTGGCCTGGACATCGCGCATGTGGGACCTGGCCGGAGAGGTTCGTCACGTCGGCGAGCAGGATCGTCTGTCCGACAATGAACTGCCCACCGACGCCTATACGATGGTCAATCTGCGGGGCGCGGTGCGTCCGTTCGCCGACAAGGAGATCACCGTCTTCGCCGAGGCGCATAATCTGACCGACGAAGAGGCGCGCGAGCACACCTCGTTCCTGAAGGATATCGCCCCCCTGCCCGGCCGGAACCTGCGCGTCGGCGTCACCTACGCCTTCTGACCCTGTCGGCACGGCCTCACGGAATCCCCCCGTCCGTGAGGCCGTTTGCCGCTGAGGCAGGCTTGGGCTAGAAGGCCCGCCTCAATCAATTCCAGAGTGCCTGGCTTCTCATGACCGACACGACCAACTCGCCGCTCGAAGGCAATGTCCTCTTCTACACCAAGCCCGAGCCGCTGGATCCGGTCCAGCACGGCGGGCTGGGCGTCAACCCGGCCGATAAGCCCTACGCCTTCGTGGCCCAGACCAATGTCGTGCCGCTGACGGTGACCGAATTCGCCGCCGCCGCCCTGTCCTATCCGGTCATCTTCACCGGCGAAAACCGCCAACCGGTCGTGGTCATGGGCCTGCGCCAGGGCGAGAACCTGTTCGTGGCCGCCGACGGCGAGTTCCGCCCCGACGCCTATATCCCCGCCTATGTGCGCCGCTATCCGTTCGTCTTCGCCGACGACAAGCAGAACCAGCGCCTGATCCTGTGCATCGACCGCGGCTCGCCGATCGTCGCCGAAGGCGGCCAGAACCCGCTGTTCGTCAATGGTCAGGCCAGCGACTACACGACCATGGCGATGGAGTTCTGCAACAACTTCGAACAAGAGCGCCAGCGCACCGAAGCCTTCGTCAAGCTGATCCAGGACCTGGACCTGCTGGACGTCCGTGAAGCCGTGTTCACGCCGCGCAACCCGGACGGCACGCCCGGCGCGCCGCAGAAGCTGGCCGAATACTACGCCGTGTCGGAAGACAAGCTGAAGGCCCTGCCGGCCGAGAAGCTGGCCGAGCTGCGCGACAATGGCGCCCTGGGCCAGATCTACGCCCACCTGGTGTCGCTGCTGGGTTGGGACCGTCTGATCGCCCTGGCCTTCCTTCGCCAGGCGCCGGGCACGGTCAACTAAGACCTCGGCATCGAGAACAAGCGCCCCGCCGGTCCGCCGGCGGGGCGTTTTTTGTTTCAGCGTCGCGCGAACAGGGCTCGGGTCAGGCAGGAGAACACCAGCCGCCCCGCCTCGTCCAGCAGGTCGTGCGACGCGATCACGATCCCCTTTTCATCGCCGACCGGGTCCTTGCCCATCACCGTCATACGGCCGCGCAGCAACTCGCCAGGCGGCGGATTACGCATGAAACGCAGGCCGTCCACGGCCAAGACCTTGGTCTGGGCCCAGCCGCCGGATTTCTCGGCGGCCAGGCGGCTCCACAGAACATAGACCATGGCGTCAGGCGCGCCGTAGGCGGTGTCCCAGCCGGGCGAGAACCGTTCGACGAAGACGTCAAGCGCCGCAGTATCGACGGCGCAGGCGCCCAGCGGCACCACCTGCCCTGTCTCCAGATCCTCATAGTGGACGAGCAGGGGGGCGCTCATGGCAATCCTTCAGGCGGGTTCTTCGGAAACGCGAACGAGCAACTTGCCGTCATGATCGCCGGTGAACAAGCGGTTCAGCGAGTCGAGCGCCCCTTCCAGCCCGTCATCGACGTGAACCTTCCACTTGACCCGCCCATCCGCCAGCCAAGGCCCCATCTCGGCGACCATTTCACGGGCGCGGGGAGCGTAGTCGAGCACCAGGAAGCCCTGGACGTTCAGCCGATGGGTGATGATCCGGGCGAAGTTCGGCGACGGCGGCGCCTTGGTGGCGTTGTAGGATGAGACCAGACCGCAGACCGCCATCCGTCCGTGCACCTTCAGCCGGTTGAACACGGCGATCATGATGTCGCCGCCGACGTTCTCGAAATTCAGATCGATTCCGTCCGGCGCCAGGCGGTCCAGCGCCTCGCCGACATCCTCGTTCTTGTAGTCGATAGCGGCGTCGAAACCGAGTTCATCGGTCAACCAGGCGCATTTCGCGGGTCCGCCGGCGATGCCGATGACGCGGCAGCCGCGCTGTTTGGCGATCTGGCCGGCGATGGAGCCGACGGCGCCCGCTGCGGCCGAGATGACCAGCGTCTCGCCCGCCTTGGCCTTCAACACATCAGTGACGCCGAAATAGGCGGTCAGTCCCGTCATGCCCAGCACGGACATATTGGCGGTCAGCGGCAGGCCGGGCGCGCGATGCACCGGCCGAAGCCCGCCCTCCGGCACGACGGCGTAGTCGGCCCAGCCGCCCGAAGCCGGCATGACCAGATCCCCGACCTTGAACCGATCCGAGCGGCTGTGCTCGACAACCCCCAGCGTCAGGCCGCGCATCACCTCGCCCAGGCCGACCGGCGGCAAATAGCCTTCGGAATCGTTCATCCAGGTGCGGTTGGTCGGATCCAGCGACAGATAGAGGGTGCGGACCAGCACCTCGGACTCCTTGATGTCGGGGATCGGGCCCTCGACCAGTTCGAGGTCGCCCGGCTGGATCAGGCCCTTGGGTCGCTGGCGCAGCACCCATTGGCGATTGGTCTTTCCGTTCGAGGTCATCGTCTATCCTCCGCAAGTTTTCTTTGAGGACCATGGTGGCCCGGTCTCGCGCGACGGTCGAGGCCCGCCGCAAAGAAAAAGGCGACCCCTGAGGGCCGCCTTGAAGTGGCATCATCGAGAATGAGGCGCGGAGGCGACAGATTGGCTTTCGCCAATCTCAAGTCGGGGGGCGTCGCCGCCTCCGCAAACCCGTAACGGCGCTTAGGAACAGCGGTTCCCCACGATCAGAGGATTTTTTGGCTCCGGGCGAACAGCCGTAGATCAGCCCTCGGTCGGCAACGATTTCGGAACGCCGTTACCGAGGGGGCGTTGTGTCCATCTGAACACCAATCGGGAGGCAAAGATGGCAGAGCGAGATCCCCAAGCAAACCCTGGCGACGCGGCGGTGGCGCGCCAAGGAGTCGATGCGCAATCAACCCGGCAGGGCCGGTCCGGCTCGCGTATCCTGATAATCCTGATCGCGTCGCTGGGCGGCGCAGCCTTGCTGCTGGCCCTGATTTGGTTCTTCAGCCAAGGCGGCCTGTCGCAAACCAACGCCAATGACGGCGATCAGGCGGTGGATGCGCGCGCCTTCAGCGGAGACGCGGCGACGCCTCCTGCTGCAGACGCCCCCACAGGACCGAACGGCGAGCCGCGCCCCGTCCCCACGGGCGAGGCGCCCAATGTCAACGCTCCCACTCAACCGTCCAGCTGAACCCAGAAAAAAGCCCCGGTCGACGTGACCGGGGCTCATCGTCACCTATGGCGGCCCAAGGGACCTTAGGCGGCCTGCTTTTGGCGCGAGGGATGGAAGAACAGCGCCTGGCTGATCGCCGCCTTCACCGTCTCCGGCTGGAAGGGCTTGGTGATCAGGAAGGTCGGTTCGGGCCGCTCCCCGGTCAGCAGGCGCTCCGGGAAGGCGGTGATGAAGATCACCGGCACATCCATGCTCTTAAGGATTTCCTTGACCGCGTCGATGCCGGACGATCCGTCGGCGAGTTGGATGTCGGCCAGGACCAGGCCGGGCTTGTGACGCGCGACAGCCTCGATCGCTTCCTCGTGCGTGGTGGCGGCGCCGGTGACGCGGTGTCCCAGTTCCTTCACAAGGCTCTGGATGTCGGCCGAAATGATGGCCTCGTCCTCGATCACCAGGACGTCGGTCGCCAGTTCGGCGTCGATGTCCGACTGGGCGTCGGCGATCAGCCGCTCCACGTCCCGCGCATCGGCGGATAGGATCTGGGCGGCCTCGGAGGGCGTGAAGCCCTCAAGCGCAGTCAGTAGGAAGGCCTGGCGAGACCGGGGCGCGATGCGCAACAGACGGCTGGAGGCGTCCGAACCGCCCTCGGCGCCGATCCCGTCCTCAAGCTGAGCGCCGGTCGAGGACCAGATGGCGTGGAAGACGTGATAGAGCGCAACCCGCGGCGTCATCTCCGGCGAAAGCTGCTGCTCGCCGGCGGCCAGGGCCTCCAACGCGACACGCACATAGTTGTCTCCCGTCGCCTGATCGCCGGTGAGCGCCCGCGCATAGCGACGGACGTAAGGAAGATGCGGCGCAAGTCTGGCCAGAAGGCTCATATAGTCAGTCCCCGACAAAATTCGCTGGATCGTCTCACAGGACGCAGCGCTACAAGGCTGGAAACGTGCCAATCGGCTCACGGTTCCGCTCCCGCGCCCAAGCTTGAGCATTTATTCCACATTCCCCGGAACTCGCTGCGTGGCGGTACGTTATCGACCCTGCATTTCTGCACTGCAGTTGGGTGGGCGGTGTTCTGTCTATGATTGATTCTTCCGATTCCTCGCGGCGCAAAGGCGCCGATAAGCCGGGGGAGGCGGGGCTCGAAGAAGCTCGCCTTCGTCAGCAGGCTATTGGCGTCAAGCTTCGCCACATGTTCGACGAGGTCGTCAACGAGCCTGTTCCTGACGAATTTCTTGAAATTCTAAAACGCGCCGACGCCAAGTCTCCCGGCGGTGGCTCATGAGCTCGTCACGTCTGGGCGCCGCGCCTAAGCCTGCTTCGGCGGATGACGAGGGCTTCAAGCGTGAACTGGTCCAGCTGATTCCGCATCTGCGGGCGTTTGCCCGCACTTTGACTGGCGATCCGACCGCGGCCGACGATCTGGCGCAGGACGCCATGATGAAGGCCTGGGACGCGCGCGCCAGCTATCAGATGGGCACAAACATGAAGGCCTGGACCTTCATGATCCTGCGCAACCAGTTCTATTCCGAGAAGCGCCGGTCCTGGCGCCAGTCGCAGCTGGACCAAGAGGCCGCAGAGCGCACCCTGGTGGCGGTCGACGACCCCGAGGCTCCCGTGGCCTTGGATGAACTGCGCCAGGCGCTGAAGACCCTGCCTGAGGAACAGCGCGAGGCGCTGATTCTCGTCGGGGCTGGCGGCTTCGCCTATGAAGAGGCGGCCGAGATCTGCGGCTGCGCCGTCGGCACGGTTAAGAGCCGCGTCAGCCGGGCGCGCCGCGCCTTGCAAGCCATCCTGGAGAAGGGGGGCTATGGACGCGACGGCAAGGCGGCAGGCGACGCCATGCGCTCCATTCTCGGCGAGGCCGACAGGCTGGCCGGCGCCCGATCCTGAGCCCTCGGTGACGGAGGAAGCCAGACCCGATCCGACAGCCGCCCAGCCGCGGCTCGAGCGGAAGTGGAACGCCGCCCGATTTCAAGGGATTCGTTTCCGGCTGGGCTCCGCCATGGCTCTGGCCCTTTTGCCGATCCTCATCCTCATCTTGGTTCAGACCCAGGCAGACTTCAGCGGCCAGGCCGAGGACCGAAAGGTCGATCTGCAGCTCGCTGCGGAGCGCAGCGCGGGCGACGTCAAGGCGCGATTGGACGGTGCCCAGGTCTTGTTGCGGGCGCTGAGCCCGGACGCCCTGGGGCCCTACTGCGCTCCCCGGCTGACGGCCCTGGTTGATCGCCTGGATGGCTATGAAGGGCTTTATCGCCTCAGCCCCTCCGGCGACGCCGTCTGTGCATCCGGCCGCCCGGACGGGCTTCGGTCCGGGGTGGCGCCAGCCACTCAAGCCTATTGGTTTCAACGTCTAAGGCAGGGTGAGGATCTAGTCGTCGTCCGCGCGCCAGCCGACGCCGGCTACCCCGCCGCCCTGATCATCGCTATTCGAGCGGAAAGGCCCATGGGGCGGTTCGACGGAGCCATGGCGGCCGTCATTCCCTTGTCTGCGCTTCAGCCCGACATCAAGGACCCCGCCCTGCCCTCGGCCTCGGAGGCCGCCCTGACCGATGGCGCCGGCCGTCTGTTGGTCGCCAGCGATCCCGGCGCCTTCAAATTCGCCGACGGCGGCGATGTTTCGGGCTGGGTCGCGCGAGCGCGAGACGAGGGCTCAGCCGTCTTCGCCGCCAAGGACAGCCGCGGCCAGAATCGCGACTACGCAGGCGCCGTCTTGGCGGGCGGCGACCTCTACGCGCTGCTGTCGGCGCCCGCCCCCGGACTTCTATCTTGGGCCAGGCTCAATCCGATCGGCAGCCTGCTGTTGCCGCTCGGCGCCTGGCTGACGGCCTTTGCGGCGGTCATGCTTCTGTCCGAACGGATCTTCATCCGCTGGCTCGACTATCTGGAGCGGATCGCCGCCCTCTACGCCAAGGGCCGGTTTTCGGTGCGGCCGTTGCAGGCGATGAACGCCCCGTCTGAAATCCGCACCCTGGCCCGGACCCTGGACGAGATGGCCGAAGCCATCACCGTGCGCGACCGCGAGCTGACCGATGCGATCGCGGAGAAGGACGCGCTGATGCGCGAAATCCATCACCGTGTGAAGAACAATCTCCAGATCATCTCGTCCCTGCTGTCGATGCAACAGCGGGCCCTGACCGACGCTCCGGCGAAGGCGGCGCTGGGGGACACGCGCCAACGGATCTCGGCCTTGGCCCTGATCTACCGCACGCTTTACCAGAGCGACGACATCCGCCACGCCGACGCGCGGGAGTTCCTGACCGAACTCGTCGGTCAACTGGTGGCCAGTGAAGCCGTGCGGGGACCGGTCGTAGTCAGTTCAGTGGAGGCGGACTCTCTGTTGGTCGATCCCGACAAACTGGCGCCCCTGGCGCTGTGGCTGGTGGAGGCCGTCACGAACGCTCAGAAGCACGCCTTTGCGGGGCGGGGCGGGGCGTTGAACGTACGTTTCCGGGTTCATGGAGAAACCTCCACGCTGGAAGTCGAAGACGACGGCCCCGGCCCCTCGGACGGCGCGGAAGCGGGGGTGGGACGAACCCTGATGGGCGCCTTCGCCAAACAGTTGCGGGGCGAGGCCGAGTTCGTCGCGGCGCCGAGCGGGGGAACTATCGCCCGCATGACGTTCGCCACGCCAGAAGCTCTGTCGCCGACGGACCCTGCGGACAAGACAGGCGGCGCCGACGGAACCGGAGCCGTGCCGTCGCGTTGATAGGACAAGACCGACAGACTCCCATGTCGGCTCAACCGGAGCTTTCTCATGCGCAAGATTTTCGTACTGGTCGCCGCCGCCGCCGCCCTGACCACCGCCGCCTGCAACACCGTCGAAGGCGTGGGCCGTGACACCCAGGCCGCCGGCTCGGCCGTTTCGGATGCGGCCCAAGACGCCAAGAACTGATCGTCTGCGGTCAAGGCCGTGTGATCGAGACTTGCAAGGCCCCGCTTCGTCGGGGCCTTGTTCGTTTCAGGACCTCATCAGGAGATTTCCGTGAACCAGACCGTCCGGAACGCCGGCCTCGCCCTGCTTCGCCAACACGCCTTGATCGCCGGAGAGCCTGTCGCGGCCGGCGGCGGCGGCATAGCGGTGGACGATCCGGCGACGGGAGAGATAATCGGCCATGTTCCGGACCTGGGCGCGGCAGAGACCGAACGCGCCATACATGCCGCAGCCGACGCCTTTCCCGCCTGGTCCCGCACCGATCCGCACAAACGCGCTGCGTTTCTACGCAAATGGGCCGAGCTGATCGACAAGAATGTCGAGGGCCTGGGCGCCCTGATGGCGCTGGAGAACGGCAAGCCGTTCGAGGAGGCCAAGGGCGAAGTGGTCTACGCCAACGGCTTCATCAAATGGTTCGCCGGAGAAGCCGAGCGGCTGATCGGCGAGACCCAGGACAGCCCGCTGGGCCATCTCCTGCTGACCTATCGCGAGGCCGTCGGGCCGTGCGCCCTGATCACGCCCTGGAACTTTCCGGCGGCCATGCTGACGCGGAAGCTGGGTCCGGCCTTCGCCGCCGGCTGCACCGCCTTGGTCAAGCCGGCCAGCCAGACTCCGTTCACGGCCATCGCGCTGGCCGAGTTGGCCTACCAGGCGGGTCTGCCGGTCGGGGCTCTATCAATCGTGACAGGCGAGGCCTCGGTGATCGGCAAGGTGCTGACGGAAAGCCCCCTGATCCGCAAACTGTCCTTTACGGGATCGACAGGCGTGGGTCGGAAGCTGGCCGAGCAATGCGCCCCGACCCTGAAACGGGTGTCGATGGAGCTGGGCGGCGCCGCCCCGTTGATCGTGTTCGCTGACGCCGATCTGGATCTGGCCGTGGCCGAAACCATCAAGGGCAAGTTCCGCAACTCGGGCCAGACCTGCGTCTGTCCCAATCGGGTCTATGTCGAACGGTCTGTGTCTGAGGCCTATGCCGAAAAGCTGGCGGCGGAAGTGGCGAAGATCAAGGTCGGGAACGCCTTCGAAGACGGGGTCAAGGTCGGCCCGCTGATCGAGGACAAGGCCATCGACAAGGTCGAGAAACACGTTGCGGCGGTGCAGGCCGACGGGGGCCTGGTACTGACGGGCGGGTCGCGTCATGAGCTGGGCGGCCGCTTTTTCCAGCCGACGGTGACCCTGGGCGGAAACGACGAACTGTTCCGCGAGGAAGAGACCTTCGGTCCTATGATCCCGGTCTTCCCCTTCGACAGCGAGGACGAGGTTCTGGAGAAGGCCAACGCCAGCGAGTTCGGACTGGCGTCGT
Organism: Brevundimonas sp. FV2ps16; assembly: GCF_058681075.1. NCBI lineage: Bacteria > Pseudomonadati > Pseudomonadota > Alphaproteobacteria > Caulobacterales > Caulobacteraceae > Brevundimonas > Brevundimonas sp. FV2ps16. Next base: position 1,385,353 of record NZ_CM178728.1, on the reverse strand, counting down.
ATCTATTCACCCGCGATCTGGACCGGGCCATTCGGTTCAGCCGCCGGATCGAGGCGGGGATGTGCGGGGTCAACACTGGCCTGATCTCCACCGCCGTGGCCCCGTTCGGCGGGGTCAAACAGTCCGGCTATGGCCGCGAAGGCTCAATCCACGGCATCGACGAGTATGTGGACGTGAAGACGGTGACCCTAGCGTTGCGGTAGGGTCGAACAGCGACTCGAAACATGACGACGGCGTCAAATGTTGGTATCGGTCGACTGCCTGCCCTTTTGGCCCTGTGGATAGCTCAGCGTGACATCCTTCAGTAAGCGTGTCGACCGTAGCGGCCGCAAAATTCTAGTCATCGCCAACTGCCAAACCGGCGGCCTTACCGCTTGCCTGGACATATTCATGCCCGGCGACAACGTTACGGGCCAACACTGGTTTGATACAGCGGAGGCTAGAGCGAGCATGGCTGCGGCCGCCGCCGAGGCGGACATCGTTGTTACCTCCGCGCCGCCTGAACTGAGAGCGCAGATGACCGTCGACCACGATTTCGACGAATCGAAATGCCTGCTCATTCCCAGCATCCATTTCGCTGGCTTCCATCCGGACCTCACCGTCGCCTACAGCGACGGCAAGCCCATCAATGTCACGGCCAGCGCCCCCTACCATTCGGCCATCGGCGTCTGGTGCTGGAAGCAGGGAATGGAGCCGGCGGAGGCCATGCGGCTGTTCACCCCGGAAACCATGAGCGCGCTCGGCTTCGATCGATACTGGACGACCGCCGTGAACGAGTCGCGTCACTATTTTGACCTTACGTCCATCCCGTTCGCCGACTTCTTTCTGCCGTTGCAGTCTTCCGGCAGCCTGTTCATGCATGTCCTGAATCACCCGCACATCTCGGCCATCGCCCAATTGGCGCGGGTCGTGGCGCGGCGACTCGGCGCGGACGAGGCTGCAGTTCGCCAGTTGGCCGAGCATATGGTTCCCGACGCCCTGAGCCACGGTGCTGTGTGGCCGGTCTATCCAGGGGTGGCCGACTTTCTGGCCTTGCCTCCAAGCACGCTGTGGAAGTTCCAGAACACATTCTACGATATCGATGGCTATCTGAACCTCCAGTTCCGCGCCCTGGAAGAAGCCGATTCTCCCGTAATCTGCTCCATGGCCGACGACCGGCATTTCGACGCCGTGATGCGGAAGGCGGCCGCGCAATGACCAATCCTTACAGCGCTCTGCCGGACCATTGTTTCTGGAGCCGCGGCGTCACCTGGGTTCATCCGGCGCAGATAGATCCCATGTCGAACGCGCCGTTCCTCATCGCGCCATCCGACAAGGTGGTTACGATGGGCAGCTGTTTCGCACAGCATATCTCGCGACGGCTTCAGGCTGCCGGGTTCAACTATCATGTTCCTGAAGCCGCGCCTCCGGGCATGTCGGTGGCCGACGCCCGCAACGCCAACTACGGCGTTTTCTCGGCTCGCTATGGCAATGTTTATACCGTGAGGCAGGCCGTGCAGTTGTTCGACCGCGCCTTCGGTGAGGCGACCTTCGACGAAGCTTGGAAAAGGGGCGACCGCTTCGTCGATCCTTTCCGACCCCAGATCGATCCGGGCGGTTTCGCCAGCCTTGAGGACCTGACCGCCTCCCGGGAGTCGCATCTGGCCGCCGTACGCCGCGTGTTCGAGGATGCCCATGTCCTGGTCTTCACCCTGGGCCTTACCGAAGCCTGGCGTGCCCGTAACGGCGGCGCGATCTATCCGACAGCGCCGGGCGTGGCGGGCGGAGCGTTCGACCCGGCGCTGCACGAGCCCGTCAATTTCAAGGTCCACGAGGTTATCGCCGACCTAGACCTGTTCATCGACAAGGCCCGATCGGTCAATCCGAAGGTAAGGATCATCCTCACGGTTTCCCCGGTTCCCCTAAAGGCGACGTTCGAAGACCGCCACGTCCTGCAATCAACGGTCTACAGCAAATCCGTGCTTCGTGTGGCGGCCCAGAACGCGGCGGACACCCGCGAGGGTGTGGTCTATTTCCCATCCTTCGAGATAATCACCGGGCCCGGCGGGGCCGGGCGATACTATGCTCAGGATCTGCGTGAGGTGGAGGAGGCGGGCGTCGCCCACGTCATGCGCGTCTTCGAACGCCACTTCATCCGCGGCGAGGCCGCCGACAGCTCACTTCCAGCGCCCCTTTACGAGAGCGGGTCCAACGCCGACCTCGTCTGCGATGAAGACGTACTGGAAGCGGCGCTCGAAAGCAGCCGGATCAAGCGGCACGAAGCTTCCGAACCGACTATCGCGGCGGTTTCGACACACTCCGACGAACCCGGGCTGACCGCCGGAGAAATCCGCAATGGCTACAAGTTGTTCCTCAATCGACGGCCAGAAAGCCCGGAAGTCATCGATCTGCATCGGCGACACCATCCCGACCGACTCAGCTTCGCAAGGACTCTCCTGGCATCGACCGAGTTCCGAGCGAAGGGGACGATCGACCCAGACGCCGTAGGGCTATGGCTCGAATGGACAGGCGGTGGCTGATCACACCGGCAAGACCCCGCGCTTGACCACCGACCGCATGGCCACGCTGGAGGAGACGCGGTGGACGCCTGGCAGGCGTGTCAGGGTCTTGGCGTGGACCCGTTCCAGATCGTCGACGTCGCGCACCACAAGCCGCAGCAGATAGTCGGCGCCCCCGGTCATCAGATAGCATTCCATCACCTCCGGCGCGGCGGCGACCGCTTGTTCGAAGGCGCTCAAAGCCGCCTCTGACTGAGACGATAGGGTGACGGTGACGAAGACGCTGATCGGCAGGCCCACCGCTCGTTCGCTGATGACGGCGGCGTAGTGGTCGATCACGCCCGCCGCCTCCAGCGCTCGCAAGCGGCGCAGGCAGGCGCTTTCGGACAAAGCCACCTGACGCGCCAGATCGGCATTGGTCATGCGGCCGTCCTGCTGCAGCAGACGGAGCATCTTCCTGTCAGTTCCATCCAGTTCGACGGCGGAAACAGTCTTCATGGCGCAGCTCCTTCGCAGAAGGAGCGCATGTACGGCGATCAGGTCGTGAAATGAACAGGATTCTGCGACCCGCTCGGCGCTATATGTGAAACGATAGCGATCCGCCCGCAGAGACGGACGCTCCCATTTTTTTCGGAGAGGTTCCCCATGCGCGTCGGCGTTCCCAGCGAAATCAAGAAGAACGAACACCGGGTCGGCCTGACGCCGACGGCGGTGCGCGAATATGTGGCCCATGGTCATCAGGTCTCGGTCCAGACCGGCGCCGGCCTGGGCGCCGGCTTCACCGATGCGGACTACGAGAAGGCGGGCGCGACCCTGGTCGCCGACGCCGCGACCGTGTTCGCGAACAACGACATGATCGTGAAGGTCAAGGAGCCGCAGAAGGTCGAGTGGGAGATGCTGCGTGAGGGCCAGATCCTCTACACCTATCTTCACTTGGCGCCCGATCCGGAACAGACCAAGGGCCTGCTGGCGTCGAAATGCGCCGCAGTGGCCTATGAGACCGTCACCGATGCGCGCGGCGGCCTGCCGCTGCTGGCCCCCATGTCGGAAGTCGCGGGCCGGATCGCGGTCTTCTCGGCCGCCGAGACCCTGCTGAAGCATAACGGCGGCATGGGCCTGCTGTTCTGCGGCGTTCCGGGCGTGGCGCCGGCGCGGGTACTGGTGCTGGGCGGCGGCGTCGTCGGACTGAACGCGGCGCGGATGGCCATGGGCTTGGGCGCCGAGGTGGTGGTGCTGGAACGCTCCATCCCGCGCATGGCCTATATCGACGAGATCACGGGCGGCCGGGTCATCACCCGCTATTCCTCCATCGGCGCCATCGAGGAAGAACTGGTCAAGGCCGATGTGGTGATCGGCGCCGTCCTGGTGCCCGGCGCCTCGGCCCCGAAACTGGTGAAGCGCGACCATCTGAAGACGATGAAGCCCGGATCGGTGCTGATCGACGTGGCCATCGACCAGGGCGGCTGTTTTGAGACCTCGCACGCGACGACCCACGAGGACCCGACCTACGTCATCGACGGCGTGGTCCACTATTGCGTCGCCAACATGCCCGGCGCCGCGCCGCGCACCAGTTCCGAAGCCCTGAACAACGCCACCCTGCCCTTCGGCCTGGCCCTGGCGGATCACGGCTTGGACGCATTGAAGAAGGACCCGCACCTGGCGCGCGGCCTGAACGTGCTGAAGGGCGAGATCACCTATCCGGCGGTGGCCCAGGCCCTGGGCATGGAGTCCAGCGACCCGTTCGGGGTGTGGGCCAAGGGCTGACGCGCCTATCCTTCTCCCCTTACGGGAGAAGGTGGCCCGAAGGGCCGGATGAGGGGTCGCACTCGCTCGAACGCGTGTGTGACCCCTCGCCCGGCCGCGCCAGAACGACGGCTTCGCCGCCGTGCGCGGTCTCCCTCTCCCGCAAGGGGAGAGGGCGGCTGTAAATTCTTGTCGTCTTGCGGCATAAGCCCGCGATGAAGTTCCTCGACCAGGCCAAGATCTATATCCGCTCCGGCAACGGCGGCGCGGGCTCAGTGTCGTTTAGACGCGAGAAATTCATTCCCAACGGCGGCCCGGACGGCGGCGACGGCGGCAAGGGCGGCGACGTCTGGATCGAGGCGGTCGATGGGCTAAACACCCTGATCGACTATCGCTATCAGCAGCATTTCAAGGCCCAGACCGGCCACCACGGCCAGGGCCGCCAGATGCACGGCGGCAAGGGCGAGGACGTGCATCTGAAGGTGCCGGTCGGCACCCAGGTGCTGGACGAGGACAAGGAGACCGTCCTCCTGGACATGGACACGCCGGGCAAGATCGAACTGCTGCTGAAGGGCGGCAACGGCGGCTGGGGCAATGTCCGTTTCAAGGGACCGACCAACCAGGCGCCGACCTACGCCAACCCTGGCCAGGACGGTCAGGAACGCTGGATCTGGCTGCGGCTGAAACTGATCGCCGACATCGGCCTGGCCGGTCTGCCGAACGCGGGCAAGTCCACCTTCCTGTCGGCGGCCAGCGCCGCCAAGCCCAAGATCGCCGACTATCCCTTCACCACCCTGGCGCCCAATCTGGGCATGGTGGACCTGTCGCCGTCCGAACGGTTCGTCATCGCCGACATCCCCGGCCTGATCGAGGGCGCGAGCGAGGGCGCCGGCCTGGGCACCCGCTTCCTGGGCCATGTCGAGCGTTCGGCCAGCCTGATCCACCTGATCGACGGAACTCAGGAGAACGTGGCCGAGGCCTATCGGATCATCCGCGGCGAGCTTGAGGCCTATGGCGAAGGCCTGGCCGACAAGGCCGAGATCCTGGCGCTGAACAAGATCGACGCCCTGTCGCCCGAGGAACGCGAGGAGAAGGCGGCCGAGTTGGAGGCCGTCGCCGGTCGTCGCCCCATGCTGGTGTCCGGCGTGTCCGGCGAGGGCGTGGCCGCCCTGCTGCGCGCCGCCTGGGCTGAGGTGAAGAAGACCCGGGGCGCCCTGGCCGGCGACAGCGATGCCGATCAGACTTCGGGCTGGCAACCCTGACAGGCTTGCGGATGCACGGGTGTGGCGCGCGAACGTCACCCTAGGATTTCGCCGGATAATCCGTCGGAGAAGTGGGCGGACAACGGTTTTCAATGCTATGCGTTAACCAGCGCCAACGGTAAAGCTGGAGCCCGCCTCCCCATGCGTCGACTACTGATATGGTCAGCCCTGGCCGCCCTGATCGGCCTGATCCTGGCCGGGGTCGGCTATTGGGCTTACTGGAACTTTTATTCACGGTTCCAGCCGGTCACGATCAGCCGCGACCAAGCCCAGATCCAGCAACTGCTCGACGAGGCCTCCTGGGTATCCGGCGGCGGCGGGGGCGCGCCCCTCTATATCATCGCCTATCGGGACAGCGCCTCGGCCCAGCGTTATGAGCGCGAGGAGGTGGCGAAGCTGCGGGCGGCGGGGGTCGAAGCCCGGGTCATCCTGTTCGCCCGCGCCGACCGGGAAGGCTTGCCCCAGTCCACGGCCGCCGAGCGGGCCACGATCGCCGAACTGTGGCTGACTCGCGACTGGTCGCTGTATCAGCGCTGGACCGCGACGCCGGCAAGCGCGTGGACGGCGGCGGGCATACCGGCGGCCGACGGCAATCTGGCCCGGTCCGCCGTGGTCGAGGCCAGCCGCCAGTTCGAGACGCGTCTGAGCGCCCTGCTGAAGGATGCAGGCGTGCAGATCACCTATCCCCTGATCCTGTGGCGCGACCGCGAGGGCTTCCTGAAGGCCTGCGGCTGTGCGGACAGCCGGGCCTGGGTCTTTATCCGCGACGATCTGAACGCCCCCGACCGGGTGGGCCAGGCTGAACCGGTCGACGCCCTCCCCGCGCCGGAGACCACGCCCGGAGACGGATTCCCAGCGGCGGCGGATCCGGCGGCCCTGCCCTATCCGGCCCTGCCGGCCATACCGCCCGCAGCAGGCCAGACGCCGAATACGCCCCCCAATGGGACGCCCGCGGCGGCGTCTCCTCCGGCCCCGCGCGCCGCCCCCGAGGCCAAGAAGCAGGACGATACGACCTTCTTCTAGGCTCCAAGCGTCCGGCAGGCGGCGATCAGCCGCTCCACGTCTTCGGCGTCCTGGTACAGGCCGAAGCCGAAGCGGATCACGTCGTCACGGACGTCAGTGACGATCCCCTCGGCCAGCAGGGCTGCGCGCCAGGTCGGGGCCTTGTCATGGCGCAGGGCCAGGAATCGCGCGCGGGGGGCGTCGCCCAGCACGGGGTTGAGGATCTGCGCCTCGCCCAGAACGCCGGCCTGACCGGCGCGAACCGCGTCCTGGAACTGGATCGCCAGGCCCAGGCTGTGACCGGCTACAGCGGCCGTGGTCAGCCCGGCCTGGGTCAGCATCCCGCGCACGGCGTTGAACCGATACAGGGACGAACTGTCGAAGGTGGCGCCCCAGAAGCGACCGCCGTCCGACCTATACTGGACCCCGCCCGGCGGGCCTGACAGATCCCCGAACTCGGCGAACCAGCCGGTCACCACCGGCCGGGGCGCGAAGCCGTCGGGGGCGTGGAGGAAACAGGCGCCCTCGCCGGCCATGGCGTATTTATAGCCCCCGGCGACGTAGAAGATCCGGTCCGCGACGGCGGATAGGTCGGTCGGGGTCGCCATGAAGCCGTGATAGCCGTCGACCAGAACCCAGGGCCCCTCGGGCCGGGCCAAAGCGGCCAGAGCCTCGATCCCGTCGAACAGGCCGCCGGTGCGGAAAAAGACCTGGCTGACCAGGATCCAGTCGTGACCGCCCTCTGCGGCCGCCGCGACGAAGCGGTCGGCGAAGGTCTCGAACGGCGCCAGGGGCACGCGGGTGACCACGGCCTGACCCGCTTCTTCCCAGCGTTCGGCCTGGCGGCGGAAGGAATGGAACTCGCCGTCCGTGGACAGAATGCGGACCGGCCGGGTCTCGAAGCCTGAAAAGACCCGCAGCAGCAGGTCGTGGGTGTTGGACGAGAAGACCAGGCTGTTCGGATCAGGCAGGCCCAGTTCCTGCGCCACTTCCGCCTGAGCGCGAGGGATGACTTCGTCGAAGATCAGATCCCATTTGCGGTCGGCATGAAGATTGGCGTCCAGCCAGGCCTGCTGCTGGGCCTCGAAACTGACGTCGGGCCAGAGATGATGGCTGTGGGCGGCGAAGTGCAGGCGGTCCGGCGCGAGGGCCAGGGCGCGCGAAAAGAGGGGTTTGAACGACATCAGCATCCCTTTCTGATCCCCAGCATGCCCAGCCAGCCGCCGCTGGTCAGCAGGGCGACGTCGAGCAGGGCCAGGGGCAGGGGCGTCGAGACCGGCGCGGCGATGAAGCGGGCCTTCCAGTCCGGGGAGAATTTGGCCTTGTAGCTGCGCAGGCCCTGGAAGCCGTAGAGGGCCCCGCCCTCTTCGAACACCAGGGCGCCGACGCGGGCGAAGACCGGGGCGACGCGACGGTCCTCGAGCCCGGCCAGGGGGGCCATGCCCAGGTCGAAGACGGCGACGCCTTCGGCCTTGGCCCACTGGACGCAGCGGGTGAACAGATAGTCCATCACCCCGTGGGGGGCGTCCGGCGTATAGCGCATCAGATCCACCGCCGCCTCGCCGGGGGTGACCAGCAGATTGGCGAAGGCCACGATCCGATCGCCCTCGCGCATAACCGCCAGGGGCGTAAGGTTCAGATAGTCGATGTCGAAACGGCCAAGGGAGAAGGCCTTCTCCGCCCCATTGTGCATGGCCAGCCAGGCGTCGGAGATGGCCTTCAGCTCGGCCTCCAGGGGTTTGGCCGCACCGGGCGGCAGGACCTCGAACCGGGCGCCTTCGCGCTCGGCCCGGTTCAGGGCGGTGCGAAGATTCTGCTTGCCCTTCCCCTCGGTGGTGAAGGCCTCGGTGCGGATCACGGCCGTCTCGCCCACCTTGCGCATGGCCAGACCCATGGTCGCCAGTTCGCTGAGAATATCGTCGCCGACGGAATAGAAGACGGCTGAACCGCCGTAGCTGTCGGCCAGTTCAGCAAAGGCCCACAGCAGTTCCTGACGTTCCTCCAGCGCGCCCGCCGGCTCGCCCATGGCGATCCAGCGCCGCCCGCGCACCCGATAGGCCAGGAAGCTGCGGCCCGAAGGGCTGAACAGCAGGGCCTTGTCGCCCAGCATGGCCAGCCAGGCCTCGGGCGTCGCCTCCTCGGCCGTCTCCAGGGCGATGCGGGCGCGCTCGATCTCGTCGGCCGAGGCGGGGCCATGGCTGTCCGCGCCGGGCGAACTGAGCAGGGAACGGCCGGCGACGAGCAGAGTCAGCAGAGACAGGACCAGGCCGGCGCGGAGGAAGCCCGAGGCCTGGCGGTCCACCAGGAACCGCCACCACAGTTCATCGGAATAGGCGACGTCGCGATAGGCGAAGAAGCCCAGCCACAGCATGGAGACGACCACGGCCACCAGCAGCAGCAGCCAGCCTGGCCTCAAGGGCTCGCTGAGGCGGGAGCGACGGTTGAAGGCCGTCCGGCAGGGCGCGAGCAGGACGGCGACGATGATGAGGTCGATCGATTCCTGCCAGTCCAGCCCCTTGAGCAGGGAGAAGACCGCGCCGACCGCAAGCGCCGCGAGGGCGGCCCAATAGGCGCCGCGCCGGCGTCGCCACAGGCCCGCCGAGAGCAGCAGCAGGACGAAGCCGGCGATACTGGCCACGAAGTGCGACAGGTCGATCAGGATCGGCGAGACCACGCCGGTCAGCTGGCGCAGCCGGTCGTCGAACTCGGGCGTGACGGCCGAGATCAGCATCAGGGACCCGGCGCCGAAGGCGAAGACGGCGAAGATCTGAGGCGTCAGCTCATAGGCCAGCCCCAACAATCGGCGCAGCAGACGGGGCACATAGACGTTGCGGCGGTTCACGCGGCCCCCTGGCGATTCGACATAACGCCTCACCTTAGACCAGGAATCGGCCAACCGGGGCAGTCCCGAGGTCTTTTCGAGGCATACGAAACAATCCGTAACACGGCGAGTTTTGGGGATGCGGGCGCCGGGCCCGCGCCACCGGATGTGAAGTCCCATGAACCTCAAGACCGCTATTCTGGGCAGCGCCGCCGCCGCCTTCATGATCGCCTCGCCTGCTCTGGCGCAGGACGCCGCGACCGCAGCCCCTCAGACCCCCGCGACCCAAGAGCCGGCCGCCCAGCCGAGCCTGTCGCTGACGCCGGGAACCTCGGTTCAAGGCCCTGACGGCGAACTGGGCAAGCTGGAAGGCGTGCAGAACAACGCCTCGGGCGCACAGGAGCTGACGGTGCGCGGCGCCGACGGCCAGCTTCGCGCGGTGCCGCTGAACGGCATTCGCCAAGAGGGCGCCAATGTCGCCGTGGCCTATACCAAGGCCGAGTTCGACGCCGCCGCTCCCATTCCAGGCGCCGCCCCCGCGCCGATGACCGAGCCTTCGGCCGCCTCGCCGTCCTCGACGCCGTCGACCATGGACCCGTCCACAACCATGCCGTCCACGCCGCCGACCCTGCCGACGCCCACGACCCCGGAACCGGCGATCCCCGATCCGGCTTCTCCGTCGGGCAGCAGCGACCCGATGGCCCCGCCCACCGGCGACCAGCCCCAGGGCTGACGACCGGCGGGCCACGCCCGCGGATCGATAGAGACAAGGCGGTCGGGATGCGTCCCGGCCGCCTTTTTCGTGTCCGGCTGCACGGTGTCGTAAAAACAGGGTGACAAAGCGCCAAACTGCCAAACCTGCTGCATGATCCCCCTCCCCCCAAAAGCCTCTTGGGATCAGTGTAACCCCGCCGGAAGGCGGGCTGGGCTGAGAGGTCGAAACGGGGCGGAAAGCCTCGCGCCGCCGCGATTTGAAGTGATGGTCAAAAGATTTGAGCGTGTCCAACGTCGGAACGCCGGCCTCGCCCCATACGAAAAAGGGCGGCTCTTGCGAGCCGCCCTTTCGTCGTTGCAGTCCAGAGGGACGATCAGGCGCGACGCTTGACCAGACCCAGCAGGAACAGAAGAATGATGGCGCCGATGGTCGCCACGATGGTCGAACCGATCCAGCCGCCCCAGGCGAAGCCCAGCGCATTGGCGACGAAACCGCCGATCAGGGCGCCGATGACGCCGACGATCAGATTGGTGATCAGGCCGTGGTTGCGGCCCATGATTTGTTCCGCGAGCCAGCCCGCGACGATACCGATGATGATCCAGGCGATAATGCCCATGGTGTAGTTTCCTTCCGTTGAAGCCAAGCTGCGGACTTAATGCGTCCGGGGGAATTGGGTTGCGACCGACTTGACGAGGCGTTCGAAGAACCGCGTAACTCCCCTGCCGCGCGACCTTCGGCACGCGGATTGCGGCGTGGAAGGCGAGCCGTCCCGCGTTGGGACAGGTCGCAAGATGAGGAACAGGGGGCCATGGCCACCGACATCGATCTCCACCTGGGCCGCCGCCTGCGTCGCCGCCGCCGCCTGCTGGGCCTGACCCAGCAGCAGCTCGCCGTTCAGGTCGGCATCCGCTTCCAGCAGATCCAGAAATACGAATGCGGCGCCAACCGCATCTCGGCCGCCCGCCTGTGGCAGCTGGCCGAGGCGCTGGAGACGCCCGTCAGCTATTTCTACGACGGCGTGACCGAGGCGCTGGAGCGCAAGGACGCCGTCCAGACCATGTCCGGCGGAGGGGGCGAGATGTTCTCGCGCAAGGAGACGCTGGATCTGATCCAGGCCTACTACCAGCTGGGCGAACGGCCGCGCCGACGCCTGCTGGACCTGGCCAAGTCGCTGCACGAGTCCAGCGAAGCGGTCGCCTGACAAGACGCGCGGCCGAGGGCGTCGGCGCGGGGTTCTCGGAACGGGGCGATCTGGGCTAATAGCGCCCATGACCGAATTCGAATCCTTCGCGGTGGAGCTGGCGCACGAAGCCGCGCGCGTCACCCTGCCCTTCTTCCGCTCGGACATCGGGCATGAGGACAAGGGCGGGGCGGCGGGCTTCGACCCGGTGACCGAGGCCGACAAACAGGCCGAAGCGGCCATTCGCCGCCTGATCGCCGCGCGCTATCCCGACCACGGCGTCATCGGCGAGGAATACGGCGAGGACCGGCCGGACGCCGACCACGTCTGGGTGCTGGATCCCATCGACGGGACGCGGGCCTTCATCTCGGGCCTGCCGCTGTGGACCACGCTGATCGCCCTGCGCGCGGGCGGCAAACCGACCGTGGGCGTGATCGCCCAGCCCTATCTGGACGAGATCTTCATCGGCGGCCCGTCCGGCGCCCGGCTGATGCGCGGCGAAACCGAGACGCCTCTGGCGGTGCGGGCCTGTGAGCACCTGACCGAGGCCGTCATCTCGACCACCGATCCCGACATCTTCAACGGCGCCGAACGGGGCGCCTGGACCCAGGTCCGCGCCGCCGCCCGCCTGGCCCGACTGGGCTGCGACGCCTACGCCTATGCGATGGTGGCGGCGGGCAAGATGGATCTGGTCGCCGAGACCAGCCTGAAGTCCTGGGACTGGTCCGCCCTGGTCCCGGTGATCGAGGCCGCCGGGGGACGGGTGGTCAACTGGCGCGGGGAGGCGCCGGATGGGAGCGGGCAGATCCTGGCCGTCGGGGATGAGCGGCTGATCGGTCAGGCGCTGGTGACGCTGAAGAGGGCGGCGGGGTAGCGGACGCGGGGAACTACAAAGCAGACTTGGAGATTGTCGGCTAACCGCCCCCACCCTTGCATGATCTACGAGTGCTAGACTTTGTCGTCGGGTCGATTTTCTGGCGTCATCAGATGGATGTCCGGCGGCCTGCCCATCGTCACCAGCCAGGCATTGGCGGCGTTCAGCAAGATTGACGATAGAGCTCGCTGGCACCCGTCATTCTGGGCAACGATGGCTTGTTCGACACCACCCCACTTACCCTCTCCCCAGGCAAGCTGTCCGAAACCAGTGGAGATGAGGTTCGTCGCAGTTTCAGAGAGAACACGTCGGCTCGCGCGTGGTTCGAGGCGAACATGCTTGTAGGCATCCGCTACGTCGTGGAGCAGGCTAAGGTCTTTCATCGGCTTTGAGCCGCCAACGAACACGCAGTGTTGGTCCTCAACGACTTTCCGCAACTCGTGAACATTCGCGGCAACCGGCATCCAGCTCTGCCGAGGCACGCTTTCAAACACCCTATCAGCGAACTGGTGGAGTTCTATAGCGGCAGTACGCCCTCGGCGCACGACATTAGCCCGAGCAACGGTCAGGTCGAGTTTCGCGACGCACGCAGTCGTCAACTCCGTCTCGGCCAACGCATATTCTAAGAGGGCCGGGACTACGATGTCATCGAAAGCCTGCTCGGGAGTGATTGTAGTCAGTCCTTCATTTTTGAAAGTTCCTGAACGCCTTTGAGAGTTGCGTTGCAAGATTCGGCCTAGCGTACAGACTCGACGTTCGACGCCCCCCTAACTCACGCCACTGACGGCTGCTCTTCCGTCACGTCCTCGACCCGCGCCGACGGATCAGCCGTCGCCCCCTTGGGCGGCGAGACGTAGTCGGCCATGGCGTCGAACTCGTCGAGGAAGACGGCGCGCATGGGGTCGGCTTCCATGATGACTTCGTGCTTGGCGCCGGGGACCTCGACATAGCGGCCGCGGCCCAGGCGTTTGGCGGCCCAGCGGCTGGTCTGTTTCCAGACCACGTCGTCGGCGTCGGCCTGGACGATCGAGACCGGGATCTTGACCGTTTTCAGGGCCTTGGGCTTCAGGGCGCGCTCGCCGGCGTCGAGGGCGAAGGCCAGCCAGCCGTAGGTGGGGCCGCCGATGGCCAGGTGGGGGCAGGCGTACAGCTGCTGGCGCCACATCTCGTAGCGGGTCTCGTCCGAGGTCAGGGCGTCCTCGGCGAAGGTGTGGTCGAACGGATCGTCCGGGTCGCCCAGGATATAGTCGCCCGCATGGCCGTGGCGGATGTTCCAGCGCACCGCCAGCTTGACCGACCACATCGACCGCTTGCCGGTCTTGATCCGCAGCATGGGGCTGGACAGGACGGCGCCCGCGAAACGGGTCTCGCCGGCTTCCAGCGTCAGCAGGTTCAGGCAGGCGCCCATCGAATGGCCGACCATGATCCAGGGCTTGGGGCACTGGCTTTCGAACGCGTCCAGCAGGCGGCCGTAGTCATCGAGGAATTCCTCGACCGCGCGGGCGTGGCCCTTGAGCCGGTCCGGCAGCAGGCGGGCGGACAGGCCCTGGCCGCGCCAGTCGTGGGCCAGGACGCACCAGCCGCGCGCCAGGAAATTGCCGATGACCTCGAAATATTTCTCGATCGGCTCGGTGCGGCCGGGGCTGAGCACCACGGTGCCGCGCGCCGTCTCGGCCGTCAGATGGGTGGGGATCCACAGGGCGGCGCGCAGGCGCATGCCGCCGGCGCCGCGATACCAGTCGCCCTTGCCGCCCGGAGGCGAAGAGGCGCCGGGAACCCCCATCAGGGGCGCATTGGCGGCGAAGGCTTGGGCGCGGTTCACTCGGGTTTCCTGAACTTCAAGGTCATACGGTCGCTTTCGCCGATCTCTTCGAACTTGGACCGGTCGAACGTGGGGTCGGCGGGTTCGCCCCGGGGGGCGGTCAGGCGCATCGGCGGCAGGGTGTCGACCCCGAACGGATAGTCCTTGGTGTCTTTTTCGTTGGCGTTGATCTCGGAGGCGGCGACGAAGACGAAGCCGGCCTCGGCCGCCAGCTGTTTGACGAAGGCCTCCTGGACATAGCCGTTGGCGGCCACGGGATCCTGATCCTCTTCCGGGGCCAGACGGTGCTGTTCGATGCCCAGAACCCCGCCGGGCTTCAGGGCCGCAAAGGCGTCGGAGAAGGCCTTTTCCGCGATCCCGGCGGCCATCCAGCCGTGCAGGGTGCGCAGGAACAGGCACAGATCGGCCGTGCCCGCCGGCGCCACGGGGCCGGAGCCCGCGCCGAAGAAGGTGAACTGGGGCTCGCCGTACAGTTTTTTGTCGCCGCTGAACCGGGTCTGGAAGGCGGCGTTGAGGGCGGCCTGGGCCGGGTCGGCGGTCGGGCCTTCGGGGAAGAGGGCGGCGACGTAGGTCCCCTCGCCCTCGGCCAGGTAGGGGGCCAGGATTTCGGTGTACCAGCCGCTGCCGGGCCAGAACTCGACCACTGTCATGGTCGGCTTGAGGCCGAAGAAGCGCAGGGTCTCCATCGGATGCCGGAAGGCGTCGCGCGGCCGGTCCTGGGCGCGCCAGGGGCCGGCGAGCGCCCATTCCAGCGACCCTTCGGGCGGGCCGGCCGGGGCGGGCGGCGCCTTGGGAGCCGCGTCCTTCTCGCGTCCGCAGGCGGCTAACGTCCCGGTCAGGGCCAGTCCGGCCGCGCCGGACAGCAGAAACCGGCGCGACAGGCCGCTGGAAATCGCAGAAAGTTCAGCCATCAAAACACCCCCTCGGAACGCCGGGCCCCGCGTCCGGCAAACCTTGGTCGAACGGGCTTACTCACGTTCGCGGCGCGGGTCAAAAGGGACTATTCCGGCTTGCGGAACCGCAGGGTCATGCGGTCACTCTCGCCGATTGCATCGAAGGCCGCGCGCTGGTCCGGGGTCAGGGCGCCCGAGCCGTCACGGGCCTGGGACTGACGCACCGGAGGCAGGGTCCAGACGCCGAACGGGTGGTCGTGGTCGTCCTTGGGATTGGCGTTCAGCTCGCTGCGGGCCTCGAGCACGAAGCCGGCGTCCTGGGCCTCGTGGATCACATAGCTTTCGGGGACATAGCCGGTCGAGGCGACGTCGGCGACGTTCAGACCCTCGGCGCTGCGGTGCTGTTCCACGGCCAGGATCCCGCCAGGCTTCAAGGCGGCGTAGAAGGCTTTCAGATAGGGTTCGGTGCGGCCGCTGCGCGACCAGTTGTGGAAGGCGCGGGCCACCAGGATGAAGTCGGCCGAGCCGGGCTCGACCCCCATGCTCTCCAGCGGACGGTTGACGCCGACATAGCGGCCACCGGTCGCCGCCGCATAGGGTTCGAGAATATGCCGCCACCAGCTGGCGCCGCCCGGTTCGATCTCGACCACCGTCATGTCGGGCGTCAGGCCCCAGAAGGTCAGGGCCTCGTAAGGGCGGCGGGCGGCGTCGCGGGCGCGGTCGGCGGCGGGCCGGGTCTCGGCGGCGACGGCGGCTTGAAGGGCCGCATCCTCGGCGAGGGTCGGGATGGCGCTGGACAGGGCCGAGCGCGGCGGGGTCCAGGCGCCCTGAGTGGGGGCGGTTTGAGACTGGGCGGAGGCCGTCGTCGCGGCGACGGTCGACAGCAGGGCGGCGAGGCCGAAGGCGGCGAGACGCATGGGGTGTTCCTTCATCAGGGGTGATCTTCAATACGGGGCGCAGCGGCCGGCGCAAATGACGATCGTGAGACGCGGGGATTGGTCGCGCACGGCCGCCCCCTTGACGCCCGTTCGGCGCATCCCATTTCATCTCTCGAGAGCGCCGGTTCCGGGCTCTCCAGACCGACGGCGCCGATTTCGGGTCGTTGAGCTGAACTCCTACCGTCCGGGCAAACCGCCGGGCGGCTCAACCTTGCTGATCCTCAGGAGGATGCTGATGCGTACCTATGATTTCACCCCGCTGTACCGTTCGGCCGTCGGTTTCGACCGTCTTGCCAATCTGCTGGAGACCGCCGCGCGGACCAGCCAGGACGGCGGCTATCCGCCCTATAATATCGAGACCACGGGCGAGAACGCCTATCGCATCGAGATCGCCGTCGCCGGATTCTCTCCCGACGAGCTGAATATCGAGGTGAAGGAAAACCTGCTGACCGTGACAGGCCGCAAGACCGCCAATGACGACGCCGAGGCGCAGAAGACCTATCTGCACCGCGGCCTGGCCGAGCGCGATTTCGAGCGCCGCTTCCAGCTGGCCGACTATGTGGTCGTGAGCGAGGCCAATCTGGTCAACGGCCTGCTGTCGATTTCGCTGAAGCGCGAACTGCCTGAGGCGTTGAAGCCCCGCCGCATCGAAATCGGCGGCGCCCAGCCCCTGATCGAAGGCAAGACCAAGACGGACAAGGCCAAGGCGGCCTGATCGGCCCCATGGAACTGGAAAGGGCGGCGTTCGCGCCGCCCTTTTTTATGCCGCCAGATGCGCGAAGGCGGCGACCACCTGTTCATAGGCCGGGCGTTTGAACGGCACGATCAGGTCGCAGGCCTCGGACAGGGAACCCCAGCGCCAGGCGTCGAACTCGATCTCGTCGTCGGCTTGCAGGTCGATTTCACTGTCCTGGCCCGTAAAGCGAAAGGCGAACCACTGCTGGCGCTGACCGACGAAGCCGCGCCAGGCCTTGGCGTTGTTCATCGCCTCGGGCGGGAAGTCGTACAGAATCCAGTCGTCGGTTCGCGCCAGGAACTCGACCGAGACGACCCCGGTCTCCTCGCGCAGTTCACGCAGGGCGGCGGCTGTCAGATCCTCGCCCTCGTCCACGCCCCCTTGCGGAAACTGCCAGTTATGCGGGCCGGGCGTGGCGTGGCGGCGGCCGTACCAGACAAGACCGTCGGCGTTGAACAGCACGACCCCGACATTGGGGCGGTACAGACTGAGGTCGGTCATTACCGGCCGGGCCGCAGGGTCATGGCCGAGGCCGGCGCCAGTTGCAGGCCGCGCTGTTCCAAGCCGGCGGTCCAGCGGGCGGCGGCCTCGACCGTGACCGGATAGGAGAAGCCGGTCCCCAGGGCCGAGCCGCGCAGCTTGGCCTGGGCCTCAAGACTGTTGAGGGCGGCGATGATGGCGGCGGGGGACTGGGTCTGATCGATGACCTTGTCGGCGCTGGCGCGGGCCCAGGCGCCGGGGCGACGCTGGAACGAGCCGTCGTCGAGGAAGGCGATCCCGCGTTGGCGCAGGGTCGACAGGAAGGCGTTCATCCCCGTGTCCGAGGTCGCGAACCGGTCGCCAAGATAGTTGGTCACGCCGAAATAGCCGACAGCGCGGCCCAGCAGCCAGTCCATCTTGGCCTGGACGTCGTCCGGGGTTCCGCTGGCCAGCAGGGTGTAGGGGCCGGGGTCGTTGTCGGGATAGCCGCTGGGCTCCATCGGCATTTCCAGCATGACCTCATGGCCCTGGGCGCGGGCCTGGTCGATCCAGGACTGGAGATTGTCGGCATAGGGGACGAAGCTGAGGGTCACCTCGGCCGGCAGGCGTTCGATGGCGGCGCGGGTGGTGACGGCGTTCAGCCCCAGGCCGCCGACGATCAGAGCCACGCGCGGCTTGCCGTTCGAGCGGAAGGGTCGGGCATAGGCCTGGGCCGGGACGCGGCCGTCGGGCGCGATCATCGGCAGGGGGCCGCTGGGGCCGGGTTGGGACAGGCCGGCGATCGGGGCCTTGGGCAGGGGCGAGGCGGGCTGGACCGGGGCGGTATAGCTGGCGCCGCCCGAGACGGTGGCGCCGTCCGGCAGGGTGATCACGGCCTCTCCGCCCGCCGCGCTGGAGGGATCGCCGGTTCCCGTCAGGTCCTGATACAGGCCCATGGCCCCCATGGAAAAGGCCTCGAACCCGGTCGGGGCCGGCGTCGGCGTCGCCGCCGCCTCCTCGCGGTGCAGGGCGATACGGGCCGAGGGCGTGCCCGCATGCGGATCGCCCAGGACAGTCAGGAACAGGGCGCCGGTAGAGAGCAGGAACAGACCGGCCAGGCCGGCGATCACCGGCGGCTTCTTCAGCACGGCGACGACGGGCTTCAGGCTCGGCTTTCCACGCGCGGCGGGCGGAGAACCGGCGGCGGCGGCGAGAGCGGACTGGCGTTTGGCGAACATGGACACGGGGCGGAATCCTTCGCCCTCATCCTCGCATCGCGCCGGTTAAGAAAGCCTAACGGTCGTTCACCATGAACCGCTTCTATCGCCCGTTGTCATGGATCGTGCGTTGACGGGGGCGTTTCGGCTCTTTCACATGGCCGTCTCCCTGCCCCCGCCTAGGACAAACCGATGATGACGCCCGCCGCCGACGACGCCCTGCGCGAAGAAGTCCGACTGCTGGGCGGCATACTGGGCGACGTCATTCGTCAGGAGGGCGGCGAGGCCCTGTTCGAACACGTCGAGGCCGTGCGTCAGGCCTCGGTGGCCTATCACCGCGACCCGGCCTCGCATCCGGCCAAGCGGCTGGAAAAGCTGCTGACCACCATGTCGGTCGATCAGGCCGCCGGTCTGGCGCATGGCTTCGCCCTGTTCTCGCTTCTGGCCAATATCGCCGAGGACCGGGCCACCCGTCGTCGCGCCCAGGGCCAGGCCGTCGCCGGCGCCCGCCCCGACACGCCCGAAGGCGCCCTGCAGCGGCTGGCCGAGCAGAAGGTGGACAAGGCGGCGGTGCGCGCCCTGCTGGAAGAAGCCCTGGTCTCGCCGGTCCTGACGGCCCACCCGTCCGAGGTGCGGCGCAAGAGCGTCATCGACCGGATCGCCGCCATTTCCGACATGCTGGACGCCTGCGACAAGGCCGGAGACGCCTGTTCGCCGGCCCTGATCAACGAGCCGCTGCGCCGCCAGATCGTCATCCTGTGGGCCACGCGCCTGGTCCGCACCCAGGGGCTGGTGGTGCAGGACGAGATCGACACGGTCGTCTCCTTCCTGGATCGCATCTTCCTGCGCGTCGCGCCGAAACAGCTGTCGGCCTGGCGACGCCTGCTGGACGCCCCGGACCTCCAACCCTTCATGCGGGTCGGCACCTGGGTCGGCGGCGACCGGGACGGCAATCCGAACGTTGACGGGACGGTGCTGGCCGCCGCCTTCCGCACCCAGTCGCGCGCGGTGCTGGGCTATTATCTGGACGAGGTTCACGCCCTGGGCGCCGAGCTGAGCCTGGCGGCCGAACTGGCCGAGGTTTCGCCGGAGCTAGCGGCCCTGGCCGACGCCGCCCACGACCCCTCGCCCCAGCGCGCCGACGAGCCCTATCGTCGCGCCCTGACCGGGGTCTACGCGCGTCTGGCCGCCACCTATGAGGCGCGGGGCGGAACCCCGCCGCCGCGTCGCGCCGTCGTCGCGGCTGATCCCTATTCCGGCCCGGACGCTTTCGAGGCCGACCTCAGAATCCTGCACGACAGCCTGGTGAACCACCACGGCGGCGTGTTCGCCGACGACCGGCTGAACGACCTGGTCACGGCGGTCGAGATCTTCGGCTTCCATATGGCGACCCTGGACCTGCGCCAGAATTCCGATGTCCACGAGCGGGTCGTCGCCGATCTGCTGAAGACGGCCGGGGTTTGCGCCGACTATTCGGCTCTCGACGAGGAAGGGCGGCTGGCGGTGCTGGCGGCCGAACTGGCCTCGCCGCGCCAGTTGTTCAGCCCCTATGCCGATTATGCCGCCGAGACCCTGAAAGAGCGGGGCATTCTCCAGGCCGCCGCGGCCGCCCTGGCCGCCTTCGGCCCCCAGGCGATCCGCACCCACATCGTGTCCAAGACCGACGCGGCCTCGGACCTGCTGGAAGTCTATCTGCTGTTGAAGGAGGTCGGCCTCTATCGCCATGAGGATCCCGCCGCCTGCCCGATCCAGGCCGCCCCCCTGTTCGAAACCATCGAGGATCTGCGCGCCTCGCGGCCCACGCTGGAGCGTCTGCTGAAGGAGCCGTCCGCCCTGGCCGTGGCCAAGGCGCGCGGCGTGCAGGAGGTGATGATCGGCTATTCGGACTCCAACAAGGACGGCTCCTATCTGACGTCCGGCTGGGAGTTGCACGAGGCCTCGCGCGCCCTGGTCGAGGTGACGCAGTCCGCGGGTCTGAAGCTGCAGCTGTTCCACGGACGCGGCGGCACGGTCGGACGCGGCGGGGGCTCGTCCTTCGCCGGGGTGCTGGCCCAGCCGGAGGGCACGGTCCAGGGTCGGATCCGCACCACCGAACAGGGCGAGGTCATCGCCAACAAGTACGGCGAGCCCGAGATCGCCCTGCGCAATCTGGACGCCCTGACCTGCGGCGCGGTCCTGGCCTCGCTGGGCCAGGGCAAGGACCAGGTCTTCACCGCCGAACACGGCGCTACCCTATCGGACCTGTCGGCCCGGTCGATGGCCGCCTATCGCAAGCTGGTCTACGAGACCGACGGCTTCGTCGACTATTACCGCGCCGCCACCCCCATCGCCGAGATCGCCGACCTGAAGATCGGCTCGCGCCCGTCGTCGCGGACCGCCTCGACGCGGATCGAGGATCTGCGGGCCATTCCCTGGGTGTTCAGCTGGTCCCAGAGCCGGGTCATGCTGCCCGGCTGGTTCGGCTTCGGCTCGGCGGTCGAGGGGCAGGACATGGCCAGGCTGAAGTCCATGGCCGAGGCCTGGCCCTTCTTCCGCACCCTGGTGCAGAACATGGAAATGGTCATGGCCAAGTCGGACATGACCGTCGCCCGGCGCTACGCCACCCTGGTGACCGACGCCGCGCTGGCCGCCCGCATCTATGGCGAGATCCGCGACGAATGGCAGAGAACCCACGACGCCATCCTGGCCATCACCGGCCATGACAAGCTTCTTGGGGGCCAGCCGGAGCTGGATCGTCTGATCCGGCTGCGGATGCCCTATGTCGAGCCGTTGAACCATGTGCAGATCGAGCTGATCCGTCGGCGACGGGCGGGTGACGAGGATCCGCGGGTGCGCGAGGGAATCCTGCTCGCGATCAACGGGGTGGCCGCGGGGCTGCGCAACAGCGGCTGATTGCGGCCATTACCCTTAAGACGATTTAATCCGGCTGTCGCACATCGGCGCCGGAACCCTCATCGTGCTGTTACACAACACGCGTATTGCGCCCTCGTCGCCGTTTCGGGCGATTATCTTTCTCCTAGGAGCAAAGCGATGAAGGTTCTCTCCCCCGTTCTCTTCGCCGTCGCCGTCCTGTCCGTGTCTTCCGTTCCCGCCCTGGCCCAGGACAAGGCCTCGATCTCGTTCAGCGATCTGGACCTGTCCACCGCCGCCGGCGCCGCCGCCTTCGACGACCGTATCGACCAGGCCGCCGCCGACCTGTGCCGCAACTTCTCGGTCTCGGGCAGCCGGATCGTCCGCACCGAGGCCTGCCGCTCGGCCGTTCGCGCCGAGGCGATGCGCCAACTGCCGCGCTCGCGCCAGATCGACTATGCCCGCGCCCCGCGCGGCGCGCGTCAGATCGTCCAGGCCGTCGGCCTGTTCGCCGACAGCTGATGCTGCGGTCGGCGAAGGGCGTCCGCCCTTCGCCGACACGTCAGCCTATAGCCACTTCGTGCGTTTGAAGGTGATGTACAGCCCGACGCAGACGGCGACGATCAGGCCCATCACGGCCGCGTAGCCGTAACGCCAGTGCAGTTCAGGCATGAACTCGAAATTCATCCCGTAGATGCCGGCGATAGCCGTGGGCACGGCGAGAAGCGCCGCCCAGGACGCCAGCTTGCGGGTTATGACGCCTTGCCTCTGCTGCTCCAGCAGATTGGCGACCTCGAACACCGAGGCCAGGATTTCCGTCAGACCGTTCAACCGGCTGTTGACGCGCCGCACATGGTCGCCGATGTCGCGGAAATAGGGGCGGATGTCGGGGTCGATACACGGCAAATCCAGCGACTGGAGCTTGCCCGCCACCTCCTCCATCGGCCCCAGGATGCGCCGGAACTTCAGCAGTTCGCGGCGCAGGGTGAACAGTCGGCGGATTTCCGCGCGAGACAGGAAGGTGTCCAGCGCCCTCTGCTCCAGTTCAAGCACACTGTCCTCGGCCCCGTCGACGATCGGCACATAGGCGTCGGCGATAAAGTCCAGCACCCCGTGCAGGACGAAGTCCGGCCCGGCTCGCAGTTGGTCAGGCGCGGCCTCCAGCTGGGCGCGCAGGGCCGTGTGCGACCGATCCGAGCCGTGGCGGATCGTAATGACATGGTCGGTCCCGACGAAGACGTGGGTCTCGCCATAGCTGATATGGTCGTCCAGCTTTTCCGCCGTGCGCGCCACCACGAACAGCTCGCGGCCATAGACCTCGACCTTCGGCATCTGGTGGGCTGACAGGGCGTCCTCGACCGCCAGGGGGTGGAGGTGGAACCGCTTCACCAGAATGTCGAACTCGGCATCGGTCGGATCGTGCAGACCGATCCAGACGAACTCGCCCAGCTTCAGGGCCAGACCTTTGTGCGTCAGAGACGCCGCCCGCACGCGCTTGCCGTCCTTGTAGACGTAGGAGGCGACGACGGACATGGATTCTCCCGAAAACGGATGCGCTACTTACGCCTTAGGGCATGACAGCGCCTGACGAAATGCGCTCGAAGAACGCGTCGGCCTCGCGGCCGTCCAAGCGACGTTCATCTGTCCGAAATGTCATGACGCCGAATTATGACTCGGCCGTGTTTCCGCCGCGGAAGCTTCGCCGTTTGGCTGCGGTTCTGAGCCACCTTGCACTGCCCCAGCCGATAGAGGGGCGAGAAAAAGGGAAACAGGATCATGTTCAGGATTGCCTCTCTAACGACCGCCGCCATCCTGGCTGCGAGCGCCGCCTCCGCTTCAGACCTTCGCATCTCCTATGGGGATCTCGACCTGACCACCCGCGAAGGCGCGGCGCGGCTGGACACCCGCATTCGTCAACTGGCCAACCAGCTCTGCGACAACCGTACGCCCGTCCAGCGCCTGTCCTGCCGCGCAGGCGTGCGCGAGGAGGCCCTGTCGAACCTGCCGGCGCAGGCCCGAACCGAATACGCCCGGGGCAGCCGCTCGTTCGAGGCCTGAAACGCAGGACGCCGCCGGACCGATGTCCGACGGCGTCCCCGTTATCGGCTTTCGCTCTAAGCCCGCCCGATCAGGACACCGGGAAACCCCGGACCTTCAGCAGAGCCGCCACGTCCGGGTCGCGACCGCGGAAGGCGCGATAGGCTTCGGCCCGGTCGGTAGTGTTGCCCGGCGCCAGCATGATCGACTTGAACCGGCCCGCGATGTCCAGATTGAAGACGTCGCCCGACTCCTCGAAATAGGCCCAGGTGTCGGCGTCCATCGTCTCGGACCAGAGGTAGCTGTAGTAGCCGGCCGAATAGGCGTCGGACGTGAACAGGTGATTGAACTGCGGCAGGCGGTGCCGCATCACGATCTCCCTGGGCATGCCGATGCGCGCCAGGCTGGCCTTCTCGAAGGCGTCGATGTCGGTCGGCGGCGTGGTTTGCGTGTGCAGGTCCATGTCGACGATGGCGGACGACAGATAGCTGACCGTCGCATAGCCCTGGTTGAAGGTGGACGAGGCCTGGATCTTGTCGACCAGGGCCTGGGGCATGGCTTCGCCCGTCTGATAGTGTTTCAGATAGCCGTCTAGGATGGGCCGGCTCAGCACCCAGTGCTCGTGCACCTGCGACGGATATTCGACGAAGTCGCGCGGCGTATTGCCGAACGACGGATAGGTCACGTTCGCCGAGAAGTAGTGCAGGGTGTGGCCGAACTCGTGGAACAGGGTCTCGGCGTCGTCCAGCGAGATCAGCACCGGCTCGCCGGGCTCGGGCTTGGTGAAGTTGTTGTTGTTCGAGCCCAGGATCACCTTTGAGCCGTCGAGGGTCGAGAAGGACCGATAGGTGGTCATCCAGGCGCCCGAACGCTTGCCCGGACGGGCGTAGTCGTCGGTGTAATACAGGCCGATCAGCTTGCCGGTGGCCTTGTCGTGCAGCTCATAGACCTCGACGTCCGGCTCGAAGGTCGGCACCGAACCCTTGGGCAGTTTGGTGAATTTCAAGCCATAAAGACGCTCGGCCATGGCGAAGGAGCCGGCGCGGACGGCGTTCAGTTCGAAGTACGGCTTCAGCTGGTTCTGATCGAGGTCGTACTTGGCCTTGCGCACCTTCTCGGCGAAGTAGAGGTAGTCCCAGGGCTCGATGTCGAAGCCGGCGATCGCCTTCATGTCGGCGACCTCCTCGGCCACGCGGGCCTTGGCCGGCGCCCAGACGCGGTCCATCAGGCTCTGCGCATTGGCCGGGGTCTTGGCCATGGTGTCCTGCATGCGCAGTTCGGCATGGTTGCGATAGCCCAGCAGCTTGGCCCTCTGGTCGCGCAGCTTCACGATCTCGGCGATGGTCGCATTGGTGTCGTTGGCGTCGCCGTTGTCGCCGCGATTGACGAACTTCTTCCAGACCTGCTCGCGCAGGGCCCGGTCGTCGGCGAAGGTCAGGAAGGGATCGACCGACGAACGGGTGTTCAGGATGGCCCAGCCTTGTAGATTGCGGCCGCGCGCGGCCGAGGCGGCGGCGGCCTTGTTCGAGGCGGGCAGGCCGGCCAGACCGGCTTCGTTCGGGATCAGGGTCCAGGCGTTCTCGTCGGCGACGACCTTCTGGCCGAAGCGGGTGAAGGCGTTGGACAGGGCGGTGTTGATCCGGCCCAGCTCGGCCTTGCCGGCCGCGTCCAGATTGGCGCCCGAACGGATGAAGGCGTCGCGGCGACGCTCGGCCAGACGCTTCTGCTGGGCGCTCAGGCCCATGGCGTCGGCGTTGTCCGCGATGGTCTTGACGCGCTGGAACAGGGCGGCGTTGAAGGTGATCTCGTCCGAGGCGGCGGACAGGATGGGCGACAGTTCGGTGTCGACGGCGTCATAGGCTTCGCCGCCGATGTTGGAGGTCATGACGCCATACAGGTTGGACGCCCGGTCCAGCGGCTCGCCGGCCAGTTCCAGCGCCGCCATGGTGTTGGCGAAGGTCGGGGCTTCCGGATTGTTGGCGATGGCGGCGATGTCGGCGCGTTGCAGCTCGATGCCTTCCAGCATGGCCTCGCGCAGCTTGGCCGGGGTCACCTTGTCGAACGGCGGCAGGCCGTCATAGGACCCGGTCCAGGGCTGCAGCAGTTCGGCCCGGGGCGTCACGGCCGGCAGGACGGCGCGGGCGATGCGGGCCTCTTCGGCCAGATCCATGGCGGGCGGCGCGACGGAAGCGGCGCCGGATCCGGTCGAGGCGCAGGCCGAGAGGGCCATCAGGCTGCCGCCCGCGATGAGAAGCTGGCGTCTGTGCATGGAATGCTCCGTGGAAAAATCATGTCGGGGCTACACTTAGGCGCGCCAGGGCGGATCGTCACCTGCGCGGGGCGTTAAAGGCCCGTAATCTTGTTGGATCGATCGTCGCACTGTTCTAAAGCGCGGTCATGGCTATTGGCGTTTTCGACTCCGGCGTGGGCGGCCTGACCGTCCATCGCGAACTGACCCGGCGCTTTCCGCAGCGCGACTTCGTCTATCTGGCCGACCAGGCCCACGCGCCCTATGGCGGGCGGGGCGGCGAAGACATCGTCGAACTGACCAAGACGGGGTGCGAGCGGTTGTTCGACGCGGGCGCCTCGGTCGTGGTCCTGGCCTGCAATACCGCCAGCGCCATCGCCCTGCGCCGCCTGCAGCAGACCTGGATCCCCGGCCTGCGCCAGCGGTTGGGCCGTCCGGTCAATGTGCTGGGCATCATCGTGCCCACCATCGAGGCCGCCACCGGCAAGCCCTGGAGCTTCGAGGCGGAGCGACCCCAAGAGGGCGAGAAGGTCGAGGCCATCGACATCACCGGCGTCTTCTGCACCGCCGCCACCGCCATCAGCCGCGTGTTCGAGATCGAGATCGACAAGCGGCGCGAGGACATCGCCGTCTTTTCCGAGCCCTGTCCCGGCCTGGCCGGCCTGATCGAACTGGGCGCCCCGCGCGAGGAGCTGAAGGTGGTGGTGGACGACCATGTCGACGCCCTGCGCCGCCGCGTCGGCCGCCATCCGGACAAGGCCATTCTGGGCTGCACCCATTACGAGATCATCGCCGAACTGTTCGCCTCGGCCCTGCCGGCGGGGACGGTGCTGATCAACCAGCCGGCGGCCGTGGCCGATGCGCTGGAGCGCTATTTCGCGCGGCACCCCGAGTATGAGCTGGGCGATAGCGGCCGCCGCGACTTCCTGACGACGGGCCAGGCCGGTCCGCAGTCAGAAATGGTGTCGCAGTTCTGGGGCGCGCCGCTGGCGTTCGCGCGGGCGTAGGGCAGTCCGCCGCCGACGCGCGGCGCCCTCTTCAACACCCCGGACAATCCGGCAGGGCCTCGTTTTCCAGCTGAAGCGTCGTGTGGCGGATCGAATGGCGTTTCGCCACGGCCTGGGCCTCCATCAGCAAGGCCGCACCATCCGCGCGGTCATGAACCAGGTGGGCCGTCAGGGCGGTCTCGGTGGTGGACAGGCCCCAGACGTGCAGGTCATGGACTTCGCGAACCCCGTCCAGCCCCGCAAGCGCCCGCTCCAGCCCGATCATGTCCACGTCGCCGGGCGCGCCGTCCATGGCCAGGTTGACCGAATCCTTCAGCAGCCCCCAGGTCGACCACAGGATCACGGCGACGATGACCAGGCTGACGATCGGATCCACCAGGGACCAGCCGGTCAGCATGATCAGCCCGCCCGCCGCCACCACCCCCAGCGACACCCCGGCGTCGGCCATCATGTGCAGATAGGCGCCGCGGGCGTTCAGGTCGTGCTGGGACTTCATGAACAGCAGGGCCGTGCCCAGATTGATGACGAAGCCGATGGCCGCCACCGTCATGATGACGCCCGAGCCGACCGGCGCAGGTTCGGCGAAGCGGCGCACGGCCTCGAAGGCGATGGCCCCGCAGGCGAAGATCAGCAGCAGGGCGTTGGCCAGGGCCGCCAGCACAGTGGCCTTGCCGAAGCCGTAGGTCCGCCGACCACCGGCCGCCCCATGGGCTCCACGCCGCGCCAGCCAGGCCGCGCCGCCCGCCATGGCCAGGCCAAGCACATCCGACAGATTATGCCCGGCGTCGGCCATCAGGGCGGTGGAATCCGCGATCAGGCCCGCGCCGAACTCGCAGACGACGAAGGCCAGATTGACCACCAGGCCGACGGCGTAGCGCCAGTCGCCGGTGTCCACCGGCCCGTGAGCGTGGCCGTGTCCGTGGTGATGCCCATGGCCATGGTGATGATGGCCATGCGCATGACCATGATCATGGTCGTGATCATGGTCGTGATCGGCGTGATCGGCGTGATCGTGTCCGTGCGAGGCGCTCATGTGTCCGCCTATACGCCATTTCCGCAAACGGCCAAGCTGGTACATGATAACGCATTGAATGTTATCATGTAATACTCGTCAATGCTGATGCAGGGCGACCATCAGACCCAGGGCGATCAGGGCCGCCCCCAGCACCGCGCCCTCGTATCGCGCCCAGCGCTCCAGCCGCAGGATGGAGGCCCCCGCGCTCGCCAGGGCGGTGAACACCGCCATGCCGGCGATGGTGCCGACCGCGAAGACCAGGGTCAGCAGGACCAAGGCGGCGAAGCCTTCCGAGGCCGAGGACAGATAGATAGGCAACAGCACCTCGCCCGGCGACACCGCCATCATGGCCACCAGGCCCAGGAAGGCCGCCTTGTTGGAGACGGCAGGGGCGGCGGCGGCAATTTGCGGCCCGCCGGCCGTCACCGGACGCAGCAGGGTCGCCCGCGCCAGGTAGAAGGCGCCGAACAGGAACAGCAGCACCGCCGCGAGATGGGGCAGAAGCCCCTCGACCCACTGGTCCAGGGCCAGGCCCGCCGCCACGATCAGGCCGCCGACCACCGCCGTCGTCGCGATATGGGCCAGGCCCGCCACCGTCACCGCCAGCAGCACCCGCGACGCCCGCCAGCCCTGGGCCCGCCCCACAAGTGTGAAGGGCAGCCAGTGGGTCGGCAGGGCCGCGTGCAGGAAGGCCGCGACGAAGCCGCCCCCGAGCAGGGACAGCAGCACGGACGGTTCGGAGACGGGCGACATGGCGGCCCTATAGCTCGTTACTTTATAACAGTCGAGGCCAATTCAGCGTTAAAGCCAGTCGGCGAAGGGCTCCCGGTCCAGCATGTCCTCATAGGTGGGACGCGGCCGGATGACGGCCCATTGGTCGCCGTCCACCAGAACCTCGGGCACCAGGGGTCGGCTGTTGTATTCGCTGGACATCACCGCCCCATAGGCGCCGGCCCCAGTGAAGACGACCAGATCCTCGGCTTCCAGCGGCGCCAGGTCGCGATCCCTCGCGAAGGTGTCGCCGGTCTCGCAAACCGGACCGACCACATCATGGGCGCGGGCGGCGCCGGGGCGCGGATTGACCGGCTTGATGTCGTGAAAGGCGTCGTACAGGGCGGGCCGCATCAGGTCGTTCATTGCCGCGTCCAGCACCAGGAAGCGTCGCCCGTCCGAGCGTTCGTTGACCTGGATCACCTGGCTGAGCAGCACCCCGGCGTTGGCGGCCAGCAGACGGCCGGGCTCGAAGGCGGCTTCGACGTCTAGGCCAGTCAGCACCCGCGCGGCCATAGCGACATAGTCGGCCGGCGACGGGGGTTCGACCCCGCCCGAATAGGGCACGCCCAGGCCGCCGCCCAGGTCCAGACGCGTCACCGCATGACCCTGGGCCCGCAGGTCGCGGGTCATCTGGGCCAGAACCGTGAAGGCGGCCTCCAGCGGGGCCAGGTCGGTGATCTGGCTGCCGATATGGCAGGCCAGGCCCACAGGCGTGACATGGGGCGAGGCCGAGGCGCGGGCGTAAAGCCCCATGGCCTCCTCGACCGGCACGCCGAACTTGTCGCCCTTGCCGCCGGTGGTGATCTTGGCGTGGCCGCCGGCCCCCACATTGGGATTGACCCGAACGGCCACGGCCGGCGACGCCTGCATCAGGGCCGCGACCGCGATCAGCCGATCCAGCTCGGCGCCGGATTCGATATTGATCTGGCGCACGCCCACGCTGATGGCGAAGACCATCTCCACATCCGTCTTGCCGACGCCGGAGAAGATGATCCGGTCGGCGGGAATCCCCGCCGCCAGGGCGCGACGAATCTCGCCCTCGGACACGGTGTCGGCGCCCGAGCCCAACTTGGCCAGGGTCGCCAGCACCGACAGGTTGGAGTTGGCCTTGACCGCAAAGGCGATCAGGGCCTCGCCCAGGGCCTCACGATGCGCATCGGCGGCGGCGCGCAGCAGGCCGTAGTGTCGCTTCAGCGTCGCGGTGGAATAGACATAGACGGGCGTCCCCACCTCGTCGGCGATGATTTCCAGCGGCACGCCCTCGGCATGGAGGGCACCGTCCTTCAGGTCGAAATGGTGCAAGGCGGCCTAGCGGGGGTCGTTCTGGGCGGCGCCGGCGCCGATCGGGTTGTTGGGACCGCCGTCGATCGGCACGCTGCTGGACGGGCGGTTGATGGTCGCCGGCTCGGGCAGGCCGGGGGCGCGGCTGCTGCGGGTGGCCCGCTCGGTCTCGCGCACCGGCGATTCCAGATCGGCCATACGGCCGCAGCCGGCGGCCGACAGGGCGAGCAGGCCCGCGAGGATCAGGGTCTTCTTCATAGGCGGGCTCTCCAGTCGGCGATGCGCGCGCGGACCTGTTCCGGCGCGGTGCCGCCATAGCTCTGACGGCTCTGGCACGAAGCCTCGGCGGTCAGCACCTTGTAAACCGCTTCCGTGATCCCCGGCTCGAGTTTCTGCATTTCTTCCAAAGGCAGTTGCGACAGGTCCACGCCCATCGCCTCGGCCTGTTTCACCGCCGCCCCCGTGACGTGGTGCGCCTTGCGGAAGGGCAGGTTCAGTTCGCGCACCAGCCAGTCGGCCAAGTCGGTCGCAGTCGAGAAGCCGGCGCCGGCCGCGGCCGCCATCCGTTCGGTATTGGGCCGCAGGGCCGACACCATGGCGGTCATGGCGACCAGGGCCAGATCCAGGGCGTCAAACGCCTCGAACACCGGCGGTTTGTCTTCCTGCATATCCTTGGAATAGGCCAGGGGCAGGCCCTTCATCACGGTCGACAGGGCGACCAGCGAGCCCAGGATCCGACCGGTCTTGGCCCGGACCAGTTCGGCCGCATCGGGATTGCGCTTCTGCGGCATGATCGACGACCCCGTCGTCAGGTCGTCGGGCAGGCTGGCGAAGCCGAACATCGGCGTCATCCAGACCACGATCTCTTCAGCTAAACGCGACAGGTGGCCGGCCGTGATCGAGGCGGCGGCCAGGCTTTCCAAGGCGAAGTCGCGGTCCGACACGGCGTCCAGCGAGTTCGCCATCGGCCGGTCGAAGCCCAGTTCGGCCGCCGTCATGTGGCGGTCGATGGGGAAGGGCGAACCGGCGAGCGCCGCTGCGCCCAGCGGGCTCTCGTTCATCCGCGTCCGGGCGTCGGCGAACCGGCCGGCGTCGCGGCCGAACATCTCGACATAGGCCATCAGATGGTGGCCCAGGGTCACGGGCTGGGCCGTCTGCAAATGGGTGAAGCCGGGCATCAGGTCGGCGGCGTGCTGCTCGGCCCGGTCCAGCAGGGCGGCCTGCAAGGCCTTGAGCTGGGCGATGGTGCGGTCGGCGGCGTCGCGGACCCACAGGCGGAAATCGACCGCCACCTGGTCATTGCGGCTGCGCGCCGTGTGCAGCCGGCCCGAGGGTTCGCCGATCAGTTCCGACAGCCGGGCCTCCACATTCATGTGGATGTCCTCGAACTGGTCGCGGAAGGGGAAGGTCCCGCCGACGATCTCGGCCTCGATAGCGTCCAGCCCGCCCAGAATGGCCTCGGCGTCCGCCGCCTGGATCACGCCCTGCTTGGCCAGCATCCGGCAATGGGCGCGCGATCCGGCCAGATCCTGACGCCACAGACGCTGGTCCACGCCGATGGAGACGTTGATCGCCTGCATGATCTCGGCGGGGCGCGACGAAAAGCGACCGCCCCACATGTCTTGACCTGCGGGCTTTGCCGGGGCCTTAGAAACATTGGCTTGGGCGGTATCGGAGGCGGCGTCTGTCATGAGTGGCTCGAGAAAGGCGATCTGGGCGGTCGTCGGCGCGCTCGTGCTGTTCAGCACGCTCGCCGGCGCCGGCGGCTTGGCGATGTCGCTATACGCCAATCATAGGCAGAAGGCGCAACCCCAGACGACGCCCGTCGCAAAAAGCGATCTGGCCCGGTTCGCCGTCGGGCCGCTGGCGTCGCTGGAGACGCCGACCGATCTGAAGACCGCGCCCGAATACATGTTCCGCGACCGCAACGGCACGGCCGTGCGGTTCTCGACCTTCGAGGGCAAGGTGGTGGTGGTCAATCTGTGGGCCATGTGGTGCGCCCCGTGCCGCACCGAGATGCCGACCCTGGCGGCCCTGGCCAGGCATTATCAGACCAACGAGGACCTGATTGTCCTGCCGATCAATGTCGACGCCTCGGCCGACGCCCTGGCCGACGCCAAGAGTTTCATCGACGTCCATGAGCCGCTGCCGCTGTACAGCGACATCAAATTCCAGCTGCCGTTCGAGTTTCCGGGCAAGGGCAAGATGCCCCAGACCATCTTCCT
This sequence comes from Brevundimonas sp. FV2ps16, assembly GCF_058681075.1. Classification (NCBI taxonomy): domain Bacteria; kingdom Pseudomonadati; phylum Pseudomonadota; class Alphaproteobacteria; order Caulobacterales; family Caulobacteraceae; genus Brevundimonas; species Brevundimonas sp. FV2ps16. The sequence goes on along the minus strand of NZ_CM178728.1, from coordinate 1,353,756 downwards.
GGATCGCGAAGGCCGGATCCGCGCCACCTTCTCGGGCGAGGCCGACTGGAACAGCCCCGAGGCCCACGCCTTGATCGACGCCCTGCTGGCGGAAGGCGCGCCTTCCGCCGGGACGACGCCTGCCGCCTGATCGGGGGTTCAGTTTTCGGCCGGCACGCGCCGGCCGGTGTTCGGATTGACGGCGCCGGGTTTGCCCTCTGCTGCGGCTTCGGCCTGGTTTTCCTCCAGCTCGTCGGCGACATTGCCGGCGCCGGTTTCGACAGCCTGAGCGGCCTTCATGGCGCCGGATTCGATGACCTCCCCCGCTCGGGCCGCAGCCTCCGCGGTGCTGTCGGCGGCGGCCTCGGCGCGCGCCTCAGTGTTTTCCTGCTCGGTCTCGGTGCAGGCGGCGGCGCCCAGTGACAGAACGGCGGCGGCGGCCAGCAGGGCCTTCGTACGGATGGTCATGGGGTTTCTCCGGGTCGAGGTTGTCCGCCGCAGAACGCAGTAAGGCCAAGCCGGTTGCGCGAACACGGATACTTCCCGGCTTGGAGGGTCATCGGCCGTTGGTCGCCAAGACGACAGCGGTGAGCAGGAGCGGCACGGCGATCACCAGCATCACCGCGCTCGCTCCATCCAAATCCAGAATGTGTCGCAGCAAAAACGACCCACAGAGGCATGCCATGCCCACAAGATTGACGGCGACGCTCAGCTTTACAGGCTTCATCATTTCTCCCTCGTTGAATGCGCACACTGTGTCGCGGCGCGGCCCTTCAGGAACTGACAATGCCCCCTGTACGCGAACCACCGCAACCTCAGCCGCACCAAGGGGTTCGGGCAGCGCTCATCTCGGTCGAGCTGCGAGCGACATGATTTCAAGGGAGTGGTGACTGGAGGCGGGATCGAACCGCCGACCTGTGGGTTATGAATCCACCGCTCTAACCATCTGAGCTACCCAGTCGCATCCCGTCTCCGGGCGTCCGCGAGGCCGGTGGCCAGCGCGAAAGAGGCGTGCCTATATCGCCGTCGGGCGCGCGGTTCAAGTCGTCTCGACGCAGATCGTGCGGCGATGCGGCGCATGACAGGGTTTCGCGGGAAGGCTAACCCTGAGGCTTCTGTTCAGACGGAACGTCCAGACCCGACCGGAGTCACCCCCATGCGCCTGATCATCCTCGCCGCCTCGACCTCCCTGCTCGTCCTCGCCGCAGCCTGCGGCGCCAGCGGCGAGAGCGCCCCGGCCTCGGGCCATGCGGGGGGGCAAACAGGAGGTCAGGCGGGCGCGCCGCTGGAGACCCGGCCGGCCAACAACCCCGATCAAAAGCCCGCCTTCGCCGGACAGACCCGCGCCCCAGGCGTGAAGACCGAACAGGCGCTGAGCCACAGCGTCGTGGCCTCGGGCCTGTCGCACCCGTGGGGACTGGCCCTGACGCCCGACGGGCGCTGGCTGGTGACGGAGAAGCCCGGCCGACTGCGGATCATCACGGCCCAGGGCCAGATCGGCGAACCGGTTCAAGGCCTGCCGCGCGTCGACGCGCGCGGCCAGGGCGGCCTGCTGGACGTCGTCGTCAGCCCCGGCTTCGCCCAGGACCGCTTGATCTACTGGAGCTATTCGGAGCCCCGTGAGGGCGGCAACGCCACCTCGGTCGCGCGGGGCCGCCTGTCCGACGACGGGGCGCGGGTGGAGAATGTCCAGGTCATCTTCCGCGCCCTGCCCGTCTATGACGGCGACAAGCATTTCGGCTCGGCCCTGGCCTTCGCACCGGACGGCAAGCTGTTCATCACCTTGGGCGAACGCTCCGACCGGCCGATGCGGCCCCAGGCCCAGGATCTGGGCTCGCACATGGGCAAGACCATCCGCATCAACGCCGACGGCTCGGTTCCCTCCGACAATCCCTTCGTCGGCCGCGCCGGCGCCCTGCCCGAGGTCTGGAGCCTGGGCCATCGCAACGCCCAAGGGATCGCCGTCCAGCCCGGCACGGGCGCCATCTGGACCATCGAACACGGCACGCGCGGCGGCGACGAGGTCAATCTGGACAAGCCGGGTCTGAACTACGGCTGGCCCGACGCGGCCTATGGCGTCGAATATGCGGGCGGTCAGATCAACAACGGGGCCACCCAAGCGCAGGGTACGGAACAGCCGGTCTATTACTGGGACCCGGTCATCGCGCCGGGCGGAGCGACCTTCTATCAAGGCGCCATGTTCCCCGGTTGGGACGGTAATCTGTTGGTCGCCGGTCTGAGGGAGAAACACATCGCCCGACTGGTGATCGAAAACGACCGCGTCGTCGGCGAGGAGCGGCTGCTGACCGACCTGGGCGAGCGGATCCGCGACGTGGCCGTGGGACCAGACGGCGCCGTCTGGGCCATTACCGATGAAACGGACGGCAAGCTGGTCAGGCTGGCGGTCGCGCAGTAATCTGCGGCCACGCCGGGGGGCAGGATCGGAACGTTTCGCGTTTCGAGAACAGGAGACATCATGCGCGCCGTCCTCGTTTCCCTTCTGATGACCGCCCCCCTGCTGACCGCCTGCGCCTCCACCGGCCAGAAGAACAGCTACAAGGCCGACATGGATCGGCTTGAAGCCAGCTGCACCGAGCGAGGCGGCATTCTGACGCCAACCGGTCTGCAGAGCGGCCGGCCCGAGACTGAATACGCCTGCCGCATTACCGGCGGCGCCAGCCGCATTCGTTCGAACTGACGACCGGCCGAGCCGGCCCGAGCCGCGTCACCGTGTCGGTCGCGGCCGGCTCCCCGCACGCCTTCGTGTCTGGCGCGGTCGCCGACCTGCCCCCCATTTCGTCTCAGCGGCCCTGTCGCCGCAGCCGTTCACGCGGCTTATTACTTGACGTTGACGTAAACGTAGGGTTCTTGACGTCCGAGCTTAGACCCGTCCTTCCCCCAGGTCGCGAGACGCCCGCCCAGCCGGCGGACCTTGAGCGCCGGGATCAAAAATGGAGACACACGCCCATGGCTGACGCCTATATCTACGACGCCGTCCGCACCCCGCGCGGCAAGGGCAAGAAGGACGGCTCGCTGCACGAGATCACCGGCCTCAGCCTGGCCACCCAGGTTCTGGAGGCCCTCCGCGACCGCAACGACCTGGATACGTCCAAGGTCGACGACGTCATCCTGGGCTGCGTCACCCCCGTGGGCGAACTCGGCGCCGACATCGCCCGCACGGCGGTGCTCTCGGCCGGCTGGTCGCAATATACGGCGGGCGTTCAGGTCAACCGCTTCTGCGCCTCGGGCCTGGAAGCCGTGAACATGGCCACCGCCAAGGTGAAGTCCGGCGAAGCCGACTTCGCCGTCGGCGGCGGAGTCGAGGTCATGAGCCGCGTGCCCATGGGCTCGGACATGGGCGCCTGGCCCACGGACCCGTCGTCGGCCTTCCCGACCTATTTCGTGCCGCAAGGCGTGTCGGCCGACATGATCGCCACCAAATACGGCTTCAGCCGCGACGACGTGGACGCCTATTCGGTCGAAAGCCACAAGCGCGCCGCCCAGGCTTGGGCCGAGGGCCGATTCAAGAAGTCGGTCATCGGCGTCAAGGACCAGCTGGGCCTGACCATCCTGGACCGCGACGAGACCATTCGTCCGAACACGGACATGCAGACCCTGGGCGGCCTGAACCCCTCCTTCGCCATGATGGGCGAGATGGCCTTCGACAGCGTGATCAACCAGCGCTACCCCGAGGTCGAGCGGGTCAACCACGTCCATACCCCCGGCAACTCGTCCGGCATCGTCGATGGTTCGGCCGGCGTGCTGATCGGCTCGCTGGAGGCCGGCCAGGCCCTGGGCCTGAAGCCGCGCGCCAAGATCCTGGGCGGCGCCTCGATCGGCTCGGAGCCGTCGATCATGCTGACCGGCCCTGAATATGTGACCCGCAAACTGCTGGGCAAGCTGGGCATGACGCCCGACGACATCGACGTGTGGGAGCTGAACGAGGCCTTCGCCGCCGTCGTGCTTCGCTACATGCAGGCCCTGAACATCGACCACGCCAAGATGAATGTGAACGGCGGCGGCATCTCGATGGGCCACCCCCTGGGCGCCACCGGCGCCATGATCACCGGGATCGCCCTGGACGAGTTGGAACGCTCGAACAAGTCGACGGCCCTGATCACCCTGTGCATCGGCGGCGGCATGGGCACCGCCACCGTCATCGAACGCGTCTGATCCGGAGCGAATGACTATGGAAAACTTCAAGATCGACATCGACGCCGACGGCATCGCCGTCATCGCCTTCGACGTCCCCGGCCGTTCGATGAACACCCTGACCAGCGCGGTCATGGCCGAGATCCCGGAACTGGTCGAACGGATCAAGACCGACGACGCCATCAAGGGCTCCGTCATCACCTCGGGCAAGGCGTCCGGCTTCTGTGCCGGCGCGGACCTGGGCGACATGGCCGGCGGCGTGCTGTCGGGCGGCGGCGACCTGCAAAAGGCGTTCGACGCCGGCTGGAAGCTGAACGGCGCCTTCCGCGCGCTGGAAACCTGCGGCAAGCCGGTGGCGGCGGCGATCAACGGCTTGGCCCTGGGCGGCGGGCTGGAGTTCACCCTGGCCTGCCATTATCGCGTGGTCGAGAACGACAACAAGATCCAACTGGGCCTGCCCGAGATCAAGGTCGGCCTCTTCCCCGGCGGCGGCGGCACCCAGCGCCTGACCCGTCTGGTCGGCGTGCAGAACGCCATGATGGCGATGAGCGAAGGCAAGTCCTTCCGTCCCAATGACGCCAAGGGCGCCGGCATCGTCCATGAAGTCGTCGAAAAGGGTCAGGCCGTCGAGGCCGCCAAGGCCTGGATCAAGAACGGCGGCAAGGCCGTCCAGCCCTGGGACGACAAGTCGTTCAAACTGCCCGGCGGCGGCCCCTATCACCCGGCCGGCATCCAGAACTTCATGGTCGGCAACGCCATGCTGCGCAAACAGTCCTACGGCAACTATCCCGCCGTGCTGAACCTGATGAAGGCCGTCTACGAGGGTACGCAGGTGCCGATGGACGCGGCCCTGCGGATCGAGACCCGCTATTTCATCAAGACCCTGATGACGCCGCAGGCCCAGGCCATGATCCGCAGCCTGTTCCTGTCCAAGCAGGAGCTGGACAAGGGCGCCGTGCGTCCCGCCGGCGTGCCCAAGTCCGATCCGAAGAAGGTCTCGGTCCTGGGCGCCGGCATGATGGGCGCAGGCATCGCCTATGTTCAGGTCATGGCCGGTATCGAAACCGTGCTGATCGACCAGACCCAGGAAGCCGCCGACAAGGGCAAGGCCCATGTCGAGGAGCTGCTGAAGAAGCGTCTGTCGCGCGGTCAGATGACGCAAGACAAGTATGACGCCACCCTGGCCCTGGTCACCGCGACGACCGACTATGACCACATCAAGGGGTCGGACCTGGTGGTCGAGGCCGTGTTCGAAAGCCGCGAGATCAAGGCCGACGTCACCAAGCGCGCTGAGGCCCAGCTGGTCGAGGGCGCCGTCTTCGGCTCCAACACCTCGACCCTGCCGATCACCGGCCTGGCCGAGGCCTCGGTTCGTCCCGAGGACTTCATCGGCATCCACTTCTTCTCGCCCGTCGACAAGATGATGCTGGTCGAGATCATCCTGGGCGAGAAGACGGGTCAGGCCGCCATCGCCAAGGCGCTGGACTATGTGCTGAAGATCAAGAAGACGCCGATCGTCGTCAACGATTCCAGAGGCTTCTACACCTCGCGCTGCTTCTCCACCTTCCTGATGGAAGGCATGGCGATGCTGGAGGAGGGTTACGGCCCGGCCCTGATCGACAATGTCGGTCGCATGACCGGCATGCCGCGCGGCCCGCTGGAGATGCACGACGACGTCGCCCTGGACCTGTCCTACAAGATCGCCAAACAGACCAAGGCCGACCTCGGCGACAAATACGTCGCTAACGAGGGCGAACAGATCGTCGCCACCATGGTCGAGGGCGGACGCTTCGGCCGCAAGAACGGCAAGGGCTTCTACGACTATGACAGCAAGCCCAAGACGCTTTGGGCTGGCCTGCGCGAACTGGCGCCGACCACCAAGGGCATCGACAAGCCCGAGGAGGCCACCGCCTTCGCCCAGATCGATGAGCTGAAGACCCGCCTGCTGTATCGCCAGGCCGTCGAGGTCGCCCGCTGCTGGGCCGAGGGCGTCATCGACGACCCGCGTGAAGCCGACCTGGGCGCCATCCTGGGCTGGGGCTTCGCGCCCTGGACCGGCGGCCCGATCAGCATGATCGACGGCATCGGCCTGGCCCAGTTCGTCGAGACGGCGGACCGCCTGGCCGTCGCCTATGGCGACCGGTTCAAGGTTCCGGACCTGCTGCGCGACATGGCCGCCAAGAACGAGACCTTCTACGGCAAGTTCGCGCCGGAGAAGGCCGCCGCCTGATCGGTCGCGGACATCTTTGAGCTACGGAACGGGCGGCCTTCGGGTCGCCCGTTTTGGTTTGGATTCCTCGTTTCCGCTCATCCCGGCGAAAGCCGGGACCCAGTTCTGTCGCTCGGCAGTGCGTTGGATCGCAACACGGATTCCGGGGGCGAGACAGATCGCCCAAAGTCCTGGGTCCCGGCTTTCGCCGAGATGAGCGGTTGTGTGTGGAACCTGGCCTCAAGCAGCGCGAACGCGCGATAGGCCGAGCAAAAAAGACCCGCCCGACACGAGGTCGGACGGGTCGCTCCGCCGCCCCTCGCGGGGTCGGTGGCGGGTCGCTTGGGGCGACGGAGTGTCTGTGAAAGGCGAAGCGGTCGGCCGCGACGGGGCAGACGCCCGCCTGGCCGACCGCCTTGGCGTCAGCCTTCCAGGTCTTGGCCTTCGTCCGGCTCGGGCGTGCCCAGCAGTTCGTCGGCGATCTTGCTGGTCGAGGCGCGCACCGCCTTTTCGATCGAGGCCGCGATGTCGGGGTTCTGTTTCAGGAATTCGCGCACATTCTCGCGGCCTTGGCCGATCCGGGTCGAGTCATAGCTGAACCAGCTGCCCGACTTCTCGATCACCCCGGCCTTGACGCCCAGGTCGATGATTTCGCCCAGTTTGGAGATGCCCTCGCCGTACATGATGTCGAAGATGACCTCGCGGAACGGCGGGGCGACCTTGTTCTTGACCACCTTGACCCGGGTGGTGTTGCCGACCACCTCGTCTCGGTTCTTGATCGCGCCGGTGCGGCGGATGTCCAGGCGCACCGAGGCGTAGAATTTCAGCGCATTGCCGCCCGTCGTCGTCTCGGGCGAGCCGTACATGACGCCGATCTTGTGACGGATCTGGTTGATGAACAGGACGATACAGTTCGACTTGGAGATGGACGCCGTCAGCTTGCGCAGCGCCTGGCTCATCAGACGCGCCTGAAGGCCCGGCAGGCTGTCGCCCATCTCGCCCTCGATCTCGGCGCGCGGCGTCAGGGCGGCGACGGAGTCGACGACCACGATATCCACGGCGCCGGAGCGCACCAGGGTGTCGACGATCTCGAGCGCCTGTTCGCCGGTGTCCGGCTGGGACACCAGCAGGTCATCCAGATTGACGCCCAGCTTTTGGGCATATCCCGGGTCCAGCGCGTGTTCGGCGTCGACGAAGGCGGCGACGCCGCCCGCCTTCTGAACCTCGGCCACCGTATGCAGGGCCAGGGTGGTCTTGCCCGAGGATTCAGGACCAAAGACCTCGATCACCCGTCCGCGCGGCAGGCCGCCGATACCCAGCGCCATATCCAGGCCCAGGGATCCGGTGGACACCGAGGGGATCACGTCGGCGACCCCGCCCTTGCCCAGTTTCATCACCGAACCCTTGCCGAAGGCGCGATCGATCTGAGCGATCGCCGCCTCCAGGGCCCGTTGCTTGTCGCCGTCTTCCTTGCCCACCAGTTTCAAAGCCGCCTGTGCCATTGCCTTCGTCTCCCTTGCCATGATTCCCGTCAGAAGCTTGGGAGAGACCCGCCATGGACCCGCCCCCGTTTGTGAGACCGACTATGTGCACGGTTTGTTCTGGTTCACAAGATGTTCTCATCCGGAACAGATGAGAACATCCAAGCCTACGTCCGATTTTGACGCATCAGGGAACGGCCACATCGACCGCCGACGGCGGCTCGGCGTGTCGGGCCGCCATGGACAGGCCGCAGCCGAGGATCAGCGCAGCGGCCGCCAAACCCGCGAGGGTATTGACCGCAGGGCTGGCCGCCCCGGTCGCGTCCAGCCTGGCGGGCGCCAAGGGGCGGGCCAGGGCCAGGATCAGCAGGGCGATAAGGCCCAGCGCCCCCGGCTGGTCCAGGCCGACGCCCAGAAAGACGAAATGGCCCAGCCCCGCCAGCCAGCCGCCGACGATCAAAGTGGTCACAGCCGCCGGCGCCAGAGCCGCCCACCGCTCCAGCCGGGCGCCGATCACCGCCGCCAGAGCCGCCGCGAAGGCCGCCGCCAGCCCGATCCAGACGAACAGCAGGGCCGCCTCGGGCGCAAAGGCTTGGACCAGAACCCCCAGGATCAGCACCAGGACGATTGCGCCCAGCCATCCGCCCCAGACCGTCTCGTCCTCGCCGTCGGGCCACAGGCTCAGCGCCGCTGCGATGCCCGCCGCGGCCAGGACCATAGGGTTGAAGCCGCCCATGACCGTGGCCAGCACGGCCGCCGCCGTGGTCACGCCTGCCAGCAACCGGCGTCCGATCAGGGCTCGGCCCGCCATCAAGGCCAGCATCGCCCCCAGCACGGCCAGGCCCGCCCCCGCCTCCATCCAAGGCAGGCGACGCAGCATCATGTAGTAGATCTCTGACGAGTCGATCCGATCGCCTACCGGTCCGGCCAGAACCCGCGCCGCCTGGGCGACGACGACGCCCGCGCTCAGCAGCCAAAGACCGCCGGTGAAGCCCTTCACCCCCTGGCGCCAAGTCAGGCCCGTGGCGTGGCGCGCGCCCCAGGCCGCGAAGCCGGTCAGCACAAAGCCTAGCCCCAGCAGCCCCCAGCCCGCGTCCGGTCCATGCCGCAGCACCCCCAGGCCGAAGACATCGGCATAGACGGCGTTCCGCGTCGCCTGAGGCAGGACCGGCGCCCGCAACAGAGCGTCGGCGGTCTCCAACGCCTGGGCGCCGATATGCTGCACACTGCCCTGATCCAGGGCGTCCGGGGTCGAGCTGGGCGAATGGTACTGGGCCGGGCGGCCGATGAAGGCCAGATTGACCCCCGGCAAATCCCGGTCGGCGGCGATGGTGAAATCAGTGTCGTTCGACATCAGCCGATAGACGAAGACGGCTAGAGCATTGCTGGAAGGCCCGCCCTGGGCCCGGCGCGCAGCGCGGGCGTACAGGTCGATGGTCTGGGCGTTGCCGGGACCGGTCTGGAACATCAGGGCGCGGCCGCCGCCGCCCCTCGCCTCCAGGTTCACCACCGCCCCGACCCGGTGACGCAGCGGATGTTCGCTGAAGAAGGCCCGCGCCCCGTCCAGGTTCAGTTCCTCCCCATCGGTCAGCAGGATGATCAAGCCCCGCTCGGCTGGCCCGCGCGCCTTGATCGCCCGCACCGCCTCCAGCACGGCGGCCACGCCGCTGGCGTCGTCGGCCGCGCCCGGCGAACCCGGCACGCTGTCGTAATGGGCCATCAGCACCACCAGCGGCAGGCTGGGGTTCCGACCCGGCAGGACGCCGACCAGATTGACCACCGACAGGCCCTCGACCGTCTCGCCCCGATCCTCGATCCGCAGCACCGCTGCGGGCGACAGGACGCCGGCCTGAAGCGCCGGCGACAGGCCCAGCTGCGTCATTCGGCCGTACAGATAGGCCTGGACCAGGGCGTGATCGGTCGAACCGACCGGGCGGGGCGAGCGCGCCATGACCCGCACATCCGCCATGGCTCGTTCCGCCGAGAAATCCGCAGCAGGGGCGCTCGCCGGCGCGGGCCGGGGCGTCTGAGTCGTGATCGCGGCCAGGCCCAGCGCCGCCGCCAGGGCCGTCAACAACAAGGCCAGCCGCATTAGATGCATCCCCCGAGGCGTCATCTCGCCAATAGGGCCGAGGCTGCGCCGTTTCGCAAGTGCGTGATGTCAGGGCCGGGTGTGGTTCCGCTCGACCCGGTTGCCGGTCGCCCCGTCGCCGTCGTCGACGCTGGACCCGAAGGAGTAGCCCGCATCATCGCCGCAATAGGACCGGTTCCCTTCGCGCGCGCCGACCACCACCGTGCGGGGCCGCAGCCAGCTCGCGCCGGCGAAGATATTGTCCGTAATCTGATTATAGGACGGCGTCTGGTGCCGGATCACCCCGTCCTCGCCGCAGTTGCGGTACAGGAAGACCCCGCCCCGGCCGCCCAGGGCGAAGCGGTTGCCGAGGATGCGATTGGCGCCCGATCCGTCCACGGCGATCTGCTCGCGCCCCGTGCGAATGGCGAAGTCGTTGTCCTGGATCACAGCCCCGGCGCTCTCGGCGTCCAGATAGACGGCGACGGACTCCGACCGGCCCGAGAAGCGCGACCGGACCACCGTGGTCCGCGTCACGCCCGGCCCGACATAGAGGGGGATGGTCCCCACGCCCTCGAACCGCACCCGCTCCAGCACGACGTCCGACGGCGCCGCCGCCTGGACCGCCTGGGTATGGCCGGGCGTGCGCGACGAGGCCAGAAGATCGCGCATCGATCCGCCCGCCCCCATGCCCCAGATCCGGACATTGCCGACGACGGTGCAGTGTCGCAGATAGACCTGAACCGGACGGCTCCAGCCCTCGCCGTCGCGCCGCGACCAGATCGCCACTGTGGGCGCCCGCGTCGTCGCCTTGCCCACCGGCCGGATGACGCCGCCGCCGCAATCGATCCCGGCGCCCGAGGCTTCCCCGCCTTCGATCAGTACGCGGCGCTGCACCGTGACGCCGGCCAGTTCGGCACGGCAGGTCAGGCGATAGGCCTGGTCTGACGGGCTCGTCAGTTCGCGAATCTCCGCCGCCGTACAAGGCCGCGCGGCGGGCGCATCGGCCTGAAGCAGGGCCAGCAGGATCAGAGCCGCCGCCATCTCAGGGCAGGGGAATCGCCAGGGCCGCGCGTTCCGCCGCACAGCCCGGGTTGGTCCGCCCGGTCGCGCGTGCGGCCTCGATCTCGGCGCGCGCGGCGGCGACTTCGGCCTCGAAGGCGGGGCTTGCGGCGATCTCGGCCACCACCGCCCGCCCAAGGGCCTCGCCCGCTGTCACGTCGCTGGGATAGTCGATGGCGCAGACCAGACGGCTGACGCCGATCTCATGGCCGATCCGGCGCACCGCTTCAGCCCGGTCCGGCGCGACGCGGGCCAAGGCCTCGGCATAGGCGGTTCCCACAGTCGCGCCGATGGACGGATAGGCCGAACTGCGTCGCGCCTCGGGGGGCAGGGCCTGGCAGGCGCGGCGGGCGGGATCCTCGGCGACCGGTCGAGCGCGCAGGCCCTGCGCACGCGCCAGGGTCGCCGCCGCCTGGGCGTCATGAAAGGCCCGCGCCGCCATCCGATCCAGAACCGGCGTCTCGGCCGATCCCAGCCGCACACCGAGGGCGCAGTCGAAATGCTGCAGGGCCAGCGGCGGTCTCAGTTCGGCATGGGCGGTGGCCATCAGCCAGCGGTCTGAATCTTCGAGCGCTGCGAACCGCGCGGAGACCGCGCGATCAGCCAGATCCCGAACCGAGCCGGCGACAGGCGCGGGGAGCGCCGTCCGGGCCAGCCGTTCCAGCTCGCCGGCCGTCAGATAGCCTTGGTCGACAGAGATAAAGATCGGAGAGGGCGAAGGCCGCGCGGCCGGGGCGCACGCAGACGCCACGGAGAGAATCAAGGTCGCCGCGCCCAGGGCGGCGACCGGCTTCACTGGCCCGCGCTCCAGCTCAGTTGCACCGAGGTTTCGCCCCCTTCGCCTGGCGCGGCCACCACGTGAAGATTGGTCGCCCCCGCCTGGCCGCCGGCGGCGCCATAGGCGCGGGCGTCGCCCTGGTCCATGCCCATGACCGAGGTCAGGCCGGCCTCCTCAGCGCGAGCCCGATAGAAGCCCACCACCTCGTCAGGCGAGGCGGCGGTCGTGAAGGTCACCAGCCCCCCTTGCCCGTCCGGACCGTCCGCCGTCGTAGCAGGTTGATCCAGGGCGGCGCCGGGGTAGAGGGCCGCATAGGCGGGGGCGCCCGGCGCCGCAGGAACCAGGCCGGCCGATTCAGACGGCGTCGGCGCCTCGGCCGCAGCGGCAACCGATTCGGGCGCCTCGACCGGCGCGACGGCGGCGACCTGATCCGGCGTCTGTTCGGCGTTCGACCGGTCGTCGCAACCCGCAAGGCAAAGGCAAACTAAGGCGGCCGAGGCCGCCGTACGGCGTATCATCGGGGAATCGTCCCTTGGACCCATGGTCAAGGCGCCACCGTGGCGCATGGATGCGGCGGCAGCAAGGCGTCGCGTTCAGTCGGCGCCGCGTGCGCCCTCTGCAGGGTCGGCGCGGGACGTCTCGAAGTCCTTCCCAGACCCCTTGACCGCGTCGGGGCCGACGTCGGACGGCGACTCGGGATCGGCCGACGCCCGCCCCTCCTCGGCCAGTTGTGCATTGATCGCGTCGGAATCCGGATCATCTTCCGAACCACTGGCCGAACCGCCGCGTAGCGAGCCCGCCCGCGTATCCGATCCCGAATCGCTTCCGTCCAAGGCCTCGATCAGGGCGTCGGCCCTGTGGCCAAGATCCGGCTTCTCGCCCATGTCGGCGGCCTCACGGGCGTCCTCGCCGTCGGCCGGGTCGGGGGAATTGGCGTCCATCATCGCGCGCTCCTTATTCTTCTCGATGTGAAAGCCGCCGACGCGGTTGCGGTTCCCGTTCCCTGCCCCTTGATCCCGCATCATCACTCCCGATCTAGGACGCATGATCCCGTTCTCAGTGCTCGATTTGTCCCCCATCGTCGAAGGCGGCGACGCCCGCCGCGCCCTCGACGAGACCCTGGCCCTGGCCCAGGCCGCCGACCGCCTGGGCTATCAGCGGTTCTGGCTGGCCGAGCACCACAACATGCCCGGCATCGCCAGTGCGGCGACCGCCATCGTCATCGGCCATGTGGCGGCGGGCACCCAGCGGATCCGCGTCGGCTCCGGCGGCGTCATGCTGCCCAACCACGCGCCCCTGGTCGTCGCTGAACAGTTCGGCACCCTGGAGACCCTGTTCCCCGGCCGGATCGACGTCGGCCTAGGCCGCGCGCCCGGGACCGACGGCACCACCGCCCGCGCCCTGCGCCGCTATTTCGAGGGCGCCGATCAGTTTCCGCGCGACGTGGTCGAACTGATCCAGTGGTTCGAACCGGCCTCGGACAATCAGCCCGTCCGCGCCGTCCCTGGCGCCGGCCTGCGCGTGCCGATCTGGCTGCTGGGGTCCAGCCTGTTCAGCGCCCAGCTGGCCGGCCAGCTGGGCCTGCCCTACGCTTTCGCCAGCCATTTCGCGCCTGAACTGCTGCTGGAGGCCCTGGCGCTTTATCGCCGCAGCTTCACCCCGTCTGACCGGCTGGCCCAGCCCTACGCCATGGCCGCGATCAATGTCTTCGCCGCCGATACGGACGCGGAAGGGGTGCGCCTGTCCACCTCGATGCAACAGAGTTTCGCCCGTCTCTCGACCGGCAAACCGGGCAAGCTTCCGCCGCCCGTCGACGACATCACCGCTGTCCTGACCCCGCAACAGATCGAGGGGGCGCGCAGCCGCCTCCTCTATTCCGCCGTCGGCGGACCGGACACGGTGCGCAAACAGCTGTCGGACTTCATCGCCCTGACCGGCGTCGATGAACTGATGATCACCGGCATGGCCTTCGACAACGCCGCCCGCATCCGCAGCCTGGAGATCGTGGCCGAGGTTCGCGGACAGATGGAGACGGCGCAGGCGGCGTGAACGGTTTCCTTCACCCGTTGGGAGAAGGTGGTCCGAAGGGCCGGATGAGGGTCCGCCGGTGGGCCAACTCGCACAGCCGTCCCCTCACCCTTTCGCGCTAAGGACGATCGCTAACGCTCTCGTGCGCTCAAGCCCTCTCCCCTCGGGAGAGGGGCGCAAGAAACCCCAGCAGCAGCCCATTCACCTCATCCGCCCGCTCCTGCTGGATCCAGTGGCCGGCGCCGGGCAGGACGACCGAACGCGTCAGGTTCGGAACCCAGTCCTTGAGCCCCGCCTCTGCGGAGCCGGCATAGTGTCGGACCGGATCGTCCTCACCGACGATGAACAGGGCCGGCTGGAGAATCTGCTGATCCTGAACGAAGGCGGCCAGCGACCAGTTCAGGTCGATGGCCCGGTACCAGTTCAGCGGCCCGTCGAAACCGCCGGCCGTGAAGGCTTCGACATATTCTGCGAAATGGGCGGGGCTCATCCACGGCGGCAGGTCCGCGCCGTCGTCGACACTATCCAGCAGGCCGACGCCGGGCGCCATGAAGCCGGTGGCCCGTTTCAAGGCCGGGGTGGCGCCGTCATAGGCCCAGAACAGCTTCCTCAGCGTCGTCGCCGGATCGACCTCCAGCGCCAGATGGGCGTCCGCCGCCTGGAACCGGCTGATGTAGAGATCGCCCATCCCGGCCCGCTCGGACAGGATGGCCATGACGGTCGTCGGCGGGCCCTGGGGCCGACGCGGCTGGAGCGGCACGGACAGGCCGGCCACCGCCGTGAACAGATCAGGCCGCAGCAGAGCGCAATGCCAGGCGACCGGCGCGCCCCAGTCGTGGCCCACGACGACACAGGTCTGTTTGCCCAGCGCCCGGACCAGATCGACCATGTCGCCGACCAGATGCAGGATCGAAAAGACGTCGACGCCCTTCGGCTTGTCCGTGCCGCCATATCCACGCATGTCCGGGGCGACGACGTGGTATCCTGCCGCCGACAGGGCCTCGACTTGGCCCCGCCAGCTGATCCCCAGTTCCGGGAAACCGTGGATCAGCAGGACCAATAGCGCGTTGGGGTCTTCGAACCCCGCCTCCAGCACCTGTTGGACAAGGCCGTCGGTCTTGATAAGCCGGGTGCGCATTCCAACCTCCCCCTCCCTTGCCAAGGCGGCGTTTCCCGCCGCTCATCGAACAGGACGGACATGACCCGCCTCGTCACCTTTGCAGACGGTACGACCGTTCCCGCCCTGGGCCAAGGCACGTGGGAGATGGGCGACGATCCCGCCTGGCGCGACGAGGAGCAGCAGGCCCTGGCGCGGGGCATAGACCTGGGCCTGACCCTGATCGACACGGCCGAGCTCTACGGCGACGGCCGTTCCGAACGGCTGGTGGGCGAGGTCATCGCCGGGCGTCGCGACGAGGTCTTTCTGGTCTCCAAGGTCCGGCCCGACAACGCGTCGGAAATGAAGATGATGCTGGCCTGCGAGAAGTCGCTGGAACGGCTGGGGACCGACCGGCTGGACCTGTATCTGCTGCACTGGGAAGGCAATGTCCCGCTGGAAGAGACGGTCGCCGCCTTCCAGGAATTGGTCGACGAGGGGATGATCGCCCGCTGGGGCGTGTCCAACCTGGACCTGCGCGCCATGCGGCGGCTGGAGGAGATCGAAGGCGGAGAAGACTGCGCCGTCAACCAAGTCCTCTATAATCTCGGCTCGCGCGGGGTGGAGTTCGACCTCCTGCCCTGGATGCAGGCCCGCGACATGCCGATGATGGCCTATTCGCCCCTGGGCCGCGGCGAATTGCTGGAACAGCCCCTGATCCGCGACATCGCCAACCGCCACAGCGCCGACCCGGCTCAGGTGGCGCTCGCCGCGATCCTGCGCCACGACGGCGTCATCGCCATTCCCAAGGCCGGCTCGATCGAACACGTCGAGGCCAACGCCGACGCCCTGGAGATCCAGTTCGACCTCGAGGACATCGAACGCCTCGACGCGGCCTTCCCCCCGCCCACGCGCGAGACCCCGCTGGATATTATCTAAGAGATGCGGACGCGGCCGAACCCCGGCCGCGTCCTTCGCCACGGCGTGATTTAACGGTTGCCGCCGGCCACAGCGATGATTTCGCCGGTGATCCAGGCGCTTTCGGGCGAGGCCAGGAAGACGGCCACAGGCGCGATATCGGACGGCTGACCCATGCGGCCGAGCGGCGTCTGGGCGACCATCTGGGCCTCCAGATCCGAGCCGATGATGCCGACGGCGTGAGTGCCCTCGGTCTCAACGGCGCCGGGCGCGATGGCGTTGACGCGGATATGGCGCGAGCCGAGCTCCTTGGCCAGCACACGGGTGATCGAGTCCACGGCGGCCTTGGTGGCCGTGTAGACCGAGGCGGTCGGGATATCCACGGTGGTGGCGGCCGAGCTGATGTTGATCACGCTGCCGCCGTCCGGGCCGAAGCGCTTGGCCGCCTCGCTGGTGGCCAGCAGCAAGCCCAGGACATTGGTGTCGAACTGACGTCGGTACTCGGCCTCGGTCACGTCCTCAATCGGCGCGAACGCATAGACGCCGGCGTTGTTGACGAGGATGTCCACCCCGCCGAACGCCTTATGGGTCTCGTCAAACAGCCGCGTGACGTCGTCGCCCTTGGCCACCGAACCCTGAACGGCGATGGCCTTGCCGCCGGCGGCGGTGATCTCGGCCACGACCTTGTCCGCCCCTTCGCGGCTGGAGGCGTAGTTGACGGCCACTGCGGCGCCCTCGGCGGCCAGGGCTTTGGCGATGGCCGCTCCGATGCCTTTCGATGCGCCGGTGACGACGGCGGTCTTGCCTGAAAGCTTGCTCATGATCTCTCTCCGGTCGCCTTCAGCGGCGAACGGTTTGATACTTAGATAACCATCGAAGTGATTCAATGAGCGATGCCGCGTGATTTTCTGAAAGCCGGCCTCAGATTTCCGCGAGCTGGGCCAGATAGGCGTTCAGGACGTCGCGCTGCAGCACCAGGAAGGCGAACTTGCCCTGCCGGCAGATCTGGATCAGGCCGGCGGTCTCAAGCTCCTTCATATGGTGCGAGAAGGTGGGGGCGCTGACCGCCACGAGTTGGGCGACGGCGCCGCAGGGGGCGGGTTCGCTGGCCGCGCCGATTTCCTTGAGGATCTGACGGCGACGCGGCTCCGCCAGGGCCTTGGCGATCAGGTTCACCTGGCGTTCGTCCAGCCGGATGCGCAGCGCGTCTTCCATAGGGCTCATATGCGGTGCGACAGCGGCTGACGCAAATGGGCGCGACGCCACGTCGGTCGTCGGATCGGCTACCAGCGCCCGATCGCTTCCAACAGCCGCGCCCGCATCTCCCCCGCATAGGGGACCGCCGGTCCTCGCCCCCAGACCGGATCGGGCCACAGGCCGTCGTCGCGGCGGCGGCCGACGACATGGACGTGCAGTTGGGCCGTCACATTGCCGATGGCCCCGACGTTCAGCTTTTCGACCGTTCCCAACCGCCGCACCAGGGCCCCGGCCCGCACCGTCTCCTCCATCAGCGCGGCCCGCTGTTCGACGCTTAGGTCTTCCAGCTCCACCGCCCCCTCGACGCGCGGGATCAGGATCAGCCAGGGGAAGCGGGCGTCGTCCTGAAGCCGCACATGACACAGCGGCCATTCGGCGGCCGCGATGGAGCCCGCCTCGAAGGCGGGCGCGACGACAAACTCCATGCTCAGTTCAGTCCATAGATGACGCAGGCGCTGTCGGTCATGACCTGCAACGGCGGCTGAAGCGCCAGCCGTGCGGCCTCGATCTGCGCCTCGCTGGGCGCGGCGCCGGCGGCCGGTGCGGGCGACGGAGGCGGTGCAAAGTTCGCCCCAGCCCGCATCCGCGATCCCGTCACCACGACATCGTCCACGGTCGTCGCCTGCTCGCCGGCGGCGTAGGCGGGCCAGCCCGCCAGGACGTCGGTCTGGCAGACGCGGCCCGACGGATCGATGATCTTCACCCGCCCCAGGGTCGCGCCGGCGTTGGTCGCCGCCGCCTCGGCCCGGCGCCGCGCATCCTTCATCGCCTCGGCCTGCAGATTGGCCTTCCAGCTATTCTCCGGATCCAACTGGAAATTCACCTGGCCGATCGACGTCGGGCGCGAGGCCACGATGGTGGCGTACACCCGCTCGATCAGGCTCACGTCGCGGACCGTCACATTGACCGAGGCGTCGGCCTGATAGCGCGCCACACGGTCGGCGCGGGTGTTGTCGCGCATCACCCCGTTCTCGTCGCGATACTGGTCATAGAGGGGGCGGGTGGTGACGCTGGTCTCGACCCGCACCTTGTCCGCGCCATAGGCCGACAGCGCTTGGCTGAGGGCCCGCACCTGGTCGGCGGCGGCGCGCGAGGCCTCGGCGACGCTGCGGTCCACCGACTGGAAACTGGCGGAGACGAAGGCGCGGTTGGCCTGGAGTTCGACCCGCACTTCCCCGACCGAGGCGATGACCGGGTCCCGCATCCACCAGGGCGCGGGAATATAGCGGTCGCCGATGGTCGCGGGCGGGGTCTGGGCCATTGCAGGGGCGGCGCAGACGACGGGTACGGCGCCCAGCAGCAGGGCGAGGGCAAGGGAAGGGCGCATCTAAATCCTCCGGTTGGACCGCAACCTTCGCAAGCCAGACCAAGGCCGTAAAGCGAGGTTCTTGCGACAGCCGCGAGAGGGGTCTAGACCGCCCGCACGATTAATCCCCATTCGCACACGCAATAAACGGAGACATCCATGGCTCGCGCGAAGATCGCCCTCATCGGCGCCGGCATGATCGGCGGCACCCTGGCCCATGTGGCCGCGCGCGAAGCGCTGGGCGACGTCATCCTGTTCGACATCGCTGAAGGCACCCCCCAGGGCAAGGCGCTGGACATCGCCGAGGCCACCGCCGTCTTCGGCTCGGACGTGGCCCTGAAGGGCGCCAACGACTACGCCGACATCGCGGGCGCCGACGTCTGCATCGTCACCGCCGGCGTGCCGCGCAAGCCGGGCATGAGCCGCGACGACCTGATCGGCATCAACCTGAAGGTCATGAAGGCCGTCGGTGAAGGCATCAAGGCCCACGCCCCGAACGCCTTCGTCATCTGCATCACCAACCCGCTCGACGCCATGGTCTGGGCGCTGCAGAAGTTCTCGGGCCTGCCCAAGGAGAAGGTCGTCGGCATGGCCGGCGTGCTGGACTCGGCCCGCTTCGCCTATTTCCTGGCTGAAAAGACCGGCGTCTCGGTGCAGGACATCCACGCCTGGACCCTGGGCGGTCACGGCGACGACATGGTGCCGATGGTGCGCCACTCGACCGTCGGCGGCCTGCCCCTGCCGGACGCCGTCGCCGCCGGCTTCCTGTCGCAAGCCGACCTGGACGCCATCGTCGACCGCACCCGGAAGGGCGGCGGTGAGATCGTCGCCCTGCTGAAGACCGGCTCGGCCTTCTACGCCCCGGCTGAATCGGCCATCGCCATGGCCAAGTCCTATCTCCTGGACCAGAAGCGCGTCCTGCCCTGCGCCGTCTGGCTGTCGGGCGAATACGGCCTGTCCGACCTCTACGTCGGCGTCCCGGCCCTGATCGGCGCCGCCGGCGTCGAAAAGGTGATCGAGTTCACCACCAACGACGAAGAAAAGGCGATGTTCGAAAAGTCCGTCGCCTCGGTCCAGGGCCTGCTGCAGGCCTGCAAGGATATCGACGCCTCGCTGGTTTAAGCGATCATCCAGATCGAATGACGAAGGGCCTGCGGAGCAATCCGCAGGCCCTTTTCAATTCTTCCTTCTCCCATGGGGAGAAGGTGGCCCGCAGGGCCGGATGAGGGCCCGCGGTGGGCCAGTTCGCACCACCTTACCCCTCACCCTTTCGCGCCAGAACGACGGCTGCGCCGCCGTGCGCTCAAGCCCTCTCCCGGCGGGAGAGGGATCTACTCCCGCACGTGGGCCAGCCAGTCCTTGCTCTGCATTTCGTTGAAGCGCGACACGGTCCGTTCGAACTCGAACGCCCCCACCCCTTCGGTATAGAGGGCCTCGGGCCTGGCCGCGGCCAGGACGATCAGCTTGGTCTTGGCCTCGTAAAGGGCGTCCACCAGGGTCACCAGACGCCGCGCCTCGTGGTGGTTGTCCGAACTCAGGATCGGCACATCCTCTAGAAACAGGGTGTGGAACCGTTCGGCGATGGCCAGATAGTCCTGCGGTCCCAACGGCCGGCCGCACAGGTCCGCAAAACTCGCGCGCGCCATCGACCCCACGGTCCGCTCAACCACCACGTCACGGCCTAAGACGGTCAGGTGCGCCGGCTCTTCCGGCTCGCCCCCCTTCAGTTCGCGCCAGAGCTCCTCGAACCCGGCGCGTTCGTCCGGCGTGTGCCAGACCTCGGCCGAACTCAGCCGATCCAGCCGCCAGTCGCGCGCCCCCGCCGTCTCGACCACGGCGCAGCGGTCGCGGATGATGTCGATGAAGGGGACGAACAGCTGGCGGTTGATGCCGTTCTTGTACAGGTCCTCGGGCGCCCGGTTCGAGGTGATGGCCAGCACCACCTTGTCCTCGAACAGGGCCTCGAACAGCCGGCCCAGGATCATGGCGTCGGCGATGTCCGTCACCTGAAGCTCGTCGAAACACAGCAGCCGGGCTTCGGAGGCGATCAGCCTGGCGATGGGGGGAATGGGATCGTCGCCCCTATGCGTCCCGAACACGGCCTTGCGAGTCTTCGCATCCCCCTCGCGCCACTGGCGCACCAGGTCGTGGATCCGGGCCATGAAGGCGTGGAAATGGGCGCGGGTCTTTCGCGGCTCGGGCGTGGCCGAATAGAACAGGTCCATCAGCATGGACTTGCCCCGTCCCGGCGGGCCCCACAGATAGATCCCCTTCACCTCAGGGGCGCGCCCAAACAGGCCGCGTTTGGCCAGATCGCGCTCCAGTCGCTCCAGGGCGACCAGCACTTCGGCCTGGGCCGGATCGGGCGTCAGCACGCCCTCTTCCACGCGGATGTCGTAGGCGTTTCGGATGCGGGAGGTCATGAGCCCCTGCTTAAAGTCCCTGTCGCCGAAAAGCGATTGCTTCGCGGCTGCGAACGCCTAAATGCACTCCACAACCAACAAAATCGCGCTCAAGCAGCGAGGCTCCGCTGAGCCGAGCGATAGCGCGTCCGAAGGACCAAGCATCATGGGTTATCGCGTCGCGATCGTCGGGGCCACGGGCAATGTGGGCCGCGAAATGCTGAACATCCTCGAGGAGCTGGAATTCCCCGTCGATGAAATCCACGCCATCGCCTCGCGCAAGTCCAAGGGGGTCGAGGTCTCGTTCGGCGACAAGACTATCAAATGCCAGGACATCGAACAGTTCGACTTCTCCAAGGTCGATCTGGTCCTGATGTCGGCCGGCGGCGAGGTCTCGCGCGCCTGGTCGGAAAAGATCGGCAAGGCCGGCCCCATCGTGATCGACAACTCCTCGGCCTTCCGCAAGGACGCCGACGTGCCCCTGATCGTGCCGGAAGTGAACCCGGACGCGGTCAAGGACGCCAAGAAGAAGAATATCATCGCCAACCCCAACTGCTCGACCATCCAGCTGGTCACGGCGCTGAAGCCCCTGCACGACGCGGCCAAGATCAAGCGGGTGGTGGTCTCGACCTATCAGTCGGTGTCCGGCGCCGGCAAGGAAGGCATGGACGAGCTGTGGAACCAGACCAAGGCCATCTACGGCCTGGGCGACGCGCGTCCGAAGAAGTTCCCTAAACAGATCGCCTTCAACGTCATCCCCTATATCGGTTCCTTCCTCGAGGACGGCTCGACCGACGAGGAGCAGAAGATGTCGGACGAGACGCACAAGATGCTGGACCCCGACATCAAGGTCACCGTCACCTGCGTGCGCGTGCCGGTCTTTGTCGGCCACTCCGAGGCCGTGAACATCGAGTTCGACCGCCCCATCGCCCCGGACGAGGCCCGCGCCATCCTGCGCGAGGCGCCGGGCGTGCTGGTGATCGATAAGCAGGAGCACGACGGCTATATCACCCCCGTCGACGCCGCCGGCGAACACGGCGTCTATGTATCGCGCATCCGCAAGGATCCGACCGTCGAAAACGGCCTGAACCTGTGGATCGTGTCCGACAACCTGCGCAAGGGCGCCGCCCTGAACGCCGTCCAGATCGCCCAACTGCTGGACGAGACGGGTGTGATCACCTCGTCGTCGGGGTATCGTTCGATCACCGTCTGACGCTCCACCCCGTCATCCTCGGGCTTGACCCGAGGACCGGATGTTCCGCCGCTGGTGCGAACGAGCGACGCACCAGCGCCCGCCGTGCCCGATCCTCGGGTCAAGCCCGAGGATGACGGCGGGGGATGAAGGACCCCATGACCGCCGCCGCCACCCCCAACGATCCCCGCGCGGTCGCCACCGCCATCGCCTGCTACAGCCTGTGGGGCCTCTTGCCCCTGCTGTTCATGGCCATGGCCGCCCACGGCTTCGGCGCGCCCGAGATCCTGGCCCACCGGGCGGTATGGTCGGTCTTCGTGGCGGGTCTGTTCCTGCTGCTCGCAGGCCAATGGGGCGAGGCGAGACAGGTGCTGGCCACGCCGCGCACCCTGGCCTGGCTGGCGCTGTCGGCGGCGATGATCGCCACCAACTGGAGCCTCTACGTCTTCGCCACCACCCATCATGCGACGCTGGAGGCCAGCCTCGGCTACTACATCAACCCGCTGCTGAACATGGCGGCGGGTGCGGTGTTGTTCCGTGAACGGATCGACCGCTGGAGCGCCGTCGCCATCGGCCTGGCCGCCGTCGGCGTCGTGATCCAGACCATAGCGCTTGGCCATGTGCCGATCATCGGCCTGACCCTGGCCGTCACCTTCTGCGCCTATGCGGTGATCCGAAAGCGGGTGCCCGCCTCGGCCCAGACCGGGCTGTTCGTCGAATGTCTGGTGCTGCTGCCCTTCGGCGCCCTGTTCCTGGCCTGGCTGGCGACGCACGGCCAGGCGACGGGTTTCGCCTCCCCCGCCGGTCTGGCCTGGGCCCTGGTCAACGGCCCGGCGACGGTCATTCCCCTGGTACTGTTCGCCTGGTCGGCGCGGCGCCTGCCCCTATCCACCCTCGGCTTCATCCAGTTCCTGGCGCCGACGCTCCAGTTCGCCTGCGGCGTCTGGGCGGGCGAGGCCCTGACCCCGCTGCGGATCGTCTCCTTCGTCTTCATCTGGGCCGGGGCCGGCGTATTTGCACTGGGCGCCGCCTCGCGGTCGCGCGCCGCACGCCGCGCCGTGGCCCTGACCGAAACGGTCTAGAGCGCCCCGTAAAGCGCCTCCAGCAGCCGCCGGGGGCGCGGATCGCCGATCAGGTGCGGCGACTGGCGCGTCATCACATAGGCGGCCGACAGGCGGCGCGACGGATCGGCCATGGCCATCGACCCGCCCCAGCCATAGTGGCCGAAGGATTCGCCCGGGCCGAAGACGTTCAGCCCGTCGTTACGCATCAGGCCCGCCGCCCAGCTGATCACATAGGGCAGCACCTTGTCCTGGCCGTGGATCCGCTCACGCGTCAGGTCGCGCAGCACCCCCTTGGACAGCACCCGGCGCCCGTCCAGCATCCCGTCATTGGCCACGACGCCCAGCATCCGCGCCAGACCCGAGGCCGTGGCGTGCATATTGGCCGAGGGGATCTCCATCTTGCGCCATTCGGTCGAGCCGCGCCCGCCCGGCGCCGACCCGCGATCCAGGAAGGCCGCGTGTTTGATCGGGTCTATGGTCCCCAGGCTGGGCGCGGCCGACGGTTTGCGCATCTGGGCCACTCGCCCATGCTCGGCTTCCGGCAGGCCGATCCACAGGTCCAGGTCGGCGAAGTCCGCTCGCAGGGCCTGGCCCATGGTCCGCCCCGTCGTCAGGCGGAACACCTCATTGGCCAGATAGCCGACCGTGACCGGGTGATAGCCCGAGGCCGTGCCCGGCGCCCACATCGGCGCCTGGGCCGCCAGCCGGGCGTTGACCGCCGCCGGATCGAACCACAACGACGGCTCCACCGGCTCCGAAAAGCCGGGCAGGCCCGCCTGATGGCTCATCAGCTGGGCGACCGTGACCCCTTCCTTCCCCGCCTGGCCGAAGGCGGGCCAAATGTGGGAGACCTTCTCGTCATAGGCCAGCTTGCCCGCCTCAACCGCCGTGGCCATCAGCAGGGCCATCACCGACTTGCCGCTTGAAAACACCGGCGTCAGGGTGTCCTCGGCAAAGTGCGTCGTCTTCGCCGTATCGGCGTGCCCAGCCCACAGATCGACGACGGGCGCCCCCTCAATCATCACACAGAACCGCGCCCCCACCTCGTTCAGCCCCTCGGGCGCATCAGTGAAGTTGGCGGCGAAGGCGTCCTTCACCGCCGCGAAACGCGGGTCGCAGACGCCATGGATGTCGAGAGCTTCGGTCATGGAGGCGTTCATAAACCGTCCCCCGCCTGCGGGGGAAGTCTCAGGTGCGGCGCCTTTCCCGGAACCCGTAGGGCGCCGGCCGGGCCGTCATGCTGTCGGCGGGCAGAAGCCGGGTCTGGCGCTCGCGGCGCGAAAGACGTTCGTGACCAGCGCCGGACGCCGTCCGCCCGCCATACGGGCCTTGTTCGCCTGAACCAGCGCGACGACCAGCGGCCGGTCCGCCTCCCCGGTGCACCAGGCGGTGCGGCTGTGGTCCTCGGCGACCAGCGTCTCGCCCCGGCGGAAATCGCCGTGCTTCGCCAACAGGCCCACGGCGGCGTCAGTGAGGGCCTTAGGGTCGCCCGCCTCGACCGAGGCCGAACAGCCCCCGTCCGGCAGGGCCATGACATAGACGTCGGAATAGGAGGCCAGCCGCCAGGCGCCGACGGCAAGGAGCGAACCGGTCGTGCGGGGCGGCACGGGTCGCAGCCAATGATCCAGCGCCAGCCCCGCGACAGGACGATTCTCTCGAACGGCGGTCAGGCAGATGTCGGAGACGACGATCTCCATCGCCGCCATGGGCGAGGTCAGGGCGGCCCAGGGCGCGGGCTGGGTCGGTCGGACAGTTGGATTGGTCGCGCACCCGGCCAGGGCGAAGACCATGGCGGCGACGCCCGCCAGTCGGATCCAGAGAGTGTGCATGCTCAGCCCCGCCAAACAAGCCAAGAGTGTGCGACCCACACTTGGCGGTCAAGGCGTTCGCCAACGAAAAGGCCTCCCGCCGAAACGGGAGGCCTCAATCTTTACGACCCTTGGAAAGGATCAGGCCGCGACGACCTCGGTCGCCTGTTCGGCCAGGATGGTCAGGCCTTCGCCGTTGACGTCGGCGAAGCCGCCCTTGACGTCGTACTGGGTCTTGGTCCCGCCGACATAGACGGTCACCAGACCCTCGCGCAGGGCGGTCATGAAGGGGGCGTGGTCCGGCAGGACGCCGAAGTCGCCCTCGACGCCCGGCGCGTCCACCTGGTCCACGAGGCCGGAGAAGACCTCCCGTTCCGGCGAGACGAGGGAGAAGTTCAGCTTGCCGGCCATGATCAGGCTTCCGACGCCATCTTCTCGGCCTTGGCGACGGCCTCTTCGATCGCGCCGACCATGTAGAAGGCGGCTTCCGGCAGGTGGTCGTACTCACCGGCGACGATGCCCTTGAACGAGCGGATCGTGTCGGCCAGCTCGACGAACTTGCCGGGCGAGTTGGTGAACTGTTCGGCCACGAAGAAGGGCTGCGACAGGAAGCGCTGGATCTTGCGGGCGCGCGAGACGACCAGCTTGTCCTCTTCCGACAGCTCATCCATGCCCAGAATGGCGATGATGTCCTTCAGGCCCTTGTACTGCTGCAGCACTTCCTGGACCGAACGGGCCACGTTGTAGTGCTCCTCGCCGATGACCAGCGGGTCCATGATCCGCGAGGTCGAGTCCAGCGGGTCGACGGCGGGGAAGATGGCCTGGGCGGCGATGTCGCGGTTCAGAACCGTGGTCGCGTCCAGGTGGGCGAAGGAGGCGGCGGGCGCCGGGTCGGTCAGGTCGTCGGCGGGCACGTAGATGGCCTGGACCGAGGTGATCGAACCCTTCTTGGTCGAGGTGATCCGCTCTTGCAGGTTGCCCATCTCGGTCGCCAGCGTCGGCTGATAGCCCACGGCCGAGGGGATGCGGCCCAGCAGAGCCGACACTTCGGAACCGGCCTGGGTGAAGCGGAAGATGTTGTCGACGAACAGCAGCACGTCCTTGCCCTCCTCGTCGCGGAAGTACTCGGCGATGGACAGGCCGGTCAGGGCGACGCGGGCGCGGGCGCCGGGGGGTTCGTTCATCTGGCCGTAAACCAGGGCGCACTTGGAGCCCTCGGTCGAACCGCCGTTCTTGGCCGGGTCCACGTTCACGTTGGACTCGATCATCTCGTGATACAGGTCGTTGCCTTCGCGGGTGCGCTCACCCACGCCGGCCAGAACCGAATAGCCGCCGTACGCCTTGGCGATGTTGTTGATCAGTTCCTGCATGGTCACGGTCTTGCCCACGCCGGCGCCGCCGAACAGGCCGATCTTGCCGCCCTTGGTGTAGGGGCACATCAGGTCGATGACCTTGATGCCCGTGACCAGGATTTCCGACGAGGTGGACTGCTCCTCGAACGAGGGCGCTTCCTTGTGGATCGGGCGGTATTCGGCGGTCTTGATCGGGCCCTGCTCGTCGATCGGCTGGCCGACGACATTCATGATGCGGCCCAGGGTGCCGGGGCCGACCGGCGCCTGGATCGAGGAACCCGTGTCCGACACGGGCTGACCGCGCGTCAGGCCTTCGGTCGTGTCCATCGAGATGGTGCGAACCATGTTCTCACCCAGGTGCTGGGCGACTTCCAGAACCAGGGTGAAGGGCTCGCCCGTCTTCTGGTCGATGTTCTGCGTGTGCAGGGCGTTCAGGATCGCCGGCAGATGGCCGGTGAACTCGACGTCCACGACGGCGCCGATGACCTGGGCGATCTTGCCGGTGGCGACGACGGAGCCCGGCGCGGTCGAGGCGGCGGGCGCCTTCTTGACGGCGGGTTTGCGGGCGGCGGGCTTCTTGGGGGCGACGGTGTCGGTCATGGCTGGGGTCCGTATCGGAATGTCTGTTCGGTCGAGATCAGAGGGCTTCGGCGCCGGCGATGATCTCGATCAGCTCGGTGGTGATCTGGGCTTGGCGCTTGCGGTTGTATTGCAGCGTCAGGGCATTGATGAGGTCGCCGGCGTTGCGCGTGGCGTTGTCCATCGCCGCCATCTGCGACCCGAAGAAGCCGGCCTGGTTCTCGTATAGGGCGGCCAGGATCTGGGTCGTCAGGTTGCGCGGCAGCAGGGTCTCAAGGATTTCCTCTTCCGAGGGCTCGTAGTCATAGACCGCGCCGTTCAGGTCGATCGGGGCCGCGTCGCCCTCGACCACGGCCGGGATCAGCTGCTTGCCGGTCGGGACCTGCTGGATGACCGACTTGAACTGGCTGTAGAACAGAGTGACCACATCGGCCTGGCCGTTCTCGAACGCCGTGGCGATCATTTCAGCGACCGGCTGGGCCAGGGGCAGGCCGACGGTCTTCTGGGCGCTCAGCTCGAAGGTGTGAACCACCTTGGCGCCATACAGACGCGTCAGCTGATCGCGCGACTTGCGACCCACGGCGATGATGGCCACGTCCTTGCCGTTGGCGATCAAGCTGTTGATCCGCTCGCGTGCGGCGCGGATGACATTGGTCGAGAAACCGCCCGCCAGACCCTTGTCCGCCGTCGCCACCACGATCAGGTGACGTTGGTCCTGCCCCGTGCCCGACAGCAGCTTGGGCGCGTCGGCGCCCGAGACGCCGGCGGCGAGGTTGGCGATGACCGAGGCCATCTTGCGCGCATAGGGCCGGGCGCTCTCGGCCTGGTCCTGAGCGCGTTTCAGCTTGGCCGCGGCGACCATCTGCATGGCCTTCGTGATCTTCTGCGTGGCTTTCACGCTTCCGATCCGATTGCGCATTTCCTTGAGGCTGGCCATCCGGCTTTGCTCTTCCTCTAACTAACCGGCGGGGTTCAGGCGAAGGTCTTGACGAAGGCGGCCAGGATGTCCTTCAGCTCGGCCTCGAGGTCGGCGGTCAGGTCCTTCTTGGTGCGGATGCCGTCCAGCAGCGAGGCGTGGTTCGCGTGGATGCGGGCCAGCAGCTCCTTCTCGAACCGGCCGACGTCGCCCACGGCGATCCCGTCGATATAGCCGCGCGTGCCGGCGTAGACCGAGACGACCTGTTCTTCCATCGCCAGCGGCGAATACTGCGGCTGCTTCAGCAGCTCGGTCAGGCGG
Organism: Brevundimonas sp. FV2ps16; assembly: GCF_058681075.1. Taxonomy (NCBI): domain Bacteria; kingdom Pseudomonadati; phylum Pseudomonadota; class Alphaproteobacteria; order Caulobacterales; family Caulobacteraceae; genus Brevundimonas; species Brevundimonas sp. FV2ps16. The sequence continues at coordinate 1,325,785 of NZ_CM178728.1, read as the reverse complement.
GCGCCGCGGGCCAGCAGCTTCTGGGTCGAGGCGTCCAGGTCCGAGCCGAACTTGGCGAAGGCGGCCATCTCGCGATACTGGGCCAGCTCGCCCTTGATGGTGCCGGCGACCTTCTTCATCGCCTTGGTCTGGGCCGACGAGCCGACGCGCGACACCGAGATGCCGACGTTCACGGCCGGGCGGATGCCCTGATAGAACAGGTCGGATTCCAGGAAGATCTGGCCGTCGGTGATCGAGATGACGTTGGTCGGGATATAGGCCGAGACGTCGTTGGCCTGGGTTTCGATGATCGGCAGGGCGGTCATCGAGCCCGAACCATAGTCTGCGTTCAGCTTGGCCGAACGCTCCAGCAGGCGGCTGTGCAGGTAGAAGACGTCGCCCGGATAGGCTTCACGGCCCGGCGGGCGGCGCAGCAGCAGGGACATCTGGCGATAGGCCACAGCCTGCTTGGACAGGTCGTCATAGACGATCAGGGCGTGCATGCCGTTGTCGCGGAAGAACTCGCCCATGGCGGTGCCGGCGAAGGGCGCCAGGAACTGCAGCGGGGCCGGTTCCGACGCCGTGGCGGCGACGACGATGGTGTATTCCAGCGCGCCCGACTCTTCGAGAGTCTTGACGATCTGGGCGACGGTCGAACGCTTCTGGCCGATGGCGACGTAGATGCAATAGAGCTTGGCGCTCTCGTCGTCGGTCTTGTTGACGTTCTTCTGGTTCAGGATGGCGTCGACGGCGACGGCGGTCTTGCCGACCTGACGGTCGCCGATGATCAGCTCACGCTGGCCGCGGCCGACGGGGATGAGGGTGTCGATGGCCTTCAGGCCGGTCTGCATCGGCTCGTGGACCGACTTGCGAGGAATGATGCCCGGCGCCTTGACGTCGACGCGGCGGCGCTCGGTGAACTGGATCGGGCCCTTGCCGTCGATCGGCTCGCCCAACGGGTTGACGACGCGGCCCAGCAGACCCTTGCCGACCGGCACGTCCACGATCTCGCCCAGGCGGCGCACGTCGTCGCCCTCGGCGATGGCGGCGTCGGCGCCGAAGATAACGGCGCCCACATTGTCGCGCTCCAGGTTCAGGGCCATGCCCTTGACGCCGGCCTTGGTGAACTCGACCATTTCGCCGGCCTGGACATTGTCCAGACCGTGGATGCGGGCGATGCCGTCGCCGACCGACAGCACGCTGCCGACGTCGGAGACATCGGCTTCGACGCCGAAGTTGGCGATCTGCGACTTGAGGATGGCCGAGATTTCAGCGGCGCGGATGTCCATGACGGGCTCTCTGTTCTTCAGTCTTCTGCGGGTGCGCCGATCAGGCGCGCATTCGTTGTGGCGGGAGCGGGCCTTAGGCCCGCTTGAGGGCGAACTTCATCTGGTCGAGCTTGGTCTTCAGCGAGGCGTCGAACAGTTTCGAGCCCACCTTGATCTTCAGGCCGCCCAGGATCGACGGATCGACGCGCGTGGTCAGTTCCGGCGCCTTGCCCAGACTGGCGTTCAGCGCGGTCTTGATCGCGGCCACTTGCTTGGCGTCCAGCGGCTGGGCCGAGACGACCTCGGCGGCGACGATGCCGGCGTGTTTGGCGTAGCGGGCCTCGAAACCGGCGATCACGCCCGGCAGATCCTTGGCGCGATGGTTCTGGGCCAGCAGACCCAGGAAGTTGGCGGTGGTCGGTTCGAACTTGGCCTTGGCGGCGATGGCGACCAGACCCTTGCCCTGATCCTCGGCCGAAATGACCGGCGAGGTCGCCAGGCGGCGCAGGTCGGCGCTCTCGATCCAGGCGGCCTTCAACGACGCCAGGTCAGCACGGACGGCGTCCAGGCGGCCGGTTTCCAGCGCCAGATCAAACAGCGCCTGTGCGTAGCGATCGCCGACTTCCGTCGTTCTGAAATCATCAGCCACTGATTAGGGTCCGAGGTCGTTGTGTCAGGGTCGCGACCGAATGCGGGGTCGCAACGGTCAAAAGCCTGAAATGCTTACGGAAAGCACGATAGAGGCCGTATTCGCGAATACGCCCCCTTCAAGCCGGGCGCCTGATAGCACGGGGTTTTGCTGCTCGCAACATTGCGTGAAGGGCGATAAGGCCGCACCCCGTCACCAGCGCCCGCGCGGCGTGTCGCACACCGGTCATTCCCACATGGGATATCGCGCCCTTAACAAGCTGCCCCGAGCCTTGAGATCCCGAGCCCCAAGATGAAGCCTGCCGCCCTGCTGATCGCCGTCGCCGTCGTCTCCGCCGCCCTGAACACGGCCTCCGCGGCCCAGCCGACAGCCTCGGACGCCGCGCGGCCTGTGCGGCTGATGAGCTACAACATCCGCTACGACGCGCCCGACGACACGCCGAACTGGACACAGCGTCGCTCGCACATGGCGCGCCAGATCGCCTTCTTCGATCCCGACGTTCTGGGGGTGCAGGAGGCCTTGCCGCACATGGTCGCCTATCTGGCCGAACAGGCGCCGGCCTATGACCATTACGGGGTCGGTCGAGACGACGGCGCCCAGACAGGCGAGACGACGACCCTGTTCTGGCGCCGCGCCCGATTCGAGACGATCAGCACCCAGACCCTGTGGTGCTCGACCACGCCGGACCGGCCGTCCAAGGGCTGGGACGCCGCCCTGCCCCGCACGATCACCCGCGTCGTCCTGCGCGACCGGGCCGACGGCGGCCTGCTGGACGTGCGCAACGCCCATTTCGACCATGTCGGCGTGATCGCCCGCGAGCAATGCGCCGCACTGGCCGCTGACATGGCGCCGGCCTCGGTCGACGGCGTGACGGCGTCGGTGGTCCTGATGGGGGATTTCAACACCGGACCCGACAGCGCCCCCTATCGCCGCATCCTCGCCTCGGGCCTGCGCGATGCTCGCGCGGTCAGCCCCGTCGTCTTCGGCCCGGCCGGCACCTACAACGCCTTCGACATCGCCAAGGACAATGACGGCGTCGCCATAGACCATGTCTTCGTCGGCCCCGGCCTGTCGGTGAGCAGATACGGCGTCCCCACCGACTCAATCGCGGGTCAGGTGATTTCCGACCATTTCCCTTTGGTCGTGGATGTTGCGCCTGCACGACCCTGAGGGCGGGGTGCGACCATTGCGCCGTCCTGCGCGCTTGATCGGAACCCGCGCCGGCCCTAGCTCTTTACGCTGACGCTTTTCCTTCTAGGACACCTCATGCTCGACAGCATTACGCCCCTGCTCTCCGACCCGGCCGCCTGGGCCGCGCTGGTGACGCTCATTGTGATGGAGGTCGTGCTCGGCATAGACAACCTGATCTTCATCTCGATCCTGTCGAACAAACTGCCCGAGCATCAGCGCCAGAAGGTCCGGCGCATCGGCATCGGCCTGGCACTGGTCATGCGCCTTGCCCTGCTGTCGATCATCGCCTGGCTGGTCGGCCTGGTTCAGCCTGTCTTCACCGTCATGGGCAACGAGTTCTCGTGGAAGGATCTGATCCTGATCGCGGGCGGCCTGTTCCTGGTTTGGAAGGCCACCAAGGAAATCCACCACACCGTCGATCCCACGCCGACCCATGACGTGATGGACAAGAAGGACGTGATGATCAACAACGCCGGCGCGGCGATCTTCCAGATCATCCTGCTGGACCTAGTCTTCTCGATCGACTCCATCCTGACCGCCGTCGGCATGACCGAACACCTGCCCATCATGGTGATCGCGGTTCTCGTCGCCGTGACCGTCATGTTGTTGGCCGCCGATCCCCTGGCCAATTTCATCAACGAGAACCCCAGCGTCGTCATGCTGGCCCTCGGCTTCCTGCTGATGATCGGCATGGTGCTGATCGCCGACGGCTTCGGCTATCATGTGCCCAAGGGCTATATCTACGCCGCCATGGCCTTCTCGGCCGGGGTCGAGGCCCTGAACATGCTGGGCCGTCGCTCCGCGACCAAGAAGGAAAAGGCCACAGCCGCCCGCGCCCAGGCCGACCAGGCCGAGGCCCGCGCCAAGAAGGCCGAGGCGGAAGCCGCCGCCGAAGGCGCCTGACCCCATGACCCGCCTGTCGTTGCGCCTCACCGGCCTCGCCGCCGGTCTGCTGCTGGCGACGGGCGGGTTCCTTTCGGTCCGCGCGGAGGTTCCGGTCCAGGCCTACGAGGTCGTGCGCGCCTATCCGCACGACCGGACGGCCTTCACCCAGGGCCTATTGTTCCACGACGGCGCCCTGTACGAGAGCACGGGCCAATACCCGTCCTCCATTCGCCAGGTGCGACTGGAGACGGGCGAGGTGGTGCGCCGGCGCGACCTGCCGACCGTCTATTTCGGCGAGGGCATGACCACGCTGAACGGCAAGCTCTACAGCCTGACCTGGCGCAACCACATCGGCTTCATCTGGAAGCTGGACGACTTCTCGCCCCTGGGCGGCTTCTCCTATCCGGGAGAAGGCTGGGCCCTGACCACCGACGGGCGGCGGCTGATCATGAGCGACGGCACCGACCAGTTGCGCTTCCTCGATCCAGACACCCTGGCCGAGACCGGCCGCGTCTCCGTCACCGCCGACGGCAAGCCGCTGGACCAGATCAACGAGCTGGAGTGGATCGACGGCGAGGTCTTCGCCAACCTGTGGCAGGACAACCGCATCGCCCGCATCGACCCGGAGACGGGGGTGGTTAAGGCCTTTATCGACCTGACCGCACTAGTTCCCCAGAACGCCGGCCTGGCCCCCCGGGACGACGTCCTGAACGGCATCGCCTGGGACGCCGCCGGCAAACGCCTGTTCGTCACCGGCAAGCGCTGGCCGCAACTGTTCGAGATCAAGCTGCGCTGATCACAGACACAGCGAGGGGGCGGACGCCTGCACGCGTCCGCCCCCTCGCCGCCTGTACTCCGGCTGAAATCAGCCGTGCAGGTCGAACCGGTCCAGCTCCATGACCCGGGCCCAGGCCGCCACGAAGTCCGCGACCAGCTTCTTCTGACCGTCCGCCTCGGCGTAGACCTCAGCCAGGGCGCGCAGCACGGCGTTGGAGCCGAACACCAGATCGACGCGGGTGCCGGTCCAGCGCAGCTCTCCGGTCTTGCGGTCGCGCCCGTCGAACAGGTCCTTGGCGGGCGACGACGCGGACCATTTCACGCCCATGTCCAGCAGATTGACGAAGACGTCGTTGGTCAGGGCGCCCGGCCGATCCGTCAGCACCCCATGGGTCGAACCGCCCACATTGATGTTGATGGCGCGCAGCCCCCCGATCAGCGCCGTCATCTCGGGCGCGGTCAGGGTCAGACGCTGGGCCTGGTCGATCAGCAGGGACTCGGCGGGAACGGCGTAGCGGGCCTTCTGATAGTTGCGGAAACCGTCGGCGACAGGCTCCAGATAGCTGAAGGACTCAACGTCGGTCTGGGCCTGGCTGGCGTCCGTCCGGCCGGGCGTGAAGGGCACGACGACCTCATGTCCCGCCGCCTTGGCCGCCTGTTCGACACCCGCGGCGCCGGCCAGCACGATCAGGTCGGCCAGCGAGACCTTCTTGCCGCCGACCTGTTCCTGGTTGAAGGCGAACTGCACGCCTTCCAGCGTCTTCAGCACTCGCTCCAGCTGCTCGGGCTGATTGACGGCCCAGTCCTTCTGCGGCGCCAGCCGGATGCGCGCGCCGTTGGCGCCGCCGCGCTTGTCCCCGCCCCGGAAGGTCGAGGCCGAGGCCCAGGCCACGCCGACCAGTTCCGAAACGCTCAGACCGGTGGCCAGCACCTGCGCCTTCAACGCGGCCGCATCGGCGGCGTCGATCAGCGGATGATCGACGGCCGGCACGGGATCCTGCCAGACCAGTTCCTCCTTGGGGATCTCCGGGCCCACATAGCGCGAGCGCGGACCCAGGTCGCGGTGGGTCAACTTGAACCAGGCCCGGGCGAAGGCCTCGGCGAAGGCCTGGGGATTGTTCAGGAAGCGGCGCGAGATCTTCTCGTATTCGGGGTCGAACCGCAGCGACAGATCGGTGGTCAGCATGGTCGGCCGGCGCATCTTGGTCGGATCATGGGCGTCGGGGATGATGAAGCCCGCATCCTTGGCCACCCACTGGTGAGCCCCGGCCGGCGACTTTTCCAACTCCCATTCGAAGGCGAACAGGTTCTCGAAGAAGAAGTTGCTCCACTGGGCCGGGGTCTGGGTCCAGGTCACTTCCAGGCCGCTGGTAATGGCGTCTCCAGCCTTTCCGCTACCGAAGCTGGAGGCCCAGCCCAGGCCCTGGGCTTCCAGGCCGTCAGCCTCGGGCTCAGGCCCCACATGGTCGGCCGGGCCAGCGCCGTGGGTCTTGCCGAAGGTGTGGCCGCCGGCGATCAGTGCGACCGTCTCCTCGTCGTTCATCGCCATCCGCGCGAAGGTGTCACGGATATCGCGCGCCGCCGCGATCGGATCGGGATTGCCGTCCGGCCCTTCCGGGTTGACGTAGATCAGGCCCATCTGGACCGCCGCCAGCGGGTTCTCCAGATCACGCGTGTGCTGGACGCCGTCGGCGGTGTCGTCCGCGACCAGAACGGCCTCGTCAGCCGGCTTGTCCACGCCGTGCGAACCGCGCGAGTACCGCTCGTCCCCACCCAGCCAGGTGTTTTCACGCCCCCAGTAGACGTCTTGATCCGGCTCCCAAGTGTCCTCGCGACCGCCGGCGAAACCGAAGGTGCGGAAGCCCATCGTCTCCAGCGCCACGTTTCCGGTCAGGATGAACAGGTCGGCCCAGGAGATGGCCTGACCGTATTTCTGCTTGATCGGCCACAGCAGGCGGCGCGACTTGTCGATGTTCACATTATCGGGCCACGAGTTCAGCGGGGCGAACCGCTGCTGGCCGCGCCCGCCGCCGCCACGGCCGTCGCCGACCCGATAGGTGCCCGCGCTATGCCAGGCCATGCGGACGAACTGAGGGCCGTAGTGGCCGAAGTCCGCCGGCCACCAGTCCTGCGAATCCGTCATCAGCTGGCGCAGGTCGTTCTTCAGCGCCTCATAGTCCAGCTTGGAAAAGGCCTCGCGATAGTCGAACCCCTCGCCCAGCGGGTTGGAGCGCGACGAATGCTGGTTCAGCAGATCGGTGCGCAGTTGCCCCGGCCACCAGTCGCGGTTCTGTACGCCGCCACCGGCGACGGACTCGGTGGTCGCGCCTGAGAACGGGCATTTGGCTTCGGTGGTCATGGCGATCTTCCCTGTGGTGGCGCGATGCGGCGGGCCTGTTATCGATAGCCCCTTCGTCGATGGGGCTATTCCTGCACGGCCCAGCTTCATAAGGCCAATCGATTATCTTTGATTTCGGCATAGGCTTGGCCTATCCACCCCGAATGCTCCCCACCCTGCGCCAACTCCAGTACCTCAAGCTTCTCGCCGAACACGGCAGCTTCTCCCGCGCCGCCGAGGCCGCTCACGTCAGCCAGCCCGCCCTCAGCGCCGGGGTGCAGGAGCTGGAGCGGATCCTGGGCGCGCCCGTGGTCGAGCGGGCGCGCGGCGCCGTCATCATGACCGCCGTCGGGGCCGAGGCCGTGCGGCGGGCCGAGGACGTCCTGGCCCGGACCGAGGATCTGGTCGAGGCGGCCAAGAACGCCGGCCGCCTGCTGTCGGGCCGGTTCCGGCTGGGCGTCATCCCGACCGTGGCCCCCTTCCTGCTGCCCGCCAAACTGCCGTCGCTGAAGACCGCCTATCCGAACCTGAAACTGTTCATCCGCGAGGACCTGACGCCGCGCCTGATCGCCGCCCTGAAGGCGGGCCAGATCGACGCCGCCGTCATCGCCCTGCCCTATGACGCGCCGGGCGTCGAACACGCCCGCATCGGCGACGACGAGATCATGGCCGCCGCCCCCCACGACCACGCCCTGGCCGCCCCCGGCCCGATCCGTCCCGGATCGCTGCGGGCCGAGGATCTGATCCTGCTGGAAGACGGCCACTGCCTGCGCGACCACGCCCTGGCGGCCCTGGACATCGAGGCCCCGCGCGGCGACGACGTCTTCGCCGCCACCAGCCTGCACACCCTGATCCAGATGGTCGGCTCGGGCCTGGGCGTCTCCTTCCTGCCCAAGATGGCGGTGCAGGCGGGCCTGGCCGACACGCCTTCCGTCGTCATCCGCGCCTTCGAGAACCAGGCCGACGGCGCCCCGCCCCACCGCGAAATCGTCGTCGCCTGGCGCTCCGGCTCCAGCCGCGCCGCCGAGGCCCGCCTGCTGGCGGAAGCGCTGAAGCTGGACTGATGGGGCGATTGTCGGACGAACTCTTTAACGTCGCAATGACCAGCCTGCGGAGGCCGACACGCGCCTGACCAAGAGACTCCACAACCCCATGTTGATATGCAACGGTTGCTGATCGAGCCGAACAGGTACCGAGCGCAACATCGTGACAGACCACATATTTGGTAACTCCTCGACCGACCTGAAGCTCGACGTCATCGAGAGATACCTCAAGGCTTACGTCACGGCCCTACGCCCTCATTTTAACCACCTATGGTATATCGACGCCTTTGCTGGCACCGGCTCTAGGACGATCAATCATCCAGCAATGTTGGATTTCGTCGAAGGTCGGCAGCGAGAAGCATTCCGAGAGCAACGTAGAGGGTCCGCCCGCATCGCTTTGGACGCCCGACCAGCCTTTGATCGGCTGACCTTCATCGACCAAAAGCCGGGTCACGTTAGCGCGCTACTGGCCCTCAAGGCGGATCACCCAGACCGCGTGATCGATGTCGTTCGCGGCGACTGCAACACCATTATTCCCCAAGCTCTCGCTAACGAGAGGTGGTCCGGGAAACGTGCAGTCATGTTTCTTGATCCCTATGGTCTGAACGTCGACTGGGAGACCCTCAAGGCAATACGAGCAACCGGCTCCATAGATGTCTGGTACTTGGTCAACATCAACGGAATCCTTCGGCAAGCTGCTCGATCTCGAGAGGCTATCGACAATCATAAGCGCCGACGCTTAACTCGAATGTTCGGCACAGATGAGTGGATTTCAGCTTGGTACGGCTTGCGGCCGAAGCAGATGAATATCTTCGGACAGTTATCACCCGACGAATGGAGCAGGACAGCAGACGAAGCCGCCGTCGAGACGTGGGTTCAACAGCGCCTAGGATCGCTCTTCACGTGGGTTCCGAAGCCGTTAAGGCTTTATATGGACCGAGGCTCGGTCCATCAATTTTCGCTATTCTTCGCCTTGTCCAACGCGTCCGGTCCCGCGCGAGGACTGGCTCAACGGCTGGCGGGAAGCGTGCTCGACAAGGGCATCTCGTCCCAAAGCTGGCCTCGGTAGGTACGCCCAGCAGCCTTCTTGTTCCGGCCGCCCCATTGTTTGAAGAAGAAGGCAGCGGACGCCGCGATACATAGAGCGCGAATCTCATCGACCCACGCGGTCTCCATAGGCCGCGATCTGGGTCCGGACTCACCCCCCACGATAGCCCAGTGGATTCCTTCGAGGTTAGCGCCAACCACTGAACCAATTAACGGCTCAAAAGAAACGAACCGGATCATCGCCGGAGTTGCCCGTAGTTCATCGAGGCGACCAACGACTGTGGCATCCTCAACGCTCGTCCCCAGCCACACGTTTTGGAGAGGCGAAGCCGCGACTTCTGACAACACCTGCCGCATACGATCAGGGCGCTTCGTCAGAATCTGATAGGTATGCTGAGGCGTCTCCGCCATGGCCTGCCATACTCGAGCGATGAACTCACTTGGCACATCGGGATGGAAAAGGTCCGACATTGAATTGACGAACACCTTTCGAGGTTTACGCCAAGTCGAAGGTATCGTGAGAGCCGACTCATCAAGGGCAATTTTGCCCGTCCAGATGTAACGGTCACCGCTTTTGCGGGTTAACGTGGCGTATTTTGCAACACCCATCGCTTCCAATCTCGCTGCCATACGCATTGCGTAGCAGTTCGTGCAACCTGGAGAGATGACGGAACAGCCCGCGACCGGATTCCAAGTCGCGTCTGTCCATTCGATTGACGTATCAGCCATGCGGAACTCCCGAAGCCGAATGTACACCCCTTTAAGGTTAACAGCTTCATACGCTCGTTGGGCACAACAACGAAAAGGGCCGGCGGATCGCTCCGCCGGCCCCTTCTGTTTCAGCCTGAGGCTGCCGGATTACTCGGCCGCGATCGGGGCTTCGGTTTCCGGGCCACGGGCCAGGTTGCGCAGGACGTAGGGCATGACGCCGCCGGCCAGCAGATAGTCCATCTCGGTTTGGTTATCGATGCGGCAGCGGACCGGGAAGCGGGCCATCTTGCCGTCCGACGGACGGAACAGCTCGACCCACAGGTCCTGACGCGGACGCAGCTTGCCGACATTGGCGTCGGACAGGCCGCGGATGGTGACGATCTCCTCGCCGGTCAGGCCCAGCTTCTGCCAGCCGTCCTGTTTGAACTGCAGGGGCACGACGCCCATGCCGACCAGGTTCGAACGGTGGATGCGCTCGAAGCTTTCGGCGATGACGGCGCGAACGCCCAGCAGGCGCGTGCCCTTGGCCGCCCAGTCGCGCGACGAGCCCGTGCCGTATTCCTTGCCGGCGAAGACGACCAGCGGCCGGCCTTCCGACTGGTAGCGCATGGCCGCGTCATAGATCGACATGGTGTCGTTCGACGGGAAATGCTTCGTGACGCCGCCCTCGATCTCGGGCGTGATCCGGTTCTTGATGCGGATATTGGCGAAGGTGCCGCGCATCATGACTTCGTGGTTGCCGCGACGGGCGCCGTAGCTGTTGAACTCGGCCGCCTCGACGCCGTGGCTGGTCAGATAGACGCCGGCGGGCGAGGTCTTCTTGATCGAACCGGCCGGAGAGATGTGGTCGGTGGTGATCGAGTCGCCGAAGATGGCCAGGACGCGGGCCTCGACGATGTCCTGGACCGGAGTCAGGTCCATCGACAGGCCTTCGAAGTAGGGCGGGTTGGCGACATAGGTGGAGGCGTCGTCCCACTCATAGGTCTGGCCGCCCGTGACCTTGATCGCCTGCCAGTGTTTGTCGCCCTTGAAGACGTCCTTGTAACGTTTGGCGAACATGGCCGGGGTGACCGACTTCTTCTGGATGTCGGCGATCTCCTGCGAGGTCGGCCAGACATCCTTCAGGAAGACGTCATTGCCCTTCTTGTCCTGGCCGATCGGATCCTTGGTGATGTCGATCCGCATCGAGCCGGCGATGGCGTAGGCCACGACCAGCGGCGGCGAGGCCAGATAGTTGGCCTGGACGTCCGGGTTCACGCGGCCTTCGAAGTTGCGGTTGCCCGACAGGACCGAGGTCGCGACCAGGGCGTTGTCGTTGATCGCCTTCGAGATCGCCGGATCCAGCGGGCCCGAGTTGCCGATACAGGTGGTGCAGCCGTAGCCGACCAGGTTGAAGCCTAGGGCGTCCAGGTCCTTCTGCAGGCCGGCGTCGGTCAGATAATCGGTAACGACCTGCGAACCGGGGGCCAGCGAGGTCTTGACCCAGGGCTTGGCCTTCAGGCCGAGCGCATTGGCCTTGCGCGCCACCAGGCCGGCGGCGATCAGCACCGACGGGTTGGAGGTGTTGGTGCAGGAGGTGATGGCGGCGATGACGACGTCGCCGTCGCCGACGGTGAACTTCTCACCCTCGACGGCCGCGCGCGGGGCGTCGGTCGGACGGGCGAAGACATCGACCAGGGCGGTTTCGAAGGCCGGGGCGGCCGTGGTCAGTTCGACGCGGTCCTGCGGACGCTTCGGACCGGCCAGCGACGGCACGACAGTGGCCAGGTCCAGTTCCAGAACGTCGGTGAAGACCGGGTCTTCCGAGGTCTCGTCGATCCACAGGCCCTGGGCCTTGGCGTAGGCTTCGACCAGGGCGACGCGCGCCTTGTCGCGGCCCGTGGCGGTCAGATAGCCGATGGTGGCGGCCGAGACGGGGAAGAAGCCGCAGGTGGCGCCGTATTCCGGGGCCATGTTGGCGATGGTCGCCTGGTCTTCGATGGTCATGTTCGGCAGGGCGTCGCCAAAGAACTCGACGAACTTGCCGACCACGCCCTTCTTGCGCAGCATCTGGGTGACGGTCAGCACCAGGTCGGTCGCGGTCGTCCCTTCCGGCAGGCGGCCGGTCAGTTTGAAGCCGATGACCTCGGGGATCAGCATCGGGATCGGCTGGCCCAGCATGGCGGCCTCGGCCTCGATGCCGCCGACGCCCCAGCCCAGGACGGCCAGGCCGTTGATCATGGTGGTGTGGCTGTCGGTGCCGACGACGGTGTCGGGATAGGCGACGGTCTTCTTGCCTTCGTCCAGGGTCCAGACGGTCTGGGCCAGGTTCTCCAGGTTCACCTGGTGGCAGATGCCGGTGCCGGGGGGCACGACGCGGAAGTTGTTGAAGGCCGACGAACCCCAGCGCAGGAAGTTGTAGCGTTCGATGTTGCGCTCATATTCGCGCTCGACGTTCTGGCCGAAAGCCTTGGCCGTGCCGAAGTGGTCGACCATGACCGAGTGGTCGATGACCAGATCGACCGGAACCAGCGGGTTGATCTTGGCGGCGTCGGCGCCCAGGGCGCTCATGGCGTCGCGCATGGCGGCCAGATCGACCACAGCGGGAACCCCGGTGAAGTCCTGCATCAGGACGCGGGCCGGACGGAAGGCGATCTCGTGCTCGACCGAGCCCTTGTTCTCGACCCAGGCGGCGACCGCCTTCAGGTCGGCTTCGGTGACGGAAACCCCGTCCTCATTGCGCAGCAGGTTCTCGAGAAGCACCTTCATCGAGCGCGGCAGGCGGGAAATCCCGGTCAGACCGGCTTCCTCGGCGGCCGGAAGGCTGTAATAGGCGTATTTCTTGCGCCCGACGGAAAGGTCCTGGCGGGTGTTGAAGCTGTCGTTCGACGGCATGGAGTCTTCCTCTGGTCAGCGCCGCCCGACAATCCGGTTGCGCCTTCGCGCGGCAGACGCAGCGGCTCACAGGGCCCCTGCGCGCGCGGCGAAAGCCTGCTGCGGCAATCGTGCCTATAGTCCGCTCATCGCGCACCGTCCATGTGTCCACACCCTCGACGCGGACATTGAGAAAGGTTCTCAAAACAAAGGCGTTCTTCTCCCTCCCCTTCATGGCGACGGGAAGTTTCCGATGATCCACACCCTCTCGATCTCCGAACTGACCGTCTCACGCGGCGAGCGCCGCCTATTCCAGGGCCTCGACCTGCGCCTTCAGGCCGGCGAAGCCGTGGTGCTGACAGGCGCCAATGGCGCGGGCAAGACCAGTCTGCTGCGAACCATCGCCGGTCTGCTGCGCCCCGACACCGGCGAGATCGCCTTCCACGACGGCGACGGCAATCCGCTGGACGAGCGGCTGGCGCGCGGACGCGAAACCCATTTTCTGGGCCACCAGAACGGGCTGAAGACCGGGCGGACGGCGCGCGAGGAGCTGGGTTTCCAGTGCGACTGGCTGGGTCACGTCCAATGCGGCCTGGACGATGCGGTCGAGGCCTTCGGCCTCGCTCCCCTGCTGGACCTTGAAGTCCGCCGCCTGTCCGCCGGTCAACGCCGCCGCCTGGCCATGGGCCGGCTGGTCGGCTCGCCGCGCGCCCTGTGGCTGCTGGACGAGCCCATGGCCCCGCTGGACGCCCGCTGGCGCGCGGTCTTCGCCGACCAGATGCGCCGCCATCTCGACGCCGACGGCCTGATTCTCGCCGCCGTCCACGACCCCCTGCCCCTCCCGGCCCGCACCCTGGACCTGGGAGGCCTGACGTGAGCCGTCAGATAGACGCCGAACCCCGCCCGCCCGGCCTGCGCGGCGCGACGCGCGTGCTGTTGGAGCGGGAGCTGGACCTGGCCTGGAGCGGCGGAGGCGGCCCCCTGCTGGCCTGCGGCTTCTTCGCCTGCCTTACCGCCGTCCTGCCCCTGGCCGTGGGCGGCGATCCGCGCACGCTTTCGCCCGTGGCGGGAGGGATCGCCTGGCTGGCCCTGGCCCTGGCCTCGCTGCTGTCGCTCGAGCGGCTGTTCGAGCGGGATCTGGAGGACGGGGCGCTGGACCTGTTGGCGCTCGGCCACCTGCCGCTCGAGTCGGTCGTCCTGATCAAGGCCCTGGCCCAGTGGATCGCCGTCGGCCTGCCCCTGGCTCTGACCGCGCCGGTCGCCGCCCTGGCGCTGGGGCTGCCGCCGGCCCTGGTCCCGCTCACCGCCTTGTCGGCCCTGATCGGCGGCGCGGGCTTCGCCTTGACCGGAACCCTGGGCGCGGCCCTGGCCCTGGGCGCCAAGCGGGGCGGCCTGCTGATCGCCGTCGTCGTCCTGCCCCTGTTCATTCCGCCGGTCGTCTTCGGCGCAGGGGCGCTGGAACGCGCGGCATCCGGCCAGTCGCCCGCCCCGGCCCTGGCCTTCCTGGGCGCCTATGTCCTGTTCGCGGGCGTCGTCGCCGCCTTCGCTGGGGCCGCAGCGGTGCGCAACGCCCAGGGATGACTGAGGTGATCCGCCGCTTGCCCGCCGTCGCGACCCCGCGTAATCGCTGAGCCCATGTTCGGCCTGTCCAACCCGCAGCGTTTCATGGCCTTCACCGGCCCTCTGACGCCCGTCCTCTGGGCGGTCGCGGCCGTGTTGCTGGCGGTCGGGATCTGGCTCAGCTTCTCCGTCCCCGCGGACTATCAGCAGGGCGACACGGTGCGGATCATGTTCGTCCATGTGCCCGCCGCCGTCTGGGGCCTGGGCGCCTATTCGGCCCTGGGCGTCTCAAGCTTCTTCGCCCTGGTGTTCCGCCACGCCCTGGCCGACGCCGCCGCCCGCACGGCCGCCCTGCCCGGCGCCGCCTTCACGGCCCTGGCCCTGTTCACCGGCTCGCTGTGGGGCCAGCCGATGTGGGGAACCTGGTGGGTGTGGGACGCGCGCCTGACCAGCGTGCTGGTCCTGTTCCTCTTCTACATCGGCTATATGGCGCTGCGGGCCTCGATCGACGATGAGCAGAAGGGCGCCCGCGCCGCCGCCGTTCTGGGCCTCGTCGGCCTGATCAACCTGCCCATCGTCAAATTCTCGGTCGACTGGTGGAACACCCTGCACCAGCCGGCCAGCTTCCTGACCCCTGGGTCCTCAGGCCTGGACCCCGTCTATCTGCCGCCGTTCCTGACCATGCTGGCGGCCTATGGGGTTCTGTTCGCGGCCCTGTGGCTGACGGCGATCCGCACCGAGATCCGGCGCCGCCGCGTCCTGACCCTGCGCGCCCGAAAGGCGCTGGAGGCTTAGATGCTCGACCTCGACATGACCCCCTACGCCGCCTTCGTCTGGCCCGCCTGGGGCGTCAGCGCCCTGGTCCTGGCCGCCCTGGTCGCCCGCGCCGTCATCGCCTCCCGCAAATGGAAGCGGGAACTGGAGCGGTTGGAGACGGACCCCACATCGGACGCCTCAGACTCCAATCGCCCTCAAGTAGCGCGAAGCGCGATAGGGCCCTTAAAGTGAACCGCTGGCTGGCCCTCCTGCCCCTGGTGGTGCTCAGCGCGCTCGCCGCCCTGTTCATCGGCTGGTCGCTGAAACGCGATCCGGCCTTCAAGCCCGACGCCATGGTCGGCCAGCCCATCCCCGAAACGGTTCTGCCCATGCTCACCGGCGACACCGCCGGACCCGGCAATCTGGATCTCAAGACGGCGGGCGTCGGCCGGCCCATGCTGGTCAATGTCTTCGCCTCCTGGTGCGCGCCGTGCCGGATCGAACATCCCAAGCTTCTGGCCCTGAAGGCGCGGGGGATCGCCGTCGTCGGCGTGGCCTACAAGGACGAGCCGGTCGCGACGCGCGCCTTCCTGGACGAGTTGGGCGACCCCTATTCCATGGTTCTGGTGGACCGCGAGGGTCGGGCCGGCCTGGACCTGGGCATCTCCGGCGTGCCCGAGACCTTCGCCGTCGACGCCATGGGCCGGATCACCGCCAAACAGTCCGGCCCCCTGCTCAACGACGCCGATATCGACCGTCTTGTGGCCTCGATGCAGGCTCCGCCGAGACCCCTGCCGAACGAAAAAGCGCGTTAACTCTCTTTCGAGAGGCCTTGTTAACGATTGATCGCTCCGAATGCGTTAACGATTGGGCATGAGCGCGATTCGCCCCGGTTTGCCGCAGTCCCTGCCCACGCCCTTGGGCGAGGCTCCGTCTGCGCGAAACGCCCAGGCCGCCTTCTTCCGCACCGCGCTGAACCAAGTCCAGGCGGCCCAGGTTCAAGCCACGCCGATCCAGGTTCAGGCGCCCGTGGCCACTGCGCCCCGCCCGTTTGCGCCGCGGCCCGCAGCCGACGGGGAAACGCCCCGGATCATGCGCCCGGGGACCTATCTCGACATCAAGGTCTGATCAGTTCCAGCCCTTGCTAGCGATATATTGCTGCAGCAGATCGATCCGCGTCGCATCCGACGGGTGGGTCGAGGCGAACTGAGGGACGCTGGCCTGGCGTTGCGCCGCCATCAGCCGCCACAGGGCGACGGCTTGTGAGGGCCTGAACCCCGCCGCCGCCATATAGTCCACGCCCAGCCGGTCGGCCTCCAGTTCATCGCGTCGCGAATAGGGCAGCAGCAGCCCGTACTGGGCCGCCAGACCGCCATAGGCGTTGACCGCATCGCCATAGCGTCCCGCTGCGCCGCCCACGGCCGCCAGGCCGACGGCGGTCAGCGACTGGCTGGAGGCGCGCTCGGCCGCGTGGTTGGCGACGACATGGCCGATCTCATGACCGATGAAGCTGGCCAGCTGGTCGTCGTTCTGGACCAGGGCCAGCAGGCTGTCGGTCACGCCGATCTGGCCCGACGGCAGGACGAAGGCGTTGGGGCTCTTCTCGCTGAAGACGGCGTAGTCCCAGGTCCGGCCGCCCAGGCCCGCCGCCTGCACCAGCCGCCCGCCGACACGCCGTATCCGATCAACCTGGGCGCCGGAGGTCTGGACGCCCGGCTTGGCGATGGCCTCGCGCCAGGCGGCGGTCGACTGCTGCGACAGGGAGGCGTTGTCAACCAGCAGCAGCTGATTGCGCCCCAGCGCCTCGTTATAGGCGCAGGCGGACAGGGCCGAGGCCGCAACGGCGGCGACCAGGATGGCGGCGGGACGGCGAATGGCGATCATGGGCGGCCTCTGGCGGGGTTGACGGAACATCCAAGCAAATACCGTCCGCCGCGTCGAGGTTCCCCCTATTTGATCGGGTTCGCCCCCAGCAGGGTCCGGCACGCCTCCGCCTCGGCGGCCAGCGCAGCCCGTTTCGCCTCGTCAAACCCGTGCAGGGTCTTGTAGGGCATGGCCAGGCGCACATTGTCCCTCAGCCGGCCCCGATTGCGCTCCAGAAAGCCCCAGTACAGCCGGTTGAAGGGGCAGGCCGCGTCGCCGCTCTTGCTCTTCACGTCATAGCGGCAGCCGCCGCAGTAGTCGCTCATCCGGTCGATATAGGCCCCGGACGCCGCATAGGGTTTGGACCCCACGATCCCGCCGTCGGCGAACAGGGCCATGCCCCGCGTATTGGGCATCTCCACCCATTCATAGGCGTCGGCGTAGACGGCCATATACCAGTCGTCGACCGCGTCGGGATGGACACCCAGCAACAGGGCCAGGTTCCCCGTCACCATCAGTCGCTGGATATGGTGGGCGTAGGCGTTGTCCTGCGTCGTCTTCACCGCATCCGCCACGCAGGCCATGTCGGTCTCGCCGGACCAGTAGAACCAGGGCAGGGTCCGGTCCGCGTCCAGGAAGTTCCTGACCCGATACTCCGGCGCCTTCAACCAGTAGATCCCGCGCACGAACTCGCGCCAGCCCAGGATTTGGCGGATGAAGCCCTCGACCGCGTTAAGCGGCGCCCTCCCGGCGCGATAGACCGCCTCGGCCCGGCGACAGACGTCCAGCGGATCGAGCAGGCCCAGATTCAGCGAGGTCGAGATCAGCCCGTGCCACATCCACGGCTGATCCTCCGCCATGGCGTCCTGCCAGTCGCCGAACGACGGCAGAATCGCCTCCAGGAAATGCGCCAGAACCGCCTCGGCCTCCGCCGCCGTCGTCGGCCAGCCAAAGGCCTCCAGCGATCCAAAATGATCCCCGAACAGCCGCTCGACGTCCGCCATGGCCGCTCGGGTCGTCGCATTGGGCGGAATGCGCAGCCGCGACGGCGGCGTCAGGCCGCGCGGCAGTTTCTTGCGGTTCTCGGCGTCATAGTTCCAGCGCCCGCCCTCCGGCTGGGCGCCGTCCATCAGCAGGCCGGTCTCGCGCCGCATCTCGCGATAGAAGAACTCCATCCGCAGCTGCGACTTGCCCGAGGCCCAGCGCCGGAACCGGTCATGCGAACAGAGGAAGCGGCGATCCTCGCGGATTTCGACCGGCAGGCTCGCGCCTTCCGCGAAGGCCGCCAGATGCTCAGCCAGCCGCCACTCCCCGCATTCGGTGATGACGACCCGGTCGTAACCGCCGCCCTCCAGCGCCCGACCCAGCTCCCCGGTGATCGAACCACTGTTGTCGGGATCGTCGATCCGCACATAGCGCACCTGCACGCCTCGGCCCGCCAGCCGCTCGGCATGGCCGCGCATGGCCGCGAAGGTCAGGGCGATCTTCTGCTTGTGATGGCGGACATAGGTCGCCTCGTCGCGCACCTCGGCCATCAGGACGGCGTCGACCCCGGGCTCAAGCCCCTCCAGGGCCGACAGGCCATCGGACAGCTGGTCGCCCAGCACCAGCCGCAGCACGGCCATGGCTCACCCCGCCTTGCGGGCCAGGGCCTGAAGCCGGGGTCGCACCTTCAGAAACACCCGATAGGCGGCTTCCAGCCCCGCCAGCACCATGGGAGCGCGCGCCGCCAGCCCGAGCAATCGCAGCAGGGGAATGGCCCGCCACATGGCCGCAAACGCCGCGGCCCCCGACAGCAGCCGTCCATTCTCGCTGGCGTGGAACCGGGCCAGCAGGGCGTCGCGGTCCAGGGGACAGGACGCGTCATCGCCCGAGGCCACATCGACGAACTGGATCGCGCCTCGGTGATCCAGCCGACGCATCAGGGCAATCTCGCGGCGGCACAGGGGGCAGCCGCCGTCGTACCAGACGAGCAGCGGGCTCTTGATCGGGGCTATGGTCGGGGTTGGGGGCAAGGAAAGGCTCCAGTCATCGACGACGACGGCCTTCCGGGGGCGCAGCGCGCAGTCGCAATCCTATACGCAAATTTCTATAACCTGGATCAGACGCCGCCCCGATCGATGACCGATGGCCGATACGATGGATGCCGAAATGACCGACCACCCCGCGCTGCCGCCCCTTGCCCGCATCCTGGGTTTCGCCGGTCTGCTGCCCCAGGCGGCGGCGGTCGGGGTCCTGATCTTCGGCGGGCCGGACGTCCGGTTCTCAGCCCTCAGCCTCGCCTATGCCTACGCCGCCCTGATCTTCAGCTTCCTGGGCGGGGTCTGGTGGGGCTTGGCCGCCACGAGACACGGCGGCGCCCCACGCTGGGTCTGGATCGCCGCCGTGGCGCCATCCCTGCTGGCCCTTGCGACGGCCTGGCCCTGGGCGACCGGCCAGACCTGGCCCGAACCGTCCCTTATGATTCTGGGCGTCTTCATCGCCGCCAGCCTGAGCGTCGATCTCCGTCTCAAGGCGGCCGGCATGACGCCCCAGGGATGGCTGGCCCTGCGCGCGCCCCTGTCGCTCGGACTGGGCGTCCTGACCCTCGCCGCCGGGCTGATCTAGGGCAAAAAAATCGGGGCCTGCCGAAAACGACAGGCCCCTGATTTTGTCAGTCTCGACTTGGAGCGGGCGAAGAGATTCGAACTCTCGACCCCAACCTTGGCAAGGTTGTGCTCTACCACTGAGCTACGCCCGCACTCCGTAGGAGCTAGGTGCGCTCCCCGTCGAGGAGGGGGCGTATAGCGGAGGGTTGATCGGTCCTGCAAGCTCTTTTTTGTGGCTATCGCGCTTCGCGCGACTTGAACCGAATTCATGCGCAAACTGCCCCTACCGGAACGCCTGTACGCTCGCCGCATGAGCGCCTTCGCGCTCAAGCAGCGAGCGACCGCGTCGCGAGCGTAGCGCCCTTCCGCGCGTCAGCGCGGCGCCAAGCGAATAGCCCCATCCAGCCGGATGCACTCGCCGTTGATATAGACGTTGCGCGCCAGCTCCAGCACCAGGGAGGCGTAGTCGGCGGGCGTGCCCAGGCGGCTGGGGAAGGGGATGGCGGCGGCCAGGGCGTCCTGGATCTTCTGGTCCATGCCGGCCATCATCGGCGTCCACATGATACCGGGCAGAATGGTGTTGCAGCGCACCCCTTCCTGCGCCAAGTCCCGCGCGATCGGCAGGGTCATGGCGTAGACCCCGCCCTTGGACGCCGAATAGGCCGCCTGGCCGATCTGACCGTCCTGGGCCGCCACCGACGCCGTATTGACGATCAGGCCGCGCTCGCCGTCCGCCATCGGCTCCAGGGTCACCATTCCGGCCGCCGACTGCGACAGGACGCGGAAGGTGCCGAACAGATTGACCCGCACCGTCCGTTCGAACTGGGCCATATCGTGGGCCTTGATCTCGCCGGTGTCCTTCTTGCGCGAGACGGTCTTCATGCCGGTGGCGATGCCGGCGCAGTTGACGGTCAGCCGCTCCTGGCCGTGGGCGGCGCGGGCCTTGGCGAAGGCGGCGGCGACCGAGGCGTCGTCGGTGACGTCGACCTGGCAGAAGACGCCGCCGATTTCCTTGGCGATCTCTTCGCCGCGTTCGGCGTTCAGATCGAACAAGGCCACCCGGGCCCCGGTGGCGGCGATGGCGCGCGCCGTGCCTTCGCCTAGGCCCGAGGCCCCGCCGGTGACCACTGCTGCGATACTGTTGTCGAGTTTCATCCCGGTCGTTCCTATGTTGTAATGAACCTGAGTTTCGTTTGAGGATTTAGCGGCCATGACCGCCAAAGCCAAACCCGCCGACCCATCCGACGCCCTTGACCCGCGCAAGGCCCTGGTCCCGTCCGTGGTCAAGGTCAACGAAGTGCGCGTGGCCAAGGGCTTCTGGCCCAAGCTGCAACGCACGGCCGCCCGAATCCCCTTCGCGGATCAGGCCCTGGCCGCCTGGTACGCCGCCCGCGACCCGGCCACGCCCCTGCCGGCCAAGGGCATGATCTTCGCCGGCCTGGCCTATTTCATCATGCCGATCGACGCGATCCCCGACCTGTTCGCCGGCATCGGCTACACCGACGACGCCGCCGTCATCGCCGCCCTGATCGCCACCCTCGGTGCCAACATCAAACGCCGCCACCGCGACCAGGCCGAGGACGCGGTGCAGCGGCTGAAGGCGAAATAGGCACACCCCTCTCCCCCTGCGGGAGAGGGAGACCGCGCACGGCGGCGCAGCCGTCGTCCTGGCGCGGTCGGGCGAGGGGTCGCGCCGGCCTCGCCGTTTCGCACAGACCGACCCCTCATCCGGCCCTTCGGGCCACCTTCTCCCGCAAGGGGAGAGGGGATTTCAGCTTTCCACCGTCACCACGATCTTGCCCAAGGCCTGACGATCCCCCAGCGCCTTGATCGCCGCCCCGGCCTTCTCCAGGGGGAAGGTCTGCGACACGCGCGGCTTGATCTTGCCCTCGGCATACATCTGCATCAGCTCGGCCATGTTGGCGGCGTGCCCCTTGGGATCACGCGCCACGGCCGCGCCCCAGAAGACCCCGATCACCGACACCGACTTCAGTAGGGTCAGGTTCAGCGGCAGGGACGGAATCCCCGCCGGGAAGCCGACCACCAGATAGCGCCCGTTCCAGTCCATGGCCCGCAGCGCCGGTTCGGCGTAGTCGCCGCCCACCGCGTCATAGACCACGTCCGCGCCGTCGCGGCCGGCCGCCAGCTTGAACTCGCCGGACAGCTCCTTCTGCCCCGCCTTGTCCATCGGCCCGGTCGGATAGATCAGGCCGTTGTCCGCCCCCAGATCCAGGGCGAACTGGACCTTGTCATTGGTCGAGGCCGCCGCCACGACCCGCGCGCCCATGGCCTTGCCCAATTCGACGGCGGCGGCGCCCACGCCCCCGGCCGCGCCCAGCACCAGAAGCGTCTCGCCGGGCTTCAGTTGCGCCCGGTCCTTCAGCGCATAATAGCTGGTGCCATAGGTCATGATCAGGGCCGCCGCCTCCTCGAAGCTCATGGCCTCTGGGATGGGAATGACCGTCTCGGCCTTGACCGCCAGCCGCTCGACCAAGCCGCCCCAGCCGGGCACGGCGATGACCCGGTCGCCCTTGCGCACGCCCTTGACGTCTTCGCCCACGGCCTCGACCACGCCGGCGACTTCCGCACCGGGCGAGAAGGGCCGTTCGGGGCGGAACTGGTATTTGTCCTCGATAATCAGGGTGTCGGGATAGTTGATCCCCACCGCCTTGACCTCGATCACCACCTCGCCCGCCTTGGGCGTCGGATCGAGCACGTCTTCGACCACGAGAGTTTCGGGACCACCGGCGGTCTTGGACAGGACTGCGCGCATTATTCCTCCTTGGCCGACATGGCGCGGCCTTCTCGACGACGCTAAAGAGCGCCACGCCCGTTTGAAAGAGGCGAAACAACAGGCTCGGGAAGACAGATCATGACCGCCCTCATCCTCCACGGCGGCGCCGGCGCCCGGCGCGAACGCAACTATGACGCCGAGGTCGTGCACATGCGCCAGGTGGTCGAGGCCATGAAGGCCCGGCTGGACGCGGGCGACAGCGCCCTGGACGTGGCCGTGGCGGCGGTGACCCTGCTTGAGGATTCCGGCCTCTATGTCGCCGGCAAGGGCGCCTCGCCCAATCTGGCCGGCGCCTATGAGCTGGACGCCAGCCTGATGGACGGCGCCACCCGCCGGGCTGGCGCCGTCGCCGCGCTCCAGGGCTTCCGCAACCCCGTCGTCGCCGCCCGCGCGGTGATGGACCGCACGCCGCACGTCATGCTGGTAGGCGAGGGCGCGGCCCTGTTCGCCCATGACCAGGGGCTTGAGCCCATCGCCGACGAGGCCGCCTGGTACACCGGCGCCGGCCAGGGGGAGGACAATCATCCGCCCGGAACCCTCAGCCACGGCACCGTCGGCTGCTGCGTGCTGGACAGCCAGGGCCGTCTCGCCGCCGCCACCTCGACCGCCGGGGTCTTCGGCAAGATGCCGGGCCGCGTCGGCGACACCCCCATCCCCGCCGCCGGAACCTGGGCCGACGGCCACGCGGCCACCTCCTGCACCGGCCAGGGCGAATATTTCATCCGCGTCGCCGCCGCCGCCCAGGTCGCCTGGCGTGTCGCCGCCGGCCAGACTCTGGCGCAGGCGACCCAGGCCGTCATCGACGAGATCGGCCATATGGGCGGCGACGGCGGCCTGATCGCCCTGGACGCCGCCGGAAACATCGCCAGCCCCTTCAACAGCCAAGGCATGAAACGCGCCTGGCTGACGCCGGACGGCGAGATCGGGGTCGAGGTGTTCAGGCGCTGAAGATTACATCTCTGTAAGGTGCACGGCGGGCGGACGCTGGTACGGTCGCCTCCGCCCCGGCGTTCCGGGCCTGGAGACCCCCGATGAAAATCCGCCTGACCGTCACCGTCGCCGCCTCGGCCCTGCTGCTGGGACTGACCGCGCCCGCCTTCGCCGCCCCGGCCCCAGTGGCCGCGATCGCCGCCGTCCAGGCGCCCCAAGGCGTCACCGTCCCGCCTCTGGGCTTCGCCAAGCGCGTGCTGCCGAACGGGCTGGAGGTCTATACGGCCCGCGACGCCGACACTTCGAACGTGACGGTCCAGGTCTGGTACAAGGTCGGGTCAAAGGACGATCCGGCCGGCCGCTCGGGCTTCGCCCACCTGTTCGAACACCTGATGTTCAAGGCGACCAAGAACCTGCCGCCGGAAACCTTCGACCGGCTGACCGAGGATGTGGGCGGGTCGAACAACGCCTTCACCGCCGACGACACCACCGCCTATTTCGAGACCGTCCCCGCCAACCACCTGCAGCGGATGCTGTTCGCCGAGGCCGAGCGGATGGGTTCGCTTGTCGTCGACGAGCCGACCTTCGTCGCCGAGCGTGACGTGGTGAAGGAGGAATACCGCCAGCGCATCCTCGCCAATCCCTACGGCCGCCTGTTCGGCCTGTTCGTGCCCGAGACCCTGTATCAGGAGAGCCCCTATCGCCGCGCCGGCATCGGCTCGATCGAGGAGCTTGAAGCCTCGTCCCTGGACGACGTCCTACGCTTCCACGCCACCTACTACCGGCCCGACAGCGCCTATCTGATCGTGGCGGGCAATTTCGACCAGGCGCAGTTGGACCGCTGGATCGACCAGTATTTCGCCCCGCTTAAGAACCCGACCACGCCCCTTCCGGCTAATAATGTCGTAGAGCCCGAGCCGACCGGCCCGCGAGACGCCACCTATTATGCGCCGAACGTCCCCCTGCCCGCCGTCGTGCTCGGCTGGCCGACGGTCAAGTACGCCGACGCCGACCGCGCCGCCCTGACCGTGCTGGACGGCATACTGTCGACCGGAGAGAGCAGCCGCCTGTACCGTTCGCTGGTCTATGATCAGCAGATCGCCGCCCAGATCGGCTCGACGCCCGACTTCGCCCAGCAGGCCGGCAATCTGACCGCCCTGGCCATCATGGCCCAAGGGCACACGGCCGAGGAGGGGATCGCCGCCCTGAACGCCGAGATCGCCAAGCTGCGCGACATCCCCGTCACCGCCGCCGAACTGACCGAGGCCAAGAACGAGATCGTCGCCGACACCCTGCGCAGCCGCGAGACCGTGGACGACCGCGCCGTGGCGCTGGGCTTCGCCCTGATCAACACCGGCGACGCCGCCGCCGCCGACCGCGAGATCGCCCAGATCCAGGCGGTCACCGTCGCCGACGTTCAGCGTGTGGCCCGCAAATATCTGACGCCGCAGCGGCAGTCGACGATCCGCTATCTGGCCGCTGACGAGCAGAACCCGCCCTCGGTTCAGAAGATGAACGTGGACGCCCCCGTCAAGGTGGCCGACCTGGCGCCGGCGGGAACCCCGGCCGTCCTGCTGCCAGAGGCCGAGCGTGCGGCCTTGCCGCAGCCGGGGGCGGAGGTGGCGCCCGCCACCCCGACCGTCGCCGACTTCCGTCTGTCCAACGGCCTGCGCGTCCTGGTCGCCCCGACCGACGGCCTGCCGCTGGTCTCGGCCCGCCTCAGCTTCGACGCCGGTTCGTCCGATGATCCCACCGGCAAGGCCGGGATCGCCTCCATGACCGCCGCGCTGCTGACCCAGGGCACCAAGACCAAGTCGGCGCCCGAGATCGCGACGGAGATCGAACAGCTGGGCGCCTCCATCGGCGCCGGCGCCGGCGTGGACTTCACCAATGTCTACGCCAACGCCCCGGCCAATGCCTTCCCGGCGACGGTCGCTCTGATGGCTGATCTGGTGAAGAACCCCACCTTCGCCGCCGAAGAGCTGGAGCGTCAGCAGGCCCAGGCCCTGGACGGCCTGCGCGTCGCCCTCAGCCAGCCGGGCTCGATCGCCAGCATGACCGTGGGCCGCGTTATCTATGGCGACGCCCCTTATGGCGCGACCCTGACGCAGCAGACGGTGCCGGCCATCACCCCCGCCGACGTGGCCGCCTTCCACGCCGCCCGCTATCGCCCATCGGACGCGACCCTGGTCTTCTCGGGCGACATCACCCCCGCCGCCGCCCGCGCCCTGGCGCAACAGGCGTTCGGCGACTGGCGCCCGGCCGGAACTGCGCCCGCCGCCACCGCCAATCCCGCCGGTCAGGCCCTCGCCCCGCGCATCGTCGTGGTGAACCAGCCCGGCGCCGGCCAGGCCGCCGTCGTCGCCGCCATCCGCGGCGTGTCGCGCACCGACGCCGACTATTTCCCGCTGACGGTCGGCAACACCCTGCTGGGCGGCGGCTTCTCGTCGCGGCTGAACCAGGAGATCCGCATCAAGCGCGGCCTGTCCTACGGCGCCGGATCCTCCTTGGGCGTACGCGCCGACGCCGGCGTCTTCACCGCCTCGACCCAGACCAAGAACGAGACCGCCGACGAGGTCGCCGACCTGATCCTGGCCGAGATCGCCAAACTGGGAACCGAGACCCCGACCCAGGCCGACCTGGCCCCGCGCCGCGCCACCCTGATCGGCGGCTTCGGTCGCTCGCTGGAAACCGTGGACGGCCTGGGCTCGCTGGTCGCCAATCTGGCTCTGTACGACCTGCCGATGAGCGATCTGGCCGACTACGCCGGTCGCGTCCGCGCCGTCACACCGGAACAGGTCGAGGCCGCCTTCGCCGAACACCTGCCGGTCAATCGCGCCAGCCTGGTGATCGTCGGCGACGGCTCGCTGTTCCTCGACGCCCTGCGCGCCAAACACCCGAACCTGGAGGTCATCGAGGCCGGGGACCTGAACCTGAACAGCGGTTCGCTGAAGTAGGAGCATGCTCCCGACTTCCTGATGCCGTCATCCTCGGGCTCGTCCCGAGGGGCGGCTGCGGAGCTTAGTCGGAGAGCGCCGTCGCTTCGGCTATCGGCGCCTATGCATCAGTCTGGAGCGCGAGCGCTTCAGCCTCAACAAGAAGAAGCCGTCTCGGCACTATCAGGGAGAGGGCTTGGCGGTGCGACGGGGGCGGTAGCCTGGCATTCGGCCAGAACAATTCTGCGTACCATGTGCAGTTGAGCCGCTCTGCGCCCCGGCTGGTGAACCTCGGACACATAGCGCTGTCCGCCGCGCGCGAGCCTGAACCTCTCGCCCGGATCAAGAATCAGGCGCTCCATCGCCTCGATCAGCAGGTCGGGAGCCACGGCCCGCAAATAGAGGGCATGAGGGCCGCTGGCTTCGCGCAGTCCCCCACGACCCGATGAGATCAGGGCGGCGCCTGCCGCGTGGGCTTCCACGGCGGTGAGGCCGAAGGGTTCGTCCCAGATCGAGGGCGTCAGGGCGATGGCGGCGGACTTCATGACCGTCTGAACCTGACCGATGGGAGCGGAGCGCAGGATTGTGACCCTCTCGCCGAAGCGCGTCAGCGGCGCCACATGCGGACCCGCCCAGCGGTGATGATGGTCCCAGTCGTTCAGCATCAGAACGGCGCGCCACTCCGGATGACGGTCCAGCACGGTGGGAAGGGCGGCGCAGATGGCGGCGACGCCCTTTTCCGGCATGGCCCGCCCGGCGAAGGCGATGATCGGCTCCCGGCGTTCGAGCGGCGCCAGCCAGGGCCCCACGTCGATGGGATTGGGCACCGAGAAGGCCCGCTCCGCCTGACGGGGGTAGGCGCGAACAAAGGCGTCCTTTTCCGCATCGCTGACGAAGACGAAGCCGTCCATCCAGTCGTAGCGTCGGTTGTACCGCCAGTCGTCCAGCATATGGCGAGGCGTTTTCAGGGCGTTGTGGCGATACAGGATATGGGCAGGCTCAGGCAGGACTGACGAAACGAACACGGCCTGTTTGACCTGCTGGTGGTGTTCGATCACATCGGGTCGATAGGCTCGCAGACCTTCGATCAAGGCTGTGCGACGGCTTGCACGATCGACCGGCAGGACGACGACATTCGGCAGACCATGATCTTCGGCGCCTTCGCAGCAGAATATTCGGACATCCTGGCCTGGGCTGGCCTGAACCAGGGTTCGAACCACCGTCTCCATGGAGTTGGGCTGGGACGCGGAAAAGCGGCATCCGGAAGGCATCAGGATTGCAGTGCGCACGGCGAACGATCCGACTTGAGAACTAGGCGGCGTTTAGGCTGCGGACGCACGGCCCGCGACAAATTTGCTGAATTTGAAAGTAAGCGGGACGGCCGCACGTCCGATCATCGACGACCGTTTTCGCCGCAACCTCTGATCTCATCGGTTGCCGGGATCGTCGCGAGCGGGTGTATAGGGCGCCGATGAGCCCTCCGTCTTCGACACAGGCCGCCGGTCTAGAGGCGGTGTTTCACGCCCTGCGGCCAGAGCTCGAGCGGCGCGCCCGCGCCATGGGCGCGGCGGACGATGCGGAGGACGTTCTCCAAGACGTCTGGATCCGAGTGCAGGGCTCGCGCGGCCCGATCGCCAATCCCCGCGCCTATCTGTTTCGCATGGTCTACACCGGCGTTCTGGACCGCCGTCGCGGGCGTCTTAGGACATCCGCCCGCGAGGCCGCATGGATCAGGGACGCCGGGAGCGCAGTCGACCCCGCGACCAGCGCCGAGGCCGAACGCGCCCTGATCGCACGCGAAACCCTGGCGGCCGTTGAGGTTCGGCTTGAAGCCCTGGGCGACCCCGCCGCCATGATCTTCCGCCGTCATCGAATCGACGGCCACACCCAACGCCGCATCGCCGAGGACCTGCGTATGGGCTTGAGCACGGTCGAGAAGCACCTGCGACGCGCCTACGCCGCGCTCCTCGGCCTTGAGGGAGATCCGGCATGAGGCAAACCCTACACCGCGGCGTCCAGGGGATATGCAGATGACCGACACCTCGCACGCCGTCGAACGCGCCGCCCTGGACTGGCTGGTGCGCGTCAACGATCCCGCTTTTGACGCCTGGGACGACTGGCAGGCGTGGCTCGACCAGGATCCGCTGAATGCGGCCGTCTACTGGCGGCTGGCGAAGACCGAGGCCGATCTCGTCGACGCCATGGCCGCCCCGTCCAGACGATCAGGTCTGCGCCCCGCGCGCGAGGCTCGGCGGCGGACCTCGCGGATGTGGCTCACGGCGGCGGCCGCTGTTCTCGTCGCCGCACTGTTCGGGATCGGCTGGTACGGTTTGATGCGGCCACAGCCCTGGGTGGTTGAGACCGCGCCCGGCGAACAGCGGGCTCTGGAACTGGCGGACGGCACGATCGTCCATGTCGCCGGCGGCACGCGTCTGCGCCTGGACCGCCGCGCGCCCCGAAACGCCGAGCTGGAGTCAGGCCGCGCCCTGTTCGAGGTCGCCCACGACGACCGCCGCCCGTTCGTGGTCGAGGTCAATGAGGTCGCCGTCACGGATCTCGGGACCGTCTTCGACGTCACCCGTCTGCACGACGGCGCGCGCGTGACCGTGTCCGAGGGCGTGGTGCGGGTCGATCAAAGGGGGCGCTCCGTAACTCTAGGCGCCGGCGACGGCGTCATCGTCGGAGACCAAGGTTTCGAGCGCCGTCGCCTGGATCTCGCGGCGGTCGGCGCCTGGCGCGACGGACGGCTGGTCTATGACAATGAACGCCTGGCGGTCGTCGCGGTCGATCTGTCGATCGCGCTGGGCCGCCCGGTCAGCGTCGCCCCGGAAATGGAGGACAGCCGCATTTCGGGAAGCCTCTCGGTTTCAGGGGCGCCGGAGAGTGTGCGACGCCGGCTGGAACTCAGCCTAGACGCCAGTGTGACGAACAATGGCGTCGGTTGGCGTATCGAGCCGCGCGCCGTTCCGTGACAGCCCCGGCCGTCCTTGTCGCCGCCGTCTTGGCCCATATCTCGGCTCAGGCGCCGGCCCAGCAACATGACTTCAACGTCCGCCCCGGCCCCCTGCTCCAGGGCGCACAGGCGATCGCGGCTCAAGCCGGGGTGGATGTGGTGGTTCAGGCCCCACTTCGCGGCCGGACGGCGGGCGGCGTCAACGGGCGGCTGACGGTGGACCAGGCCTTCGAGCGGCTGTTGCGACCGACCGGGGCCCGCGCCGTGCGGCTGGCCCAGGGGGTCTACCGGATCGAGCCGGCTCCCCCTGTCCGCCCTGCGCCTCCGCCGCCGCGCCCGGCCGCCCCGACCGTTCTGGACGAGGTGATCGTCACGGCCTCCGTGCGACGAGGCGGCCTGTCCGAAGCCACCGGACGAACCCTCATCGCGCCCGACGGACTGGACAGAGCGGAGGGGGTCGCCTCCAGCGAGGCTGTCGCCGACCTTTCCGCCGCCGTCGATTCAACCCGCCAGGGTCCGGGCCGCAACAAGCTCTTCGTCCGCGGTCTCGCCGATTCCGCCTTCAACGGACCGCTTCAGTCCACGATCGGCCAGTATCTGGGCGACCTGAGACTGACCTACGGATCGCCCGACCCGGACCTGGCCCTGGTCGACATCTCGGGCGTCGAGGTGTTCGAGGGGCCGCAGGGCGCGCGGTTCGGCGCCGGCTCCATCGGCGGCGTCGTCCGTCTGCAACCCGTCTCACCGTCCTTCGCCGAGACAAGCGCGCGGTTCGTCGTCGGTCTGTCGTCGACCTCCGGCGGCGCAGACGGGGCGGACGCCGCGGCGATCCTCAACCAACCCTGGGGCGATGACGCCGCTGCCCGTCTCGTCGTCTATGGTCGTCGAGACGGCGGTTTCCTGAACAATCCGGCGCGAGGCGTCGAGGACGGCGACAGCGTCGAGACCTTGGGTCTCCGCGGCGCAATCCGACTGGTTCGCGACGGCTGGACCTTCGACCTCACGGCGGTCGGACAGGACATCGTCGCAAACGACGCCCAGACCATACCGGCGGCGGACCAGCGATTGTCGCGGGACCGTCTGGTCGCCGAACCCTATCGAAGCACGCTTGCACTGGCGGGGGTGACAGCGAGCCGCGACGTCGGCGCCATGCGCCTGACCTCCGCGACCAGTCTCTCGCGGCAGACCCTCAAGGAACGGTTCGACGCCACCGAACCGGGCGGAGCGGTGGCCGCCCTCGTGGACCGCGACCAATCGATCTGGGCCCTGTCCAGCGAGTTCCGCGTCGAATCCGACCGCGAGGCGCCCTGGTCCTGGACAGGCGGCGGCGCCCTGGCGCTCGGTGAAACCCGCGCCGAGCGACGCCGGTTTGAACCCTCCCAGGCGCAGGGCCCGACCTATGGCTCGGACCTCGACCGGACCTTTGCAGAGGCCGCCGTTTTCGGCGAGGCTGTGGCTCGCCCCGCCCCCGGCTTGCGGCTTGCGTTCGGCGGCCGTCTGGCGGCGGTTCGCCTCGTCTACGACATCCATACCGTCGGGCCGAACGCGGTGGAAGCCGCCTCACCGCGCGACGACGGCGTCAGCCTGACGGCGACCCCGACGGTCTCGGCGCGCTGGACGACGCCATTCGGCTGGTCGGCCTTTGTGCGGTTTGATCAGGCGGTCCGACCGGGCGGCGTCAGCGACAGCGATGGAGGCGTGGAGACCTTCGCCTCGGATCATGTCACCCTGTGGGAAACCGGCGTCCAGACGCCTTCCTCACCGAACATCCAAGCCCAGGTCTCGATCGGCTGGCAGGACTGGCGAGACATCCAGGCCGACGTCGCGACCCAGGGCGGCGACCTCGTGACCGGCAATATCGGCGACGGCCGAATCCGGTTCGTGTCGGCGCGCGCCGCCTGGACGCCGACGCCCACGCTGCAACTCTCTGGCGGACTGTTTCTCAACGACAGTCTCGTGCGTATCGACCGGCCCACGATCATCGGCGTAGGCCGCGCCCCGATCCCGAACGTCGCGCCCGTCGGCGCCCAGTTGGCCGTGGATCAGCATGACCTGCGTCTGGCCGGCCTGCCCCTGACGCTCGGCGCCAACGTGCGCTATGTCGGCAAGTCGCGGCTTGGGTTGGGACCAGGCCTCGACGTCCCCCAGGGCGGCTATGTGCGTACCGAGCTGACCGCCCGTCTCGGCTCGGCCCAGCGGGCCTTCAGCCTGAGGGTTTCCAATCCTTTCCATGTCCAGGCCACCCGCTACGGCATCGGATCGCCCTACCGGCTCTTCGATCCCCAGGCGGTCCCGCTGCGTCCCCTGACCGTGCGGCTCGGCTTTGAGGCCGCCTTCTGATTTTGCGGTCTCCGTAAGGTCTCCGCCGGCGGGCGGCGTCTTCTCCCCAACAGCCGCACAGCGGCGGCGCTCGGCACAAGGCAGGGCGCTCGGGGAAACGATAAATGCCGGTTCGATCATCCGTTCGCCACAGCGCACAGCGCCGCCGCCGTTCGGCTCACCTTCTCGCCATAACAGGCGTGGTTCTGGCCGGCGCCGGTCTCGTCGGCTTGAGCCCAGCCTTGGCAGACGAGGCGTCATGGGACGTCGCGCCCCTCAGCCCAGCCGACGACCGGGAGGTAAACACCGGAACCCTCGTCATCAGCCAGGGACGCGACTACGGCGCGGGCGACGACATGTTCACCAACAAGGGCGTGCTCCGGTTCGCAAAGAGCGCCGCGCCCTTGACCCTGACCTTCACCAGTCTGGAACGGTTCGCCAACGACAGCGGGCTTGTCGATCTCCGAAACGAGCGGGCCGGCGACGTCTTTTCGCTCTCCGGCTCCTACGCCGCCTCGGGCGACGCCCGCCTGGGCCTGGACATCGGCGCCTCGGCGGCGGACAGGTTCGTCATCGGCGGCGGCGCCTCCGGCCGAACGGGCCTTCTGCTGAACATCGCCCCGAGCGATGCGCGCCTTCTGGCCAAGGGTCTGACCGTGGTCACCGTCGGCTCCAGTTCGCCGTCGAACGCCTTCTACGTCGCCGATCCCGACCAGGGTCTGGTCCGCTACGCCGTCAGCTACGACTCGGCGGCGCGGGCCTATCTGCTGAACGCCTCGGCCGGCCTGGCCGTCCACCAGACCGTGCGGGCGGGTGAAGGCCTCGCCACCGCCTGGCGCGCCTCCGCCGACGCCTTCGGGGCGGAGCAGTCGATGGCGCGCGCCGCCGGCGGCGCCGCCAGCCGCGTCTGGGCCCAGATCCACGGCGGTCGACTGGATCGGAAAAGCGACGGGGCGAGTTTCGACCTCGACTATGACCAGACCACCGCGGGCGGTCAGATGGGCGCCTCCCTGGGCGCGCGCGACTTTGCTGGCGGCCAGGCCGTTGTCGGTCTCACCGGCGGCTACGTCGATTCCCGGCTGACCTTCGACGACAGCGGGCTGAGAGCGGACATCGAAACCGTCAACGCCGGCGTCTATTCGGCCTGGCGTAGACTGGGCTTCTTCAGCACCGTGCTGATCAAGGCGGATCGCCACCATCTCAACCTCCGCAGCCCGGCCGCAGGTTTCGAGGCGGATATGGATGGAACGAGCTGGGGCGGACAGATCGAGGCCGGCTATCGCATCGCCCTGGAAGGCGGCGGTTTCGAACCCCTCGTCGGCCTCGACTATGTGCGAAGCGGCATGGACGATCTCGAGGTTCTTGGACAGCGGGTCGTGTTCGATGATCGCGGCGGCTTCTCGGCGCGGGTGGGCGCCCAGGGCTTCATCCGCAAAGACCTGGCCGACGACCGCGCCGTGATCGTCTCCCTGGCCGTCGAGGCGGTTCAGGATCTCGACACCGACCAGACCGGACGCCTGGTCAGCGGCGGCCAGACCGACGCTGTCGCTCTGGAAGGCCAGAAGACCTTCGCCCGAACGCGGTTTGTAGCCCAGCTCCAGACCGGGGGGGGGCTGCAGGCCTTTGTCCAGGGCGAGGGCCGCTTCGGCGAAAATCAGTTGGGCGGCGGCGTGCGCGCGGGCGCGCGCTACCGCTTCTGAACCATTCGACGACGGCGCGCGTCGCCTGAGTCGATCATCCCGCGCGTGTCACCCGTCCCTGTCCGCGACGCGGGATGCAGGCCGCCGCCGAAAGGCGGCGGCCACTTCCTTATATGAGACGACCGAGCCCCGAGCCATATCCGGCGACATCGCCGACGAACGCCGACGACCACGACCGAGTCGAGGCGGTGCTGCGGGCGGCGGCGAAATAGCGACCCGGGGTCACGCCTGTCACCCGTCTGAAGAGTCGGTGGAAATGGGATGCGCTGATCCCGGCCGCCTCCGCCAGCGCCTTCAGGCTCGGCGTCTCGCCTGCGGCGCAGACCTCAGCGCAGGCCGCCTCGACCAGGGCGCGATGGTATTCGTGAAGGGCGGGCTCTTCCGGCCGGCATCGGCGGCAGGGCCGAAAGCCTGTGCGGCGCGCGTCCGCCAGTGTCTCGTGAAAGCGGATGTGTTCAGGTCTGGCCCTGCGAGACGGACAGGTGGGCCGACAATAGACCCCGGTGGTCACTACGGAATACCAGAAGACGCCCTCGGCGCGGGGATCTCGCGCATGAACCTGAGCGATCCGACGTCCCCGCGGCGTAAGTACATTGGAAATAGGGATCTCAGGCGTGGACATGGCGTCTTCCAGAAAGTGTATTTCCGAGAAGACGCCGCCGGGGCGACGACGCATTATGATCGAGGCGTAACTTCAGGGCGCTGATCGGCGTGTAAGGCTCTCTGGCGCGCAGAAAATATTCGGCGGGCGGGAATAATCGGCCCTCTGGCGACGTCTATGTCAGCACCACCCCATCCGAGCTGAGGCCGACCATGCCGACTATCTCCTTGCGCAAATCCGTGGCGCCCCTCGCCGCCCTGGCCGTGCTGGGCCTCGCCGCGCCGCTGGCCGCCAGCACGCCTTCTGAGCAGTTCATGGCCGAGAACGACGCGGCGATGGCCCATATGCACGCCGCCATGGAGATCACCCCAACCGGCGATATCGATCGCGACTTCGTCGCCATGATGATCCCTCATCATCAGGGCGGTATCGACATGGCGGTGGCGGTGTTGCGTCATAGCCGAAACGACCAAATCCGGCGACTTGCCCAGGAGATCATCGTTGAGCAGCAGCAGGAAATCGCCGCCCTGCGACTGGCGGTGGACCAGCCGCTGCCCGCCGCCTACCCCGCCCCGACCAATCCCTCGCCCTCTGCGCCGCGTGGCGTTCCATCCGCCCATCATCACGGAGGCTGAGCCCATGCAGCGCCAGACCTTGCTCGCGACCGGTCTTTCAGCCGTTCTCTTGGCCGCCAACGCCCAAGCCCAGACGAGCCCGATCGGTCCGATTTCCGCCCGCGACCGCATCTACGCCGCAGAGCAGTTCTCGAACACCGTGTCGGTGACCGATCCCTCCACCAACCGGCTGGTGGGCCTGATAAGGCTGGGCGACCCGGCGCCCGCAAACCTCAGCCCGCTGTACCGGGGGCAGTTGCTTGTCCACGGCCTGGGCTTCTCGCCCGACGGTAGGACGCTGGCCGTGGTTTCGATCGGGTCCAACTCGATCAGCTTCATCGACACGGCCACCAATGTCGTGAAGCACGTCACCTATATCGGCCGTTCTCCGCACGAGGCCTTCTTCACGCCTGACGGCAGGGAGTTGTGGGTGACGGTGCGCGGCGAGGATTATGTCTCGGTGATCGACCCGGTCAGCTACGAAGAAATCCGCCGCATCAAGACGCCGGGCGGGCCAGGCATGACCATCTTCTCGCCGGACGGTCGCTACGGCTACATCTGCTCGTCCTTCAATCCCAAGACCGTGGTGGTGGACGTGGCCACCCATGAGATCGTCGGAGAGGTCGCCCAGCCCAGCGCCTTCTGCCCCAACATCGCCGCCTCGCCGGACGGGGCGCAAGTCTGGTTCACTCTCAAGGACATCGGCAAGACGGTGGCCTTCAACGCCCGCGCGCCGTTCGATGTGCTCACGACGCTGGACACCGGGCCCCTCACCAACCACGTCAACTTCGCCCAAACTGAGCGCGGCCAGTTCGCCTATGTCACCGTGGGCGGGGAGAACGTCGTCAAGGTCTTCCGCACCGACGACTTCAGCCACGTTGCGACCATCCCCGTCGGCGCCTTGCCCCATGGCCTCTGGGCGTCGCCCGACGGCTCGCGGATTTATGTCGGACTGGAGAACGCCGGTGAACTGGCGGTGATCGACACCGCCTCCAACACGGTCGTGACCAATGTGGGCGTCGGCCAGGCGCCCCAGGCGCTCGTCTATGTGCCCGGCGCGGTCCCCACCGGCGCGGGCGACCAGAACCTGCAGCCCCGGTCAGAGGGCGGTTCGGTCCTGATCCGCATGCGCGTCAGCGACGGGACGGAGGCCGGCACAACCATCAGCCTGTATGATCAGGGCCTGATTCAGGTCATTCAGGGAGCGGTGTCCGGACTAAAGCCGCGCACGCCCCATATCCTGGCCCTGGCGAAGTCGCCGGACGGCTCCGGCCCCCTGGAGCCGATCGCCGCCTTCATGACCAATCCCGCCGGCGGCGCCATCGTGAATGCGCTGGGGCCCATCCGCCAACAGGTGCGCGCCGAACAGGGCGCGGACCGCCGCTACCTGGTGATCTCATCCGGCACGGCGGTCTCGCCCGGCGCCCCGGTGCAGATCCAAGTCCTGGAGCCCTAGGGTGCACGCATGACGGACATGGAGCATTTGATCGAGCCGGTGATCCCAGGGCTGCGGCGTTACGCCAACGCCCTGGTTCGCGATCCGGCCGAAGCCGACGACCTTGTTCAGGATTGTCTGGAACGTGCCGTCACCCGCTGGGGCCAGCGCCGCGCCGACAACGACACGCGCAGCTGGCTCTACGCCATACTGCACAATCTGGCGGTCAACCGGTGGCGCAAGTTGAGTCGACGGGGCGTGATGGCGCCGATCGACACGGTCGATCAAAGATCGCTGTCCGTGGCGCCGGCGCAGGAGCATGGGCTGGACCGCGCCGATGTTCTGCGCGCCTTGGATAGTTTGCCTGATGAATACCGCAGCGTGATCCTGCTGGTGACGGTCGAGGCCCTGCCCTATGCTGAAGCCGCCCGTGTTCTGGGCGTACCGCTCGGCACGGTCATGTCGCGTCTCTCGCGCGGACGCGCCCGCCTGGCCGCCGCCCTGGCCGAAGGCGCGCCCGTCAAATCGCATCTCAGGAGGGTCAAATGACCGCCGACCGCCCGATTGGCGAAGACGAGCTTCATGCGTTTCTTGACGGCGCGCTCGAAGAGGGCCGGCACGCCGCAGTGCGGCGCTATCTGGACGCCCACCCTGAAGAACGGGCCCGACTCGCGGCTTACCGCCGACAGGGCGAGGCTTTGCGCGAGGCCCTGGCGCCCTTCGCTGATCAACCCCTGCCTGCGGAACTCAGTCTGAAAACCCTCGCCGAACGTCGCCGAAAGGCCCTGGCTGGAAGACATCGGTTCGCGGCGGCCGTCGCCATCCTCTGCATCGGCGGCTTGTCGGGTTGGTTTGGACGTGCAGCGGTCGCCCCGCCCGCGCGGGGGATCGACGCGCTCAGCCGTGAGGCCGTCGACAACTATACCGTCTACGCCTCCGACACGCTTCGTCCCGTCGAGCTGGCTTCCGACCAGCGCGCGACGCTGACCCGCTGGGTGTCCGAACGTCTCGATGCGCCGGTGCAGGCCCCTGATCTGCAGGGCGCCGGCTATAGTTTCCTTGGCGGACGACTTGTGACGACTCCCAACGGCCCGGCCGCCCTCTTCGTCTACGATGGGACGTTCGGCGACCGGCTGACGGTGATGGTGCGGCCGATGGAGATCGACAGGAACCGCCCCATGTCCGAGCGGTCCTATGGAATGCTCGACGGCGTGACCTGGTCGAAGAACGGCCTCGGTTTCAGCGTCGTCGCGCCCCGCGCCTCGACCGATCTGCTTCCCGTCGCCGAGGACGTGCGCCGGCAGGCCTTCTCCTGACCCCATCCAGACGATCCTCGCTTCGAACCGCCTTGAAGGGTCGTGGCGTTCGCGAGCGGCCACCATCGCGGCTCTGAGGCTTCACTCAGAACGGGCTGGATGCGGACTGTGAGGACGGGGCCTCGTCAGCGTGCTCCCGCTCCGACGTTTCCTCGTTGATGAGTCGCGCGCGCACGTCCTGGGGCGCAGACTCCGCCCAGCTGAGAAGCTGGTCGAGCACGGGGCACAGAGTCTGGCCCCATTGCGTCAGGTGGTATTCGACGCGGGGCGGAACCTCGGGATGGACCACGCGCGCGACCACGCCGTCGCGCTCCAGCTGGCGCAGTTGCTGGATCAGCATCTTTTGCGACACGCCTGGAATCGCCCGCTCCAGCTCCGAAAATCGGCGGACCTTGGCTCCAAACAGCTGAAACAGAATGACCAGCTTCCACCGCCCCTCCAGCACGCGGATCACGTTCTGCGCGCTCACGGCGGCGGTTTGGGGCGTGTAATCAACCCGCTTACTTTTTAGTGCGCTACTGAGTTTTTCGTCTGTTCTTGCCATTTCCGTAGCATACTTCCACGTCTGCCCCAGCGCAATCCGTCGCTGAGGAGATCGTCATGACGCCCCCGCTTCCCAAACCCATCGCAGACTATGTCGCCGGCGCCGCCCGGCTCGACGTCGACGCCATGCTGGCCCCCTTCGCCCCCGACGCCGTGGTTCACGACGACGGCGGTCGCCACCAGGGCCACGCCGAACTGCGCCGATGGCTCGAGGACGCCGTCGTCGCCGCCAAGGCCGTCTTCACGCCTGACGCCGCCCGCCATGAGGGCCAACAGTTCGTGGTGGAAGGCCTCACCCATGGCGCCTTCAAGGGCAGCCCGATCCGCTTCACCAAGCGGTTCACGCTTGAAAACGACGCCATCAAGGCCCTGGAGATCACCGCATGAGCCCGCGTAGCGACCCCGCCGAGTTCGCGGGCAAACGTATTCTCGTCACCGCCGGCACCAAGGGCGCCGGACGCGCCACGGTCGAACGCTTTCTGGCGGGAGGGGCGCGGGTGATTACCGCCGCCCGCACGGCGCCGGCCGCCATCGACGGTTTCGAGTTCGTACAGGCGGACCTGACGACGCCGGAAGGCGCCGAGATCCTGGCGTCGGCTGCGCGAGAACGTCTGGGCGGCGTGGACATCCTGGCCCATGTGGTCGGCGGCTCCTCCACGCCGGGCGGCGGCTTCGCGGCCGCCACTGACGAGCACTGGCGCAACGAGCTCGACCTCAATCTCTTGCCGGCCGTGCGGCTGGACCGCCTGCTCGTGCCGGACATGATCGCTCAGGGGAGAGGCGTGGTGATCCACGTCTCTTCAATCCAGGCCACACTACCGCTTCACGACTCCACGATTCCTTACGCCGCCGCCAAGGCCGCCCTGACAACCTACAGCAAGGCCCTGTCCAAGGAGCTGGGCCCCAAGGGGGTGCGGGTGAACGTCGTCTCCCCCGGCTGGATCTATACGGAAGCCTCCGACGCCCTGATGCAGCGTCTGGCCGCGAGCTCCGGCGGCACAATTGAGGATGCTCGTGAGAGCGTGCTCGCGGCGCTCGGCGGAATTCCGATCGGGCGTCCAGCCCAGCCGGAAGAAGTCGCCGATCTGATCGCATTCCTCGCGTCGGACCGGGCCGCCTCAATCCACGGCGGCGAGTTCGTCATTGACGGCGGGACGATCCCGACCGTCTGACCGGCGACGATCGCGCAAGGGGCCTGGGTATTGCCCCGTCGCCACCGGGGTGGTGATGGAGCCGTCGGCGATGCGCAGGCCCTGCAAGCCATAGACACGCTGCCGCTGTTGTGCGGCGCGATCGGCTCTCGGTACTCCCAGCCGAGCGAGACATGGCCCTGAAGATTGCTGCCGACGCCCGGCAGCTCGTGCAGCACTCGGTTCCCACGCAGTTGAGCCTTCTGCACTCACACCATTCTTCAGGGCCGCTGCACCGTCTGCGACAATCTGTCGGCCGATCCTCGCTTCGCGACCGTGCACGCTGGACGACACCTAGAAGAATATCGCTTCCAGCCTCGGCCAGGGCCGTAGCGGAGGTTGAGAAAAAGCGTCAAGTCGGACGCCTTCAGCCCCTAACCCTGCGTCGACTTCCGCAACGCGAGGCTTTCGTAGACGGCGTTGCGCAAGGACTTGAGGCGCGTGTTGAGATCGCCGAGCTCGGGCGCGGTCTGTCCCGAAGCGTCCAGCAGAGCCTCGCCCAGACACCCCGCACGCTCGCGCAGGGCGCGGCCCTCGCCGGTCAGGGTGATCACCACCTGGCGCTCGTTCTCGGGATTGCGCGCCCGCCTGACAAGGCCGGCGCTCTCGAGCCGCTTCAGCAAGGGCGTCATGGTGCTGGGCTCCAGCGCCAATTCCTCCGCAATGTCGCCGACCGTTAGGCCGTCCTCCCGCCACAGGACGTTCATCACGAGATATTGCGGATAGGTGACGCCCAGTTCGTCCAGCAGGGGCTTGTACGCCCGTTGAATGGCCATGCCGGTCGAATAGACGGTGAAGCAGAGCTGGTCGTCCATCGGGACCGGACCTTTGGATTTTGACATTCGGGGCTACTCACTCCTGCACAGGACACGAGTTATATCGCGATAATAATTCGCTTCACAAGACCGGTAGAGGCCTTGCCCTTTCCTCTCAGGCCGCTCGCCCGAACGGAGGCGGCGCGCTGCGCACCGGGCGCACGCAAAATTTTCGCGGCCGGGAATAATCAGCCTTCTTGAGACGTCTAACGTCAAAATCTCCCGCCGAGCCAACGCCCACCATGCCGACCGTCTTCTTTCGCAAGCCCGTGGCCGCCTTCGCCGTCCTCGCCGTGCTGGGGGTCGCGGCGCCGCTGGCGGCCAGCACGCCGTCCGAGCAGTTCATGGCCGAAAACGATGCTGCTACGGCCCGGATGCTCGCCGCCATGGAGATCAAGCCCACGGGCGACATCGATCGCGACTTCGCCGCAATGTTGATCCCCCACCATCAGGGCGGCATCGACATGGCCGTAGCCGTGCTGCGCCATAGCCGTAACAACCAGATCCGGCGGCTCGCCCACGCTCACGGAGGCTGATCCGTACCCCAGGGCGACGCCTCAAACTCAAAGGCGGCGGAAATGTATATATCGCGATAATTATTGGCTTGACATGAGAAGTAGCATCGAGCACCTTTGATTTGCGCGATAAATGTTATCGCGATTATCTCCTCATTCTCAAGTTCGTACCCAGTCCCCCCGAAGGAAACGACCATGACCAAATTCCGCAACATCCTCCTCGCCGCCGTCGGCGCCGCCAGCATCGGCGGAGCCGCTCAGGCCCAGTCCGTCCAGACGATTCCGGCGGCTCAGACCGTCCGCAACGTCGTTCTCGTCCACGGCGCCTTCGCCGACGGCTCGGGCTGGAGGGCCGTCTATGACGACCTGACCGCTCGCGGCTACCGGGTGACCATCGTCCAGAACCCCCTCACCTCCCTGGCCGACGACGTGGCCGCCACGCGGCGCGCCCTCGCCCGCCAGGACGGCGGAACCATCCTTGTCGGCCACTCGTGGGGCGGCGTGGTGATCACCGAGGCCGGGGTCGACGAAAAGGTGAAGGGCCTGGTCTATGTCTCCGCCCTGACGGCCGATGTCGGCGAGACGGCCGGGGACCAGTATAAGGGCTTCGGCATCCCCTCGACCTTCGTGATCGAGGAACAGGCCGACGGATTCGGCTTCATCAGCGCCGAACGCTTCCAGGAAGGGTTCGCCGCCGACGTCAGCGACGCCGACGCCGCCTTCATGCGCGACTCGCAGGTGCCCATCGCCATGTCGGCCTTCGCCACGCCGGTCACCCAGGCCGCCTGGAGGACGCGCCCGAGCTGGTTCATCGTCGCCACCGAGGACGCCGCCATCGCCCCCGCCATGCTGCGTCAGCAGGCCGAGAAGATCGGCGCCGTCAAGGTCGAGATTCGCGCCAGCCACGTCCCGATGATCTCACAACCGCACGCCGTCGCCGACTTGATCGATCAGGCCGCCCGCAGCGCCGGCGACCGGCCGAACTGACGCCTGCAAACCGACCGAAACCTTCGCCTCAAACCACCCTCAAAGGACATAGCCATGACTTACCTGACCCTCTCCGACGACACCCGCCTGTTCTACAAGGACTGGGGCCCCAAGGACGCTCAACCCATCGTCTTCCACCACGGCTGGCCGCTCAGCGCCGACGACTGGGACAACCAGATGCTGTTCTTCCTGGACAAGGGATTTCGCGTCATCGCCCATGATCGCCGCGGCCACGGTCGATCGGACCAGACCGATACGGGGAACGACATGGACACCTACGCCGCGGACGTCGCGGAACTGGCCGAGGCGCTCGACCTGAAGAACGCCATCCATATCGGTCACTCCACCGGCGGGGGCGAGGTGATCCGCTACGTCGCCCGCAGCCGGCCCGGCCGCGTCGCCAAGGCCGTACTGATCGGCGCCGTGCCGCCGATCATGCTGGCTACGGCGGCCTATCCCGGCGGCCTGCCGATGGCGGTGTTCGACGGGTTCCGTGACGCGCTCAAGCAGAACCGCGCGCAGTTCTTCCTCGATGTGCCGTCGGGTCCCTTCTACGGCTTCAACCGAGAAGGGGTGGAGGTGAGCGAAGGCCTGATCCGCAACTGGTGGCGCCAGGGCATGGCGGGCGGGGCAAAGGCTCAGTACGACTGCATCACCGCCTTCTCCGAAACCGACTTCACCGAGGACCTGAAGGCCGTGTCCCTGCCGGTGCTCCTGCTGCACGGCGAGGATGATCAGGTCGTGCCGATCGACGCGTCAGCGCACCAGGCCATCAAGCTGTTGTCGAACGGAACCCTGAAGACCTATCCCGGTCTGTCACACGGGCTGTTCGCGACCCATCCGAACGTCGTCAACGCCGATCTGCTGGCGTTTATTCAAGGATAAGACCGCCGGCTGTTGAGTGCGGGACCTCGCCTCCTGCATTCAACAGCCGCCCTTCGCCCCAAGGTCGCAAGGGGCAAGGGGCCCACGCGTCGACGGCCTCGCGACATGCGAACTTCACAATGAGCCGGTAGAGCGCCCAACGGTGGGGGCGCCGTTGGCATATGACCGCGATGACAGTCAGGCGTCAGAGGATTGGGCGCCGATCCGTGACTTCGTTCGCCGCCTCGCGCGTCGGCGCCTCGGCCGTTCCGACCTGTCCGAGGACGTGGCCCAGGAGACAGTGCTGCGGCTCGTGCAATACGGCCGCAACGGCGTGCCGATCGACAACCTGTACGGCCTGGCCCTTCGTATCGCGGAGAATCTCGTGAAAGAGCATTTCCGCCGTGAAAATCGATGGGGTCAGGTGGAACTGAGCGAAACCCTGGCCAGCGCCGAACCGGCGCCGGACCGGGTCATCGAAGGCCGCGAAGCTGTCGAGATCCTGAAGCGCGCCTTGGCCAGAATGCCCGCCTTGAGACGGGACATCATCATCCGTCGCCGCGTCCAACACCAGAGCTGCGCAGCCATCGCGGCTGACCTCCGGCTCAGCGTCAAGGCGGTCAGCTATGGGTTCGATACGACCGATCTGATCCTCCCTCGTTTTGGTGGACACCCATGCTAGCTTTTCGAAGCTGGAGAGGAGTGTCTGATGAGTGTTCAACGCCGGAACTTC
The DNA here is from genome assembly GCF_058681075.1 of Brevundimonas sp. FV2ps16. Taxonomy (NCBI): domain Bacteria; kingdom Pseudomonadati; phylum Pseudomonadota; class Alphaproteobacteria; order Caulobacterales; family Caulobacteraceae; genus Brevundimonas; species Brevundimonas sp. FV2ps16. The sequence continues at coordinate 1,283,032 of NZ_CM178728.1, read as the reverse complement.
CCGGATTCTTTCAAGCGTGAGGCCGTTGATCGGGTCGCCAACAGCGGCCTGAGCGCCGGGGCGGTTGCCCGCGAGCTCGGGCTGCACGAGACGGTGCTGCGTCGATGGATGACGCAGTTCGGGGTGCAGGCGACGGGGACGTCGCGGCGCCCCACAACGCAGGCGTCGTCCCCGTCGCCGTCGGACATGGCGGCGGAGTTGGCCCGGTTACGACGGGAGAACGGTCAGCTTCGGATGGAGCGCGAACCGAAGGTCGGCGGAGCCACATCCTAAAAAAAGCCGCGCTCATCTTCGGAGCGACCTCCCGATGAAGTTCGGGTTCGTCGATGGGCATCGTCAGGTCTGGCCTGTCCGCGTGATGTGCGCGGTCCTGGGGCTGTCGGCCAGCGGTTACTACGCCTGGCGCGGTCGCCCCGAGAGCCGGCCGTCGGTCGCCAATCGCGAGCTGACCGAGGATATCCGTTTGATCCATGCCGAGAGCAGCGGCTGCTACGGCTCGCCGCGCATTCACGCCACCCTGCGTCGGCATGGGCGTCGGATCGGTCGCTCCCGCGTGGAACGGCTGATGCGCCGCGCTGGCCTGAGAGGATTGGCGGCCTTGCCGCGTCGCGCCCGGACAACGAACAGTCGCCACGGCTATCCGATCGCGCCCAACCGGCTGGCCCGGAACTTCGAGGCGGCGGCGCCCAACCAGGTCTGGCTCGCCGATCTGACCTATATCCCAACGGGTGAAGGCTGGCTCTACCTCGCCGCCATCCTCGACATGCACACCCGCAAGATCGTCGGCTGGTCCATGCGCCAGACCCTGCACACCGAGATCGCTCTGGACGCCCTCAACATGGCCGTCGAACGCCAGCGCCCCGCGCCTGGCCTGATCCACCATTCCGATCGTGGAATCCAGTATGCCGCCGAAGCTTATCGATCAGCCCTGGCCCGATCCGGCATCACGCCGTCCATGAGCCGCAAGGGTGACTGCTGGGACAATGCGCCTATGGAAAGCTTCTTCCACACCCTCAAAACCGAGCGTGTCCATCACCGCGTCTACGCCACCCGCGACCAGGCCCGGCGAGACCTGTTCGGATACATCGAAGGCTTCTACAACCCCCGTCGCCTGCACTCGTCACTGGGCTATATCAGCCCCGCCGAGGCCGAACGCAGAGCGGCTTAACCCCGTCCACTTTTGCGGGGGAAGATCAATCTGCGCGTCCACGGCAGCCTGGCCGTCCTGTTGGGTCTCAGTGGAGACCAGAACGCAGAAAACCCCACGGCCGTAGCGCGTGGGGTTTCTTCAGATCAGAGCCTCACGCCGGAGTGTGAGGTATCGTTGGGTGCGGGAGCTCGCACCCCGCTTCACCTCACACCTGTCGTGAGGTTCAACGCTTAGCTGCAGAGTGCGGGCTCGGGCACGTCCCTGACGTCAGCAACGCGCCAGAAGCAGCCACCGGGCTTTGATCGAAAAAGCGACATTCAGTCGGCCGTCCCGGTGCAGGCACTCAAGTATGCTGCCGACAGGCTCAGCGTCACCGCGCGATCGGCCGCTTTGCATACGGCACCATACAGAGCGCCAGCACCGTCAGGATTGCGATCAACAACCAGGCCTCGTTGATGGCGCGCACCAGAGCCAGCTTCTCGACCAGGGGCGCGAGAGCCGCGATCGTGGCTGTGTCGATGGGTTGCCTTATCCGGCTGGAGAAGAGTGAAATCGGGATCCCAAGGGCTTGAGCTGTCTCGATATCCCCCGCCTGCAATCGCGACACAATCTGGCGGCCCAGCATCGGCGCGCGCCCGTAGATCACCGTGTCGATCAAGGCGAGGCCTATTGCGCCGCCGAGATTGCGCATCAGGTTGAACAGGCCGCTGGCGTCCGGAACCTGCTTCAGCGGCAGGTTGCCCAAGGCCAGCCGGGTCGGAGGCAGCAGGCAGAACATGATGGCGACGCCGCGGATGATCTGAGGCCACAGCATCTGGGCGAAGTCGGTCTCCGTCGTCTGGAAGGCGCTCATCGCAAGGCCGGTCGCGAACAAAGCGAAGCCGAAACCTGTCAGGAGGCGCGGGTCCAGACGCCGCTCCAGCGCGACTGCGACGGGTGCGGCGGCGAGTTGAGCGAGGCCTGTCGCCAACATGATCGATCCGATGGCCAGGGGCCCGTGCCCCCGGACGAAGGCGAGGAAGACCGGCATCAGATAGACCGAACCGAACAGGCCGATGCCAAGCACGAAGCTGAGGACGCATCCGATAGTGAAGCTTCGATTCGCGAGCGTCCGCAGTTCCACGATGGGCGACGCCCTAACCAGGCTCCGACGAACGAAGCCGTATCCAGATATGAGCGTCAGCGCGCCAAGACCGAGCACCAGAGGCGAGGCCCATCCCCGCTGCGGCGCCTCCTTCAATACTATCTCGAGGGCGGCGAGAGCGACGGCCATCATGCCGAGCGTCACGAAATCCAGCCGCCCCACCTGAGCTGGATCTGGCTTCTCACGCGGAAGCAGAAAGCTGGCTGCTAGGGCGCAGGCGACGCCCGGTCCGAGGTTGATCAGAAAAAGCCAGTGCCAGGAAAAGGTCTGGGTGATCCAGCCGCCGACGATCGGTCCCACGGTCGGCGCCAGGACCGCCACCACGCCGGCGATCGTCGTGGCGATCCCTTGCCGCCGCTCGGGGAACAACAGAAAAACGGCTGAGAAGACAGCGGGGATCAACGTGCCGCCCGAGAAGCCCTGGATCACGCGCCAGACGATTAAGACCCCGAAGTCCTGACTAAGCGCGCATCCGAGGGAGGCCAGGCTGAACACGGTCACGGCGGCGACGAAGAGCCATCGCATGGTGAACGCGCGGGTCAGAAGGCCGGTCAGCGGAATCGCGATCACCTCGGCGATCAGATAGGCGGTCTGCACCCAGCTCATCTGATCCGGAGACACGCGCAGGGCGGTCTGGATCGTCGGGAGAGACGTCGCCACGACCTGTATGTCGAGAATTGCCATAAACATGCCGATGCACATCACGACGAACCCCGACCAGAGGCGGATCGGGTGGCGGGTCAGGTCGAACTCCGTGCGCGCCATGGTGTCGTCTCATCCACGCCTGGATCGGGGCGAACTGCCCGGTTCCGGAAGAAGTAAGGTCATGCCCCTCGTTCGGCATCAACCTGAAACCCCCGCCCGCGCCCGTCATGCGCATGCCTCTGATAGGCGTTATTAGTTTATGATTTTAAAAAGGATTTCGGAACTGCGCGCAGCCGGCAGGATTAGGATTCGGTCGCGACCCCGTGCGGCCGGAGCAGACCCATGCCCACCCCCGCGCGCCTCGTTTCCATCGCGACGGCCGACGCCCCGAACGTCATGACCCAGTCCGACGTCGTCGAGGTCGCCAGGACGCTTTTCAGCAACCGTTTTCCCGGCTTCGACAGGATGGCGCCCGTCTTCGATACGGCCGGCATCCGCACCCGGCAGTCCGCCATGCCTTTGGCCTGGTATCTCACACCCCGCACCTGGCCGGAACGGACCGAAGCCTATCTGGACGTCGCCGTCGAGATGTTCGCCAATGCGGCCCAGGCGGCCCTCGGTGAAGCCCAGCTTCGAGGAGCCGACGTCGATGTGATCGTGACGGTTTCGTCAACGGGCATCGCGACACCCAGCCTCGAAGCCCGCGCGATGGCCCGGATGGCGTTTCGGCCGGACGCCGCCCGGGTCCCGGTCTTCGGGCTGGGATGCGCCGGTGGCGCGACGGGTCTCGCGCTCGCCAGCAAACTGGCGCAGGCGACGCCAGGCGCGGTCGTGCTTCTGGTCGTGGTCGAACTCTGCACCCTGTCGTTCCGTATGGAAAACCTGACCAAGGCGGACATCGTCGCCACGGCCCTGTTCGGCGATGGAGCTGCGGCCTGCGTCATCCGATGTGGCGACGCCGGCTTCGCATCCATCACGGCCACGGCCGAGCACACCTGGCCCGACACCCTGGACATCATGGGCTGGCGGGTCGAACCCACGGGCCTGGGCGTCATCTTCGACCGCGCCATCCCGCCGTTCGCCCGCGACAATCTTCGGCCGGCGATGGCCGGGATTCTGGAACGCCAGGACCTGGGTCTCGAAGATGTCGACCGCTTCATTTGCCACCCTGGGGGAATGAAGGTCATCGACGCCCTGGAAGGGTCGCTGTCTCTCGAACAGGGCAGTCTGGATCATGAGCGTTCCGTCCTCGCGGACCACGGCAACATGTCCGCGCCGACGGTGCTCTATGTTCTGGACAGGGCGAGGCGCGCGGGCCTGCCTGACCGATCGGTCGTCACGGCGCTTGGGCCGGGATTCACCCTGAGCACGGTGACCCTGAGGGCGGCGGCATGATCCTCTCGCTCGTCGTTCTCGGCCTGGTCACGGCGCAGCGGATCGGAGAGCTGTTTTTGGCCGAACACAATACCCGGCGCCTGCGCGCGCAGGGCGCGGTCGAGACGGGCGCGGACCACTATATCTTCATCGTGCTGCTGCACGGCGCCTGGTTACTGGGGTTGTGGGCGCTGGCGTGGGACCGCCCAATCAGTCTGGTGCTGCTGGCCGTCTTCGTGGTGCTTCAGGCAGCGCGGATCTGGGTCATCGCGACTCTCGGGGGGCGCTGGACGACCCGGATCATCACCCTGCCGGGCGCGCCGCTGGTGACCAGGGGCCCCTACCGTTTCGTCTCGCACCCGAACTATGTGGTGGTGGCGTTGGAGATTGCGGTCCTGCCGCTGGCCTTCGGGCTGGTGACCTATGCGGTCGTCTTCACCCTGTTGAACGCCGCCATGATGTGGGTGCGCATTCGCAGCGAGGCCGGGGCCCTGTCGAGGGTGACGCCGCCTAGAAGCGCCGGCTGATCGAGATGGCCAGGGACCTCGGACGTTGCGGGGTGGTGACCTCGGTCACGCCGACCAGGAGGGGGTTGCCATAGGCGAAGGTGTTCCCTTCGGACCCCAGGACATTGTCCAGCCGCAGATTGACGGACCAGGTCTCGAACTCAACGCCGGCCGCGAGGTCGGAGGTCCAGTAGTCGCCCATCGGCGACCGCTCCGTCGACGAAAAGATCAGGCTGGAAGCGCCGACATATCCGAGAGAACCGCTGATCCAGGCCGGCCGGGAGACGACGGTCAGGTCCCGCCGGGCCGACAGATTGGCGACGACGTTCGGGACGCCGGAAAGATTGGTCTTGGCTGGCAGGGGAAAGCCGGGGTCCGGATCGTTCAGGTCCGGATCGTCGATCATCAGATTGGCGTCGATCGTCCAGGGCCCGCTCGCCCAGGCCAGTTCGCCCTCGAAGCCTATATTCTTGGCGTTGCCGATGTTGCCGGTGAACGGCAGGCCGTCCGCGCTAAGGCGGTCGGACTGAATGCCCCGCCAGTCGATGGCGAACACCGCCATCCGGACGGCAAGACTGTCGTTCCAGGCCCGAATGCGGGCGCCCGCCTCGTAGCTGACCAGCTCGTCGGACCGGAACTGCCGATAGGGTTGAAGGCCGCCGACCGAGCCATAGGCCTGGCCGACCGTGGCGCCGGCGTTGAAGCCCCCGGCGCGATAGCCCTCGCTGCTCTGGACATAGATCAGGACATTGTCACGCAGCGCGTATTCGACGACCACCTTGGGCGCGAACCCGCTGTCGGATCGCGCATCATCCAGAGTATCCGTGGTCACGTTACCCTGATGGGCCATCGCCTGGGTCTCGACGCCAAGCCGGAACAGACGCGCCCCAGCTGTTACCCGCAGCCGGTCCGTGAAGGCCCAGGACGCCTGCCCGTAGATGGCGGTCTCGTCGACATGATCGCGACGCCGGCTGTCGTACAGAGAGGACGCGGACGCGAGCTGGGTCAGGTCGCCCGTCCGGTCATGGCTGTATTCGGTCACGAAGACGCCGACCAGCCAATCCAGCCGCCCGCCGGGTCGCGACGCCAGCGTGGCCTCGGTGACCAGGGCCTCGATGCTGTCGCTCTCGTCGTAGGCCGTCGGCCCGACACCCCCGAAACGCCCCGTCGCAGAGGACGCATCGTAACGTCGGTCCAGGCCATGACTCTGCATCGCGGCGGCGATCTTGAGCCGCGCCCATCCGAGATCGCCAGTCAGCGTGGCCGATAGTCCGTCGAAATCGTTGCTGCTGGGTTCACGCAGCGACAGGGCGCGGCGTTCGCCGCCGAGCGCGGTGAAGCCGTACTGGCTGTCATCGGAATGGAGGGTCTGGGCGACATAGCCGAGCCGCAGGGTCCAGGCCGGATCGATTTTCCACAAAAGGCCGATCCGCGCGCCCTGCCGGGTGGTGTCGCCCGTGTTGTCGAGGCCCAGGTTCACATCGTCGATCGCGCCGGTGATGACCTCGCTATAGGCCGCAATACGCAGGCCGAGCCGGTCGCGGAGAACAGGCGCATTGGCGACCAGATCGACGGAGCGGCTGATCCCGGTCCCCTCGGCCGCCGTCATGCCGACGAAGACTTCGCCGCTGTAGGTCGTCAGGTCCGGCGGGCGGGTCACGATCTGGAGGATGCCGCCTATCGACCCCGCGCCGTACAGCGTGCCCTGGGGACCGCGCAGGAGCTCGACGCGAGCGACGTCGATCAGCCTGAGGTCGGGATCGGGCGCATCGTAGGTCAGCCGCGTATCATCGAGATAGAGGCCGACCATGGCCTGGGTCTGACCCGTCAGAGGACCGTCGGCCAGCCCCCGGACGAAGACCTTGTTCCGGCCCGGCCCGAGGTTGGTGATCGTCAGGCCCGAGAGCCGCGTCGCCAGGTCTGCGGTGTCGCGCCGGGTGGCGCTGTCGAAGTCGTGGCCATCCAGGACGCTCAGGGCATAGGGCGCCTGCGAGAGCGCGGTATCCTGTTTGGTAGCCGTCACCACGATCTCGCCCAGCTGGGTGGGCGCTAAATCCGGGATCACAGTCGAGGCGCGGGGTCGGGACGGCGCCCATGGCCAGCGACGTTCGGCCGCCGGCGCCGGCACGATGACGAAGGCCCTCGAATCCAGGCGGCGCCAGGTGCAGCCGGTGCCAGCGAGCAGCCGGGTGAGCGCCTCTTCGATCTCGTAGGACCCCCTGACAGCCCGAGAGCGACCGCAAGACGCCGCCGCCCCGGACCCGACCGAGACTCCTGACTGGCTGCCGAAGGACAGAACGGCGTCAGCCAGGCGTTGAGCGGGAATGGCGAAGCGGACCGGCTCGGCGGCCAGGGCGGCGCCTGCCAGGCTCCATGCGAGCACCGTCCCCAAGGCCGTCCGATACAATAGGCCTGTCCCGTGCGGCTTAATCCTGTCGGCGTCTTAGCTCATAGCCGCCAACGGCACGATAGGCTTTGATCGGAAGAAAGCCTTCGAGGCGGGAGATCACCCGGTCCTCATCGCCCAGTTCCAGCACCCCGGTGAACCTGATGGCGGCGGCGTCGTCCGCGACCGTCACCGGCGTGGAGAAGGCGCGGCTCAGGTCCGTGGCGACCTCGGAGAGCGGGCGGTCGTTGTAGATCAGGTGACCGGTGCGCCAGGCCTGCGCCTCCCCGGCGCCGACCCGGCTGATCACAGCCCGATCCGTGGCGTCGTCGCGAGACACGGCGTCTCCGATGCTCAGACGCACCGCCCGGCTCGCATCCTGGAGATCGGACACCTGAACGAGGCCGCGACTGACGCTGACCCGTGTCGAGGTCGCGTCGCGACGGATGTTGAACGCCGTGCCGAGCACACGCACCTGGCTCTCGCCGACGGTGACGAGGAAGGGTCTGGACGGATCGTGGATGACGTCGAACGCCGCCTCCGCCTCCCCCATCTCCACCGTTCGCGACTTGCCGGTCATCCGGACGGTCAGGCGCGAGCCGCCGTTCATGGCGATCGTCGTGCCGTCCTTGAGCGTGACGTCCCGGGTCTGTCCGGGAGCGGTGACATAGGTGACGGCTCGGCCCTCGATCATGGGGCCGATCAGAAGCACGCCGGCGACCAGAGCCGCCGCGAGCGGAGCGGCGGCCAGGGACCAGCGCGTCCAGGCGCCGCGCGCGTTGCGGCGGCGCGCCAGGTCGATCGAGCCGTGGGAGCGGTCTGTGTCCTGGGGATCGAGGCCCGCGCTTATGGCCTCGCGATGTGCGCCGAGAGCGGCCCAGAGACCTTCGGCTTCAGCGTAGGCGTCAACATGGGCGGGATCGGCCGCCAACCACGTCTCCAGCGCGAGCCAGTCCGCCTCGCTAACATCGTCGGCATGCAGCCTTGCGACCCAGGCGGCGGCCTGGTCGGCAGGAGATGCGGCGAACGGGGTTGCGGACGAGGTCATGCGGGTTCGAAGGCTGGGGCGAGGGACCGCCCTGGATCAGAGACGCCGCCGGCAGCGAAGCCCCCCAAAAGAAAGTGGCGAAAAATCGTCATCATGGCCAACCGACCTCCCTCAGCAGGTGCTGGAGCGCCGCACTGACGTATTTCTCGACGGCGCTGCGGGACATGCCCATGGCCTGGGCGGTCTCGGCGTGGGTCAAGCCTTCCAGCTTGTGCAGGCGAAAGGCCGTTTGCGCATTCGAAGGCAGTGTCCGGATCGCGGCGATCACCCGTCCCAGCTTCAGGCGCGCCCATGTCGCGTCTTCGGCCGAGGGTTCGTCGGCGATGGCGTCGCCGGCTCCAAAGACGCCGCCGGACTTCGCCCAGTCGTCGTCGCGTTTGTCGCTGCGACCCTGCCACCGCGCCCGGTCCAGCATAATGTTGGACCCCAGGCGATACAGGAAGGCGGCCGGGCTCTGCACTTCGGCGACGGCCTGCGGCGTCATCGCCTGAAGCTTGAGGAAGATGTCCTGGACGATGTCCTCGGCCTGGTCTTGCGATCGCGTGCGCAGGGCGAAGAACCGCGTCAGGGCGTCGCGTCGCTCCAGATAGGCGTTCAACAGCCCAGATCGCGCGTCCGGCTGCACGGCGGACAGATCCTTGTCATTACGGGCCCAACGCGCCCCGAACCCTTGTCCGCCGCGTCGCGCCGGGAGGCAACGCGGCGGGCTGAAAAAATATCGCTGCGGCTTTGAGAGGGTTCTGCGCCGGCGGCGTCTCTGTTCGCTACCCGCTCTCAGGAGACGCCTCTTGCCCCTCGCCGCCGACAGGACCGATCCGCCGACGCCCTCACCGGCGCCCCGCGTTCGCCGCGCCCTGACCTCCCGCATTATCCGCTTCGACGACCCCTGCCAGCGTGAGCGTCGGCGGGTCGAAGCCTTCATCGAAGCCGGCTATCTACAGGCCTACGGCAGTCATATCGGGCGGCATTATCCGACATTGATGAGCGTTCAGGACGCGGACGGAGCGATCTACGCCGTCGTCGGGTTCCGTCTTGCCAGCGACGAGCCCCTGTTTCTCGAACAGTATCTGGACAGCCCGGTCGAGGCCGTCCTTTCCGAGGCCACCGGCGCGACGATCACGCGATCGGAGATCGTCGAGATCGGCAATCTGGCGTCCAACGGACGGGGCGCGACCCTCTTTCTGTTCGTCGCCATGGCACGGCATCTGATGGCCCTGGGCGCGTATTTCGCGGTCGCGACAGCCACCGAGGAGTTGCGGGGCGTCTTCCGCAAGGCCGGTCTGGGCGCCCTGCGTCTGGCGACCGCCGACCCCGACCGCCTGATCGATCATGGCCTGAGCTGGGGCGACTACTACCAGACCCGTCCCACCGTCCTCGCCGGATCCATCCAGGCCGCGGCGGCGCCCTTGACCCGGTTTGCCGAAACCACGCCGGTCGCGCGCGCAGTGCAAACCCGTCTGCATTTCCGGAGCGAGCCATGAGCCGCGTCCTCGCCGCGATCCGTGAGGCCGCGCGCCTGACCCCGGACCGCATCGTGGTCACCTCCAGCCAGGGGACGCTGACCTGCGCGGGCCTTCTGGCGGAGGTCGGGTTCCTGGCCGCCGAACTCGCCAACGACCCCGCGCCCGTCGGGATCGCGCTCGACAACGGTCCGGACTGGGTGATCGCGGATCTCGCCCTGATCGCGGCGGGACGTCCCGCCGTGCCGATCCCGCCCTTTTTCACGCCCGAACAAACCGCCCACGCGCTCGCCGATGCAGGCGCCGGCCTCGTGATTTCGCCGGGCCGCGAAGGCGGTATCCGGCTCGACCCCACCGGATTGCCGGCGCGCGCCCTGCATCCCGGTACGGCCAAGATCACCTACACCTCGGGCTCGACCGGCGCGCCGAAGGGCGTCTGCCTGTCGCAGGACCAGATGGAGGCGGTCGCCGTCTCGCTGGTCGAGGTGCTCGGCCGCGAAAAGGCCGGCGTGCATCTGCCCGTCCTGCCGCTCGCCGTCCTGCTGGAAAATGTCTCCGGACTCTATCCGATCCTCCTGGCCGGCGGCCGCTATCATGCTCTGGGCCTGAGAGAGATCGGGTTCGCCAATCCGTTCCAGCCGGATCTGGCCCGGTTGCTGGGTGCGATCATCCAGAGCGAGGCGACCAGCCTGATCCTCGTGCCCGAACTGCTGCGCGGTCTGATCGCCGCCAAAGCGATGAGCGGAGCAATGACCCCGGCGCTGGATCTGGTCGCCGTCGGCGGCGCGCGGGTCTCGCCCTCCTTGCTCGCGGCCGCCGCCGCCGTCGGCCTGCCGGTCGTCGAGGGATATGGCCTGAGTGAGTGCGCTTCCGTCGTCGCGATGAACCGACCGGGAGACGTCGCCTCCGGGACAGTCGGGCGGCCGTTGCCCCATCTGTCGGTGTCGCTCGCGGAAGACGGCGAGATCCGGGTCGGACCCCGCCCCTTCCTCGGCTATGTCGGCGGCGCCCCGGCTCCCGCCACGATCGCGACCGGGGACCTCGGCGCCTTCGACGAGGCCGGCCGGCTGAGCATCGTCGGCCGCAAGTCCAACACGATCATCACCGCCTTCGGCCGCAACATCGCGCCGGAGTGGATCGAGAGCGAACTGCTTTCCGAGCCGGAAATACTCCAGGCCCTCGTGTTCGGAGAGGCGCAGGCCGTCCTCGGAGCCCTGATCGTTCCAATGCCGGGCCAACCGGACGAGGCGGTCGTCGCCGCCGTCGCCCGGGTCAACGCCCGTTTGCCAGACTACGCCCACGTCGGACGCTGGCGCCCCACCCCGCCGTTCGACCCGGCGGCGGGACAGCTTACCGCCAACGGCCGTCCGCGCCGCGCCGTCCTGCTGAACGCCTACGCCGACTTCGTCCTCGCTCCCCAACACGAAACCGCTTGAGAGACCGCATGTCCTTCTTCGACAATCTCGTTGCCGACACCGCCGCCGAGCGCGCCGACTTCGCCGCCATTCCCCAGATCCGTGACGGTCTCCAAGGGAGAATCTCGCGCGAGACCTACGTCGCCTATCTGGCCCAGGCCTATCACCACGTGCGTCACACCGTGCCCCTGATGGCGCTGACCCGGTCGCGTCTGGAGGACGACCACGACCACTACCGCCTGGCTCTCGACGACTACATCGCCGAGGAGACCGGCCACGAGCAGTGGATCCTCAACGATATCCGCGCCGCCGGCGGCGATCCCGACGAAACGGTGCGAAACGGCCCCAATGCGGCGACCGAGACCATGGTCGCCTTCGCTTACGACTATGTGAGCCGGGTGGCGCCGATGGGCTTCTTCGGCATGGTCTTCGTACTCGAGAGCGTCAGCATCCAGCTCGCCAGTCTCGGCGCCGATGCCGTGCGCGGATCGTTGGGCCTGCCCCAGAGCGCCTTCACCTACCTGGTGTCCCACGGCGCGCTTGATCTGGATCATATCGCCTTCCTGAAGAGCCTGCTCGATGGGGTCGAAGCCTCTGAGGACCGCGAGGCGATCACTCATATGGCGCGACGGATGTTCGGCCTGTTCGGCGACGTCTTCCGCTCCATTCCCCACTACGTCGCCCCCGAGAAGGAGCTCTCCCATGCGGTTTAAGGACAGGCAGGTCCTGCTGACCGGCGGCTCCGGCGCGATGGGCCGGCTGATCGCCGCCGACATCCGCAAACAGGGCGGACGGGTGACAGTCATTGACCGGGTCGCCCCCGACGACGGCGGCCGCTTCATCCAGGGCGACCTGTCCACGTCCGAAGGCCTGGAAGCGCTGGTCGCCAAGGTTTCCGCCGAACCTTGGGACATCCTGATCAACCTGGCCGGGATCCAGCATTTCGGGCCGCTGGAAATGCAGCATCCCGATCATCTCCAGGCGACCTATATGGTCAATCTGGTCGCCCCGACCCGTCTGATCCACGCGGTCCTGCCGGGCATGAAGGCGCGCGGTTCGGGTCAGATCGCCAATGTGGGCTCGATCTTCGGCTCGATCAACTTCGCCCATTTCGCCACCTACTCCAGTTCCAAGGCGGGCCTGCGGGCGCTGAGCCAGGCGCTGCGCCGCGAGCTCAGCGGCACGGGCGTCGGCGTCACCTATGTTGCGCCCCGCGCGGTTCGCACCCCGCTGAACTCGGCGACGGTGAACGCCTACGCCGCCTTGACCGGAATGCATATGGACGAACCGGAGGCGATCGCCCGCCGCATCGTCCAGTCGATCCAAGGCGACAAGAAGGACGTCTACCTCGGCTTCCCCGAGGCCTTCTTCGTGCGTCTGAACGGCCTTGCGCCCGGTCTGGTCGACGGCGCCCTGCGCGCCAACGACCTCAAGGCCCGCACCCTCTTCGCCCAATGATGTCGCCCGCCCCAAAGGAAACCCGGATGAACCGTCTCCTGCTCGCCCTGAGCCTGACCACCGCCCTGACCCTGACAGCCGTCGCGTCAGCCCAAGCCGACGCCGTCACCGACCGCGCCGCCGCCCTCCAAGGCAGTTGGGACCACATCAACTACGAAGTTCCACAAGGCACTCGCCTCGCCGAGATGGCGCGTCTGAACAATGAGGCCGACGCGGCCGTCGCCGCCTCCCCGGGTCGGGCCGAGCCGCTGATCTGGAGCGGGATCATCACCGCTTCGGAAGCCGGCCTGCGCGGCGGCCTCGGCGGTCTCCGACTGGCGACGGAAGCCAGGAACCTGCTGCAACGCGCTGAGACGATCGATCCGCGCGCGCTGCACGGCTCCGCTCTGACCAGCTTGGGCTCCCTCTACGCCCAGGTGCCTGGCGCCCCGATCGGATTCGGCAACCGCACCCGCGCCAGGACCTATCTGCAACGCGCTCTGACGATCGCCCCCAACGACATCGACGCCAACTATTTCATGGGCGATTTGCTCAATCGCGAGCACGACTATGTCGGCGCGGTGAGGGTTCTCGAACACGCCCTCGCCTGCCCGGCGCGGCCGGGTCGGACCGCCGCCGATCGGGGTCGTCGCGCCGAAGTAACGGCCTTGCTGGCTCAGGCCCGGAGCCACATCCGATGACAATGTCGTCGAGCCCTGAAGTTACCGTTACTCGAGTCGATCCCGGTGTGTCGGCGCCTGATCCCTTGGCCATCGCCCGCGTCCAGCGAGTCCGCAAGGTCGCGCTTCTGGTCGGCGTGCTGGCAATCCTCTGCCTCGCGGCCTTCACGGGCCGCAGCTTCTGGTCGACCGCAATGATCGAAGGCTTCCACGCTGCGGGCTTGGTTCTTATTGGCGTGGCCATTATCGGACGTGCCTGGTGTTCCCTCTATATCGGCGGGCGCAAGACCGCCGAAATCGTGGATCAGGGCCCCTATTCCGTGAGCCGGAATCCACTCTACCTGTTCAGCTTCGCAGGGGCCCTCGGCATGGGTCTGCAGACCGGCAGTCTGACGCTCGCGGGCTTGTTCGTCACGATCGCCGTCGCCGTGTTCTTCGCCACGGTCAAACGCGAGGAAGCCTGGCTCGGGGCCGCCTTCGGAGAGCCCTATACCGCCTATATGGCCCGGACTCCGCGTTTCTGGCCGCGTTTTTCCGGTTGGCGCGATGTCGAGACCCTTGAAATCCGGCCGGATCGGTTCCTGATGACACTCGCGGACGGCTCCGCGCTCCTGCTGGCCGTGCCGATCTTCGCGGCCTTGGCCTGGCTGCAATCGATGGGGTGGGTGAATGCCGTCGTCCGCCTTCCCTGAATCGGCGCTTCGGGTCGGCGTCGATGTGCCTTGGGTGACAAGCTGGACCGCCGAGCCCGTGCTCGGCGTCAGGCCCTGCGCCAGTGTGGGCGGACGTCCGGCCCTGGTCCAGGAAGAGCGGGCCGGCTTCGGCAAGCCTGAATATTCCAAGAACCACCTTCTGCGTCAGAGGCTGAGCGTTCAACGTATGCTGTGCCCCATGTGCGGGGAGCCGACCGCACGCGAGGACCGGGTGACCCAGCTCGCCCGACGCACGACGGCCGGCCGCCTGCGCCAAGCGGGTCGGGGCGCCGGGATCGCCTCCGACATCAGCGACGACACCGTCCTCATCGACGCCGGAGCGATCGCGCCCCTGCATCGGCGGTGTTCGGATCTGTCGCTTAAACATTGCCCGCATCTGCGCGCCGCGCCGGTCGAGGTAATGACCTTTCCAGACCGTTGGCTCCTGCTTCCGCTCCTGATTGAGGCCCAGGCGCCGCTGACGCCGGGTTACGCCCTCCTGGCCGCGCCTCCGGTTCGATCCGTCGCTGTCGTCACCTTCTTGCAGCTTTGTGGACAGCTCTGATGACCGATGGCTTTGCAAAACCCGGCCGCGATCTGTGGAACGGCAGCGTGACGCGCTATGGGGCGGTAGCGGCGGCCTTGCACTGGTGTCTTGCCCTTCTGGTGTTCGGACAGATCTATGTCGGCTGGACCTTCGGGGACATGGCCCGGGGGCCTGCCCGGGACCTCTGGTTCGAGTGGCACAAGACGCTCGGCTTCGCGATCCTGATTCTGTCTCTGGCGCGTCTCGCCTGGCGCCTGGTCAATCCGCCGCCGGCACTGCCGCCGGAAACGCCCGTCTGGCAGAGACGCGCGGCCCTTGTCAGCCATATGGCCTTCTACGTCATCCTCATCAGCCTGCCCCTGACAGGCTGGGCGGCAATCTCGACCGGGCGGGCCGCCCTGACGTCGAACGTCACCTCTCTGATCGGCGGCCTGTCCTGGCCGCTGTTGCCTGGATTGCCGCACGGCCTGCATGATCCGATGGAGGGCGCTCACGGGCTGTTGGTCAAGATCACCTATGCGCTGGTCATCCTGCACGTCGGGGCCGCCATGAAACATCAGCTGCTCGATCGCGGCCGTCTGTCCGGGCGGATGTGGCCCTTTCCGCGACGGCGTTGACAGTCAGGGCGGGGCGACCGCGAAAGAGGCTCTGTCCTATGCTATTGTGGAAATCCAATGAGCCGGTTCAACGCCCATTCCGAAACCCATCTCGTAGCCCGCACCGGGTGGCTGCGCGCCGCCGTGCTCGGGGCGAACGATGGACTGGTCTCGACCGCGAGCCTGATCGTCGGAGTCGCCGCGGCCAACGCAGGAAAGCCGGGCATCCTCGTCGCCGGGATCGCGGGTCTGGTGGCCGGCGCCATGTCGATGGCGGCGGGCGAATATGTCTCGGTCAGTTCGCAATCCGATACGGAAAAGGCGGATCTCGCGCGCGAAACTGCCGAACTGGCGGCGGATCCGGCGGCCGAGGCCCGGGAGTTGGCTGGAATCTACGAAGCGCGCGGCGTGGACCCGGCCTTGGCGGCGGAGGTCGCCGCCCAGCTGATGGAGCATGACGCTTTGGGCGCCCATGCCCGGGACGAGCTCGGGATTTCGGAGTTCACCACGGCCAGGCCGATCCAGGCGGCGCTAACCTCTGCCCTGACCTTCTCGGCAGGCGCTTTTCTGCCGCTTCTGGTCGTCATCTTGTCGCCGTCTGCAACGCTGGTCTCCGCGATGGCCGGCGCAGCATTGCTCGGCCTTGGCATTCTAGGCGCGCTCGGGGCGAGCGCGGGGGGCGCCCCGGTCGGCAAGGCCGTCTTTCGCGTCGTCTTTTGGGGTATTCTGGCGATGGCTGTGACGGCCGGAATCGGTCATCTGTTCGGCGTCGCGGTCCAGCCGTGACGCCAGCGACACTCGCATTCGAGACTTCCGGCGTCGAGACCGGCGAGCCCCCGCCCAAACGCGACCCGTCAATCAGATCGACGATGCTGAAAGAAGAGGCCGGTGTCCGTCTCACCCGGGTGGAAACACTCTCAGGCGACGCCCTCGTGACGTCTGCACACTGGATTATTTCCGGGGAGCCGTCCGATAAACGAGAGCGGTTCACCGACGTGAAGCGGGCGACGCGCGCGTTCCGGGCTAGGGTCGCGGACTCTTGCGGCGAAACGAACCCTGCCGAAAGCGGACTCTCCCAAGGTCGCAAATGAGTCAGGCGCAGTCATTTGCTGATGCCGCAGATGCGCCAATAGGGGTCACGCGGACTATGTCGCAAACACGACATTCCGCGCATGGTCGGAGGCCATCGGTTCACGCCCCATAGACGAAAGCGATCTCATCGGCGGCGGAAAGCCCACAACCTTCACCATATTCAGAAATCTCCGGGTTCCTAGGATGACGGGACGGCCCTTGGAAAGCACGAACGCCGGTTACAAGCGGCACCGTAAATGCTCTAAGGTTGCAGTTCATTCCTGTTTCGGTGGCTCCGTGGACTCCAGCTTCGTTGATATCGACATCCTGCTGACCAAGGTCCGCAACCCGCAATCTCGTACCTATTTCCTCGACGCCGTCAGGGCTTACAAGGCCGGCGCGCTGCGCGCGGCGTTGACCGCGGCATGGGTCGCCATCGCCTACGACCTGATCGCCAAGTATCGCGAACTGAGCGCCCAAGGCGACGCGGGAGCGACGACCTTCCTGCAGTCGTGGGACCATGCGACCGCCAACAGCGACGTACGTCAGCTCCTCCAACTCGAAGGCCGCATCATCGACGATGCCGCCGACACGACCCAGGCGATCAGCCAGCTCGGCAAGCGTCAGCTCGAGCGTTTGCGCGAGGATCGGCATCTGTGCGCGCATCCGGCTTTCTCAGCCGAGGCGCTTCTGTTCGAACCGACGCCGGAGCTCGTGCGGATGCACCTCGTCAATGCAGTGGACCTGGTCCTGTCGCAGGAGCCCCTCCAAGGTCGGGCCATTTTCCTGATTTTCGAAGCCGATGTGCAGTCGCCCGGGTTCCCCGCAGACCACGACCGGATCCTGAACTATGTCGAGCAGAGATATCTCGCTCGGGTGCGGCAGCAAAACATCCGCAACTTCGGCTCGGTACTCGCCAAGTCGCTGCTCAAGGGGATTCCGGCGCACCTCGATGTCGTAAGCGGCAAGATTACCTCGGCCCTGGTCACGATCCGCGAACGCGCGCCGGCGGTTTGGCCTGACGTCACGCCGGCCATCGTCAACCTCATCGACGGCCTAGGTCCGGACGACCGGCCGCGAGCGATCGCCTTTATCGCCGCCTTTCCCGCCTTCTGGCCTCTGCTTCAGGAGCCGACGCGCACGGTCCTTCAGGAGACGGTCAACAACCTGACGCCGGCAAATCTCGCTGATGCGCGAATCCTCATGGGGGTGACCTTCGAACCATTCCGTGCGCCCCTACTCGCTGTCATCGAGCGCCTGGACGAGGCCCAGGCCGGCGCCGCCATCACCGCCTCACCGATCCCCGAGCTCTGGCCGACCGCGCTCCAGAACTATCGCAACTCAGGCAGCTATCGGGGATCCGAAGCGAACTTCAGCCAGTTCATCACGCCTTTCACCGGTGGCCTGACCGAAGCGCAGCTCGACGAGCTCCTCGACGCCGTCATCGGCAATAACCAGAACTACGCTGCGGCGGCGACGAGCGGCCTGCTCGCGACCTTGCTAAGCAACTCCGGCGTCAACCGCCGTCCCTCCGCCGCGGCGCGAAGTCGCCGCGCCTCAGCGCGGCGCCTGCGCGCCTGAGACCCTGCCTGTCGGCGGGGCCGGGTTAGCAAGAGTCAGCGGATCGGCTGGAGGGGACCGCCCGTCGCCGAGCGCTGCACCGGAAGCGGACCTCACCAACAGCCGCGATGAGTCACGAAGAGACATTGGGGCCTGGCCGATAGCTGCGTCCGAGTTTGACTCATTTCGGATGTTGGGAAGGTCCGCTTTGGGCGGCTCGCTCTCCCCACGGAGGCGACGCCGGAGGAGGCACGCAGCCTCGGAGGCCCGGCGCGGCCGGTCAGCCCCCGGACGTAAAGATGTGTCACAAGTTTGCCGAAATTGGGATATCGCGGGTCTTGAAAACGGCGCGGTAGCTCATACCTATGGTTGAAGCGGCGTTGACCATAACGACGCGATGTGGAACAAATCGTGAAGAGGGGCGATATGGCCTTGAATACTACGCCGCAGGCGGAAACCTATCTTGAGGGACTGGTCGAGACCCTCGCCGTCAGTGACGCGCGGTATGAACAGGCTGAACGAAGCTATAAGTCGCTCGGCGACTGGCTCTGCCGCCCAGAGTCGTCCGTTCGCGAGTACGGGCCGAAGGTCTACATTCAGGGCTCGTTTGGCCTTGGCACGACCATCCGCCCGATCTCGGATGAAGAAGACTACGACGTCGACTCGGTTTGCGAGTTCGGACACCTCACGTCCAGCCACCTCACGCAAAAGCACCTGAAGGAGTTGCTGGGCGCCGAAATCGCCGCCTATCACCGCGCGCAGAACATGACGAAGCCCATCCGCGAGGGGCGGCGCTGCTGGGTGCTGAACTACGCCGACGGCGCGCAATTTCACATGGACGTTGTGCCCGCCCTGCCGAACGGCACGCGGCAACGCGTCCTGCTCGAAAGCCGTGGTCTTGATGCTCGCTTCGCTGCGACCGCCATCGGCATCACCGACAACGAGCACGCGGCCTACGAAGTCCTGAGCAACGATTGGCCCAGGTCGAACCCCAAGGGCTACATCCAGTGGTTCCGCAGCCGCATGACGGTTCAGTTCGAGAAGCGCCGCCGCATACTTGCCGAGGCTGCAAAGGCCAGCGTCGAGGACATTCCCGAGTACCGCGTGCGCACGCCGCTCCAGAACGCGATCATGATCCTGAAGCGTCACCGGGACATGCGCTACGACGGCGACCCCTGCGACAAGCCGATCTCGATCATCATCACCACGCTGGCCGCTCACGCCTACAATGGCGAGGACAATATCGGGGACGCGCTGGTTTCGATCCTCTCCAATATGGAGAGCGCGATCATCTACCAAAACGGCAAGTACCTCATCCAAAACCCGAGCGATCCCACCGAGAATTTTGCGGACAAGTGGGAAGAGTTCCCCAAACGGGCCACCGCGTTCTTTGCCTGGCTTGAGCAGGCACGTACCGACTTCACGACCATCGCCCGTTCCGTTCAGCGCGAGCGCATGATCGAGACCGCCAGCTCCGCCGTCGGAGAGCGGGTCGCCAAGGCGGCTGGCACGAAGGGCTACGGGGGGTCGCTGCGCGCGGCATCCGTCGCTCCTGTCGCTGCAGTCGCACCGACGTTTCCGAATGAGCCTCGCGTTCCTACCAGTCCTCGGGGCTTCGGTTGATCTGGTGGGTCAGCCAGCCTTCGCGGGCCGAGCAAGAACGGGTAGATGTCGCTGAACTTCAGGAGCGGTCGGCTTGGCTGACAAACGTCACCTTCGGACTCGACGGGCTTCAGCTCGTGGCCGACTTCACGTTGGCGGTGGGCGAAGATGCGATCAATCTTAGAATTTCCTATCCCGATTTCTTCCCCGACGTAGCGGCTGCAATAACGCCGAAGGAGCCAGGTTTGCTCTCCGGCCACCAGTGGGGCCCGGCAGGCGAGTTGTGCCTTGAGCATCGGGCGGACAATTGGACGTCTAATGTCACTGGCGCGATGATGATTGAGAGCGCCTATCGTTTGCTATCAGGCGAGGCCGACGTAAACGCACCAACGCTTCCATCGGCCCACAATATGTCGCTGGGACAGGAAGTCCGCTCCTCGACATCGCGGTTCCTGCTGACGGATTCAGCGAGTGAGCAGCTCCTATCGATCACGGTCGATGCTCCGGCGGACGTCAAATTCATCGACCGCTATTTCGATAAGACTTGGTTCGCGCAACCGACCGAGCTGTCGCGTGATGACGAGGCCTTGTGGAAAGAGGCGCCCATCTACAAGGACGACATTCCGGTCGTTCGCAGCGGTAAGGTCCTTCGCCTTCGCACAGATCAGTCGCTGCCCCAGAGCCTGACACTTGAGAAGCTTCAGGAGCTCGTTGCTGGTGGGCCGCTAGAGGCTTGGGTGGGCGAGTGGACCGGGGAGACTTGGTTGTCGGTGGTGCTCGTGAGGGGCGACACGGCGCGGCTCTTCATGCTGCTGTCGAAGGGTACGACGGTCTTCAACTACAAGACGATCAGCATCCCTGCTGCGACTCCGCGCTTGCCTCCAAGCCATGTCGAATTAGCCGAGAAGCAGGTCGCTGTCGTCGGTTGTGGTTCCGTTGGCTCAAAGGTAGCCGTCTCTTTGGCGCGCTCGGGCGTGAAGAAGTTCCTCCTGATCGATGCGGACCTTTTCTATCCGGGCAACATCGTTCGGAATGACCTGGATCTCCGCGCTGTCGGGGCAAATAAGGCGAAGGCGGTGGGGCGCGCGATCACGTCTGTCCAAACGGAGGCGGACGTCACCGTCAGCAACATCGCCTTGGGCGGCCAGGAAGCCAGCGAGTCGACGAGCCTCGCCATGAGGCGATTGGCAGCATGCGATCTGATCGTTGATGCGACGGCCGACTCTGCTGTCTTCAATCTTTGCGCATTGGTCAGCCGCAATCAGAAGAAGCCGATGGCCTGGGCCCAAGTGTACGCCGGTGGAGTGGGCGGAGTTGTCGCACGGGCGCGGCCTGACCTGGACCCTCCGCCAATGAATGCCCGGGCGCAAATCCACAACTGGTACGCGGACCGAGGCGTGCCGTGGCTTGAAAACGAGGGGGGCGACTACGACTTGCTGCCAGCGGACCAGCCGCCGATGATTGCAGATGACGCCGATGTCGGCGTTGTTTCTGCTCACCTAACGCGCCTTGTCGTCGACACCCTGCTACGCCCGACTGAGTCAGCATTCCCATTCTCCGTGTATTGCATCGGGCTGGCGAAAAGCTGGATCTTCGAGGCACCGTTCGATACTTGGCCCATTGAGTACACCCCTGACGGAACTTGGGGCGCGACGTTTGAGGAAGATGCGGCCGAAAAGCTCAAAGAGTTTGTGGCGAAGCTGGTGCCTCCAAAGGATGTGGGCGATGCGGATTGAGATTGATCCCGCCGTTCGCCGGCGACTGAAGACCGAGCTGCGATGGTCCGGCCGCCGGGAGATCGGCGGCGTGCTCATGGGCGAGCAATTGGCAGCCGGACATTTTCGGGTGGTCGATCTTTCAATGGACACCATTACTGGGAGCGTAGCGCATTTCGTTCGAAGCGAAGCTGAGCACGTTGCAGCACTGCACGACTTCTTCGAGCGCACTGGCGGTGACTATGCGCGGTATAACTATCTCGGCGAGTGGCACTCTCATCCGAGTTTTCCAGTTCGCCCTAGCGAAACCGACGTCGGCTCGATGACGGATTTGGTAGAGGGCGAACGCGACATCACTTTCGCCGCGCTGCTGATCGTGCGGTTGGATATGTGGTTCCACCTACGCCACTCGATCAGCCTGTTTGTTCGGGGACAGCCGCCCCAGATGATTCACATGAGCTAGGGGGGCAGCATGGGCCACAAAGACTATTTCATTCGCTCGGCTATCGACTTCGCGTTTCGACGTAAGCATCCGGCCCTTGCCCTAATTATTACTGGAACGGGCCTGCTTGCGGCGCTCCTAACCGGCATCGCGTTTAGTGCCACGGTCCCGTTGTCGAACGGAAACCTCCACTTCAGCTTCAGTATGGAAGGCGGCGGGGCTGCTGTGACCTGGGCAGCGCTTGTAGTCGCGCTTCTTCTTATCTTGTCGGGGCTCGCATGGCTCTACGCCGACTGGAGACGGGCAGACCGTCGCCGGGTCTTCGCAATCGAGTTTCGTGGACTTCGCGACTGGAACGGCACCCCGCTCGTGCAAGCCATCCCTCCCGCAATTGAGGGGCAGCGGGTCGAAATTCTCGTAGACATGCGCCAGGGCGTCGCCGACGGATTCATCGTCGCGCCAGAGACGGCAATCGAACGCCTGCTGTCGCTGCGGACAATACTCGATCAACACGAGGACGGGCGAGATCGGGCGGACATGACTCACGTTGCCGGCGGACTCGCGCCGGTGCCGCTCAGCTTTCTGGGCGGTGTCCTACTTGACGATGAGGCGGCGATCACATTCTTCGACTGGCATCGCGATACTCGGCTCTGGAACGAGCTCAATGGTGCGGATGATGGCGAGCGATTCATTGTCGAGGGGCTCGACGGTTTAGCGGCAGGCACGTCAGAGGTGATCGTGACGGTCTCTGCCTCCTATCACGTAGATGAGCCGGCCGCTGTCGCGCGCATCGGCGCGTTGCCGATTGTGCGGTTGAGCCTTCCAACAACCAACACCGGAAACCACTGGTCTGGCGACAAGCAACAAGCTCTCGCCCGTCAGTTCTTGGATACGATGGGTGAGCTTAAGAATCGCGGTGTCCGTCAGGTGCATCTGTTCTTCGCCGGGGCTAACAGCCTCGTTCTCCGATTCGGTTCGGTCTACGACAAGCGCAATCTGCCTGCGCTCAACGTGTACCAATACGAAAGCACGACCTTCACGTGGGGCGTGACGATGCCCGTCGCAGGAGTCGCACGACCGAATGTCGTGTATCCCCCAGCCTAGCGGGCTCGCTGTGCTCCAAGTCATCACTGGCAAAGTCTAGACTTTGCGCGGGGTCCAATGTCCGCTTCTGGCACTTCTCGGAGGCTCGGTTCTACGAAGTCACGTCCCCGGGGTAATGATCTCCTGTTCGCCGTCGTTGTTGATGCGGACCACGGCGACGGGATCGACCTCAAAGGCTGCCCGAAGCTGCTGCAAGCTTTGACGAAACAGCTTGGCGAGCTCAGCGCCCCTCATCGACGGGAGAAGGATGAGACCCGGTCGGATCGTCGCGCCCAAGGCGAGCTTCAGGAAATCACCCTGGTTGATCGTGACGACGATGGCTCCGGCCGCAGCCGCATAGGCGAAGATATCTACATCGGAGGCCCCCTGGCCAAGCCCTTGCGTTTCGACCGTGCGTGCGACGGCATGGCCGTGGCTTTCCGCCACAGCCAACAGGCCTTTCCCGCAACACTCGTCAATCAACAGAAACATGGCGGCGGTTACAGCCCCTTGGACGGTTTGGTTCGGAACTTGAGCCGCTTCCGCGGGGCGGTGATCGTCGCCGCCGCCGCCGCCGCGGCGGTCTTGCCGGAACGGGCGTCTAGCAAGGCCCTCACATCCTTGCAGCCGATCTCTTGGGCGCGCCCCAGAAAGGCGTTCCATGTCCCCTCCTGAAGCCCTTGCGCCAGGGCCTTCCGGTCCGGATCGCCGGTCTTGGAGGTCAGCGCCTCCTGCAGCTCGAAGAGCACGACGTGCGGGTTCGGCAGAAAGGCGAACGCCATGCGATTGGATCCGGAAGCCTTCAAGTCGATAAAGCCTAATGCGTCCAGGCGCTTGAGCCGATCCTGGAGCGTTCGCACGCCCCGCTGCCCGGTGAATCCCGCGGCGAAGGCGATCTCATCGAGGTTCTTTAACCGCACAAAGGCATTATCCCAGGTGAAGGACCAAAGAGCGACGTAGGTCTGGGAGACGGGGAAGTTCTTGGACATCTCGTCCATGGCGCGTGACAAAAGCGGCAGGGTCTTGGGGAGGGTGATAAATCCCCCATAGGCCCGGCGACGCCATTCCCGATCACCGGCGTCGGGCCACATGGAATCTCGGAGCGCCAGTTCGTTCTCGGCGATCGTCGCGGCGGTGGCCATGGTTGCGAGTCCTCAACGCTGATCGCAGCGCGCTCAGCAATTCAAGCAACATGATCGCTCTCCCGCCGAACAAAAACAACGACTTAAGCAAGGAAAGAAAACTGACCAGTTCGCCTGTCCGACAAACTGAAGCGTCCGAGTCTGACACGATCATGTCAGATGGGCGAGTGAAATCGCATGCCCATGCGGCGGCTTACGGGAAAAGGCAAGCTTTTCCATAAGTTGCGGGGAAGCCGTCAGTCCTCACGTCCTCGCCGGTACTCGGCTGTCCTGAATGGTCCTCGACGGTGCTCACGGGGGTTAGGGAAGGGGGTGCGCACTTGCCCCCGGTGCGGATCGTCCCTAATCTATCCCTGACGACGGATGATTTCCAAGGAGACGGCCCTGTCCTCTTTGCGCCAAGCACTGTTGACCGTGCCCGAGGCTGCCTTTGTCGCGGGTGTGCCCGATCGCTTCATTCAGGGCGAGATAGACCACCACATTCTGGAGCCTGCGCTTCGAGACGGTCGGAGGACCGTGCGCGGAGTGGATCTGCTCTACCTCAACGCCGTGAGCCGATATCACGCTCAGATGGGTCTGGAGTTTCGGCGCGATGTCTGTCGCGCCATCCGCTACTCGGTTGAACACAAACAGCCAGAAGCCCGGCTCTCTCCCTTCTGCGTCTCGATCGCCGAGATCCAGGCGACCGTGACCAAGGCTCTGGCGGCGTTGGATCGCATGAAGCGAGATCATACAGAGAGCCGACCCGAGGTTTTAGGCGGGGAACCCGTTCTCAAAGGAACGCGCCTATCCCTGCGGTTTATCGCGGACCTCGCGGCCCAGGGCACGACGACCGAAGAGCTGATGGATGATTTCGATCTCACAAAGCAGCAGGTCGAAGCCGCCGTCATACTCGCACGCATCAACGCGCGCCGGGGACGACCCGCCGCCCGTCGCTAATGGCCTCTCGGAGGCTTCTAGCGTTCAGCAGTGCATCAAGGAACGCCGCCGCTTCCTTGACGAAGGGTATCCTCGAGCGGTCCCCAAGGCGGAGTCACCGAGCGCGATATGCACAGCGGGCAGCAATACGTCCTTCTGCTGGGCCACGAAGTTGAGGGCGGGTCGCGCGTCGGCTTTCCGCCGCGCCCCCAATATCCGCTCTTGGCGCATCTGCGCCGTTTGGAGCGTATCCTGACGTGGGGGCGTCGATCGTGGGAGGTGGCCATGAGCCAGCCCGATCTCTTTCGTTTACCCCGCAAGCCCTGGAACGCTGGTCGAATGACCGGAGCCAAGGCCCCGCTCAAGCCAAAGCACATCTGGGCAATCCGCCAGCATCTCAAGTCCGTCGGATCGATCCGAGATCTGGCGATGTTCAACATCGCATTGGACGCCAAACTGCGGGGCTGTGACTTGGTCAAGCTCCGGCTCGGCGACATTGCTCAGGGCGGCGTCATTCGGCAACGATCGACGATCGTGCAGCAAAAGACCGGTAGGCCGGTGCCGTTCGAGATCACGGAAGCCGCGAGGGAAGCTTTGGCTCACTGGCTGGAGCGCCGAGGGCGACGGCGCGACGACTGGCTGTTTCCCAGCCGCAGCCGAGATGGACAGCACATAGGCACGCGGCAGTACGCTCGGCTGGTAGATGCCTGGGTGAGGATGATCGACCTCAACCCAAGCGCCTATGGCACCCACAGCCTTCGACGTACGAAGGTGGCCTTGATCTACAAGAAGACCGGAAACCTACGCGCCTGCCAACTATTGCTCGGCCACGGAAAGCTAGAGAGCACCGTCCGATATCTCGGCATCGAAGTGGACGACGCGCTGCAGATTTCTGAGCAGATCGACCTTTGAGCCGGCTTGGGGCAGCCCGCCGGAAAGCGGACTGCCCCAATGTCTCCGAGGGGTGGCAAGCGGACCTTAGGAAAAGACGCTGAGTTCGTGATCCTCAGGGAAGCGACCCCGGCGGCTAATTACCGACAAGCTGGAGAGCGCGGCGGTCCGAAGTCGTGCCCACGGCTCGCTGAGTTGCAGTGTTTCCAGGCTTGGAAGCGGCTTCGGAACGTCGTCGGCGACATTGTCCCACACTGAATTGAAGGCGTGGATTGCGGCGACCTCATCGATGGAAAAGACAGGGCCAGTGATCCCTTGGAGCGATTGAGGGTTCACGAAATCCTTCCACTGCTCGATTACCTCAGCTGCAACGTGGGCAATCGGCACGTTGGCTTGATACGCCAGCTGCTCCTCATAGGAAGACGAGAGTTCCAACACCTCAATGATCCTATTGCGTATACGCTGGGCGAGCAGCGTGGGGGTCACTTGTTCGGTCATTCCTACATTATAGCCCACGACTTGATTGGGTCCGCTATGGGTCGGGAACCGTCATGGGCTGTCAGCTGGAAATACGACTTTCGATCAGACTGAATGTCGTGTTTGCGGCAGCCGGTGAATGACCGCTCATGGCGCGAAACAGACTTTTCCCTCCCCCGTAAAAATGCGTTTTTTCGCGCATCCGTTTGCATCGAACGGGCGCGCCATTGCGACAGAGCTGGGGTGGCTTTCCTCCCTTCGCCTCAGCGCGTTTTTCTCCACCTAAGAAGTGGTCGGGCGAGGCGGGGGGAAAAGTGCGGCGCGCGCCGTCAAATGCGGCCGAACAGATCAACCTTCAAAGCGAAGCAGTTCTGACGCATCAAGCTCTAGCGCTACGGCAAGGCGCCCTAGCGCACGCACAGTTGGGTTACGAACCCCGCGCTCGAGATCGCTAAGATAGCTGCGTTTCATGCCGGCACGGAACGCCACCTCTTCCTGCGACAGGCCGAGTTTAGCGCGTCTCTCGCGCACATTACGCCCAAGGAGTTGGACCACATCCATAGGCGGACATGGCCGCAAAGGTGCGTGCGAGGCTGTCCCCTAGACGTGTCATTCCTGTTGGAGGTATCGCTGGCCACGATTTCCACTGGAGTTTTCGATGCCCATCAAAGCCACTGCCCCTCACCAGCCCCTATCCGAGGACCTTCAGGACGATCAGTGCTACCTGGATCGGATCGAGCAGGACGCTTTACGCACGATGATAGCGATGCGCGTGGCTCGGCAATTCGCTGGATCACATAAGGGACCAGAGACCGACGTCCTGGTCATAGAAGCTCTCCTCTCCACCTGGTGGCGGGCCTGGGCTGATCGCGAAGATATGGCGCAGCGCCCGTTCGCTGTATTAATCTCCGACGCGGCGGTTGCTGCGATCGCGGGACTGTCCGCAGAAGCCTACGCTTCAAGCTTCGGCCGGCTGACCGCCAGCGGCGCCATTCAAGTTGGCAATCCTCCGCACACAGGACGGCCGAAGTCGGCGACGTTCTACAAACTGGACGCTCTCTTCGCGCCGATCCTTCCGGGCCTCGAACCCATGCTGCTCCGCTCGTTTAGAGAGCATCACAAAGCTGACCTCGTCGAAGTCGCCGCCTTCGCGGTCGAATCCATTAGTGAAGATCTCGAGGGCGTCGTCGAGGCGAACTGCGCACCTTTAAAAACGCCTGGCTTCACAGCGGACTGGGCCGCATTTCTCGACCAGCATCCGATCAATGATCTCGGCGGATGGTGGGAGCGCGACCCTGAGGCGGTCTACGCCTGGTTCGGTCAAGCCCTTGCCTTCCAGGATCGCCTGAGCGTCCTGCAAGGTCGCTCGATGAACGGCCAGAAGTTCGCCTGCAGCGCGGCGCGTGAACGCGGAACCTGCAGCAACACCAAGATCATCGCCGCCAAGACCGTCGAAGCGCGGGTTCTGGCCGGCATCCGCGCCAAGCTGCTCACGCCACAGGCCATGGCTGACGCCGTCGAGAGCCTGCGGCAAGCCAACGACGCCCGCCGGCAGGCGACGCTGTCGGCGCGGGCTCCGATGGAGAAGGAACTCGCGTCCATCGAACGTCAGATCGAACGCGCTCAACTGATGTGTATGGAAGGCGCGATGGAGATCGAAGACCTCAAGACGCGCAGCCTTCCACTGAAGGCGCGCCGCAGCGAGCTTCAGGCCTTGCTGGCCGAGGTCGACGAACCCAGCGTGGTCACGCTGCATCCCTCAGCCGCGAGCGCCTACGGCCAACTCGCCGGACGCTTGCACGAAGCCTTAGACGGTGATGACGGCGAAGAGGTCCGCACAGAGATCCGCAAGCTGATCGACCACGTCGATTTCTATCCGTTGGAAGGCCTGGGCAAGTTCGACCTGCAGGTGCATGGCAGCCTGGCCGTGTTGCTACGTCTGAGTGAAGCCCAGACAGCAAAAAGCCCCGCCGTTTCGGGCGGGGCTTCTGGGGGCCTCACAAGGTGTGAGGTTGATCTGGGTGCGGGAGTAGGATTTGAACCTACGACCTTCAGGTTATGAGCCTGACGAGCTACCGGGCTGCTCCATCCCGCGGCAAACGGTAGTGTCGTGAGGAAGAACGTTTCGAGAAGACCGCTGAGAGCGGTGATTTGTTTTTCATCATCGGCTGTCCGCCTTGTAGACCCGGCGGCGACCTACTCTCCCGCGCCTTGAGACGAAGTACCATTGGCTCTGGAGGGCTTAACGACCGAGTTCGGAATGGGATCGGGTGGGGAACCTCCGACATAGCCACCAGGTCAACAAGGCGGACAGCGGATGATGAGAAGACATTGTCTGAGATTGCTTCGGTCAAGGAGCAATCATCGAATGAGTTTTGCTGAGAAACGATCAAACCGATCGGATTATTAGTACCAGTAAGCTTCATGGGTCGCCCCACTTCCACACCTGGCCTATCAACGTGGTAGTCTTCCACGATCCTCAGCGAAGCCTTGTTTTGAGGTTAGTTTCCCGCTTAGATGCTTTCAGCGGTTATCTATTCCATACTTAGCTACCCTGCTGCACAGCTGGCGCCATGACAGGTACACCAGAGGTATGTCCATCCCGGTCCTCTCGTACTAGGGACAGATCCTCTCAAGCTTCGAACACCCACGGCAGATAGGGACCAAACTGTCTCACGACGTTCTGAACCCAGCTCACGTACCACTTTAAATGGCGAACAGCCATACCCTTGGGACCTGCTCCAGCCCCAGGATGTGATGAGCCGACATCGAGGTGCCAAACTTTGCCGTCGATATGGACTCTTGGGCAAAATCAGCCTGTTATCCCTAGAGTACCTTTTATCCGTTGAGCGATGGCCCTTCCACTCGGGACCACCGGATCACTATGGCCGACTTTCGTCTCTGCTCGACTTGTCAGTCTCGCAGTCAGGCGAGCTTATGCCATTGCACTCGACGAGCGATTTCCGACCGCTCTGAGCTCACCATCGCGCGCCTCCGTTACACTTTAGGAGGCGACCGCCCCAGTCAAACTACCCACCACGCCATGTCCCGGGACCGGATAACGGCCCTCGGTTAGACGTCAACGACAGTAAGGGTGGTATTTCAAGGACGACTCCACCAGAGCTGGCGCCCCGGTTTCATAGTCTCCCACCTATCCTACACATACGGTCGCTAACGCCAAGGCGAAGCTATAGTAAAGGTTCATAGGGTCTTTCCGTCTGACCGCGGGAACCCCGCATCTTCACGGGGAATTCAATTTCACTGAGCCTATGCTGGAGACAGTGGGGAAGTCGTTACGCCATTCGTGCAGGTCGGAACTTACCCGACAAGGAATTTCGCTACCTTAGGACCGTTATAGTTACGGCCGCCGTTTACCTGGGCTTCAGTTCGACGCTTTCACATCTCCCTTTAACCTTCAGGCACCGGGCAGGCGTCAGACCCTATACGTCGCATTGCTGCTTCGCAGAGCCCTGTGTTTTTGCTAAACAGTCGCTACCCCCTGGCTTGTGCCACTCAGTCCTGGTTGCCCAGGGTGAGTCACGCTTATTCCGAAGTTACGCGTGCAATTTGCCGAGTTCCTTCAGCATAGTTCTCTCAAACGCCTTGGTATGCTCTACCTGACCACCTGTGTCGGTTTCGGGTACGGTCTCTGCTGGAGTTATTTCCTGGGACAACGCCCCCGCACACACAATCCAATAAGTGGGTACGAGTTAAGCCATCCGTCACTTCCAGCTGGTGCAGGAATATTTACCTGCTTCCCATCGACTACGCTTTTCAGCCTCGCCTTAGGGGCCGACTAACCCTGCGCAGATTAGCTTTACGCAGGAACCCTTGGTCTTTCGGCGAGAGTGTCTCTCACACTCTTATCGTTACTCATGTCAGCATTCTCACTTCCGATACCTCCAGCCAGGCTCACGCCTGACCTTCACCGGCCTACGGAACGCTCCGCTACCGCTTGCAGTAAACTGCAAACCCATATCTTCGGCGCACGGCTTGAGCCCCGTTACATTTTCCGCGCAGGATCGCTTGATCAGTGAGCTGTTACGCTTTCTTTAAAGGATGGCTGCTTCTAAGCCAACCTCCTGATTGTCAAAGCAATCCCACATCGTTTCCCACTTAGCCGTGACTTGGGGGCCTTAGATGATGGTTAGGGTTGTTTCCCTTTTCACGACGGACGTTAGCACCCGCCGTGTGTCTGCCCGATAGTTCTCTTGGGTATTCGGAGTTTGGTTAGTATTGGTACCGCTCGCGCAGCCCGCAACCATCCAGTGCTCTACCCCCCAAGGAATTCGTCGGACGCTCTACCTAAATAGATTTCGCGGAGAACCAGCTATGTCCAGGTTTGATTGGCCTTTCACCCCTATCCACAAGTCATCCCAGAATTTTTCAACATTCACGGGTTCGGTCCTCCAGTTGGTGTTACCCAACCTTCAACCTGCTCATGGATAGATCACCTGGTTTCGGGTCGTCATACGTCGAACTTAGCGCCCTATTCAGACTCGCTTTCGCTGCGCCTACACCTAACGGCTTAAGCTTGCTCGACACATGAAGTCGCTGACCCATTATACAAAAGGTACGCCGTCACCCCGCTTGGGGGCTCCGACTGCTTGTAGGCTTCCGATTTCAGGATCTGTTTCACTCCCCTTGTCGGGGTGCTTTTCACCTTTCCCTCACGGTACTTGTTCACTATCGGTCGTAGAGGAGTACTTAGGCTTGGAGGGTGGTCCCCCCATGTTCAGACAGGATTTCACGTGTCCCGCCCTACTCGAGTCTCTTGCTGTTTGATGACTACGGGGCTTTCACCCACTATGGCCGACCTTTCCAGATCGTTCGTCTTTATTTCACAAGAGCACTGGCCTGGTCCCGGTTCGCTCGCCACTACTACGGGAGTCTCGGTTGATGTCCTTTCCTCCGGGTACTGAGATGTTTCAGTTCCCCGGGTTCGCTTAATGAAGCCTATGTATTCAGCTCATTATACCTTTAAACAATCCGCCAATCGCCGCCCTGGCCCCCACCACAAGGATGAAGCTCAGAACGAAGTTGGAAGACTGTAAAGGTGGGTTTCCCCATTCGGAAATAACCGGATCAAAGGGTGCTAGCGCCTCCCCGGTTCTTATCGCAGCTTGCCACGTCCTTCATCGCCTCTCTACGCCAAGGCATCCGTCAGAAGCCCTTCAACGTTTGATCGTTTCTCAGCAAAACTCATGCTTGGTTTATTCCGCCCGACTGGAAAGTTGCCGGGGGACCAAGCCTGATTTTTGTCAGACAATGTCTTCTTCTCGAACAAGACCTTCAAGCTCAGGGGAGCCGGTCACGTTCTTCCTTCACGATTTCAATGCACGCCGGCCTTACGGCCAACGGCAAACTCGAATGCGATCACAAGCTCCTGGTGGAGCCAGACGGAGTCGAACCGACGACATCCTGCTTGCAAAGCAGGCGCTCTACCAACTGAGCTATGGCCCCGTTCCATCAGGAACAGTGCGAAGCCCAGGAGAGCTGTCGGCGATGCCGTCTTGAGGCTGAGAACCCCCAGCGAACCAGAAGTCCTGGTAGGCCCGGGCAGACTCGAACTGCCGACCTTACGCTTATCAGGCGTACGCTCTAACCACCTGAGCTACGGGCCTATGGCAGCGACAGCCGGGCTAAAAACCCAGGCTCGCGATCGCGTCACCAATACATCAACCCGTATGGTCGATGCGTCGATGACGAAAGTGGAAAGAGAAACGGAGACGGCGGCGTCCCGCAGTTTATTGGAGCCTCAATAGACAGCCTCGTGAGAGACGGCCTGGAGAAGCATCCTTAGAAAGGAGGTGATCCAGCCGCAGGTTCCCCTACGGCTACCTTGTTACGACTTCACCCCAGTCGCTGACCCTACCGTGGTCGCCTGCCCCCTTGCGGTCAGCGCAGCGCCTTCGGGTAGAACCAACTCCCATGGTGTGACGGGCGGTGTGTACAAGGCCCGGGAACGTATTCACCGCGGCATGCTGATCCGCGATTACTAGCGATTCCAACTTCATGCCCTCGAGTTGCAGAGGACAATCCGAACTGAGACGACTTTTAAGGATTAACCCTCTGTAGTCGCCATTGTAGCACGTGTGTAGCCCACCCTGTAAGGGCCATGAGGACTTGACGTCATCCCCACCTTCCTCCGGCTTAGCACCGGCAGTCCCATTAGAGTTCCCAACTAAATGATGGCAACTAATGGCGAGGGTTGCGCTCGTTGCGGGACTTAACCCAACATCTCACGACACGAGCTGACGACAGCCATGCAGCACCTGTGTCCTAGTCCCCGAAGGGAAAGCCAGATCTCTCTGGCGGTCCAGGCATGTCAAAAGGTGGTAAGGTTCTGCGCGTTGCTTCGAATTAAACCACATGCTCCACCGCTTGTGCGGGCCCCCGTCAATTCCTTTGAGTTTTAATCTTGCGACCGTACTCCCCAGGCGGATTGCTTAATGCGTTAGCTGCGTCACCGAAATGCATGCATCCCGACAACTAGCAATCATCGTTTACGGCGTGGACTACCAGGGTATCTAATCCTGTTTGCTCCCCACGCTTTCGAGCCTCAGCGTCAGTAATGAGCCAGTATGTCGCCTTCGCCACTGGTGTTCTTCCGAATATCTACGAATTTCACCTCTACACTCGGAGTTCCACATACCTCTCTCACACTCAAGACACCCAGTATCAAAGGCAATTCCGAGGTTGAGCCCCGGGATTTCACCCCTGACTTAAATGTCCGCCTACGCTCCCTTTACGCCCAGTAATTCCGAGCAACGCTAGCCCCCTTCGTATTACCGCGGCTGCTGGCACGAAGTTAGCCGGGGCTTCTTCTCCGGGTACCGTCATTATCGTCCCCGGTGAAAGAATTTTACAATCCTAAGACCTTCATCATTCACGCGGCATGGCTGCGTCAGGCTTTCGCCCATTGCGCAAGATTCCCCACTGCTGCCTCCCGTAGGAGTTTGGGCCGTGTCTCAGTCCCAATGTGGCTGATCATCCTCTCAGACCAGCTACTGATCGTCGCCTTGGTGAGCCTTTACCTCACCAACTAGCTAATCAGACGCGGGCCGCTCTAAAGGCGATAAATCTTTCCCCCGAAGGGCACATTCGGTATTAGCACAAGTTTCCCTGAGTTATTCCGAACCTAAAGGCACGTTCCCACGTGTTACTCACCCGTCCGCCACTAACTCCGAAGAGTTCGTTCGACTTGCATGTGTTAGGCCTGCCGCCAGCGTTCGCTCTGAGCCAGGATCAAACTCTCAGGTTGAGTTGACTTCTGACCTAAGCTTGAAGACCACCGAAGTGATCTTGGCATTAGTTCTACGTATTTTATTGACGAGTTCCCACGTCATCGATCCGAAGACCGACGCATGGTATCTTTTCAAAAAGACCGCAGATAGTCAGTGTCGTATGATAGCCTCTAGGACTATCGCTAGAACACCGCCGCCTGCGTTTCTCTTTCCATATCAACAATGTCAAAGACCTAAACCGCATCAGCGGCCCGACTTGTTTAGCGCCTCGTCGTCGGCGGAGGCGGCGATTTAGAGAACCGCGAACCTCGTGTCAACCGCTCTTTTCAGAGATTTTGCAGAACCAAGACCGAAGCCTCAAAACCACAAAAAATCACCGGAGGAAAACCAAGAGGCCTTCCTCTTAACCGTTCGGCGATTCGATTGAAGCGCGGAACCTATTGAAACCAACCCAGGAAAGCAAGAAGTTTCTCAACTCTTTCTTCCCCTCAAAACCCTCGAAACCGAAGCTCCGAAGCCCTCAGGGCCGGCCCGTTTCCGAGCGAGGCGGTCCTATACGGGGGAGACTTTTAGGCCGCAACCAGATTCTGAACCTTTGTGAAAGATTCTCGAAAACCGCCGATGGATGACCTGCGGCGGCCGGGCTCCTAGGCCGGATTACAGCCCGCCCAGACGGGGATATGCGATATTCAGTTGGAAGACGGGCCGTCGCAGATCGTTAGGCCTGCGAAATGCGGGGTCGCTACTGCCAAGGGTATTCAGCCCTGACCCGGACTCTGGCGCGTCGTATCGGCGGGAAGGACTGCACGAAGAGCGCGAAGACGACACACCCCAGCAGGATCAACAGATAATAGGGATGGTCGTCGAGATCGCTGACGAAGGCGGCCACCATCGTAAAGATGAAGGGCATGCCGGGGATCGTCGTCAGCAATCCATCCCTGAACCTCTCGCGTCGCGTCCTGCGTGAGCGATGGCCGCCGACGCCGGTCGCAAGAGCCAGGGACATGAAGGCGAAGATCATCATGCCAGCGAGGGCGATCACGACGATCAGCAGGATATCCGGCAGCGACATCGCACACCCCCAGCGGCATCTGCGGAAATCCTAGCCGTGTCGTCGGAAATTGCCAACGCAAGATCCACCCAAGCGTCGGACAGGGCGATACATCCACCGTACCCGCGCGCGGGACCCAAACCGTTCAAGGACCGGAGGTCGTCGCCGACGCGCGTTTCGACCGCCGCAGAGCGACCTGTCCAACGCTGAGTGTCTTGGGAGGAAATGGTGGACGCGACAGGGATTGAACCTGTGACCCCCTCGATGTCAACGAGGTGCTCTCCCGCTGAGCTACGCATCCGCCGTAGGGCTCCGAAAAATCACTCCGGAGCGGGAAGAGCGGTCGTATAGCGGCACGCCCGGACGGCATCAAGCCGATTTCACGGCGAGAATGCGATTTTTGGCCGAACGCCGTTAAGCCCGCCGTTCAGCCGCCTAATCCCCACGTCAGGCGGCGACCATCCTCTCGACCTCATTGACCAGGTCGCGCAGGTGAACCGGCTTGGACAGGACCTTGGCCTGGGGCGAGGCCTGGGCGGCGGTCAAGGCGACGGCGGCGAAGCCGGTAATGAACATGATGCGCAGGCCCGGTTGGCGGGCGGCGGCGACGCGGGCCACCTCGATCCCGTCGGCGCCAGGCATGACGATGTCGGTCAGCAGCAGATCGTAGGGGCCGTGTTCAAGCGCGTCGATGGCGTCGTCGCCATTCTCGCAGTCGATCACCTGATGCCCGGCCCGCTCCAGCGCCCGGGTCAGGAAACCGCGAAGCGAACTGTCGTCTTCGGCCAAAAGTATGCGCGCCATTCGAGAAGTGCCTGTTCTAATCCGTGCCGCAGCCTAGGCCGCCAAGCGTAAACCGGCGATGAAATTCCGGGCTCTACCGCCTTCCTTCCACAACGAAACGCGCTATGCGGGGACCTATGAGTACGGACGGGGCCAGTTTCGCGATCAGCCTGCCGCCCCAGGGGGCGCCGGAGACGGCCCTGATCTTCGCCTCCCCCCACTCGGGCCAGACCTATCCCGAGGACATGGGCGCCGTCGCCGGCCTGGCTCGATCCAGTCTGAAGAGCGCCGAAGACGCCCTGGTCGGAAACCTGGTCCAGGCCGGCCCCCAGAATGGCGCGCCCTTGATCGAGGCGCAGATCGGCCGGGCCTATCTGGATCTGAACCGCGACCCCGAAGAACTGGATCCCGACCTGATCGACGAGGTCGAGGGACCGGTCGGGGCCAAGACCCGGGCCGGGTATGGTCTGATCCCGCGGCTGACCGGCGACGGTCTGCCGCTTTACGACCGCCGCCTGTCGCGGGCGGAGGCCGAGGCGCGGATTCGCACGGCCCACACCCCCTATCATGACGCCCTCGCGGAGCTGATGGCCCGAACGCACGACCGCTGCGGCCGGGCGGTGCTGATCGACTGGCATTCAATGCCGTCGCGGGCGGTGGGCGCCGAGGTGGTGCTGGGCGATCGGCATGGGACGTCGTGCCGGACGCGGCTGACGCGCCGGCTGCGTGATCTGTTCGAGGGACTGGGCTGGCGGGTGGCGCTGAACCATCCCTATGCCGGCGGCTGGTCCACCCAGGTCTGGGGCCGTCCAGAGGACGGCTATGAGGCGATCCAGATCGAACTGAGCCGCAGCCTCTATCTGAACGAAACGAACCAGACGCCGAACGCCGCCCACGGCGCGACGGCCAAGGCCCTGAACCGCGTCATCGCCGCCCTGTGCGCCGAAGCCTGGGCTGACTGATCAACGACAAGTCAAAAAAAAGCCGCGCCCGGAGGCGCGGCATATAAAGTCTATAGGGAGGAAACGCCCAGGAAGGGCAAGACGCCCGGAGGCGTCGAAGATCAATCTAGGTTGCGATGCACAATCGGTCAAGCGCCGACAGCGGTTTTGGGGTCACGGGTTGTTACGCAATTGCGGCGCCTTCCGCCGCAATTCGCCGCTTTGGCGACGTCGCGGACCGTCCGACCCTACCGCAAACGCAAAATAACCGTCATTCACCCAACAGGCGACGCGCCGTGCGGATCGCGCGAGCGGCCGGAGAGGCCTCCTGGCGATAGATCAACAGGCCGAAGGACGAGGCCACGCCCAGGGCCAGCCACAGCGGCCCGAACAGCCAGGCGGCCGCCGCCAGGGCGAAATAATAGCCGCGCACCCCCTGGCTGAACGAACTCAGCGCCGGGTTCAGCAGTTCGGCCGCGGCCTCGCCGAAGGCCTTGCGGTCGGTCTTGTGATGCAGTTCGGGGGCCGAGCCGATCAGGGCCAGGGTGTAGTTCATCTGACGCAGGGCCCAGATGAAATCCAGAAAGCCGCGCGCCAGGCAGATCAACACCAGGGCCAGCTTGGCCTCCAGGATCTTGATCGGCACATTGTCCGCCCCGACGGCGGCGAACCCTTCCAGCTTGCTCTCGCCGCCGAACAATATGCCGCCCACCGCCGCGATCAGCAGCAGATTGGTCGAGGCGAAGAAGGAGGCCGAGTTGATCGAATGGCCCATCAGCTGGCTGTCGACCAGCCGGATCTCGCGGTGGGTCATCGACGACATCCACACCCGGCGGACATGGGCCATGTCTGCGTTCAGCGAACCGCCGTGGCGGCCAATGATCTTCAGGATCGGCGCATAGCCGAGCCAGCAGATAAAGAAGAGCGCCAGCGCGGCCCAATCAACCCAGGTCATGGCGCGAAATGAACCCAGTCCGGGGCGGGGCGCAAGGGCGTCGACTCACGTCGTGCTTGCCCCGACCGCGCGCGCGTCCTATCACCCATCGCCCAATATTCGCAGTCGCAGCAAAAGACCCGCCATGAACCTCGACGCCATTCCGGTCGGCCCGAACGCCCCCTGGGACATCAACGTCATCATCGAGATCCCCCAAGGGGGCCTGCCGGTGAAGTATGAGATGGACAAGGCCTCGGGCGCCCTGTTCGTCGACCGCTTCCTGCACACCGCCATGTACTATCCCGGCAACTACGGCTTCATCCCGCACACCCTGTCGGATGACGGCGATCCCTGCGACGTCATCGTGCTGAACCCGACGCCGGTCGTGCCGGGCTGCGTCATCCGCTCGCGCCCCATCGGCGTGCTGAAGATGGTGGACGAGGCCGGCGGCGACGAGAAGATCCTGGCCGTGCCGGTCGACAAGCTGAACCCCTATTACACCGAGATCGCCAGCTATCGTCAGCTGCCGGCCATCCTGATCGAGCAGATCGAACACTTCTTCACCCGCTACAAGGATCTGGAAAAGGGCAAGTCGGTCACGGTCAAGGGCTGGGGCGACGCCGGCGAGGCCGCCGAGTTGATCGAGATCGGCATGAAGGCCCATCAGGACAAGCTGGCCGCCAAGAAGGCCTGATCCAAGGCGACATCGCCGACCCCATCAAGGCGTCCTCCGGTCCGGGGACGCCTTTTTGCTGGGCGGGATGTCAGGGGCGTGCGGCGACGGCGGACAGGTCGGTCGAGGCATCGAGCGGAATCCCGGCCGCCTTGCGTTCCGAATACCGGTCCACCAGCTGGGCGGCGTGCGGGCGGGTCAGCATCGCGAACCGGACCAGCTCCTCCATCACATCGACGATACGGTCGTAATAGGCCGACGGCTTCATCCGGTCGGCGTCGTCAAACTCCATGAAGGCCTTGGCGACGCTGGACTGATTGGGGATGGTGATCATCCGCATCCACCGCCCCAGCAGACGCAGGGTATTCACCGCGTTGAAGCTCTGCGAGCCGCCCGACACCTGCATCACCGCCAGGGTGCGGCCCTGGGTCGGGCGCATTCCGCCCATGTTCAGCGGCAGGTGGTCGATCTGAAGCTTCATGATCCCCGAGATCTGGCCATGCCGCTCCGGGCTGCACCAGACCATGGCTTCGGACCACAGGGCGTGTTCGCGCAGCTCGTGGACGGCGGGGTGGTCGTCGCCGGCGACCTGATCGGTCAGGGGCAGGTCGGAGGGGTCGAAGATGCGGGTCTCGCACCCCATCCGCCGCAGCAGCCGCGCCGCCTCCTCCACGCACAGCCGCGAAAACGACCGTTCGCGCAGAGAGCCGTACAGCAGCAGGACGCGCGGCGCCGGCTCATCCGGCCCCAACCCCGTCGCCGGCGCTGCTTTAAAATGGGCCGGGTCTAGCGCCGGCAGATGGTCGGGGTCGGGCAGGAGGCGGAGCCGGCTCATCCGGCCACCCGGCGCCCGTCGGCGTCGACCACCACCTCGCCGTCCTCCTTGACGAAGGGCTTCAGCCCCTCTTCGGGCAGCAGATCCAGCACCGCCTCGGACGGCCGGCACAGTTTCACGCCGCGCGGCGACACCACGATGGGCCGGTTCATCAGGATCGGATGCGCCTCGATCGCATCCAGCAACTGATCGTCCGACAGGCCGGGCTCGCCCAGGCCCAGTTCGGCATAGGGCGTGCCCTTCTCGCGCAGGATGTCGCGCACCGATCCGCCCATCCGCTCGACCATCTGCGCCACCAGCGCCCGGCTGGGCGGGGTCTTCAGATAGTCGATCACATGGGGCTCGATCCCGACATGGCGGATCAGGGCCAGGGTGTTGCGAGACGTACCGCAGGCGGGATTATGATAGATGACGACGTCCATGGGGGCCTCAGTCGCAGCAGGGGGCCAGTTCGGCCAGCAGGGGTTGGCAAAGTTCGGCGCGGCCCTGGCAACAGTCCTTCAGCAGGAACAGCACCAGTTCGCGCAGCCGATCCAGGTCGGCGCGATAGACGATCGACCGGCTGTGTCTTTGTGACCGGATCAGCCCCGCCCGCGACAGTACGCCCAGATGGGCCGACATCGTATTGGCCGGCACCGCCAGCCGATCCGCCACCGCCCCGGCCGCCAGACCGTCCGGCTCGCTCCGAACCAGCAGCCGAAAGGCGTCCAGCCGCGTGGACTGGGCCAGGGCCGCAAGCGCGAGGATGGCGGGTTCGGATTCCATTATTCCAAGATACTGGAAATATAACCCGGCGCAAGCTACAGGATCGCCGCGGACGCCGGTCCGCGCCGCCGGACCCGCCCTCATGATCGTCGCCCTTCTGATCTTCGCCGTCACCATCGTCCTGGTGCTGTGGCAGCCCAGAGGATTGCAGATCGGCTGGAGCGCCCTGGGCGGGGCGGCGGCGGCCCTGCTGCTGGGGGTGGTCGCCCTGAACGACATCCCCGTGGTCTGGGGCATCGTCTGGAATGCGACGGCGGCCTTCGTCGCCATCATCGTCATCAGCCTACTGCTGGACGAGGCCGGCTTCTTCGAATGGGCCGCCCTTCATGTCGGTCGCTGGGGCGGCGGACATGGACGGCGGCTGTTCGTGCTTGTGGTCCTGCTGGGCGCGGCCGTCTCGGCCCTGTTCGCCAATGACGGGGCCGCCCTGATCCTGACGCCCATCGTCATCGCCATGCTGCTGGCGCTCGGCTACGGGCCGAAGGCGACCCTGGCCTTCGTCATGGCGGCGGGCTTCATCGCCGACACGGCCAGCCTGCCGCTGGTGGTGTCCAACCTGGTCAATATCGTCTCGGCCGACTTCTTCGACATCGGCTTTGATCGCTATGCGGCGGTCATGGTCCCGGTGAACCTAGCCGCCGTCGCCGCCACCTTGGTCGTCCTGTTCGCGGTCTTCGGCCGCGACATCCCCAGGGCCTATGAGGTCGAGCGCCTGGCGGCCCCGCACACCGCGATCAAGGACCGCGCCACCTTCATCGCCGGCTGGGTCGTGCTGGCCCTGCTGTTGGTCGGCTTCTTCGTGCTGGAGCCCCGGGGCGTCCCCGTCTCCGCCATCGCCGCCGCCGGCGCCGTCGTGCTGCTGGTCGTCGCCGGGCGCGGTTCCAAGATCAGCACCACCAAGGTCCTGCGCGAGGCGCCGTGGCAGGTCGTGATCTTCTCGCTGGGCATGTATCTGGTGGTCTATGGACTGGGGAACGCCGGCCTGACGCGCCATCTGGCCCAACTGATGAACGGGTTCGCCCAAGGCGGAGTCTGGGGCGCGACCTTCGGAACCGGTTTCCTGACCGCCGTCCTGTCGTCCATCGCCAACAACCTGCCCACGGTCCTGATCGCGGCCCTGTCCATCGACGCCTCGTCGGCGACCGGCCCGGTGCGGGAGGCCATGATCTACGCCAATGTCATCGGCAGCGACCTGGGTCCCAAGATGACCCCCATCGGCTCCCTGGCCACCCTGTTATGGCTGCACGTCCTGGCCCGAAAGGGCGTCCGCATCGGCTGGGTCTACTACATCAAGATCGGGCTGATCCTGACCCTCCCCGTCCTCGCCGTCACCCTGACCGCCCTGGCTTTGCGGCTGACGGTCTAGGTCACACCAGCAGCAGTCGCCGCCCGGCCACCCGTCCTTCTCCTCCCCCTTCGGGGGAGGCGGCGCGGCGCTCCTTCAGCGCCGTGACGGAGGGGGTGCGTCCGCGAGGCCGGTGCCTGTGCGCTGTTGAATCTCGGGCTTCTGAGATCAGAAGGGCCTGCGTCCAGGGCCCCGCAGGCCAAGACCTCCTCGCCGGGGAAGTCGTTGCGGACGCCGTGTAATCGCGACATCCATACGAGCGTCTCCCTCATCCCGGCGTCATCGCCAATCACGAAACGGAATGACTTCTCACGCGGCTGCCTCGCACGCTCTCGACAAGCAGAAGGTGAACGCCGCTCCACCTAAGTCGCTACACGTGACGTCAAGAGATCCCCCGTGGCGTTCGACAATGGTTCGCGTAACGGATAGGCCGAGCCCCATCCCAGACGTCTTCGTTGTCATGAGCGGTCTGAAGATCGTCTCGATCTGATCAGGCGCCACGCCGGGACCATTGTCAGTGACGCTGAGCTCAAAGATCGTGTCGGAGATCGCTCTCCCCACCAGCCGGATTTTGCCATCGGGCCGTCCAGTCAAGGCTTCGGCGGCGTTCCGCACCAAGTTGATCACCGCCTGCTGGAACTGGATACGTTCAGCGCGGACGTGATCATTGGCCTCATCGATGATGATCTCCATAGCGACGCCGGCGTCACTCTGAATTAAGGAGAGGATCCCATTCAGATCGCCCACCATTTCTGAGACACGCTCGACCTGAAGGTCGCGACTGTCATGGGAAAGCAATTCCCGCATGCGGCGTATGATCGATCCTGCGCGCAAGAGCTGCGCCTTCGCAAGATCGAGAGTTTGGCTCGCGCTTGCGCTGATGGGGTCGGCTCTCTGAAGGACACGTTGGCTAGCGTGGATGTAAGTGGTGGCGGCCCCTAACGGCTGGTTCAGCTCGTGCGAGAGAGTCGCCGCCATCTCTCCGAGGGAGTTCAAACGCCAAACCTGGTTGAGCTGAGATTTAAGCTCCCTAGACCGCGCCTCTGCACGCTCAATATTCCGGGCCTGCGCCCTGCGAGCGGAGATATCTCTGATGTTGGCGTGTATTCGAGGCCCTCCGGATTCATGAGACACAGACATCCAAAGTTCGATGTCGAGATCAGAGCCGTCTCGCCGCTTTGCCGGCAGTTCAATTCGCCGCCCCAGGCGCGCCGCCCCACTCTCCTGCCACCGCAGCATTCCCTGCCGATGCGCTTTCTGCTGCTCCGGAGGAACGATGATCGTCACATTAGCGCCGAGGGCCTCCTCTGCGGGGAAGCCAAACAGGCGTTCTGCGCCCACCGACCAACCCACAATCCGGCCTGCGACGTCGCAATCAATGAGGGCGTCTGCAGAAGCGGCCAACGCCTGACGCATCGCTGCGGTGCGGTGACGTTCGGTGAGTTCGGCTTCGCACGCTTCCGCCAGGAGTTTCAATCTGGAGACCAGACGTGGGTCATAGGTTCTCGGTCGGGGATCAAGCACGCTGAGCGTGCCCATGGTTTGGCCGTTTACCGTCAACGGAACCCCGGCGTAGAACCGAATGTAGGGCTCCCCCGTCACGTAACGACTATTGCGAAACTGCGGGTCCGCCAACGCATCGGGCACCCACGACACGCTTGCTGGGTTCAACACCGCGTGGCTGCAAAAACTATCGGCGGGAGCTATGAAATCACTGTCGAACCCAGCCCCGCCCACGACATAGATGCATGAGCGTTCGACGAGGCTTATCAAGCCCACGGCGGATTCGGAGATGTTGGCGGCTAGCGCGGCAAGAACCTGCAGGCTTGGATCACGCTGGCCTGGGACGAGCCCGAGGGACTGAAGCATCGCCAGACGCTGGCTCTCCGCTGTCAAACTCTCCGCCTCCATCAGGTGATCGTGGCACAGGTGAAGCCTGTTTGCACAGCCCGTCGGCGGCCTGAACGTATGCTCTGCGGCGAGGCCCCAGGTTCCAGAGTTGGCGCATACGCGACATTGGTGAAGAGCCTCAGGCTGCCGCCAATCCCCAGCTCCGCGTCGGACGCTCGAGATCACAGCCCTTTCCCATCTCAATTCCGCAACCAAACCCCCGCCTTTTCAACGCCCTGCCCCCAAAACCGTGCCATCATGCCCGCACAGTCTTTGACAACCGAACCGCTCGGGCCGGCGCGCCCCGTCGCCCCACCCCGAAGATTGTACGAAAATAGACTCCATTTTTTGCAGTGGATTGAGTCTATTCCCGCCCCGGAACGGCCCGTCGGCCCCGCCCCCTCCCGCTCGGCTTCCCGACCCCCTATCTCCATCCCATGACTGACCTCTCTCCCCGCGAAATCGTCTCCGAACTGGATCGCTATATCGTCGGCCAGGACGACGCCAAGCGCGCTGTGGCCGTGGCCCTGCGCAACCGCTGGCGTCGCAAGCGCGTGCCCGAGGATCTGCGTGACGAGGTGACGCCCAAGAACATCCTGATGATCGGCCCCACCGGCGTCGGCAAGACCGAGATCGCCCGGCGGCTGGCGCGGCTGGCCGGTTCGCCCTTCCTCAAGGTCGAGGCTACCAAGTTCACCGAGGTCGGCTATGTCGGCCGCGACGTCGATCAGATCATGCGCGACCTGGTCGAGAGCGCCCTGGTCATGGTGCGCGACCGCCGCCGCGGCGAGGTCCGCGCGCGGGCCGAGGGCGCGGCCGAGGACCGGATCCTGGACGCCCTGGTCGGCCCCGGCACCGGGCCGGCGACGCGCGACAGCTTCCGCAAGAAGCTGCGGGCCGGCGAGCTGGACGACAAGGAGATCGAGATCGCCCTGGCCGACACCGCCTCGCCGATCCAGGGGCTGGACATCCCCGGCGGCGGGACCGTGGGCCTGCTGAACCTGTCGGAGATGCTGGGCAAGATGGGCGGCGGCCGGACCAAGATGGTCAAGCTGACCGTCCGCGACGCCACCGCCCCCCTGATCGCCGAGGAGGGCGACAAGCTGCTGGATCAGGACAGCCTGACCAAGGAGGCCCTGATCCTGGCCGAGAACGAGGGCATCGTCTTCCTGGACGAAATCGACAAGGTGGCGGCCCGCCAGGGCGCGTCCGGCGCCGACGTGTCGCGCGAGGGGGTGCAGCGCGACCTGCTGCCCCTGATCGAGGGTACCACCGTCTCGACCAAATACGGGCCGGTGAAGACGGACCATGTGCTGTTCATCGCCTCGGGCGCCTTCCATGTGGCCAAGCCGTCGGACCTGCTGCCCGAGTTGCAGGGCCGGCTGCCGATCCGGGTCGAGCTGAAGGCCCTGACGCGGGACGACTTCAAGCGGATCCTGACCGAGCCCGAGGCCAATCTGATCCGTCAGAACCAGGCCCTGCTGGCGACCGAGGACGTCATCCTGACCTTCACCGAGGACGCGATCGAGGCCCTGGCCGATGCGGCGGTGGCGGCCAACTCCGCCGTCGAGAACATCGGGGCGCGGCGGCTTCAGACCGTGCTGGAGCGGGTGCTGGAGGAGACCAGCTTCAAGGCCTCGGACCTGGCGGGCCAGACCGTGGCCTTCGACGGGGCGGCGGTGCGCGACAAGCTGAGCCTGCTGACCAAGGACGTCGACCTGAGCCGGTTCATTCTCTAGAGACTGCCTCGCTTTCCCGGCGGTTCCGGCGGCGCATCAGCCGGTCGGCGACCGCCTCGGCGTGGCGCTGGGTGAAGGCCAGGGCGGCGGGGTTGCCGCGCTTGGCGCCGATGCTGTCGGCGACCTTGGCGCCCCGCTCGCCGATGGGCTGGGACTTGCCGGTGGTGGTGTCTATCGCGGTCTGATGCTCGATCTCGGCGTTCAGCTCGGCGCCCATCAGGATCACCTGGACCGACAGCCAGGTCCAAAGCAGAAAGCCCATCATGGCCGCCAGCG
Source organism: Brevundimonas sp. FV2ps16 (assembly GCF_058681075.1). NCBI lineage: Bacteria > Pseudomonadati > Pseudomonadota > Alphaproteobacteria > Caulobacterales > Caulobacteraceae > Brevundimonas > Brevundimonas sp. FV2ps16. Next base: position 1,238,572 of record NZ_CM178728.1, on the reverse strand, counting down.
GGCCATAGGAGTCGGTGCGGACGAAGTTGGTCAGGTACCAGCTGAAGACGAAGGAGACCGTCAGACTGACCACCGCCGCGAAGATGGCCCCCGGCGTCAGCCAGCGCCAGCGCGCCTTCTGCCGGCACGGTCCGAACCGGTAGATCAGGGTCAGGGCGGCGACATAGCCGACCAGCAGCAGGGGCCAGCGGAACAGGGCCATCAGGCCCCACTCCTCCTCCAGGCCGAACAGTCGCACGACCACCGGCACGCCGACCACCAGCAGCGAGCTCACCAGCACGGCCGCTATGGCCCCCAGGGTGAAGCCCATGCACAGCAGGTTGTAGCGGACGATGTTGCGGCGCTCGACCTCGTGATAGGCGATGTTCAGCCCGTAGAAGAGCACCTTGACCGCCCCATTGGCCGTCCACAGCGACAGGGCCAGGGTCCAGATCAGGGTGAAGGTCAGCTGGCCGTTCGAGTTCGCGGCCAGCCGCTCCATCTCGCCGCCCAGGAAGGCGGCGATGCTGCTGGGCATGACGCCGTACAGGAACTGCAGCCGGCTCCAGGCGTCGGCCGGATCGGCGAACAGGCCGTACAGGGTCACGAACGTCCCCAGCAGCGGGAACAGGGACAGCAGGGTGAAGAAGGTCACGCCCCCGGCCACGAAGCCGACCCGGTCGCCGAAGTAGGAGGCGCCGGTTCTCCAGAGAATGTCGGTCCAGCCCTTGTGCGGGATGTGTTCGGGCCGGGCGGCGAGGCGGCCGCGACCCGGCTCCTTCGTTTCGTAGTCCTCGGGCTCGGGCGGTTTGGGCGGCAGGGGTTCGGGGCGCGGGGGCCGCAGCTCCAGCCCGACCTTGTGGCCCTGGGTGTAGAGCAGATGGGCCGCGCCGGCGCCGGCGCTCAGCCCGCCCAGGGCCGCCGCGACGAACTTCCACAGCGGGCGGCGGGGCGGAGGCGTGGAAGACTTGAACCTGGACATCAGCAGGCGAACGGCGCAGCGGCTGCGACGTTCCCGACCGCCCGACGGCCGGCCGTGCTTGAAATCCCGGCCGCGAAGGGCCAATCACCCGAAATGACCACCGAGCCCCTCTCCCCCAAGCCGTCCGACGGCGCCGCGACCCTGCTGACCGTCTGGAAGGCCGCCCAGGCCCGCCTGAAGGGCGGACGCATCGACAGCCCGGCCATCGACGCCCGCCTGCTGCTGGAAGCCGCCGCCGGCGCCAGCCGCATGGACATTCTCACAGACCCTTACCGGGTCGTCACCCCCGAGCAGCAGGCCGAGTACGAGGCCATGGTCGAACGCCGCCTGCGCCGAGAGCCCGTCTCGCGGATCCTCGGCAAGAAGGGCTTCTGGAAGATCATGCTGAACGTCACCCCCGACGTCCTCAGCCCCCGCCCCGACACCGAGACCATCCTCGACATCGCCCTGCTGGCCTTCGCCAAGACCCAGGCCTTCAGCATCGCCGACCTGGGCACCGGCTCGGGCGCCATCCTGCTGGCCCTGCTGGCCGAGCGGCCGGCGGCCCAGGGCGTGGGCACCGACATCTCGACCGAGGCCCTGGCCGTGGCCAAGGAGAACGCCGCCAACCTGGACCTGAACGAGCGCGCCGCCTTCCTGAGGACCGAATGGGCTGCGGGCTTCGGCGACGCGAGCTTCGACCTGGTGGTGTCCAACCCCCCCTATATCCCCACCGACCACATCCCGACCCTGGACCCCGAGGTCCGCGACCACGACCCGCACCTGGCCCTGGACGGCGGCCCCGACGGGCTTCAGGCCTATCGCGACCTGGCCCCCGAGGTGAAACGGATCCTCAAGCCCGGCGGCGTCTTCGCCGTCGAGATCGGCTGGGACCAGGGGCCCCAGGTCAAGGCCCTGTTCGAGGCCCAGGGCTTTGCCGACGTCAAGGTGATCAAGGACCTGGGCGAACGCGACCGCGTCGTCACCAACGGGCCGGACCCGAGGACCAATCCGATCCCGCAGGAGTGAGGGCGGGGGCCGGACCGGCGTCCTGAAAACAGCGGCGAGAGCGTCGCATTTGGTCTGCATGGCGGGTGCGCCTGTCGTAAAAACAGGGTGACAAAGCGCCAAAAGCGCCAACCCCGATCTGAACATCAGCCATGCCTCCCCTGGTTCTGAACCTTCGCGGGCGACAGGATGGCACGGTTTTCGGGGGTGGTTAGGAGAGGGCGGCTTGACGGGGTCAACGCCTTGATAAGGCGGAGGTTCGCGTCTCGAATTGTGCGCGTTCGACCGCAGAGGCGGACCTTCCCCCGCTTGCGGGGGAAGTGGCAGGCCGTGGCGCGCAGCGACACGCCTGACGCGCCCCGCCCCGTCACCCTCCGGGTCGCGTCGCTGAACCGGGGAAACCCTCATCGATGGGCGGCGTCCAGTTCGGGTCATTGACCGGATACCAGCCCTCAGCCAGATCGCGCCAATCGGGGTTGGCGGCCTCGATCAACTGCAGCTTCCAGTCCCGCAGCCATTTCTTGAGCCGTTTCTCGCGGCGAATGGCCTCCACCACCCAGACATGCTGTTCGAACCAGACCAGCCGGGTGCAGCCATAGGCCTTGCCGAAGCCGTCAAAGGCGCCGGTCCGATGCTTCCACACCCGCGCCTCCAGGTTCGCGGTCATGCCGACATAGAGCGTCCCGTTGCGCCCGCTGGCCATGATGTAGGTGGCGATGAAGGTGCGATGGGTCGGCATTTTCACAACCTATACGATGCGTCACCTCTCGTCATCCACGCCTCCGCCCTCCTTTCGTCATCCTCCGGCGAGCGCAGCGAGACCGGGGGACCCAGCGGCGCGCGAGAGCGCGAACCTGTCGCGGAACAGGTCTTCCCGTATCGCGCGGCGGAGAGATTTCGCCTGACGGCGCCGCTGGGTCCCCCGGTCTGCGCCGCGAAGACGCGGCTTGCCGGAGGATGACGAAAGGCAGGGAAGGAGGCTCAATGCACCCGCGCCTTCCCGATCTCCAACCCGCCCTCGCCGGCCGTCACCGCAATCACCCCGCCGTCCTCGATCTCGCCAGCCAGCAGCTTCCGCGCAATCGGGTCCACCAACTCCTTCTGGATCACCCGCTTCAGCGGCCGCGCCCCATACGCCGGGTCGTAGCCCCGGTCCGCGAGCCAGGCCAGGGCCGCATCGTCCAGCGACAGGTTCAACCGGCGGTCGGCCAGCAACTTCTCGAACCGTGACAACTGGATCCGCACGATGCCGCCCATCTGGTCGCGGCCGAGGCGGTGGAACAGGATGATCTCGTCGATCCGGTTCAGGAACTCGGGGCGGAAGTGGGCGCGGACGGCGTCCATGACATAGGGGCGGACGGCTTCGACGTCGTCGCCCTCGCCCTGTTCGGCCAGATACTGGCTGCCCAGGTTGGAGGTCATGATGATCAGGGTGTTGCGGAAGTCGATGGTTCTCCCTTGACCGTCTGTCAGGCGGCCGTCGTCCAGCACCTGGAGCAGGACGTTGAAGACGTCGGGGTGGGCCTTTTCGACCTCGTCGAACAGGACGACCTGATAGGGGCGCCTACGGACAGCTTCTGTCAGGGCGCCGCCCTCGTCATAGCCGACATAGCCGGGAGGGGCGCCGATCAGGCGGGAGACGCTGTGCTTCTCCATATATTCCGACATGTCGAGCCGGGTGATGGCCGCCTCGTCGTCGAACAGGAACTCGGCCAGGGCCTTGGTCAGTTCGGTCTTGCCCACGCCGGTCGGGCCCAGGAACAGGAAACTGCCCAGGGGTCGGTTGGGGTCGTTCAGGCCGGCGCGGGCGCGGCGCACGGCGTCGGAGACGGCGGCCAAAGCCTCGTCCTGACCCACGACGCGGCCGCCCAGGGCGGTCTCCATCTGGAGCAGTTTCTCGCGCTCGCCCTCCAGCATCTTGTCGACGGGGACGCCGGTCCAGCGGCTGACGACGGCGGCGATCTGTTCGGCGTCGACGACCTCGGGCGTCAGGGGGCCCTTTCCGGAGGTTTCGTTGGCCTCGGCCTCGGCCAGTTGTTTTTCGATCTGGGGGATCTGGCCGTAGGCGATTTCGGACGCGCGGCCCAGGTCGCCGGCGCGCTGGGCGTTGGTCAGTTCCAGACGCAGGCGGTCCAGGGTTTCACGCAGTTGCGCGCCCTGGCCTACCTTGTCCTTTTCGGCCTTCCACTGGGTGGTCAGGTCGTCGGACTGGCCTTCCAGATCGGCGATCTCGTCCTCCAGCTTTTCCAGCCGGGCCTTTGAGGCCTGGTCGGTCTCCTTCTTCAGGGCCTCGCGCTCGATCTTCAGCTGGACCAGGCGGCGGTCGATCTCGTCCAGGGCCTCGGGCTTGGAGTCCACCGCCATGCGGACGCGGCTGGCGGCCTCGTCGATCAGGTCGATGGCCTTGTCCGGCAGGAAGCGGTCGGTGATGTAGCGGTTCGACAGGGTCGCGGCGGCGACGATGGCGCTGTCGGAGATGCGGACCCCGTGGTGGACCTCGTACTTCTCCTTCAGGCCGCGCAGGATGGAGACCGTGTCCTCGACCGTCGGTTCGGCGACGAAGACCGGCTGGAAGCGGCGGGCCAGGGCCGCGTCCTTTTCGACGTGTTTGCGGTATTCATCGAGCGTGGTGGCGCCGACGCAGTGGAGTTCGCCGCGCGCCAGGGCCGGCTTCAGCAGGTTGGAGGCGTCCATGGCGCCGTCGCCCTTGCCGGCGCCGACCAGGGTGTGCATCTCGTCGATGAACAGGACGATCCCGCCCTCGGCCGCCGAGACCTCGTTCAGCACGGATTTCAGCCGCTCCTCGAACTCGCCGCGGTATTTGGCGCCGGCGATCAGGGCGCCCATGTCGAGGGCCATGACGGTCTTGTCGCGCAGGCTCTCGGGCACGTCGCCGTTGACGATGCGCAGGGCCAGGCCCTCGACGATGGCGGTCTTGCCGACGCCGGGCTCGCCGATCAGGACCGGGTTGTTCTTGGTCCGCCTAGCCAGGACCTGGATGGTGCGGCGGATCTCCTCGTCGCGGCCGATGACCGGATCGATCTTGCCGTCGCGGGCGGCCAGGGTCAGGTCGCGGGCATAGCGTTTCAGCGCGTCGTAGCCGTCCTCGGCGCCGGCGCTGTCGGCGGTCTTGCCCTTGCGCACCTCGGCGATGGCGGCGTCCAGCTTGTCGGCGCTGGCGCCCGAGGCCTTCAGCACCTCGGCGGCGACCCCGCCCTCGCGCGCCAGGGCGGCCAGCAGGCGTTCGGTGGTGACGAAGGCGTCGCCGGCGGATTTCGAGGCTTCCTCGGCGGCGGCGAAGACGCGGGCGGTGTCGCCGTCCAGATAGAGCTGGCCCGAGCCGCCGCTGACCTGGGCGCGCTTCTTCAGCGCGGTCTCGACATCAGCCTCGGCGCGTTTGGCGTCGCCGCCGGCGGCGGTGATCAGATTGCGGGCCAGGCCGTCGCGTTCTTCCAGCAGGATCTTCAGCAGGTGTTCGGGGGCGAACTGCTGGTGCCGGCGGGCCAGGGCCAGCGACTGGGCGGACTGGACCGCCTGTTTGGCGCGGTCGGAATAGAGATCGAGATTCACGAGACATCCCTTCAAGAAGCGGACAGGGCCGACGCATCCTCGGATGAGCAATGCATCGGCCGTCGTCGTTCAGGTGGGCGTCGGTCAAAGCCGCCGCAAGGGTCGCCCGGCGCCGATCCTCCGCCGCCTTGTCCGGGCTCAGCCCGCCGGCGGCGGGGTGAAGTCGAACTGCTCAGGCCGTTTTTGGCCGCCGCCGAAGTTCCAGGTGAAGCCGACATAGGCCGCCCGACCGCCGAAGGTCTGATCGGTGCGATCGCGGAAGGCCGGGGTGTCGAGGGTGGTGGTGGAGCCATAGTCGTCGAACAGGTCGCGCACCGTCATCTGCAGCGACCATTTGTCGTTCAGCTTGTGGCGGTAGCCCAGGTTGACCAGGACGGACTGCTCGCGCCGGCCCTGGGCCAGAAGCTGATCGCCGCTCCATACGCTCGAGACCTGCACAAAATCCTTGGGCGTGGCCTGCCAGTTGAGGGACAGCCGGCCCGACACCGCCTCGCCGGTCCGGTCCTCGGCGCCGATGATGCCGCCGGCCTCGATCTCCTGACGGTACAGGTTGAGGCTGGCGTTGTAGCGCAGGGTGGGCGCCAGGGCGCCGCTGGCCACCAGCTCCAGGCCGGACGAGGTGCTGGAGCCCAGATTTTCGGGCCGGGTCAGAAAGACGCCGCCGCCCAGGTCCGTCGTCGCCTGGGTGAAGGCGCCGCTGGTGTCGCGATAATAGAGGGTCGCCTGATAGAAGGTCTGCTGGACCCGTTTCTGCCAAGTCAGCTCGAAGGAGTCCGTCTCCTGCGGCTCCAGGTCCGGGTTGCCGGACCGATAGTTCTGGGGATCGCCGAAGGTCAGGAAGGGGTTCAGCTCAGCCGGGCCGGGCCGCTGGATGCGGCGGCTGTAGCTGGCCTTCAGGCTTTCGGTCTCGCTGAGCTGATACTGGAAATGGCCGGTGGGATAGGCGCGGAAATAGTCCTGGGACGTGGTGATGCCGGTGGTGACCTGATCGAGGTCCAGGTTCGCCTGTTCCAGGCGAAGGCCGAACTGGGCCGACAGTTTCTCGCCGAAAGGCCGTTCGTAGGTGGCGTAGAGGGCGTGGACGGTCTGATCGACGTCGAACCGGTTGGTCACCAGCGGATCAGGCGTCAGCGCCGCCTTAGACGGCCCGCGCGCGACGGCGTTGTCCTGCTCAAGCATGGTCGCCTGCAACTCGTAGCCGAGGCGCAGCTTGCCGCCGCTGGACAGGGGCCGGACATAGGCGCTGGTGAAGCCCAGCTGGTCCTGGCGGTTGCCGGTGTCGAGGACTTCGAGGAAGGGGGCGACGACCGGAATCAGCTGATCGACCAGGGTGTCGGAGCTGTAGCCGAACCGGTTGCGGTCGAACCGCAGCTCATTGGACCATTCCTGGCCCTTGTCGTCGAGCCGGCGCAGCATTCGCCCCGTCACGCCGGAGAACTGGCCGTTGAAGCCGCCGTCGGAACGGCGACGATAGGCCGAAACGATCCCGCCCGCCGCGCCGTCCGTCTCGGACAGGGCCAGACCGCCGCCGCCGGCGTCGACGTCGGTGTGGCGCAGTTCGGCGACGAACTGAGTCTTGGCGTCCAGATTGTACTCGGCCGCCAGGCGGACGAAGGCGCTGTCGGAATCGCCGTCGATCGACTGGGTCTGGCGGGTCTGAAGATAACGGCCCGAGCCGGCGTCGAGACGCTCGCGTAGGCGCTCGAACTCGGAGACATAGAGATCATGCCGCAGGCCGACGTCGGCCGACAGCGTCGTCTTGCCGCTGACGTGGGCGATGGAGCCGCCCATGTTGTAGCGGCCGCCGTCGCCGATATTGGCGCGGATCGAACCGCTGGTGGTCTGGCCCGGACGCACGGCGGTCGGCTTGGTGATCAGGTTGATGACGCCGCCGGATCCTTCGGGGCTGTAGGCCGCCGACGGATTGGTCATGACCTCGACGCGCGAATATTGTGACGCCGGGATCTGTTGGATCATCTGCCCGCGACTGGGGCCGTTGAACTGGGTCGAGGGCCGACCGTCCACCAGGATGGTGACGTTGGAATCGCCGCGCAGGCTGACATTGCCGTCGGGATCGACCTCGACCGAAGGCAGGTTGCGGAGCGCGTCGGCGAGCGTGCCCGTCGTGGCCTGGAGGTCATTGGCCAGGCTGTAGCTCTGGGAATCGATGGAGGTGCGGATCTGATCTGCACGCCCGGTCACCGTCACGTCGCCGACCGCGGCGGGCGCTTCCTGAGCCGGAGCCGGCTGGGTTGCGGGCTGCTGGGTCGTCGGCCGGCCGGAAGACGACTGGGCGCCGGTCTGAGCGCCGGTCTGGGCCGGAGTCGAAGGCCCCGTCGTGACCGGCGCGCCCGCAGACTGAGCCCATGCTCCACCCGCAATCCCCGAAAAGGCGACGCCGAGCATAAGCGCGAATTTGAAGGATTTCATAGTTTTGCGATCCCCATACGACCTCCCGGCGTCAAGCCGTCCCCGTCGCGACGCACTTGAGATACCGAGGACGCTTTGAAATGCAAAGTTACTTCTTGTCCATATGATTACGGCTTCGTCACAATGGCGGCCGCACAACCTGGGGAGGGCGGGCGCGGGCGCGCTACAGCCGCGTCTCCCAAGCGGTCCAGGCGGCGATCAAAACCATGCCCCCCGCCATCAAGGCCCGAACACCGGGGCCTTGGCTACGCGCGATCAGGCCGCCGGCGCGGGCGGCCAGAACGACGATGAGACTGTGGACGGCCAGGCTGATCACCACATGGAGTCCGCCCAAGGCGAGCGCCTGAGGCAGGGTCGGGCCGTGGTCGGGGCGGATGAAGCCGGGCAGCAGGGCGATGTAGAACAAGGCCGCCTTGGGGTTCAGCAGATTGGCCGTCAGCCCTCGCAGGAACAGGGCGCGTCGCCGATGTTCGATCTCTTGCGTCGGCTTGGCCGGATCGCCCTCGCCTCGCCACGCCTCCCAGGCGAGCCAGAGCAGAAACCCGACCCCGGCCCAGCGTACGGCCTGATACAGGGCCGGCCATTTCAGCACGATCTCGGTCAGGCCAAAGGCGGCGGCCAGCATCCACAGCGTCAACCCCAGGGTGATCCCCGCCACCGCCGACAGCCCCGCCGTCCGGCCTTGAGACACGGACAACAGCGCCAGCCAGCCCATATTGGGGCCGGGCGTGAACTCGATCAGAATGACCGCAACCAGGAACGGCAGGATCACGCCTGGATCGACCGGCCCGTTCGTCAGAAATTCCATCGCGCCTCCAGCCCGAGGTCTAGGCCGTGTCGGGCCCTGGGTCCAATCGTGACGGCGGGCCTTGGCCGGGCGTTGCATTCGGCCGGGCGGGGCGGCTAAGCCTTGGCCGTCCTTCGTCGGAGTGCTTCCATGACCATCCGCCTGTCGCGCCGCGCCCTGTTCGCTTCCGGAGGCGCTGCGGCGCTGGCGGTCCAGTCCGCCCCCGCATGGGCCCAGGTGGCCAATGACGACGCCGTTCTGGCCGAGGCCGTCGACGCCTATGTCAAAAAAGCCATGGCGGCCTGGCCCGAGCAGCCGGCCCTGGGGATCGCCGTGGTCAAGGATGGAAAGCCGGTGCTGACGCGCGGCTATGGGGTCAAGGTCCAGGGCAAGGCCGCCCAGGCCGACGAACACACCCTGTTCGCCATCGCCTCCAACAGCAAGAACGTCACCGCCGCCGCCCTGGCCATTCTGGTCGATGAGGGCAAGGTGAAATGGGACGCCCCCATCAAGACCTATCTGCCCGACTTCCGGCTGGTCGACCCCTATATCACCGACCATATCACGGTGCGCGACACCCTGAGCCACCGAGCCGGGTTCGGCCTGGGCGCCGGCGACCTGCTGTTCTGGCCCAACAGCGACCGGACCCGGGCCGAGGTCCTGGCCCAGGCCGCCTTCGTGCCGATCGAGGATGGGTTCCGCGCCGCCTATCACTACTGCAACCTGATGTTCGTGGTCGCGGGGGCCGTGATCGAGGCCGTGTCGGGCCTGACGTGGGAGGCCTTCGTCCAGACTCGCATCCTGGACCGGGTCGGCATGACCGAGACCGTGCCCCTGGCGCGGCTGGCGGATCCGGCCAAGTCCGCCCTGCCCCACGGCCGGGTCGGGCCGCCGCTGCGCTATCAGGGGGCGATGACGCCGATCGCGGCCTCGATCGTCGAGGTGTGGAACTGGGATTCGGCGGCGGCGGCGGGCGGCATCTGCACCACCCCGACGGACTGGGCCAAATGGATTGCGGTGCGGCTGAACGACGGCCTGCTGCCCGACGGGACGCGGCTGTTCTCGGAAGCGGCGGCGCGCGAGATGGTCCGGCCCAATATCATCACCGGCAGTTCGCCGGGGCCGACGGCGGAACTGCCGAACCGGGCCATCGCCTCGACCTACGCCATGGGATTCCAGGTTCAGGACTATCGCGGCGAACGGCTGATCAGCCACGGCGGCGGCTCGCCCGGCGGGATTTCGGCGACCGTGCTGATCCCCGGCCGCAAGACCGGCTTTTGCATCTTCTCCAATGCCGAGGAGAGCTTCCTGCTGCGGGCGCTGCGCTCGGGCGTCGCCGACCTGTGCATGGGCAAGGTGGATGTGGACTGGATCGCAGACTCCAAACGGCTGGAGACCGAGGGGAACGCCAAGTCCATCAAGGCGGCGGCCGAGATCGACGCCAAACAGGCGGCGGGCGCTGCGCCGGCCCTGCCGCTGGACGCCTATGCCGGAACCTGGCGCGATCCCTGGTACGGGGACATCGTGATCGCCCCCAAGACCGAGGGGCGCGGGCGCAATCGCAAGACCGGCCTGTGGCTGAGCTTCACCCATACGCCGGCCCTGCAGGGATGGCTTGAGCCCTATGACGGCGAGACCTTCCGCACCCGGTTCCCGGACAAACGGGAAGAGGACGCCTTCGTCACCTTCAGCATCCAGACCGCCAAACCGGCCACGGCGACGATGAAGGGTGTCTCGCCCGACATCGACTTCTCGTACGACTATCAGGACCTGAGATTGACGCGGCTCTAGGGAGGCAATGATCCGCACACGGATAACATAGGCCGCGCATGTGCACAGGGCCGGCTGTACTGCCGGCCCAGACGTCACGACAGCCGCACCCTGACTGAAAAACCTCTGCGCTTTCGCGAGGGACATGAAGGCACAATGAACCCGCCTCGACCGCCTCGCCGCCGAACCACCCCCCGCAATGTGAAGCATTCATAAAGTTTCGGCGGGCTGCACGGACGGCCGCGTCCCTTGAGCTTGGGGGCATATCTCAGCTCCGGTTCAGGGACTGCGGTCGATGAAAAATCTTTCGTTCAAAACAAGACTTCTCGCGTCGTCGATGGCGCTATTCTCCATGGTCGCAGCGGCGCAGGCCGCCGCTCAGGACAGGACAGCCGCCGCGAGCGAAACCGCCGAGGTCGGCGAAATCGTCGTCGTCGGCACGCGCAACGACGCCATCCGCACCCAGATGCGCAGCGACAACGCCGTCAGCGTCATGTCGGCCGAGGATCTGGAACATACGGCGGTTCACAACGTCGCCGAGGCCCTGGCCCTGCTGCCGGGAATCAGCGTCCAGAACACCGGCAACTCCTTCTTCGGCGGCGTCGACGGCGCCTCGCGCGGCGAAGGCATGTTCGTCGGCGTCCGCGGCATGAACTCCGAGTTCACCCTGGCCCTGATCAACGGCGTCAATGCGGCCCAGGGCATGCCCTATTCGCGCCAGGTGCAGCTGTCGCTGCTGCCGCCGTCGGGTCTGAAGACCATCGTGGTCAACAAGAACTCGACCGCCAATATGGACGGCGACGCGATCGGCGGCACGATTGATTTCGTCACGCCTTCGGCCTTCAGCATGGCCGACGACTATGCGTCCCTGTCGGTCTCCGGCCGAGTCGAGAGCCGCGCCCGCGACTATGACGAAGACGGTCTGGGCGGCGGCGTCAGCGGCGAGATCGCCCGCCGCTTCGGCCAGGGCGAACAGTTCGGCCTGTATGTCAGCGCCTTCTACGACAAGCGCAACTTCGCCAACTCCATGATCGCGGGCCTGATGGCGGCCCAGAACGACGGCGGCTGGGCCTATCTGCATTCGGCGACAAACTCCGGTGAAGGCACGAACCCGGCCGGCGTGGACCAGGAAGCGAATCTCGCCCTGACCGGCCTGAACTTCGGCGTCTCTACCGGATACACCGAGCGTTTCGGCGGAAACTTCTCGCTGGACTGGCGCGCCGACGACAGCCTGGACGTCTATCTGCGCGGCTCCTACGCCTTCGCCGAGACCCAGCAGAATTCGACCCTGAACCAGCTGATCCAGAACCGCGCCCGCGTCTCCAACGCGGCGACCGGCCTGTACGACCTGAACCTGACCAACTCGTCGGTGCGCATGTGGTACACCACCAATCCCGAAGATGCGGACCTGACCACCCTGACCTTCGGGGCCGTGAAGCGTCATGGCGCCTGGACCTTGTCGCCGTCGATCTTCTACTCCTATGGCGGCAATGATCGTCCGGACCATATCGAGGCCTCGATCCGCAACAACCAGTCGGACAAGTACAACACCGGCTCGCTGCTGCCCTACAGCGGCCTGTTCGCCGGCTATGACAAGGACGGCTATCCGATCCCGCTGCTGACCCCGGCGCAACGCGACCTGATCAACAACTCCGGCAGCGCCCTTCTGGCCCGCCGCGCCGGCCAGAGGACCGAACAGTTCTCGAACCAGCAGAAGGTCGGCGCCCGGTTCGACGCCCAGTACGACTTCGACGGCGGCGCCCTGTCCTACGTCAAGACGGGCGTGAAATACGTCGAGAGCCATCGCCGCGTCAGCAGCCACGACTGGACCAACGATCATTTCGCCAATCTGCTGGGCCGTCCGGGCGTGACCTGGAACGAACTCGGTCTGGTCGAGGGCTATTTCGACTCGGGCTATCCCGGCCTTTACGACTTGCGCGCGCCGAAGGTGAACCACGACCGTCTGGTCGAACTGTTCAACCAGTATTTCGACGCCGAGGCCGCAGCGGCCGACCTATGCTACCTGAACTGCAACACCCTGAAAGGCGACGAGAATGTCGCCGCCGCCTATGTGACCGGCAAGTGGGATATGGGCGCGGTCGAGGTCATTCCAGGCCTTCGCTTTGAACACACCCAGATCGAGAACACCTACTGGAACAACGACGACAAGGCGAAGCGGTTTGAGTCCAACTCGACCGAGTACAACGAGTGGCTGCCCAGCCTGTTCGTCAACTATCGCCCCAACGATGAGGCCGTGTACCGAGCCTCGATCACCCGCGCCTATATGCGCCCGGCCCTGGTTCAACTGGGCGGGTCGGAGACGACCGAACGGGGCGACAACTCCATCACCGTCACGCGCGGCAACCCCGACCTGGAGACGCTGAAGTCCTGGAACTTCGACGCCTCCGCCGAGTGGAGCAACGACTTCGGCGGCTACGCCATGGTCGGCGGCTACTACAAGCAGTTGTCGGACTACATGTATGACAACGGCTCGACCACCGTGAACGGCGGCGAGAACGGCGTCGGGACCGACTACAACGGCGAGATCTTTGATCGCGTGACCATCGTCTCGCCCACCAACGGGGGCGACGGCTACGTCAAGGGCATCGAGATCCAGCTGTACCAGGCCTTCGACATGCTGCCGGGCTGGCTGTCGGGCTTCGGCGCCGGGGCCAACTACACCCGTCAATGGACCGAGGTGGACATCGGCGGCGGCGAGAAACACCGGATGCAGAACGCGCCGGACGAACTGGCCAACGTCAAGCTGAACTACGCCTGGCGCAACCTGACGCTCGATCTGAACTGGAACTACGCAGGCGAGACGGTCACGGCCTACAACCGCGTCGCCGGCCTGGACTACTGGACCCGGCCGATCCGTCGGACCGACCTGCACGCGGGCTATGCGTTCGACAACGGGGTGATGCTGGACCTGTCGGTGTCCAACCTGTTCGAGGACTACAGCTATTGGGCGCACGTCGGCCGCAACAGCCTGGCGCTTTCGGACGTGGTCAATTCCGGCCGCACCACCCTGCTGACGCTGAAGTACGACTTCTGACGTCGGCACGGGGGCCCGGCGCGTTCCCCAGCGCGCCGGGCCGCCTTCATCAAAGACCTTGCATGATCCGTTCGTTCGCCGCCGCCAGTCTTTGCATCCTGATCGGAGCCGGGAACGCGCTGGCCCAGACGCCCCGCACCACTGCGGCGATGGACCGGTTGCGAACGGCGGCGAACGAATTGACGGACGCCCGCCTGCGGGCGGAAACCCTGTCGGCGCTGCAATCCCGGCCCTGCGTTCGTCACCGGGTCGATCTGACCGCCGCCGATGAGGCGGCGATCCTGGACGCCCTGCGCGCCCAGGGCCTGATGTCCGCCCCGGTCGACGCCGCCGAGATCCAGGACCAGAGGGCGGCGGTATTCCCGACGGTCGCCGGCTCCGCCGCCTGCCCCACCCCGCTCCAGCCTTTAGAAGCGGCGCCTGGCGGCAATGCCGGCTCGCATCACGACTGGCCCGGCGGTCTGGTCGACCATGAACAGTTCAACCTGCGCCTGGCCCGGTCCCTGGCCGCTCTCTACGAGGCCGAAAGCGGACTTCCGGTCGATCGCGACGTCCTTGTCGCTGCGGTGCTCTGGCACGACTGGGCCAAGGCCCTGGTCCTGACGTTTTATCCAGACGGCCGTCTTGCGGAGGAACGGGCCATAGCCGGGGCGGGCGCGCACCATGTGCTGGGGCTGGCCGAGGCCATGGCGCGCGGCCTGCCGCCAGCCCTGATCCTGACCCAGGCCTGCGCCCATGTCGCCCCGGTCGGCGAGGACAGGCGCAAGGTCGAGGCCTGGCTGAAAGCCGCCGCCATCATCGCCCGAACGGAGTGGACCCTGCCCGCCGTGGCGACCCGCGAATGCCTGATCAGCAACGCTGCGGACGACAACTGGATTCACGCCGAGACCTCGGTCCAGGTCGCCGACGCCGTCCTGGCGCGACTGGCGCCGCGCTTCGGCCATCCGACGACAGACGACGCAGACTACCGGGTTCGACTGCGCAATCCGGCGCTGAAAACCTTCGGCGCGGACAGGATCAGGGCGCTGTTCGAGCAACAGGGTGAGGACGGCGTCGAGCGGGATCTTCGCGCCTCGGGCTTCTAGAAAACGCGCTTCAGGGTCACGGCCACGCGTCGACCGGAATCCACCACGTCCGAAAGGGCGGTGCTGTCGCGTCCGACATGGGCCCAGTAGGAGTATGCGCCGGTCAGGTTGGTCACCGTCACATCCAACCGGGTGCGATGGTCGAACCGCCAGCGCGCGCGGGCGTCCAGCCGCGCCACGGACCGGACCCACAGATTGTCCCAGTCCCCCTCGGCTTCAAGGACATTGTAGGCAGACAGATAATCGTCCGTGTAGTTCAAGCTCAGAAACACCGCCGCGCGGCCCTGTGAGTAGGCCAGTTCCGCGTTGCCCAGCCATTGCGGCGCATTGACCATCGGCTGCGACCGGCCCAGCACCTGGCCAAGATCCACTCGTGACCACTGACGGCTCAGATTGACGTCCAGGGTCGCCTCCCCGCCCAAGCCGAAGGGATCGCCCAACGGCAGGAACCATTCCACCTCCAGGCCACGCGTGTCGCCGCGCCCCCCGTTTCGCGGCGTGACGATACGATAGTCTCCGTCCTGCGGCGCCACCCCGACGCCAAGGCCGGAGCCGCTTTCGTAAAGATAGTGATCGATCCGCTTGGCATAGGCTGAAAGACTCAACGCGCCGCCCCCCGGAAGCCATCTCTGGTGCGACAGATCCAGGTTCCAGGCGCCGGCGCTTTTGAGGTCGGGATTGCCGCGCGTGACCGTGGTCACCCCGTCCAGGGTCTCCGTCCGCGACCCGCCGCCCAGTTGCATGAAGGCCGGCCGACTGTACGACCGCCAGACCGCTGCACGCCAGACGCCGCGATCGTTCGGCCGCCAGGACAGGTTCACACTGGGCAAAAATGCGTCATAGGCGCTGCTGTTCACGCCCCAGCCGCCCGGCGTCTCGACCCCTTCCTGCTCGGACATCACCCAGAAGCGGTTGACGATGTGCGTCCGCTCGTAGCGCAGGCCGAACTGGGTTTCCCAGCCGCCGACGACGCGGGTCGCCATGGCGTAGACGGCCTGAACCGTCTCGCGTCCCGACTGGGTGTTGCAGTTCAGATTGTCGACGTACAGGGTTCCACAGGTGTCAAAACTCTCGTCCGTGCGATTGGCCTCAAACAGGGCTTCCAGCCGGTCGTGATCGATCCGGGGGATCGACCAGTCGTACAGACCCGGAAAGACCTGGGCGTAGGCGCCCCGCGCGATTCCCAGCGCCTCCCAGGTCAGCCCGGGCCTTTGATACAGGTCGGCGAAAAACCCATTGGTCCAGTTTCGGTCGGTCAGATCCCGATCGCTCCGCGTCAGCTTGGCGCCCACGCGCAAACTGCGCCACGCTCCGCTGTCGGGACTGAAGCTCAGGCCGAAGCCGCCGCCATAGCGAAGCTGTTGACTGAACTGTTCCGTGCGCTGGCCCGCGCGGCGCGCCAGCAGCGTCGCCCCGGCCTGATCCAGATCCTGGAACACGCTGTGCGGCCATTGTGGAACCGGCAGACCGTCGCGATAGGTCACGGTCACACCGCCGAAGGCGCGGGGCGACTGGCCGATATTGTAGGCGTCGTTCTGATTGATCCAGGCCGACGCCTCGAGGTGATCGGGCCGCGCGCTCTCGCCGCGACTGGCGAACAAATACGGCGAAAAACGCCAGCGCCCTTCGACAGCCTCGGCGGTCAGGCTGGCTGTGGACAGGGAGACGGTGTCGGGATTGGTCTCGTACCAGACCCGCGTGGACAGACTCTGGACCGACAGGCGATAGACGCCCGATCCGTCGTCGCTCCAGGACTGCGGCCCGCTGACCACCTGGCTGAAGGTCGAATTCTGCTCGGTGTGCGCCCGAGCATGGGTAGCGTTCAGACGCAGGTCCAGCCCCGGCGCGGCGCGCCAGTCCAGCGCCATGGCGTAGTTCTGCTGCCGGCTGCGGCCGCTTGAGACTCCGACGTTCAGACTGGTCTGGATCAGGTCGTCCTGAGGCCGGGACACATCGATCGGCCCGCCGGCCGCCGAGTTCGACCGACTGTAGGCCCAGCCTCGGTCGTTCTGCGCCGCCATCACCCCCGCCAGCTCCGAGTTGACGAAACTGCGGTCCTCGTAGGCCGCCGCCGCATAGAGGCCCAGCCGTCCGTCGGCGAACTGACGCCCGTGCTCGACCCGGATAGCCTCGCCGAGACCGGATTCGCCGTACTCGCGCGCCCGCGTCTCGACACGTCCGCCCAGGGTGACGGCCGTCCAGGGCGAGCGGGACAGGTCCGCCGGACCAGGCGTCTGGAAATCCAGAGCGGCGCCGATGAAGTCGCCGTCGAGATCAGCTCGGCCGGTCTTGTGCACCACCACGGTCTGAAAGGCCTCGGGCGGAAGCAGGTTCAACTGCACCCCGCGCGAATAGGGCAGGCCCTGCGCCACGGATACGCCATTGATCATGCTGAGATTATATTCGGCGTTCAGGCCGCGGTAGGCGGTGTACAAGCCTTCGCCGCGCGACGCCGAGTCGATGCCGCCGATAAAGGATCGGCCGGTGTTGATCACGGTCATGCCCGGAAGGTCGCCCAAGGCCTCGGATAGGTTCTGGGCCGAGCCCCGGGCCATGTCCTCGCGCGACAGGCTGCGGACCGCCGACGGCCCTTCCAGGTCGCTGGCCAGGCGGCGTTCAACCCCGGCAAGGTCCAGGCGGCCGGCCACGACCTGGATCGGCTCGAGCTCAGCGGTCGGCGGGGAGGCGGGCGGCGCCTGGGCATGCCGTGGACGGGCGACAATGACGAAGGTTCGGGCGTCCACCCGTCGCGCTTCGAAACCCGCATCGGCCAAGGCCAGATCGAAAGCGCGGGTCACCTCGATCCGACCGATCACGGCCCGGCTGCGCCGTCCCTCCAACCGTTCCGCCGGGAACAGAATCTGCACCCGTCCCTGACGCGCCAACTCCCGCAGGGCCGAGGCCATGGGCTGGGCGGGAACATCGAAGACCGGAACGCGCCCCGCGGCCAAGGCCGTCGACGGCAGGACAACCGCCATCGCCACGCCGCCGATAGACCGTAGAAAAGGGTGACGACCGTCACAGCCCATGTGGGACGATCCGTGAATTAACCCCGCGACTGCGCGGTTTCTAAGGTCCGGCTGCAATGGAATGATGACATGACGTCATCTGATTTGGCGGCCTGTCGACGCGGCTGCGTCACTTGAAGTACAGGCTCAAGCGAGTTCGGATGTTTGACGGCGTCGCACCATCGATGACAGCTTCACAGAAGCCGACAGACGCCCAGAGCCGGGCTGCGGCGATCATGGCCGAACTGCTTCAGCGGTTCGACACACGGCTGCGTCGGCATCTGGTCCGGTTTCTCGCGCCCGCCGACGTCGAGGACGCGCTTCAGGACATTTATCTGCGTTTGACACGGTTGGCCTCCGGCGTCCCACCGCCTGAGTTCAACGCCACCTATGTATTCAAGACCGCCGACAGCGTGGCGCGCGATCTTCGTCGTCGCCGGATGGGGCGCGGCGGCGATCGCCACGTCGAAGTGCCGGACGACCTGGCCAACGACGCCCCCTCGCCCTTCGACGAATTGCGCTGGCAACAAAACGCCGACCTGCTGCGCCGCGCCATCGCCGGCCTGCCGCGCGACCAGCGACTGGTGCTGATGATGCACCGGATCGAGGGGCTGACCCTGGTGGAGATTTCAGACCGCAGACGCATCCCGCTGCGAACGACCCAGCGTCTGCTGGCCGATGCGCTTGCCACTTGCCGACACAGGCTTAAGGATTGTGGATGGTTCGAACAGTAATTCCCTTGCGCCCCCCGATGCCCCCCTCGGCGCGCCCCCCGGTGCGCGACGACGAAGCCGACGCCTTCGTCGCGGCTCGCCTGGCTGAGGAGCGGGGCGAGGTCGTCGATCCGCGCGCGGCGTCGGAGATCGACGACGTCTGGGATGCGATCGGCCAATTGGACGCCTCTGACTTCGCCGTGGACGAGGTGAAAACACGTCCCGCGGTGAGCCGCCGCGCCTGGCTGGTGGGCGGGACGCTCGCCGCCGGCGTCGCTTTCGGCGGCGTCTTCCTGTGGCGTGCACAGCCTGTCGTCCACGAGACCAGCGTTGGCGAGCGTCGCACCGTCGCCCTGCCCGACGGCTCCCAGGTCACGCTCAACACCGCCAGCCGCATAGAGGTTCGGTTCGGCGGCGGTCGCCGTGAAGTCGTTCTGGCCGCCGGTGAAGCCTTCTTCTCGGTGCAGCGACAGGCCGATCATGCGCCGTTCGACGTCTTCAGCCACGCGGCGCAAATCCGCGTCACGGGCACCCGGTTCAACCTCTATCGGCACGCGGCCTTCACCGACGTCGATCTGCTCGAGGGCGGCGTTACGGTGGGCCCGGCGAACGGCCAGACGCGCGATCCGGCGAACGCCGCTGTAAGGCTCGCGCCCGGTCAGGCGGTGCGCGTCTCCGCATCCGGTCGCCCCGGAAGCGTCACCAGCGCGCGCATCGGACGGATACAAGACTGGCGCAGGGGCCTGGTCAGTTTCGACCGAACCCCTCTGCCGGTCGCCGTCGCTGAAATGAACCGGTACAGCCGCGCCCCCCTCCGGCTGGACGACGCCGCGCTTGGACAACTGCGGATCGACGGCGTGTTCGAGACGGGCGACACCGCCGCCTTCGCCAAGGCGCTGCACGGTCTGTACGACGTCGCCGTTCGCCAGGACGGCGAGGCGTGGCGCCTGTCGTCCCCCTCCGGCGCGACGAACGCTCGTCGCTAAAGGCCGGCCTGAGCCCTGGGTGGGTCGGATCGGCTGTAGCGTGAGGCGCAGCGCAAAGGAGGGAGTCCTTTCGTTCAAACGGCCCAGCAGCCGCAGGCCGCACCCCTGGCCTTAGCTCCTCGCTCGAACCGAGGCGCGTTCTACCAGAGAGACGTCGAACACCGTCCGGCTGCGTGCGCCGGGCCCGTCGGCGATGCGCTGGACCAGGGTCTCGATGGCCGAGACCGCCATGGCTTCGATCGGCATGTCGATGGTGGTCAGAGGCGGGGCGTTCAACGCCGCCCAGGGAATGTCGTCAAAGCCTATGACCGATACGTCGTCGGGCACAGTCAGCCCGAGGACCTGGAGGTGGCGCATGACCCCGATGGCGATCATGTCCGAGCCGGCGATGACCGCCGTGACCGTCCGCTGGTCCAGAGCCGCCTTCACGGCGGGGTCCAGATCCAGGGCGAAGGCGTTCTCCACCCGCCAGGCCACGCGAGCCTGCTGCTGAAGGATCTGGACGGCGCCATCGGCCCGCTCGCGGGCGCTGGAGGCCGCCTGGGGGCCCGATACGACGCCGACATCGACATGGCCCGCCGCGATCAGATGTTCGGCCGCCAGCCGCCCGCCCAGGGCATAGTCGGCCAGAACCACGTCATAGTCCGGCAGGTTGCGATCCAGCACCACGACGGGAATTCGGTCCATTTCCGGCACGGGGCGGCGGCCCTTCGGATTGCTGTCGTCTATGGGGAACCACAACAGGCCGTCCACCCCCTGATCGATCAGGAAGCGGATGGCGGTGCGTTCCTCCTCGGGCGCGCCGCCGGTGTCGGCCAGAAGCACATTGTAGCCCTGGCGACGGGCGGTCTGCAGCACGGCCTGGGCCAGGCTGGGGAAGAAGGGGTTGGTCAGATCCGGCAGGACCAGGCCGAGAACGCCCGTCCGGCCCGTCTTCATGGCCTTGGCGCTGGTGTTCGGCCGATAGCCCAGGCCGGCGGCCACCTGAAGAATATGGGCGCGCGTCGCCTCGCCGACGGACCCCGAACCATTGACCGCATAGGAGGCGCTGGCCAGGGAAACGCCCGCCGCCCGGGCGACGTCCTTCAGGGTCGGGCGGCGAGAACTGTCCATTCCGTACGGAAAACCTAGGTTGAAGGCGATGCGCGCCCCGCCGCCCTCAGTGGGCAGCGGGGCGTTCGAGGTCAAGCGGCTCAGAAACGCGCCCGCAGCGATACGGTGATCGTGCGGGGCGCGCCGACGAAATAGCGATCCAGGGTGCGGACGTTGGGTCCGGAGGTCAGGCCGAACTCCGGCTGGGTCGCCGTGGAACTGCTGACGGCGGCGATGTAGGTCTCGTCGAACAGATTGTCGACGTTGAGCTGCAGCCGTGTCGAGGGCAGGCTGGCCCGATCCAGATCGTAGCGGGCGGTCAGTCCGACCACCGTATAGGCGTCCAGCATCTCGACCCCGACCTCGCGGAAGGTGGTCGGGGCGATGATATGGCCCCCGACCCGCTCGCCGACATGGCGGGCGCTCAACTCCAGACGCAGGGCCTTCGTCGGCGACCATCCGGCCTGGGCGAACAGGGAGTGACGCGGAATATCGCGCACCCGCGCGCCGCCGATGATCCCCAATGAGGCCAGGGTGGCGCGATCGGCGCTGCCGGCGGCCGGGTCGTCGTGGGTCGCGTCCTGATAGGCGTAGGCCGCATAGAGATCGAAGACGCCCAGGTCCTGGAAGCCGGTCAGCTCCACGCCGCGCGAGGTCTGGCCCAGGGTGTTGGCCGCACGGGTGGCGACATTGCCGCGCACGATCTCGTCGGGGTCCAGGGTCGCGGTCGGGTCGCGCGGGACAATGCCGACGCCGTTCTCCAGATCGACGTCATAGGCCTGGATCGAAAAGGCGCGGTCGGCGGAGACGTAGCGCAGGCCCAGGTCCAGATTTCGGGAGTGAATCGGCTCAAGGGCGTCCGGATCGATCACCGCCGTCGAGCCCAGGAAAGCATCTTCCGGAATGCCCGAGAAGTTGCGGGCGTATCCGCCGAACACTTCCCAGTCCGACGTCAGCCGCCAGGTCGCGCCCAGCTTGGGATTGACGTCCGAAGCCTGCGAGAAGGCCAGGTTCGCCCGGTACTCCAGCGGCGATTTCGCATCATAGCGGACATCGTACCAGGTCGCGCCCAACGCCAGTTTCAGCCGCTCGTCGAACAGACGGACCTCGTCCTGGGCGTACAGCATGACGGTCTCGACCTCCGCCTCGCGTTCGTACTCGACATAGTTCAGCTGGCCGCGGTCGTAGGCGATGCCGCGCACCGGATCGGTGAGGCGATAGAAGTTGCGGCTCTCGCTGGAATCGCCGCCCTCATACCAGGCGCCGATCCGGACGGTGTGGCCCTGGATCAGGTCCTGAAGTTTCAGCTCCGACGTCAGGCCATAGCGTTCGCGGTCGCGAGGCGTCACCCGCATATCGGCCGGGCCGCCCACGGCGTTGCTGTCGCGCGTCGTGATGAGCGCCGGCCGGATCGCGCCGCCGTTGGCGTTATAGCCGGTGACGGCGCGCGGATCGGTTCCGGTCAGGCGGCGCGCGCGGTCCTGATAGCGGTAGGATTCGCCGTCCAGGGTTTGGTAATAGGGGTTCAGATCCAGGCTGATCCGATCGTTCAGGACCAGATGGCCGTTGATATAGGCCAGCAGATCCTTGCGCACGCCGCCCAGGGCGCCGCCGAAATTGACGTCCTTGGCGGGAATGCCGGTGACGGCGTCGGTCGCCTGATCGCCGTGCGGATCGGCCTCGAACTCGCCCTTGGTGACGATGTTGAAGTCATTGTCGGTCTGGTCGTTGTAGGAGACGCGGCCCTGGAGGCGGGATCCGTTGTCGAAGACTTTGCGCAGTTTGAGCTCGTAATGGTCGCGTTCGCTGGAGCGGCTGTCGCGCCCGGCCCAGATGTCGTTCTCCTGATGCGAGGCGGAGACATAACCGGTCAGACCGGGCGCGAACTCGCCGAAGTCGGCGCGCGCGTACAGGCGGCGGAAATCGAACGAACCCAGGCCGGCCTCGACCGTCAGGCCGGGCTCTCGACTGGGAGTGTCGGTGACGAAGTCGATGAAGCCGCCCAGGGCGAAGCGCGAGGGCGCCCCGATGTCGGCCGCGCTCTGGGAAACGACAATCCGGCCAATATTGCTGGATTCGATGAAGCGCGTCGGCGGGGAGCCGCCGTTGAAGCGGGCGTCGCCCGTGGGGACGCCATCGATCGTCAGGCCGATCTGCTCCTTGTTCAGCCCCCGCATATAGAGTTCGAACGAGAAGCTCCCCCCACGGGCGTCGCCGGTGGAAACCTGCACGCCCGGAATTTTGACCAGGCTCTGCATGATGTCGGCCCCGAGCGGGCGTTCGCCGATGTCTTCGGCTCCAAGAGTGAAGCTCGCCCGTGTCAGGCCCGAGCCGAACCGTTCGGCGGTGACGACGACAGCGCCGAGGTCGTCAGTCGCGGACTCGATCTGCTGCGCGGATACGGTCGTCGATTGCGCGAACGCCAAGACCAGCGCGCTGGACGCCAGCCACATTGATTTCTTCATGTCTCAATCCCCCATGAGCATCGCCTTAGCGAAGTGAAACGTTTCATAATCGTTCAGCGTGACAAACGGATTTCGACTCAGTGACGCTTTCCTATTCCGCGGCCAAGCATCGGATAGCCCCAAACACATCAGCACTTCCTGGCTCAAAAAAACCTCTGGCCCAGACCTACGCGCAATGAAACGTTTCATTATGAGTGACGAGGCGGTGAGGGCGAGCACCCTCGTTTCGCACCTCAAGGAACGCCCTGTTCCTGCTCATGTGCGATCGGCCGATATGCGAACAGATGGCGACGTCGAGGCCGTCAGGACCACTGAAGGCCGGCTGACCCAAATCCTGAAATTCCTGGGGACGAGAAATTCGACCAATTTAGCCGATCACTTAAGAGCTGCTCAGTCCTCCACAGCCCCTCACGCGCCAAGGGGTTCTTAACCGCGCAGGAACACGCGTCCGGAACCGGAGTGCGCAGGCTTCGCCAGAGCTCGCTTCGGCCAATGATGGCTCGGTACAGGGTCGGAACTCTGGTTCGGAAATAGTAGGAACCACCGCGACGAACGACGTTCGTGACAAGCGACATTGGGCCTCTGCGTGACAGCTGTGCGTAACAGTGCTGCACGTCTCGACGTAAGGCTCTGATTGACAACGCCTGGTGGAGCCGAGGGGAGTCGAACCCCTGACCTCGTCATTGCGAACGACGCGCTCTACCAACTGAGCTACGGCCCCGTTTCCATTGCTGGATCGGGCCTCCAGGCGAGCGCGGGACATAGAAGGCGCGCGGGCGTGGTGTCAACGGGCTTGTGCGCGCAATCGAAGCAGGCGCGCACGGAAGATTGTGGGATGGGCCGGGTACGGCTAGAAGCCGCAGTTCGCGCCTTGCAGGAGAATACATATGGGCACCGCCCTGGTCTGGCTTGTGAACACCGTCATCGGCCTGATGGTCTGGTTCATCATCATCCAGGCGATCCTGAGTTGGCTGTTCGCCTTCGACGTGATCAACCACCGCAACCGCTTCGTCAGCCAGATCGCCGACTTCCTGGACCGGATCACCGCCCCGATCCTGGAGCCGTTCCGCCGCGTCATTCCGCCCCTGGGCGGGATCGATATTTCGCCGATCGTGGCGCTGCTGCTGCTGCAGTTCGTCCGCATCCTGTTCAACGCCTCCGCCGCCCCGATCCTGATCGGGATGCTGGGCTGAGGCGACACGGCGGTCGGGATTCCGACGTCCAGTGGCGATTCCACCCTTGCGCCGCGCCGCCAGCTTCCTAAAGGTGCCGGCCCCGACCATTATTGACCACGGTTCATGAGCACGATCACCACAGTCGCCGTCCTGGGCGCCGGACAGATGGGCGCAGGCATCGCCCACGCCGTTGCCCTGGGCGGCTATTCGGTCCGGCTTTATGACGTGGCCGCCGCCCGGCTGCCGCTGGCCCAGGGCGAGATCGCCGCCAGCCTGTCGCGCCATGTCGGGCGCGGCCTGGTCGATCAGGCCGACGCCGACGCAGCCCTGGCCCGCATCAGCGTCACCGAGGTCATCGCCGACGCCGTGGCCGGCGCCGACCTGGTCATCGAGGCGGCGCTGGAGGACGAGGCCGTCAAGAAGGCCGTCTACGCCCAGGTGGCGCCGCACCTGGGGCCGCAGACCCTGCTGGCCTCCAACACCTCGTCGATTTCGATCACCCGCCTGGCCTCGGCCTCTGACCGGCCCGACCGGTTCATCGGTCTGCACTTCATGAAGCCGGCGCCGGTGATGAAACTGGTCGAGATCGTGCGCGGCATCGCCACCTCGGCCGAGACCCATTCGGCCGCCGTCGCCTTCGCCGAGAGCCTGGGCAAGACCACGACCGACGCCGAGGACTTCCCGGCCTTCATCGTAAACCGCATCCTGGTGCCGATGATGAACGAGGCGATCTTCGCCCTGTACGAAGGCGTCGGCAATGTCGCCTCCATCGACAAGGCGCTGCGCCTGGGCGCCAATCATCCGATGGGGCCGCTGGAACTGGCGGACTTCATGGGTCTGGACGTGGTCCTGGCGATCATGAACGTGCTGTACGACGGCCTAGCCGACAGCAAATACCGCCCCTGCCCCCTGCTGGTGAAATATGTCGAGGCCGGCTGGCTGGGCCGCAAGAGCGGGCGCGGCTTCTATGACTATTCCGGCGACACGCCGGCGCCGACGCGATGAGCCGGTTCGAGACCTATGCCGACCTGCCGGGCCAGGCGACGATCCATTCGCGCCCCGCGCCCCTGTATCCGATCCTGGCGTCCGTCGCCGGCGCGGCCTGGCCGCCGCTGCTGCTGACCCTGCCCTTCTGGCCGCCCAAGACCGTCGGCGTGGGGCGGGATCTGGACTGGCGGCTGCTGGTGCTGCTGATCGGTCTGGTCGTTGTGCCCGTCGCCCTGTGGCGCATCATCGAGGAACGCCGGCGCAGCGGCCGGCCGGGTTCGCGGCTGGGCGTCGTGTGGCGGTTCATGCTGTTCGGCGGCCTGGCCGCAGCGGCGGTTCAGGTATTCTGGGTTCTGGGGATGACCCTTTTCGGCTGGTTCGAGGCCGGCGATGTCATGCAGGCCCTGGGCGCGACCGAGACGACCCTGTTGATCTTCGGCGTCGGCGGCCTGCCCATCGCCATGGTCGTCGGCGTCAGCTATGCCTTATGGGCGGGGCTTTGCGCCGCCTTCATCGCCTTCGAGGCCAAGCCGGCCGTGAAGGACAGACTGGGCCTGATGCCGAAAGCTTGAGCAACGCGGCGGCCTGACCGCAGGGATTGGGGGATCCCATGTCGATGGAAACACAAGCGAACGAAACGACGCCGAACCAGAGCGGGGCCCTGGCGCCGGTCAAGTCGAACGCGCGGATCGTCACGCTGGACATCATGCGGGGCCTGGCCGTTCTGGGCATCCTCGCGGTCAATGTCGTGTCGTTCGGCCTGCCCTTCATGGTCTACAGCAATGCGGACCTGAGCCCGTTTCCTGTAACCGGGGCCAACGCCGTTGCCCGTTGGGCCGTGGACGTCTTCTTCCATCAGAAATTCATCACCCTGTTCTCGATGCTGTTCGGCGCCTCGATCTTCCTCGTCGGAGGCGACCGCGATGACGAGGCCCGGGGCCGGCTGCTGCGTCGCCGACTGTTCTGGCTGGCGGTCATCGCCCTGATCCACGGGCTGGCCTTCTGGTACGGCGACGTCCTGCTGCTCTACGCCTGGTCAGGTCTGTTCGTGATGCTGATGCGATCAATGCCCGCCGGCGTGCTGATCGGGGTCGGTCTTGGGGTGACCTTCTTCCTGGGGGCCATGCAGGCGGGGCTGGCCTGGTTGATGGTCGCCGGGCCGCCCGAGGTCGTCGAGGCGATGAAGCAAGGTCAACCGCAGGACACGCTTGAAGCCGTGCAGGCCGCCATCGCCGCCTATCGCAGCGGCTGGGCGGGCGCCATGGGCCAGAATTTGATGTCGTGGGCGTTTCTTCAGGGCGCCAGCCTGACGATGTTCGTCTTCTCGACCGTGGCCCTGATGATGACGGGTCTGGGCCTGTTCAAGGCGGGCTTCCTCAGCGGGCGGGCGCCGACCTGGCTTTATCTGGCCGTGCTCGCTGTGGGCGCCGCCGTCCTGTCCCTGCTGGGCGTGCTGGAATGGACCGAGGTCATGGCGCCGAAGGGCGCTCACCCGACACGAGGTTTGGCG
Source organism: Brevundimonas sp. FV2ps16 (assembly GCF_058681075.1). Taxonomy (NCBI): domain Bacteria; kingdom Pseudomonadati; phylum Pseudomonadota; class Alphaproteobacteria; order Caulobacterales; family Caulobacteraceae; genus Brevundimonas; species Brevundimonas sp. FV2ps16. The sequence continues at coordinate 1,211,991 of NZ_CM178728.1, read as the reverse complement.
GAGGTCGTCGCCTCCTTCCCGATTTTCGTCACCCTGGCCTATGTCAGCCTGATCGTGCTGGTCGCCCGAAAAGGCCCTTCCTGGCTGGCGCCCCTGAGGCCCGTGGGTCAGATGGCCTTCACCAACTACCTGTCCCAGACCCTGATCATGACCACCGTCTTCTACATGCCGTGGGGGCCGCGTCTGTTCGGGCAGGTCGATTATGTCGGCATGTGGGGGCTGGTGGCGGCCGTTTGGGTGCTGCAACTGATCTGGTCGCCCCTGTGGTTGTCGCGGTTCAGCATGGGGCCGCTGGAGTGGGTCTGGCGCTGTCTGACCTACGGTCGGCTCGTGCCGATCCGAAAAGAGGCCTGATCGCGCTTTTATCGCAGGCGCGAAGGGATTAACTGGGGGCCATGGCCGCCCCGGACACTCCCGCCGAAACCTTCAAGCGCGCGCTGGGCCATGCCGCCCGCGCCCTGGCTGAACAGCCCGAGCTGGAGGTGGTGTTCGGGTCGGACGGGCCCAAACTGGTCGGCGGGGTTCTGACCCTGCCGCATCCGCCGCGCGATCCGTCGGGCCCCGAGAGCGCGTCTCTGCGGGGCCAGGCGGACCGGCTAGCGCTGCGCCTGGCCAATCACGACACGGCGATCAACGCCCGGATGCGGCCCGCCGACACCAAGGCGGCCGAGGTGTTCGACGCGGTCGAACAGGCCCGGGTCGAGGCGGTGGGATCGGAGTATCTCGCCGGAGTGCGCGACAATATGGGCGCCGCCCTGATCACCCGGCTGGAAAAAACCGGCGCTCTGCGCATCGCCGAGGCGGACCGCGTGCCGGTGTCGGAGGCGGTGGCTCTTCTGGTGCGCGAACGCCTGACCGGCCGCCCGTCGCCCGACGGCGCCCGGTCCATGCTGGACCTGGTCCGCGCCGGCATCGAGGCCAAGGCCGGAGACAAGCTGGACGCCCTGGCGGCGACCGCCGGCGACCAGGCGGGCTTTGCCGAAAAAATGCGCGAGGTGCTGCGCGCCCTCGACCTGGATCCCGGCGACGGGCGGGGCGAAGACTCGTCCGAGGACCCCGGCGAGGACGAACCCGACCCTCAGGAACCCGAGGCCAGCGACGAGCCGGATGAGGACGAAGACGAACAGGGCGGCGAAGGCTCCCAGTCGATGGAGGGCGACGCCGACGACCAGTCGTCAGAGGAAGAACGCGACAGCCGACCCGAAGGCGCGCCCGGCGACCCCCAGGGCGACGCCTCTGAGGACGGGCCGGAGCTGAACGAGGGCCAGCAGCCCAATCGCCAGCAAACCGCCGACGACGGCCGGGCGGTCGACTTCTATCGCGTCTTCACCACCGCCTATGACGAGGTGGTGGACGCCGCCGACCTGTGCGACCCGATGGAGCTGGAACGGCTGCGCAACCTGCTGGACCAGCAGCTGACCATCCTGTCCAGCGTGGTCTCTCGCTTGGCCAACAAGCTGCAACGCCGCCTGCTGGCGCAGCAGAACCGGTCCTGGATGTTCGATCTGGAAGAGGGGATGCTGGACACGGCGCGCCTGACCCGGATCGTGACCGACCCGACCGCGCCCCTGTCGTTCAAGGCCGAGAGCGAGAGCCCGTTCCGCGACACGGTCGTGACCCTGTTGCTGGATAACTCCGGTTCGATGCGCGGGCGACCGATCATGGTGGCGGCGGTCTGCGCCGACATCCTGGCGCGGACCCTGGAGCGGTGCGGGGTCAAGGTCGAGATCCTGGGCTTCACCACCCGGGCCTGGAAGGGCGGACAGAGCCGCGAGGCCTGGATCACCGCCGGCAAGCCCGCCAGTCCGGGTCGCCTGAACGACCTGCGCCACATCATCTACAAGGCCGCCGACGCGCCCTGGCGCCGGGCCAAGAAGAACCTGGGCCTGATGATGCGCGAAGGCCTGCTGAAGGAAAACATCGATGGCGAGGCCCTGCAATGGGCGCACAATCGCCTGCTGGCCCGGACCGAGCAGCGCCGCATCCTGATGGTGATCTCGGACGGGTCGCCGGTCGACGACTCCACCCAGTCGGCCAACGCCGCCCTCTATCTGGACAAACACCTGCGCCAGGTCATCGCCGAGATCGAGGACCGGTCGCCGGTCGAACTGCTGGCCATCGGCATCGGCCATGACGTGACCCGCTGGTACCGCAAGGCCCTGACCATCGTCGATGTGGAACAACTGGCCGGCGCCATGACCGAGAAACTGGCGGAACTGTTCGAGGCCGAAAGCGCCGCTGTTCCGGCCCGGCGGGTGCGCAAGAAGCTGGCCGCATGAGCCGGTTGCGTCGCCTCGCCGTCGCCTGGGCCGCCCTCGCGCTGACGGCCTGCGCCGCCACCCTCGGCCCGCCCCAGCCTGATCTTTCCCACGGCGACGGCTGGACCTTCGCGCCGGCGGAACTGAAGACCGTCGGCCTGGGCCTGCCTGGGACGGTGCTGGCGCCCGACGTCCGTTTCGCCGGCGGGGTGGAGATCGTCGCGGGCCTGGGCTCGCCCCTGCACGGGCTTTCGGACCTGAAGCTGACCGGCGACGGGGGTTTCGTGGCCGTGTCCGACGCCGGAGATCTGGTTCGGGGCGTGCTTCGGCTTGATGCCCAAGGACGACTTGTGGGCGTCGATCGCCTGGCGTCGCGTCGCTTGACGCTGGAGAATGGCCAGCCGATCGCCGACAAGATCGACGGGGACGCAGAAGGCCTGGCCCTGACCCGCTCTGGCGATCTGCTGATCAGCTTCGAGCGCCATCACCGCATCTGGAACTATGGCCCCCTGTCGGCCCTGCGGTCGCCGACGCCGGTGACTTCCCCCGACGCGGCCTTCCCCGACAACGAAGGCATGGAGGGGCTGAGCGCCGCCCTGCCCCGCCAAGGCGAAGGCTGGCGCGTCCTGGGCGAAGGCGGCGGCGTCTGGGACTGCACGCCTGATCGCTGCCGCGTCGTGGTCCCGCCGCCGGCCGAAGCGCCGAAGGACAGCGACTATCGCTCCACCGGCCTGGATCGCGAGCCCTCGGGCGACGGTTGGTTCAGGGTCGAGCGTCGCTACGCGCCGCCGTTCGACATGCGCGGACGTATTCGCCGACTGGCGCCCGATGGGACTCCAGGTCCGGTCCTGGTCGAGCTGAAACTGCCCGGCACGACCGACAACTTCGAGGGCGTCGCGGCCGAGCGGCGGGGCCAGGGGACCCGGCTCTATCTGCTGTCCGACGACAACGCCAACCCCGCCCAGCGCACCCTGCTGCTGGCCTTCGACCTCCGATAGGTCAGGCCGCGCCCGCCCATTGGGCGTTTTCCGGTTCGCCCTCGACCGCCAGCAGTCCCTTGACGAAGGCGTCGCGCCAGATGCCGACGTCGGTGTCGCGCACCACCTGCATCAGGGCCTCCCATTTCCGGATTCGCTCGGACAGGGGCATGGTCAGGGCCTTCTGGATGGCGTCCGACAGCTCCTCGCGGCTGTAGGGATTGACCAGCAGGGCCTCGCCCATCTGTTCGGCGGCCCCCGCAAAGCGCGACAGGATCAGCACGCCGGGATCGTCGGGGTTCTGGGAGGCGACATATTCCTTAGCCACCAGATTCATTCCGTCACGCAGCGGCGTCACCAGCCCGACGCGGGCCGCCCGATAGATGCCCGCCAACTGATCGCGGCGATAGGTGCGGTTCAGATAGCGGATCGGCTGCCAGTCCATGTCGCCGAAGGCCCCATTGACCCGACCCGCCAGCGAGTCCAGCCGCGCCCGCAGATCCTGATACGAGTCCACATCGTCGCGCGAGATCGGCGTCACCTGTAGCAGGAAGACCTCGCCCCGCATCGAGGCGTTGTCGTGCAGGAACTGCTCATAGCCCAGCAGCCGCTCCTCCAGCCCCTTCGAATAGTCGAGCCGGTCCACCCCCACGATCATCGACCGGAAGGCCGCCGAGGCCGCCATCCGGTCGTAGGTCCGGGCCCCCAGGGTCGAGTTGCGCGCCGCCAGGAAGCCGTCCACGTCGATGCCGATGGGGAAGACGCCGGTCTGGACCCGTCGCCCGAAACACTCCAGCCCGCCATGACCAAACAGTTCGCCCTGGGCCTCGCTGACCACATAGTCGGTGAACAGATCACTCCATTCCTGAGTGTGGAAGCCGATCAGGTCGAAGTCGAACATCGACTCCACCAGTCGCCGGTGATGCGGCAGGGTGACCAGCAACTGACGCGCCGGCCAGGGCGTGTGGAGGAAGAAGCCGATCCGGTTCCTGATCCCCAGGCGGCGCAGGTCCCGCGCCATCGGGATCATGTGATAGTCGTGGATCCAGATGATGTCGTCCGGCTCGATCACCGGGGCCAGAACCTCGGCGAACCGGCGGTTCACCCGCTCATAGCCCTCGCCATAGGACCGTTCGTACTGCGCCAGGTCGATCCGGTGGTGGAACAGGGGCCACAGGGTCTTGTTGGCGTAGCCGTTGTAGTATTCATCGACGTCCTGGGGCTCCAGATCGACCAGTCCGACGGTGACCCCGGCCCGGTCTTCCACCTTCATCTCGCCGGTGAAGGTCTCGACCGTCTCGCCCGACCAGCCGAACCAGAGGCCGTCGTATTTCCGCAGGGCGGCGGACAGGGCCATGGCCAGGCCGCCGGCCGAGCCGGCGGCAGGATCGGAAGGGGCGGAAACCCGGTTGGATACGACGATAAGGCGACTCATGACTTCACTTCGGCAGCGACCCCAGCCCCGGGGTCAGACAGGTGTTCGGCGTATCAACGCACGTCGGTCCAGGAACGGCTCAACATCACGGCGCAATTGATGATGCCGACCAGGGAATAGGTCTGGGGGTAGTTGCCCCAGAGCTCGCCATCCTCGACCGAGATGTCCTCGCTCAGCAACCCCGCATGGGTGCGCCGCGCCAGCATCTCCTCGAAGATGGCGCGCGCCTCCTCGACCCGACCGTTCTGGTGCAGGGCCTCGATGAACCAGAAGGTGCAGAAGTTGAAGGCGGTTTCCGGTTCGCCGAAATCGTCAGGCTCGACGTAGCGGAACAGGAAGGGCCCCTTCTTCAGATCGCGCTCAATGGCGTCGAAGGTCGCGACCTGACGCGGGTCGTGGGCGTCGAGGAAGCCCAGATCCGTCAGTTGCAGCAGTGAGGCGTCCAGCTCGCGACCGCCGAAACTGGCCGCGAACCGGCCCTCGTCCGGCAGGAAGGTCTCGGCCTCGACCCGCTCGCGGATGATCGTCGCCCGCTCGCGCCAGACCTCGCCTCGCGCGGTCAGGCCCAGGTGATCCGCCGCCTTGGCGAGGCGATCACATGCCGCCCAGCACATGACCGATGAATAGGTGTGGACCCGCGCGATGGTGCGGAACTCCCACAGACCCGCGTCGGTCTGGTCGTGCATGGCGAAGGCCCGCTCGCCGACCTTCTCCAGGGCGTGGAAATCCGCGATCGTGCCGGGACGCAAAAGACGCTGATCGTAGAAGGCCTGGACCAGCGGAAGCACGATCTGTCCGTACACGTCATGCTGCAGATGCTCATGCGCCTGATTGCCGATCCGCACCGGCTTCATGCCGCGATAACCCTCGACCGTATCGACAATGCTTTCGCCGATTCCGGGCTCCAGACCCACGCCATAGACCGGCTGCACATGCCCCCCGGCCGAGTCATCGACCAGATTGCGCAGATAGCCCAGATAGTTCTCCAGGATATCGACCGCGCCCAGCCGGTTCAGCGCCCGCACGGTGTAATAGGCGTCACGGATCCAGCAGTAGCGATAATCCCAGTTGCGCCCGCTCTCCTTGAACTCGGGCACCGAGGTGGTCATGGCGGCGACGATAGCCCCCGTCTCCTCATAGGCGCAGAGCTTCAGGGTGATGGCCGCCCGGATCACCGCCTCCTGATAGTCCAGCGGCAGATACAGTTTGCGCACCCAGTCCTGCCAGTAGGCGACCGTGCGATCCAGGGCCGCCTGGACGCCCGGGCCGACATCCTGATCATAGCCCTCGTCCGGGCCGAAGAAGAAGGCGTGCGCCCGCTCCAGCCGGAAGACCCGCTCTTCCAGCACATGCGACACGGGACAGTCCGTGGTCAGGCGGAAGGTGACGTCCGGACACATGAAGCGGATGTGGTTCGATCCCGAGGTGCAGGGCGCCGGCCGGGCGCCCCAGTCTGCAGACGGGCGCAGCCGTATGCGTATCCGCGGCGTCCCCTGCAAGGGCCGCACGATGCGGCCGAAGGCGAGCGGCCGATAGGTGCGCGAATGTTTGGGGTGACGGGGCGCGAAATCGATGATCTCGACCGCAGCTCCATCCTCCGCCGTCAGAACGGTCCGCAGCACCGGCGTATTGCGGACATAGGCCTGGCTGACATGTTTCAGCCCCTCCAGCTCGACGGCCCAATAGCCGTGGTCCGGCGCCTCGCCGTTCATCAGGGCGGAAAAGACGGGATCGCCGTCCACACGCGGGGCGCAGGCCCAGACGAACCGGCCCTGACGGTCGATCAGGGCGCTGATGGCGCAGTTGCCGATCGGGAAGAGGTCGAGATTGGGTTTCATCGGATCAGGCCTCCGCCACGGCTTCGAGCCAGGACAGGACGGCGTCGACGTCTTCCAACCGATAGCGGGCGGCGGTTTCGCGTCTAGGCCCCACCAGCACCCCATAGCCGCCCAGAGCAGCGGCGGCTTCGAACCCATGTTCGTCGGTCAAATCATCGCCCAGCATGACGGGGATCGCCCCCTTGAACGGGTCGTCCTGCATGAAGGCCGTCACGGCCGTGCCCTTGTCCGCGCCGGGCGTCTTGAGCTCCAGCACCATATGGCCGGGCTGCAGGCTCAGGCCGGTTTCAGCTTGGAGGCGCTGGGCCAGCGCCAATGCGGCGGCTGTCTGATCCGCCGCTTGTCGGTAGTGCAGACCGGCGGACACGCCCTTGTCCTCGACGATCACGCCGGGCCGGTCAGCCGCGAAGGCCTGAAACGCCGTCAAGGCCGTGGCGACGCCGGCGTCGGCGGCCTCGCGCTGGATCGAACCGTCCTTGAGCCGCCGCTCCAGCCCGTGCACCCCGGACGCCGAGGTCAGGGCCGAGCCCGAAATCCGGTCGATCTCGAGGATAGTGCGCCCGCTGACGATAGCGACCCGACCGCCCAACCGCGCTTCGACGGCCTTCAGCGCTGCAGTGCGGCGCGCAACCGGCACGACTCCGTCGGGTGTCGGCGCCATGGGGGCGAGAACCCCGTCCATATCGAGGAACAGGGCCACCCCGTCCGCAAGGACAGGCGGCGTAGGCAACAGCAGCGCGGCGGCTCCGGCGTGAGACGGCATGTGAGTTCGGACTCTTTCTTGGCTTCCCCAGCGCCCTTAACGCGCCAGTGCGGCAAAGGTTGACCCGAAAGCGACAAAGTCGTCTGAAAGGTTGTGTTGCGCGCGGCCTTGGGATGGGGCAGATCGCGCGCCTCGAACCAAGGAGAGCCCGGACACGGGCCTGTCAGACCATGACCGAGACCGTCCATTCGTCCCCCGAAGACATCGCCGTAATGACCGACCGCGCCCGCGAGGTCCTGCGGCTGAACATCGAGGCGCTGGAGGCGCTGGAGCGGACGATCGACGTTTCCCTGGCGCGCGCCGTCGATGTGATCATGAGCCGGCCAGGCTATGTGGTCGTCACCGGCATGGGCAAGTCGGGCCATATCGGCGGCAAGATCGCCGCCACCCTGGCCTCGACCGGCACCAACGCCTTCTTCGTCCATCCGGCCGAGATGAGCCACGGCGATCTCGGCATGCTGCGGCCCGACGTCACCGTACTGGCCATTTCCAACTCGGGCGAGAGCCGCGAACTGCGGGATCCGCTGATCTATTGCCAACGGAACGGCATCCCGGTCATCGCCATCACCCAACGTCCCGCCAGCTTCCTGGGCCGCAACGCCGCCGTCTGCCTGACGATGCCCAGCGTGGCCGAAGCCTGCCCCAATGGACTGGCGCCGACGACTTCGACCCTGATGACCCTGGCCCTGGGCGACGCCCTGGCCATGGTGCTGATGGATCGGCGCGAATTCAGCGCTCTCGACTTCGGCCTGCACCATCCCGGGGGCGCCCTGGGCATGAGCCTGCAGAGCGTGCGCGAATGGATGGGCGACAATGCCGCCGCCCCCGCCAGCGTGCCGCTGACCGCCACCTTCAGCGAGGTAGTCTCGGCCATCACCGAGGGCCGCAAGGGCGCCGTCGCCGTCTTGAGGGCGGACGGTTCGCTGGCAGGGATCGTCACCGACGGCGACCTGCGCCGCGCCTTCCAGCGTGACATCACCAACTTGAAGGCGGCCGACATCATGGGCCCCAATCCGATCACCGTCGAACCGGACGCCCGGATGAGCGACGTCGTCGACCTGCTGACCGCCAACAAGATCGCCAATCTGTTCGTGGTCGAGGAGGGACGCCCCACGGCGATCGTCCATATCGCGGAACTGATGCAGGCCGGCTACGTCGCCTGAGCGCCCCGGTCATGCGTATCCTCTATGACGCCAGCCGGCTGATGAGCCGAGCCGACAGATCCGCCCCCACCGGGGTGGACCGGGTCTGTCTGGCCTATGCCGAATGGCTGCTGTCCCGGCCCGACGTGATCCTGATCCCGGTACGCGGCCGCAAGAACCGGCTGGTGACCGTCAAGGCCGACTGGTTCCGCCGCTGCGTCGCAGATCTGCGGAGCCGGTGGAACGGAGCAGGCGACGCCCAGGGCGACCTGGCGCATGAAGCACAACTGCTGGCCGCCCTCGCCGCCCCAGTCCGCCCTCGCGTCTCAGTCATCAGTCCCCCACCCGCTCCAACGGCGGACAAGCCTGCGGACAAGGGGCGGGTTCTGAAGCAGTTCTTCCACTCGCGCCACGTTGCGGCGCTGCCTGCGGCCGACCTGTATCTGAACGTGGGGCACACCACCCTGCACGACCCTACGGCGTTGCAGGACCTGGAGGCAGCGGGCGTCGAACGCGTCGTCCTGATCCACGACCTGATTCCCATCACCCATCCAGAGTTCTGTCGGCCTGGCGACGGCGACAAGCACCACGCCCGCGTCGCCAACACCCTGCGCCACGCCAGCCGGGTGATCGTCAACTCGGCCTATACCGAGCATGAGTTGCGCGCCTTCGCCTCGCGCGAAGGCCTGCCCCAGCCCCCCGTCCACGTGGCCCATCTGGGACTGGAGCCAGCCTTCGGAGCCGGCGAGGCCTTTTCGACGCCGCGCCCCTATTTCGTGCATGTCGGCACGATCGAAGCACGCAAGAACCTCGCGCTTCTCCTCACCCTATGGCGGCGCTTGGAGGAACGGCTGGGCGGGCAGACCCCTTCGCTCGTTCTGGTCGGCCGCTATGGCTGGGAGAACGAGGCGGTGCTGGACCATCTGCAGCGATCGCCGAACCTCCGCGGAGTCGTCCACCAGGCCTCCAACTTGTCTGACATTCTACTCGCGCGACTGATGCGGGGCGCCCGCGCGGTTCTGGCGCCCTCCTCGGTCGAAGGGTTCGACCTGCCGGCGGTCGAGGCCCGCGCCATGGGCCTTGCGCTCATCGCCTCAGACATTCCGCCCCACCGCGAACTGACGCCAGAGGCGGAACTGATCGACCCTCTGGACGGTTTGGGCTGGCTGGCGGCGATCGAGCGCGCCGCCCTGAACCCGCCGCCAGGCCACACAGCCCGCGCCGCACCGTCCTGGCACGCCCATTTCGACATCGTCGCCCGCGCCATAGGGCTGGAGCCGACCTCGCCTCTGGCGGGAGTCTCCAAAGGCTTGTAATCAACCTACGAACAAGGGCCGACCCGCTTCATGACTCGCACCATCCTGCCCCTCGCCATCGTCGCCATCCTGGGCGGTTGCTCCACCTTGCCGCGGGACGGGCCCTCCGGGGCTTCGATCGACGCGGGAGCCAGCACGGCCCAGACCCAGGGCAGCTACGCCCTGGTGCAGCTGACCTATGAGGTGACCGAGCGGATGAAGGCGGTCCCGCCCCAGTTCTTCGGCACCCTGGCTGCGGCGTCGAGCGAACAACCCGCTGATGTCATCGGCGTCGGCGACACCCTGGCCATTTCGATCTACGATCCTTCGGGCGCCCTGTTCGGCGGCCCACTGGGAAGCGGCTCTAGCGCCAGTCGCACCCAAACGACCCTGTCCGGCGGCTCCCAGGTCCTGCCCGGCGTCACCGTTGACCGCAGCGGCTCGGTCGCCGTGCCGTTCGCCGGCCAAGTCCGTGTCGAAGGTCTTACGGCGCCCCAGGCTGCGGCGGCCGTCCGCCGCGCCCTGGTGGGCAAGGTCGCCAATCCGCAGGTTCTGGTCGGCATCGCCGACAACGCCTCGAATACGGTCAATGTCTTCGGCGATGTGCGCCAGCCCGGTCGCGCGCCCCTGGGCGTCAACAGCGACCGCATCCTGGACGTGATCGCGGCGGCGGGCGGCTCCGCCCGTGAAACCGACGACTTGACCATCAGCATCCAGCGTGGCGGACAGACATTCACGGCGCCGATGACGGCCGTGACGACCGAGTTCGGCGAGAACGTGCGCCTCCAACGCGGCGATGTGATCAACGTCCAGTACAAGCCGCGTCGCTTCTCCACCTTCGGCGCCCTGAATGCGGTGACGCAGGTCGATATGCCGTCCGGCGTCATGACGCTGACCGGCGCCATGTCCAAGGTCGGCGGACTAAACACCAACACCGCCAACGCCCGTCGCGTTATGGTCTTCCGGTTCGAGCGTCCAGAGGTCGCGCAAGCCCTGGGCATCAACCAACCCGCCACCCCGCGGGGCGTGCCCGTGGTCTATGAGCTGAACTTCAACGAGGCGGCCAACGTCTTCGCGGCCACCAATATGCAGATCATGCCCGAAGATGTGATCTACGTACCCCTGGCGGGGGCAGCCGAGGCGAGGAAATTCTTCGAGTTCGTCCAGACTGTCACTCGCGTGGTCTATGACGTGTCAGTGACCAGCGCCATCAACGTCGACTGAGGTGCTGGGGCGCTGGCGGGCCGCACTGTCTAAACTGAGCGGCCCCGCACCGGGTCACCTTCGAAGGACGGACGACGATAGCGCGGCGTCTCCGTTCGATCGTCCGTCCGATTTCGAGCCATCAGCGCCAGACCCTCTGGAAATCGCGCTCACCGAGATCGAGGCCGGCGCGCTGGAGGTCTATGCCCGCGCCGGACTGCCGACCGAGCCGGGTCACTATCGCAAGCCGCCCGGCACGGACGCCTGGACCTTCATCGCCGCCACTCTACCGCCGGAGGCGCGCTTCGCTCTGACGCTGGAGCATCCACCGGAAAGGGGCTGGCGGTTCGCGCGACTGCAGGACCTGGGTGCGCGGTCAGACCGCCCCGATCTGCAAGCCGCCTCGCGCCTGTTGAACGACATTGCCGATCTTCGAACGGCGCGGCGCGGCGTTCTGACCGAGGATCATCTACTGGTCGCCATGGAGCTGGGCGGGGCCTGGCGGGCGCTCAGGGACTCCAAGGCCGTAAAGGCGACGCGGCTGACCCTGACGCCGCCGACAACGCCAAAACCGCCTCGCGCCAAGCGCGACAAGACGCCCAAGCCGCGCTAGGAACGCCGCCTTCCCCGAACGCCAGAGCTTGCCCATGTCCGACGCGCCCGAATACCCGCCCGAAACCCCGCCTGTCGGCCGTATCATCGCCATGCCGGCCGACACCAACCCCGAAGGCGACATCTTCGGCGGCTGGCTACTGGCCCAGATGGACGTGGCGGGCGCCACCCCGGCCTTCGAACTGGCCCAGGGCCGCTGCGCCACCGTGGCGCTGGACGGCATGGTGTTCCACCAGCCGGTCGCCGTCGGCGACGAAGTCAGCATCTACGCTGAGGTCATCGGCACCGGTCGCACCTCGATCCGCATCCACGTCGAGGCCTGGAAACGGTCGCGCGGTCAGCCGCTGGCCACCTCGGTGCGCGTGACCCAAGGCGTCTTCACCTATGTGGCCATCGACGAGAACCGCAAACCCCGCCCCCTGCCGGGCAAGGAATAGGCGGGCCCCTCAAGGTCTGGCGTCGTCCGGTTGACAGTGGCGCAGCCGGACCGACAAATGCTCGGGCCGTTTGGGGGAACAGCATGGTCATCATCGCCGCCTATATCGCGGGTCTCTTTCTGATTCTGCGGGAGGGCGTTCCGTGGCTTAAAGCGCGAGCGTCCGGGGTCATCTACACACGCGGCCACCGACGCCATAAGGTGTTGCGCGCGGAAGAGCCGGAACGCTTCGCCGCCCTGGCCGCGAACCGGTTCCGAGCCATGGGCGTCGGCGCACTGGTTCTGGCGCTCGCCGTCGGCTGGACCGTTTGGAGCGTCTTCGGCGCCGCTTTGCAGGCGGCTGATCCGCTGTAGAACAGCGTGCGACGCCTGGAAATCTTGACCTGACGCCGGGGCGCGCCTACGTCCCGACCATGGCCCTCCGACGTATCCTCACCATCGACATCCCCGCCGACCTGGCGATCCTGAAACAGGTCTCCAAGCCCGTCGCCGCCGTGGACGACGCGGTGCGCACCCTGATGGACGACATGCTGGAGACCATGTACGCGGCGCCGGGCATCGGCCTGGCCGCCGTTCAGGTGGGCGCCCTGGACCGGGTCATCGTCATGGACCTGGGCGACCGCGACGGAACCGTCTGCGAAACCGAGGAAGAGGACACCCCGGAAGCCGCCGAGGCGCGCAAGAATCCGCGCTTCTTCGCCAATCCGGAAATCCTGTGGACCTCGGACGAGCTCTACACCTACGAAGAGGGCTGCCTGTCGATCCCCGAGTATTTCGACAAGGTGGAACGCCCGGCCCGCGTCCGCATTCGCTATCTGAACCGTGACGGTCAGTCGGTGGAGGAAGAGGCTTCGGGCCTCTACGCCGTCTGCATCCAGCACGAGATGGACCACCTTAACGGCGTGCTCTTCATCGACCATCTGTCGCGGCTGAAGCGGGATCGCGCCGTGACCAAGGTCAAGAAGGCCGCCCGCGACAGGATCGCCGCCTGATGACCCGACGCCCCACTCGCCCCATCCGCCGCGGCCAGTCCCTGGTCATCGACACCCAAGGGCGCCGTCGCCTGACCCGCAGCCAGAAGATCGGCGTCGCCGGGGTCGCGACCCTGGCCGGCGTCACCCTGCTGGGCGTGGTGGCGGGTCTGCTGCTGGACCGGCTGCTCGATTTCGACGACGCCCTGGACGCGGGCGGCGAATGGGATGAGGGCGGCGGCGTCTTCACCCGCTGGCAGTAGGCGGCCTAAAGTTCTAAAGGCGTGCCCATGCGCCTTGCCTTCATGGGAACTCCCGACTTCGCCGTGCCGTCCTTGGCCGAGCTTCTCGCCTCGGGCCACGAGATCGTCGCCGTCTATTCACAGCCGCCGCGCCCGAAGGGCCGGGGCCAGAAGCTGACGCCGTCGCCGGTTCACGCCTTCGCCGAAACCATGGGTCTGCCGGTCTTCACGCCCGAGAGCATGAAGTCGCCGGAGGCCGTCGCCGACTTCCAGAGCCTGGACCTCGACGCCGCCTGCGTCGTCGCCTACGGCCAGATCCTCAAGGCCGAGGTGCTGGATGCGCCCCGCCTCGGCTGTTTCAATCTTCATGGCTCGCTGCTGCCCCGCTGGCGCGGCGCCGCCCCGATCCAGCGCGCCATCATGGCCGGCGACGCCCAGACCGGCGTCCAGATCATGCAGATGGGCGTGGGGCTGGACGAGGGCCCCATCCTGCTGACCGAACTGATGGACATCCGCGCCGACGATACAGCCGCCACCTTGTCCGAGCGCATGTCTCATGTCGGCGCCGGCCTGTGGCCCCGCGCCCTGGCCGCCATCGAGCGGGGCAGCGTCACCCCCTCGGATCAGGTCGGTGAACCGACCTATGCGAAGAAGATCACCCCCGCCGAGGCCCGCATCGACTGGACCCGTCCGGCGGCCGAGGTGGACGCCCATATCCGCGGCCTGTCGCCCTTCCCCGGCGCCTGGTTCGAGGCCCCTTCCGAGGCGGGGCCGGTTCGGATCAAGGCCCTGCTGTCGGCCCTGGCAGACGGATCCGGCGCGCCCGGCACGACGCTGGACGACGCCCTGACTGTCGCCTGCGGGACCGGCGCCGTGCGGCTGATCCGGGTCCAGCGCGAGGGCAAGGCGGCGCAATCGGCCGAGGAGATGCTGCGCGGCTTCGCCCTGCCGGCCGGGACCCTGCTCGGCTGATGCCGCGCTACAAGCTGATCATCGAGTACGACGGCACGGCCTACAACGGATTCCAGGCGCAACCGGACCAGCCGACGGTTCAGGGCGCGCTGGAGGCCGCCATCCTGGCCTTCTCGGGCGAGCAGGTCCGTATCGCCGCCGCCGGGCGCACCGACACCGGCGTTCACGCCACGGCCCAGGTCATCCATGCGGATCTGGAGCGGGACTGGCCGGTCGATACCATCCTGAACGCCATGAACGCCCATCTGGTGAAACAGGATGTCTGCGTCCTGTCCGCCGAGCAGGCGCCCAATCCGGAGTGGCACGCCCGCTTCTCCGCCACCGGGCGGGGCTATCTTTATCGAATCCTCAATCGCCGGCCTCAGCCGGTGCTGGAGCGGGACCGGGTCTGGCACGTCAAGAAGACCCTGGACGCCGAGGCCATGCACCATGCGGCCCAGGTCCTGGTCGGCCTGCACGACTTCACCACCTTCCGCGACGTGGGCTGCCAGTCCAAGTCGCCGGTCAAGACCCTGGACGTCGCCCGTGTCTCCCGATTCGGCGAGGAGGTGCATCTGGTCTTCCAGGCGCGCAGCTTCCTGCACCGCCAGGTCCGGTCGATGGCCGGAACCCTGGTCGAGGTGGGTCTGGACCGCTGGACCGCCCACGACGTCAAGGCGGCGCTGGAGGCGAAGGACCGCGCCCGGTGCGGTCCTGTCGCCCCCTCGGCGGGGCTCTATCTCAGCGGCGTGCGCTACGAATGAACCCCGCCTGCGGCCGGGTCAGCCGCGCTGCTGAACCAGAACCTCGGCGATCTGCACCGCGTTCAGGGCGGCGCCCTTCCTCAGATTGTCGCTCGAGACGAACAGGGCCAGGCCGTGCTCGACCGTCGGATCGGGCCGCACCCGGCCGACGAAGACCGGATCCTGGCCCGCAGCCTCCAGCGGGTTCGGCACGGCCGTCACCACCACGCCCGGCGCCTGGGCCAGCAGGTCCAGCGCCTGGGCCGCCGACAGCGCCCGCTCGAACTCGACATTGATCGACAGCGAGTGGCCGGTGAAGACCGGCACCCGCACGCAGGTGCCCGAGACCGGCAGGCCGGGGATTTCCAGGATCTTGCGGCTCTCGTCGCGCAGCTTCAGCTCCTCGTCGGTATAGCCGTCTTCGCCGAGGCTATAGTTCAGGGCCACGACGTTCGCGGCGATCGGCACGACCCACTTTTCCGGCGCGCCGAAGTCCACGGCCCCGCCGTCGCGGGCCAGGGCCGCGCCTTGTCCCACGGTCTCGCGCGCCTGATCCTCCAGCACGCGGATGCCCTCGATCCCGCCGCCCGAGACGGCCTGATAGGTCGAGACCGTCAGACGCTTCAGCCCCGCCGCATCGTGCAGGGGCTTCAGCACCGGCATGGCGGCCATGGTGGTGCAGTTGGGGTTGGCGATGATCCCCTTGGGCAGGTTGGCCAGGGCGTGGGGGTTCACCTCGGCGACCACCAGCGGCACCTGGGGGTCGCTGCGCCAGGCGGAGGAGTTGTCGATCACCACCGCCCCGGCGGCCGCCACCTTGGGGGCCAGGGCCTTGGACGTGTCACCGCCGGCCGAGAAGAAGACGATGTCCAGACCGGCGTAGTCGGCGGTCGCCGCATCCTCGACCAGGATGTCGGTCTCGCCGAAGCGGATGGTCTTGCCCGCCGACCGGGCCGAGGCGAACAGGCGCAGCGAGGCCAGCGGGAAGTTCCGCTCGGCCAGCAGGCCGCGCATCATCTCGCCGACGAGGCCGGTGGCGCCGACGATGCCGACATGTGGCGGATTGGACGGGGAAAAGGACATTCAGGCGTCTCCTGGAAGGATGGAGGCGCGGGGTTCAGCCGGATCGACCGCCCCGCGCATCGGCGGGGCTTGGGATCGGGGTTCGGCGCTTCAGACCCTGCGCACACCCGAAACCGCCCCGCCGAAGCCGGTGGTTTTCGAGGTAATCGCTTTGGTCATGGGGCGGGTCACGGCGACGCTCTCTAAGGGCAAGGATCGGTCGTGTAAACAGGCGTTTGAACAAAAGATCGGCGCGTCTGCGCAGTTTCGCTGGCTGAACGCGCACAAATCCGTCGCCCCACTGCAAAACCACCGGGCGGCTCCAAATTGCACTGCCCCCTCGAAAACTGTGCAATGTGCAAAAGAGTGCAATTAGGCGGACCTCCCTTCGATATCGACGGACGGGAGTATAGGCCCGCTGGAAGGCATGGTGGGTTGGAGGCCGAATCTTTCAGTCAGGCGGTTGTTTTGCCGACGGAATATTTTCGGAATTAGGATGGCTGGTTCCCAAGCGGACCTACCCGACGGCTGCTAGGGGTGGGGAGTGGACGTTCAGCCTTTCACCCGGAAGGGGTGGTCTGGATTATCGCGGATAAAACCCTCTACCTCCTTCAGCCG
Source organism: Brevundimonas sp. FV2ps16 (assembly GCF_058681075.1). Taxonomy (NCBI): domain Bacteria; kingdom Pseudomonadati; phylum Pseudomonadota; class Alphaproteobacteria; order Caulobacterales; family Caulobacteraceae; genus Brevundimonas; species Brevundimonas sp. FV2ps16. Next base: position 1,195,445 of record NZ_CM178728.1, on the reverse strand, counting down.
TTCTGGATAGGGCACCGCCTCCCTCCAGCCTTCATGGTTGATGAAGCGATACCCGGCACTCCACAACGAGCTAACCTTATTCCACTGCTCCTTGTCGGTCTTCCTCGGCGCTTTGAAAGCGCGACCCATCCAGTGCAACGGATCTCCACATTCCGGGCACTTTGCGTTGGAGCGCTCAGCGAGCTTCCAAGACTTGCGGCACGCAAAGCAAGCATGGGGCCAGTGGCACGGGGCAGACATAGGACGAGTATGTCGGCCGTAGAGAATGTCGGCAACGGGTCGATTTGCGAAATTTGCCTCCAGCCCGAAAGCAGACCTCCACGCCCGTCGAAATACTGAGTCCCCCAAAGCGGACGTCGGGCATGTCTGAGAGGGGTGGGAAGGAGACATTGACATCGCGCCGTTCGCAGGTCCCATCGACCCAGGTGGACCGGCGACTTCGGAGCAATCGACTGGGGCGAGACGCCTCCACTATCTCATGCGAGAGTTAGACCATGCGCTTCCTGACCCTCTTCCTGTTGATGCTGCTCGGTACGGCCGCACCGGCCACGGCTCAGATAGAGCGAACGCCAGACGTGGAAACGCCGAATTCGTGGCAGGGCGGGAATTGGCGTGATCCGGATTTGGGGCGAGCGATTATCGAGGGCTATGCCGATGCCGCCTCTCTGTGGTTGCGAGGCGAGTCTGGAAAAGTCGTGCGGTTCAATCGGACCGATGGGACGCGAACGGTCGTTGCCGAAAGCGTCGTGGACCTAATGCCGGACGGGACGCGCCTCTGGGTTCTGGTGTCGAGTGCCGGTTATGAAGTCGAAATCCGCAATCTGCGCTCTGATCAGTCCGAGCCTCTCCGCTTCTACGCCCGAGAAACGCCGGCGATCAGTCTGTTCGCGACCGGCCAGGACCGCCCGGGCGTGCTCACCGGCACGGCGGCCTATCGCCCCGCCGAGCGCGGTTGGGACCGCAGGGAACTGGCGGCGACAATCGCCGCTGGCGAGGTCGTCTCCGATGAACAAACTTCGCTTTACGTCGGCCTCAATCGCGGAGAATTCGGCGGCGGCCTGAGGCGCGTCGATCTTGACACCGGCACGATTTCCATCGTGTCAGACAAGGGCGATGGGCTGTGCGAAGGAGCGCTCAATCCGGCCTGTCAGCCGGTTGTCGGCTTGTTTCCCGCGCCAGACCGGCCGGGATGTGTGATCGTTGGAACCGGCCTATCCCACCTCGGCTTAAGCATGGGACATGTCTATCGAGTTTGCCGAGACGGCATTTCCCGCGAATTCGACACGCCGACGCCGGCGCTCCCTGATCAGTGGATGATGATGCCGTCGCCCTGGCCGCTCGAAGATCTGATGCCGATCCGAGACGGTTGGGTTGCGACGAGTCGCGGCCGCTACTTCCGCAGTCGCGCCGGTCGGGTTCAGGAGTTAACGCCCGCGCCTTTTCGTGAATGGTCCGGCCTGAGAATCAGCGACGAACAAGAAGGAGTCTTGTTCGTGATTGGGTCATGCTGCTGGGGTGCTGCGGATAAGCCCACTCTGTTCCGTGCTCTGCCCATCCCAGTCCTGGACTGACTACGCAGGCAGCGAGCACGCCCGTAGTATCCCACGCCCGCCTCTAAATCGAAGTGTCACACGCCTAGAAGCCGATGTTTCGAAGGTCCGCAACGGGTCGGACCACGAAATTGGCATCAGGCCCGGAACCGGACATCCGCCCCAAGCCCCGAAAGCAAGCCTCCCGAACCGCCGTTTAGGGTGGGAAACGGACATCGGCAAAAGGTCGACCTGGATTGACACCAAACAGCTGCGGCCTCCGTGCTACTGACCTGAATGGACGACTATTCAGAGCCCTGCGTCGTAGAAGCTGTCGAAGGCAGCGTCGTCATCACCGGACCCGTCCCATTTCGGGAGCCTGCACCCCCGACGCTGCGGAGGCCAGTGCGCAACGGCTACTGGCTGCGGCCAAGGACGATCGAACCTATGTCGCTGCAAAATCCCGGCCCGCAATAGGGTAGTTCGAGAAGGGGCGGATCGGCGCTCCGTCGATCTCTTCCTCAATCTCGCGGATCGTCCGATAGCACTCACACGCCTGCTCTTCCAAAGCGGGCCGGTCGAAGATGGTGACGTTTCCGCGCGTGTAGCGGATTAACCCCCGCTTCTTGAGGGCAGCCGCCGCCGCATTCACGGTCGTCCGTTGGGTGCCCAACATGAAGGCCATATATTCCTGGGTAAGCGGGAAACTCAGCGTACCCGTTCTGTCGGCAGTGGCCAGAAGCCAACGGGCCATGCGGCTGGGCAGGAGGTGATGGGCAAGGCAGGCCGCGCTCTGCTGTGACTGAAGATGCACGAGCAGCAGGCCTCTCATCATCAGCGTAAGGAGTTTCGGACTGGCCAACATGCGGTCTTTAAGAGCCTTCGCATCCATGGCGATTGCGCTTCCACCGATCTGGGCGAAGGAGCGGGTCAACTGAAGGGTGTCGGTCATCACAGCCATCAGGCCGACCACGCCCTCAAAGCCGACGGTGTCCGTTTCGAGCATCCGCCCGTCAGACAGAATGACCACCTCCGAGATAACCGCAGAGCTAGGAAAATAGAGGGTGCTGACGATTGTCCCCGCCTGAACGATCGTCTCGTCCTTTCCCAGCGACACCTCCCGCATGCCTGAGGCAACCGCAGAGAGATCGTCTTCTGAAAAGCGAGAAAGAAGGCGGTTCCGGAACATCACTCTGCACGATCGATCTGGCACAAGCGCCACAAGACATAGTCTTGCCTGATATGATCGCGGATCACGTCATGAAATCGCACTGGCGTGTAAATGAGATTATTAAGTCATCATCCAACAAAATCTGTTGGAAACTGACGCATGATTTTCAGAACGGCAGGATTATTGCCCGTTCATAGCCGGTGTTCCCGTCAGTGACTGGCAGGACCACGAACTCATCGGGAACCTGATTGAGCAGGTCACGAACCAACTGCGTGAACTCCTCATGGTGATGAGGCTCAGCTACGAGGACAAAGCCCTCTCCTGCTCTTTCGACCGCAAAAACGGGTGAGCCAACCTTTAGAAGATCCAGCATGCGAGCCATGCGGGATTAATGAACGCGGATCAGCGGTTCGTCAGTCCAACACCTGACTTAGTGTGGTTCCAAGGGAGCGGACCAAGTCAGAGCCGTTTGCGAGCGCGGTCTGCCGCATCCAGCAGTCGCATCGCGGATATCTCTGCAGCGTCCGCCGTGAACGTCATCGCCGTCTCGGGCGGATCAATCATTTCCACCGAGCCGTCCACTACCTTAGGATCAAGTGGGACGGTCGGGTCATTCCGCGCCGCAATTTTCTGGGCCAGCACATACTAACATCGGCGCGAATGTCGGGTTCCCGACGTAGCTGGGTCGCAGTGCAAAGGTCACGATTGCCCGTAGCCCGGTACCCACGCCCAGCAATGTCAACAATGGGTCGGGTCTGGTCCTAAGCATCAGGTCGAAAAGCGAACCTTCGCGTGAGGTTCACGCCCGCCCATTTCGGAGGTCGGCTGGATGATATAGGAACATTTGGGCGGTCCGGCGGTTTTCGGAAAATGCCCCGCTATTTCTTCGACACGCTAGACGGTCAGAAGGTCATCGATGACGAAGGCGATATACTTCCCGACGATGATGCGGCCAAACTCGCCGGAGCAGAGATCGCTTCCCAGTTGACGCCCAGCCGCGTCAAACACATCTGGGCTGGCGAGCAGTTCAAGGTTGTTATCCGAAACGAACAGAAGCTCGTAGTCGGATACGTAGTCGTCATGGCCGTCTCGCCGCTCTAGGGCAGTCCAGTCCCTACAAAGAATGTCCGCTATGGGTCGGAAGCGGACCTGGGTTATATAGAGCGCAGCATGTTTTGGGGGACATCTACAGCAACTCCATCGTCGAACTCGACCGTGTAGACGTTCCCGATCGGGAACTCCGCGAGATAGGTGCCAGACCGCTCAAACTGCCGGGAAATCCCAACGACGGAGGCAATGGCCCCAGGGCGTCCCAAGGTGGCGGCAAGCTCGGTAACGACCACGGTGTCATCCCAAGTAAATGTCGGCTCGCCTCCCGTGCAGCTTGCAATTCGGCCATCGATCATTCGCAACTCATCACGCAAATCCGCAATGTCGTCGGCAGTCGCGGACACGACGCCGGAGGTGAAGTCTTTCAGCAAGTGGCACAGGTGAGCGCGGTCAGCGATGAGATCGGAGAGGGCTGATCGTTCGTCCATGAGGAGCAGTCTGTCGCCTTCTGTACTCACCAGCAATAGCTTGAAACGTCCGCTTTGGGTCGATTGGCGAAGTTCACCTTCCGGTGGAAAAAGACGTTGAAGGGATCGTCACCGATCGCGGCCCGCAAGCGTGCTTGTGCAATCGGCCCATTGCTGGGCCTGTTCATCGCTTAACGTCACCGGGAAGGTTGTCGGCATCGACCCGCCCTGCATCGTGTAGGCGACATCGAGGCGACCTTCATCCGACAGGCGAAGCATAGCCTTCATGGTCTCTTCGCCCGAAAGGTCGAAAACAAGGAGCCGGAAGTTAGGGTCCTCGGCCTCAATATTCGCCTGTTGCTCCGACAGGTTCGTCCGGTAGCCATTGACGACGTAGGCGTTAGCCGGAGGACGCCAGCCGCCATTCTCTACAGCGAGGACGCCGAGCTTCATTCCAATGAACACCCGGCTCTGATCCGGCCAGTTGTAGAAGGTGAAGCTGCCCGACACCGCGACCGGCTGACCTCGAAAATACGCCGTGTCCACGACGTAGACATCGAAGCTGGCCTCACAAGCGAAGTGCACGCCGTCCTTGAACTTCGGACTGACGACGACAGACTCGGTGTGAACCTGAGACTGTAGCGCGAGGATCGCGAGGGCGGTCGCCAGCATGGTTGTTCCTGTCAGTGCGGATGTATGGCCGCTTCGCCTTTAAACTCTTCGATCTGCCCGCACTGGAGAAGGTAGTTTCCGCAGGGCGACCGTTACAAATCCAGATGCAGGAACTGGCTGAACTCATTCGCCTCGTATCCGGCGAAAGGTCCGCCGTCCACGAACCCGCGACGGCGGTACATCGCCAAGGCCGGTTCGAAGGCGTCGCCGCGGCCGGTCTCCAGGCTCAGCCGTTTCACGCCTGCGGCCCGTGCGGCGGCGATGATCTGTTCCAGCAGCACCGCCGCCACGCCGCGCCGCAGATGGTCGGGGTGGGTGCGCATCGACTTCACCTCGGCCTGGTCGGCGTCGATCAGTTTCAGGGCGCCAATGCCGGTCAGGGCCGCGCCGTCCCAGGCGCTCCAGACCGTGACGTTCGGCTGAAGCAGGCCGGTCAGGTCCAGGGCGTGGACGTGGCAGGCGGGCGAGGAGGCGTGCATGCCCGACAGGTGGAAGGCCAGCAGGGCGCGAACCGCATCCCCGCTCAGATCATCCACCCGCAGGGCGAACATGGGCTCAGACCTTGGACAGGATCAGCGTGCCGTTGGTGCCGCCGAAGCCGAAGCTGTTGGACATGACGTGGGTCAGTTCGCCCTCGTGGCGTTGACGCAGGATGGGCATGCCCTCGAAGGCCGGATCCAGGGTCTCGATATGGGCGCTCTCGGCGGCGAACCCGTTCTGCATCATCAGCAGGCAGTAGATGGCCTCTTGAGCGCCCGCCGCGCCGAGCGAGTGGCCCGTCAGCGACTTGGTCGAGGAGATCATCGGCATCTGGTCGCCGAAGACGGCGCGCACGGCCTCCATTTCCTTGGAGTCGCCGACCGGGGTCGAGGTGCCGTGCGGGTTCAGATAGTCGATCTTCGGATTGCCCGCCTGTTCCAGCGCGATCTTCATACAGCGCTGGGCGCCCTCGCCCGAGGGGGCGACCATGTCATAGCCGTCGGAGTTGGCGCCGTATCCGGTGACTTCGGCATAGATGGTCGCGCCGCGCGCCTTGGCCCGCTCGTATTCCTCCAGCACCACGATGCCGGCGCCGCCGGCGATGACGAAGCCGTCGCGGTTGGCGTCATAGGCGCGCGAGGCGACCGAGGGGGTTGCGTTGAAGTCCGACGACATGGCGCCCATGGCGTCGAACATGTTGGACATGGACCAGTCGATGTCCTCGCAGCCGCCGGCGAAGACCACGTCCTGCTTGCCCCACTGGATCTGTTCGACCCCGGCGCCGATGCAATGGGCGCTGGTCGCGCAGGCCGAGCTGATCGAATAGTTGACGCCGCGCATCTGGAACCAGGTCGACAGCACCGCCGACGGGCCGGACGCCATGGCTTTCGGCACCGCGAACGGGCCGATGCGCTTGGGCGACTTCTTCTCGATGGTGGTGGCCGCCGCCTGCAGGATCACCTGGGTCGAGGGGCCGCCCTCACCGACGATCAGGCCGATACGGTCGTCCTTGATCTCATCGGCCGTCATGCCCGACGACTTCAGCGCCTCTTCGAAGGCGATGTGCGCCCAGGCCGTGCCGTTGGCCAGGAAGCGGGCGGCGCGGCGGTCGACCAGTTCCTCCCACGGGCCGATCTTGGGCGGGGCCCAGACCTGGCTGCGGAAGCCGTATTTGGCGTGATCGGGCGCATGGACGACGCCCGAACGGGCTTCGCGCAGGGACTGGGTCACCTCTTCGGCGCCATGGCCGATGGAAGAGACGATGCCCAGGCCGGTGACGACGACACGACGCATGGTGTTTCCTTCTTTAGCTTCTCGACCCGGGGGTCTTCCGCGCTGTCCGCGGTTATATAGGGGTTTAGGCGCCCGCCTGCTCGTCCTTGGCGGCGCCAAAGAGTCCTACCCGCATGTCGTTGCAGGTGTAGATGACCTCGCCGTCGGCCTCCAGCACGCCATCGGCGATGCCCATCACCAGTTTGCGATTGATGACCCGCTTCAGGTTGATCTTGTAGACCACCTTCTTGATGTCCGGCGTCACCTGACCGGTGAACTTGACCTCGCCGACGCCCAGGGCGCGGCCGCGGCCGGGGCCGCCGATCCAGCCCAGATAGAAGCCGACCAGCTGCCACATGGCGTCCAGGCCCAGGCAGCCGGGCATGACGGGGTCGCCGATGAAGTGGCACTGGAAGAACCAGAGCTCGGGATTGATGTCGAGTTCCGCCTCGACATAACCCTTGCCGTGGGCGCCGCCGTCGGCCGAGATCTGGGTGATCCGGTCGAACATCAGCATCGGCGGGGCGGGCAGCTGGGCATTGCCGGGACCGAACAGTTCGCCGCGCCCGGAGGCCAGAAGGGCCTCGTGGTCGAAGGACGAGGGGTATTGGGACTGGGTCAAGGCGGTTCCGTCTGGTCTGCTGTTGCGTGCGGGTTACACGACCGGGCCGCTTCGCTCAACACCGAGGCTTATGAGGCGTCAGTCCCGCCCGGTCCCGGCGGGGCGATTGGCGTTGCACAGGGCCCTCTGCTGGGTTCCGAACACCGCCCGTTCCTGGATCCAGCCGCGCAGGCGACGCGCCCGCACCCGGCACCAGCCCTCTTCGCAGTCTTCCAGCGACACCAGCGAGCGGGGCGACAGGCGCGCCCGCACGGCCGAGGCCTGGGACTTGCCGGCGTGGATCATCACCTCTTCGGGCGAGGTGTTCAGCACATAGCGACGGCCCGAGGACACGGTGCGGTGAATCCAGGCGACGGCGCCGTCCGAGTCGCAGACCTTGCGCCATTCCGTCGTCTCCGCGATCACCTGGACCGGCAGACCGGCGGCGTGGTATTCCCACAGGATCGGATAATCCAGGCCCGGCCCTTGGCGGGCGCGGACGTGCGAGGACTTCAGCGAGATCCAGCGCGGCACCTCCAGCCCCGACGGCGTGGGCCGCCCATCGGGCATGGTCGCGCCCGCGCCGGCCATGAGGCCCACGCCCAGAACGGCGAGGGCGACGGCGATGCGGCGTCGCAGGCTTTGGAAGATGGCGGCGGCTTTGCTAGACACTGAGGAAACGACCCGTCGTGCGGGCTTCGATCCTGAACCGTCGCCCGCTAACCAAGGCCCGCAATGTCCGTTCGCAAGCTTAAGGTCGTATTAACCAGACGGCTGCCCGACGCGGTCGAAACCCGGATGCGCGAGCTTTTCGACGCCGAGCTGAACCTGAAGGATCAGCCGATGGATCGGGCGGCGCTTGTGGCGGCGGTTCAGCGGGCCGAGGTTCTGGTGCCGACCATCACCGACGTCATCGACGCCGACCTGATCAATGGGGCCGGCGACCAGCTGAAGATGATCGCCAACTTCGGCGCCGGGGTGGACCATATCGACATCGACGCGGCCGTGGCGCGCGGGATCATCGTCACCAACACCCCGGGCGTCCTGACCGAGGATACCGCCGACCTGGCCATGAGCCTGATCCTGGCCGTCAGCCGTCGTATCGTCGAGGGCGCCCAGGTGGTGGCCGAGGGCCGGTTCGAGGGCTGGACCCCGACCTGGATGTGCGGTCGCAAACTGTGGGGCAAGCGGCTGGGGATCGTCGGCATGGGCCGGATCGGCCAGGCCCTGGCCCGCCGCGCCAAGGCCTTCGGGCTTCAGGTCCATTATCACAACCGCAAACCCGTCTCGGCCCTGATCGAGGAAGAACTGGGCGCCACCTACTGGGACGATCTGGACCAGATGCTGGCGCGGATGGACGTGGTCTCGCTGAACTGCCCGGCGACCAAGGACACCCATCACCTGCTGTCGGCGGAACGGCTGGCGAAGCTTCAGCCCCACGCCATCTTGGTCAACACGGCCCGGGGCGAACTGATCGACGAGGCGGCCCTGTCTCAAGCCGTGGCGACACGGTCTTTGTCCGGCGTCGGCCTGGACGTGTTCGAGAACGAGCCGGCCATCCACCCCGGCCTGCTGGGCCAGCCCAATGTCGTGCTCCTGCCCCACCTTGGGTCGGCGACGCTGGAGGCGCGCCAGGACATGGGCGACCGGGTCATCGCCAATGTCATGACCTACCAGAACGGCCACCGGCCGCCGGACCGGGTCATTCCAGCCATGCTTTAAGGCGCGGCCAGCAGGCGTTCGGCGGCGTCGGGATATTTCTGCGCCAGCCGCGCGGCCCAATCGGCCTTCATCGGCAAATGGGTTCGGACCTGACCGATGCGGCGCTCGACCAGGGCGGCGGCCTCGCGGTGGGCGGGCCAGTCCATCAGAAAGCCCAGGGCGGTCTCGAAATCGGCATGGGCGGCGGCATGGGCCAGGGCGCGGTCCAGGGCCTCGACATCGTCGAAATCGGGCAGCCGGGCCAGATAGTCCCGTAACGCCGGCGCCGACAGGTCGCGTTCGAACAGGACCCAGCGCAGATCCTGGGCCTCGGCCTTGCGTCCCTCGGCGTCGAGCAGGTCGATGGAGGCCGCTTCCCAGGCAGGGGTCAGGGGCGGCGGGCCCGCAGCCGGCGACCGGCCGAAGGTGAAGCGCCGGTTCGCCGCCGACGGCTTTAACGCCGCCTCCAGGGCCTGTCGCGCCTCGGCGATCCGACCGGCGGCCAGCAACCGCCGCGCCGCCGCCGCCGCGAAGTCCGGCGATCCCTGTTCATCGGGCGTGACCAAGGACAGCCACAGATCCAGATCCTCGGCCCGGTCCGCCAGTCGCCGGATCGCCGTGCGCGCGCCGCGGACGCCCGAACTGGTGTCCAGCACGGCCAGCAGAGCCCGCGCCAGCTCCGGCGTCAGGGCCTCGACCGCCGCGCCGATCCAGCGGGCGTAGTCGAGCGGATGGCGTTCGATCGCGGCGGCCAGACGTTCCAGGGCGGCCTGATCGCTGGAAGCCGACTGGGCGACGGCCCAGAGGTCGCGAGCGGCCGCCTCGAAGGCCGCCGTCATCTCGCCGCGCGGATCCTTGACCCGCAAGGTCAGACCGCGAAACAGATCGAACCAGGCGATCAACCGGTCCAGCCCGGCGACGGGCGCCCTGGGCGCCAGATCTTCCACCACCGCACGGCGCAACATGTCGAGGTCGCGCAGCAGGTCCGGCCGTTTGCGCCACGACACCCGCGCCCGCGCCGACGCCAGGGCCGTCAGCCGCTTGTCCAGTTCCACCGTCAAAGGCTCGACCCCCGCCTCGGCCGCCAGCACCAGCCGCAGACGACGCTTCAGCAGGGCGTCGCCGTCCGCCGCCTGCATCAGCAGGTCGCCCAGCCGATCCGCCCCCAGGGACGCCAGGCTGGCGGCGTTCAGACGTTTGGGCGAGGCGGGACGTCGGGCCATCGGGTCTCCTTTTCACAAGTCTGTCGGACCGGACTCACACGGCTGTCGAAAACCACGGGCAGGGGAGGAACCGCCGCGAGCGAGCTTCGTTTCCGGCGACCTGTCTGAGGAAGCGTGCGTTGGACTCCTACTATTGTATCGTCAACCTGCCGGGCGTTCCGGTGCGTGACATCTGTGTTCTGGGCGCGGCCGACGACACGGCGGCGAATCAGGCTCTGGCCGAGCTCGCCCGGACCTGGGTCGGGTTCGAGACCCTGTACCTCTACTCCGGCGAACGACTGGTGACGGTGCTCAGCAATCCGGCCCTGGGCTTCGCCGCCCCCCTGCCGGACCTGGACCTGGCCGACGTGCGGTTCTCCACCGCGGCCTGAGCCGTCTCAGCCGCCGCAGACCGGGCAATCCGGATCGGCCGTCACCCGCACCGTCCGCGCCGCGCCCGCCAGGCCGTCATAGATCATCAGCCGCCCGGTAAGGCTGTCGCCCGCACCGACGATCAGCTTGATCGTCTCCAAGGCCGCCATCGACCCAACCACGCCCGCCAGGGCGCCGACCACGCCGACACGGGCGCAGGTCTCGGCGTCCGGCGGGATCTCGGGCACCAGGCACTGATAGCAGGGCCGGCCGGCGAACACCCCGACTTGGCCACTCCACCGCCCGAGCGCGCCCGACACCAGCGGCTTGGCGGCCGTCACGCAGGCGGCGTTGACCACCAGCCGGGTCTCGAAATCGTCGGTCCCGTCCAGCACGATGTCGAAGCCCGCCATCCGGTCCGCCGCGTTGGCGGGCGTCAGGCGTTCGGCGAAGGCCTGGATCGTCACATGAGGATTCAGCTGGCCCAGCCGCGCCGCGGCGGCCTTGACCTTGGGCTGGCCGGTCTCCGGCGTGGAAAAGAGGATCTGGCGCTGGAGATTCGACAGGCCCACGACGTCGTCGTCGATCAGACCCAGGGTCCCTACCCCCGCCCCCGCCAGATACAAGGCGGCCGGCGCCCCCACGCCCCCGACGCCGACGATCAGGACCCGCGCGCGTTTCAGCGCCTGCTGCCCCGGTCCGCCGATCTCGGACAGGACCAGATGCCGCGCGTAGCGTTCGACTTCGTCTTCGGAGAAAACCATGGCTCCATCTAACGACGCGGAGCCCTTCACGCGAGGCCCACGGATCGATGAAGCCTAGGCGTTGGCGGCCATCGCGCGGCTGGTGTCGACCAGGATGCGGTCGGCCTGATCCGGAACCGACGGATCGACCAGCGATCCCTTCAGCAACCGGCCCAGCGCCGGCGGCGCGTCGGCCTGAGCCATGGCCCAGTTGGGGAAGAGGCGTTCCGTAATTGGAATTTCAGCCAGTATCTGAATATTGGCGTGCCGCCGATCAGCCCGGAGCCGCCCCATCAATCGGTCCAGATCGACGCGGGCGCCCTCGATGGCCTGAAAAAACCGACCCTCATGTCGCATCAGCACGCCGGTCAGATGGTCCCTGCGGTTGTTCCGGTCGGAGGCGCCGATGATATCGATCAAGGGCAGAAGGCCTAGGCCGGCGTCGCCCACGGCGTCGCTGACATAGACGATACGGAACAAACTCATTGATTACTCATACGCTTTACGACCGAAGATCGATATTCACACCTAAAGCGGTCAGGTTAACGAAACACGCAGAAACGGGTTACGCGGCACAGTCCGACACCCGCAGCCTGTCGCACGACAACAGGCGTTCCAACCCCTCCGGCTGGACCTCTTCAAGCCGGAGCCCATGCAGATATTCCGCACCTTGTTCGGGCGACAGAGCATAAAGCTGAACCGGGTTGGTGAGACGGCGCTGAACGATAGGGCGATCCGCCAGAATCTGTAGATTGCGATGCCGAGGATCGGCGAAAAGCCGCTTCATCAACCGATCGACATCGGCGCGCATGCCTTCGAACAGGATCGCGGCCTGGCCTTCGTAAAACAGCATGGCGCTGCCGATGGCGTCCCGGCGATTGTTGTGCTCGGACGCACCGAGAATATCGACCACGCTCCCGGCGGAGCGTCCTACGCCCCCGACCGTTTCGCTCACAATAAGAACCCGATAGAGCAAATCTCTATCCCCAATTTCGCGCATGTATGGTGAATTTTCTTCCTTTACGCTGATAACTTAGGTCAAAATATGACACGGGTATCTGACATCGGGGCAGGCTTGATCCCGGAACGGCCTCACGCCATCTGGGCGTCATGACCCAATCCAACTTCCCCGAATGGCACGGCACCACCATCCTGGCGGTCCGCAAGAACGGTCGCACCGTCATCGCCGGCGACGGCCAGGTCTCGATGGGGCCGACCATCGTCAAGGGCGCGGCGCGCAAGGTGCGCACCCTGGCCGGCGGCAAGGTGCTGGCCGGTTTCGCCGGCGCCACCGCCGACGCCTTCACCCTGATCGAACGGCTGGAGGCCAAGCTGGAACAATATCCGGACCAGCTGGCGCGCGCCTGCGTCGACCTGGCCAAGGACTGGCGCACCGACCGCTATCTGCGTCGGCTGGAGGCCATGCTTCTGGTGGCGGACAAGTCGTCGATCTTCACCGTTACCGGGGTCGGCGACGTGCTGGAGCCCGAGCACGGGGTCGCCGCCGTCGGCTCAGGCGGCAACTACGCCCTTTCGGCAGCCCGCGCCCTGATCGAGGAAACCGACCTGGACGCCGAGGCCGTCGCCCGCAAGGCCATGAAGATCGCCGCCGAGATCTGCGTCTATACGAACGGCAACCTGACGGTGGAGACGCTGGAGGGGTGAGACGCCCCTGCGTTGCGAGCGGCGCCCCTTTGGCTTAAGGCCCCGCCATGACCGAAGACGCCCCGATCCGCCCCCTCGCCCGCAATCCGCGTGGCTTCGCCGACAAGCGCGGCCGCGACCTGACCGCCGAACGCCGCATCGTGGCGCGCGTGTCGGAGGTCTATGAGCGCTGGGGCTTCGAGCCGCTGGAGACGCCGGCCTTCGAATACGCCGACGCCCTGGGCAAATTCCTGCCTGACGCCGACCGGCCCAACGAGGGGGTGTTCGCGCTTCAGGACGATGCGGGTTCGGACGAGCCGGGCGAGTGGATGGCCCTGCGCTACGACCACACCGCTCCCCTGGCCCGGTTCGCGGCCCAGACCTGGGAGACCCTGCCCAAGCCCTTCCGTCGCTACGCCTATGGGCCGGTGTGGCGCAACGAGAAGCCGGGTCCCGGCCGGTTCCGCGAGTTCTGGCAGTGCGACGCCGACACCGTGGGCTCCGACCGGCCCGAGGCCGACGCCGAGATCATCGCCATGGCCTGCGAGGGCCTGGGCGCCGCCGGTCTGGACGCGGGCCAGGCCCAGATCCGCGTCTCGAACCGCAAACTGTTCGACGGTCTGTTTGACGCCGGCGGCGTGACCGAGGCCGGACAGCGACTGACCGCCCTTCGCGCCATCGACAAGTTCGACCGCCTGGGCTGGGAAGGCGTGGTCCAGTTGCTGGGCGAAGGACGGCTGGACGAGTCCGGCGACTATACCAAGGGGGCGAGCCTGCCGGCCAAGGTGACCGGCGCCATCGAGGCCTTCCTGGCCTCGGCCAACACCCCCGGCCTTTCACGGGCCAAGACGCTGGAGGCCGTCGCACGCTCGGGCGACCTGGGCGCGGCGGGCGAGGCGGCGCTGAACGAGTTGGCGGCCATCGACCGGGCGCTGGGCGCCATGAAGGTCGGCCAGGAGGCGGTGAAGTTCGATCCCACCATCGTGCGCGGGCTGGAATACTATACCGGCGCCGTGTTCGAGGCCGAGCTGCTGCTGGACACGGTGGACGACAAGGGGCGGCCGGTGCGGTTCGGCTCCATCGGCGGCGGCGGGCGCTATGACGACCTGGTGGCGCGCTTCACCGGCCAGAGCGTGCCGGCGACCGGCTTCTCCTTCGGCGTCTCGCGCCTGGCCTCGGCCCTGCGGGCGGCCGGGCGCGGCGGCGAGCATGCCGTGCGGGGGCCGGTGGTGGTCATCGTCTTTTCTGAGGACGACATGGGCCACTATCTGGCCGCAGTCGCCGAACTGCGCGCCGCCGGAATTGCGGCCGAACTCTATCTGGGCCGGGCGGGCATGAAGGCGCAGATGAAATACGCCGACCGGCGCGGGTCGCCCGCCGTCGTCATCCTGGGCGGGGACGAGATCGCGGCCGGCGAGGTCACCATCAAGGATCTGGACGCCGGCCGGGCCGCCGCCGCGGCCATTGCCGACAATGACGCCTGGAAGGCCGAGCGGCCGGGCCAGATGAAGATCGCCCGCGCGGATATGGTTTCCGCCATTCGAGCCATTATCGAATAAGCTTCGATAAATAAGTCTGTCTGGTAACAGTTATCGGCGATAAGTCGAAGAAAGTTCGATTCACCGTCACAAGCCCGTTGACGACCCCGGCCGGGTTGCGTCAAATGAACTCACTCGAGGGCAAGCGTTGCTCAAGCGCGCAGCACTCGAAGGCGTTTCGGGGAGGAAACGTCCGCTCTTCAAAGAGCGCGAAAGCCCGCTGCGATGTATCCCCCGCAGCGGGCTTTTTCGCGCCTGGAGCCTCGCAAAAAATGCACGACCTGTAGATTTTTTCGATGGGATCTACAGATTTCGGGCCCGATTTTTCACCCTGTCTCCATATGAAAAAGGCCGGGGCGAACCCCGGCCTTTTCCGTTTTCGAAGACGCGCCGCCTACCAGATGCGGACGCGTTGTTCCGGCGTCAGATAGTATTTGGTCCCCGGCTCGACGTCGAAGGCGTCGTACCAGGCGTCGACGTTGCGCAGCGGGCCGATGACCCGGAACTGGGCCGCCGAGTGCGGGTCGGTGGCGACCTGCTGCTTCAGGGCTTCGTCGCGGTACTTCGACTGCCAGACCTGGGCCCAGCCGTAGAAGAAGCGCTGGTCCCCGGTGGTTCCGTCCAGCACCGGCGCGGGCTTGCCGGCCAGCGACAGGCGATAGGCCTCCAACCCCACGGCCACGCCCGAGGCGTCGCCGATGTTCTCGCCCATCGTCAGGCCGGGGTTGATGGTGTAGCCGGCGATCGGCTCATAAGTGGCGTACTGCGCACCCAGGCGGGCGGTCAGGGCCTCGAAATTGGCCTTGTCGGTCGGGGTCCACCAGTTGCGCAGCACGCCGTCGCCGTCGGACTTGGAGCCCTGGTCGTCGAAGCCGTGGCCGATCTCGTGGCCGATCACGCCGCCGATGCCGCCGTAGTTGACCGCCGGATCGCCGTTCGGATCGAAGAAGGGCGGCTGCAGGATGGCGGCCGGGAAGACGATCTCATTATTGGCCGAGTTATAATAGGCGTTGACCGTCTGAGGCGTCATGCCCCACTCGGACTTGTCGACCGGCTCGTCCAGACGCGCGAGGTCGTAATTCCATTCGAACAGGCCACGCCGCACGGCGTTGCCGACCAGGTCGTCGGCGCGAACCTCAAGGCCCGAATAGTCGCGCCACTTGTCCGGATAGCCGATCTTGACGGTGAATTTCCGCAGCTTCTCCTGCGCGGCCGCCTTGGTCTCGTCGCCCATCCAGGTCAGATTATTGATCCGATGCGACAGGGCGGTGCGCAGATTGGCGACCAGTTCTTCCATCTTGGCCTTGGATTCGGCCGGGAAATACTGGGCGACGTAGAGCCGGCCCGTCGCCTCCCCCAGCGAACCCTCGGCGAAGGAGATGGCGCGTTTCTCGCGGGTGCGCTGTTCGGGCTGGCCCGACAGATCCCGCGAGCGGAAGCCCCACTGGGCGTCCGAGAACCGCTGGGACAGCAGGGGGGCCATGTCGTCGACGGTGTGGAAGGCTTCCCACGCCTGGAGCAGCGCGACCGGGGTCTCGGCGTAGATAGCCGCGATCTTGGGCATGGCCGTGTCCTGACGCACGATCAGGCGCGGCACGCCGCCCAGCTTGGCCGCGTCGAAATAGGACTGCCAGGCGAAGCCCGGCGCGTCCTGGGCCAGTTTGGCGATGGTGTATTCGTTATAGGTGCGGTCGCGGTTGCGGTTCTCGACCGGGCTCCAGTGGGCCTCGGCGATCTGGGTCTCCAGCGCCACGATCTGGGCGGCGGTCTCGGCCGGATTGGCCCAGCCGATCATGCCCAGCATGTCGGCGACATAGGCCTGGTACTTCTCTTTCTTGTCGGCGTGGCGGGCGTCCAGATAATAGTCACGGTTCGGCAGGCCGATGCCCGACTGGCCGGTGGAGACGACGTAACGGGTCGGCTGTTTCGCATCGATGGTGATGCCGCTGCCGAAGAAGGAGCCGCCGAAACGGCCGACCGTCTGCCCCATATAGACGGCCATCTTCTCATGGCTGTCGGCGGCGCGGATCGCGGCCAGATAGGGTTGCAGCGGCTGGGCGTCCAGTTGATCGACGCGGGCCTGGTCAATGTAGGACCGATAGGCGTCGGCTACCTTGGCCTCGTCCGAACCGGGGGCCAGGTCGGTGCGGCCGGCCAGGCCCAGGACCAGTTCCTTCATCCGGTTGTCGGACAGTTCGCGCAGCAGGGCGAAGGAGCCGTAGCTGGTGCGGTCGGACGGGATCATCAGCTTGTCGAAGGCCGCGCCGTTGGCGTAGCGGAAGAAGTCGTCGCCCGGCTTCACCGAGGTGTCGCGGCCGGCCATGTCAAAGCCCCAGGTTCCGTAGCGGGGGGCGTCCACGCCCTGCCAGCCGCCGGCGCTCTCTTCACCCGAGAACAGCGAGACGATGGAACAGGTCTCGTCGATACAGGCGTGGTCGTGATCGACGTCCTGGGCGAAGGCGGCGCTGGCAGGCAGCAGAAGGGCGCCGACGGCCGCGCCGATAAGCAGTCTTTTCATCACTTTGTCCTAGATTCCACCCCCGAAACGGGCAGGTCGGAGCGGACCCTAGACCTGAGGCCGGGCCTGTCGCCTTAAAAAAAGTTCATGAAAGGGGCGCGGCCTCTCGCCACGGGCGGTGGTTCGGGATCAGATGCCGCAGAGACGGAGGGCGGATGCAGGGTCACGGCGGGGACTATAAGGATCTGGTGGTCTTCCTGGCCGCCGCCGGGGTGATCGTGCCCCTGGTGAACCGACTGAAGATCAGCCCGGTTCTAGGTTTTCTCGCCGCAGGGGTGGTGCTGGGACCCAGCGGTCTGGCGCGGTTCTCGGACACCGTCCCCTGGCTGTCCTATTTCACCATCAGCGACCCTGGCCAGTTGGCCCAGCTGTCGGAGCTGGGCGTCGCCTTCCTGCTGTTCATGATCGGGCTGGAGCTGTCGTGGGAGCGGCTGCGCGCCATGCGGCGGCTGGTGTTCGGCCTGGGCCTGATGCAGGTCGTGGCGTGCACCCTGGTGCTGGCGGGCCTGTTCATGCTGGTGGGCCAGACGCCAGTCAGCGCGGCGGTTCTGGGCATGGGCCTGGCCCTGTCGTCGACGGCGATTGTCATGCCGGTTCTGGCCGAGAGCGGGCGGCTGAAGGGAACCGTGGGCCGCTCGACCTTCGCCATACTGTTGGCCCAGGACCTTTCGGTCGCGCCGATCCTGATTACCGTCAGCGTACTGGCCGCAGTCGCCCAGGCGGGCGGGTCGCTGGATCCGGCCGTGCTGGGGCGGTCGCTGTTCACCCTGGTGCCGGCCGCCATCGGCCTGGGCCTGCTGGTCCTTCTGGGCCGGGTCGTGCTGCGGCCCATGTTCCGCTCGGTGGCGCGGGCGCGCAAGTCTGCCCAGGGGGGCGAGCTGTTCGTCGCCGCCAGCCTGCTGGTGGTGGTCGCCGCCGGCCTTGCGGCCCAGGCCAGCGGTCTGTCCATGAGTATCGGCGCCCTGGTCGCCGGCGTCCTGCTGGCCGAGACCGAGTTCCGACGCGAGGTCGAGGTCTCGATCGAACCGTTCAAGGGCCTGTTGCTGGGGGTTTTCTTCGTCGGCGTCGGCCTGGGGCTCGACCTGGGCGCTGTCGCCGCCAATCCCGTCCTGCTGTTCGGCCTGGCCCTGGCCATCACCGTGGTCAAGACCGGGGTTATCTTCGGTCTGGCGCGGCTGTGGGGTCTGGGCCCCAAGCCGGCGATCGAGACCGCCCTGGTTCTGGCGCCGGCGGGCGAATTCGCCTTCGTGGTCTTCGCCACCGGCTTGGTCGAGGGGGTCGCGCCCCCTGCCCTGACCAGCACCGTGGCCCTGTCGGCGACCCTGAGCATCTTTTCGATCCCCCTGCTGGCCATGCTGGGTCAGCGGCTGTCGCGCGAGAAGGCCGCCGACCTGCCGACCACGCCCGAGGGAACGGCGCCGCCGGAACAGGCGGACGGCGCCGTCATCATCGTCGGCTTCGGCCGTGTCGGACGACTGATCGGGGAACTGCTGAAGGAACACGATCAGACCTTCATCGCCCTGGACACCGACGCCGCCGCCGTGGCCGCGGGGCGCCGCGACGGGTTCGACGTCTTCTATGGCGACGCCGGTCGGGCCGAGATGCTGGCCCACTGCGGCGTCCTGTCGACCCGCGCCCTGATCGTGACCATGGACGCCCCGACCAAGGTGGACGAGGTGGTGACGACGGCGCGCGCCCTGCGCGACGACCTGATCATCATCGCCCGCGCCCGCGACGACCAGCATGCGGCGCGCCTCTATGCCTTGGGCGTCACCGACGCGGTGCCCGAAACGACCGAAGCCAGCCTGCAGCTGGCGGAGAACACCCTGGTCGATCTGGGCGTGCCCATGGGGCTGGTGCTGGCTTCGATCCACGAAAAGCGGGATCAGTTTCGCACGACATTTCAGGCCGCCATACCCGCCGGGGGACGTAGTAGAACCACCCGCGCGTTGAGAATGCCCCAGAATGGGACAGGTAACCAGAACAGTTAAGCTTAGAATTCACGCCCTTAGCTCACACATCCGCGTTCGCGACCCATTTTCGTCATGGTTCCGTGATGCAAGCCCTGCTTCGATATCGCGCGTTTGGCGGGTGAAGAGTCAGAACGTCTCGCCCCACAGTTCAAGCGACGACCCAATCCACTTCGGGCTCCGTCAGGGCTTCCGAAAATGCGTAGAGTAAAAGCCTGATTTCATGACCGATTCCGTTCTCTCGACCGAAGCCGCTCCCCGTCTTAACCGCCGCCAGGCCGCCAAGATCAGGACTCGCCAGAAGGTTCTGGACGCCGCACGCTCGCTGTTCGCCGAGCGGGGCTATGAGCCGGCGACGATCCGCGACATCGCCAAGGGCGCCGGCATGTCGACCGGCGCCGTCTTCGCCAACTTCCAGGACAAGGCCGAACTGTTCGAAGCCGTCCTGACCGAAGACATGTCGCGTCTCGCCGAAGTGGTCGAGGCCGGCGCCCCCGAGGGCGAACCGGTGCGCCAGCGCCTGCTGGGCGCCCTGAGCGCCGGCTATCATTCCTCGCTGGACCAACTCCCCCTGTTCCAGGCCATCGTCGCCCGGTCCTGGTTCCAACCCCTGGCCGCCGAAATGCGCGCCCGCGCCGCGACCAAGAACCTGCTGCTGGCCATCGGCGGCATCCTGCAGGAAGCTGTCGCCAAGGGCGAACTGAGCAAGGATGCCGACATCCGCCTGTTGGTCGAGCTGATCTGGGACGCCTATCTGTCGAACTATCGCCGCGCCGCCTATGACGAGTGGGACGCCAAGGCCCTGTCGGAACATATGGGCAAGCAGATCGACGTCATCCTGGCCGGCGCCCTGTCGAAGAAATAAGCCAAGGGCGGACCCAGCTCGCCCCATCCGAAGGCCCGCTCGCGCCCGTCGCGGGCGGGCCTTTGTCTATCTGCGACGAGGGCCTGCTTCAGCTCCGGCGCTTCAGCGTGACGTAGAAGGCGCCGTTGCCGCCGTGGCGCTGGTGGGCGACGGTGAAGCCGGAGACCACGCCACGCAGGCCGGGCGCCTGCACCCATTCCCCGAACGAGGCGCGGATCACACCGCCGCCCAACCGTCCCTGGCCGGTGATGACCAGAACCGCCCGCATCCCCCGCGCCTGGCAGGCTGTCAGGAAACCCCGCAGTTGATCCTCGGCCTCGAACCGGCCGAAGCCGTGCAGGTCGATGCGCGCCTCGATCGGGTCGCGTTCGCGCGACAGCCGCTGTTTGCGGCGGGGTTCCAGATCCTCCGGCGCGGCTTTGGGGCGGCTGCCGATGGGGCGCGGCTCAGTCGGTTTGGCGACGGCCGTGGTCCGGGCGGGCGAAGGCTTGGCCAGGGGACGCGGACGCTCGGTCGGAGCCACGACCAGATGAGCCGGGGCCTCGGCCCCCGGGGTGACGCGGGCGGGCTTGCGGCTGCGGGGGGCGGCGACCGTTCCGGTGATACGGCTCCAGATGCGACGGTCCTCGGGCGTCAGCCCGTTCTCGTCACGGCCGGGGCCCTTGCGCTTCATGCCGCGTCATCGTCCTCGAAGGCCTCGCCCGGGCCGGGTTCGTGGACCAACAGGTCGCCCGGCTGGCATTCCAGCTCGCGGCACAGGGCGTCCAGGGTCGAGAAACGCACCGCGCGCGCCTTGCCCGTCTTCAGGATCGACAGATTGGCCACCGTGACCCCGACGCGGTCGGCGAGTTCGGTCAACGACATGCGGCGTTCGACAAGGACGCGATCAAGCTGGACGCGGATGGCCATGAAGAGGTCCTACTGGAAACGGATCAGATCGTCAGTTCGGATTCGCGGCGCAGGCGTGCGCCCTCGCGGAACACCTCCGCCAGGACGAAGACGATCAAGACCGAGAATATGGGGGTCAGCAGCTCGCCCAGCCCCTGGGGGTCCATCACCCCCGGCGCCAGTCGGGCGGCGACGACGCCCTGGGCCAGCCAGACCCCGCCGGTCACGACCGCCAGGATCAGACCGATCTGGCGCAGTCGGCGGACATTGGCGGGATGAAAGGGGTCGCCCATGGTCAGGGTGCGGAAGATATGGCGCAGACTGCGCAGGATCAGCATGAAGCCGCCAAAATAGGCGGTCGCCGCGCCCAGGCCGAACAGCAGCAGGGTGCGCGTCAGCGGCAGTTGCCGTCCGCCTTCGTCGCCGCTGACGGTGATGTTCACATTGTCCAGGGGGATGAACACGGCGGCGATCAGCAGCAGCAGCAGCAGGCCGGTGATCAGCCAGAGCAGAATATAGGCCACGTCCAGCGCCACCTTCAGCACGCTGGAGACGGAGCCGGGCCCCATGGCCCTGAGGGGGGCGGTCAGAACGCCCAGGGATTTCAGCAGGGTCGGGATCGTGCGCGCCCCCGTCGGAACCGAGGCCGCGTCTCGCTTCAGCGGATTTCGCGGCGGGAGCAGGCGCATGATCAGGGGGTCTCAGATCGGAAGGAAGGGCGAGGCGGCCGCGCGGGGTCCGGCGAACCCACGCGCAGCTCTATACATCGCGATCTTCTTCAAGGTCGTCAAAGCTCTCATGATCGAAACAAGGGTGGACTTGGGCCCGATCAGAAGGCTTGAACCAGGATGGCGACCAGGGCGGTCGGCAGGGCGGCGATCAGGACCGTGTTGACGAAAGCGGCGCCGACCTTGTCCAGGAAGAGCGAGAGGTTCATCGTATGCATTGTGGTTCTCCGTCGTTTTGTTTTGGGCGATTATCGCCCGTTGGTTTTGTTTTCCGCATGATCATTCCGGTTTTTCCGGAATGTCAGAACGTTGCGGCCCCCGTTCCTGACGATCAATAGATAGGCCGTGCGGCACGGAAAAGCACGTTACATATCGTTTAACGATATTAAACTTTGGCAATAGACTGTTTCAGGGGCGTGATCGTCGATGAATCTCAAGCTTATCAAGGGGATGCGGATCGTCGCCGCGACCCACAACCCCGGCAAGGTCCCCGAAATCGCCGCCCTTCTTGGTGAAGATTACGAGATCCTCACCGCCGGACAGTTGAATCTGCCCGAACCGGACGAGACCGAGACCACCTTTACCGGCAACGCCATGCTGAAGGCGCGCCACGCCGCCGAACGGTCGGGCGAGGTCGCCCTGGCCGACGACTCGGGGATGTCGGTCGCGGCGCTGGACGGGGCGCCGGGGATCTTCTCCGCCCGCTGGGCCGGACCGGGCAAGGATTTCGCCGTGGCGATGAAGAAGGTCGAGGAGCGGCTGGAGGAGATCGGCGCGACGGACCGGGCCGCCTGGTTCACCTCGGCCCTGGCCGTGGCCTGGCCGGGCGGCCCCTGCGTGGTGGTCGAGGGGGTGGTCCATGGCAGGCTGACCTTCCCGCCACGCGGCGATCGGGGCTTCGGCTATGATCCGATCTTCATCCCCGAGGGCGGCGACCTGACCTTCGGCGAGATGGAGCCGGCGGCCAAGGAGGCGATCAGCCACCGCACCCGCGCCTTCGCCAAGCTGCGGGCCGCGTTGATTGACTGATTTCCCCGAAACCTGGACGGATCCGGGGACGGACGTCGGCCTCTATGTCCACTGGCCCTATTGTTCGCGCATCTGCCCCTATTGCGACTTCAACGTCGTGCGCGACCGGGGGCGGGTCGAGGAACAGGCGGGACTGGTCGAGGCGATCCTGGCCGACATGCGGGCGCAACGCGCACTGACCGGGCCGCGCCGGCTGGCGTCGATCTTTTTTGGCGGGGGCACGCCGTCGTTGATGGCGCCCGAGGCGGTGTCGCGGATCATCGTCCAGGCGCGCGACCTGTTCCCGCCGTCTGGATCGATCGAGATTTCGCTGGAGGCCAATCCGACCGACGCCGAGGCCGCCCGGTTCGCCGCCCTGGCGGGGGCTGGCGTGAACCGGCTGTCCATGGGGGTGCAGGCGCTGGACGACGCCTCGCTGCGGTTCCTGGGGCGCGATCATTCGGCGGCCGAGGCGCGACGCGCTGTCGCTCTGGCCGGGCAGGCGTTTTCGCGCCTGTCCATCGACCTGATCTACGCCCGTCCGGGCCAGACCCCGGCCGACTGGGCGGCGGAACTGGGCGCGGCCCTGGACATGGGGTTCGAGCATGTCTCGCCCTATCAGCTGACCCTGGAGCCGACGACGGCGTTCGGACGGGCCCTGGCGCGCGGGACCCTGATCCCGCCGGACGAGGACCAGGCCGCGGCCCTCTACGAGACCACCCAGACCGTGCTCGAGGCCGCCGGCTTCGACGCCTATGAGGTGTCCAATCATGCGCGGGGCGTGGCGGCGCGGTCGGCCCACAATCTGCATGTCTGGCGCGGCGGCGACTATCTGGGCCTGGGCCCCGGGGCCCACGGGCGGCTTACGCTGGACGGGACCCGCACCGCCACTGTCGCCCACCGCAGGATCGCCGACTATGTGGCCGGGGTGGGGGCGGGAACGCCCTGGACGGACATGGAGCGGCTGGACGCGGCCGGGGCGGCCGAGGAGCGGCTGCTACTGGGCCTGCGCACCGTCGAGGGCGCGCCGGTCGGGCTTCTGGCGGACCTGGAGCTGTCGGTCGGCGCCGCGCCGACGACGGCATTGGTCGCTGACGGTTTCCTGACGGTTGTAGATGGCCGGCTGATCGCCACGCCGCGCGGGCGGCCGGTGCTGGACGGGGTGCTGAAGGCGCTGCTGACCTAAACAAAACGGCCCCGGATCGAAATCCGGGGCCGCTCTGGCGTCACATCGGGACGGGGCGCTTAGACCAGCGCCCCATTGTTTCGTCCGCGGCGCTTAGACCAGCGCCCCGTGGCAGTGTTTGAACTTGCGGCCCGAGCCACAGGGGCAGGGCGAGTTGCGGCCGGTCATTTCCCAGCCGAGCGGCAGGGCCTCGACCGGCAGCTTGGCGCGATCGTCGCCGATCAACTGGCCTTCCGGATTTTGCGCGGCCGGATTGGCCATCTCGTTCTCGCCGGTGCCGGGGTTCAGGTGGATTTCCTGGAACTCGGGCATTTCCGGCGGCGGCTGGAAGCGGAACTCGACCGTCATTAGCCAGCGGGTGACATTGTGGCGCAGATCGTACAGCAGGTTCTCGAACAGCGAGAAGGCCTCGGTCTTGTACTCGTTCAGTGGATCGCGCTGGCCGTAGCCGCGCAGGCCGATCACGCCGCGCAGATGGTCCAGATGGACCAGGTGTTCGCGCCATTGCATGTCGATCATCTGAAGCATGAACTGCTTTTCCAGACCGCGGGTCTGGGCGGCGCCGATCTGTTCCAGACGTTCGGCGGCGCGGGCGTCGGCGGCGGCCAGCAGCCGCTCTTCGATCTCCTCGTTCGACACGCCTTCCTCGGCGGCCCAGTCGTGCAGCGGCAGTTCCAGACCCAGGGTCGTGCGGACCTTCTCGTCCAGGCCGTCGATGTCCCACTGTTCGGCATAGGCCTTGGGCGGCATGTAGCGTTCGACCAGGTCGGAGACCACGTCGCGGCGGAAGTCGCCGACCAGTTCCGACAGATCCTCAGAGTCCATAAACTCCTGGCGCTGCTCGAACACGGCCTTGCGCTGGTCGTTCACGACGTCGTCGTACTTCAGCAGGTTCTTGCGGATGTCGTAGTTGCGGGTCTCGACCCGCTTCTGGGCGGTCTCGATGGCGCGGTTCAGCCAGGGGTGGGTGATGGCCTCGCCCTCAGCCACGCCGAAGGTCTTCATTATCGAGTCGAGACGGTCGCCGGCGAAGATGCGCAGCAGGTCGTCCTCGCAGGACAGGTAGAATTTCGAGGTGCCGGGGTCGCCCTGACGGCCGGTGCGGCCGCGCAGCTGGTTGTCGATCCGGCGGCTCTCGTGGCGTTCGGTGCCCAGGACGAACAGGCCGCCGGCGTCCAGGGCGATCTTCTTCTGGACGGCGATGTCGGCCTTGTACTGGGCCTCCTGCGCCTTCTCCATCTCGGGCGTGACCTCGACGGCCATGTTGCGCTGTTCCAGCAGCCACTTCTGCATCTTCATCTCGAGGTTTCCCCCGAGCTGGATGTCGGTGCCGCGGCCGGCCATGTTGGTGGCGATGGTCACCACGCCGGGCAGACCCGCGTCGGCGACGATATAGGCCTCCTGCTCGTGCTGACGCGCATTCAGGACCGAGTGCGGGATGCCGCGCAGCTTGGTTTCGTAGGTGATGTCATAGGCGGCGTCGCCGATCTTCTCGGCTTCCTTGGCCTTGCCCTCGTACTGCGGCTTCAGCTTGCGCGAGACCTCGACCTTGTACTCGTAGGTGCGGAGCAGTTCCGACAGTTGCTCGGAACGCTCGATCGAGACCGTACCGACCAGAATGGGCTGACCAGCCAGGTGGCATTCGGCGATCTGTTTGGCGATGGCCTGGTTCTTTTCGGCGTGGGTCCGATAGACCTCGTCGTCATAGTCCTTGCGCTGGATCGGCCGGTTGGTCGGAACTTCCAGCACCTCCATCTTATAGATGTCACCGAACTCCTGAGCCTCGGTCGCGGCGGTGCCGGTCATGCCCGACAGCTTCTGGTACAGGCGGAAATAGTTCTGGATCGTGACCGAGGCCAGGGTCTGGTTCTCGGGCTGGATCTTGACGTCTTCCTTGGCCTCGATGGCCTGGTGAAGGCCTTCCGACAGGCGGCGACCGGTCATCATACGGCCGGTGAATTCGTCGATCAGGACGATCTCGCCGCCCTTGATGATATAGTCCTTGTCGCGCTGATACAGGGTGTTGGCGCGCAGGGCCTGGTTGGCGTGGTGGACCAGGCTGATGTTGGCGGCGTCGTACAGGCCGGTGGTGTCGGCGGCGAAATGCCCGCCGGCCTCCAGAGCCTCTTCCATCCGCTCGGAGCCCAGTTCGGTCAGCAGAACCTGCTTCTGCTTCTCGTCCAGCTCGAAGGTGTCCTTGTCCTTAATCAGGTCTTTGATCAGGCCGTCGAGGATCTTGTAGAGGTCCGAACGATCTTCGGTAGGGCCCGAGATGATCAGAGGGGTGCGCGCCTCGTCGATCAGGATGGAGTCGACTTCATCGACGATGGCGAAATTGTGCGGGCGCTGCACCATCTCGCGCCGGTCGTAGACCAGATTGTCGCGCAGATAGTCGAAGCCGAACTCGTTGTTGGTGCCGTAGGTGACGTCGGCGGCATAGGCGGCCTGGCGTTGGCCCTGACTCAGGCCGTTGACGATGACGCCCACCTCCAAGCCAAGGAAGCGATAGACCTTGCCCATCGTCTCGGCGTCGCGGCGGGCCAGATAGTCGTTGACGGTGATGACGTGGACGCCCTTGCCGGGCAGGGCGTTCAGATAGACGGGCGCCACGGCGACCAGGGTCTTGCCCTCGCCGGTCCGCATCTCGGCGATGCCGCCTTCGTGCAGGATCATGCCGCCGGCCAGCTGGACGTCATACTGACGTTGGCCCAGCACCCGCTTGGACGCCTCTCGCACCACGGCGAAGGCCTCGGGCAGGATCTTGTCCAGGGTCTCGCCATTGGCCAGACGATCCCGGAAGGCGTCGGTCATCATCCGCAGTTCGTCGTCCGACAGGGCGGCGAACTTGGGCTCCAGCGCATTGATGCGCTGGGCGTGGTCCTGGAAGGCCTTGACCTTGCGGTCGTTAGAAGAGCCGAAAAGTTTCTTGGCGAAGCCGAGCATATTGGATCCGGTAAGCGGTCGAGCGTCTGCGAGCTGAGCGGCTCTGGAAATCCCGAGAGGGGCGGCGGTACGGACGCCCCTCTCGGGGCCCGAACCGATGGCGACCCCGGTGCGCCGGAGCTGGCGCGCGCGAAGGGCCGCGCAGACGATCAAAACCCCTCGACTTGGGCGCAGGCGGGACTTAAGCACCGGCCTAACCCCTGTCAACGCGAGGGGCTTTCGGCCGCCTTCGACGGAGCCCTGTCTTGACCCCATTTCCGCGAGTTTCAGGCCTGTTTTCCATCGTGTTTCTGGCTGCGGTGCTGACGATCTCCGCCTGTTCGCGCGGCGGCGGCGGCGATCAGGCGCCGCAGCCCGGCGACCGTGCGGTGGCCCGGGTCCAGGACGAGACCGTCTGGGCCTCGGACGTGAAGCGCGAGGCGGTGGCGCAGGGGCTGGTCGGCGAGGGCGAACCGCTGGACGTGACGTCGGATCTGTTCCGCCGGGTTCTGGACGAGGTGATCGACCAAAAACTGCTGGCGCGGGAGGCCGAACGCCGCCGCCTGGACGCCTCGCCCCTGGCCCAGCGCCGCCTGGAAGCCACACGCGAAAGAATTCTGGGCGACATGCTGGTCGAGAGCGTGGTCAACGGCGCCATTTCCGACGAGGCCGTCCAAACCCTCTATAATGAGCAGCTGCGCCTGGCGAAGACGTCGGAGGAAATCCGCGTCCGCCTGATCCTGTCGCGCACCAAGGCCGAGGCCGAGGCCGTGGTCGGCATTCTGGGTCAGGGCGCCAGTTTCGAGGCCGTGGCCATGGAACGGTCCGTGGACGAGGCGACGCGGTTTTCCGGCGGGGACCTGGGCTATTCGACCCTGGACGTCATGCCCCAGGCCTATGCCGGGGCGTTGCGCGACCGGCCGGCGGGCTCGACGGTCGGCCCATTCCAGACCGAGGGCGGCTGGGCCGTGCTGCGGGTCGAGGACCGGCGCAAGGAAAGCCCGCCGACGCTGGAACAGGCGCGGCCGCAGATCGTCCGCTATCTGACGTATGAAGGCGTGCGGCAGTTGCTGGAACAGTTGCGCGGCAAGGCCAAGGTCGATGTCCTGCTGTCCGGCGAGAGCGCCGGACAGGATCAGGAACCGGCTTCGGCCCAGCCCCTCTCGCCCGCCGCCCCCTCCGCGACCTCCGCTCCTTCTCCTGCCCCTGCTCCGGCCGCCTGACATGACCAAGCCCCCCTCGACCACCGGCCAGAAGATCGAACAGGCGTTCGAAAAGGCGCTCGATCCCTTCGCCACCGCCCTGAAGCGGGCCACCCGGCCGGCCGAACCCGCCGCAGCGCCCGTCCCGGCCGCCGGCAAGCCGGGTCTGGCCATCTCGCCCCTGGCCGTGCCCTTCCCGACCATTCCGCCCGTAGGCGGGGTCGAGATCGCCACCGCCCGCGCCGGCTTCTACAAACATGAGCGCGACGATCTGGTGGTGTTTCGCTTCGCGCGCGGCACCAGCTGCGCCGGGGTCTTCACCCGCCACAAGATCGGATCCGCCCCCGTCGACTGGTGCAAGAAACATCTGGGCGGCGCCGAGGGCGGCAAGGACGTCCGCGCCCTGGTGGTCAACGCCGGCTGCGCCAACGCCTTCACGGGCAAGGCCGGCGCCGACGCCGCCCGACGCGCCGCCTCAGAGGCGGCGAAACGGTTCGGCTGCCGCCAGCGCGACGTCATGCTGGCCTCGACCGGGGTGATCGGGGTGGTGCTGGACGAAAAGAAGATCGTGTCCAGACTGCCCGAGATCGAGGCCGGGCTCGACGCCGACATCCACCCGTCCGAGCAGTGGGCCCGGGCCGGGCGCGGCATCATGACCACAGACACCTTCCCCAAGGGATCCTACGCCGAGGCCGAGATCGAGGGCTACAAGGTCCGGATCGCCGGGATCGCCAAAGGGTCGGGCATGATCGCGCCAGACATGGCCACCATGCTGGCCTTCATCGTCACCGACGCCGACATCCATCCGAACGTGTTGAAGGCCCTGCTGGGCCTGCACGTGCGCACCACCTTCAACAGCGTGACGGTGGACGGCGACACCTCGACCAATGACACAGCCCTGCTGTTCGCCACCGGCGCCTCGGGCGCGCCGCGCATCGGCCGGGTCGGCGACCGGCGGCTGAAGAGCTTCTCGGCCGCCCTGGACAAGGTGATGCTGGATCTGGCGCACCAGCTGGTGCGCGACGGCGAGGGGGCGACCAAGTTCGTCAAGGTGACGGTGGACGGCGCCGCCAGCCCCGCCTCGGCCCGCAAACTGGCCAAGTCCATCGCCGACAGCCCCTTGGTCAAGACCGCCATCGCCGGCCAGGACGCCAACTGGGGCCGGGTGGTCATGGCTGTGGGCAAGACCGAGGAGCCGGTGGACCGCGACCGTCTGGCGATCAAATTCGGGCCGCACCAGGCCGCCATCGACGGCGCCCCGTCCCCGACCTACGACGAGGCCAAGATGACCGCCTATATGAAGAACCCCGAGATCGACATCACCGTCGATGTCGGCGCGGGCCGCGCCTCGGCCACGGTTTGGACCTGCGACCTGACCAAGGGCTACATCGAGATCAACGGCGATTATCGCAGCTGATTTCGTGATAAGGTGAGGGCATGAGCGCGAAGCCGAAGCCATTCGATCCCTATGCTCGCATGGACGGGCCGATGGTCAGTCAGCAACTGATCGACGACCTGCGTGGACCCTCCCCTTCGGCGGAGGCCATGGCCTGGGTCGCACGGTCCATTGAGGACGCCGAGGCGGCCCCCGCGCGAGCCGCGACGGAAGTGTTGGCCGATCTTGATCAATTGATTGACGGGGTCGAAGCCGAACGTGGGCGTTGACGTCCGACTTTCGGCAAGGGCGCAAGCTCAACTCGCCGATTTGATGGCTTCGATCGCCCAGGAAAGCCCTGCGGGGGCTCGCAGGCTGCGCGACGCCTTAGGTCACTTGCTTGATCGCATAAGCGAATATCCAGAAAGCTGTCCTGCTGTGGGTGGCGACCCGACACTGCGCATGGGGCTGGCGGCGCGGCGCCTTCATCTTCTCTACCAGATCCGCGACGACGGCCTCTTGGTGCTGGACG
This sequence comes from Brevundimonas sp. FV2ps16, assembly GCF_058681075.1. NCBI lineage: Bacteria > Pseudomonadati > Pseudomonadota > Alphaproteobacteria > Caulobacterales > Caulobacteraceae > Brevundimonas > Brevundimonas sp. FV2ps16. The sequence continues at coordinate 1,165,809 of NZ_CM178728.1, read as the reverse complement.
TGGTCTATGCGGGTTATGATCTGCGAAAGCTGTTTGACGAATGACTGAAACCCTCCCCACCGTCCTCGTCGTCGCCGTCGCCCTGATCGATGTCGACGGGCGGGTGCTGATCGCGAAACGGCCAGAGGGCAAGAAACTGGCCGGCCTGTGGGAGTTTCCGGGCGGCAAGGTCGAGCCCGGCGAACGGCCCGAGGCGGCCCTGATCCGCGAACTGCGCGAGGAACTGGGCGTCACCGTCAGCGAATCCTGCCTGGCGCCCTTCGTCTTCGCCAGCCACGCTTACGATTCCTTTCACCTGTTGATGCCATTGTATCTGTGCCGACGGTGGGACGGCGTGGTCACGGCGCGTGAACACGACGGCCTGGCCTGGGTGAAACCGGACAAGCTTTCGGACTATCCCATGCCGCCGGCGGACGAACCCCTGGTCGCCTGGTTGCGCGACCTGCTCTGATCAACGCCGACCAGGGAGGCCGGCCATGAGACGTTTCATCGCCCGCTTCATCTCCGACGACGACGGCGCCACCGCCATCGAATACGGCCTGATCTGCGCCCTGATCGTGCTGGTAATCATCAGCGGTCTGGCCGCCATCGGTGGATCGAACGAGGGCAGCTACAGCCGGACGATGCAGAAGATTTCGGACGCCATAAAGGGCTGACCGCCTTCAATCGATCTCGTCGCCGGTCATTTCCTTCACGCCCAGAGCATCCGCCAGCCTCACCTTGGCCGAGCCGCGCGCCAGCGGCTTCTGCTGGCTTTCGTGCGGCTTCCACCCGGCCAGGTGGATGATCTCGAAGGTGGCGGGGATGCGGCCGTCGGCGTCGCCGTGGCGGTCGGCGTAAAGGCGCGCGGCGCGGGCGATCACGGCCCGGCTGAGGGGCCGGATCGGGCCGTGCAGCACATTGGTCTCGCCCATGGCGCGCAGGTCGCGGACCAGGGCGAATAGATCAGGATAGCGGACGGTGAACCGGTCCACGTCGGACACCGGCAGGGCGAAGCCGGCCCGCTGCAACAGGGCCGCCCCGTCATAGCCGTCGGCGAAGGGCGAGACCCGCGCCTGGGCGCCCCCGCGTTCTTCCAGCTCCGCCTCAGTCAGGACCGAACGCAGCTCCTTCAGAGTGCCGGCGCCGAACAGGGTGCCGATGAACAGGCCGTCCGGCTTCAGGGCGCGCCGGATCTGGGCCAGGGCGCCGGGCAGGTCATTGGCCCAGTGCAGGCTGAGCAGGGACACGATCAGATCCGTCGAGTCGTCCGTCAGCGGCAGGGCGGCGGCGCCCGGCGCGGCGCGTTCGGCCAGAGCGGTCGGCGTCGCGACCACGCCCACCCGACCGGCGGCGTCGCTCGCCGCCAGGGCCTGGGCGAACGGGCCGGACTGGGCCGAAAGGTCGACCGCGACCGGAAACTCGCGCAGGATGGCCTCCAGGCTGCCCGCAGCATTCTCGGCCGCCCGGACGTGCAGGAAGTCGGCCTGGCTCAGCCGGTCGGCGGCGCGGGCCAGACGGGCCTCACGTCGGCGGGCGTCGAAAATGCGGGGCGGAGCTTCGGGGGAGGCGGTCATGGATGTGCAGGATGGGGGTTGGCGGCGCGCCTGGGAAGGGGCCGGGCGTCAGTTGCGCGATGTGGGGCGGGGATTGGCGGACCTGGTTCTGCCGCCCCTGGCCCACGACAGCCGCGAGGCGACGGCGGCGGCCGGCCTGACTCCCGACGCCTGGAGCCGGATCAAATTCCTGGAGGCGCCGGTCTGCGACGGCTGCGGCGCGGCCTTCGAATTCGACGGCGGCGCCTTCGCCGAGACCCGCTGCGCCGCCTGTATCGCCCAGCCCTATGGCTTCGAACGCGCGCGGGCCGCCTGCCTGTACGACGATCATTCGCGCGGTCTGATCCTGCGGTTCAAGCACGGCGACCAGCAGCAGTTCGCCCCGCTGTTCGCCCGCTGGATCGGCCGGGCCGCCGCCGATCTTATCGAGGAGGCCGACGCCGTGGTTCCCGTGCCCCTGCACCCGTTCCGCCTGCTGTCACGACGGTTCAACCAGGCGGCCGAGATCGCCCGTCCCCTGGCTCGCCACGCCCGGTTGGACTATCTGCCCGACGCCCTGGTCCGCACGACCCATACCGACAGCCAGGGCGGCAAGAGCCGGCGGGGACGGCGGCTGAACGTCAAGAAGGCCTTCGCCGCGACCGAGGCCGGACGTCGCAGGATCAAGGGACGGCGCATCCTTCTGATCGACGACGTATTGACCACGGGCGCGACCGGCGAGGCCTGCGCCCGCGCGCTGCTCGAAGCCGGCGCCCGGGCCGTCGACCTGGCCGTGATCGCACGGGTGCGAAACGCCCGTGAACTGACTATGTAGATCCAAACCGCCCCACGCCGTGCCGTGGGCCCCTTATCTGGAGTTCTGATTTGGCCGACGTCGTCATCTACACCAAGCCCGGCTGCCCCTACTGCTACAGCGCCATGGCGCTGCTGAAGAAGAAGGGCGTCAACTATACCGAGATCGTCGCCTCCAACGACCCCGAGAAGAAGGCCGAGATGGTCGAGAAGTCGGGCGGGCGCATGACCTTCCCGCAGATCTTCATCGGCGGCGCCCACGTCGGCGGCTCGGACGACATCCACGCCCTGGACCGGGACGGCAAGCTCGACCCGCTTCTGGCGGCCTGATCCAATGAGCGGCGGGCTCGACATCGCCCTGATCCAGACCCGCACGCCGGCGACGGCCGAGGCGGCCCTGGCCCATGTCGAGCCCCTGATCCGCGAGGCGGCGGCGGGCGGGGCGAAATTCGTCCTGACGCCCGAGGGGACCAATGTCCTGGAACAGCGCCGCGACCGCCGCGACGCCGTGATCACCGACGAGACGGCCGATGTCGCCGTTCTGGGCCTGCGACGGCTGGCGGCGGAACTGGGCGTCTGGCTGCTCATCGGCTCGGCCATCGTCAAGTCGGGCCACGCCGGCGACGGACGGGCGGCCAACCGGTCGCTGCTGGTCGATGCGTCCGGCGGCATCGTCGCCCGATACGATAAGCTGCACGTCTTCGACGTCGATCTCCCCAATGGCGAGCGATACCGCGAGAGCGCGACGGTGCGGCCCGGCGACGGGGCGGCGGTCGCCGACACCCCCTGGGGCCGGCTGGGCCTGACCATCTGCTACGACATCCGTTTTCCCCACCTGCACCGTCAGTTGGCCAAGGCCGGAGCGTCCATGATCGCCGTTCCCGCCGCCTTCACGGCGCCGACGGGAGAGGCCCACTGGGAGACCCTGTTGCGCGCCCGCGCCATCGAGACCGGCGCCTTCGTCCTGGCGCCGGCCCAGGGCGGACTGCACGAGGACGGCCGCCGCACCTGGGGCCGTTCGACCGTGGTCGGCCCCTGGGGCGAGATTCTGGCCAAGGCGGATCATGACGAACCTTGCATCTTAACGGCGAAGCTGGACATGGAGGCGGTGGTCAGGGCGCGGGCGGCCGTGCCCGCCCTAACCCACGACCGCGACTTCCTGTCTGTTCCCTGATGCGCTCATGATCCGATACGCCCTGAACTGCGACCAGGCCCACGGTTTCGAGGCCTGGTTCGGCTCGTCCTCCGACTATGACGACCAGGCGGCGCGGGGCCTGGTCGAATGCCCGTTCTGCGGCTCGCGAGCGGTGCAGAAGGCGGTCATGGCCCCGGCGGTCAGCGGGACGCGGAAAACGGCGACCACGCCCGATGTGGCCGCCCGGATGCAGACCATGATGATGGAGGCGGCGCAGCAGGTTCGCGCCCATGTCGAGGCGAACTTCGACTATGTCGGCGACAGCTTCGCCCGCGAGGCCCGCGACATCCACGAGGGCAAGTCCGAAAAGCGCGAAATCTATGGCGAGGCCACGCCCGCCGAGGTGAAAAAACTGAAGGAGGACGGCGTGCCGGTGGCCGCCCTGCCCGCCCCGCCGCCGGACCCATCCAAGGTCAACTGAGGTGGCCTCGGGGGAGGAACGGTATCAGGAGTTCGCGCCGCCACCCGCGCTGCGGCCCTTCGTCCGCGTCATCTGGACCTACGCCGCCCCCGATCCGACGCCGACGATCCAGCGCATCGCCCCCGACGGCTGCCCCGAACTCGTGTTCGACATCGGCGCGCCCTATGCCGAACAGAGCGAGGATGGCGTATTCCGCCTGCAGCCGTCGGCCCTGTTCGCCGGGCAGATGACCGGGCCCCTGGCCATGAAGCCGACCGGCCCGACCGAACTGGTCGCCGTCCGCTTCGAGCCCGACGGCGCGCGGGATTTTCTGGGTCGGCCCCTGAGCGAGGCGACCGACCGCCGGCTGGACATGGTCGAACGCCTGGTCGGCTTCGATCCGCCGCCGGGCGATCCGGCGGGCCAGGCGGAGGCCTTCGTCGGCTGGCTTAGCGATCAGCGACGGAGCGCGGAGTGGACGATCGACGCGATTGTCCGCGCCGACATCGAGGCGGCCGCCGGTGAGCTGCCTACGGCGTCGCGCTCTTCGGGCGAGCAACGCGCGCTTCAGCGGCGCTTCGCCGACCGGGTCGGGGTCTCTCCCCGCCTGCTGCGGTCCATATTCCGTTTTCGCCGGGTGTTCGACCACGCCACCCAGCCGGACGGCGAGACCGAGGGCTGGCTGGAGGCGGGGCTCGAGGCCGGCTATTTCGACCAGCCGCAGATGGCGCGCGACTTCCGGCGGTTCCTCGGCTGCACCGCCACCGACTGGGCGCGGGAGCAGCAGGCGCTGGCCCGGGCCATCGCGTCGCAAACCTACAAGCCATCGGGGCCCCACGCCGCCTAGCCTGTCGATATCGACCGGAGAGGGAACCCCACCATGCTGACCCCGCTGCTTCTCGCCGCCGCCCTTCAGGCGGCCCCCGCCACGGACCTGCGCCCCGACCTGGGCTGGATGGCCGGCTATTGGCTGTCCTGCGAACCGGGCCGCGAAGTTTCCGAGACCTGGACCTACCCGCGCTTGAACCTGATGCTGGGAACGTCGCTGACCGTGCGCGGCGGCCGGGCGGGGTGGGAGTTGTCCCGCATCGCGCCGGTCGATCCGACCCCGGCCGCGCCGCTGGCCTATTTCGCGCATCCGGAAGGCCAGTCGCCCGCTATGTTTCCAGTGGTCGCCTCCGGCCCGAGCCGCGTGGTGTTCGAACAGGCGGCGGACGACGACTTTCCCAAACGCGTCGTCTATGAACGTGATGGCGATGTCCTGAACGCCCGGATCGAAGGCGTGTTGGACGGTCAGGAGAGGATCATCCGATGGCGCTTCCAGAAGGCGGAGCTCAACACGCGCTGCCCCAGCTAGGCTGGCGGCCCATGCGGCCGACCGACATCGACGCCGTGGTCGAGGTCGCCCGCCTGTCGTTTCCCGATCATTTCGAGGACCGGGCCTGTTTCCAGAACCGGCTGGCGCTGTATCCGCGCGGCTGTTTCGTGCTGACGGACGGCGACGCCCCGACCAAGGGCTATCTGATCGCCTATCCGTGGCGGGCCGACAGCGCGCCGCCGCTGAACGCGGTGATCGAGGGTCTGCCGGCCGATCCGGACCTGATCTATCTTCACGACCTGGCCCTGCACCCCCAGGCGCGGGGCGGCGGAGCCACGAGCCCTGTCGTAGAGCAACTGGCGGAACAGGCAGCCGAGGACGGCTGGCCCACCATCGCTCTAGTCGCGGTCAATGACGCTGTGGATTTCTGGCGTCGGCACGGGTTTGCAGAACACGCGGCGTCGGGCGTGGCGGCCAAGCTGGCCAGTTATGGCGCCGACGCCCGCTATATGATCCGCCGCCTCTAGGACCCGTTCAACGCCCGCCGTCCCCCGGCCAGCACGAAGAGGCGACGCTGTTCCCGGGGCAGTTGATAAAAGGCGCGACGCTTCATCTCACGCTCGCAGACGCTGGGCATGCCCACGTCGTTCGGCGTCAGAACGTCTCGATACTTGGCGCACCAGCTTCGGCTCGCCGCCTGAATACGCTGGGCCAGGACCGCGGCGTCGCCCGGGCGAACCATGGCGAGATCGCGGGCGTCCACCCGCATTTCCGGCGCGGTCCCTGTCGCCAGCAGACCCGCCATCATTATTCCCAACAAGGCCTACATCGTCTTCTCCATTCCTGAACGGTCATGCCGTCACGGGAATAGAGGGGGCCGCCATCCCTCGCAGATGCGACCTTGGGAATGAAATATCGGTAAGGCGACGTCAGGCGTCTGAACGCCTGCTCTGGTCTTTCCGTCCACATGCCTGTAAGAGGCGCGCGCTCCCTGCATGCCTTTTCATGACCAGCGGCCGCCTGCATCCCGGCCGCGCCTTTTCGCGATTATCAAATGAACCTGCGCAACGTCGCCATCATCGCCCACGTCGACCACGGTAAGACGACCCTGGTGGACCAACTGCTCGCCCAGTCCGGCGTCTTCCGAGCCAATGAGGCGACCACCGAGCGCGCCATGGACTCGAACGACCAGGAAAAGGAGCGTGGCATCACCATCCTGGCCAAGTGCACCTCGGTGCTTTGGAACGGCAAGGCCGGTGAAACCCGCATCAACATCATCGACACCCCCGGCCACGCCGACTTCGGCGGCGAAGTCGAGCGCATCCTGGGCATGGTGGACGGCTGCGTCATCCTGGTGGACGCCGAAGAGGGCGTCATGCCCCAGACCAAGTTCGTCCTGACCAAGGCCCTGAAGATGGGCCTGCGTCCGATCCTGTGCATCAACAAGGTTGACCGCGCCCACGCCGATCCGGACCGCGTCCACAACGAAACCTTCGACCTGTTCGCCGCCATCGGCGCGACGGACGAGCAGCTGGACTTCCCGCACATCTACGCCTCGGGCCGCAACGGCTGGGCGACGATGGATCTGAACCAGCCCAACGACAACCTGGCCCCGCTGTTCGACCTGATCGTCGATCACGTTCCGCCGCCGAAGGTTCAGGAGAACAAGGACAAGCCGTTCCAGATGCTGAACGTGCTGATCGAGTCCGACCCCTTCCTGGGCCGGATCCTGACCGGCCGGATCGAGAGTGGCAAGGCCGTTCCCGGCATGGCGATCCACGCCCTGGACCGTGAAGGCAAGGAAATCGAGCGCGGCCGCATCACCAAGGTCCTGGCCTTCCGCGGTCTGAAGCGGACAGCCCTGGACGAAGGTTCGGAAGCGGGCGACATCGTCGCCATCGCCGGTATGTCCAAGGCCACCGTGGCCGACACCCTGTGCGCCATCGAAGTCGTCGACGCGCTTCCCGCTCAACCCATCGATCCGCCGACCATCTCCATGACCGTCTCGGTCAACGACAGCCCGCTGGCCGGCCGCGAAGGCGACAAGGTCCAGTCGCGCGTCATCCGCGACCGCCTGCTGAAGGAAGCCGAAGCCAACGTCGCCATCCGCGTCACGACCACCGAAGGCGGCGACGCCTACGAAGTGGCCGGCCGTGGCGAACTGCAGCTGGGCGTTCTGATCGAAAACATGCGTCGCGAAGGCTTCGAGGTCTCGATCTCGCGTCCGCGCGTGGTCTTCCAGGAAGGCCCCAACGGCGAAAAGATGGAGCCCATCGAAGACGTCATGATCGACGTGGACGACGAGTTCTCGGGCATCGTCATCGAGAAGCTGTCGGCCCGTAAGGCCGAAATGACCGACATGGGCCCGTCGGGCGCCGGCAAGACCCGCATCAGCCTGAAATGCCCGTCGCGCTCGCTGATCGGTTATCAGGGCGAGTTCCTGACCGACACGCGCGGTTCGGGCGTGTTGAACCGGGTCTTCAGCCACTACGAGGAATACAAGGGCGCGATCGCCGGTCGTCTGAAGGGCGTGCTGATCTCGAACTCGGACGGCGACACGGCGGCCTTCGCCCTGTGGAACCTGGAAGATCGCGGCGTCATGTTCGTCGGCGCCGGCGAGAAGACCTACCAGGGCATGATCATCGGCGAGAACGCGCGCTGGGACGACCTGGACGTCAACCCGATCAAGGGCAAGCAACTGACCAACGTCCGCGCCTCGGGCAAGGACGAGGCCGTGCGCCTGACCCCGCCGCGCCAGATGTCGCTGGAACAGGCCATCGCCTATATCGACGACGATGAGCTGGTCGAGGTGACGCCGAAGTCCATCCGTCTGCGCAAGCAGACGCTGAACCCGTCGTTCCGCAAGAAGCGCGTTCGTCCGGAGTAATTACCGGATCGTTCACGGACGCGAAGCATGATGCGGCCTATAGAAGGCTGACATGACCGTTTCGCTCAGTCTGGATGACCGCCTTGACGAGGCCGCCCGCGCGGGAGATCCGCGCGCGGCGGTCGCGTCCGTTTTACGCGACAGTTACGACGCCGCTCGCGCCCGCGCCGAGCGCAAGTTGGACGGGGGCATGAAGGGGCGCGAGGTCGCCCGCCTATACGCCACGGCCGCCGACGACATGCTCGCGGCCCTGTGGCGGGTCGCGAGCCAGGTGCTGTTCCCCGTCTCCGCCGTCGAGAGCGAACGCCTGTCACTGGTGGCGGTCGGGGGCTATGGCCGGGGCGTTCTGGCCCCCTATTCCGACCTGGACCTGCTGTTCCTGCGGCCTGCCAAGGCCACCTTGCGCGGCGGGACGGTGATCGAGTTCGTCCTCTATGTGCTGTGGGACCTGGGCATCAAGGTCGGACCGGCCGTGCGGTCAATCGAGGAATGCCTGACCCTTGGGCGCTCCGACATGACGGTGCGGACCACCCTGCTGGAGGCCCGGCACCTGGCCGGGGACGAGCGGCTGTCGGACCTGATGATCGGCCGGTTCCGCGACATGGTGGCCAAGGCCGACCCCCGCCCCTTCATCACCGCCAAGCTGGAAGAACGCGCCGCCCGCCACCAGAAGGCGGGCGTGACCCGCTACAAGGTCGAGCCCAACGTCAAGGACGGCAAGGGCGGCCTGCGCGACCTCAACACCCTATACTGGATCGCCCGATCCCTGGCGCCCGACAGCCGGCTGGGCGCGACGGTGATGGACGAACTGTTCACCCCGCGCGAGCGACGCGCCTCCGACGACGCCTTCGACTTCCTGTGGCGAGTGCGGATCCATCTGCACCTGGTCGCCGGACGGGCGGAAGAGAAGCTGACCTTCGACATGCAGCCCGAGGTGGCCCGGCGCATGGGCTGGCAGGGACGGGGCGACGAACCGGCGGTGGAGCGGTTCATGCGCCGCTATTTCCTGATCGCGCGCGACGTCGGCGCCCTGACGCGGGCCATGTCGGCCAAGCTGGAGGCCCGGCACCAGAAGACGGCCCAGGGCCTGTCGCGCCTGATGATCCCGTTCCGGACCAACCGCCGCAAGCTGGAGATCGAAGGCTTCTGGGTCGATCAGGGCCGGTTGTCGGTCGAGGATGCGACGGTGTTCGAGCGCGATCCGGTCAAGCTTCTGCGCCTGTTCGTCTATGCCGACCGGCACGACCTGGACCTGCACCCCGACGCCTTTTCGGCCGTGACCCGGTCCCTGTCGCTGGTGACGCCAAAGCTGCGCCGCGATCCGGAGGCGACGCGGGCCTTCCTCAGCGTGCTGGCCCATGGCCAGCGGCCGTACCGCACCCTGACCCTGATGAACGAGACCGGGCTTCTGGGGCGGTTCCTGCCCGAGTGGGGGCGGATCGTCGGCCAGACCCAGTTCAACATGTACCACGCCTATACGGTGGACGAGCACACGCTCCAGGCCATCGGCGTGATCAACGACATTGCGCGGGGCAAGCTGAAGGCCGACCACCCGATGGCGTCGGAGATCGTCCACCTGATCTCGGACATGGAAGCCCTGATGCTGGGCATGCTGCTGCACGACGTCGGCAAGGGCGGCGAGCGGGGACAGCTGGAGGACGGCGCCATCGCCGCGCGCCGGGCCTGCGAACGGCTGGGCGTCGATCCGCGCCGCATCGAACTGGTGGTCTGGCTGGTGCGCAGCCACCTGGCCCTGTCCGACTACGCCCAAAAGCGCGACCTGTCCGACCCGGCCACCATCCGCGCCTTCGCCGAACTGGTGGGGGATCCCGAGCGGCTGCGGATGCTGCTGGTCCTGACCGTGGCCGACATCCGGGCCGTCGGGCCGGGGGTCTGGAACGGCTGGAAGGGGCAGTTGATGCGCACCCTCTATGATCAGGTCGCCGCCCTGTTCCGGGGCGAGGACGTGGCGCGCGAGGATCCGCTGGCGGCCCATCCGGCCCTTGTGCAGCGGGCCCGCCAGACCGGCGCCGCCGCCCAGGCCGCGCCCCTGACCCCGGTCGACGGCCTGCCCGTCCAGGCCACCGAAATCTCCATCGCCGCCCTCGACCGGCCCGGCCTGTTCGCCGACCTGGCCCAGACCATGGCCGCCCTGGGCGCTGACGTCACCGACGCCCGCGTGGCGACGACCAGCGAGGGCGTGGTCCTGGACGTCTTCCGGGTGCAGGACGGCGCTGGCCTGCCCTACGGCCAGGCCGAGCCGCGCCGGCTCAAGGCCCTGGTCGAGGCGCTGGAGAAGGCCGCGCGTGGCGACGGCCGCATCGGCAAGGCCCCCGCCCCCGCCGGCAACGCCAGAAAGGCCGCCTTCGAGGTCCGGCCCGTGGTCATGGTCGATCACCACGCCAGCGAGGCGGCCACGGTGGTCGAGGTGTCGGGCGCCGACCGGCCGGGCCTGCTGGCGGCCCTGTCACGGGTCTTCAACGACGAGGGTCTGAACATCCGCTCGGCCCATGTCGCCTCCTATGGCGAACGGGCGGTGGACAGTTTCTATGTGGTGGACGGCAAGGGCCGGAAGATCACCTCCGAACAGCGGATCGCCGAACTGCGCGCCGCGCTGGAAGCCGTCCTGGACAGCCGCGCCCCGGCGCCGGAGGGTCGCAAGGTCGCCTCGGCCCGCGCCAGCGCGCGCGACGTCTCGGACCTGGGTCGGCGGACCCGCGCCAAGCCCGTATCGCCGCCGCCGGAAGCGCGCTAAGCCTCGGTCCTTCCCCAGCCTTCCTCCTCCCGGTCAGTATGAGCCTCGCCCGCAACACCCTGGTTCAGTCCACGCTGACGCTCGGCAGCCGCCTGCTCGGTTTCGGACGCGACCTGGCCCTGTCGGCCAACTTCGGCCAGGGCGCGCTGATGGACGTCTGGTCCACGGCCCTGATGCTGCCCAACATGTTCCGCCGCCTGTTCGCCGAGGGCGCCTTCGCCCAGGCCTTCGTGCCGGTCTATGGCGGGGTCAAGACGCGCGACGGCGACGCGGCGGCGGCGGTGACGGCGTCGGAGGCCATGTCCTTCATGTTCGCCGTGGTCGCGGCCTTCTGCATCCTGTTGCAGGTCGCCATGCCCTGGATCGTGCCCCTGCTGCTGTCGGCCTGGAAGGACGACGCCGAGGTGATGCGGGTCGCGGTGATCGCCACTCAGCTGGCCATGCCCTATCTGGCCTGTATGACCATCGCCTCCCTGTTGTCGGGGGTGCTCAACACCGGCGGGCGGTTTGCCCTGTCGGCGGCGGTGCCGGTGTTCCTGAACCTGTGCACCCTGGCCCCGCTGATTAGCGGCTTCGTGCTGACGGTTTCGCCGGAAGCCGTGCTTTTGGCCACCAGCGCCGCCGTCACGGTATCGGGCGTGATCCAGGCCGGTCTGTTGTGGTGGGGGGTGCGCCGTCTGGGCGTGAAGCTGAAGCTGGGCCTGCCGCGCCTGACGCCCAATGTGAAGCGCGCCCTGGCCCTGGCCGTGCCCGGCGCCATGGCCGGGGGGGCCATGCAGGTCAACTCGGTCGTGTCCCAGGTCCTGGCCGGGTCGGACGCCGGCGCCCGTTCTGTCCTGTACAACGCCGACCGCCTGTATCAGCTGCCGCTGGGCCTGGTCGGGGTGGCTATCGGCCTGGCCCTGGTGCCGCGCCTGACGCGGGCCTTCGTCTCGGGCGATCACGAGGGCGGGCAGAAGACGCTGGACGACGGGATCAACCTGGCCATGGCCTTCACCCTGCCCGCCGCCGTGGCCCTGTTCGTCATTCCCTTCTTCATCATCGACGCCACGGTGACGCGCGGCGCCTTCACCAGCGCCGACGCCGCCCGCACCGCCGACGTGCTGCGCCAGTTCGCCTGGGGCGTGCCGGCCTTCGTCCTGGCCAAGGTTCTGACCCCGCCCTTCTTCGCCCGCGAGGACACGCGCCGGCCGATGTATTTCGCCGTCGCCGCCGTGATCATCACCGTCGTCCTGGGCTCCGGCCTGTTCTTCTGGTTCGGCGCTCTGGGCTGGGACGGAGTGCTGGGCCTGGCCATCGCCACCAGCGCCTCGGCCTGGATCAATGTCGGCCTGCTGGCCGGGGTTCTGGTCCGCGAGAACGCCTGGCGGCCGTCGCCGGCCTTCGTCTCGCGCATCGCCCGCGTCCTGGCCGCCAGCGCGGTCATGGCCGGCCTGCTGCTGCTGGCGGGGATCAACTATGAACTGCTCAGCCAGGTGCTGCTGGCCAAGGAGATCGCCGTCCTGGCGGTCTGCGGCCTGGGGGCCGGCGTCTATGGCGCCTGCCTGCTGGCCTTCCGCGCCGTCACCGTGGCGGAGCTGAAGGCGACGCTGCGCCGCGAGCCCGGCGGTTCGGCCATGTCCGGTCTGGACTGAACCCCGCCAAGGCGATAAGCGCGAGCCATGATCCTTTCGGGCCCGATCTTCGACCGGCGATGGCGCGACTGAACCGCCGCACCCTTCGCCCCGCCTGACCCTGACTTTTCGAGACCCGAATCCATGACCGACCAAACTCCCCCGGCCCTCTACACCGGCCCGCGCCGCATCCTGTCCGGCATCCAGGCCTCCGGCGCGCTGCACCTGGGCAACTATCTGGGCGCGCTGAAGCGGTTCGTCGAACTGCAGGACCAGGGCGCGCCGGTCTTCGTCTTCGTCGCCGACCTGCATGCGATCACCGTCTGGCAAGAGCCCGAGAAGCTGGCCGCCCAGACGCGCGAGATCGCCGCCGCCTATCTGGCCTCGGGCCTGGATCCGGCCAAGTCGATCATCTTCCCGCAATCGGCCGTGCGCGCCCACGCCGAACTGGCCTGGATCTTCAACTGCGTCGCCCGCCTGGGCTGGCTGGACCGGATGACCCAGTTCAAGGAGAAGTCGGGCAAGCACAAGGAACGGGCCTCGGTCGGCCTCTACACCTATCCCGTGCTCCAGGCCGCCGACATCCTGCTGTACAAGGCGACCGAGGTGCCGGTCGGCGAGGACCAGAAACAGCATCTGGAGCTGACCCGCGACATCGCCGCCAAGTTCAACAACGACTTCGGCGTTCCCGGCTATTTCCCCGTGCCCGAGCCCATCATCCAGGGGCCGGCGACGCGCGTCATGTCCCTGCGCGACGGGGCGGCCAAGATGTCCAAGTCGGACCCGTCCGACAACAGCCGCATCAACCTGACCGACGACGCCGACACCATCGCGGCCAAGATCCGCAAGGCCAAGACCGATCCCGAGCCCCTGCCGGAAACCCTGGACGGCCTGAACGACCGGCCCGAGGCCAAGAACCTGGTGGCCATCTACGCCGCCCTGGCCGGCCTGACCCGCGAACAGGTGATCGAACAGTTCGGCGGCCAGGGCTTCGGCGCCTTCAAGCCGGCCCTGGCGGACCTGGCTGTGGCCTCCCTCGCCCCCGTCACGGCCGAGATGCGCCGCCTGATGGACGACCCGACCGAGATCGACCGCGTGCTGAAGGACGGCGCCGAACGCGCCGCCGAGGTCGCCGACCCGGTGGTGGAAGAGGTCAAGACAATCGTGGGCTTCTGGAGAGGGTGACCCTCCTCACGCGCTTTGGACGTCGAGGTCCGAACGCCGATCGTCTATAGGTTCGAGGTCAACGGACAGAGAGACGGACCATGAGCGCGCACGGGGCGACCATCGAATGGATGCGGGGCGATCAGCTCTTCACGGACAAGCGCTACAGCCGCGCCCACAGCTGGACCTTCGACGGCGGGGCGGTGGTCCCCGGGTCGTCGTCGCCCGCCGGCGTGCCCCTGCCCCTGTCGGACGCCTCGGCGGTCGATCCGGAGGAGGCGATGGTCGCCTCCCTGTCCAGCTGCCACATGCTGTGGTTCCTGGCCTTGGCCGCCAACGCCGGTCTGGTGGTCGACTCCTATCGCGATGCGGCCTCCGGCGAACTGGACAAGAACGCAGCGGGCGCCCGGTATCTCGCCCGCGTCGCCCTTCGACCCGTGACCGCCTTCTCCGGCCGCCAGCCGGACCAGGCCGAGCTGGACGCCCTGCACCATTCCGCCCACGAACATTGCGAAATGGCCCATTCGGTGCGCGCGGAAATCACCATCGAGGCGACCATCGGCTAGGTCGGACAGGCGGCCTAGGCTAGGCCCGCGCCGTCTCTTCCTCGATCAGCGAGCGGAACAGGCCATAGGCGGCGAGCATGCCGTCCGAGGTCGCCAGGGTGATGTTGGACGCGGCCCGCGCCAGATCGCCGGCGGCGAAGACGCCCGGCTGGGACGTCGCCTGCATGGCGTCCACCTTGATCACCCGGCCCATCGGCGTGTCGATCATCTCGCAGCCCAGCCGCTCGGCGAAGGGGCTGGCGACGCGGACGCTGGCTCCGACGAAGATGGCCTTCAGCTCCACGAAGCGGCCGTCGGTCAGCCGGGCCCCGGTCAGGGTCGGGGCCTCGCCCTCCAGCCGGGCGATGGGCGTGGTTTCTATCGTCACGCCGCGCCGGTACAGCAGATGGGCGTCCTCCGGCGACAGGCCGACCTCCAGCCCCATGAACAGGGTCACCTGGCCCCACTCCGCCACGGTGGCGGCGTACTGGACCGCATGGTCGCCGCGCCCGAGCACGCCGATGGGGCCGCCGCCGATCTCGTAGCCGTGGCACCAGGGGCAGTGCAGGGCCGAGCGGCCCCAGCGTTCCTTGACGCCTGGAATATCGGGCAGGACGTCCTCGACCCCATGCGACAGCAAAAGCCGGCGTCCCCGGGTCCGCGTGCCGTCGGCGAAGGCGACCGAGAAGCCGCCGTCGATCCGCTCGACCGCGACCGCCTCGGCCATGCGGAAGGCGGCGGTGGGATAGGCCGCGACCTGCGACCGCGCCGCCGCCGTGATCTCCGCGCCCGGTCGGCCGTCGTTGGCCAGGACGCCGTGGGCGCGGGCGGCGAAACGGTTGCGGGGCCGTCCGTCATCGATGACCAGCACCCGGCGACGGGCCCGGACCAGTTGCTGGGCGGCGGAGAGGCCGGCGTAGGAGCCGCCGATGATCAGGGCGTCGTGCGGCGTGGGCTCACTTGGGGCGATGGGCGTTGAGACGGGCATTCAGCAAATCCCTCTTGGGGTGTTCAGCCATCCGGCGCGCGAAGTCCGCCGCCAGATCGGCCAGGGTGATCTCGTTCAGTCGCGCGACCAGCAGGGCGCGGGCGGCGGCATAGGTCTCGGCCAGGGCGTCGTTGACCGCCGCCTCGACCAGGCAGCCGTCGGCCTCGACAGGCGGGGCTTCGGGAAACAGGCCGGGTTCGCCCAGGGCCATGTTGACCTGGCCCAGGGTCACCTGGTCCAGCGGCAGGGCCAGCCGCCAGCCGCCGCCATGCCCCTTTTCCGAAGCCACCAGCCCCTGCTCGCGCAGGCCGGCCATGGTTCGGCGCACCACGACCGGATTGGTCGACAGGCAGACGGCCAGCTGGTCCGAGGTCATGGGCGCGCCGGTTCGCGTCTCATGCTCGGCCATGTGCAGCAGGGCGTGAAGGATGTTCGAGAGGCGGGAATCCCTTTTCATGTAACTTCAATTGTTACGTGATGGTCCGCGCGTCAAGGCGCCGTCCGAGTTCTTTTCAGACGTGGGGCGCGACGTCGGTCAGGAAGGCGCGGAAGCGGCGCAGGGAGTCCTCGGTCAGGTCCGGGTCGTGGCGCATCGGGCCGTTGTTGGTCGGTTCGTCGAAGGCGTGGGTGCCGGCGGCGATCCAGCTTTCGACCTCGGCGCCGCAGTTGCGGATCATGGCGTTGACCTGTTCGGCGTTGCGCACCGTGGTCAGGTGATCGCGCTTGCAGGTGACGGCCAGAACCTTGGGGCAGTGCCGCCAGGGCTTCATCCGGTTGAAGGCGAACGGCCCGATATAGGGATAGGCCAGCCAGACGGCCCGCACCCCCGACAGGTCGGCCGCGCCGGGATCGGCGACACCCAGGGTGTTGGGCGCGGGGTCGGCGCTCATCATCTCCATGATCGACCAGCCGCCGTGGCTCCAGCCGGCCAGGGTCAGCCGGGTCGCGTCCACGTCCGGTCGGGCCGAAATCCCCTGGATGGCCGCCAGGACGTCGCCGCCCCGTTCGTATCCCCGGAAGGCCAGGCCGGTGCAGACCGCCGTCAGGGTGAAGGCGCGCCCCCAACCACGCGGGCCGTAGGAATCGACGATGAAGGCCCGCCAGCCCGCCGCCTTCGCCGCCTCGGCGTAGCGGGGCAGATGGTCGCGCAGACCGCCGCAGCCGTGGAACAGCAGCACCGCCGGCCGGGGCCGGTCGTCGTCGGGTCCGACAACGGTCAGATGGGGTTCAAGGCGGGTCCAGCGGCGCTTCAGATCATCCATTCGCGATTTACGCCGCAGCCGACGTCCGAACGCCAGCCCTCTTGTGCATTTGTTCATTCAGATATATCGAACTGTTCGTGAATAGATATATCTAAAAGGAATCGACAATGCGATCCAAGGGGATCTTCGGAGGGCGCCGCGACGGATGCGGCGAGAAACACGGCCGCAATGGCGGCCACGGGTTTGGGCGCGGCTTCGGTCATGGCTTCGGGCGCGGGATGCGCGGCGGACGCAGCGCAGGCTTCGGGCCGGGCTGGGAAGGCGGCGAAGGACGTGGTCCCGGCCACGGCCGACGCGGCGGCGGCGCGCGCCTGTTCGACCACGGCACCTTGCGCTGGGTGCTGCTGTCGCTGATTGCTGAGAAGCCCAGCCACGGCTACGAACTGATCAAGGCGGTCGAGACAAAACTGGGCGGCGCCTATTCGCCCAGCCCCGGCGTCATCTACCCCAGCCTGACCCTGCTGGAGGAGATGGGCGCTCTGGCGTCCCAGGCCGACGGCGGCAAGAAGCTGTATTCGATCACCGAGGCCGGCCGCGCCCTGCTGGCCGAGAACGCCGAGGTCCTGCGCGCCGCCGAGGCGACGATGGACAAGTTCGCCGCCCGCGCCCTGCGGCCGACCGCCATCCAGGACGCCATTGGCCGCCTTCGTCACACGATCCACGGCCGTCTGACGGGCGAGACCGCCCTGACCGAGGCTCAGGTCCAGGCCATCGCCGCCATCCTGGCCGAGGCCGCCGACAAGGTGGAACAGGCATGACCGACGCCCTCCGTGTTCCCCGCCGCGTGCGGCACGAACTGAAGTTCCGCACCCTGACGGTGGCCTCGGTTCAGGACCTGACCCCGGCCTATCGCCGTATCGTGCTGGAGGGGGCGGATCTGGACGGCTTCGTCTCCCTGGGCTTCGACGACCATGTGAAGATCTTCCCGGTCGCCGAGGGTCAGGCGCCGGTCCTGCCGACCCTGGGCCCCGACGGCCCGGTCTTTCCCGAGCCCCGTCCCGTGGCGCGCGACTACACCCCCCGCGCCTATGACGCCGCCGCCCGCCGCCTCACGCTGGACTTCGTCGTCGGCCACGGCGGCCCGGCGACGGAATGGGCCATGGCGGCCAAGGTCGGCTCGGCCCTGGGCGTCGGGGGGCCGCGCGGATCGCTTATCGTGCCGACCGCCTTCGCCGACCATGTGTTGATCGGCGACGAGACGGCCCTGCCCGCCATCGCCCGCCGTCTGGAAGAACTGCCCGCCGGCGCCCGCGCCCATGTGGTGGTCGAGGTCGCGGACGTGGATTCGACATGGACTTTCGACAGCGCCGCAGAGGTGGCCGTGACCTGGGCCGTCCGCGACGGCGCGCCGCGCGGGCGGGCCGAGGCCCTGCTTTCGGCGGTCGATACCGCCCTGGACGACGTGGATCGCAAGGACGCCTATGTCTGGATCGCCGCCGAATCCACCGTCGCCAAGGCCCTGCGGACGCACCTGCTAGCTCTGGGCTTTTCGGCCAAGTCCATGAAGGCCGCCGGCTACTGGCGCCTGGGCGGCGCGGGCGCCCACGACGTCATCGAGGACTGACGAAGGCGGGCGTCTTCACCCCGCCACCCGCAGCGTCAGGTTCAGCCGACCGCCGCCGGGGATCAGGCGCGAAGAGCCCTCCAGCACGCGGTCGATCCCGTGCCGCGCCAGCCGCGCCGGTCCCGTCAGGGCGCAGACGTCGCCGCTTTCAAGCTTGAGCCCTGTGGTGCGCCCGCCTTCGGCCGCGCCGATGCGGAACATGGCCGCATCGCCCAGCGACACCGACAGGACCGGCGCGCCCAGATCGGCCTCGTCCTTGTCTTGGTGCAAGCCCATCTTCGCCCCCTCGCGGTACAGGTTGACCAGACAGGCGTCTGGCCGCTGGGGCCCGCCGACCGTGGCGTCCCACAGGACCAGCAACACCGGCGGAATATCCGGCCAAGCCCGTCCCGTCTCCGGATGCGTCGGCTGATAGCGATAGCCGCCCCGGTCCGAGACCCAGCCGAGCGGCCCGAAATTGCTCATCTTCACCGAGAACGGCCGCCCGCCTGGCGTCTGCGGCCGGTAAAAGGGCCCCTCTTCCAGCCGCGCGAACACCGCATCGACCAGATCGGCCTGGGCCTGGGCGTCCAGGGCGGCGGGCCAAAGGCGGAAGCCCTCGACGGCGGTTTTGACCTCTAAAATCGCGGACATGGCCTCATCCTGAGCGAAAACCGGTTCCGCCGCATCGCTGAATCGCAGAACGCCCTTGCGGCCCTATGGGACTTTCCCATATCGGGGCCAGCTTCGGAGAAACCCCGAGAAGTTTGGGGCTATCCGGCATCTATCACGCCAACCCACAGGGGGCGGTCACGCGCGGCGCTTCGTCGAAGGCCGCCGCATCGCCCGCCACACGGAGAGAATAGTACGCCCATGGCCAAGATTATCGGCATCGACCTCGGCACCACCAACTCGTGCGTGGCCGTCATGGACGGCAAGAACCCCAAGGTGATCGAGAACGCCGAAGGCGCCCGCACCACCCCGTCGGTGGTCGCCCTTCAGGACGGCGGCGAGACCCTGGTGGGTCAGCCGGCCAAGCGTCAGGCCGTCACCAACCCCGCCAACACCTTCTTCGCCATCAAGCGCCTGATCGGCCGCAACTTCGACGACCCCGTCGTGGCGAAAGACAAGGGCATGGTGCCCTATGAGATCGTCAAGGGCCCGAACGGCGACGCCTGGGTTCGCGCCCACGGCAAGGACTATTCGCCGCAACAGATCTCGGCCTTCACTCTCATCAAGATGAAGGAGGCCGCCGAGGCCTATCTGGGCGAGAAGGTGACGCAGGCCGTCATCACCGTCCCGGCCTATTTCAACGACAGCCAGCGCCAGGCCACCAAGGACGCCGGTAAGATCGCCGGGCTTGAAGTCCTGCGCATCATCAACGAGCCGACTGCGGCCGCGCTCGCCTATGGCCTGGAGAAGAACGAAGGCCAGAAGATCGCTGTCTACGACCTGGGCGGCGGCACCTTCGACGTCTCGATCCTGGAAATCGGCGACGGCGTCTTCGAGGTGAAGTCGACCAACGGCGACACCTTCCTGGGCGGTGAAGACTTCGACGTGCGCCTGGCCGACTATCTGGCCGACGAGTTCAAGAAGGAACAGGGCGTCGATCTGCGCCAGGACAAGCTGGCCCTCCAGCGCCTGCGCGAAGAAGCCGAAAAGGCCAAGAAGGAGCTCAGCTCCACGACTCAGTACGAGGTCAATCTGCCGTTCATCACCATGAACGCCTCGGGCCCGCTGCACCTGAACATCAAGCTGTCGCGCGCCAAGCTGGAGGCCCTGGTCGACGACCTGGTCGCCCGCACCATCGAGCCGTGCAAGAAGGCCCTGGCCGACGCCGGCCTGAAGGCCTCGGACATCGACGAAGTCGTCCTGGTCGGCGGCATGACCCGCATGCCCAAGGTGCAGGAGGCCGTGAAGGCCTTCTTCGGCAAGGAGCCGCACAAGGGCGTCAACCCTGACGAAGTCGTGGCCCTGGGCGCCGCCGTTCAGGCCGGGGTTCTGCAGGGCGACGTCAAGGACGTGCTGCTGCTGGACGTGACGCCCCTGACCCTGGGCATCGAGACCCTGGGCGGCGTCTTCACCCCCCTGATCGAACGCAACACGACCATACCGACCAAGAAGAGCCAGACCTTCTCGACCGCCGACGACAACCAGTCGGCCGTGACGATCCGGGTCTTCCAGGGCGAGCGCCCGATGGCGGCCGACAACAAGATGTTGGGTCAGTTCGACCTGATGGGCATCCCGCCGGCGCCGCGCGGCATGCCGCAGATCGAGGTCGCCTTCGACATCGACGCCAACGGCATCGTCAACGTCTCGGCCAAGGACAAGGCGACCAACAAGGAACAGTCGATCCGCATCCAGGCCAACGGCGGCCTTTCGGACGCCGACATCGACAAGATGGTCAAGGAAGCCGAGGCCAACGCCGCCGCCGACAAGGTTCGCAAGGACCTGGTCGAGGCCCAGAACGCCGCCGACAGCCTGATCAACTCGACCGAGAAGGCCCTGGCCGAACACGGCGACAAGGTCGAGGCCGACGTCAAGACGGCGATCGAGACCGGCCTGGCCGAGCTGAAGACCGCCCGCGAGGGCACGGACGCCGAGGACATCCGCGCCAAGACCAACACCCTGGTCCAGGCTTCGATGAAACTGGGTGAAGCCATGTACGCCCAGCAACAGGGCGCCGGCGAAGGCGACGCTGCCCCGGCCGACGACGGCGTGGTCGACGCCGAGTTCGAGGACGTCTCGGACGCCGAGGGCGACGAAAAGAAGAGCGCCTGATCCGCAACAGGTCGGCGAAATGATACGGCCCCGCTTGTCTTGCGATAGGCGGGGCCTTTTCATGAAACTTGCATCATTCGTCCCGGCCCCCATGTCAGCCGGGACACCGTCTTCCTCCAGGATCCACAGAGATCCGAGGGAAGCGGCAGGGGAAGTAATGAGGACTGACGCCCGATGGCGCGTGATTATTACGAGATTCTGGGCGTCGAACGCACGATCGACGCGCCCGGCCTGAAATCGGCCTATCGCAAACTGGCCATGATCCATCACCCGGACCGCAACGGCGGCTCGGAAGAATCGATGGCCCAGTTCAAGGAAATCTCCGAGGCCTATACGGTCCTGTCGGACGATCAGAAGCGCGCGGCCTATGACCGGTTCGGCCACGCGGGCGTGAACGGCGGCGCGGGCGGCGGCTTCGGCCAGGGCCAGCAGGGCTTTTCCGACATCAACGACATCTTCTCCCAGGTGTTCGGCGACGCCTTCGGGGACGCCTTCGGCGGTCGCCAGGCCGGCCGGGGCCAGCAGGGCGGGCCGCGCCGCGGCTCGGACCTGCGCTATGATCTCGAGATCAGCCTGGAGCAGGCCTACAAGGGCGCCGAGGTCGAGATCGACATCCCCGCCACCATGACTTGCGAGACCTGCGAAGGCTCGGGCGCCAAGCCGGGCACCAAGCCTGTCACCTGCACCACCTGCAACGGCGCCGGCCGCGTGCGCCAGGCCAACGGCTTCTTCCAGGTCGAGCGCACCTGCCCCCGCTGCCACGGCGCGGGCCAGATGATCGCCGACCCCTGCACCACCTGTCACGGCCACGGCCAGGTCCGCAAGACCCGCACTCTGAACCTGAAGATCCCGGCCGGCGTGGACGACGGCTCGCGCATCCGCCTGTCGGGCGAGGGCGACGCCGGCCAGCGCGGCGGCCCGCGCGGCGATCTTTATGTCTTCCTGTCGGTGACGCCGCACGACCTGTTCGAGCGCGACAACCTGGATCTGCTGGTCACCGTGCCGGTTCCGATGACCGTCGCCGCCCTGGGCGGCGAGATCGACGCTCCCTGCCTGGTGTCCGACGCCTGCGACGGCAAGTGCAAGGCCGCCGTCGCCGTGCCCGCCGGGGCCCAGACCGGCAAGACGGTCCGCATCAAGGGCAAGGGCATGCCCCATCTGAACGGCCGCGCGCGCGGCGATCTGGTGGTCGAACTGTTCGTCGAGACCCCCACTGACCTGACCCCGCGTCAGAAGGAATTGCTGCAAGAGCTTGCCCTGTCGTTCGGCGAGGGGCAGAACCCACGCAACTCCAGCTTCGCTGGCAAGGCGAAGCGCTTCTGGGCCGACATCCTGGGCAATCAGGATGCGGACGGGTCGAAAGAGAACGCGGCTTGAGCGCAATCTTCCACGCCGGAATTTCCGGCTATCGTGGCCGGATGGGTCGCGCGGTGTCCCAGGTGCTGGACGCCCGTGAAGACGTGGTCGTCGCCGCCCGTTTCGACTGGGGCGAGACGGCCGACATCTCGCTGTGCGACGTCATCATCGACTTTTCGACGCCCGACGCCTCTCTGGCCCTGGCCCAGGGCGCGGCCGAGCGCGGCGGTCCCAGCCTGGTCATCGGCTCGACCGGCTTTACCCCGGAACAGGAGGCCGAGCTGATGAAGGCGGCCGAGAAGATCGCCATCGTCAAGAGCGGCAACTTCTCGCTGGGCGTGAACATCCTGATCGGCCTGGTCCAGCACGCGGCCCAGCGTCTGGACGCCCAGGACTGGGATATCGAGATCACCGAGGCCCACCACCGCCGCAAGGTGGATTCCCCCTCCGGCACCGCCCTGATGCTGGGCGAAGCCGCCGCCGAGGGCCGGTTCACCGACCTGGCCGACATCCGCTCCAAACCCTATGACGGCGTCCAGGGCGAGCGCGAGAGCGGCAAGATCGGCTTCTCCTCGATCCGCGCCGGCGGCATCATCGGCGAGCATACGGTCCTGTTCGCCTCCGAGGACGAGGTCCTGACGCTCAGCCACTCGGCCATCGACCGCTCCCTGTTCGCCAAGGGCGCCGTCGCCGCCGCCGCCTGGGTCCGCACGCGCGGACCCGGCCTGTACGACATGCAGGACGTGCTGGGCTTCAGGCAGGCTTGATGTTTAGGGGCGCTTCGCGCCGCGCTACGCTCGCGACGCGGTCGCTCACCGCTTGAGCGCCTCTCACGCATCGTCACCCTCGGGCTTGACCCGAGGATTACGGAGAGGGGGGCCTTTCGGCCTCAAGTCGCGCGAAGCGCGATAGGCCCCACTCAGTTCAGTGCACGACCCGGCGTCGGCCGAACGCGGCGCCCGTCAGCAGGGTCTTGATGAAGAAGAAGATGGCGATGACGATCGCATAGCCCAGGAACAGGGCCAGGGCCGTCATCCAGAAACCGACCGTCAGCAGGGCCGGCAAGGCGAACTCGCCCCCGTTCAGCACCGGCAGGATCGCCAGCACGATCAGATGCACCAGGGTCGCGCCCAGGGCCGTCGAGGCCAGCGACCGCCAATCCACCATCAGCAGCGCGGCGATGATGGCGATGATCAGCCCCACCACCTGGTTGACGCCGTCGAAGCCGGCGCTGGCCAGACCCGCGATTCCGCTCAGGAAGTCGCCGATCTGATCGATCAGATTTTCCACGTCGTCACTCCTGCAAAAGAAAATCGGAAAAAGGCCCCGGCCAAGCTTGGACGGTTCGTAACGGTTAACGTCCTCCATGCTTAAAGGCTCCCTCGCATGACACGGCCCGGCTCCGCAGCCGGGTTGCAGGATCGACAGGACGATATGAAGGCCCGTACCAGCGTCGAAGACATCGCCGGCGGCATCGCGCTCAGGATCGCGGCGGCGGGCGCCTTTTCGATCATGACGGCGACGCTGAAACTGGCCTCGTTCGACGGAGTGGTGGCGGCCGAAATGCTGTTCTACCGCGCCTTCTTCGGCCTGCCGGTCGTGGTGATCTGGGTGCTGACCCAGCCCGGCGGCCTGGCCGGGCTGACGACCCGCCGCCCCTGGGCTCTGGCGGGGCGCAGCGCCCTGGGCATCGTCTCCATTCTCTGCCTGTTCCAGACCCTGACCCTGTTGCCACTCGCCGACGCGACGACGCTCAGCTTCACCTCGCCCATCTTCGCCACCCTGCTGTCCTTCCTGATCCTGAAGGAGGCGGTGGGGCCGCGGCGCTGGGCCGCCGTGGCGGTCGGCTTTATCGGGGTGGTCGTCGTCATGCGGCCTCTGGCGCTGATCTCCGGAGACGGGGGCCACGCCGTGCCCCTGGTCGGGATCGGCTTCGCCCTGGCCGGCGCCCTGCTGACGGCCGGCGTGACCATCACCCTGCGCCAGCTGCGCGACACCGAACACGTCGCCGCCATCGTCTTCTGGTTCTTCGCCGCCTCGTCCGTCGTGGGCGCGATCCTGCTGGTCTTCGTGGGCAAGATGCACGCCCCGGCCACCTTCGGCCTGCTGATCGGCTCAGGCGTCGCCGGCGGCCTGGCCCAGCTGTTCATGACGGCCTCGCTGCGCGCCGCTCCGGTCGCGGTCGTCGCCCCCTTCGACTATCTCCAGATCGTCGGCGCCGTCGTCTTCGGCTGGTGGCTGATGCACGCCACGCCCAGCGCCACCACCTTGGCCGGCGCCGCCCTCATCGCCGCCAGCGGCCTCTACACCGCCTGGCGCGAACACGTCCGCCGCAAGGACAGCCTGATGCAGACCACGGCGCCGCTGGTTTAAGGCGGGCGCGCCGTCTTCATTTCGATTCACAGCGCCCTTAGCGAATCAACGCGCCGGGTAAAATCTAAGCGCCACCAGAAGCGCTGCTGTGTTGGTATTCAAAGCGGCTTAGCGCTGAGCTGTGAGGCGAAATCTGGCAAATGACAGGCCTCTTGCGTGTGACAGTCAGCATAGATTTCAACAAATCGATCGCCTGGGGGTTTGATTTTCACATAGGCCTGCCCGCCCTCATCAATCCCCCAGCTTGCCTTGGAGTCGATCGGCAGATTGAGCCGTGTCTCCGTGGAGTGATGATTCCTAAATCCAAGCCCCTCATGAATAATGAAGGTTTGACCTTCGCTGGACGCCGAATAGATGATCGTGTTCTGCCCCCAAGGCTGGACGTTGAGGAACGTCGCTCCTTTTGGCAAACAGAACGCGACGCCACAGTTCTCAGGTCCTGCTTCGGCGCAAGCCATAAGCAAGACGCTGGATGCCAAAAGAGCGCAAACCTTCACAACAACGTTCCCCTCTACCGCCCCGTCGACCCGAATCCGCCCGCCCCACGCGCGGTCTCATCCAGTTCCTCGACCTCGACCCAGTCGGCGCGCTCGTGCTTGGCGATCACCAGCTGGGCGATGCGCTCGCCGCGACGGATGACGAAGGGTTCGGCGCCGATATTGGCCAGGATCACGCCGCACTCGCCGCGATAGTCGCTATCGATGGTGCCCGGCGCATTGGGACAGGTGATCCCGTGCTTCAGCGCCAGGCCCGAGCGCGCCCGCACCTGGGCCTCGAACCCCAGCGGCAAGGCGATCTTCAGCCCCGTGGGCACCAGGGCGCGGGCGCCGGGCGCCAGGGTCATTGGCTGATCCTCTGGCACGGCCGCGCGCAGGTCCATCCCGGCCGATCCCGCCGTCTCATAGGCCGGCAGGGGCAGGCCCTCGGCATGGGGCAGGCGCAGGATCTGGATGGCGGTCTCGGTGGTCATTGGACGCTCGTGAAATGGTCGGCGATACGGGCGGCGACGCCCCGGGCGATGGCGGCTTTGGACTGGCGCGGCCAGCTTTCGGTCTTGTCGGCGGTGACCAGCAGGACGGCGTTGCCGTCCGAGCCGAAGACGTCGTCGGACACGTCGTTGCCGATGATCCAGTCGCAGCCCTTGCGCGACAGCTTGGCGCGCGCATTGGCCTCCAGCTCCGTGGTCTCGGCGGCGAAGCCGATCACCAGGGTCGGCCGGTTCGGTCCCGGCGCGGCGATCCCGGCCAGGATGTCGGGGTTCTCGATCAGGGCCAGGGTCGGCGGGCCGCCCGGCCCCTTCTTGATCTTGCCGCCGGCGATGGTGTCCACGCGCCAGTCGGCCACGGCCGCCGACAGCACGGCGATGTCGGCCGGCAAGGCGGCCTGGGTCGCCGCCTGCATCTCCAGCGCGCTCTCCACATCGATCCGCGTCACTCCCACGGGCGCGCCCAGGGCCGTGGGTCCGGACACCAGGGTCACCTCCGCCCCCAGTTCGGCCAGGGCGGCGGCGATGGCGTAGCCCTGTTTGCCGCTGGAGCGATTGGTCAGGCCCCGCACCGGGTCAATCGGTTCGAAAGTCGGCCCGGCCGTGACGACGGCGCGCTTACCTGCAAGAGGCCGCCCCCCCGCACCGGCCAACAGGCCTTGAACCGCCTCCAGGATCGCCGCCGGCTCGGCCATCCGGCCCGGCCCATATTCGCCGCAGGCCATCTCCCCGTCGTCCGGCCCGACCACCGCCACGCCGTGGAAGCCGGAAAAGGCCTTCAGCCGCTCCATATTGGCCTGGACCGCCGGATGCTCCCACATCCGCACATTCATGGCCGGCGCCAGCAGCACCCGCTTGTCGGTCGCGATCAGGGTCGTCGAGGCCAGGTCGTCGGCCAGGCCGTTCGCCGCCTTGGCGATCAGGCCCGCCGTCGCCGGCGCCACCACCACCAGATCCGCCCAGCGCGACAGCTCGATATGGCCCATGCTGGTCTCGTCGTCGGGGTGGAACAGGCCCGAGCGCACCGGATGGCCGCTCAAGGCCGCCAGCGACAGGGGGGTAACGAACTCGGCCCCGGATTCGGTCAGGATCACCCGCGTCTGGCCGCCCGCCTTGGCGATCAGCCGCACCAGCTCCAGCGCCTTGTAGGCCGCGATGCCGCCGCCGACGATCAGCAGGATTTTGCGGTTCGAGAGGGAGCGATTGTCCATGACCTCGGTCTAGCCGCCCCACGCGACGCCGTCGAGACGGCGGAAAAGAACATTGCAGGAACATAAAGGTTGTGCTTGTATCCCGTCAGGCGGGTATTCGACGGAGGGACGGGAATGACTGCGAACCAGCGACAGCGCGCGGCGAGAGCTCTGGCGGCTGCGGGGCTGATGATGATGGGGCTGGCGGCCTGCGACAACGCCTCGGCGGTCCAGACGCGGGACCGGACGGCCGAGGCGGCGCCCATCGGCCTGGCCATGACCGCGACGGAAACGGCGGAGGGTTCAGCGGCGGCCAAGCCCGTCCTGACCACCGGGCGGCGCGAAACCGTCGACGGTAAGATCGCCCGTCTCTACGACCGCAACGGCGCCGACTTCGGCGCGACCTCGGCCGAGGACTATCTGGACAAGGTCACGGCCTTCACCGCCAAGCCGCCGCGAGACGTCGAGACGGTGAAACGGCCCAATGGCGACACCCTGATTTATCAGGCCTCGACCAACACCTTCGCCGTCGTGGCCCGTAACGGCGCGCCCCGCACCATGTTCAAGCCGACCACGGGCGCCGACTACTGGGCCGAACAGAAGGCGGCGGCCCCCAGCTTCGGGCAGAGGCGGCAATCGACGCAGGACGACGGCTGATATAGAGGGCGGGGTCCGACCCCGCTCTGGAGCCCGCCCGATGTCCGACGCCCCCTCTGGCGAAAAGCCGCTGCTGAAGACGGCGCTGATCTATGATTTCGACGGCACCCTGGCGCGCGGCAATATGCAGGAGGTCAGCTTCATCCCCTCCGTGGGCATGGGCATCGGGGCTTTCTGGGAAGAGGCCGAACGCCTGACCAAGGAGGCCGACGGCGACGGCATCCTGATGTATATGCAACTGATGCTCCACCACGCGCGCCAGAACGGGGCGCCGGTGACGCGCGAGACCCTGCGTCGGCACGGCGAGGCTGTGGCCCTGTTCGAGGGCCTGAAGGACCTCAGCTGGTTCGACCGGATGAACGCCTTCGGGGCGCGCTACGGGCTGGAGATCGAACATTATATCGTCTCGGCCGGCCTGGAGGAGATGATCGACGGCACGCCGATCCGCCCCGCCCTGACACACGTCTTCGCCTCCCACTATGTCTATGACGACAAGGGCGAGGCGGCCTGGCCCGCCGTGGGCGTCAACTACACCACCAAGACCCAGTATCTGTTCCGCATCAACAAGGGGGTGAAGAACCACTGGGAGCACGAGCGGATCAACCATTTCATCCCCGACGACCAGCGGCCGGTGCCGTTCGAGCGGATGATCTTCATCGGCGACGGCGACACGGACGTGCCGACCATGAAGATGATGCACACCAAGGGCGGCTTCTCGATCGCCGTCTATGATCCGCGCTCGAACGAGAAGGACCAGAAGAAGGTCTATTCGCTGATCTCCGAGGACCGGGTCAATTTCGTCGCCGCCGCCGACTATCGCGAAGGCTCGGCTCTGGACTTGATCGTCAAGGGGCTGGTGGGCCGCATCGCCATCAACGCCGGCGCCATGCCGGCGGGGATGTAAGTCTAACGCCCCCCGGCGCGCAGCCAGGCGTCGCGGGCGCCGATCAACCGGGCGGGCGCGAGGCCGCGCAGGGATCTGGCGCCCGTCTGTTTCAGGCCCGCCTCCTGCCCCTTCTGCCAGACCACGGTCGCCGGATAGGCCACGGCTTCGGCGACATCGACGACCACCACATCGGACGGCAGGGCCGCGCCCCGGTCGAGCCTCAGCCGCATGCCCGAGCTCGACAGATCTACGATCAGACAGGCGGTCTCGAGCCCCGTCGCGCACACCACGCCTCGCGCATTGACCGATCTGCGTGGTTCGCCGCGTCGATCAGCGGCGGAAGCGGGCTTGGATCCAAACATGCTCAGGCCTCGCAACACGCATCGGCGATACAGGGTACGCCGTCGAACTTCGCCGCTCGAAACGGCTGTCCATGCCGGTAGCCGAGTTTGAGCGCCTCAGGAAGAGAGGGGGCTGGAGCCGGATCGTTTCGGACAGAACCGCGCCGCGACACCTCTTCAGTCGATCAGGCTTAAAGGCTCGACTTCCACAGCAGCACGCCGGCCCGCTCGGCCAGGACCGGCACGCCCATTTCGTTGGCCGTGGCTGCGGCCTCGTTCAGGATCAGGTTCAGGTGGCGGGGCGCGGGGCCGCCCAGACGATGGCGGGCCAGGGCCAGGTCGGCCAGCCCGATCTGGTCGGCGGCCCAGTCCAGCGGCGCGGCGCCGACCAGGCGGCGGCGCAGGCGGTCTTCCAGCAGATCCAGTCCGGCGAGGTCGCGCACGGCCTCGGCCAGGGCGATCTCGCGCGACATGCGGCGCTCGCGCACCAAGGCGCCGACGATCAGGCCGCGACCCTGGGTCAGGGCCTCGGCCTGGTTCAGCAGCATCAGCGGCGTGGCGTCGTCCCCGGCGCGCAGCACCTGAATCACGGCCCAGTCCAGCGGGCTGTGGTCCGGGGTGAACTGGTCGGCGGCGGCGTCGAACATCATCCGACCCTGGTCCTGGGCCTCGACGTGACCGGCCACGGCCGCCAGGGCCGACAGGCCCGCCCCGCACAGGGCAAGGGCGCGGGCGCGGGTCAGGGGGCGATAATCGGGTGAGGCGGCCTCGACCAGGACCCCGAGATCGCGTCCGGCCTGGTCCAGCAGGCGGGCGTCACGCTTGATGACCCCGGTCTCCAAAGCAAGGCCTGCACGGTCCAGCCGCAGGTCCACATCCCCCGCGCCGGCCTCGTGCTGGGCCATGTCCATCAGGGCGGTGGCGTCCATCAGGGCGGCGGGGTCGCCGGACAGCCGCGCCTGACGGGCCTTGAGGCGTGAATGAACAGCGGACAGTTCGCCGGAAACGGCGGACCGGCGCGTCGGAGCAACCCCCGCCAAGACGGCGAGAGCGCGGTCCAGATGGGCGGGGTCGCCGCACAGGTCGAATCTCAGCATCAGGACCTGGGCCTTCTCGACGGCGGCCCCGGCGCTCTGGACCTCGCCCACGGCGGCGCGCGTCAGGCTGTCGGCGCAGCGTTCGGCCCGGTCCAGACTGTCGGCGGCGCCGCTGCGCCGGGCGTGTTCGCGCCACAGGGCGGCGGCGCGACGTTCGGTCTCGAACGGGCGGTTGCAGGAGACCCGGCCGGCGTCGGTGGCTTCCCGACGCGCCTCGGCCGCCAGCAGATCGACGCCGATCAGCTCGACCCAGCCCAGATCCTCGCTCTCGCGGGCCTGAGAGAAGAGTTTGCGAAGGTCACGGCCGAACTCGAACATACGCTGGGCGCCTTTAAATCCCGGTTCGGGACGGCTGGTGCGTCCCATGAGGGTTCCATTGCAAACGCGACGCCGTCATCGGGGTTCAGCCTGGCCTTAAGGATGATTGTTCAGTTGAGGTCGGGCGTCTTCTGGAGGCAGCGTTGCAGGGCCGCGCGCGCAGCGGGGGCGTCGGCGTTCAGGCGGCGCACGGCGTCGATCCGGGCGCGGGTCTGGTCGGCCTCGGCCGCCGGCGCGGGCTTGCCTGCGGCGGTGCCGGCCTGCATGGCCGCCAGCGTCCAGAACAGGGCGGCGTCATAGAGGCGCTGTCCCTCCGTGCTTTCGCCGCCTTCCAGTTCGGACGCGGCCTGGGTCAGGCCGGCGCAACGCACCGCCGCCTCGTAGGAGACGAGGCCGACTGCCGGATTTGGGCCCGCATTTGGGACGGTCTGCGTCAGCAGGCTGGCGAGGGTCAGGGCGACCAACATCTAAGGCTCCATCGACGTCCCCCCGGACATCACGCTTATCTGACCACGTTCGCGCGGCCGCGAGAAGGTCGAACCCGAGCGGCAATTGGTCGGGATTGCGAATAACTGCCGATTTACCGGAAACCCTGTATGCTGCTGTGCAGCAAAAGGTCGTCGGGCGCGCCCGACGCAGTAATGGATCGCCATGCTCTACGCGTTTCACGAACTCGCCTACCAGTCGGCCCTGCCGTTCCGGGTCGGGGCCCAGATGGCCCGGCGATTCTGGTCCTCGCCCTTCAACCCGGCGTCCGATACCGCGGTGGGCCGCACCGCCTACGCCTCGGCCGAACTGTTCGAGAGCGTCACCCGCCGCTACGGCAAGCCGGACTGGCGGCTGGAGACACTCGACATCGGCGGCAAGTCCGTCCGCACCGTCGAACAGGTGATCTGGCAGAGCCCCTGGTGCCGCCTGGTCCGCTTCGCCCGCAACATCGGCGACCTCAAGCGGGCCGGAAAGCCGGCCTCCGGTCCGGCCGTCCTGATCGTCGCCCCCCTGTCGGGCCACTACGCCACCCTGTTGCGCGGCACGGTCGAGGCCTTTCTTCAGGACCACGACGTCTACGTCACCGACTGGATCAACGCCCGTCAGGTGCCGGTGCTGGAAGGCCGGTTCGACTTCTTCGACTATATCGACCACGTCCGGCGGATGCTGGCCGAGATCGGCGGCCGGGCCCATGTAGTCGGGGTCTGCCAGCCGGGACCGCCGGTGCTGGCGGCCGGAGCGGTGATGGCCGAGGACGGCGACGACAACCGCCCCGCCTCCATGACCTTCATGGGCTCGCCCATCGACGCCCGCCTGTCGCCGACCGTGACCAACCAGCTGGCGGAGGAAAAGCCCTTCACCTGGTTCCGGTCGAACATGATCCACACCGTGCCCCTGCCCTATGCCGGCTTCGGGCGGCGGGTCTATCCGGGCTTCGTGCAGCTCTACAGCTTCATGTCGATGAACCAGGAACGCCACCGCGACGCCCACTGGGACTATTTCAACAGCCTGATCGACGGCGACGGCGACGGGGTGGAGAAGCACGAGGAATTCTATGACGAATATCTGTCGGTGCTGGATCTGACCGAGGAATTCTACCTCCAGACCATCGACATCGTCTTCCAGCAGCATCTGCTGGCGCGCGGCCTGCTGGAGCATCGCGGCCGCAAGGTCGATCTGACGAAAATCAGAGACATCGGCCTGATGACGGTCGAGGGCGAGAAGGACGACATCTCGGGCGTCGGCCAGACCCAGGCGGCGCACGGCCTGTGTTCCAGCATCCCCGACGACCAGAGGGTGCTGTACGTCCAGCCCGGCGTAGGCCATTACGGGGTCTTCAACGGTCGTCGGTTCCGCGAGGAGATCTATCCTCGCGTTCGCGACTTCATCGCCCAGAACGAGGCCCGCCTTGGCGTACCGCAACGGTCAGCGGCTGCCGCTTGACGAAGGGGGTTCGGAACCCGGTTCCGGCCCTACGCTGCGACTATCCGTCAATCCCCGCGCGCGGCGCCTGTCGGTGCGGATCGACGCGCGCGCCGGCGAGGCGGTGGTGATCGCCCCGACCGAGCGCGGCCTGGTCCAGGCCGTGGCCTTCGCCCGGTCAAAGTCCGTCTGGATCTCCGAACGTCTGGCGGTGCGGCCCAAGGGACGGCCGTTGCAGCCGGGCCAGGTCATCTCCCTGCGCGGCAGGCCCGTGCGGCTGGAGGCGACGCCCGGCGCCGGCGCGGCGCGGCTGGTCGAGGACGGGACCGTCATCCGCTCGGGCGGCGAGGGCGAGGCCTATGCCCGTCGGGTCGAGAACCTGCTCAAGCGCGAGGCGCGCAGCACCCTGCTGGACCGCACCGACCACCATCTGCGGACCCTGGGCCAGACGCCGGTCACGGTCTCCATCGCCGACACCCGCTCGCGCTGGGGCTCGTGCAGCCCGCATAACCGCACCATCCGCTATTCCTGGCGGGTGATCATGGCCCCGCCGCCGGTCATCGACTATCTGGCCGCCCACGAGGTCGCCCACCTGGTCCACGCCGACCACAGCCCGGCCTACTGGTCCGTGGTCGAGCGGCTGGTGGGAGATCACAAGCCCTGGCGCAAATGGCTGAAGGACTATGGCGCGGCGCTGCACGCGGTGGGGCGGTAGGCGGCGTCCCAGACCCTCTCCCGCCTGCGGGAGAGGTGGCCCGGCGTTCGCGCAGCGAACCAGGGTCGGAGAGGGGAGTCTTCTTCCAAGCAGCAAGACTTCCCCCATCGTCAGCCGTCTCGCTGGGCTCGACGAGCTGACACTTCCCCCGCAAGCGGGGGAAGGTCTGTGGGGGCTTCCCCGAAGGATCAGAAGAACAGCGGGTCGCTGCGTTTCTCGGCCGGTTGGCGGCCTTCCGGCTGCTGGTCCGGCGTATCGCGCGGCGCCGGCTGGGGAGCGGTCGGGCGGACGGCGGGCTGCGTCGGCTGCACCGGTTGGCCCGGCTCCTCAGCATAGGGGTCGCCGCCGATCGGATCCGCCGGTTCGATCGGCAGGCCGTCCTCGCCGATGCCGGACATCAGGTCGCCGACCGGATCGGGCGCGGTCCAGCCCTCGGGCATGGCCGGGCCGTCGGGGATGCGCGGCGCGTTCAGGCGCGGCAGGGCCGCCTCCATGAAGCCCTTCCAGATGGCGGCCGGGGACGAGCCGCCGGTCACGCCGCGCATGGCGGTGTTGTCGTCCTTGCCGACCCAGACGGCGGTGACGAAGCCGCCGGTGTAGCCGACGAACCAGGCGTCCTTGTAGTCCGAGGTCGTGCCCGACTTGCCCGCCAGGTCGCGCCCGGCGATGGCCGCGCTGCGCCCGGTGCCCGAGGTCATGACCCCGCGCAGCATCTCGTTCATGTAGTACAGCGACGGATTATTGATCGCCTGTCCGCTCTGGCCGCTGGCCCGCTGATAGATGACCCGGCCCTGGGGGGTGCGGATACGGCTGATGCCATAGGCCTCGACCCGGCGCCCGCCGTTGGCGAAGGCGTCATAGGCGGTGGCCATCTCCAGAGGCGAAACCTCGACCGCGCCCAGGGCCATGGCCGGCTCCAGACCGATCCGGCTTTCGATGCCCAGGCGGCGCGCGGCGCGGGCCACGCTGTCGCGCCCGATCTGGTCGGCGACATAGGCCGCCACCGTATTGGTCGACTGGGCCACGGCCTGGGCCAGGGTCATGTTTCCGGCGAAGGTGTTGGAATAGTTCTTGGGCGACCAGTTGCCGATGGTGATCGGCTGGTCGACCACCGGGGTCTGGGGCGTATAGCCGGCCTCGACCGCCGCCAGATAGACGAAGGGCTTGAAGGCCGAACCCGCCTGACGACGCGCCTCGACGGCGCGGTTGAACTGGCTGTCGGCATAGGAGCCGCCGCCGATCATGGCCCGCACCCGGCCGTCGCCGTCCAGGGCGACCAGGGCCGCCTGTTCCACGCCCTTGCCCTCGTCGCGGTTCAGGATACGGCGCACCGAACGTTCGGCGGCGGTCTGCAGGGTCAGGTCCAGAGTGGTCTCGACCACCATGTCCTCGGTCGGTTCGCCGACCAAGCCGCGGATCGACTGGTCCAGCCAGTCGATGAAATACTGGGCGTGCTGGGTCGCCAGGGTGCGCGACACGATGATCGGCTGGGTCACGGCCTCTTCGCGCTGAGCGGCGGTGATGACCCCGGCCTCTTCCATCTCGTTCAGCACGACGGTGGCGCGGGTGGCGGCCCGCTCGCTCTCGGACACGGGCGAATAGCGCGACGGCGCCTTCAGCAGCCCGGCCAGCAGCGCGGCCTCGCCGACGCTCAGATCCTTGGCCGACTTGTCGAAATAGCGTTGCGACGCCGCCTCGATCCCATAGGCGCCGGCGCCGAAATAGACCCGGTTCAGATACAGGGCCAGGATCTCCTTCTTGGAGAATTTCATCTCCAGCCAGACCGCCAGCATCAGTTCCTGCACCTTGCGGCGCATATTCTGGTCCGGCGTCAGAAACAGGTTCTTGGCCAGCTGCTGGGTCAGGGTCGATCCGCCCTGGACCACCCGGCCGGCGCGCATATTGGTCGCCACCGCCCGCATCATGCCGATGGGGTCGAAACCGGGGTGGTGATAGAAGCGCCGGTCCTCGATGGCGATGAAGGCGGCCGGCACATAGTCGGGCAGGGCGTCCAGATCGGCGGGCGGCGCCATCTGGGTGCCCCGGGTGGCGATAAGGGCGCCGTTCCGGTCCAGATAGGTGATCGAGGGCTGACGATCGACATTATACAGGGTCGAGGTGTCCGGCAGGCCGCGCGCAAACACGGCGAAGAAGACGACCAGGAAGATCAGCCCCCAGACGGCCAGCACGGCGCCCCAGTAGAGCGCCTGCTGCAGCCGCGTGCGGGCCGGCTTTGCGCCGCCCTGTTGTCCGCCCCCGAACCCTGGACCCGCCATCGAATATCCTCAAGAACCGCGCTTCGGCGGGATTAGCCCTACGGATGTGTACCCCGTATGAACCGCCGCCGAAACGGCTCCGCTCACTTCACGCCAGCGTGAGCGGCTATTTCGCCGAAAGAAAGGCGTCCAGCTCGCCGTAGAAGGCCTGGGGCTGGTCGAACATGATGAAGTGGGCGCTGTCGTCGATCCGCTTCAGTTTCACGCCGGGCAGGCCGGCGTAGGACATCTGATAGATGGCGTCGGTGATCTGGGGCGTCATGCGCGGGTCGTTGAACTTGACGTACAGCACCTCGGTCGGGGCGGTGATCTTCGCCAGTTCGGGCCGCAGATCGGTGGTCACCAGTTCGCGGAAGGCGGCGGCCGAGACCTTCTGGTCGCTGGTCCGCATGTCCTCCAGCGCCTCTTCGCGGCGGCTCTCGGTATTGATCATGCCGGTGATGGCCGTGGTCGCCTGGGCGACATAGGCCTCGCGCGGGCTATTGGCCTGGGCGGCGTATATCTGGTCGGCGACCGGCGTCACCGCCTCGGCCGTGGTTCCGGGCGGGCCGAACATGGCGCCCATGAAGGGGATCATGTCCACCACCATCAGCTTGCCGACACTGTCCGGATGGCGCGCCGCCAGCATCAGGCCGATGGTCCCGCCCATCGAATGGCCCACGACGGCGGGCGTCTCCAGACCCTGTTCGGCGATATAGCGGGCGATCTCCTCGGCGACCGGCGCCGCAACCGGAGTCGGCGCGGCGCCCGTCTGGGCGGCGCCCTCGGCCGGGGCGCCGGCGAAGCCCTGGACGTGGATGCGATGCACCCGCCAGCCGGCGCCCAGATGGTCGACCGTGCCCTGCCAGATGTCCGGCGAGGAGCTGAGGCCGGGGATCAGAATGAGGTCGCGCCCCTGGCCGTCGACCCGGACATGGATCCGGTCGGAGGCGAAGGCCGCGTGATGATGATCGTGGGCCTCGCCGTGCGCGTGTCCATTCTCGGGATGCACCCCGTGCCCGTCCTGCGCTTGGGCCTGGACGGTGGTGGCGGCGAACAGCATGGCGGCGAAACCTAAGGCGCGAAACATGGCGAAACTCCCCTGTGAGACGGTCCTTATGCCGCCTCTACTTTGTTTTGTAAAGTTCTCTACGAGCTCCAGGAGGACAGACCCCGCCTCCCTCTGTTATGAGGCGCTCATGAAGCCTGTAGACGCTCCCCCCGTCCAGTCCCCTCAAGCCGAAGCCGCCCCGTCCAAAGCCGGCGCCCAGCCCTTCGGTAAGGGATTCGTCGCCGATGCCTGGTATTTCGTCGCCCTGTCACGAGACGTCGCCCCGGCCGGTTTGAAACGCTACGAGGTCATGGGCGAGCCCGTCCTGATCGGCCGCACCCGCGCCGGGGCCGTCTATGCGATGCGCGACATCTGTCCCCACCGCGCCGCGCCCCTGTCGGCCGGGAAACTGGTCGAAAAGCCCGGCGAGGGCGAGACCATCGAATGCCCCTATCACGGCTGGCGCTTCCGCCCCGACGGGGTCTGCGCCGCCATTCCGTCCCTGGTCGAGGACCAGGCGTTCGAGGCCAATCGCATCAAGGTGCGCGCCTTCCCGGTGCGCGAGAGCCAAGGGATGGTCTTCGTCTGGATGGCGTCCGACGCCCGTAACCCGATGGAGCCGGACCACGCGCCCCCGGTCTTCCCCGGCGTCGTCGGGGCGGGGCCGAAACTGGTCGAGACGATGGAGTTCGACAGCCATATCGACCACGCCGTCGTCGGCCTGATGGACCCGGCCCACGGCCCCTATGTCCACCAGCAATGGTGGTGGCGGTCCGAACATTCGATGCACGAAAAGGCCAAGGCCTTCGTCCCCGCCGATTTCGGCTGGGCCATGGCGCGCCACGCCCCCTCGTCCAACAGCCGACTCTACAAGATCCTGGGCGGCGCCCCCGCGACCGAGATCACCTTCCGCCTGCCCGGCTATCGCTGGGAACATATCCAAGTGGGCGAAAAACAGGTCCTGGCCCTGACCTGCCTGACCCCGATCAGCGAGACGAAGACCCGCATCACCCAGATCTTCTGGTCCGACCACTGGGTCTTCGACCTAGCCAAACCCTTCCTGCGCATGGGGGTGGTCGCCTTCCTGAAACAGGACGGCGGCATGGTGAACCTGCAGAACGAGGGCCTGCGCTACGACCCCGCCCTGATCTGGATCGACGACGCCGACAAACAGGCCAAATGGTACCAGCAGCTGAAGCGCGAATGGGCGAAGAGCCGCGCCGAGGGGCGACCCTTCGTCAACCCGATCCAGCCCACGACGCTAAGGTGGAAGAGCTGATTCAAATGACCCTCTCCCGCTTGCGGGAGAGGTGACCCGGCGTCCGCGCAGCGGACCAGGGTCGGAGAGGGAAGTCTTACTCGGAAAGAAGACTTCCCCCATCGTCAGGCGTGTCGCTGCGCGCCACGACCTGACACTTCCCCCGCAAGCGGGGGAAGATCTTGATTACAACCTCAACCCGGCTTCACCGGCCAGATCCGCCAGTTTCACCATCGGCCGCGGGCCCCAGTGGGCGATGACTTCAGACGCGGCCAGCGAGCCGAGCTTGCCGGCCTCTTCCAGCGTCAGGCCGCGCGCGACGCCCAGCAGGAAGCCGGCGGCGTATTGGTCGCCGGCGCCGGTGGTGTCGATCACCTTGGCGACCGGATAGGCGGCGACGACGACGCGCTCCTCGCCCTTGATCACGACCGAGCCTTCCGCGCCGCGCGTCACGGCGGCGATCTCGACGATGGCGGCCAGTTTGGCTGCGGCGGCGTCGAAGTCTTCGGTCTCGAACAGGGCGCCCAGTTCGGCCTCGTTGGCCAGGACGATGTCGGCCGACTGTTCGATGAAGCTCAGCAATTCGGCGCGCCAGCGGGCGACGACGAAGGTGTCCGACAGGGTGATGGCCACCTTGCGGTCGGCCTTGTGCGCGGCGGCGGCGGCGCGTTCGAAGGCGGCGCGGGCCGGGGCCGGGTCGAACAGATAGCCTTCCAGATAGACGATCTCGCTGGCGCCGATCAGGGCCTCGTCGATATCGTCGGCGTACAGCTGGTTGGCGGCGCCCAGGAAGGTGGCCATGGTGCGCGCCCCGTCCGACAGGACGTTGATCAGGCAGCGGCCGGTGCCGAAGCCCTTGTCGGCCCCGCCGGCCAGGACCGGGGTGGCGAAATGGACGCCGGCGGCGCGGATGTCGTGGCTGAACACTTCGCCCAGGGTGTCGTCGGCCACCTTGCCGATATAGGCCGCGCGGCCGCCGAACGAGCCGACGCCCGCCACGGTGTTGCCGGCCGATCCGCCCGAGGCCTCGACCCCCGGCGCCATGGCGTCATACAGGGCGGCGCTGCGTTCGGCGTCGACCAGTTGCATGGAGTTGGGGGCCAGGTCCTGGGCCGTCAGGAAGGCGGCGTCACAAGGGCTGAGCACGTCGACGATGGCGTTGCCGACAGCGCAGACGTCATATTGGGCGGTGTTCTGGGTCATGGTCGCGCCTTAACGGTTGAAGACCCGAACGTCACCCGAAAACATATAAGGAAGCCCTTATATGCGTCGGCGCATTGCGATAGGCAGGCGTCATGACCCAGATCGCCGTCCTGATCCCCGACCCCGCCGACAAGACCTACGCCGGTCGCTGGCCCGAGGTGCTGGCCCGGCTGAGGGCGACGCTGGAGAGCGGCGGCGCGACCGTCGTCCCCACGCCCTGGACCGATCATGTCGAGGACGCCTCGGCCCTGGCGGCCTATGACCTGATCCTGCCGGTCATCGCCTGGGGCTATCACCGCGACCACGCCCGCTGGCTGAACGCCTGTGCGACCTGGACCGCGGCCGGCCTGCCGGTCGCCAATCCGGCGACGGTGCTGGGCTGGAACTCGGACAAGACCTATCTGGCCCGTCTCGCCGACCAGGGCGTGCCCATTCCGCCCACCCGGTGGAGCGAGGCGATCAGCCAGGACCAGGTGGACGCCGCCTTCGCCGAAACCGGCGTCCACACCCTGATCGTCAAGCCGACCGTCTCGGCCGGGGCGTTTCGCACCCTGCGCCTGACGCCGGGCCAGATCCTGACCGACGCCCCGGAAGGCCCGGCCATGATCCAGCCCTATCTGAAATCGATCGAGACCGAGGGCGAGACCTCGCTGCTCTTCTTCGGCGGCCGGTTCAGCCACGCGGTCAACAAGCGGCCGGTCCCCGGCGACTTCCGTATCCAGGTCCAGTTCGGCGGCCTCTACACCGCCGTGACGCCGGACGACGCGGCTTTGGCCCTGGCCGAGCAAGTCCTGGCCGCCGTCTCGGAGCCGCTGCTCTACGCCCGCATCGACCTGGCCCGCGACGACGCGGGCGCCTGGGTGTTGATGGAGGCCGAGCTGATCGAGCCCGACTTCTACCTGGACCACGACCCCGCCGACGGCGCCGGCTTCGCCCGCGCCGTCATGGCGAGATTGGACGCCTAGAAGCTCTCCCAGTCGCTGCGCCCGCCGCCGGCGACCAGACGCGGCCTGGCGGGCGCGGTCTCTGCGGCGAAGGCCTCGATCCGGGCCTGGGCCCGGCGGATCGGCGCCGGCGCCTGGCCGGCCCCGCCCGCGCTGACCTTGAACCGGCCGACCAGCTGCGTCATGTCGGCCGCCTCGCGGTCCAGGTTCAGGCTGGCGGCGGTCGTTTCCTCGACCATGGCCGCATTCTGTTGTGTGACCTGATCCATGTCGTTGACAGCCTTATTGACCTCGGTCAGGGCCAGGGCCTGCTCCTGGGTCGAGGCGCGGATTTCGCCCATCAGATGGGTGATTTCGTTGATGCGCTCGGCGATGGCCGTGAGGGCGTCGCCGGATTCGCGCACCAGGGTGACGCCGTCCTTGACCTGCACCCCGCTGGCGGAGATCAGGGCCTTGATCTCGCGGGCCGAGTCCGCCGACCGTTGGGCCAGGGCCCGCACTTCGGAGGCCACCACCGCGAAGCCGCGCCCGGCCTCGCCCGCGCGCGCCGCTTCCACGCCGGCGTTCAGCGCCAGCAGATTGGTCTGGAAGGCGATCTCGTCGATGACCCCGATGATCTGGCCGATCTGATTCGACGAGGCTTCGATCTCTCCCATGGCCGTTACGGCGCGTTGGACCACCGCGCCGCCGGTCTCGGCCTGGAGGCGGGTCTGGCTCACCACCGTATCGGCCGCCTGGGCGTTCTCGGCCGCATTGCGGACCGTGGCGGTGATCTGGTCCAGGGCGGCGGCGGTCTCTTCCAGGGTGGCGGCCTGCCGTTCGGTGCGGCGCGAGAGATCCTCGGCCGCGTTGCTGATCTCGTTGGCGCCGGACTGGATCGACCCGGCGTTGTTGCGAATGACGCCCACGGCCTGATCCAGGGCGGCCATAGCGCGATTGAAGTCCTCACGCAGGATCGCATAGTCGCCGGGGAAGACGTCCTGGATTCGGTACGACAGATTGCCTTCGGCAAGGGCGGACAGTCCCAGCCCCGTCTCCCTGACGATCAGCGCCTGAACCTCGGCGGCGGCCTGGTCCGCCTCGGCCCGACGCTCCCGCTCCGCCTCGACTTCGGTCACGTTCGTGGCGAACTTGACCACCTTGTAGGGCTTGCCGTCGGCGCCGAAGATCGGGTTGTAGCTCGCCTCGATCACCGCCCGCGCGCCGCCCTTGCCGTACCGCACGAACTTGTCGGCGATGAACTCCCCCGCGTTCAGCCGACGCCAGAGGTCGGCGTAGGCCGGCGTCGCCGCTTCGGCAGGATCCATGAAGATGCGGTGATGCCGCCCCTGAACCTCTTCCAGATCATAGCCGACGACAGCCAGGAAATTCTCGTTGGCCGTGATGATCGTGCCGTCCAGCTCGAACTCGATCACCGCCTGGGCGCGCCGAAGCGCCGCGGTCATTTCACGCAGTTCCTGAAGCTCTTCCGCTTCACGGCGTCTTTGGCTGCTGCCGAACATTTGCAGGCTCCTTTTGAACAAGGACGCCGGCATTAGGGCCATCTACCTAACAAATGATTATATCATTGTTTATATATTTTTGGCGTTCGATGGAACCAATTGCTTCGGTTCTGTTTGGCCCGTGCGAAGCGTGGTCTAAAGAAGCCCATGGCCGCCAAAATACTCGCCCAGGAACGTATTCCCGATCTCGAGATCGACGCTCAGTTGTGTCTGGCCCTCCAGACGACCGGCAGTCTGGTCACGCGTCTCTATCGGCGCCTGCTGGATCCGTTGGACCTGACCCACCCGCAGTACCTCATCCTTCTCGCCCTCTGGGAGACCGAAGGGCCCGTGACCATGGGCGAGGTCGGCCGCCGCACCCATATGGAGACGGGCGCCTTGAGCCCCCAGGTCAAGAAGATGGAGGCCGCCGGCCTGCTGGACCGTCGGCGGGACGACAAGGACGAGCGCAAGGTCTGGGTCCAGCCCACGGCCAAGGCCTGGGGCCTGAGGCCGCAGGTTCTGGACGTTCGACGCGAGGTCGTGGAGCGTCTGCCGCTTTCCGAGCCGCAGATCGCCCAGCTGCGCGATCTCCTTCAGAAGATGATCGCCGATCTGGAAGCGAGCGAGACCTGAACGCGGCGCCGGCGACCCGACGCGGGCGGACGGGCCCGCCCTAGGCGGCGAAGGCTTCGATCCGGGCCTGGGCCTGGCGGATCGGCGCGGCCGCGCCGCCCTCGCTGAC
This sequence comes from Brevundimonas sp. FV2ps16, assembly GCF_058681075.1. Classification (NCBI taxonomy): domain Bacteria; kingdom Pseudomonadati; phylum Pseudomonadota; class Alphaproteobacteria; order Caulobacterales; family Caulobacteraceae; genus Brevundimonas; species Brevundimonas sp. FV2ps16. The sequence continues at coordinate 1,124,265 of NZ_CM178728.1, read as the reverse complement.
CTGGAACCGGCCCACCAGTTGCGCCAGATCGGCCGCTTCCTGACTGAGGCTCAGGCTGGCGGCAGTCGATTGCTCCACCATCGCCGCATTCTGTTGCGTGACCTGGTCCATGTCGTTGACGGCGCTGTTGACCTCCGCCAGGCCCATCGACTGTTCCTGGGTCGAGGTGCGGACCTCCGCCATCAGCTGGGTGATCTCGTTGATGCGCGAGGCGATCCCGGCCAGGGCGTCGCCGGATTCGCGCACCAGGGTGACGCCGTCCTTGACCTGCACCCCGCTGGCGGAGATCAGGGCCTTGATCTCGCGGGCCGAGTCCGCCGACCGTTGGGCCAGGGCCCGCACTTCGGAGGCCACCACCGCGAAGCCGCGCCCGGCCTCGCCCGCGCGCGCCGCTTCCACGCCGGCGTTCAGCGCCAGCAGATTGGTCTGGAAGGCGATCTCGTCGATGACCCCGATGATCTGGCCGATCTGGTCCGAGGATTTCTCAATCTCGCCCATGGCGGATATGGCGCGCTGCACGACCCCGCCGCCGGTCTCGGCCTGGAGGCGGGTCTGGCTCACCACGGCGTCCGCCGCCTGGGCGTTTTCGGCCGTCTGACGGATCGTCACCGTGATCTTGTCCAGCGCCGAGGCCGTTTCCTCCAGGCTTGCGGCCTGTCTCTCGGTCCGCCGCGACAGGTCCTCGGACGCGCGGCTGATCTCATTGACGCCTGACTGCATCGAAACCGCATTGCCGCGGATGTCGCCGACCGCCTGATCCATCGCCGCCAGGGCGCGGTTGAAGTCCTCGCGCAGCGCGGCGTAGGCCTTGGGGAAATCGTCGCCGATCCGGTAGGACAGGTCGCCGTCGGCCATGGCCGACAGGGCCCGCCCCGTGCCCTGGAGCACGGCGGCCTGGACCTCCGCCGCCTCACGGTCGGCCTCGGCGCGGCGCTCCCGCTCCGCCTCGGCGGCGGTGACGTCCGTGGCGAATTTGACGACCTTGTAGGGTTTTCCATCGACGTCGAAGATCGGATTATAGCTGGCCTCGATCACGGCGCGGGCCCCGCCCTTGCCGTAACGGACGAACTTGTCGGCGATGAACTCGCCGGCGTTCAGCCTGCGCCAAAGCGTAGCGTAGTCGGGCGAGGCGGCCTCTACAGGGTCCATGAAGATGCGGTGATGCCGTCCCTGAACCTCGTCCAGGCCATAGCCCACGACGCCGAGGAAATTGGGATTGGCCTTGATGATCGTTCCATCGAGCCCGAACTCGATCACCGCCTGGGACCGCTGGACCGCCGCCATCATGCTTCGCAGTTCCGAAACCTCCACGTTGTCATCGGCGGAACGTGTTCGGAAGATCGACTTCATCAGGGGCCTCGCGCGCAAGCTTGGCGCTCAAATTAGTCCGCAACCCTTACCAAGGGCCGACTTTTCGTTCGCGAGTGGAACGAAATCCAGCGCCCCGCGCCGTTCCCGCTAACCCGCCTCTCCCAGCGCCATCAGCCCCGCCCGCGACGGGCACAGGTCGGCGATGACGCAGGCCAGGCATTTGGGCCTGCGCGCCGTGCAGGTGTAGCGCCCGTGCAGGATCAGCCAGTGGTGCGCCTTGGGCAGCCACTGCTCCGGCACGACCTTGAACAGTTGGGCCTCCACCTTGTCCGGCGTCGCCGCATTGGCCAGGCCCAGCCGGTGCGAGACGCGGAAGACATGGGTGTCCACGGCGATGGCGGCCTCGATCCCCAGCTCGTTCAGCACGACCGAGGCGGTCTTGCGCCCCACGCCGGGCAGGGCCTGCAGATCGGTCCGGTTCAGCGGAACCTGCCCCCCGTGCTGCTCCAGCACCAGGCGGGACAGGGCGATGACGTTCCTCGCCTTGCCGCGATACAGGCCAATGGAGGCGATATAGGGGACCAGCCCCTCCTCCCCCAGGGCCAGCATCTTCTCCGGCGTGTCGGCGACCTGGAACAGGCGGTCGGTGGCCTTGTTGACGGCGACGTCGGTGGTCTGGGCCGACAGGGCCACGGCGACGACCAGGGTGAAGGGGTTGGAGAAGTTCAGCTCGGTCTTCGGCTCGGGCATGATCCCGGACAGCCGCTCGAAAATGGTTTCGACCCGGTCCTCGTCCGGCGGCCAGCGCAGTACGGGCACGGATGCGCCAGTCATCACCGCCGGGCGTTTCGGACCGGCCTTGAGCGGTTTGGCGACAGGTTTTCGGGCCTTGGTCGGCGTCATGCCTCGCTGTCGCCGTCGCCGCGATGCGGGTCAAGACCCAGGGTCGTCAGGGCCGCATCCGCCGCCCGCTCGCCCTCCATCCAGGCGCCGTGGGCCGTGCCGTAATAGACCGGCGCCGTCGCCTCGCCCGCCAGGAAGATCCGATCCTCAACCGCGATCCGAAACTTGGCCCGGTCCCCCGCGTGGCCCGGCAGGGCGTGGGAATAGGCGCCGCGCGACCAGGGATCGACGCCCCAGTTCGACACGGCCACGGCCTCCAGCCGCCGCCGCATATTCGACCCCAGAGCCGCGACCAGTTCGGACACGGCGAAATCGACCAGTGCGGCCGGCCCCTCCGCCTCCAGCCCCCAGGCCAGTCCTGCGCCGAAATAGGCCTCGATCATCGGCCGCCCGAACGGCCGCAGATGATAGCCGCCGGTCTCGGCCGTATCGGCCCGCGTCCACAGCTGGGTGTCGGGCTGGAAGTCGCCCGCGCCCCGCACCGTCATATGCACCTTGGACGCCAGCCCCAGGGGCACGCCCGCCGTCGCCTCCAGCCAGGCCGGAACGGGCGGATCGATCCGCACCGCCTCGGTGGCGATCAGACTATTGGGAACCGTCAGGATCACGACCCGCGCCGTCAGCTCGCCCCGGCCGGTCTCCAGCCGCAGCAGGGGGCCGGACCGGTCGATCCGCCGCACGGCGCAGTCGCGCACCACCGCATCCGACACGGCCTCGCCCAGACGGGCGATCAGCCGGCCATAGCCATCGCGCACCCGCCAGTTCACCCCGGTGTCGCCATAGGCGTCATAGTCCAGACTGGACACCTCGGCGAACCGCGCCCCGTTCAGCGCGCCCGAGATGGCGTCCATCCGGGCGTTCCAACGGCAGTCCAGATCGAAGAAGTCGGAGGCCGGCCGGTCTTCCCCCCTCGCCGCCGCCTCGGTCACGCGCTGGTCGAAGGCGGCGAAGGCCTCGCCGAACTCCGCCTGATCGGCGGGCGTGATCTCGTGATTGAAGGCCTGGGTTCGCCACGGCGGCGGGGTCTGGTCCAGCGTCAGGCCCTCGCCCTCGACCCGCCCAGCCAGAACATTGTCGTCGGCCGAGTGCAGCCAGCCGCAACCCATGTCCAGACCCTCGCCCTCGACCCGCGCCGTCCAGGCGCGGCCGCCGATCCGGTCGCGGGCCTCCAGCACCAGAACCGACAGGCCGGGCCGCATCAACCGACGCGCAGCGGCGATCCCCGCCGCCCCCGCGCCGATGATCGCCACATCGACCTGGGACGGCAGCGGATGGGAGGCGGAAACACGATCTATCATGGGCAGGGAAATACACGAAAACCACGCGTGATCCGGCATTTGTCGATTGGACATTGATTTTTGGACGGCGACGTCCATTTTAGCCCCGCTTCAAAACGCCGCACCCTCCCCAGGATGTCCCATGTCGCCTGAACTGAAGAAACGCCTGCCGCTGTTCGCCGCGATCCTCGTCGGCCTCGCCCTGATCGCGGGCGGGATCGTCTGGTGGATGAACGGCCAGAGGTGGGAGAGCACCGACAACGCCTTCGTCCAGGCCGACACCACCCTGATCAGCCCGCAACTGGCCGGCCGAGTGACCGAGGTCCTGGTCGGCGACAACCAGCGGGTCGAGGCCGGTCAGGTCCTGGTCAAGCTGGACGACGGCGACCAGCGCGCAGAACTGGCCCGCGCCGAAGCCAATCTCCAGGCCGCCATCGCCGCCGTCGGCAATGTCGACGCCCAGTCCGCCCAGGAACAGGCCGCCATCGCCGCCCGCGCCGCCGCCGTGACCCAGGCCCGCGCCCAGGCCGGCCTGGCCCGCGCCGAGGTCGATCGTTACGGCAAGCTGGCCCAGCAGGGCTGGGTCTCGCAGCAACGGATCCAGACCGAACGCGCCTCGGCCGCCACCGCCGACGCCAGCGTGCAACAGGCCCAGGCCGCCCTGGTCGCCGAACAGCGCACCGCCGGCGTGCTGGGCTCGACCCGCGAACAGAGCGTCGCCGCCGTCGAACAGGCCCGCGCCCAGGTCGAGACCGCCCGCATCGCCCTGGAACGCACCGTCATCCGCGCCCCCATCGCCGGCGTCGTCGGCGCCCGCAGCGTGCGGGCCGGCCAGTACGTCAACGCCGGAACCCAGCTTCTGTCGATCGTGCCCCTGACCCAGACCTATGTCGTGGCCAACTTCAAGGAGACCCAGCTGGACCGAATGCGTCTGGGCCAGACGGTCGAGATTTCCGCCGACGCCTTCCCCGGCCGCAAGATCGAGGGCCGGGTCGACAGCTTCGCCCCCGCCACCGGCTCGGAATTCGCCCTGATCCCGGTTGAGAACGCCACCGGCAACTTCACCAAGATCACCCAGCGGGTGCCCGTGCGGATCGTCGTCAGCGGCGCCGACCGGGGCCTGGCCCTGCGCCCTGGCCTGTCGGTCGACGTCAAGGTCGACCTGAAGAGCGAGGGCGGCCAGAGCTTCGCCGAGGCCGCCGTCGGCGCCCAGATGGCCGCCAACGAGGCGCCCCGCCCGTGACCGCCGTCGCCCCTGCCGCAAACGGCGGGGCCCCTTCCGACGCCAAGGGCCCCGTCGCCGGCCATCCCGAGATCAACTGGACCATGCTGCTGCTCGGCTTCGCCGGGATGGTGGTGGGCCAGTTCATGGCCATCCTGGACATCCAGATCGTCGCCGCCTCCCTGCCCCAGATCCAGGCCGGGGTCGGCGCCTCGGCCGACGAGATCAGCTGGATCCAGACCGCCTATCTGATCCCCGAAGTGGTGATGATCCCCCTGTCCGGCTTCCTGTCGCGACTGTGGGGCACCCAGAAGCTGTTCCTGGCCTCGTGCGCCGGCTTCGTCCTGATGAGCATCGCCACCGGCCTGTCGAACTCCATCGACACCATGATCCTGTTCCGGGCCATCCAGGGCTTTGTCGGCGGGGCCATGATCCCGACCGTCTTCGCCGTGGCCTTCACCGCCTTCCCGCCGGACAAGCGGGTCACGGCCAGCGTGGTCATGGGCCTGATCGTCACCCTGGCGCCGACCGTCGGCCCGACCCTGGGCGGACACCTGACCGACTGGCTCAGCTGGCGCTGGCTGTTCTTCATCAATGTCGCGCCGGGCTTGCTGGTCCTGTTCCTGGTCGGCCGCTACGGCAACTTCGACAAGGGCGATCCGTCCCTGGCCAAGGGGTTCGACTGGTGGGGCCTGGGCTTCATGGCGACCTTCCTGATGAGCATGCAATATGTGCTGGAGGAAGGCTCCAAGAACGACTGGTTCGACGACACCCACATCCTGTTGCTGTCGGTCGTCGCCGCCGTGACGGGGCCCATCTTCATCTGGCGCTCCCTGGCCTATCGCCAGCCCATCGTCGAGCTGCGCGCCTTCGCCAACCGCAACTTCCTGGTCGGCTTCATCATGACCTTCATCGTCGGCTTCGCCCTGTACGGCGGCACCTTCCTGTTGCCGTTGTTCCTGGGTCGGGTGCTGGACTATTCGTCGTCCCAGGTTGGCACCACCATGGTCGTCTCGGGTCTCGCCATGTTCGCCACCGCCCCCTTCGCCGGGCGGCTGGTGCGCAAGATGGACGCGCGGATCCTGATGTTCGGCGGCTTCATGCTGTGCGCCTGGGGCATGTGGGAGGCGCGGGTCGTCACCGACGACTGGGGCTTCTGGGAGTTCGCCTCGGTCCAGGCCTTCCGCGGCGTCGGCGTCATGCTGGCCATGATCGCCTCGCAACAGGTGACCATGGCCACCCTGCCGCCGCACATGGTCAAGAACGCCTCGGGCCTGGTGAACCTGGCGCGCAACGTCGGCGGCGCCTTCGGCCTGGCCATCCTGAACACCAGCCTGACCACCAACACCGCCGTCCATATCGGCGAGCTGACCAGCGGCATCGCGCAAGGCGACCAGGCCATGCGTCAGATGATGGCCGGCATGGCCCAGCGCTTCGCCGGCACCATCGACCCCGCCGCCTCGGCCCTGAAGGCCGTCTATGGCATCCTGCAGAAACAGGCCACGACCATGGCCTTCGGCGACGCCTTCGCCCTCTTGGGGATCATGTGCGCCGGGGCCGCCTTCGTCACCCTGCTGGCCCAGCCGGTCAAGGCCCAGCCGGGCGCCCCGCCTTCGGACGCCCACTGATGGCGCGCCGTCGCGGCCAGATCGACGAGAAGAAGAGCGAGGCCATCCTCGACGCCGCCGCCACCCTGTTCGCGGACAAGGGCCTGGCGGTTTCGATGGACGAAATCGCCCGCGTCGCCGGCGTCTCCAAACAGACGGTCTACAACCGCTTCGCCTCCAAGCTGGAGATCGCCCGGGCCATGGCGAACCAGAGGTCCGACGCCATCGTCGCCCCGCTGAAGTCCGCCGGCGCCCCCGCAGAGGTGCTGGAGGCCCTGGCCCTGATCCTGCTGGAGCGCATCTGCCACCCGGACAAGGTCGGCTCGATGCGGGGCGTGGTCCTGATGTCCGCCGACGCCCCCGAGATCGCCCAGGCCGTCTATGAGGCGGGGCCCCTGCGCAGCCTCAAACTGCTGTCGGCCTGGCTGGCGGACCAGACGCGCGCGGGCCGGCTGAACGTGCCCGACCCCGACGAGGCGGCCGAGATGTTCTCGGGCCTGGTGCTGGGCCACGGCCATCTGCGGGCCATGCTGAACGTGCCCCAGATCGACGCCGACCAGCGCCTCCGCCGCGCCCGCGAGGCCGCCCGCCTCTTCGTCACGGCCTATGCGCCAACCGTGGATCGCGCTAGTTGATGCGGGTCGCGTAAAGGAGTCCGCCCATGCTGATCCACCTGTCGTCCTGGCCCGAGATCGACGCCCGTATCGCGGCGGACCAGCCCCTGTCGAAGACGGTCGTGGTCCCCATCGGCTCCAACGAGCAGCACGGCCCGACCGGTCTTCTCGGCACCGACTGGCTGTGCCCCGAGATCATCGCCCACGAGGCCGAGCGTTCGAACGCCGCCCTGATGGTCGCCCCCACCTTCAACATCGGCATGGCCCAGCATCACCTGGCCTTCGCCGGCACCATCAGCCTGCGCCCCTCCACCTTCATGGCCGCCATCACCGACTGGGTTTCGTCGCTCAGCCGCCACGGGTTCGAGCGGATCTATTTCCTCAACGGCCACGGCGGCAACGTCGCCACCATTGAGGCGACCTTCTCGGAAATCTACGCCGAATGGAGCTTCGTCGAGGACGAACCCCCATTTGTTCTGAAGCTCAAGAACTGGTGGGACCTGCCCGGCGTCCAGGGCCTGTGCAACTCGATCTTCCCCACCGGCCACGGCATGCACGCCACCCCGTCCGAGATCGCCGTGACCCAGGCCGCCTATCCCGACCGGATCAAGACGGCGGAATACGCCCCCAAGATCGCGCCCAACGGCCCGATCCGTGACGCCCTCGACTATCGCGCCCGCTTCCCCGACGGCCGCATCGGCTCCGACCCCGCCCAGGCCAGCCCCGAAAAGGGCCGCCGCATCATCGACCTGGCCGTCCCCGCCCTGCTGTCCGACGTCGCGGCCTTCGCCGCCGAAGTCCGGCCCGGAGACGCGTCCTGACCCGCAAAGCCCGCTCGCCGGCTGTCCTGGGCGCCGAACTCCTGTCCGCCTCGGCCGAGGTGATCGCCGCCCGCACCACCCTGATGGCCCAGGGCCTGACGGACCCCAGGGGTCAGGATCCGATCGAAATGGCGCTGATGAGCTCGGAAAAAACCGAGGCCATGGCCGCCTCCGCCGCCGCCCTGACCGCCAGCGCCGGCGCCGTCGGCGAACGCCTGAGCCGCGACGCCCTGGATGAAGGCGCCCGCGCCCTCCAGGCCGCCACCGAAATCGTCGGCGCCCACACCCCGGCCGAGGCCGCCCAGGCCCAGATCCGCTACGCCCTGGGCTGGTGGAGCCGCGCCGCCGGCCAGGCCCAGACCCTGACCGCCGAACTGACCCAGGCCCATACCGACGCCCTCACCCCCATCCACAAGACCGCCGTCGCCAACGCCAAGCGGCTGAGAAAGTCGTAGGGCGCAGTGGAGGGGCTCTCGACGCCGCAGAGGCTCCGGCCTTGCGGACACGCCCCTCACCTCAACGGCAAAAACAAATCCGCCGCCGCCCCCATCTCCGGCTCCCCCACGAACAACCGCTGGCAATAGATCGGAAAGTCCCGCATCTCCTCCCCGCTGGCCGGCAGCCACTCGCGGTACAGATACAGGGCGGCCGGCTCCAGATTATGGGTGTCGCCGACGACGCGCAGCACGGCGCACCGCCCGCCGGGGATTTCGCCCGCCTTGACCGCCGGGTCCTCCGCCTCCACCCGCTGACCGGGGTTCAGGCCGACGCACAGGTCCATCCGATAGTCGGCCGGGTCGGCGGGGCGGCGTTCCGAATGCCAGACATTGAAGGTCGGGTTGGTCTTGGGCGACAGGCCGGCGGCCTTGCGCCAGACGATGAACCGCTGAACCGTGGCGTCGATGGTCGCGGGATCGCCCCGATGTTCAAAGATCGCCACCCGGATCGGCGGCGTCTCCCGGATCGTCACCTGATCGGGCGTGAAGGGCGTCTGCATGAGTCTGCTCCGGGCTGAGTTGAGGGGGCCGAAGGCCTGAAGCCACGGCGCCCAGTCGGGTGATTTCCGGAAATCGGACGGCGACTGCCGGAACCTCTGGCGAAAGGCGCGGGCGAAGGCGTCGGGCGTCTCGTAACCGGCGTCCAGGGCGATGTCGGTCACGCTGTCCCCCTGCCCGCCCGCCAGCCGTTTCGACGCCTGTCGCATCCGCGCCAGCTGGACATAGCGGTGCAGGGACAGCCCGAAGGTCGCCTTGAACTGCCGGTGGAAATGGAATTTGGAAAAGGCCGCGACACCGCTGACCGTCTCCAGGTCCAGATCGCCGTCCAGATGCCGGTCGATATGGTCCAGCACCCTCAGCATCCGGGAATGGTAGTGGTCCAGCGCCGCCGTCATCATCCTCATCCGTGGTCACAGCCCAGATTGGCGCAAGACGCCGTCGCGCGCTCTCCCGATCTTGCGGTTTGAACTCCCATCGCCGAAGGCGCGCTTGACTCATTTAGACGTTTAGCTAATAAACACATTATGAGCCAGGTCTTCAAAGCCCTTTCCGATCCGACCCGCCGCCGCGTGCTTCAGCTGCTGCGTCAGGGACCGATGACCGCCGGCGAGATCAGCGACCGGTTCAACGTCTCCAAACCGACCATGTCGGCCCATTTCGCGGTGCTGAAGGAGGCGGATCTGGTTCATGCGGAAAAGGCCGGCAAGTCGGTCGTCTACCATCTGAAACTCTCGGTGCTGGAAGAGGCCCTGCTGGGCTTCGTCAATTCGTTCGGCCTCGGGGCGGAGACGCCCGGGCCCTCACAGGAGCCTGCGAAATGAACAAGGACGTCATCAACAGCCTCGCCTGGGGCGGCGGAATTCTGGTTCTGGCCCTGTGCGCCAGCCTGGGACGCCGGCTGGGCTATATCGACCACGAGACCACCCTTCGCCTGGTTCTGGGCGCCACCGGCCTGATGATCGCCGCCTTCGGCGATCGCATCCCCAAGACCTTCACCGCCAGCGCGGGCGCCAGAAAGGCCCAGCGCGTCTCGGCCTGGTCCATGGTGCTGAGCGGCCTCGTCTACGCCCTGGCCTTCGCCTTCGCCCCCACCATCATGACGGCGGTCGTCATCGGCTGCGGCGCGGTGATCGGCGGCATGGCCTTCACCCTCCTCTACTGCCTGCGCCTGTCGGCCAGGGCTAGGACCAACGCCGGCTAGGATCGCCGCCGCCTAGGCCGCGCCGGTCCCCTTCTCGCGATGCGGGCATCCCGGCCAGCAGCAGGGGCGGCGTTTGCCGTCGCTCAGATTCTCGCGACCCCAGTCGATCCGCTTGAGCCGCGTCTCGGCCTTCTTCGCCGACTCGACCCAGCAGATCCATTCATTGCGGGCCAGGGGCGTGATCGCCGTCCAGGTCGCCACGGCTGCGGCGTCGCCGACCAGCGCCGCCCGCAGATCGGCGGGCAGCGAATGGACGACGCCGCCGGGCAGGTCGCTATCATCAGCCATATCCCATCGTCGCAGGCCCGGATTTGCGCCGCAAGCCTCCCGTCACCTCCCCCGCCGTGGGGAGGCGCCCCCCGCCACCGCCCCCGCCGTCATCCTCGGGCTTGACCCGAGGACCGAGCGCTGATCGGGCGCTGCGCCTGCCCCCTTGCACAAGCGGCGGACCGTTCGATCCCCGGGTCAAGCCCGAGGATGACGGTTTGGGGTTCTGTCGAGCAAGAGGGTCTTCCGGTCCAAGGGCGGACGACACGAACGGCTGTTCGGGACGGCATGGCGACATCAACCGGCTGAGGGCGTCTCCAGAAAGAGGGCTCGCCGCAGCGCCTGATACTGTTTGACGGTGGTGTCGCTGAACGCATCGTCGCGGCTCGCGGGAAGATCCTCGTAAGCGATCCGCCCTCCAAACTGACTGCTGGTCAGGTCGATGCGTGTGTCGTCTATCAGATTATAGAAGTGATAGTTCGGTCCGACTCTTGTCTTGAGGATGCGGCCGCCAAGCAAGTCGTTGACCACCAGCGCCGTCACGCTGCACTGGCCAAGGGCGGGGTTGTCGCGCGTCCATGTGGTCGCCGTCTCCACCGACCACGCCGCTTTCAACCGTTCTTCAAGTTCGTCGAGCACCGGCGCCATAATTCGATGATCCCACCGTCGGCGAGCGCTCGCAACGGTCGAGTGCGGTCATGGTCTTCGACGCCGAGATCAGATGTTGGCCTCCAGGCCTGAAATCGGTCGCGGTCGATCTCAGCTAAGGGTGGGCGACGGCCGTCGGCAGGCCCCCACTAGGACCTGCCGCCCGTGCGTAATCGTTCAGGTCAGACGCACCGACACTCCGCCGTCCACCAGCATGGGGCTTCCGGTCATGAAGGAGGAACGATCCCCAGCAGAAATAGCGCGGCCTGGGCAATCTCGAGGGGATCCGCCATTCGCTTCATCGGGTGCAAGCCGGCGACCAAGGCAAGAACATCGGGATTCCCTTCGCCGCCCATCGGGGTGATCGTACCGCCTGGAAGCAGGGCGTTCACCCGGACGTTCGCACCCGCATGATCCGCGCCGAGCGATTGGGTCAGTCCGATGAGCCCGGCTTTGGACGCGGCATATGCCGCCATGCCCGCCAAGCCGCCGTTGCTGAAGCCGACGAATGAGGAGGTAAAGACGATTGAACCCCCTCCACGCCCGGCCAAGACCGGTACTTGAGCCTTGGCTGCCAGAAACGCGCTCGTAAGATTGGTGGCGACCACGTCGTTCCAGTCGGCCAGTTCCATCTCCCCGACGGGGACCATAGGCCCGACGACTCCGGCGTTGTTGAAGGCGCCATCCAGCGCGCCAAACTCGCGGACCGCAAGATCAACCAAGGCCTGCGCATAGTTTTCCTCCCGCACGTCACCCGCTAAGTAGACAGCGCGGCCACCCTCAGCGACGATGCGGTCGGCGATGATTTCGAGATTGTCCCGACGCCGCGATCCAAGGACCAGACGGGCTCCCTCTGCAGCGAACAAGCCTGCAGCGGCCTCCCCGATCCCACTGCTCGCGCCCGTAATGATGATCGTCTTGGCCTTCAATTCCATATTCCGTCCTTCACCGTTGATGCCGGCCGCGGGGGTGCAGCTGGCCGGGCTGTGGTAGCGGAAAGGACTGGATCACTCTGGCGGGTTTCGGCCGTGCACTTGACCCTTCGCCCAAGCCTTTCATCAAAGACCCACCTCATCCATACAGGCGGTCCGCTGTCGCGCTGCGGCGCCCGGGTTGGGAGCAAGGGAATGGCCGTCGTGCAGCAGGAGCCTGTGACGCCCCGCCTTCCGCTCCTCCCCCTGTTCCTGAAATTCCTGCACTTCGGCCTGCTGGCGTTCGGCGGCCCCGTGGCCCAGATCGCCATGATCCGGCGCCAGTTGGTCGAGCGGGAGGGCTGGATTTCGAGCGCCCGGTTCAACCGGCTGCTGGCGGTGATGCAGGCGCTGCCGGGGCCAGAGGCGCACGAGCTTTGCGTTCACATGGGCATGCTGTCGCGCGGCCGCCTCGGCGGCCTGCTGGCGGGCCTCGGCTTCATGGCGCCGGGGTTCATTCTGATGATGCTGGCGGCCTGGGCCTATGACGGCCTGATCGCCGGGCGCGCGGTCTGGGCCGGGGCGTTGGCGGGGGTGCAGATCGTGGTGGTGGCGCTGATCCTCCTGGCCGTCCAGCGGATCGGTCGGCATAGTCTGGCGGACCGGATTCTGTGGCTTGTGGCCGGGCTTGGGTTCGCCTCCAGCCTCATCGGCGCGCCCTTCTGGATTCCGCTCGTCGCCGGGGGCCTGATCTATGGCGTCAGCCGTCGCCCCTGGGTCGCCTGGGGCGTCGGCCTGATCGCCGTCGCCCTGTCTGTGTCTTTGTCAGTCTCCCTGTCGGGCGCTCTGGACTCAGCCCGGACCGGGGCGGCGATCCCGATCGACGCCCCCGTCACCCAGGCGGCGACGCTGGACCTGTTCATCGCCGGCCTCAAGGGCGGGCTGCTGACCTTCGGCGGGGCCTATACCGCCATCCCCTATGTGCGCGCCGACACCGTGGGGCGGGGCTGGCTGTCCGACGGCGCCTTCCTCGACGGCGTGGCCCTGGCGGGCGTCTTGCCCGCGCCGCTCGTCATCTTCGGGACCTTCGCCGGCTATGTCGCGGGGGGCTGGATGGGCGCCCTGGCGGTGACGGCGGGGATCTTCCTGCCGGCCTTCGCCTTTTCCCTGATCCTGTTCGAACGGCTGGAGGCCGTGGTGGACAATCCGGCCCTGCACCGCGCCCTGACGGGGGTCGCGGCCGCCGTGGTCGGCGTCATCGGCGCGACCGCGCTCCAGCTGATGGGCTCGACGGCCGAGCGGGCGCCGAGCCTCTGGGGCGCCGCCCTGATCTTCCTGCCCGCCCTGGCGGCGGCCTGGCTGGCGAAAGGCCGGTGGGCGCCGCCGCTGCTGATCCTGGGCGGCGCTATCGCCGGACGACTGATCTTCGGTTGAAGCCGACAGGGAAGGCGGAGCAGCTGTGCGACCGCGTCGTGACCTTGGCCATCCTCGTCCCCCAACCCGTCATCCTCGGGCTTGACCCGAGGACCGGGCGCTGATCGGGCGCCGCGTCACACCCCTCGCACAAGCGGCAGCCCCCTCGATCCGCGGGTCAAGCCCGAGGATGACGGGCGGGTGACGGAGGTGAGGGGATCAGGCGACCTCGACCACCTTCAGCTTGGGCTTCTTGGCCTTGGCGGGCTTGGCCGGGCGGATCGCCTTCTTGGCGGCCTTTTCGGCCTTCTTGGCCTCCTTCTCAGCCATCTTCAGCGCCTTCTTGGCGGCCTTGGCCTCTGCCTTGGCGGCGTCGGGGGCGGCGTCGGCGGCGGCGGCCAGTTCGGCCAGCTGGGCCAGGAAGGTCTCGCGCTGGCCCTTGGGCAGCAGGCCCATGATCCGCTTGTCGGCGGCCTCGACCAGCGGCCGGGCGGCGTCCAGACGGGCGGCGCCTTCCGTGGACAGACGAACCGCCTTGGCGCGGGCGTCCAGGGTCGAGCGTTCGCGCTCCAGCAAGCCCTTGGCGGTCATCCGCGTGACCAGGTCGGCCAGGGTCGAGCGGTCGATGCCGGTCATCCGCACCAGTTCCGTCTGGGTCAGGCCGGCCTTCAGCGAGGCGGCCTCGAGCACCGCGAACTGGCGCTGGGTCAGGCCGTCGGCGCCCGTTTCCTCGGAATAGATGTCCAGCGCCAGCTGAAGCGCGCGGTGCATCAGATGGCTGGGCGAGGTGGCCAGAGGCCCGACCTTGCGCAACGCCTTGCCTGACTTGACCATATCGACCGTCCCCCGATTGTCTTTCGTCCGCACGCGTACCAGCGGCGCTTTACGATTTGACGCGAGAAGTATGTCCGTTACGCGACATTTTGTCTGTAGGCTTTCGCGCTTCTGTCAGAGTCCCGTGTCCGGCGAAACCGGGCCGGGCTCTTCGTCCTTGGTCATGTTGCGCATGATCAGCGGCACCTGGGACAGGCCGAAGACCGAGGCGGCGATCCACAGAACCCCGCGGAACCCGGTCCAGACGTCGTTCGGATTGGGCGTGTCACGGCCCAGGGCGTGCCAGATCGCGGTCACGGCGGCGGGGCTGCGGAACACCTCGTTCAGCACGGCCACGGTCAGGAAATACAGGCCATAGCGCAGGGTCAGGGTCCGCCAGGCGGCGTCATTGACCTTGATGGCCGAGCCCAGCAGGGCCTTGAACGGATATTTCTTCAGCGGGATCGAGCCCAGCAGCACCACCGCCAGCAGCCCGTTCTGCACCGTCAGCTTCAGCTTCACATACAGGTCGTCGTGGGTGAAGACGGTCAGGAGGCCGAACACCAGGGCGAACAGGCCGGTGATCAGCGGCAGGGGCGCGAACCGCCGCTCGACCGCATAGCCGACAACCAGGGCCAGGGCCGAGGCCCCCACAAGCACCCAGGTCGCCAGGATCATGTCCCGCGTCACGAAATAGCTGATCATGAAGGCGGCCAGGGCGCCGAAATCGACGGCCTGGCGGATCCACTGGCGGTTCTTGGTCTCGGGGGCGGATGTCTCGGTCATCTCAGTCTTCCAGTCCCACCAGCGAGCGGGCGAAGGCGCGGGCGTCGAAGGGTTGCAGATCCTCCACCCCCTCGCCCACGCCGATCAGCATCAGGGGGGCGTCGGACGCCTGGGCCACGGGCACCAGCACCCCGCCCCGCGCCGTCCCGTCCAGCTTGGTCATGACGACGCCCGTGACGAAGGCGGTGCGGCCGAAGATCTGTTCCTGGGCCAGGGCGTTGCGCCCCACCGTGGCGTCCAGCACCAGAAGCGTGTCGTGCGGCGCCTCCGGGTCCACCTTCTTCAGCACCCGCACGATCTTCAGCAGTTCGTCCATCAGGGCCGACTTGTTCTGCAACCGCCCGGCCGTGTCGATCAGGACCACGTCGAACCCTTCGGCCCGCGCCTTGGCATAGGCGTCGAACGCCAGGCCGGCCGCATCCGCCCCGTCGCGGCGGCTCTCGAACTCGGCCCCGGCCCGGTCGGCCCAGACCTTCAGCTGTTCGCGGGCGGCGGCGCGGAAGGTGTCGCCGGCGACGATCATCACCTTGGCGCCCTTGCCCGTCAGGTCGGCGGCGATCTTGCCCAGGGTCGTGGTCTTGCCCGAGCCGTTCACCCCGACGAACAGCACCACATAGGGTTTGGGCCCGCTCAGCGGATCGAAGGTCGCCTGGCGCGGCGCCAGTTCGGCCGCCACCGCCTCGGCCAGGGCTTCCTTGACCTCGTGTTCCTGGGCGTCCTTGCCGAACTTCAGCGCCCGGAACCGTTCGACGATCCGCGCCGAGGCCGCCGGCCCCAGGTCGCTTTCCAGCAGATGTTCCTCCAGCCCTTCCAGCGCCGCCTCGGACAGGGGTTCCTTGACGAAGCTGGCGACGACCTGGTCGGTCATCTGTTTGGAGGAGCGCGAGAGCCCCGCGGACAGGCGCTGGAACCAGCCCTTTTTCGGCGTATCGTTCATGGATCAGGCTCTAGCGCGCCCGCCGCCGCCCGTCACGCGCCAATGGCTACAACACCCTGAACCACGGCCCCTGCCGCTCCTCCCCCAGCATCAGGTCGGTCAGGGCCCAGACCAGGGCGTCGGCCCGGTCCAGACTGCCGGTCTCGTCCCCGCCCAGGGCCATCAGCTCCTCCTCCAGGTCGCGGAACCGGCCCAGGTGCGTCACCCGCCCCTGTTCGTACAGGGCCGCCACCGGCTCGGCCCGCATCCGCTTGCCACGCGTGGCCCGCACCTCGCGCACCACCACATTGGGGTCCAAGGTCTTCAGCACATGGGCCACCATGTCCCCGCCCTGATTGACCTCGGCCACAATAGCCCCGGCCCCGAACTCGGCGGCGCAGGCCAGGGCCCGCCGCGCCCAGCCGTCGGGGCTCAGCCCCCGCATCGACCGGTCGGCCAGGACATAGGCCTGCGTCCCCACCCGCCCCGCCGCCACAATGCCGCAGGCGTCGCCCCCCGGCGTCGTGGTCGGATCGATCGCCACCACCACCCGGTCGAACCGCTCGGGCGCCGCCCCGGGGTCCAAATTAGCCCGCGCCAAATCCTCCGCCCGGAACAGCGCCCCTTCGACATCGAGGATCAGCCCCTCCATTTCCTGCGCCGCCCGCCGCGTGCCGCCGTACAGGTCCTCCAGCCGCGCGATCACCCCCGGCGCCAGATGTTCGGCGTTGTCCCGCGTCGGCGCATGGGTGGTCACGCACCCGGCCTCGGCCCTCAGCGCCTTCAGCGCCGCCATCGGCCGGGGCGTGGTCGTCACCACCAGACGCGGATCCCGCCCCAGCCTCAGCCCCAGGCGCAGCATGGCCAGGGTCTCGTCCGGCCGCGCCCAGGCGCAGAATTCATCGGCCCAGGCCCCGGCGAACTGCGGCCCGCGCAGGCTGTCGGGGTCCTCGGCGGAAAAGGCCCAGGCCTCGGCCCCGCTCGGGAACACCAGCCGCCGCCGCGTCGATTCATAGACCGGCCGCGCCCGCCCCCGCCAGCGCGGCAGGGCGTTGATGCCGCTGGGCCCGCCGATCATCACCTCGCGCACATCGTGCAAAGTCGCCCCCACCAGGGCCAGCCGCCCGCCGGGCCCCAGCCGCTCGGCCTCGTCCGCCGCCCACGACGCCCCCGCCAGGGTCTTGCCCGCCCCCCGTCCGCCCAGGAACAGCCAGGCGGACCAGGCGTCCTCCGGCGGCTGCTGCGCCGTCCTCAGCACCAGCTCCGGCCCCGGCTCCTCCTCATCGCCCAGCCCGCCCGCATCCGGCATCCCCAGCGCCTTGGCCAGCGACATCCCCGCCCAGGGGCCGAACCGCACGGCGTCCATGCCCACGAACCGCTTGGCCCGTAGCAACACGCCCATTTCAGGCAGCCACCCCTCCCGCGCCGCCAGGGCCGCGCGCGCGTTCAGCGTCGCCATCGTGGCCTCGGGCTTGTCGGGGTCCCAGTCGAAGGCCAGGATTTCGCACCGCTTCAGCCCCTCCGCCGCCGCGGCCATGAAGGCGGGCGGCGGCGTCCCCGCGCGCTGATAGCGATAGAAGCCGCGCCGCCGCATCTGCGAACTCAGCGTCACCTCGTGCAGCCCCAGCTCCTCGGCGATCTGTTTGCCGGTGACGCTGTGGTCATTGGCGTAGCGCGGCCCGATCTCCTCGTTCCACACCTGGTCTGTGAATTTGCTCTTGCCTGTCATGCGAACATTATCCGCGCACCCGCACCTCAGGCGCGCAAATCGGCCCTCGCGCGCCTCAAGCCGCTGAAGTTCCAGACTTTCGATCGTCCAGTTATAAGCGCTGGGCCGCCCAACTCATCACAAGTCGGGCCATCCTAAGTGGGACGAAGAGCCCGCCGATCAGTGCTGGTTCTGCGGCAACCGCACCACCAGGCCGTCCAGCGCCTCCGACACCCGGATCTGGCACGACAGCCGGCTGTTGGGCTCGACCTCTTCGGCGAAGTCCAGCATCGACTCCTCCATGGCCGAGGGTTTGCCCGCCGCCTCGCGCCAGGCCTCGTCGACATAGACATGGCAGGTGGCGCAGGCGCAGGCCCCGCCGCAATCCGCATCGATCCCCGGCACATTGTTCCGGATCGCGCCCTCCATGACGCTGAGCCCCGGTTTCACGTCGACGACGTGCTCGGTTCCGTCATGCTCGATATAGGTGATGCTGGCCATGCGCCGCTCATATCAAGCCGGGGGGATGGTGCAAGGGCGGATGGAAGGCGGGGTCGGTTGAGGCGGAGTGCAGGAGGCGGAACCTGACTCTTAGCCGAAGTTAGGAAGACCTGCTTTCGAGTCGCGGGCAGCGCATAGTCCTACTGGCTGAAGATGCTCAAACTTGAGCCGAATTTAGCTATGCACAGTCAGAGGCTCTCGCGGTCTCGTCGGAGAAGACGCCGCTTTCAATCACCGAGACTCGCTACCGCTCCCACTTACTCCACGCTTATGAGATCGATCAATTAGACGGGCCTGTGTCATACGTTGAGGCTTGGCCCGACATTCATCTCTTTCGCTGGAGATGAGGAAATATCAGGAGAATAGCCGCCGCTCTCACTATTCTAATCACCCCGGCGATGCGAACCTCTTGGGATGTCGCGGAAGGCCGTCAGCACTGCTCGGTCTTCCTCTTTGGTCTCCTCAAGATCGGCGAGTTCTTGAACGCGAGCCTCTAAGCGAGGCACATCAAGAAAATCTGTAAAAGGCTCAAGGTTCACACGTAGCGTTCGAGTAGAGACACGATCACCCATCTCGTCGAAGCCCATTCCGTAAGACCAAGATTCCGACGGAATCTGCCGGGCCAAGGCGATGATGAAGGCATCATCATTTAGCATCTGCTCGGTCCAAGTCTGAAGTTCGCCGTTATCCTCTCCGTTCAAACGACGCCACGTGAAGAGCAGCGAGACCAGTTTGGAGTGGGTGGCGAGACTGCCATCTGAAGCCGCCAATCGGATTTTTTCGAGGGCTTGGGCATGCAGCTCCTCAGATTTCAGCTGGCTCACGAGCGGATCATTGCGCCCTTGGCGGCCGTCTTCACGCAGTTGGTAGTCGCCGATACAGCTTTCCGCAAAGTCCGTGGCCCACTCGAGCGAAGCCGTCGCGAACGCCGCTCCATAAATTTCGTCGCGCCTGCCTTGATCGAACCTGTCATTCACTAGGCGATTTAGTACCCAGTGGATGCGCAGCTGATTGTTCGCCATCGCCATGAAGCCCTTGCCTCGGTCGCTGTCGACATCGAGGGCGTCGGCAAGACGAAACAGGGTGTTTACGAGGACTGGTACTTTTGCTTCCGGTATATCCCGCGCGAAGAACGAGAGTTCTTCCAGGATCAGACCAGCCTGGCTCGATCCATCCCGACGCGTCTTTGCGAGTGCTGTGCGCAGTTCGCCTTCAATGAAGGCGTCATCGTCCGCGCGCGCAATGATTGTATCTATAGTGTCGGCTGCGACGACATCATCCGACACGGCGAACGCGAAGTAGCTCCGGAAATTTTCCGCTGATGCTATCAGACGGTCCCGCCGCCACGTCTCACCATTCTGCCACAAGTTGCCCCAAACGGCATCGAGCCGGGGGAACAGCCGTCGCAAAGCTACACGGAGACGTTGCTTCTCGCGCTCGGGCCGAGCGTCGAGACCCATAAGCTGGTCGTACTCCTGGCCTAGATTCTCCCGTCGCCCGTCATCGCGTTCCCGCAAACCGCAGAGCCGATCTGGGTTCGCGCGTATGCGGGCGTAGAGGTCGGGCTCTGCAAGCTCCAATGCGCTGAGCGCCAGAAAGTCCGCTCTATCGACGTTGCCTGCTATGGCCGGCCAGCCAGTGGCGACGTGGTTGGTGAGACGAACTACGTCTCGCGGCGATCGGATCAGGGGGGCGACGACGTCATGGAAGACATTCCAGAACCGCGTGAACTGTCGCTGTTCGGGCGAACCCATCGTGGCGACCGCTGCGTCGACAACCTGCTGTCGGAGCGCATCGACCAAGGGTGGCGGTAGCTCAAAGAAGCGCTGAACGATCTTCTCAAGGTAGCCAGGGCCTTCCGATGGGAAACGCTCAGCAACAATCCGCTCCGCGATTTGCCTATCAAAGGCCAGCAGGTAGATGATGTTTGGCAAGCGGCCTACGGACTTCACCAACCTGAATATCGTGAGAGCATCGTCCGGGTTCAGGCGGTCGATATCATCGATGACGACGATGAATCTCTTTTTCTGACTTCGTAAGGCGTCGGCAATTTTTCGGTGCTCTTCATCGACGGTGTCTCGTTTGGCACTCGCTCGTCCAATCAACTCCGAGCCCGCTGTGACTAAGCCACCAATCGGCCCAGACCCTAGGCTTGCGATCGCTCCGGCGACCGCGCCGACTGCGGAGACTCCTTGTCCCATCGCCGCAAGAGACTTCCTGAGCTGCACAGGCAGGGAGGGCCCAATGGCTTTGTTAAGCTCCTGAAAAAATGAGAGCGTCAGGGCGTCTGCGCCTGCAAACCACCACGGATTGAAGGGGACAATCTGGACATCACCCTTCTCGATGGCTGGCTTAAGGTGATGGCGGATGAGGTTGACCGCGCTGCTCTTCCCGGAGCCCCATGGTCCGCTGATGGCGACCACCACGCCTTCAGGTGCAGCCATCCCGATAAGGGCTTTCGCGAGCGACGACGCAAACGGATCCAGTGCGAAGCGATCGTCGTCAGGCCGCTCAATGGGTTTGTCGTTGGAAACAGTCATGCAGCCTGATCTTCGCCGGGAGCCTCGGACGGTGGCGGTCTCATCATCATCTCCTGGTGCCCCGAGATGGCCGCATCAATTGCTTTGAGCGTCGCTTCCTCCGCTTCGCCCGCCTGATCGCAGCCTACAACTTCCAGTCGACACCGCAATGGGAAGTCAGATCATGGTTAAGATTGCGGTGACTTGATCTTGGGCCAGCGCTCACCAGCCGTCGTCGAAAGATTCTTGCCGCGCACAATGACCCGCAGCGTTGCCTTAGGCACGGTGACGGCGGAACGCTTCCGCTTCCGCGGGGACGACAAGCATTGTGAGCCCACGTTTTCCGAGCCAAGTGCGCCCAGCCGACTGAAGAATGTTCGATTTCCAACAAGCTGCGGATCACCGCTTTATGCGCAAAATCCGCCCCTCACCCTCCGCCGCCACATACACCCACGCCTCCGTCCCCGCCTCCGTCGTCACGCGCACCCGGCGATAGGCCTCGCCCTCATAGGCGTCGGCGGCGGTCAGGTCGGCGGGGGTCAGGGGGTAGAGGCGGCCGGGGACGGGCGGGGCTTCGGCCGTCGTCGGGATCAGGATCGGATAGTGGGTCAGGCCGGTCTGGGCCGTGACCTGGAGGTCATCGACGGGGATGTGCGACAGGCGAAAACCGCTCAGTCGGTCCGGGGCGCCGGGCTCCAGAACGTGGCCGAAGACGGCCGTCTGGACCGCCGGGTCCTGCAGCGTGCCATAGGCGAACAGCAGGACCTCAGCGGTCATTGACGCGGTCGGGGGAGCGACGTCGGCGGTCAGGCCGCCTGTTTCTTGCGGCTGGGGGCGACCATCAGCTTCTTGGTTTCGGCGATGGCCTTGGCCGGGTTCAGGCCCTTGGGGCAGACCTGGGCGCAGTTCATGATGGTGTGGCAGCGGTACAGTTTGAACGGGTCTTCCAGGTCGTCCAGACGTTTCTGCGTGGCGTCGTCGCGGCTGTCGGAGATCCAGCGATAGGACTGCAGCAGGGCCGCCGGGCCGAGGTATTCGTCCTGGTTCCACCAGTAGCTGGGGCAGGAGGTGGAGCAGCAGGCGCACAGGATGCACTCGTACAGGCCGTCCAGCTTTTCGCGCTCGGCCGGGGTCTGGAGCCGTTCCTGTTCCGGGTCGGGCTCGTCCGACTGGAGATAGGGCTGGATCGAGTCGTACTGGGCGTAGAACAGGCTCAGGTCCGTCACCAGGTCCTTGATCACCGGCTGGTGCGGCAGGGGGGCGATGGTGATGTTGTGCGACGCGCACTCGTCCCAGCCCTTGGTGCAGGCCAGGGTGTTGCGCCCGTCGATGTTCATCGAGCAGGAGCCGCAGATGCCCTCGCGGCACGAGCGCCGGAACGACAGCGTCGGGTCGATCTCGTTCTTGATGTGGATCAGGGCGTCCAGCAGCATCGGACCGTGGTCGCCCGTGGGCACCTCGAACGTGTCCCAGCGCGGGTCGGCGTCGACCTCGGGGTCATAACGATAGACCTTGTAGGTCTTGACGTCCTTGGAGCCGGGCGCGGCCTTGTGGACCTTGCCCTTGGTCGGCTTGGAGCCGCGGGGGAGGGAGAGTTGAACCATCTGCGTTCGACCTCAGTAAACCCGAGCCTTGGGCTCGATGTACGCGATGTCGTCGGACATCGTGTAATTGTGCACGGGGCGGTAGTCGATCTGGACCTGCTCGCCCGGACGCTTCCACGCCAGGGTGTGTTTCATCCAGTTGGCGTCGTCCCGGTCCGGATAGTCCTCGCGGGCGTGGGCGCCGCGCGATTCCGTGCGGTTCAACCCGCTCTCGATGGTGACGACGGCCTGGGCGATCAGGTTGTCGTACTCCAGCGTCTCCATCAGATCCGTATTCCAGATCAGGCCGCGGTCGGTGGTCTTGATATCATCCCCCGCCGCATCAATCGCCCGCAGCTTGTCCGTCCCCTGTTGCAGCGTCTCCCCCGTCCGAAACACCGCCGCGTCAGCTTGCATCGCTTTCTGCATAGAAAGGCGAAGCTCTGCGGTAGAAGTGGAACCGTCGGCGAAGCGGAAGCGGTCCAGGCGAGCCAGGTGGGCGTCGGTCTGGGTCTTGGAGGCGGACGGCACGGCCGAGGCCTTGTCCACCACCTCGCCGCAGCGCAGGCCGACGGCGCGGCCGAACACCACCAGGTCGGTCAGGGAGTTGGAGCCCAGGCGGTTGGCGCCGTGCACCGAGACGCAGGCCGCCTCGCCCACGGCCATCAGGCCCGGAACCACGCTGTCGGGGTTGCCGTCGCGCAGGGTCAGGACCTCGCCGTGATAGTTGGTCGGTATGCCGCCCATATTATAGTGGACGGTCGGCAGGACGGGGATCGGCGCCTTGGTCACATCGACGCCGGCGAAGATCTTGGCGCTTTCGGAAATGCCCGGCAGGCGCTGGTGCAGGATCTTGGGATCCAGGTGGTCCAGGTGCAGGAAGATGTGGTCCTTGTTCGGACCCACGCCACGACCTTCACGGATCTCGATGGTCATGGAGCGGCTGACCATGTCGCGCGGGGCCAGGTCCTTCACGGTCGGGGCATAGCGCTCCATGAAGCGCTCGCCTTCCGAGTTGGTCAGGTATCCGCCCTCGCCGCGCGCGCCCTCGGTGATCAGGCAGCCGGCGCCGTAGATGCCGGTCGGGTGGAACTGGACGAACTCCATGTCCTGCAGCGGCAGGCCGGCGCGCAGCACCATGGCGTTGCCGTCGCCGGTGCAGGTGTGGGCGCTGGTGGCGCTGAAATAGGCGCGGCCGTATCCGCCGGTGGCCAGAACCACCATCTTGGCGCGGAACTGGTGCAGCTGGCCGTTGTCGAGCTGAAGCGCCGTCACCCCGGTGCAGGTCCCGTCCTGCATGATCAGGTCCAGCGCGAAATATTCGACGAAGAACTTCACTTCCCGACGCACCGACTGGCCGTACAGGGTGTGCAGAATGGCGTGGCCGGTGCGGTCGGCGGCGGCGCAGGTGCGCTGCACCGGGCCTTCGCCGAAGTTGCGGGTCATGCCGCCGAAGGCGCGCTGATAGATCTTGCCTTCCTCGGTGCGGCTGAAAGGCACGCCCCAGTGTTCCAGCTCGTAAACGGCCTTCGGCGCGTTGCGGACCAGATATTCGATCGAGTCCTGGTCGCCCAGCCAGTCCGACCCCTTGACAGTGTCGTACATATGCCATTGCCAGCTGTCCTCGCCCATATTGCCCAGCGAAGCGGAGATGCCGCCCTGGGCCGCGACGGTGTGCGAGCGGGTCGGGAAGACCTTGGTGACGCAGGCGACCTTCAGCCCCTGCTGGGCGGCGCCGAGGGCGGCGCGGAGGCCGGAGCCCCCGGCGCCGACGACGACGACGTCGTATTCGTGGTCGATCAGTTCGTAAGCGGCCATCAGGGGATCAGGCTCCGAAACCGGCAGGCAGGGGCGCAGAACCCAGCGCCAACCGCACGATGAAGAACAGGCTGGCGGCCGCCAGCACGAAGAAGACCAGGTTCAGCAGACCCGTCAGCGCCTTGCGGGCGCCAGCCTGGGGCACATAGTCCTCGAGGATGACCTTCCAGGCTAGGCTGAGATAGCCGAACAGCAGCACGGCGGTGACCGCCAGCAAAGCAGCGTTCAGCGGATTCGCGAACCAATCCAGCACGGCGTCATAGGCCGCGCCCGCCAGGGTGAAGCCGGTAGAGACGACCCACAGGCCCAGCGGCAGCAGGGCCGTCAGCAGCACCCGCTCGGCCAGCCATTCGCCGCCGCCGTGGCGCTCGGAAATCTTGACGTTGTTTTTGAACTTCGCGGCGCTGCTCACAGCGAGACCCTCCCGACAGCGAACAGGACGACCCAGAACAGGATCGCCAGGGGGACCGGCGCCCAGACCGCGACGTTCGACAGCGCAGTCGCCGACTTGATCGTCAGCCCATTGCCCGTGTCGTTGATCGTGTGGCGCGCGCCGTTCAGGATGAAGGAGAACAGGACGACCGTCAGGCCGAAGCCGACCAACAGCCCCAACGGCGAACCCGCGAGGGCCAAGGCCGTCTCATAGGCCTCGGGTCCAAAGGCCAGGGCGCCCAGCCAGGCGACGACGAAGATCAGGCCGACGGTGCCGGCGATCAGGGTCGCGCGAAACAGGATCGAGGCGGCCATGGTCACGTGCCAGCGCCAGATTCCCATATGGGGCGAGAGCGGCGTCTTGTGACCGTTGGGCTGGACGACGAAACGACCGGTCCGGTCGCCCGATGCAACCCCCGGGGTCGGGTTGGGTTGAGTCATGCGAATGGTTCTCAAAAGCGAATGAATTCAATCGCCGTGTGCGGTTGCGAAGGCTTTTGTGACCCTAGAGGGACGGTGTCAACGGACCGTTGATCACTTAGCGGATTCTCGCGTCGCTTAGCCTGATCCGTGTCGTGATCGCCATATTCAGGGCATGATCGATCCTCGCTCTGCCTGATATTGAGGCTTTACGCGGCAGCGGCGGTTTTGGATCACCAGCCGCCCCGCTCGCCAAACCTGTGACCCGCCCTATATGGATCCCATGACCGAGATCACGCCCCGCCCCGTTCTTCGCCTTCATCCCGCCCACCGCGACGACATTGGCGACCTGACCACGCGCCGTCCGGTGCCCGGTCCGGGCCTGGACCAGGTCGATCCCTTCCTGTTCCTGAACCATCACGGCCCCCAGACCTATCCGCCGGGCAACCGCGGCCTGCCGTTCGGCCCGCACCCGCACCGGGGGTTCGAGACCGTAACCTTCATCCTGGACGGCGAACTGGCCCACAACGACTCCGGCGGCGGCGAGAGCATTATCAAGGCGGGCGGGATCCAGTGGATGACCGCGGGATCGGGCCTGATCCACGCCGAACTTTCGCCGACCGATTTCAAACGCGACGGCGGGCCGATGGAGATCCTGCAGCTGTGGGTGAACCTGCCGTCCCGGCTGAAGATGACCAAACCCGACTATGTGGGGCTTCAGGCCGCCGACATCCCCACCTTCACCACCGAGGGCGGCGTGACGATCGAGCCGGTCTCCGGCGAATGGCTGGGGGTCAAGGCCCCGATCCAGTCGCTGATCGACATCCATCTGGCCGTCGTCCGCCTGCCCGCCGGCGCCCGGTTTGAGGCCCCGGTCGCCGCCGGCCGCAATGTCTTCTTCTATGCGATCAAGGGCCAGGTCTCCGTCGCCGGAACCCCCGTGCCCGAATGGAACCTGGCCGCCCTGGGCGACGGCGACGCGGTCGAGATCTCGGCCCAGACCGACGCCGTCGTCCTGCTGGGCCACGCCGAACCGATCAACGAGCCGGTCTTCAGCCACGGCCCCTTCGTCATGACCACCCGCGAGGAAATCATCCAGGCTATCCAGGACTATCAGTCCGGCAAGTTCGGCCCGCCGCCGCAGGTGTGAGGCGCCCCTTTGGCCGCGTCGCCCGCAGAACGCAGACATTGCGAAGGGCCGTTCGGGGTGATGGGGTGGACGCCCCCCGACGGCATCGATGTGCCAGAGTGAGGGTGTTGAACAACACTCGAAGGAGGCGTCCATGGGACAGGTTAGCACTGTTGGTCTGGATCTCGCCAAGAGCATCTTTCAAGCGCATGGCGCGGATGCTGCGGGCGAGGTGGTGTTTCGCAAGAAGTTGGGGCGAGGACGTTTGCTGGCGTTCTTCGCGGGCCTTCCCCCCTGTGTCGTGGCGATGGAGGCCTGTGCTGGCGCCCATCATTGGGGTCGAGAGCTGACCCGCCAGGGCCATACAGTCCGGCTGATCCCGCCGGTCTATGTGAAGCCGTTCGTGAAGCGTCAGAAGAATGACATGGCCGACGCAGAGGCGATCTGCGAGGCGGCGCAGCGGCCCAGCATGAGGTTCGTGCCGCTCAAGCAGGAAGAGCAGCAGGCCAGCAGTGTGGTCTTTCGCGCCCGCGACCTGCTGGTGCGTCAGCGCACCCAGACGATCAACGCCCTGCGCGGTCACTTGGCTGAGTACGGCTGGATCGTTCCCAAGGGCGTGCCGCACGTCGAGCGCCTGATCGCTCGCGTGGAGGATCCGGCCGAAGCGCTTCCGCCCGCCGCGCGCACCATTTTGCTGGTTCTGGTCTCGACCTTGCGAACGCTCGACCAGCAGATCGCTGTGCTCGACGCGGAGATCGCCTCGCGCGCCAGGCATGATCCGGTCGCACGTCGATTGATGACCATCCCGGGGATCGGTCCGATCACGGCGACGGCTCTGGTCGCCCTCGCTCCCTCCCACGAAGCCTTCAAGAGCGGCCGTCACTTCGCCGCCTGGCTGGGCCTCACGCCGCGACAGCGATCCACCGGTGGCCAGCAAAAGCTCGGCGCGATCACCAAAATGGGCGAGCGAACACTTCGACGGCTTCTGACCATCGGTGCCAGCGCCGTCATAAAACAGGCCGCCATCCGAGGCGCGCCGGCAGGGTCATGGCTCGACCAGATGCTGGCGCGAAAGCCGAAGATGCTGATCATCGTCGCATTGGCCAACAAGAACGCCCGCATCGTCTGGGCGCTCATGGCCAAGGGCGATGTCTACCGAGCTCCGGGCGTGCAGGCCTAGCCAGCACGAACGCGAGACGTCGAAGCGTAGGATGAGCGAAGGAGCATATGGCGCAACAGTCGGCGAGACGGGATCAGGAAAACCAGGGCTTTCCACCGTGCCTCGAGCACGCTTTGGGTGATTTGGACCGGATCCGCGAACTCCCATATAGGCCAGCGACGGTACGCCGCCGCAGTAAAGGCCGGACAGATGGCAGCATCCGACTACGTGTCAGAAACTCTCGGATTCACTCTTGCGCTGAAGGGGGGCGTCCACAGATGGGAAGCGGACGCTTAGAAGGTCATGGCACCGCCGACCTCAGGCTTGGTCCCAGTCAAGCCAGACCTGAAACATTATGCGGTTCTTTTCCTTGTCGACATCAAGCAGCAACTGCTCGATGAACGTTACCGAATCCGAAGCCCGCTCCGGCCAGCTCTTCAATTTCTGAGTGGCGTATTCTCCGTAGAGACTTAGGTCAAAACGGGCGACGTCCGCCTCACCATCAAGCTCGTAAGCTTCAATGTTGCTGATCACTCTCGTGCCCGTCAGGCAACGGTCTGACAGGGCCTTAAGGTCGTCCGGTGTCAGGTAAGGACTAGGATAGTAGCCGGAGAGTCCCGCCACATAGACCGCCTCGACATCGGCCCCTCCGTCTCTCGGTTCCTTGTGCATATCTGCAGGCTAGGCGATGCCGCGAATGTCGCCAACGGGTCTGTTTGCGAAACGGGCGTCAGCCCTGAAATCGGACCTTGGCGTTGACGCAGGTGGACCCGTCGGCCTCCCGGAATCCTCAGAAACCGATCGTCACCGACGGCGCGCTACGCCGCGCCTCACCATGGTGCACAGCTTCGATGTTGTTGCCGTCGGGATCGAGCACGAAAGCGGCGTAGTAGCCCGGATGATAGGCCCGCTCGCCCGGCGCGCCGTTGTCGCGTGCGCCATGGGCCAGCGCCGCCCGATAGAAGGCATCGACCGTCGCGCGGTCCTTGGCCTGAAAGGCCAGGTGGTGCCGACCCGTCAGAACGCCCCGGCTCTCCGCGCTTTCCGGCGAGGACACGACGAGTTCATCGGCCCAGAAATAGCCGTCGGCCGTATCGATGACGGGGATCTCCAGCACGTTCAGAACAGCCGTGTAGAATTTCCGACTAAGCGCGAGATCACGGACGACCAGCTGGATGTGGTCTATGAGCCGACCCCGATGCAGTTGTGTCGTTCCCATGGTCGTCTGTCCTGTTTCCCTGGCGTCGCGAAAAACTCGAAATCCGAGTTTCGAACCGACATGTGTGACGCCGCAGAATGGGGCTCCGCGCAAGGATCGCCTTGATCTTTCGCAAAGCGATCATTCCCCCGACTCGACCGCGACGGGCGCGGGGCGGGACCAGATGATGCGTTCCCCGACAAAACCCTATATGACGCCGGTTCCTTGCGACGACCGAGCCGAAGACACGCCCAAATGCCCAGCCTGAACGAGATCCGCGCCACCTATCTGAACTTCTTCGCGGCCGATGGCCACGAGAAGGTGCACTCGGCGCCGCTGGTGCCGCAGAACGATCCGTCGCTGCTGTTCGTCAATGCGGGCATGGTGCCGTTCAAGGACTATTTCACCGGCGCGTCCAAGCCGCCCTATCCCCGCGCCACCAGCTCGCAGAAATGCGTCCGCGCCGGGGGCAAGCACAACGACCTGGACAATGTCGGCTACACCGCCCGCCACCTGACCTTCTTCGAGATGCTGGGGAATTTCTCCTTCGGCGACTATTTCAAGGAACACGCCATCGACCGGGCTTGGAAACTGGTCACGCAAGAGTTCGGCCTGGACGCCAAACGCCTGCTGGTCACGGTCTATATCGACGACGACGAGGCCGCCGCGATCTGGAAGAAGGTCACCGGCTTCGGCGACGACAAGATCATCCGCATCGCCGGCAGCGACAACTTCTGGGCCATGGGCGACAGCGGCCCCTGCGGCCCCTGCACCGAAATCTTCTGGGACCACGGCGACAAGATCCCGGGCGGCCCTCCCGGCTCGCCGGACGAAGACGGTGATCGCTACGTCGAGATCTGGAACAACGTCTTCATGCAGTTCGAGAAGGAGAACGACCAGATCGTTCGCAACCTTCCCAAGCCCAGCGTGGACACCGGCATGGGGCTGGAGCGGATGACCACCGTGCTCCAGGGCGTGCATTCAGTGTTCGAGACCGACCTGTTCAAGACCCTGATCGCCGCTTCGGAAGACGCCACCTCGACCAAGTCGGACGGCGAGCGCGCCGCCAGCCACCGGGTCATCGCCGACCACCTGCGCTCCTCCTCCTTCCTGATCGCCGACGGCGTCACCCCGTCGAACGAGGGCCGGGGCTATGTGCTGCGCCGGATCATGCGCCGCGCCATGCGCCACGCCCACCTGCTGGGCGCCGCTGATCCGCTAATGCACCGCCTGGTCCCGACCCTGGTGGCCCAGATGGGCGACGCCTATCCCGAACTGGCCCGCGCCCAGCCCTTCATCGAGGACACGCTGAAACAGGAAGAGGTCCGTTTCCGCACCACCCTGGGCCGGGGCATGGCCCTGTTCGACACGGCGGTGCAGGGCTTCCGTCCCGGCGACATGCTGGACGGCCAGACCGCCTTCACCCTGTCCGACACCTACGGCTTCCCGCTGGACCTGACCCAGGACGAGGCCCGTCGTCGCGGTTTCTCGGTCAATGTCGACGGTTTCGAATCCGCCATGGCCGAACAGCGCCAGCGTTCGCGCGAACACTGGAAGGGCTCGGGCCAGACCGCCAACACCAATGAATGGCTGGCGATCCGCGACCGCATGGGTCCGACCGTCTTCAACGGCTATGACACTATCGAGGGGTCGGGCGAGGTGCTGGCCATCATGAACGGCGGCGCTCCGGTCGAGACGGCCGAGGCCGGCGACATCGTCGAGATCCTGTTCGACAACACCCCCTTCTATGCCGAGAGCGGCGGCCAGACCGGCGATCAGGGCACGCTTGAGTGGCCGGGTGGAGAGGCCGAGGTTCTGGACGTCAAGAAGCACGCCGGCGACCTGCACGTCCTGTCGGCCCAGATCACGGCCGGCACGCTTCAGATCGGCGCCCGCGTCGCCCAACTGGTGGACGCCGACAAGCGTATGACCACCCGCGCCAACCACTCCGCCGCCCACCTGCTGCACACGGCCCTGAAGAATGTGCTCGGCCCCGCAGTCGCCCAGAAGGGCCAGCTGGTCGACGCCGAGCGCGCCCGCTTCGACTTCAGTCACGGGGCCCCCGTGACCGAGGACGAGCTGGCGGCCATCGAGGCCGAGGTCAACGCCGTGATCCGCCAGAACGTCCCGGCGGAGACCAAGTTGATGGCCCCGCAGGAGGCCATCGAGGCCGGCGCTATCGCCCTGTTCGGCGAGAAATACGGCGACGAGGTCCGGGTTCTGACCCTGGGCCGCTCGCTGGTCAGCGATAACGCCCCCTATTCGGTCGAACTGTGCGGCGGCACCCATGTGGCCCGCACCGGCGACATCGGCCTGTTCAAGGTGGTCCAGGAAACCGGCGTCGCCGCCGGCGTCCGCCGCATCGAGGCCCTGACCGGCGAGGCGGCCCGCCTCTATCTGGAAGCCCAGGCCAAGGTCACGCGCGGCCTGGCCCGCGACTTCAAGATCCAGACCCAGGACGTCCCCGGCCGCGTCGAGGCCCTGCAAGGCTCGGTCAAGACGCTGGAGAAACAGGTCGCCGAGCTGAAGAAGCAACTGGCCCTGGGCGGCGGCTCAGGCGCGGCGTCTACGCCGGAAGAGATCGGCGGGATCAAGCTTATGGCTCGCGTCCTGGACGGCGTGGACGGCAAGGGTCTGCGCGGCGTGGCCGAGGACTTCCGTAAACAGGTCGGAACCGGCGTCGTCGCCCTGATCGGCGTCACCGAGGGCAAGGCCGCCGTCACCGTCGCCGTCACCTCGGACCTCACCGACCGCGTCAACGCCGCCGACCTGGCCCGCGCCGCCGTCATCGCCATGGGCGGCCAGGGCGCCGGCGGCAAACCCGACTTCGCCCAGGGCGGCGCCCCCGACGGCTCCAAGGCCGAAGACGGCCTCACCGCCGTCCGCAACGCCCTGAAGGGCTGAGCCCACCAAAGACCCTCTCCCGCTTGCGGGAGAGGTGGCCCGGCGTCCGCGCAGCGGACCAGGGTCGGAGAGGGGAGTCTTGCTTGAACAACAAGACTTCCCCCATCGTCACGCGTGTCGCTTCGCGCCACGACGCGACACTTCCCCCGCAAGCGGGGGAAGGTCAGAGTGCCTAATCGCCCGCCTCCGCGCACAATTCCGCAAAAAGTCCTTCGGCGATTCAATCCCCTGGCTTCCCGAAAAGCCCCTCGACCCATCACGCCTTCGAACGCCCGTATAATGGGCGCATGATCGCGAGACGTGACCACCGACTACGGACTTTTCACCAGGCGACGCCTGTCTTCCTGACGCCCGCCGAAATTGCACTCTTTTGCATATTGCACCCGTTTTCGGGGGTGCAGTGCAATTTGGCCCGCGCCCCTACCCCATCGGGTCGGGCGTCAGATCCACCCCGGCCAGCTTCCAGCTCAGCGGCCCCCGCCGCTCCATAATCAGCACCAGGGCGTCGTCGGGCCGGTCGTCGCGGGTCAGGGTGACGGCGAAGGTGTTGATCCCGCGATAGGCCCAAGACTGATGGATCCGCTCCTTCGGCGTCGCCGGCGAGTCGGACGCGGGGACGGGTCGCTCGGGCCGGGGCTTGTCGCCGGACCGGACCATGGCGGCCACACCCTGAGGCGTGACCAGACCGTCCACGGCCCCCTCGACCAGCGACGGCGCCAGCAACATGCCCAGGGCGGCCATGGCCCGGTCTCCGCCGGTCCGCTCGCGGATCTCCAGCGCCGCGCGGGCGTTCAGCTCGGCCTTCAGACTGGCCCGGAAGGCGGGGAAGTCCACGGACTGCTCCAGACCGGCCACGTCGCCCGTCCGCGCCGCCCGGATCAAGGCCTGGGCGGCCACGAAGGGGGAGATGAAACAGGCGACCAGGGCCAGGCCCAGAATGGCCGCGACCAGTCCGACGGCGATCTTCTTCATAAGTGCTCCTGCAGTCGAAACGTCGAGACGGGCCAGATGTTGCGCCTAGGGGGCTGTCTGGGGCGCAACCGCCTGGGGCGTCGCCGGCGCCGATCCATCGGGCAGGCCGATCTGGACCAGAACCCACTCAAACGGCCCCCGCCGCTCGAAGGTGAAGACGGTGCGCGATCCGCCCTGGTCCTCAACCGCCATCCGCATCCGGTTTACGCTCCAGAACACCGGCCGGGGCCAGGGTTTGCGCGTCTCTGCGCTGGCCACAGGCGGAGCCGCCGCAGACCAATGGCTGGCGTAGCGGCCTTCGCCCCGCGTCAGGGCCGACAGGGCGGCCGGCGTCAGATAGGCGTCCACGTCCGGCGTGTTCAGGATCGGGTTCCGCTCCATCTGGCGCCGAACGGCGCCGATGGGGTCTTCTAGGAACGAGGGCGCCGGCGCCTGGACCCCGCCGCTCAGCTGCGGCCGCAGCGACTGGCGCACGGCCTGGAAGTCGATCAGCCGGGTCAGCCCCTGCACGTCGCCCGCCTCCGCCGCCGACCGGATGGCGAAGAAGCCCACCGCCGGCGCGAGGAAGAAGGCCACGACCGCCGCCACGAGCCCCAGAACCAGCAGATTGCCGAACAGTCGTTTCACGTCGCTTCCCCCACCCTCGGCCCGATCATGCACGGCCCATCCGAGGACGCAACGAAAAGCCCCGCCGGACGGATCCGACGGGGCTCTTTGTTATTGTCCTACCGCGCTTCGCGCTGCTTGAGGACGTTCTGTGTCCTACCGCGCTTCAGGACGGGCTCAGCCGATATCGGGCAGAGCGGTCTTCAGGTTCTCGGCGACCTTGTCGAGGAAGCCCTCGGTGGTCAGCCAGCCCTGTTGGTCGCCGACCAGCAGCGCCAGGTCCTTGGTCATGAAACCGGCTTCGACCGTCTGGACCACAACCTTTTCCAGGGTGTCGGCGAAGGTGCCCAGGGCTTCGTTGCTGTCCAGCTTGGCGCGGTGCTTGAAGCCGCGGGTCCAGGCGAAGATCGAGGCGATCGAGTTGGTCGAGGTGGCCTCGCCCTTCTGATGCTGGCGATAGTGGCGGGTCACGGTGCCGTGGGCGGCTTCCGTCTCCAGCACCTTGCCGTCCGGCGTCATCAGCACCGAGGTCATCAGGCCCAGCGAGCCGAAGCCCTGCGCCACCACGTCCGACTGGACGTCGCCGTCATAGTTCTTGCAGGCCCAGACGAAGCCGCCGGACCACTTCATCGCCGCCGCGACCATGTCGTCGATCAGGCGGTGCTCATAGGTCAGGCCGCGCGCCTTGAACTCGGCGGCGTAGTGGGCGTCGAACACTTCCTGGAACAGGTCCTTGAAGCGGCCGTCATAGGCTTTAAGGATCGTGTTCTTGGTCGACAGATAGACCGGATAGTTGCGCTGCAGGCCGTAGGCGAACGAGGCGTGGGCGAACTCGCGGATCGAGTCGTCCTGGTTGTACATGGCCATGGCCACGCCGGCGCCCGGGGCCTTGTAGACTTCGTGCTCGATCACGGCGCCGTCTTCACCGACGAACTTGATCGTCAGGGTGCCGGGGCCAGGCATCAGGAAGTCGGTGGCCTTGTACTGGTCGCCGAAGGCGTGGCGGCCGACGACGATGGGCTGGGTCCAGCCCGGCACCAGGCGCGGCACGTTGGAGCAGATGATCGGCTCGCGGAAGACCACGCCGCCCAGGATGTTGCGGATGGTGCCGTTGGGCGACTTCCACATCTTCTTCAGGCCGAACTCCTTCACCCGGGCCTCGTCCGGGGTGATGGTGGCGCACTTCACGCCGACGCCGTGCTTCTGGATCGCGTGGGCGGCGTCGATCGTCACCTGGTCGTCGGTGGCGTCGCGGTGCTCCATGCCCAGGTCGTAGTAGTCCAGCTCGAGATCCAGGAACGGGAAGACCAGCTTGTCCTTGATCATCTGCCAGATGATGCGGGTCATTTCGTCGCCGTCGATGTCGACGATGGGGTTTTCGACCTTGATCTTGGCCATGCGTGCGGTCCGCCTCTGACTTTTGGGGAAAGAATATCGTGGCGGGGATATAGCCGGGCCGCGCGTCCGCGCAAACCCCGCCATCAGTTAACCCTGTCGGGAAAAGACCCTCACGGCCAAGCTGAACCAAACCAGTCGATCCGGCCTTGTTGACGGCCCACCCTTCAAATGGCGAACGACGACATGACGGACGAGGAGCGCGAACTTGTGGACCGGTGGATCCTCGCCTTTTGCGAGCCGCCCCCCGTGGTCGATGCGGAACTGATGCGGCGACTGCTCGCTGAACCGCTGCTGCCGAAGGAGACCGCACCATGACACACAGGACGTTCAAGCCCGGCGACCGCGTGACGTGGGACCACAACCAGGGGGCGACCACGGGAAAAGTCGTGCGCAAGGTCACCGCAAAGACGCACATCAAAGGCCATGAGGTAGCAGCCTCGCCCGAGAACCCGGAGTATGTCGTCGAGAGCGCCAAGACCGGCGCCCGCGCCGCGCACAAAGCTTCGGCGCTGAGAAAGGCATGAGGATCATGGGTCTGTTTCGTGGGACCACCCTGGCGGCGTTGACGGTCTCCGCCGCGGCTGTTGCGGGATGTGGTGATCGAGAGGCGGCGCAAACGCCCGGTTCGACCCAGCCCGCAGCCTCCGGAGCGACGGCGACAGCGGCGCCCGCCGTTCTGCAGACCCGCAGCGAAACGCGTCAGTTCAAGGACTGGAGCGCGACCTGCAGCAATGACGGGACCTGCTGGGCCTTCGGCTTTGCACCGGACTTTGCGGCAGGCTGGGTCCGTATCGCCCTGCCCGCAGGCCCCGACGCCAGACCGGACGTCGCCTTCGGCTATTGGCCCGATGGCGACGCGCCCGCCTCGAACCGCGTCAGCCTCGACATCGACGGAAGGACTTTTGCAGCCGCCCTCGACGAAGCCGCCCAGACCCCTGTCGGCCGCATCGGCGCAGCCAACGCCGGCCCCGTCATCGACGCTA
This sequence comes from Brevundimonas sp. FV2ps16, assembly GCF_058681075.1. Lineage (NCBI taxonomy): Bacteria > Pseudomonadati > Pseudomonadota > Alphaproteobacteria > Caulobacterales > Caulobacteraceae > Brevundimonas > Brevundimonas sp. FV2ps16. The sequence continues at coordinate 1,089,227 of NZ_CM178728.1, read as the reverse complement.
TTGCTCAGGGTCAGTCAATGACGATCAGGGGCGCCACGGCCCAGGCCGCTTCGCTGAACGGCGCCGCCGCCGCCCTGTTGTGGATCGACGAGAAACAGGGCCGGCTGGGCACGACCACCGCCCTGATCCGCCGGGGCGATCGCCCCGCCTCGACCGTCCCTGTCGCCCCGCCCCTGCTGACCGTGCCCGTCGCGCCCCGTGTCGATCAGACCGGTTTGGGCGGCAGCGACCAGACCCTGCCTGCCAGCCTCCGCGGCCGGTCTGAAGTCGGCGACTGCCTCAAGGAATCCGAGATTTCCGGCATAGGCGACTCCGTCACGTCCGCGCGGCTGGACGCACGAACCGTGCTGTGGGGCGTGACATGCGGATCAGGCGCTTACAACGTGACGCACCACTGGTACCTGACCGGCCCGGATGGACGCGAGCCCCGCCCCGTCCCCTTGGTCGGAACCGGCGGACCGGGCGCAAACCCTGTCATGGCGGACAACACCACCGTCAACGGCGCCTATGATCCGGACACCCGCACCCTCTCCGCCTTCGCCAAGGGCCGGGGTATCGGCGACTGCGGCGTGCTTCAGACCTGGGCCTGGACCGGCGAACGGTTCGCCCTGACGCGTGAGAGCGCGATGGGCGAATGCGCCGGCGTACCCTCAGATCTGTGGCCCGTCGCCTGGCGCACCCGATGACGGATCCCGAGGTTCTGATCATCGGCGCCGGCCCGGCGGGCCTGACGGCCGCGACCTATCTGGGCCGGTTCCGGCGCCGTACCCTGGTGATCGACGCGGGCGAGCCGCGCGCCTGCTGGATTCCGCTCAGCCACAATATGCCGGGCTTTCCCTCCGGCGTGTCCGGCGCCGATATCCTGAAGCGGATGCGCGAACAGGCCGAGGAGTTCGGGGCGGTCATCGAACCCGGCCGGGTCGAACGCCTGGCGCGCGACGGAGACGGCTTCACCGCCCAGGTTCAGGGTCGCGAGGTCCGCGCCCGTGCGGTGCTTCTCGCGACCGGCGTCGTCGATCACCACCCCGACCTGCCGGGCGTGGAACGCGCGGTTCAACGATCGCTGGTCCGCATCTGTCCGATCTGCGACGGCTATGAGGCCACCGACAAGACAGTCGCCATCATCGGCCACAACGACAAGGGGGCGCGTGAAGCCGCCTTCCTGCGCACCTATTCCGACCGGGTGACCCTGATCCATGTGGGTTCGCCAGACGCCCTCACCCGCCAGGACGAACTGGACCGGTTGGGCGTCGAACTGATCGTGGCGCCTCTGGAAACCGTCGCCCTGGAGCAGGACCGGGTCACCGCCCTGGGCTGGGGCGGCCGGACCCGCGCCTTCGACCTGGTCTATTCCGCCCTGGGCACGTCGCCGAACGCCGAACTGGCCCAAGGCCTCGACGCCCGCCTGGCGCCCGACGGCCGGCTCGAGGTCGACCTGCACCAGGCCACCAGCGTGCCGGGACTCTACGCCGCCGGCGACGTGGTGCGCGGCCTCAACCAGATCGCCGTGGCCACGGCGGAGGCGGCCGTCGCCGCCACCGACATCCACAACCGCCTGCGCCGGATCGACGGGCTGACGGTCGCCGACTAGGCCCCCTCACTAAGCCTGGGTCGCGATCCAGCCGTCCACGATCCGCTCCAGAACCGACAGGGGCACGCCGCCGGCGGCCAGGGCCGTATCGTGGAAGCCCTTCAGGTCGAATTTGTCGCCCAGGCTCGTCTTGGCCTTTTCGCGCAGCCGGACCCACTCGTTGTGGCCGACCTTGTAGGCGCAGGCCTGGCCCGGCCAGCCGCAATAGCGTTCGACCTCGGACACGGCGGCCCCTTCCTGATCGCCATAGGCCTCCATCATGTACTGGATGCCCTGTTCGCGGCTCCAGCCCTTCGAATGGATGCCGGTGTCCACCACCAGACGGGCGGAGCGGAACATCAGCGACTGGATATAGCCGATCTGCCCCACCGGATCGTTCTCATAGGCGCCCAGTTCGTCCGCCAGTTGTTCGGCGTACAGGCCCCAGCCCTCCACATAGCTTGAGAAGCCCAGCAAGTTCATCAGCTTGGGCGCCGCCGCGCTCTCCTGTTGCAGGCTGATCTGCAGATGGTGACCCGGCGCCGCCTCGTGATACGTCAGGGTCGGCAGGGTCCAGGACGGCCATTCCGCCGTGTCCTTCAGATTGATCCAATAGATGCCCGGCCGCGTCCCATCCAGGCTGGGCGAGTTGTAATAGCCCATCGGCGCGCCGGCTTCGACCTCGGGCGGCACGCGCTTGATCTGGACCGAGGCCTTGGGCAGCCGCCCGAAGGCGCCGGGCAGACGGGCCTGCATATCGGCCATCTGGTCGTTCAGCTTCTCGATCAGTTCGGCCTTGCCGGCGTCGGTGTTGGGATAGACGTATTTCGGATCCTGACCCAGGGCGCGGATCCGCTCCGCCACCGTCCCTTGCGTCAGGCCCTGGGCCTGCAGCAGGGCATCAGCGCGGGCGGACAGCTCGGCCATCTGGGCGCGGCCGGTGCGGTGGATCTCGTCCGCCGTCAGCCGGGTGGTCGTGATGTAGCGCAGGCTGTTGGCGTAATACTGCTGGCCCTGCGGCAGGCGACGGACAGAAGCCTCGTGTCCGGCGCGCGGCAGGGCGGCCTTCAGCAGGGCGTTCTGGGCCGACAAGGCGGGATAGACCTTCTGGGTCAGCAGGGCCTCGACCTGGGCGCCCCAGTCGCCCGACAGGCCCTTGGCCGTCGTCCGGTCCACCACCGAGGCGACCATGGGCGAGGCGGCGGCGGCGGTGGCCAGCATCCCGTCCTGCTGGCCGATCGCCTTGGCCAGGATGAAGTCCGGCGGGATCACCCCCAGGGCGTAGTCCTCGCGCAGACGTTCGGTCTCGGCGGTCAGGACGTCGGCGAACGCGGCGACGCGGGCCACATAGGCGTCGGCGTCCTCGGCCGTCTGGATCGTATGCTGGTTGGCCAGGAAGTCCGGCGTCGACTGATAGGCCCCACCCTGCTGGCTGACCCGGTAGGGATTGGGCCAGCCGCCCTGGCCGTAGGGGATGGCGAAGGTGGCGATCACCCCGTCCAGATTATCGGCGATGGTGTCGTAGTAGATGCCGTCCTGGGCATCCATCGACGACCGGTCCAGAGCGGTCAGTGCGGCGCGTTGCGCCTTGGTGAAGGCGCGGAACTTCTCCTCGTTCTCCTTGCTCGGGACGGTCAGCCGGGACTTGGCGGCCGCGCGCGCGCCGTTGTCCAGACCGAAGGCGGTGACGGCTTCCGGGCTAAGGTCCAGGGTCTGTTCGAAGGCCTGATCCATATAGGCGGCCAGCGCCGCCTTGGCCTGGGCGGCGTCGCCGGCCGGCGCGTTCAGCGCCCACGCCTGACCATTGGCGGCGGCAAGACCCGCGCCTGCAGCGGCGGACAAGAGAAGGCGGCGACGGTCGATCATGAAAGGCCCCAGCGAATATGTCTGGGCGCCAATGGAGCGCCGGTCGCCTCGCCCCGCAAGTGAAATCGCGGACAGGCTCGATCCCAGCTCACCTCCCCGTCGGCCTTCGCCGACGGGGAGGTGAAGATCACCCTGCCGCCTTCACCGCCGCAGACACGTCCGACACCACCCGCTTGACCAGGGCCGCGTCGTCGCCCTCCGCCATGACGCGGATCAGCTTCTCCGTGCCCGAGGGTCGGACCAGAAGACGGCCCGAGCCGTTCAACGCCGCCTCGGCCTCGGCGATGGCCGCCTTGACCGTATCGCTCTCCAGCGGCTTGCCGGCCGTGAACCGCACATTCTCCAGCCTCTGCGGCACCGGATCGAACTGACGCGCCAGCTCGCTCATCGGCTTGCCGGACTCGACCAGCACCGCCAGCACCTGCAAGGCCGCCATCAGGCCGTCGCCGGTGGTGGCGTGGTCGTGCAGGATGATGTGGCCCGACTGTTCGCCGCCGATATTGAACCCGCCCTCGCGCATCCGCTCCATCACATAGCGATCGCCGACCTTGGTCCGCTCCAGCGTCAGGCCTTCCGACTTGAGCTTTCGCTCCAGCCCCAGGTTGGACATGACGGTGGCGACCACCCCGCCCCCGGTCAGCAGACCGCGTTTGGCCCAGTCCAGCCCGACCAGGGCCATGATCTGGTCCCCGTCCACCACCTGGCCCTTTTCATCGCAGATGATCAGCCGGTCGGCGTCGCCGTCCAGGGCGATGCCGATGTCGGCGCGGTAGCGCTTGACCGCCTCGACCAGGGTCGCCGGATGGGTCGAGCCGCATTCGGCGTTGATATTGGTCCCGTTCGGGGTGACGCCGACGGGGAAGACCTCGGCCCCCAGCTCGAACAGGGTGGTGGGCGCGACCTTGTAGCCGGCGCCGTTGGCGCAATCGACCGCGATCCGCAGTCCCTGCAGGCTCAGCCGCTTGGGGAAGGCCTGTTTGGCGATCTCGATATAGCGGGCCTGGGCGTCGTCGATGCGTTTGACTCGACCCAGCTTGTTCGACGGCGCCAGACCCTGGTCCAGGCCATCGTCCATCAGGGCCTCGATTTTCAGCTCGATCTCGTCCGACAGCTTGTAGCCGTCCGGCCCGAACAGCTTGATGCCGTTGTCGGCATAGTCGTTGTGCGAGGCCGAGATCATCACCCCCAGGTCGGCGCGCATCGACCGGGTCAGCATGGCCACCCCCGGCGTCGGCACCGGGCCGAAGGTCCGCACGTCCATGCCCACCGAGGCGAAGCCGGCGACCAGGGCCGGCTCGATCGTATAGCCGGACAGCCGGGTGTCCTTGCCGATCACCACCAGATGCCGCCGGTCGTCGCCGGTGCGAAACAGTTTCCCTGCGGCCAGGCCGACGCGCAGCGCGACCTCGGCCGTCATCGGATAGGTGTTGGCGCGCCCGCGGATACCGTCGGTGCCGAAATATTTCCTGTCGCCCAAGGCGTCGTCCTTCGTTTCGGGTAACGTTCCGAAACCCCTTTTTTGATGCGGTCCGCCTTAAGATTGCATAGACGGCCGGTGGGGCTCGATGCGTGGCTTAGCCCCGGATCGCCGCCAGTGCAAAGCGGCGCCTTATCTGTCCCTCTTCCTCGGAGTTCCCAGCGCATGTGCGGCATCATCGGCGTCACCGGCAATGGACCCGTCGTTCCCCGGCTGATCGACAGTCTGAAACGGCTGGAATACCGGGGCTATGACTCGGCCGGCGTCGCCGCCGTCGTGGACGGATCGGTCGAGCGCCGCCGCGCCCAGGGCAAGATCCGCAACCTCGAAGCCGTCCTGGTCGAGGCGCCGCTGAAGGCCACCGTCGGCATAGGCCACACCCGCTGGGCCACCCACGGGGCCCCGACCACCGCCAACGCCCACCCGCACAAGGCCGGCCGCGTCACCCTGGTCCACAACGGCATCATCGAGAATTTCGCCGAGCTGAAGGCCGAACTGGCCGCCGAGGGCCATGTCTTTGAAAGCCAGACCGACACCGAGGTCATCGCCCATCTGCTGGACGCCGAGTTGAACACCGGGCGGCCGCCGCTGGAGGCCTTCAAGATCACGCTGGATCGGCTGACCGGCGCCTATGCCCTTGCGGTGCTGATCGACGGCGAGGACGATCTGATCCTGGGCGCCCGTCGCGGCAGTCCGCTGGTCGTCGGCTGGGGCGAGAACGAAATGTATCTGGGCTCGGACGCCCTGGCGGTCGGCCCCTTCACCCAGAAGATCTCCTATCTGGAAGAGGGCGATTACGTCGCCGTGACCAAGGGCGGCGCCCGGATGTTCGACGTCACGGGCGCGCCGGTGGAACGCGCCGTCGTCCAGGTCTCGGCCTCCTCGGCCATGGTCGAGAAGGGCGAATATCGCCACTTCATGGAAAAGGAGATCCATGAACAGCCCGACAGCGTCCAGCACACCCTGTCGGAATATCTCGACCTGGTGACCGGCACGGCCAAAACCAACGCCGTCGACTTCGCCGCCATCGACCGAATCCAGATCGTCGCCTGCGGCACCGCCTTCTACGCCGGCCAGATCGGCCGCTACGCGTTCGAGAAGCTGGCGGGCCTGCCGTGCGACGTCGAAATCGCGTCCGAGTTCCGCTACCGCTCGCCGGCGGTGTCGCAAAAGACCCTGGCGGTCGCCGTCAGCCAGTCGGGCGAGACGGCCGACACCCTGGCCAGCCTGACCTGGTGCAAGGCGCACGGGTTGATGACCGCTGCAGTGGTCAACGTCCACTCCTCGTCCATGGCGCGCGAGGCGGATGTGCTGTGGCCCACCCACGCCGGGCCGGAAATCGGCGTGGCCTCGACCAAGGCCTTCACCGCCCAGGTCGCCGCCCTGCTGGCCCTCGCCGTGGCGGCGGGCGTGGCGCGCGGCCGGATCGACGCGGCCCAGGAGGCCGAACTGGTCAAGGCCCTGTTCGAAAGCCCCCGCCTGATCGCCGACGCCCTGCGCATGGACGCCAGCATCCGCGCCGTCGTTCAGGATCTGGCCAAGGCCGACGACGTCCTGTTCCTGGGTCGGGGCGCCATGTTCCCCCTGGCCATGGAGGGCGCGCTGAAGCTGAAGGAGATCAGCTATATCCACGCCGAGGGCTATGCCGCCGGCGAGCTGAAGCACGGCCCCATCGCCCTGATCGACGAAGAAACCCCGACCATCGCCCTGGCCCCGCTGGACGATGTGTTCGAAAAGACCGCCTCAAATCTTCAAGAGGTCGCCGCCCGCGGCGGTCCGGTGATCATGATCGCGCCGGAAAAGGCGCCCGCCCCGCACGGCGCCGGCATCCGCCGCATCCACGCCCCGGACTGCCACCCCCTGATCGCGCCCCTGGTCTACGCCGTGCCGGTCCAGCTGCTGGCCTATTACACCGCCGTCCAGAAAGGCACCGACGTCGATCAGCCCCGCAACCTGGCCAAGTCCGTCACGGTGGAGTGAAGCGTCCGCTGGCGGACGGCGCCGACCGCCGCGGCGTCCAGGGCGGCAACGTCGCAAAGACGGATCGCCGCCCGACCGACCCGTATGGCCCCTGCCGCCTGCAACTCGCCGCCGGCAGTTGAGATTCCAGCCCGGCGAACGGCCAGAAGATCGGCGATGTCGCTCTGGCGCAGCGGTATTTCCATCGCCTGGCTCAAGCCGTGAATATCGAGCAGCAGCGCTGCGAGACGCTCGGTGACTCGTCCGCGCGCCTGACGCTTCACTTCCGCATGGGCCGCGTCCATCCGGCGCCGCAGATCCGCAAGGGCGGTCTCGACCAGGGTGGGACGGTCAATCATCTCGACCAGACGTTCCGCCGGGATCGTGACCTGCCGGCCGGCGGTCAGCCACAGGCCGTCCTCCTTCGCCTCGCCTCCGACAGCAGCGTCGAAGTTCAGAAGGTCGCCCGGACCGGCCAGCCCGAGGCAGAGGGAATCCCGCCCTTGCCGCGCCACTGCGCCCTCGAGAACCAGGGTGACGAACGCCTGGCCGTCCTGAAACGGCGAGATACGCTCCCCGGAAGCGGTGGGTTGATCCATCATATCTATGCCCTGAACCGCCAAGCGGGAGAGCAGGGCTTGGGCGAGATTCGGTGCGGACATAACGGCGATCAACCCCAGAGCAGGGTCGCGCGCGATAACATGGATTAAGTCAGACCGGCTCGTTCTGCAGACGCAGATAGGTAGCGTCGAACTCGGCGATCTCCGCCAGTCGGCGCCAGTCCAGAATCTCGACCTGGCCTCCGCTCCAGTTGATCACACCTTCGCCCCGGAGTTCGGTGACCAGGCGGCTGACATGGACGGTGGACAGACCCAAGGCGTCGGCGAGCGTGGCCTGGGTCAGGGGCAGGTCGAACCGCAGTCGCTCCGCCTGGCCCACCGCCTGGAGTCGCAGATACAGTTCGCAGACCAGGTGGGCCAGATGGCCCAGGCCGCTGCGCCGCCCCATCGCCACCAGCCATTGTCGGTGGATGGCCGCGTCGATGATCGTGTCCAGCCAAAGCAACCGCGTCAGATGCGGATGGCGTTCGGTCAGGGCAATGAGTTTCACATGGGGCGCGGGCGCTACGACGCAGTCGGTCAAGGCCACGACGCCATGGTCCATCTGCTTCATCAGCAGACTGTGCAGATCGATGAAATCACCCGGCACATTGATCTCGGTGATCTGACGTCCACCACCCGCAAGCGTGCTGTAACGCGCCGAAAAGCCCGAGATCAGCAAGGTGCTTTGCAAGGGGTGCGCATGTTCCTTGACGATGTCAGCGCCGCTGCGAACCTCCTGCGGAGACCCCAGAACATCCTGAAGCGCTTCGACTTCTTCTGGGCTGACATGATCACGCCGGGACAGTTTGTCGATCAGGGTGGCGATCTTCGGCTGGGGTCCCGCCTTGGTCATGTCTCAGACTCGGCCAAGGTCCAGCCCTCCGGCGCAACGTCGGACGCCTTGGCGGTGACGCTGACCACCGTGCGCCCGTCGGCGTCGGTCACGATCACGCTGAACGAGGCCGTCTCCCAGAAGGCCGCGCCCCTGTACCGCAGGATCTCCCCCAGCACCGCCACCGCCTCTTCGCGGGCCGCGTCGGCATCGGGCAGATCCTCACCCTGATCATCCCGAATACAATCGCCGTTCTCGGTGTGAAAATAAAAGTGCGGCAAGCCGGCCTCCAGCATCAGGTCTGCTGGAAGCGGTCATCGGGCGGATTGGTTCAGCGTTCAGATTTCCTGATTGAAGGCGCCGATCTCGGGATAGGCGGCCAGGCGCGGCTTGATCTCCTTGCGGAACAGGTCGCGCATGTCGTCCTCGGACCGCATGCTCTCGACCACCACGACCAGTTCGGGCTTGTTCGACGAGGCGCGGACCAGGACCCAGGAGCCGTCCTCCAGGTGCACCCGCACGCCGTTGACGGTGATTGCTTCAAGGATCTTGCGGCCCAGGATCTCGCCGCCGGCCTCGGCCAGGTCGGAGTATTCCTTCACGATCCGCTCCAGCACCCCGTATTTCAGCTCGTCGTCGCAATGGGGCGACATGGTCAGGCTGGTCCAGGCATCCGGCAGGGCGGCCTTCAGTTCGGAAAGTTTCTTGCCGGGATTGCGGTCCAGCATGGCGAGAACCGCCCCGGCCGCGACCAGGCCGTCGTCGTACCCATGCCCCAGATCACCGGCCATGAAGAAGTGGCCCGACTTCTCGAACCCGGCCAGGGCGCCCAGTTCGGCGGTCTTGCGCTTGATGTAGGAGTGACCGGTCTTCCAATAGACCACCTCGGCGCCATTGGCCTTGAGGATCTCGTCGGTCTTGTAGAGGCCGGTCGATTTCACATCGACGACGAAGGTGCTGTCCGGATAGACCTTGGACAGGTCGCGGGCCAGCATCAGGCCGATCTTGTCGGCGAAGATCTCCTCGCCCGTATCGTCCACCACCCCGCAACGGTCGCCGTCGCCGTCGAAGCCCAGGGCCAGGTCGGCGCCCGTCTCGTGCACCCGCTGGGCCATCTGCACCAGCATGGCGTGATCTTCCGGGTTCGGATTGTACTTCGGGAAGGTATAGTCGAGGTCGGTGTCCATCTCGATCACCTCGACGCCCATCCGGCGCAGGGCGTCCGGGGCGAAGGCGCCGGCCGTGCCGTTGCCGCAGGCGCAGACCACCTTCAGCGGGCGCTTGATCTGCACCTTGGAGGCGACGTCGGCCACATAGGTCTCGCGGAAGTCCTCGACACGGACCAGTTTCCCGCCCGGCCGGGCCACGCCCTCGCCGTTCAGCACGATCTGTTTCAGCCGGCCCATCTCCTCGGGGCCGAAGGTCAGGGGCTTGTTCGCCCCCATCTTCACGCCGGTCCAGCCGTTCTCGTTATGGCTGGCCGTGACCATGGCGACGCAAGGCGCATCCAGCTCGAACTGACCGAAATAGGCCATGGGCGACAGGGCCAGGCCGACGTCCAGAACCTCCATCCCGCCTTCCAGCAACCCCAGGATCAGGGCCTGTTTGACGCTGAGGCTGTAACTGCGGAAATCATGGCCGGTGACGATCTTGGGCACGACGCCAATCTCGTGGACATAGGTGGCCAGGCCCAGACCCAGGGCCTGGATGCCGAGAAGATTGATCTCCTTCTCCAGGATCCAGCGGGCGTCGTATTCCCGGAACCCCGTCGGCTTGACCAAGGCCTGCGTCTCATAAGCCGCCGTGTTCGGCTTCAGGTCTTGGCGGGGTTTAGGCATGCGTCTTCTTTCGGGGGCGGCTTACGGTCACAAACGATGCGCGCCGAACTAAGCCGCAGCGCGCTTGCGAATCCGGGCGATACGCCGAAGACGGCGCCAAAAACGGCCGCGCTCGGGCTCTGGATAAGGTTCCAGGTTCTCGACGAATTGCTCGGCCGAGGCGCGCCAGCTGAATTTTTCAGCATAGGCGCGGACATCCCGGCGGTCGAGCTCGAGACATTTCAGGCAGGCGGTCTTCAGATCCTGGTCGATCACTCCGGCGTTCGAGCCGGGAATAATGTCGATCGGACCGTGCGCCGGATAGGCGGCGACCGGCGTGCCGGCGGCCATGGCCTCAAGGATCACCAGACCGAAGGTGTCGGTCCAACTGGGGAAGACGAAGACGTCCGCATCGCGGAAACAACGGGCCAGGTCATCGCCGAACCTGGCGCCCAGGAACTTCGCTTCGGGGTATTTTTCCTGAAGCTCAGCTCTCGCCGGGCCGTCGCCGACGATGATCTTGGTGCCGGGAAGGTCCAGTTCGAGGAAGGCCTCGATATTCTTCTCCACCGCGACCCGACCGACGTTCAGGAAATAGGGTCGGGGCCAGTCCTTGCCGCCCATCTCGTCATAGATCCGGTCCAGATCGGGGTTGAACATCTCTGTGTCCACGCCGCGCGACCAGGGCGAGACATTCTTGAACCCATGTTCGACCAGTTCGTCGCGCAGCGTCGGGGTCGCCACCATCAGCCGGCCCGACGGCTTATGGAACCACTTCATATAGGCGTAGCCGACCTGAACCGGGATCGGGAACCGGGCCGAGACATATTCGGGGAATTTGGTGTGGTAGCTGGTCGTGAACGGCAGTTTCCATTCCACGCAGATGCGGCGCGTGGCGATGCCGATCGGCCCTTCGGTGGCGATGTGGACAGCCTCGGGCTCGAAGGCCCGCAGCATTTCGCGAATCTCTTCTTCTGCCCCCAGCGCCAGCCGGATTTCCGGGTAAGTCGGACAGGGAATGGTCTTGAACAGGCTCGGCTCGATGACCTCGACCTCATGACCCATGCCGCGGCATTCCGCGACCGTGCGGGTCAGGGTGCGGACGACGCCGTTGACCTGAGGTTCCCAGGCGTCAGTGGCCAGAACGATGCGCATTGAGGCGGGCGGACCCTGAGCCGTTAAGTAAGGGCGGAACTTCTAGACGGTTCGAATGACGAAGGCGAGACGGATACGGCGGACATCAAGACAGTTCCAACGCTCCGATCCGCTCGGACTTCAACTGCACAAGACTGGTCCTCGCCTGAGCGAAGGCCCCCATTATGTGGTAGAGTGAGCGAGCGGGCGACGGTTCATCAATGAACCTGCCGGTCTCCAGCATATTGTCACGCCAAAGCCCGGACGGAGCCAGATAAAGCCACAAGGCGCGCTGAGCACGTGCGGCCTGCTTCAGACAAAGGTCGCGGCGGGCGTCGTCAAACAGCATCGCCAAGATCAGCGCCGCCTTCATCCATTCGGCCTGGGACCACAGCCGGGCACGCGCACTGCGAACAGCCCCCTTTATGTCCATCGCATCGATCACCACGCCCCGCTTGGCGTCAATTCCCTTCATGCCGCCCAGGAAAATCGTCCAGGCTTCCTCGAGAATTTCGGGCGAAGAGCGAGCGCAGGCATAGCGCGCGAATAGCCCAGCCCATTCAAATTGCCGTCCCGGCTTAACCAAGGCGCCGTCTGATCCCGGCGCCGGAGACCAGTCGGACGAAAAAAACTCCCGCAGAAGACCGGTTTCCTCGTCGACGAACCGCGACCTAGCAAGATTGACGATCCGGTCGGCGAGCGGCTTCCAGCCCACGTCCTCGCCAACCTCCTCCCAGGACAGCGTCGCCTCGAGCAAACGCATGTTGGCGGCGGACTGGTAGGGATAAGCCCCTCCTTCGACCAGCCCGCCCTGAGGCGAGCCCAGCGCCAACATATGATCGCGCGCAGCCGCCGCTTGGCGCTCCAGCCCTGCGGCCGGCTTGGCCTGATGAGCCGCCGCCAGGGCCCTTATCAGAAAGGCCTGATCGCACAGCATTCTGGGTTCATCGCCCGCCGCGCCGTCCGTGGCCAATCGGGTGACAGCCAGACCGGAGTCGTCGAGCAGGCGCTGGTTCAACCAGTCCAGCCCTAGATCGAGCGTCGCACGCCACGGTCCGGGCCACCCCAGTCGCCCTGCCTCAGCGTAGACTGCGATCTGACCGCCTTGCACCCGGGCGCTGCGAGGCGCCGCGAGGCGTCGCCCATCCTGACCGAGCAGTTCCTCGAAGCCGCCTTCGGCATTCTGGCCCAGGGTGCACCATGTCGGAAGGGCCGCCTGCCGCATCCAGGACGCCATTCGCACCGCGCCGTCCACAAGGCTTTCGTCCACAGGTCGGGCGAAGTCGAGGTGCCGGGGCGACAGGGTCTTCAGACGCTCGACCACTTTCTTGACGTCTTGGCTGCGTCTGAGGTCGGTGACCAAGACGGCGTCTTTCTCGACGATGATACCGAGATTGGACACCCCGATGGCCGCCACCATCACCCCGTCGCCAGCCCGCACCAGGCAGTTGTCGACGTCCTCAAATATGTGCAACCCGACGTCGCCTTCGCCGGACGCATGAACCGAGTCCCAGGCGCCCAGATCCGACCATTCGAAATCCACCGGAAGCACGGATGCGCGGCGGGTCTTCTCCATGACGGCATAGTCGATCGATATCTTCGGGGCCGACGCGAAACGTTCACCCAGGAACACGGCTTCACCGTCGTGCGCCGCATCATCAAGGGCGTGGATCACCGCCTCGACGAGACCTGCGGTCGCCTGCGCGAGCTCTTCATGGAGCACATCGGCCCTGACAATGAAATTGCCGCTGTTCCACAGATATCCGTCGGCGATGTAGCGTTCCGCAGTTGCGACGTCAGGCTTCTCAACGAATGCCTTAACCTCGGAGAGGCCGGTCCCGACCGGGGCGATATAGCCGTACGCAGAAGAAGGTGAAGTCGGAACGACGCCCAGCGTGACGATACGTCCGGCATGAGCGGCCTCGCTGGCGATCAGGGCCGCTCTTCGGAAGGCCTCGGCGTCGGGAATATGATGATCCGATGCGACGAAGAGGTTGACCGCCCCCGCAGCGTGGCGATGGGTCCAGAGCGCGGCCGCCGCCATGGCCGCAGCAGAATCACGCCCCTCCGGCTCGAGCAGGATCACGGCCTCCCGACCGATCTCCGCCAATTGTTCGACGATGGCCGAATGATGCGACGCGCCGCCGACAATGATCAATCGGCCGGCCGTTCCCGCCAAGTCCGACACCCGTTCAACGGTCTCTTGAAAAAGCGAGCGATTGCCCGCCAACGGGATGAACTGCTTCGGACGAGACGGTCGCGACGCAGGCCAAAGGCGAGTGCCGGAGCCGCCGCACATGATCACGGGAAAAATCACCGGCATGGATAAGTCGCTGCTTTCCTGCTTGTTCTTAAGGCGGTCTTACGTGGCGAGACCAAAAACGTCACCCCTAACGGATCGAAATCCGGAAGGCTCCCTGCTTACAGCGGCAACACCGTCGTCGATTTCACCTCTTCCAGCACCGCATAGGTCCGTGTTTCTCGCACGCCCGGCATCCGCACCAGGACGTCACCGAGGAAGGCGCGATAGGCGTCCATGTCGCCGACGCGGGCCTTGATCAGATAGTCGAATCCGCCGGCGACCATGTGGCATTCCAGTACTTCGGGCTGACTGCGGACGGCGGCGGCGAAGGCTTCGAAGACGTCGCCGGTGGTGCGGTCCAGCAGGACCTCAACGAAGATCAGCAGATCGCGACCAACCTGGGCCGGATCGATCATGGCGGCGTAGCCGGTGATGATCTTCTTTTCCCGCAGGCGCTTGACCCGCTCGAAACAGGCGGCCGGCGACAGGTTGCACCGCCGCGCCAGCTCGGCGTTGGAGATGCGGGCGTCGGTCTGAAGCACCCGCAGGAGGCGGCGGTCGACGGCGTCAATATCGATCATCGGAAAATGAGCCCCTAAACCGAACGATTATCAGCATCTGGCCATATCATACGAAGCACCTTCAATGAACTCCGGCATATACGGCGGAAATCCACAGGATTGTCACCGATGACCGCCCCCGCCTTCATGCCTTCGAGCCTGGCCGTCTGGGACGGCCTGGACCACCACAAGTTCCGCGATGAGCGCGAGGCGGTCGCCGCCAACCTGGCCCGCATGCCTTTGAACGCCGCCGAACGCGCGGACGTCGTGTCGGAAGCCGCCGCCCTGGTCGAACACGCCCGCCGCAGCCAGAAGAAGCAGGGGGTGGTCGAAAGCTTCCTTCAGCAGTTCAGTCTGGGCACCCGCGAGGGTCTGGCCCTGATGTGTCTGGCCGAGGCCCTGCTGCGCGTGCCGGACGAGAAGACGCGCGACCGGCTGATCGCCGAGAAGATCGGCTCGGCCGACTGGGCCAGTCATCTGGGCCAGTCCGACAGCCTGTTCGTCAACGCCTCGACCTGGGGCCTGATGCTGACCGGCAAGCTGGTCGATGTAGACGACGAGGCGCGCAGCGACCTGCCCAGCTTCCTCAAGCGGATCGCCGGGCGACTGGGCGAGCCGGTCATCCGGCAGGCCGTGGCCACCGCCGTCAAGATCATGGGCGAGCAGTTCGTCGTCGGCCGCACCATCCAGGGCGCGCTGAAGCGGTCGAACAAGGAAGGCTGGCTGTGCAGCTTCGACATGCTGGGCGAGGGCGCCCGGACCATGGCCGACGCCGACCGATACGAAAAGATCTACGCCGACGCCATCGAGGCGGTGGGCAAGACCTCGAAAGGCCAAGGTCCCGAGCACGGTCACGGCGTGTCAGTGAAACTGTCGGCCCTGTCGCCCCGCTATGAGGCGACGCACGAGGACGACGTCTGGGCGACCCTCTATCCCCGGATCCTGCGCCTGGCCCAGATCGCGGCCAGATACGACATCAACTATACGATGGACGCGGAAGAGGCGGACCGCCTGGCCCTGTCGCTGAAACTATTGGACCGGCTGGCGCATGAGCCCAGCCTGGGCGACTGGACCGGCCTGGGTCTGGCGGTGCAGGCCTATCAGAAGCGCGGGCTGGAGACGATCGAGCGGGTCGCCGACCTGGCCCGTCGCTCGGGCCGGCGGCTGATGGTGCGGCTGGTCAAGGGCGCCTATTGGGACACCGAGATCAAGCGCGCCCAGGTCTTCGGCCGCACCGACTATCCGGTCTTCACCACCAAGGCGGCGACCGACCTGAACTATCTCGTCTGCGCCCGGGCCATGATCGAGGCGGCGCCGGCCCTCTATTCCCAGTTCGCCAGCCACAACGCCCACACCCTGGCCGCCGTGCGGCGCATGGCCCGCGACCGGGGCGTGGCCGTCGAGCACCAGCGCCTGCACGGCATGGGCGAGGCGCTCTACGACGCCGCGCACGAGGCCTGGGCCAATGAGACTGTGATCGTCCGCGCCTACGCCCCCGTCGGCGGACACGAGGAGCTGCTGCCCTATCTGGTGCGGCGCCTGCTGGAAAACGGCGCCAACTCCTCCTTCGTCCACGCCCTGCTGGACGAACGCGTGCCCGCCTCGGCCGTCGCGGCCGATCCCATCTCCCTGGTCGAGCAAGCGCCCGACCGTCACCCCAAGATTCCGGTTCCGCAAGACATGTACGGCGATCGTCAGAACTCCCTCGGCCGCGACTATTCGCAAGCCGCCGACCGTGAAGCCCATGCGCGCGCGCTGGAGGGGATCGACCGTGAGAAGCTGACCTCCGGCCCGATCATAGGCGGCAAGCTGCGCGCCGGCATCGACGCCCAGGCCGTGACCAATCCGTCCGACCGGTCGCAGACGCTCGGCCATGTCTCGGAAGCCGAGCCGGCCGACATCGACGCCGCCGTCGAGGCCGCTACGAACGCCCAGGTTCAATGGGACCGTCAGGGCGGGGCCAAACGCGCCGTAACCTTGCGCGCCATGGCCGAGGCGCTTGAAGCCGATCTGGACCGCCTGGTCGCCCTGCTCAGCCGCGAGGCGGGCAAGACCCTGAACGACGGCGTCGCCGAGGTGCGCGAGGCCGCCGACTTCTGCCGCTACTACGCCCTGCTGGCCGAACGCGACTTCACAGCCCCCCAGACCCTGAAGGGCCCGACGGGCGAGACCAACCAGCTGATCCTGCACGGACGCGGCGTCTTCGCCTGTATCTCGCCTTGGAACTTCCCCCTGGCCATCTTCACCGGCCAGATCGCCGCCGCCCTGGCCGCCGGCAACGCCGTCCTGGCCAAGCCCGCCGAACAGACGCCGCTGATCGCCGCCGAGGCCGTGCGCCTGTATCACAAGGCCGGTCTGAATCCCGATCTGCTGGCCCTGGTTCCCGGACGCGGCGAGACGGTCGGCGCGGCCCTGGTCACCCACCCCGGAATCGACGGCGTCGCCTTCACCGGCGGCACCGACACGGCGGCGGCCATCAATCGGTCTATCGCCGCCCGCCCCGGCGCCATCATTCCCTTCATCGCCGAAACCGGCGGCCTGAACGGCATGTTCATCGACACCACGGCGCTTAAGGAACAGGTGATCGACGACGTGATCCAGTCGGCCTTCGGCTCGGCCGGCCAGCGCTGCTCGGCCCTGCGCGTCCTCTACGTCCCCAAGGACTCCGCCGACGCCCTGATCGAGGGGCTGAAGGGCGCCCTGGCGGTCCAGACCGTCGGCGATCCCGCCGATCCCAAGACCGACATCGGCCCCGTCATCGACCCCGACTCTCGCCGCGCCCTGGAAGCCCACGTCGAGCGCCTGGCGAAGGAGGCGAAGATCATCGCCCGCGCCGACATGCCGCTGGGATCGGAAAGGGGCGACCTGTTCGCCCCCACTATCGCCGAGATCCCGACGCCCGACTTCCTGGAGCGCGAGGTGTTCGGCCCGATCCTGCACATCTATCGCTACGACTCGGCCGACCTGAAATCGGTCGCCGGCAAGCTCGCCGCTCGGGGCTACGGCCTGACGCTCGGTGTCCACAGCCGCATCGAAGCCTTCGCCGCCGAGGTGGTCGACCTCGTCCCTGCCGGCAATGTCTACATCAACCGGTCGATCACCGGCGCGGTGGTCGGGGTTCAGCCGTTCGGCGGCGAAGGCTTATCCGGGACGGGCCCGAAAGCGGGCGGACCAAACAGCCTGATCCGCTATGCGGCGGAGAAGGCCATCAGTGTGAATATCGCGGCGCAAGGCGGAGATCCGACACTCTTGAATCTGTGAGAAAAGGTTGACGACAACCATCGCCTGTCGTCCATGAGCTGCGACTGTTTTCTCTGGATCACTATGACTTCAATCTGCATCGACGGCTTCAATCTCGCCCTGGCGAAAGGGTCGGGAATTGCGACCTATGGTCGGAACCTGCTGGAGAATGTTCAAACCCTAGGGTTCGGAACCCAGGTGCTTTACGGACCGCCCACGCCGAGAAGGTCCAGTAATGTACTAAATGAGGCCGGACTGGTTGATGCTGAACGACCGCCGCAAAAGCTGAATCGCAGCCAAAAATCAAAGCGGTTCCGAGAGACGCTCATGGCCCCACTCGGACGAGAGGCCTATCCGATCCTTCCGTCTGGCGAAGTGATCTGGCCTAGCCGCCGCGGTGGCCGGCCCTCTGCTGATCGCTTCTGGGCGTCACAGGAATTGTTCTTTTATGGAAACCGCGCCTTCGCCGCTTATGGCCGAGAGACGCCGGTGAATTTCGGCGTGACCACGGATGCGCCGGCGCCGGATGTGATGCACTGGACATCGACGCTGCCCATCTACGCAAAGAGCGTCCCTAACATCTATACGATCCACGACCTCATCCCGTTGCGCCTGCCGCACACAACATTGGACGACAAGGCTGTCTACGGCGCCTTGTGCAAGGCGATCGCCAAGCGCGCCGATCATATTGCGGTCGTCTCGGAGACGACCCGCCAAGACGTCATCCGCCTTATGGGAGTGAGCGAAGACCGTATTACCAACACCTACCAGGCAGTCAGCATCCCGCCCGCACTGCTGAATAGGCCACAGCCCGAGGTTCAAACCGAGCTGGAAGGCGTATTTAACCTCGGCTGGAAGGATTATTTCCTTCATTTCGGCGCCATCGAACCGAAGAAAAATCTCGGGCGCATTGTCGAGGCCTATCTCGCCTCCGGCAGCAAAACTCCTCTTGTTCTCATTGGCGGTCGCGCTTGGCTGGATGAGGGAGAGGTGGCGTTGCTAAACCAGGTGAAGCGTGACGGCGGCCCAAATGCGGATCGTATCCGGCAATACGACTACATGCCCTTTTCAATGCTGATCAGCTTGATCCGCGGCGCCAAGGCGACGATTTTCCCGTCGCTATATGAAGGGTTCGGCCTACCTGTTCTGGAGTCCATGGCCCTCTCAACAGCCGTTTTGACATCGACGGGCGGATCTCTTCCGGAGGTCGCCGGTGACGCAGCCGTGATCGTTGATCCGTACGATGTCCAAGCCATTACGCGGGGAATACAGGCGCTGGATGCGGACGCACCCTATCGGCATGAACTGGAAAAACGCGGTGTAACTCAGGCCGAGCGCTTCAGCCCAACGGCTTACCAGGCGCGGCTTCGCGAGCTTTACGCCAAACTTGGCCTGAAATCCTGATGGTCGTTGAATCTTTGGCTTGACCCCACCCCTCATTCGTCTGAATGGACACTCTCGACGTAGGTTTGAGGCTTGCGATCCAGGGAAACCGACGAGAGCTTATGGTCTTCGCGCCTCTAGCCAGACATCTTCGCATCATCGGCGCTCTGATGATGCGCGAGGTCATTACCCGCTTTGGTCGTGAAGGGTTGGGTTTCGCGTGGCTGATCGGCGAACCCCTGCTGTTCTGTTTCGGCGTAATGACCCTGTGGGGTCTGACTAAGCCTGCCTATGAGCACGGGGTCCGCCTGGCCCCCTTCGTCATGACGGCATATATGTCGCTGATTCTAATACGGCACCTGATCAGTTTCATGGCCGGAGCCCTACAGGCCAATATGGGCTTGTTGTATCATCGTAGAATCGCGCCGCTTCACATTTTCGGGGCAAGAATCCTGATGGAGTTTGGTGGTTCTACTGCCGCATTTGCAGTGGTCTACGTAGTCTTGCTTTCCCTTGGGGAAGTAGATGCTCCATATAGCTATTTACTGCTTTATTCTGGATGGTTTCTTCTCTGCTGGATCGCCGTCGGGTTCGCTCTTGTTTTAACCGGGTTGGCGATGCGCTTTGAAATTTTTGAGCGCTTCATCGGCCTGATTAGCTACCTTCTGATCCCCTTGTCCGGCGCGTTCACCATGGTGTCCTGGGTCCCGCCCAGCGTGCAAAAATATCTCCTTTACATCCCTTTCGTCCATCCGATCGAAATGATCCGAGCGGCCGTATTTGGGGAGTTTGTAGAGACCCACTACGACACGACCTACGCCTTGGCTTGGGGTACAATCTTCATCATCCTCGGCTTGGCGCTCGTGCTAAGCTCTCGCGATAAAATCGAAACGGAATGACCCTGAGCGAGACGGCTCTGGCGTCAATGTCACCGGAAACATCATGACGGATGCTAAACTCAACTATCTCGGCCCTTTGCCGGATCGTCTTGAAGGTCCAGCCCGAGGCAAGCCGTGGTGGAAACGAATACCTTTGCCGTTTATTCTGATCGTGGTTTTGCCGACTCTGGTGACCGCGTTTTATTTCCTCATTGTCGCGTCGCCACGATATGTGTCGGAGTCGCGCTTCATCGTTCGTGCAGCCAACCAATCGCAGCCGTCCAACCTTGGCATGGCGCTGCAGGGGGTCGGCCTGACCAACACGACGTCAGACGCATTCGCTGTACATGAGTACATCAGCTCGCGCGACGGCATGCTCGAAGCCCAGAAGACGTTTGACCTGAGCAGAATACTCCGGCCTCGCGGCCTTGATATCTTTACGGGCTGGCCTCGACTCGGAGAGGGCCGCTCTAACGAAAGCCTTCACAAGGGCTTCGAACGTTTCGTCACCGTCGGCTACGATGCATCGACAGGAATCAGCGTGTTGCGCGTCGAAGCGTTCGAGGCACAAACGGCTTACGACCTAAACCGAATCTTATTGGAGGGCGGGGAGGGCTTGGTTAATCGCCTCAACGTCCGGCAATCCGACGACGCTGTGAAGGAAGCACGCCTCTCGGTCGACGACGCCAGGGGGCGCCTCGCTGACATCCAAAGACAACTCACGAATTTTCGTAATCAGCAGCGTTTTGTTGATCCCGTCCGGACCGCTGCGGAAGGGTCTCAACTAATCGGATCACTAATGACCACGCTGGCGACCTTGCGCGCAGAACGGTCTCAACTGGCGTCAGAGGCCCCGCAAAGCCCTCAGATCGCGTCTTTGGACAATCGTATAGCAGCTTATGAGCGTCAGATAGAATCTGAGCGCAGTAAAATCGCGGGGGACTCAACGTCTCTTGCGAGCAAGATTGGCTCTTATGAAGAATTGGTCGCGGCTCGTGAAATTGCGGAGAAGGAACTAGCTCAATCGACAATTTCGCTCTCTACTGCGGAGCAGGAAGCACGTCGCCAAAAGCTATATCTTGAGCGGATAGTTACTCCAAACTTACCCGACAAGGCGACAGCCCCGCGTCGATGGATATCTATTATAACCGTCTTGGTCAGCGCGCTTATGATTTATGGCGTCGGTTGGCTGATCTGGGCTGGCGTTCGTGAACACAGCCAAGCCTAGATGAGCCTTCCTTCTGAAAATACCGGCCTCGTGGTCAGGGGTTTGAGCCGGAGATACAACACCTCCTCTCTGCCTCTGTTCAAGGGACTGAGCTTCGAGCTGAAGCGTGACGGCCGGCTTGCCGTCCTTGGTCGGAACGGCCAAGGGAAATCTTCGCTGATCCGCATACTCGGCGGTGTGGACCGTCAAACCGAGGGGGTTATCGATTGGCGCATGAGTTCTTCATGGCCGATCGGCTTTCATGGTGGTTTTCAAGGCAGTCTCTCAGGCCTTGATAACGTCCGGTTTCTCGCTCGGCTCTACCAGAAAGACTATAAGGAGATGCTGGCGAGGGTGGATGATTTCGCCGAGCTTGGATCAGCCATGCGGCGACCGATCAAACATTATTCTTCGGGCATGCGCGCGAGGCTGGCTTTCGGCCTATCCTTAGCGATCGAATTTGATTGCTATCTCATTGATGAGTTGGTGGCTGTCGGCGACGCGCGCTTTCAACGAAAATGCCAGGACGAACTGTTCCAACACCGCGCCCACCGAGCCTTCTTGATGGCCTCTCACGACGTAAATCTGGTCGCCAGCTACTGCGATACCGCCCTGATCATCGAAAGCGGCAAGGCCAAGATGTTTCATGACGTTCAAGAGGCCGTCGAGGTCTATACGTGGCTGAGGGCAGCTTGAGCGGTCCGGCATCCCAGTGGATTGTCCTGCCGCCAAGCCTTGAGCGTGAGGCATGGCGCGTCGCCATCATGGCCCACGCGGACAAAGTCGGCGTCGATGTGCAAGAATGGCGAGAGGGGTCGAGCGTCTCGCAGACGGCCACCCTGATCATGACCGAGGACATACGCGAGGCCCAGTCAGCAGGGGCGTCCGATCAGAACATCATCGTGGTCGGTCTGAAGCCCTTTGTTGACCTGGAGGGATGTCATGAAGATTCAGACGTCAATGCGCGCGTTGACGGGGTGTCGCGAAAAATAGCTGCAGCTTATGGTTTCAAAGGCCGTCTTATCCGGGATTTGACAAACCACGCGACGATTCCCGCGCTTCCAGGGTTCTCGGGCGCCTCGGTAAAGCCCGGTCGCCTGCGCGAGCTTTCGGCAAGAGAGATTGCTCTTCAGAACGCTTTCGAAACGTTTCGCAGCGGCCGCGGCGATTGGTCCAGCCGGCTATTCAGTTATGACGCCAGAAATGCCGGGACCGGGCCTCGCCTGGGACAATTGGACGTAACGGGAAGGCCGCGTTGCCTCCTGTATGGCCCTTATCTTGTCATGCCGGCAGGCACTTGGCAGGCGGTCGTGACCCTGCATTTCGATCACAACGTTAGTCACCGCCGTTTTCGGATAGATTGGGGAGGCGGCGAAAACTTTACGTCCTATGAATTCTATCCTGGGCGCAGCGGCGTGTTCGAAATCTCGTTGGACTGCACGTGGGATGTGCCTGGCCCGTCCGAATTGCGCGTTCTAATTCTTGAGGGTGTATTTGATGGCGGTATGAGCTTTGGCGGCGCCGTTGTAAGCCAGATCACCGATGCTTCGCCGCTTCAGGGCGCTGAGGATGCATCCCCGCTTCCCGTCAAGACCGCATAGGCGCGTTCGATCGCCTCATTCTTTACGAAGATTAGCCCAAAAGGCGAGCTCTTCCGGTCTTCCGACGCGCCAGGCGTGCCGCGCCGGTCTAAAGGCGCACCATAAAAAATGTGGGTCCCGATGCGATGAACGCGCTCCAGGCGCCGAGACCACGAGGGGCTCACATAGTCGGCGTGATAGTTGACTGAACGTCCTGGAAGGATGGGTTTGGATTCGCCTGAATAGACGTTACGGGCGATCCGTTCCGCGCGCGCCCAGGAAGCGGGATTGACGCGCGAACGGCCAATAGATCCGTCACAGGTGAAGGTGAACTGGCAAGTTCGCGTGTTGCGCTGATAGACTACTTCGCAGATGTCAGCGGGGTAGCGGCCGCTGGCGGCGCGGTTCATCACCACCTCGGCCACAGCAGCCTGCCCTTCTTCATTTTCACTGCGCGCCTCGTAATAGATCGCCTGAGTCAGGCAGGTCAGGGGGTCGCGCGGCATGGCCGCGGGCGTGGTCAAATCCAGACGGGGCGCCACATAACCGGCCGAACGGACGACGGCGGTTTCGGCGGATGCGGCTCGGGACATACGCGTAGTTCCGCTGCGTTCCGGGCGAACAGGGGCTCTAGGCGCCTGGCGCCCGACGGCTTTCGCGTCGGTCAGACGGCCGCCTCGGCCTTCGGCAATCATGTGCCTCAAGCGGTCGTTCAATTTGGCGCGTCTATCGGCATCCTGCACCATCTGCGGCGCAGGCGTGGGCATCGGCAGTCTCGCAACCGGGTGGCCGGGTTCAGTTTGGGCCAGCACATCGCGTGAGACCATCCCCCCCCAAAGGACCGTCGCCAAGGCGCCCATGATTATGATTGAGGCTGTCGCCTTCATGCGTTTCCCCGCTTCGGGCGCAACTTACCAACATGGTCGGCGCCCGCCAAGCGTGACCGGGCGCCCATTGGCCTTTCGCGTGCGCAAGGCTAACACAACACCATGACCGTGCTCCTTTCACGCCGAAGCGGCTTTTCGCTGATCGAGGCCTTGGTGGTGCTCGCGATCGGCGGGATGGCGCTGGCGATCATCTTCTCAATCGGGATCAAGGCGGGCGATTCAGGCTTCCGGCTGGGCCGCCGGGCCATGGCGGTCGCCGACGCCGATATTGCAGTCAGCGACACGCGCAGCCTGGTTCGGAGCATCGTTGTGCGACCGGCAGAGACCGTCAATGACGCCATGGATCGTCAGATCGAGGGGCGGGCGGACCTTCTTGAGGCGGACATCATCGCCGAACGGGCGAGCCAATGCGCGCCCTTAGGCTGGACCGGACGCATGCGGTTGCTGATCGAACCCGCAGGATCGGAACGGCGTCTGGTCTGCGAAGCGGGTGACAAGCGCGTCGTTCTGTTGACGACGACCGATCGGAATGCGGCGCTGTCCTATTCCTTGGACGGAAGCAACTGGACCGAGACCTATCGTTCTCCCGGGCGTCAGCCGGTGCGGGACGGCGGCATGCGATCCACGACCCTTTTCGTCCGTTTTCGGGGCGGGGTTATCGATGTGGTGGACAGCGCAGGCTCGGCGCGCCCAGAAAGCTGGATAAGGTTCGATGATCCGCTTTAGTCGTCGCCCTGGCTTCTCCCTGCCTGCCGTCCTGGCTGTGACCGGCATGGTGTCGCTGATCTTTCTGGTCGCGATGACCGCCTTGCGCAGCCTGACGGCGGAGGCCGCATCGGCGCGCGCGCGGGTGCAGTTTATGGCCCGCGCCATGACCATGGAGGCGTCAGCCGCCTATATGATCGCCACCGAGCCTATGTCTCCCATGGCGATCGATGTCGGTGCGCCCAGACGTTATGATGACGCCGTGCCGGGCTCGGGATCGAACACCGACCAGGTGCGGCTGGATGGTCGGCCCTATCTGGCGGAGGCTAGGCCTCCCTTGATCATTGAGTTCAGAGATCAGGCCGGTCTCATCAATCTGGCCTATCTGTCCGAGGACGGCGTTCGTCGTCTGGCCGCGGAACTGGGCGTCCCGGATCGCACGTCTCGACTGCTCGCTGCGCGTTTCCGCGACTACATTGATCAGGACGAGCTGGAACAGGCGCCGGGAGGAGAAGGCGCCGGCTATCCCGGCGGCCGACCGCCGAACCGCACCATGCGAACGCCGAATGAGTGGCTGTCCTTGCTGGATGTGAGGGAGGCCGTCGATCCGGGCGCCTGGAGACGGCTTCGTCCGTGGCTGGCCATGGACTCGACTTCGACCAACGAGAACATCAATACCGCTGGACCGGAGGCCCTGCGCATCCTCTATGGCGCGACGCCCGGCCAGATATCGACGGCTATGAGGCAACGCGAAGATGCGCCCTTCTTGTCGTTTCAGAATTTCGCGGCCGCCACGGGACTGCCGAACACCAGCGGCGAGAGCTTCTACACCTTCCCCTCCGGCCGGGTGATCCTGACCCTCAAGGATACGCGCTCCGCCTGGATCTATCGTAGTCGACTGACCTTGACGCCGACCGGGCTTGAGCGTCCGGTCTGGATCGATCAAACTGAAATGACCGAGGCTCCTCGACGGGCCGTTGCGGACGCCTCTGATGCCGTTAGACTTTCTTACGCCCCGCGTTGAGCGGCTGTCCGCCGACGGGCGATGGACCACGCTGAATGAGGGCGGCGCCCTGGGACGGCTGAGGCCTGCCGTCGTCCTGATCGCCCGCGAAATGACCGCGTTTTCTCTGTTCGAAGCGGCAAGTCTGCCCCGGTCAAAGCGGGGGCAGGCGGCCGGCCTGCACGCGCGGACAGGCTCACCTTATCTCGAAAGCGGCCATACGCTGGCTTGGGCGGGCGCGGATTGCGGCGTCTGGTGGTGGGACGCCGCCCGTATCGGTCCTCTCGTCAGGGCGCGGTTTGGCGGCGCTAGGCCGGAGGTTCGGCCGGAAACCCTGTCGCAGCCTGCCGGCGTCGGTTGGCGGATCGTGCGCCTGGCGGACGGCTACGAGGCGCAGCGCTGGCGAGCCGGCCGGCTTGTCGCCTCCGCCTGGCGTCGGGAACGGTTCGACGCACAGGCATGGACCGCCTTCGTGCGTTCCCAGCGCGGCGCCGATGACGCGCCTGAAGGCCCGCCGCCGCCGCAGACCCTGCCGCTCGCCTTCGACGCCCCCGCCTTCGCCCTGTCGGCTTCGAACCTGAGCCGGGAGCAGATGATCGGCGCCGGCGCCGGCGCCTTTGCCATGGTTTCGATCGGGCTCAGCCTGTTCTTCGTGGGTCAGGCCCAGCGACTGTCATCCGAACGCGAGGCTCTGGAGACGGAGACCGTCGAAATCCGCGCGGCGACCCCTCAGACGTCGAGCCTCTCGGGACTCGAAACCAACAAGCGCAAGCTCGCCGCCTATGCGGAGATCGAAGCGGAGACCAACCCCCTCACCGCGACCGGCGCAGCCATCGGCATCGTCGCATTCCACGATCTGACGCCTACCGCGCTTGAGGCGGAGGGAGAGACCTTGAGCCTGACCCTGCCCTATACGGCGGTGTCCTTGGTCGAGACCCTGGTGTCGGACCTGGAGACGTCAGGCTACTTCTATGATGTCCGGCCCCGCACGGACGCCCAGGGACAGAGACTGATCATCGAGATGCTGGTCCGCGAGGCTGCGCCTCCGTTGTCTGCAGGCGGATAAAGCGGCAGTCCCCGCCTGAGGTTCTCAAGGTCATAACGACCCGATCGCCGTTTATGAGGTTGGCTGTCGCTGCCGAGCAGGCGCCCCCCGCAGCGATATCCAGGTTCGGCGCCAGGGTGTAGCGCCAGGGTGAACGCAACAGGATCGTGCGCGGAGGATCCGGCTCAATGGTCGGTTCAGGCGACGAAACCCGTCCTGTTGTTTCACCTTGCCTGCCATCCTGAGCCCCAGGTTCGGTCAGTCGAATGGCGACGCCGGTCCGATTGGCTTCCCGCCGCAGGTTCGACACCTGTTCCTGGAATTCGAAGAAGACCGCATGAGACGTCGCCTGGTCGAGCATTCGCGACGTGCTCGGCATGATCACCGCGGCGCTGAGCGCGAAAATCGCCAGCACCACGAGAATTTCCATCAGGCTGAAGCCCTCGCGCCTGACCCTAGCGCTGATCGGAGGTAATATCCGCATTGACGCCCTGTCCGCCTTCCTGTCCGTCAGCGCCATAGCTGATGACACGCGCCCGCGCTTCCGGCGCGCCCGGCGTGCCGTCTGCGGCGCTGCTCGGCGGCAGATAGATATAGGGCCTGTTCCAGGGATCCGACGGGAGAGCCTTGTCGAGATACGGGCCGGACCAGCCGGCGACCTGTTGGGGATCCGCCTGCATCAGCAGCGGCAGCCCTTCGGACTCGGTCGGCAGCCGCCCGATATCAAGACGCATGGTCTCCAACGCCGCCTCGAGCGATCGAATCTGAAGCCGCGACGTCGTCGTCTTTGATCGGTCCAGTTGCGCGAACAGGCGGGGCCCCACCACTGCGGCGAGCATGGCGATAATGGCCAGCACGACCAGAATTTCCAGCAGAGAAAAGCCGGCGCGGACGGTGCGGGACGATTTGGAACGACGAACGCGCCGGGCCAAGTCAACGACAAATGAGAACAAACTGGACGCCTTTTGTATTCACGGAGCTAGGAGCCGTGCTCACCGGCTGCTATAGCGGAAGCTTGTGGCGGCGTCGATAATACAGGCGTGGCCGCCGGGGATGCGGCGGGAACAAGTTGCGAAACGTGATTGCTGGTTCGAAGGCCGCCGTGCGCGAGCAGGTCCGCGCCTTGACGGCCCGGTTTCAGCAGACGACGCCGCGTGAGCGCGCGCTGCTCGGGGTATTGGCCCTCGGCTTTCTGACGATTCTTCCTGTCGCCGCCGCCGACTGGCGCACCGGGCAGGAGGATCTTTATATCGAGGCGATGGAGGATCGCGCCCAGGCGCGCCGTGCGGCGGACGCTGCAGCGCGAATTCGCACCGCTCTGGACGACAAGGTCGCGCTGGAAGACATGGAGACCTGGGGCTTCAAGGCCTCGAACGTCGATGTCGCGCGGGTCATGATCGAAGATTCGCTGTCTCGCGCCGCACGCGAGGCGGAATTGACCAGCGTCTCGATCACGACCGAAGAGGAAGTCGAAGCCATAGGGCCAACCGAATGGCTGGGCGCCGAGGTTCAGGCCGATCTGCGCTGGACGACTGTATTCGGCTTTCTCGACAAGATCGCAGCCCTGCCCGAGGGGTTCCGGGTGGTCGCCTTCAGCTATGAACTGACGCCGCAGCGGGTCAGGGTCCAGCAAACGCCTGAGCCGTTCAACCCGATCACCGGCAAGGTCCGGGTTCGTCTGGCCTTCCCCGTGGTCCTGCCCGCCGGCGCCGCCGCGCGCGGGCCGGCGGAACGGCCGAACGATCAGGCCTACGGGGCGCGCCGCTGATGCGACTTCTCCCCATTCTCGTCCCCGTATTTCTGGTCCTGGCCCTGATCAGCGGCTGGCTTTCACCCGGGCTGCCGGAAGAGCCGCCCGGCGTGCGGCGTGGCGCAGGCGGGACCAGCGGACCGATGCTTCGTCCCGGCGAGACGGCCGCTGCGGCCCTGAGCTTCCTGCGCACCCTGCGGTCAGATCCGCCGCCTCCGCCGCCCCCTCCGCCCCCGCCTCCGCCGCCCCCTCCCCCGCCGCCTCCGCCGCCGCCCGATGTCGCGGTGGTGTTCAAACAGGCTTTGCGTGGTATCGAACGTGATCAGACGACCGGCGCCTTCGTGGCCCTGGTCGCTCACCCCGCCCTATCGGGGGCGCAAACCCAGGCTATGACGCAGGGCGATCTGTTCCAGGACGGCTGGCGCATCAGCGAAATATCAGAATACGCCGTAACCTTGCGCCGGGGCCGAGACGCGCGCGTCGTCCGGCTTTTCGGCTAAGGCAGCAGGAGTTGAAGACCATGCCGATTCATCACGAGCGCGTTGACGGTTCGCGCGGGTGGACCGCAGGCCTGACGGCTGCGGTTTGTCTGGCGCCTTTGCTCCTGACAGCGGGATGCGCCGCCTTTCCAACCATGACGGCGGGCGACGGGACTTCGCGGCCGGCGCTCGATCAGGCCCGAAGCCAACCCGAAGGCTCCGCGACCGACGCGACGGTTGGCGGGCAAAGACGCCCGGCGGAAACCCTGTCCATCCCGGGACGCGCCTCAACGGCGCCCAGCCGCCAACCCGCCACCGAGGCGGAGATCGCAGCCCTGTTGCCCGACGAACCGGTCGACGCCACCCTGGCGCCGCAGTCGATTCCTCAGTTCGTCGCCACAGCCTTTGGCGTCCTGAACCTGCCCTACAGCCTCAACGGAGACGTAGCGACGCGGACAGAGGTGATCGCGGGCGGCACAGGCGGCTCGGTCAGCAAGCGGGCGCTGTTCCGCCTCACGCAACAGGCGCTGAAACAATACGGGATCGACGTCTTCATCGAAGGCGGGACGGTTGTGGTCGGATCCAGCGAGACCCAGGCCATAGGCGCCACACTGCAACGATCGCGCACCGCGCCGAACAGCGGCGGGCGTGTCGTCCAGTTCTTCAATGTGCAGACGATCGAGGTCAATGTCCTGCAGTCCCTGCTGTCGGACCTGTTCCCAAACCTGGGCGGCGCGCGGATCACGCCGGACCCTCTCTCCAACAGCCTGATCATTTCGGGTTCGGCCCGGGAGGTCAGCCAAGTCGTGCGTGTGCTGCGCGAGGTCGACCAGCCGCGCTTCGCCGGCGCTGAAGCCCTGCGGATCGAACCCGTCTACTGGTCGGCCGACGCCCTTGCGCGATCGCTCGAACAGACGCTGACGGCCGAGGGCTATATTGTCAGCACCCAGCCCCTGGCTGGGCGCTCCATCCTCATTCTGTCCTTCCCCCAGACGAACCAGATTCTCGTCTTCACCAAGGACCGAGAACTCGCCGACCGCGTCAACTACTGGGTGGGCATGCTGGACCGTCCCACGGCCCTGGGCGACAAGGCGACCACCTTCGTCTACCAGGTCCGCAACACCGACGCCCAGTCGCTGGGACAACTGGCTATGGGCCAGACGCCGACCACCAGCACGCCGCAGCCGCCCGTGGGCGTGCCTGGAACGCCTGCCGTAAGCGTGACGAGCGGATCATCCTCGACGACGTCGTCGTCGTCCTCCTCCTCGAACCGGAACTCGACGAACAACGGCAGAAACCAGAACCGGCAAGGCGCCTCGGGGTCGTTCCTTGGCGGAAGCCTTCTGACCGACCCCATCGGCAACCGGATCATCTTCACGGGCACGGCCAGCGACTACGCCCAGCTCCGCAATCTGCTCAACACGCTGGACACTCCCGCCCCTCAGGTGGTCATCGAAGTCATGATCGCCGAGGTGACGCTGACGGACTCGACCAGTATTGGCGTCAGCCTGTTCGGAACCGATGCGCGCGGCGACGGCCTTCTGACGGGGTCCACCGAAGCACTTGCTACGGCGGGCGGCGCGGGCGTCTTCACCTTCGTCGGACCAGACTTCAGAGCTCGGCTTGTCGCCAATGCCTCCAATGACCGACTCACAATCCTTCAACGACCGCAGCTGGTCACGCGGAGTGGGGGCACGGCTCGGTTCCAGGTCGGCACAGACGTGCCGATTCTCACATCCCAGTCTGCGTCGAACACCGACTCCGACGGTTCCACCGACATCCTGCAAAGCGTCCAGTATCGGCAGACCGGTACGATCCTTGAGGTCACGCCTGTCGTCTATGGCGACCGGGTGGATGTCACGATCAGCCAGGAAATCTCCTCCGCCGGCGCTGCCCCTGCCGGGATCTCAAGTCCGACCATCACCAACCGCAGCCTGACCACGCAGATTGCGATTCGGGACGGTTGGACCGGCGTGCTAGGCGGCCTGATCGCCAACAATTACAGCAAGGTGAATACTGGAGTTCCTTTCTTCAAGGATATCCCCATCATCGGCTCGGCGCTGCAATCCAACACGGTTGAAGGCGCCAAGACCGAGCTCCTGCTTCTGATCACGCCCTATATCGTCCGCAATGACGAGGAAATGGCGGACTTTGCCGATCGCTATTCGGAAGACATGAACGCCGCATTCAAGACCGGCGCCGGCTGGTCTTACACGCTGACGCCCCTGACCTTTGGCACGCGCGTCAGAGGCGTGGGCCTGAACCTGCCGCGTCCGATGCCCGCGGCGAGAGAGGCAGAGGCGGAGGTCGAGCCGGAACCTGAGGAACCCAGCACAGCGATTGAGCCGGAAGAAGTCGCACCACAAGACTAACGCCTGTCTACGCCCCTCGGCGATTGGACTAGCCGGCCAAGGCGTCCACACGCCGCCAGCCCAGGCGGTCGATGACCAGAGGCGCGGGCGAGCGGCCGTTGCGGCGCTCGACCTGCACGGTCAGGGTGAAAAGCTGGACGTCAAACAGGCCGTCCCCGATGGGGAAACCGGCGTTGCGGCGGATTTCCGTCTTGGGCGTCGCGCTCCAGGTGACCGTGTCGCCTTCAGGCAGGCTGATGGAGCCTTCCGGCTGTTCCATCGGGTTCAGCTCGCGGATCAGGGCCAGGGCGTTCTCCTGGGCCGCGACCTGCTCCATCACATCAGTCGCCCGACGCTGGCCCCGCGTCATCTGCTGCTGAAGCTCGAAGATCGCCGTCAGGGTCATGGCGGCGATGGTCAGGGCGATCAGGGCCTCGATCAGGCTGAACCCGTCCCGGCCGCCCGTTTTCACGCCACGCCCTCATAGACGCTGGACAGGGCCAGGACGAGCGACAGGGCCACAAAGCCGACGATGATGGAGATGGAGCCGATGGCCAGGGGCTCCAGCAGCGACGTCATCCGCTTCATGCTGTCACGCAGCCGGTTCTCATAATTGTCGGCCATGAAGCCGAACATGGCCCCGACCGCGCCGGAACGCTGGCCGGCGCGGAGCAGGCTGAGATCCATCGCCTCAAGCTTCGTGTGCGACGCCAGAGAGGCGTCCAGCGTCAGCCCCGCCTTCAGGTCGCCGTCCAGCTGGTTCAGCCCCTCGCGGAACGGGCCGATCGGCACGGCGGCGCGGGCCAGGCCTACCGCCTGTAGGATCGGCACGCCATTGCCCAGGGCGAAGGCGGTCAGCCGCGCCCAGGCGGCGATCTCGCGCGCCTGGATGACGCCCCCGATCACCGGCAGGCCGTGGGCCGCCGTATAGGCATAGGCTTTTACCTTGGCGTTGGTCGCGATCACGACGCCCAGGGCCACGATCGCGCCCATAACGATCCCCACGACGCCGATATGGGCGTTGGCGTATTCGCCGGCAGACAGGACCCACCGCGACATGGCGGGGACCCGGCTGCGGTCCTCGCCGATCATGGCGCCGAACCGGGGCACCACCTGGGTGAAGATGAAGCCCACCGCGCCCAGGCCCGCCGTCAGCAGAAAGGCGGGATAGGTCATGGCGTTGCCGAAATCCCGCCTCAGCCGGTCTTCGTAGGCCATCTGTTCGGCGGCCTGTTTCAGCACGTCGGCGATCTTGCCCGAGGCCTCGCCGACCCGCGCCATGGCGTAGAGATAGTCCGGAAAGCCCGGGACATGCTCTTCCAGAGCCTTGCCGAGCGAGTCGCCCCGCCTCAGGGCGGCGATGGCGGCCTGGAACTGGGCCTTGCCCTTGGCGGCCTGCATCCCTTGCGAGACGGTGTCCATGGCTTCCAGCAGGGAAACCCCGGCCTCCAGCATCAGGCCCAGCTGGCGCAGAACCAGGACTCTTTCGGCGGGTTTCAGCTGGCGGTTCTGGCCCTGACCGCGCGGGGCGGCGACCGGCGTCACCTTGACGGCGATCAGGCCGTCGCCGGCCAGGCGGCGCACCACGGCGGCCTCGTCGGGCGCCGTGGTCACGCCGCGAGAGGCGCGCCCCTGGCGATCCATGGCCTGATACTGGAAGTTCTGGCTCATGCCGTCAGTCGCCGCCGCCGGCGACGCGGTGGACCTCCGGCAGGGTGGTCAGGCCGCGCCGCGCCTTCAGGAAGGCGTCGTCGCCGAAGCTCAGGAAGCCGTCGTCGCGCGCGATCCGGGTCAGATGATCCTCGTCGGCGTCGGCCCGCAGGGCCTGGATCAGGTGGGGGGTGGCGACCGCAATCTCATAGACGCCCAGCCGCCCCCTATAGCCGCTGTGGCCGCAGCGGGGGCAACCGACGGGTTCGCGCCAGGCCGCCGGTTCGGCGTCGGCGACCAGCCTCAGATGGGTCGGTACGGCCCGCTCATGCGCCTCGGCCTCGGCCGGCGTCGAGGGACGAGCGCAGTCGCACAGGCTGCGGACCAGGCGCTGGCCCGCAACCCCTCGCAGAACATCGCCCAGCAGATAGTCCTCGACCCCCAGATCGATCAGGCGCGGCACGGCGGCCAGGGCGGTGTTGGTGTGGACGGTCGAGATGACCAGGTGGCCGGTCAGCGCGGCCTGGACGGCGATGCGCGCCGTCTCGGGATCCCGGATTTCGCCCACCATGATGACGTCAGGGTCCTGACGCAGGATGGAGCGCAGCCCCGCGGCGAAGGTCAGGCCGATCTCGGAGCGCACTCGCACCTGGACCACGCCGGGCAGGTCCAGCTCGACCGGATCCTCGACGGTGATGATCTTGCGCTCGCCGTCGTTCAGATGGGTCAGCAGGCGGTAGATGGTGGTGGTCTTGCCCGAGCCGGTCGGGCCGGTGATCAGGACAACGCCGTTCGGCCGTTCGGCCAGGTCGATCAGCTTGCGCTCCTGATCCGGGCCGACACCCAGTTCGGACAGCTCGGGCAGGCGGCTGGTCTTGCCCAGCAGACGCAGGACGATGGACTCGCCCCACGAACACGGCAGGGTGGAGACACGCAGGTCCACCTCCTGGCCGGACACCCGGATCGACTGCCGGCCGTCCTGCGGCAGGCGGCGCTCGCCGATGTCCATCTGGGACAGCAGTTTGATGCGCGAGGCGACGGCCTCGAAATTGGCGCGCGGCGCGGCGCGAACCGTGGTCAGGACGCCGTCGATCCGCATGCGGACGAGGAACCGGTCCTCGAACGGCTCGACGTGAACGTCGGAGGCGCGCCGGGTCAGGGCCTCGGCGAAGACCGCATTGACGAAGTCGATGACCGGCGCCTCCTGCGCCAGCTCCCGAAGGCGGGTGGCGTCGGCGCCGCTGGCGAGGCTGAGATCCAGGCCGGGTCCGGCGTCGGCGTCGAGGTCATGGGTCAGGGCCTCGATCAGCGACCGCTGGGCCAGCATGAAGACAACGGGTTCGGCGGTCGATTGCGCCAGCCGTTCGCCCAGCTGCGGGTCCAGCGGCTGAACGGCCGCGCAGACGATATGGGCGGTCTCGCCTTCGCCTTCGGCGGAGGCGCGCCAGGCCACGGCCTCGTGCTCGGCCCACCAGTTCAGGGGGGAGCGGATCTCGGCCAGGAAGCCCGCGACCTGATGGGGGGCGGGGCCGTTCTCGGGCAGGAGGATGGGCAGATCCAGCTGTTCGGACAGGACCTCCAGCAACTGCGACTCGGAAATGGCGCCCAGGCGGACCAGGTTCAGGCCAAGGAGGCCGCCGTTCTGCTGCTGCAGGGTCAGGGCGTTGGCCAGGTCCTCGGCGCGGATCAGGCCCCGGTCAAGCAGCACCTCGCCCAGGCGACGACGGGCGGCCGGAGAGGGGAAACGGATGGCCACGGGCGCGGCGTCGGTCAAGGAAGTCTCTGATCGGCAAAGGTGAGGCCCCAGCTTATAGCCGAGCGCCACGCCCTTGTCCCCGGCTTCGCCAGGGCCTCAGGCAAAGAAAAAGGGAGGGCCGAAGCCCTCCCTTTCCCCAGTTCAGTCGTGAGACTGGACTTAGTTGGACAGGTTGCCCAGCGAGGTTTCGAAGATCTGGCCCGAAGCCTGGGTCACGCGAACCTTGCCGCTGATGAACTGCGGCTGAGCTTCGATCGTCACTTCCAGGTCGCCGTTGGCGGCGTCGGTGCCGAAGGCGGTCTTCAGAGCGGCGCCCGAGACGGACACCACGCCACCGGCGGGGATGCCGCCAGCGGTCGTCAGCGAACCGGCGACCAGGTCAGCGGCGTCGATCGTGACGGTTTCGGTCGTGGTGGCGGTGCCGTTGCTCGACTTCAGCGTCATTTGGATCGGGCCGGTGTCGGTCGAACCGTTGTTGGCCAGACGGATGGTCGAGTTGGCCGAGGCGGCGCCCAGGGCGATCCACGGAGCGACGAACGAGGTGCCGTCACGCGTGACCGGAGCCAGCGAACCGGTTTCGCTGAAGTCGCGCAGGCCGTCGGCCAGATCGACAGCGGCCGTCAGCGAGATGGTCGTTGCCGGGATCACGGCGTCGGCGTTGATGCCGGCGGTCGTGGCGGTCGAGGTGTTGTCAACGACGTCGATTTCGTCCGTGCCGGTGAAGGCGCCCAGGTCGACGACGCGAACGGTCGCAACCGTAGCGGAAACGGTGCCGGTGGTGAACAGGCCCTCTGCGTCGCTGGACAGGTTGAAGCCGGTGAAGGAGCCGGTCAGAGCGGTCGCGGTCAGGACCACGCCCTCGACGTTGCCAGCAGCAGCGTTGGTGCCGTTCATGTCGACGTTGACGTCGGTGTCGACAGCCACGTTAACTGCGCCCACCAGAGCGGGCGAGGCGTTCAGCTCGCGGTAGCCTTCGGCGACCAGAGCGGTGACGGTCGCGGTCGAGGCTTCGATTTCGGCGCTGAAGGCCGGGGCCACGGTGACGAAACGAGTCGCGACGCGACCGCTGTCAACGTTGATCAGTTGGCCGCCGAAGCTTTGTTGCAGCATCGCGCCGATGGTCAGGTTGCCCGTGACCTGAACCGGGGCTTCGATGAAGATGCCCTGGCCGGAACCGCAGGCGCCGTCCAGCGCCACCAGATATTGGGCCGAGGACGAACCGGAGGCGGCCGCAGTCACGGGAACGACGCTGTCGACGATGCAGGTCGAACCGGTCACCGTGCCGGTGGCGATCTCGAGGCCCGAACCGGTGAAGACGCCGCCGGTCATGTCGATCGTCAGCAGCAGGGATTCGCCGGTGGTGAAGGTGGCGTCCGGCTGAAGCGCGAAGGTAACGTCACCCTGGGTGGCGGCGGCGGCGGTGGCCGACGAGAAGGCGGTGAAGTAGGTCAGTTCGGCGGCCAGCTCATAAGCGGTGCTGGTGCCCGTCACGGTGGTGACGCCGAGGAAATTGCCGGTGCCGACGAGGTCAGCGGCTTGAGCCTGGGCGGCCGTGAGAAGCACGGCGGCCGAAGCGGCGAGGTAGAGAGACTTGCGGATCATTGGGGTCCCCAAAAGGTTCCTAGAGGTTGCATACGGAGCTGCGTAGGATGGTCACAGAGATTGACCGTGCGGCCCACCCTGCTTCCCCTGGCATAAGAGTGTTACCGTTCACCTACTCGTGTCGTCAACCACAAAAGATGTCGGCACGGCGTCAACACTTTGTCAATATTTGACATTTGCATGACCGCCAAGAGTCAAATTCCCCAGCCAGGGAGTCTTTTGGCAGCTAAAACGCCTCAACCTAAGCGGACTTGGCGCCCGCCAAAAGAAGGTCGGAGTAACGACCTTCATATTTCATGTCGCCGTAATGGGCGACACTGACGTCGATTAGGGCGAAGATCTTGCCGCCAACCTTGCGGTAGTGGCGGCAGAAGCTGATGTCTTCGCTGTATTTGTTCGCCCCCTCCTGGATGTTGTCGAAGCAGCGAATCAGCCTCTTCAATCCCAGGTCAGCTTCCATATCGCTGATGTTTTGAGTTTGACGCAAATTGGGCGACTTTGTCCAGAGGCGCTCGACCGCCGATTTGCGAATAAGCATGCAACCGCCGGGGATTTCGTTCATCTCGAGATAGCCTTCTCGGATATCGATCTTCCCCTCGTTGTGGACGAAGCCGCCCGCCGCGATGAAGCTGAGGGCGCCGGTCTGGCATTTTTCGAGGGGATGCCCCTCCTGAGCCAGCTTGTGAAACTTCGTTAGATCAATCTGGCGGCGCGGATAGGTCAGGCCGCAGACCTCATGCCCTGAAGACAGCAGGCGCGAAAAGGTGTCGGCCGGCACGCCCATGTCTGAATCCAGCATAAACATGGCGTCGTGGCCGTCGAGGAGCATGGAGGCGAAGATGTTCCGCACCCGCGCAATCTCGGCCATGTTGATGGTGAACAGCCGGATTTCGGCGCTGGGGAAATTCTTCGACAGCTGAATCACGCCCGTCGAAACGGACAACATGGTCTCGGCCCGGACGCTGCCGCCGTAGGCGGGGATGCAGAACAGGATTTTCATTTTCGAGGCCCCTCGCTTGCGCCGCCCGCCGACGCCGGGCAGGGATATGGCGAGCTGGTTTAGGCCATTGTTCTCTCCCTATTTCAAGGGCGTCGCGCCTCGCGCCGGCGCGTATCTCGCAAGGCCGCAGACGGCATGAATTCAGACAGCATCCTGTTCATTTCGCTGGATTCCTGCCGGTACGACACATTTTCCGCCGCCAGACTGCCGCACATGAAGGCCCTGGCCCCCCTGCACCGGGC
Organism: Brevundimonas sp. FV2ps16; assembly: GCF_058681075.1. Lineage (NCBI taxonomy): Bacteria > Pseudomonadati > Pseudomonadota > Alphaproteobacteria > Caulobacterales > Caulobacteraceae > Brevundimonas > Brevundimonas sp. FV2ps16. The sequence continues at coordinate 1,052,350 of NZ_CM178728.1, read as the reverse complement.
CCAGGCGCCGTCGCATTTCACCTACGGCTCTCACGCCGCTATGTTCGTCGGCTTCACCCCGGGCGTCGAGGGCGCGCCGCAGCCGTTTCTGACGCCCAAGCTGGCGCGCCTCTTCCGGCTCAGCTACGCCGGCCACCCCGGCGTGGCGCCGCCCGGCTTCACCGTGGCCGGCGACAATATCGTGGACGGTTTCCGTCAGGGCGGCTGGAGGACCATCGGCACGGCGGCCATGGGCTGGTTCGATCCCGCCACGCCGGTGTCGGCCACCTTGCGCCACGGCTTCGACTCCTTCTGGTTCGCCGGACGCGACGGCGTCGAGGCCCAGATCGCCTGGGTCGAGGCCCAGTTGGAACAGGCCGGCGACGCGCCCGGCTTCGTCTTCATGAACATCGGGGAAACCCACGTCCCCTACCACTATCAGGGCGCGCCCTGGTCGGAGGACGACAACCCCTGCGTCCCGTTCCAGACGGTCGATCGTTCAGCGGACTGTCGCATCCGCCAGACCGCCTGCGTCGAATACGTCGATGCGCGCCTGGCCGGGCTTCTCGACCGGTTCCGGGACGCGACCATCCTGATCTGCGCCGACCACGGCGACTGCTGGGGCGAGGACGGGCTGTGGGAACATGGCGTCAGCCATGAGATGACCCTGACCGTGCCCCTGTTGTTGCGCTATCGCGGCAGGCCGGTGGGACACGAGGCCTAGGCCTGGGTGTCAGCCCGCCCAGGGCGGGGGCGGACGGAGGCGGGCGAAGGGGCGGCTCATGCGATCGAAATGGGCGTTAAAGCCTGGGTCGCGGCCGAACCGCGCGCCCCATCGACGCCATATGATCCGTGAAGCGGCTTCGGCCACGGACTGACGCTCGAGATCGTGGTTGAAGCCCCGGGTCTTGGACTCCAGATGATAGAAGGTGGCGTCCGGCGTGTAGAGCACGGTCAAGCCTTCGGCCCTGGCGCGCAGGCATAGATCCACGTCGTTGCCTTCGACGGGGAAGGCCGGGTCGAAGCCGCCCAAACGGCGAAACAGCTCGGCTCGCACCGCCATACAGGCGCCGGTGACGGCGGCCGTCGCATGCGTCAGGGCGTAACGGCCCAGATAGCCGGGATCTCCGCCATCGTCCCCTACGCCCTCATGGGACAGGAAGGTCGAGGCGGTCTCGCGATTGACGAATCCGGCATGCTGAATTGTTCCGTCGCCATAGATCAGCCGGCACCCGACCGGGCCGATCTCGGGACGCAGGGCCTGGGCCGTCAACTCGTCCAGCCAGTCGCGCGACAGCGCCAAGGTGTCGTTGTTCAAAAACACCAAGACCTCGGCCCCGGTCTCGGCGGCGGCAAGATTGTTCATCAGGGCCCAGTTGAACGCCCCCTCGTAGGTGAGAATCCGCGCCAAACCCTGAGCGGCCAGGGTCGACAAATAGTCCTGCACCGCGGGCTCGCGGCTCTGGTGGTCGATGATCAGGATTTCGAACGGAGTGAGATTGTCTTCCCTTCGGTCCAGGAGGCTGTCGATACAGGGCTGCAGCATATCCAGCCCGTCGCGGGTGGGAATGATGACGCAGGCCGAAGCCGCAGGCGGTTTGCGCCGGATGCGCAACGCCTCGACCGGCGCCCCCAGAATGTCCGCACGGGGTTCGACGGCGCCGGCCAGGCCTGTCTCAGCGACCCTAAGCGTCGCCTGATCGCGCCAAACACCCGCATCCCATTGTTCCGGCGCGGTGCGGCTGGCCAGAACCCGGCCGATATGGCCGATCTGATCGGGTTGAAGACGCAACAGAGCCTCACAGGCCGCATGAGGAACGGCCTCAGGCCTGAGACTTGAAGTCTCCAATCGACTTCGACGCCAGGCGACAAGCTCGCCGACATAAGGGGTCTGCAAGAGATAGTCCGGATCGAATTCGGGCTTGAGGCGCGGTGCGGTGCGGCGCCGGGCGTCGGGATCAGCGTCCAGGTCTTGCGGGTCGAAGACGTCTTCATCGAAATAGACGGCTTCCAAAGAGGAGTCGTCGGCGAAACGTCGCGCGATACGGGCCAGCGCGTAGCGCTCCAAGACGACGTCAGGGGTAAGACCCAGAACCGCTTCGCCACCGGCCGCGGCCAGTCCCGCCTCAAAACGCACGACCGGGTTTCGATCTTCGCTCGCGACGCAGAAGGTCGGCGTGCCGGGTGCAGTCCAGCCCAGCCGCCGGCACAGATCACCAGCCAAAGCCAACCGCTCGGCATTAGCGACAAGTATCAGGGATTTCGCTCCATGGGTCTGAGCCGAGACGGCGCGCGCGGACAACTCGACATCCCGGAACGCCCCCGCCCCGATGTCCAGAACGACGTCGATGCCAAGATCACACGGCTCCGGCTCAGGTCCGGATTCACGCCAGGCGCGGCTGTATCCATCATAGTCGGACAGCGGGACCGAAAGCGCATTCTCCAATCCAGGAAGCCGGTCCTCGAGCCGGGCAAGAAGGCGTCGAGCCTCGGCCATATCATTGCGCACATCCGAGAGAATATCCGGCCCTGGCGGCTGTGAGGCGACGGTCGCCCGTCCCAGAACGAACTGACTTGTCGCCACGCGAACTTCGATCTCCATCCGAGGGAAGCGGACGCCCGCCGCCGCCGGGATGTCGATCTCAAAGCCGGCCCGGCCGCCTCCTCCGAATGCATCTTGAATGTCTCGGCGAAATCGTTCCGTAACGCCGGCGGAGCAAAAGGCGCCGTTTATCCAAACCTCAACGGCAAGCGCGGCGTCCGGCGCATCCGGCGAGACGGCCCACCCCCTGACGTAGCGCGCCGCCGCTTCCTCCAGCCGCCCTTCGACCTGGGCTGCGGCGGTGAGGGTGGCAAAGGCCTTTGGCTCGGTCAGCGGGCTGTCTGGTTCCAAATAGCCGCGGAAGACCTCGTCAGCGGCCAGAGCGTGGTAAAGCGCGGACCATGACCGTACTGCGGCCACCCGTTGACGCCCCTGATCGGAGAGCGGCATCATTCTGGCCGCCCAGGCCGTAAGTTCGGCTTTGGGCGCAAGAGAGTCGCGCGGCCGTTCTCCCGCCAGCAACCGTGCCCCTACGGTGTCTTTGAACTCTGGCGAATGGAAAAAGGAGCCGATCCTGTGGCGCGATTCCCATCCCGCCATTTCGTCTAGGATGTCCTGGGACTCGACACCTCGATCAAGCGCCAGGTGATAGAGGCGCAACACGTCCTCCGGCGTCCAGCCAATCTCCGCTTCCGTTTGAATTCCCGGCTCAAAGATCAAGGGCGTTTCCATTTCGAACCTGGGCGCTCGGAGCGCGTTCATTGATCGCTGCAATAGGATTGCAACTGGATAGGCCGCCCCCTATTGCCACATCAACCCATAGATGCTGGGACGACGTGAGCCGTCGGTGAATTTCGTATTTTCGTCCGTTCGAGTTTCCTCCGCGGGCAAATTGTCATCAGCGGTGCATATTCCACGGCACGAAATGCAGGGAGTTCATATGAGTCGTGCGCCTTCAGTGGGTCGATCGCTCCGTAAAGGGCTTAACGCCTTCGGCGGGGCTCTGCGCGGCGAAAGCCCAGCAGAGCTTAGAAAGCGCGCGGACATGGCTCGGGCGCAACGTGATTGGGCGCGGGACGCCTATTGGCGCAGACGGATCTGTAAGCTTGAGCCGGGCCGACGCGGGGCCTGGGTCCAGTACGGTCATGCTTTGAAGGAGGCGGGCTTCTACGCCAAGGCGGAGGAAGCTTATCGCAAAGCTCTGGCGATCAAGGCGGATGACGCCGATATCATTCTGCACCTCGCGCATCTGGCAAAAGTGAGCGGGCGTCTTGATGAGACGGCCCAACTACTCGTTCAGGCGCGCGACATGGGTCATCCCCTGAGCGACGAGATCGAGTTCGATCTACGTTTGCTCAAGAAGGTCGACAACACGACCGTTTTCTGGGGCGTCGGGGAGGAGAGAACGGCGCTTCGCGTATTTCTTTCCGCGCCGAGTTCCCTGGTGTCCGAAGGTCAACGCGAAGCGGCTGCTGCGGGGCTTGGACAGGCGGACTATTCCTATTCCTTCGCGATGAGAGGCTTCATTCAGGCCTTGGAGGAGCTTGATATTGACTACACGGTGATCGCGAAGCCCGAATATGTGTCTGACATCCGGAAACGGTCTGCAGCCGCAGTCAATATCCATATCGGCTTCTATCCACCGGAACGGCTGCGGGTCTTGAAGGGCGCCTACAACATCAATTGCTTTGCGTGGGAGTTCGACCGTCTACGAGGCTCGGAGGAGCGCTTCAGCCACCACGCCTTCTCCGATCAAACCACAATGTTAAACATTCCTGACGAGCTGTGGATTCCCTCCAATCATGGCGCGGAGGCTGTAAAGGCTGCCGTGGATCGCCCTGTGAGTCGGATTGCGGCGCCTATCCTTCGCGGTCATTCGCGGCGTCCGAGAGAGGGGCTGCCGACTGAGCACGAGATTGCGCGGAGCGCTCGCCAGCTGAGCGCCGTAAACTGGGAGCCGCTATCGATCCTGCCACGCGTCCAAAATACGATGGACGACGGCGCTCGCTCACGGGGGTCAACGCTCGCGTCCGTACTCGCTTCTCTGGGCTTGGAAACCCCGAGGATTTATCTCAGCGTCTTCAATGTCCACGATTACCGCAAACAGATTGAGCCGATGTTGGAGGGCTTCCTGCGATTTGCGGAACAGGAGCCCAACGCCATTCTGCTGCTGAAGATGTCGACGCCGCATAGGGGCAAGCGGCTGGCGAACCGCATTCTTCTGGAAGAGCAGATCGCTGAGGCGGGGCGAATGATCCGGCCGATGGTCAGCGACCGTGTCTGGATCACCGATAATGTGCTGACAAGAGACGAGCTCAATCATCTCTTCGACGCCGCCGCCTTCTACGTCTGCACATCACATGCAGAGGGACAAAATCTCCCTTTGCTGGAGGCGATGGCGCGCGGCGTCCCTCCCATATCGGTCGATCACACCGCGATGCGCGACTACATCTCCGACAATGATGCGGTCGTGATCCCCTCGACCAGGCGTCCTTTCGATATTCGTCTATCGTCACGCTACCAAATGTATGGGGTGGATACATACTACGTCGATGCGGCGGACGTTCGAGACGCATTCGCGACGTCCAGCCATCTGCCCCGGCCGGCCTATGCTCACAAATCTGCGGCGGCCTGGGAGGAAGTAAGATCTCAGTTTGGCTTGGAGAATTTCGCGGCTCGCTTCCGTGGGCTGGTTGAAAAACTACAGTCAGGAGATGCCTCGTGACAAAGGCGGTACTGGATATCAGCGCCCTGTTCGAAAACACTTGGACGGGCATTCCCAACGTCGTCGCCGCCATCGCCGAACGCGCAATGACGGATCAGACGATCAACTGGACGTTCGCATACGAGACCATCCCTGTCGGGCGCGATGTCGTCGCGCGCCTTCTTGCCCAACATTCGGGTGTAGGAGGGCTGCCCAGCCTGGCCTCTGCCGCTTGGAATGGTGCGTCGATACCATCGAATGAAGCCCGCGAAATGATTGCGCTATTTCCGAACATCAAGCCGGTACGAGGCTATTTCGGCAAGGAAGCGATCATTGTTCACGACCTCAGCCCCATACTGACGCCAGAATTTCATAACGCTGACAACATCTTCCATTTCGCCAATCGTATCCGTGAAGACGTGGCCACGTCGGATCATATTTTCTGTGTATCCGACGCAACTCTGACAGATGTTCATGCCTATTTCGGCAAGCCAAAATCGGAAATGTCTGTAGTTCGGCTAGGCGCCGAGTTTGACCCAGCCGAACTCAGTGCAGGTTTGCTACAGGTCCGGTCGGGCTTGCAGGCCGAACCCTATGTGGCCGTGATCGGGACGCTTGAACCTCGAAAGAACGGCGGGTTGATATTTGACTACCTTGCACAGAACCCCGGCTTTGCACATCAATACCGCATTGTCTTCATCGGACGCGACGGATGGCTGGACGAGAAGGTTCGACTTCTTGAAAAGTTGAATAGCGTTGGCGTTTCCGACGATCGCATTTACTTCACTGGCTACCTTTCCAACGCGGAAAGGACAGCGCTGATGCTGAATAGCGCCTTCTGCATCTACCCCTCATTCTTCGAGGGTTTCGGATTGCCCGTTCTGGAAGCCGGGGCTTTGGGAAAGATCACCGCCTGCTCCAATAGCTCGAGCATTCCGGAGGTCTTCCCAGAACAATGCGTCTTCTTCGACCCCAGCGAAATGCCTGAATTCGTTCAAGCGATGAGAGTCGCCGAACTGCGCGCGGCCCAAACGCGGTCAAAAGGACAGTCGCTGTCCGACATCATGGACCGTGCGGCGCCGCACAAATGGGACGCCTGCTACGAGGAAATCGCACGCTGGATGAAGGAGCAGTAGATGTCATACGCCTATTCGACCATCGCCGCCTTCGCTCTGGAAGATGCGAAAAACGAGTGTTTAAGAGGCTACGCGGCTCCGAGCGGCGCCGCACCCGCCTTGGTCAAACTGACTGCCGATGAGACGCCGATCGCCTTCGCCCGTGCGACAGGCTATTCTGCATCAGCTTCGGCCTCCGGTTTGCGGATGGGGTGGTGCGGCTTCGAACTTCACGGTCTGCGCCAAGCTTTTGCCATCAGCGATGATGTCAAATTGCGCTGCGGCGTGTCGGACGAAATCTTGGCGACGTTGTCAATCGACAGGCTTAGCGCGACGACTCCATCGGCAGTCCAGCTTTCCGCTGATGACCTGGCGGCGATGGTGCGAGAGCCGGACTGCTGTCCGGGGATCGATCAGTTGATGCCTTTTGCACTCAATCATTATCGCCGCCACGGCGCACGACAGTTCATTGAGGCCGCTTACCAAACCTTGTTTGGACGATGGCCTGATATAGACGCACCAGATCTCGACAAGTCTTTCGAGACCGATGATGAGAAGATTGAGTTCTATATACTCGATATAATAGAGGCGTCCGAATACAAGGAAAAGTGGCAATCCACGATACCCGGCCCATTCATGGCAGGATTTATGTTTGATATGACCGGACTATTATAGATTTTACACCTACACCGCACCTCTAACAGCTTTGTTTTCCGAGCCTGCGTTTCAAGCCATGAATTCGAGCTCCGTGTGAATGAGATCATCGAACGAGCTCGGCAAGGCTGATGGTTAGGTTTTGGCGGGACCCCGTTTGATGTCTGATCGCACGGCTCTTATCGTTCTTGGCATGCACAGAAGCGGCACGTCCTCCGTAGCGGGGGCGATGACTTTGCTTGGAGGGGCGCCGCCGCGCACCCTGATGCCGGCTGCCGACGACAACCCTCGAGGCTTCTGGGAAAGTCTGGTCCTGATGGAGTTTCACGACCGACTGCTTGAGGCGGGCGGTTCAAATTGGCGGGATTGGCGGCCATTCAACCTGTCGGCCGTTCTGGAGGCGCGACCAGAGTTCCGGGATGAGGCCCGGCGATTACTTGACTCAGAGTTCGGCAATGCGTCGCTAATCGTTCTCAAGGATCCACGTATTTGTCGGTTTTTCCCCTTGTGGGAGGGGGTGCTGGACGAGGCCGGATATCGAACAGTGATCCTGTCGCCCTTGCGTGCGCCGGCTGAGGTCGCCGCCTCACTCACCGTCCGCAACGACATGGGACAGGCGGAAGCGCTGCGATTATGGCTACGCCACGTATTGGACGCCGAGCGGGCCAGTCGTGGCCTTCCTCGGTTGTTTTTGGATTGGAACGGGTTCCTGTCAAACTGGCGGACCGCAGCGTCCATGGCAAATCAAACGCTTGGACTAGCCCTCGCCGTCGAAGACACCGCCCGATCGGCGGCAGTGGATGACTTCCTGTCTGGCGATCTGCGCCGTCACATCGCGAGCCGATCCGAGATCGCCCCCTGGGCTTCAGATGTACACGACGTACTCGCTGGCTTCGCAACAGACGGAGAAGGCCCCGGTGCGCGAGACCGTCTTGACGAAATCCGGTGGATGTTCGACGCCGCGAGCAACCTGTTTGCCGACGCGCCGCGCTGAAACAAGGTTTGGTGGTGACTCCCCGCCCCGCCCCCGCTATCTCGCGCCGGTGATGAACGAAACAGAACGCCAGTCCGAGGAACGCAGCTGGGAGACGGCGAAGACGCTCGCCGAGGCCCTGCCGTATATCCAGGTTTATGACCGTGAGACCGTGGTCATCAAATATGGCGGCCACGCCATGGGAGAGAGCGCCGTGGCGCGTCAATTCGCGGCCGATGTGGTGCTGCTCAAGCTGATGGGGGTGAACCCGGTCGTGGTGCACGGCGGCGGGCCGCAGATCAGCGCCATGCTGGAGAAGGCGGGGGTGAAGTCCAGCTTTGTCGACGGCTTGCGGGTAACGGATCCGGCGACGATGGAAGTAGCCGAGATGGTCCTGTCAGGGGCGGTGAATAAAGAGATCGCCCACTGGATCACCATGGCGGGCAAGGAGGCGGATGTGCGGGGCGTCGGCCTGTCGGGCAAGGACGCCGGCCTGCTGACGGTCGAGAAGACCCGCCGGACCAAACGCGACCCGGACAGCATGATCGAGCACGAGGTCGACCTGGGCTATGTCGGCGAACCGACCAAGGTGGACCCCAAGCTGATCAAGGGGCTGATCGCCTCGGAGACCGAGGACTGGGTGCCGGTCATCGCGCCGATCGGGGTGGCCGAAGACGGCCAGACCTATAACGTCAACGCCGATACCGTCGCGGGGGCCATCGCCGGATCCCTGGGCGCCAAGCGGATGCTGCTGCTGACCGACGTGCCGGGGGTCAAGGGCGCTGATGGCGACATCATCCGCCAGATGACGCTGGAAGAGGCGCAAGGCCTGATCGACACCGGCGTGGCCTCGGGCGGCATGATCCCCAAGCTGGAGACGGCCATGGCGGCCGTGCGCGCCGGGGTCGAGGCCGTGGTCATTCTGGACGGCCGTCGGCCCCACGCCATGCTGGTGGAGTTGTTCACCGAGTTCGGCGCCGGCACCCTGGTGAAGGCGTCTTGATCGACCTTTCGCACGTCAACGCCTGGGTGTTCGACATGGATGACACCCTGTATCCGCGCGAACAGGGGCTGATGTCCTTGGTTCAGGCGCGGATCAACGCCTATGTGGTCGAGGCGGTCGGCCTGGCGCCGCAGGAGGCGCGGGTCCTGCAACGGCAGTTTCTGGATGAACACGGCACCACTCTGGCCGGGCTGATGGCCAACTACACCATCGATCCCGAGGACTTCCTGAACGTGGTCCACGACGTGCCGCTGGACGGGGTGGAGCCCAATCCGCGCTTGGCCGAGCGTCTGAAGACACTGCCGGGACGCTGTTTCGTCTTCACCAACGGCGCGCGGGAGTATGCGCACCGGGTGCTGGACCGGATCGGCGTCGCCGACTGTTTTGAGGGGGTGTTCGCCATCGAGGACGGCGATCTGACGCCCAAGCCGGCCCCATCGGCCTTTCGTCGCATGATCGAGCGGTTCGATTTCGAACCCCGTTGCGCCGCCTTCTTCGAGGATACGCCCAAGAACCTGGAGCCGGCCAAGGCTTTAGGTATGGCGACCGTCCTGATCGGCGACGGCCACGGCAAACCCCTGGGGGACCATATTGACTGGATCGCCCCCGATCTTCTCGACTTCCTCAACGCCCTGACCTTCAAGGACGAAGCCGCATGACCGACCTGTCGCATCTCGAATCCGTCATCGAGGCCGCCTGGGAAGAGCGCGCAGACGTCTCGGCCGCCACCCATGGCGATGTGCGCGACGCCGTGGAGACCGCCCTGGCCCTGCTGGACGCCGGCCAGGCGCGCGTCGCCTCGCGCGGGGAAGACGGGGTCTGGACCACGCATCAATGGCTGAAGAAGGCGGTGCTGCTGTCCTTCCGCCTGAACGACAACCAGATCATGCGCGCCGGCGACCGCGGCCCGACCAGCCATGCGCCGGGCGTCGGTCCCTACTGGGACAAGGTGCCCAACAAGTTCGGCGACTGGGCCGCCGCCGACTATCAGGCCGCCGGCTTCCGCTCGGTGCCCGGCGCCATTGTTCGCCAAGGCGCTTACATCGCCAAGAATGTCGTGCTGATGCCGTCCTTCGTGAACATCGGCGCTTTCGTTGATGAAGGCTCGATGGTCGACGCCTGGGCCACGGTCGGATCCTGCGCCCAGATCGGCAAGAACGTGCACCTGTCGGGCGGGGCGGGCATCGGCGGGGTGCTGGAGCCGCTCCAGGCCAATCCGACCATTATCGAGGACGGCTGTTTCATCGGCGCCCGCGCCGAGGTGGCCGAAGGCGTGATCGTGCGCGAGGGCGCGGTCCTGGCCATGGGCGTCTATCTGTCGGGCTCGACCAAGATTATCGATCGCGCCACGGGCGAGGTTTTCCGGGGCGAGGTGCCGGCCTATTCGGTCGTGGTGCCGGGCGCTCTGCCGGATCCCAAGGGGGGGCCGTCGCTGTACTGCGCCGTCATCGTCAAGCGAGTGGACGCCCAGACGCGGGCCAAGACCGGGGTCAACGAGCTGCTGCGCGACTGATCAGATGCGAAAACGGAGGCGACCGCGCGGCCGCCTCCGTTGTCTATCCGGCCGACAAGATCAGGCGGCGGACTTCATCGCGTCCTTGTTGACGGCGGCGTCGGCGATGCCGGTCAGGTCTTCGTCGGTCTGGGATTCTTCCTGCAGGGTCTCGTCCAGCAGGGCGGCGGCGTCCTTCATGCCCAGCACCAGGGCCCAGCGCTTCAGGGTGCCGTAGCGGGTGATCTCATAGTGTTCGACCGCCTGGGCGGCGGCCAGCAGGCCGGCGTCGAGGGCGGGGTTGTCCTTGTATTCTTCCATGATCTCGTCGCCCTCGGCCAGGATGCCCTCGATGGCGTCGCAGGTCTTGCCGCGCGGGGCCTTGCCGATGATCTCGAACACCTGCTGCAGGCGTTCGATCTGACCTTCGGTCTGGTCCTTGTGCTTTTCAAAGGCCGCCTTCAGCTCGGGCGACTGAGCGGCGCGAGCCATCTTGGGCAGGGACTTCAGGATCTTGCGCTCGGCGTAATAGATGTCCTTGAGGGTGTCGTGGAACAGGGTGTCGAGGGTTTTCTCGGCCATGGTCGTGTCTCACAAATGGTTATGGGGCGCGGGGGCGCACCCCACCACAAGCGATCAGATCGGCGAATGTTCCTGTGTCCGAAATCGCGCTCAACGCGTGAAACGGTTCAGATACGCAAGGGCGGATGCACGAATCCGCAGCAGGACTAATCGTATCCTGCGACTGCGTGAAACTTCATTTCGATATTTATTCAGCCGTTCTAGGTATGCTGGCTCCGTAGGATGAAGAGCGACAGCCTTGCTTACCGCCCTTAGGGCCTCTGTCTTCTCTCCTGCCTGATAGGCGATATGCCCATGCCACGCATGCACGGGCGCCATGGTGCGGGCGTCAGGCTTGGAAACAACCTCCCGCGCCAGCGCCAAGGCGCTGTCGTGTTGACCCAGCTCTGACAACATGCTGGCATAAGGCACTGATATCGTGACATCGCCACCTGACAGGTCCTGCGCCTTTTGGTGCGCTGTCAATGCTTCGTCATGGCGGCCTTGAGCGTGAAGATTCTTAGCAAGAGACTGAAGCGCGCCAACGTGCATAGGCTGAACCTCTACTGCGCGTTCTGACAAGCTTAGCGCCCAGCGGGGCCGTCGCGCGGCCACTGCCTCAGACACGGTCGTCAGATAGGTGACGCTCTCGGCCCTGCGCGATTTGGCTGTTCGTCGATACAGGGCGGCATCCTCGATCCCCGCGAGAACATCCCTCACCAACGGCGAAAGCATCTGCAGTTCCGCCAGCATGGAGGTGGATGGGTGGCTTGAGTATCGAATTGGAATAGCGACGATCTCAGTTTCTGCGGCGATGCACTCGACGTGCAAGCGGTCGAGCGAGGCCGGATCGAACACCACTACGGCTCGGGCTCGTCGTGGAAGCGGTGGTTCACCGTCGCGACGCCACGATATGCGCTCGGCGTCCTGCAGCCATCTCTTCTCAAAGGGTGCTCGCGCCGGATTAATCGAATACTGAGGAGACAAGGCCAAAGCCGCATCTACGCCAAGTGCGTCTGCAAACCGAAGCGCGGCATAGCCGCCCATGGAAGATCCGTAGGTGATGCTTCGTGACGCGCCTCCAATTACCGCCCGAACGGCGCCGAGTACGTCGGGCATATCGGGATACTGATACCAGTCTTCGCGTTTGCCCATTATGTGAATGGCGGATATGCCTTGCGCTCGAAGATATGATTCTGCGAACCCTTCGCGGTCAAATCCGTGGCCGATACTATAGTTGTCAAACGTAACAACCCAGCGTGATACATCCTCGCAAGCAACGGCGCGCGCCACGACGTTATCGCTTCGAAAAAGTTCCGTCATCGACTGTGCAGTCTATTAAGTCTTCATCTCAAGACAGCGGAACATCACGACCATCCTTTAAATCCGGCGGCGTGGCCTCGTCGGTCAGGATGCGGATGGCTTCCTCGACCGTGACCACCGTCTGGGCCTGGGAGCCCAGGCGGCGGATGGCGACCATGCCCTGCTCGGCTTCCTGGCGGCCGACGACGGCGATGACCGGGACCTTGCCGACCGAGTGTTCGCGGACCTTGTAGCCGACCTTCTCGTTGCGCAGGTCGATCTCGGTGCGCAGGCCGGCGGCCTTGAACCGGGCCATGACGTCGCGGGCGTAGTCGTCGGCGTCCGAGGTAATGGTGGCCACCACCGCCTGGACCGGCGCCAGCCACAGGGGGAAGGCGCCGGCGTAGTTCTCGATCATGATGCCGATGAACCGTTCGAAGCTGCCCAGAATCGCCCGGTGCAGCATGACCGGCCGGTGCTTCTGGCCATCCTCGGCGATGTAGGTCGCGTCCAGGCGTTCGGGCAGGACATAGTCCAGCTGGATCGTGCCGCAGGTCCATTCGCGGCCGATGGCGTCCTTGACGATGAAGTCCAGCTTGGGCGCGTAGAAGGCGCCGTCGCCCTCGGTCACGACCGGCTCGGTCCCGGCGGCGCGGGCGGCTTCGGCCATCAGGGCCTCGGCCTTGTCCCAGAACTCGTCCGAACCGGCGCGGTTCTCGGGCCGGGTGCCCAGGCTGATATAGGCCGTCTCCATCCCCAGGTCGGCGTGGACGCTGCGGGCCAGTTTGATGAACTCAGCCGTCTCCTCGACGATCTGGTCCTCGCGGCAGAAGATGTGGGCGTCGTCCTGGGTGAAGCCGCGCACCCGCATCAGGCCGTGCAGCGAGCCCGACGGCTCATAGCGGTGGCAGGCGCCGAACTCGGCCATGCGCAGCGGCAGTTCGCGGTACGACCGCTGGCCCTGGTCGAAGATCTGGACGTGGCCGGGGCAGTTCATCGGCTTGAGCGACAGGGTCTCGCCCTCGACCGTCTCGCAGACGAACATATTGGGGCGGTACTTGTCCCAGTGGCCGCTCTGTTCCCAGAATTTGCGGTCCAGCACCTGGGGCGTCTTGACCTCGACATAGCCGGCGGCGTCCAGGCGGCGGCGCATATAGGCCTCGAGGACCCGCCACAGGATCCAGCCCTTGGGATGCCAGAAGACCATGCCCCGGCCCTCTTCCTGCATGTGGAAGAGCTCCATCGCCTTGCCGACCTTGCGGTGGTCGCGCTTCTCGGCCTCTTCCAGACGTTGGAGATAGGCGTCCAGATCCTCCTTGGTCGCCCAGGCGGTGCCGTAGATGCGCTGCAGCTGTTCGCGCTTGGAATCGCCGCGCCAATAGGCGCCGGCCAGTTTGGTCAGTTTGAACGCCTTGCCGACATGGCGCGTCGAGGGGAAGTGCGGGCCCCGGCACAGGTCGATCCAGTCGCCCTGCTTGTACAGGGTGATGGTCTCGTTCTCGGGCAGGTCGCGGATCAGCTCGGCCTTGAACTTCTCGCCGCGCGCTTCGAAGAAGACGATGGCCTCGTCGCGGTCCCAGACCTCGCGCTCGAACTTGGCGTCGCGATCGACGATCCGACCCATCTCCTTTTCGATGGCGGCGAAGTCGTCGGTCGAGAAGGGCTCGTCGCGGAAGAAGTCATAGTAGAAGCCGTCCTCGATGGCCGGGCCGATCGTGACCTGGGTTCCGGGGAACAGGGTCTGGACCGCCTCGGCCAGGACGTGGGCCGTGTCGTGGCGGATCGTATAGAGGGCGGCGGGGTCGTCGCGCATGATCAGGCGGAAGTCGCCTCCCGTTTCCAGCACCCGACCCATGTCGCGCTGCTCGCCGTTCAGCTCGGCCAGCACGGCCTTCTTGGCCAGGGACGGCGAGATCGAGGTCGCCACGTCGCGCGCCGTCGAACCGGCCGGATACTGACGCACCGCGCCGTCGGGGAATTTCAGATCGATCATGACTGTTCTTTTTCGTCGGTCTTCAGGGGCGGGACCGGGTCATAGCCCGAACCGCCGAAGGGATGGCATTTACAGAGACGGCGCACGGTGAGCCATCCCCCCTTGACCGGTCCGTGCTGGATCAGGGCGTCGCGCCCATAGTCCGAACAGGTCGGCAGGAACCGGCACTGCTGGCCGATCAGGGGGGACAGCGTCAGCTTGTAGCCCCGATGGGCCGCGCGGACGCCGCGTTCATAGAGAGACATTTGTCCCTTCGCCGGGGGCTGGATGGGTTCGCCGCGCTTATCCCCTGTCATCGCAGGGGGATCAACCGGTCAGAGCCCGTCAGGCCGCGCCGGCGAGACGAGTTCGTTCCGCCAGGGCCTGATTGACCGCCTCCAGCGTCGCCTCGACCGCCACCAGGGTCGAGGCGTGGCGGGCGGGATAGTCGGCGACCTGGCGCAGGAGGCGCAGATCCTCGAACCGGCCGACCGGGCCTTCCCCGCCGGATTTCAGCATGGCGATCATGGCGTCGCGGGCGTCGACGATCTCCTCGACCGAGGCGCCGATGACGGACTGGCCCAACACCCCGGCCGCCGCCTGGCCCAGGGCGCAGGCCTTGACGTCCTGGGCGAAGCCGACGACGCGGCCTTGATCGTCCAGCGTCACATCGACCGTCGCGCGCGATCCGCACAGCTTGGCGACCCGCTCGCCGGTTCCCTCCGGCGCCGGCAACCGGCCCGCGTGCGGCAGGTTGGCCGCAAGGCTCAGAATGCGCGCGCTGTAGAGATCGTCGATCATGGCGGGAAGATAGGACGGGCGGCGCCTAGGGGAAAGCCTAGGCGCGCGGATGGGCCGCCATATAGGCGTTCAACAGGCGTTCGGCGTCGACGCCGGTGTATTTCTGGGTCGTCGAGAGACTGGCGTGGCCCAGCAGTTCCTGGATCGAACGCAGGTCGGCGCCGGCGCCCAGCAGATGGGTCGCGAAACTGTGGCGCAAGGCGTGGGGGGTGGTGCGTTCGGGCAGGCCCAGCCGCCCGCGCAGCCGCTGGACCGAGGCCTGAACGTGACGCGGGCTGAGCGGCCCGCCGCGTCGGGCGCGGAACAGGGCGTCGGACGGCTGAAGCGGAAAGGGCTGGAGCGCCAGATAGGCGTCCACCGCGGCGCGGACGGCGGGCAGGACCGGGACGATCCGGGTCTTGGAGCCCTTGCCGAGCACACGCAGGGTTTCGCCCAGCGGAGCATCGGCCAAGGTCAGGGACAGGCCTTCGGAAATCCGCAAACCGCAGCCGTAGAGCAGGGTCAGGACGGCGCGGTCGCGCGCGGCTTCCCAGGGTTCGGCGTCCGGATCGGCGTCGGGTTCGGCCAGCAGACCGCGCGCCTGGTCCTCCGTCACCGGTCGGGGCAGGGACGGCTTGATGCGGGGACCACGCACCAAAGCCAGTTGGGGCGCGGGGGTGTCCAGTCGTCGGTCCAGAAAGGCGTGAAAGCCGCGAATGGCCGACAGGGTCTGGCTGAGGGACCGGGCCGCGAGGGGATGATCGCCGGACCGGCGGTCCGCCAGATGGGCGCGGACCTCGGCGGCGGTGACAGTTCCCAGCGTCTTCAACGTCAGGGCCTCGCCGCGATGGCGTTCGAGGAAGGCGACATAGAGCCGGCCGATATGGCCGTAAGCCTCCAGGGTGCGGGGCGACAGCCGCCGCTCGTGCGCCAGATGCTCAAGCCAGGCGAGCAGGGCCTCGGCGGCGGTCAGTTCAGCACCGGCCATCGCTCGGCCATCCGCTCCACCACCCGGGCCAGGAAGGCGGCCAGTTCGCAGCCCATGGTGGGAGTGAAGCCTTCCGGTTCAGGCGAGCCGAAGGCGCACAGGCAGGACCGGGGCGGTTCGCCCGGCGTCAGATGGGGCGCCATGCGGATCAGGGCGACGGACTTCACCTGATCGGCGGCCGCGCCGAACAGGTCCAGCCCCTCGAACATCGGGCCCAGCCAGGTCAGGCCGTGTTCGCCGAGCAGGCCGTCCACTTCGCCGGCTTCCAAGCCACGCCAGCCGAAGGGCACGCCGCCGGGTCGTTCCAGGGCGATGGCGGCGCCGGCCAGGCCGAACCGCCCTTGAGCCGCCGCATCTAGACGTCGCGCCAAGTCGGAATGGTTGCGGGCCTCCATGAGGTCCAGGGCTGCGACGTGGGTCTGGGTCTGGGCGGCGAAATTGGCGCGGGCGATGGTCTCGACCTCGCGCCGGGCGCCGGCTTCGCGCTCGACCACCGCCTCCAGCCGCGTCAAGGCGGCGGCGCCGAACTCGACCACATTGCGGCCGTGCGGGCGCAAACCGATCTCTTCCAGCAGGGAGCGATCGTCCAGCAGGGTCTGGGGATGGGTCTGAAGCCAGCCGCGCACCTCGGGCCAATGCAGGCCGTCGCCCAGATGGGGAACGACGTCCGCCTCGGAGGTTTCGAAAAGGTCCAATGAGCCGCTCAAACAGACCTCTCCGTGACGCGCGATTTACAGGATGGACTGACCGGTCTTGGCCCAGTCCGCCACGAAGGCATCAAGACCTCTGTCGGTTAACGGGTGCTTTACCAGGGCCTTGAATGTGTCGGCGCCGAAGGTGGCGGCGTCCGATCCGGCGACGGCCGCAGCGGCCACATGGGCGACGTTGCGCAGCGAGGCGGCCAGGATCTGGGTCTCGAAACCGTGCACGTCATACAGGACGCGGATCTCTTCCAGCAGGGCGATGCCGTCGGCGCCATTGTCTTCCAGCCGGCCGACGAAGGGCGAGACGAAGGTGGCGCCGGCCTTGGCCGCCAGCAGGGCCTGGGCGGCCGAGAAGCACAGGGTGACGTTGGTCTTGATGCCCTTGTCGGTGAAGACGCGGCAGGCGCGCAGGCCGTCCCAGGTCAGGGGCAGTTTCACGACCACGTTCGGGGCGATGGCGGCGAGCTTGTCCCCCTCCTTGACCATGGTCTCGAAATCGAGCGAGACGGCCTCGGCCGAAATCGGCCCCTCGACGAGGGCGCAAATCTCGGCGATGACCTCGGCGATGTTCCGACCCGACTTGGCGATCAGCGACGGATTGGTGGTGACGCCGTCCACCATGCCGGTGGGGACCATGTCCTTGATGACGGCGACGTCGGCGGTATCGAGAAAGAGTTTCATGGACGGCTTCATAGCCGAGGGCGAAGTTCGGTGAAAGTCGCCTCGGTCCTCATTCCCCTGCCCGTGCCGGAAGCCTTTGATTATGAGGTTCCTGAGACGCTGAGCCTGGCGCGCGGCGATCAGGTCGCCGTGCCTCTGGGGCCGCGCCTGATCCGGGGCGTAGTGGCGGAGGTGTTCGAGACCACCGGCTCCAACCGGCGGCTGAAATCGGTGGAGTCGAGACTGGACGATCCTGCGCTACCCGCAGGCGTGATGGACTTCGTCGAATGGGCCGGGCGCTGGACCCTGTCGCCGCCCGGCGAGATGGCGGCGACCGCGCTGAAGGGGCTGCGCGCGCCGCGTCCCCGGCCGGAACGTCGGGTGCGGCGGGTCGGCGACCGTCAGCCGGCGCGCGCCACCCCGGCCCGGACAGGCGTGCTGGAGGCCCTGGGCGACCGTTCTATGGTGGGCGCCGATCTGGCGCGCGCCGCCGGCGTGTCGTCGGGCGTGATCAAGGGCCTGATCGACGAGGGGGTTCTGGAGATCGTCGAAATCGCGGCGGAGGCGGCGTTCGACCGGCCCGATCCTGACCATGCGCCGGCGACCCTGAACGGCGACCAGGCGGCGGCGGCTTCGGCCCTGGCGGCGGGCGTGACGGGCGGCGGTTTCCGGCCCTTCCTGCTGGACGGGGTCACGGGGTCGGGCAAGACCGAGGCCTATCTGGAGGCGATCGCGCGGGTGCTGAGGGCCGATCCGGCGGCGCAGATCCTGATCCTCTTGCCCGAGATCGCCCTGACCCAGGCCCTGATCGAACGGATCACCGCCCGGTTCGGCGCCGCCCCGGCCGAATGGCATTCCGGCGTCGCCCCGCCCCGCCGCCGTCAGGTGTGGGAGGCGGTGGTCGCCGGCCGGTGCAATATCGTGGTCGGCGCCCGTTCGGCCCTGTTCCTGCCCTTCGTCAATCTGCGGCTGATCGTGGTGGACGAGGAGCACGACAGTTCGTTCAAACAGGAAGAGGGTCTGGTCTATCACGGGCGCGACCTGGCGGTGGCGCGGGCGCGGATCGAGGGGGCGGCGGTGGTCCTGGCCTCGGCGACGCCGTCGCTGGAGACCCTGTGGAACGCTCAGGCCGGGCGGTATGACTGGCTGAAGCTGGGCGCGCGTCACGGGGTGGCGGTGATGCCCGATATCGAACTGCTGGACCTGCGCCAGCACACGCCCGATCCCCAGACCTGGCTGTCACAACCGCTGCGTACTGCGGTGGGCGAGACCCTGGCGCGGGGCGAGCAGACCCTGCTGTTCCTGAACCGGCGCGGCTATGCGCCCGTCGTCCTGTGCCGCGTCTGTGGGCACCGGCTGACTGCGCCGGACACCGACAGCTGGCTGGTCGAGCACCGGTACACCGGCCGTCTGGTCTGTCACCTGACCGGCTTCTCCATGGCGCGGCCGAAACTGTGCCCCTCGTGCGGGGCCGAGGACTCCCTGGTCTCGGTCGGGCCCGGCGTCGAACGGGTCGAGGAAGAGGTGCGCCAGCTGTTCCCCGAGGCGCGGACGGCGGTGTTCAGCTCCGACACCGCGCCCGACGCCAAGTCTGCCCGGGCCTTGATCCAGCGGATGACCGACGGGGAGATCGACATCCTGGTCGCCACCCAGGCCGCCGCCAAGGGCCACAACTTCCCCCGCCTGACGCTGGTCGGGGTGGTGGATGCGGACCTGGGCTTGCGGGGCGGCGACCTGCGGGCGGCCGAGCGCACCTATCAGCTCTTGGCGCAGGCGACGGGACGGGCGGGTCGCGCCGACCGACCGGGGCGGGCCATTTTGCAGACTTGGACCCCCGAACATCCGGTGCTTCAGGCCCTGGCGGCCGGCGACCGGGACGCCTTCGTCGAGGCGGAGATGGCCGAGCGTGAGGCGGCGGCCCTGCCCCCCTTCGGCCGGTTGGCGGCGATCATCCTGTCCAGCGAGAATGCGGCGGCGGTGGAAAAGGTCGCCGCCGACCTGGCCCAGGCCATTCCCAACGCCGAGCGGCTGGAGGTCTATGGCCCCGCCGACGCGCCCCTCGCCCTGGTGCGCGGACGGCGCCGCAAGCGGCTGCTGGTGCGGGCCGACCGTGATGTGAACCTTCAGGCCTTCCTGCGCGCCTGGCTGACGCGGGTGAAGATCCCCGCCTCGGTCCGGCTGACGGTGGACGTGGACCCCTACTCCTTCCTCTGACCTGAAGGAGAGGATGGAGGCCTGGCCTCCGAGTCGAACGGAGGGTTTTCGGGCTTGCATGCCCGCCGCGTAGCCACTCCGCCACCAGGCCGTAACGCGTGCAGACCGCCACAGGCCGGGCCGTGGCGGATGTCGTCCGCGTTTCGAGCTGAAGCGCGGCGTAGCGGCGAGATGGGGCGCTGAATCATCGAGTGGGTGACGACACGCGCATCGTTGGCGGCCGAGATGGTCATTCACGAAGGCCGGGTGGTCGCTCCCGCATGTCCGATGGCGAGGGCGACCCATCGTCTTCAGGGTCAGGTCATCAAGGGCCGGTCGTCGGTCCCCCTGAAAGGACACTGCGCCATGAAGACCCTTTTCGCCCTCTGCGCTGGCGCCACGCTTGCCGCCGCCGCCCTGGCCTCGACGTCCGCACTGGCCGCCGACGTCACCTTCGACTTCGATGTCGCCGCGCCGACCGGGCGGATCATGGTCGCCCTGTTCAACAGCGAGGCCAACTATGGCGGCGAGGGCCAGCCGGTTCGTTACGCCATGGTGGACGCGGCAGGCGCTTCCAAACAGGTCCGGTTCGAGGACCTGCCGGACGGCGACTACGCCATGCGCGCCTTCCACGACTTCGACGGCGACGGGAAGATGAAGACCAATCCGTTCGGCATGCCGGTCGAACCCTTCGCCTTCTCCAACAACGCCGTCGGCAACATGGGTCCGGCGTCGTGGGAGCGCGCGAAGTTCGCCGCGACCGGCGCGGTCGCCCAGACCATCAGCCTGAAGTAACCAGACCTCTTCCGGAGCCAGATCATGACCCCCTCCCGCCGTTCCTTCCTGATGGGCGCCGCCGCCCTGTCGGCCGCAGTCGCCACGCCCGAGAGGGTCCGCGCCGCAGCCGCGCTCGACGCCGCAGCCAAGGCCGACTGGGCCCTGGCCACCCGCGACGTCGAGGGCGACCTGCCGCGTCAGACGATGCGTCTGATCCACGGCCGAGCCCCGGCGGGGCTGGAGGGCGCCCTGTTCCGCAATGGACCCGGCCGGTTCCGGCGGCCGGGCGGATCCGTCACCCACTGGTTCGACGGCGACGGCCTGATGCGGGCCTTCCGCATCCAGGACGGTCAGGCCACGCTGGAGGCCCGGTTCGCCGATACGCCCAAACGCCGGGTGGAGACCGAACTGGACGCCGTCGTCACGCCCGGTTTCGGCACCCGTGGCGACGCCCGCGCCCGCGTCGGCTCGAACGATGATTCCAACGCCGCCAACACCGCCGTCATGGCGACGGGGAACCAGGTATGGGCCCTGTGGGAAGGCGGCTCGCCGCTGGCCATGGATGCGGCTGACCTGTCGAGCCAGGGCTTCGTCACCCTGCGCGACGACCTGAAGGGCATGCCGTTCCAGGCCCATCCGCGTCGCGCGCCTGACGGCTCGATCTGGAATGTGGGCACGGCCGGCGATCGGGCGGTGATCTGGCGGCTGAACGCCGACGGGGGCCTGAACCAGGCCGAGATCATCCGCCTGCCGCGCGCCAGCTATATGCACGACTTCACCGCCACCGACCGGCATGTGATCCTCGTGCTCCAGCCCTGGATCCAGGAGCGTCAGGCCCTGCCGATCATCAACGGCCTGGTGTGGCGTCCGGAGACCGGGACGCAGGTCATGGTGCTGGACAAGGACGACCTGACGCAGTCGCGCCTGTATGAACTGCCGGGCTTCTTCCACTTCCATCTGGGCGACGCCTGGGCCGAGGCGGACGGGACGATCCGTTTCGATGTCGCGGCCAGCGGCGATCCACGCTTCGCCGTCGATGGGGCGCGGGTTCTGGTCGAGGGACACGGGGTGGTGCCGGGCGATCCGGCCAAGCTGGCCCTGATCACCCTGCGTCCCGACGGCAAGGCCGAGATGCTGACGACGGACGCTGTTGGCGAGTTCCCCAAGGCGGACCCGCGCCGTCTGGGCCTGAAGCGCAGCCTGACCGTTCACACCAGCGGCGAGACGTCGGGACGTCCCCTGCCCACAGGTCTGGCCGTGCAGGACTGGGAGAGCGGTCGGTCGCACGGCTTCACCTTCGGCCTCCATCAGATCGTTGAGGAGACGGTCTTCGTGCCCAAGCCCGGAGCCACGGCCGAGACCGACGCCTGGCTGGTCGGGCCTTCGGTGAACCTGGCGGCGGGTCGGACCGAGCTGCACGTCTTCGACGCGGCCCATGTCGAGGACGGGCCGGTGGCGACCTGGCAGGCGGATACGGCCCTGCCGGCGGGGTTCCACGGGACGTGGGTCGCGTAAGGCGGCGGGGGCGCCAAGCTTGCGGGCCTTCACGGTTCGACAAGACCGACGTGCCAAGGTGAGACCATGACCCCCGTCCAGACTCCCGCCGATCTCCGCCCCATCACCGCCCTGCGCTTCGGCGCGGCGATCTGGGTGGCCGTCTATACCTTCTGGGAGAACCTGGCCGGGGCGCCATCGTCCGGCCTTGTCGACAAGGGCTATCTGGGGGTCGAACTGTTCTTCGTCCTGTCAGGCTTCATCCTGAGCCATGTCTATCTGCAGGCGGCGGGGGAGAAGCGGTTCTCGTACCGCAGCTTCCTTTGGGCGCGGGTGGCGCGGGTCTATCCGTTGCACATCGCGACCCTGGTCGGGGTGGGGCTGCTGGCGGGCGCCGCCCTGGTCGCGGGGATGAGCGTGGACGGCAATGTGCTGAGCTGGGCGTCGCTGCCGGCCAATCTGCTGATGGTCCATGCTTGGGGCCTGGCGCCGGTGGCGGGGTGGAACCATCCCTCCTGGTCGATCTCGGCCGAATGGTTCGCCTATCTGTGCTTCCCCCTGTTCGCCTTCGTCTTCTGGCGGCTGCGTCAGCGGCCGTTCGCGGCCGTGATCGGAACCGCGCTGTTCCTCGCGGCCCTCTACTCCGGGTTCGAGCAGCTGGCGGGCTTCCCCCTGACCGAGGCGACCATCCGCTGGGGGGCGCTGCGGATCGTGCCCTGTTTCGCCTTGGGGTGCGCCCTGTACCTGATCTATCGCCGGGCCCCGCTGAAGGCGCCCTGGACCGCCTCGGCCGTGTCGTTCGGCCTGATGGTGCTGAGCGCGGCCCTGGGTCTTTGGGACGGGATCACCGTCCTGTTGGCCGGCGCCCTGATCCTGTCGCTGGCCTCGCTGCCGAACGAACGGGCCGGATGGCTGGCGTCCAAGCCGGCGGTCTATCTGGGGGAGATCAGCTACTCGGTCTATATGGTCTGCGTGCCGTGGAAATTGCTGGCCGTGAACCTGGCGGCCAAGGCAACGGACGCCCCCGACAAGCAGGTTCACGTTTTCGTGTGGTTGGCGATTCTGGCGCTTTTGCCGGTCGTCGCGGCCCTGTCCTACCACCTCGTCGAACACCCGGCTCGCAAGGCTTTGAGGGCCTGGGGCCAGGGTCGAAATCCCCTGTCAAGCGAACAGAAGGATAAGCCCCTACCACACGGCGATACGCCGAAAGGGGTTGTCGAATCCTGAGGCTCTGTGTTCTAAAAACCACCATCGGCAGTCGGGATACAGCCTCAGCATGATTAAACGGCTCAAAGCCGTCGCGGTTGCGACGACCTTCGGATTTCTTGCGCTGGGCGTCGCGCCCGCTTCCGCAAAGGCCGATGAGCCGTACTGGCAGTGCGTCACCTTCGCCCGCATGTTCTCGGGCATCAACATCTTCGGCGACGCCTGGACCTGGTGGCGTCAGGCCGCCGAGAAGTTCCGCACCGGCGCTGCGCCCGAGACCGGATCGGTCCTGGTCTTCCGGCCTGAGGGCCGCATGAGCCGGGGCCATGTCGCCGTGGTTTCCGACATTCTGACCGACCGCGTGGTCCGCGTGACCCACGCCAACTGGGGCGGCAGCCGCGGCAAGGTCGAGGAGAACGTCACCGTCGTCGACGTCTCGCCCTCCAACGACTGGTCGCAGGTCAAGGTCTGGTACAATCCGATCAATGATCTGGGCACCACCGTCTATCCGACCTACGGCTTCATCTACAAAGGTGCCCGCGACGCCTTCGACACCGGCCGTCAGATCGCCTCGAACGCCACGAGCCAGTCCCGCCAGTAGGCCGCTTGCGCCGCCCGCCCGCCCGGGCGATAGGCGGGCATGACCCAATCCAGCGACATCACCTACGCCGGCTATCTGGCGTTGGACGACCTGCTTTCCACCCAGCATCCGCTGTCGGACCAGCACGACGAGATGCTGTTCGTCGTCATCCACCAGACCAAGGAACTGTGGCTCAAACAGATCCTGCACGAGGTGGCCCTGGCCCAGTCCATGGTGCGCGCCGGCGATCTGGTACCCGCCTACAAGAGCCTGGCCCGCGTCAGCCGCATCCAGGCGGTGATGACCCAGAGCTGGGACATTCTGTCGACCATGACCCCGGCCGACTATCTGCGGTTCCGGGGTTCTCTGGGTTCGTCCTCCGGCTTCCAGAGCGACCAGTTCCGCCGGTTCGAGGCCATGCTGGGGCTCAAGGATTCCAGCTTCCTGAAGTTCCACACGGACCGGCCCGAGGCCCTGGCCGCGCTCCAGGCCGCCATTGCCGCCCCCAGCCTGTATGACGACGCCCTGGCCCAGATGGCCAAGGCCGGCCTGCCGGTGCCGACCGAGGTGCTGAACCGCGACGTGACCCAGCCCTATGAGCCGTCGCAAGCCGTGGAGGCGGCCTGGCTGGAGGTCTATCGCGACACCGAACGCTGGTGGCCCCTGTATCAGCTGGCCGAGAAGCTGGTCGATCTGGACGACGCCCTGCTGACCTGGCGGCACAAGCATGTGGTCACGGTCGAGCGGATCATCGGCCGGCGGCGCGGCACCGGCGGCACCGAGGGAGCGGCCTATCTGGCCTCGACCCTGACCAAGCGCTGCTTCCCCGAGCTGTGGTCGCTGCGTACCAGCCTGTGACGCCGTTTTGATCATCTGATCGGTGCGCGGCAACCTTCGTCACGCCCGACCATTTCGCCGTTCGACCGCAATGCGGAAGGAATGAGCGAAATGACCAATCCCAACGCCCACGACATCAAGGTTCTGAATGGGCTGATCGAAACCACGCTGGACAGCGTGGACGGCTATCGCGAGGCGGCCGAACAAACCGAGGATCCGCACTACCGCACCCTGTTCGAGAACCGCAGCGCCGAACGACGGCAGGTGGTCGAGGATCTATCGGGCGCCGTGCGCGGCCTGGGCGGCGATCCCGAGCCGCATGGTTCGATCCTGGCCAAGGCCCATCGCGCCTTCCTGGATGTGAAACACGCCCTGATGCGCAACGACGATTCCGTTGTCGGCTCGATCAACAGCGGGGAAGGCTTCATCGCCGACAAGTTCGAAAAGGCGCTGGAGGACACCGGAATCTCCGCCACCACGCGCGAGACTGTCCGTCGCGCCTATGCGGCGATCAAGGTCGGGCATGACGAGATGCACGCCCTGAAACACAGTCTGGAAGGCCAGAGGGACGCCTCGAACCCGCTGTATCCGACCTAGGCCCCGGCCCGTTTCGCAAAGCCCCAGGCCGCGTCGCTGAGCGGGCCGACCTGGGCGGCCATGCTGCGGGCGTGGGCGCTGGCCGCCGTGCCGTCGCGGACGCGGCCGGCGATGCCCTGGCAGATCGCCGCCAGTCGGAACAGGTTATAGGCGTAGAGCCAGTCCAGATCCGCGGGCCGCATGCCGGTGGCGGCGGCGTATCGGTCCACTGTCTCCTCGACCGAGGGAATGCCCAGGGCCTCCAGATCGGCGCCGGCCAGGCCGTTTCGCAGGCTGGCCGGAATGGCCCAGGCGATCAGCAGATAGGAGAAGTCGGCCATGGGATCGCCCAGGGTCGACAGTTCCCAGTCCAGCACGGCGCGGACGTCCGGCTGGTCCGGCGCCAGGATCATGTTGTCGAGACGGAAGTCGCCGTGGACGATGCGGCTGGGGCCCTCGGGCGGCAGGCTGTCCGGCAGGAAGGCGATCAGGCGGTCCATGGCGGGGACAGATTCGGTTTCGGAAGCGCGGTATTGTTTGGTCCAGCGTCCCACCTGACGCGCGAAATAATTGCCGGCCTTGCCATAGTCGGCCAGGCCGATGGCGGCGGGATCGAAGGCGTGGAGCCGGGCCAGAGCATCCGTCTGAGCGTGATAGATGGCGCGGCGTTCGGCAGGGGTCAGACCCGGCAGTTTCAGATCCCAGAGAATACGCCCCTCGACCTTGTCCATCACATAGAAGATCGAGCCGATGACGGCCTCGTCCAGGCACAGCGCATGGGGCTTGGCCACCGGGAACCCCTGTGCGGCCAGGGCGGAGATGACCTGGAACTCGCGGTCCACGGCGTGGGCGCTGGGCAGAAGAACGCCGGGCGGCTTGCGGCGCAGCACATAGGCGGCGGTCGGGGTGGTCAGCTCATAGGTGGGGTTGGACTGCCCGCCCTTGAACTGGCGCACCGTCAGCGGGCCGGCGTAGCCCGCGACGTGGTCGGTCATCCAGGCGTCCAGCGCGGCCTCGTCCAGCCGGTAGCGGGGATCGACCTCGCGGGTGCCGGAAAAGGCGGTTTGAGCATCCTGCATAGGCGCGTCGGAGGCGTCGGTCATATGTAGCCCTGTCGTTTCCCTTGAACCGCCCGCGTCTTAGGCGCGGTCCGGCGCTGCGATGATGGCGGCCTTGACGGCGCGGCGCCAGCCGGAAAGCAGACGGTCGCGTTCCTCAGGCTTCATTCGGGGCTTCCAGCAGGCCGGGGCTTCTGCGGGACGGGCCTCCAGATCGGACAGCAGGCCGACGCCCAGAGCCGCCAGGCGCGCGGCTCCCAGGGCCGTCATTTCCTGGAAGGCGGGACGTTCGACCTCGACCTCGCAGATGTCGGCGACGAACTGCATCGCGAAACTGTTGGCGGTGACGCCGCCGTCGACCTTCAGCGTCTTCAACGGCGGGGCGCCGTCCTGGGCCAGGGCGTCCAGCAGATCGCGGGTCTGATAGGCCAGGGCCTCGAGCGCGGCGCGGACGAAATGGGCCGGGCCCGAATCCCGCGTCAGCCCCACCACGGTCCCGCGCGCCTCCGGCTCCCACCAGGGCGCGCCAAGGCCGGTGAAGCCGGGGACCATATAGACCCCGCCGTTGTCGGCCAGGCTCTGGGCCAGGGCTTCGGACTGGCGGGACTCGGAGATCAGCTTGACCCCGTCTCTCAGCCACTGGATCGCCGACCCGGCCGAAAAGATCGACCCCTCCAGCGCATAGGCGGTGCGGCCGTCGGCCCGGTAGCCGAGCGTGCCGAGCAGACGACGGGTCGAGGCCACCGGCGTCTCGCCGACATTGGCGACCAGGAAGGCGCCGGTGCCGTAGGTGATTTTGGCGTCGCCGGGCTGCAGGGCCCCATGGCCGACCAGGGCCGCCTGCTGGTCGCCGGCCGATCCGGCGATGGGCAGGGGGCGGCCGAACAGCGCCGGATCGGTCTCGCCGATCAGGCCGGCGCAGGGGACGATGGCGGGAAGGGCCTGACGCGGCACGTCGAACAGGGCGCACAGGTCATCGCGCCATTCCACCATCTTCAAATCCATCAGAGCCGTGCGAGACGCATTGGTGGCGTCGGTGGCGTGAACCCGACCGCCGGTCAGTTTCCAGATCAGCCAAGCGTCGATCGTGCCCAGTTTCACCTCGCCCCTCGCCGCCCGCTCGCGCGAGCCGGGCGCGGCGTCCAGCAGCCAGGCGAATTTGGTCGCCGAGAAATAGGGATCGAGGATCAGGCCGGTCGCGGCCTGGACCGTCGGTTCATGACCTTCGGCGGTCAGTCGGGCGGTGACGTCGGCGGTGCGGCGGTCCTGCCAGACGACGGCGCGGTGCAGGGGTTCGCCCGTCGCGGCGTCCCAGATCACCGCCGTCTCGCGCTGGTTGGTCAGGCCTATGGCGGCGAACCGATCGACGCCTCCGGCCTGGCGCACCACCTCGCGGCAGGTCTGCAGGGTCGCGGACCAGATCTCGGCCGCGTCATGTTCGACCCAGCCGGAGCGGGGGAAATGCTGGGCCAGCTCGATCTGGCTGACGGCGACCGGGCGAAGATCAGGGTTTCTTTCGCCTATCGCGCTTCGCGCTACTTGAGGCGAGAGTTCAAAGGCGATGGCCCGGGTCGAGGTCGTGCCCTGGTCGATGGCGAGGATCAGGCTCATGAATTTCTCTCCTGCACCGTCTTGGGCGACGCCTGCGGCTCGAGCTAAAGGGAGCATATGACGACGCACCTGCCCAGCTATGAAGGCGTTCTCGACGCCGCCCGCCAGATCGACGGCGTCGCCGTCCGCACGCCCCTGATCGAGAGCCCCGCCCTGAACGCCGTCGTGGGCGGTCGGGTTCTGATGAAGGCGGAAAGCCTGCAGCGAGCCGGGGCCTTCAAGTTTCGCGGCGCCTATAACAGGATCAGCCGGCTGAGCGCAGAGGAGAAGGCGCGCGGGGTCGTGGCCTTCTCGTCCGGCAATCATGCCCAGGGCGTGGCCGCCGCCGCGGCTCTGGTGGGGACGTCGGCTCTGATCGTCATGCCGTCGGACTCGCCGAAGGTGAAGATCGAGGGGGTGATCGGCTTCGGCGGCGAGGTGCGGCTGTATGATCGCTGGACCGAGAGCCGCGAAGCGATCGGGGCCGCCATCGCCGCCGAGCGGGGGTGCGTCCTCGTGCCGCCGTTCGACGACCCCTTCATCATCGAGGGCCAGGGGACGACGGCCCTGGAAATGCTGGACCAGGCCGATGCGCCGATGGACCAGCTGCTGTGCGGCGCCTCGGGCGGAGGGCTGATGGCCGGGATCAATCTGGTCATGGCCGAACGCAGCCCGCAAACCCGCGTCCTGGTGGTCGAACCCGAGGCCTATGACGACACGGCCCGCTCGCTGGCGGCCGGGGAACGGGTCGGACATCCGGCGGGGGCGCCCTCGATCTGCGACGCCCTGATGGCGCCCATGCCGGGCGTGCTGACCTGGCCGATCAATAAGCGGCTGGCCGGCGCCGCGACCGTGTCCGACGCCGAGGTCGCCGAGGCGGTGCGGTTCGCCTTCCGCCACCTGAAACTGGTGGTGGAGCCGGGCGGGGCCGTGTCCCTGGCGGCTCTGCTGGCCGGCAAGGTCGAGGGCGAGGGCCGAACGACGGGCGTGATCCTGTCCGGCGGCAATGTGGATCCCGGTCTCTACGCCGAGATCATCGAGGGTCGGCCCGGCGTTTGACCTCTTTCCTTCCCCGTGCGGCTGGGTCAGCTTCGCGAAAAAGGGAGGATAGGATAATGAAGCCACAGGAACTCCAGGACCTGATCGGACAGGAGGTCGGGGTCTCGCGATGGTTCGAGGTCAGCCAGACGCGGATCGGCGCCTTCGCCGACTGCACCGAGGACCGGCAGTTCATCCATGTCGATCCGGAGGCGGCCAAGGCCACGCCCTTCGGCGGGACCATCGCCCATGGTTTCCTGACCCTCAGCCTGGCCTCGGCCATGAGCTATGACGCCGTCGCGCCGCTGGAAGGTCTGACGATGGGGATCAACTACGGGTTCGACAAGCTGAGATTCCTGGCGCCCGTCCGAGCCGGGTCGCGCGTGCGCGGCCGGTTTCGCCTGCTGTCGGCCGAAGACAAGGGTGACGGTCGCTGGCTGCTGAAGCACGAGCTTACGGTAGAGATCGAAGGCGCCGACAAACCCGCCCTCGTCGCCGAGTGGCTGGGGATGCAGGTGGCGGCTCCCTAAACCGGCGCTCAGGGCTGCGCCCGCCGATGTCGGCCGTCATGGTGAATGCAAGTCCTCAGGAAACGGCCTAAAATCGTTCCAATCACGGCTGGGTCGCTAATTTAACCTGTAGCATCAATAGCACGATGTTGATCTCGGGGCCTTCTATCGCCCCGTTTTCGCCTCGACCTTCCACGGCAACGCTGATAAGACCCGCGCAGGCGGTAGACCCGCCCTAGATTACAACAGGCGGAGGGCTACCCCCTATGCGTATGAAGACTTTCGTGCTGGCCTCCAGCGCAGCGGCCGCTCTGGCCCTGTCCGCTGGCGTCGCGTCGGCCGAGCCGAACGGCTGGTACGGCGCGATCGACGCCGGCTACCACATCATCGACGACATCAATGCCGAGTCGACGACCACCGGCGCTAACTGGAACTATGAAGTGAACGACGGCTGGGCGGCCTTCGCCCGCCTCGGCTATCGCTTCAACCCCAGCTGGCGCGTTGAACTGGAAGGCGGTTACCGCTCGGGCGACATCGGCAAGATCCGCGCCGTGTCGGGCACCCAGGGCGTCTGCAACCTGACCCCGGCGACGGGCGGCTGCTTCTCCCCGGAAGGCGACATCGAGTCCGCCACCCTGATGGCCAACGTCCTCTACGACTTCGGCTACGAAGCCTGGGGCGTGCGTCCCTTCGTCGGCCTCGGCGCCGGCGTGAACCACATCAACGCTGAGACCGTCGGCAACCTGCGCGCCAACCGCGGCGCCAGCTTCGGCATCGACGACAGCTCGACCGAGTTCGCCGCTCAGGCGATCGCCGGCCTGGCTTGGGCGATCGGCGACCGCGCCAACATCGACCTGACCTACCGCTATCTGACGGGCGACGCCTCCTGGGCCTCGACCACCGTCGGCACCGGCGCGGGCGCTACGTCGTTCGGCGAATGGGACGGCGACTACGACCAGTCGCACACTGTGACCCTGGGCCTGCGCTACAGCTTCGGCGCAGAAGAGATGGCTCCTCCGCCGCCTCCGCCCCCGCCGCCCCCGCCCCCCCCGCCTCCTCCGCCCCCGCCGCCGCCTCCGCCGGTCGCTCAGAAGCCGGCCGCGCGTCAGTTCGTGGTCTACTTCGACTGGGATCGTTCGGACCTGACGGCTGAAGCCCGCTCGGTCGTGACCCAGGCCGCCAGCTACGCCAAGACCGGCGCTGCGACCCGCGTCGTCATCGTCGGCTACACCGACACCTCCGGCTCGGCCGCCTATAACCTCGGCCTGTCGAACCGTCGTTCGCGCACCGTCGCCGACGCCCTGGTCGCCCAAGGCGTCAACGGCGGCGTCATCGCCCTGGACGGCAAGGGCGAAACCGCCCTGGCCAAGCCCACGGCTGACGGCGTGCGTGAGCCGCTGAACCGTCGCGCCACCATCGACATCAACTTCTAAGACCGTTCCAAGGGTCGGCCCCAGGTCAGAAGCCTGTCGTAAGATTGAACGCCGCTTCCGCCCGGAAGCGGCGTTTTTCTTTGGCTGTTGTTGTGTGTGCGCCGGCGACTGCCCCTTCGGGCATCAGTCTGCCGAGGACGTCAGCTGGATCTGCGGATCGAGTGTTGTCGGCTGAGACGGTTGAAGAAACGCTTCCCCGACAAGGACGACGAGCGTGGCCGTAAGGATGGCGCTGACCAGCGCAATCCCCGCAAGCTTCAGACCCTGCCCAAACCCTGGACCGTCAGGCGCCACCAGACTCCTCCCACCGCCACGCCCTCCGGGGAATCATACGGCGCGACCCGGTGCAAATCACGGTTCGGTGCGCCCCATGAAAAAGGGCGGCGTCCATGACGCCGCCCTCCTTGAACGTTGCGACAGGTCAGATCAGCCCGTGAACGGCCGGATCAGGATTTCGACCCGACGGTTCTGGGCCTTGCCTTCAGGCGTCGCATTGGACGCCACCGGCTGGCTGGAGCTGACGCCCGCAACATACAGACGTTCGGCGATCACGCCCCGACGCACCAGCTCCGACGCGACGCTGGCCGCGCGACGTTCCGAAAGCGGCTGGTTGATGGCGTCGCCGCCCGAGGAATCGGTATGGCCGACGATGTCGATGGTCGAACGGTCATATTCCTGCAGCACCCGCGAGACGTCGTCCAACACCGGCAGGAAGCGCGGATCGATCGACGACTGGTTGGTGGCGAAGGTGACGTCTGACGGCATGCGCAGCACGAGATTATCGCCCTGACGGGCGACGCCGACTCCGCTGCCCGACAGTTCAGCCTCCATGGCGCGCTGCTGGCGGTCCATATATTGGCCCACGGCGGCGCCGCCGAGCGCGCCGATGCCGGCGCCGATAAGGGCGTTCTTGCGTCCCTGCTCGCCGTTGGACGTATTGGTCAGATAACCCAGCAGTGCACCGCCCAGTGCGCCAGCTATGGCGCCCGTGCCGGTGTTGTTGCGGGTCGGGGTGGAGCTGTAGGGGTCGGTCGTGGTGCAGGCGGCGGTCCCCAGCAGGGCCGCGATGGAAACGCTGGCGACGAAGATCTTGGCGCGCATGGAATGGTCCTTCCGAATTGCAGTCTGGCGCAAAAACGCCTGCTTACTGTCTAGGTTCCAAGCTGTACCATAGATGAACAGGTCCTCCGCATCCGTCGGCGCGTAACGCCACCCTTCAGGACAATCCGCCCCGACTGACACAGAGGCGGAATAGGCGTATGAAGCCGCCGCATATCGCCTGAAGGAGACCGCCTGTGAGCTCGACCGAAACCCAGACCATCGTCCCCCAGGCCATCACGCCGGTTTCGATGACGCGCTATGACGCGGACTTCCAGGGTTTCAGCGACGCCTTGGGCGCATCCTTCGCGCGCTTCGGTTTCGCCGTGGTGGCGGACCACGGGCTGGACGAGGCGCGGATCGCCGCCGCTCTTGACGACGCCAAGGCCTTCTTCGCCCTGCCGGAAGAGGTGAAACGCCGACACCACCAGCCGGGAACCGGCGGGGCGCGCGGCCTGACCCCGTTCGGCGTCGAAGCGGCCAAGGGCGCCGCCACCGTCGATCTGAAGGAATTCTGGCACGTGGGCCGCGAACTGCCGCAGGACCATCCGTACCGCCAGTTCATGCGGGACAATGTCTGGCCGACCGAGACGCCCGGCTTCAAGGCCCATGTCTATGGCATGTACGAGGATCTGGACGCCCTGGGGCGCAAGATCCTGAGGGCCATCGCGCGCTATCTGGGCCTGGACGACGGCTATTTCGACGACAAGGTCGAGATGGGCAACAGCGTGCTGCGGCTGCTGCACTATCCGCCGGTGCCGGCCGATGCGCCCGGCGTCCGCGCCGGGGCGCATGAGGACATCAATGTCATCACCCTGCTGCTGGGGGCCGAGGAGGCCGGACTGCAGTTGAAGGAGAAGGACGGAAGCTGGCTGGACATCGCCCCGCCGCCGGGCGCCCTGGTGATCAATATCGGCGACATGCTGCAGCGGCTGACCAATCATGTCCTGCCGTCGACGACCCACCGGGTGGTCAATCCGGCGCCGGAACGGCGGGGCTTCGCCCGCTATTCGACGCCCTTCTTCCTGCACTTCAACCCGGACTTCCCGATCGAAACCCTGCCCAGCGCGGTGACGCCGGACAATCCCGACCGCTACGCCGGAAAGACCATCACGGCCGAGGCCTATCTGACCGAACGTCTCCGGGAAATCCGCCTGCTCTGACGGCGGCGGTTCAGCGGCTCAGCGCGCGATCCGCAGCTGGGTGATGTCGCGGCCGATGGCCTCGAAGGCCGCGACCAGGGCCGTTCCGCTGTTGGCGAGGTAGGCCTTGTCGGACGAGGAGGCGCAGTTGGACAGCAGGGTGGCCGCCGCGCTGTTGGCGGCGATCGCAAAGCCGACGGTATAGACGACAACCCCCTCCTCCTCCTTCATGGCGGTGCAGAGCTTCTCAGCCTGCGAGGCGGAAGATCCGTTGCTGGCGTTCTGGTTGATCCGAACATCATTGTACGAATAGGAACCGCCCAGCGAATTCTTGGCTATGACCCCGTTATAGTAGGGGGTGTTGAAGTCGCCGTCGGTCATCAGCACCACGGCCTTGATCGTCTTGAACTCATCATAGTCGTTGGCGGCCGAGGCGGACGGCCACAGGCTGTTGAAATTGGGCGCCACCGTGTACCAGCCCCAGGCCGTGCCAATATGGCCGGCGGTGGATCCACCGTCGGACAGGCTGTTGATGATGGCCTTCAAACTGTCGCGGTCGCTGGTCAGGGGTTGAACGCCGACGGTGAGGCAGGTGTTCTCATTGGTGCTCGAATAGTTGCGGCCCACATAGGCCGACGCGGGCGAGGCGTCGGTATAGGCGGCCGATCCGATCCGCTCCGTCACGCAGGCGCTGATCTCATGAACGGACGTACCGCCTGCAGCATTAGTGTAGGCGAGATACTGACATCCTTCAGCTGTGCAATAAGCCGTCCCACCGCTGGAATAGCTGCCGCTGACATTATTGTTGACCACATAGCTAAACGTGTTGGTCGTCCGCGCCGTGACTGTGAAGGCCGTGTTCTTCGAGCTGCGGTCCATATTTGTCGCGCTGTTGATCGCCATACCGGACACTCCGGTGACAACGACGCGATCATTGACGGCGAAGCCATGGTTCGCGGCCGTCAATGTGATGGTGCAGCTGGTCGGATTTTTGGACGGCGTGCAGGTCTTGGTCGCGCCGGTGATGGTCTTGCCTGCCGCCACAGGCCCCCGCGCCGCGGCGGCGCGTGATCCCATATTCACCCCCATCGAATAGGGCACCACCGACATGCGCGAGGTGTAGGGGGTCTGGACGTCCTTGACGACGATATCGACCATTTTGAGCGCGGCGGTCTTCAGGTCGGAGATCTTGCTCCCGCTCATCGAGCCGGTGATGTCGAGCACCATGGCCACTTCGAGGTTCTTGGCCGACCGATTGACCTCGGAATGGACGTTGACGGGAATAGTGTCGTCGAGAATCTGGCCATAGGGCGGAAGGACGATGTTGGCGACCAGGGTCTTCACCCTGCCGACCGCGTCAGAGACCACCACGGTCGTGCCGTTCATCACGACAGTGACGTCGGAGTCCTGGATCGGTTCGATCTCGGTATTCTCCAGATTGGCGCGCAGGGTGATCAGGGTGACGGCCTTCAGATCCTTCGGATCCGTGTAGGACGACCGCGCCGCAGACAGGGTGGCGGCGTCCAGGGCGTCCTGAAACTGGGACCGGGCCGTGGTCACGCGGTGCAGATCAATGCCGCCGAGCGCCAGCATGGCGATGATCGGCAGGCTGAAGGCGAAGATCATCGCCACATTGCCGCGCCGGTCGCGACCAAGGCGCAAGACGAGGCTGCAGAGGCGGCGGACCGCCCGACGGATCGATGGAGAGGCCAAGTTCGTCGCTTCCCTGCCGGGCGCACCCGGCCCGTATGACGGCAGAATGCCGTCATACGGTTAAGAGAAGCCTCAAGCCTCAGGTTAACGGCCCCGCAGACCTATAAGCCGTGGGCGGCCTCAGGCCTCGGACCAGCCGCAGTCGCGGCCGCGATTCTGGACCGTGAGCCATTGGTTCAGCGGCGCGAAATAGTCGGCGACGGCCGAGGCGTCGTTGGTGCTCTCGCCGGTGAAGGTCTGCATCGCCTCGGGCCAGGGCTTGGACTGGCCCATCTCCAGCATGGCGTTGAAACGGGCGCCGACCGCCTCGTTTCCATAGACCGAGCAGCGGTGCAGCGGGCCGGTCCAGCCCGCCTGTTTGCAGGCCGCGCGCTGGAACTGGAACTGGTAGATGTGGGCCAGGAAGTAGCGGGTGTAGGGGGTGTTGCCCGGCACGTGATATTTCGCGCCCGGGTCGAAGGCGTTGGTCGGACGTGGCCCCGGCGGTACCAGGCCCTGGTATTTCAGCATGTCGGCGGTCCAGGCGGCGTTGTACTGGTCCGGCGAGGTCTCGCCCGAGAAGACGCCCCAGCGCCAGCGGTCGACCATCAGGCCGAACGGCAGGAAGGCGATCTTGTCCAAGGCCATCTTCAGCAGGAAGGGAATGTCCTCCTCCGCCCCCGGCGTCGTCTTCAACAGACCGATCTGATTCAGATAGGTGGGGGTCAGGGCCGACAGGCCGACGAAGTCGCCGATGGCCTCGTGGAAGCCGTCGTTGGCCCCGTTGCGGAACAGCATCGGCTGGTTCTTGTAGGCCCGCTGGTAGTAGTTGTGACCCAGCTCGTGGTGGACGGTGTAGAAGTCGTCTCCGTTGACGTTGGTGCACATCTTGATGCGAATGTCGTCGGCGTTGTCCAGGTCCCAGGCCGAGGCGTGGCAGACGACCTCGCGGTCGCGGGGGCGCACGATCTGGCTGCGTTCCCAGAAGGTCTGGGGCAGAGGGTCAAGACCCAGGGAGACGTAGAAGCCCTCGCCCGTCTTGACCATTTTCACCGGGTCGTAGTCGGCGGTCTTCAGCAGTTCGGTCAGGTCGTAGCTGGAGGCGCCGCCGCTGGTCGGGGCCACGACGTCATAGATATTGCCCCACTGCTGCGACCACATATTGCCCAGCAGGTCGGCGCGGATCGGGCCGTGGTCGGGCTGGACCGCGTCGCCGTATTTGGCGTTCAGCCGGCCCCGAACATAGCAGTGCAGGTTCTCGTAGAAGGGTTTGACCTGAGCCCAGAGGCGGTCGGTTTCCTCGGCGAAATCGTCGGCGGGCATGTCGTAGCCGGACCGCCACAGGGCGCCGGTGTCGGCGAAGCCCAGTTCGCGCGCGCCTTCGTTGGCGATCTCGACCATGCGGGCGTAGTCGTTCTTCATCACCGGCGAGATGGTGCGCCAGCCTTCGTACAGGGCCTTGGTCTCGTTCGGGTCGCGGCTGTCGGCCAGGATCAGCGAGGCCTCGTCCAGAGTGATCGGTTGGCCCTTGAAGTCAAACTTGCCGGTCGAATAGGTCGAGTCCAGCCGGGTGGTGATCTGCGACAGCTCTTCGGCCGCCCCGGGGCGGTTGGGGGCGGGCAGGACGATGCCGAGCCGCAGCAGATTCAGCTTGCGGTGGACGACGGGGTCCACCGCGACATCATTGAACTTGGCCGCCTGGTTGGCGAACTGTACCTGAAGCTCGGTCGCCTCGGCGTTGACCTTGGACTCCAGCCACATGGTGTCGAAGGTGATGTTGGTGGCGCGGGCCCACTGCACCCGGGCGGCGTATTCGCCGAAGGTCAGCATCTTGGCCTCGGCGTCGGCGACGAACTGGGTCGCGCCCGCGACGGTAGTCGGATAGTCGGCGCGCAGGCCGGTGGCGGTGACCGGGGCGGGGGTGAAGGTCTGCTCGCCGCCGCCGGCCTGAAGCGGCAGGGCCTCGTCCGGGGTCGTGGTGGCGGCGCAGCCGGCGGTGAAGGCGAGGGCGCAGACCGCGACGGCGGTCATCATCTGACGCTTCATGATGGGATCTCCTGAACAGCGGGCGCAGGAGAGGTCAGGCCTGATCCGCCGTCAAGCGACGCCGTTCAACGGAGATTGTTCTTGGCTATCGGCCTTCGGCCTACTTGAGCCGGACGCAGGCGTTCAGGCCGTCGTTGCGGACCGTGCCCATGGCGGCCTGGATGCGTGAGGCGCGCCGGCGGACATAGGGACCGGGCGAGGCGGCCTTGTAGCGACGCGGGGCGGGCAGGATGGCGGCGAGGCGGGCCGCCTCGCGCGGGGTCAGGTCGGCGGCGTCCTTGCCGAACCAGTGCTGGGCGGCGGCCTGGGCGCCATAGACGCCCGGCGCCCATTCGACCACGTTCAGATAGACCTCCATGATCCGGCGCTTGGACCAGACGGCCTCGATCAGGACGGTATAGCCGGCCTCGAATCCCTTGCGGATCCAGTCGCGGCCTGGCCAGAGGAAGACGTTCTTGGCCGTCTGCTGGCTGATGGTCGAGCCGCCGCGGATACGGCCTCCCTCGGCGTTGTGATCCAGCGCCTTCTGGATCGCCTCAATGTCGAAGCCGTGGTGGCTGCAGAAACGGGCGTCCTCGGCGGCGATGGCGGCGTTGACCAGATTGGGCGAGATATCGTTCAGACCGCGCCACTGATAGTCCAGACCCTCGCCGCGCACGGCCTGGCGCAGCATCAATATAGTGGGGGCGGGCGGCAGGACGGCGACGATCAGCACCCCGCCGATCGGCAGCAGGGCCAGGACCGCCAGGGCGATCAGGGCCGCGCGGGACCAGGCCTTTTTCCGCCCGCGCGCCATTACAGGATCGCCACGCCGGCGGCCCCGTCCTCGTCGGCCCAGGCGACCTTGTCCGCGGCCGGGCTGAGGGACAGGGCGACGATGGCCGGGCCCTTCTCGGCCTTGACGAAGTTCAGCCCCTGGGCGGCCGGATGGGCGACCCACACGCGGCCGTCGGTCAGGCCGGCGGCCAACAGGCCATGTTCCGTCCGGGCCGAGACCAGATTGACCAGGGTAGAGTCGTCATAGCCGATCTCGCTCGCCTCGCGCCCCATGGGGCCGTTCGAGCCGACGAAGGGCCACAGGACTGCGCCTTGGGCGCCCGAGGTGGCCAGAAGCTGGCCGTTGGCGAGGAAGGCCAGCGAGCGGACCTTGGACGGATAGCCGCCCATGCGCAGGTTCTTGGCGTCCTTCAGCCGCCAGCCGTGCAGCTGACTGTCCTGCATGGTGGTGACCACAAAGGCCCCGTCGGGGGAAAAGGCGACGGCGGTGTGCGAACCGGCCCAGGCCAGTTTGACCGGCTGCTGCTTCTCGATCCGGGCGTACCAGAGGGCTGCGCCGCCGTAGGTCGAGGCGGCGATCCGCCGGCCCTTGGGCTCGAAGGCGACACCGGAGACGGTGCGTTCGTGCTGAAAATCGCGGCGGAAGCCGGCGTCCTTCGGATCGATCACCGACAGGGTGCGGCCCCAGGAGAAGGCGATCAGGCCCGAGGCGGGCGAGGCGTCGATCGAGTCGATCCACTGGTTCTTGGCCGTGGTCAGGACGGCGGGTTCGGCGCCGCGGCGGCTCCAGACCACCTGGCCGTCGTCGCCGCCGGTGACGACGCCGTCGCCGGTCGGGTGGACGGCGGCGCAGAGCACAGCCCCGTCATGGGCCTGGACCTTCGCGCCATCCTCGAAACGGACCGAGCCGTCGCCGAGGGCGAAGACAGCGCCGGTGCAGTCGAACAGGGCGGCGGTGACCTGGGCGTCGAAATCGCAGTTCATGCGGGACGCGTTAGCGGGTTGCGGCAGCGGGGGCAAATGGCGGGCTTGTTCTCCCTCCCCTTTATGGGGAGGGATGATCGCGCAGCGATCCGGGTGGGGGCGTTAGGGCGGAGCGAGGTCTGACTGCCCCACCCCGGCTACGCTACGCTCCGCCGCCCCTCCCCATGAAGGGGAGGGAGAAATCAAACCGGATCTGTGGGCGGAGGTTCGACCGGGGCCGGCGCGGCCTGAGCCTTGGCGGGTTCGTCCGGCAGGGGGATGAACTCGAGGTCATCCTCGCTGGGCAGTTTCATCCGCCCCGCCTTCCAGTCGGCCTTGGCCTGGTCGATGCGAGCCTGGCTGGAGGCGACGAAATTCCACCAGATCAGCCGTTCACCCACCGGCTCGCCGCCCAGGACCATGACGCTGGACTGGACCAGGGCCTTGATGGTCGGCTCGGCCGTCGGCTCCAGCACGATCATCTGGCCTTCGTGGAAGGTGCGGTCGCCGACCTCGATGGAGCCCTTGGCCACGAACAGGGCGCGTTCGCTCATGCCGCCGGCGCCCTTGCCCGGAGGGGGGGCGGTGCGGACGCCGGGCTGAAGCTCCCAGTGGACATAGAACAGCGGCGACGACACCGGCACGCCGGCCTTGGCGCCGTAGGCCTCGCCCGCCACCAGACGCGCGAACAGGCCGCCGTTCTCATAGGCGGGCTGGGCGTTCTCATCCAGGTGGTGGAAGGACGGATCGATCTCCTCGGCCTCGTCGGGCAGGGCGATCCAGGCCTGCATCCCGTGCATCGGCCCGCCGCGGCTCTTCTTCAGCGGGTCGGTGCGTTCGGAATGGACGATGCCCTTGCCGGCGGTCATCCAGTTCACCTCGCCGGGGCGGATGGGCTGGTTATAGCCGAGGTTGTCATGGTGCATGATCTCGCCCTCGAACAGATAGGTGAGGGTCGACAGACCGATGTGCGGGTGCGGCCGCACGTCGATGGCCGTGGCGCCCGGCGCGAACTCGGCCGGCCCCATCTGGTCCAGGAAGATGAAGGGCCCGACCATCCGGCGCGAATGGAAGGGCAGGACGCGGCCGACCTCGAACCCGCCCAGGTCCTTGCGGCGCGCGTCGATCACCAGTTCGATCATGTTCGGCATCCCCTCGGCGGACCACGGCCCTCAGTGGAAAGGTCCGCCGAACAGTCTTATCCGACGTGAGGGGTCACTATGCCAAGAGGCAGGGCGGTCACATTCTTCACGCCACGGGTGACGATATGGCTCTCGCAGTCCGAGACAATGCCCAGGGCCAGCAGCTTCTCACGCAGGAATTTGTCGAAGGCGTGCATGTCGGACGTGATGATCCGCAGGACATAGTCCTCGCGCCCCGTAATGGTGGCGCACTGAACCACTTCCGGCCATTTGGCGACGGCGGCCTCGAAGATGTCGAGGTTCTCGGCCGACGGCAGCATCAGCTTGACGATGGCGTAGACCTCGAAGTCGAGGCCCAGCAGTTGCGCGTTCAAAAGGGTTACGCGCTTGGTGATCAGACCGGAATCTTCCAGTCGTTTGATCCGGCGCCAGCAGGGCGAGGCCGACAGACCGACCCGGTCCGCGACCTCCGCCACCGACAAGCCGGCGTCTTGTTGCAGGATATCCAGGATCCGAGCGTCGATGGGATCGAGTTCGTCCGCCAATGCGTTTCTCCGATTAACAGTATGGCGAAATAAAATACCCTAAATCGGGATTTCGCAAGGTCAAATTGAGCGAGCACCTGCTTAGGCGCCGTGTTATCAAACGTCCAGAGAAAACACGGACGGACCCCCGAACGGACATGGACGCCCGCATGAACGACAAATTGAACCAAAAGAACAGCCGCCCGCTGTCGCTTCGCGTGCCGGAGCCGTCGGGCCGGCCGGGCGATGCGCCGGACTTCAGTCATCTGTCGATGGACCCCGCCGGGGCCGTCGAACGGCCTGACGTGGCGACGACGCCCTATGAGATGCGCGACCACGCGTTCCGGCTGATCCGCGTGCTAGACGACGAAGGCAATGCGGTCGGCCCGTGGAATCCGCGTCTGGACCCCGAGACCCTGCGTCGCGGCCTGAAGGCCATGATCCTGACCCGCGCCTTCGACGACCGGATGCACCGGGCCCACCGCCAGGGCAAGACCAGCTTCTATATGAAGTGCACCGGCGAGGAGGCCATCGCGGTGGCGCAGGGCATGCTGCTGTCGCGCGAGGACATGGGCTTCCCGACCTATCGCCAGCAGGGGCTGCTGATCGCGCGCGGCTATCCGCTGGTCGAGATGATGAACCAGATCTACTCGAACGCGGCGGACCCGATCAAAGGCCGCCAGCTGCCGATCATGTATTCGGCCAAGGACTATGGCTTCTTCACCATCAGCGGCAATCTGGGCACCCAGGTTCCGCAGGCCGTCGGCTGGGCCATGGCCAGCGCCTACAAGGGCGACGACAAGATCGCCATCAGCTGGATCGGCGACGGCGCCACGGCGGAAGGCGATTTCCACAACGCCCTGACCTTCGCATCCGTCTATCGCGCGCCAGTCATCCTGAACATCGTCAACAACCAGTGGGCCATCAGTTCCTTCCAGGGCATAGCAGGCGGGCTGGAAACCACATTCGCCTCCAAGGCCATCGGCTATGGCCTGCCGGCCCTGCGGGTGGACGGCAACGACTTCCTGGCGGTCTGGGCGGCGACCCAGTGGGCCGAAGAGCGCGCCCGGTCGAACCAGGGGGCGACGGTGATCGAACTGTTCACCTATCGCGGGGCCCCGCACTCGACCTCCGACGATCCCAGCCGCTATCGCCCCGGCGACGAGCACGAGAAATGGCCGCTGGGCGATCCGCTGGACCGTCTGCGCCAGCACCTGACCGTAATCGGCGAGTGGGATGACGAGCGCCACGCCACGGCCTTGCGCGAGGCCGTCGAACAGGTCCGCGCCGCCGGCAAGGAATCCGAGGCCATCGGCACCCTGGGCCAGTCGCGCCCCAGCGTGAAGACGATGTTCGAGGAGGTCTATGCGACCGAAGACTGGCGGCTGATCGAACAGCGCCGCGAGGTGGGGGTCTGACCATGGCTGAGCAAACCACCTTCACCGACGCCGATCGCAACGACGGCGTCGAGCCGGACATGGTCGACCAGAACGCCGCCCCCGCCTCGGAAGCGACGGGCACGGGCGTACAGCCGATGAACATGATCCAGGCCCTGAACTCGGCCATCGACGTCAAGATGGGCGAGGACGCCAATGTCCTGTCGTTCGGCGAGGACGCCGGCTATTTCGGCGGCGTCTTCCGCGTCACCGACAAGCTGCAACAGAAGCACGGCCTGACCCGCAGCTTCGACGCCCCGATCAGCGAGTGCGGCATCGTCGCCGCCGCCATCGGCATGGGCGCCTATGGTCTGCGGCCGGTCGTCGAGATCCAGTTCGCCGACTACATCTATCCGGCCTACGATCAGATCGTCTCGGAAGCGGCCAAGATGCGCTATCGCTCGGGCGGCCAGTTCACCAGCCCCATCGTGGTGCGTTCGCCCTATGGCGGCGGAATCTTCGGCGGCCAGACCCACAGCCAGTCGCCGGAAAGCCTGTTCACCCATATCGCGGGGCTGAAGGTCGTCATCCCATCCAACCCCTATGACGCCAAGGGCCTGTTGATCGCCGCCATCGAGGATGACGACCCGGTCGTCTTCTTCGAGCCGAAACGCCTGTACAACGGCCCGTTCGACGGCTGGCACGAGAAACCGGTCTCGCCGTGGAAGGCGCAAGGATTGGCCCAGGTGCCGACGGGCAAATATGTCGAGCCCATCGGCAAGGCGCGGGTCATGCGCGAGGGGAACGACGTCACCATCCTGGCCTATGGCACCATGGTCTGGGTCGCCCTGGCCGGCGCTGAACACGCCGGCGTGGACGCCGAGGTCATCGATCTGCGCTCGCTCGTGCCGCTGGACATCGAGACCATCGAGGCCAGCGTGAAGAAGACTGGCCGCTGCGTCATCGTGCACGAGGCGCCCAAGACCTCGGGCTTCGGCGGCGAACTGTCGGCCCTGGTTCAGGAGCGCTGCTTCTATCATCTGGAGGCGCCCATCGCCCGCGTCACCGGCTGGGACACGCCCTATCCCCATGCTTTCGAATGGGAATATTTCCCCGGACCGCAAAGGGTCGCAGACGCCTTGAAGAGCGTCATGACCGGAGGACGCTGATATGGGTCGTTTCGTCTTCAAACTGCCCGACGTGGGCGAAGGCACCGCCGAGGCCGAGCTGGTCGGCTGGCACGTCAAGGTCGGCGACACGGTCGCCGAGGACCAGATCGTCGCCGATGTCATGACCGACAAGGCCACCGTCGAGATCACCGCCCCTGTGTCCGGCAAGGTCATCGCCCTGCACGGCGAGCCCGGCGCCATGGTGCCGGTGCGCGGGCCGCTGGTGGAGTTCGAGGTCGAAGGGGCGGGGAATGCGGAGGAAGCGACGCCCCCCTCCCCGGCTTCGCCGGTGCTCCCCCCAAGGGGGGGAGATCGCGCAGCATCCAATTCTCCCCCTTTAGGGGAGGTGGCGCCGAAGGCGACGGATGGGGCTGACGCCGCACCCACCGGCAACTACGTCTTCAAACTGCCCGACGTCGGCGAAGGCACGGCCGAGGCCGAGCTGGTCGGCTGGCACGTCAAGGTCGGGGATGCGGTCGAAGAAGACCAGATCATCGCCGACATCATGACCGACAAGGCCACGGTGGAGATCACCTCGCCGGTCGCCGGCGTCGTCGTCGCCCTGTACGGCGAGGCGGGGCAGCAGGTTCCGGTCGGCGGGCCGCTGGTGGCGTTCGATGTGGCGGGCGCAGGCAATGTCGCCAAGAGCCCCTCCGTCTCTCCGCTTCGCTCCGAACCACCTCCCCCCGCTTCGCGCGGGGAGGAGACGATTAAATCTCCCCCCCCTGGGGGGAGTACCCGCGCAGCGGGGGAGGGGGGCAAGTCCGTCGCCCCCGCCCTGACCGGCCGCTCCCCCGGCGAACGCCCGTCCGCCTCGCCCGCCGTGCGCAACCGCGCGCGCGACCTGGGCGTGGACCTGACCTTCGTGCCCGGCTCCGGCCCAGCCGGGCGGATCACCCACGAAGACCTGGACGGCTTCATCGCGCGCGGCGGCGCCCAGCCGGCGTCCGCTCCGGCGGCCGGCTCGACCTTCGCCCGCGCCGAGGGAGCCACCGAGGTTCGCATCATCGGCCTGCGCCGCAAGATC
Organism: Brevundimonas sp. FV2ps16; assembly: GCF_058681075.1. Classification (NCBI taxonomy): domain Bacteria; kingdom Pseudomonadati; phylum Pseudomonadota; class Alphaproteobacteria; order Caulobacterales; family Caulobacteraceae; genus Brevundimonas; species Brevundimonas sp. FV2ps16. The sequence goes on along the minus strand of NZ_CM178728.1, from coordinate 1,008,674 downwards.
GCGGAGAAGATGGCCGAGAGCGTGCGCCGCATTCCCCACATCACCTATGTGGAGGAGATCGACGTCACGGCGCTGGAGGAGCTGCGCGCCCACCTGAACGCGACCAAGGCGAAGGATCAGCCCAAGCTGAACCTGCTGCCCTTCCTCGCCCGCGCCATCGTGGTGGCCCTGCGCGACCAGCCGCAGATCAACGCCCATTATGACGACGAGGCGGGCGTCCTGACCCAGCACGCCCCGGTCCATCTGGGCATCGCCGCCCAGACGCCGAACGGGCTGATGGTGCCGGTGGTCCGCCACGCCGAGGCGCGCGACGCCTGGGATACGGCGCTGGAGATCGCCCGCGTCTCGGGCGCGGCCAAGGATGGTTCGGCCAAGCGCGAGGAACTGTCGGGCTCGACCATCACCATCACCTCGCTGGGGACGCTGGGCGGGGTGGTCCACACCCCGATCATCAACCACCCCGAGGTCGCCATCGTCGGCCCCAACAAGATCGCCGAACGGGTCGTGGTCCGCGACGGCCAGATGGTGGTGCGCAAGATGATGAACCTGTCGTCCAGCTTCGATCACCGGATCGTCGACGGGCATGATGCGGCGGTGTTCGTCCAGCGGATCAAGGGACTTCTGGAGCAGCCAGCGACCTTGTGGATGTGAACGCGCCAACATGATATACACATCATATATCATGGAGGCTTGAGATGCGTATTCTCGTGGACGCCAATGAGACCCAGGTCGCCGCACTGGACGACTTGGCCAAGCGCGAGCAGCGGCCCCGCGCCGCCGTGATCCGCGCCGCCATTGACGACTATGTCGCGCGTCACAAGCAAAGCCGGATCAAGGAAGGATTCGGCCTATGGGGCGATCGCGCCATGGACGGGCTGGAGTACCAAGAGAAGCTGCGTAGCGAATGGTAGCAGCGCTTTTTGACACCAACATCCTGATCGATCATTTGAACGCCTATCCTGAGGCGGATGCCGAAATCGAGCGGTACCAGGACCGCGCCATCAGCATCGTCACCTGGATCGAAGTGATGGCGGGAGCCCAGGGCGACAAGGCGGAGCCTACGCGCCGCTATCTCAGCGGCTACCAGATTGCAGCTGTCGATGATCGGATCGCGGAACGCGCCGTCGCTCTGAGGCAGGCCCATCGGATCAAACTGCCCGACGCCATGATCTGGGCGACGGCGCAGGTGGAGGGCCGCCTATTGATCACCCGCAACACCAAGGATTTTCCGGCCGATGAGCCGGGTGTTCGCGCTCCCTACGTCCTCTAACCCTTACGGGCTACATGCAACAGTTGAAGACCAAAGTCCTGATCATCGGCGCGGGCACCGGCGGCTATGTCGCGGGGATCCGCTGCGGCCAGCTGGGGCTGGACGCTGTGCTGGTGGACGGCGGCGACGGCCTGGGCGGGACCTGCCTGAACGTCGGCTGTATTCCGTCCAAGGCCATCATCCATGCGGCGGGCAAGTTCGAGACGGTGGCCAAGGCGGCCGGGGGCGGGACGCTGGGGATCACGGCGGCCAAGCCGGCCATCGACCTGAAGCAGACGGTCGAATGGAAGGACGGGATCGTCCGTAAGCTGAACGCCGGGGTCGCGGCCCTGCTGAAGAAGGCCAAGGTCAAGGTCATCAAGGGCTGGGCGAAGTTCGAGGACGCCAAGACCTGTATCGTCAAGACTGACGACGGCGAGATCCGCATCACGGCCGAACACGTCATCCTGGCCACGGGGTCGGAGCCGGTCGAACTGCCCTTCCTGCAGTTCGGCGGCGACGTCATCTCCTCGACCGAGGCGCTGAGCCTGTCGGAGGTCCCGAAGAAGCTGGTCGTGGTCGGCGGGGGCTATATCGGCCTGGAGCTCGGCATCGCCTTCCGGAAGCTGGGCGCGGAAGTGGCCATCGTCGAAATGGCCGAGCGGATCCTGCCGCTCTATGACAAGGCCCTGACCGATCCGGTCGCCAAATGGCTGGAGACGCACGGGGTGGAGCTGCACCTGGGCGCGCGCGCCGGCGGGTTCGGGAACGGCAAGCTGAACGTCACGACCAGGGACGGCGAACCGCTGCAGCTGGACGCCGACAAGGTGCTGGTCACGGTCGGCCGTCGTCCGCGCACGCAAGGCTGGGGGCTGGAGAACATGGGCGTGGCCATGGCCGGGCCGTTCGTGAAGATCGACCAGCGCTGCGCCACCAGCATGAAGAATGTCTGGGCCGTGGGCGACCTGACCGGCGAACCCATGCTGGCCCACAAGGGCTCGGCCCAAGGGGAAGTGGTCGCGGAGATCATCGCGGGTCATGACCGGTTGTTCGATCCGGTCACCATCGCCGCCGTCTGTTTCACCGAGCCGGAGATTGTTTCGGCGGGCCTGGGTCCGAACGAGGTCGCGGGCCGCGACGACGTGATCACCAGCGTCTTCCCCTTCGCCGCCATCGGCCGGGCCCTGGCCATCGAGGCGGGCGAGGACGGTGGCTTCGTGCGGGTCATCGCCTCCAAGTCGGATCACCGCATCCTGGGCGTCCAGGCGGTCGGCCAGCATGTGTCTGAGCTGTCGAACAGCTTCGCCCAAATGCTGGAGATGGGAGCGGTGCTGGAGGATGTGGCGGGGACCATCCACGTCCACCCGACCCTGGGCGAGGCCTTCCACGAGGCCTCCCTGCGGGCCCTGGGCCACGCCATCCATATCTGAAGGCCGGGTCCAAACCCCGGCTGTCCGACGACGGATGCGCGCAACCTTTGACGTCAGGGACTGGGCGGCTGGGCGGCTGGGCGGCGGCGAATGGCGCTGTCACGAAAACAGGGTGACAAAGCGCCAAAAGCGCCATTTGCCGAGAGCGCGACGGGGTGAGGATTCGATTTTCAAAGACCGTGTGGAGGAGAGTGTCGCACGGTTTTGGAGCGTGGTGGGTTGAAGCGCGGCTCAGGAAGATAAAGGTCTGAAAAGACTGGATTCGGGTTGCGGAATTGGGATGGCCGGCGCGGCCTGAGCGGCCAAAGAAAAAGGGCGGGACCTTGCGGTCCCGCCCTTCTGCATTTCCAGCCTGGAGTGACTTGGACTTAGAAGTCCATTCCGCCCATGCCGCCCATGCCGCCCATGTCAGGGGACGAAGAGCCGCCCGACTTCTTGGGGGCGTCGGCGACGGCGGCTTCCGTGGTGATCAGGATGCCGGCCACCGAAGCGGCGTCTTGCAGGGCCGTGCGGACGACCTTGGCGGGGTCGATGACGCCCATCTTGACCAGGTCGCCGTATTCCTCGGTCTGGGCGTTGAAGCCGAACGAGGCGTCGTCGTTTTCCAGAACCTTGCCGACCACGATCGAGCCTTCGACGCCGGAGTTTTCGGCGATCTGACGGATCGGAGCCTGCAGGGCGCGACGGATGATGGCGATGCCGGCGTTCTGGTCGGCGTTGTCGCCCTTGACGTCGGCCAGGATCTTGGAGGCCTTCAGCAGGGCGATGCCGCCGCCGGGAACGATGCCTTCGTCAGCCGCGGCGCGCGTGGCGTTCAGGGCGTCGTCGACGCGGTCCTTCTTTTCCTTCACTTCGACTTCGGTCGAGCCGCCGACGCGGAGAACCGCGACGCCGCCGGCCAGCTTGGCCAGACGTTCCTGCAGCTTTTCCTTGTCGTAGTCGGAGGTGGTGTCTTCGATCTGGCGCTTGATCTGGGCCACGCGGGCTTCGATGGCTTCCTTCTCGCCGACGCCTTCGACGATGGTGGTGTCATCCTTGGTGATCGAGACCTTCTTGGCCTTGCCGAGCATGTCGAGGGTGACGGTCTCGAGCTTGATGCCCAGGTCTTCCGAGATGACCTGGCCGCCCGTCAGGATGGCGATGTCTTCCAGCATGGCCTTGCGGCGATCACCGAAGCCCGGCGCCTTGACGGCGGCGACGCGCAGGCCGCCGCGCAGCTTGTTGACCACCAGGGTGGCCAGGGCTTCGCCTTCGATGTCCTCGGCGATGATCAGCAGCGGACGGCCCGACTGCACCACGGCTTCCAGGATCGGCAGCATGGCTTGCAGCGAGGTCAGCTTCTTCTCGAACAGCAGGATGAGGGGCTCTTCGAGAACAGCCTCCATCTTGTCGGCGTTGGTGATGAAGTAGGGCGACAGATAGCCGCGGTCGAACTGCATGCCTTCGACGACGTCGACGGTGGTGTCGGCGGTCTTGGCTTCTTCGACGGTGATCACGCCTTCGTTGCCGACCTTGGCCATGGCCTGGGCGATCAGCTCACCGATTTCCGAGTCGCCGTTGGCCGAGATGGTGCCGACCTGGGCGATTTCCGAGTTGTTCGAGACCGGCTTGGACTTGGCCTTGATCTCTTCCAGCACCAGGCCGACGGCCTTGTCGATGCCGCGCTTCAGATCCATCGGGTTCATGCCGGCGGCGACGGCCTTCAGGCCCTCTTGCACGATGGCCTGAGCCAGGACGGTCGCGGTGGTGGTGCCGTCGCCCGCCTTGTCGTTCGTCTTCGACGCGACTTCGCGGATCATCTGGGCGCCCATGTTCTCGAAGGCGTCTTCCAGCTCGATCTCTTTGGCGACCGACACGCCGTCCTTGGTCGAGCGCGGGGCGCCGAAGGACTTCTGGATCACGACGTTGCGGCCCTTGGGACCCAGGGTCACCTTGACGGCGTTGGCGAGAACGTTGACGCCGCGCAGCATCTTGTCGCGCGCGTCGGTGTTGAAGTGTACGATTTTAGCGGCCATGCGGGCTGCTCCTTTAAAAAGGTGAGTGGTGAATCGTGAGTCGTGATTGATGCGGTTCGTAAGGGCGCGATCACGCGCCGCTCACGAGTCACGCATCACGAGTCACGTTCAGGACAGGACGCCTAGGACGTCCGACTCTTTCATGATGATCAGGTCTTCGCCGTCGATCTTCACTTCCGTGCCCGACCACTTGCCGAACAGGATGCGGTCGCCGGCCTTCAGTTCAAGAGCATTGACCTTGCCGCTGTCGTCGCGGGCGCCGGGGCCGACGGAGACGACTTCGCCTTCCTGCGGCTTTTCCTTGGCGGTGTCGGGGATGATGATCCCGCCCTTGGTCTTGGATTCTTCTTCAACGCGCTTGACCAGCACGCGGTCGCCGAGCGGACGAAACGCCATCGGTTCTCTCCTTTTGTACCCCCGGACGGGGGCGACTTGAAAACGGTGGGCCAGCCTCCCCTCGATCACCGCTTTGGCAGCCGACCGACGAGAGTGCTAACGCGAGCGGGAGTTAGTCAGAGCCAAGGCCAGCGTCAAGGCGACCCGCCCCATCGGGCGTGCGAAACTTCCGCGACAGGTGAACCCCAAATGAACGGCCGGCTCCGGGCCTGTTCAAGCGGGGACTGGCAGAACCGTCTCAACGCTGGAGCCCGTCCACACCCGGACGCGCGAAACCCGGCCCGAAAATAAAAGGAGACGACCATGTCCAAGATGCTGAAGATCACCGCCGTCGTCGCCGCTCCGGTCGTGGCCATGACCCTGATGGCCGCCCCGGCCTCGGCCCAGTCCTACCGCGACCGTGATCGCGGGGAAGACAACTCCGCCCGCAACGCCTTGATCGGCGCCGCGGTGGGCGGCCTGGCCGGCGCCCTCTACGGCAACGGCGACGGCAGCTATATCGCCGGCGGGGCGCTGGCCGGCGCGGCCCTGGGCGCCGTGGCGTCCAATCGCGGGTCGGGCTGCGAATATTATCGCGGCGGCCAGTGCTACCGGAACCAGGGCCACTGGGAACGCGAGCACGGCATCAACAGCCGCGATCCGCGCTGGGAGCAGCGCCGCGACTATCGCGACTATCGCCGGGACCAGCGCTATGACCGTCGGGATGATCGCCGCGACTACCGCTATGACCGCCGCTGGTAAAAGGCGGGTCGGATGAAGAAGGGGCGTCCTGCGGGGCGCCCCTTTTTTTGTTACGCCGCGTCCTGGCGGGGTCCCCAGTGCGGGAAGGGATCCTCCAGCCTAGCCCAGCCCTTCGGGCCGCGCTCCATCTCGAACCGGGTCAGCAGGGCGGCGTCGAACATCGAGGTCAGCAGATCGCGGTTCATGTCCTTGCCGATCAGGACAATCTCCTGGCGGCGGTCGCCGTACGGCTGACGCCAGACCGCCTCGATCGCCTTCAGCCATTCGAGATTGTCGTCCGGCCAGCGCTCGCGCGGGGCCGAGGCCCACCACAGCCCGCCCCACTCATGCTCCGTCACCGCCCCGGCCTGGCTCCAGGAGCCGACGTAATCCATCCGGCTGGCCAGCCAGAAGAAGCCCTTGGAGCGCCAGACGCCGGGCCATTCGCGGTTGAGCAGGTCGTAGAAGCGTCGGGGGTGGAAGGGTCGCCGCGCCCTGTAGACGAAGGTGGAGACACCGTATTCCTCGGTCTCGGGCGTCACCTCGCCGCGCAGGGCCTGGGACCAGCCGGCGGCCTGTTCCGCCCGCTCCATATCGAACAGGCCCGTGCCGATGACCTGGTCCAGAGGCACGACGCCGCGCACCGCCTCGAGGATCCGGGCGCGGGGATTGAACTGGGTCATCATCGCCCTCAGCGTTCCGAGTTGCACAGCATCCAGCAGGTCGCATTTGTTCAGCACGATGACGTCGGCGAACTCGATCTGGTCGATCAGCAGATTGGCCACCGTGCGTTCGTCGTCCTCGCCCAGATGTTCACCGCGGGTCTTCAGGCTGTCGGTGGAGGGATAGTCGCGGTGGAAGTTGAAGGCGTCGACCACCGTGACCATGGTGTCGATCCGGGCCAGGTCCGACAGGCTGAAGCCGTCCTCGTCGCGGAAGTCGAAGGTGGCGGCGACCGGCATGGGTTCGGAGATCCCGGTGGATTCGATCAGCAGGCAATCGAACCGCCCCTCGCGCGCCAGCGTGCCGACCTCGATCAGCAGATCCTCGCGCAGGGTGCAGCAGATACAGCCGTTGGACATCTCCACCAGCCGTTCCTCCGTCCGCGACAGGTCCGCCCCGCCGCCGTCGCGCACCAGGGCGGCGTCGATGTTCACCTCGCTCATGTCGTTGACGATCACCGCCACCCGCAAACCGTCGCGGTTCGACAGGATGTGGTTGAGCAGGGTCGTCTTGCCGGCCCCGAGGAAGCCGGACAGGACGGTGACGGGCAGTTTCTTGAACTCGGACACGAAGGCGCTCCACGGATGCTGCGCCGAGCTTGACCACAGCCGGGCGATTGTGAGAGTTACGTTATAGTATAACATACCCGGTCAGCAAGGTTCTCCATGGCGGTCGGCGCAGTCGTCCAAGGGCTTGCGCCCACGGTCTTCACCACCCTGTTCGAGCCGCAGGTGCGGATGGCGATCTGGTCGCGGCCCAGCCCCATGCCGCCCGACGCCCCGCCCCCGGCTGATTTCACCGCCGAGTGCGACGGGCGCTGGATCGCCCTATCGGGTGCGGCGCCCGAGTGGTTTCTCCAGGATATCGAAAGATTGGCGGAGATCGTGGCGGCGATCAGCGGATGCGAGGCCTGGCGCGCGCGGTGCGAGACCGTGACCCGGCGCGCCTGTCCGCGGTTTCATCAGGACGCGGTCCCGGTGCGCCTGATCGTCGCCTATGAGGGGCCGGGGCCGGAATGGGCCTTCGCCGGAGAGATCGGCGAGGATCTGGACGGGCGCTACATCGGCACGCGACGCCGGGTCCGCACCCTTCATCCCGGCGATGTCGCCGTCATGAAGGGCACGGCGCCGGGCTGGGAGGCCTGGCCGGAGTTTCCGGTGGTTCTGCACCGCTCGCCGCCGGCCGGGAGACGATCCCCCGGCGTGTCTTGACGATCGACGCCGCGCCGGCGTGAGCCTCAGCCCATCAACCGCGTCATCAGGCCCGCCGTCGAGGGGTCCAGATCGGCGGACGGGCCGCCGGCGTGGACATCCTTCAGGATCGCCTTGGCCAGGACCTTGCCCAGTTCGACGCCCCATTGGTCGAAGCTGTTGATGTCCCAGATCACGCCCTCGACGAAGGTCTTGTGCTCATAGAGGGCCAGCAGGGCGCCGAGGGTCTCGGGCGTCAGACGGTCCATAACGATGGCGGTCGAGGGGCGGTTGCCGGTGAAGGTGCGATGGGTCGCCAGACGGGCGGCCTCTTCCTCCGACAGACCCTGGGCCAGGCCTTCCGCCTTCGCGGCTTCGGTCGTCTTGCCCAGCATCAGGGCCTGCCCCTGGGCCAGGGCGTTTGACCAGAGCGGCGATTCCGGCGCGTCGGCATGGGTTTTGGCGACGATCACGAACTCGGCCGGGACGATCTGCGGGCCCTGGTGGATCTGCTGGAAGAAGGCGTGCTGGCCGTTGGTGCCCGGCTCGCCGAACACCACCGGGCAGGTCTGGCGCGTGACGGGGGTTCCGTCGCGATGCACCCGCTTGCCGTTCGACTCCATCTCCAGCTGTTGCAGGAAGGACGGGAGGCGGCGCAGGGCGTGGGCGTAGGGCGCCACCGTCCGCGCCGGACGGTCCAGACCGTCGACGTTGAACACCTGGGCCAGGGCCAGCAGGATCGGGGCGTTCTGCTCAAGCGGGGCCGAGACGAAATGGTCATCCATTGCGGCGGCGCCCGCCAGCATGGCTTCGAACACGTCCCAGCCCAGGGCGATGCCGCACGACAGGCTGACCGCCGACCACAGCGAATAGCGGCCGCCGACCCAGTCGCGGAAGGCGAAGGTGCGGCCGCAGCCGAATTGGCCCGCCTTTTCAGGCGCGGCGGTGACCCCGATAAAGTGTTTGGTCATGCCCTCGGCCGGCAGGGCGGCGGCCAGCCAGGCCTTGGCGGCCTCGGCGTTGGCCAGGGTTTCCTGGGTGGTGAAGGTCTTGGACACGACCACGACCAAGGTGGTTTCGGGATCCAGGCCGGTCAGGGCCTCGGCCATGTCGCGCGGGTCGATATTGGCGACGAAACGCAGGTCGATGGACGGGTCCAGCGGGCGCAGGGCGTCCCAGACCACGCGCGGGCCCAGGTCCGACCCGCCGATGCCGACATGGACGATGGCCTCGAACTTGCGGCCCGTGGCCCCCGCCTCGGCGCCCGAGCGTACGGCGTCGGCATAGGTTTTCATATCGGCCCGCACGGCGTCCACCTCGGCCGAGACCGGCTCGCCCAGGGCCTTGAAGTCGGCGCCGGCGGGGGCGCGCAGGGCCGGGTGCAGCACGGCCCGGCCCTCGGTCAGGTTGACGGCCTCGCCGGCGAACAGGGCGGCGCGACGGCCCTCGACATCGCTGGCGCGGGCCAGATCGAGGCAGGCCTCGAAGGCGGCCTGGGTCCAGCTCTGTTTCGACAGGTCCAGATAGAGGCCCGCCGCCTCGACCGACATGCGGGCCAGACGGCCGGGATCGGCGGCGAACTGATCCACGATACGGGTCTTGCCGGCCGTTTCAGCAGCGGCGTCGAAGGCGGTCCAGGCGTCGTCACGGGTCATCGGTCGTCCTCTGGGGAGAGAAGGCGGGAGAGAAGAAGATAAACACTCGTTTACGGGTCGGGCGTATGCCGGTTCAACGTCCTAGCCGACGCTGAAACAGGAAGTCACTTCATGTCCTGCGGCCTTGCTCTCACAATCGCCCTGTCGATGTCCAATCCTGCAGTGGCTCTGGCGGCCGAACAGCCCCCCGCAGCGGTCGGCGCGCCTGTTTCGGTCGCCGGCGAGCCCCTGTTCGCCGACATCGTGGCTCGATCCGGCGCCTTGAAGGCCGTGGTGGACGGCTGGGCGGCGTCAAAAGCGACCGAAGACGCGGCCTTCTTCACCAGCCAGGCCTTCGTCGGCTTCAAGGCCCAGGCCGAGGCCCTGGCCGCCCTAGACCTGCAGGGTCATCTGGTCCTGAAGGAACGCGGCACGGACGGCGATCTGAAATGCATCCTACGGGGGATTTCCGAGGATATGCCGAAGAAGCTGGAAGCCGTTCAGGCGGCGGCTACGCCCGCCGAGCGCGCCACGGCCCTGTCGGAGCTGTCCTATCTGCTGAACGACAATGTCGAAGTGATCACGGCGCCGCCTCAGCCCGAGGTCTAGAAAATCAGAACTCGGAGATCGCGCCTGGACGACGCGACCGGGTCTTCAACCACATGACGCCCAGCAGGTCGGCGAAGGCGACCTTCAGCCGGCCCCAGTTGGTGTATTTCGAGCGACCCGTCTCACGGTGGCGGTGATCGACGTCGAGATACAGGTTCCGGAACCCCTCGCGGATCACCAGCGCCGGCAGATAACGGTGCAGGTGATCGAAATAGGGAAGACGCAGGAAGACCTCGCGGCGGAAAACCTTCAGGCCGCATCCGGTGTCGTCGGCGTCGTCGCCCAGAAGCCTGCGGCGAATCCGGTTGGCCCAGAGCGAGGCCTGGCGTTTGGCCTGTGAGTCCTGGCGCTTGGCGCGGCGGCCGCCGACCAGACCGACATCGGCAGGTGCGGCCAGCAGGGCGTCCACCAGGCGCGGCGCGTCGGCGGGCGGGTTCTGGCCGTCGCCGTCCATGGTCACGATCACAGAGCCTCGCGCGGCGAGAACGCCGGTGCGGACGGCGCGGCTCTGGCCGGCGTTGGCGCCGTGAGACAGGACGCGCAGGGCCGGCAGTTCGGCCTGGGCGGCCTTCAGCTCAGCCAGGGTGGCGTCCCTGGAGGCGTCGTCGACGAAGATCATCTCATACGACCGGCCGGCGAAGGCCTGGGCGATCTCGCGGGCCAGGGGCACGGCGGCGCCGGCCTCGTCATGGACGGGAACGACGACGGAAATCTCGGGCGCGGCATGGCTTGTCGGGGCGGTCATCGCCGCTCCATAGACGAGATCGCCCGCTTAGGGGAGACGGCTGACGACGGGCCGGTCGCCGTGTAAGGATCGCCGGATGAAGACTTTCGATCTGGATCGCCGCATCGCCGGCTGGAGGGGGCAGCTGCTCGCCGCCCTGCTGACGCTGGTCGCCGGCCTGCCGGGCCTGTTGCTGTTGCCGCCGCTGGACCGCGACGAGAGCCGGTTCGCCCAGGCGACGGTCCAGATGCTGGAGAGCGGCGACTATGTCGACATCCGCTTCCAGGACGAACCGCGCTGGAAAAAGCCGGTCGGCATCTACTGGCTCCAGGCCGTCGCCGTCTCGCTGACATCGGACGTCGAGGATCGCGAGATCGCCCCCTATCGGATTCCGTCCCTGCTGGGGGCCATGCTGGCCGCCTGGGCGGTGGCCTGGGCGGGGTCGGCGATGCTGGGCGCGCGCGTCGGCTTCTTCGGCGGGGCCATCATGGGGGCGACCTTCCTGCTGTCGACCGAGGCGGGCATCGCCAAGACCGACGCCATGCTGTGCGGCGCCACCACCCTGGCCATGGCGGCTCTGGCGCGGATCTATATGGCGGCCAAGGCCGGCGAACGGCCGATCCGGCCGCACAAGCTGCTGTTCTGGATCGGGATCGGCCTTTCCATCCTGATCAAGGGGCCGATCGGGCTTCTGGTCGTGGCCCTGGCCGTCATCGCCCTGTCGATCTGGGATCGCGACGTGAAATGGCTGGCCCGTCTCGGCTGGGGCTGGGGCCTGCCCCTGGTCGCCCTGATGGTCGGCCCCTGGGCCATCGCCATCACCATCGCCACCGACGGCGGCTTCTGGCGCGAGGCGATCGGCGGGGATCTGGCGCCCAAGGTGGCCGGGGCGCACGAGAGCCATTCCGGCTTCCCCGGCCTGTATCTGTTGCTGGCGCCCCTGCTCTTCTTCCCCTCGACCCTGCTGCTGCCGGCCGCGGTCTCGACGGGCTGGAGCCGCCGGGCCGAGCCGGCCATCCGCTTCCTGGTCTGCTGGCTGGTTCCCGGCTGGCTGATGTTCGAACTGGCCCCGACCAAGCTGTGGCACTACACCCTGCCGACCTTCGGCGGCCTGGCCCTGCTGGCCGCCGCCGCCCTGGCGCGGCCGATCGGCAAGGTCTCGCGCATCACCGGGGCCGTGCTGGCGATGTTCGCGGCCGTGCTGATCATCGGCATCACCGTCTATGGACTGACGGTCTATGGCACCTCGACGGCCCAGACCTGGGCGGCCCTGACCGTGGGAACCACCCTGGCGGCGGCGGCCATGGGCGCCTTCCTGCTGCTGAACCGGGCGACGGTCGCGGCCCTGGTCGCCTCGCTCGCCTTCGGGATCGTGGCCCATGGCGCCCTGGCCGGCACCATCCGTCAGCTGCGCCCCCTGGCCATCGCGCCCCAGCTGGAGAAGACGCTGGAGGCCGCCGACCTGCATCCACGCCAGGGCCGCACGCCCGGGCCGGTGGCCATCACCACCTTCCACGAGCCCAGTTTCGTCTTCCTGACCGGACGGGACACCGAGCTGACCGACGCCGAGGGCGCCGCCCGCGCCCTGGCCGAGGGCCGGCCCGCCATCGTCGAAGGGCGCGACGCCGACGCGTTCCGCGCCGCCGCCGGACGACTGGGCGTGTCGGGCCGGGCCGTCGGGGTGGTGCGGGGCTACAACTATTCGGGCGGGGACGAGATGAACCTGACCGTCTATGCGCCGCCGCCCCGGCCGACGACCGACGCCGAGGCGAGCGCGGGCGAGGCGCCGTGAGCCGGATCATCCAGATCGTTGAAGTCGGTCCCCGCGACGGGCTTCAGAATGAAAAGACGGTGCTGGACCCCGCCGTTCGCGCCGATCTGGTTCGGCGACTGGAGGCGGCGGGCGCCCGGCGGATCGAGGCCGTCTCCTTCGTCCATCCCAAATATGTGCCGCAGATGGCCGGCGCCGAGGAGGTGATGGCGGCCCTGCCGCCCGCCCCCGGCCACAGCCGCATCGGCCTGGTCCTGAACGGCAAGGGCTATGACCGGGCCCTGGCGACGGGCGTGGACGAGGTCAATGTCTCGGTCGCCGCCACCGACGGCTTCGGCCTGAAGAACCAGGGCCTGTCGGTGAAGGACCAGCTGGCCATGCTGGGAGAGATCGTCGCCCGCCGACATAATGCAGAAGCCTCGGACGGCGCGCCGTCGCTGTCGGCCATGATTTCCTGCGTCTGGGGTTGTCCGTTCGACGGCGAGGTTTCCGTGGACCAAGTCGCGGACATGGTCGGCGCCATCGCCGAACTGGGCGTCGGCGAGATCGGTCTGGCCGACACCATCGGCGCCGGCGATCCCTGGGCCGTGACGCGCAAGGTCGAGGCCGCGCGCAAGGCCGCGCCCGAGGCCACCCTGCGCCTGCACTTCCACGACACCCGAAACACGGGCCTGGCCAACGCCTATGCGGGGGTCGAGGCCGGGATCGACGTGCTGGACGCCTCGGTCGGCGGCATCGGCGGCTGCCCGTTCGCGCCCGGCGCCACGGGAAATATCGCCACCGAGGACCTGGTCTATATCCTGACGCGCGGCGGGTTCGAGACCGGCTATGATCTGGACGCCCTGATCGCCACAGCGCGCTGGATCGGCGAGACCCTGGGCCGGCCCGCGCCGTCCGCCCTCAGCCGCGCCGGCGGCTTCCCCCGCGCCTGAGGCCCGCCGTCACACCTCCGTCGTGGCGAAACGGGACAAATAGGGTTAATCAAGCTTAACAAGCGCAGCCATTGCGCCGGGGAGGACCGCCATGCTGATCGCCATACCCCTGCTTCTGATCCCGGTGATCCTGTACAATATCGTCGTGCTGTTCGGCGACTCGAGCAATGTCGGCATGGCCCAGGCCGACGCCCTATTGCGCGACCCGCTGTTCTCGATCCCCATGGCCTCGGGCGCACAATGGAATGTCGGTTCAGGCGACCTGATCCTGTTCCTGGGCCTGATCCTGCTGTTCTTCGAGCTGATCAAATCGACCTCCAGCCAGAAGGTCGCCATCGTCAATCACGCCCTGTCGATGATCCTGTTCATCGTGGTCCTGGTCGAATTCCTGCTGATCCGCGGCTTCGCCACCTCGACCTTCTTCCTGATCGTGGTGATGATCCTGCTGGATGTGCTGGCGGGCTTCATCGTCACCATCATCTCGTCCCGCAAGGATTTCGACCTCGGGAACTGACGGCCGAGGGCGGACAGCAGGCCCCATACGGCCTCAAGCCGCCCGAAGGGCGGTAGGCCCCAAGAAGTCGATAGGCCCCCTAGGAAAAGGCCGTGAAGATCAGGGCCACGACGGCGACGTCGAAAACCTTGGCGGCGAGGCTGAAGGCGGCGGGCATGGGCTGGTCCGAAAAGAGGCGATCTGCCCCAGCCCCAGCAAGCCCCGTGCCGCCGCCTCAGATGTCGGTCTTGGCGGCCTTGCCGGTCGGCGGCCGACGCTCGGCTTCGCCCGAATATTCGGTCCCCAGATAGGCGGCGCGGGCCGCATCCAGCACCGGCGGACCGCCGCGCAGGCCCCGCTTCTGGCCGCGCTGTCCCATCTGCTGGGCGACGAAGGCCGCCGCGCCGGGGTCGATGGCCGCATGGACGGCAGGTCTTGCCGGGCCGGCGTCCGGCTTGAACTCGGGCTCAGGGGTCTCGCTTCGGACCAGGGCGCGCGAGGCGGCCTGCTGGGCGCGGCGTTCCCGCTCGCGCCGCTCGCCGTCTCGCCGGTCCACCCGCTCGGGGCCGCCGACCGGCTGAATCCGGTCGGTCATTTCGTCTTCGATCCGCCCGCCAGACGATCGATCTGGGCGCGCATCTCATCCATCTGGCGACGCATCTCGTCCAGGGCGTCAGGCGCAGCGGGGGCTTCTTCCTTGGCTTCAGCGCCGGCGGCCTGAGGCGTAGGCTCAGTCCGGGAATAGCCGAAGGCGGGGAACATCTGCATGGTCCGCTCGAACATGGCCATATTGGCCTTGGCCGCCTCCTCCATCAGGGTCGCGCCCGATCCCGTGCCGAAGGCGCGGCTTATCTGACTGGCGAACTGTTCCTGTTGCCGGCCGAAATTCGCCAGCGACATCTCCAGATAGGAGGGCAAGACGCCCTGCATCTGACCGCCGTAAAAACCGATCAGCTGACGCAGGAACTGCACCGGCAGCAGGGCTTCACCCCGGCTTTCTTCCTCGAAGATGATCTGGGTCAGGATCTGGCGGGTCAGGTCGTCGTTCGTCTTGGCGTCATAGACGACGAACTCGGTCCCCTCGCGCACCATGGCGGCGAGGTCCTCCAGCGTCACATAGGCGCTGGTCCGGGTGTTATAGAGCCTTCGGTTCGCGTACTTCTTGATGACGACCTGCGCGCCGTCGCCGTTCTTTCCGCCCTTTGTCTTTTCGTCAGCCACGCTTGTTCTCGCGATGTTGCAACGCGTCACTATCCTCCGTTGCGACGCGAAGCGCCAGAGGCGTAAAAGCGCAGGCCCCTGACAACCTCAGTGGCTCATCGCAGGCGCCAGAACCACGCCGACCAGCACCGCCGTCCAGTGGACCGTGGCGCCGGTGACGACGAAACCGTGCCAGATGGCGCGGCGGAAACGCACCTTGGGGCTGATGAAGACGAAGACCCCGGCCGTATAGATCAGGCCGCCCAGCACCAGCAGGCCCAGGGCGATCGGGTGAACCGTCTCCACCATCGGCTTCAGGGCGGCGACCGCCAGCCAGCCGAACACCACATAGACGCCGCTCCAGAACTTGTCGGAAATGCGCGGCGCGAACAGCTTCACCCCTGCGCCGACGAAGGCCAGGGTCCAGATCAGGGCGGTGAAGCCGACCGACCAGCCGCCTTCGAACCTCTGGGTCGTGAAGGGGGTGTAGCTGCCGGCGATCATCAGGAAGATGGCGGCCTCGTCGAGCCGGCGCAGCACGGGCCGCGCGGCGCAGGGCCTGGTCCAGTTGTAAATGGTGGAGGCGGTCAGCATGCCGACCAGGCACAGGGCGTAGATGGCCGTGGCCAGCACCCCGCCGATCCCGGTGTAGACGCCGGCCAGCCCCGCCAGAATAACGCCGCCGACCGCCGCCAGCATCAGGCCGACGACATGGACCCAGAGGTCGGCCAGGCGTTCGGCGCGCGTCTGGTAATGCTCGATCATGTCCAGCTCGTCCGGCGTGCAGACGTGGGTGACAAGGCGTTTCAGCGTTCGCAGCATGGCCAATCAAATCCAGGATCGTCCGTATCGTTCCGCCAGAATGGGCCATCAGGGTGACGAATGACTGAATCCACGCCGATGTTTTTCGTCCGCAGGTGACGAAGCCGCAGGGATGCGGCAAAACGGCAACGAAATATTCTGCAGAGAGTGAAATCCATGACCGACGTCGTCATCGTCTCCGCCGCCCGCACGCCCGTCGGGTCCTTCCTCGGCGCCCTGTCGGCGCTGCCGGCCTCGAAGCTGGGCGAGATCGCCATCACGGCGGCGCTGGGACGCGCTGGCGTATCCGGGGATGAAGTGGACGAGGTGATCCTGGGCCACGTGCTTCAGGCCGCCGCCGGCCAGGGCCCGGCGCGCCAGGCCGCGATCGGCGCCGGAGTGCGACAGGCGGCGCCGGCCTGGAGCCTGAACCAGATCTGCGGCTCAGGCCTGCGGGCCGTCGCCATCGCCGCCCAGCAGATCGCCCTGGGCGATGCGAAGATCGTCGTCGCCGGCGGTCAGGAGAGCATGAGCCAGGCGCCCCACGCCCAGCAGCTGCGGGCCGGGCACAAGATGGGCGATGTCGCTTTGGTCGACACCATGGTCAAGGACGGGCTGTGGGACGCCTTCAACGGCTATCACATGGGCCAGACCGCCGAGAACATCGCCGACAAATGGGCGATCACACGCGAGGCCCAGGACGAGTTCGCCCTGGCGAGCCAGCACAAGGCCGAGGCGGCGCAGACCGCGGGACGGTTCGACGCCGAGATCGTTCCGGTCGTCATCCCCGGCAAGAAGGGCGACGTCGTCGTCGACAAGGACGAATATATCCGCCACGGCGCGACCATCGAACTGATGCAGAAGCTGCGGCCGGCCTTCGCCAAGGAGGGCAGCGTCACCGCCGCCAACGCTTCGGGCCTGAACGACGGCGCCGCCGCCCTGGTGCTGATGAGCGCCGAAGAGGCCAAGGCGCGGGGCCTTGAGCCCCTGGCCCGCATCGCCTCCTACGCCACCGCCGGGGTCGATCCGTCGATCATGGGCACGGGACCGATCCCGGCCTCGAAGAAGGCGCTGGAGAAGGCGGGCTGGACCGTTGCAGACCTGGACCTGGTCGAATCCAACGAAGCTTTCGCCGCCCAGAGCCTGTGCGTGGTCAAGGAACTGGGCCTCGACCCGGCCAAGGTCAACGTCAACGGCGGCGCCATCGCCATCGGGCACCCCATCGGCGCCTCGGGCGCCCGCATCCTGACCACGCTTCTGTTCGAGATGAAGCGGTCGGGGGCCAAGAAGGGCCTGGCCACCCTGTGCATCGGCGGCGGGATGGGCGTGGCGATGTGCGTGGAGCGGGCGTGATCTGAGCCTCTTCCTTCTCCCGTTGGGAGAAGGTGGCCGCGAAGCGGACGGATGAGGGTCGGACGGTGGGCCAGACCGCACCGCCTCCCCTCACACTTTCGCGCGAGACCGATCGCTACGCTCTCGGGCGCTCAAGCCCTCTCCCGCCGGGAGAGGGAGATTGCCGTCAGTTCGCCGGATATTCGAACGGATCCGTCGGCGTCGGCTGGGTCGGCAGCGGCATGCGCGGCAGGGGCTCGTCGCGGTTGGCGGCGTTCAGCAGGAAGCTGGCCAGGATGATGGCCGCCTGACGCATGTCCTCAGGCTTGAGGTGGTCATAGCTGTCGATGCTGGTGTGGTGCAGGCGGCTGGAATAGTCGAGCGGGTCCTGGATGAACTGATAGCCGGGGATGCCGACGGTCTGCATATAGACATGATCGGTGCCGCCGGACGGGCGCAGGGAGACGGTCGTGGCCCCCATGCTGGCGAAGGGCGCCAGCCATTCCTGGAAGATCGGCGCAGCGGCGACATTGCCCTCGGCATTGATGCCGCGAATCTTGCCCGAGCCATTGTCGATGTTGAAATAGGCGACCAGATCGCCATAGCCGGGGCGCGGTTCGACCGGCCAGCGGTTGCGCCAGGTGCGATTGTTGGGCATGGCCGCCAAGGCCGGATCGGTCGCAGGGGCGCGGGTCGCCAGATGCTGATCCACATAGGCCAGGGAGCCCAATATGCCCTGTTCCTCGCCGCTCCACAGGGCGAAGCGGATGGTGCGCTTGGGCCGGACGCCCAGGGTTTTGAGGATACGCGCCGCCTCCATGACAACCGCGCTGCCGGCCGCGTTGTCCACTGCGCCGTCCGAAGCGACCCAGGAATCCAGGTGGGCGCCGGCCATGACATATTCGGTCCCCCGCGCCGTGCCGGGGATATCGGCCAGGATGTTGTAGGCGTTGACGTCGTCGTCGTGGAACCGGACCTCGCTGTTCAGCTCCAGGGTCGGCGGCGCATCGGTCAGGGCCAGGCGCGCCAGGCGGCGATAGTCTTCAGCCGCCAGTTCCATACCGGCCAGCTTCGGCGTGGCCCCGACCTGATAGGTGTAGCCAGTGCCGTGCAGCAGGCCGCCGTCGCGCTGTGAGATCTTCACCCAGGCCAGGGCGCCCTGTTCGGCCAGGAAGGCGTCCAACTTGGCGCCGAAGTCGACGGTCTCGAGCTGTTTCTGGATGGCGATCGGAGAATATTGCGGCTGGGAGTAGGTGTTCCGCTCGGCCAGCTCAGCGCTGGTCCAGCGGCGGAAGGCCGGCTCGCTCGGCTCGGAACCCGTTCCCGGCTGGGACAGCATGACGATCTTGCCCGACAGCTTGCCGCGCCACTTGTCGAAATCCTCGACCTTGGTGATCGGGGCGACGATCACGCCGCCGCTAATGGTCCCATTGGTCGACGGGGTCCAGGCCACCGGGATGGCGCGCAGGTCCAGCGGGCGCGGCGCCGTCATCCGTGCGCTGGAGCGGACGATGGACCAGCCCCGACCGAACTCGAACCCCTCGGCGCGGACATTGGACAGGCCCCAGTCGCGGAACTGCTGCTGGGTCCATTGCTCGGCCTCGCGCATTTGCGGGGAGTTGGTCATCCGGCCGCCGATCCGGTCGGTCAGATAGGCGGCGGTCTGCATCACCTGGCTGTGGTTCAGCCCCTGGTCGATGATGCCGTTGACGGCGACCCGATCCACCGACTGGGCGGCGGCGGGCGTGGCGAGAAGAGCGGCAGCGGAAACGAAGGCAAGCAGACGCGACATAGAACCCCCTAGTTTGGTCAGGTCGACATCTGAATTGATCCGGCCGCTGAGCGCAAACCAAAAACCATCGAAAGGCGCCGCAGTCAGCCCCAGGGACCGCGGGGTTCTGTCGGCGTGGTCGGCACGCCGGTCGTGGCGCGTGCAGGGGTGGCCGGTACGGCCGACACGGCGGCGGGTCCCACAAAGTCGCGAGGCCGCGCACCCATCTTCACGGCGAGGTTCAACAGCGCTTTCACGCGGTTGCCGGTGGCCGGATGGGTCGAGAACAGGTTGTCGGCGCCGCGCCCGGCCAGGGGGTTGATGATGAACATCTGGCCCGAAGCGGGATTTCGCTCGGCCGTGGGATTGTGGATTCGCTTGGCGTAGGCGTCGATCTTCTGCAGGGCCGAGGCCAGGGCCTGGGGGTCGCCGGCGATCTCGGCGCCGACACGGTCGGCCTCGTATTCCCGCCCCCGGCTGATGGCCATCTGCACCAGGCCGGCCGCCATGGGGGCCAGGATCATCAAGGCCAGGGTCCCGATGATCCCCCCCGGCCGTTCGCGGTCGTCGCCGCCGCCGAAGAAGAGGGCGAAATTGGCCAGGGCCGCGATGGCGCCGGCGATGGTGGCCGTCACCGTCATGATCAGGGTGTCGCGGTTCTTCACATGGGCCAGTTCGTGCGCCATCACCCCGCGCACCTCCTCGCGCGTCAGCATGTCCAGCAGGCCGGTGGTGGCGCAGACGGCCGCCCGTTCGGGATTGCGGCCGGTGGCGAAGGCGTTCGGCTGGTCGTTGGGAATAATGGCGACCTGCGGCTGGGGCAGGCCCGCGTCGCGGGCCATCTGGCGCACGTCGGCGACATAGTAGCGCACCACAGCATTGGGATGCTGCTCGTCGACCGGCTGGGCGCGGTACATCTTCAGCACGATCTTGTCGGCGTTCCAGTAGCTGAACAGGTTCATGCCGCCGGCGAACACCAGGGCGATGGCCATGCCCGTCGCCCCGCCGATCAGATAGCCGAGGCCCCCGAACAGGGCGGTCAGGGCGGCCAGCAGGATGAAGGTCTTCAGATGGTTCATCGTCGTTCCGTCCGCGATCAACCGGTTTTTCTGGCGCCACGGCTTCAATCGACTATTTGAGGCCACGAGACGCCGCCCTCAAGGGAGCCGACCTGTGACCGAACATCCCACCCCCGATACGGGCCCAGACACGGACGGCGTAGCCGCCGATAACGAGAACGCGCCCGTTTTCAACGCCGACATCCCCCATGCGACGCCTGAGAAGCCGCTGAGCGAGGTCGCGCGGCGCGCTTTGCTGGAAGCGGCTGATCGTCGCGCGGCCGAGCAGACCACGCAAAGCGCCAGCGAATACGGCGGTCCGACCGGCCCCGAACCCACCCGCTACGGCGACTGGGAGAAAAAGGGCCTGGCTGTCGATTTCTGACCGCCGACGGCGACGCTGGCCGGGCGCCGCACTTGCCTGAACAGGGACAACTCAAAGGAGTCTGTCCCGTGACGATACAGTCCATGATCGCCGCCGCGTCGGCGGCCCTTCTGCTTTCCGCCGCGCCCGCACTGGCCGGAGGGCCGGGTGGCGGCCATGGCGGCGGCTGTGGAAGCTGCGGCGGAGGGGGCGGCCATTCGGGCGGGGGTCATCACGGCGGGGGCTACAACAGCAACGTCAATGTGAACGTGAATGCGGGGGCCAACGCCTCGGCCTACGCCGGCGCGTCCGCCTATTCGGCGATCAACGCCCGCGCCTATTCCCATTCGTCCAGCTTCAGCCGCGGCGGCGGCGTGACCTATGTCGGCGGCGGCGGTTACGCCGATGGCGGATATTCGGGAGGCCATATTCCCGGCCCGCCCGTGAACTTCGTCGGCCCGGCCCCGGTCAGCGCCCCCGTCGGCTATCCCGTCTATGGTTTCGGACGCGACTATATCGGCTGGCGTCCTTATCAGCCGCAGCGCCCGGTTGATTGCGACTGCCGCCCCGCCCCGCGCCCGACCCACCGCGAAGACCGATATGAGGGCCGTTATCAGGAGCGGTACGAACAGTCCTATGAACATCGGGGCTATCAACAAGACCGCTATTATGAGCAAGCCCCGGTCGAGGTTCAGGGCCCGCCCGTCTATGTCGCGCCGCAGCGGATTTATGTCGCCCCGTCCCAGGTGAATATCGCGCCGCCCGAGATCGTGACCGGTCCCCCCGTCTATATCGAACAGCCGCCCGTCTATGTGCAGGCGCCGCCGGTCGAGGTCGCCCCGGCCCCGATCTATGTGGCCCCGCCCGAGGTCCACACTGCCCCGCCGGTCCAGGACTATTACGGCGACCTGCCCCCGCCCAACTATGTCGCGCCGCAGGCCCCGCCGCGCCAGTATTACGCCCAGGAGCCGGGCGAACGCGGCTGATCGCTAGATCAGGGCGATGCTTTCGGCGACGGCCAGGGCTGCGGCCCGGGGGTCGGTCGCCGCCGTGATCGGGCGGCCGATCACCAGATGGGTGGCGCCGGCCTGAAGCGCGGCTTCGGGCGTCGCCGCCCGGGCCTGGTCATCCAGGGCGGAGCCCGCCGGCCTGACCCCCGGCGTCACGATCAGGAAGTCCGGGCGACCGGCCGCGGCGGCGATCTCGCGCACCCGCGCCGCCTCGTGCGGGCTGGAGACCACGCCGTCGATCCCGGCCTCCAGCGCCTGGCGCACACGCAGCTCCACCAGTTCGGCCGGCGACAGACTGTGGTCGTCGGCGGCCAGATCCTCGGCCGTCAGACTGGTCAGGACCGTCACCCCCAGAACCTTCAGGCCCGAGCCGGCCACGCCCCGCGCCGCCGCCGCCATAACCTGGGGCCGGGCATGAACGGTCAGCAGATCGCAGCCCGCGTCCGCCAGATTGGCCGCCGCCTTCTCGACCGTGGCGCCGATGTCGTGCAGCTTCCAGTCCAGAAACACCTTGCGACCCTCGGCCTTCAGGTCGCGCGCCAGGTCCATGCCGCCCGCCGCAAACAGCTGCAGCCCGATCTTGTAGAAGCCCACCGCGTCCTGCACCCGCGCGACCAGGGCGGCCGCCTCTGCGACCGTCGGCACGTCCAGGGCGCAGATGATCCGTTCGTCGGGACCGCGATTGGGGGCGACGGTTTGGGTCTGGGTCATCGACGGACTCGCGCTGAGCGGCTATGCGGGGACGCAAGGGGTGCGTCGGCGCGGCCGGCGTGTTGAATTTCAAGAGCGAGGCGAGGCGATGAACGCGGTCGATCTGGGTGTCAACCTGTTCGTGACCCTGTTCGCCCTACTGGATCCGATCGGCAATCTGCCGATCTTCGCCGCCGCCACCGCCGGGGCGACCCTGCGTCAGCGGATTTCGGTCTCGGCCCTGATCTGCACCTTCGCCGCCGTCTTCCTGGCCTTCTTCCTGTTCACCGGCCTGGGCCTGCTGCAGTTCTTCGGCATTTCCCTGGCGGCCTTCCGCATCGCGGGGGGCATATTGCTGCTGCTGCTCGGCCTGGACATGGCCCGTGGCGACTTCCTGGCCATGTTCGCCGACAAGGACGCCATCGCAGATTCCAAGGACGTGCGCGGTTATGCCCGTCGCCGGTTCCAGCGCCTGGTCGTGCCCTTCGCCATACCGCTGATGATCGGCCCCGGCGCCATTTCGGCCGTCATCATCCAGGCGGGCGAGGCGGCCAAGCTGGGCTATGCCGGAACCATCGGTTCTCTGGCCGCGATCACGGCCGCCTGCGCCGTCTCCTTCGTCTGTTTCGCCCTGACCGGATCGCTCAGCCGTATGCTGGGCGAGGTGGGCATGGCCATCATCGTCCGCGTCCTGGGCCTGATCCTGTGCGCCCTGGCGATCCAGTTCATCCTGCTGGGCCTGGGCGAAGCCATCCCCGGCATGATCTCCGGCGCGGTGACGACCCCCTATCCGGCCGCGAAGTAGGACGCGCTCAGTCGGCCGCGTCCTCGATGGCGTGGATGTCGTCGTCGGACAGGCCGAAGTGGTGGCCGATCTCGTGGACCAGGACATGGGCGATCAGCTCGGCCAGGCCCACATCGCCCCGTTCGCACCATTCGTCCAGAATCGGACGACGATAGAGGAAGACCCGCGACGGCTCGGCCGCCGGTCCCAGACTGTCGCGGCGGCCGATGTCCACGCCGTGGTACAGGCCGGTCAGTTCGAACGGATCCTCGATCTCAAGGTCCGCCAGGGTCTGCTCGTCGGCGAAGTCGTCGATACGGAAGACCACCTCGCCCGCTGCGGCGCGGAATTCCGCCGGCAGGGCCTCAAACGCCTCGCGCGCCAGTCGGGCGAAGTCGTCCAGAGAGGGGGCGAAAAGGTCAGCGGTCGCGTCGGTCATGCGTCCGCTATCGCCGCCTGGGTGGCTTAACGCAACAGGGCGGGTTGACGCGAAGACGGCCGCGATTTTTTCTCGCGCGCTTGGGGTATGGTAAAGGCGAATCAGGTCGCCGTGACCACAGGGACAAGTATGGCCGAGGCCGACATCGCCTATGTCGCCACAGCAGGCGCCGCCGGACTGGCTCTGGCGGTCAGCGCCTGGGCCCTTCGGCTGCGCGCACGGCTGAACGCCACGACGGCCGCCGCGACGCTCCAGCGGGACGCCGCCCTGACCGACCTGGGTCGCCATGACAGCATGCTTCGCGCCTTCGACGACGTCAGCCTGGCCCTGACGGCGACCGGCGAGGCGAGCGGCCCCCCCATAGGTCCGGGCGAACTGATCGACCGCCTGTCCGGCCCGGACGCCGGGGCTGCGGGTGATATGGGCGCCGTCGTCCTCGCCCGGCTGAAACAGACCCACGCCGGCCAGATCGAGGCCCTGGTCGAGACCGGAAAAGGCTTCGAGGGTCTGATCGACCTGAACGACGTCGAACCCTGGCGGATCGAGGGACGGGTCGCGGGCGGCGCGGCCTGGCTGCGGCTGTCGCCGGCGTCCCGGGTCATGCTGACCGGCGCCGATGCGACCGAGAGCGGTCTGGCCATGCTGGGCGACGCCTCGCCGATCCCGACCTGGGTGGTCGACGGCGCGGGGAAGCTGGCCTGGGCCAACCGTATTTGGCTGCACGAGATCGGCGCCGAGACCGTCGTTCAGGCGCGGGAAATGGGCTTGTCCTTCGACCGGGGCGCCGACGCCCTGGTCGCAGAGGCCGGGCGGCTGGGCCTGAAACAGGAGGGGTTCCGCTGGACCACCGGCGGCGGCCATCGACGGGCCTGGCGGATCATCGCAGAACCCGCGGGCGGCGGCGCCGTCATCGCCTTCGCCATCGAAGTGACCGAGGCGGAAGAGACGCGCGACACCCTGCGCCGCCACGTCGACGCCCATGACGAGACCCTGAACCATCTGGCCGACGCGGTCGCCATCTTCGGGCCGTCCAAGCGACTGGCCTTCCACAACACCGCCTTCCAGACTCTGTTCGACCTGGATTCCGCTTGGCTGGACGAGCGCCCCACCCATGCCGAGCTTCTGGACCGGCTGCGCCAGCGCCGCCGCCTGCCCGAGGTCATGGACTACGCCGGCTGGAAGGCGCGCGAGCTGGACTTCTACGGGGCGGCCCAGGCTTCGCCGGACGACAGCTGGTCCCTGCCGGACGGCCGCACCCTTCGCGTGGTGCGCCAGCCCCACCCCCTAGGCGGCATATTGCTGATCTTCTCGGACATCACCGACGAGCTGAACCTGCGCAGCCGGTTCAACGCCCAGATCCAGGTCCAGACCGCCACCCTGGACAAGCTGAACGACGCCGTGGCCGTCTTCGGATCCGACGGACGGCTGCGCCTGCACAATGAGGCGTTCGAGGACTTCTGGAACCTGACAGGCGAGCGGATCGCCGCCTCGAACGATTTCGACGCCATCGCCGAACTCTGCAAGGCCACCCTGCCCGATCCGGCCCTGTGGCTGGGTCTGAAGGCGCGGGTCGCCGATCCGGATCCGGAGAGCCGCATCGCCATCTCTGGCGAAGGGCGGACGGTCGACGGCCGCGTCGCCGCCTGGCAGACCCGCCCCCTGCCCGACGGGGCCACCCTGGTCGCCTTCTCGGACGTGACGGCCCGGCGCGGCCTGGAACAGGCCCTGGTCCAGCGCGAACAGGCCCTGGCCGAAAGCCAGGCCCTGAAGCGCGAGTTCGTCGGCAGCGTCTCCTATGAGCTGCGCACGCCGCTGACGACCATCGTCGGCTATTCCGAACTGCTCGAGACCATGGGCGACCTGCCCGAGCGCAGCCGTCAGCACGCCGGGGCCATCCGCGTGGCCGCCAGTCAGCTGGCCCGCTCCATCGACGACGTCCTGGACATGGCCCAGATCGATGCGGGCGAGATGGAGCTTTCACTGGGCGACGTCAGGGTCTCCGACCTGCTGGGTCAGGCCGCAGAACGCATAAGGCCCAAGGTCGAAGGTCGCGGCGCCGCTCTGACACTCCTGTGCGAGCCCGGTATGAAGCCGATCCGCGCCGACGCCCACCGCATCGGCCAGGCCTTGAACCATCTGCTGGAGAACGCCGCCCGATCGGTGTCAGAAGGCGGCGCGGTGACGCTTTCTGCGGAAACGGGGACTTCGGAAGTCCGACTGACCGTCTCGGATTCGGGGCGCGGCATCCCCTATCACCTGCAGGCCCATGTGTTTGACCGGTTCGTCCGGCGCGAGCGCGGCGGCCCCGGCGTCGGTCTCGCCCTGGTCAAGGCTCTGGTCGAGCTGCACGGCGGCTGGGCCGAGGTCGAAAGCGAGCCCGGCAAGGGCGCGGCCTTCATCCTGCACCTGCCTTTGAGCGTCTCCCCCGCGGCGGCCGCGCCGGAACTTCCGCTGGAGATCCCCGCCGCCGCCGCAGAGGCCGTCGCCTCCTAAAACGCAAGGCGGGTTACAGCCAGTCGATGACGCCGCGCGCCGCGACGACGCCGGATGCGAAACTGGCCTGAAGCAGATAGCCGCCGGTCGGCGCCTCCCAATCCAGCATCTCGCCGGCGACGAAGACGCCCGGCCGGGCGGTCAGCATCAACCGTTCATCGACCCCCTCAAAGGCCACCCCGCCGGCCGAGGAGATGGCGCGTTCCAACCCCTGAACCCCCGTCAATGTCAGGGTCAGCGCCTTGATCCGCTCGGCCAGGGCGCGGGGCTGGATCGGCAGAGTTCCGGCCTCGTGCAACAGGGCGATGGCGACCGGCTCAAGCCCGGCGGCCTTGCGCAGATGGTTCGACAGACTGGCCTTGCCGCGCGGCTTCGACAGTCGATCCGTCAGCTTGCCGATGGCGACATCGGGCCGCAGATCAATATGGATATCCGCACGTCCGCCCGTCTCGAGGGTCGTCCGCAACCGGGCCGACAGGGCGTAGACGGCGCCGCCCTCGATGCCATACCGGGCGACCATCGCCTCGCCGCGCACGGTCTTGTCCCCATGGGTCACGGCGACGCCCTTCAACGGTTGGCCGGCGAACCGGTCGCGGAATCGGGGCGACCAGTCCAGGTCGAAGCCGACATTGGCGGGACGGAAGGGGGCGACGGCGATCCCGGCGGTCTCAAGCCAGGGCTTCCAGGCGCCATCGGACCCCAGACGCGGCCAGCTGGCGCCGCCCAGAGCCAGGACCACCGCATCCGGTCGTTCCAACCGCTCGCCGTCCGGCGTCTCGAACACCAGGGCCCCGTCGCGCCAGCCGGTCCAACGCGACCGGGTGCGGATCTCGACGCCCAACTCATCCAACCGCGTCAGCCAGGCCCGCAGCAGGGGCGAGGCCTTCATCGTGCGCGGAAACACCCGCCCGCTGGACCCCACGAAGGTCGGCTGCCCCAGACCCTCGACCCAGGCCGTCAGGTCGGCGGGGGTAAAGGCGTCGATCCAGCGCGAGACCGGCGTCTGCGTGGGACCATAGCGGGTCACAAACCGATCCAGCGGCTCGGAATGGGTCAGGTTCAGCCCGCCGCGCCCGGCCATCAGGAACTTGCGGGCCACGGACGGCATCCGGTCGTGAACCACGACGGCGAGGCCGGCCTGGGCCAGACGTTCGGCCGCCATCAAGCCGGCGGGGCCGGCGCCGATCACATGGATCTGGCGAACAGATTGTTTCATCGGCCCGCTTTGCCCGGTTGCGGCGACGCTGGCTATAGGGACGCGGGTCGCTATGTTCCGCCTATGAGCGTCGCATTCACCCGAGAAGAAGATCTGGAAGCCACCGCCGCCGACCTGGCGGACCGCCCGATCTCACCCCATCCCAATCTGGTCACGCCTGAAGGCCTGGCCCTGATCGAGGCGGAACTGGCCGCCGCCCGCGCCGCCTATACCGCCGCCCAGGTCCAGGGTTCGATCGAAAGCGACCGCACCGCCATGGCGCGCGCGACGCGGGATCTGCGCTACTGGTCCGCGCGCCGCGCCTCGGCCCAGCTGATGGAGCCGACGCAGGACGACGGCGGGGTGAGGTTCGGCGGCTGGGTCTCCATCGAGCGCGAGGACGGACGGGCCCAGACATGGCGGATCGTCGGCGAAGACGAGGCGGACCCGGCCAAGGGCTCGGTCAGCCATGTCTCGCCTCTGGCCCGCGCCCTGTTGGGGAAACGCATCGGGGACGAGGCCGTGGTGGCCGGCCAGTCTGTAGAGGTCACCGCCGTCGGGTGAGGCGATCAGCTGGACTTGTCGTCCGACTCGCCCAGGATTTCGCGCATCATCTCCAGGATCAGCTTCTGGTTCCGGACCGGCAGACGAGGCGCGAGTCGGGCGATCTCGACACTATGCTTCGTCGGCCTGTGCTCATGATCGAAACCGGGCGTCTCCTCTTCCCCCAGTCCGGGCTGAGGGTCCCTGAAACCCTGGAAGAAGAACGGGATCTCGACCTTCATGAACTCGGCCATCTCGAACAGTTTCGAAGCCGAGACGCGGTTCGTGCCCTTCTCGTATTTCTGAACCTGCTGGAAGCTGACGCCGACGGCGCGCGCCAGGGCGCTCTGGGTCAGGCCCAGGTCGAGGCGCTTTTCCTGGACACGGCGGCCGACGTGGCGATCAACGGCGTGCGGCTGTTCGGTCTTGTCTCGCGCCATACCTTGCCCGTCCCAGATCAACGTTCGATTCGGGAAACCCTAGATCGTGCGATCAACGGCCACAAGCCGACGAACCCCGCCGCCAGAAGGCCGGCCAGAAACAGCCAGTCGCCCAATCGGCCGTAGGGCGTGACGCCGGTCGGGCGCGGCAGCGGCGCGTCGATCACCCCCATGACGCCGGGGTCCAGCCGTTCTCCGTCCACGATCCGGCCCCAGGGGTCGATCATGGCCGAAATCCCCGTCGGCGTCGCGCGGGCGATCGGCAGGCCGGTCTCAATGGCGCGATAAGAGGCCAGGTTCAGATGCTGGCGCGGCCCCGAGGTGGCGCCGAACCAGGCGTCGTTGGAGGCGTTGACGATCCAGTCCGGGCGGCCCGCAGATCCCGGCGTGAAGCCGGGATAGAGGCTTTCGTAGCAGATCAGGATCTGAGCGGGCGGCGCGCCAGGAATCTGGATCGGGGCAGGGGTTGGGCCTGCCGAAAAGTCGCTGGGCATATGCACCAGGCTGCGCAGACCCACGGCGGTCATGATCGACCCCAGCGGCAGATATTCGCCGAACGGCACCAGCCGATGCTTGTCGTAGACGGCGGCGATGCGCAGGCCCGGCCCGCCCTCGTCGGCCAGGGCGAACAGGCTGTTGTAATAGCGAGCTCCGTCAGGAGCCGAGGGATCCGCCTCGCCGCGCGCCAGGCCCATCAGCAGCGTCTGGCCGGGACGCAGAGCGCCCGCGATGGCCGTCGCGTCGGCGGAGGCAAAGACGTCGTTGGCCGACGCCGGCAGGGCGCCTTCGGGCCAGACCACCACATCGGGCGTCTTCGCCCCCGGCTGTCCGGTCAGGGCCACATAGCGATCGACGATGGAGCGGTAGGCCTCGGGCGACCATTTCGTCTCCTGTTTCACATCGGCCTGAACCAGACGAACCACCGTGTCGGTGAATTGCAGATCGGCCTGAGCCAGGCGCACGGCGCCGAAGACGCCGACCGCGGTCAGGGCCAGAACGCCCAATCCCGCCGAGATCAGGCGGCTCCGCGCCGCACCAGGTCCGACCAGGGGTGCCAGGGCGGCGGTCGCTGCGACCGTGACCAGGCTCAGCCCATAGACGCCGACCACCGAAGCGAACTGCGACATGCCGCCTCCCGCCCGCCACGTTGCCCCCGCCGGGTTCCACGGAAAGCCGGTCAGCACATGGCCGCGCAGCCATTCCGCAGCGCAGAACAGGGCGGCGAACAACAGAACCCGAACGACGCCTATGGGGGCGAACCGGCGATAGAGGGCGCAGGCCGCCCCCCAGAACAGGCCGATGCCCGCCGGCAGCAGGCTGGCGGCGAAGGGCGCCATCCAGGCCTGTTCCGGATTGACGAAGAAGGCCTCGGCCACCCACCAGCAGCCGATGAAGAAATAGGCGAACCCCGCCAGCCAGCCCATCCAGAAGGCGCCGCGTGCCGTGTCCGATCGCTCGGACAGGATCATCAGCAGCGGATAGCCGAGCAGACCGATCAGCACCCCGAACGGCGGATGGGCCAAGGCCGTCCCCGCCCCTGCCAGCAGGGCCAGGCCGATGCGGATCAACCGCCAGGTCAGGGCGCGTCGCTTGTCTGGAAGCGCACGAATGCGGGCGGCGAAACGGTCGAGCGCGGCGTCGGGAAACATGGCTAGGCGTCCTGCCAATCTACGGAGGGGTCGGCGGCGTAGGGGTCGGCGACGCCGATCTGGGCCAGAATCTCGCGCTCCTCGGCCTCCATCTCTTCGGCCTCAGCGTCGTCTTCGTGGTCGCGCCCCAGGAGGTGCAGCACCCCGTGAACGACCAGATGGCTCAGATGATCGGCCAGAGTCTTGCCCTGCGCCTGGGCCTCGGTCGCGCAGACGCCGTAAGCCAGGACGATGTCGCCCAGATGCGGCGCAGCGCTCTCGGGCGCCGGGAAAGACAGGACATTGGTCGGCTTGTCCTTGTCGCGGAACCGCCCGTTCAGGTCGCGCACCGCTGCGTCGTCGGTCAGCAAGACGACGATGTCGCCCTCGACGGCGCCCAGGGCCGCCTTCGCAGCGGTCTCCACCACGGCTTCGGCGTCCGGCAATGCGGCGGTCCAGGCCTCGGCCTCGACTTCGATCTCGATCATGCGGGGTCTTCGAGGTCCGGGGCCGGGCGGCCTTTTGCGGCGTCGGCGTCATAGGCGCGCACAATCCGCTCGACCATGGCGTGACGCACCACATCCGAGGCCTCGAACTTGAGAATGCCGACGCCCTTGACCCCGTCGAGGATGCGCAGGGCGTGGGCCAGGCCGGAATCACGCGGGTTCAGCAGGTCGATCTGCGAGGGATCGCCGGTCACCACCATCCGCGCGCCCTCGCCCAAGCGGGTCAGGACCATCTTCATCTGCAGCCGCGAGGTGTTCTGCGCCTCGTCGACGATGACGAAGGCGTGGCTGAGCGTGCGGCCGCGCATGAAGGCGATAGGGGCGGCTTCGATCTCGCCCTTGTCGCGGCGGCGCTGCACGTCCTCGGCGCCGAGGATGTCGTTCAGCGCCTCCCAGATGGGCGCCAGATAGGGGTCCACCTTCTCGTTCAGGTCGCCCGGCAGGAAGCCCAGTTTCTCGCCCGCCTCGACCGCAGGCCGGGTGATGACCAGCCGGTCCACCTGACCTCGGCGAAGCAGGGAAGCGCCGTAAGCCGCAGCCAGGAAGGTCTTGCCCGTGCCGGCCGGACCGACGCCGAAGGACAGTTCGCAGCGGCCCAGCATGTCCAGATAGGCGGCCTGGGCCTTGGTCTTGGGCACAATGGCGCCGCGCTTGCCGCCCGGAAGCGACACGCCCGCCGCCGCCATGCCCGGCGTGCCCTTGCCGCCACGCGCCTGACCCAGGGCGGCGCGCACATCGGCCTCAGTGACCTCCGCGCCCATAGCGGCGCGCTTGGCCAGATCCTCGATCACCTGACGAGCGTCCGCACGGTCGCGCGTGCCGCCGTTGACGGAGACCCCGCCGCCCGGCGCCTCGACCAGCACCTTGAACGCGTCCTCAATCAGGGCGACGTGACGGCTGTTGGGTCCGATCACCGCACGCAGTTCAGCGTCATTCAGGGGAACGAACTCGGAGTCTCTCGCCACTAGGCCGCCTTTTCTTTCTTCGCCGCCTCTGCGGAGACGAGCCGACCGGTCAGACTGTTCTGCTGGCCGGCGATGATCTCGACCGGAACGATCTGGCCGATCAGATGATCCGCATCGTCGACGTGGACCGACTGAAGATATGGGGATCGACCGATC
This sequence comes from Brevundimonas sp. FV2ps16, assembly GCF_058681075.1. Taxonomy (NCBI): domain Bacteria; kingdom Pseudomonadati; phylum Pseudomonadota; class Alphaproteobacteria; order Caulobacterales; family Caulobacteraceae; genus Brevundimonas; species Brevundimonas sp. FV2ps16. Next base: position 977,413 of record NZ_CM178728.1, on the reverse strand, counting down.
GCTTGGCGACGGTGGCCGTGTCGGCCCGGCTTGTCGAACAGCACATTCAAGGTGCGCCCCGCCTGGGCGAGGTTGAAGGCGGTCTGCTGTTCGGTCAGCAGTTCGATCAGACGGTGCAGCCGTTCCTTGGCCACCTCCGGCTCGACCTGTTTGCCCATGCCGGCGGCGGGGGTGCCGGGCCGGGGCGAATACATGAAGGCGAAGGCCCCCGCGTAGTTCACACGCCGCACCAGATCCAGGGTGTCCTCGAACTCCTTGTCGGTCTCGCCGGGGAAGCCGACGATGAAGTCGCCGGCCATAGCCATGTCGGGCCGGGCCTCGCGAATGCGGGCGATCAGGTCGAGATATTTCTCACGGCCATGTTTGCGATTCATCAGCCGCAGGATCCGGTCCGAGCCTGCCTGAACCGGCAGGTGCAGATAGGGCATCAGGGCGTCCAGATCGCCGTGCGCCGCGATCAGGGCGTCCGACATGTCGTTGGGGTGGCTGGTCGTATAGCGAATCCGGTCCAGTCCGGGGACTTCGGCCAGGGCATAGGCCAGTTCGACCAGGCTGGACTTGCGGCCGTCCGGCCGTTCGCCGTCATAGGCGTTGACGTTCTGGCCCAGCAGGGTGACTTCGCGCACGCCGCGCCCGGCCAGGGCGCGGGCCTCTTCCAGCACCGAGGCCAGGGGACGCGACCATTCGGCGCCGCGCGTGTAGGGCACGACGCAGAAGGTGCAGAACTTGTCGCAGCCTTCCTGCACCGTCAGGAAGGCGGTCGGGCCCTCGGTAAAGCGGGCGGCCGGCAGGGCGTCGAACTTGTCGTCGGGGGCGAAGTCGGCGCCGATCCGCTCGCCGCGCGCCCGCGCCGTCCGGGTCAGAAGCTCGGGCAGTTGATGATAGGCTTGCGGGCCGACGACGATATCCACCGCCGGCTGGCGTTTCATGATCTCCTCGCCCTCGGCCTGGGCGACGCAGCCGGCGACAGCGATGGTCATGTCGCCGCCCGCCTCGCGCTTGATGTCGCGAAGCTCGCGCATCTTGCCCAGTTCGGAATAGATCTTCTCCGCCGCCTTCTCGCGAATGTGGCAGGTGTTCAGGATGACGAAGTCCGCCGCCTTGACGTCGTCCGTCACGGCGTAGCCCAGCGGGCGCAGCACATCGGCCATGCGCTCGCTGTCATAGACATTCATCTGGCAGCCGTAGGTCTTGATGAACAGGCGCTTGGACGGCGTGTCCAGCGTCGCCTCGGCTTGCGGAACCAGGGTCTCGGTCATGCCGGGCTTATGGTCGCCCGCACCGACGACGACAAGGGCGGTTCAGCCTGCGTCCACGTCCGCCGGATCGACACGGGCGGCGTGGCGCTTGAAGATCAGGCCTTCGCGCTTGGACGGTTCTGCGCCTTCGATCGGCACGCCGTACAGTTCCAGCTTGTGACCGATCAGCTCGAAGCCCAGCCGATCGGCGATCTCGGTCTTCAGCTTCTCGATCTCGGCGTCGAAGAACTCGATGACCTCGCCGGTCTTGGTGTCGATCAGGTGATCGTGGTGGTCGTCGCCCGCCTCTTCATAGCGGCTGCGTCCGTCCCCGAAATCATGCTTCTCGACCACGCCCGCCTCTTCAAACAGGCGCACGGTGCGATAGACGGTGGCGATCGAGATGTGCGGATCGATCGACGACGCGCGGCGATACAGCTCCTCCACATCGGGGTGATCCTCGGCGTTGGACAGCACCCGGGCGATCACCCGACGCTGTTCGGTCATACGCATGCCGCGGTCGGCGCAGAGTTTTTCGATCCGGTCCATAAACCTAGAATAGGGGTTTGGATCGCTTCAGGGAAGCGGCGCCTTGTCGGGATTATTCCGGAGGTCCAGGCCGAGCACCAAAGCGTCGGTGCGGCGGCCGTCTGGAGCCGCATAATAGGCCTTCCGTCGACCGATCTGGCGAAAGCCGGCACGGTCATAGAGGGCGTGGGCCGCCGCATTGTCTTCCGCCACTTCCAGAAACAGTCGTACGGCGCCGGCTGCGGCTGCGGTCAACGCCCCCTGCCCCGTCAAGCGCCCGCCCAGGCCCGCGCACCGCGCCTCGGGTCTGACGGCCAAGGTCAGGATCTCCGCCTCATCCAGCACGACGCGGATCAAGATGAAGCCGTCCGGTTCAATCACGGCGAAGACGCCCGCCTGGTTCAGCAGATCCGCAAACTCCGCCTCGCTCCACGGCGCGGCGAAGGCCTGGGCGTGAAGTCGGGCCAGAAGCGCGGGATCGGCGGCGGTCATGAGGCGGGCTGGCGCGGCTGGCCCGGCAGGCGGCTGGGCGGGGTGGCGTCCGGGGCGCGAAGATACAGGGGCCGGGGCGGGTGGGTCTCCGGATCGGCCGCGCGAACCAATCGGGCCAGAGCCTCGGGTGCGGGAGCGGCACGAGCGTCCAGGGATGCGAACCTCAGATCAGGAAAGGCCTCGACCAGCACGGCGGCGCCGTTACCGACCAGGCGACCTGCGCCGCCCTGAGCAGCTATTCGCCGCGCCGCCTCGTCCAGCGGCAGGGCTTCGTCCGGGCCGATAGCCACACCGTGGCTGAACAGTTTGGCATAGACTTGGCCCCGACGGGCGTCGATCAGGGCCGCGACCGGCGTTTCGGCCTGTTCGAGCGACGCCGCCAGCCCGTCCAGCGTCGAGACCCCGACCACCGGTCGATCCACGGCCGCCCCCAGCCCCTGGGCGAAGGCCAGCCCTACCCGTAAGCCGGTGAAGGAGCCGGGTCCGACCGTGACGCCGACGCGGTCCAGGTCTTCAAACGCCCCGCCGGCCTCGGCCATGACGTCGCGCACCAGACCCCCCAGCCGCTCCTGATGGCCCTTGGTCATGGGCTCGAACCGGACAGCCAGGGGCCGGTCGTCCTCGAACACCGCAGCCGTGCAGGCGCCGAGCGCCGTATCGATCACCAGAAGTCTCATGCCCCGCCTTCTAGGCGGCTCTCGCGAGAACCTCCACCAGTCGTGTCAGGGCGCGTCGGACCGCCTGATCCTCGATGCGGGAGAAACCGCTGGCCATGGCCCGACCCTCCGGCGTTTCAGCGATCAGCCGGATCAGGGACAGTTCCGCGTTTTGGGCGTCTTCGGGTCGTTCCGGGAAGAAGGCCTCGACCGGAAGTCCCAACGCCAAGGCCAGATGGTGCAGCCGCGCCGCTGAAATCCGGTTCTGGCCCCCTTCGTACTTCTGTACCTGCTGACAGCTGACGCCGACCAGCTCGCCCAGGACGGTTTGGGATAAGCCCAAGGCCGTACGTCGCGCGGCGATCCGGGCGCCGACCTCGACGTCGAGAGGTTCGACCGCGCGGGCGGTTTTGCGAGAGGGGGGCGTCCTGTCCATAGGGGGAGAGTGGCACAACCTTAGCGGGCATACAACCTTTTCGTTTCATGACTCGTGACGGGCGATCACGGCGGACAGGCGCGCCACGTCCCGCCGGTCGATGACCTCCCAGCGATCCAGTGCGCCGGCGCCCCGGACATGGATCGAGTTTGCGTCGGACCTTTCGAACAGGCGGACACGAACGGCCCCACCCGTCATCTCAATGACGCAGCCCTGCCCCGGACGCGGCGGTGAGCCCGGCTGGTATTCAAGAACGACGCCCGGTTCAGCCCAGGGCGATAGGGCGTCGTCGCGAACCTCCAGTCGCTTCGACCTCGCAGCCGCCCTTTCGAAATCGCGACCCCGGCTCTCTAGACCCGTCGTCGATGTAGGGGGCTCAGAGGCAGCACCGCCTAGGATCAAGGCCAGGGCCTCAGGCGTCGAATCCAAAGCTCCGGTCAGGCGCCGCTGCACATCGGGACGAAACAGGCCCGGGCGTCGGCCGGATTCATAGAGGCCCCAGCCCTGGCTGGTCATGTCCAGCCGCGACCCAGCCTCGGCCTGGGACAGGCCGCGCTCGCGGCGCAGGGCGGCGAGCGCCTCGCCCAGACGAAGGACTTCAGGATCAGGAACGAAACGCGGCATGTCGCATCATAGATGACGCACCGACGCACGTGTGGCGAGAACGAAAACGCCTCAGGCGATCAGACGGTCTGCTCGACCCGCGTCACTTCAGGCACATAGTGGCGCATCATCTGTTCGACGCCCGCCTTAAGGGTGGCCGAAGACGAAGGGCAGCCGGAGCAGGCGCCGCGCATCCGCAGGCTCAGCACGCCGGTCGCTTCGTCGAAGGAATCGAACAGAATGTCCCCGCCGTCCTGGGCCACGGCCGGGCGAATGCGGCTGTCCAGCAGGGCCTTGATCTCGGCGACGATCTCGCTGTCGTCCTCCGCATGGCCCTCGGCTTCGGCGCCGTCGCGGGTCAGGGGGCGGCCGGAAACGAAATGATCCATGATCACGCCCAGGATCGGGGCCTTCATCTCCGACCAGTCCGGGCCGCGTTCGTTCCGGGTCACCGACACATAGTCGGCGCCGAAGAAGACGCCGTCGACGCCTTCAAGTTCGAACAGAGCCTCGGCCAGCGGCGAGGCTTCGGCCTCGTCTATGGTGCGATAATCCAGCACCTTGAGCGGCGAGACGTCGCGGCCCGGCAGGAATTTCAGCACGTTCGGGTTGGGCGTGGGTTCGGTCTGGATGAACATGGGCGTGAGATGCGCACGCGGCCGCCGGGTTGCAAGCCTTAAAGCCCTAACGCCGTCGCAGCCCGCCCAGCACGCCCCGCAGCAGTTCGCGGGTGAGGGTCGATCCGGCCGTGCGCAACACCGACTTGGTCAAGGCCTCCATCGGGGTCTGCCGATTGGAGGCGCGGGGACGGGGAGCCGGGGCTGGCCGGGGCTGTGCCTTGGGCTTCTCCCTGGACTGTTCCTTGGGCTGCTCCTTGGCGCGGTCCTTCGCCGCCCTCTCGTCCGCCTTGGCCTGGGCTTCCGCCTGATCCGCAGCGGCATGGCGCGCCGCGAGGATCTCTTCGGCCGACTCGCGGTTCAGCACTTGGTCATAGAGGCCGCGCACCGGGCTGGCGGCCATGACGGCGGCGCGTTCGGCCTCGGTCGCCGGCCCCAGGCGCGAGGCCGGCGGCCGGATCTTGGTGCGGGCGACGACGGTGGGCGCGCCCTTCTCGTCCAGAACCGACACCAGGGCCTCGCCCACGCCCAGGGCCTGGATGGCCTCGGCTGTGTCGAAGTCGGGATTGGCCCGGAAGCTCTGGGCTGCGGCCTTCAATCCCTTTTGCTCCGACGGCGTATAGGCGCGCAAAGCGTGCTGAATGCGGTTACCCAGCTGGGCCAGGACGCTGTCAGGGATATCGGCCGGGTTCTGGGTGACGAAATAGACGCCGACCCCCTTGGACCGGATCAGCCGCACCACCTGTTCGACCTTCTCCAGAAGGGCGCGGGGGGCGTCGTTGAACAGCAGGTGGGCCTCGTCGAAGAAGAAGACCAGGCGCGGCTTTTCCGGGTCGCCCACTTCCGGCAGTTGTTCGAACAGTTCGGACAGCAGCCACAGCAGGAAGGCCGCATACAGGCGCGGACTGTTCATCAGCCGGGTGGAATCCAGAATATTGACCTGACCCCGCCCGTCCAGGCCGGTGCGGATCATGTCCTCCAGCTTCAGGGCCGGCTCGCCGAAGAAGGCCGATCCGCCCTGTTGCTCGAGCTGAAGCAGGGCGCGCTGGATGGCGGCGATCGAGGCGGGGGCGACATTGCCGACCTCGCGGCCGATCCGCTCGGCGTTCTCGCCCACATAGGCCAGCAGGCTGCGCAGGTCGTCGAGGTCCAGCAGCAGCAGGCCCTCCTTGTCGGCGATATGGAAGACCACCGTCATCACGCCTTCCTGAACCTCGTTCAGGTCCAGCATCCGGGCCATCAGAACAGGACCGATCTCAGACACGGTCGTACGGATCGGATGACCCTTCTGGCCGTACAGGTCCCAGAACACCGTCGGCGCGGCGCGCGGCGTCAGGGTCAGGCCCATGTCGGCCGCGCGGGCGAGCAGCTTCTCGTTCGGAGCGCCGACCTGCGAAATCCCCGACAGGTCGCCCTTCACATCGGCGCAGAAGACCGGCGTGCCGGCGTCCGAGAACCCCTGGGCCATGATCTGCAGGGTCACCGTCTTGCCGGTTCCGGTCGCCCCCGCGATCACCCCATGACGGTTTGCCCGGTGAAACAGAAGGGTTTCCGGCTGAGCGGCGTCAGACTGGCCGAGAAAGAGGCCGGAAGGGACTTCTGACATCGATAGGTCTCCAGAGGGATGACCAAGGTCTAGCGCAGACCCTCGCGCGCCGGAACCGCCGCTGTTCGCACGTGTTGACGCCGCTCGGTGAGCCGCCGACAAGGATCGTCATGAAAAGTCCCATCACCATGCAGGCGTCGGCCGTCTCACGGAACGCCGCCGCCTTGATCGCGACCGTCGCGGCGGGCGCGGCCATATACTGGCTTCGAGACATACTGACGCCTCTGGCCATGGCCATGTTCCTGCTGATCATGATCGACGGGGTGAAGCGATCAGTGGCCGCCCGGACCCCGCTGAACGACCATTGGGCCGGCATCGCGGCCTTGGTGCTGGTTGTTCTGGCCTTCTTCGCCTCCATCGCCATCATCGTGAACGGCGCAGCGGGCTTCTTCGGCGAAGCCTCCGGCGTGTCACAGAACATCGGGCCGCGCATCGATCAGATCATCCGCGACGTCTATGGCATGGTGCGGCTGGACAATCCGCCGACGGCGCAGGAGCTGATCAACGGCGTCGATATTCGCGGCTATGTCGCCTCGGTCGCCATCCAGGCCCAGGGGATCGCCTCAGGCGCCTTCTTCGTCATGGTCTATCTGGGCTTTCTGCTCGCGTCTCAGATCGGCTTCCGGCGCAAGATCGTCGCCATGTTCCCGCAAAAGGCCCAACGCGACGAAGCGGTCGCCGTGTTCGAACGGGTGCGCGGCGGCGTCGAGGGCTATATCTGGGTCCAGACCGTCACCGGGGCCATGATCTGCCTGGCGGCCTGGATCCTGATGCGGGCCGTGGGCCTTCAGAACGCCGAGTTCTGGACCTTCGTCATCTTCATCGTCGGCTTCATTCCCGTGCTGGGCGGGGCCGTGGCGGGACTGGCGCCCCCCCTGTTCGCCCTGGTGCAGTTCCCCAGCTATTGGCCCGCCCTGATCCTGCTGGTCGGACTTCAGACCATTCTCTTCATCGTCGGCAATCTGGTTCAGCCGCGCATGCAGGGCGACAACCAGAACATCGATCCGGTCGTGGTCCTTCTGTCCCTGGCCTTCTGGGGCAAGCTGTGGGGCGTGGTGGGCATGTTCCTGTCGACCCCTTTGGCCGTGATGGCCATGGCGATCCTGGCCGAGTTCCAGGGCTCGCGCTGGATGGCGATCCTATTGTCGGGCGACGGCGAGCCCTATGCCGACGAGGGGCGACGCAAGGCGAAGGCTGGGGCCAAGACCCCTACAAGCAAGACGACCGAAAACGAGGCCTGAGCCCTGCGGCGCCGGGTCGCGCCAAAAGCCGCGCTTGCGTCCCTTGAACCGGCCGAAAGGCTTCCCATTTCCCTTATCGACGCCGCGGGACATTCCCCTCCGAACCGCGGCGAAGCGACCGACGCACCCTCCCCTCCCCTCGCGTCGGTTCGCGCAGGCCGCCGAGTTCCCCCGCTCGGCGGCCTTCTCGTTTTTGCGACGCAAAAGTCTTCCAACCTGAACACTGTTCAGGAGACTCTTCGGTCTTCAGGGGCTTCACGAGCGACCAGACCTGGCCTAGTCAGCGATGTGACGCGCAGTCGCGCGCCCGCCCCAGCGGCCGAGGCCGCGTCGCCCGAGACCTTTGTCCATGACCGCCCTCGATCCGCGCCCCGCCCCGGTTCAGCCGATCTCTCCGGCCGCCCTGGAAGCTTCCTTTGCGCGGATCCTGGGGACCTCCCCCGGCAAGGCCGAACAATCCTTCCTGGCCCAGGCCCATGAAGACTATGCCGCCGACGAGACGCCCGAGCTTGACGGCGAGGACCTGGCCGCCCTGCTGGCGGCCTCCTGGCGTGCGGCGAAGGATTACCCCGCCGGATCGGCGCCTCTGATCACCGTGGGCCCGCTGTCGGGCGCGGACGGTCAGGCCCTGGACTATGATCTGGTCCGTATCATCCAGACGGACGCCCCCTTCCTGGTCGACAGCGTCATGGGCGCCCTGGCCGAGGCCGGGGTTTCGGTCCGCGCCCTGTTCCACCCCGTGGTGGAGCTGGACGGTCGTCGCCTGTCGGTGATCATGCTGGTGATCGACGGCGCGCCGCAGGAACGACGCGACGCCATGGGCGAGGGCCTGGCCGAATGCCTGGCCGACGTCCACGCCGCCGTCGCCGACCATGAGGCCATGACCGGCCTGATGCGCCAGGCCCTTCTGCGATTGCAGGAAACGCCGCCGAAGGTCGATCCGGCGGTCCTGACCGAGAACATCGCCTTCCTGAAATGGCTGAAGAGCGATCATTTCGTCTTCCTGGGCGCCCGCGACTACGACTATCCGCTGAACGCCAAGGGCGACTATGAGGCCGAGGCCCCGCTGGGCCAGTCGAGCGCCGGCCTGGGCATTCTGGCCGATCCCGAGCGCACCGTCCTGCGCCGCGCCTCCGAGCCGGCCGTGCTGACGCGCCAGATGCGCCGTCAGCTGGACCTGAGCGAACCCGTCACTGTCGCCAAGGCCAACGCCCGGTCGCGGGTCCACCGCCGCGCCTACATGGACTATGTCGGGGTCAAGCGTTACGGCCCGGACGGCAAGGCGACGGGCGAGACCCGGTTCGTCGGCCTGTTCACCTCCGACGCCTATGACCAGCTGGCGACCGAGACCCCGCTGATCCGACGCAAGGTGGCCAATGTGATGGCTCGCGCGGACAAGGCGCCGGGCAGCCACAACGAGAAACGGCTGCGCAACATCCTCGAGAATTATCCGCGCGACGAGCTGTTCCAGATCGGCGAGGACGAGCTGCTGTCCATCGCCCTGGGCATCCTCCACCTCTACGACCGTCCGCGCATCCGCCTGTTCTCGCGGCAGGATCCGTTCGACCGGTTCGTTTCAGTCCTGTGCTTCATCCCGCGCGAGAAGTTCGACGCGGCGGTGCGCGAGCGGATCGGCCAGATCGTCGCCCGCGCCTGGGGCGGCCGGATCTCGGCCTGGTATCCGCAACTGTCCGACGCGCCCCTGGTGCGGGTCCATTTCATCATCGGCGTGACGCCGGGCGATCACCCGACCCCCGATGCGGCCCAGCTGGAACACGACGTGGCCGAGGCGGGTCGCGGCTGGGTCGAGCGGTTCGAAAGCGCCCTGCGCCGTGCGGATGTGACCGATGTCGAGGTCGGGCCGCTGAGCACCCGCTGGGCCCGCGCCTTCGGCGCCGCCTATCGCGACCGCTATGACGCCGACGAGGCCGCGATCGATCTGGGCGAGATGGACCGGCTGAACGCGACCGGTCAGGTCGGCGCCGGAGAACCCGTCGTGGTTCGCGCCTTCCGCAACGCCGAGGACAGCCGCCTGCAGTTCCGGTTCAAGCTCTATCGGCGCGGTCCCGCGGTTCCCCTGTCCGACGTTCTGCCGATCATGGCCGACATGGGTCTGAAGACCCTGGAGGAATACGGCTATCCGATCCGGCCGTTGGGCGCGGACGAGATCCACGTCCACGAGTTCCTGATGGAGGATCCGCGCGGCGAGGAACTGGTCTTCGCCGATGTGAAGGGCCCGTTCGAGCGCGCCTTCGCCGCCGTCTGGAACGGCCGCACCGAGAGCGACGGCTTCAACCGTCTGGTCGTCGAACTGGGCGTCGAATGGCGCGAGGCCGCCCTGATCCGCGCCCTGGCCCGCTATCGCCAGCAGACCGGCCTGGACCCGTCCCAAGCGGTGCAGGAAGAGGCGCTTCGGGAGTACCCGGACGTGTCCCGGGCCCTGCTGTCGCTGTTCAAGGCCAAATTCGATCCGGTCGACGGGGCGGTGGAGAGCCGCGAGGGTGCGGTCAAAGCGCTGAACGCCAAGATCAACGCCCTGCTGCAGGACGTGAAGAGCCTGGATCACGACAAGGCGCTGCGCCGCATGGCCGCCCTGATCGGGGCGATCAAGCGGACCAACTACTTCCAGCTGGACCTGGACGGCCTGCCCAAGCCGCACATCTCGATCAAGATCGCCTCGCGCGAGCTTGAGGATCTGCCGCTGCCCAAGCCCTATCGCGAGATCTTCGTCTGGGCGCCCCATGTGGAGGGGGTTCACCTGCGCTTCGGCCCCGTGGCGCGGGGCGGCCTGCGCTGGTCGGACCGGCGCGACGACTTCCGCACCGAGGTGCTGGGCCTGGTCAAGGCGCAGCAGGTCAAGAACGCGGTCATCGTGCCGGTCGGCTCCAAGGGCGGCTTCTATCCCAAGCAACTGCCCCGGACGACGGATCGCGAGGCCATTCAGGGCGAGGCCATCCGCGCCTATCGCACCTTCCTGTCCGGCCTGCTGGACATCACCGACAATATCGCCGCCGACGGGTCGGTGACGCGCCCGGCCCATGTGGTCGCCTGGGAGCAGGACGATCCCTATCTGGTCGTCGCCGCCGACAAGGGCACGGCGACCTTCTCGGACATCGCCAACGGGGTTTCGGCGGCCTACGGCTTCTGGCTGGGCGACGCCTTCGCGTCCGGCGGGTCGATCGGTTACGACCACAAGGCCATGGGCATCACCGCCCGGGGCGCCTGGGAGGCGGTCAAGCGCCACTTCCGCGAGATCGGTCCGCGCGACAAGGTCTGGGACATCCAGACCGAGCCCTTCACCATGGTCGGCGTCGGCGACATGTCGGGCGACGTCTTCGGCAATGGCGCCCTGCTGTCCAAGGCGACCAAGCTGATCGCCGCCTTCGACCATCGCGACATCTTCATCGACCCCACGCCCTTCCCCGCCGCCAGCTGGACTGAGCGCAAACGCCTGTTCGACCTGCCGCGTTCGTCCTGGCAGGACTATGACAAGGGCTTGATCTCAAAGGGCGGCGGCGTCTTCTCGCGGTCGGCCAAGTCGATCCAGCTGACGCCCCAGATCAAGGCGGCGCTGGACATCACCGACGACGAACTGGACCCGGCCAGCCTGATCCGCGCCATCCTGAAGGCGCCGGCGGACCTGCTGTATCTGGGCGGCATCGGCACCTATGTGAAATCGGCGGCCGAGACCGACGCCCAGGTCGGCGACAAGGGCACGGACGCCCTGCGGATCAATGCCGACGAACTGCGGGTCAAGGTGGTGGGGGAAGGGGCCAATCTGGGCTTCACCCAGGCCGGACGGATCGCCTTCGCCCAGAACGGCGGCCGGATCAACACCGACGCCATCGACAACTCGGCCGGGGTCGACACCTCGGACCACGAGGTCAACATCAAGATCCTGGTCGGGTCGGCCGTGACCAACGGGGTGCTGAAGCCTGACGAACGGACGCCGCTGCTGGCCTCCATGACCGAGGAAGTCGGTCTGAAGGTGCTGGCGCACAACTATGACCAGACCCTGGCCCTGACCCTGCAACAAGCGGAAGGGGCAGGGGCGCTGGACGCTCAGCAGCGGTTCATGCTGGCCCTGTCGGCGCGCGGCAAGCTGGACCGCAAGGTCGAGGGCCTGCCGGGCGACGCTCGGGTCAAGGAGATGATGGCCGCCGGAATCCCGCTGGCCCGGCCCGAGCTGGCCGTGCTGACCGCCTATGCCAAGCTGGAGCTGTCGGAAGAGATCGTCGCGTCCCAGGCGCCCGAGGATCCCTTCTTCGAACAGATCCTGGTCCGCTACTTCCCGCAGGCCCTGGCCCGGTTCGAGCCGCAGATGAAGAGCCACAGACTGCGGCGCGAGATCATCGCCACCGTCATGGCCAACGAAGTCGTCAACATGTGCGGCCCAACCTTCCCGGACCGGCTGCGCGGCTCGGCCGAGTGCGACACCACGGCCCTGATCATCGCCTTCGAAGCCGCACGGCGCGTCTTCCGGCTGGACGAGGCCTGGGACGCGGTTTCGGCCCTGGACCGGACGATCTCGGCCGAGGCCCAGATCGACCTGTATCGTGAGATCGCCGTGGTCCTGCGCCGCCAGACCTTCTGGCTGGCCCGGCGCGCCAAGGCCGGGGTCTCGGTCCAGGCGCTGATCGATCGCTATCGGCCGACGGCCGACGCGCTTCAGGCCGAAGGGGCGCCCGTGCTGTCGCGCTTCGAACAGGGGCGTCTGGACTGCCGGGTCGAGGCCTTCGCCAAACATGGCGCGCCGGAGGATCTGACCCGGCGGATCGGCATCATGCGGCCGCTGGTCGCCGCCTCCGACATCGGCGATCTGGCCCAGGAGACGGGCTGGCCCGTGGCGGCCATGGCGCGACTGTATCACCAGGTCGGGGCGGCCTTCGACTTCGACCGGCTGCGGGCGGCGGCGGGATCCATCCCGTCGGCGGACCATTTCGACCGGCTGGCGGTGCGTCGCCTGATCGAGGACCTGATGAACGAGCAGGCGACCCTGACGCGGGCCGTGGCCCGGGCGTCAGACCCGTCGGTGGGCGTCAGCGAGGACGCGGCCGAGGGCGCCGTCGACGCCTGGATCGGATCGAAACAGGCGACGGTCGAAGGCGTGCGCGCCTCGGTCGACGAGATCGAACAGTCGGGTTCGGGCTGGACCTTCGCCAAGCTGACCATCGCCAATGCGACGATCCGCGATCTGGCCACGGCGGCGGTGCAGGCTTGACGGCGGCCCCGTCTCACCGCCTCTTCGGCCGATAAGAACAGGCGGGGAGGCCGGTATGCCGAGAAAGTTCCTGGTCGTCGTGGACGACAGTCCCGAGTTCGAGGCCGCGCTGCGGTTCGCCTGTCGGCGCGCCCGCTCGACCGGGGGGCGGGTCGTCATGCTGCGGGTCATGCCCTCCAACAGCGACGCCCACTGGTCGGGCGTGCGCGAGGAGATCGAGCGTCAGCAGCGCGAGGAGGCCGAAGCCCTGCTGAATCGGCTGGGCGAGGAGGCGACGGAGCGATCCGGCGCCGCGCCGATCTTCCTGATCGAGAAGGGCGAGGCCCAGGGCGCGATCAAGAAGGCGGTCGGGGACGATCCGGACATCAAAATCCTGGTCCTGGCGGCCGGAAGCGGTTCGCGTGGGCCGGGGCCGCTGGTCTCGGCCATCATCAAACAGGGCGCCCAGCTGGGCGGGCGCAAACTGCCGGTCACCATCGTGCCCGGCGAACTGACCGAGGCCGAGATCGAGGATCTGGCCTAGAGGTGCGAACCGGCCAGGGTCCAGGCCGTGGAAATAGACTCATTCCACGCTAAAAAGCGGCGTGACGATGTCAAAGACCAGGCGACATCCTACACCCGCCCAGACCGGCGCTGAGTTCAAGACGAATTCCCCAAGCAGGCGATTGAAATCGCTGGTTTATACCCTCACGACAAGACGCGCTGGACGGCTGCGCCGTCTAGTGCTGTAGCCCTCTCCCGGCGGGAGAGGGTTTTTTGCTTGGGTCACCCCTTGGGAACCAGCCGCCACATGTGGAGAGGGTGGCGCACAGTCCCGGCCTCGGCTCCCGCGGCGTCGCCTCGGCCCATATAGAGGTCGGCGCGGACGGGCCCGCGAATGGCCGAGCCGGTGTCCAGCGCCATGGCCAGGCCGCGATAGGAGGCCGTGGCGCCGCGCAGGTTCCCTCCGTCGGCCTCCAGCCAGACCAGTTCGCCATAGCGCCAGTGGGACGGATCGACGGCGATGGCCCTGCGCTCGGTCAGGGGCACCCCGGCCGCGCCAGGCGGATGACCGTCATCGTCCGGATCCAGGCGGAAGAAGATGTAGCGGGGGTTCAAGGCCATCACCGCCTGGGCTTCATACCCCCGGTGATCGGCCAGCCAGCCCCGGATAGCGTCGCCGGACGTACCGTTTTCCGGCAGCAGGCCCTGGCGGGCCATCGGCCGGGCGATGCCGACGAAGGGCCGGCCGTTGTCGGCGGCGTAGGCGGCGCGGGCGCGCGTCCCGTCCTCAAAGGTCAGATAACCGGAGCCCTGAATCTGGAGGAAGAACAGATCTTCGGGCCGCATCCACGCCAGGGCCTGGTCGGGACGAGCCTGGGCTTCGATGGTCGCCCGGTCGCCGGCGCTGCGCGGATCGGCGGGCTTAGGCAGGACGGGGGCCGAAAACTCGGCGTCCGGGATGCGCCGGGCCGGATATTCGGGTGCGAAATAGGAGGTCAGCAGCCCCGGCGACCCGTCAGGGGTGCGGGCAGGCACGGCGCTGAAGTTGGCCTCGAAAAAGGCGCGGGCGGCGCTGGGGGAGAAGGCGGGGCCTGCGGACAGGGCGCGGGCGCGGGCGCAGACCGTTCGACCGGCCATATCCCGCGCTGCGCTGCAGCCTTCGACATAGGCGCGGAAGGCGGCGAGATGATCTTCGTCATTCCAGCCGGGCAGGACAGCCGGGCTGACGGCGTCGGATGGCGAGGGAGGGGGAGGCGCGTCCGGCGTCGGCGAGGGAATATAGGGTGTAGGCCCGGATTGGGGTCCTGTTCCCGGCGTGGCCGGCGCCGTCGGGGTCATGGGAGCGGTCGAACAGGCGGCGGCCGCCAGGACCGACGCAAGCGTCGGCGCCCAGCGCAAGACCCGCCTGGGCGCCGCCTTCCTGGCCGCCGACATCAGGCGTTGGCCGGCTCGACGCGGGCCAGGACCCAGTTGGGATCAGCGGCCCCGAGGGTGCGTTCGAAGGTCCAGTGTTCGGCGGTGCGGCGTTCCTCGACCAGGGGCTCGCCCGTGACGGAATCGGCGGTTTCGCCCGAGGCCTTGGTCACGCGGCTGCGCAGTTCGGCCAGGAAGCGGACCTTGGCCACGGCCTTGTCGCCCTGGACAGTGGCGCCTTCCAGGTCCGCGCGGGGCGGGAAGAGGAATTCGACCGTCTCAGTCTCGCCGCGCGTCTCGCGCGCCGCGATGCCGGCGTCGAACGAGGCCATGACATTGGCGGTCAGCAGGGGCGTCAGGGCCGTGCGGTCGCCGGCGGCGTAGCCGCGAACGATGGTCTCATAGGCCTGCCGCGCGCCCTCGATGAAACGATTGGGGTCGAAGGCCGGGTCGCGCGCCTTCAGCCCGGCGATGGAGGCGAGGGTCGCGGCGTCCAGCGCCGGGGTCTTGGAGGCCTCGGGCGTGACGGTCTGCGCCGCTGGCAGGGTCTTGGCGTCCTCCTGCGGCTGACGGCCGACCCTTTTGCCCAGCACATTATAGAGCTGGAACAGGACAACCGCCGCGATGACGGCGAAGATCACGATCTGGAACTGGACCGGCAAGGGGACTTCCTGACTTTCGGCGCGCGAGCGAAGATGCGCCATGGAGACGATTAGGGTCTCATATAGGAGGACGCAAGGCGATGCGCCCCCCTGGCGAGCGAGCGACGTTGCGGCCAAGCGTCTCGCTGTGGTAGTCGCGGCGCCTTATTCCCGGCCCAATCGGCCCTTTCCCGTAATCGAAGACGCCCATGACCGACGCCGCTCCGCCCGCCGACACCAACGCCCCGACGCAGGGCCAGCCGCAGCAGGGTCAATCCGCCGGTCCCGGCTTCCGCATCCTGGCGCAATATGTCCGCGACTTCTCGTTCGAGAACCCGCGCGCGCCGGAATCCCTGCGTATCGACGGCAAGCCGGCCATCGACCTGGGCGTCGAAATGTCGGCCCAGGGCCGTCCGGACGGCCTGTTCGAACTGGATCTGAAGCTGTCGATCAAGGCCAGCCACGAGAGCCAGGCGGTCTTCCACGTCGAGCTGGTCTATGGCGGCCTGTTCCAGCTGGCCAATGTCCAGGAGAAGGACATCGAGCCGCTGCTGCTGATCGAATGCCCGCGCTATCTGTTCCCGTTCGCCCGCGAAATCATCTCGCGCGCCACGGCGGACGGCGGCTTCTATCCGCCCTTCATGCTGGACCCGATCGACTTCGCCGCCATCTATATTGCGCGCCAGCAGCAGATCGCCCAGCAACCGGTCGAGACGGGACAGGCGTAAGAACAAAAGTCTCCCTCCCCCTGCGGGGGAGGGGGGCGAAGGCGTAGCCGAAGCCGGGTGGGCCGGGCCGAGCAAGGCCTCATCGATCTGATTTGGATCCGTGCGCTGCCGCCTAGCCGCCCCCACCCCGTCGCTGCGCGACGCCCCTCCCCCGCAGGGGGAGGGAGAAAATTGAACCCTAGGCCGCTTCTTCCTCGACCTTGACCCCATAGGCGTCCCACAGGGACCGGTCCTTGAGGACCTCGGCCAGGAAGGCGAGATGGGCGGCCTGTTCGTCCGGCGTCGAGCGCGGCGCCAGCGGGCGAGGGCGGGCGCCATAGGCGGCGGCCTGGATGACGCCGGACGCATCCCGGCCCGCGACCGGGGCTGACGACAGGTCCAGAACCCGTTCCTTGCCGCCGCGAAGCTCCAGATAGACCTCGGCCAGCAGACGGGCGTCGATCAGGGCGCCGTGCAGGGTGCGTTCGACCAGCGACACCTTGAACCGCTTGCACAGGGCGTCCAGCGAGTTGGGCATGCCGGGAAACCGGGTTTGGGCCAGTTTCAGCGTGTCGATCCAGCGCGCCTCGCCGGTGATCGGCCGGCCGCACAGCTTGTACTCATAGTCGATGAAGTTGCGGTCGAAGGCGGCGTTGTGCGCGATCATCGGCGCGTCGCCGATGAATTCGATCAGGTCGTCGGCGATCTGGTGAAATTTCGGGGCGTCCTTCACCTTCTCGTCGGTGATGCCGTGCACCCGGATCGCGTCCGGCGGGATGGTGCGCTCAGGATTGACGAACCGGTGGAAGGTGCGGCCGGTCGGCAGCAGATCCTGAATCTCGATACAGCCGACCTCGATCAGCCGGTCGCCCGTCTTGGGGTCGAAGCCGGTGGTTTCGGTATCCAGAACAATCTCGCGGGCCATGGCTCTTAATGGAGTCGTTCGTTGCTTTGCGAAAGACCGGCTTTGCCGTGACGGGGAGATATCCACGCCGGATCCAGCACGGTCTCGACCACGGCGGCCACTTCGGCGCGCGCGGCCTCCAGACCCCGTCCGGTGTCGATGACGAAGTCGGCGCGGGCGCGTTTTTCGGCGTCGGGCAGTTGGCGGGCCAAAATGGCTTCAAACCGGTCGCGGGTCATGCCGGGGCGGGCAAGGACGCGCTGGGCCTGGATCGCCGGGTCGGCCGTGACCATGACCACGGCGTCGACCTGGGCGTCGCCGCCGGTTTCGAACAGAAGGGGGATGTCGAGCACGGCCAGTTTGGTCCCCGCAGCTCGCGCTGCCTCCAGATCCGCCGTCCGCCCCTGAGCGACCAGGGGATGGACGATGGCTTCGAGCCGGCGAAAGGCGGTCTCGTCGCGGCCCAGGACCTGGGCCAGTAGGGTGCGGTCCACCGCCCCGTCCACGATCACGCCGGGAAAGGCGGCGCCGACCGGTTCGACGGCGGCGCCGCCCGGCGCATAGAGCTGATGCACGGCGTCGTCGGCGTTCCAGACCAGGGCGCCCAGGTCGGCGAACATGGCCGTCGTCGTCGACTTGCCCATGCCGATGGAACCGGTGAGCCCCAACAGGATCATGCCGTTTCGCCCAGATGCGCCGTCAACAGGGCGCGCAGGTCCAGCGGCGGCGGCGGGCGGCGGAACAGGGCCTGGAACGAGGGCGCCGCCTGGCCGATCAGCATGGCCAGTCCGTCCACGGTGGGCAGGCCGCGCGCCCGCGCGGCCGTCAGGAAGGGCGTGGCCAGGGGCTTGTAGGTCATGTCCATCATCACCGTGCCGGAGGCGACGGCGTCGAAATCGAGATCCGGCTGGACGCTGAGAGCGTTGATCACCAGGACGGCGCCGTCGAGGGCTTCGGACGCAGGCATGACCCGGACCGAAGCGCCCAGATCGGCGGCCAGGGCCTCAGCCCGATCCGGCGAGCGATTGACGATCCGCACCTGAGCCCCGGCCTCGACCAGGGCCCCGGCTCCCGCCCGCGCCGCGCCCCCGGCGCCCAGCATGACGACCGGGCGACCGGCGAGGTCCAGATCCGGCGCCTGTTCCTTCAGACCCAGCATCAGGCCCACGCCGTCCGAACTGTCGGCGGAGACCCGGCCGGCGTCGAACGTCAGGATATTGGCGGACGCGGTCAGGCGCGCCGCCGGGGTGGCCTGATCCGCCAGGGCGAAGGCCTGCTCCTTGAACGGGGCGGTGACGTTGAGGCCCAGGATCAGACCGGCGCGGCCAGCGGCCACCAGGGCCTCAAATCCTGCCGCGTCTGCGGGAGCGAAGGGCACATAGGCGCCGTCGATGTCGCCGGCCGCCAGCCAGGCGTTGTGGATGACGGGGCTGAGGGAATGGGCCACCGGATTGCCGGCGATCCCCGCGACCATGGCCGCGCCCGTGATGCGATGACGGCTCATGCGGGTAGGACCCCCGCGCGGCGCAGCTCGGCCAGGACCGGCCACAGGGGCAGACCCAGGACGGTGAAATAGTCGCCGTCGATCGCCGCGAACAGTTGCGACCCCATGCCCTCCAGCCGGTAGGAGCCGACGCAGGCCAGCAGGGCCTCGCCCTCGGCGGCCAGATAGGCCTCGAGGAAGGCGTCGGAGAATTCGCGCATCCGCATCTCGACCGTATCCACGCCGGACCAGACGATCTGGCCTTTCACCGCCAGGGCGGCGCCCGAATGGAGGTGGTGGATGCGGCCGCGCATCGATTTCAGCCGGTCCCGAGCGGCCTCGAGCGACTTCGCCTTGGAAATCAGCCCGCCGTCGAAGGCCAGGGTCTGATCCGAGCCCAGCACCCAGGCGGTTTCGTCATCGCGCGACACGGCCAGGGCCTTTGCCTCGGCCAGGCGCACCGCCAGGGCGGCGGGGTCCAGATCGGTCGAGACGGCCTTGATCGCGTCCTCGTCCACGCCGGCGACGCGGACCTCAAACGGGACGCCGGCGTTTTCCAGCATGGCGCGACGAGCGGCGCTCTTGGACGCGAGGATTAGGGGTTCGCGCTCAAGCAGCCCGGAGGGCGATAGCGCAGCGGAAATAATCATCTACCAGCTCGTTCCGATCTTGTGGTTGCGATGCTCGCTGAGCAGGTTGGTGATGGCGGCCGCCGTTTCCTCCACCGACCGGCGCGTGACGTCGATGGTGGGCCAGCCGCGGCGGGCGAAGGCGCGTTTGGCCTTGATGGTCTCGTCGCGAACGGCGTCCTGGTCGGTATAGTTGGAGGACTGGCTGGCGTTCAGATTGTCGATCCGGTTGCGCCGGATCTGGACCAGACGGTCGGGCGAGACGGTCAGGCCGATGACCAGCGGGTTTTTCAGCTGGGTCAGCCGCTCGCCGTCCTCCTGCCCCGGCACCAGGGGCACATTGGCGGCGCGGATGCCGCGGTGGGCCAGATAGATGCAGGTCGGGGTCTTGGACGTCCGGCTGACGCCGCACAGGACGACATCAGCGCCTTCCAGCTGTTCCAGCGAGCCCTGGCCGTCGTCATAGGCCATGGCGAAGTCCAGGGCGGCGATCCGGTTGAAATAGTCGTGGTCCAGGGCGTGCTGGGCGCCCACGCGGGTCGACAGGGCCGCGCCCAGATAACGAGACATGGCGCCGACCAGGGGATCCAGGGCGCCGATCTGAGGCATGTCCAGACGACGGCAGCCCTCTTCCAGCTGTTCGCGCAGATCGCGATCCACCAGGGTGTGCAGAACCACGCCGGGCGCGGCCTCCACCTCCTGCAACACCCGCTCCATCTGCTTCTCCGACCGCACCAGGGCGTAGATGTGCTCGATCGGAATGACCCCGTCGAACCGGGCCGTCACCGCCTTGGCCATGGCGTTCAGGGTCTCGCCGGTCGAGTCTGACACCAGGTGCACATGGAAATAGGTCGCCAGACGGGCTGGACCGGGGCGGGCGCCGGTAGGTCGCGCGGGGCTCATGCGATGGGTCGACTCCCTGTTGACAGACTCAGGGCGCCTTGGGGACGGCGGGGGACCGTCGGGGCGCCGTTCTCCTTAACGCCTGATCGATCCGACCGCGAGCGGGGATGAGGGTGGATGGCGACGACGATCCGACCCCGGTTCATCCCAAGGCGGAAAACCGGTTTCGCCATCGCTGTGGAAAATCCTAATGAAGGGTTAACGCCGGTTTACCCCGTTCACAGCCGCATCCCCCCGCAAACCCTTTGGCGTTAAGGTTTCGTTAGGGATTGTCCACTGGCTGGATAGTCCTGTTCCGCATCCCCGATCGGGTTTGAGCCCTCGTGGATATCCGTTTTTGTTCCGCCGCCGCCGCCGCTTTCGTCCCCGCCGTTCCACCGCCCTACCTGCCACTTCGAATCTTTTAATTCTAAATCTGATTAGGGATTGAGAGCGGGGGGCTGTGACCTTAATCGTCCGACATGACCGATCCGACCCAGAACGCTGTTCAGACCCCCGTGATGATCCGGGCTCTCCGAGGAGAGACGTTGGACCGTCCGCCGGTCTGGTTCATGCGCCAGGCGGGGCGGTATCTGCCCGAGTACCGCCGGCTCAGGGCCGAGGCGCCGGACTTCATCGCCTTCTGTCTGAACCCCGAGATGGCGGCAGAGGCGACGCTTCAGCCGATGCGTCGGTTCGGCTTCGACGCGGCCATCGTGTTTGCGGATATCCTGTTGATCCCGCGCGCCCTGGGTCAGGACGTCTGGTTCGAGACCGGCGAGGGGCCGCGTCTCGGCGAAATGCCTATTCCCGGTCGAATGGCGGAACTGGCCCCCGCCGCCGGCGAGTATCTGTCGTCGGTGGGCGAGACCCTGTCGATCGTGCGCAAGGCCCTGGAGCCTGAGCGGACGCTGATCGGTTTCGCCGGCGCGCCCTGGACGGTGGCGACCTATATGCTGGATGGAGAGGCGCGGACGATCGGCAAGGGCGAGCGCGCCCAGGCCCGGACCTACGCCTATGCCGACCCCCGTCGGGTGGATGAAACCCTGGAGGTTCTGGTCGAGGCCACGGCGCGGTATCTGAAGATGCAGGCCGACGCCGGCGCCCAGGTTTTAAAGATCTTCGAGAGCTGGGCCGAGGGGCTGCCGGACGACCTGTTCGAAAGACTGGTCCTGAAGCCCCACCAGGCGCTTGTG
The DNA here is from genome assembly GCF_058681075.1 of Brevundimonas sp. FV2ps16. NCBI lineage: Bacteria > Pseudomonadati > Pseudomonadota > Alphaproteobacteria > Caulobacterales > Caulobacteraceae > Brevundimonas > Brevundimonas sp. FV2ps16. The sequence continues at coordinate 956,437 of NZ_CM178728.1, read as the reverse complement.
AGGCGTACGCGGGAGCTGGGTGTCACCGTGCCCCTGATCGGCTTCCCACGGGGCTCTGCGGCGCTTGCAGAGCGGTATGCGCAGGAGGTTGAGGTCGACGCCGTCGCCCTGGACACCGCCTGCCCGCTGGAGGTCGGCAAAAGGGTGCAGCAGATCAAGCCGATCCAGGGCGCCCTGGACCCCCTGTTGCTGCGCGCCGGGGGCGAACTGCTGGATCGCCGGGTGGATCAGCTGATGGAGGCCTGGGGCCAGGGGCCATGGGTGTTCAACCTGGGCCATGGCATATTGCCCGACGTGCCCATCGACCATGTCGAGCGGGTTCTCAAAAGGATCGGCGCCCAATGACCCAAACTACCCCGCAAGGCAGCCGTATCGCGGTGGTGCTGTTCAATCTGGGCGGGCCCGACGATCAGGCTTCGGTGAAGCCTTTCCTGTTCAACCTGTTCAATGACCCGGCCATCATCGGCCTGCCGGGATTTGCGCGGACGCCTCTGGCCAAGCTGATCTCCAGCCGGCGCGAGATCAGCGCCCAGGCCAACTACGCCCTGATGGGGGGAGGATCGCCCCTGCTGCCGGGCACCCGCCGTCAGGCTGAGGCCCTGGAGGCGGTGCTGAACGCGCGGCTGACCGGGGACGAGGTTCGGGTCTTTATCGCCATGCGTTACTGGCATCCGCTGACCGAGGAGACGGCTGTGGATGTGGCGGCCTTCGGGCCTGACGAGGTGGTGCTGCTGCCCCTCTATCCGCAGTTCTCGACCACCACGACCCAGTCGTCGCTGAAGGTCTGGAATGAGACCTATGCCGGGTCCGGCGTCAGTCGCGCCGTCTGCTGCTACCCCCGCGCCGACGGCTGGGTCGAGGCCCAGGCCCAGGCCATCGGAACGAAGCTGGACGAGGCGGGCGACGGACCGGTTCGGGTCTTGTTCTCGGCCCACGGCATCCCCGAGAAACTGGTCAGCAGCAAGGGCGACCCCTATCAGGAACAGGTCGAGACGACCGTGGCCGCCGTGGTCGCCGCTATCGAACGCGACCGGGGACCGATCGACCACGCCCTCTGCTACCAGAGCCGCGTCGGGCCGATGAAATGGCTGGGCCCGTCGACGCCCGAGGCCATCGAACAAGCCGGCCGGGACGGGGTCGGGGTCGTGATCACCCCCATCGCCTTCGTCTCCGAACATATCGAGACCCTGGTCGAGCTGGATATCGAATACGGCGAACTGGCCCACGAAAAAGGGGTCAGTTTGTATTTGAGGGCGCCGGCTGTCGGGACGGCGCCGCTGTTCATCGACGCCCTGGCCGATGCGGCCGTCGGCGCCCTTGGCCGGACCGGCGTCGCGCCGTTCGGGCCGGGCTGCAAGGCGGACTGGAAGGCCTGCCCCTATCGTCAGCGCAAGGATGCGGCATGAACCTGTATGATTTGGCGCGCGGTCTGCACATTCTGGCGGTGATCGCCTGGATGGCGGGGCTGTTGTTCCTGCCGCGCCTCTACGCCTATGACGCCGAGCAGAATGCCAAGCCGGAGCCCCTGCGCGGCGAGATGCAGGCGCTTCTGAGGCTGTGGCAGACGCGGCTGCTGCGGATCATCGTCAATCCAGCCATGATTCTGGCCTGGGGGTTCGGCCTGTGGCTGATCCATATCGATGTCTCGGCGCGCGGGCCGGCGTTTCTGGCCGAACCGTGGATGCTCGCCAAATTGATCGGCGTCTTCCTGCTCAGCGGTTGGCACGGTTTCCTGGCGGCGCAGCGCAAGAAGATCGCCGCAGGGACGTCGAAATATTCCGGCAAGTTCTGGCGTATGACGAACGAGGTTCCGTTCGTCCTGGCCATCGTCATGGTGCTGTCGGTGACGACGGAGTGGACGTTCGGGTGAGAGGTTCCCTGCCCTTCTCCCGTGGGGAGAAGGTGGCCCGAAGGGCCGGATGAGGGCCCGCCGGTGGGCCAGCTCGCATAGCCGTCCCTCCATCCCTTCAACACTGCGCCCCTCACCCTTTCGCGCAAGACCGATCGCTGCGCTCTCGGGCGCTCAAGCCCTCTCCCGGCGGGAGAGGGAAGTTTGCCAACGCCTCCGCTTGACCTGAACCGCCGCCTGTGGTTCCGCTGGCGATGAACCGTTCGGTCCTTCCGGCGGTCCCTCTCTTTTCGCGACGCCCGCCGGTTCGATCAGCGGGAGCCCGTCGTGCTCCCCTTCGGCCTCACGGCCAGACATTTCCAGAGACTTGACGCCGTGCGGTTCCGTGCGCGCGTTCGCGGGCCTGTATTATGACCGACGTCACCGACAACGACACCCCCGAGACCGAGAACGCCGAGGCTGAAGCCCTGGCCCATCACGGCGCCGAGCATGAAGCCGGCGAGGCGGCGGGCGCCGATTCCGGCGTGGACACCACGGCTGACGACGAAGAAGATGATGGCGAGTCCGTGGTGCCGAACGGCCGGATCACCCTGGCCGAGCTGAACGAGAAGACGCCGGCCGACCTGGTCGCCTTCGCCGAACAGCTGGAGGTCGAGAACGCCTCGAACCTGCGTAAACAGGATCTGCTGTTCGCCATCCTGAAGGCCCTGGCCGACGAGGAAGTCGAGATCATCGCCGACGGGGTGCTGGAAATCCTGCCCGACGGCTTCGGCTTCCTGCGTAGCTCGGACGCCAACTATCTGCCGGGACCGGACGACGTCTATGTGTCGCCGTCGCAGATCCGCCGTTTCGGCCTGCGGTCGGGCGACACCGTCCATGGCGCCGTGCGGGCGCCGCGCGAAGGCGAGCGCTATTTCGCCCTGCTGAAGGTCGACACGATCAATCTCGAAGACCCCGAGATGGTCAAGACCAAGGTCCTGTTCGACAACCTGACGCCGCTCTATCCCGAAGAGCGGCTGCACATGGAAATCCAGGATCCGACGCTGAAGGATCGTTCCGGCCGGGTCATCGACATCGTCGCCCCCCTGGGCAAGGGCCAGCGCTGCCTGATCGTGGCGCCGCCGCGCGTCGGCAAGACGGTGATGCTGCAGAACATCGCCAAGTCGATCGAGAAGAACCACCCGGAAGTCATCCTGATCGTCCTGCTGATCGACGAACGGCCGGAAGAAGTCACCGACATGCAGAGGACGGTCAAGGGCGAGGTCGTGGCCTCGACCTTCGACGAGCCGGCCACGCGCCACGTCGCGGTCGCCGAAATGGTGATCGAAAAGGCCAAGCGTCTGGTCGAGCACAAGAAGGATGTGGTGATCCTGCTCGACTCCATCACCCGCCTGGGCCGCGCCTATAACGCCACCGTGCCGTCGTCGGGCAAGGTGCTGACCGGGGGCGTGGACGCCAACGCCCTGCAACGGCCGAAACGCTTCTTCGGCGCCGCGCGGAATGTGGAGCAGGGCGGGTCGCTGACCATCATCGCCACGGCCCTGATCGACACCGGCAGCCGGATGGACGAGGTGATCTTCGAAGAGTTCAAGGGCACCGGCAACTCGGAAATCGTGCTGGACCGCAAGGTCGCCGACAAGCGCATCTTCCCCGCCATCGACGTGCTGAAGTCCGGCACCCGCAAGGAAGACCTGATCACACCGAAGGATCAGCTGGCCAAGACCTATGTCCTGCGTCGCATCCTGAACCCCATGGGTCCGCAGGACGCGATCGAATTCCTGCTCGACAAGCTGCGCCAGTCGAAGAACAACTCGGACTTCTTCCAGTCGATGAACACCTGATCCGTTGTCTGACGGTTTCACGTGGAACAGGAGACCGCAGGCATGAAGGTTCAAGTCGAGATTGATTGCACGCCGGCCGAGGCGCGGGCCTTTCTGGGCCTGCCCGACGTCACGCCCCTGAACGAGGCGATGGTGGCCGAGATGACGAAGCGGATGGAGGCCAATGTCGCCGCCATGCAACCCGACGAACTGCTGAAGACCTGGACCAGTTTCGGACTTCAGGCGCAGGATCAGTTTCGGCGCCTGATGGAAGCGGCGGTGAAGTGAACGCCCTTCCTCCCCGCAGCGTGGGGAGGAGAAAATGAGATCATGACTGACACCATTTTCGCTCTCGCCACCCCGCCCGGTCGGGGGGCTATCGCCGTGTTGAGGCTGTCTGGGCCGGCGGTCGAGCCGACCCTGAATGCGATCGGCGCGGGGCGGTTGAAGCCGCGGATGGCGTCGGTGCGAGACCTGACCCATCAAGGCGCCCATATCGATCAGGCCCTGGTGCTGCGGTTCGTCGGGCCCAATTCCTATACCGGCGAGGATGCGGCTGAACTGCACCTGCACGGCGGGCGGGCGGTGGTCGAGGCGGCGAGCCAGGCCCTGATCGCCCTGGGTCTGCGACCGGCCGAGCCGGGCGAGTTCACCCGCCGCGCCTTCCAGAATGGACGGATGGATCTGGCCCAGGCCGAGGCGGTCGCCGATCTGATCGACGCGGAGACGGCGGCTCAGGCGCGACAGGCCCTGGGTCAATTGGATGGTCAGCTCAGCGCCACCTATGCCGGCTTCCGGCGCGACCTGTTGCACGCCCTGGCCCTGGTTGAGGCCGAGATCGATTTTCCGGACGAGGAGGTGCCGGACAATCTGGCGCTGACCGCCGGACCGGTGCTGGAGCGATTGGCGGATGATCTACGGCGGGCCGTCGCGGCCGGTCGTCGGGGCGAACGGGTGAGGGACGGGTATCGCATCGTCCTGATCGGCGAGACCAACGCCGGCAAGTCGTCGCTGTTCAACGCCCTGATCGAGCGCGAGGCGGCCATCGTCACCCCGATCGCGGGCACGACGCGGGATGTTCTGGACGCGGACCTGGTGATCGGCGGCTATGCCGTGACCCTGTCGGATACGGCGGGATTGCGGGACAGCGACGATCCGGTCGAGGCCGAGGGCGTGCGACGGGCCCGGCGGCGAGCGGAAGAGGCTGAGCTGCGCCTGTGGGTCCGTGCGCCGGGGGATCCGGACGGCGTGGCGGCGGACTATGTCCGCGCGGGGGATCTTGTCGTCGCCAATAAGGCGGATGAAGGCGCAGCCGTTTTCGAATCGCACGGGCTGGAGTGTCTCCGCGTCAGCAGTCGCTCTGGCGAAGGCTTGGCGAGCCTGCACGACTGGATTGCGCGCCGCCTCGCTGCCGACCTGTCCGGCGCCGACTTCCCGGCGATCACGCGTGAGCGGCATCGACTGCGTTTGACCGAGGCTTTGGACGCGGTCGAGGCGGGCCTTGTCGCGCTCCGCGTGGCGCCGGAGATGGCGGGCGACGATCTTCGTCGGGCCGCTGGGGCGCTTGGACGTGTGACCGGCGAGATCGGGGTGGAGGATGTGCTGGGAGAGGTCTTCTCCACCTTCTGCATAGGAAAGTAATACCGGTGTTTCACGTGAAACACCCTAAGTATGACTACGTTCGACGAACTTCGGCCTAATCGCCGGGACTGGCGAAATCCGCCCGTTTGGCCTATGTGGCGCGGATGACCACCCCCATGGATAAATCCTTCGACGTCGTCGTGATCGGCGGCGGCCACGCCGGCTGTGAAGCGGCTGCTGCGTCGGCGCGAGCGGGCGCGCGCACCCTGTTGCTGACCCAGAAGCTTGAGACCATCGGCGAGATGTCGTGCAATCCCGCCATCGGGGGTCTGGGCAAGGGGCATCTGGTGCGGGAGATCGACGCTCTGGACGGGATCATGGGGCGCCTGGCCGACGTGTCGGGCATCCAGTTTCGGTTGTTGAACCGGTCCAAGGGCGCGGCGGTTCGTGGCCCGCGCAGCCAGATCGATCGACGCCTGTACCGTGAGGCCATGCAGGCCGAACTCACCGCCACGTGGAACCTGAGCCTGATGGCGGGAACGGCCGAGCGGCTGATCTTGGACGGCGACCGGGTGGTCGGCGTGGTGACCGGGGCAGGGGAGACGGTGCGGGCCGGGGCTGTGGTGCTGACCACGGGCACCTTCCTGAACGGGGTGATCCATCGCGGTGACGAACGGATCCCGGCCGGGCGCCATGGCGAAGACCCATCGACGGGGCTGGCCGCCGATCTTCATGCGGCTGATCTGATGATGGGGCGGCTGAAGACCGGGACCCCGGCGCGGCTGGACGGACGGACCATCGCCTGGGACCGGCTGGAGATGCAGGAGGCGGACGAGACGCCGACCGCCTTCTCCTTCATGACCGACCGCATCCACGTGAAACAGATCGCGTGCGGCGTCACCCATACGACCGAGGAAACCCACCGCATCATCGCCGAGAACTTGTGCGAGAGCGCTGTCTATGGCGGCAAACTGTCCGGCCGAGGGCCGCGCTATTGTCCGTCCATCGAGGACAAGGTGGTGCGGTTTGCGGACAAGACCAGCCACCAGATCTTCCTGGAGCCTGAGGGCCTGGACGATCCGACCGTCTATCCGAACGGCATCTCGACCTCGGTGTCGGAGCCGACCCAGCTGGCCTTCCTGCGGACCATCCCCGGCCTGGAGGCGGTGGAGGTGTTTCGCTACGGCTATGCCATCGAATACGACTATGTCGATCCACGTGAACTGAGCCCGGCGCTGGAAGTGAAGAAGCGGCCAGGGCTGTATCTGGCCGGTCAGATCAACGGCACCACCGGCTATGAGGAGGCGGCGGCCCAGGGTCTGATGGCGGGGCTGAACGCTGCCCGAGCTGCGGCCGGGCAGGGTCCGGTGATCCTGGGTCGGGAGCAGGCCTATATCGGGGTGATGATCGACGACCTGGTGACGCGGGGCGTGACCGAACCCTATCGCATGTTCACCAGCCGAGCCGAATATCGGCTCACTCTGCGTGCGGACAATGCCGATCAGAGGCTGACGCCGCTCGGTATGGCCGTCGGGATTGTCGGCGAGGCGCGCGCGCAGCGGTTTTCGGCCAAGGCAGAGAAACTGTCCGTGGCCGGTATTGTTTCACGTGAAACCCTCTTTACGCCTAAAGAGGCCAATGGATTGGGGATTCCCGTCAACGCCGATGGACGGCGGCGATCCATGCGGGAGCTCCTCGCTTTTCCGGATGTGACCCTGAATCACTTCATCAGTGTGCGGCCTGACATCGCGGATTGGGATGCAGAGGTGCGTGAGCAGATCGAGATCGACGCGGGCTACGCCAACTATCTGGACCGCCAGTCTATCGACGCGGAAGCTCTTCGTCGGGAGGAGTATCTGCTGCTTCCCAACGATCTCGACTATGGACTGATCGGCAGTTTGTCGAACGAGGTGCGCGAGAAACTGGCTCGCGTTCAACCGCGCACCCTGGGCCAGGCGGGGCGGATCGAGGGGATGACGCCGGGGGCTTTGACGGCCTTGCTCGCCCACGTGAAAAAAGCCCCTAAAGCCTCGGTCGCCGCCTGATGTTGGAAAACGAACGGGCCGCGTTTCAGGCCAGGACGGGGGCGTCTCCGGCGCAGATGGCGGACCTGGACGCCTTCCGCGTTCGGCTGGCCGAGGCCAATACGGTAATGAATCTGGTCGGGCCGGATAGCCTGCCGGACTTCTGGAACCGTCACGCCTGGGACAGCGCCCAACTGTTGACCCATGCGCCCGACGCCCTGACCTGGGCGGACCTGGGGGCCGGCGCCGGTTTTCCCGGCGTGATCCTGGCGCTGTTGGCGAAAGGGCGGGAGGGAGCGCACGTCTGGCTGATCGACAGCCTGGGCAAGCGCTGCCGATTTCTGCAGGAAATGGTCGATCTGTTTGATCTGCCGGCGACGGTGATCAATGGCCGCGCCGAGGAACAGAGCGTCACGTGTGACATTGTGACGGCGCGGGCTGTGGCCCCGATGGAGCGGCTGCTGGGTTATGCACAGCCCTACTTCCAAAGGGGTGCACAAGGTCTGTTCCTGAAGGGGGAGAAGGCCGAATCCGAGTTGATTGAGGCGCGGAAATCCTGGCATTTCGAAGCTGAACTGGCCCCGTCGCAAAGCGACCCGCGCGGCCGTATCGTGACAGTCCGGAGTGTTCGACGTGCCCGCCCCCAGCACTAGCAAACTGCCTGCCCGCGTTCTCGCCGTGTCCAACCAAAAGGGCGGGGTGGGCAAGACCACGACGGCCATCAACCTGGGCACCGCCCTGGCCGCGATCGGCAAGCGCGTCTTGATCGTGGATATGGACCCCCAGGGCAATGCGTCCACCGGCTTGGGCGTTCCACGTGAAACGCGGCGAGTCACCATCTATGACGTGGTGGTCGATCAGCGCTCGGTCGATGACGCCGCGGTGCAGACCACGGTTCCCGGCCTCTGGATCGTGCCGGCGGACGCCGACATGTCCGGCGTCGAAATCGAACTGAGCCAGGCGGATCGCCGATCCTATCGTCTGAGGGACGCGTTGCGGGCGCATGACCATGGCCCTACCGCGTATGACTATGTGCTGATCGACTGTCCGCCCTCTCTGAACCTGTTGACCCTGAACGCCATGGCGGCGGCGGATGCGGTTCTGGTGCCGCTTCAGTGCGAGTTCTTCGCTCTGGAAGGCCTGAGCCAGCTGATGCGCACGATCGACATGGTGAAGCAGAGCCTTAATCCGGCGCTGGAAATCCAGGGCCTGGTCCTGACCATGTTCGATCGCCGCAGCGCCTTGTCGGGCCAGGTGGCCAATGACGTGCGCGCCCATTTCGGCGACAAGGTCTATGACAGCGTCATCCCGCGCAATGTGCGGGTGGCCGAGGCGCCGTCCTTCGGCAAGCCGGCCCTGATCTATGATCTGAAATGCGCCGGAAGCCAGGCCTATCTGCGTCTGGCCAAGGAAGTGGTGAAGCGCGAGCGCCAGCGCCTGAAGCTGGCGGCGTGACACGCGCGTTGCGCGTCTGAAATCTAGAAGAACGGAAGAATATCTTGGCTGAACGACAAAGAGGTCTGGGACGCGGCTTGTCGGCCCTGATGGGCGAGAATGTCGAGGCGCCGACGGCGGCCGGCGCCGCCATGCCCTCGGGCGTCCAACTGGCCCCGATCGAAAGCCTGAAGCCCAACCCGGACCAGCCGCGCAAGATCTTCACCCAGGAACACCTTGAAGAACTGACGGCGTCGATCCGCGACAAGGGCGTGCTGCAGCCGATCCTGGTGCGGACCCAGCCCGGCGAGGACGGGGTCTGGCAGATCATCGCCGGCGAACGCCGCTGGCGCGCCGCCCAGGCTGCGCGGCTGACCGAGGTGCCGATCGTCGTCCGCGAAATGGACGACGTCGAAGTGTTCGAAGTCGCCATCATCGAAAACGTCCAGCGCGCGGACCTGAATCCGCTGGAAGAGGCCGACGCCTATCGCGTGCTGATGGAGCGGTTCGGCCGCACCCAGGACCAGGTGGCCGGCATCGTCGGCAAGAGCCGCAGCCATATCGCCAACACCCTGCGCCTGCTGCAGTTGCCGGAAGAAGTGCTGTGGTATGTGCGGCACGGCAAGCTGACGGCCGGCCATGCCCGCGCCCTGGTGACCGCGCCCAATGCCGCCGCCCTGGCCGACCAGGCCTTCAACGAAGGTCTGAATGTGCGTCAGGTCGAGGCCCTGGCGCGTCGCGCGGCGGAAGGCCCCAAGCCGGTCAAGGCGACGCCGGCGCCGGCGGGGGAGGGGGCGGCCGACGTCGCCGCCCTGCAACAGGACCTGGCCGACGCCCTGGGCCTGAACGTCCAGCTGAACGACCGCAGCGGCAAGGGCGAGCTGACGATCCGCTATGGCTCGCTGGAGCAGCTCGACGACCTGTGCCGCCGCCTGATGCGCACCTGAAGCGACGCGGCGGTCGTTTCGTGCCTTCAAACCTGCTAGGGTGTCAGCATGAATGATCAACCGACACCGACCGCCGCCGACAAGCTGAAACAGGCGCTCGCCGCCAAGAAGGCCAAGGCCGGTCACGGGTTCAACGCCCAGGTCGGCGCCAAGGCCGAGGAAAAGACCGTCTCGGCGCGCAATGTCGCCATGGCCCAGCCGGCCTTCCGCAAGGCGTCCAAGCGGGGCTAGGCCCCGGACCAAATGGCCTATTGCGCCTTGGGGCAGCCGCCCCCTGTGGCGCCAGGACGCATGGCGGGGCGGCCTCGCGGCGCCTAGCTTGAAGGGGCGGAACGGGCCCCTCTGGCGTCGCCGCGAACGGCGAGTGTTCCCCTGCCTCGCCGGATCGCGACGATGCGATGTCGCACCGTACGGATGCGCCGATGCGAACGGACCGCCCCATCGGATCCCTCGCGTCGGCGCCCGTTTCTTGAACCTGTTCTTGATCCGTGTGGAGACCTCATGCCGCTTCTGATGTGCCCGAACGACAATTCCTCGATGCAGACCCTGGATCGCGACGGGGTGCAGTTCGACATGTGCCCGACCTGCCGCGGCGTCTGGCTTGATCGAGGCGAACTGGAAAAGCTGATGGAGTCGGCGGCCCAGGACGGAAGGGCCTCCGCGCCCGCGCCACAGGCGACGCCTCAAGCCTATCCTCCGCCGCCTCAACCCCAAGCTCAGCCCTGGGGTGGCGGCGCACGGCCGTACGGGGATGATCGCGGCTATCGCGATGATCGACGTCGGGACGACGACGATTATCGCTACAAGAAAAAGAAGCGGGACAGCATCTTCGACATCTTCGACTGAAGGTCAGATCTTCAGACCGGCGGCCTGCATCATGGCCTGGAGCGCCGCTTCGCCGACCGTGGCGTCGCGGATTTCAGGCAGCCGCAGCATCTTGACGGCTTCGCTGCGCGCCCGGTCCGCCGCCGGTCCAAGCGGCGCAGTCTCGCCGGTGATCATCTTCATCAGGGCGGTCAGCTTCTGCACCGGCGTAGCCTGGGCCCGTCCGATCTGGGTCAGCAGGCCGGCGTCCGCCTCCAGCGTTCCGCCCAGGACGCCGATCGCAGTCGATATTTCTCTTTCGTCGATTTCTCCCAACTGCACGGCGCGCACCGACCGTTGAAGTCGAGCGAGCACCAGCAGTTTCTGCGACACGCTTGGCCCGCCGGCCGTCGTCTGGCGCATCTCGTTTTCCAGCCTCAGCGAGGTCACGCAGGCGCTGAGCCAGCGCGCCGCCGCCCGTTTGTTGGCGCCGCCGGTGACGTTTTCGCACAGTCGCGTCAGATACTCGGCCTCCGACAGGACCGTCTTGCACCGGCTGACATAGGCGGCGACGAATTCGGGGGTGACCAGGCTCTTTGAGCGGTCCACGAAGGCGTTCTGCACCTCCTCCAGGGTCAGCAGACGCCCCGCCGCCGCCGTCAGGGCCATGGCGAGGGTGCGCAGGATATCGATCTCTCCGACCGCATCATTGGGCCTGAGGCGACGCTGGCTAGACAGTTCGCGCGTCACCATTCGGGCGAGGGATGTCGACAGTTTGGGGAAATAGCCGTCCGCCAGACCCTGACCAAGACGCGCCGCCGGTCCCTCGACCACAGGGGTCATCAGAGCCATGCGGGGATCCAGCCCTACTAGCCGTTCCACCTCGCGCGGGGCGACCATGCGCACCACGGCGGCCAGACTGGCGCCATGATCCAGCGAAGGACCGAGAATCTCCGCCAGATTGGAACGCACCGCTAACATTTCGGAGACGATCTGCTCCACCGCGCCGAGAACAAGGACGCGTGGGGGCCCCTCGGCCGGGGCGGCCTCGACCATATCCATCAGACAGTCCAGCCGGTCGCGCGCACCCTTGCGATCGGCCAGGCCGTGGGCGATCACGCCGCCCATGACGAAGGTCCGATCCTGGGTGGCGATCAGACGGTGCGCCAGGTCGGCGATCGACTGGTTCTTCAACGAGGGGAACAGGCCTGCCCGTCCGGCCTTGATCAGGCGGGCGACCGACTCCTCGGCGAGACGCTGATAATGCCGTACGACGGCGTGCAGATCCTGTCCGCTGGCCTGGCTTTCCGGCACAGCGACCTTCTGGACGGCGTGCTGAAGCTCCACGCCCGAGGCGTCGAGCCGCTCGGCCAGGTCCGGCCGGTGCAGAAGCTCGAACGCCGTCACCCCTTGCCGCTTCAGCCAGTCCTCCAGCACCCGCGCGATCAAGGCGCGCGCATGGGGCGTATAGAGTTCGGCCGGGGCGCTGCAGGCCGGGCGAGCGGCCTCGGTCGGCTTGGGCTTCTTCTTTTCCTCAGGCGCGCCGATCGTCAGGATGGCGAGGCTGTTGAACTCCCCCGTGTCCGGGTCCAGCGTCTCCTTGGTGACGCGGGCGGCGGCGGCCAGCCGGTTGGACAACTGGTCTTCCGCGGTCTCGAGCGCGTGTTTGCGGTCCTCGGTGGCGATCAGTAGGGACCAGGAGGCCGGAACCGTCCTGCGGATATAGACTTCGTAGTGAATAGGACCGGCCATCCGTGGACCGTGGGGGCCAAGCCTTTAAAACGGAGTTTTCATGGTGAATTTTCTTTGCGCCGACGGAAACCGATCCGTCTATCGTTGAAATCGGCTGCTTGGCGGCCCATCTGCCATGGCCCTAATGTGACCGTGATCGAACGGTTACGCTTGCCGTGCGTTCTCGTTCGCGGGAACGGGAAGTTCAGGAGAAGACCACCTTGGCCAATATCACCCTGGTCGATGACGACGAGAATATCGTGGCGTCCGTCTCGCTGGCGCTGGAAAGTCATGGCCACAAGATCACGGCCTATCATGACGGGGCCTCGGGCCTGGCGGCGCTGGAAAGCACCCCGCCGGACCTGGCTATCCTCGATGTGAAGATGCCGCGTATGGACGGGATGGAAGTGCTGCGCCGCCTGCGTCAGACCTCGCAGATTCCCGTGATCATGCTGACCTCGAAGGACGAGGAGATCGACGAGATCCTCGGCTTCAACCTCGGCGCCGACGACTATATTCACAAGCCCTTCAGCCAGCGGCTTCTGATTGAACGGGTCAAGGCCCTGCTGCGCCGCACAGGCGCCGACGGGATCGAACCCGAACCCTCAGCCGAGGTGTCGGGCAAGGCGATCAAGCGCGGCAAGCTGAGCATGGACCCGGCCCGCCACGAATCGACCTGGGACGGCAAGCCGGTGAAGCTGACCGTCACCGAATTCCTGCTGCTCCAGGCCCTGGCCCAGCGCCCCGGCTTCGTGAAGAGCCGCGACAATCTGATGGACGCCGCCTACGACGATCAGGTCTATGTCGACGACCGCACCATCGACAGCCACGTCAAGCGGATGCGCAAGAAGTTCCGCGCCGTGGACAATGAGTTCGACGCGATCGAGACCCTGTATGGCGTCGGCTACCGCTACCGCGAAAGCTGATCATCCCGACGGGCGCGAGCCCGACGAGGAGCCTGTCCGCCGGCCGAGGCTTCGCTTCGGCGGATCGCGGCTGGGCGGGTTTATCCTGGCGCTCAATCTTCTCAGCCTGCTGATTCTGTTCGGCGGGGCCCTGGTGCTGAACGAATGGCGCCAGGGCCTGATCCAGGCCCGTCAGGAATCCCTGACTGTCCAGGCGGAGTTGCTCGGCAATGTGCTGGGCGAACTGGGCATCAGTCGCGGGGTGCCGACGCCGGAGCTCGACGTGGGGCAGGCCGCCAACTGGCTGCGCGATAATTTCGTGCCCACCGGCCAGCGGGTGCGGCTGTACGACATCAACGGCCTGCCGGTCATCGACAGCTATGAGGTGACCGAGAATATTCCCGGCCAGGCCCTGCCGCCGGCGCATCCGGCCGGCTTCCCCCTGCCTGCGGACCAGGCCGAAAAGACCGACCGTGACGCAGAACACAGGCGACAGGTCGAGGCCGAGGTCGCCGCCGAGGTCGAACGCGCCCTGGCTGGCGAGCCCCAGACGACCGTCCGGCGCAACGAGTCCGGTGACCGGGTCGTGTCCGTCTCCATCCCCATCCGCCATGTTCGCCAAGTTCTGGGCGTCCTGACCTTGGAAGCGGGCAATGTGGACGAAATCCTGGACGACCAGAGGCGCGCCCTGGTGCCCTTCGCTTTGGTGGCTCTGGCCGTCAATCTGCTGGCGTCCCTGGTGCTGCACCTGTTCGTGGCGCGGCCGATCATGCGGCTGTCCGCGGCGGCGGACCAGGTCAAGCTGCAGCGCGCGCGGGCCATCTCCCTGCCCGATCTGGAAGAGCGCAAGGACGAGATCGGCGATCTGGCGCGGTCGCTGGAATCCATGACCGACACCCTGTCTACGCGCATGGACGCCATCGAGCGGTTCGCCGCCGACGTGTCGCACGAGATCAAGAACCCCCTGACCTCGATCCGCTCCGCGCTGGAAACCCTGCCCCTGGTCAAGACCGACGCCCAGAGGGAGAAGCTGACCAGTCTGTTGCAGCAAGACGTGCGGCGCCTGGACCGGTTGATCACCGACATTTCCAACGCCTCGCGTCTGGACGCGGAACTGTCGCGCGACCGCCCTCGGCCCATCGATCTGAACCGACTGTTGGCCGACATCGTCAGTGTCTATGAGACGACGGCGCGGCCGGGCGAGATCCCCGTCCGGTTCGAACGGCCGTCCCAGACCTTGAAGGTGGCGGGCCGCGACGGTCCGCTGGGCCAGGTGTTCCGCAATCTGATCGACAACGCCCGATCCTTCAGTCCGGCCGATGGCGAGGTCCGGGTGGCGCTGGAGGAGGTCGACGGCGATTTGCCGATCCGTGTCCGGGTTGAAGATCAGGGCCCAGGCATACCGCCTGAGAACCTGGAGACCGTCTTCGAGCGCTTCTACACCTCGCGGCCGAAGGGGACGGCCTTTGGTTCGAACTCGGGCCTGGGTCTGTCGATCGTCAAACAGATCGTCGAGGCGCATGGCGGAGTGGTGACGGCCTCGAACCGGTCGGATGACGGCGGCGCTGTGATCGGCGCGCGGTTCGAAATACTCCTGCCTTCCGCCTTCGGTCCGAGCCGCCGGCCATGATGCCGGAGCCGCCCATCCACGCCACCACGGTCGCCGTCCGCCGCGGCGGGACGTGGAAGGGCGTGATGATCCTGGGGCCGTCCGGCGCCGGCAAAAGCGACCTGGCCCTGCGGCTGATCGGGCGGGGATGGCGGCTCGTCAGTGACGACTATACCCAGGTCTGGGGCTCCGGCGGAGGGCTTTACGCCACGGCGCCGGCTGCGATCGCCGGGCGCATCGAGGCCCGGGGCGTGGGAATCGTGTCCGTCAGGACACGGCTGACGGCCCGGATCGTCTTGGCCGTCGCCTGCCTGCCCGAGGCGGTGGAACGCCTGCCTGAGCCGCAGTCCCGGCGTTTCTGCGGGATCGACCTGCCTCTTCTGGCGCTGGATCCTCGCCCCGCCTCGGCGGTCGATATGGTCACAGTCGCGTTTCAGACGCTTTGAACCCGCGCATAACGGGTCTATGACACGCCCCTTGCGGTCCCAAACGGGCGCGTCCGGCCTCCCTGTCGGACACGGGGAAGTCCGGGGATGGTTTGGGGTGGGATGCGAGTGAAGTTCTCATGATTGGCCTTGTTATCGTCACCCACGGGGGACTGGCCTCTGAATTTCTATCGGCGATGGAGCATGTGGTCGGGCCGCAGCGCGGCGTCGCGGCCATCTGCATCGGGCCCGAGGACGACATGGAGCGCCGTCGACGCGACATCGTCGATGCGGCCGCCGCCGTCGATGACGGCGACGGCGTGATCCTGCTGACCGATATGTTCGGCGGCACCCCGTCCAACCTGGCGATCTCGGTGATGGAACAGACCCATGCCGAGGTCATCGCCGGCCTGAATCTGCCCATGCTGATCAAACTGGCCAGCGTGCGGGGGCGCGAGACGCTGGAATCCTGCGTCGCCCACGCCCAGGACGCGGGGCGGAAATATATCTCGGTCGCGTCCTGGGTGCTCGCGGGCGAAAAATGACGGTCAAGGCGACGCTGAACATCTGCAACACGCGCGGCCTACACGCCCGCGCCTCGGCCAAGTTCGTCAAACTGGCCTCCAGCTTCGACAGCGAAATCCATGTCACGCGCGATGGCGTGACCGTGGACGCCCGCTCGATCATGGGGCTGCTGATGCTGGGCGCAGGCATCGGCTGCAGCATTGACGTGGCGGCCGAGGGCGCCGACGCCGAGGAAGCGATCGAGGCCCTGACGGACCTCGTCGCCCGCAAATTCGACGAGGATCAGTAGGCGTCTTCCGCACGCGCACAGCCGAGGTTGTGTTTTGCGCATCCAGGAGTAACCTCCTCGCGGGAGGAAGTCTCCCGGAGGACACCGAAATGAAAGCTCGCAAAAGGTTGTTGGTTGCTGCGGTCTCTCTCATGGCTGCAGCCGCGGCGGGACCCGCACTCGCCTTGCCCAGTCATTGGCGTGAATGGGAATATTATTCCGACGCTACATATTCAGAATATGTCGGCATGTGGGGCCAGACTTGCGCTGGCACAGTCTACAAGGAAGGGATTCAGACCCCCTATCGAATTCAGACGATGAACTACCCCTGTTGACCAAAGGTGAAGGCCCGTCATGCGCGATGACGGGCCTTCACTTCAGTCGATTTACAGCCCCAAAGCCCGGCGGATGTCGCGCCAGTCCACATATTTGAAGTTCTGGGTGCCGACGTCGTTGACGTCGTCCTGGATCACCACCAGGCCCTCGGGGAAGGGGCCGACCGCGCCGCTGGCGGCCGCCAGGCCGTCCGTGCCGGTGACCCCGTCCACGACGCCGTCCACGATCTTGAACCGGCCCTTGTACTCGGGCGCGGCGCCGTCGATGCGCCAGACCGGGAAGGTCGAGTCGCCCTGACTGGAGCCGATCAGATAGCGTTTGTCGCCGTCCGTCAGCGTCGTCAGCCCTTCGGCGTCGGCGACCAGTATGTCCTTGGCGATCGGCTGCACCAGGGTGCGCGCCGCGCCGCTGGCCGGATTGAGGCCATAGCGCCACAGGCCGACGTTCTCCTCGGCGATATAGAGGGCGTCAGTCGCCTCGTCGGCGGCGCAGCCCTCGGAAATCGTGCCGATCTCGGCGCGGCGGACCTCGCGCGAGACCGGCTGTCCGGCCGCGTCCACGCTCAGCACGAACTGACGCAGCTCGCCCTCGTGGCCCACCAGGACCGCATGGATTTCGGCGCCACGCCGCGCGAAACAGAAGCCATAGGGCTCGATCACGTCGGTGGCGATGGCGCCCCAGGGCCGTACGCCGTTCTCACCGGTTCCCGCCGGATCGAACAGATAGAGGGAGATCCCGGTCTTGCCCGGCGTCCGGTCGCTGGCGCCCAGGACGACTTGCGGCCGCCCTCCGACGCTCAGTCCCTCGGTCAGATCGACATTGTTCAGCAGGCCTTCCGGCATGAACTGCAGGATCTGGCCGTCGAAGCCATAGACATAGAGGCCGGACTTCTTGTCCGTTCCGGCGACGAAGCCCGGCGTGGTCTTGCCCATCACCATGACCGGCACAGGCGAGGCCCAAACGGCCGGATCATCCGCAGCGTCCTGGCCGGCGGTGCCGACCGAAGGGGTTTCCAGAACCGCCCGAACCTCGACGCCCGGCCCGATGAAGCCTTCGCCCTCGCCCTGGAAATCGACCTCGTGCGTGGCGCAGGCGGTCAGGGCCAGAAGGCAGACGGTGGCGGTCAGGGCGCCGGCGCGCTTGATGGACGACTTCATGGGGGATCCTCCTCTCCAGGGACGGTTCCCGAGACCACAGGCGTCGTCCGTCGGTCAAGGACGATGACGCCGCAGGTTGGGCGATCTGGAGAACATTAATCCGCCTACAGCATAGTTGTCGCGGATGAGACTCAAAATCTCGCACTAGACGTCGCCTTAGCGTCACAGACGCGTCGCCGCTCATGTCTAAGCGCCGCTTTATTCGTCGAAGGCATAGCCCGACGTCAGGGGATCAAGATCATGAGACTGCAACTGCTCGCGGGTGCCTCGCTCGCGTCCCTCGCTTCGCTGGCCTTCGCCGGCGCGGTTCAGGCCCAAGAGGCCAATGCGGCGCCCGCCACCGCCCTTGAGGAAATCATCGTCACCGGCGAGCCGGCGATGCGCAACCGCACCGACGACGTGGTGCCCACCCTTTCCTATGACCTCGACTATTTCCAGCGCTTCGAGCCGCTGACCGCCGGCGACGCCCTGAAGCGCGTGCCGTCGGTGACCTTCCTCTCCGACGTGCTGGAATCGGACGGCGTGCGGATGCGCGGTCTGGACTCGGCCTATACGCAGATCCTGATCAACGGCGAACGGGTGCCCGGCGCCGGCGTGGATCGCTCCTTCTTCGTTGATCGCATTCCCGCTGAACTGATCGAGCGCGTCGAGGTCGTTCGTTCGTCCTCGGCCAATCGCTCGGGCGACGCTGTCGCCGGCGCCATCAACATCGTCCTGCGCGACGCCCTGTCGCTGGATGGCGGCTATGTGCGTCTGGGCGCGCTGAACTGGAAAGACAGCGAATACGGCCAATGGGGCGGCGCCTATGGCGCCGTCTGGGGCGGCCAGGCCGGCCCGGGCCGTCTGCTTCTAGGCGCCAATATCCAGGACCGTCGCAACCCCAAGGAAAAATACAGCCAGCGTTTCGACGAGCCGAACGGCACGCTCGACAACACTGAAGTCCAGACCGACACCCGCGATGGCACCGACTACTCCTTCAACGCTTCGTATGACGTCGATTTCGCCGGCGGCCGCCTGGATCTGTCGGGCGCCTTCGTCCGCACGGATCGCTATCAAGACGAGGATTCGATCGAATATGTCGATGGTGTCGAGACCGACGCCAATATCAGCACGATCAACGACAACGACGTCGATATCCAAACCGACAACCTGTCGCTGAACCTGCGCTACGTCCGCGAAATGCTGGGCGGCGAGACCAAGTTCAAGCTCGGCTACGCCTCGATCAAGGACGAGCAGTACGAGTTCGAATATGAGTCCGAGTTCCGGCGCGACTCCGTCGTTTATCCGGACGAAGACCGCTTCACTGCCGATGCGACCCAGACCGACATCGAAGACAAGGAAATCAGCGGCGCGATCGAACATAAGCGTCCGCTAGCCGGAGATCTGGAACTGGCCTTCGGGGTTCAGTGGAATCAGAAGGACCGCGACACCTCGATTACCGAGCCTGAACGCGTTCGCTTCAACGTCGCCAACGGTTCGACCAACGCCGCCACCGACTGGAGCTTCGGCGATTTCGAAGGCATTCCGGGCGGCGTTGGGAAGATCGAGGAAACCCGGATCGACCCCTATGTCATGTTGTCGGGAGAAAACGGCCCGGCCAAGTGGGAAGCCGGTCTGCGCTACGAGACGACCGACTCCACCATAACCGACGAAACCGTCGATGCGGACGAGCGCACGAACGACAACGACTACGCCATCCTGCTGCCGTCGGCGAGCGTCCGCTTCAAGCTGTCGGACACGGACCGGATCACCGCCTCGGTGGCGCGCACAGTGCGTCGTCCCAGCTTCGACTTCATTTCTCCGGCGGTCCTGACAGGCGAATACGGCGACAACGATTTCGTGGGCAATCCGGATCTCGAGCCGGAAACGGCATGGGGCGCTGACCTCGGCTTTGAGCGTCGCTTGGGCCGTCGCGGCGTGATCGGCGTCAACGCCTTCTATCGCGACATCACCGACCTGATCGAAATCACTAACACCGGCGCCTATTCTGAACAGGCTCAGGATGACTACGACGACGCCATCGACGACGGGGCGACCCCGGAGGAAGCGGCGGAAGAGCTGGTCTCCTACGTCCTTACCGCCGAAAACGTCGGCGACGGCCAGGTCTGGGGCATCGAGTTCGACCTGTCGACGCCGCTGGACTTCATCGGCATGGAGCACACTGGCGTCTTCTTGAACTACTCCTGGCTGGACAGCTCGGTTGAAGACTTCATGGGCGATCGCCGCTTCAACTCGCAGTCGGACTATGTCTTCAACGTGGGCTTCACCCAGGACATCCCGGCCTGGGGCGCGGCCTTCGGCGCCACCTATCGCAAGCAAGGCGACGCCAAGGAGCGGATCGTCGGCGAAGAAGTCGTCACCAGCTACGGCGGCGACCTGGAGATCTTCGTCGAGAAGCAAGTCGCCTCGAACGTGGTGCTCCGCCTGACCGGCTCCAACCTGCTCGACTCGTCCAAGGACGAGGTGTTCGACAAGTTCAACACCATCGAAGATCAGATCGACCGCGACTACGACGAGTACGAACTGGAGACGGAATCGGCCGGTCCCTGGTTCCAGATTGTCGCCCGGATGGCCTTCTAAGGTCCTCCAAAGACCACTTACGAAAGGGCTGGACGGCGACGTCCGGCCCTTTTTTCATGCGCGGCGAACGAGTCGCGTCTCAGGCGCTTGACGGCGCCCATGCCGATGTCGTCAGGCTGTTCCCGCACTCCCCCCTCGTCGGATCGCTGGTTCAGCCCTTGCACAGCCGGGCCGAGGACGGGCGGGCCGCGCCCCAAATTGAGACGGATCGATCGATGTTCCTCGAAGGCGAGGTCAACTGGACGCTGATCTTCGGCGTCATGGCCGTAATCGGCTACGCCATAGCCGCCGTCGCCCTGTGGTTCGCCGTGACCCACGGCGCTCGTCACGCGAGCGCCACCGACCAGCTCGATATGGTCCAGAAGGTCGCCGAGTCCTCGGACAAGCGCTTGTTCGAGACCATGAACGCCGTGCCCGTGGCCATGGTCGAGACCGACAGCACCGGCAAGTTCGTCTTCGCCAACCGCGCCGCCCACCAGTTGCTGGGCCGGCGCGACGCCGAACTTCTGGGCCTGCGCTTCCACTCCGCGACCTGGGGCATCACTTTCCCGGACGGCAAGCCGATCCCGGCCGATCTGCTGCCCAGCGCCCGCGCCCTTCGCGGCCAGACGGTGCGGGGCTTCCAGCACCTGATGATGAATGCCGCGACGCGCAAGAAGATGCTGGTCTCGGTCACCGCCATGCCGATCGAGAACGACCGGGGTCAGGTCACCGGCTCCATCGCGGCCATCGTCGAGACCGACGTCCTGACCACCCCGGCCATCGAACCCGCGCCGCCGCCCCCGCCGCCGGCGGGCCGGGCCAGCCTGGCCGACCGGGTGTTCGACGCGGCGTCCAGCGCCCTGGTCGTGGTCGATACCGAAGGCCGCATCCTCCAGGCCAATCGCACGGCCCTGATCATGCTGGGTCGCGGCGAAGGCGTGACGGGATCCGACTTCGCCGACCTGTTCCTGCCGCTGGACCGGCGCACCGAGGGCCGACAGGCCCTGCGCGCCGCCCTGTCAGTCGAGGACGAGAGCCCGGCGCCCATCGAGACGGTCGACGCCGACGGCGCCGGCATCCGCTGGGCCCTGCTGCCGCTGACTGACGAGACTGACCGGCCGGACGCCATCCTTCTGGCCGGCTCCGCCATGGTGGAGGCCGCGATTGTCGAGCCTGTCGCGGACCCAGTCGAGGTCCAGAGCGAGGTCCGGAACGGGGGGCAAGGCGACGCGGCGCCGGATAACAGAGACGCGGCGGACGGGGCAGATCCCGTGGCTGCGGCGATCCAGGCGGCCCAGGCCGATTTCGCACGGCGCGAACGCGAGATCCTGGCCGCCCACAACCAGGCCTTGCTGGATACGATGGCGCAGGCGGAACGGGCCGAGCGCCTGGTCCGCGCCGAACTGGAGGCCGAGCGCCGCATGGCCAATGTCGGCCGTCTGGCGGGCGGCGTAACGCATGATTTCAACGCCCTGCTGGGGGTCATGACTTCGGCTCTGGACCTGATGCTGCGCCATGTCGATGAGCCCGAGCGCGTCCGTCGCCTGGGCCAGGCCGCCCTGGCCGCCGGTCAGCGTGGCGAACGCCTGACCCGGCGCCTGAGCGCCTTCTCCCAGGACGAGGACCGGACCAATTTGCAGCGGCTGGACATCGGCGTCTTCCTGGCGGGGCTGGAGTCCAAGCTGCGTCTGCTGGCGGGACCGGCCATCGACCTGATGATCGAGACCCCGGCCCAGCCCGCCTTCGCCCGGATCGACCCTGCGGCCTTCGAGGCCGCCGTTCTGGCCCTGACCCGAAACGCGGTCGAAGCCTCGAACGGTGCAGGCTCGGTCGCGGTTCGTCTGGCGGTCCTTGCGGACGGCGGCCTGAGGCTGAGCGTTCGCGATTCCGGCCCGGGCATGGACGCCGACACCGTAAGACGCGCGGCGGAGCCCTTCTTCACCACCCGGGCGGACGCCGCAGGCCTGGGCCTGTCGCAGGCTTTCGCCTTCGCCCGGCAGTCCGAAGGCGTTCTGGCCATCGACAGCACCCCAGGCGAAGGCGCGGAAGTCTCCGTCACCCTGCCTTCGGCGCCAGGCGCCGACGCGGAACGGGTCGAAAACCGGCCTTCCACGGACGAAACGGCCACAGAAACCGCGTCCTGAGCGCCGCCGCCCCCTGCAAAGGTCGATTCCTAGGCCCCATATGATGCGCGGTGGTTGACCCTTGCCGGGTCGGCGCTAGTGTCCGCCCGCCTGCCCCCACGCGCCAGAAGACCAGAGGATATCATGGCCGAAGCCCCCGTTCCCTACGACGTCGTCATCATCGGCGGAGGGCCCGGCGGCTATAACGCCGCGATCCGCGCCGGCCAGCTGGGCCTGAAGGTCGCCTGTGTCGAGATGCGCGCCACCCTGGGGGGCACCTGCCTGAACGTCGGCTGCATGCCGTCCAAGGCCCTGCTCCACGCCTCGGAAATGTGGAACGCCGCCAACAGCGAATTCGCCAAGATCGGCATCGAGGTCCAGCCCAAGCTGAACCTGGACCAGATGCACAAGGCCAAGGACGACAGCGTCACCGCCCTGACCAAGGGGATCGAGTTCCTGTTCAAGAAGAACAAGGCCGACTGGATCAAGGGCCGCGGCAAGATCGTCGCTAAAGGCAAGGTCGAAGTCACCGCCGCCGACGGTTCGGTCCAGACCCTCGACGCCAAGAACATCGTCATCGCCACCGGCTCTGAACCCACCCCCCTGCCCGGCGTCGCCTTCGAGGACGGCAAGGTGATCGATTCCACCGGCGCCCTGTCCCTGCCGGCGGTGCCCAAGAAGCTGATCGTGGTCGGCGCCGGCATCATCGGCCTGGAGCTGGGCTCGGTTTGGCGTCGACTGGGCGCCGAGGTCACCGTCGTTGAATTCCTGGACCGGATCACCCCCGGGATGGACACCGAGGTCGCCACCGCCTTCCAGCGCACCCTGACCAAACAGGGCATGGTCTTCAAACTGGGCGCCAAGGTCACGGCCGCCAAGTCGGTCAAGGACGGGGTCGAGCTGACGGTCGAGCCGTCGGCCGGCGGCGCCGCTGAAACCCTCAAGGGCGACGTCGTCCTGGTCGCCATCGGCCGCCGCCCCTACACCGAGGGCCTGGGTCTGGAGAGCGTCGGCGTCACCCCGGACAAGCGCGGCTTCATCGACCATGACCACTTCAAGGTGGCGGATGGCGTCTGGGTGATCGGCGACGTGACCCACGGCCCGATGCTGGCGCACAAGGCGGAAGAGGACGCCGTGGCCGTGATCGACACCATCGCCGGCAAATACGGCCACGTCGACTACGCCCTGGTCCCCAGCGTGGTCTACACCTTCCCCGAAGTGGCCTGGGTCGGTCAGACCGAGGAACAGCTGAAGGCCGCCGGCGTCGCCTACAAGAAGGGCAAATTCCCCTTCACCGCCAACAGCCGCGCCAAGATCAACCATGAGACCGACGGCTTCGCCAAGGTCCTGGCCGACGCCGCCACCGACAAGGTGTTGGGCGTCCACATCATGGGTCCGCAGGCCGGCGAAATGATCCACGAGGCCGCCATCACCATGAGCTTCGGCGGCGCCTCGGAAGACATCGCCCGCACCTGCCACGCCCACCCGACCCGTTCGGAAGCCGTGCGTCAGGCCGCCATGGATGTCGAAGGCTGGATGATGCAGGCCTGATCAGGCGCGACTTCCCAGGCGTCTGAAATGCCAGGCTTCTGAATGAAAGAGGCCCGCCCGGTGTTCGCCGGGCGGGCCTTTTGCTTGGGTCTGGGCGGATAGGGACTAGGCGGCCCAGGACGTCTGGTCGTCCTGCGCATGACCGCCGCGCGCGGCCTCGCCGATGCGGAACCGCGACACCAGTTCGGCCAGCTTCTCGGCCTCCTGGCTCAGCGCCTGGTTGG
This sequence comes from Brevundimonas sp. FV2ps16, assembly GCF_058681075.1. Taxonomy (NCBI): domain Bacteria; kingdom Pseudomonadati; phylum Pseudomonadota; class Alphaproteobacteria; order Caulobacterales; family Caulobacteraceae; genus Brevundimonas; species Brevundimonas sp. FV2ps16. The sequence goes on along the minus strand of NZ_CM178728.1, from coordinate 932,562 downwards.
CGGCGGTGGTCTGTTCGACCATGGCCGCGTTCTGCTGGGTGGTCTGGTCCATCTGGTTCACGGCGACGTTGATCTCGGCCAGGCCGACGGCCTGTTCCTTGGCCGAGGCGGCGATCTCGCTCGCCAGCTGGTTGATCTCGGCCACCTGGCTGATCAGGGCGGTCAGGGCGCCGCCGGTCTGGGACACCAGCCGGGCGCCTTCGCCGACGCTGGCGCTGGAGGCCGCGATCAGGCCCTTGATCTCGCGCGCGGCGTCGGCCGAACGTTGCGCCAGGGCGCGCACTTCCGACGCCACCACGGCGAATCCGCGACCCGCCTCGCCCGCGCGGGCCGCCTCGACGCCTGCGTTCAGCGCCAGCAGATTGGTCTGGAAGGCGATCTCGTCGATCACGCCGATGATTTCGCTGATCCGGCCCGAGGTCGCCTCGATCTCGCCCATGGCGGCGGTGGTGTCGGCGATGATCTGTTCGCGCGCGCCGGCCCCGCCACGGGCCTGGGCCGTGATTTCGGCGGCGGACTGGGCGCCCTCGGCCGTCTTGCGAACGGTGACTGTGATCTGGTCCAGGGCGGCGGCGGTCTGTTCCAGGGCGGCGGCCTGGCGTTCGGTACGGCGCGACAGGTCGTCGGTGGCGCCTGACACCTCCGTGGTTCCCGCCCGCATGGCGCCGACCAGTTCGATGATGTCGCCCATGGTTCCCGCCAGGGTGTCGACGGCGGCGTTGTAGTCGTCCTTCAGCTTGCGGCTGCGCTCGGCGAAGGTGGCGGTGATGCGGTGGTTCAGGTCGCCGCGCGCTAGGGCCGCAAGCCCGTCGCCCAGGGCCTCGACCACCAGTGCGTCCTCTTCGGCCAGGCGCTCACGCTCGGCTTCGCCGGCGACGCGGGTGGCGCGGGCGGTCTCGCGCATGGCCTCGGTCTCGGCCTCGCCCTCTTTCTGGCGGACGGCGGCGTCGCGGAAGGCGATGACCGCGCGGGAGATCTGGCCGATGTCGTCGCCGCGCGAGACCCAGGGGGCGTCGAAATCGGTGCGGCCCTGACGCAGGGCTTCCATGCGCTCGCACAGGGCCTTCAGCGGCGAGAACATCCGGCGCGAAACAACCAGGCAGGCCCCTACCACGAGCAGGGCGGCGACCAGGCCGCAGACGAACAGGGCGATGATCACCTGGTTCACCGAGGCCATGAAATCGACCTTGGGTATGCCGACGTACAGCACGCCAATGGTCTGGCCGGCGGCGTTCTTGATCGGGTCGTAGGCGACGAAATAGGGTTTGCCGAGGATTTCGGTCTGGCCGCGATAGGGTTTGCCGGATTTCAGTACGGCGTCATAGACGGGGCCCGGCTTCAGCTTGGTGCCGACGGCGCGCGATCCATCGTCCTTGACCACATTGGTGGTGACACGCAGATCATTCAGGAAGACGGTGGCCGTGCCGCCGACCAGAGCCTTGATCCGATCCACCGGCTCCACGAAGTCGTTCATCGGCGTCGATCCGACATAGAGTTTGCCGTCCCGCGCCGAGAAGCCGTCGCCATAATCGGCCAGGACGTCCCAGGCGACGCGCATATTGGCTTCTTGCCGCTCAGCAGCGCGGGCTTCGGCGTCGCGGGTCAACAGCACTGCGGACACAGCTATCAGGACAAGCGTCAGGGCGCCGAGGGCGGCAATGACCATCAAGGCCGTCTTGGCCGAAAGGGAGAGCGCGCTGAGTTTCATGGTCGAATCCACGCAGGTGTAACCTAACTTAGGACCGACCTTCCGCCAACAGGGTTAAGATTTCTAATCGATAAGTATTAGTCCTTACGCGGAATTCATCAGGCTCCTCAGCCCGTAGAGGATTTCCAGCGCGTCGCGCGGCGTCAAAGCGTCGGGATCAACCGCTTTCAAGGCCGTCTCTAGCTTTGAGGGACCGCGCGCCGGCTCCGGCTCGGCGACTGCGAACAGGGGCAGATCGTCCAGCCGCGCAGTGGCGGCCTTCTCGCCCTCTAGCCGCTCCAGCACCGACTTCGCCCGCGCCACCACCGCCAGCGGCACTCCGGCCAGCTTGGCCACCTGCACCCCATAGGACCGGTCCGCCGCCCCCGGCGCCGCCTCGTGCAGGAAGACCAGATCCCCATTCCATTCCTTGGCCGTCATGGACAGGTTGCAGACGTGGTCCAGCCGTGTCTCCAGCTGGGCCAGCTCATGATAGTGGGTGGCGAACAGGGTGCGGGCGCGATTGACGTCGTGCAGGGCCTCGGCCGTGGCCCAGGCGATGGCCAGGCCGTCATAGGTCGCCGTGCCCCGGCCGATCTCGTCCAGGACCACGAAACTGCGCGGCGTGGCCTGGGTCAGGATGGCGGCGGTCTCGACCATCTCCATCATGAAGGTGGAGCGGCCGCGCGCCAGATCGTCTCCGGCCCCGACGCGGCTGAACAGCCGATCGACGGCGCCTAGCCGCATCGACCGCGCCGGAACGAAGGCCCCGGCCTGAGCCAGGATCACCAGAAGCGCGTTCTGGCGCAGGAAGGTCGACTTGCCCGCCATGTTCGGCCCGGTGACGATGGCCAGGCGCGCGCAATCCGACCCTGACCCGTCCAGCCGTGCATTATTGGGCGTATAGGGGTCGCCTGCGGCCTTGACCGCCGCCTCGACCACCGGATGCCGCCCGGCCTCGACGGAAAAGACCAGGCTGTCGTCCACCACCGGCCGGGTCGCCCCGACTTCTTGCGCCCATTCGGCCAGGGCCGCGTGGGCGTCCAGTTCGGCCAGGGCTTCGGCGACCGCCTGCAGCGGCTGGGCCAGACGGGCGACCTCGCGCCGCCAGGTCTCGAAGATCTCGGCCTCGATGGCCAGGGCGCGATGGCCGGCCTGGCTGATCTTGGCGTCCAGCTCCGACAGTTCGACGGTGGTGAACCGCACCTGGCTGGCCAGGGTCTGGCGGTGGATGAAGGGGCTGTCCGGCCCGGCCCTAAGCAAGCCTTCCGCCGCCTTGGCCGAGGTCTCCAGGAAATAGCCCAGGACGGCGTTGTGCTTGACCTTGAAGCCCACGCCGGATTCGGCGACGGCGCGGGCCTCCAGATCGGCGACCACCCGTCGGCTGTCGTCGCGCAGGGTGCGGGCGGCGTCCAGTTCGGGGCGATAGTCGGGGCGCACAAAGCCGCCGTCGCGCGCCAGATGCGACGGCTCGTCCACCAGGCCGTCGATCAGATCGGCCTTCAGCCGCGACACTTCGGGCGACAGGGTGAGCCGGTCCAGGGCCAAGGCGATGCGGCGGGGCTGACCCGTGATCGGATCCACCTGGCCGATGAACAGGCCCGCGATCCCCTCCGCAATCGACAGGCCCACGCGCACCGCCGCCAGGTCGCGCGGTCCCCCGCGTCCCAGCGCCAGCCGCCCGACCGCCCGCGCCACATCGGCCGAAGCCTTCAGGCCGTCGCGCAGATCGCGCCGCAGGGCGCGCCGCTCCAGCAGCCATTCGACCGCGTCGAGCTGTTCGTTGATCGCCAGCGGATCGCGCAGCGGCCGGGCGATCCGTTCCGCCAGGGCCCGAGCCCCGCCCGAGGTGACGGTGCGGTCGATACAGGCCAGCAGCGAGCCTTCGCGCTCACCCCTCTGCGTCCGGTCGATCTCCAGACTGGCCCGGGTGGCGGGGTCAATGGCCAGAAAGCCGCTCTCGCCCAGACGGCGCGGCGGGGCCAGGGCTGGAACCTTGCCCGCTTGGGTCGTCTCCAGATAGGCGGCGATCAGGCCCAGAGCCGAGACCTCGGCCTCCTCGAAGGCGCCGAAACCGTCCAGGGCCGCAACCCCGTACAGCCGTTCGACGCGGACCCGCGCCGCCTGGGGTTCGGCGATGGCGCTCGCCAGAGCCTGAACCACGCCGCCGGACCCGTCCAGGGCGTCCCGCGTCGTCGGGTCCGAATACATCCGGTCCGTGACCAGAACCTCGGACGGCCGAAACGCGGCGAGCGCCGCGCCCAGATCCTCCAGCGCACAGGCGACGCTGTCCACGGCCCCAGACGACAGCTCCACCACCGCCACGGCCGCCCGGCCCTTGCGCACCGCGACCGCCGCCAGCCGGTTGGCGCCGCGCGCGTCCAGCAGACTGTCCTCGGTCAGGGTTCCCGGCGTCACCACCCGCACCACGCCGCGATGGACCACGGCCTTGCCGCCGCGCTTCTTGGCCTCGGCCGGATCTTCCAGCTGTTCGCAGATGGCGACCTTGTGGCCCAGGCGGATCAGCCGGGCCAGATAGCCCTCCATGGCGTGGACCGGCACACCGGCCATGGGGATGTCCTCGCCCTGGTGCTTGCCCCGCTTGGTCAGGGTGATGCCCAGGGCCGCCGCCGCCACCTCGGCGTCCTTGAAGAACAGTTCGTAGAAATCCCCCATGCGGAAGAAGAGTATGGCGTCCGGCTGTCCGGCCTTGGCCGTCAGATACTGCGCCATGAAGGGCGTCGCCCCTTCCAGCGAGGCGGCGACTTCGGGCGAATGTTCGGGGGGCGGGAAAGCGGGCGCGTTCATGTGCTGTCAGGGTGACGGATCACAGCCGACCGCTCAAGCCCGTTAAGCCGCCCTTGCACAGGCTTGTCGCCCCTGCGATAGGCCCGTCAGGCGGTTAAGGGAACACGGTGAGACGCCGTGGCTGTGCCCGCAACTGTAGGCGGCGAGAGCGTCGTCCGTCCGGGGTTCTTCACCCCGGCGCCACTGGGTGACTGGGAAGGCGAGGACGGCGGTTTATGACCCGCAAGCCAGGAGACCTGGCCGCCTAATGTCGCTCGTCCGCTGTCCGGGACCAGACAGAGGCGCGGGGATTCTCGTCGTAGCGACCCGATCTTGCGCCGTCCGGACCCTTCAGGCCCGGCGGATCGGCTCGCTCATACCGGTTCCTCGCGCGCACTCGCGGAGCCGACATCGGGGATTCTCGCTCAATGAAGCGCTCCATTCTTATGTCTACGGCGGCTCTGTCCGCCTCTATCTGGGCCGCGCCCGCCCTTGCGGCCGACGACGCGCCCCGGCTCGACGACGTCGTCGTCACCGCCACCCGCCTGCCCGCCATCGTCGCCGACACGCCCGGCGCACGCGTCATCGACTCCAACACCATCGAACAGCGCGGCGCCGTCTTCGCCGCCGACATCCTGTCGGACGTCCCCGGCCTGTCCGTGACGCGTTCAGGGGCCTTTGGAGGCGTCGCCCAGGTCCGCATGCGCGGCGCCACGCCGGGCAAGACCCTGGTTCTGGTCGACGGCGTCTCGGTCAACGACCCGGCCGAGATCAATGGCGCCTATGATTTCTCCGGCTTCGACCTGGGCGACGTCGCCCGGATTGAGGTCCTGTCGGGCCCGCAGTCGTCGCTGTGGGGATCTGACGCCATCGGCGGCGTGATCGCCTTCACCACCAAGGAGATCGACGGCCTGCGCGCCGAGGCCGAGGCCGGCAGTTTCGACACCGTGCGCGGTCGCCTGGCCGCCGGCGTCGCCAATGAGACCTATGCCGTCAGCGCCTATGTTTCGCACTTCGACACCGACGGCATTTCCGCCGCCGACGAGGCCGACGGCAATCCCGAGGCCGACGGCTTCACCAACACCACCGTCGGTCTGAAGGGGCGCTATGTTGTCTCCGACACGGTCAAGTTCGACGGATCGGCCCGCTGGTCCAAGAGCGAGGCCGATCTGGACGGCTTCCCGGCCCCGACCTACGCCCTGGCCGACACCGACGACACTCAGGAGTCGGAACAATGGTCCGGCTTCGGCCGCGCCAGCCTGACGGCCCTGGGCCTGAAGCACCAGTTCAGCGTCTCGGCCTCCGACATCGAACGCACCTCCTACAGCGGCGGCTTCGGCTCCACCTTCAGCGGCGACCGGCAGGCCTATCGCTGGCAGGCGGACGGCGCGGCACGGGGCGTGACCTACGCCTTCGGCGCTGAACGCGATGAATCCTCGGCCGACCTGTCTTCGGGCGAGGCGCGTGACCTGGCGACGACCTCGGTCTTCGGCGTGGCCCAATACGATATCGGCGCCCTGAACCTGACCGGCGGCCTGCGTTTCGACGACACTGATGATTTCGGCTCAAAGACCACCGGTCGGATTTCGGCGGCCTATGATCTGGCCGGCGGCTTCATCCTGTCCGGCGCCTATGGCACGGGTTTCAAGGCCCCGACCGTCAGCCAGGCCGTCTGCGACTACTGCTACGCGCCCCTGCCCTGGCCGGAACTGAAGCCGGAAACGGCTGACAGCGTCGAGATCGCTCTGGGTTGGGCCTCGGCCGATGGCCGTTTCGACGGTCGCGCGACCGCTTATCGCCTGAACGTGGACGATCAGATCACCTATTCCGCCGGTCGCTACATCAATGTGGCCAAGACCCGGTCGGACGGGATCGAGCTGGAAGGCCGCGCCCGGCTCGTCGCCGGTTTCGATCTGACCCTGGCCTATGCCTGGACCGACGCCGAGGACCGCACGACGGGCGCCCGCCTGCTGCGCGTGCCGGAACACGCCGGTTCGGCGACCCTGGGCTGGACGGGGGATCGGCTTTCGGGCGCCCTGACCGTCCGCGCCGAGGGCGACCAGGATGATTCCGGCGGCGTGCGCGACAGCTTCGTCACCGCCAACCTGAACGCGGCCTATCAGCTGACGGACCAGGTCGCCCTGACGGCCCGGGTCGAGAACCTGGCCGACGAGCGGTATCAGCAGGTGCTGGGCTACGGCGAGCCCGGTCGGTCGGCCTATGTCGGGGTCAGGCTGCGCTACTGATGCGCGCGCGGGCGTCGGCGGCGAAGGCCGCCGGCGCCTCGAGCGCCAGTTCCGACCAGTTCAGATCGGGGCTGGGCGCATGGGCGGCGGCCAGAATAGCGCGCAGCTCGGCGGCCGAGGCGACGCTGGCCACCACGCGATCCACAGCCTTCAGTGAAAACGCGTAGGCCAGGGCCGCCTGCATCGGGTCGCAACGCCGTTCCGCCAGGCGCCGACGCGTGCGCGACAGGACCTGGGCGTAGTCGGCCAGATGCGGCGGCAGGTCGTCCCCGCCGGCGAACAGCAGGCCCCCGGCGAAGACGGAGGCCAGATGAACCTGAGCGCCGACGGATTTGAGCTCGTCCAGAACCCCTTCCGCAGCGGCGCGCTGATCCAGAAGATTGCAAGAGACCTGAACCACATCGGCCTCGAGGCGTCGCGCCAGCAGGGCGGGCCCGTCCTCGATCGTGGCGCAGAAGCCGATGCTGCGGAACAGGCCGCGATCCTTCAAGGATTGAAGACGATCCCACAGGGCGCGGCCTTCGGCGCCGGCCAGATCGGCCGCGTTGTCGACCAGCAAGGCCTCGCCGCGCGGCAGGCCCAGTCGTTCCAGCGACCGGCGCGCCCGGGCTTCGACCCGGTCCAGGCCTTCATTCAGGGACACGGTGCGAACCGTCACACGGAAGGGCGAGGGGAAGGGCCAGGCCTGGCCGAGCAGGCGTTCGCCGTCGCCGACGGGACGGGTCGCGATCATCCGCACGCCGGCGTCGGATCCGGTCTGCAGCAGGAAGCGCATCGCGTCTTCGCGCGCGCCCGTCTGGCTGTTCATCAGGGAATTGAGCGGGCGCTGAGGCTCGGTCACCACGGCGAGAGCCAGGCGATCAATGGGCGAGGGCGCCGAAGGGGTGGCGGAGGAATGCGTCACATTCCCATCTTGCCCCCCAATACTTAAGGGAGGCTGAGCGAGAGGTTACGCGAACCTTACTTATCCACCGCTGGTATCGGGATCAGGCGTCGGCGTCGGGCTGGCGGTCGGGGTCCGCGGCCTGGAAGGCGGGGTGCGCCAGGGCGCGGGTTTCGACCGCCAGCAGCCTCGGCCAGGCGGCCAGATCCATGTTGAACCGCCGCGCCGAATAGAGCTGCGGGATCAGATAGCAATCGACCAGGCCGGGCGCGTCGCCGAAACTCCAGCCTTCGCCGTGGCGCGCCACCAAGGTCTCCAGGGCCGTGAAGCCCGGCGTGATCCACCGCGCGGCCCAGGCGTCGACGGTCGCCTGATCGGCGCCGAAGTCCCCGCGCAGAGACTTCAGAACCCGCAGGTTGTTCAGCGGATGAATGTCGCAGCCGATCAGCGCCGCCATGGCCCGCACATGGGCGCGGTTCGTCGCCTCTTTCGGCAGTAGCGCCGGCTCGGGATGAGTCTCCTCCAGCCATTCCAGAATGGCGGGGCTCTGGGTGACGATCAGGTCGCCGTCCTGCAGCGCCGGCACCATGCCCTGGGGGTTCAGCGCCAGATAATCGGCCGCCTTCTGCTCCCCCAGACGCAGGTCATGCGCCGCCGTTTCGTAGGTCAGGCCCTTCAGCCCCAGGGCGATGCGGACCCGATAGCTGGCGCCTGACCGCCAATAACCGTGCAGGATCATCAGACCATCTCGAAGCTGAGCGGCTCCAGCCCGTCGATCGTCACCACGACCCGGTCCCCGCGCGTCAACGGGCCGACGCCCGACGGGGTGCCGGTGAAGATCAGGTCGCCGGCTTCCAGCGTCCAAAGTTTCCCGGCCTCTTCGACGATCCGGTCGGGGTTCAGGATCATGTCATCCAGGGTGCTGGACTGTCTCGTCTCGCCATTGACCGTCAGGGCGATGGTCCCCGCCGGGTTCGGCAGGGCGCCCAGGGTCAGGGCGCCGCAGGGGGCCGACTGGTCGAACCCCTTGGCCGCGTCCCAGGGACGGCCCGCCTTCTTCGCCTCGGCCTGCAGGTCGCGGCGGGTCAGGTCGCACCCGACCGCCCAGCCCACGATCCCGCCGTCCTCGCCGATGGCGGCGACCAGTTCGGCCTCGAAATGCAGATTGGCCGTCGCGGACGGATAGGCCGGATCGGCGCCGTCCGACACCAGGGCGTCGCCGGGCTTGGAGAAGAAGAAGGGCGACTCCTTGTCCGGGTCTGAGCCCATCTCCCGCGCATGGGCGGCGTAGTTCTGGCCCACGCACAGGATACGACGAACCGGGAAACGCCGGTCGTCGCCGGTGATCGGCAGGCTGGGGAGGGGGCGGGGGGCGAACAGAAAGTCGGTCATGGGCGCAATCTAGTGCGGCGGATCGTCCCTGACGAGGCCGACCCCGCCCATAAGGCCTTATGGATCGACTGGAACTTCGCCCACGGTGTGGCGTTCGCAAACAGGGTCCCCTATTCTAATGCCAAGCTTGAAACTGGAGCGCGCACCATGGCCACCACCAAGGCTAGAGAAGACATCAAGGCTGACCTGAAGACCCTCAAGGAGGATCTGAAGACCGGCGCCCGCGAGGAAACCCAACGCCTGCGCGAAAAGGCCGAAGAGGCCGAGGCCAAGCTGCGCGCCAAGGGCGAGGAAGTGCGCGAACAGGCGCGCGGCTACTATGACACCGCCCGGGTGCGCGGCCGCGAGTACTATGACGACGCCGCCGAACGCCTCGACGAGGCCCAGCGCTATATCGTCGAACGCGTCCAGGAGCGTCCGGTCCAGTCGACCGCAATCGCCCTGGGCGTCGGCGTCGTGCTCGGCCTGCTTCTGGCCGGCCGCCGTCGCTGATGTTCAAGGGCATCGTCAAACGGATCGTGGCGACCAGCGTGGTCGCCGCGAGCGTGTTCCTCGCCGTGGTGTTCCTCGGCATCGCCATCTTCAACGCGATCAGCCTGATGACCACGCCCCTGGGCGCGGCGGCCATTACCTTCGGCCTGTTCGCCCTGGTCGCCCTGATCGTGGCCCTGGTCTTCCTGAAGGGGGACAGTCATGACGACGAGGACGAAGAGGATGCGCCGGACGGTCTGGTCGGCAAGCTGATCCACATCGTGCGCGAACGGCCGATCATCGGCGCCGTGGGCGGTCTGGGCGCGGCCTTCTTGCTGCTGCGCAATCCGGCCCTCGCCGCCATTGTCGCCAGTATGGTGGCGGAGCGGAAGATGGACCAGGGCGGCTACGCGAAACGTCGCCGTCGGCGCTGAGGATTCTGCGAAGGCCACGGAACGCCCCGCGTCCGTGATCGTTGATCTGCCGACGGGACGAACGGTCGCAAGGCCGCCGTCGGCAACATCAACGCAGGAGAGCTAAACCCATGATTCGCTGGGCAATTATCTTCCTGGTCGTGGCCTTGATCGCAGCCGTTCTCGGCTTCGGCGGCATCGCGAACTTCTCGTTCGAGATCGCCAAATTCATCGCCGTGATCGCCATCATCCTGTTCGTCATCGCCCTTGTGGCCGGCGGACTGCGCGGGCGCGGCGCTCCCCGATTATAGGGGCGTCCAACCGACAAGACGAAAGGGCCGGAACGCAAGTTCCGGCCCTTTTTCTTTGTTGGGGTTCGTCAGCGGGCGCCGATCTCAGACAGCCGCCTTTTCAAGCGCGCCGGGCGCATTGGGGCTTGGGGCTGTGGCGGCCTTGCGCGTGTCCTGACGACGCGGCAGCCGCCAGATCTGTTGCGAACTATAGGCCTGGCCGTCCCAGGCCAGGGCGGTGACGGTGATGGTCTTGTCGTCCCAGTCGACTTGGTTGAACCCGGGCGGAGAGCCCCGTTCGCGATGCGACAAGGTTCCGCAGCCGACGGCGTAGGAACAGCGGTCCGCCAGATCGATCGCCAGGGCGAAGGGCACATGGACGTGCCCGGTCATGATCAGGTCCACCCCGGCCTCGGCGAAGATCAGTGCCGCCTCGTCCCCGCGCTTGACCTCCCCGGTCATCGGCGCGCCGATCATCTCGATCAGCGGGTGGTGGCAGGCCAGGATCCGCAGGGCGCCGATCGGGGCCTGACGCAGGGCCTCGGCCGCGCGCCGGGTCTGATCCAGATCGATGACCCCCTTCGACCAGTTGGGCCGCGCCTGCCAGCCGCGCGCCGTGACGACGCCGCGCACCATCACCGTGTCATTGCAGAACTGGCCGTCGTGGGCGGGAAAACCGGTCGCCGTCTCGAACGCCCGCCAGGGGTGGAACAGCCGAGCGACGGGGCTCCAATAGGGGACGTCATGATTGCCGACGATGACGAAGCGCGGTTCGGGCATGGCCCGCATCCATTCGCCGGCCGCCTTGAACTCGGCCGGATAGCCTTTCTGGGTGATGTCGCCGGTGATCAACACCAGGTCATTGGTGGTGGCGTGGGCGTATTCCAGCGCCGCCGCCACCGCGCCCTTGTGCTCGCACCCGAAATGAACGTCCGAAAACTGAAGAACCCGCCCCATTACAGACTGTCCTCGGCCGCCGGCGGTCGGGGGGCGAGGGCGCGGAACGCCTTGGGTATGAATCGCACAGTGGCCTCGGATTTCAGCAGGATGGGTTCGCCGTCTATCACGGCTGGAATGCGCGAGCGGGCCCGGACGTCGATCCGTTTGGCGGCCCGGGTGGACACCGCCGGATCATGGCGCCAGTCGCTGAACAGGGCGTTGGCCGCCAAGCGGAAGGCCTGGCTGGCGTCGGACGGGTCCATCGCCGCCGCCTCCAGCCCGTCCGGCTCTTCCATGGCCTTGGAGATCATCGGGCTGATCAGCACCAAGGCCTCGGCCCGCCGCCGGGGGCCCCTGTCCAGGCTGAACCTCAACCGGCCGGTGAAGGCCCGCTTCAGCGCCCGTCGCGCATAGGCCCAGGCCAGTTTGACCTTGCCGGTTCGCATCGCCTCGCGCGCCGGCGCCCACAGGGCCGGCGACCCCAGTATGGCGGCGCAGTAGAAGTACTCGCCCTCCACCTCGCCCCCCGACACGACTTGGGGCTCGCCCTCTTCAAGGGCGCGGCGCAGGGCCAGCTTCCAGTCGGCCGTGCCGTACAGGGCCTTAGGCAGCATGTTCATCGTGCCGCCCGGCAGGGGGGCGATCATCGGGCCGTCCGGCTTCGCCTTGGACGCCACCGACCGCGCCGTGCCGTCGCCGGCCAGAACGAAGATGACGTCCGCCGAGGCCGCAAAGGCCTCGGCGATGGCCTGATCGAAATTGCCGCCTTCCAGGACCACGACCTGGGTCTCCAGATCATAGTCGGCCAGGACAGCCTCCGCCTCGGCGGCGGCGCGCGGACCCACGCTGCCGGACAAGGGATTGACCAGCATGACCACCCGTTTCAACGGGGCATGGGACGTCAGGACGCGCAGGGGCGCGTCCTGCGATTGGCCGATGTCGGCCTCGGGTTCGGGACTTACGATATCGGTCATGGCGCCCGAACGTCCGGCGCGCGCGCCCGTTCCCTAAAGCTTGGCTATTGCTTCAGTTCGTCGCGGGCGGCCGCAGCCCCGGGTTCCGCCTCGGGGGTGCGGCCCGCCAGTTTCTGGGCGCCGGCCCAACCGGTGGCGATCCAGCCGTCCGCCATCCGACCGGCCGCCTCGACGGACCGCTCCTTGATCGACAGCACAAGCGTCAGGGCGCCGACCAGGGCCAACAGGGTCACCAGCACATTGATCAACGGGGCGGCCGAGGCCTTCTTCTTCTTGCGCCGCGTCCAGAGCGGGCCTTCGGCGCCGTCGATTGCGCGCACCATCTTTGAAAATCGCATCATTCCCCCCACTGACTTTGCCGGGCCAGGCCCAGGATTGAAGCTTAACGCTTTCTACAGAACGACGATAGACACGGGAACCTGAACCGTATTCCAGCGTTCTCGCCTTCGGGGCGAACCCAGACAAAGGATTTCATCATGAACAAGGCCATCATCGCGATCGCCGGGGCCGGCCTTCTGGCCTCGGCCTGCGCCAGCGACCCTTACGGCAATTCGAACCAGACGGTCCGCCAGGGCGCCATCGGCGCCGGCCTCGGCGCTGTCGCCGGCGCTGTCATCGGCAATAATGTCGGCGGCGGCAATGCGGCCACCGGCGCCCTGATCGGCGGCGCCCTGGGCGGCGCAGCCGGCGCCATCCGCGGCTCGGCTCAGGACCGCAACAACCAGCAGCGTTACCGCGACAGCCAGGGTCGCACCTACTACTGCTACGATAATCGCCAGGACGAATGCTACTGGGACAACGGCCAGCGCCGGTACTGATCGGCTAAGGGCGGCGGGGCTTGCTCCTGTCGCACTGATCGGGCTTCGGAGGGGCGGTTCGTCATGGACGGGCCGCCCTTTCATTTGAGGGGAATGGGACGGGCATGAAGAGTTTTGCAATTGCGGCCGTGGCCGGAGCGCTGGCGCTCGGGGCCTGTGCGACGCCGATGCGGCGGGATGCGATCGTGACCAGCAGTTCGCCGTGCATGCCGGTGCGGTTCGACATCTATTTCCGTGAAAACGAGGCGCGGCTGACCGATGCGGCCGGCCAGGCCATCGAGGCGGCGGCCGGCGTGCTGCGGACCTGCGAGGTGCGCAGCGTCCAGGTGCTGGGCCTGGCGGACGCCACAGGCGGCAGCGAGGCCAATCTCAGCCTGTCGCAACGCCGCGCCCGAACCGTGGCCCAGGCCCTGACAGCGGCGGGCCTGCCGGCCCCGGCCTTCGAGGTGACGGCGGCGGGCGACGCGGGCGCGACCACGGTCGGCGGATCGGCCGAGCCCCTGCGTCGTCGCACCGAGGTGGTGGTGGACGCGCACCCCCGCCGCTAGAGCGGGCGCGGCGACAGAGGCGCTGACAGGCCGGTCTCCAGGGCCTAGAAACACGGCCATGCGCGCCATCGCCCCTCTGTTCGCCCTCTGTCTTCTGGTCCTTTCGGGCGCCGCCGGCCCAGCAACGGCCCAGCCGGTCAGCCGACCTGCCCAGACGGCCGCGCCCGTCCCGGCGGGCCCGCGTCAGGCCGACAATATCGAGGCCGAACTGGTTCCCCTGTCGCAATGGGCCGCGCCGGGATCGACCGTCGTCGTCGCGGTGCGCCAGAAGATCGCGCCCGGCTGGCACACCTATTGGCGCAATCCCGGCGACTCCGGCGGGCCCACCACCATCGACTGGCGCCTGCCGCCGGGGGTGAAGGCCGGCGAAATCGTCTGGCCCCTGCCCAGCCGTCAACGGCTGATGAACCTGGTCAACTACGGCTATTCCGGCGAAGTCTATCTGCCCGTGCCGATCGAGGTTCCGGCCTCGGCCCGGCCCGGAACCACCCTGCCCCTGACCGCCGACGTCCTGTTCCTGGTCTGTAGCGACCAGATGTGCGTGCCGGTTCAGATGAGCCTGCGCCTGGACCTGCCGATCCGCGAGGGCGCTCCGCCGCGCGACCCCGATCACGGCGCCGCTCTTGAGGCCGTGCTGGCCGCCGCGCCGCGTCCGGCCGGGATCGAGGCCCGCGCGACCCTGGCCGACGGCGTCCTGATGATCTCGGCGACGGGCGGCCCCCTGAACGCGGCCCTGGCGGAGGGCGAACCGACCCAGGCCGTCTTCTATCCGTTCGAAGGCGGCGTCATCGATCACGCCGCCGCCCAGTCGGGTCAGACCGGGCCGAACGGCCTGACCCTGAACTTGACGCCGAGCGGCGACCTCACGGCCAAGGGTCTGACCGGTCCGATCTCCGGCGTCCTGGCCACCGACGCGGGCGCCTGGGAGATCACGGCCCGCCCTGGCCCGGCTCTGGCGGGAACCACGGACGGCCGGACCCTGTCGGGAGAGGTCGAGACGCCCGCGCCGGCGAAGACCGGTCTGATGCTGATCCTGCAATCGGCCCTGTTCGCGCTGATCGGCGGTCTGATCCTGAACCTGATGCCCTGCGTCTTCCCCATTCTGGCGATGAAGGCGGCGTCCCTGGCGGCTTCGGCCCACGAGACGAAGACGGCCCGCCGCGACGGCCTGTTGTTCATGGCCGGGGTGCTGGCCAGTTTCCTGGTCCTGGCCGTCGCCCTAATGGCCCTGCGCGCGGGCGGCGAGGCCATAGGCTGGGGCTTCCAGTTACAGTCCCCGGCGGTGATCGCCGGCCTGGCCCTGCTGATGCTGGCGGTCGGGCTGAACCTGTCGGGCGTCTTCCACGTAGGGGCCGGGCTTCAAGGCGCGGGCGCCGGTCCCCTGTCCCGCCTGCCGGGCGGAACGGGCGCCTTCTTCACCGGGGTTCTGGCGGTGGTCGTCGCCGCCCCCTGCACAGCCCCCTTCATGGCCGCCGCCCTGGGCGCGGCCCTGCTGATGCCCTGGCCCGCCGCCCTGCTGGTCTTCCTGATGCTGGGCGTCGGTCTGGGCCTGCCCTATCTGGCGATCAGTCTTTCGCCCGGCCTGCTGCGCCGCTTCCCCCGCCCCGGCCCCTGGATGGAGCGGCTGAAGGGGCTGCTGGCCTTCCCCATGTACGGCGCGGCGCTTTGGCTGGTCTGGGTCTTTGCGCGTCAGGCCGGGGCTGAGTCCCTGGCGCAGTTCTTCGTCGCGGGCCTGATGCTGGCTTTCGGCCTCTGGCTGGTGGGAATAAACCAGTCGCGTCGGGCTGAAGGGGGGACCGCTGTCGTCAGCACCGTGGCCGCCTTCCTCGCCTTCTTCTTCGCCCTGTGCTTCGCCGGCCTCGCCGCCAGCCATGCAGACGCGCCGCCATCGACGGCTACTGAAGCCGGTCCCTTGGCCGCCGCGCCCTGGTCGGCAGAGGCCGTTCGCGCCGCCCAGGCCCAGGGCCGCCCGGTCCTGGTCAATTTCACCGCCGACTGGTGCGTCACCTGCAAGATCAATGAGCGCGCCGCCCTGTCCTCGCCGCGCGTCGCCGAGGCCTTGCAGAAGTCGAACACCGTCTATCTGGTCGGGGACTGGACCCGCCGCGACGACGCCATCACCCGCGAACTGGAACGTCACGGCCGATCGGGCGTGCCCCTGTATCTACTGTATCCGGCGACCGGCGGCGCGCCTCGCATCCTGCCGCAACTGTTGACCGAGGGTGTGGTGACAGAGGCCCTGCAGACCGCCCGGACGCCCAATCCGGCGTCTTAAAGCCGGTCCAGCCGTTTGGCGTGGTTCGCCACCATCCGCAGCGCCAGCCCGTCGGGCAGAAAGCGCGCCAGACCGGCCATGATGTTGTTCATCACCCCCGGAGTCACGCTGGCCCTGTTCGCCTCGCAGGCCTCGTAGCCGATGCGGGCGACGCGGGCGGCGTCCATCCACATCCAGGCCGGATAGGCGCGCGACACCTGATCGCGAGACCCATTGACGTCGTGGAATTCGGTCAGGGTGTAGCCGGGGTTCAGCACCGTGACATGGACCCCGGTCCCCAGGGTCTCCAGATACAGGCCCTGGGACGCCTTGATCAGGAAGCTCTTGATCGGCCCATACAGGGTGTCGCCGCCGGTCGCCGGCATCTGCCCCGCCAGAGAGGCGACGTTCAACACCCGGCCAAAGCCCCGCTCGACCATGCCGGGCAGGACCAGGCGCGACAGTTCGACCGGCGCCGTCAACATGACCTGGATCATGGCCCGGTGTGCGCTCAGATCGGTGTCGAGAAAGCCGGTCACCCGGCTGAAGCCCGCATTGTTGATCAGGCCGTCAACCGTCAGGCCCCGCGCCGCGACGGAGACGATCAATCGTTCAGGGGCCGCCGGATCGGACAGATCCTCGGGGATCACGGTCGCGGTCACGCTATGGGCGGCGATCAGTTCATCGGCCAGAGCCTGCAGCGGCCCCTCGCGTCGCGCGGTCAGGATCAGGTTCCAGCCTTTCGCCGCATAGGTGCGAGCCAGGGCCGCGCCTATGCCGGCCGAGGCGCCGGTGACGAGAACCGTCCGGCTCATCCGACCGTCAGGCCGCGACGGGGCAGGACTTGTGCGGCGTGAAGGCCGCCAGCGAAACGGGATTTTCGGCCAGCAGGTCGGCGATGGTGATCTTGGACAGGGCCTCGGTCGCGGCCTCGTCGGCGGCGGTCAGGGCCTTGGCCACCTGGCGCGGGATATGTTCGCTGATAGGGCAGCCCTTGGCCCCGGCGGGGGGCGAGCCGATATGGGCGCAACCGTTGACGGCCTTCAGCACCTCGTCCAGGCGAATGTCCTGCGGCTGTCGCAGCAGCCAGGATCCGCCGGTGGCGCCGGGCCGGGTGGCGATCAGTCCGGCCTTGGCCAGCAGGGCCGTAACCCGACGCACGACGACGGGATTGGTCGGGATCGAAGAGGCCAGCACCCCGCTGGGCGCCGCCTGGGCAGGCGAAAACGCGCCCTTGTGGGCCATATAGGCCAAGGCGTGGGCGGCGACGGGGAAGCGCTGGCTGTCTGACATGTTCGTGTTCCTGCACGTAAAATAGGCGTTCCGACGCCGAATCACAAATCCCGCCCCCGCTGTGGAAGCGAATCCCGCGCCTCACGATTGAAGCGGGCGCGGAATGGGCCTAAAGGCTCGCCGCTTTGAAGGGCTCGACCTGTCGTCGGAGACCCGGAGGATACGCATGGCCGGGGATACTCCCCACGACGCGGGCGCTCTCCCCGCCGCGTCGAATACGCCGAACCAGCCCCCCCACGCCAAGGGACCCGAGTCCCACGCCCCTGGGGGCCAGATCGCCAAGCACGGCGGCTTCTGGGCCCTGACCCTGGGCGCGATCGGCGTGGTGTTCGGCGACATCGGCACCAGCCCGCTTTACGCCCTGCGTGAAGCCATCGCCCACGCCCAGTCCGGCGTCGGCGGGGACCTGGCCGTGATCGGCGTCGTCTCCCTGGCCTTCTGGGCCCTGATGGTCGTCGTGACCTTCAAATATGTCTTCTTCCTGATGCGCGCCGACAACAAGGGCGAGGGCGGCACCCTGTCGCTGATGGCCCTGGCCCAGTTCGCGGTCGGTCGCCGCAGCGCCTGGATCTTCATCCTGGGCGTCTGCGGCGCGGCCCTCTTCTACGGCGACGGCATTATTACGCCCGCGATTTCGGTTCTGTCGGCCGTCGAAGGCCTGCAGGACGCGCCCGGCCTCAGCGGTCGGCTGGACCCCTTCATCGTGCCGATCTCGGCGGGCATCCTGATCGCCCTGTTCATGGTTCAGTCGCGCGGCACGGCCAGCCTGGCCAAATATTTCGGCCCGATCACCGCGGTCTGGTTCCTGTGCCTGGGGGCGCTGGGCCTCTACCATATCTTCGACGACATCAGCATCATGCGCGCCCTGTCGCCTCATTATGGCGTCATGCTGCTGATCAACGACGGCTTTCTCGGTTTCGTCATCCTGGGCAGCGTCTTTCTGGCCGTGACGGGGGCCGAGGCCCTGTATGCGGACATGGGCCATTTCGGAAAGGCGCCGATCCGCATGGGCTGGCTGGCCTTCGTCCTGCCCTGCCTGACGCTGAACTATCTGGGCCAGGGCGCCCTGATCCTCGACAATCCCGGCTCCGCCGAGAACCCGTTCTGGAACATGGTGCCGGAGTTCGCCTATTGGCCCATGCTGATCCTGGCCACGGCCGCCACCGTCATCGCCTCGCAGGCCGTGATCACCGGCGCCTTCTCGGTCACGCAACAGGCGGTCCAGCTGGGCCTGCTGCCGCGTATCGACATTCGAAACACCTCCGAGACCCAGGCCGGCCAGATCTTCGTGCCGGCGGTCAATACCTTCCTGATGGTCGGGGTCCTGGTGCTGCTGGTCGTGTTCCAGAGCTCGCATAACCTGACCGCGGCCTATGGGGTGGCGGTGACGGGGACCATGCTGGTCAATACGCTGATGAGCTATTCGGTCATCACCAAGGGCTGGAAATGGCCGATGTGGGCGGTGGCGGGAACCCTTATTCCGTTCGCCTTCATCGACAGCGTCTTCCTGACCTCCAACCTGCTGAAGATCCCGGACGGCGCCTGGATGCCGCTGGTGCTTGGCGCCTGTCTGGTGCTGGTCATGTGGACCTGGGTGCGCGGCACACAGATCCTGACGACCAAGACGCGCAAGGACAGTCTGCCGCTGAACGACCTGATCGAGATGCTTCAGGCCCGGCCGCCGCACCGTGCGCCCGGCACGGCCATCTTCCTGACCAGCGATCCTGACGTGGCGCCGGTCGCCCTGATGCACAATCTCAAGCATAACAAGGTGTTGCACGAGAAGAACGTCATCCTGACCGTGCGCACCTCCGAGCGGCCGCGCGTCAAGGAAGCCGACCGGGTGCGGATGGAACCGATCAACGACGACTTCAAGAAGCTGACCATCACCTATGGCTTCATGGAGACGCCGAATGTGCCCCGGGCCCTGGGCCTGTGCCGCAAACAGGGGCTGAAGTTCGACATCATGTCGACCAGCTTCTTCCTGGGCCGTCGCTCGCTGATCCCGTCGGCGCGCCAGGGCATGCCCCTGTGGCAGGACCGGCTGTTCATCTTCCTGATGCGCAACGCCGCCAACCCGACCGACTTCTTCCATATCCCGCCCGGCCGTGTGGTCGAGCTGGGCGCGCAGGTGGCCGTATGAGTTCCGACGGGCGCGGTTCTGAAGGTCGGGGCGGCGGTCACAGCTCACAGGCGCGCGGTCGCCGCATGGCCACCAAGGGCCGGCCGCGCCCGGCTTCGGTCGAGGTGGCGCAAGCTCCGTCGCAGGACGACATTGGCGTCGAGGCCCGCGTGGTCGCCGGCATTCTGCTGAACGCGGCGCTCGAGAAGCGCAACGGTCTGGACGAGGCCCTGTCCCAGCCTGCCGCCCGCGCGCTTGAGCCCGTCGACCGCGCCTTCGCCCGCGCCGTGGCCATGGCGGCCCTGCGTCGCCTGGGCGAGATCGACCAGATCCTGAACCGACGTTTGCAGAAGTCGCCGCCCGAGGCCGTCCGCACCCTGATGCGCATCGCCCTGGCCCAGACCCTGGTGCTGGAGACGCCCGCCTTCGCCGCCGTCTCCACCGCCGTGAAACTGGCCGAGCGCGATCCCAAGACCCGTCCGTACAAGAACCTGGTCAACGCCGTGCTGCGCGGCGTGGGCCGCGAGGGCCCCGGCCTGACCACGGCCGAGAGCAACCTGCCCGACTGGATCGCCGCCCGCTGGAAGGCGACCTATGGCGAGGCCGCCCTGACCGGCCTGGCCCTGGCCGCGCGCGAAGAGCCGGCCACCGACCTCAGCCTGAAGCCTGGCGTCGATCCCGCCGCCGTGGCCGCCGCCGTCGAGGGCGAGGCGCTTGAGGGCGGCACCGTCCGCACCGGCCGCCGCGGCGACGTCGCGACCTGGCCCGGTTTCGACGACGGCGACTGGTGGGTGCAGGACGCCGCCGCCGCCGTCCCCGGCCGTCTGCTGGGCGTCAAGCCCGGCGAGACCGCCCTGGACATGTGCGCCGCCCCCGGCGGCAAGACCCTGCAACTGGCCGCCGCCGGCGCCTCGGTGGTCGCGCTCGACCGCTCGGCCCCGCGCTTGAAACGCCTGAGCCAGAACCTGGAGCGCACCGGCCTGACCGCCGAGGTGATCGCCGTCCCGGCCGAGGACTGGGACGACGACCGCAGCTTCGACGCCGTCCTGCTGGACGCGCCCTGCACCGCCACCGGCACCTTCCGCCGCAATCCGGAAGTCCTGCGCGCCACCAAGCCCGCGGAGGTCGCCAAACTGGCCGACGTCCAGCACCGGCTGCTCGACGTCGCCGCCGAACGGGTCAAGCCGGGCGGCCGGATGGTCTATTGCACCTGTTCCTTGGAGCGCGAGGAGGGCGAGACCCAGGTGATCGCCTTCCTGCGCCGCAACCCGGGCTTCCGCACCGTCGCGGCCGATCCCGCCGCCCTGGGCGCTCCGCCAGAAGCCCTGACGCCCGAAGGCTGGCTGCGCATCCTGCCCTCCATGTGGGCCGAACACGGCGGCCTCGACGGCTTCTTCGCCGCCAAGCTGGAACGGGTTTCCTGACGTCCAGCGCCTTGCCCCAGCGGGCAAGCCGTCCTATCCGAGGGGCCATGGCTTCTACCCCCCTGATCTGCCCGTCCATCCTCGCCAGCGATTTCGCGCGGCTGGGTGAAGAGGTCCGCGCGCTGGAAGCGGCGGGCGCCGACTGGATCCATGTCGATGTCATGGACGGCCATTTCGTGCCGAACATCACCCTGGGTCCGGACATCGTGAAGGCGATCCGGCCGCACACCAGCCTGCCGTTCGACGTCCACCTGATGGTCGCGCCGGTCGATCCGTGGCTGGAGGCCTATCGCGACGCCGGGGCCGACCTGCTGACCGTCCATCCCGAAAGCGGGCCGCACCTGCACCGCACCCTGGGCCGCATCCGCCAACTGGGCGCTAAGGCCGGGGTGGTGTTCAATCCGGCCACGCCTCTGTCGATCCTGGAAGAGGTCGTGGATCTGGTGGACCTGGTGCTGATCATGTCGGTCAATCCCGGCTTCGGCGGACAGAAATTCATCGACAGTTCGTTGCGCAAGATCGCCGGCGCCCGCGCCATTCTGGACCGCGCCGGATCGGCGGCCCATCTTCAGGTAGACGGCGGCGTGACCTCGGCTAATGCGGCGGCCTGCGTCGCCGCCGGGGCCGACGCCCTTGTGGCCGGCTCCTTCGTGTTCAAGGGTGATTATGCGACCAATATCGCCGCCCTGAAGGCCGTGCCGGCCGCCGCGTGAGCCCGATCGGTCCCTTCAGTCCGCGTAGCCAGGACGCGACGCCCGACGTCGCCTCCGGCCAGATCCCCGGCCTGGCCGGCGCCCCGGTCCGTACGCCTGTCCGTTCAGGGGCGACCGAGACCGGCCCCGGCCTGTGGCCGGCCATCGCCGGGCGGATCCTGACCCGCCAGCTGTGGATCGAACTGTACGGCCTGCCGGGCTATGGCCTGACGCTCAGCCCGGTGCTGGGCGGGGGCAAGGTCACGGCCTTTGCGGCCACGCCGCGCGACTTCCGGCCGCACGATCCGGCGCCGGGCAAGAATCTGCTGGTCGGCCGTTTCATCCTGGCGGGCGCCTCGATGGAGGTCGAGCCCCCGGCCGATCCCTGGAACCGCCCCAGCCCGTCGCGGCCCTTCGCCGTCGAACTGCACGCCTTCAGCTGGCTCCCGGCCCTGATGGCCCAGGGCGAGCGGGGCGCGCGCGAAGCCCTGCGTCTGACCCTGGCCTGGACCGACACCTTCGCCCGCTGGTCGCCTTTCGCCTGGGGTCCCGAAATCCTGCCGCGTCGGGTGATCAACCTGGCCTGCGCCGCCCGCAAGATGGGCGCGGTGGCGACCGAGGCCGAGCGGCTGAGGCTGGCCGACAGTCTGGCGCGCCAGACCCGACAGCTGCTGCGCCCGCCCGGCGGCCTGGCCTCCCGCGCCGAACGGCTGACGGCGGCGGCCATCGGCGGCTGCGTCCTGGCCGGCGCGCCGGGCCAAGGCCTGCGCCGTCGCGCCCTCGCCGGCTTGGCGGGCGCGCTGAAAACCACCGTCCAGCCCGACGGCGGCCACGCCTCGCGCAGTCCGGAAGCCGGGCTGGAGCTGCTGCTCGACCTTCTGACCCTCGACGACGCCCTGGCCCAGTTGTCCGAGCCGACGCCCGAGGCCGTGACCGGCGCCATCGCCCGCCTGACCGAGGGTCTGCGCCTGCTGACCCTGCCGGACGGCCGTCTGGCCAGCTTCCAGGGCGGAGGCCCGTCCACCGTCGCCCGCGTCGCCGCCGCCCGCGCCCATGACGAGGCCGCCACCGCCCGCACCAAGGCTGAGCCCGAGCATCCGCCCTTCGGCGCCGTCGCCGGCCTGACCCGGATCGCCAGTCCGCTGCTGACCATCCTCGCCGACGCCGCTGCGCCCGCGGCGGGCGCCTGGGGGGCGTCGGCCTGCGCCCAGCCGATGGCGCTGGAGATCGTCTGCGGCAAGGATCGTCTGATCACCGGCTCGGGCTGGACCCCGGCTTCGACGGATCGTCAGGCCTTGCGGCTGACGCCCGGCCATTCGACCCTGACCCTGGGCGAGCGGTCGCTGAACGAGCCCCTGGGCGGCTGGAAGGGCGAACTGCTGGGCCCGCGCCTGGTCGGCCCGCCGATCCATGTCACCACCGATCAACGCGACGGCGACGGCGCGGTCTGGCTGGACATGGAACATGATGGCTGGAACGAGGCCTTCGGCCTGAACCACCAGCGCCGCCTCTATCTGGACCAGCGGATGGACGAACTGCGCGCCGAGGAAAAACTGTTCCCGACGCCGGGCCGCAAGGAGATGATCCGCCAGATCGCGGCCCCCTACGCCATCCGCTTCCATCTGGAGCCGGGGGTCCAGGCCTCGCTGGCGCGCGACCGCCGCTCGATCCTGCTGCGCGGCGCCTCTGGCCGGGGCTGGTGGTTCCGCACCGACGGTCCCGATGTGGCCATCGAGCCCAGCGTCCATATCGACGCCGGCCTGACCCGCCGCTCGCTGCAGATCGTGGTGCGCGGCTCGGCCCGCACCGACAGCGAGAGCCGGATCCGCTGGAAGCTGAGCCCGGCGGGCGCGAGCGGCGATCCGACGTGACCGACGCCGGCCGCCTGTGGATCGTGCGCGGTCTGCATACGGCCATCTATATCGTCATGTCGGCGGCCTGTTTCGCCGTCCTCTATGCGGGGATCTCAGGCCAAAGCGGCGCCTGGCTTCACGTCGCCCTCGCCCTGGTGGCCATTGAGGTCGTGATCTTCGTCGGCTGCGGCCTGAAGTGTCCCCTGACCGCCGTCGCCGTCCGCTACGGCGCCCGGCCGGACGGTCCCTATGACACCTTCTTTCCCGAGCGATGCACCCGTCACACTTTTCGGGTCTTCGGTCCCCTGATCACGCTCGGACTGGTCCTCAACGCGCTTCGCTGGTTCGGCCTGCTCTGATCCGTCCGCATACGGGGTGACGCACAAGCGCCCCGGTGCTAGA
Organism: Brevundimonas sp. FV2ps16; assembly: GCF_058681075.1. Classification (NCBI taxonomy): domain Bacteria; kingdom Pseudomonadati; phylum Pseudomonadota; class Alphaproteobacteria; order Caulobacterales; family Caulobacteraceae; genus Brevundimonas; species Brevundimonas sp. FV2ps16. The sequence goes on along the minus strand of NZ_CM178728.1, from coordinate 909,074 downwards.
CGCCGCGCCATCCTCCCCCAGCCTTTACGGACGCCGCTTCATGCCCGCCGCTCCCGACTTCCCGCCCGCCCCCGACCGGGTCAAGCCGCAACGCGCCCTGATCTCCCTGTCCGACAAGGCCGGGCTGGAAGACGTCGCCCGCACTCTGAACGATCTGGGCGTCGAACTGGTCTCGACCGGGGGCACAAAGGCGGCGATCGGCAAACTGGGCCTGCCGGTCAAGGACGTGGCCGATCTGACCGGCTTCCCAGAGATGATGGACGGCCGGGTCAAGACCCTGCACCCCGTCGTCCACGGCGGCCTGCTGGGCGTGCGTGACGCGGCCGACCACGCCCAGGCCATGACCGACCACGGCATCGGCGCCATCGATATCGTCTGGATCGATCTCTATCCGTTCGAATCCACTGTTGCTGCGGGCGGATCGTTCGAGGCGGCGGTCGAGAATATCGACATCGGCGGTCCGGCCATGATCCGCTCGGGCTCCAAGAACCACGGCTATGTCGCCGTCGCCGTCGACGGCGAGAGCATCGGCCTGATCCTTGAGGCGCTGAAGGCGGAAGGCTCGACCGACCTGGCCCTGCGCAAGCGGCTGGCCGCCCGCGCCTTCGCCCGCACCGCCGCCTATGACGCCGCCGTCTCCGGCTGGTTCGCCCAGCAGGTCGAGGACGTCGCCCCGGCCCGCAAGTCGATCGCCGGTTCCCTGGCCCAGACCCTGCGCTACGGCGAAAACCCGCATCAGACCGGCGCCTTCTACCGCACCGGCGAGGCCCGTCCCGGCGTGGCCCATGCGACCCAGGTCCAGGGCAAGGAGCTGGGCTACAACAATATCGCCGACGCCGACGCCGCCTATGAGCTGGTGGCCGAGTTCGAACAGCCCGCCGTGGTCATCGTCAAACACGCCAACCCCTGCGGCGTGGCCGTGGGCAAGGACCTGTCGGAAGCCTACGCCCGCGCGCTGGAATGCGACGCCGTCTCCGCTTTTGGCGGCGTGATCGCGGTCAACCGGCCGCTGAACGGCGACGACGCCCGCGCCATCACCGGCATCTTCACCGAAGTGGTCATCGCGCCGGGCGCCGATGATGAAGCCAAGGAAGTCTTCGCCGCCAAGAAGAACCTGCGTCTGCTGATCACGGACGGCCTGCCGGACCCGCACGGGCCGGGCGAAGTGTTCCGCTCGGTCGCCGGCGGCTTCCTGGTCCAGAGCCGCGACCGGTCGCTGATCAAGCCGTCGGACCTGAAGATCGTCACCAAGCGCCAGCCGACCCCGACCGAAATCCAGGACATGCTGTTCGCCTTCACCGTGGCCAAACACGTCAAGTCCAACGCCATCGTCTACGCCAAGGACGGCCAGACCGCCGGCATCGGCGCCGGCCAGATGAACCGCCGCGACAGCGCCCGGATCGCCGCCATCCGCGCCAAGGAAGCCGGAGAAGCCAAGGGTCTGACCCAGTCCCTGGCTGAGGGGTCGGCCTGCGCCTCGGAAGCCTTCTTCCCCTTCGCCGACGGCCTGCTGGAAGCGGTCGCGGCCGGCGCCACGGCGGTGATCCAGCCTGGCGGCTCGATGCGCGACGCCGAGGTCATCGCCGCCGCGGACGAGAAGGGCATCGCCATGGCCTTCACCGGGGTGCGGGTCTTCCGGCACTGATGCTTGGAGAAGAAGGGCGCTACCGCTCGACGCGCGGCGTCTCGCTGCTTGAGCGCCCTTCTTCCCTGTGTTGACGTCCTCGCGTTCGTGACTGGACGCTGAAACAAGGGCGTGATGGTCTGCGGCTCCCCCGTTTCTGGAGCCGTCCCATGACCACCCTGATCCGCCCCGAAGGCCAGACCGCCGAAGATCTAAAGCTCAGCCGCCGGGCGGTGGGCGCCCTGGGGGGCCTGCTCTTCTCCGGCTATGCGGTCGCGGCCCTGGCCAAGGAGGCCCAGCCGATCACCACCGACGCGGCCGGGCTGGAGACGGCCGAGGTGACCTATCCGGCCCCCGACGGGTTCGAACTGCCCGCCTATGTGGCGCGGCCGGCGGGCGAGGGGCCTTTCCCGGTCGTGGTGGTGGTGTCCGAAATCTTCGGCGTTCACGCCTATATCAAGGACATCTGCCGTCGCCTGGCCAAACAGGGCTATGCCGCGATCGCCCCCGCCTTCTTCAACCGGGTCGAGGATCCGGCGCCCCTGTCCGACATGGGCCGGATCATGCAGATCGTCGGGGCGGCGAACTACGAACAGGTGATGGGCGATCTGTCGGCCACCCTGGAATGGGCCAGCCAGCAGCTGTGGGCGCGCGACGGCAAGGTCGGGATCACCGGCTTCTGCTGGGGCGGCAAGGTGGTGTGGCAGGCGGCGGCGCGGTTCGCCGTCATCGGCGCCGGCGTGGCCTGGTACGGTCGACTGGCGCCCGCCCCCGACGCGACCCCTGTCCAGGTCTCGTCCGGCCAGCCCTGGCCGGTCGATCTGGCCGACGACCTGAAGGCGCCGGTGCTGGGCCTGTACGGCGGCCAGGACCAGGGCATTCCCCTGGTCAGCGTCGAGCGTATGCGCGAGGCCCTGGCCCGCGCGGGCCAGACCGGCAGCCAGATCATCGTCTATCCCGACGCGCCCCACGGCTTCCACGCCGACTATCGCGCCAGCTACGCCGAGGCCGACGCCAAGGACGGCTGGGCCAAACTGCTCGCGGTCTTCGACAAATCTTTAAGAAGTTGAACTGCTACTGATGTGACACACTGCGGCGGGCTGTGTGTCGTGGAGGGTTGAAGGTGGCGAATTCTCGGTGGCGTAGGGCGATTCTGCTGGGTGCAGGCCTGTTGTTCCTTCCCCTTGCGGCCTGTGGCGGCGGGGGAGGCGGCGGCGGGGGCGGATCCGTGACGCCGGTCGTGCCGCCTCCTCCACCGCCTCCGCCGCCTCCACCTCCCCCGCCACCCCCGCCGCCGCCGCCCTCGGTGACGTCGAGCGAATATCTGCGGAACTATGGCGTGGCCAATATGAAGGCCGAGGTCGGCTGGCAGGCCGGCGCCACCGGGAGCGGCGTCACCGTCGCCGTGGTCGATTCCGGCGTCAGCAACAGCCAAGCGGATCTGGTCGGCCGTATTTCCAGCGCCTCGACCGACGTCGTCGTGGGCCGCAATACCCCCTATGTCGCCGACGACAGCCACGGGACTCTAGTGTCCGGCGTGATCGCCTCGAATTTCAACGGCCTGGGCTCGGTCGGGGTCGCCTATGAATCGACCATACTGTCGATCCGCGCCGACATTTCGGAGTGCGAGGATGAGGACGACGACGTCTGTTTCAACAGCTCGGATCTGGTTCGGGCTCTCGACTTCGCCGTGGCCAACGGGGTCAAGATCATAAACATGTCCCTGGGCGGCGACGGACGGTTCGGTTCCGCCTTCGAGGCGGCCCTGCTGCGCGCGGTCGATTCCGGCGCCGTCATCGTCGCCTCGTCGGGCAATGACGGCGAGGCCAACCCCGGCTGGCCGGCCCAATATGCGGTGGATCCCCGCTTCGCCGGCGGCGTCATCGCCGTGGGTTCGCACGGCGATAAGAATCTTATGTCGAGCTTCTCGAACCGCGCAGGGGTGACGGCCGCCGCCTATATCTCGGCGCCGGGCGAGGAAATCATCACCGGCTGCGATGGGACGAGTTGCTGGAACATCTCCGGCACCTCCTTCTCGGCGCCCCATGTCTCGGGCGCCCTGGCCCTGCTGATGGACGCCTTCCCCAATCTGTCGGCGCGCCAGGCCCTGGCTATTCTGATCGACACGGCGCGCGACGCCGGGGACCCAGGGACCGACATCGTCTATGGTCGGGGCCTGCTGGACCTGGCCAACGCCTTCCGACCGGCCGGCGCAACCTCTGTGCCGATGGCGAACGGCGCCTCCATCGTCGCCGAGACCGAGCCGGGCAGTTTCGTCGGCCCCGCCTTCGGCGACGCCTTCTCGCGCCAGACCGCCCTGGGGACCGTCCTGTTCGACGGCTATGACCGGATGTTCGCGGTCCAGCTGGGTGCAGCCTATCCGACGGCGCCCAGCCGCTCGTACCAGGCCGCCCCGTTCGAACCCAGCCGCACGGCGACCACGCAGTTGGCCCTGCCCAACGGCGGCCGGCTGAACCTGACCGCCTCCCAGCCGATCGCGACGCCCGAGCCCATCGCCCCGCGCTATGACCTGACCGACGCCCCCTGGCTGGGCGACGAGCCCCGGCAGGAGGCCATGCTGGGCCTGGAGATGGGCCGGCTGAGCTTCGCCACCTGGCAGGGCCGCGGCGGCGCGTCCTCGCCGTTCGACGGCGCGGCCGGCGACGGCTTCGCCGCCCTGGCCCAGGTCGATCACGCCGTGCGCGGCGCCGTGCGGTTCGGCGCCCTCACCCTGGCGGCCGAGAGCGGCGGCGGCGACCGCCGCATGCCCCTGCGCCGGGTCGAGGAAGAGGCCTCGACCTATAGCCGCGCCACCCTGGCCTGGCGCGGCGCCGACGGCGGTCTGTCGCTCAGCCTGGGCGCCCTGGACGAGCGTCTGGGGCCGCTCGGCGCCTTCCTGCCGGGCGGATCGGACTTCGCCCTGCCGTCGCGGACAAGCTTCTATGCGGTCGGCGGCGACTGGACCCTGCGGCCCGGCCTGGCCCTGATCGGCGAGGCCGGCCTCGGTTCGACCGAGACCGAAGGCCGTTTCCTGACGACGGACGGGGCGGCGATCAGCTCCAACTGGCGGCTGGCCCTGCTGACCGGCTGCACCGCCCTGTGCGACCGGATCAGCTTCACCGTGTCACAGCCGCTGCGGATCGAGCGCGGGACCTTCTCGGCCTGGCTGGCCGATGTCCCGGTCGAATATTTCGACCCCCTGACCTATTCCCGCCGTAGCTTCTCGGCGGCGCCCAGCGGGCGTCAGATCGACTTCATCCTGGGCGGCGAGCGTCGGCTGTGGGACGGCTCAAGCCTGTCGCTCCAGGCCGTCGCCAGCCGCGAACCGCGCCACGTCGCCGACGCTGCGCCCGAGTTCGCCCTGATCGGCGGGTGGCGGCGTCAGTTCTGAGGGGGCTGGTGAATCGTGAGTGGTAGCGAGGGGTGAGCGGCTTGCGGAGACACCGCAGCTCACTATTCACCCGTCACCAATCACCACTCACGTCCTGACATCAGGCCTTGCCGTCGAAGGCATGAGTCTCGGCCTCGGGCGCCGCGCCATAGGGATTGGCGGCCTGCGCGCCCGACCCCTTGGCCGCCACCACGACCATGGCCGGGCGGATGGTGCGGCCGAACAGTTCGAAGCCGGACTGCATGGTTTGCAGCACGGCGCCGCCCGGAACCGTGTCCGACGGCTGTTCGATCATGGCCTGGTGCAGATGGGGGTTGAAGGCCTCGCCGGCCTCGGGCGCGACCCGCTTCAGCCCATTGGTCTCGAACGCCTGCAGCAGGGCCTTCTGGGTCATTTCCAGACCGGTCACCAGGGCGACGGTCGGGCCGTCGGTGTCCTTGGGCGCCGCCATCAGGGCGCGTTCCAGATTGTCGGCCACGCCCAGCAGGTCCTTGGCGAAGCGCTGGATGGCGAAGGCGCGGGCGTCGTTCTGCTGCGTCTCGGCGCGGCGCTTCAGGTTCTCCATCTCGGCGGCGACGCGCAGGGCGCGGTCCTTCCACTCGTCGCGCTCGGCGATGACGGCGTCCAGCGGCGCCAGATTGTCCGAGGGATCGGCGTCCAGGCCGTGTTCGGCGTTGGCTTCCGCCATGTCGGCGTCCAGTTCGTTGAATTCGTCGTTAAGGGGCTTGTCGCTCACTTGTCGTTCCCGTCCAGCATCCGGCCCAGCACCCGGGCGGTATAGTCCACCAACGGAATGACACGGGCGTAGTTCAACCTTGCGGGCCCTATGACGCCGATGGCGCCCAGAACCCGCTGTCGGCCGCTCATATAGGGCGCAGCGATCACGGCGGAACCCGAAAGTGAAAACAACCGCGTTTCGGCGCCGATGAAAATTCGCACCCCCTGGGCCGCGTCCACCCCGTCCAGCAAGCCGATCAGCTGTTCCTTCTGCTCCAGATCGTCGAACAGGACCCGCACCCGCTCCAGATCCGCCAGGCCTTCGCCGTCCTGCAACAGGTTGGCGCGGCCCCGCACGATCAGGGCGCGCTCGCGGTCCGGACCGCCGGACCAGGCGGCGAACCCGTCCTCGACCAGGCGGGCGGCGGTCTGGTCCAGTTCGCGCCGCGCGATCTCCAGCTCCTGGGTCATCTCGCGCTTGGCGTCGGCGAAGGGCCGGCCGCGCAGGCGGGCGTTGAGGAAGTTGGACGCCTCGACCAGGGTCGAGGGCGTGACCCCGGCCGCCAGGGTCATGATCCGGTTCTCGACGGTGCCGTCGTCGGCGACGATGACCGCCAGGGCCTGATCCCCGCCCAGGGCCACGAACTCCACATGTTTGACCCCGGATTCGCGCACCGGGCTGGACACCACGCCCGCGCCCCCCGCCAGGCCGGACAACAGGTTCGACGCTTCGTCGAGGGCGGATTCGAAATTCCGCCCCCGCCCGGCCAGCCGCCCGTCGATCTCGCGCCGCTCCTCCTGGGTCAGGTCGCCGATCTCCAGCAGGCCGTCGACGAACAGGCGCAGGCCCGCATGGGTCGGGATCCGCCCCGCCGAGGTATGCGGCGCGGCCAGCAGCCCCGCCAGGGTCAGGTCCTGCATCGTATTGCGGATCGAAGCCGGCGACAGGGCGATCCCGCCCAACGACAGGGTCCGCGACCCGACCGGCTCGCCCGTCTCCAGATAGGACTCGACGATGCGCCGGAAGATGTCGCGCGCCCGTGCGTCCAGCCCCGCCAGCCCCGCAAAGGACTGGGCGCCGTCGAACGGCGGGGTTTTGGGGGCATACAGGCTCACGGTTTCAGGATAAGCACCGCCGCCTCAGCTTCCAAGGATTCATCTCAATGCGCCATTCGAAACGCACCGACGATCAACTGCGTCCCGTGACCATCGAGACCGGCGTCAACCGCTATGCCGAGGGTTCGTGCCTGATCACCTTCGGCCATACGAAGGTTCTGGTGACGGCCTCGGTCGAGGAAAGCATTCCCGGCTGGATGCGCGGCAAGGGCCAGGGCTGGGTCACCGCCGAATACGGCATGTTGCCCCGCGCCACCCACACCCGCGGCCGCCGCGAGGCCGCCGCCGGCAAACAGTCGGGCCGGACGCAAGAGATCCAGCGCCTGATCGGCCGCTCGCTCCGCGCCGTCGTCGATCTGAAGGCCCTGGGCGAGCGTCAGGTCGTGCTGGACTGCGACGTCATCCAGGCCGACGGCGGCACCCGCACCGCCTCCATCACCGGCGCCTGGGTCGCCATGGCCTCGGCCCTCAACTATCTGCGCGACGAAGGCGTGCTGAAGTCCGACCCGATCCTGGACCAGGTGGCGGCGGTGTCGTGCGGTGTCTGCGACGGCGTGCCGGTGCTGGACCTGGACTACGAAGAGGATTCCGAGGCCGAAGCCGATTCCAACTTCGTCCTGACCGGCGCAGGCCAGATCGTCGAGGTCCAGGCCACCGGCGAGAAGCGCGGCTTCTCCCGCGCCGAGTTCGACCGCCTCTTCTCCCTGGCCGAGATCGGCTGCACCGAACTGTTCGCCCTGCAAAAGGCGGCGCTGGAGGCGGTGCGCCGCTAAGCGCACCGACCTCTTCGCACCCGCGTCAGCCGACGCGGGGCGTCTTCAGGCGGCGCTTGTTCGAATGGGTGGGCGGCGCCGCCCCCAGGTCCTCGGGCACCTCGCCCTTGAAGTAGTAGCGCTGCCAGGCCTCCTTGGCCGCGTCCGGATCGCCGCCGGCCAGCCGCTGGTTGAAGTCGGTGCGGGCGCGGTTCCAGGCCTCGAACTGGCCCTTCATCACCGGATTGGATTCCAGGGTGCGGATCACCGGCTGGAACTGTTCGACCTTCTTGTGCTCGATCAGATTGATGAAGCAGAAGGGCTCGCCCTTCTCGAAGCTGATCCGGCCCGGCCGGGTGAAGATCCAGTTCATCGTGAAGGGGAAGGGCAGCCAGTCGGTCTCGATCAGGCCGACCAGCGGCTGGATCCCGTCCTTCAGGTGATTGGGCGACCCCGAACACATCATCCCCCAGCCCGGCGGCGTGCGGAACAGATACTGCGGGTGCATGGTCAGGACCCCGCGCGAAAAGTGCGAGGTGACGAAATGCGCCAGGTCGTGCTGGGGCCGATCCGGCGTGATGACGATGTCTTCCTGGCGCGGCCCGCCGTTCCACTCGGCCGAGAAGCCGAACGGGCACAGGATCTCCCACCCCGTGGTGTTGGCCATGTTCAGCGGCAGGCACCGATAGGGGTGGCGGCTGATGAAGGCGTCCATCCAGTTGCGCGACTGGCGGCCGGGCACGAGATCCGGCGGCCGGGCCGTCATCGGATAGCATTCCAGTTCCAGCGGGCGCGTCTGCACGGTATCGACCATGGAACCGTTCCTAACGCCGCAAACGCGACTGCTCAACCATGACGCCAGACTCCGTCCATGCCCCCGCCTTCGACCGTGACGCCCTGACCGCCTGGCTGGCCGAGAACGACGTCGCCCACACCACCCATGACCACCCGGCCGTCTTCCGCGTCGAGGAAGGCCTGGACCTCAAGGCCGACCTGCCCGGCGCCCACACCAAGAACCTGTTCCTGAAGGACCACAAGGGCCGCCTCTGGCTGATCTCGGCCCGCCAGGACACCGTCATCGACCTGAAACGCGCCGCCGCCGCCATGGGCTCGGGCCGTCTCTCCTTCGGAAACGAGACCCTGATGTTCGAAACCCTGGGCGTCCGCCCCGGCTCGGTCACCGCCCTGGCCCTGATCAACGACGCCGACCGCCGCGTGACCTTCGTCCTGGACCGCCGCCTGTGGGACGCCGACATCGTCAACTTCCACCCCCTGACCAATACGGCGACGACGGCCCTGGAGCAGACGGCGTTCCGACGGGTGCTGGCGCTGCTGGGGCGCGAGCCGGTGGTGGTGGATTTCGGGGCGCTGGGGTGAAGGCGGGGCGCGTGAACATCTAAACTACGCTGCCCCTCCCCACGCGCCTTCCGGCGAGGAGAGGTGACGCCGCCCTTCTTTCGTCATTCCGGGCGAAGCGTAGCGAAGACCCGGAACCCAGCGGCGCCGAAGGCGAAATCTATCCGCCGCACAATGTCTCAAGATCTAATCCGCGACAGTTTCGCGCTCTCGCGCGCCGCTGGGTTCCGGGTCTTCGGGCCAAGCGGCCCTTCGCCCGGAATGACGAAAGAGAAAGCGTTGCGCGCACAATGACGCTGGCCCGACTCAAACAATTCCAATGACTTGCAGATATCTGGCGCCCAGCGACCTACCGGTGGCCGGCGGCGTGAGATCATTCCGGCATGAGAACCGACGCCACAGCCCCCACCAACCCCCGCCTCGCCATGTTTGGCAGGTTTGGCGCCTTGGCACGGTGTTTTCGCGCCATTCGCGCCAGAACAGGCGCCCCGCGAAGAATAGACGAAAATAGACTCCATTTTTTTCGAGTGGATTCCGTCTATTTCGGCCCTCAGGCGCGCTCCGTCACAGCGCGACCAATTCGCCGCTTGATGCCGGGGCATCCCGACGCCATCTGGTCCGTTACGACCCTCGAGCCTGCACGGACTTAGCCATGACCCTGATCGACCCGACCCTGTCCCCCGGCCGCTCCGGCGACGACCTGATCAAGGAGGGCACGGACGCCTCCTTCATGACCGACGTCATCGAGGCCTCGCGCCATCAGCCGGTCATCGTCGATTTCTGGGCCACCTGGTGCGGGCCGTGCCGGACCCTGGGTCCGGCGCTGGAGAAGGGCGTGCGCGCCGCCAAGGGGGCGGTGAAGATGGTCAAGATCGATGTGGACGCCAATCCGGCCTATGCGGGCCAGCTGCGGGTGCAGTCGATCCCCACCGTCTACGCCTTCGTCAACGGCCAGCCGGTGGACGGCTTCCAGGGCGCGATCCCCGACAGCCAGATCAAGGCCTTCATCGACAAGCTGACCGGCGGTCAGGGGGGCTCGACCGAGACGACGCAACTGCTGGAACTGGGCGAGGAGTCGCTGGGCTTGAACGATTTCGGCGGCGCGGCCCAGGCCTTCGCCCATGTCCTGTCGATCGAGCCCGAGAACGAGAAGGCCATCGCCGGCATGGCGCGGGTCTATCTGGCCAACGGCGACCCTGAGCAGGCGCTGCAGACCATCGCCATGGCCCCCCAGGACTCCAAGGAGCCGACGGTCCAGAGCGTGCGCGCCCAGCTGGCCCTGGCCGCCAAGGCCCCGACCGGCGCTTTCGCCGAACTGGAGGCCAAGGTCGCCGCCGATCCGACCGACCACCAGGCCCGGTTTGACCTGGCCGAGGCCCAGAGCGCGGCCGGCGACTTCAAGGGCGCCGTCGACAATCTGCTGGCCATCATCCAGGCCGACCGCGAATGGAACGACCAGGCGGCGCGCAAACAGCTGCTGGTCATCTTCGACGCGGCCGGCGTCAGTTCCGACGTGTCCAAGGACGGCCGGCGTCGCCTGTCGTCCATCCTGTTCTCTTAAGCGCACCGGAGTCTTCATGCCCCAGGGCTATGTCAGGGCGCTCGACCTGCCGCAGGTGATCCCGGTCTTCCCGCTGGGCGGCGCCATCCTGCTGCCGCGCGGGCAACTGCCCCTGAACATCTTTGAGCCGCGCTATCTGAACATGGTGGACGACGCCATGGCCGGGGACCGGATCATCGGCCTGATCCAGCCCAAGGGCGGCGACCCGGCCCAGCCCGGCCTGTCGCCGGTCGGCTGCGCCGGGCGGATCACCAGTTTCGCCGAGACCTCGGACGGCCGGTATCTGATCACCCTGACCGGGGTGTCGCGGTTCCGCATCGCCGCCGAACTGCCGTCCAAGGCGCCCTATCGCCAGGTGCGCGCGGCCTTCGACGCCTATGAGGACGATCTGTCGCCCCCGCCGGAAGAACCGGACTTCGACCGCCACGCCTTCCTCGACGCCCTGCGCGCCTATATGGCCCACCGCCTGCTGGACATCGACTGGGAGACGGCCGAGACCGCGCCGATGGAGGCCCTGGTCAACAGCCTGTCGATGGCCCTGCCGTTCGAGCCGGCCGAGAAACAGGCCCTGCTGGAGGCCATGGGTCTGATGCCCCGCGCCGAGGCCCTGACCGCCCTGCTCCGCATCGACGCCGCCGACGCCGGCGACGACGCCGCGCCTTCGATCCAGTAGCGCAATGCGACGAGCCACCCTACAACGGCCTCAAGTAGCGCCAGCGCGATAGGCCCAAAAAATGAGTGACGCCTTCAACACCCCTGTTTCGGTCGATCCCCGCCTGCTTGAGGTGCTGGTCTGCCCGGTCACGCGCGGCAAGCTGACCTACGACCGCGATGCGGGCGAACTGATCTCGGCCGGCGCCAAACTGGCCTATCCGATCCGCGAGGGCGTGCCGATCATGCTGGCCGAGGAAGCCCGTCCGCTGGACTGAGCCTTAGCCGGCGACCCTTCACTGGCCCTGAGCGCGGCGCGCCAAACGGGCCTCAAGTAGCGCGAAGCGCGATAGGCCCAAGCATGACACTCAAAGTCGCCATCCAGATGGACCCGATCGAGGCCGTCGACATCGCCGGGGACACCAGCTTCCTGATGGCCGAGACGGCCCAGGCGCGCGGGCACCGGCTGTGGGTCTATGACTTCCGCACCCTGGCCCTTGAGGAGGGCCGCCTCTACTGCCGCGCCCGGCCGATCACCGTGCGGCGCGAGGTCGGCAACCACGTCGACTTCGGCGACTGGGTGAAGCTGGACCTGGCCGAGGACGTGGACGTCATCCTGATGCGCCAGGATCCGCCGTTCGACATGGCCTATGTCACCGCCACCTATCTGCTGGAGACGGTCCATCCGAAGACCCTGGTCGTCAACGACCCGGCCCAGGTGCGCTCGGCGCCCGAGAAGCTGCTGGTCACCGCCTTCCCCGGGCTTCAGCCCCCGACCCTGATCTCGGCCGACCCCGTCGCCCTGGACGCCTTCCACAAGACGCACGGCGAGGTCGTGCTGAAGCCTCTGCACGGCAACGGCGGTTCGGGCGTGGTCAAGCTGCGCGCCGACGACCCCAATCTGGACGCCCTGATCGAGATCCACGCCGTCGGCAGCCGCGATCCGCTGGTGATCCAGAAATTCATCCCTGCCGTGTCCAAGGGCGACAAGCGCATCCTGCTGATCGACGGCGAGCCGGTGGGCGCGATCAACCGCGTGCCGGCGGCCGGCGCCGTCCGCTCCAACCTGCACGTCGGCGGCACGGCCATGCCGGTCGAACTGACCCCGCGCGACCTGGAGATCTGCGCCGCCATCGGCCCGACCCTGAAGGAGCGCGGACTGATCTTCGTCGGCATCGACGTGATCGGCGATTATCTGACCGAGATCAACGTCACCTCCCCCACCGGCGCCCAGCAGCTGAAGACCTTCACGGGCGTCGACGCCACGGCCCTGATGTGGGACGTGATCGAGAAGAAGCGCGCCGCGCAGGTTGCGTAACACCCCTTGCGCTAGAGCAGGGTTCATGCTTCGTTCTCTCCAGCGGAGGGAACGCCATGGTCGCGCGGGTTGTCACAGTCGCCTTTGACGGGGTCGAGGCTCGGCGCGTGGACGTCGAGGTCCAGCTGGTCGGCCAGGATCAGCAGACCGTCTTCAACATCGTCGGGCTGCCGGACAAGGCTGTGGCCGAGAGCCGCGAACGGGTGCGCGGAGCCTTCGCCGGCATAGGCCTGGCCCTGCCGTCGCGGCGGATCATCGCCAATCTGGCCCCCGCCGACCTGCCCAAGGAGGGCAGTCATTTCGACCTGCCCATCGCCCTGGCCCTGATGGCGGCCATGGGGGTGATCGCCCCCGACGCCCTGGACGGCTGGGCCGCCATCGGCGAACTGGGTCTGGACGGGCAGATCGCACGGGTGGGCGGCGCCCTGCCGGCCGCCGTGGCCGCCGACGCCATGGGCCTGGGCCTGATCTGCCCCGAGGCCACGGGGCCAGAGGCGGCTTGGGCCGGCGGGGCCCGCATCCTGGCGCCCCGGTCGCTGATCGCCCTCGTCAACCACTTCAAGGGAACCCAGGTCCTGCGCGCGCCCGAGCCCGGCCCGCTGGCCAGCGGCAAGGCCGTGCCCGACCTGCGCGAGGTCAAGGGCCAGGAGGGCGCCAAGCGGGCGCTGGAGATCGCGGCGGCCGGCGGCCACAACCTGCTGTTCATCGGCCCGCCGGGGTCGGGCAAGTCGATGATGGCGCAACGCCTGCCCGGCCTCCTGCCGCCCCTGACCTCGCAGGAGCTACTGGAGACCTCGATGGTCTGGTCGGTCGCCGGCCTGATCGAACGGGGGGCTCTGACCCGGGACCGACCGTTCAGAAGCCCTCATCACTCCGCCTCGATGGCCGCCCTGACCGGCGGAGGGCTGCGGGCCAAGCCGGGCGAAGCCTCTTTGGCCCACAACGGCGTCCTCTTCCTCGACGAACTGCCCGAGTACAGCGCCATTATGGAGCATTTACACCTAGCGCTGGGCTGACTAAGTAGCTGTTCTTGCTACGTTCTTCCGTATGGAAAACGTCAAACTTGAACGGCCGAACACCGTCGCCGGCCTCGTTGAGAAGCGGGGCGAACTGGCCAAGCGCCTCAAGCTTCTACGCGCCGAAGAGAAGAAGGTCGTCTGCGATCTGGATCATGTGGACGCTGCGATCCGGCTCTTTGATCCGGCAGCGGACACCGACCGTATCGTCCGCTACCCGACGAAGCACCGCGCCAAGAAGGGGGAGGTTGTGAGGCTGGTTGTCCGATCTCTGCGGGCGAGCGACCACCCGCTTACGGCACTCGACCTCGTGCATATCCAGATCAAAGAACGGAGACTCAACGCGGATGACGCGACGGTCGTCATCATGCGTAAGCGGGTCGGCGCCTGCCTGACAAAGCTGCGGGCGGATGGCTACGTCCGCAACGTGCCGGGGACTGGACTCTACAAGCTGTGGGAGTTGGCCCGATGAACGCGCCCATGAGGTTCTGGCGCGGACAGCGCCTGTATCAGATCGCTCCGGCGCACGAAGGCGGCGGGTTCATCGGCCTGTGCGACGGCCGGGTCGTGGCGACGGCACAGGATCGGCCGTCCGTGATGCGGATCATATTGATGACTATGGCTTGGAGACCGGCATGACTGACGCGTTAGACCTCATCCATCAGATCGTCGAAGCGGAACCCTCGATTCTCAACGACGCCGTATTCGAACGAGTGCTGAATCTTCTAGTCGAATCGGTGTCGTTGTGAAGGTGCCGGGATTAGGAGTGTTCGACGCCACCGAGGTCGAGAGCGGGCTGATGTTCCAGTTCTATGCAGACGACTAGCCGTAGGGTCGGGTCCCGTAGCATCGCGGATATTGTGAACAGCCCCAGAATAGCTTGCCGCGATTGCGGCCTCGCTTAGCTGCGCGCGGAGTCATCCGGTTTTTACAGCGTGGGCAAGTGACCCCGGAAACAGGCGTTGCCGGCGGCGCGGGACGCTTGGGCGTAGGCAGCGGCGCTGGCAACGCTGATGGCTGTGGTGAAGGTGGAGGCGTTGGTGTCGGAGCAAGCTTCGTCATCACCACCGTTACGGCGTAGCCAGATGCGATCCCGACGCCGATGGCTCCAAGCCATGTCCAAGACCCGCCACGCTTCACTCCGCCATGCCATGAGCAAGCGCCGGGTCTTCCAATCGATGGAGATGCCCAACCGTCTCGACATCGTGCAGGTCCATTAAGTGGTGCCAGCACTACGAGCGCCAAGAACCACATAATAACACCCACGACGAGTGGTAGCCACCAAGCGTTCGCCAGCCAGCTTCGAGCACTCGACGGTGTAGTAGTGGGGATGCCGCTCACTTTACTCAGATTGCTTGTGGGTGCCGAAAGCTAGGCCTTTGATCAGGTCCTCATTTACCTTTGGACCCGCCAATTCAGTCCCTGATGCTAACTTCTCGCGGCGCCATCTAAGAGATTTTGCCGCGCCAACCGAGCCCATCATCATGTAGGGTTTTGCAGCCCCAAGTAGCTGGTCTTGTGCGCCAAAGACATTCGCCGACGCCTTCATCACCGCCACATATTTGGATGGTGGTGCGTCTCGATCCATCATGAAGGTGGTCTTAGCCTGCAACAATGAGCGAAGCCGGTCCTCCACAGTCTCTGAGGCTTTATGAAAGCGTGGGCCAAAGAGAAAATAAGCATCGGTCTTGGCTGCCCAGAACTCCCTCAATGCCGCTGTCGGCGGGTCACGGGTGACCTGTTCAAAAGTCAAAGCGAGTATTTCACTGTGCCGGGTGCCTATGGCGTTGTTGAGCGCGAGATAGGCTGCAAGCCGTCGATCAAACAGATCGACAGCCAATTTGTGCTTCGCGGTGCGCCACTGTTGCCAAGCGACATACGCCACCACAATCGCCGCAAATGATGAGGCGATCGCGGGCGCAATTGAAACGGTTAGGGCGGTCACGGCAGTGATGTTGGCCTACAATCTGCGCAAGGTCCGACGTTGTCATACCGAGGACCAAGAGACTTCATGAACATGTCGGCTTGTTCGAATGTCTCAAAGGGCGGAGACCAGTAGGTCGGACCATTGCCCTTCTGCTGATTTTCCTGACCCAGCCCATTTCGGCAATGCTTGCACTCACCCGCATGAATGCGCGCGCGTTTGGAGGGCGGGATGACTTTCACATAGTATGGCACGGCCAACTATCTCCGGTTGCCCGCCGGTATGCAATACGCTTGACGTAGCGCCGATCTACGAGCCCCTACCTGTTCTGGGCTGTCGATCTAACGGTCGAAAAAGCGTCCCGGCTCAACGTCGAATAGCTCGGATAGCTGCACCAGCAGCCCGACGCTGGGGTAGCTCTGTCCGCGTTCGATGCGGCCGATCTGCCGGACGTCGAGATCGGTTTCAGCCGCGAGTCCTTCTTGGGTCCAACCTCTCTCCTTGCGGAGACGGCGGACGTTCCCGCCGATGATTTGTGCCCAGCCCATCCGCGCGATGGGTTTAACGAAATGGCCATCAATCCAAGGACATTAGATGTCCTATTGATCCATTCGGGAGGGTTTGATGGCTGGTCAGTTCCTTTGCACGTCGTGCGGCACGGTCGGAAAGCCGAGAGTGCGTAATCGCGGCAGTAGCGCGATCGAGATCATTCTCTGGCTTTGCTTCATCTTCCCCGGCCTTCTCTACACGCTGTGGCGGATGGGTCGGAAGGACAGCTACTGCCGGGCCTGTAAGGCTCCGACGATGATCCCAGCGGATTCGCCGATGGCGCGCCAGTATCTCGGCGCGGGTGTGAGTAGGGGGCTCTACCAATGAGGAGCACGCTGGCGCTGATCGCAGCTGTATCCCTCTCTCCTCCGCCAGCAGCGGCGCAGGACACGATGGCCTACTACACATTCCAAGGACGCGATGCCGTGGTGACGTGCGGTCACGGTCGCTCGGGCGCCCGTGTTGTTCGCACGATATTCAAACAGAGATCAGGATGGTTCGAGCGCGATCTGAGCCCGACGGACTCGACGTGGGTCTCCTCAGGCTGCGCCGGCTATATCGCCGAACAGAGCCGGATCATTTCGCCGGAGGAGTCGCGAGAGCGTTTGAACGCAATCTTGAATCCGCCCCCGCCTCGGTCTTCTGAGGAGATCATCCGGAGCATCAAGGAGACGGTCTGCTCGGCCCACCCCGAACACAGAGACTGCGCTGACAGGTGAGGAGGAGACTCCCACCGGCCAGCGAGATGGCGCAATTCTTGACAATTCATCGGTATTTGTTACGATGCGTGCCTATCGCCTTCGGCGATTTAGATCGGCGCATGGGCCGGCCGTTGCGAGACGGTAATCTCGTTTTCAAAACAGGTGAAGAGATGGACATGAGATGGCGCGCCATGCCATGGCGCCAGCAGGTCTTGCATTGGATTTGCAAGGCACTTGATGTGCAAGTGATCTGCAAGGAAGGGTGGTGCTTCGGCGCGACTTACGACAAGTGCCGTAAGGATTATTGAACTGGCGTGAACTCCGGGCTACCGAGTAAGCGTTCGACTAAGATTTCGTCTGCTTCAGGATGAAGCCCTTTTCCTTTAGACCAGTTTCCGCTCACTTCGACGACCATCCATTTGTCGTCTTTGTCATGATCTGTTTTCAGCAGGGTGTTCACCACTTGGCCTGGGCTCGATGTGGTTTCCAACAACCACGTCGATAAGAGAACCCGAGTTGCGTGCCCGTGCTCTGCCAACGCCGCTTTTATGGCGGCGTAGTTTCTGTTTCCGGTAAGGTCATAGCTGACGAGATATGCGGTCATAGAGCATCTTGATCACACGACGCCTAATTCCCGGTTACCAACAATCGTGCTGATTGCAGTCCGACGGGGCCAACGAGTGTCTATGTGGCGACGGATAGAAAACCGAACGGTGAGGTGTCTGCGGTGATTAGAGCCTGTGATGTTGGATGGCTCATAGGCCGTCCTCGGCTGACATACGGGCATTTGGAAACGGACGTCCGGCTGTTCGGAAAGAGGTCGTAGGCACCCGCACGAACGATCTTTGTAACGCTGTCCGAAAGAAAGAGGATTTCGTCCTCGCCATCGATCCGAGGTGTCAGATCGATGAGGTTTTGGGAATTCTCTGCCGCCCACACACTGTGGAACTCGGCTTCCGTATATTTTCCATTGTCCCAGATCATCCAGCCGCAGATGCGACGACCACCAGCCCGCCGAACCTGTTCGAGGACGTTGTTGTGGCAGAAGCCTGCCTTATAGTCGGCGCTGACGTTCGTGAAAGGCAGGAACACAGGAGCATCAAGACTGATCGTCTTGCAGAACTTCGTGATAGTATGACGAAGAGGCTTCGTAGGGGTCGTGATCTTCGGCGAAGCCACAGCGTAGAGCGCGCGGATAGCCTCGGTCAGGTTCCAGTTCTGCGCTGGAAGCGCGGGCTTGGGTTCATGGTCGATGACGACTCCTTTCATTTTTCGGCGTTTCGCTTCGCCCATGCTGATCCACCAAAAATGATAATGCGCGCCGATAAGTGACGTTAAGTCGCCTCGTAGGGCAGAGGATGTGTCACGCCGTCTCTTACATACTCCTCTGGGATATCCACCAACCGATCGAGGCGGGGATTTTCCGCGAGTTCTCTCGCCAACCATTCATCGCTGATCCACGGGCTCCGTCGCTCCACGGTGCCGTCTGTCAACTGGGCGCACAGGTCGAATAGAAAGCGCTGCATTGGTTTCTCCCTCGTGACGGGAACATGCCACGGCGCTGCGAACTGAGCGCGTCGGCGGTTGTGGGCAGCCCTAATTGTCAGTGGATTCTTCTGGATCGCTGCCAGTACCGAGCACCTTATAGATTTCAGCGATGATCTCGGGCTTCTGCCAGTCTTCAATTCCCGCAGGCAGAGCCGCTTGGCCCGTGAACCCCATCACGCCCGGTTCGAGCGGTATTGATCGCACACCAAGCGCGACGAGGCATTGAATCCAAAAGGCGGCGTTGAATGTGCCCCGCATGACCTTGTTGCGGAGATTGCGCTCGTTCTCTTCGACGCCGACGGCCGCCAACCGTTGTTGAAGGTCAGCGTAGCCGAGCCCCTGCTGGGCCATTTGTGCTCGGACAAATCCCACAAGCCAGCGGGTGAGGGCGTCTTCATCCATGTCACATCCTTAGTGCCAACGCATCAAAATTGATGCGAACGCATTGACAATGACGCGCGCATCGCTTTTGGTGCTCTCGCATCAGTTTTGATGCGTTTGCATTGATTGTCGTTGTCGCAGCATTTTCTCCTTTCTGCAAAGGCGAGATCGCTGAGTTTGAAACAGGTCGCTCGGATGACCGAAGATCAAGCTCGCGAGGCGTTTAAGGCAGTTCGGTTCGCCGAAAGCGGTGGAAGGCCTGTGTGCCCCCACTGCAAGTGCGATGCTGTGCTTGAATACGCCAGCCGTCCGATCTTCAAATGCAAGCGCTGCGAACGCCAGTTCTCGATGACCTCGGGCACGCTCTTCAACAGCCGCAAGCTGTTCTTCGCCGACATCCTTTTGGCGATCGCCATCTTTGTAAACGGCGCCAACGGCGTCAGCGCGCTGCGATTAGGGCGAGAACTGGACGTCTCCTACAAGACGGCATTCGTTCTCGCGCACAAACTTCGGGATGCCATGGCGTCGATGGTGGCTGACAGAAAACTTACCGGTGTGGTCGAGATCGACGGCGTCTGGGTTGGTGGCCACTTGAAGAAGGCCAACGAGAAGTCTGGCCGCAAAGATATGCGTCGATCAAACCCGAAACGTCGATCGGTAGTCGTGATGCGCGAGCGACGGCCGGGAGGACGTTCAATCTCGGTGGTCGTAAAGCAGGAGTCCGATGCCATAGCCGCCGTGCTGCATCATGTGGACGCATCGGCAGAAATCCGCACCGATGAGGCGGCCCACTGGATGGCGCTCAACCTGCACTTCCACGACGTGCGCGCGATCAATCACTCCCAGCGCTACGCCGAACCCGGCGGCATCCACACGAACTGGGCGGAGAGCTACAACTCCCGCCTTCGGCGGGCAGAGCGCGGCGTTCACCACCGCATATCCGGCCTATATCTCGACGCCTATGCGCAGGAGTGCGCGTGGCGCGAGGACTTCAGGCGCGTGGATAACGGCCGACAGTTCGCCCAAGTCCTCGGCGCCGCTGCTGTCCTGTCCGTATCTAGGCGGTGGTGTGGCTACTGGCAACGGCACCAAGCCGCTTAGCCTCGCGACGGAACCGAGGATGGCGTGCACTTCCCATTCGCCACTTGGTGCGACACACTAGTTCCCGCGACCATGGTGCCGAGAGTGGTGACCATGCTGCAAGCGATTCCGATCACTGCCAGCATCATAAGCGTGCCTCGGAAATTTGCAGTCGTGATTCTGCCTCGGGGTAGAAATCTGAGCTTCCGCTTGGATTCCCAGAGAATGGATCGATCGCGAGGAGTTACGGCAAGCGCCCAACTTGCGAACAGGCCCATGCCCCCGAGCATTGCCGCATAGGACATCAGGCCCATGCCGCCAGCTACGATGCACGCAGCCACCCTTGGAGAATCCGACTGCACTATCCCGGCGCCTAGCAATAGGTAGCCAGACGCTGCCCCAACGGTTGCAAGGGTCGCCAGTCGGAGGTTCCATGTCTCCGCGACCGAACCATCACTCATTGTACCGCTCCGAGGGTGTTGCGTTTGGCAGCCCATTTGTTGGGCTTGCCCACGTGAAGCTCGACCAAGCCGCGCTTGAGAGCCCTTTTGCATGTGCCATTTGCGATGCTCATCAGCCGCAATAATTCGCGACGATCTGGGGACGGAAGCCCGATCTCCGGCGCGATCGCCTTGCCGATCTCCCACGCCGTGAGCGGCTGATCCGCCCGTTTTAGCAGCCGATATACCGCCCGAGCCCCCTGACCGTGTTGTCGAATACGCGGCGTGGTGACAATTGCCTTGATCTTCTCGGGGTCCCAGTCCGGCTCGAAGAGGCGGATTGAGGCTGTGATTGCGCGGGCCTCGGCCAGCATCTTTCGCTTACGTGCCTCAATCTCAAGCTGCTTTTCGATGATCGCGGCAACGCCAATCACCGGTTCTACCTCGTGATCGATCACCTGTAGGGCACCCATGAGCCGGGCATATTTGTCTTCGAGTTGGGTCGCTGCGTGCTGTCTGGCCATCAGGCGTTGCTCGCAGTGCGAGCGATAAGATCGCGTGATGGGAATTAGTTAATAAACCTGTGGATTGCGGAACGTCTGCGGAACATCGCCCTTGCGAGTCACCGGCAAATCAAGCCATTCAACACCTACTAAAGCCGTGTTCGGATTCGCCGTCCACTAGATGATGTGAGATTTTCCAATCTACCCACAAGATAAGGGTTGTAGAATCGTTTTTGGCAGATCACGGTAATGGGTGCCAGCGCGGGGTATGGCCGCGTAACGCCAGTGTAGGAGATTGGGATGGCCAGCAAACCGCCGCCCAAGGGGCCGCACCGTTCCGCCTCTTCGGGGAAGTATGTGACGACGAGAACCGCCGTCCGTAACCCGAAGGGAACGGTGTCCGAGCCTCGGAAAAAATGAGGAGCGCACTCGAACTAGGCTAGCGTGATGCGGCCAACGTCGAGACAACTGAGAGGAGAGGTCGGTTCCAAAGTTTGGCGCCGAGGAAACCCGACCCTCCCCTCTTTCACCATCAGGGCCTTCGCTCCGATGATTCGTAGAGAGTAGAATCATCTACCCAACCGAATCAACCTGCACAGCAGGCCGTCGGATGCGAACGCCGTTCGCATGAAAGACGACAACCATGGCTACCAGCCACCAAGTGACGTGCATCAAACCAGACGGCACAGACTCCGATCAGCGCATAGATGCTATCGGCGGGACAGACGGGGGTGGATGGTCCCTCCCCATCGACGAGGCCATTAGCGGTATCGAAGCCGGCAAATGGTCCTTCTGGACCTCAGTAAATGGTAATCGCGCCGACGTGATCGTTGCGGTTCGAACAAGCAGCCGACGCAAGTATCTCAAGACGACGGCCGATGGGATCGAGCCAAACAATCTGCTGTCGCTACCGACCTGTCGTTAGGCTTTAGGGGCGCGAGCTAGGCTCGCGTCCCCCGTTTTTTGCTAGGACACCATGGAATCGTTGGACGCCGAAAAACTGAAGACGTTGATCTCCGTCCTCGCTCCGGGGCTGCTGATCCTCTGGGTTCGGCAGTGGTTTGTTGCTGGCCCTAACCCGCCATTTCAAGAAAGGGTCGTGGCCTACGCAGGCGTCTCGACCGTTTACTACGCAGTTTCAGTCCCGCTTTTCGTGTTCCTCGACAACCGACTTGGTTGGCCGTCTTGGACGTCGGACACTTTTGAATATGTGATCGTCCCGCTCGCAATCGGAGCGCTTCTGGCGCTCAGTGCGGCCCATGATCTGGTTGGAGGCCTCATTCGAAAGACTGGCGCATCTCCCAACCATCACACACCCGCTGCATGGGACTACGCCTTTAGCCGCCTTCGCGGGCAAACCTATCTCATTGTAACCTTGAACGATGGCTCCCGTGTTTACGGGCATTACGGCCAGAAATCATTCGCTTCCTCAAGCACTGCGGAACGAGATTTGTTAATCGAGGAAGTTTGGGACGTCAGCGACAAAGGAGTTTGGACAAAGCCAACCGATCGCCGCAGCATTCTACTCTGCGGCAAAGATATTCGTGCCATTGAACTCGTAAGGACGACCTAATGACCGACAAGAAAACGCCTACAACAGCTTCACCTGCGCCTTCGCGCCAGCGTGAAATCACGAAAGGCTATATTCCAGCGCCCAGTCGCGGAGAAGTTCGAGGTGGCTACCAAGGGCCGACCGGGAGCCAGAGCGCTCCGCCGACCACTGGTAGCAGCATTACGCCGCCCAAGAAGTGACGGAGGACACATTGTCAAAAGAACCCCCGAAGCGGGTCCATCTGAACGATGGATATATGCCGCCTCAGAACAAGAACCTCAGCGAGGGTTACAAGGGGCCTGCGGCGGAAAGCACAAAGCCACCCACCAGCGGATCGGCTATCAAGCCACCGCCAGCGAAGAAGTAGCGCGATGGCCAAGCCCCCCACGAGGATCATCGTCAACGGCTACATGGCCGGTGCCGGCCCTAAAGCCATGACCGGATACATCGGCCCGTCGTCAAAACAATCCAATCCCCCAACGAGTGGCAGCGCACTCAAGCCTCCCCCGGCTAAGTCGAAATAGAACTATTCAAGGGAGATTGCGGGGCGTCTCCCCGCGCTAGGTGTTTCTGCTCCATAATGGCGGAGTACAGCGCTCAGGCCCTGGATTCGCTGCGCGCGCCGCTGGAGACGGGCGAGATCGCGGTGGCCCGCGCCAACGCCCATATCCGCTATCCAGCCCGGTTCCAGTTGGTGGCGGCGATGAACCCCTGTCGCTGCGGCATGGGCGGGGCAGGGCGGGGCGCCTGCGGCAAGGCTCCCCGCTGCCAGCGCGACTATCAGAACCGGGTGTCCGGCCCGATGTTCGACCGGATCGACCTGACGGTCGAAACCCCGCCGGTCACGGCCGCCGACATGACCCTGCCGCCCCCGCCCGAAGGCACGGCCGAGGCCAGGGCTCGCGTCGCCGCCGCCCGCGCCCAGCAAGAGGACCGGGTGCGCGGGGCGGGGCTGGACCCGGCCCAGGGCCTGAACGCCCGCGCCTCCGGCGACACCCTGGACCGGTTCGCCACTCCTGATGAGGCGGGGCGGATGCTGCTGATGCGGGCGGGCGAGGCCGGGGGGCTGACCGCGCGGGGCTGGACCCGGACCCTGCGGCTGGCCCGCACCATCGCCGATCTGGACGGCTGCGACGGGGTGCTGCGCCGCCATATCGCCGAGGCCCTGATCTATCGTCGCAACACCGTCGGGGCCGAGGCCGACTTCAGCCGACGTCGGGCCCATCGCGGCGAAGCCTCTGACATCCGCGAGGCGGCGCCGGACCAGGCGCCCTTCCTCTATTCGTGAGGCCGTCATCCGGACCGCCCGGTCCGTCAGGAGAGAAGAACAATCCTTAACCCGGCGCGCCTATGCTCCCAGGCTTGCGGAGACCCTGATGGCGCGACGGACGGCGACGAAACGGACCGAGACCCAGCCGACGCCCCCCGTCGAGGCGGCGCAGCAGTTCCTGCGCCTGATGAGCCACGAGATGCGCACGCCCCTGAACGGGGTTCTGGGCATGATCAATCTGTTGCAACGCACCCGCCTGGACGGCGCCCAAAGGGCCTATGCCGAGAATGCGCGCCAGTCGGCCGAGCATCTGCTGGGCCTGGTCAATGACCTGCTGGACTACGCCCGGCTGGAGGCCGGATCGCTGGAGTTCGATCTGGCCCCGGTTGACCTGGAAGGTCTGGTGCGCGGCGTCGCCGAACTGCTCAGCCCGCGCGCTCACGACAAGGGCTTGGAGATCGTCTGGTCGGTCGCGGCCGACGCCTCCGACATCCTGGCCGACGAGGGCCGGCTACGGCAGGTGCTGTTCAACCTCGCCGGCAATGCGGTCAAGTTCACCGAGACGGGCGGTGTTTGGCTGTCCGTCGAGCGTGCGCCTGAAGTCGGCTCCGCCGCCAAGGACAAGCGCGTACGCCTGGCTTTCATCGTCGATGATACCGGGCCTGGCGTGCCGATCGAGGCGCGGACTCGTATTTTCGAGGAGTTCGGCCATGCCGATTCGTCCGACGCGGTGCGCCATGACGGCGCCGGCCTCGGCTTGGCCGTCGTGCGCAAACTGGCCACGGCCATGGGCGGAACGGTGGGTGTGGAGGACCGCCCCGGCGGCGGGGCCCGCTTCCGTTTCGAGGCTGATTTCGAGGCCGTGGCTGCGCCCCGCAAGAAGCGGCTGCGGGGCCAGAAGGTCGCCCTCCGCTCGCCTGACCCCTTTGTTCGCGCCGCCGCCGCCGCCCAGATCGAGGCGTCCGGCGGCAAGATCACAGACAATGCACCCGTGTGGTTGATCGACCATGCCGAGGCGGCGCCCGGCGAGTTGGTCGCCGCGCCGGACCGGGGGCGCGGCGTCGTTCTGCTGAAGCCGTCGGAACGCGACCTGATCCCCGGTTATCGGACCGCAGGCTTCCACGGCTATCTGATCAAGCCCCTGCGTCGGGCCTCCCTGGCCGAACGGGTGCTGGCGGCCGCCGGCGCTGGCGATTCTGTCGCGCCACCCGGCCTGCTTCCGCCCGAGGACGACCGGGTCGCGACCGCCCGCTTCGCCGGGGTCCGCGTCCTGCTGGCCGAGGACAATCCGGTCGGGGCGCTGCTGGCCCGCACCCTGCTGCGACGCGAAGGCTGTACGGTCGAGACCGCCGCCACAGGGGCCGAGGCCGTCGCCGCCCTGGCCCGCGCCCGTTACGATCTGGTCTTCATGGACATGCGGATGCCCGGCATGGACGGCCCCGCCGCCGCCCGCGCCATCCGCGCCACGGGCGACGCCACCCCCATTCTGGCCCTGACCGCCAACGCCTTTGCCGAAGACCGCCGTTTGTGCCTCGAGGCCGGAATGGAAGACCATCTGGTCAAGCCCCTGGACGCCGACGCCCTTCGCGCCGCCCTGACCCGCTGGACGAAGCGCGACATCCGCGCCAAGGTCGCCCCCGTTTAGGCGACCGCGTTCCCGGCCGCTGCCGGAGCCGTGCATGACCGACCAAGCCTCGCCCGTAAAAGCGAAATCCGCCGGCCGTTTCGGCGGCTTTGCCGTCTACGGCGAACGGCGCGTCTTCATCATGCTGCTGCTGGGTTTTTCGGCCGGCCTGCCGAATCTGCTGATCTTCGATACTCTGACCGCTTGGTTGCGCGAGAGCGGCCTGACGCTGGAGGTGATCGGCTTCTTCGCCCTGGCCACCCTGTCCTATTCGCTGAAGTTCGTCTGGGCGCCCTTGATCGACCGGACCGCCGTCCCCCTGCTGACGCCCCTGCTGGGGCACCGGCGGGCCTGGATGCTGGTGACTCAGGCGGTGATTGTCTTCGGCCTGTGGTCGATCTCGACCCTGAATCCGGCCAACGCCCTGATCGCCGTCGCCGGCTTCGCGGCCCTGGTCGGCTTCTTCGGCGCCACCCAGGATATCGTCATCGACGCCTGGCGTATCGAGGCGGCCGACGACAGCCGGCATGGGGCCATGGCCGCCGCCTATCAGATGGGATACCGCGTCGCCATGATCGTGGCCGGCGCCGTGCCCCTAGTCCTGGCCGACCTCTACAACTGGAACCTCTCCTACGCGGTCATGGCCGCCCTCATGGGCTTCGGCATCGTCGGCGTCCTGTTCGCCCCACGCGAGAAGGTGCATTCGATCCGGCCCATCCCGGTCGGCGACGTGCCGTCGAGGCCGAAGCTGGAAGTGGTCGAATGGGTCGTCCGATTGGCGGTCATCGGCGTGGCGGCCATGTTCCTGGGCTCGGGCCTGACGGGCCAGTCCGCGCCGCTGAACGCCCTGTTCGGGCTGTTCGGTCTAGGCGCAGACGGCAAGGCGGCGGTGGCGGCGGCCCTGTCGGCCAAGCCGGAGGGCGTCTATCTGCAGTTCATCTCGGTCTTTTTGGGATTGGCCGTCATGGTTCTGGCCTGCTGGCCCCTGCCAGGGTTGAAAACCCGCCCCGGCGCCTATCTGGCCGGTTCCTTCGGCCAGCCCCTGGCCGACTTCTACAAGCGGTTCTCAGGCGTGGCGACCCTGATCCTCGCCCTGATCTGCGTCTATCGCCTTGCCGACTTCGTGCTGAACATCATGCCGCCCTTCTATATCGACCTGGGCTTCACCAAGACGGAGCTGGCCGAGGTGCGGAAGGTGTTCGGCGTGATCATGACGACGCTCGGCGTCTTCATCGGCGGCTGGTCGGTGGCCAGACTGGGCCTGATCCGCACCATGGTCATCGGCGCCTTCATGAGCCCGGTCTCCAACCTAATCTTCGCCTGGCTGGCGACCCAGGGACACAGCCTGTCGGCCCTGACTGTGGCGATTGGCGTCGACAACATTTCCAGCGGCTACGCCGGCACGGCCCTGATCGCCTATATGTCGAGCCTGACCTCGATCGGCTTCACCGCAACCCAATACGCCCTGTTCACCTCGCTTTACGCCCTGCCCGGCAAGCTGATCGCCTCGCAATCCGGCCGGATCGTCGAGGCCTCGGCCCGGGCGGCCGAGGGCAACGGCCCGTTTGCGGGTCTACGCAGCCTGTTCGCCAACCTGCAGGAGGGGGTTCTGACCACTGGCGCGGCGACAAGCGGCGTCACCCCCGCCGCCTTGGGCGCCGGCTATGTCGCCTTCTTCCTGTATTCGGCGATCATTGGCGTGTTCGGCATCGTCCTAGCCTTCGTCGTCGCCGGCAAACAGACCGCGCTCCAGGCGCGCCAGAAGGCTGAAGTCGAGCAAGATGCCGCCGTCGCAGCCACAGAAGGTCAGCCTTCTTGACGCCGTCCTGAAGACTGCGCCGGATACGACGAAGGCCCGTCGAACCGACGGGCCTTCAAACTTCGCTTAAGCTGAAACTTAGTTCTTGGCGCTTTCGGCGCCGGAGCTAACGGCCGAGCCGGCAGCGGAGACATCGCGGCCGACGCCCGAGATGGTGTTGCAGGCCGACACGGCCAGTGCGGCGGCGACGATGGAGAGGACGATGATCTTGCGCATGCTGAAAACCCCAGATGTTATGGTCAAGCTGTCCCCCAAACGCCGCACTTGAACATAGGTTGCATCAAGCGGCGCCATATCGCGATTTGGTTGATCTCTGACGTATCGCGTAGCGCCGCTGCGCTGACGCTTGCGTCGGACGGGCGACGCCCCGAAGGTGAACGCTTGGTCTTCGAGGGGTTGTTCATGCGTCGTTTTCTGATCTCGTCCACCGCCGTCCTGGCGGTGCTGTCTGGCGTGCCGGCGCTGGCCCAGACGCCAAGCGCCGCACCGACCGCCGCGCCGTCTGCCCAAGCCCAGAGCGAGGACGCGCGGCTGAACGCCTTCTTCGAAGAGGCTTTTCAGGCCCGCATCGCCCTCAGCCCGCAACAGATGACGTCGCTGGGGATCAAGACCGATTACGATAGGCTGGACGATGTCTCAGACGTCGCCGCCGACCGCGCCCTGGCCCTGTCCGAAAGCCAGCTGGCCCGGATGGAGGCCGAGTTCGATCTGCAGAAGCTGGGACCTCAGGCGCGTTTGTCGTGGCGAATGTTCGAATACGGCGTCCAACAGGCGCGGCTGTCGAACCAGTGGCGCGACTGGGGCTTTCAGTTCGCCGCCAACGGCAATCCGACCACCAGCCTGCCGGTCTTCCTGATCAACAACCACCGCGTCTCCAGCGTCGCCGACGCCGAAGCCTATGTCGCCCGGCTGCGCGCCGCCCAGGTCCAGATGGGCCAGGTCGCCGACGAGCTGCGTCAGCGCGCGGCGGCCGGCGTGGTGTCGCCCCGCTTCGTGTTCGAGCCCTCCATTGCCAATACCCGCAACGTCATCTCCGGCGCGCCGTTCGACGACGGCGCGGACAATCCGGTCTGGGCCGATTTCAACAAGAAGGTCGCGGCGCTGGACGTGGATCAGGCGACCAAAGACCGGCTGCTGGGCGAAGGCCGCGCCGCCCTGACGGGCCCGTACAAGGCCGGGTTCGACACCGTGCTGACGGCCCTGGCCGAGGTTCAGCCTTTGGCCGACAGCAACGCCGGCGTGTGGCGCCTGCCGCAGGGCGAGGCCTACTACAACGCCCGGCTCCAGCTCTCGACCACCACCGACCTGACCGCCGACCAGATCCATCAGATCGGCCTGGACGAGGTCGCCCGCATCCAGGCCGAGATGGAAGTGATCAAGGCCCAGGTCGGCTTCACCGGCACGCTGCAGGAATTCTTCGCCTTCCTGAAGACCGATCCGCGCTTCCAATATCCGAATACGCCGCAGGGCAAGGAACAGTATCTGACCGACGCGCGCGGCTTCATCGCCCAGGTGATGGCGGCGGCCCCGCAGTGGTTCTCGACCCTGCCCAAGGCGGCGCTGGAGGTGCGGGCGGTCGAGCCGTTCCGCGAGGCGACGGCTTCAATCGCCTTCTATAATTCGCCGGCGCCGGACGGGTCGCGACCGGGCATCTATTACGTCAACCTGTCGGACATGACCCAGGTGCTGAAGCCCCAGATCGAGGGCATCAGCTATCATGAGGGCGCGCCCGGCCACCATTTCCAGATCGCCTATGCGCAAGAGATCGAGGGCCTGCCCCGCTTCCGCCGCTTCGGCGGTTACGGCGCCTATGCCGAGGGCTGGGGACTGTATGCCGAGCAGCTGGGCAAGGAGATGGGCTTCTATCAGGACCCCTATTCCGACTTCGGCCGGCTCTCGACCGAGCTGTGGCGCGCCGTGCGTCTGGTGACCGACACCGGCCTGCACGCCAAACGCTGGAGCCGCGAACAGGCGATGGACTATTTCCGTCAGAACTCCCTGCTGTCCGAGCGCGACATCGAAAAGGAAGTCGAGCGCTACATCACCAATCCCGGCCAAGCGACCAGCTACAAGATCGGCGAGCTGAAGATCGAGGAACTGCGCGACCGCGCCAAGGCGGCCCTGGGCGACCGGTTCGACATCAAGGATTTCCACGCCGTGGTCCTGGGCTCCGGCTCGGTGCCGCTGGACGTGCTGGAAGACCAGGTCGATGGCTGGATCGCGGCAGGCGGCGGGGCGCCGACGACCTGACCCGGCTCGCCTTTCCGGTCACAGGGCGGTAAAGGGCGCGCGCCATGCCCTTCACCGCGACCGTCCTGACCATGTTTCCCGAGGCCTTTCCCGGCCCGCTCGGCGTGTCGCTGATCGGCACGGCGTGGCGTGAGAAGGGCTTGTGGGACCTGGATACGGTTGACATTCGCGCCTTTTCCACAGATACGCGCGGCTTCCTGGACGACACCCCTGCGGGTGGCGGCCCGGGAGCCGTGCTTAAGGCGGACGTAGTGGCTCGGGCGGTCGATAGTCTGCCGGGACCAAAACGGCCGCTTTTGTACATGAGCGCCCGGGGTCGGCCCCTGACCCAGGCGCGCGTCAAGGAATGGGCGAAAGCAGACGGAATCGTCGTGCTGTGCGGCCGTTTCGAGGGGGTGGACCAACGGGTGCTGGACGCTCGCGGGTTCGAGGAGGTCTCGGTCGGAGACGCGGTGCTCGCCGGCGGCGAGGCGGCGGCCATGGTCGTGATCGAGGCGTGCGTAAGACTGATCCCCGGAGTGCTCGGCGCGGCAGACAGCCTGTCGTCCGAGAGTTTCGAGGACGGGCTTCTGGAACACCCGCAGTACACGCGACCGCGGACGTTCGAGGGGCTTGAGATACCCGAGGTGCTGCTGTCGGGCGACCACAAGAAGGTCGCCAAATGGCGCGAGGCGCAGCGGGAAGAGACCACGCGGGAGCGGCGACCAGACCTCTGGGAAGCGCATCTCGCCAAATCACAGGCAAAGAGCGCAAAGCTCGAGGAGAAATAAAATGAACATCGTTCAACAGCTGGACGCCGAAGAAAAAGCCCGCGTCCTGGGCGAACGCAAGATCCCGGTCTTCCAGCCCGGCGACACCCTGCGCGTCAACGTGAAGATCAAGGAAGGCGAGCGCGAGCGCGTCCAGGCCTTTGAAGGCGTCTGCATCGCCCGTGACGGCGGCGGCATCAGCGAAACCTTCACGGTCCGCAAGATCTCGTTCGGCGAAGGCGTCGAACGCAAATTCCCCATTCTGTCGCCGAACATCGAGTCGATCGAAGTGAAGCGCCGCGGCGTCGTGCGTCGCGCCAAGCTCTATTATCTGCGCGATCGTCGCGGCAAGTCGGCCCGGATCGCCGAACGCCAGACCGTCCGTCCCGCCAAGGGCGCCGTGGTCCCCGAGACGGGCGCCGCCGACAAGGGCGACGAGGCCTGATTTCAGGTTTGAAGATCAGTCAAGGAAAAGGCCCCGGCGTCAGCGCCGGGGCCTTTTTTGTTGCGCCGGATCGGCCGGCCTATTGCCTGACTGCAGCGCCGATGATGCGGTGGTCGGTCTTGGCCTGAACCATCACCACCACGGCCTCCTCGTCGCGCGTCTGGGGCAGGTCGAACAGAATGGGGCGGCCGCGCCATTCGCCCAACCGGGCGATGTCGCGCACCACATTGACGTGGCGCACCGTTTGGCCCCGGTTTTCGCCGCGGCTGACCTCGACCACCTGGGGGCCGGGCGTATAGGTGACGGCGACGACCTCGGCGCCCCCGGCGGGGGCGCGGCCCGAACCTATGCCGACCCGGTCGCCAGTCTCGCGGAACTCGATTTCGGGCGGCCAGACCTGACGACCGGCTTCCTCGACGATGGCGGTCTCAAGCTCCTGACTACGCGCGCCGGATACCTGACGCCGACCGTCGATCACCACCTGGGGCGTCGAGACCCCGCGTTGGCGCAGGGCGACGCGATAATCGCGCTGGCGCTGGGTGAACTCGGGCCGGGCGAAGGTGTCGGTCCAGCCCAGATAGTCCCAATAGTCGACGCCATAGGTCAGGGCGATGACGCCGGGTTCCCCCGCCGCCCGCTCGAACACCGCATTGGCCTCGATACAGCCGCCGCAGCCCTGGGCGGTGAACAGTTCGACCACGACCGGCGGGCCGGCGTTCACGGCGTGACGCACAGGCTTGACGTGCGGCCTCGCAGGCTGGGCGACCGAGCCTGCGGACAGGACTGCGCCCGCAATGACCGTCGCTGCTATGACCCCGATCCTGTGTCTCATGGCCATGTTCTTAGACGTCGCGGACGTTGCCTGCGGTCATAAGTCCGTGAGCCGCCCGCGCCCCCTCTCAATCCATCAGCTGTTGCGACAGATAGACATAGTGCCGGGCCCAGCGACGCGCGTTGGCCACCGGATCGGCGTCGTTGGAGTGACCGCCGGCCGTGTCCTCATAATAGAGATGGTCGTGGCCCTGATCGCCTAGACGGGCGGCGAACTTGCGGGCGTGACCGGGGTGGACCCGGTCGTCGCGGGTGTTGGTGGTCAGATAGACGCGGGGATAGACCACGTCCGGCCGCAGCTGCTGATAGGCCGAATATCGGGCGATCCACTCGGCTTCTTCCGGAATGCGCGGGTCGCCGTATTCGCCGATCCACGAGGCGCCGGCCGGCAGCTCGTGATAGCGCAGCATGTCGACCAGCGGGCTCTCGATCACCGCCGCATTGAACAGTTCCGGATGCTGGGTGATGGAGACGCTGGTCAGAACCCCCCCGTTCGACCGGCCATAGATGCCCAGGCGGCGCGGGCTGGTGACGCCGCGCTGTTCCAGATCACGCGCCACGGCGGCGAAATCGTCGAAGGCGCGCTGGCGGTTTCCGTCCAGGGCCGCCTGATGCCAGTCGGGCCCGAACTCGCCGCCGCCACGGATATTGGCCTGGACGAAGATCCCGCCCCGCTCCAGCCACAGCTTGCCCATCTCGGGCTTGTAGGCGGGGTTCAGGCTGACCTGGAAGCCGCCGTAACCCAGCATGATGGTCGGGTTCGACCCGTCCAGCTTCATGTCGCGCGGCCGGGTGATGAAATAGGGAATCTTGGTCCCGTCGGTCGAGGTGGCCTCGTACTGCTCCACCACATGGGTCGAGGCGTCGAACTTGGCCGGGGCGGATTTCAGTTCGGTCAGGGCGCCGGTGTCCACTCTGGCTAGGCTGAGGGTCGGAGGCGTCAGGAACCCCTGGAAGGAGACAAACGCCTCGCCGCGCGATTTGGAGGAGTCGCCCAGATTGACGGCCACATTGTCGGGTACGGCGATGGAGGCGCCGCTCCAGACCGGGCGATTGTCCCGCCCGAAGCTGAACTGGGTCAGGCGACCGGCGACATTGTCCGACAGGGTGGCCAGGACGGAATCGCTCATCACTGCGGCCGACTGCAGCGATTGGCGCGGCCCCGGAGTGAAGATGGTCTCGGGATCGGTGTCGGGATAGAGGCCGCCGCTTCCGCGTTTCAGCTCGTCCAGCGACACGGCCAGCAGCGAGCCCGCCGTCACCTCACGCAAACCCCAGCGCCACGCCTCGTCGTTCGACACGACCAGCCGGGACCCGATGACGCCATAAATCGACACCCGCGACGGCAGGGCCAGTTTCACCGTCGAACCGTCGTGGGCCATGGCCCAGGTCTCCGACCGGAAGGTGTCCAGCGGGCGGGTGATGATGACGGCTGTGACCTTGCCGTCCTTGTCGCGATAGACGGCCGGGCTGACGCCATAGCCGCCGTCGCCCTGTTCGCCGCGATAGACCTCGACCGCCTGGGCCAGGGTCTGGCCACGCTTCAACGTCTTGACGATGAAGGGATAACCGGACTCGGTCATGGTCCCGGCCCCGAAGTCGGTCGCGACCAGGAGCGTGTCGCGGTCCAGCCATTCGATGCGGTGCTTGCCCTCTGACAGGTTGAAACCATCGTCCACGAACTGTTTCGTCGTCAGGTCGAACTCGCGCACGACCACCGCGTCCTTGCCGCCATCGGACAGGTTGATCAGGCAGCGGGTCTCGTCGGGCGCCAGACAGTCGGCGCCCTTGAACACCCGGTCCTTGCCCTCAGCCTTGGACAGGGCGTCGATGTCCAGCAGGGTCTCCCACCGCGGCGTCGCGGTGCGGTAGGAGTCCAGCGTCGTGCGCCGCCAGACGCCCTTGGGATTGGTCGCGTCCTGCCAGAAATTACCGATCCCGTCGCCGAGGAAGGACGGGCCGGGGATCCGGTCGGTGGCGGTCAGGATCGCCTGGGCTTCTGCGCGAAAGGTCTCATAGCGGGGATCGCCGGTCAGGACGGCCAGAGACTTGCGGTTCTCATCGGCGACGAAGGCCATGGCCTCGGCTCCGTCCACCTGCTCCAGCGCCAGATGATAGTCCGCGGCCGCGACGCCCGCGGGGGTCAGGTCGCGGGGAAGGTGGGGCGGAGGCGCGCGCTCGGCCTGCTGCATCGGCGCGGCGGCTTGAGCGAACACGGGCGTCGCCCCCATCAGAAGGGCCGGAATGGCGGCGGACAGGATCAGGTGACGCATTTAAAAACTCCGCTCATCCCGGCGAAAGCCGGGACCCAGACCTTTGGGCGTTCGGCGTCGCCCATTCATACTGAACTCGATCCCAGCCGCCGAACCTTGCGAAAGCACTGGGTCCCCGCTTTCGCGGGGATGAGCGGATAAGGAGATCTATTCCTTCGCCGGCGTGTCCATCAGCCGCCGCGACAGATAGGTGTACTCCAGCGCCAACCGCCGCGCCGTTTCGCGCAGGTTCGCCCCCGCCGCATGGCCGCCGTCGGTGTTCTCATAGAACAGGACCGGATAGCCCAGCTCCTCCAGACGCGCCGCCGCCTTGCGGGCGTGGCCCGGATGGACCCGGTCGTCCTTGGTCGAGGTGTGGATGAAGACTTCGGGATAGGGCTGGCCCGCCCGCAGGTTCTGATAGGGCGAATAGGCCTGGATCCAGGCGCGCTCTTCCGGAACATCGGGATTGCCGTATTCCCCGATCCATGAGGCGCCGGCCAGCAGCTTGTGGAAGCGCAGCATGTCGAACAGGGGCACCTGGATGACGGCCGCGTTGATCAGGTCCGGCCGCTGAGTCAGCATCGCCCCCATGAACAGACCGCCTTGGGAGCCGCCCATGATCCCCAGCTTCGGCTGGCTGGTGATATCGCGCGCGATCAGGTCGAGCGCCACGGCCTGGAAGTCCTCGTGCGCGCGCTGGCGGTTCTGTTGCAGGGCCGCCTCGTGCCAGCGGGGACCGAACTCGCCGCCGCCGCGCGTATTGGCGATGACATAGACCCCGCCCCGCTCCAGCCACAGCTTGCCGACCGTCGCCGAATAGCCGGGCAGCAACGAGCTTTCGAACCCGCCATAGCCGTACAGCAGCGTGGGGTTGGACCCGTCCAGCGGCATGTTCGCCTTATGGACCACGAAATAGGGGATCATGGTCCCGTCGGCCGAGCGGGCCTCGTGCTGGTCCACCGTCATGCCGGCGGCGTCGAACTTGGCCGGCATCGACTTGACCTGATCCACCGCCCCGGTCGCCGCATCGGCCAGCCACAGGCTGGACGGGTTCAGGTAGCCGGTGACGCTGACGAAGACCTTGTCGTCCACCTCAGACGCCGAGCCGACGCCGACCGAGACGTTCTGCGGCAGGTCCAGGGTCGAATAGGTCCACTCGCTGTCGCCGGGACGATAGACCCGCACCGAACCGCGCACATTGTCGTACAGGGCGACGACCAGGGTGTTGCGGGTGGCGTTGACCCCCTCGACCGCCTGACGCTCGGTCGGGCGCAGCACGAGGACAGCGGGCGTGGCCTGGTCTTCCAGCCAGGCGTCCAGCGGCCAGGCGATCAGGTCGCCGCTCTTGAAATCCTGGCCCGACGGCGCGGTCCAGTCCTGTTTTAGCGACACCACCAGCTTGCCGGCCACCAGGCCGGTGATGTCCGACTTGGCGGGCAGGGCCAGTTTGACCACCGCCCCGTCGTCGGTCACGCGATAGGTCTCGGACGAATAGAAGTCGATCGCCCGGTTGATCAGGGTCGCCTTCAGCACCCCGTCGGCGTCGCGCAGCGTATAGCCGGACACCGAGACGTCGGTCGGCTCGCCCATAAACAGGACGTCGGCCTGATCCAGCGACTGGCCGCGCGTCATCCGCTTGACCACCATCGGATAGCCGGAGTTGGTCAGGGTGCCGGCGCCGAAATCGCGCGAGATCAGCAGGGTGTCCTTGTTCAGCCAGGTCGCGCCGCCCTTGGACTCCGGCAGGAAGAAGCCGCCTTCGACGAAGCTGCGGGTCACGCTGTCGAATTCGCGCAGGGTCACGGCGTCCTTGCCGCCGTTCGACAGGCTGATCAGGCAGTAGCGCTCTTCGGGGGCCAGGCAGGTCGAACCCTTGTAGACCCAGTTGGCGCTTTCGGCCTCGGCCAGGGCGTCGATGTCGAGCACCGTCTCCCACTGGGGCTCGGCGGTCTTGTAAGAGTCCAGCGTCGTGCGCCGCCAGACGCCGCGCACATGCTGGGCGTCCTGCCAGAAGTTGTCGATATGGCCATCATGGGTGAAGCCGGGCGACGGGATCCGGTCGCGCGCCTGAACGATGGCGAGCGCCTGCTGGTGCAGGGGCTCATAGCGGGGGTCGCCCTGCAGCACGCCCAGCGAATGGGCGTTGTGTTCTTTAACCCACGCCATGGCCCGCTCGCCTTCGACGTCTTCCAGCCAGACATAGGGGTCGCTCGCCTCGCTGGTCGCGAAGGCGGGGGCGGAGGGGGCGGTTTGGGCCATGGATACCGACGTCAGGCTGGTGGAGGCGAGAAGAGCCGCGAGCGCGGCGGCGGATGAGCGGATCATGGACAGTCCCCGGAATTGAAGACGGGCACCTTAACGGCGACCCGCCCTGCGGCAAGGCGACGAATCCGCCCTTACGGTTTTGTCATCTTTGTCTCAGCCCTCGTCGGGGATGCAGATCAGGTTCCCACAGGCCTTGCAGTGGACCGCGTCCGGGTCGTGGGTCTGAAGGCCGCAGCGGTCGCAAGGGAAACGAACCTTGTGCGGCTTGATCAGAGCCTGGGCCAGACGCAGGAACAGGGTGATGCCGACCAGCATGATGGCGATGGACAACAGCTTGCCCAGCGGCCCCGGCAGGGTGACGTCGCCGAACCCGGTCGTCGTCAGGGTCGCGACGGTGAAATAGAGGGCGTCGATATAGCCGCTGATCCCGTCATGCCCCCGGAAGGTCGCATAGACGAAGCCGGTCACGACGAAGACGAAGGTGACCAGCCCCGAAAGCGCGCGCACGATCCCCTCGACCCGCGTGTCGTCGAAACGGGCGCCGACGGTGCGCCAGAAGAAGTCGGAGTTCAGCAAGGTCCACAGCCGCAGCATCCGCAGGAAGCCGAGATTGAACAGCCAGGCCGGGAACAGCAGGGTCGCCAGGATGAACAGATCCAGCCAGACGATCGGCTTCTTCAGCCAGTCTCGAACGTCGGAATAAGCATAGGCCCGCGCCGCCAGATCGACCGCCAGCAGGGCGGCGATCAGATAGTCGAGCACATAGAAGGCCCAGCCCATGTTCTTCAGGATCGGGGCCGCCAGGAAGAAGGCGATGATGGCGAAGTCGATGACGATGACCGTCAGCCGAAACTTCACCGCCGCCGGCTGGCCGCCGTGATACAGGTATCGCAGCCGCGCGCGCAGCCTCAGGCCGTCCTTGGGGTCGGTTTCGCTCTGGGACACAGTGGTTTCCGGACGACAGGGATAGGCCTATATGGCCTGCATGACCCGTCCTTTCATCAAGATGAACGGCGCCGGCAATGACTTCATCGTCATCGACGCGCTGGAAACGCCGTTTCGTCCGACCGAGGACCAGATCCGCGCCCTGGCCGACCGCGCCTCGGGCGAGGGTTTCGACCAGCTGATCGCGATGGAGCCGTCCGACACGGCGGACGCCTTCATGCGGGTGTGGAACGCCGACGGCTCGATGGTCGAGACCTGCGGCAACGCCCTGCGCTGCGTCGGCTGGCTGTTGATGGAGGCAGGCGGCGGCGACAGGGTGACGATCGACACCGCTGCCGGCCCGACCACCGCCACGCGGGCCGGCGACCGCCGGGTCACGGTCGATATGGGCAAGCCCCGGCTCGACTGGACCCAGGTGCCCCTGGCCGAGGAAATGGACACCCGCGGCATCGAGCTTCAGGTCGGCCCCATCGACGCCCCCCTGCTGCACACGCCGGGCGCCGTTTCGATGGGCAATCCGCACGTCGTCTTCTTCACCGATCGACAGGACGACGGCTTCGTCACCGGCTCCGGCTCCCTGGTCGAACATCACCCGCTGTTTCCCCAGGGGGTCAATGTCGGCTTCGCCCATGTGCTGGACCGCGACCATATCCGTCTGCGCGTCTGGGAACGCGGCGCCGGCCTGACCAAGGCCTGCGGCACAGGCGCCTGCGCGGCCCAGGTGGCGGCGGCCCGGCGCGGCCTGACCGATCGCAAGGCCACCGTCGTCGTCGATGGCGGCGAACTGGTGATCGACTGGGACGCGGCGACCGACCATGTCCTGATGACCGGCCCGGTCGAGATCGAACGCACGGGCGCTCTGACCTTCTAGGCGGCGCTGCCGGTTGA
Source organism: Brevundimonas sp. FV2ps16 (assembly GCF_058681075.1). Taxonomy (NCBI): domain Bacteria; kingdom Pseudomonadati; phylum Pseudomonadota; class Alphaproteobacteria; order Caulobacterales; family Caulobacteraceae; genus Brevundimonas; species Brevundimonas sp. FV2ps16. The sequence continues at coordinate 871,553 of NZ_CM178728.1, read as the reverse complement.
CGCTGACGCGAACGGAAGCTTCGGAACAGGTCTGTACGCCTTCCGGGGGGTCAAGGCTTGGCGCGGCCCTTCCCACACTCTAGGACACGAACGGTTACAGCCCCGCCGACGCCCTGGACGCCCCGATGCCCGATCAAACCGAAAAACAGACCTTCTCCGACCAGGAGGCGCTGGACTTCCACCTCTTCCCGACCCCGGGCAAGATCTCCATGGCCCCGACCAAGCCGATGGCGACCCAGCGCGACCTGTCGCTGGCCTATTCGCCGGGCGTGGCCGTGCCGGTCCTGGCCATCGCCGCCGATGCGGACAAGGCCTACGAATACACCTCCAAGGGCAATCTGGTCGCCGTCATCTCGAACGGCACCGCCATCCTGGGCCTGGGCAATCTGGGCCATATGGCCTCCAAGCCGGTGATGGAGGGCAAGTCGGTCCTGTTCAAACGCTTCGCCGACGTCGACAGCTTCGACGTCGAGGTGAAGACCACCGATCCGGACGAGTTCATTACCGTCGTCAAGAACATCGGCGACACCTGGGGCGGCATCAATCTGGAGGACATCAAGTCCCCCGAGTGCTTCGTCATCGAGAGCGAGCTTCAGGATCTGCTGGACATCCCCGTCTTCCATGACGACCAGCACGGCACGGCCATCATCTCGACCGCCGGCCTGATCAACGCCTGCCACGTCGCCGGCAAGCGGCTGGACGAGGTCAAGGTGGTGTTGGCCGGAGCCGGTGCGGCGGGCCTGTCGTCCATCGCCCTGATGAAGGCCGCCGGCGTCAAGGCCGAGAACACCGTCATCTGCGACAAGGACGGCGTGGTCTACCAGGGCCGCGAACACGGCATGGACCAGTGGAAGGCCGCCCATGCGACCAACACCCCGCTGCGCACCCTGGCCGAGGCCATGGTCGGCGCCGACGTGGTGCTGGGCCTCTCGGCCAAGGGCGCGATCACCAAGGAAATGGTGGCCTCCATGGCCCCCAATCCGATCATCTTCGCCATGGCCAACCCCGATCCCGAAATCACGCCGGAAGACGTCAAGTCGGTGCGGTCGGACGCCATCATCGCCACCGGCCGCTCGGACTATGTGAACCAGGTCAACAACGTCCTGGCCTTCCCCTATCTGTTCCGGGGCGCCCTGGACGTGCGCGCGCGGCGCGTGAACCATGAGATGAAGGTCGCCTGCGCCCAGGCCCTGGCCGCCCTGGCCCGCGAGGACGTGCCGGACGAGGTCGCCGCCGCCTATCGCGGCCGCAAGCTGAAATTCGGCCCGGACTACATCATCCCGACCCCGTTCGACCCGCGCCTGATCTGGTACATCCCGCCCTTCGTCGCCCAGGCCGCCATGGATACCGGCGTGGCCCGCGTCCAGATCGAGGACATGGACGTCTATCGCAACGCCCTGCGCTCGCGTGTCGATCCATCCGCCGCCCTGATGCAGAAGATCAGCTCGGCCGTGCGCGGTGGGGCGAACAAGCGGGTCGTCTTCGCCGAGGGTGAAGAACTGGCCGTGATCCGCGCCGCCTGGGGCTTCAAACAGGCCGATCTGGGCACGCCGATCCTGGTCGGCCGCGAGGATCTGATCCGTCAGAACGCCGCCGAGGCCGGGCTGAACTTCGACGACCTGGGCATAGAGATCACCAACGCCCGCGTCTCCGAACACAATGTCGAGGACACCGACTGGCTGTACGAAAAGCTGCAACGCCGGGGCTATCTGCGCCGCGATGTGGCGCGGATGATCAACCAGGACCGAAACTATTTCGCCGCCACCCTGGTCGCCAAGGGCCGGGCCGACGCCATGGTCGCGGGCGTGACCCGCAACTTCAACATGGCCCTGAAAGAGGTCCAGCGCGTGCTGGACGTCGAGGACACCCTGATCGGCCTATCGATCCTGCTGGCCAAGGGCCGGACCCTGTTCGTCGCCGACACCTCCATCCACGAACTGCCGGACGCGGCGGAACTGGCCGACATCGCCATCAAGGCGGCGGAGACGGTGCGCAAACTGGGCCGCAATCCGCGCGTGGCCTTCCTCAGCTATTCCACCTTCGGCAATCCGCCCGGCGACCGGGCCGAGAAGGTGCGCGAGGCCATCCGCATCCTGGACAAGAAGGGCGTCGATTTCGAATACGAGGGCGAAATGCCGCCCGAGGTCGCCCTGGATCCCAAGGGCCACCCGGCCTACGCCTTCAACCGCCTGACCAAGCCGGCCAACGTCCTAGTCATGCCCGCCATTCATTCAGCCGCCATCTCGACCAAACTGGTTCAGGCCCTGGGCGGCGCCACCGTGATCGGCCCGCTTCTGGTCGGTCTCGAAAAGCCGGTGCAGATCGTGTCGCTGGGCGCCTCGGTCAGCGAGATCATCACGGCCGCCACCTTCTCCGCCTATGACGCCGGCCCCGCCTTCCAGGGGTCGGGCCTGACCTCGGCGCCGCGCCCGCCCGCCGCCGTGGTCGAAAAGCCGAGCACTGCGGTGCCCCCCACCGTCTGATCATGAGCGAACCCGGCCCCTTCCCGCCCACCGCCCCCCCGCCCCGGCGGGTGGAGCCGGGTCTCTATCTGGTGGCGACGCCGATCGGGAACCTGCGCGACATGACGCTCAGGGCCCTGGACGTCCTGGCCGCCGCTGACCTGGTCCTGGCCGAGGATACCCGCGTCACCGCCAAGCTTCTGTCCGCCTATGGGCTCAAGGCGAAGCTGGAGCGCTGCGACGACCACGCCTCAGGCCGGGCCGCCGAACAGGCGATCGAGCGCCTTCGGGCCGGCGAGGTCGTGGCCCTGGTCTCGGACGCCGGCACGCCCCTGGTCTCCGACCCCGGCTTCGTCGTCGCCCGCGCCGTGATCGCCGAGGGCCTGCCGGTCCACCCGATCCCCGGCCCGTCCAGCCTGCTGGCCGCCCTCTGCATCGCCGGCCTGCCCGCCGACCGCGTCCTGTTCGCCGGCTTCCTGCCGCCCAAGACCGCCGGCCGGACCGCCGCCCTGGAAGGGCTGAAGGGCCAGCGTCAGACCCTGGTCTTCTTCGAAAGCGGGCCGCGCCTGCGCGACAGCCTGACCGACATGGCGGCTGTCCTGGGTCCCCGTCCGGCCGCCGTGGCCCGCGAACTGACCAAGCTGTACGAGGAATGCGTGCGGGGATCGCTGGACGAACTGGCGGTCGATCCGCGCCTTGACGGGCCCAAGGGCGAGATCGTCGTGGTCATCGGCCCCGGCGAGGCGGAAGAAGCGACCCAGGCCGACGCCGACGCCGCCCTGACCGACGCCTTGACGCGGCTTTCGACCGGGGAGGCCGCCTCGGAAGTGGCCCGGGCCCTGGGACTGAACCGCAAGACCCTCTACCGCCGCGCCCTGGAGCTTCAGGGCAAGTGAGCCCCCGCCTGCCCCGCCCGGCGCCGAACCGACGCCCCAAGGCGGCGTGGCGTCAGGCCAAGGGCGGCGCCGCCTTCAAGGCCGGCCATGCGGCGGAATGGATCGCCGCCCTGTGGCTGATGCTAAAGGGCTATCAGGTCTTGGGTTTCCGACTGAAGACCCGCTCCGGCGAGATCGATCTCCTGGCCCGACGTGGCCCTATCCTGGCGGTGGTCGAGGTCAAGCGCCGCACCAGGCTCGACCTCGCCGTCCTGGCGCTGAAGCCCGCCCAGCATGATCGGCTGATCGCGGCGGGCGAGGCCGTCCGACGCAATCGCCCGGCCCTGCAACCGCTTGAATTGAGAATTGATATGGTGGCGCTGGCTCCAGGACGGTTTCCGCGTCATCTTCGCGGCGTTCAGAGACAGGGCGCTGAAGGGATCGCATGACGCGGGAAGAGGCCGAGGCCATCCTGACGTCGGCCGGAGAAGGCGGCGACGACAGCTTCCCCTTGCTGGAGGCGGCGATCGCCTGCGCCATCCACGACTATCCTTTCCGCGATCCCGAACCCGTTCGCACCCTGGCCCGCAGCGCCTGTGAACGGCTGAAGGAGCGGATCGGCGGCGAAGGCCCCGACGAGGCCCTGTCCGAGACCCTGTCCGCCGATCTGCAGCTGAACGGCGACCTGCTGCACTCGGACCATCCCGCCAATACCGACATCATCGACGTGGCCGAGCGTCGGCGCGGCCTGTCGGCGGCCCTGGCGGTCTTCTACCTCCATGCGGCCCGTGCGGCCGGGCTCAAGGCGGCGGGCGTCGATTTCCCGGGCCATTTCCTGGTGCGGGTCGAGACGGCCGAGGGGCCGGTGGCCCTTGACCCCTTCAGTCAGGGACGGCTGGTCCTGCCCAGCGAACTGACCCGGCGTGCCCTGCGGGCCGGCCTGACGCCACATGTCGCGGACCGCCTGGATCTGTTGATGGCCCCGGTGACGGACCGCCAGTCGCTGATCCGGTTGCAAAACCTGCTGTTCAGCCGCGCCATTCGCAGTCGGGACTATGACGCCGCCGAACGCTCGGCCCTGCGTCGCGCCTTGCTGGACCCGGACGACCACCGCCCCTGGCTGGACGTCGCTGCGGCGCGCGAGAAGCAAGGGGCTTTAGCCGGCTCACTGGAAGCCCTGGCCCGCGCCCACGGCCTGGACGGCGTCGAAGAGGCGCGGCGATCGACGACCTTTGACCGCGTGCGGTTGCAGCTGAACTAGAACGCTTCGCCGCGCAGCAGCCGCGGCAGATCCCCGGTCGCCCCGCCGGCCTCCTGCATGAAGGCCCGGCGCAAGGGCCCGATCCGGTTCACCGCCGCCATCCCCAGATCGCGAGCGAGCCGCACCGGGGCGATGTCGTTGGAAAACAGGCGCACGAAGGCGTCGAAACCCGCCGCCAGGGCCGCGTTGTCGAACCGGCGCCAGCGGGCGTAGCGCTCCAGCACCGTCTCGGCCCCCAGGTCCTCGCCCAGCCGCGCGGCCTCGGCCAGCACCTCCGCCAGGGCGGCGGCGTCCTTCAACCCCATGTTCAGCCCCTGGCCGGCGACCGGATGCACCCCATGGGCGGCGTCGCCGATCAGGGCGATGCGCGGCGCGACCAGTTTTTCGGCCAGGCTGAGCGACAACGGATAGACGAAGCGCGGCCCCTCGACCGACACCCCCTCCAGAAACTCCCCGAACCGCCGCATCAGATGCGACTGGAAGGCCGCGTCCGAGGCGTCGCGCAACGCCTCGGCCCGACGTGTCGTCTCGGTCCAGACCAGGCTGGCGCGCTGGTCCGTCAGGGGCAGGATGGCGAAGGGGCCGCTGGGCAGGAAATATTCGTGGGCGACATTGCCGTGATCGCGACCCAGCCGAACCGTGGCCACCACACCGCTCTGGCCATAGCCCCAGCCCACGGTCTCGATCCCAGCGGCGCGGCGCACGGTCGAGCCGCGCCCCTCGGCCCCCACCACTAGGGCGGCGGTCAGGATCGACCCGTCGGCCAGGGTCACGGTCGCCTTTCCCGTGTCGGTCTCCACCGACGCCACAGAGGCCGGCGCCCGCACCTCGATCCCCGCCGCCGTCACCGCCTCGGCAAGAGCCGCGCGGATCCGCCGGTTCTCGACCATATAGCCCAGCGGCTCGCCGCCGGTGCGGCCGCCGATCTCGTCGGCGTCGAAGCGCAGGAAGGCCGGCGACGCCGCCCGGCTGGCCGCCCCCGGCCGGCGGCCGTCCGTCACCAGGATGTGATCCATCCGACAGGCTTGCGGCCGCAGCGCCTCGCCCAGTCCCAAGGCGTCCAGCATACGGAAGGTCGAAAAGGCCACGGCGGTCGAACGGCCGTCGAAGGTCGGCGCCAGCTGGGCGCTGAACGGCTGCGGATCGACCAGCACCACCTTCAGCCCGCCCTGCGTCGCCGCCAGGGCGAAGGCCGCCCCGGCTAAGCCCGCGCCGGCGATGATGATGTCGTAGCGGTCAGTGTCTGCCATGACAGGCTTGTCGCGCTCGATGACGTAAAGGTCCAGACTGGAAATCGTCACAGCCCCCACGGACCTTGACCGAGGTCAAGGCTATCACCGGATGACGGCCGCAAGATTGTCGGGAGCAGGAGACTGACGGTGAACAGGCGACGGATTCTGATCGGCGCGGGCGCTACGCTCGCCTTGGGCGCGGTCGGCGGCGTCGGTTGGCGGGCCTCGACCGGATCGCGCGGCGACTACGACCGTCTGACCGCCGGGTTCCGCGCCCCCCTGACAGACGCGCCGCCCCTGACCGAACTGATCCGCTATGCGGCCCTGGCGGCCAGCGGTCACAACACCCAGCCCTGGCGGTTTCGCCTCTCCGACGGCGCCATCGACATCCTGCCGGACTTGTCGCGGCGGACTCCTGCGGTTGATCCGGATGACCACCATCTCTTCGTCAGCCTGGGCTGCGCAGCCGAAAACCTGCGGATCGCCGCCGCCGCGACAGGCCGCCCCGGCGAACTCACCGTAGGCGCTGACGGACAGAGCCTGCGCTATAGCTTCACCTCCGACGCCGCCCAGCCGGACCCCCTGTTCGCCGCCATACCAGCCCGACGCTCCGGCCGCACCCTCTATGACGGCCGCCCCATACCCGCGAGCGCGCTGGCGAGTCTGCGTCAGGCCGCGACGGCGCCCGGTGTCGCCGTCCATCTTCTGATCGACCGGCCCAGTCTGGACCGCGTCCGCGAACTGGTCGTCGCCGGCAACAGCGCCCAGATGGCGGATCCGGCCTTCATGGCCGAGCTGAAACAGTGGCTGCGGTTCAATCCGCGCTCGGCGCTTCGCCACGGCGACGGCCTGTTTTCGGCGGCCAGCGGCAGCCCCGTCCTGCCCGACGCCCTGGGCGGGCTCGCCTTCGATCAGTTCTTCACCGCCGCGAGCGAGAACGCCCGCTATCAGGCCCAGATCGCCTCATCCGCCGCCGTGGCCGTCTTCGTGGCGGAACGGTCCGACCCGGCCCACTGGATCGCCGTCGGTCGGGCCTGCCAAAGGCTGATGCTGGCCGCGACGGGCCTGGGCCTTCGCCACGCCTTCGTCAATCAACCGGTCGAGGTGGCGGCCTTGCGCCCCGAGTTGGCCGCCCTGGTCGGGGAGAGCGGCAAGCGCCCGAATCTGGTGCTCAGGCTCGGCTACGGCCCGGCCCTGCCTCTGTCCCCGCGCCGCTCCATCGAGTCGGTGATCATCTGAGGGTCCGGACAGGGCTGGTAAACAACATCTTAACCCTGAAGGTGCGACAAGGACGGTCGAACGTCACCCGCCCGGAAGGTCCGCCTTTCATGTCCACCGCCCTCGCCATCGGCCGTCAGGCCTGGATCAGCGCCCGCATCCTGTGGGAGGCGCCCTTTGTCGTGCGGTTCCGGGGCGTGCTTCAGGCCCTGCTGGCGACCCTGCTGCTGGTCGCCCTGGTCTCGTGGAACCCGGCGGACGCCAGTCTGAACGCCGCCTCCAGCCTGCCGACCACCAACTGGCTGGGCGCCAACGGCGCCCTGTTCGCGGACCTGTTCATGCAGTCGCTGGGCCTCGCCGCCTGGCCCGCCGCCCTGCTGCTGGTGGCCTTCGGCCTGGCCCGCGCGGTCGGCGACGCCATCCAGCAGAGATTGAAACCCAGCCCGATCAAGGCCCTGGCGGCCACGGCCGGAACCCTGCTGCTGTCCGGCGCCCTCGCCGCGCTGGCCGCGCCGGCCGCCTGGCCGCTGGCCGCCGGTCTGGGCGGCCTGTGGGGCGACGCCTTCACCGGTCTGACCGCCCAGGGCCTGGCCGCCCTGCGCATCCCGGGCGGGCGGATTATCGCGGGCGTGGTCTTCCTGGGGGGCGGCCTATGGCTGACCGGTTTCGCCATCGGCCTGCGCGCCATGGACTTCGTCGATACGCTCCATTGGAGCCGTTCGCTGCGTGCGCCCGTCGCCGCACCGGCTCCGGCGGCCAAAAAGCCGCGCGCCAAGGCTCCGCCCAAGGCTAAGCCTGAGGTTCGTACGCCCGCGCCCGTCATGGACGCCGCCTTCGCGCCGGATCAGGACTCCGACGGTCCCCAGACGGCCTATGACGACCTGCCGCCGTGGGAGGAGGAGCCCGCCCCCGCCGCCCGCGCCGCGCCTCGTTCGGTCGAACCGCGCGTCGCTGCGGTCAAGGCGCCCAAGCCCCGCAAGGAAGACGCCGACCAACAGGCCTTCGTCTTCGACCGCCCGGAAGGCGCCTTCGATCTGCCGCCGCTGGGCATACTGACCAAGCCCCCTCAGCGCGTGGGTGCGGTCGATGAGGATTCGCTGAAGCAGAACGCCAAGATGCTGGAAGGCGTGCTGCAAGAGTTCGGCGTGCGCGGCGTGATCGACCAGATCCGCCCCGGCCCGGTCGTCACCCTGTACGAACTGGTGCCCGCCCCCGGCGTGAAGCACGGCCGCGTCGTGGCTCTGGCCGACGACATCGCCCGGTCCATGTCCGCCCGCGCCTGCCGCATCTCGGTGGTCCAGGGCCGCAACGCCATCGGCATCGAACTGCCGAACGCCAAGCGCGAGACCGTCTATCTGCGCGACCTGCTGTCCAGCGCCGAATACGACAAGAAGGGCCATCTTCTGCCTCTGGCCCTGGGCGAGAGCATTGGCGGCGAGCCCTATGTCGCCGACCTGGCCCGCATGCCCCACCTGCTGATCGCGGGCACGACCGGCTCGGGCAAGTCGGTGGGGGTCAACGCCATGATCCTGTCGATCCTGTATCGCCACAGCCCGGCCGAATGCCGTTTCATCATGATCGACCCCAAGATGCTGGAGCTGTCGGTCTATGACGGCATCCCGCACCTGCTGGCGCCCGTCGTCACCGATCCGAAGAAGGCCGTCGTCGCCCTGAAATGGACGGTGCGCGAGATGGAGGATCGCTATCGCCGCATGTCCAAACTGGGCGTGCGCAACATCGCCTCCTACAACGAGCGCGCCCGCGAGGCCCAGGCCAAGGGCGAGCATTTCGAACGCACGGTCCAGACCGGCTTCGACGACCAGGGCCGCCCGGTCTATGAGTCCGAGAAGATCCGGCCCGAGCCCCTGCCCTTCCTGGTCGTGGTCATGGACGAAATGGCCGACCTGATGCTGGTCGCCGGCAAGGACGTGGAAGGCGCCGTCCAGCGCCTGGCACAGATGGCCCGCGCCGCCGGCATCCACCTGATCATGGCGACCCAACGCCCGTCGGTGGACGTCATCACCGGCACCATCAAGGCCAACTTCCCGACCCGGATCAGCTTCCAGGTCACCTCCAAGATCGACAGCCGCACCATCCTGGGCGAACAGGGCGGCGAACAGCTGCTGGGCCAGGGCGACATGCTCTATATGGCCGGCGGCGGCCGCATCACCCGCCTGCATGGCCCCTTCGTCGACGACAAGGAAGTCGAGGACGTCTGCAAACACCTGAAGGCCCAGGCCGAGCCCGACTATCTGGACCTGATCACCGACGAACCGGACGGCGACGCCGACGGTGCGATGGATGACGGGGGCGGCGGTTCGGGTGACGATCTGTACGACCGCGCGGTGGCCGTGGTCACCCGCGACCGCAAGGCCTCGACCTCCTACGTCCAGCGTCGTCTGCAGATCGGCTACAACCGCGCCGCATCGCTGATCGAACGGATGGAGCAGGAAGGCGTGGTCAGCCCCGCTAACCACGCCGGCAAGCGTGACGTCCTGGCCGGTCCGCCGCCGATGGTCTGAGGCGCGTTAAAGCCCCAGTCGCCGGGCCCGCCCGGCGATTTCCAGCAACAGGCGTTCGGCGATCAGCTGATCGGGCATTCCCGTCGTCTTGGTAGCGACGTCGGCGGTGTTGATGCTGTCCAGCACCTCGTCCAGCGCCTCCAGACGCCAGGCGCGGGCCTGACGCAGCATTTCCGCCTCCTGTTTCCAGAAGACCCCGGCCGCCTTGGCCGCCTCCTTGGCCCCCGCGCCATTGGCTTGCAGGATATTGATCCGCCGCAGTCGGCCCAGATGCAGGGCGGCGGACCGCACGGCCAGGACCGAGGACTCGCCTTCTGCAAAGGCGCGCCTCAGACCCGACTGGGCGGGACCGGGCCGGGCGCCGAAAGCCTGAAGCGCCGCATCGGACAGGGAGGCGTCCGGTTCGACGCCCAGATGCTGCTCGAGCTCTTCGACATCGATGGTCCGGCCCGAGCCGGGGCCGATGAACAGGGCCAGGCGCTCGATCTCCTGGCGCATCAGGCCCCGCTCGCGCGGCAGACGGCCGACGAACCGATCCAGGGCGTCGGCGGTCAGGCCCACCTTGTCGACGGCCAGGGCCTCGCGGGTCATGCGCGCGACATCGCCGGTCTCGTCCTCGTAGCAGACGATGCCGACGGCCCCGTTCTCCTTCTCCGCCGTCTTGCGCAGGGCGGAGTCGCGGCCCAGCTGGTCGGCCTCGACCACCAGCATGGCGTAGGGATTATAGCCGCCCTCGGCATGGATCTTCACGGCGGCGGCGACGGCCTTGTCCACGCCGGGTTTCAGCGTCGAGAGCCGGATCCGCACCAGACGACGCCCGCCCATCAGGGACATGGCCGTCAGGGCCTCTTCCAGCTTGCTCTCGTCGCTGTCGATGTCGCTGTCGGTCAGGACGGTGACGTTGAACGGGTCGTTCAAATCGGGGGTGATGGCCCTGCACAGGATCTCGGCCCGTTCGGCGACGCCCGACCGGTCCTTGCCGTGGATCACCGCCGCCCGGATGGCCGGATCGGGCGCCTTCAGAAAGCGATCGATCTCTGGGCGTTTGGCGAGGATCACCGGTTCGACAGCGCCTGCATCAGGGCCAGGCGGATCCGCCGGGCCAGCTCGGAGGCGGCGCGCTCCTCGCCGTCCTGCTGGGCCGAGATGGCGGCATAGGGCTGGTCGGCCGAGGCGTAGGTAGTGGTCACCGTCTCCGCGCCCGTGACGGGCGCGCCGCCGGCCACGGGGGTCAGGGTCCAGGTCGCCTTGACCGTCAGCTCATAGCGGGTGGCGGTGTCGTCGATCCGGCGGCCCAGCGAGCGCCGCTCCTGCTCGACCTGCGTCGTCAGGCGATACAGGGGCGCAGCGGAACGATCCCAGCCCAGGGCGTCCTCCAGTTGCTCGCGCAACCGATAGCCCAGCCGGTCGTCCTGAACCGAGACGGCGATCCGGCGCAGGGGCGAGCCCACGGCCGGCTCGGCGTACATGGGGGTGAAGCCGCAGGCGGAGACCGCCAGCGCGCCCAGGACCGCCAGAACCGCTGCACCGCGCATCAGCCGGCCACCAGATTGACGATCCGGTCCTTGACCACGACGATCTTCTTCACGCTCAGACCCTCCAGACGCGCCTGCACGGTCTCGTCGGCCAGAACCAGGGCCTCGACCTCGGCGGGCTCCATGCCACGCGGCACGCGGATTTCCGCGCGACGCTTGCCGTTGATCTGGATGGGCAGGACCACCTCGTCGTCGGCCGCCAGTGCAGCGTCCCACACGGGCCACGGCGCGTCCAGAACCATCCCGTCTTCACCCAGCCGCGTCCAGGCTTCCTCGGCCAGGTGCGGGGTGAAGGGGGCGATCAGGCGGGCCAGGGCCGACAGGGCCTGACGCTTGGCGTCGCCGCCGGCCTGGGCGCTGTCGCGGACGGTGGCGACGAAGGCGTACAGCTTGGCGATGGCCGAGTTGAAGCGGAAGCCCTCGACCCCCTCGGACACGGCCTTGATCGCCTTGTGCGTCTCGCGCAGCAGCTCGGTGTTGGCCTTGTCCTCGCCGGCGAAGCCCGCGTCATAAGCGTCAAACAGGGTCCAGGTCCGCTGCACGAACCGGCTGGCGCCCTCGACCCCGCCGGGGGTCCATTGCACGTCCCGCTCGGGCGGGCTGTCGGACAGGACGAACAGACGGCCAGCGTCCACGCCGTGGCTCTCCAGGATTTCCTGGGGGGCGACGACGTTCTTCTTGGACTTGGACATCTTCTCGATGTCGCCGATGATCAGGGTCTCGCCGGTCGACAGCTGGCGCGCGGACCGCACCCCGTTGTCATTGGTCAGATCTACGTCGGTGGGTTCGACCCACTGGCCGTTCTCACGACGATAGGTCTCGTGAACCACCATGCCTTGCGTGAACAGGCCGGCAAACGGCTCCTTGACCGACAGCATGCCGGCGTCCGACAGGGCGCGGGTGATGAAGCGGGCGTACAGCAGGTGCAGGACCGCGTGTTCGACCCCGCCGATATATTGATCCACCGCCAGCCAGCGGTTCGCCGCCTCGCTATTGATCGGCTCGGCCGCCGTTGGGTCGGTGAAGCGGGCGAAATACCAGCTGGAGTCGACGAAGGTGTCGAGCGTGTCGGTCTCGCGCGTCGCGTCCTGGCCGCAGGACGGGCATTTGACGTGTTTCCAGCCGGGGTGACGGTCCAGCGGGTTGCCGGGAATGTCGAAGGTGACGTCGTCAGGCAAGACGACCGGCAGCTGGTCGGCGGGAACCTCAACCGGGCCGCAGGACGGGCAGTGGATGATGGGGATGGGGCAGCCCCAGTAGCGCTGGCGCGAAACGCCCCAGTCGCGCAGGCGATAGATGGTCGCGCCCTGGCCCGTGCCGGCCGCCTCGATGCGGCGGACCGCCTCAGCCTTGGCCGCCTCGATGTCCAGGCCGTCCAGGAAGTCGGAATGGAAGATGGAGCCGGGCCCGGTATAGGCCTCGTCGCCCACGGCGAAGTCGTCGCCGGCGCCTTCGGGACGGACCACCGGGATCACCGGCAGGCCGTATTTGCGGGCAAAGTCGAGGTCGCGCTGGTCATGGGCCGGGCAGGCGAAGATGGCGCCCGTGCCGTATTCCGACAGGATGAAGTTGGCGATCCAGACCGGAACCTCGGCGCCGGTGAAGGGATGGACCGCCTTCAGGCCCGTGTCCCAGCCGATCTTCTCGGCCTGGTCGATATCGGCCTGGGACGTGCCGCCCGCGCGGCATTTGGCGACGAAGTCCGCCACCGCCGGATCAGCCTCGGCCAGCTGTTTCGAGATCGGGTGATCCGGGGCCAGACCCAGGAAGCTGGCGCCGAACAGGGTGTCGGGCCGGGTGGTGTAGATTTCGACGCCGGCTTCGTACCCCTCTGGGACCGCGCCTGCGAACTGCCAGGTCATCTGCAGACCCTTGGAGCGGCCGATCCAATTCTCCTGCATCAGCCGGACCTTCTCGGGCCAGCGCTCCAGGGTCTTCAGGCCGTCGATCAGGTCGTCGGCATAGTCGGTGATACGCAGGAACCACTGGTTCAGCTTGCGCTTCTCGACCACGGCGCCCGAGCGCCAGCCACGCCCGTCGATGACCTGCTCATTGGCCAGGACGGTGTTGTCGACCGGGTCCCAGTTGACCACCCCGTCCTTGCGATAGACCAGGCCGCGCCGATACAGCTCCAGGAACCAGGCCTGCTGTTTGCCGTAATATTCCGGGTCGCAGGTCGCGAACTCGCGCGACCAGTCCAGCGACAGGCCTAACAGCTTCAGCTGGTCCCGCATCTGGGCGATATTGTCGTAGGTCCAGCCCTTGGGGTGGATGCCCCGCTCCATGGCCGCGTTCTCGGCCGGCATACCGAAGGCGTCCCAGCCCATCGGGTGCAGGACGTCATAGCCCTGGGCGCGCTTGGACCGCGCCACCACATCGCCCATCACATAGTTGCGGGCGTGGCCCATGTGGATGTTCCCCGACGGATAGGGAAACATTTCAAGCACATAGTATTTCGGCCTGCCGGTGTCCTTCGTCACGAAGGCGGAGGCGTCCGCCCAGCGAGCCTGCTGGCGGGGTTCGGCGGTCTTGGGTTCGTAACGGGCCACGGTCGTCCTGAAGTCAAAAGGGCGCTGCCGCCCTCCGTGCTCAACTAGCCCGAAGGACGACAGCGCCCAAGAAGTAATGCGTCTCGGCTGTCCGAGAACGGCGGCTGAGTCTAAGCCAAACGGCGCCAAGCGCCCGAAGGGCGGTAGCACCTACAAGGAAAGCTAAAGCAGGCGTTCGCCTGCTTTAGCCCGCGTTAGACAGGTTCAGCTGGCGCGCCTTGGTCAGGATGGCGTTTTCCAGATCGGCCTCGGTCTGGGCGGCGACCGGGGCGGCGGTCCACTGACCATCGGCGCCCTTCACTTCCTTGGTCACCGTGACGTTCAGCGCATCGGCGCGCAGACGGGTGTCCAGGATGAAGACGGTCGCCTTGAAGCGCTCGTTCGGCGTCTGGGGGTTGGTGTACCAGTCATAGTTGATGACCCCGCCCCACGGATCGGCGGTCAGCAGGGGCATGAAGCTGAGGGTGTCCAGCGAGGCGCGCCACAGATAGCCGTTGACGCCGATGCCTTGCTGCACGTCGGTCTTGGGCGTCTTGTCGCCGCCGCCGACGAAGGGAATGCTGGAGCAGGCGCTCAGGGCGACGCCCGAGACCAGGGCGACAGCGACGCCGCGAACCAGGGCCTTGTTGAGGCTCATCAAGGAAGTCTCCGTAAACTCAGGGACGTGGGGGCCCTCGCCCACACGCGCGAACGACATTTCGCCTTCGGGGGGCGACGCTGCGTGGCTCTATAACACGGGCAAAAGGGGCGATGACAAGGCGAACCGCCCGACGAAGACGATACGGCTGTCAGCGTTCTGTGACAGAGCGCTGACAGCGAGGGTCGTTTTTCGCCAATTCCCGTGACGCTTGAGCCACATCGCACCGCAACAATGCGAGGAACCGGGTGATCTGGACCACGTTGCGTTGACCGGGAGGACCCCCGGTGTCTAATCGCGGCGTTCACGACCAAAAAGGTCGGTTCAGGTTAAGACGTCTTCAATCGAAGGCGTCTAAAGGGTGCAGGATGCGTCTCGGCGATTTTTCCGTGGTGGTGGTTGCAGCGATGGCGTTCGCCGTCGGCGCCCCCGCGCTTGCCCAGACCGCGCCTTCGCGCGCGCCCACCGTTTCTCTGGCAGAGGCTCAGGCTGCACAGCGCAACGCCCCGGCTCAACAACGCCGGGGCCTGCGCCTCAATGACAACGGCCGCTGGGGCCTCGACTTCAATCTGAACCAGCCGGTGGGCCGTGAAACCGACTGGGGCGACGTCGAGGCGGGCGCCTACTACCGCCTGAACGACCGTCTGCGTGTCGGCGCTGCGGCGGCGGTGGCCTCGCCCGAGGCTGACCCGGCTCGCGCGCCCGAAACGAACGGCCGCGCCCAGCCCCGCGTCCGGCTCGAAACCATCTTCAAGTTCTGACCTTCGCCGTTCGGATCAAATCCGAGCGCGACGGGCGTCATCAAAACGCGGACTGGATCGCGGCGACGCCCGCCAGGCCGCACGCGCCTGAGCCGATCAGATCTGGACCCGTCTGCGCATCCACGCCGCCGAGCGCATAGACGGGCAGGTCCGCCGCGTCCGCGCATCGGCGCAAGGCCTCGACGCCCATAGGCGGCTTGACCACTGACGCCCCGCCTGCCGGAAAAATCGGCGACAGCACCAGGGCGTTCAGATCCTGGGTCTGATGGCCTCCGCCATGCCAGGCCGCCGTCAGCAGCCAACCGGGATGGGCCCGGCGGACCGAGGCCGCCCGCGCCGCCTCGCGCTCGGGCAGGTGCAGGCCGTCCGCCTCGACGGCCTCGGCCAGGACCTGGTCCCGCCCGACCAGCAGTTTCACGCCCGCATCACGGGTGGCGCGCCGCAGCTTCGCCCCCGTCTCGGCCGCATCTTCGACGCCGAAGGCGCGATAGACGACCGCCGATCCGGCCGGCAAGCGCGCCGCGGTCTCCCAAGGCCGGGGCGTGCGATCCGGGTCGGTAAAGAACAACAGCGGCGGCAAACCGGCGGCGCGCGGGCTGACAGCGGCGGCGGCGCGGTTTAGAGCGGTCGCCGCATCCCAGAGCGCGCGCGCATCATCGCTGTAATCGGCCGACAGGATCATGACCCCTACTTCCCCCGCTTCCTCGTCCGCGTCCATCGCCGAAAACCTGGCCGAGGTTCGCGCGCGAATCGACGCGGCCTGCCGCGCGGCCGGACGGGATCCCCCCGCCGTAACCCTGACCGCCGTGTCCAAGACCCAGCCGCCCGAGTCCATCGACGCCATACTGGCGGCCGGCCAGCGGGTGTTCGGTGAAAACCGGGTGCAGGAGGCGCAAGGGCGCTGGACCGCGCGTCTCCCCGATCTGAACGACCTGGAACTGCGTCTGATCGGCCCCTTGCAGACCAACAAGGCCGAGGACGCCGTGGCCCTGTTCGACGTAATCGAGACCCTTGACCGCGAAAAACTGGCGTGCGCCCTGGCCGAGGCGGCGAAAAAGCTCAACCGCGCGCCGCGGCTCCTGATCCAGGTCAACACCGGCGCAGAGCCCCAGAAGGCGGGGGTTCTGCCAACCGACGCCGATGCCCTGATCCAGGCCGCACGCGAAACCTACGGCCTGAAGGTCGACGGCCTGATGTGCATTCCGCCGGCGGATGAAGACCCGACGCCCCATTTCGTCCTGCTGAAGCAGATCGCTGACAGAAACCAACTTTCAGTCCTGTCGATGGGGATGAGCGGCGACTACGAGTCCGCCATTCGCTGCGGCGCCACCCATGTTCGGGTGGGAACGGCGTTGTTCGGGGAACGAAATCGTCCTTAAACACCCTCTAGGCCGTAACCCGACGTGAATTCGCACCCCCAAGCCTTGGCGCGGGGGCCAAGCCTCGCCATTGTCTGTCCATGCCCACGCCCAAGACCATTCTGATCATCGACGACGACGACGACCTGCGCGAGGCCCTGGCCGAGCAGTTGAATCTCCACGAGGAGTTCAAGACTCAGCAGGCCGCAACCGCAGCGGAGGGCGTCCGCATGGGGCGCGAAATCCGCGCCGACCTGATTCTGCTGGACGTCGATCTGCCGGACATGGACGGCCGCGAGGCCTGCCGCCTGCTGCGCAAGGACGGGGTCTCGACCCCGGTCATTATGCTGACGGCCCAATCCGCCGACGCCGACGCCATCCTGGGCCTGGACGCCGGCGCCAACGACTATGTCACTAAGCCCTTCCGGTTCGCCGTCCTGCTGGCCCGCATCCGCGCCCATCTGCGCAGCCACGAACAGTCGGAAGACGCCGTCTTCTCCATCGGTCCCTATGAGTTCCGTCCTGCCGCCAAGGTCCTGATGGACTCCAAGGGCAAGAAGGTGCGGTTGACCGAAAAGGAAACCAACATCCTGAAATACCTCTACCGCGCCGGCGCCAAGCCCGTGTCGCGCGAGGAGCTGCTGACCGAGGTCTGGGGCTATAACGCCGGCGTCACCACCCACACGCTGGAAACCCACATCTATCGCCTGCGCCAGAAGATCGAACCCGAGCCCGGCCAGGCCCGCCTGCTGCTGACCGACGCGGGCGGGTATCGACTGCAGCCCTAGACGTCAGCGCTTCGTCGCAGGGATCGTGAGCATCGGCAGGAACAGGTGGACCAGCGGGCCGATGGTCAAAGCGTAAAGCACCGTGCCCACGCCGACCGAGCCGCCCAGCAGCCAGCCCAAGGCGATGACGCTCAGCTCGATCGCCGTTCGGACCCATTTCACCGGCCAACCGGTGCGCGCGACGATGCCCGTCATCAGGCCGTCGCGCGGACCCGGACCCAGGCCCGCGCCGATATAGGCCCCGCTGGCGACGCCGTTCAGCACGATGCCCGCGCCCAACAGGCCCGCCCGGACCGGTAGGCCCAGGTCAGACGGGATCCAGTCCAGACCGAAGTTCGCCACTGTGCCGATCACCAGAACATTGGCCACAGTCCCTATTCCAGGCCGCTGGCGCAGGGGAATCCATAGCAGCAGCACGGCCATACCGATCAGATTGACCACCAGGCCGAAGCTGATTCCGGCCTGGCCGGCGAACCGCTCGAACACGCCCTGGTTCAGCACATCCCAGGGATCCAGCCCCAGATCGGCGCGAACGATCAGGGCGATGGACAGGCCGTAGAGGACGAGGCCGGCGAAGAGTTGGAGAAGGCGGCGGATCATTTCGACGGTTTGCGCATAACTGGACGCGCAAAAAAGGGCCAGTTATGGCATTCTGGCCTCATGTCCCCTCGCTCCATTGGCCTAGGCCCCCTTGTCCGCCATCTCGGCGTCTGGCGTTCGTCGGGGGCGGGCGCAGCCTACCGGCAGCTCGCCGCAGCGGTACGACTTCTGATCCTCGACGGGCGTCTGCCGCTCGCCGCCCGCCTGCCGGGCGAGCGCGAAGTGGCTCAGGCCCTGGGTTTGAGCCGTACGACCGTATCGGCCGCCTATGGACGACTCCGGGATGACGGGTTCTTGGTCGGCGGACAGGGGGAGGCGGCGCGCACTAGTCTCCCGGCCGGGCCCGCCCCTCGCCAGCCGCAGCCAGACGGGTCGCCAAAGCCGGGGATGATCGATCTGACGGCGGCCGTCCTTCCCGCCGACCCCAATGTCCACGCCGCCTATGTGCGGGCGCTGGAGCGACTTCCCGCCAACCTGCCCGGCCATGGCTATGAGCCGGAGGGCCTCGAGGAACTCCGCGAGGCCGTGGCCCAGGGCTATCGACGACGGGGCCTGGCGACGTCGCCGGGTCAGATCCTGATCACCCACGGCGCCCACAACGGGCTGGTTCATCTGTTGCGCCTGACCGTTCGGCCCGGCGCCCCGGTGGTGTTTGATCACCCCACCTATCCTCAAGCGATCGACGCCATCCTGGCCGCTGGGGGGCGGCCGACGCCGGTCGCCTTGCCCGACGACGGCGACAGCTGGGACGTGGACAGTCTGGTCTCGGCCTGCCGCAGCAGCAGCGCGCCGATGGCCTATCTGGTGCTGGACCATAACAATCCGACCGGCCGGATGATGCGCGCCCCGGACCGCGCCCGACTTCTGGCCGGGTTGAAGGGCTCGGAGACTCTGCTGGTGCTGGACGAGACCCTGGTCGAGCTGACGCTCAGCGGCCCGCCGGCGCTCACCGCCTCGGCGGTGGACGCCCCACGCGTCGTGCGGCTGGGCTCCATGTCCAAGAGCGTCTGGGGCGGTCTTCGCATCGGCTGGATTCGCGCCGACCGGGCCGTGATCCAGCGCCTGGCCCAAAGCCGCGCCAGCTTCGATCTGGGAGTCCCGATCCTCGAGCAACTCGCCGCCGTGGAACTGTTGAACGACGGCGGCGCGGCGCTGGCGGCGCGCCGCCCCCTGTTGCGGGCGCGACGGGATCATCTCCGGGCGCAACTGGCGCAGCGCCTGCCCGACTGGTCCTGTCCCCGACCGGCCGGCGGCCTGTCACTCTGGGTGAAGCTGCCGGGACCGATCAGTTCGAGCCTGACCGCCCAGGCGGCGCAAGGCCTGATCCTGGCCGCCGGCCCGCGTTTCGGCGTGGACGGCGCCTTCGAACGCCGCCTCCGCCTGCCCTACACCCTGCCGGAGAGTGAACTAGATGCGGCTGTAGACCGACTCGCGAAGGCGGCGAAGGCGCTGGGCCGGCGCAAATCAACAGCGCCGGTCGCGAGCAAGCCCGTCGCCGTCTATTAACTCAGACGTCCAGATCGACCGTCACGGGCGCATGGTCCGACGGGCGGTCCCATTCGCGGACGTCGTCGTGAATCCGGGCGGTGTCCTTGACCACGGCGGGGGTCAGGCCGGGCGATGTCCAGATGTGGTCCAGGCGCAGGCCGCGGTTGGACTTGCGGAAGTCCGCCGCGCGATAGCTCCACCAGCTGGCCAGCTTCTGCGGCTCGGGGAAGCGGTCCCGCAGCACGTCGGCGAAGCCGCCGACGGCCTGGAGCCGGTTCAGGGTCTCCACCTCGATCGGCGTGTGGCTGACGATCTTGGACATGTAGCGATGGTTGAAGACGTCGCCCTCGCCCGGGGCGATGTTGAAGTCGCCGGCCATGACCAGGGGGCGCGCCTTGTCCTGCTTGGCCACGATGGCGGTCAGCTGCTCGTAGAAGTCCATCTTGTGATCGAACTTCGGGTTCAGCGCGCGATCCGGCACGTCGCCGCCGGCGGGGATGTAGAAGTTCTGCACGTCGATCCCGGCGACCCGCGCCGAGACGCACCGGGCGTGGCCCAGCTTGCAGACCTGGAAGGTGTCGCTGTCCTCCAACGGCAGGCGCGAGGCGATGGCCACGCCGTGCCACCCCTTTTGACCCGCCACCCGCAGGTGCGGCAGGCCCATGGCTTCGAAATCAGCGCGCGGAAACTGGTCCGTCGTGCATTTGATCTCCTGCAACATCAGGACGTCGGGCGCGCGTTCGGCGACGAACCGGGCGACCTGATCGATGCGCAGGCGGACGGAGTTGATGTTCCAGGTGGCGAGGCGAAGAGTCATGCCCCGCTGTAGCAGGCCTTGGCGCATAAAAAAGGCCCGGCCGCTACGGGCCGGGCTTATGAAGGTGATCGTCTCTCTCGCCGCCGGGAGGGGGATGCATCCGAGGCGGTAGAACGGCCGCCGCCGTCCTGTGCTCTTGATGTCACGCCCGACAGAAAAGGTCAAATTGTCATATTTGACGTTTGGCCGTGATCATCCGGCAACGGATAGATACCCGTGATCGGCGAAAAACGCGTCAGTTGCGACCCGGACGACGCGTCGGATCGCGCAGCTGGAACAGGCTGGCCGACAGGCCGGACGCCGGCCTCAAGTTGTTAAGCTGCGTCCGGGTGCGGGCCCCTTGGGCGTCGGTGATGGTCCACTCGCTCAGGCGGATCGGACTGCCGGCGAAGGCCAAGACCACAGACCCGTCAGTGGGCCGTCCCGAATCCCGCGCCGTGATCGTAAATGCCCCCGCATTCATGCGGGTGACGCGATCGATCCGCACGCCCTGATCCAGACGGACATTGCGCGCCAGGAAGGTCGACAGCGGCGTCCGACCCAGCGGGACCTGCTGGAAATTGTTCAGACGCGGATCATAACGTTTGACGTTATAGCCGTCCGACACGACCAGCAGCCCGGCCGGATTGGTGTATTCGAACCGCATCTTGCCGGGGCGCTGCAGATAGAAGCGGCCTTCGCGACGCTGGCCGCCTGGTCCCGTCTCCACGAAGCCGCCCTGGGCCGACGTCAGGGCCTGCAGATAGGCCTGGGCCTGCTGCACCACGGCGCGATCTTCGGCCGAAAGGCTGGATTGCGCCTCAGCCGCGTCAAACAGGCCGAGGGCCGCAACCCCGGTCAAGAGGCCCGCGCCAAGCAGCAGCCGGCGCCGGTCAAGGTCCGCAGCGTCGGCGACGGCGGCTTGGGTCGTGGAGTGGGTGCGTTCGGTCATCAAGTCAGTCTCCCAGTCGGGAATGGTCAGCGGTCCTGCTGTCTTGCCCGGCCGGCTTGGCGTCGGAATGACGCGAGCCTGACCATATTCCGGCGCTCCGATGAAGCCCTGTTCATCGCAATACTGAAGCTTAGGAAGACAGAGGCGGGATAAACGGGCTCGCCCGCCAGCCGTTCCCGACCGACTGATCGGCAATGTCCGACGATCTAGCAGACCTGCCCGGCGGCCCAGCCGGACGACCAGGCCCACTGGAAATTATAGCCGCCCAGCCAGCCGGTGACATCGACCGCCTCGCCGATGAAATACAGGCCGGGAACCGCCTTGGCGGCCAGGGTCTGCTGGTCCAGGGCGGCGGTGTCGATCCCGCCCAGGGTCACCTCGGCGGTGCGATAGCCTTCGGACCCGACCGGCTTGACGCTCCAGGCGTTGACCGCCTGATCCAGCCGCCGCAGCGTCGCGTCGGACAGATCGGCCAGATTGCCCGCCGCGCCCTCGCGCGCGCACAGGCTTTCCGCCAGCCGTCGCGGCACCACATGGCCCAGGGCCGTATGCACGGCTTGACGCCCGTTTGCGGTCTTGGCCGCTTTCAGTTCGTTGAAGACGTCGCGGCCGGGCGCCATGGACGCGACGATGGCCTCGCCTTCGCGCCAGTAGGAGCTGATCTGCAATATGGCCGGGCCGCTGAGGCCGCGATGGGTGAACAGCATGGCCTCGTTAAAGGCCGCCTTGCGCGCTTTCGCGTCGGGCCCCGAGGCGACCCGTGCGTCTACAGCCACGCCGGCCAGCGGCGTCAAGGTCTCCAACAGGCCCGCCTCGAAGGTCAGGGGGACCAGGGCCGGACGGATGTCGGTGAGGCGGATATCGAACTGGCGCGCGACCTCATAGGCCCAGCCGGTCGCGCCCATCTTGGGGATCGACTTGCCGCCGGTCGCCACGACCAGGGCCGCCGCCGTGACCTGGGTTCCGTCCGACAGGTCGATGGTCCAGCCCTCGCCGGACCTGGCCAGGCGCTCGACGCCGGTCTTCATCTTCAGGGTCACGCCCGCCGCCGCCATGTCGTCGGTCAGCATGCGGACGATCTGTTTGGCGCTGTCGTCGCAGAACAGCTGGCCCAGGGTCTTCTCGTGCCAGGCGATACCGGCCCGGTCCACGCGCTTGATGAAGTCGTGCTGGGTGAAGCGGCGCAGGGCCGAGGTGGCGAACCTGGGGTTCTCACCCAGGAAGTTCGCCGGCCCGCAGCCCAGATTGGTGAAATTGCACCGTCCGCCGCCGGAGATGCGGATCTTCTCGCCGGGGTTGGCTGCGTGATCGACGCCCAGGACCCGACGGCCGCGCCGCCCGGCCTCGGCGGCGCACATCATGCCCGCAGCGCCGGCCCCGACCACCAGGACGTCGAAAGACGCCCGGCTCACGAGACCGGCTCCGGGATATGGGCCTTAGTAGCGATAGTGCTCGGGCTTGAACGGGCCTTCCTGCGGCACGGAGATGTAATCGGCCTGTTCCTTGTTCAGCACGGTCAGCTTGGCGCCCAGCTTGCCGAGGTGCAGCGCGGCGACCTTCTCGTCCAGATGCTTGGGCAGGGTGTAGACCTTGGTCTCATAGGCCGACTTGTTGGTCCAGAGCTCCAGCTGCGCCAGGGTCTGGTTGGTGAAGGAGGCGGACATGACGAAGGACGGGTGGCCCGTGGCGTTGCCCAGGTTCACCAGACGGCCTTCCGACAGCAGGATGATCTTGTTGCCGCCGGGGAATTCGATGTGGTGGACCTGAGGCTTGATCTCGTCCCACTTGAAGTTCTTCAGGCCGGCCACCTGAATCTCGGAGTCGAAGTGGCCGATGTTGCAGACGATGGCGTTGTGACGCATCCGGCGCATGTGATCGACGGTGATCACATCCTTGTTGCCGGTGGCGGTGACGAAGATGTCGGCCTTGTCGGCGACGTCGTCCAGGGTCTGGACGTCATAGCCTTCCATGGCGGCCTGCAGGGCGCAGATCGGGTCGATCTCGGTCACGATCACGCGGGCGCCGCCCTGGCGCAGCGAGGCGGCCGAGCCCTTGCCCACGTCGCCGTAGCCGCAGACCACGGCGACCTTGCCCGACAGCATGACGTCGGTGCCGCGACGGATGGCGTCGACCAGGGATTCACGGCAGCCGTACAGATTGTCGAACTTCGACTTGGTGACGCTGTCGTTGACGTTGATGGCGGGGAAGGGCAGCTCGCCGCGTTCCGACATCTGGTACAGGCGGTGGACGCCGGTGGTCGTTTCTTCCGACACGCCGCCGATGGCGTCGCGAATGGCCGAATAGAAGCCGGGCTTCTCGGCGATGTAGCGCTTCATCACCTTGAACAGGGCTTCTTCTTCCTCGTTCTGGGGATTGGCCAGAACCGAGATGTCCTTCTCGGCCTTCGGGCCGAGCACGCACAGCAGGGTGGCGTCGCCGCCGTCGTCCAGGATCAGGTTCGGATAGCCGCCGTCGGCCCATTCGAAGATCTTGTGCGCATAGTCCCAGTATTCCTCCAGCGTCTCGCCCTTGACGGCGAAGACCGGGGTGCCCGAGGCGGCGATGGCGGCCGCGGCGTGATCCTGGGTCGAGAAGATGTTGCACGAGGCCCAGCGCACTTCGGCGCCCAGGGCTTCCAGCGTCTGGATCAGAACCGCCGTCTGGATGGTCATGTGCAGGCTGCCGGCGATCCGGGCGCCCTTCAGCGGCTGGTCGGCGCCGAACTCGGCGCGCAGAGCCATCAGGCCCGGCATTTCCGTTTCGGCGATGTCGATTTCCTTCTTGCCCCAGTCGGCCAGAGAAATGTCGCGGATGATGTAGTCGGTCATGGGAGGGCTCCTGGCCGCAGGGGATTTTCAGCCCTTCTAGCCCGCAGACGATGAAGGAGCAATAAACACATAAGGATATCCTTATATGCGCTATGCCTGATGGCGGGCTCAGCAGTTTCTTAAGCCCGATCGGTTAGGCTAGAGGGATGGAACGCCGCGCCCTTCTCGGTCTCGCCCTCGTCGCGACGGCCGCCGCCTCGACCCCCGCCCGCGCCTCTTCGGGCGGAGCCGCCGCCCCGTCGGCGGACACCTATTTCCGACTGCCGATCGTCACGGCCTCGATCCTGCGCGCCAATGGCGGGCGTGGCGTGTTTTCGGTCGAGACCGGCGTGGATGTGCCGGACGCGACGCTTCGAACCCGTGCGCAGCAGTCGGCGCCGCGGCTTCGCGCCGCATATGCCATCGCCGCCCAGAGGTTCGCCAATGGACTTCGCCCCGGCGCGGTCCCCGATCTGGATCGACTGACGGCCGAGCTTCAGGCGGCCACCAACGCCACCTTGGGCCGCGCGGGCGCCCGCGTGCTGCTAGGGACGGTGCTGGCCCTCTGATCGCCAGCGGACGCGCCGCTTTTTGCGGCAGAGGAATGAAAAAGGCCCCGCCGTTGCCGGCGGGGCCTTTCTCTTTTCGGACGAGCCTTAAGGCTTAGTCGCGACGACGACGACCGCGATCTCCACCGCGATCACCGCCGCCTTCGCGCTTCGGACGGCCGCCGGTGTCGTCCGACAGGGGCTCTTCGCCCCGCTCGGCGCGTTCGGCGTTGATCTTGTCGGTCAGGTCTTCACCCGTGGTCTGATCGACGACCTTCATCGACAGCTTGGTCTTGCCGCGATCGTCGAAGCCCAGGAACTTGACCTTGACCTCTTGGCCTTCCGACAGGACGTCGGCCGGGTTGGCGACGCGTTCCAGGGCGATCTGGGACACGTGGACCAGACCGTCCTTGGCGCCGAAGAAGTTCACGAAGGCGCCGAAATCGACGACCTTGACGACCTTGCCGGAGTAGATGGTTCCGACTTCCGGTTCCGAGGCGATGGACTGGATCCAGGCCTTGGCGGCGTCGATCTTCTCCTGGTCGTTGGCGGCGACCTTGATGGTGCCGTCATCGCCGATGTCGATCTTGGCGCCGGTCTTCTCGACGATCTCGCGGATCACCTTGCCGCCCGAACCGATCACTTCACGGATCTTGTCGACCGCGATCTTGATGGTTTCGATCTTCGGCGCATGCTCGCCCAGTTCGGCGCGCGGCGCATCCATGGCCTTGGACATCTCGTCCAGGATGTGGAGGCGACCGGCCGAGGCCTGGGTCAGGGCCTGCTTCATGATCTCCTTGGTGATGCCGGCGACCTTGATGTCCATCTGAAGGCTGGTGATGCCTTCCGAAGTGCCGGCGACCTTGAAGTCCATGTCGCCCAGGTGATCTTCGTCACCCAGGATGTCCGACAGGATGGCGAACTCGCCCGACGGCTCCAGGATCAGGCCCATGGCGATGCCCGAGACCGGACGGATCAGCGGCACGCCGGCGTCCATCAGGGCCAGCGACGAACCGCAGACCGTGGCCATCGAGGACGAGCCGTTCGACTCGGTGATCTCGGAGACCAGGCGGATGGTGTAGGGGAAGTCTTCCTTCGACGGCAGCATCGGACGGATCGCGCGCCAGGCCAGCTTGCCGTGACCGATTTCGCGACGGCCGGGCGAACCCATGCGGCCCGCTTCACCCACCGAATAGGGGGGGAAGTTGTAGTGCAGCAGGAAGGACTCTTTGTAGGTGCCTTGCAGGCTGTCGATGTACTGCTCGTCCTCGCCGGTGCCCAGGGTGGCGACGACCAGGGCCTGGGTTTCCCCACGCGTGAACAGGGCCGAACCGTGGGTGCGCGGTAGGACGCCGACTTCCGACACGATGGCGCGGACCTTGTCGAGAGCGCGGCCGTCGACGCGGTGGGCGTTCTCGATGATGTCGCGACGCAGGACGTCGGCTTCGCATTCCTTGAAGGCGGCCGCGAACTTGGAGCTGTCGACGCCCTCGGGGTTTTCGTCGGTCTTCACCAGGGCGGCGGCGGCGGTCTTCTTGGCCGCATCGACGCCCGAGCGACGGTCATACTTGCCGGGGTGGGTGTAGGCGGACTTGATGTCCTCGCCGACCAGCTTCTTGATCGAGGCGACGACGTCGGAGTGGTCTTCGGCCTGGAAGTCGAAGGGCTCCTTGGCGGCGTGTTCGGCCAGATCGATGATGGCGTCGATCACCGGCTGCATGCCGGCGTGCGCGAACATCAGCGCCTCGAGCATCTTCTCTTCCGACAGCTCCTTGGCTTCGGATTCGACCATCATCAGGGCGTCTTGCGTACCGGCGACCACCAGGTCCAGGTCAGAGCCCGGGATCTGGTCGACGGTCGGGTTCAGAACCAGCTCGCCGTCGATCAGGCCGACGCGCGCGGCGCCGATGGGGCCCATGAAGGGCACGCCCGAGATGGTCAGGGCGGCCGAGGCGGCGACCATGCCCAGGACGTCCGGATCGTTTTCCATGTCGTGCTGCAGCACGGTGATGACGACCTGGGTCTCGTTCTTGAAGCCCTTGACGAACAGGGGGCGGATCGGACGGTCGATCAGGCGGGAAACCAGGGTTTCCTTCTCGCTGGGACGGCCTTCACGCTTGAAGTAGCCGCCCGGGATCTTGCCGGCGGCGAAGGTCTTTTCCTGGTAGTTGACGGTCAGGGGGAAGAAATCCAGACCCGGCTTGGGCGAGCGGCCATAGACGACGGTGGCCAGAACCACGGTCTCGCCGTAGGTCGCCAGCACGGCGCCGTCGGCCTGGCGGGCGATGCGGCCCGTTTCCAGGGTCAGCGGGCGTCCGGCCCACTCGATCGTCTTGCGTTTGATATCGAACATATTTCGTCTTTCGTATCCCGGACGGCGTATTCCGTGCGGGGTCCCATCATTGGGGGCGGATGCGTCGGGCGTTCAGTCCTTCGATCCAGGGGTCGCCGCGCCATCGCGAAAGACCCGGTTGAGGACCGGCATGGCCCTCGCGTCTGCGCCGTCAATTCCTGCGGCGCGCAGGTCGGTTCTAATCGCACAACGAGGCGCGGACGTGACCGCCCGCGCCTCGAAATACAGTCTTACACTGATCCGACGCCTTAGCGGCGCAGGCCCAGCTTGGAGATGAGCGCCTGGTAGCGACCGGCGTCGACCTTGTTCAGGTGGTCGAGCAGGCGGCGACGTTGCGACACCATCTTCAGAAGGCCACGACGCGAGTGGTTGTCCTTCTTGTGGGTCTTGAAGTGTTCGGTCAGGTTGGAGATGCGTTCCGACAGGATCGCGACCTGAACCTCGGCCGAGCCGGTGTCGCCAGCGGTGCGGGCGTTATCGGCGATGATCTCGTGCTTGCGTTCAGCAGTAACCGACATCGTAAGTCTCCCTTGGTGGCCTACCGCGCTTTCGCGCGACTTGAGGCCGGGTTGGAGTCCCCTGATCAGGCGATCAGGAAAGATTGAAAACGCGGTCGGGTTCTAACCGGCCGGCCCGCAACTGACAGAGGGCGACGAGGGTCTGGCCCTGAAAGGCTGAAACCGTTCGCGAACCGCCGGAAAGGCGATCCTTGAGGGTTTCCACCTGACGGGGGAGCAGAACGATCGGGCGTCCCTGCCGAAGCGAGAAGGCGTCCTGATCCGTCACGGCCAGCTCCGGGATGTCGTCCAGGGCGGTCGCAACGGGAAGCAAGCCTTCCGAGGCGGCGCCCCTATGCACCAAATCCTCGAGAAAATCCAGCGTCACGGCGTTTTCGGTATGAAACGGTCCCACCCGCTCGCGCCGCAGGGCCGAAACATGCCCCTCGGCGCCCAGGACGGCCGCCAGATCGCGCGCCAGCGACCGGACATAGACGCCCTTGCCGGTGCGGATGGTCAGTTCGACGTGATCGGCGTCCGGCGCGTCGGTGACTTCTGCCGAATAGATGGTGACGCGGCGCGCCTGAAGCTCGAACTCGACGCCGTCGCGGGCCAGGTCATAGGCGCGGGCGCCGTCCACCTTGATGGCCGAGAAGCGGGGCGGGGTCTGGTCGATCTCGCCGACGAAGGCGGGCAGGGCGGCCTTCACCGCCTCGACCGAGGGACGAACGTCCGAGCGGCCGATGATCTCGCCCTCGCGGTCCACGCTGTCGGTCGAGACGCCCCAGTTGATGGTGAAGCGATAGACCTTCTGCGCCTCCATCATCATCGGCACCGTCTTGGTCGCTTCGCCCAGGGCGATGGGCAGGATGCCGCTGGCCAGCGGGTCCAGGGTTCCGGCGTGACCGGCCTTCTGGGCGTTGAACAGGCGGCGGATGCGGCTGACCGCCTCGGTCGAGCCCATCTCGAACGGCTTGTCCAGGCAGACCCAGCCGTCGACCACGTCGCCCTTCTTCTTGCGGGCCATTATGCCGGACCTATCGCGCTTCGCGCTGCTTGAGGCCGGGTCATTAGGCGTCGCCCTCGCTCTCGTCGTCGCGGCGTTCGAGGTCGGCGCGGACGCGGGGGTCTTCGAACAGGCGGTCGATATGGCTGGCGGCGTCGAAGCTTTCGTCGTGGCGGAAGCGCAGGTCGGGGGTGAATTTCATGTCCAGCCGGCGGCCCAACTGGCCGCGAAGAAATTTGGCGTGGACGTTCAGCGCCTTGATGATCTCGCTCTCATGGCCCGTGGTCGCGGCGGCCTCGACGCCGGCGCCCAGGGGTTCGACGAAACAGGTGGCGTGTTTCAGGTCCGGCGACAGGCGCACCTCGGTCACGGTGATGGAGACGCCGGCCAGCGCCTCGTCGTGGATGTCCTCCTCGCGCAGGATGTCGACCAGAGCGTGACGGATCAGTTCGCCGGCGCGCAGCTGGCGTTGGCTGGGGCCGGCCGGGCCGGAGGAATTGCGGGTATGCTGTTTGTGGGCCATCGGCCGCTCCTTCTTGTTCGCCCGCCGGGGCTCGGACCCGGCCGGATAAGCGAAAGTCGGGCGGTCTAGGCGCGTGGAGCCGCCCTGTCCAGTTCCGCCGCTCTGACAGACCGCATCACTTCGGCTGAGAAGACTGACCGGGCGGGACGGATCGTCACCCCGCCCGCGTTCAGCACCCCGGCTGTCCAGTGGTTGCAAAGGTGCAGGATCGAGAAGGTTTCTCGGCCGGCGAAGAAACGGGCGTCGTCGCCGGGACGGGCGACCGCGAGGCGTGGGTCGCCCCCCGACAGATCCAGCGAGGCCTCGATCCGCCCCGCCATCCGGTCGAAGGCGACGGGCGACAGTCGCAGGGCGGCGCGGCGATCTGCGGCGTAGCGGTCGCGCGGATCGTGGCGCTCCGGGTCCAGCATCAGGACGGACGGATTGCCGGGCCTGAAGAAGGCGCGCGCGCCGTCGGGCAGCCGGTCCGAGATCGGGCTTTGATCGACGTAGAAGGTCGCGTCGCCCCAGCCGATCAGGATCCAGTCGCCCGGCGCCAGGGTCGCTACGGCCTGTCCCAACGGCCCGCCGCGTCGTTCTAGCGCGGCGCGAGGCACAGCCAGATCTGTGTGGAAGCCGTTATCCAGCAGATAGACGGCGACCGGTGTGTTGGCGTCCGGCGGGATAGGCCCGCCCGGCCGGGTCCAGGTCAGCAGGGCGGCGATTACGCCGATCAGAACCGCCAGGGGCAGGGCCCAACGCATCGCCGTCTCTCCCAGCGCCTCTTCAGCCGCGAGGATAAACGATCAAGCGTGACAGGCGCTAGGAGGCGGTATCGTCGAACGGCGACGCCGGCGCGGTCTGCCATTCGCCGCGCCATTCGTAGCTCAGGGTCACGCAGTGGCGATAGGCACCGTCGCTCCAGCGACCCACGGCCTGCATGGTCAGGGGCCTGGGCGCGCGGATGCGGCTCATCACCAGCCAGACCTCGTCCGCGCCGGGGCAGAGGGCGCGGGCCAGGCCGCGTCCGTCGCCGGTCTGTTCAATGGCGTAGAGGTCGGTCTCGTTGGCGCCCTCGGGCAGGACCCGCCGCGCGGCGTCCGGGCCGCCGCGCGTGAAATCGGCCGAGCCGCGCGCAGTGGTCGAGAACAGCCGCTCGACGTTGACCGCCCCGAACAGGCCGCGTCGGACCTGAAGCGTGATCCCCTTGGTCAGGGCCTGGGTGATCCGGTCCGTCGCGTTATACGAGAAATAGCGAGTGTCGGCGTGCGCGGGCGCGGCCGCCGACACGGTCAGCAGGGCGACGAGGCCAGAGACGACGAGAAGCGGGGCGAGGGGCGAGCGCATGTCTCTTCCTTTCCCAACCATTGCGGCGACTTTAGGCCTTGCCCCGATCAGTGTTCTCCCAGGCAGCGCAAGGCGACCTCGAGGTTCCGCAGACCGTCTTCGCCCGTCACCGCCGGGGTCTCGCCGGTGTGGATCGCGCGGGCGAAGGCTTCCAGCTCCTTCCTCAGAGGTTCGGCCGGCCAGCTGTTCAGCATCCGGGTGGAGTAGGAGCCGTCGGGCTGCTGGCCGAAATATTCGGTGACCTGGCGGGTGATCAGGTCGGCCACGATGAATTTGGTCTTGGTGGCGACCTGCAGGGTACGGGTCTTGTAGGGCGTCACCCAGTTGGTGGTGATGTGGGCGATCACCCCATTGTCGAGCCGGAACTGCAGCAGGGCCGTATCCTCGCGTTCGGCGCGGGTGCGGGCCAGTTGCGGCTGGACCTCGACGATCTCGGATCCGGTCAGGTGGCGGATGATGTCGATGTCATGGACCGCCAGGTCGATCACCACGCCCACGTCGCCCATGCGGGGCGGGAAGGGGCCGACGCGGGTGACTTGAATGGAGATGATCTCGTCGTCGGCGACGGCGCGCTTGACGGTCTCGACCGCCGGATTGAACCGCTCGACCTGGCCGACCATCAGGACGCGGTCATTGGCCTTGGCGGCGTCGATCATCCGCTGGGCGTCGGCGACCGTGGCGGCGATCGGCTTCTCGACCAGGACGTGGACGCCCCTTTCCAGCAGGGCGACGCCGATGTCGGCGTGGAAGCGGTTCGGCGTCGCCACGACCGCGGCGTCGAGCCCGGCGTCGATAAAGGCCTGGGCCGTCGTGACCGGGGCCGTCTCGTAGGCGGCGGCGACGCCGTCGGCGACGACCGTGTCGGGGTCGAAGACGGTGGTCAGGTCGAACTCGCGCATTTCCGAGGCGACGCGCGCATGGTTGCGGCCCATGACGCCGACGCCGGCGACGCCGAACTTGAGGACGGGGGTGTTCGGCATGGTGTTAGCCCTTGTAGCTGGCGACGGCGGCGATGACCTTGTCCTGGGTCGCCTCGTCCAGGTCGGCGTGCATCGGCAGGCTGAGGACCACGTCCTTCAGCCGCTCGGTGACGGGCAGGCCGCCGGCGCCGTGCGGGAAACGCCCATAGGCCGGTTGCAGGTGCATGGGCACGGGATAATAGACGGCGGTGGGCACGCCCTGGTCCTTGAGGTGGGCGATCAGGCCGTCGCGGTCCGCGTGCTCGATCGTGTACTGGGCCCAGATGGACACGCCGCCGTCGATGACGTGGGGCACGGCCGCCACATGGGGCGCCAGATGTTCATTGTAGCGGGCGGCGATTCGGTTGCGCCATTCGATCTCTTGGCCGAACACCTTCAGCTTCTCGATCAGGATGGCGGCCTGGATGGTGTCCAGCCGGCTGTTCATGCCGATGCGCATGGCCAGGTATTTCGGATCATGGGTGAAGGCGGCCGCGCCGGCCTGAAGATCCTTGGCCACCACCTTCCCGTGGACGCGCAGGGAATCCATCTCTTGCGCCAGGTCCTCGTCGTTCGTCAGCACCGCGCCGCCGTCGCCGTAGCAGCCCAGCGGCTTGGCCGGGAAGAAGCTGGTCGTCGTGACATCGGCCCAGTTCAGCGGATGCTGGCCGTTCAGGGTGCAGCCGAAGCCTTGCGCCGAATCCGAGATCAGCTTCAGCCCGTGGCGGTCGCAGATGGCCCGGATGGCGGGATAGTCGGCAGGCTGGCCGAACAGATCGACGGCGATGACCACCTTGGGCGTCAGGCGACCCTCGGCCTTGACCGCCTCGATGGCGGCCTCCAGGCGGACGGGGTCCATGTTGTAGGTGCGCGCGTCCACGTCCACGAACACCGGCGAGGCGCCCAGCCAGGGCACGACCTCGGCCGTCGCGGTGAAGGTGAAGCTGGGGCAGAAGACGGCGTCGCCTGTGCGGATTCCCCAGGCGATCAGCGGCAGGATCAGGGCGTCGGTGCCGTTGGCGCAGCCCAGGGCGTGCTTGGCCTGACCGAAGGCGGCCAGGTCGGCCTCAAACTGACGGACCTGAGGCCCCATGACCCAGGCGCCGCCGACGACGGCCTCCTGAACGGCGGCCTCGATCTTGCCGGCGAGACGCAGGCGCTGGGCCTGAAGGTCGATGAAGGGGATCATGAGAGGCGCTCTCCATGGCGAGGCGGTGCGGCGAGGCGGGGCGGCGATTCGGGGGCGGCGGACCGACGGGTCAGGCCGCGAGGCTGGCCGCCCTCCTAGCAAGATCAGGCGCGGGGGCCAAACGGAGCGGCGTCACTTCGCGTTGCCCTTTGCAACCGTGGCCGCTTGGCGCCGCGCCGGATGCGCCTTAAGCCACCGCCATGATGACGCTCTCAGATGCAAAGAACCGGGTCTCGACCTGGCTGTTCGATCACGCCCTTCCCTTGTGGGCCGCGCGCGGGGTGGACGCCGACGGGCGCTTCTTCGAGCTGCTGGATTTCGACGGACAGCCCGTGACGGGCGCGCGCCGCCGCACGCGGGTTCAGGCGCGCCAGATCTATGTCTTCTGCGAAGCCGCCGACCTGGGCTGGGACGCGGGCCGGGCGATTGCGCGGGCCGGTCTGGACGGCATGATCGCCACCTGCCGCCGTGACGACGGCCTGTGGGTCGCGGCCACCGATGACGCCGGCGGCGTGCTGGATGAGACGCCGGACCTTTATGACCTGGCCTTCGTCATGTTTTCCCTGGCGGCGGCGCACCGTGTGCTGGGCGACGAACGCGCCCGACCGCTGGCGCTGGAGACCCTGGCCCAAATCAATGCGCGAATGACCGCGCCGCACGGCGGCTGGCACGAGGCCCTGCCGCCCCGCCTGCCGCGACGCCAGAACCCGCATATGCACCTGCTCGAGGCCATGCTGGCCTGGCAGGGGACGGCGGCTGACCCGGCATTCGAGGCGGCGGCGCGGGTGTCGCTGGACCTGTGCCGGACCCATTTCCTGATCGACGGCGCCATTCGTGAGTATTTCACCGAGGACTGGGTCCCCGATCCGCAGACCGGCCATATCGTCGAGCCGGGCCATCTGGAGGAGTGGTCGTGGCTGCTGCTTCAGGCCAAGGCTGCGGGTCTGGATTCCGCCGAAGCCGCCGAGGCCCTGCACCGTCGCGGCGCCGCCGAGGGACTGAAGAACGGCTTCATGATCCGCGAAGTCGATGCGCAGGGCGCGCCGGTCGACGCCGGACGCCGCCTGTGGTGCCAGACGGAGGCGATCCGTTCGGCTCTGGTGTTCGGCGACCGTCAAGCCGTCGACCTGATCGCCGCGACCTTCGACACCCATCTGGCCACCGCCGTTCCCGGCCTGTGGGTGGATTCCTATGACGCCGACGGCGTTTCGCCCGACAAGGCTGTGCCCGCTTCGAGCCTCTACCATCTTATGACGGCCTTCACCGAGCTGCTGAGACGCGACGCATGACCGGCCTGCCCGCCGTTTTCCTGGACCGCGACGGGGTCCTGATCGAGGATTCCGGCTATCCGCACCTCCCTGAACATCTGAAGCTGCTGCCCGGTGTGGGCGCGGCGGTACGGCGGTTGAATCTGCTGGGCTATCTGACGGTGATCGTCACCAATCAGTCGGGCGTGGCGCGCGGCATGTTCGGCGAGGATCAGATGCACGCCTTCAACAGCCTGCTGGTCAAACGCCTGGCGCAGGAGGGGGCGGTGGTCAATGCGGTCTACGCCTGCCCCTTCCATCCAGAGGCTCAGGACGACCGCTATCGCCATCCTGATCATCCTGACCGCAAGCCCAATCCGGGCATGCTTTTACGGGCCATCGCGGATCACGACATCGACCCGGCCCGGTCCTTCATGATCGGCGACCAGCCGCGCGATATCGAGGCGGCCAAACGGGCTGGGGTGTCGGGTTTTCTGTTCCAGGGCGGCAATCTGGATGTCTTCGTGCGCGAATTGATCGGCGCCTGACGCCATCGCAATTCCTTGCGCGGTGAATTACGCTGTTCCTTCCTGGTTGAAGGAGCGCCCCCGTGAACCCCGTCGCCGCCTATGCCGAACGTCGCTGGAAATCATCGGACGGCCTGGACCTGTTCGCGCGCGACTATGCGCCGGGGCCCGGCGTCGCCCGCCCCCCGATCATCGCCATTCATGGCCTGACCCGTAACAGCGCCGACTTCGGGGCCCTGGCGCCGCTTCTGGCCCAGAGCGGTCGGCGCGTGCTGGCGGTCGATGTGCGCGGGCGCGGCTTGTCGGATCGGGCGCCCGATCCGATGACCTATCGACCCGACATCTATGCGGCGGATGTTCTGGCCTTGATGGAGCAGGCGGCCATCGACCGGGCTGTCTTCGTCGGCACCTCGATGGGGGGGCTGATCACCATGGCATTGACGGCGCTGCGGCCTAAGGCCGTTGTGGCCGCCATCCTGAACGACATCGGGCCCGAGGTGGCGCCGGAAGGTCTGGCGCGTATCGCGGCCTACAGCGGTCAGCCGGTCGAGATCGGCTCCTGGGCCGACGCGGCGGCCTATGCGAAACGGATCAACGCCGTCGCCTTCCCCCATTATTCGGAGGCGGACTGGGACGCCTTCGCCCGCCGCATCTTCCGCCAACAGCCGGACGGCGAGATCGGGCTGGACTATGATCCCGATATTTCCGTGCCGATCCGGGCGGCGGGGGCAAAGGCCCTGGTTCCCAACCTGTGGCCCATGTTCCGGCGGCTGGCGAAGACCAAACCGACCCTGCTGGTGCGTGGCGGAGCGTCCGACCTGTTGAGCGCCGCCATCGCCGAGAAGATGCGCAAGGCCGCGCCGGCCATGGCCTATGTCGAGGTTCCCGGCGTGGGGCACGCCCCTATGCTGGACGAGGCTGAGGCGAAGGCCGCGATCTTCGAGTTCCTGGCGGAGATCGGCTAGTCCTTGGTCGGATCGACCTGGCTCGCGTCCCCGTAGGTCAGGGCCAGGAAGACGTCCTCCAGGTCCGGGTCCTCGGTGGTGATGTCAGCGATGGTGATCCCGGCCTTGCGTACGGCGGCGATGACCTGTTCCACCGACGACTGCCCCTTCTTGTAGGCCACCGCGAAGGCGCCGTTCGGGCGGGCGGTGACGACGAAGCCGGGCAGGGCGGGTGCCGTGTCCAGCGGGACATCAGGCGTGACGACCACATTGCGGCTGTCCAGGCGGCGCAGCAGTTGCGGCGTCGGCTCGCAGGCCACCACCTGGCCCCGGTTGACGATGGCGATGGTGTCGCAGAGCTCCTGCGCTTCTTCCAGATAGTGGGTGGTCAGGACGATGGTCACGCCCTCCGCATTGATCTGGCGGACATAGGCCCAAAGCTGGCGGCGCAGTTCGACGTCCACCCCGGCGGTCGGCTCGTCCAGGATCAGGATGGGCGGATTGTGAACCAGGGCCTTGGCCACCATCAGGCGGCGTTTCATGCCGCCGGACAGGGCGCGGACATAGGCGTTGGCCTTGTCCGAAAGACCGAGCGCCGCCAGCAGCTCGTCCGAGCGGCGCTCATTCTTCGGAACGCCATAAAAGCCGGCCTGAACCTCCAGCGACTCGCGAGGGGTGAAAAAGACGTCGGCGACGATCTCCTGAGGCACGACGCCGAGGGCGGCGGCGGCGTCGCGCGGCTCCTTGTCGATGTCGCGACCCCAGATGGTCACCGTACCCTCCGACTTCTTGACCACGCCTGCCAAGATGTTGATCAGGGTCGATTTTCCTGCGCCGTTGGGGCCCAGGAGCCCGAACACCGAACCGCGCGGAATGACCAGATCGACCCCGCGCAGCGCCGTCTTGGGCGCGGCCTTCTTGGAGCCCGCATAGGTCTTCTTCAGCCCGTGCACCTCGATGGCGTTGTCAGGCAGGATCGTTGCATCAGTCATTTGGGGCGCTTTGGTCGAGACATCGGGTCGTGCGGCGGTTTGACGCCGCCGGACGGGCCGCATAGGTATGCGCCCGACGCCTCCTCGCCAAGTCCACGAGTTGAACAATGCCGCCCCGCCATCCCGACGCGATCATTCCTCCGCCCGAAGAGGTCATTGTCTCGACCAAACGCGTCGCCTGCGACGGCGGCGGCGGCGCTCTGGGCCATCCGCTGGTCTATATGGATATGGGCGAGGACGACTTTATCGAGTGCGGCTATTGCGACCGTCGCTTCGTCCTGTCGGCTCATCCGCACGATGAGAGTGAATATCTCAGCCCGGCCGCCCGCGCGCCTGAGGCTCACTGAACCTGCGCCCAAGCCGAGTCGCGGTTTGGACGTTGGGCGATTATAGAAGGCGCTGACCCGCCACTCCCCGGACGGAGACAGACACTCTTGCGCTATCTGCACACCATGGTCCGGGTTCAGGACCTCGACGCCTCGCTGCACTTCTATTGCGACCTGCTGGGCCTGCAAGAGGTCCGCCGGGTGGACAACGAGGCCGGGCGGTTCACCCTGGTCTTCCTCGCTGCGCCCAAAAACTTGGAACAGTCGGCGGCGGAACGCTGCCCCGAGGTCGAACTGACCTTCAACTGGGATCCCGAAGAATATCAGGGCGGCCGCAACTTCGGCCACCTGGCCTATAAGGTCGATGACATCTACGACGCCTGCCAGAGGTTGATGGATGGCGGTGTCGTGATCAATCGCCCGCCGCGCGACGGCAATATGGCCTTCGTCCGGTCGCCGGACGGCATCTCGATCGAACTGCTGCAGGACGGCGAGCCCCTGGCGCCGGCCGAGCCTTGGGCCTCCATGCCCAACACGGGAAGCTGGTGATGAGGAGGAGCGACGCGACGCGTTTCGGTTCAGCCGTGGCCCTTTTGACGGCGGTTCTGCTCGCGTCGGCCTGCGCCTCCACCACGGAATCGAACATCGGCCGGACCGCAACCGAGCAGCTTCTGCTCACACGGGCGGCGGACAAGGCCGTTGAAGGCCTGTCCCTGCCCCTGCCGACGGGCACGACGATCTTCGTCGACGAAACCTATTTCCAGGCCGATAATTCCCGTTACGCCATCAGCGCGATCCGGGCGGCCTTGTCTGACGCCGGCTACCGGTTGACCCGCACCAGAGATGAGGCCGACGCCGTGTTTGAAGTCCGCACGGGGGCCCTGTCGCTGGAGCAGATGCGGCGAGTCGTCGGCATTCCGGAAATGCGGATTCCGATCAACGAGAACTTGAACGTCGTCTCGCTGCCGGAGTTGTCGGTCTACAGCAATCGCGACCGTGCGGGCGTGGCCGAGTTTTCCGGCTTTCTTTACGAAGCGAAGACCGGCGCCCCCTTGGGCGCCGTTCTGCCGATGATCGGCCAGTATCGGATCCGGAGCCACAAGCTGCTCATGATCGTCACCTGGGGCCAGCAACAGGCGCAACCGGGCCAGCTTAATCCTGGATCCAGCTGGACCGAATTCTAACGGCTGACGCGGCGGGCTCGGCCGCCTATGTTCCGCCCATGACCGACGCCGCTGCTTCCGAGATCGCCCCCGAACACGACCGCCCCCTCACCCAGGACGGCCCAGCCATTCGGCTGTGGATGATCGACGCCTCGGCCTACATCTTCCGCGCCTATCACGCCCTGCCGCCGCTGACGCGAAAGTCCGACGGCCTGCCGGTCGGCGCGGTCCAGGGCTACTGCAACATGTTGTGGAAGCTGCTGAAGGACATGAAGGGCGCCGACGGCCCCACCCATCTGGTCGCCATCTTCGACCATTCTGAAAAGACGTTCCGCAACACCCTGTACGACCAGTACAAGGCGCATCGCCCGCCGGCTCCCGAGGACCTGGTTCCGCAGTTCCCGCTGGTGCGCGAGGCTACGGCGGCCTTCGGCGTGCACTGCGTCGAACTGGCCGGCTACGAGGCCGACGACCTGATCGCCACCTATGCCTGCAAAGCCCGCGACGCCGGCGGCGAGGCGGTGATCGTCAGTTCCGACAAGGATCTGATGCAGCTGATCGGCGGCGGCGTCGTCATGTGGGACCCGATGAAGGACCGGCGTCTGGCCGAGCCCGAGGTTTTCGAGAAGTTCGGCGTCGGCCCCGAGAAGATGGTCGATCTTCAGGCCCTGATCGGCGACAGCGTCGACAATGTGCCCGGCGCCCCCGGCATCGGCCCCAAGACGGCGGCCCAACTGTTGGACGAATACGGCGATCTCGACACCCTGCTGGCCCGCGCCGGCGAGATCAAACAGCCCAAGCGCCGCGAAACCCTGATCAATTTCGCCGACCAGATCCGCCTGTCGCGCGAACTGGTCCGCCTGACCTGTGACGTCCCTGCGCCCGAGTTGATCGACGATTTTGCCGTGCGCGATCCCGATCCGGAGACCTTGTCGGCCTTTCTGGACAAGATGGAGTTCCGGTCGCTGCAACGGCGCGTCGGCGACGGCAAGGCGGGGCCCAGCGAAACCTCGGCCTTTGCGCCCAAGCGCGCCCCGAACCTGAGCGCCCCCGTCGCCACGCCCCGCTACGGCCAGGTGGTGGAAGGCCCGGCTGAGGCCCAGAGCTTCGACCTTGAGGCCTACGAATGCGTGCAGACCGAAGAGGCGCTGGATCGCTGGATCGCTAGGGCGGTCGAGGCGGGGACTGTCGGCTTCGATACGGAGACGGATGCGTTGTCGGCGACGCATGCGGGGCTGTGCGGGGTGTCGCTGGCGGTGGGGCCGAATGAGGCCTGCTACATCCCGCTGACGCATGAGCATGAGCCGCAGGCGGGCGAAGGGGGGCTGTTCGGGGAGCCGGGGGAGGCGCGGGAGCCGCTTCAGCAGCTGGACAAGGCCAAGGCCTTGGCGAAGCTGAAGATTTTATTGGAAGATCCGTCGGTTCTGAAGGTTTTGCAGAACGCGAAATACGATCTGGCGGTCATGGCGCGGCGGGGGATCCGGGTCGCGCCCTATGACGACACCATGCTGATCTCATACGTGCTCGAGGGCGGGCTGCACGGGCACGGGATGGACGAGCTGGCGCGGTTGCATCTGGGGCACGACCCGGTCCCGTTCAAGAGCGTGGCCGGAACGGGCAAGAGCCAGAAGTCGTTCAAACACGTCGCCCTGAAACCCGCCACCCAATACGCCGCCGAAGACGCCGACGTGACCTTACGTCTGTGGCGCATCCTCAAGCCCCGGCTGGCGCGCGAGAGCCTGTCCACCGTCTATGAGACCCTGGAACGCCCCCTGCCCGCCGTCCTGGCCGAGATGGAGACCGCCGGCGTCCGCGTCGACCCCGACCGCCTCAAACGCCTGTCCAGCGAGTTCGGCCTGCGCATGGCCGAGCTGGAGGCCCAGGCCCACGAGATCGCCGGCCGCCCCTTCAACATCGGCTCCCCCCGCCAGATCGGCGAAATCCTGTTTGGCGAGCTGAACCTGCCCGGCGGCAAGAAGACCGCCTCGGGCCAATGGGGCACCGACGCCAGCGTGCTGGAAGACTTAGCCGCCACACACGCCCTGCCTCGCGTCCTGCTGGACTGGCGCCAGCTGTCCAAGCTGAAGGGCACCTATACCGACGCCCTGACCGCCGCCGCCGACCCCGCCACCGACCGCGTCCACACCAGCTACCAGCTGGCCGCCGCCACCACCGGCCGCCTGGCCTCCAGCGATCCCAACCTTCAGAACATCCCGATCCGCACCGAGACCGGCCGCGAAATCCGCCAGGCCTTCATCGCCGCCCCCGGCCATCTGCTGATCAGCGCCGACTACAGCCAGATCGAACTGCGCCTCTTGGCCCATATCGGCGACATCCCCGAGCTGAAACGCGCCTTCAAGGCCGGGCTCGACATCCACGCCGCCACCGCCAGCGAGATGTTCGGCGTCCCCGTCGAGGGCATGCCGTCCGAAACCCGCCGCCGCGCCAAGGCCATCAATTTCGGCATCGTCTACGGCATCAGCGCCTTCGGTCTCGCCGCCCAGCTGGGCATCGATCAGGGCGAGGCCGGCGCATACATCAAGACCTATTTCGACCGCTTCCCCGGCATCCGCACCTATATGGACAAGACCAAGGCCGAGGTCCGCCAGGCCGGCTTCGTCTCCACCGTCTTCGGCCGCCGCATCCACATCCCCGCCATCCACTCGAAATCGGGCGCCGAACGCCAGTTCGGCGAGCGCGCCGCCATCAACGCCCCGATCCAGGGCGCCGCCGCCGACATCATCCGCCGCGCCATGATCCGCATGCCCACAGCCCTGGCCGAGGCCGGGCTGACAACCCGCATGCTGCTGCAGGTCCACGACGAACTGGTCTTCGAAACCCCCGAGGCCGAAGCCGACCGCGCCATCACCGTCATCAAACGCGTCATGGAAACCGCCTCAGACCCGGCGGTGGCCCTGACCGTCCCCCTGGTCGTCGACGCCCGCGCCGCCCCCAACTGGGACGCCGCGCACTAGCGGCGAACCCGCCGCGGGGGTTTGACCCGAGGCTCAGCGGTTAGGGGTACCGAAGCTAGCGTCAGGAACGGAATCTAAATCCAGCTCGCGAGCAAAGCTGGTTCGACCTACGCCTGCCTGGCTTCCTCAAGGTTGATCTCGGCGATCCGACGCAATCGGTCTACTTCAAGACGACAGCGGTGATCCCAATCCAGACGAAGGGATTGAGGCGGCTTATAAAAAGCTGCTGGTTGTGTTGTGGTCCGCAATGTAGCGTCGGGGCACACGGAGGAACCAATGCCATCGACATACTCACTATCGGGATTCGAGACTTTCGGAGGCGTAGCAGCCGAGGAAGATGCGGTTCTAGATTATTTCCTAGCAACCCGTGCTGTTGAGACAATTCAG
This sequence comes from Brevundimonas sp. FV2ps16, assembly GCF_058681075.1. Lineage (NCBI taxonomy): Bacteria > Pseudomonadati > Pseudomonadota > Alphaproteobacteria > Caulobacterales > Caulobacteraceae > Brevundimonas > Brevundimonas sp. FV2ps16. The sequence continues at coordinate 830,750 of NZ_CM178728.1, read as the reverse complement.
ACCGGCTCAGCATACATGGCGCTCGGCCGAAAAGGCACGGGAAAGACGGCGCTTGTTCGCTACTTCACTGAGGGTGGACAGAGGGAGTCAGGCTCTAGGCCGCTCAATCTGCGCGGCTACCCCTGGAATGTCCACGCCGCTCGAATTGACCATGGTGCTTCCGAAATCGAAGCCTATGTAGCGTCATGGCGATACCTCGTAGCCGTGGAGCTCGCCTCCTTGGTGCTGGAGCATCCCGATGCGTGGAAGAGTATGCATTCCACCACTCTGACCAAGTTTCTGAATGACAATTATGGTGGCGTGACGCCAAGCCTAGCCGAAATTCTAAGGCCGCCTAGGATTTCGCTGTCGAAACTCTCTTTCTCGCCCGCCGTGATGGGCAATCAGCTTGGAGGGATCGAGCTCGACCGAAAGGCGAAAGACCACGGGCTGGGTCTGGAACTCAACGCGCTGACGACGGCCATTATGACCGCCGTAGTCGAAGTTGCGAAAGATACTGGGCAGCGGCAGTTGCTGCTCCACTTCGATGAGCTTGATCAAGGAATGGCGAAGCTCGATGAAAAACGTGCGCAAATGTTCGTCGGTCTCGTTTTGGCCGCCCGTGACGTACGCCGCTTGGACAGCGCTAATGGGGTTTCGATTTCGCCAATCGTCTATCTTCGCACCGACCTATGGGAGGAGCTTAGATTTTCAGACAAGAATAAGATTAGTCAACATACTGCGCTTCATATTGCGTGGAATTCCGCAAACTTGCTGGAGCTCGTTGAGAATCGTCTGAAATCTAAGCTTGGTCCCAAAGTATGCTGGGACGATATCGCAGAGCCGGAACTGATGCGCGGCTCGCAGAAAAAATGGGACCACATTCTGGCGAGGACTTTTCTCCGGCCTAGGGATGTCATCCAGTTTCTGAATATCATTCTATCTGAGGCCAAAAAGCGATGTGCTGAGCCCACCCACATCACTAACAAGGATATTATCGCCTCTCGTGATGAGTATTCTCGCTACTTGAAGCAGGAACTCGACGATGAAATAGGAAGCCATTGGCCAAAATGGGACCAAGCTCTTCAAGCCCTGTCGGCAATTAGTACGATTACATTTGAGCGGTCTGAGTTTGAGAAAGAATATCTGAATAGAAAAACCGCCGATAACTCTGTGTCAGCTGAGGAAGCGCTGGCGCTTTTATATCGATTTTCAGTTATTGGCTATTCTAGACGTAGCGGTTATGGTGGTTCTGGGTGGGCGTTTCAGTATACGGATCCCGAGGCGGGATGGGATAGTGGGGCCAACAAGTTCAAAGTTCACCCCGGACTCAAAGAGTACGCAAAGCTTCGCGAGAAGCGCGCCGGATAATGGCCGCCAGGGCGTCGACCGCTGAACTGAAACACCGCTACTGAAAGCGGTATCGGTTGCGACGCCGGCGACGTGAAGACGGACGAGGGGGCGGACGGCCGGTAGGGGCTTGGGGCGCGGTCCCCAGGTTCGTCATCCTCGCCTCTCTAGACCCGTCATCCTCGGGCTTGTCCCGAGGATCCATAAGCCCGGTGTGTCCGCAGGGTGCGCCGTCGTTGAGACCGGGAGTATGGATCCTCGGGACAAGCCCGAGGATGACGACAGGGGAAGGACGGCGGTGGGTCGGGGCGGCCCTTTTCGACGCGGTCGGTCCTTTTGGCGGGGGCGCCGGAAGGATGGGAATTGCGGGCGCTGGACGGGCGGAAAGCGCGCAATTCAGAAAGCGAACCCTTTTGAAATCAGGGGGTTGAAATCCGGGATGGGCGATTTGCGCGCCTGAGATGCGGGCGGGGTTAGGCTTTTCCGCATGGGGAAGCATTTCAACAGTCGGATGGATGACGCGGCCTGGCGGGTCTGGTTCGGGCGGTGGCATGGGGGCGAGGCGGCGAAGGCGTTGCGGGCCGAGGCCGGGGTGTCGCACGACACCTGGACGGCGAACGCCAAACGGCTGGGGATGCGGATCGGCGACCTGCCGGCCCATCATCCGGCGCGGCGGTCGATCTCGGTCCTCGAGCGGCCGGACGACTGGCGGCATCCCAAAAGCAACCTGACGGCGGGGCAATGGCGCGAGGTCTGCGCCCTGCTGGAGCGGGGGGCGACCTATGCCGATATCGAGGCGCGGTTTCCGATCCGGGGCTCGACCGTGGCGGAGATGGCGAGGAAACTGGGGTTCCAGAAGGGGCAGAGGGCGCGGGCTGCGGGCGAGCCGCCGCCCGGAAACCGGCGGCCTGAGCCGGAGGCGGCGGCGGCGATCTGGGGCGTGACCATCGATCCGGCCGATCTGGAGGCGACGCGGGCCGAGTTCTGGGAGCGGATGCAGCAGGCGGGCCGCGAGGGTCAGTTCGGGGTGATGGGGCGGATCGCCCTGGCCAAGGAACAGTTTGAGCGGGTGATCGAACAGGAGCTGAAGCGGACGCGCACGCGCACGCGCCCTGCGGGCGCTTCTTTTCCTGGGGGTTACCGCCCTTCGGGCTGCTTGAGCCTCCAGACCCCTGGTTTGCCTGGGGGCTATCGCCCTGCGGGCTACATGAGCCCCCAGACCCCCGGTTCGCTCGAAAGCGGCGACGGGGACGGTCAGGGCAATGGCGGGTTGGTGTTGCGTCCGGCGCAGAGGCCGCCGGAGGGGGCGTGGTCGACCTGGTTGTTTCTGGGCGGGCGGGGGGCGGGCAAGACTCTGGCGGGGGCGTCGTGGATCGCGGACATGGCCGAGCGGCTGGGGCCGGGCGGGCGGCTGGCGCTGATCGGGCCGACTTTGCACGATGTGCGCGAGGTGATGATCGCCGGGCCGTCGGGGGTGATGAGCCTGCCGCGCTGGACGGGGGTTGGATTGGATGGGGCGGTGGAGTGGCGGGGGCCGGAGTATCAGCCGTCGCGGCGGCGGCTGGTGTTTCCGAACGGGGCCGAGGCCTTCGTCTTCTCGGCCGAAGACCCCGACAGCCTGCGCGGCCCCCAGTTCGCCGCCGCCTGGGCCGACGAATTCTGCGCCTGGCGCAACGGCGGGGAGACGCTGGCCCTGCTGCGGATGGGGCTGAGGTTGAGGTTGCCCAACCCGGACTCCCCAGCCGTCGATGCACACGCGGCGTCAGACGGGGGAGTGGGGGCTAAAGTAGCGAGGCTCCGCGAGCCGAGCGATAGCCCCCGGCTCGTTGTTACGACCACGCCGCGCCCGACAAGGGCGCTCAAGGCGCTCCGCGCCGAGGCGTCATGTGCGCTCACCCATGCGACGACGCGGGACAATGGGGATCATCTGGCGCCGGGGTTTCTGGAGGGGCTGGAGCGGCTGTACGGCGGGACGCGGCGGGCGGCGCAGGAGCTGGAGGGCCAGGTGGTCGAGCCCGAGGGCGGGCTGTTCACCGCCGAGATGATGGCGGCGGCGCGGGGGGAGGCGCCGGTCTCTGTTGACGGGCGGCCGGTCTATGAGCGGGTGGTGGTGGGGCTGGACCCGACCTGTTCGCGCGGCGGGGACGCCTGCGGCATCGTGGCGGTGGGGCGGCGCGGGGATACGGCCTGGGTGCTGGCCGACCGCTCGATGCGGGGGCTGTCGCCGCAGAAATGGGCCGAGCGGGCCATGGAGACGGCGCGGCTGTTCGGCGCGGTCCGCATCGTCGGCGAGGTCAACCAGGGCGGGGACATGGTCGAGGCGGTGCTGAAGGCGGCCGGGTGCGGGGCGGATGGGGAGAACATCGGCTTTACCGCCGTGCGGGCCTCGCGCGGCAAGGCGGCGCGGGCCGAGCCGGTGGCGGCCCTGTATGAACAGGGACGGGTGCGGCATGCGGGCGCGTTCGCGGCGCTGGAGGAGGAGCTGATGGACCTGGGCGCCGAGGAAGAAGGGCAGGCTGCCGGATCGGGGGAGGGGCACTGGGACCGGGCCGACGCCCTGGTCTGGGCCGTCACCGACCTGATGCTGGACGGCCGGGGCGAGGGGCCGCGGGTGCGGGCGCTGTAGGCTAGGCCGCCATCACGGCGATGTCGTCGGGCAGCTCGCCGCGGCCCAGCAGGCCGGTCTCGAAGTCCATGAAGATGTCCATCAGCTCCTCGACGCCGGGGGGATGGGCGGCGGGGCGGAAGCGGAAGCGCCAGTAGCTGACGATATGTTGCACGGCGCCCAGCTGGTCGCCCAGCTTGGCGAACATGGAGGGGGCGTCCAGCAGGAAGTCGCGGAAGGCGGTGGGGCGGCCTTCTTGCGTCAGGCGGGCGTAGGCGTCGTCATAGATGCGCAGGGTGCGGCTGACCTCGTCGCAGGTGCGGATGATGCGACCGCGCAGGACGGCGCGGCTGCGGTCCAGATGCTCGCGGGCGACGCGGTCGACCTTGCCGGTCGGCTTGAAGGTGCGCACGGCCTCGGCGACCATCGCGACCTCGCCCAGCAGGGTGGACAGGGTCCATTTGTAGTAGAGGAAGCCCTTCCAGCAGAAGACCCCCTCCTGATACTGCTCCGGCGCCAGGCGCAGGGTGAGGCGCAGGGCCTCCAGCTGGTCGCCGGGGCTGTTGGACAGGATCTTGGCCGCCATCCGCGCCGCCGAGTCCGAGGCGACGGCGATGGTGTCGTCGCCCAGACTGAGGGTGACCAGGGGCTCGATCTCGGCGTGGACGAAGCTCTGCATTCGCGCCAGGTCGCCGTCGCTGATGGAGAAATAGCAGGGCGCCGGGTCCAGCCCGCCGCGCCGCAGCTGCTCGCGCAGCAGGAAGGGGTCCAGCGACGGCAGCCGGTCGATCAGGCGCAGGGTCTCGAGGTCGGGATGGCCGGCGGAGAGGCCGAAGGCCTCGGCCATCATCCGCTCGAAGCCGATCTGGTTGACGAAGGCGTATCGGCCGCCGGTCTTCAGATCCTCGTCGTCGATGGGGATGACCATCTTGGTGGCGACCTGGCGGCGGCCGGGGAAGAGATCGATCTCGTTGCGCCGCAGCCGGTGCTTGATGATCAGGCTGCGGTTCAGGGCGGAGGTGCGGAAGATCGGCCGGGCGGCCCAGTCGGGATTGCGCACGGCGCCGTCGGACCGGCTGTCGCCGTTCTCCTCCCACACGCGCAGCAGGTTCAGCACCCGGGCGGTGGAGGCCGAGCTTCTGAGATGCTCGAGATTGCGGACGACGCGATCAGTCATGGCGGCACACTGCGCCAACAATGGTGACCAATGGCTTAGCTTCGCCGTAAAAAGACCGGGGGTCGGCGAACCGCCCCCCGCTCATCAGGATCAGAAGGCGGCCGTGACCGACAGCCACAGGCGCCGGGGCTCCTGATTATTGGCGTAGAGGTTGGTGTAGGCGACGGCGCCGGTGTTCACATTGCTGACGTAGGAGCCGTAGCTGACGAAGTCCTTGTCCAGCAGGTTGTAGACGGCGCCGTTGATCGTGACGCGGTCGTTGACGGCGTAGGACCCGCCCAGGTGGAAGACCTCATAGGCGCGGTAGTCGCCCCAGGTGGCCTTGGCCCGGCTGGTCGATGAATCCTCGGAGCGATAGCGTTCGCTGCGATATTCGCCGCGCAGCCACAGGTTCAGCTGGTCGGTGACGGTCCAGCGGACGGCGGCGTTCAGCATGTGTTCGGGCGTGTCGCTGAGCGGCCGACCCGCCTGGGTCCCGCTCTTCTGCTCGGAGTCGGTGTAGGTGTAGTTGCCGCTCAGCGACCAGTCGGGGGCGAAGCCCCAGCGGAAGGCGGCCTCGACCCCGCGCGTCACCGCCTCGTCGATATTGACCGTCTGGCCGAAGGTCTCGACCAGGGGCCAGAAGCCGTAGTCGGCGCAGTTGGGCAGGGCCTGTTCGCCGGCGGCGTACTGGGCCTGGGTCAGGCCGAACGAACAGTTGTTCAGCGGCACGCCGGTGGCGATCTTGTCCTCGAAGTCGTTGTTGAAGACGGTCAGATTGGCGCGGAAGTTCGAGCGGTTGTCGTAGAAGACGGCCAGTTCCGAACTGGTGCTGGTCTCGGGCTTCAGGCTCGGGGTGCCGACGGTCGGGCGCGTGCCCTGGCCGGTGAAGCCGGTGATCCCGTCGACGATCTGGTCCAGGCGCGGGGTCTTGAAGCCCTGACTGACGCCGCCCTTCAGGGTCCAGTTGGTCGTGGCGTTCCACACCAGATAGGCGCGCGGGCTGAAATGGGAGCCGAACTGGCTGTGGTCGTCATGACGGGCGCCCAGGGTCAGGGCCAGGGTGTCGGTGAACCGCCATTCGTCCTCGGCGAACAGCCCATTGCTGGTGCTCGTAGGGGGCGACGGCGACCCCGTCGATCATTTCGGCGTCCCAGTACTGGCCGCCGACGGTGAAGCTGTGGTTGCGCCAGGCCGAGAACAGCTTGGTGTCGAAGATGGTGTTGGTCGCCGTCAGCTCGCGCGGACCGCCGGCGCCCGGCACCCCGGCCGGGACGATACGGCCGATGGTCTCGCGTTCGCCGCGCGACAGGGTGGACTGGAGTTCGCCGAAGGGCAGGCGCCAGTTGTGGGCCAGGACATATTCCTCCTGGTTGAACTCCATGTCCGGGGCGTAGCCCTGGATGCCCAGGGTCCCCAGCTGGCCGGCCGAGTTGTCGTACCACTGGCGGGTCACGTCCACGTCCAGCATCAGGTCGTGGTCGGGGTGGGGCGTCAGGGCCAGACGGCCGCCCAGCGACCAGATCTCGTTCTCGACCGGGCTGGGGCCGCGCGTGCTGACGACCGCATTGCCGCCGGCATCGGTCTCGTAGGTCAGTTCGGAGGCTTCGCGGGTCTGGTAGCGGCCGCGCAGGGCTCCGCCCAGCAGGCCGGGGATCAGCGGGCCCGAGGCATAGAGGTTTGAGCCGTACAGATTGCCGAACTGGTCGTCGCCCTGAACCGTGGCGTCGGCGGTGATCGCCCCGGTCCAGACCGTCCCGACCTTGCGGGTGATGATATTGACCACCCCGCCCATGGCGTCGGAGCCGTAGAGGGTCGAGACCGGACCGCGCACCACCTCGATCCGTTCGATGGACGACATGGGCGGGATGAAGCTGGTCGAGGTCTCGCCGAAGCCGTTGGGAGTGATGGAGCCGGCGGCGTTCTGGCGACGGCCGTCGATCAGGACCAGGGTGTAGTCGGACGGCATGCCGCGAATGGAGATGTTCAGGCCGCCGGTCTTGCCCGCCGTGGCGCCTACATCGACGCCTTCGACATTGGCCAGGGCCTCGGCCAGGCTCTGATAGCGTTCGCGCTCCAGCTCGGACCGGGACAGGACGCTGATGGAGGCGGGGGCCTGTTCGATCCGCTGTTCGAAGCCGGCGGCGGTGACGACGATGTCGTCCAGGGTCGCGGCGGGATCAGCCTTTTGCCCCGAGGCCTGGGCCAGGGCGGGCCCCGAGGTCAGACTGAACGCGCAGGCCGCGCCGGCCAGAAATCGATTGCGGGTCGAAAGTCTCATCACAGGTACTGCCCCGGTTAATATTGCGAGCGCCTCTCAACATCATTCGCAGTTGGGGGCCAAGGGGGGTGTGCCGATCGGTCGCAAGGGGGCGACCTGCGGGGGGTCGCTGGCGCCTGACGCGGGCCGGGACTAGAACAGGGCCATGCAGATGTTCGACATCCTGGTCATCGCCGCCATCGCCGCCGTCACGGTGACGCTGGGTCTGGGCCTCTATTCGCTGTTTCGGGGCGGGGACTACGCCCGGAGCCATTCCAACAAACTGATGCGGTGGCGGGTCGGGCTTCAGGCCGTGGCCGTGGTGATCCTGGTCGGCGGCATGGTGTGGAAGGCAACGCAAGGGGGCTGATCATGGTGACGCTGAACAAGATCTACACCCGCACCGGCGACGACGGGCAGACGCGGCTGGCCTCGGGCGCGCCGGTGTCCAAGGCTGATCCCCGGGTCGAGGCTTACGGCGCGGTGGACGAACTGAACGCCGTCCTGGGCGTGGCCCGGCTGAACAGCGGCCAGAACGACCGGATCGACGCCATGCTGGCCCGGATCCAGAACGAGCTGTTCGACCTGGGCGCCGACCTGGCCACCCCGCTGGACCCGCCCCCGGCCTGGGAGGCGCTGCGCATCCTGGACAGCCAGGTCGAGCGGCTGGAGCAGGAAATCGACTGGATGAACGAAAGCCTGAAGCCGCTGGACAGTTTCATCCTGCCCGGCGGCTCGCCCCTGTCGGCCCATCTGCACGTAGCCCGGACCGTGTGCCGCCGCGCCGAGCGCGAGGCGGTGCGGCTGGTCGAGGCGGGCGAGGCGGTCAACGGCGCGGCGGTGCGGTATCTGAACCGGCTGTCGGATCACCTGTTCGTGGCGGGGCGGCGGGCGAATGCGAACGGGGCCAACGACGTGAAGTGGAAGCCGGGGGCGACGCGGTAGGGGTGTAACGTCCATACAGGACGAAAGAAGAGAGGGCGGCGTCACCTCTCAGCGCGCGAAGGCGCGGGGGGAGGACAGGTCGCGCTTGCGACCAGGCGGGGGCGACTCCGGCGGCGGGGATGACCGGACCAGCGTCTGGCGCCGAGTCGCCCCCACCTAGCGTTCGCAGATCTTCCCCCGCTTGCGGGGGAAGTGTCAGGTCGTGGCGCGCAGCGACACGCCTGACGATGGGGGGCGTTTTGCTTTGCTGAAAAAAGACTTCCCTCTCCGACCCTGGTTCGCTTCGCGAACGCCGGGCCACCTCTCCCGCAAGCGGGAGAGGGTCTGGTTCCCCGCGCCTTCGCGCGCGCATCGCATCCTTGTCGCCGCCCCCATCAGTGCGGAAGCGTCGTCACCCAGGACTCAAGCGCCGCCGTGTCGTTCATGTCTCCGTCAAAGCGATGGAGGGGCGTCACGGGCCAAGGCCCCCGCCGCGACAAGCGCAAGGCGACGCACAGACGGCATAGAAGACCCCCTTTGGCCGCAACCTCCGGGTGGAGGGGCCGGTTCCTAGAGTAGGCGGGCGTCAGGGAGCGGGCAAGACGATCTCTCGCCAGGCGTGCGAGCTGAAGCGGTGCGGTAGGGCTACACCGTCCGTACATGACGAAAGAGGAGACGGCGGCGTCACCTCTCCGCGCGCGAAGGCGCGTGGGGAGGACCGGTCGCGCTTGCGACCAGGCGGGGGCGACTCCGACGGGGGTGATGACCACGCCAGCGTCTGACACCGAGTCGCCCCCACCTGGCGCTCGCTGACGCTCCCGCCTGTCCTCCCCGTCGGCCTTCGCCGACGGGGAGGTGAATCGTGGTCACAGATCTTCCCCCGCTTGCGGGGGAAGTGTCAGCTCGTCGAGCGGAGCGAGACGGCTGACGATGGGGGAAGTCTTCTTTTGAGAGACACTTCCCTCTCCGACCCTGGTTCGCTTCGCGAACGCCGGGCCACCTCTCCCGCAAGCGGGAGAGGGTCTGGTTCCACGCGCCTTCGCGCGTGGAGAGGTGACGTTATCCGATCAGGTCGCCGGTCGGGCCGCAGCCAAGGCCGCCTTCTGGCGGGTGATTTCGGCGGCGCGGGCGCGGTCCTGGGCGGCGAGCTGGTCTTCGATGCGGATCAGTTCGCGGTTCTTTTCGTCCGAGGCCTGGGCGCGGGAGACGCCGTTGGGGCGGCCGGTGATCTCGGCGATGGAGATGGGCTGGGCGCAGATGCGGTTTTCCATGTCGTACCATTTGCCCGCCGCCTCGCAGCGTTCGCCCGGCGCGACCCAATAGGCCTGGACCGCGAAAACCCCCGCCACGGCGACGCCGAACAGGGCGAAGAAGATCATGGCCAGGCGGGGAAAGGTCAGAAAACGCTTCATCTCAGGATCCGTTAGGCGGGTTTTGCACGGGAGCTTGACCCCGCGTTACGTTGACAGGCCTTCGCGACCGCTCCATGTCCTGCCCCTACATTCAGGCGAATTCACGGATAGACCCATGAAGGTTCTCGTCCCCGTCAAACGGGTGATCGACTATAACGTCAAGGCCCGCGTCAAGGCTGACCAGTCCGGCGTCGATCTGGCCAACGTCAAGATGAGCATGAATCCCTTCGACGAAATCGCCGTCGAAGAGGCGGTTCGTCTGAAGGAAGGCAAGGAACATCACGCCGCCGGCACCGCGACCGAGATCGTCGTGGTCTCCATCGGCGTGACCCAGGCCCAGGAAACCATCCGCACCGCCCTGGCCATGGGCGCGGACCGGGGCGTGCTGATCCAGTCGGATGCGGACCTGGAGCCGCTGGCGGTCGCCAAGCTGCTGAAGGCGGTGGTCGAGGAAGAAAAGCCCGACCTGGTGCTGATGGGCAAACAGTCGATCGACGGCGACAATAATGCTGTGGGTCAGATGCTGGCCGCCCTGCTGGATTGGCCCCAGGCGACGTTCGCCGGCAAGCTGGTGGTTGAAGGCGGCAAGGCTACGGTGACGCGCGAGGTTGACGGCGGGTTGCAGACCATCGCCGCCGAACTGCCGGCGGTGGTGACGGTGGACCTGCGGCTGAACACGCCGCGCTATGCGTCGCTGCCGAACATCATGAAGGCCAAGAAGAAGGAGATCGCCGTCAAGGCGGTCGCCGACTACGGCGTCGATGTCGCCGACCGTCTGAAGGTCCTGAAGGTCACCGAGCCGCCCAAGCGCGCCGCGGGCGTCAAGATCGACAGCGCCGCCCAACTGGTCGAAACCCTCAAGTCCGCGGGAGTGCTGTAATATGGCTGTCCTCGTCATCGCCGATCACGACGGCTCGGCCGTTCGCGACACCACCCACAAGACCGTGACCGCCGCCCTGGCCCTGTCGTCCGAGGTGGACGTTCTGGTGGTCGGGCAGGGGGCTCAGGCCGCCGCCGACAGCGCCGCCAAGATCACCGGCGTCCGCAAGGTGCTGCTGGCCGAGAGCGCCGGCCTGGGCAAGGTGCTGGCCGAGGCCGTCGAGGCCACCGTGGTCCCGCTGGCCGCCGGCTACGACGCCATCCTGACGCCCGCCTCGACCGACGGGAAGAATTTCGCGCCCCGGATCGCCGCCAAGCTGGATGTGGCTCCGATCTCGGACATCATCGAGGTGGTGTCGGCCGATACCTTCGTGCGTCCGATCTACGCCGGCAACGCCCTGGAGACGATCCAGTCGGGCGACGCCAAGAAGGTGATCACCGTGCGCCCGACGGCCTTCGCCGCCGCGGCCGAGGGCGGTTCCGCCCCGGTCGAGAGCGTCGCCGGCGCCGATGCGCCCAAGACGACGTTCGTCGCCGAGGAAATGGTCAAGTCGGACCGTCCGGAACTGGGCGCCGCCAAGATCGTGGTCTCGGGCGGTCGCGCCCTGGGCTCGGCGGAGGAGTTCCATGCCGTGATGGAGCCCCTGGCCGACAAGCTGGGCGCCGCCATCGGCGCCTCGCGCGCGGCGGTGGACGCCGGCTATGCGCCGAACGACTATCAGGTCGGCCAGACCGGCAAGGTGGTGGCTCCGGCCCTGTACATCGCCATCGGCATTTCGGGCGCCATCCAGCACCTGGCCGGGATGAAGGACTCCAAGATCATCGTCGCCATCAACAAGGACCCAGACGCCCCGATCTTCCAGGTCGCGGACTACGGTCTGGTCGGCGACTACAAGACCATCGTGCCGGAACTGATGACCGCCCTGGGTTGAGGCTTTGGGCTGAGGCTCGGCGGGATTATCCGATAAGGGAAGGGCGCGACGCCGGACGTCGCGCCCTTTCGCGTTTGCGCAGGACCGAATGGCCCGACTGCCCATCAAGCTACAGCCCGGCGCCTCCAGCGACCGGATCGACGGCTGGGATCTGGATCCCGAGGGCCGCAGCGTGCTGAAGGTGCGGCTGCGCGCCCGGCCGGTGGACGGCGAGGCCAACGCCGCCCTGGTCAAGTTCCTCGCCAAGGCGCTGGGCGTGTCGAAATCCTCGGTCGATCTGGCGCGCGGCGGTCAGTCGCGGCTGAAGATGATCGAGGTCGAGGGGCTCGACGAGGTCGAGTTGAAGGCGCGGATCGACGCGGTCGTCGGCGAGGCGGGCTGAACCGCCCGCAACCGCGCCGGCGGACGGGAATTGTCACAGGTTCGCGGTAGACAGGCCGGGGCGGATCGGGGGACGCGGGTGGTCTTGTCTGATTTGCTGGACCGACGCCCATGACCCCTGTCTCCCTCCGCCTGGCTTCCGCGCTTGCGCTTGCGATCGGTGTTTGCGTCTCTGGGGGCGCCTCTGGGGCCTCGGCCCAGACGGCGGCCCGTCCGCCCGTCGAACAGAGCCAGGGCCAGGGCCGGGCGAAGAATGTGATCCTGTTCCTGGCGGACGCCGGCGGCGTGGCTTCGGTCCATGCGGCCAGCGTGATGGCCTATGGCGAGCCGCTGAAGCTCCATATCCAGCAATGGCCGAACCTGGGGCTCAGCGAGACCTCGCCGGTCGACGCCTTCGTCTCGGATTCGGCCAACGGCATGAGCGCCATCGTCACCGGGGTGAAGACCCATAACGGCGTGATCAGCCAGGGGCCTGACGGCGAACGCGGCCGGCGCGACGGGACGCCGACCAAGACGGTGCTGGAATACGCCGAGGAGCACGGCCTGCTGACCGGGGTGGTGACCGACCGTCCGATCACCGACGCGACCCCGGCGGCGACCTACGCCCATTCGAACGACCGCGCCAAATGGGGCGAGATCTTCCCCCAGGCCTTTTCGCCGCGCTTCGGCGACGGGGTGGATGTGCTGATGGGCGCGGGCCGGGCGAAGATCGCCGAACAGATGAAGGCGAACGGCGTCAGCTATGACAGCCTGGCCCGGGCGCACGACCGGCCGATCTATGCGACGCTGGACGCAGCGCCGGCGGGGAACCGGCGGCCCGTGGTCGTGGCCGATGAGATCGACGTGCGGGCGGCGACCCTGAGAGCGCTGGACCTGCTGCAGGCGGGGGACAAGGGCTATCTGCTGGTGGTGGAATGGGACGCCCATACCGACGATCCGCGCGAGGGGCTGCAGAACATCGCCGATCTGGATCGGCTGATCGCCGAGGTGCAGTCGCGCGTCGATCTGGACGACACCCTGATGATCTTCACCGCCGATCACTCCTTCGGCCTGCAGGTCGACGGCGGGCGTCGCGGCCAAGCCCTGCTGGAAGGCTATGAGGCCTGGGCGGCGCGGGACGGCGACGACCGCGTGGTCCGATTGGAGAACGTCATGGTCAACCGCACCCATACGGCCGAGGAAGTCCCGGCCCTGGCCATCGGCGTCGGCGCCGAACGGGTGCGGGGTTATTTCCCCAACACCCATCTGTTCGATGTGATGATGAAGGCCTTCGGCTGGACCCCGTCGTCCGGCGACTGAGACTTCAAGAGAGAAAGTGGCGCACCCGACAGGATTCGAACCTGTGACCCCTGCCTTCGGAGGGCAGTACTCTATCCAGCTGAGCTACGGGTGCGTGGTCGGCGAGACGCCGAAGAGGCCGCTTACAGCAAGCGGCGGGCGGTCTCAATCCCGAATAAGCGGATGAGCGTCATCAACCGCCCTGAACATCGACCCGCGAACACCCCGGCCTCAAGCAGCGCGAAGCGCGGTAGGCCCCCTAAGAAAGCAATAGGGCGTTCACGCCCTATTGCGCGGTCATGCCGCCGTCGATCTTGAACTCGGACCCCGTGACGAATTTGGATTCGTCGGAGGCGAGGTAGAGGACGCAGTAGGCCACGTCGTCCGGTTCGCCGATCCGTTTCAGCGGTATGCCGCGGGTCAGTCGTTCGTGGGCCTTGGCCTCGTCGCCGCCGGCCATGGCGATGAAGGGGTCGAGGATCGGGGTCTTGATGAAGACCGGGTGGACCGAGTTGCAGCGCACGTTCCAGTCGGCCTTGGCCGCTTCGAGCGCCAGGGTCTTGGTGTACATCCAGACGGCGGCCTTGGTGGCGTTATAGGCGCCCATGCCGGGGGCGGCGACCAGGCCGGCGATGGACGAGATGTTGATGATCGAGGCCGGGGCGGCGGCGCGCAGGTGCGGCATGGCGTATTTGGCGCCCAGCATGATCGAACGCAGATTGATCTCGTACTGACGCTGCCAGTTGTCGACTGTGTCCTGTTCGACGAAGGCCAGGGGGCCGCCGACGCCGGCGTTGTTGACCAGGACCGACAGGCCGCCAAGGTCGGCGACGGCGGCGGCGATCACCTGTTCCCACTGGGCTTCGCTGGCGACGTCGTGGGCGTAGGCGAAGGCGGCGCCGGGGATTTCGGCGTTGATCCGGGCGGCCAGGGCGGCGGCGCGGTCGCCGTCGATGTCGGTCAGGGCCAGGCGGGCGCCCTCGCGGGCCATCATGAAGGCCATGGCTTCGCCCAGACCGCCGGCGGCGCCGGTGATCAGGGCGGTCTTGCCGGCGACGCGGCCGGTGCGGGGGGCGGCGACGCTCACGACATCGCCCCCATTTCGGCGGCGGCGCGGTCGATGAACCGGGCCAGGGTCACATCCTTGTTGGTGACGCCGTCGGCGTCATGGGTGGTCAGCAGCACCTCGACGCGATTGTAGACGTTCGACCATTCGGGGTGATGATCCATCTTGTCGGCCATCAGGGCGACGCGGGTCATGAAGCCGAAGGCGGCGTTGAAATCGGCGAACTTGAGCGAACGCGCGATCGCCGGGCGGTCGCCGTCGTCGGCGCGCCAGGCGGGCAGGGTTTCGAGCGCTTTCGCAACCTCGATGCGGACGTCGGTCATGGGCTTCCTCTTTTTTCCAAGGCGTAGGGCGTTCGTGCGGGCGCGGCAAGCGTCCAGACGACGCCCCGATATGACCCAGAAATGGTCGCGGAACGCGGAGCGAAGCTTGGGCGTTGATCGGCGACGTAAAGCGTTGCTGCGGACGTTGGATGTGGAGGAAAGAGGATGATGGACAATCTGTGGATCGCCGCCCTCGATCCGGCGGACCGCGAGCGGATCGAACCCCATCTGGAGGAACGCGAGGTGACGCGCGGGCAGATGCTGTACGACGCCGGCGAGGCGGTCGATCAGGTCTGGTTCCCGATCAAGGGGGTGGTCTCGCTGATGACCGTCCTGCCTGACGACAAGATGGTCGAGACCGCCGCCATCGGCCGCGAGGGCCTGGTCGGGGTGACCTGCGGCCCGTTCAACGCCCGGGCCGCCAGCCGCGCCATATCCCAGGGCGACGGGGTCGCCGCCGTCTGTTCGGCCGAGGCGTTCGGCGCGGCGCTGGACGAGAGCGAAAGCCTGCGTTCGGCCTTGTCGCGCTTTACCGAAGGCCTGATGGCCCAGGTGCAGCAGGCCGCCGCCTGCAACGCCCAGCACAGGCTGGACGAGCGGCTGGCGCGCTGGCTGCTGATGCTGCACGACCGGGCCGAGGACGACCGGGTCGATCTGACCCAGGCCGACATCGCCGGCATGCTGGGGGTGCGCCGCGCCACCGTGTCCGAGGTCGGCACCCTGCTGGAGGGCAAGAGGCTGATCCAGCGCGGCCGGGGCTGGGTTCGGGTGCTGGACCGCGACGGGCTGGAGGCCGCCTCGTGCGGCTGTTACGGCCTGATGCGCGAGGTGATGAAGGATCTGGAGCTGCCCCAGCCTGAAGCCGGCCCGGAAGCGGGATCGGAAGCCGGATCGGAAGCCGCCTGATCGCGTGACGGGCGACGCGTGACGCGCTAGACCCCGGATCATGACCGACGCCTCCTCCCATGGCCCGCATTCGTCGGGCGACCGTTCCTCCTTCGGCTTCCGCGACGTCGATGCGCGCGAGAAGGTGAAGATGGTGCGCGGGGTCTTTGATTCCGTCGCCTCCAGCTACGACGTCATGAACGACCTGATGAGCGTCGGCGTCCACCGCGTCTGGAAGGACATCGCCGCCGCCAAGCTGAATCCCCGGCCCGGCGAGACCATACTGGACGTGGCCGGCGGCACCGGCGACATGGCCCGCCGCTATTCGAAGATGGCCCGCGCGGCCCAGGAACGGCGCGGGGGCGAAGACGCCAATGTCATCGTGCTGGACTATAACGCCGAGATGATCCTGGCCGGGGTGCACAAGGGCGGCGAGCCGGAGATGAGCTGGTCGGTCGGGGATGCGATGAACCTGCCGCTGCCGGACGCCTCGGTCGACGCCTATTCGATCAGTTTCGGCATCCGCAACGTGGCCCATATCGACAAGGCCCTGGCCGAGGCGCGGCGCGTGCTGAAGCCGGGCGGCCGGTTCCTGTGCCTGGAGTTCTCGCGGCCCACGACCGGGCCGGTGCGCAAACTGTATGACGCCTGGTCCTTCCACGCCATTCCGCGCATCGGCGGCTGGGTGGCCAAGGATCGCGACAGTTATCAGTATCTGGTCGAGAGCATCCGCCGCTTCCCCGACCAGACGGCTTTCAAGGGCCTGATCGAGGACGCCGGCTTCAAGCGCGTCTCGGTGACCAATCTGTCGGGCGGGATCGCCGCCATTCACCACGGGTGGGCGATCTGACCCGGATCTATCGCACGGCCCCGCCGCCGCCCGCCACGGTCGCGGTGCAGAACCCGGTGGGGGCCTTTCTGCGCCTGCTGGGCTGGCTGTGGGTTCTGGCGCGCCATGACGCCCTGATCCCGCGCGAGGCCAACCCCCTGCTGCCCGTCTGGGCCCGACCCTTCGCCCGCGCGGTGCAGATGCTGTCCGGCCGCGACGGACGCCAGGGCCGGCCGGGCCAGAGGCTGGGCAAGGCGTTCGAGCACCTGGGGCCGGTGGCGATCAAGCTGGGCCAGGTCCTGGCCACCCGCGCCGACATCTTCGGCCTGCAATTCGCGCGCGACCTGGGCCGGCTGAAGGACGCCCTGCCGCCCTTTTCGATCGAAGAGGCGCGGCGCGAGATCGAGAAATCGCTGGGTCGGCCGGTCGAGAGCCTGTTCATCGACCTGAGCCCGCCGGTCGCCGCCGCCTCCCTGGCCCAGGCGCACCGGGCGACCCTGGCGGATGGGCGTGCGGTGGCGGTCAAGGTGCTGCGGCCGGGGGTCGAGCGCCGGGTCGCCGACGGTCTGGACGCCATGCGGCTGGGCGCCGCCCTGGTGTACCGGCTGGCGCCCCTGTCGCGCCGGCTGGAGCCCCAGGCCTTCGTCGAGACCATCGCCAACTCCATGGATCTGGAGCTGGACATGCGGCTGGAGGCGGCCGCCGCCAGCGAGATGGCCGATGTCCTGGCCAAGGACGGCTATATGTCCGCCCCCGCCGTCGTCTGGGACGGGGTGGGCAAGCGGGTGCTGACGCTGGAATGGGCCAAGGGCGTGCCCATGACCGATCCGGCCCTGGCGGACCTGCCGGGGCTCGACACCGATCTGCTGGCCGACAATGTGGTGCGGGCCTTCCTGGTTCAGGCCCTGGACCACGGGGTGTTCCACGCCGATCTGCACGAGGGCAATCTGTTCGCCAGCGCGCCGGCGCACCTGACCGCCATCGACTTCGGTATCGTCGGGCGGCTGGGCCCGGCCGAGCGGCGCTATCTGGCCGAGATCCTGTGGGGCTTCATCAGCCGCGACTACGACCGGATCGCCCGGGTCCATTTCGAGGCCGGCTATGTGCCGCCGCATCACTCGGTCGAGACCTTTGCCCAGGCCCTGCGCGCGGTGGGCGAGCCGGTGATCGGACGCGCCGCCAGCCAGGTGTCGATGGGCCGGCTGCTGGGCCAGTTGTTCGAGATCACCGCCCTGTTCGACATGCGGCTGAGGCCCGAACTGATCCTGCTGCAGAAGACCATGGTCTCGGTCGAGGGGGTGGCGCGCCGGCTTCAGCCCGACCACGACCTGTGGAAGGCCGCCCAGCCGGTGGTCGAACGCTGGATCCGCCGCGAGCTGGGGCCCCAGGCCCAGGCGCGCGACGCCCTGAACGAGATGATTGCGGCGGCGCGGGCCATCTCGCGCCTGGTGCAGGACCCGCCGCGTCCGGCGGCGGTGGTCATCGAAAAGTCGGGAACTCCCGCTTGGGTGACGGCTTCAATCACGGTCGCGACAGTCGCGGCCCTGACGGCCCTGGGGCTCTCTGTTTGGCCCTATCTGCACTGACCGGAGCCTTCGCATGAAGACCAACCTGATCAAGACGGTTCTCGCCGCAGCCCTGTTTGCCGCCCCGGCGCCCGCGCTGGCCCAGGCGGCTGCTGGTTCGGTGCCCAACGCTTTCGATGCGGCGCCTGCCGCTGCGCCCGCTCCGGCTCCCGTCGAGGGCCAGGCGCCGGACATCGCCCGGGCCGAGGCGGCCCTGCGCGGGGTGATCGCGGCGGTTCAGGGCGCGGGCTTCGACTATTCGGTCTTCACCCCCGATCTGGCGACCCGGATGCGCCAGCTGTCGCCCGAGATCAGCCCCCTGATCAAGAGCTTCGGCGCCGTCCGCACGGTCGAGTTCCAGAAGGCCGAGGGCGAGGCCCAGCTGTTCCGCGTCACCTTCGACAACAAGGTGACCGAGTGGATGATCCTGTTCGATCCCGAGGACCGGATCGCCGGGCTGCGGTTCCGACCCGTCGAAGGCTAGGGCGAGGCCTGACCTAATCTAGGGTCGGGCGGCCGCGTCCCGACTTGATCGAGGCGCGGCTGGTCTTGGCCTTCAGCCGGCGTTCCTTGGAGGCCTTGGTCGGGCGGGTCGGGACGCGGAAGACGGGGCGGATCGAGGCCTCGTCCACCATGGCCTGAAGCCGTTCCATCGCGTCGGCGCGGTTGCGCTCCTGGGTGCGGTGGCGGACGGCGGTGATCAGGATCACCCCCTCCAGCGTCAGCCGGCTGCCGGCCAGCTTCATCAGCCGCTGCTTCACTGGTTCGGTCAGGCTGGGGGAGTTCTTGACGTCGAACCGCATCTGGACGGCGGTCGAGACCTTGTTGACGTTCTGGCCGCCCGGTCCGCCGGCGCGGTAGAAGTGGAACTCCAGCTCGTCCTCGGGGATGGTCGTCATGTCGCGACCCTGCGCGCCTTGACCACGGCCTGGTCCAGGGCCTGAAGAAACCGCGACCGGTCGGCGGCCGAAAACGGCGGCGGGCCGGACGTCGCCACCCCCATCGAGCGCAGATGCTCGCCCACCATCCGCCCCGCCAGGGCCGAGCCGATCGAGTCCGGGGTGAAGGGCTGTCCGTTGGACTTCAGCGCCTGGGCGCCCGCCTTCAGGCAGCGGTCCGCCAGGGGGATGTCGGCGGTGATGACCACATCGCCCAGGCCCGCCCGTTCGGCGATCCAGTCGTCGGCCACGTCCGGCCCGGCGTCCACCACCACCTGTTCGATCAGGGCCTCGCGCGGGACCTGCATCCAGCCGTTGGAGACCACATAGGTCTTCAGCCCATAGCGCCGCGCCACGCGATAGACCTCCTCCTTCACCGGGCAGGCGTCGGCGTCGATGTAGAGGGCGGTCGGCATGGGCCTGACCTAGCGCGGACGGGGGCGGGTCGTCGAGGGTGGGGTGGGCTTACAGGAAGCTGAAACAGGGCCGAAGGGGGCTAGGTGAGGGCAATCGGTTGTCGCTTGGCAGTTTCATTTGAGCCGCTGATCTCAATGATTCTTTCCAGGTTCATGTGCGGCGTGCCTGCGGCAAAAATGAGTGGAACTGTATGCTCAACTCCGTCGCTGAGCACGACAAGCTCGGAAGCGCCGTAGATGCTGCGTCTGAGCCAAAAATGGGCCGAGTCAAAATTCAAAGGCTTCCGAAAATACGGGCTTGAGAGAATTGACCCCGATATCGACAATAATGCGCCTCGATGGCGCAAAATCTTGGCGAAAGCTAAAATCGAAATTGGCGCCGCCACCAAGGCCGCAAGCGCGGCGATAGGCCATCGATGTGCTGACTTGCTGCCCGAAGCGAGGAACTCGCTGATGGAGCCTGCGGTCCAAAAAGGCTCGATCCAGACTAACCCGATGGCCAACCACACGACGCCATATAAGCCCCAAAACTTCAAAGGCGACGCCCTCAAAATTGTACGGCGGGTTTGTAGTTTCATACCGTAGTTTGGCCCGGGCGGCTGTCCGGTGCAATGTCGAGAAGCGACGATCCGTTACGAGTCGATTGGCGAAGTCGGCGTCTGATCGGAAAGCAGACCTGGGCGGATATTCTTGTCTCCTCCTCGCTTCGCGGGGAGGGGGACCGCGAAGCGGTGGAGGGGCTCTGGACGCCGCAGAGGCGCCGGTCTTGCGGACACACCCCCTCCGTCACGGCGCGGAAGACGCGCCGCGCTGCGTCCCCCAGAGGGGGAGGTGTCGGGTGTGGGGGCGGCAGGTCGGGGGCTGGGCTCAGCTTGGGTTGGCCATGAAGAGGGCTAGGCCGATGCTGTTCCAGACGGCGTGCGACAGGGTCGGCAGGGCGTAGGCGCGAAGCCGTCCCAGCCGTCGCGACCAACCCCAGGCGGCGTAGGCCATCACGGCGAAGGCGGCCGCCTGGCCGAGCGAGCCGGGGCTCATGCCGTGCAACAGCCAGGCGAGCGCCGCAATGATCGCGATGATGAAGGCCAGCCCGAGGCTGGGGGCGTCGTCGCGGGCGCGCCGGACCGCCCAGACGACCAGCGGCGTCTCGATGACCGCAGGCAGAAACACGGCCAGGAGAAACCCATAGGCGAACCGCGAGACCGTATCCTGGGCGGCGACCATGGCGTCCGGCGCGCCGGGGCCGGCGGTGAAACTGCCGACGACCATATTGGCCGCCGCTCGGATGAGCAGGGAGAGGGCGAACAGGCCTGCGCCCAGGAGTACGGCCTGTAGCCAGGGGTTTCGGAATAGTCGCATGCGTGGCCGGTCTGGCTCTGGCGTCTATCGCCTAGGCATGCCTCTCGACCTGCCGCCGACGAACATATTCGATGGTCCAGCCGAGCGTCGGGATGGCCACGACGACCAGGGCGAACAGGCCGAGCTGTCCGCCCCATTCAGGCGGAAAACTGGTTCGGAAAGTCCCGTGAACGAAGGCGGCGACGGCTGCCCATAAGGCAATCTTCAGTTTCGACATCGTCTGCCCTCCCGCAGTCGTCAGCGACCCATTTGGACCCGCATCGCAGCGGTCCGCAAGAGGGTGCCGGTGTTGCGGACGCACCCCCTCCGTCACGGCGCGGAAGACGCGCCGCGCCCCCTCCCCCAGAGGGGGAGGAGACAGGGCTTGACCCCGGCCGGGGCGGGTTTGAGAAGTGGGGCGGTCGGGCGATTGCGGCCGGCGCGGCGAAGGGTCTGGATGCGATGACACACGACGGGCTCTCGGACCGGTTCGGGCTTCAGCATGCGGCGTC
The DNA here is from genome assembly GCF_058681075.1 of Brevundimonas sp. FV2ps16. Classification (NCBI taxonomy): domain Bacteria; kingdom Pseudomonadati; phylum Pseudomonadota; class Alphaproteobacteria; order Caulobacterales; family Caulobacteraceae; genus Brevundimonas; species Brevundimonas sp. FV2ps16. Next base: position 809,725 of record NZ_CM178728.1, on the reverse strand, counting down.
GCGGGCGGAGGGGGCGGCGTCGGCGCAGGCGCGGCGCGGGCGGCTGGAGGGGCTGAAGGCCCTGGTGCTGGAGCGGCGCGAGGCCTTTGCGCGGGCCATAGATGCGGATTTCGGGGCGCGGTCGGCGATGGAGACGGGGCTGCTGGAGGTCACGCCCCTGATCCGCAGCCTGGACCATGCGCGCGCCCATCTGGGGCGGTGGATGCGCGACGAGCGGCGTCCGGCGGACCTGATGTTCCAGCCGTCGCGGGCCTGGATCCGGCATGAGCCCCTGGGCGTGGTCGGGGTGATCGCGCCGTGGAACTATCCGCTGCTGCTGGCCCTGGGGCCGACGGTGGACGCCCTGGCGGCGGGCAATCGGGTGATGATCAAGCCGTCCGAGTTGACGCCCGCCTTCGGGGCCCTGCTGGAGGCCGCCGTGGCCGAGCGGTTCGATCCGGCGGTGCTGACGGTGGTCAACGGCGGGGTGGACACGGCCCAGGCCTTTTCGCGTCTGGCCTTCGACCATCTGGTCTTCACCGGATCGACGCGGGTGGGGCGCGAGGTGATGCGGGCGGCGGCGGAAAACCTGACGCCGGTGACGCTGGAGCTGGGGGGCAAGTCGCCGGCCGTGGTGGCGCCCGACTATCCGCTTGAGAAGGCGGCGCGGTCGATCGCCTTCGGCAAGTTCCTGAACGCGGGTCAGACCTGTATCGCCCCCGACTACGCCCTGGTCCCGGCCGGGCAGGTCCGGGCCTTCGCCGAGGCCGTGATGGGTCAGGCGCGGCGGGCCTATCCGACCCTTCAGGACAATCCCGACTACAGCGGGGTGATCAGCGAACGCCACCGGGTGCGGCTGCGCGAGGCGGTGGCGGCGGCGAAGGCGGCGGGGGCCGTGGTGCTGGAACATCCGGATGCGGGCGAGGGGGACAACGGCAAGATCGCCCCGACCCTGGTGCTGAACCCGCCGACCGACGGCCTGTTGATGCAGGAGGAGATCTTCGGCCCGGTCCTGCCGGTGGTCGGCTATGACAGCCTGGATGAAGCCCTGGCCTTCGTGGCCGCCCGGCCCCGGCCCCTGGCCCTTTACGGCTTCACCAACCAGGCGCGGACGCGGGACCGGATCCTGGGGTCCGGCCTGTCGGGCGGCGTGACCCTGAACGGGACCATGCTCCATATCGCCCAGAACGACCTGCCGTTCGGCGGCGTCGGCCCCAGCGGCCTGGGCGCCTATCACGGGCCTGAGGGCTTCAAACGCTTCAGCCATGCGCGGGCGGTCTATGACGTGGGGCCGGTGAACGCCTTTGAGCGGCTGGGGCCGCCTTGGGACGGGGCGGCGGGCCGGCTGGCGCGCACGGCCCTGCGGTTTCTGGCCCGGTAGGCGGAGACGAAAAAGGGCGGAACCCTGCGGTCCCGCCCTTTTCCTTCAGACCTGAAAGGCCGTCAGTTGCGATAGGCCGGCGGCATCGGCGTCTGTTGACGATAGCGGTCGCGCAGCAGCAGGGCGCGGCTGGTCAACGGTTGTTCGACGCCGTCGATGAAGACGGCCGAGGGCTGGCTGAGCGGCTCCAGCGGGTCGCCGGACCAGACCACGACGTCGGCGGCGGCGCCCGGCGCGATCTGGCCGAACTGGCCGCCCATGCCGAAGATCTTGGCCGGGTTGACCGTCAGGGCGGCGATGGCGGCGCTATAGGGCAGGCCGTGCGAGACGGCGTTGCCGGCGTTGTAGCGGGCCTCGCGGGCGCGGTGGGTCGACCCCTCATTGCCCTTGATGGCGATGACCACCCCGGCCGCGTTCAGGGCCGCCGCATTCTCCATCCGCGCCGCCCGCATCTCGAAGTCGGCGGGCAGGTTGGAGATGGGGTTCAGCAGGACCGGCACGCCGGCCGAAGCGATCTCGCCGGCGACCAGCCAGCCTTCCTCGGCGCCGTCCAGGATCAGCCTGATCCCTTCCTCGCGCGCCAGACGCAGCACCTGCTGGATGTCCGACGCCCGGTGGACGCTGACGATCAGGGGCATGGAGCCGTTGGCGACCGGGATCAGGGCCTCCAGGTCCGCGCGCGACAGGCTGAGGTCGCGCAGGCCCGCCCGCTCATAGGCGGACTTGTTGCGGGCGTAGAGGCGGACCTCGGCCAGGGTCTCCTTGAACAGGACGAACTGGGCGCCGCGGGCGCCGCCGGCGATGTCGGCCCCGGCCTCGCCGAACGGGGCGACCATGGCCACACGCGGCTTGACCAGGATGTTGGCGTCGCCGTTTATCAAGTCTGGGCCCAGGTCGATGATCGCCGCCTGGCCCGCGAACAGTCCCGGGGTCTGATAGCCGCCGTCGCCGGCGCCGGCCGTCTCGTTCTCATGCACATGGCCGCCGGACGAGCCGGGGTGCTGGGGCACGACCACGGCGCGGGTGATGCCGCCCAGGCGCGCCACCGGCAGGGTGAAGGACCAGGGGTCCAGGCCGTAGGAGATGTCGAAGGCGGCGCTGAGGGTGTTGGCGCTGTTGCGCAGTTCGTTGGTGCCGCTGACGGCGCCGACCTCGGTCCCGGCGAGACCGGAATCGACGGCGACGAAGCCGGGGGCGATGACCTTGCCGGTCGCGTCGATGACGCGGGCGCCGGACGGGGCGGCGCCGGCGCCGACCGAGACGATCTTGCCGTCACGGATCACGACTGTGCCGCCCTCTATGACCGAGGTTCCGGTCAGGACGCGGCCGCCGACGATGGCTGTGGTGTCCTGAGCCGCCGCAGGGACGGCGAAGGCGAGGGCCGCAACGGCGCCCGCGAGGATGTGGGACAGACGCATCAGCGGGCTCCTTCGGCGACGTTGGCGGCGGTCAGGCCATAGCCCGGCTGGCCCAGCTCGAAGTCGCTGGTCGGCTGATAGGCGGGGTTGGTCCGGTCAAACGTCAGGGCGCCGTCGATGAAGACCTGGTCGGCGCGGGCGTAGATGGAGAAGGGATCGGCGCTCCAGATCACCACATCGGCGCGCTTGCCGGGCTCCAGCGAGCCGGTCTGGTCGGCGATGCCGATGGCCTTGGCGGCGTTGGAGGTGATCCAGCCGATGGCGTGTTCTTCCGAGATGTTCAGTCCGGCGCGGCGACCGGCCGACAGGGCGGCGGCGGCTTCCTGATTCAACCGTTGAGTCAGTTCGGCGTCGTCGGAGTGGATGACGGCGCACGAGCCCTGTTGCGCATCCACCAGGGCGGCGTTCTCCTCGATGGCGTCCAGCGCCTCCATCTTGAAGCCCCACCAGCCGGTCCACATGGCGGCGCAGATGCCGTTGGCGGCCAGTTGCGGGGCCAGCTTGTAGGCCTCGGTGGCGTGGTGGAAGGTGGTGATCCGGTAGCCGAACTCCTTGGCCATATCGATCATCATGGCCATCTCGTCGGCGCGGTAGCAGTGGTTCTGGATCAGGATGGACCCGTCCAGCACCCCGACCAGGGTCTCGTTCTGCAGGTTGCGGGTCGGGGCCGCGCCCTCGCCGGTCTCGCGCCACTTGTCCCACTTGGCCTTGTAGTCGCGCGCGGCGATGAAGGCGGCGCGGTAGCCGGCCATATTGCCCATGCCGGTGGCCGGGCTCTGGTTGCGCGAGCCATAGACCCGCGAGGGGTTCTCGCCGCAGGCCATCTTGATCGTATAGGGGGCGTCCGGGAACTTCATGCCCTGCATGGTGATCGAGGGCGTGTTGCGGATGGTCACGCCGCGGCCGCCGAACAGATTGGCCGAGCCGGGCAGGATGTGAAGCGTGGTGACGCCGCCGGCGCGGGCGGTGTTGAAGCCCGGGTCCTGGGGCCACAGCGAATGTTCGGCCCAGACCTGGGCGGTGTTCGGGCTGGTCGCCTCGTTGCCGTCGCTCATGCCCTGTACGCCGGGCGACGGATAGACGCCCAGGTGGCTGTGGACGTCGATGACGCCGGGGGTGACATAGCGGCCGCGCGCCTCGATCACGCGATAGCCGGCGGGGACGGGGGTCGAGGCGTCGCCGACGGCGGCGATCTTGCCGTCCGTGACCACGACCACGCCATTGTCGATCTTGCGGTCCGTACCGGTCAGGACGGTCGCGCCGACCACGGCGAAATTCTCGCGCGGCAAGGGTTGATAGGTGGACGGATAGGGGTTCAGGGTGGTCGCCGGATCCAGGCCCGCGGCCAGGGTCTTGTCCTTGGACGGCGCGGCGGCCTCCGATTCCGCGCCTGTGGTGGCGCAGGCCGCCAAGCTCAGCATAGGCAGGCCGAGCACAGCAAAGCCTATGGCCGCGAGGCTGACGCCCCGCAGATGATGTCCGATCATCAGATCCCCTCTTCCCGACGACACGCCAGCCCGACGTGTCTTGCGATCGTCATAGGAGGGGCATCTGGCGGAGGCGTCAAAAGATTTCGATGTTCTTTGGGAGTGGGATACGGTCATCACCTCCCCGTTCGCGAAGGCGAATGGGGAGGACAGACCGCGCAGCGGTCAGGAGGGGGCGAGACGGTGGCTGACGGTCTGAGCTTCACACGGGCGAAGGCTTTTCGCCGTTTAATGACTCCGCCGGAAGCCCGGCTTTGGACTGCGCTACGGGCTGGACGCCTGAACGGCTGCAAGTTCCGTCGGCAGCATCTGATCGGTCCGTATATTCTCGATTTCTACTGCGCCGAGGCGAAGCTGGCGGTCGAGGTGGACGGCGCGGTTCATGATCAGCCGGAACAGGTCGCTCACGACCAGCGACGGACGGCGTGGCTGGGCGAGCGCGGCGTGAAGGTTGTCCGCGTGCGAGCGATCCATGTGAAAGACGAACTCGAGGGGGTACTTGGCTTCATTCTGACGGTGGTGCGCGCGCGACGAGACGCGGGATAGGGCGGAGTCGCCCCCTCCTGGTCGCTGGCGCGACCTGTCCTCCCCATTCGCCTTCGCGAACGGGGAGGTGAGACGCTCTGGACGCTCCGGCCTGGGACCGGTAACGGCACGCGCATGAACGACGATGAAAACCCCCATCTCGACCGGCCGCTGCGGTCGTTCGGCCGGATCAAGGCGCGGCCGATCAAGCCGCGGCAGGCGGCGCTGATGGACAGCCTGCTGCCGACCATCGCCGTGCCCGATCCCAAGGCCGGTCCGCTGGACCCGAAGGCGATGATGCCCGAGGCGGTCGAGGTGTGGCTGGAGATCGGGTTCGGCGGCGGGGAGCATATGGCGGCCCAGGCGGCGACGCGGCCCGACGCCCTGGTGATCGGCTGCGAGCCCTTTCTGAACGGGGTGGCCTCGGCCCTGCGCCATGTCGACGAGGGCGGGCTGAAGAATGTCCGCATCCACGCCGACGACGCGCGCGACCTGGTCGACGCCCTGCCCGACGCCTCGGTGGACCGGGTGCTGATCCTGTTCCCCGATCCCTGGCACAAGGCCCGGCACAACAAGCGCCGCCTGTTGCAGGACGAGACGGCCCAGGCCTTCGCCCGCATCCTGAAGCCGGGCGGGACGCTGCGGTTCGTCACCGACTGGCGCGACTATGCCGAATGGACGCTGGAGCGGCTGGAGCGCACGCCGGGGCTGGAGCGGATCGGGGCGGCGGACCAGGACTGGTTCCTGCCCCCGGCGGACCATGTGGTCACCCGCTATGAGGAGAAGAAGCTGGGCGACACGGCGCCGATCTTCCTGGAATACCGCCGCAAATCCTGACGCAATGAATAAGTAATTATACGTATTTTGAGCATAGACGGGTGATTAACGATCTTCATTAGTAATGGTCCCTAAGTAAAATAACGGGGACGAACCATGAAGGCGTTGACGATCGGCGGCAGGATCAATCTGCTGGCCCTTGTGACCATGGCGGGTCTGCTGGTGATCACCGGCCTGTCCCTGATGCGGCTGGACGCCGTGATGCGCGAAGACATCGCTGACCGCACCAAGAAGTCCGTCGAGATCGCCCACAGCGTGGTCGCCTATTATCAGGGCGAACAGGCGGCCGGCCGGTTGACGCAAGACCAGGCCCAGACCGCCGCCAAGGCCGCCGTGGGCGCCATGCGCTATGGCGCCGACGACTATTTCTGGATCAACGACATGCATCCCACCATGGTGATGCACCCGATGAAGCCGGCGCTGAACGGCAAGGATCTGAGCGAGAACAAGGACGCCGACGGCGTGCTGATGTTCAAGGAATTCGTCGCCGTGGTTCAGAAGGACGGCGAGGGCTTCGTCAACTATCAGTGGGCCAAGCCGAACCAGGACGGGGCCGCGCCCAAGATCTCGTATGTGAAGGGTTTCGCGCCCTGGGGTTGGGTGATCGGTTCGGGCGTCTATACCGACCAGATCGCGGCGGCCGTGGGCAAGGCGGCTCTGGCCCTGGGCTCAATGGCCCTGCTGGTGCTGCTGGCGGTCGGGGCGACGGGCTGGTTCATCGGCCGTTCGGTGTCGGCCCCTGTGGTGGCGCTGGAGCGGCGGATGCGCGGCCTGGCCGAGGGCGACAAGACCTCCGAGATTCCCGGCGTCAAACGCGGCGACGAGATCGGCAAGATGGCCGCCGCCCTGGCGATCTTCCGCGACGCCGCCATCGAAAAGGACCGGCTGGAGGCCGAGACCCTGTCGCAACGCTCAATGAGCGAACAGGAACGGGCCGCGCGCGAGACCGAGAAGGCGCGAGAGGCTGAGGCCGACCGGGTCACCATCGAGGCCCTGGGCCAGGGCCTGTCGGCCATGGCCGACGGCGATCTGACCTATCGGATCGAGGCCGAGTTCGCGCCCAAGGCGGCGCAGCTGAAGACCGACTTCAACGCCGCCATCGCCCAGCTGCAGCAGGCCGTCGCCGTGGTGGTGGCCAATATCGCCGGCATTCGATCCGGCGCCTGCGAGATCTCGCAGGCCGCCGACGACCTGTCGCGCCGCACCGAACAGCAGGCGGCGGGCCTGGAAGAGACGGCGGCCGCGCTGGATGAGATCACCGCCACGGTCAACAAGACCGCCTCGGGCGCTCGCCAGGCCTCCGAAGTGGTTCAGGCGGCCAAGGGCGACGCCGAGACCTCGGGCGTGATCGTCCGGGATGCGGTCCAGGCCATGCAGGCGATCGAGGGCTCTTCGGATCAGATCAGCCAGATCATCGGCGTGATCGACGAGATCGCCTTCCAGACCAATCTTCTGGCCCTGAACGCGGGGGTCGAGGCCGCTCGCGCCGGCGAAGCCGGTCGCGGCTTCGCGGTCGTGGCGTCGGAGGTTCGGGCCCTGGCCCAGCGTTCGGCGGAAGCCGCGAAAGAGATCAAGACGCTGATCTCGACCTCGACCACCCAGGTCGGTTCGGGCGTGAAACTGGTCGGCCAGACCGGCGAGGCCCTGCAACGGATCGTGGATCGGGTCGCCGAGATCGACGGTCTGGTCTCGGAAATCGCCGCCTCGGCCCAGGAGCAGGCCGTCGGCCTGGCCGAGGTCAACACCGCGGTGAACCAGATGGACCAGGTCACCCAGCAAAACGCCGCCATGGTCGAGCAATCCACTGCCGCCAGCCATTCGCTGTCGCAGGAAGCCGAGTCGCTTCAGGCCTCGGTCGCCCAGTTCAAGGTCGGGGACACAGCCCGCGCGGCTGCGCCGGCGGCCTCGCACCGCGCCGAACCGCGCCCCGCCGCCAAGGCGCCGGCCCGTTCGAGCCATATGGCCGCCGCGTTGAAGACCCTCGGTCGCGGCGGCGCTGCGCCCGCGCCCCAGGCCGCATATGAAGCCGCCCCGTCCGCGGAAGGCTGGGAAGAGTTCTGATCTTCCCAGAGGGCTAAAGAACGATGATATGTAATTTGCCCTAGGTTAGGGTTTACGCTTCGTCGCGATTTGGAAACCATAAATTGGCCCCAGCTTCAGGCGTCGCCTGTTCGCGCCGTGGAATCCCCTCGCCCCGCTTTTGAGCGACGCCTTTTGGGCGGGGCGAAGGGGCGCCTCGTGCAGACGGGGGCGTGACGCCTGAGGCTCCTAATCATTGGGGCCGCCGGATGAAGATCACTGTCAGGAACCGTCTGCTGGCCGGCCTCGCCGCCATGGGCGTGGCGCTGTGCCTGATCGCGGGGGTCAGCTGGTTGTCCGCCACGGCGGCCGGCGGCCGTATCCAGACCATCATCGTCGACCGGGTCGCGCCCATGCAGGCGCTGAAGGTGGTCAGCGACATGTACGCGGTGAACATCGTCGATACGGTGCACAAGGCCCGGTCCGGCGCCTTCACCCAGCAACAGGCGATCGACAGCGTCCGTCAGGCCAAGAGCCTGATCCAGACCAACTGGGCCGACTTCAACGCCCGTGACAGCGTCTCCCCGGAAGAGCAGGCCCTGATCGACGCCGCCAACGCCAGTCTGCCGGGCGCCGACGCCGCGACGGCTCAGCTCGAGGCCATATTGGCGTCGGGCGACCGGGTCGCCCTGGCGTATTTCGCCGACCATACGCTTTACCCGGCCATCGATCCCCTGACCGCCGCGATCGGCGCCCTGGTCGACCTGGAGGCCCGGGTCGCGCGTGAGGAGGCGGCGGCGGCCCAGCACGCTTTCCGTCTGTCGCTGGTCGCCATGGGGGTGATCAGTCTGATGGCGATCCTGACCCTGATTTCGGCGACCCGTTTCGTGCTGACAGGCGTCACGGGTCCGCTGGAGGCGATGACGCGCACCATGCGCCGCCTGGCCGCAGGCGAGCAACAGATCGAGATTCCCGGCGCAGGCCGCCGCGACGAACTGGGCGAGATGGCCGCCGCCCTCGTGGTCTTCCGCGACGCCGCGGAGGCCAAGCGCAAGGCCGACGCCGATCTGGTCGACGCGCGGGCCGCAGCGGAACGGGAACGTCAGGCCGCCGGCGAGGTGGTCGAGCGGGAACAGCAGGCGCTGGTGGTTCGGTCCTTCGGCGTGGGCCTGTCCAAGCTGGCGGACGGAGAGCTGACCTATCGCATCCGTTGCGACCTGCCGCCGGAGTACGCCCAGCTGCGCGACGACTTCAACCGGGCCATGGACCAGTTGCAAAAAGCCATCGGCGTGGTGCTGGGCAATGTGGCCGGCCTTCGTTCGGGCGCGGGGGAAATCACCCAGGCCTCGGACGATCTGGCGCGGCGCACCGAACAACAGGCCGCGTCGCTGGAAGAGACGGCGGCGGCGCTGGACGAGATTACGGTCAACATCAACAAGACCGCCTCGGGCGCGCGCCAGGCCTCGGACGTGGTTCAGGCGGCCAAGGGCGACGCCGAGACCTCGGGCGTGATCGTGCGGGATGCGGTCGAGGCCATGCAGGCCATTGAAGGTTCGTCGTCTCAGATCAGCCAGATCATCGGCGTGATCGACGAGATCGCCTTCCAGACCAATCTGCTGGCTCTGAACGCCGGGGTTGAAGCCGCCCGTGCGGGCGAGGCCGGTCGTGGCTTTGCGGTCGTCGCGTCGGAAGTGCGGGCCCTGGCCCAGCGTTCGGCGGAAGCGGCCAAGGAGATCAAGACGCTGATCTCCACCTCGACGGCCCAGGTCGATTCCGGCGTCAAACTGGTCGGCCAGACCGGCGAGGCCCTGCAAAGGATCGTGGATCGGGTCGCCGAGATCGACGGCTTGGTCGCCGACATCGCCGCCTCGGCCCAGGACCAGGCCGTCGGCCTGGCCCAGGTCAATACCGCCGTCAGCCAGATGGATCAGGTGACGCAACAAAATGCTGCCATGGTCGAACAGTCCACCGCCGCCAGCCACGCCCTGGCCCAGGACGCCCAATCGCTTCAGGCCTCGGTGGCCCAGTTCAAGGTCGGCGACGCGGCGCCCGCCCAGGCTGCCCCCCAGGCTCCCCCTCAGGCTCGCCCCCAATCTTCCGCTGAGACTTCGGCTGCAGCCGCCCGCGTCGCGTCCAGGTCCTCGGCTAAGGCGCCCGCGCGCTCGGCCCATATGGCCGCCGCCCTGAAGACCATCGGTCGCGGCGGCGTCGCGCCTGTGTCCCAGGCTGCCGTTCAGCCCGGACCCGCGGCCGACGGTTGGGAAGAATTCTAGATTCGGCGTGACGGGACTGGCGTGGCGGCGATCAACCGCCCAGCTATGGCCTCCTTACCGAAGCCTTGGCTGGAACCCTGGAATGACCCTCTCGATCTACGACGTCGCATCGCCCGTTCTCGTGCGCGGCCTGACCAATCTGTCCGGTTTTCTGGACAAGGCCTTGGCGGAGGGGTTTGACGAAGCCGTCCTGATCCAGGCCCGGCTCCATGAAGACATGCGGCCCCTGGCCGCCCAGGTTCAGCTGGCGTCGGACTCGGCCAAGGGCGCCGTGGCGCGGCTGGCCGGCGTCGACAATCCGGCCATGGCCGATGACGAGACGAGTTTCGCGGAATTGAAGGACCGGATCGCCCGCACCCTCGCCTTCATCGAGGGCGTGGACCCCGCCGCCTTCGCCGGGGCCGAGACCCGGCCGATAACGCTGAAGACGCCCAGCCGTGAGATGAATTTCGACGGCCTGGGCTATCTGACCAGCTTCGTCCTGCCGAACTTCCATTTCCACGTCACGACCGCCTACGCCATCCTGCGCAAGGAAGGCGTGCCGTTGAGCAAGATGGATTATCTGGGGCGGCTGGCGCTGATCTGAGGCGGACGCCCACCGCCCCCGAAACAAAGAGGGCTGACAAGCGAATGTGAAACGCCTATATGGCCCTCCACATCGTTAGACCGGCGTCCAACGGCGTCGTTCCAAGCGGCGGCCCGGACGGACCGCCGCTTTTGTTTTGGATAATCGCCGCTTGCGCGCAAGAACCGCCCAGGACCGCCAACTGCTCGAGCTGATCGACCCCATAGCGGAGTCGCTCGGTCTCGAGGTCGTGCGCGTCCGCCTGATGACCGGCTCCAAGCGCCAGCGTCTGCAGATCATGGCCGAACGCCCGTCCGACCGCGACATCTCGGTCGAACAGTGCGCCAAGCTGAGCCGCGCGGTGTCGGAGGTGTTCGACGCCGCCGACCCCATCGCCGGCGAATATATGCTGGAAGTCTCGTCGCCCGGCATCGACCGACCCCTGACCCGTCCCATCGACTTCGACCTGTTCGAGGGCGAAGAGGCGCGGCTGGAGACGGACCGGATGATCGAGGGCAGGAAGCGGTTCAAGGGCGTTCTGGCCGGCTATGAGGACGGCAATGTCCTGGTCGACCTGGACGGCGAGGACGAAACCGCCCTGATCCCCTTCGACTGGTTGAGCGATGCGAAACTGGTCCTGACCGACGCCCTGATGAAACGGGGCGCCGCCATTCGCGCCGCGCGCGGCGAACCTGAAGACGATGGCCTGCCGGAAGGCGAGGCTGCTGATTTGACAACCGACACCACGACCCCTTCTGAGGACAACGCCTGATGGCCGTCACCGGTATTTCCGCCAACCGCCTCGAACTGCTGCAGATCGCCGAGGCCGTGGCCCGCGAAAAGAACATCGAGCGCGAAGTCGTCATCGAGGCGATCGAGGAGGCGATCCAGAAGGGCGCCAAGTCGCGTTACGGCGCCCATCACGACATCCGCGCCAAGATCGACCACAAGACCGGCGAACTGGCCCTGACCCGTCACGTCACCATCGTCGAGGACGACTGGCAGCCGGAAGACGAGCTGGAAGAGTTCAACGACAGCGCCATGGTGCGCCTGAAGGACGCCCTGAAGCGCGATCCTGAGGCCGAGGTCGGCAAGGAATATGTCGAGACCCTGCCGCCGTTCGAGTTCGGCCGCGTCCAGACCCAGATGGCCCGCCAGGTCGTGACCGGTAAGGTCCGCGAGGCCGAGCGCGCCAACCAGTACGAAGAGTTCAAGGATCGCGTCGGCGAGATCGTCAACGGCACGGTCAAGCGCGTCGAATACGGCAACACCATCGTCGACCTGGGCCGGGGCGAGGGCGTCATGCGCCGCGACCAGTCCATCCCGCGCGAAGTGTTCAACATCGGCGACCGGATCCGCACCTACATCTACGACGTCCGGCCCGAGGCCAAGGGCCCGCAGGTCATGCTGTCGCGCGCCCATCCGGGCTTCATGGCCAAGCTGTTCGCTCAGGAAGTGCCGGAAGTCTATGACGGCGTGATCGAGATCCGCGCCGCCGCCCGTGACTCGGGCTCGCGCGCCAAGATGGCCGTCCTGTCGAACGACAGCTCCATCGACCCCGTCGGCGCCTGCGTCGGCATGCGCGGCTCGCGCGTTCAGGCGGTCGTCGCCGAACTGCAAGGCGAGAAGATCGACATCATCCAGTGGAACCCGGACGAGCCCACCTTCATCGTCAACGCCCTGGCCCCCGCCGAAGTCTCCAAGGTCGTGCTCGACGAAGAAGCCGGCCGCGTCGAAGTGGTCGTGCCCGACGAACAGCTGTCGCTGGCCATCGGCCGTCGCGGCCAGAACGTGCGCCTGGCCAGCCAGCTGACCGGCTGGCAGATCGACATCATCACCGAGTCCCAGGATTCTGAGCGTCGCCAGCGCGAGTTCAGCGAGCGCACCGGCCTGTTCCAGGAAGCCCTGGACGTGGACGAGGTCATCGCCCAGCTGCTGGTCACCGAAGGCTTCGCCACGGTGGAAGACCTGGCCTATGTCGATCCGTATGAAGTCTCGGAAATCGAAGGCTTCGACGAAGAGACCGCCGAGGAGCTGCAGGCCCGCGCCCGCGACTTCCTGGACCGCAAGGCCGCCGAGCTGGACGCCAAGCGCGTCGAACTGGGCGTCGAGGACGGCGTGCTGCAGGTGCCGGGCGTGACCCTGGCCATGGCCGTCGCCCTGGGGCAGGGCGGGGTCAAGACCGTCGAGGACCTGGCCGACCTGGCCACCGACGAAATCCGCGGCGGCTACGAAGTGAAGAACGGCGAACGGGTCAAGGTCCCGGGCGTGCTGGAAAGCTTCAACCTGGCCCAGGAAGACGCCGAAATGCTGATCCTCCAGGCCCGTGTGGCCGCCGGCTGGATCGACGCCTCGGAACTGCCGCAGCCTGCGCCGGAAGAGGCCGAGGAAGACTTCGCCGACGGCGAATACGACCCGGACCAGGTGTTCGGCGACGCGCCGGCTGAAACCGAAGCCGACGCCGACGGTTCCGACGATGCTTCCGACGATACGGAGGTCCTCGCCGAGGACGACTCCGAACCGTCGAACGCGTGATGGGAGACCTGGCCACATATGAGCTTGCGCGACGCAACGATTGATCGGGAACGCCGGGACCTCGTCTCTCACGAGGTCATGGACGAATCTCGCCTGATCCGTTTCGTCGCCGGGCCCGATGGCCAGGTGGTTCCCGACCTGGGCAGGAAACTGCCCGGACGCGGCCTGTGGGTCGAAGCCAGCCGCACGTCGATCGAGACGGCGGTCAAGAAGAACGGCTTCACCCGCGCCGCCAAGATGAAGCTGACCGCCCCGGCCGACCTGGCCGATGTCGTCGAACGGCTGCTGTTCCGGCGCTGTCTCGACCAGCTGGGTCTTGCCCGGCGCGAAGGCGTGCTTATCTCTGGCTTCGAAAAATCCGCCGCCAATCTGCGTGCCGGCAAGGTCGCCTGGGTGATCGAGGCCGCCGACGGCTCGGCCGACGGGCGTGGCAAAATCCTCGCCCTGGCCCGCCATCAGACCGCGAAAATCTGCGGCGCGTTCACTGTGGACGATTTGAGTTTGGCCCTTGGGCTGGAAAATGCGATACACGCCGTCCTGCTTGCGGGCGGACGGGCCGATCGGTGGACCATGGAGGTCGAACGATTGGCTGGATTTCGGCCGCTTCGCCCTCCTCACTGGGAGATTTCCGGTGTCGAAGGCGGATCGGCGGGAGCAACCCCGACTGACCTTGATAAAGGTGGGGCGAGCTAAGGATTTTGGCGGCCGAGGGCCTGTCTCCAAGGGCGGAGACGGGCTCACGGTCGTTCATGTGCATTGAGACGACGGCGGGATTTTCCGCCCTATTAAAGCGACCGTATGAGCGACGAAAACGACAAGACCAACCAAGGCCAGGGTTCGGGCCAGGGCACTCCGGGCGGCACGCCGTCCCAGACGGGGCCGCGCGCGCCGCTGAGCCTGAAGCCGCGCGTTGTGGGATCGGTCCCGACCGGAACCGTGAAGCAGAGCTTCAGCCACGGGCGGTCCAAGACGGTGGTGGTCGAGACCAAGCGCCGACCCGGCGCCGGCGGACCCCAGCGGCCGCAGGGCTTCGACGTCGCGCGTCCGCAGCAGTCGTCGTCGCAGAACCGTCCGCAGGGACAGCGGTCGTCGCAACCGGCCGGCGGGGCCCTGTCGGCCGAAGAGCAGGAAGCGCGTCGCCGCGCCATCGCCATGGCCACCCAGGCCAACGCCGCCAAGGCTGACGCCGCCGCCGCCGCCAAGGCTGCGGCTGAAGCCGCTGCGCGCGAACAGGCCGCCGCCACCGAACGCGCCGCCCAGGCTGCGCGCGACGAGGCCGCCGCCGCCAAGGCCGCCGCCGAGGCCGCCCGCGCCGAGGCCGCCAAGCTGACCGCCGCCGCGCCCGCCGCTCCGGCCAAGCCCGCGCCCAAGCCGGCCGCGCCCGTCGCCGCCGCGCCGACGCCGGCTCCGGCTCCGGTCGCCCCCACGCCGGCCCCGACGCCCGCGGCGCCCGCCGCTCCGGCCCGTCCGGCGGCTCCGGCCCGTCCGGTCGTCAACTTCGGCCAGCGCGTGCCCAAGCCCGGCAATCCGCAACGCGCGGCGCCCGAGCGTCCCGCCTTCGGCGGCCGTTCGGCCCGTGAACAGGCCATGGGCGGCGGCGAACGGTCCTATACGGATCGTCCGCAGACGGATCGTCCGCAAGCCGACCGTCCGCAGGGCGCCCGTCCGGGCCCCGGCGGCGCCGGCCGTCCGCAAGGCGCCAAGCCTGCTGAACCCGTCCGTTACTCGGCCCTGAACCCGCGTCCGGCCCCCGGCGCCGCTCGTCCCGGCGGTCCGCGCAACGGCCCTGGCGGCCGTCCGACCCCGAACGCACCGCCGGCCGAGGCCAATGTTCTGCGTCCGGCCCGTGCGCCCGGCGCCGGCTTCGGCCGTCCGGTCGGTCGCGACGACGATCGCGAGAAGCGTTTCTCCGACGCCGGCAAGGCGGTCAGCCGCACGCGCGGCGAGCCGAAGCGCCGCGAAGGCCGGATGACCATCCAGTCCGTGGTCGGCGACGGCGACGCCGCCGAGCGCATGCGCTCGCTGGCCTCGGTCCGCCGCGCCCGCGAACGCGAGAAGGAAAAGCGCAAGGGCGGCTCGACCGACGCGCCCAACCGTCCGCGCGAAGTGGTCATCCCTGACGTCATCACCGTGCAGGAGCTGTCCAACCGGATGGCCGTGCGCGGCGTCGACATCATCAAGTTCCTGATGAAACAGGGCCTGATGATGAAGATCAACGACGTGATCGATTCCGACACCGCCGAACTGGTGGCCGAGGAGTTCGGCATGGCGGTGAAGCGCGTCTCTGAATCCGACATCGAGTTCGGCTTCCTGGGCGACGCCGACGACGCCGAAGCGGCCGAAGTCCGCGCCCCCGTCGTGGCCATCATGGGCCACGTCGACCACGGCAAGACCTCGCTGCTGGACGCCCTGCGCACCACCGACGTCGCCGGCGGCGAAGCCGGCGGCATCACCCAGCATATCGGCGCCTATCAGGTGCGCCTGGACAACGACCAGAAGGTCACCTTCCTGGACACCCCGGGCCACGCCGCCTTCTCGGCCATGCGGGCGCGCGGCGCCAATGTGACCGACATCGTGGTTCTGGTCGTGGCCGCCGATGACGGCGTCATGCCCCAGACCATCGAGGCCATCCAGCACGCCAAGGCGGCCGGGGCGCCCCTGATCGTCGCGGTCAACAAGATGGACAAGCCGGGGGCGACGTCTCAGAAGGTCGTCAACGAGCTGCTGCAGCACGAAGTCATCGCCGAAAACCTGGGCGGCGAGACCCAGATCATCGAGGTCTCGGCCAAGGAGCGGATGAACCTCGACGGCCTGCTGGAAGCCATCCTGGTCCAGGCCGAGGTCATGGACCTGCGCGCCAACGCCGATCGCTCGGCCGAGGGCGTGGTCATCGAGGCCAAGCTGGACAAGGGTCGCGGCCCGGTCGGCACCGTCCTGGTCAAGCGCGGCACGCTGAAGCGCGGCGACATCGTCGTGGCCGGCGGATCGTGGGGCAAGGTTCGCGCCCTGCTGAACGAACGCAACGAGCAGCTGACCGAAGCCGGTCCGTCCGTCCCGGTCGAGATCCTGGGTCTGGACGAGGCCCCGTCTCCGGGCGACGTCTTCGCCGTGGTGGAATCCGAAGCCCGCGCCCGCGAGCTGACCGAATATCGTCAGCGGGTGAAGCGCGAAAAGGCCCAGGTCTCGGGCGGCTCGGTCTCGCTGGTCGACATGATGGCCAAGCTCGGCTCCAAGAAGGCCTCGGAACTGCCGGTCATCATCAAGGCCGACGTCCAGGGCTCCGCCGAAGCCATCATGGGTTCGCTGGACAAGATGAGCACCGACGAGGTGCGCGCCCGCACGGTCTATTCCGGCGCCGGCGGCATCACCGAGAGCGACGTCAACCTGGCCAAGTCGGCCGGGGCCCCGATCCTCGGCTTCAACGTCCGCGCCTCGAAACAGGCGCGCGACCTGGCCGAGCGCGAGGGCGTCGAGATCCGCTACTATTCGATCATCTACGACCTGCTCGATGATATTAAGGGCGTGCTGTCCGGCATGCTGGCGCCGCTGCAACGGGAAACCTTCCTGGGCAACGCCGCCGTGCTGCAGGTGTTCGACATCTCCAAGATCGGCAAGATCGCCGGTTGCCGGGTGTCGGAAGGCGTGGTCCGCAAGGGCGCCCGCGTCCGTATCGTCCGCGACGACGTGGTCGTGCTCGAACTGGGCACGCTCAACACGCTCAAACGCTTCAAGGACGAGGTCAACGAAGTCACGGCCGGCCAGGAATGCGGCATGCAGTTCCAGGGCTTCCAGGACATCAAGGAAGGCGACTACATCGAGTGCTTCACGGTCGAAGAGATCAAGCGCACCCTGGACTAGTCCGGGGTCGTCAGCACCGACAGAGACAGGCCCGGAACCCAGGTTCCGGGCCTTTTTCTTTGCGTTCGTCCCGCGCATGATGCCAAGCGTGGCGGGAGACGCCGCGCGGGGATCGCTTCATGGCCAGACCGCATCTGTCGTCCGGCGACTTCTTCGGCGCCGCCTCGCGGACGGTCGAGGCCGGCGGGTTTCGCGTCGGCCTGTGGATCGCCGACCGTCCGCCCGAGAGCGTCGTGTTTCACGCCCATGACGACGCCCATTTCATCCTGGCGCTGGACGACGGCTATTGCAGCCTGGCGCACGACCCCCTGACGCCCAAGGGCGCCGCCTTCGGCCCCGGCGCCCTGGTGTGGAATCCGCCGGGCGTCGAACACCGCGACTGTTTCACCGACGCCGGCGGCCGCTTCCTGTCGATCAGCTTCGATCCGCCCAAGAGCGCCAGGCGCGGCGACCCGATGCGGTTGCGCGGCGCCCTGGCCGAAGGCGCGGCGCGACGTCTGATCGGGGTGGCCGGCCGGTTCGCGGCGGGCGACGCCGTGGCCATGGAGGGGCTGACCCTGGATCTGGCGGCGGCGGTGCTGACCCCCGGCGACCTGAACGAGGACCCGGCGCCCGAGTGGCTGCTGCGGGCCCATGAAGTTCTGCACGACCTGGCCGACCAGCCGGGGCTGGAGGTGGCGACCGTGGCGCGCATCGTCGGCGTCCACGCCGTCTCGCTGGCGCGCCGCTATCGTCGCCATTTCGGCCGTTCGCCGGCGGCCGCCATTCGCCAGGCGCGGGCCGATCGGGCCGCCGGGCGTCTGGCCCGGGGCGTGGATCTGGCCGAACTGGCCGCGCTCGGGGGCTATGCCGATCAAAGCCATCTGACCCGCGAGTTCGGGCATATCTACGGCCTGACGCCCGGCCGCTATCGCGCCCTGTTCGCCTGAGCCGGTTTCATCTGTTCAAGACCCGGCGCGCGCCGTCTGCGACACCTCGGGTCTCGCTCCTCTTTAAGGATTGTCATGCGTCCCCTGCTTCTCGCGGCCTTCGGCCTCGCGCTCATCTCCTCTCCGGTCCTGGCCGAACCCGTCTGGCCGGTCGCCGCGCCTGAAACCCAGGACGTCTCCGCCGAGGGGCTGGCGGCCATGGACGCCGCCGTCCGCGCCGGGACCTTCCAGAAGATCACCAGCGTCCTGATCGCCCGGCACGGCCGACTGGTGCACGAGGTCTATTTCGACGACGTGGGCCGTGAAAGCCGGCGCAACACCCGCTCCGTGACCAAGACGGTCACCGCCATGCTGGTCGGCGCCGCAGTCGCGCGCGGCGACATCGCCAGCGTGGACGCCCCGATCCTGCCCTTCGTCGCCGACCACGGGCCGTTCGACAATCCCGACCCGCGCAAGGCCGCGATCACGGTCGAGGACTTGCTGACCATGAGCTCGCTGCTGGAATGCGACGACGACAATTCCTTCTCGCGCGGCAACGAGGAGCGGATGTATCTGATCGAGGACTGGGTGAAGTTCGCCATGGACCTGCCGATCCGGGGCTTCCCGGCCTGGATCCCCAAACCGGCGGACCAGCCCTATGGCCGGGCCTTCAGCTATTGCACTGCCGGCGTGACCACCCTGGGCGCCGTGGTCCAGTCGGCGACGGGCGAACCGCTTCAGGCCTTTGCGCGCGACGCCCTGTTCGGCCCGCTGGGGATCGAGGGCGAGCAGTGGCAGACCTCGCCCCTGGGCCTGGCCCAGGGCGGCGGCGGCCTGGGCCTGCGCAGCCGCGACCTGCTGACCCTGGGCCAGCTGTTGCTGAACCGGGGCCGCTGGGACGGACGTCAGGTGCTGCCGGAGGCCTTTGCGAAGGCCATGACCGCCCCCCATTCCACGGTCGATCCCGAACGGGGCGACTACGGCTATCTGATCTGGCTGCCGACCTATCAGGTCAACGGCGTGGCCCACCCGGCCTGGGCGATGGCCGGGACCGGCGGCAACAAGGTGGTGATCGTTCCGGATCTGGATGCGGTCGTGGTGGTGACGACCGAAAACTTCGGCGTTCGCAATCCCCACGGTCTGGCCGACACCCTGATCGCCGGTCACGCCCTGGCGGCCCTGCGATAAAGAAATAGGCCCGGAACCGCAGTTCCGGGCCTTTGCCTTTTGGGGGCTGGCGCGCGTCTTAGCGCATCGGGCGCGTCACGCGGCTCGACAGGTTCTGGACCACTTCGCGGGCGTCGAAGGCGTTGGGGTCGCCGGCGGGCTTGGGACCGCGGCCCATGATGATCTCGGCATTGGCCTCGTAGCGGTCGATCTGGCGGGTGTCGATGTCGTTGGCCCAGGGGTCCCACGGGCTCCAGAAGCCGCCGCGGTAATAGCGCCACGACGGACCCCAGTAGGGGCCATAGAAGCTGTTGTAGCGGCTGTAGAAGGGGTCGGGGCTCGAGACGTAGCGGGTGTCGCGGTCGGTGGCGCGATTGACGGTGGCGAACCAGTCATAGCCGCTCTCGACCGTCAGTTCGGCCGAACGCAGCAGCAGGGACATCTCGACCTGTTCGCGCGAGGTCACCGAGTTTCCGGCGAAGCTGACGCGGAAGCGGTTCGACTCGACCCGCTGTTCGGCATAGCCGCCGCGCTGGCCGTTGAAGCCGGCGGGCTGATAGGGGGTGGCGGTGGCGCAGGCGGCCAGGGCCAGGCCCGCGACGGCGGTCAGGGCCAGGGTCCTGAGCGTCGTTCTGTTTCTGGGTAGGGCTTTCATGAAATCAACTCCTTGATCGCCCATTCGGGCGCGCTGGCGGCTGAACGGCGCATGAACGGCCATGTTCCCCGTCAATCTAGGAGGAAGCTCGACTGCGTCTAGAGCCTTAATACAATCAGTACGGCCGCCGTCAGCAAAAGGATCCCGACGAACAGGCCGAAGCCGCGCCGGAACCGGGGCTGTTGCATGCGCTGCGACAGGGCGGCTCCGGACAGGGCGTAGGCGCTCATCGACATCATATCCATGCCGATCACGGCCAGGGCGAACAGGGCCAACTGGGGCGCGACGGGCCGCTCGACGTCCAGGAAGGGCGGCAGGACGGCGGTGAAGAACAATATGGCCTTGGGATTGGCGATCTGGACCGCGAACCCGTCGACGAAGGCGCTGCGGCCCTTGCGCACCGCGACGGCGTGATCGGGCTGCTGGGGGTCGGTCGGGGCGGTGTTCTGCACGGCGCCGCGCAGGGCCTTGATCCCCAGCCAGGCGACATAGAGGGCGCCCAGTATGGCGATCAGGTGGAAGGCGTCGGGGAAGGCCTTTACCAGGGCGCCCAGGCCCAGGGCGGCGGCGGCGAACCAGACCAGGGTGGCGCAGTTCATGCCGACCACTCCGACCAGGGCCGAGGCCCGACCCTTTTCCACCCCGGTCGCGACCGCGAACAGATTGGCGGGGCCCGGGGTGATGGCCATCACCACCATCACCCCCAGGAAGGTCGAATAGAGGTGCGGATCGACGGGGAGGGCGGCCATGCGGCGTCGTGTCGCCGTGATCGCGCGCGGGGTCAAGGAGAGGCCCTGCGTCCTCTCCCATCTTTCGTCATTCCGGGCGAAGCGCAGCGGAGACCCGAAACCCCTCGTCATCCTCCGGCCCGCGAAGCGGGACCGGGGGAGGCGCCGAAGGCGAAATCTCTCCGACGCTCCGCCTTTAACCTCTGAGTCCGCGACAGGTTCGCGCTCTCGCGCGCCGCTGGGTTCCGGGTCTGCGGGCCAAGCGGCCCTTCGCCCGGAATGACGAAAGAGAAGGGATGGCGGCCTCCTTCCGCAAGGAGGGAACCGGGGTCGGCAGCGCCAGGGCGCAGCGTCAGGCGGTCGGCGTCTCAGGCGGTTCCGGGGCTTCGGGCGCCTCGGGCGCTTCGACCGCCTCGTCCTCCAGGGAGTCGCTCGCCTGATCCAGCGCGTACTGGGCGATCAGGCCGTAGGTCTCCATCTGCTCCGGGTCGGGATTGGTCCAGGCGCTGTTACGGGCGATACCGGTTCCGGCGGCTATGCCCTGTTCCATCGCCTGCTGAACCTCGGGATCATTCAGGGCCTGTTCGACCAGGGCGTCGACGTCAATGTCCTTCAGGGCCTCGGCGGCCAGTTCCGAGGCGTGTTGGGTGGCCTCGGCGGTGAAGGCGGCGACGTCGGGGGCATAGTCGGACCACAGGGCGGCGATCCGCTGACCGCGCTCGCTCTCGCTCAGGCTCGCGTCTTCGGAAATGGCCTCGGCCCGCTTGCCGAAGGCCTCCATCCGCTTCTCGAAGGCGGCGGCGGCGGATTCCAGCCGGGCCTCGGCGGACTCGGGGCTGGCGGCGGCGGACGATGCTTTGCCGTCCTGCGCCAGGGCGGAGGACAGGGGCAGGAGCGCCAGGGCGGCGGTCAGGCTGAGAGCGCGGATCATGGGTGGCTTCCCCGTTGACGACCCGCTCAAACTCCGCCCAAGGCCGCCCGGCCTCAAGTGAAATCGCGGTAAGGCGACCTATTGCGGCGTGGCGGGCGCCGGCGCAGCGGCGGCGGCCTCGATCTGGGCGCGGACCATGGCGGGGATCGCCTTGATCTGCGTCTCCGCCGCTGCGAGCTGATCCGCCGGCGCCCCCTGGGCGCTGGCGAAGGCCTGAACATCGGCGGCGAAGGCGTCGACCTGGGGCTGATAGCGCGCCTGCAGGGCGTCCAGGTCGGTCTTGGCCTTGGCCTTGTCCGTCTGGGCCGCAGCAGCCTGCATCTCGGTCGCCATCGTCTCCATCGTCTTGCCGAACGCCTCGGCGCGCGCCTCGAAGGCGGCTTCATCGGGGCCCGGCGCCGGCGCCGACGGGGCGGCGGGCGCGGTCTGGGCGGCGGCGAAGCTGGGGATGGCGGCCAGGATCAGGGCGGCGGCGGCGCAGGACAGAAGACGCATGGGCGGACACTCCAAAAGAGCGGCCAGTCGCCGCCAGATCCGTAGCCTCATCGTACGGTCGGTCTGGCGGGTTGAGCAAGACGAACCGCCTATGCGGAATTCTACCTAGTTCTGAAAGAACGGGATTCTTACGCAATCTCCGTCAATTGAGCGGTATGGACGGGAGCAGAAAGACCTTGGGACGGGGGCGCTGGCGATTCTTCCGGCATGACGCCGGTCGCGAGGCGGGGCCGCCCCCCTGGCTCTATGTCCTGCTGTTCGTCACCGCCCTGGCGCTGGGGCAGTGGAGCATGGCGGCGCTGCACGTCACCGTCATGTGGCCCGCCAACGCCGTCCTGCTGGCCGCCGTGCTGCAACTGCCCCGCGACAAGGCCCGGGGCGTTCTGATCGGCGGCGTCCTGCTCAACCTGGCCAATAATATCGTCCGGGGCGATCCGACGGTCTTCGCGGTCGCCAATGTCGCCTTGAACCTGTTGCAGGTGACGGTTGCGGCCCTGCTGGCCCGGCGCCTGTGCGGCGCGGCCCTGGACATGAGACGGCCCAAACGCCTGTTTCGTTTCGCCGTCGGCGCCGCCATCCCGGCCGTGGCCCTGACCACCTCGCTGGCGGGCCTCATTGTTTCGCTGCTCCGTCCGATGCCGCTGGAAGTTCTCAATTTCCGCCTGCACCATCTGTTCGATATGGAGCTGCTGGCGATGATGATTGTCACCCCGGCCCTGCTGCTGGTGGCGCGTCGGCATCGGTTCCATCATGACGCCCAGGCCTCGCGGGTCGAGGTGGGGGTGCTGATGGGGCTGATGTGCGCCGCCGCCCTGTGGGCCTTCGGTCAGACCGCGGCGCCGATCCTGTTCATCATCTTCCCGCCCCTGATCCTGCTGGCCTTCCGGCTGTCGCCGCCGTGGACCGCCGGCGCGGTCGGCCTCATCTCCGTCATCGCCGTGGGGGCGACGCTGATCGGCAGCGGCCCCGTGGTGCTGACCCGGCTGGGAGAAAACCTCGCCCTCGCCCCCATTCCGGCGGTGATGCGCCAGATGAATGTGCTCCACCTCTTCCTGCTGACGGTCGTGGCGACGGCCCTGCCGATCACCACCCTGTCGACCGAGCGCCGACGCCTGGTCGCCCGCCTGCGCGACCGGACCCGGACGGCGCTTGCCGCCCTTCAGCGCGCCGAGAAGGCCGACGCCGCCAAGTCCCGCTTCCTGGCCATGATGAGCCACGAGATGCGCACCCCCCTGACCGGGATCACCGGCTACGCCGACCTGTTGTCGCGCCATCCCGAACTGGACGCCGAGGGCCGGCGTCAGGTCGAGGCCGTCCACCAGTGCGGCGAGGCCATGCTGCGGCTGATCGAGGACCTGCTGGAGGTGTCGAGCGGCGGCGGCGAGGTGGCGTCGAAATCCGTGGACATGCGCGCCCTGGTGGACGAGGCCCTGGGCCCGGCGCGCGAATGGGCGGCTGTGCGCGGTCTGGACTTCGTCGTGACCTTCGCCCCCGGCGCCGACGGCCCGGCCATGACCGACGGCCGCCGCCTGCGCCAGATCCTGCATCATCTGGGCAGCAACGCCGTCAAGTTCACCGGCCGGGGCGGGGTGCGCATCCAGGTCGAGCGGCGCGACGACCGGCTGCGGTTCGAAATCCACGACACCGGCTGCGGCATGACCGAAGACGTCCTGGCCGGCGTCTTCAGCCTGTTCGAACAGGCCGACGCCACCACTCGCCGCGCCCACGAGGGCGCCGGCGTCGGCCTGGCCCTGGCCAAGACCCATATCGACCGTATGGGCGGCGCCGTCTGGGTCGAGAGCGCCCCGGCGATGGGCACGACCTTCACCGTCGAGATTCCCGCCCCCGCCGTCGCGGTCGCCGCGACCCCCGACGCCCTGCCGGTGCAGGACCGGCGGATGCGGGTCCTGATCGTCGACGACCATCCGTCCAACCGCGACCTGATGCGGATCATGCTGGAGGCCGCCGACTGCGAGACCGCCGAGGCCGGCGACGGTCGCGAGGCGGTCGAGGCGGTGCGGGCCGGCGCCTTCGACCTGGTGCTGATGGATGTGCGCATGCCGGTGATGGACGGGGTCGCCGCCACCCGCGCCATCCGCGCCCTGGACGGGCCGGCGGCCGAGATCGCCGTCCTGGCCGTCACCGCCGAGGCCATGCCCGAGGACGTGGCCCGTTGCCTGACCGCCGGCATGGACGCCCATCTGGCCAAGCCGATCACCCAGGCCCGGCTCTACGCCGCCATGGACCAGGCCATGGACGCCGCCGAACACCGAATCGACGACGTCCAGGCGGCTTAAGTCCGCCTACCAGGTCAGATTGACCCGCGCGTAGACGAACCGCCCGTTGAAGCCGAACGGCGAGTTGTAGGGATAGCCCAGCACCCCGTTCGAGTTCAGCGACGCCGGGGTCGCCTCCGGATATTCGTCGAAGACATTGTCCGCCCCGACCGCCAGCCCGACCCGGTCGGTCAGCTGATACCGGCCCTCCAGATCGATCACCGTCTTCTCACCCGTGCGATAGTCGTTGGCCGCGACCGACCCCGGTTGCAGCACGTCTCCGTAATAGGTGGCCCGCAGGGTCGCCCCCCACTTCTGCAGCCGCCAGTCGGCGCCGGCCGAGACCTTCACGTCCGGCGTGCCCTCCTCGATCGTCAGGATCCGCTGGCGACCGAACAGGCCGGGCGCCAGGTCGGTGTCCAGCGACACGTCGTTGAAGTTGGCGGCCACGGTGAAGTCGAAATCGCCCGCATTGTCCGTCGGCAGACGATAGCGGCCGACCACGTCCACACCCTCCGTCGTGGTCGAGACCCCGTTCAGGAAGAAGCGCGCGGCCTGAACCCCCAGCGGGGTCAGCAGGGTCGGATTGCGGATCAGCTCGGACAGGACGATCTGGTCCTCGATCTCGATCTTGTAGGCGTCCACCGTCAGGTCGAAGGCCCCCAGCCGCACCACGGCGCCCAGCGAATAATTGGTCGAGGTCTCGGGCTTCAACGGCCGTCCGCCCAGGGCCGTCCCCACCGCGCTGACCGACGGGAAGGTGCCGGTCTCCACCACCGCCCCGTCCTGGATCACCGACGAGGTCGAGGTGAAATAGGACTGTTGCAGCGACGGGGCGCGGAAGCCGGTCGAGACCGAACCGCGCAGGGCGAAGTTGGGCGTGAAGTCATACCGGCCCGACAGCTTGCCCGTCTGGGTGTCGCCGAAGTCGGAATAGTCTTCGAACCGCACGGCGCCGGCGACCGTCAGCTTGTCGGTGATCGGCAGTTCGATGTCGGCATAGGCGGCGAAATTGTCGCGATCCACGTCCACTGCGTTCGACGGCTGGAAGCCGGGGAAGCCCTGGGCCCCGCCCGACAGGGCCGTGTTCGACCCCAGCGGCCCGCGGTTGTAGCTCTCAGGCTGGCCCGCCTCGATCTGATAATTCTCCCAGCGTTGCTCCAGGCCCCAGGCCAGGTTCAGCGGCCCGCCTGACAGGCCGGCCTCGAACTGCCGGCTGAAGTCGGCGCCCAGCACCAGCTGGTCATAGATCAGGCTGCCGGAATCGAAACTGGTCAGCGAGGCGGCCCCATAGGTCGCGTTCAGCGAATCCTCGGTGCGGAAATCCAGCGCGTTGCGGCCATAGACCAGGCTGACGTCGGCGTCCCATCCGGCGATGACGCCGCGCAGGCCGCCGGCCAGCGACGCGTCCTGCGAATTGACCGCCACCTTGGGCAGGAAGCCGTTCGGATAGACGGCCGTCACGTTGTTGACGTTGTCGCGCAGGCGCGGGAAGGCGGCGCCGGAGCTGTCGCGGTCCTGATAGCCGGCCCAGCCATAGGCCTCCCAGCCGTTCCCCAGACCCTTGCCGGCGTTGGCGAAGACGGTCCACTGCTCGACGTCCGGATCGCCGAACCGGGCGGTGACTGCGCCGTTGGCCGCGGCGCGGGGATCATAGTCGGAGCGGTTGGTCGACTCGCGGTTCAGATATTCCGCCGACAGGGTCAGGAAGCCGTCGTCGCCCAGGGCGAACCCCTGCCAGGCCGAGGCGGTGGTCGTGGCGCCGTCCTCCTCGTCGCGCTCGCCGCGCGCGGTCTTCACCGTGGTCAGATACTGGCCATAGGTGACGCTGGCGCCGCCGCCGCTGGAGGCTTCCTTCAGCCGCAGGTTCACCACCCCGGCGATGGCGTCCGAGCCGTACTGGGCCGAGGCCCCGTC
The DNA here is from genome assembly GCF_058681075.1 of Brevundimonas sp. FV2ps16. Classification (NCBI taxonomy): domain Bacteria; kingdom Pseudomonadati; phylum Pseudomonadota; class Alphaproteobacteria; order Caulobacterales; family Caulobacteraceae; genus Brevundimonas; species Brevundimonas sp. FV2ps16. The sequence continues at coordinate 783,771 of NZ_CM178728.1, read as the reverse complement.
GCGCAGCACCTCGACCCGGTCCAGGGCCGCGGTCGGAATGGCGTTCAGATCAACGGCGGCCGAGCCGCGTCCGACGACGCCGTTGGTGTTGACCAGGGCCGAGGCGTGGCGGCGCGTGCCGTTGACCAGGACCAGGGTCTGGTCGGGCGACAGGCCGCGCAGGGTCGCCGGACGGATCGAGTCGCTGCCGTCGTTGGCCGAGGGGCGCGGGAAGGTCAGGGACGGCACGGACTGGGCCAGGGCCGTCGCGAACTCGGTCGTGCCCCGGTTCTGCAGGCTCTGGGCCGTGACCACGTCGACGGGGGCCAGGGTGTCGAGGCGCGAGCGATTGGCCACGCGGGTGCCGGTGACGACGATCTCGTCCACGGTCGCGGCCTCATCCGGGGCCTCTTGAGCGAAGGCGGGCGCGGCGCTCAGCAGGGCGACGGCGGAGACGGTGGCGAGAAGCGCCGGCGAGGCGGCTCGGAAGGCGGTGCGCATTTGAGAGATTTCCTGATGATTGTTCTTGGCGCGTCTAGGCGCGCGGAGCCGGCGTCTTCGACGTCCGGCCTAGGGGGTGGATATGACGGATCGGGCGGCTTCAGCCGCTACATCGTCCGCCGCGCCGATAAGGGCCGGCCTGTGTCAGGACTTTGGACATCGTCGTCTCCGACCGCGCGGTCAGGGGGAGCGCCTCGCGGTCATGGCCATATCAGGGCGGAGATGCGGCGGGTCAATGCGTGGAAGGGGCCATGTTTGCTGAGGGCAGGGAATAGAAAATCTGCAGGTCGGGTTGCCTCTCAGCAGACCTTCCCCCGCTTGCGGGGGAAGTGTCAGCTCGTCGAGCGAAGCGAGACGGCTGACGATGGGGGAAGTCTTCTTGTTGAGAGACACTTCCCTCTCCGACCCTGGTCCGCTGCGCGGACGCCGGGCCACCTCTCCCGCGAGCGGGAGAGGGTCTGGTTGCGACTCCGACGGTGGTGATGACCGGGTCCGCTTCAGATGCAGGACCACATCCGCCTAGCGTTCGCTGACGCGCCCCTATGCCCGAAAGAGGAGGCGAGCGAGCGCGCGACCCCCAATCACCCCGCCTCAAACGGAAACCGTTCCGCCCAGAACCCCCTGAGCTCCGGCAACTCATCCACCCGCCTCACCACCTCCGCCATCTTCGGCGCGACCGCATAGAAGCGCGCGCGTCTCGGCGTCCACCGGCTGGCCACGGCCACATAGAGGTCCAGCACCGTCAGACTCTCGCCCAGCAGGAACCGCCCCGGCTCGATCTGGCGGTCCATCATCCCCCAGCATTCCGCGATCCGGTCCTCGGTGCGTTGCAGGATGCGCGCCTGATCCTCCGGATCGTCGCCCGCCAGCCGCGACGGCACGTCCCGCACCCAGTACATCGAATAGATGGCGGCCGGCACGAAGCTCATCCAGCGCAGGAACTGCCCGCGCCGGGCGTCGTCCGGCCCGGGCGCCAGCCCCGCCCCGGCCCGGCGGGCGGGATGATGACGGTCCGCCAGCCAGATCAGTATGGCGGCGCTCTCGGTCAGGATCTCGCCCTCGGGCGTGACCAGGACCGGCAACTGCCGCATCGGATTGACCGGCGCCACCTTGTCCCGCTCGGCCTCCCCCTCCCAGGTCGGCGCCTCGACCACGGTGTAGTCCAGACCCAGCAGGGTCAGGGCCGCCTCGACCGGAACCGATCCAGACCCGGCGGCGCCATAGACGGTGAAACTCATCCGATCTCTCCTGAATGTCGGGCATAGTTTTATTGCTGACGGTCTGGCGTCATGGATTTCAAAGGCTTGACCGAAAAATCGCCCTTTGAATATCCGCGTTCGAAACCGAGCCTAAAATCGGCCCATGATCGATGCACAGAACACCGAAACTGACCTCTGGGTCCATGTCCGCCGCGACTATCAATCGGGCCAGCCTGCCGCCCTGGTCGCCGAACGCTACCGCATCTCCGTGCGCGGTCTGCGCCGCCGCGCGGCGGCGGAGGGCTGGCGACGATGCGACCGCGACATCGGGCCGATGACCGACATGCCGGCCTGGACCCGCGACGGCCAGGATCGCCACGCGGCCTTGCAGGCGCGGCCTGAACTGGCGGCTATGGTTACGGCCAACGAAAACGACCTGTTCGACCTGCTGGTCGATCCCGCTCCGGTGGAACTGCGTCGCTACGCCTTCAAACAGGCGTGCGAGGCGGCGGCCCTGCGTCGTCCGGCCGAGGCGGTCGCCTGGATGCGGCTGGTCCAGCTGGCCCAGCGCACCGGGGCCGGGCTGGACGACGAGTCCCAGCCCTTCCGCGAGGCCGATCATATCCGCGCCGCCTTCCTGAACGACCTCGCCGGGCTGACCGCCTCGGACCGGATCAGGGCTGCGATCGAGGCGGAGGAAGAGGCGGCTCAGGCTGGAGCAGGGGCGGGCCGCGCCCCGTCCCCGGCGGACGCCCGGTGACCGGCCTGGCGCTTTTGGCGCCTTTGGCGCCCTGTCACCCCGTTTTTGCGCCAGTCGGGTCCGTGCCGGCGGCGGACCATCCCCAGGCCCGTCCCCAGTTTCCTCAATCCAAACCACAAGATGTAGCGGGTAGGACAATTTGTGATCACCAAATAGGTGATTTCCGACTTGGCGCCGGGCGTGCGGAGTCGCATGGTGAACCCCTCTCCGGAATCGCTTTCTCAGGTCCAGTTCGATGAACGCCATCACCCCGATCATCCGCCCCGACCGCGCCGGTCTTCTGACCCCGTCCGCCGCCTACAAGCCGTTCCGCTATCCGTGGGCGTTCGACATGTGGAAGAAGCAGCAGCAGGTCCACTGGATGCCGGAAGAGGTGCCGCTGGGCGAGGACGTCAAGGACTGGGCCTCGACCCTGAACGATAACGAACGCAATCTGCTGACCCAGATCTTCCGCTTCTTCACCCAGGCGGACATCGAGGTTCAGGACAACTACATGGAACGCTACGGCCGGGTGTTCAAACCGACCGAGGTCAAGATGATGCTGGCCGCCTTCGGCAATATGGAGACCATCCATATCGCGGCCTACGCCCTGCTGCTCGAGACCATCGGCATGCCCGAGAGCGAGTTCGGCGCCTTCATGGAATACGAGGCCATGCGGGACAAGCACGACTATATGGGCCAGTTCGGCGTCGATTCCGACGCCGACATCTGCCGGACCCTGGCCATGTTCGGCGGTTTCTCGGAAGGGGTTCAGCTGTTCGCCTCGTTCGCGATGCTGATGAACTTCCCGCGCCAGAACAAGATGAAGGGCATGGGCCAGATCGTGTCCTGGTCGGTGCGCGACGAAAGCCTGCACTGCGAGGGCATCATCAAGCTGTACCACGCCTTCAACAAGGAGACGGGGGCCGTCACCAAGACCGTGGCCGACGACATCGTCGACTGCTGCAAGACGGTGGTGAGCATGGAGGACAAGTTCATCGACCTGGCCTTCGAAATGGGCTCGGTCCAGGGCATGACCCCCGAGGACATCAAGCAGTATATCCGCTTCATCGCCGACTGGCGCCTGCGCCAGCTGAAGCTGCCGGAAGTCTATGGGGTGACGGAAAACCCGCTGCCCTGGCTGCAGTCCCTGCTGTCGGGCGTCGAACACGCCAACTTCTTCGAGGCCCGCGCCACCGAATATTCGAAGGCCGCGACCCAGGGGAACTGGCACGGCGCCGACGGCGTCTGGACCGAGTTCGACCGCATGATGGCCCGCCGCGACATGAGTCTGGTCGCGGGCTGATCCCGGCTAGGGCTGCGGCCTGACCCAGGCGGGTCGGGCCGTGCAGGCCTCGCGGAAGCCCGACTGGCACAGCCGCACCTGCTCGCGCCAGGCCGCATAGTCGCGGTCGTACTGGTCCTGGGCCGCACGGGTCGCCTCGGCCGCCGCCCGGGCCTGGTCCTCGATCCGGCGGACCTCGATCTGATGCCGGGCCAGGGCCGCATCATACTCCAGCCGGGCCGCCTCATCGGCCCGGTCGGCCAGGGCGTTCTGGGCCGCGATCTCGGCGTTCAGGGCCCGGGTCAGCCGCAGCTCTTCCTCGGTCTGCTTGGAGTCGTCGGCCCGGTGATAGGCCTCGCCCCGCGCCCGCTCCATCGCCTCGCGCGCCGCCGGGTCATTGGGGTCGGGCAGGGCCCGCTGGTCGCGATAGGGGTCCGGGGCCTCCTGAGGGCCCGCCTGAACCGGCGCCGCCGCCAGCAGGGCGCAGATCAGGGACGCGCGGATGATCATGGACATCTCCAGGGTTCGGACCCAGCTTGGCCTTTAAGAAGGCCCGCCGCAACAACGTCCTCGTGACGAAAAGGTGGCGCCCGGCGTGGCTTCGGGTCATGGTCGAGGTCCTCTCTGACGCCACCCCCGCCACCGAGCCCAAGCCATGATCCTCAGCACCTCGTCCGGAGACTTCCCCATCCCCGCCGAAGTGGCGCGCCAGTTGCCCAACGTCCCGGCCCTGCCCGATCCGGCCGCGCCCAACGCCAAGCTGCAGATCGAGGATTTCCGCCACTGGCTGGACGCCTCGCCCGAACACGCCATCAACTATGAGCGGCTGCGTCGCTGGCATCTGGTCCAGGACGAACTGGCCGCCCAGGCCAAGGCGGCGAACCGCGCCTTCGTCGTCTCCGACGACGGGCTCGAATAAGGCGACGCTGGAACGGGTTCGAGGCCCGGGGATTGCGGCAACACCCCCCCCCCGCGTTCCCGGAGATTTCCATGTTCCAATCAACTGGCTATGGCGCAAAGACCGCCCTGTCCAAACTCGAACCCATGACCTTCGAGCGAGACGATCCCAAGCCCAACGAGCTGGTGATCGAGGTCCTGTACGCCGGCGTCTGCCACTCCGACATCCACCAGGTGAAGAACGAATGGGCCAATACGGTCTATCCGTGCGTGCCGGGCCACGAGATCGTCGGTCGAGTGAAACAGGCGGGCGCCGAGACCTCGCGCTTCAAGGAAGGCGACCTGGTCGGCGTGGGTTGCATGATCGACAGCTGCCGCCAGTGCGAGGCCTGCGGCGAGGGCGATCAGAACTATTGCGAGGGGCCGAACGGCTGGCTCGCGACCTATAACGGCCCCATGACCCCGGCGACCGAGACCGAGGACGGCGGGAACATGTACGGCCGCGACAACACCTTCGGCGGCTATTCCGACGTCGTGGTCGTGCCCGAGGACTTCGTTCTGCGCATCCCCGAAGGTCTGGACCCCAAGTCGGCCGCGCCCATCCTGTGCGCGGGCGTGACCACCTGGTCGCCGCTGAAGCACTGGGGCGTGAAGGCCGGCGACAAGGTGGCGGTGCTGGGCTTCGGCGGCCTGGGCCATATGGCGGCCAAACTGGCCAAGGCGCTGGGCGCGGAAGTGACCGTGCTGACCTCGACGCCCGAGAAGATCGACGACGCCAAACGCCTGGGCTCCGACGCCGCCTATGTGGAGACGGACAAGGCGGCCCTGGCGCCGCTGGCCGGGACGTTCGACTTCATCCTGTCCACCGTGCCCGATAAGCACGAGATCGGCGCCCTGCTCGACCTGATGAAGCGCGACGCGGCCTTTATCGTGGTGGGCAACCTCGACATCGTCGATGGGGTCGATAACGCCAAACTGGCCTTCAAACGCCAGACGGTCGGCGGCTCCCTGATCGGCAATCTGGAGGAAACCCAGGACGTACTGGATTTCTGCGCGGCGAACGGGATCGCGCCGGAGGTCGAGATGATCGACATCGCCGACATCAACGACGCCTATGTGAAGATCGAAAACGGCCAGGCCCGTTATCGCTACGTCATCGATATGGCGACGCTGAAGGCGGCCTGATCCAACTGGGCGGATCAGGCTCTATGCGGGCAGGCGCAGTTCGAAGGCTGCGCCTGCGCCGTCCGACTCGACCAGCCTCAGGTCGCCGCCGTGCAGGGCCGCCAGCTCACGCGATATGGTCAGGCCCAGGCCCGATCCGTCCGAGCTCTTGGAACTGACGAAGGGTTCGAACAGCCGCTCGGCCAGGCGCGGCGGAATGCCCGGCCCGTCGTCGGCGATGCGGATGACGCACAGCCGGTCTTCGCCAAAGGCGCTGACCGTGATCGCCCCCTTGCCGCGCCGCGCGGCCGGGCGCCCGGCGTCGGCCTCGATGGCTTGCCGCGCGTTCCTCATCAGATTGACCAGGATGCGATACAGCTGATCCGGATCGGCCTCGACCGCGAACCGGGCCGGCAACTGCTTGACCAGCCGCACCCCCTCCGGCTCCAGACCCGCATCCTCGGCCGCCAGGGTCAGGGCCTTGGTCAGGACCACGCGGGTCTTCTGGGGCGCCGGCTCCTCGCTGCGGCCATACTCCAGCACATTGCGCGACAGGCTGGCGGCCCGGCTCAGCGCCCGCTCCAGCCGCGGCAGGGCCTTGGCCACCTGCGGGTCGGCCGAGGTCGCCAGCCGCTCGGAGGCCATCTGGGCCGAGGTCAGCATGTTGCGCAGGTCGTGGTTGATCTTGGCCACCGCCTCGCCCAGGGCGACCAGCCGGGCGCGCGAACGCAGGGACTGACGGACCTCCTCCTGCATCCGCGACAGTTCGCGCTCGACCCGGCCGATTTCGTCATGCCGGTCCGACGGCGCCTCGGCCTCGCTCTCGGGATCGGCGGCGAACCGCTCCATCGACCGGGTGACGCGCCGCAGGGGCCGCAGCACCAGCAGGGCCAGACCGCCGTAGAGCAGGGCGCCGGCCGTCAGGGACACCAGAAGGGACACCAGCAGGCTGTTCAGCAGGAAGGCCTTCAGTTCCAGCTTCAGCGGCTGGGCCGGGGTGACGATCTCGATGAAGTCGCCCGAGCGATAGCGCGGCTTGGCCTGGACCCGCAGCGACCGGTCGGGATGGCCGAACAGGGTGCGCCAGGGGTCGGTCAGCCGCGCCCAGCTGTTCTGCTGGCGCAGGTCGATCAGTTCGGGCGCGCGGGGCAGATTGGGCGCCTGGAGCAGAAGCCGGCGCACGCCCTGTTCCGTCAGGGCCACGGCCTGGACCCCGCCGATCCGCATCAGCTCGGCCGCCGTGTCGTCCTCGACGGCGCTATAGGGCAGGGCCTCGACCCCGACGGAGGCCAGTTCCGCCGCCTGGAGCCGGTCGCGCAGCCAGCGTTCGTGGAAGGCGGCCAGGTTCGGGCCCATGATCAGGGCCTCGACCGCCAGGGTGAAGGCCACGGTCAGCAGCAGCAGCCGCGCCGACAGGCCGTCGGGCGCGCGGGGCCGCAAACGCTCGCGCCAGGTCTCCGCCGCCTCGGGCGACAGTTTCAGCGCCGCCGCCGCCTTGTCGAACAGCGCGCTCATGCCGGGGCGGCCTCCGCGCGTCGGGCGCGGATCATCTGAACCAGCTTGATGCCGATGGGCAGCAACAGCGACAGGAAGACCACCCCCATCAAGGGCCAGAAGAACTGTTTCAACAGCATCGGCAGGTCCGGCCGCACGCCCGCCCGCAGCAGGTCGGCCAGTTGCGACCCGATCCAAGTGTAGATGAAGGTGGACGGCAGAAGGCCGATGAAGGTCGCGACCACATAGGGCCGCAGCGGCACCGCCATCATGCCCGCGGTGGCGTTGACCAGGACGAAGGGCACGCTGGGGATGACGCGCAGGGTGAACAGGGTGGTGAAGGCGTTGCGGTCGATCCCCTTGGCCACCCGATCCATGAAGCCGGCGTCCGCCTCGAACTTGGCGCGCAGCCAGGTGCCGATCGAGGTGCGATAGACGGAATAGATGACGACCGAGCCGAGGGTGGCGCCGCTGGCCTGGGCCAGGGCGCCGACATAGGGACCGAACATCATCCCGCCCAGCAGGGTCAGGAAGACGGGCCCTGGGATGGTGGAGGCGGTGGCGAGGGCATAGACGGCGACGAAGACGGCCAGGGCGGTCCACCAGTGGGCCTGGGCGTAGGCCTGGAAGTTTAACCCGTGCTCGCGGATAAGATCCATCGACAGATAGCGGTTCCAGCCTAGTGCGAAGAAGGCGACCACCAGGCCGGCGATGACCGCCAGCGGCAGCAGTCGCAGGCCCCATTCCTTCGCCGTTCGTTTCGCCATACGCTCTTCATTCCCGAAATGCCGTCCGAGCGTTGACTCACGCGGACATGCGACTTATACGCCCGCCCTTCCTGCGACGGACGCCTCTTGCCCCGTCGCCCAACCTTTTAACGTCAGGAGCCGACCGTGAAGCGGACCTATCAGCCGTCGCGACTCGTGCGCAAGCGCCGTCACGGCTTCCGCAGCCGGATGGCCACCAAGAACGGCCAGAAGATTGTTGCGCGCCGTCGCGCCAAGGGCCGCAAGCGCCTGACGGCGTAAGCGGCTCTCGCGTCCGGAGCCAAGGACGCATGAGCGACCCTTTACAGATCAAACGTCTGTTGCGGCGGCCCCAGTTCCTGGCGGCCGCCAAAGGCGTTTCCGAAGCGCGCGGCGGCGTGGTGATCCAGAGGCTGGAGCGCGGCGACGGTTCGCCGCACATCGGGCTGGGCTTCACCGCCACCCGCAAGATCGGCGGGGCGGTGGTCAGAAACCGCGCCAAACGCCGTCTGCGCGAGGCTGCGCGGGCCATGTTGCCCCTCCACGGCGTCCCCGGCAGCGACTATGTCTTCATCGCCCGCATGGGCACGACCGAGCGCGCGTGGGACCGTCTGCTTGACGACGTGAAATCGACGCTTACAAGGCTGGCGACACCGAAGGCCGACCGGCCTTCGCCCGCCCGCGCCCCATCCGGCCAGGACCGCCCGAATCCATGAAAAACGAGAACTCGCGCAACACGATCATCTTCATCGTGTGCTCGGCCCTGATCCTGGGAATTTACTGGTTCACCGTGCTGCGCCCGCAGGCCGAGCGCCGCGCCGTGCAGCAGCAGGCCCAGGCCGAACAGTCGGAGACAGCCGATAACGCCGCCCGCACGGCCTTGAGCCCGCAGGGGCCGACCTTCGTCACCGATCGTGGCCAGGCGCTGAGCACCGCCGCGCGCGTGCCGATCCAGTCGGGCACGCTGAAGGGCTCGCTGTCGCTGCAGGGCGGGCGGATCGATGACCTGTTCCTTACAGATTACAAGGAGACGCAGGACAAGCCCGAGCCGGTCGAGCTGTTCCGCCCGCAGGGGATGGAGAACGCCTATTTCGCCCAGTTCGGCTGGACCGGCCCCAATGTGGTCGGCGGCGTGCCGGGACCGAACACCGTCTGGCGTCTGACCGCCGGCTCGACCCTGACCCCGACCAGCCCGATCACCCTGACCTGGGACAATGGCCAGGGCCTGCGGTTCACCCGCCTGGTGTCGGTCGATGACCGCTATGTCTTCTCGGTTCAGGATACGGTCCAGAACCTGGGAACCCAGGCCATCACCATCGCCCCCTACGGCAGCGTCCAGCGCCAGGGCGTGCCGCCGTTGGCCGGCTCCAACCACATCGTCCACGAGGGCGCCATCGGCGCCTTCGGCCAGCCCGGCGCCTATCGCACCGAGCAGAAAAAATACTCGGACTGGCTGAAGGAGCCGCGGATCGAGAACGCCTCGACCGGCGGCTGGCTGGGCATCACCGACAAATACTGGCTGGCGGCCCTGCTGCCGCAGCAGGACGAGGCGGTCGAAACCGAATTCCGCGTCCGCGACGTCAACGGCGGTCAGCAGCTGGAAGCCAATATCCTGGGCGCGACCCGCACCATCCAGCCCGGCGGAACCGCCACCGAGACCCAGCGCCTGTTCGCCGGGGTCAAGCGCGCCGAGGTGCTGAAGACCTATGAGGAGAACCTGGGTCTGCCGCGCTTCGTCTATGCGATCGACTGGGGCATGTTCTGGTTCCTGACGCGTCCGATCTTCTGGATCCTGGAGAACGTCTATGGCCTGGTCGGCAGCTTCGGCGTCGCCATTCTGGCCCTGACCGTCATCGTCAAACTGATCATGTTCCCGCTGGCCAACAACGCCTACGCCAGCATGTCCAAGATGCGGAACCTCCAGCCCAAGATGGAGGAGATCAAGAAGAAGTTCAAAGACGATCCGCAGAAGCAGCAGCAGGAGACGATGGCCCTGTACCAGAAGGAGAAGATCAATCCGGTCGCCGGCTGTCTTCCGCTTCTGCTGCAGATCCCGGTCTTCTACGCCCTGTACAAGGTGCTGACCGTCACCATCGAAATGCGTCACCAGCCCTTCCTGGGCTTCATCAACGACCTGTCGGCGCGCGATCCGTCAGTGGTGTGGAACCTGTTCGGCCTGATCCCGTGGGATCCGGCGACCCTGCCCCTGTTGGGCGGGCTGCTGGTCGGGCCGCTGGGCATCGGTCTGCTGGCGGTGGCCTATGGCCTGACCATGTGGCTGCAGACGGCGATGAACCCGCCGGCGGCTGATCCTGTCCAGCGCCAGATCTTCCAGTTCATGCCGCTGGTCTTCACCTTCATCATGGCCCCGTTCGCGGCGGGCCTGCTGGTCTACTGGGCCTGGTCCAACGTCCTGACCATCCTGCAGCAGTATTACATCATGCACCGCTACAAGGCGGAGAACCCGATCGACGACTTCATCGCCCGTATCCGGAAGACGAAGGCCGCGTGATCGACGAAACCGAGTTCACCCCTGAGGACATCGAGGCCGCGCGGATCCTGTTCGCGCGGCCGGCGACCTTCATCATGGGCGCCGCCAAGATCGAGCAACTGCCCGATCCCGACTTGCCCGAGATCGCCTTCGCCGGTCGGTCGAACGTCGGCAAGTCCAGCCTGATCAACGGCCTGGTCGGGATGCACAAGCTGGCCCGCGCGTCGAACGAACCGGGCCGGACGCGCGAGGTCAACTTCTTCGACCTGGACGGGCGGATGCGCCTGGTCGACCTGCCCGGCTACGGCTGGGCCAAGGCGTCCAAGACCACGGTCAAGAAGTTCCAGGACCTGGGCCGCGACTATCTGCGCGGCCGGGTGACCCTGAAACGGGTCTATCTGCTGATCGACAGCCGTCATGGGCTGAAGAGCGTGGACAAGGAGGCGCTGGACGCGCTGGATCTGGCCGCCGTCAGCTATCAGATCGTCCTGACCAAGGCCGACAAGCTGAAGAAGGGCGAAGGCGAGGCGGTGCAGGAAGCGACGCTTAAGGCCATCTCCAAACGCCCCGCCGCCTTCCCGGTGGTGGCCCTGACCTCGTCCGAGAAGGGGCTGGGCCTGCCCGAACTGCGCGCCGAGATCATGCGCACGACCGGCGCGACGATCGATTGATCTTACAGAGGCATCGTCAGCCTCGGGCTTGACCCGAGGGCCGGATTGTCCGCCGCATTGCGCCTGAGGCGACGCAGAGCCCGGCCCGCACCCGATCCTCGGGTCAAGCCCGAGGATGACGGCGATGGGATAGCGAGAGAATGAGAAAAGGCCCGGAGATCGCTCTCCGGGCCTTCTTTGTTTCAGCCTGTGGCCCGCCCTACTTGGCGGCCGGCGCCGCCGAGCGGACCTCGACCGGCAGGCCCAGGGCGTCGAGTTGCGGCTTGACCACCGAGGCGTCGCCGACGACGACCCAGACGAAGCGCGAGGGGTCGAGGGCGGTTCTGACCGCCGCGTCCATCTGCGCCGCCGTCAGGGCGTTGGTGCGCGCCGCCACCGTCTCGGCATAGTCGTCCGGACGGCCCAGCATGTCGTTGGTCCGCATGGCGCCCAGAACCGCGCCCGAGGTCTCGTAGCTGCCGGCCAGGCGACGGGTGTTGCCGTTGACGGTGCGTTCCAGCTCAGTGGGAGTCACGCCCTTGCCGCCCTTCAGGAAGTCATTGAACTGGGCGTTCAGCGCGGCGATGGCCGGGCCGGTCTGGTCGGCCTGGACCGGGGCGGTGACCAGATAGGGGACGCGTCCGGCGAAGCCCGCAGCCGAGGCGTTGACCCCATAGGACCAGCCCTTGGTTTCACGAAGGTCGGTGTTGATGCGCGACAGGAAGTCGTTGCCCAGCACATTGTTCGCGGCGTTGAACACCAGCAGGTCGTCCGTGCCCTGAGCCGCCAGAACCTCGCCGCCCAGGATGTAGGACTGGGGCGACTGCGGACGGTCGATCAGAACGATCCTGGACGTGGTGGCGGGGATCGAGCCGGAGAAGTCCTTCACCCCCTTGGCGACGGCCGGGGCGGTCCAGCGGCCGAACTCGGCCTCCAGAACCGGGGTGATGTCCGACAGGGGCTTGTCCGAGACCACGAAGATCTTGGCGTTGTCGGGCCGGATCCACTCGGCGTAGTCGGCCCGGATGTCGGCTTCGGTGATCGACTTGACGCTGGCTTCATCGCCGTTGCCGCTGAAGGGCCGGCCATAGGGGCTGGACGCGCCGTAGATCAGTTCCGGCAGGGCGCGGCTGGCCAGGGCGGCCGGCTGGGTCCGTTCGGCGGCGATGCGCGACAGGCGGGTGGCGCGCAGACGCTCCAGCTCCGAGGCGGCGAAGGCCGGGTTCTTGACCACATCGGCCAGCAGGGCCACCGACGACTGCAGGTTCGGCGTCACGGCGGACAGTTGGACCACCGAACGGTCCATCGACGCGCCGGTCGAGATGCTGGCGCCCAGGGTTTCCTGGGCCTCGGCCAGCTGGGTCGCGTTCAGGGTGCGCGTACCCTCGTCCATCAGGTCCAGCATCAGGCTTTGCAGACCCAGTTTCGACGCGTCGTCCGCCGCCAGGCCGGCGTCGAAGTCGATGGCGATCTTGGTCGCGGGCACGGCGTCACGCTGGGCGTAGACCACTTCGACGCCGTTCGACAGCCGGGTGCGCTGGACCGCCGGGAAGTCGACGTTGGCGACAGCGGCGATCTCGGGCTTGGGCATGCGGGCCACGCGCTCGATCGGCGGGGCGGGGGTGTGGTTGGCCCCCGACGGCGCCTTGGCCGCCTCCTCATAGGCTTCGCGCTCGCCCGGCAGGGTCGTCAGCGTATAGGCCGGACGGGTCAGCCACTTCTGCATGGCCGTCTGGACCTGGGCCGGGGTCACCGCCGCATAGGCCTGGAGCTCTTTCTTGTAGTGTTCCGGATCGCCGGCGTAGAGCTGGCCTTCGGCCAGGGCCACGGCCTTGCCGCCGAAGCCGCCGACCTGTTCCAGCCCCTGGACGGTGCGCGAGACATACTGGGTCTTGACCCGTTCCACCTCGGCCGCGGTCGGGCCGTCGGCGATCAGGCCGTTCAGGATTTCACGAGTGCGGGCCTCGACGGCGGCCGGATCCTGGCCCGGTTTCACGTCGACGGTGATCTCGAACATGCCGACGCGGTGGAAGGCGCCGTTGGAGGCGCTGACCGAGACGGCGCTCTGCTCACCGCGCACCAGGGCGTTGTCGAGGCGCGAACTGGCCAGGCCGCCGAGGACGGAAGCGCCGACGCTGAGGGGCACGGCGTCCGCATCCAGCATGCCGGGCACGGCCCAGCTGATCTGGACCCGGGCGTTGGAAACGCGGTCCTGGGTGGTCTCGGCGATCGGGGCGGCCAGGGTCGGGACGGCGGCCTGGGCCGGGGTGTTGACCGGACCGCGCGGGATGGGGCCGAAATATTTCTGGGTCAATTCACGCGCCTTGGCGGGCGTGATGTCGCCGGCCAGAACCAGGACGGAGTTGTTGGGACCATAGTTGGAAGTGAACCAGTCGCGCACCGTCTGCATAGACGCCGCGTCCAGGTCCGCCATCGAACCGATGGTCGAGTGGCGATAGGGGTGGCCCTCGGGGAACAGGGCCTCGAGCTGCTTGTACTCGTTCAGGCCGTAGGGCTGGTTGTCGCCCTGGCGCTTCTCGTTCTGGACGACGCCGCGCTGCAGATCCAGCGTCTCCTGGGTGATGGCGCCCAGCATGTAGCCCATGCGGTCGCTTTCCATGAACAGGGCCTGTTCCAGCGCCGGGGTCGGGACGGTCTCGAAATAGTTGGTGCGGTCGAACCAGGTGGTCCCGTTCATGTCCGTCGCGCCCATGTTGCGCATCGGGGTGAAATAGCTGCCCGGCGCATTCTCGGACCCGCCGAACATCAGGTGTTCGAACAGGTGGGCGAAGCCGGTCTTGCCGGCCGGTTCGTCCTTGGAGCCGACATTGTACCAGACGGACACGGCCACGACCGGGGCCTTGTGATCCTCGTGGACCAGGACGGTCAGGCCGTTGTCGAGGGTGAACTTGGTGTAGGGAATATCGACTTCGGCGACCAGTTCGGAGACCGGCGCGGCCTGGATCGCGGGCGCGGCGGCCTGAGCCGGCGCCGCGGGCGCCGAGGCCCAGACCGGAGTGGTGACCGCCAGAAGGGCGGCCGCAGCGACGAGAGAACCTGTGCGACGCATGGAATGACATCCTTGGATTACAGTTGGACCGGACCATAACGACGGTCTGTGCGCTGGCAACGCGACCCGTTGAACATGAACAAAGCTTCATGTTCGCGCGCCCGAGCCCCGGAAAAGGTTGCATCACCGGACCCCCGGTCTTATGCGCGCGTCAACTCCCCGATCCCTGCTGCTGAGTTTACCGAAAGAGCCGCCATGTCCGCCCCCGCCGACAAGCCCGTGAAGAAAGTCGTCCTCGCCTATTCGGGCGGACTGGACACCTCGATCATCCTGAAATGGCTGCAGACCGAATATAACGCCGAGGTCGTGACCTTCACCGCCGACCTGGGCCAGGGCGAAGAGTTGGGCCCGGCGCGCGAGAAGGCGCTGAAGCTGGGCATCAAGCCCGAGAACATCTTCATCGACGACCTGCGCGAAGAGTTCGTGCGCGACTTCGTCTTCCCGATGTTCCGCGCCAACGCACAGTACGAGGGCGACTATCTGCTGGGCACCTCCATCGCCCGCCCGCTGATCTCCAAGCGCCAGATCGAGATCGCCCGTCAGGTCGGCGCCGACGCCGTCTGTCACGGCGCGACCGGCAAGGGCAACGACCAGGTCCGCTTTGAACTGGGCTATTACGCCCTGGAGCCCGATATCCGCGTCATCGCCCCCTGGCGCGAATGGGAGTTCCGCAGCCGCGAGGCCCTGCTGGACTTCGCCGAGATGAACCAGATCCCGATCGCCAAGGACAAGCGCGGCGAGGCGCCCTTCAGCGTCGACGCCAACCTTCTGCACTCCTCCTCCGAGGGCAAGGTGCTGGAAGACCCGGCGGTCGAGGCCCCCGAGTTCGTCCACCAGCGCACCATCTCGCCCGAGGACGCGCCGGACGTGGCGACCGTCATCGAGATCGGTTTCGAGAAGGGGGACGCCGTCTCGATCAACGGCGAGGCCATGAGCCCGGCCACGATCCTGACCGCCCTGAACCAGTATGGTCACGACAACGGCATCGGCCGTCTGGACCTGGTCGAGAACCGCTTCGTCGGCATGAAGTCGCGCGGCGTCTATGAGACCCCCGGCGGGACCATCCTGATCGCGGCCCACCGCGGCATCGAAAGCATCACCCTGGACGGCGGCTCCATGCACCTGAAGGACCAGCTGATGCCGAAATACGCCGAGCTGATCTACAACGGCTTCTGGTTCTCGCCCGAGCGCGAGATGCTTCAGGCCGCCATCGACAAGAGCCAGGAAAACGTCTCGGGCGTGGTCAAGGTCAAGCTGTACAAGGGCAATGTCTCGGTCATCGGCCGCGAGAGCCCCAACAGCCTGTACGACCAGGATCTGGTGACCTTCGAGGAAGGCGTCCAGGCCTATGACCACAAGGACGCGGCCGGCTTCATCAAGCTGAATGCGCTGCGCCTGCGCGTCCTGGCCAAGCGCGACGCGCGCAAGGCCTAGCGATAGACTCCCGAGGGAAGCCGATGACCGTCAAGGACCGCGTCAGGATCCACGAGACCCGGCTTCTCTCGGACAACTGGTATGTGCTGAAGACCACCCGTTTCGACTGGAAACGGCGCGACGGGACCTGGCAGACCCAGAACCGCGAACATTACGACCGGGGCAATGGGGCGGTGCTGCTGCCCTTTAATCCGGCGGCGCGAACCGTGCTGCTGGTGCGGCAGTTCCGGCTGCCGGCCTATCTGAACGGCTATGACGACCTGCTGATCGAGGCGGCGGCCGGCCTGCTGGACGACGCCGAGCCCGAGGTGCGGATCCGCGCCGAGGTCGAGGAGGAGCTGGGCTATCGCCTCGGCGCAGTGCGCAAGGTGTTCGAGGCCTTCATGAGCCCCGGCTCCGTCACCGAAATCCTGCACTTCTTCGTCGCCGAGTACGATCCGTCGATGCGGATCGGCGACGGCGGCGGCCATCCGGACGAGGGCGAGGACATCGAGGTGCTGGAGCCCACGCTGGACGAAGCCCTGGCCATGATCGCCGACGGCCGCATCCGCGACGCCAAGACCATCATGCTGTTGCAGCATCTGGCTTTGACGCTTCGGACCTAGGGGCGCCGTTCCGACCTAGTCGGCGATCTCTGCCCGCGCGATCCTGAGGATCGCCCGGCTGCGGTCGTCCGTGACCCAGATCGACCCGTCGGCGGCGACCGCCAGGACCACGGGCGATCCGCGCGGCTGGCGACCCGCCACCCTGTCCCAGCCCGGCGTCAGCACCTTGCCGCGCACGCTGGGCGCGCCGGCCGGATAGCTCAAGGAGCCGCGCGGATAGATGGCGTAGCGTCCGCCGATGTCGGTCAGGGGCCGGCCTTGCGCGTCCGTCTCGGCCGCCACGATCCGTCCGGCCGCGCGACGAAAACCGTGCCAGCTCATCAACAGCCGGCCGCGCAGTTCGGGGAACATCGCCCCCTCGTAATAGATCAGGTCCAGCGGCGCGGCGTGCGGCGGCAGCAGGGCGACGGGCTTGTCCCTCTGGCCGCACCGCGCCTGGCCTGCGCTCCAACCAGGCAGGGGCGTGGTCAGGTCCACGCAATAGGGCCAGCCGTAATGGCCGCCCTGACGCAGGACATTGATCTCGTCAAAGGGATGGTCGGGCGTGGTCAGATCGACCGAGTTCTCGCCTTGCAGGATCGTCCCCGACCGATGCCGCACCAGGGCGATGGAGTTGCGCAGGCCCGAGGCGAAGACCGTGCTGTCCTCGGCCCACCGGCCGTCGCCCAGATAGGCGTGGCGACGCACCTGGGCCGTTTCGGCGCTGTCGGCGCATCCGCCTGAGCCGTCGGTGCGCGGCCGACCCCGAACGTCCAGGCAACGGTCGCTGGGCGCCCCCACATTGACCAGCAGAGCGCCGTCGCCGTCGAAGACGAAACTGGACAGGGGATGGCGATTGTCGTGCAGCCGGTTGTCCGGCAGGTCGCCGATTACGGTCCGCACCGTCGCCGCCGGATCGGCCGCCTCGGGGTCCAGGGTCAGGATGCGGTTCATCTCGGACACATAGATCCGTCCGTCCGGTCCCCGCGCCACCGTGTGCGGCATGGAAAGCCCCTGGGCCAATCGGCGCCAACGGGCGGCTCCCTCGGCATCGAACGACAACCGCCAGACCGCGCCGCGTCCCGGCTCCCAGCCGCCCAGGTCGGTGACCAGCCAGTCGCCGTCGGACAGGGGCAGCAGGCCGCGCGGCATGCGAGGGCCGTCAGTCCCCGCGCCCTGCCAGACCAGACCCAGGCAATAGCCCGGCGCCATCCGCACCGTGGTCGCGGGCCGCCCGCCGCAGTCGCCGTCCACGGCATAGGCGCGTGACGCGGCGTCGGCGCCGGACGGCAGGCTCAGCAGGGCGAGCGCGAGGAGCGGAAGCAAGGGACGGATGTGACGGCGCATGGCCTCTTGGTAAGGCGAGGCCGGACAGATTGCGAGCCTCGGGCGGGGCTTCCTAAGATGCGAACAGGATCCACAGACCGGTGGCGGCGAAGCCCACAGCGGCGGCAAGACGGATCCATTTCAGCGGCAGGGTCTTCGCAGCCGTCTCGCCCAGCAGGACGGCGGGACCGTTGATCAGCATCATGCCCAGGGTCGATCCGGCCACGACCAGGGGCAGGTTCTCGAACCGGGCGGCCAGCATGGCGGTGGCGACCTGGGTCTTGTCGCCCATCTCGATCAGGAAGAAGGCCGAGGCGGTGGTCCAGAAGATGGCCCAGAAGCCTCGCTGAACCTCGCCCTTCTGTTCGTCCAGCGTGTCGGGGATTAGGGCCCAGGCGGCGAAGCCCAGGAAGGCGACGCCGACGATCCAGCGCATCCATTCGCCGGTGATGAAATGGGCGAGAACCGTGCCGGCCAGGGCCGCGAAGGCGTGGTTCAGCAGGGTGGCGGCCAGAATGCCCAGGATTATGGGGGTCGGCCGTCGCCAGGTCGCCGCCATGACGATGGACAGCAACATGGTCTTGTCCCCGATCTCCGCGATGGAGACCAGGCCGGTCGAGATCAGAAAGGCTTCCAAAAAGGAACCTGTGTGCGCGGGAGCCTCGGCGGACGGACCTGTGGCGTTCGCAGCCGGGCCCCGCGTGGACATCCCTGCGAAAGCCGCCGGTCTTGCCGTGATCCCGGACCCCAAAAGGGCCTCGGACCGTTCCCGCACCATCCTCTCCGGGAGAGGAAGCATGTTGATGCGAGCCCCGCTGTTCGCTGCGGGCGGCTACTCCCCGATGACGATGCGGGGTTTAGGCCGCGACGTCGGAAATGAAAAGTCGATAACGACTCGCAAGCTTGGGGGCAGAAGGGCTGGGGTTCAGATCAGCCCCTGCCGCCCGGCCTCCGCCGTCAGGTCGTCGCGGAACTCCGGCGCGGCCAGGGCGATCAGGGCGCGGGCCCTTTCGCGGGTCGACTTGCCTTTCAGGTTGGTCCAGCCGTGTTCGGTGACGATGATGTGGACGTCGTTTCGAGGCGTGGTGACCGGGCCGTCCAGCCGGGCGACGATGCGCGAACAGGTCCCCTTGGCCGCCGTCGCATGACAGGCGATGATCGACTTGCCGCCGTCGGACCCATAGGCGCCGCGTACGAAGTCCAGCTGTCCGCCCGAGGCGGTGAACTGGCGTCCGTTCAGGAACTCGGAACAGCAGGCGCCGCTCAGGTCGATCTGAAGCGTGGCGTTGACCGAGACCATCTTGGCGTTGCGCGCGATCACGGCCGGATCGTTGACATAGGAGACCGGACGAGCCTCCAGGCCGCGATTGCCGTCCAGGAAGTCATAGGTGTTCTGGTCGCCCATCGAGAAGGCGAAGACCCCGACGCCGGGGTGCAGGGTCTTGCGGGCGTGGTTGGCCACCCCGGCCTGCATCAGCTCGACCAGGCCCGGCGTCAGCATTTCGGTGTGGACGCCCAGGTCGCGGTGGTCCTTCAGGGCGTCGCAGACGGCGTTGGGCAGGGCGCCGATTCCCATCTGCAGCGTCGCCCCGTCCTCGACCAGACCGGCGATGATCCGGCCGATGGCCAGGTCGGCCGGCTGGGGCTCGGCCCTGGGCGTGACCAGCAGGGGGGCGGCGTGCTCGACGACGCCGGACACCCTGGAGACATGGACGGTGCAGTCGCCGAACACGCGCGGCATGTGCGGATTGACCTCGACCACGATGGTCCGGGCCGTCTCCGACACCGGCTTGGCGTAGTCCGTGTTGGTCCCGAACGAGAAGAAGCCGTCGTCGTCCATCGGCGATACGGTGCAGACCAGCGCATCCACCCCGACCTCGTCGCACAGCAGCCGGGGCGATTGCTGGAAGCCGGTCGGGATGAACTGGACCGGATTGGGCCGCCCCTCCTCGAAGGCGCGCTGCTCCAGCCGGCGCTCGACGGCGCTGTGGAACAGGCTCCACGGGCGGATCCGGTCCATCAGCTCGTAGCGCAGCACCGTGTCGCCGGCGATGGCGGTGGAGAGCAGATAATAGAGGTTCACATCCTCGACCTCGCCCCGCTCGGCCCGGTCGGCCAGGGCCTTCAGCAGGGCCGGGGGCTGGGACACGCCCAGGCCCATGGCGACCTTGGCGCCCGACCGGATCAGGGCGGCGGCCTGGTCCGGGGTCTTCAGCCGTTCGGCATAGAGGGCGGCGTGGTCCATGGCGTCTCTCCCGTCTGCGCGCCGCTCTGTTCAGATCGAGGCGGCGTCGTAGGGCAGACTACCCTGCGTCCAACGCGATGACGGGTCTAGACTTTGGTCGGAACGGCCATGGTTGGCGGCTCAGACGTTTCGGGCTCGATCGGCGACGGCTCGTCCTGCAGGGGCGCCTGATGACGCTTCTGCCCGCGTGCGACCCCATAGGCGACCAGCCAAAGCACCATGGCCCAGGCCGAGCCCACCGCCCAGCCGGCGAAGACGTCCGTCGCCCAGTGGGCGCCCAGATAGATGCGGGTCAGCCCGACCAGCAGAGCCATGACCATGCCGACGCCCAGGACGAAGATCTTGAACCTCTGGCGCGGAAAGGCCCGCGTCAGCATGACCGCGACGCTGAGATAGAAGACCGTCGCCAGCAGGGCGTGGCCGGAGGGGAAGCTGGCGTTGATCGTCTCGACCGCCTGCAGGGCCTGGGGCGGGCGCTCGCGTTCGAACACCGCCTTCAGTCCCTCGCTCAACACCACGCCGCCGACTAGGCCCAGGGCCAGCAAAAGGGAAGACAGCCATTTCCTCTGGCTCAGCAGGAAGACGATGACGATCAGGGCGAACAGCCCCAGCACCGATATGCCGCCCAGGGAGGTGATGTCGGCCGCCGCCTCCTTCAGCCACCATGGCCCCCAGGGACGGCCGGGGTCGTCGGCGTAGGGGCGCAATAGGGCAAGAACCTGCTGATCGAACGCCTGACCGTCGGCCTCGGTCATGTCGTCGGCGATCTCGATAAAGGTCATGACGCCGAGCGCAGCGACGAACAGGGCCGTCAAAGCCGCGATCTCGGTGCGCGCGACCGTCAGGGCGCGTATCAAAAAGGGACGGAAATCTGAAACAGCCATGGGGCGTCGAAACGGCCAAGCTCGGCTTGTGTTCCGATCACGCGTTCGTGATACCGCAACTGCGAAGGCCGATCAGGGGTTTGCTGGCTTGCTCGCTGGATTTTCCCCAGGCGTGGACGACTTGTCCGACCGATTCGCCGACAAAGCGAGCGTCAAGACGTTGACGGGTTATTAGGCATGTGCGCCCTATATGTGGGCTCGGGGAGCGCTGAAGCCACTAGATGATGTGGTTACAGCGCAGGTGGCTCTAGGCTGTTTATTGTTCAGGACGCAGATGACCATGGCTGGCGGCGAGGCTTTGAAGACGACGGAATTCCAAGGTGTTGTGACGAATACGACCCCTGAGAAGCCGCATCTGACTGTCGTGAAATCGGTCCAGGTGGATCGTTCGCGCGACGCCCTGCTGACCGACTTCGGCAAGAAGACGCTGGAAGACCGCTACCTGCTGGCGGGCGAGAGCTACCAGGACATGTTCGCCCGCGTCTCGACCGCCTTCTCGGACGACGCCGAGCACGCCCAGCGCCTGTACGACTATATGAGCCGCCTGTGGTTCATGCCGGCGACCCCTGTCCTGTCGAACGGCGGCGCGGATCGCGGCCTGCCGATCTCCTGCTTCCTCAACGCGGTCGGCGACAGCCTGGACGGCATCCAGAGCGTCTGGAACGAGAATGTGGCCCTGGCCTCGAACGGCGGCGGCATCGGCACCTACTGGGGCGGCGTCCGCTCCATCGGCGAGAAGGTCAAGGGCGCCGGCAAGACCTCGGGCATCATCCCCTTCATCCGCGTGATGGACTCGCTCACCCTGGCGATCAGCCAGGGCTCGCTGCGCCGCGGCTCGGCCGCCGTCTATCTGGACATCCATCACCCCGAGATCGAGGAGTTCCTCGAGATCCGCAAACCCTCGGGCGACTTCAATCGCAAGTCCCTGAACCTGCACCACGGCGTCAACGTCACCGACGAATTCATGGAGGCGGTGAAGGCCGGCGCCACATTCGACCTGAAGTCGCCCAAGGACGGCGCTGTCATCAAGACGGTCGACGCCCGCTCGCTGTGGACCAAGCTGCTCGACATCCGGATGCAGACCGGCGAGCCCTATATGATCTTCTCCGACACGGTGAACCGCCAGATGGCGCCGCACCAGCGCGACCTGGGCCTGAAGGTCAAACAGTCGAACCTGTGCGCCGAAATCATGCTGCACACCGGCCGCGACCACCTGGGCGTGGACCGGACCGCCGTCTGCTGCCTGTCGTCGGTCAACGCCGAGACCTTCCTGGAATGGCGCGAAGAGCCCAAGTTCATCGAAGACATCATGCGCTTCCTGGACAATGTGCTGGAGGACTTCATCCGCCGCGCGCCGCCGGAAATGAAGGCCGCCGTCTATTCGGCCAAGCGCGAGCGTTCGGTCGGCCTGGGCCTGATGGGCTTCCACTCCTTCCTGCAGGGCCAAGGCGTCGCCTTCGAAAGCGCCATGGCCAAGTCGTGGAACATGCGCCTGTTCAAGCACCTGCGCCGCGAGGCCGACAAGGCCAGCCGCGTCCTGGCCGAAGAAAAGGGCCCCTGCCTCGACGCCGAGGAGCGCGGCGTGATGGAGCGGTTCAGCCACAAGCTGGCCATCGCCCCGACCGCCTCGATCTCGATCATCTGCGGCGGCACCTCGGCCGGCATCGAGCCGATCCCGGCCAATATCTACACCCACAAGACCCTGTCGGGCTCGTTCGCGGTCAAGAACCCTTATCTGGAGCGTCTGCTTGACGAGAAGGGGATCAACACCGAGGCGGTCTGGAACTCGATCCTCGAGCACGAGGGCTCGGTCCAGCATCTGGACGCCCTGAACGAGGACGAGAAGGGCATCTACAAGACCGCCTTCGAACTGGACCAGCGCTGGGTGGTGGAACTGGCCGCCGACCGCGCGCCGGAAATCTGTCAGGCGCAATCGCTGAACCTGTTCATCCCCGGCGACGTCAACAAATGGGACCTGCACATGCTGCACTGGTCCGCCTGGGAGCGGGGCGTGAAGTCGCTGTATTATCTGCGCTCCAAGTCGGTGCAGCGCGCCGCCTTCGCCGGCGCCGAGGACAAGGTGGAGGCGGTCATCGATCCGAACCAGCCCGACCTCTTCTCCATGCCCAAGACCGACTACGACGAGTGCCTCGCCTGCCAGTAGGCCGAGGGACGTCAGATCTGAAAGGGCTCCGCGCAGGCGGGGCCCTTTTTCACGACTGGAACCCCCGCGCGGCGGCGTCGTTCAAAAGGGACCAAAGAGTGTCGTGAAAATGTCTGTTGGAGTCTCGGCGCGCCTGGTGCAAGCTGGATAACAGCGGACGGTGGGGAGACCGAATGCGTGTTGCGGTGTGGAGCGTTGGAGTAGGGATCGTCCTGGCGACAGCCGGCGTCGCTAACGCACGCGCCCAGGCCTCGGTCCCCGGCGCTTTCGACCAAGCCCCCGAAACACCCCAGTCGCTGACTGCTCATCTCAATGAACAGGGCGGTTTTCGGGTCATGCCCGACGCCCGCTTCGGATCAGAGATCGAGATCGCCTCGACCTTGCGACCTGTAGAGACGCAAGGTCTGGCCGCCAGCAGCCGCAACGACATCTGGATCGACCGCAACGCCTTCTCCGACAGGGTCACCCTGGAAACCGCAGGGCGCCTGCGTCGCGCCGACGGTTCGCCCCTGCCGGTCACCCCGATCGACCGGGCCGAGCTGGACGCGGAAGCCTATGACCTGCGCTATGTGCGCGGCTTCCGCGGCGCCGTCGGCCACACCGCATCGGGCCTGGAAGTCAGCCTGACGCCCCACGCCGGTTTCGGCCTGGGCAGCGACGGGGGTTCGGCCGAGGCCGGCGCCACACTGAAGATCGGTGAAGGCCTGGATCGTCTGGCACCCGACGGCAGCGCCCGGTTCGGCGAACGCCCCCGGTGGTATCTGTACGCCGCCGGTTCCGGCCGGGCGGTGGGCTATAATTTCGCCCGCACCCGCGACGGCGACTACGCCCGCTCCGGCTACACCCAGGATCGCGGCGCCTTCCTCGGCGACGCCTCGGTCGGCGTGGCCTATCGCCGGGGCGACGTCCAGACCTCTGTCGGGCTGGTGTATCGCGAGATCGACGCCGGCAAGGGCTTGCGCGGCATGAACGGCCTGGACACCGATGTGGACGAGGGCATGATCGCCTTCCAGCTGTCGATCAAGCCGCGCCGCTGATCCGCAGTCGGGTCGCCGAACGTCAGCGAACCTCCGACACCGCCACGCCTTCTCGCCTCGGATCCGCGCCGCCGTCCCATCGGCCGTCACGCCACATCGCTCCGTGCAGGCCCGAGGTCTCGGTCGCATTGGGCCGCAGGCTGATCCCCGCCTCCGCCAGGGCGTCGCGGATGTCCGGCGCGATCAGGGCGGTGTCCGCGCCGACCATTTCGCCCCGCACCACCAGATTGGGCAGATTGATCGCCTCCTGCACCGACAGGTCCCAGTCGATGATCCCCACCAGGGCCTTGGCCACATAGGCCAGGATGCTGGACCCGCCCGGCGAGCCGATGGCCCCCACCAGACGGCCCTGGCGATCCAGGATCAGCACCGGCGTCATCGACGACCGCGGCCGCTTGCCCGCCGCCACCGCATTGGCGGCCGGATGGCCGTCTTCCAGCGGCGTAAAGGAGAAGTCGGTCAGCTGGTTGTTCAGGAAGAAGCCTTCGACCATCCGGCCGTTGCCGAAGATGCTCTCGACCGTGGTCGTCATGCTGACCGCGTTCCCCTCTGCGTCGACGATGACCATGTGCGAGGTGCCGCCCGGCTCGGCCGTCCGGTCCTCGCCGCGCGGGGGCGAGCCCGTGGGAGCGCCGGCCGTCGCCGGGCCGTTCAGGCTCGGCGCCAGTGCAGCCCGCGACGCGACATAGTCCGGATCCAGCAGGCCGGCGATCGGCACTCCGACGAAGTCCGCATCCCCGACATAGCGGTCGCGGTCGGCGTACATCAGCCGCTGTAACCGGCCGAAGGCGACCCAGGCCGCCGGGCTGTCGGCGCCCCTCTGCAGATCGGGCGTCCGTTCGGCCATCTCCAGAAATTGCAACAGGGCCACCCCGCTGGACGGCGGCGGCGGAACGCAGACGACATAGATCCGATAGGGCCGGCACAGGGCGTCGCGGCGCAAGGGGCGATAGGCGGCGATGTCGGCCTCGGTCAGGCCGCCGGGGCGCGGTCCCTCGGCCACGGTCCGGGCGATCTCGTCACCAATGCGACCGCCGTAAAACAGGCCGGGGCCTTCCTCGGCCAGGGCCGCCACCGTCCGGGCGTAGGCGGGGTTCTTCAGGACGTCGCCGGCCTGATAGCGTGCGCCGTCCGGTCGCGTGAAATAGGCCTGCGCCCAACGGCTGCGCGCCTGAGGCGCGCGGCCGTTGATCATGCCGGCCATGCGCGGGCTGACGACAAACCCGTCGCGCGCCAGCCGCTCGGCCTCGCCGAACAGATCGCGCCACGCCAGCTTGCCGTGATCCTTCTGCGCCATGGCCAGCATGGCCACCGCGCCCGGCGCTCCGGTCGAACGCCCTGACAACAGGGCGTCGATGAAGCTCAGCGGCTTGCCGTTTTCGTAGAACAGCTCCGGCGTGGCCGAGGCCGGCGCCGTCTCGCGGCCGTCATAGGCCGTCACATGTCCCGTGGCCGCCTCATAGCTCATCAGGAAGGCCCCGCCGCCCAGGCCCGACGACTGCGGCTCCACCAGCCCCAGAACCGCCTGCACGGCCACCGCCGCATCCACCGCCGACCCGCCCCGCCGCAGCACCTTCATCCCCGCCTCGACCGCCAGCGGATTGGCCGCCGCCACGAAGGGGCCGCGCGCCGGGGCGTCCGCCATTGTCTGGGCTTGTGCCTGGGCCCGTTTCGGGGCCTGAACCGGCGTGCTCGCTTCGGCCGCGCTCCGTGTCGCGAGCACGCCGGTCTGACACCCGGCGATCAAGACAGGAATCAGCAGGGCGGCGAGGCGACGGCGGAAGAAATACATGGCGTTGTCCGGACGAGGGAGGGCGTCGCCTTCCGACCTAGGCCGTCCCCGCGCCCGCGCCAACCGTCGACCGCGCATAAACTGCACTCCCCCGCTTGCGCCCGCCGATTTCTACCGCTAAAGACCCGCCCTCGCCGCAAGGCAGCCGCACCCGTAGCTCAGCTGGATAGAGCACCAGACTACGAATCTGGGGGTCGGGCGTTCGAATCGCTCCGGGTGCGCCATCTCTTTCCCTTTGAAAATCATACGCTTAGGCCGGAAGGCCGCCGTTCCGTTTTCGAGGCGACAGGCTGTTTTTTACAGCCATTTTACACTGGTTTTTACAGCCTCAATTTTCCTCGGAATCGCCCTCGCTCGCGGGCGATTTTTTCATTTTGGCGCGGATTGATTGATCGATCCGCTCTTGAGCCGCATCGGCAAGGTGTCGGCGGTTCGCCTGGCGCCGATATATTTTGGCGGCCCGATCGGTGGCGTGTTCGAGATGGCTCATGATCTCCGCGTCGGATCCGCCGGTCTCGGCGATCTCATTTCCTCGAGCATGTCGCAGGCCGTGGACATCCAAGGGGCAGGTGAGTTCCCCCTTGGCGTTGACGCCGGCCCGAACCTTCCCCGCCTTGGCCAAGCGAACCAATACGCGATCCAACGATTGATTTAATCCGCGCTCTCGAAACGGCTGTCCACGATCATTGTAAGCGACGGTGGGGCCGCGATTGGGCGTGCTCTCCAGCAGCGCCGTGAGCCGGGGGTCCTCCCGCTTGTCGCAAGCGACCTTTCGCTTCTCTGTAATCCAAAGCAGGCGGATGTGTTCGGATCCGTCAGCGGCGCGGCTGGGCACCCTCGCGGATAGCGGAAGAGCGCAGATCGTCTGGCGGCGAAAGCCCGCGTAGCGCCCCAAGCCGACCGCCCGCGCCAAGCCTGGCAGATTTCGCCTGAGACATTCGGCGATCACCTCCGCGATCTCGTGATCCGTCCAGGCCGGATGTGGCTCTCCGAGGGCATGGGGCCGGCTGACCTTTGCGAGTTTCAGAAACGGATCGCCGGAAATCCGATCGTCGGTCTGATCGTCGATCGCCGGGGCGAGCGCATTCTTCAACACCTGCATCCGATTGTTCGCGGCGCGGTGGCCGCGCGGAGCCCAGGCGTCGCGCAGGCTGCGCAGCCATGCCTGGGTGACTTCGAACAGCATCACGTCGCCGAAGTCCGCGCTCATCTCGTCGATATAGTCTTGGTAGGCGCGTTGCGTTGATCGCGCCTTCGACAGGAACTCCGCCGACTTGTTATAGGCCGCCAGCATGCCGCCGATCGTATTGGGCCGTGGCGACTTCGCGGCGGTCTCTGCGGCCTTGAGACGGCGAAGAATGCCCGCGACCTCGGCGCGCAACTCTTCCGAGCCGTCAGGCGACTGGAGAGGGCCCTCTCGGTGTGCGCCCTTGCGAAAGTACAGATAGGTGCGGCCGTCACGCCTGTTGCGTTGAACATATCGAATGGGCTCGCCCGCGTTCTCCGTCATGCCCGGCGCCCAGCCGCGCGCGCCCTTACGCGTTCAAGGGCGTCATCGGCTCGACTTGCGCCTTGCGCCTCGGTCTGGATTTGCGCCGTTGGCGGCTCCGGGGGCGCACCCCGTTGGGGAAGGGTCGCCAACCAAGCGTCGATGTGCGCGCGATTATAGAGGATGCGCCGCGCGCCCATATCCAGCGGGCGAACGGTGAGGATGCGCTCCAGCGCCTGTTTGCTCATCCCCACATAGGCCGACAGTTGTTCCTGGCTGAGCAGGGCAGGCCAAGCTTCCGGGACGTATTTGGGAGTTCCGGCAGGCGGCCGCTCCAACCGCCGCTCCTGAGCGCTGGGGTCGTGTCGATCCGGCAGCCAGGCCGTGGAGGCGCCGAGCCTTCCATCTGCGCGGCGCTCGATCTGTAGAGACCTCGATGCGAGCGCTTGGAAGCGTTGGTGCTCGGTGCTGTGAGGAAGCGGCCGGGCTGGAAGTTTTTGCGGGAGGCCCACAGCGATATGCCTTGCGATACCGGCTCAACGTCGCCGAACAGCGCAGTCAGTTATGACCGCGATGTCGGACAATCAAGAAAAAAACGTGTCACGATTTGCATTTGAACGATCCGGTAAATCGTCTCTTTTTCGCGGAGGACAGCATCCTATTGGCTTCGTTGAATTATATCCGCCTTGACTGCCTAGCGCTATTTTCGACATCTTTTCAATGCGATAATTTGTTGACGTATCCGCGATCTTGATCATTCTAAGCGCAGATGTTTCCAGGGAACTGCCATGAATGAGCATGATAGCGGCGGCCAAGCCCAGAGGGCGATGAGCCAGTTTAAGCTGAGAACAGGTAAAATTTTGCGCGAACGTCAGGGGCCGGAGTTGCCGGTCCCTGACGTGTCGTCGTGGATCAACCTCGTCCGAGAGAGGATCGATGCGGAGGCCTCGGAGCGCGACGACGCCAGTGGGGAGCGTAGGCTCCGCCCGCGTGTCGAGGTCCCGACACAGGCGAGCATCGCCGGGGCAGGTGTTCAGCCGTCTAGGGCGGGAATGTTCTTCGCCGCCGGCCTCAAGGGCGAGCCGGGCTTCAGCTTTGGCGAGGTCGTCTGATGCAGCGGTATCTGTTCGACCTGTGCGCCCTCCTGTGTGACGGCACAGTGGAGCGACGTAGCCCGTGGATTAGCGAAGAATGGCTCCGTGCAGAATTGGCCAAGGATCCGCGCCTGGATCGCCTGGTCACGCTGCCGGACGATTATTTACTGCATGGGGTGACGCACCCTCTGCCCTACGAAAGCGGGAAACCCGCTCACGGGGGCGGTAGCCATGATTGATATGTTTTCGTCGTTGATGCGAGCGCGCGCCGAAGGCGCTGCTTTCTTCCTGCGAATGACGGACGATCGGTCGAGAACCATGCGCTTTCGCCTCGGAGAGCGCGACATTGCTGTCGCCATCTTTGGACATATGGCTATCGGCTTTGTCGACGGTGAGGTGGCTGCGTGGTCGCTTGATCCAGCCGTCACCCTCCGATCGCTCGTTTTGACCCTTCGTATTCCAATTCAGGAGGTGGGGCGGTGAGCGCCAGTAATGAACCACAGCAGGTCGTCAGCAGAACCGTCGCCGCCCCTCTCTACACGAAAGTCCTGCAACGCCTTGACGACTTAGCCATCGCCTCAGGGGTTCAAGATTGTGACGTCGAGGTTCAGTCGCTTTTCCCAATCCTGGTGTCGATTGCGCGCTTGGCGGCGCGTGGCGACGTAAAACTCATGCTTGGGCGGGAGGGGGAATGAATATCGGCTCTTTCCCCGCCCGCGGGACGCGTGTGGCGACGTACAGCCGCTTCTCTACCGATAGCCAGAACCCCAAATCGGCTGACGACCAGACCGCAATGCTGCGTGCCATCGCGGCGGAAAACGGATGGCAAGTTGTCCGCTCCGAAAAAGACGAAGGCATCAGTGGATCGCAGAGCGAGCGCGAGGGGTATCTTCGATTGTGCGAAGCGGCTTGCAACCGAGAGTTCTCGGTATTGATGGTTGAAGGGCTTGAACGCCTAAGCCGTAACCGTGCTGATTGCTATCAGATTTACGACAATATTCTTAAAGCCAACGGCATTCGAATCTACGTCGCGAGAAGTAAATCGATCCTCGATGACACGGGGATGATGCTCTCGGTGTGGAAGGCTGCGGAGGACCTAACTCAGCTCAAGCAGCAAGTCCGACGGGGCCAGAATGCGGTCATTGCGGATCAACGGCTGTGTGGTTCGATCTCGTATGGCTACAGGAAGGAATATGACGGCACAGGTCGAAATGGACTTCGGAAGGTGTTTGAACCCGAAGCGGAAGTGGTTCGTCGCATTTTCAGCGAATTCGATGCCGGTCTCTCGCCTCTTGCTATCGCAGCGGGGTTGAATGCGGATGGGATAAAGTCGCCGAGAGGTAAGACTTGGAACCCTGGAGTCATCTTGGGCAATGGCAGGTATGGAAGCGGCATACTTCGAAATCGATTGTATAATGGAGAATTTGTCTGGCGGCGCACCAAGCGCGAGTCCGATTCAAAGCGCGGCAATCGAATGTTTGTGGTGCCGGGCGATAAGGATGAGCAACAAATAGTTCAAAAACCCGAGCTTTCTATCGTTGAAAAAGCCCTGTTCCAATCTGTGCAGGATATGCTTTCAGATGGTCAAGTCGACAGCGCCAAAGAAATCCATAAGCGTCGTAAGCCTGAATACTTATTCAGCGGCAAGATTATTTGTGGGCGATGTGGGGAAAAATACAATGTGCTGTCCAACGCTCTTGGCTGCGTCGGGCGTGCGCTAAAAGGGAACGGGTGCGATAATAATCGCAGGACCAAACGGGAGGACCTAGAGGCAGCCGTTCTTGCTGGGCTAGCCCACCGTCTCTTGGACGCCGAGTTGCTCGATAAGGTGGTCGGAGAATATCGCGCAGAAGCGCAACGCTCTTGCGAGGAGCAGCGTCAGACGGTTGATCGGGCTATAGCTCGGACCCGCGTGTTGGAAGTGAAATCGGCCAATATTCGTGGGCAACTCTCTGAGATGGACCACAAGTCGGCTAGCGCCGCCATGTTGCGGCAGGATCTAGAAGAAGCCCTTGTGGAGCTTGATTCAACGAGGCGAAAAGCGCGCCAAGCTGAAGCCTTGATGCCCACCACCAAATCGACGCCGGAGATCATTGAGGCGTTGAAATCTGCTATATCTAACTTGCAGCAACTCCTGAGCCGGCCAGATTCCGAGGCGGCGCGCGCCCGAGATAGATTGCGCGCCCTCATCGACGAAATCGTGGTTCAACCCTATGATGATGGCCATGAAGATGGCCGAGGTGCTGGTCCCGTCACGGTGACGGTAGTGGGTTGGTTGAGTCGGCTTCTGGAATTGACGGATGAACCGGTCGGTCGCGTGTTACTGTCACGTGAAGGGACACCATCATGTCAGGAGCACGCGAATCTTCAGTTCTTCTATCACGTTGTAATCGCTAATGAATGCTCCGGTGCTGCTCGTCAGGTGGCTAGTGACGCACGCTGGATTTGCAAACTTTTAGCAAGGGCGAGTGACGCATTGCGCCACCAAGACCTTCTGAAAATGTTCGAGGCGCAACACGTTCACGAGGTCGACAAGGATTGGGTTCTTAGAGTTCGCCGGGCCGTCGACCGCCTTTCAAACCGAGGTCGACTTGCGCGCGAAGCTCGTGGCCGCGAAGTGCTCTATTCAATCCCGGGGCGCGAACGACGCAATCAAATCGAAGTTGTAGTGCATCGCACTCCTGTGATTTGGGCGAGGCAAGCTCACGCCTCAAATCAGATGGAATGAGCTGGCTAAGACCTGTTTTGCCGAAGGGCGCATCACCTTTCATAGGCCTCTGCGATCCGATTTGCTCTTTGAGAGATGGCGATCTGGGCCTCTAGCTCCTCGGTCGTCGGGTTGTAGATCCGGCGGCAGGTCTCGTAGTCAAACTCCCGGATGCAGGCGTCTTCCTTCTCCCGCTTCTCGGCCGCCCGACGCTCCGACTCGGCATAGCGCGCTTCCTGCCTTTCCTCCTCAGCGGCGAGCGCGTCGGCTTTACGCTGCTCTTCGGCGGCATACTCGGCAGCGTCGGCTTTTTGCCTTGCGACGTAACCTTTTGGATCGCGCACGATTTCCAAGCCCTGGCCGATGACATGGATGCTGCCCCAAACAAGGATAATCGCCCCGATCAATCCAATGCAGCCGAATGCGTTCTTTCCGTTATCGGTCATGATGTCCTCCAGATTTAATCTGTAGGCTATATCCCGTGGTTTAACGTAGGCTGAATCTGGCGCTTAGGCCCATGAACGGGCGAGCGCTGGTGGCATGGAATTTACGGCGTATGAGGACCGAGCGCGGCGTGTCGCAGGAGCGGCTGGCTGCCGACGCTGGTGTCGATCGGGCGTATGTGAGCGAGCTTGAGCGCGAACTGGGCAACGCCAGCGTGGATATGCTCGATAAGCTGGCGACAGTTCTAAACGTCGCAATTGCCGAGTTTTTCGCGTCGCCGCCCGAGGGCTATTCGGAGTTGAAGGTTCTGACTGCCGGGCGAAAACCGAAGTCGGCGTAAGGCCGTCAGAATCGGTCGGTCAGCCGATGGTCTCGGCGAGTTGGGTGCAGATCGACCCGCTGCCGTCGCTCGACCGCCTCCTGACCCTTTTAGCGCCCCTGAGCTTGACGTGCCTTACGCTTGCGCTCCCAGGCGCTCAACGGATCGTCCAAATCCTTCTGGGGTGTGATGCCGCTAAGGCGGTCCATGCATTGCTCAAGCAAAACTCGATCGATCCTGCGTCCGGGCAGGGTGGGTTCGGGATAATCGCCTCGGCGTCGAGCGGCGTCGTAGGACGCTCGACTTATGCCGGCCCAAGCCGCCGCTTCGGCGATCGTCATCCCTCTGGGACTATTGTGAAGGGGGGGATGAGTCGGATTTGGCATCGGGCAATCTCCCGGGATGTCTGCGCAGCAGGCAAGTGGATGTCAAAATGTCGCGTGTTCCCTGGCGGGAAAGGTTTGGCGTTCCTCCGCCGCGGCACTGGTCGAAGAGTTGTGTCGCGAGAACAGCTTGCTCGGTCTGCGTCAGATGGACAACCTCCTGACGCGCAACACCTAGCTTCGCGGGTGCGAGTTGAGTAGCAGAGAGACGTCGTGGGGATCGGGAAAAGGGCTTTCGCAGCATGGCGCTATCAAGCGCAGGATCCGTAACTCTCCTCCGCCCCCGTCGTTTCGGCGATGCACGCGGCTGGTTCATGGAGACTTATTCGGACGCGGCGGCGCTGGCGGCCGGCATCGACGTGCGGTTCGTTCAGGACAATCAATCGTTCTCGGCCTTTGAGGGCACGATCCGGGGACTGCATTATCAGCGGCCGCCGCACGCCCAGGCCAAGCTGGTGCGGTGCGTGCGTGGGTCGATCATGGATTATGCGGTGGATATCCGGCGGGGGTCGCCGACCTACGGCCATCACGTGGCGGCCAAGCTGACCGCCGAGGGCGGGGAGCAGTCATTCGTGCCGGTCGGTTTCGCCCATGGCTTCGTCACGCTCGAACCGGATGTCGAGGTCGCCTACAAGGTGAGCGCCGTCTATGCGCCGGACTGCGATGGCGGCATCGTCTGGAACGATCCGACCCTCGGCATCGACTGGCCCCTACCGGCTTCAGGCGCAGTCTTGTCCGAAAAGGACAAGAGCCTGCCGACCCTGGCCGCGTTTGACAGTCCGTTCGAGTACGACGGCCGCCCGCTTGCGCCCTTGCAAGCGCCGCCGGAGCACCGCTGATGCGTATCCTGGTCACCGGCGGCGCCGGTTTCATTGGCTCGGCCCTCGTGCGGCGGCTTATCGAGCATACGGACCATGAGGTGTTGGTCTACGACAAGCTGACCTATGCGGGCGGGCTCAGCGCGCTGGAGCCTGTGGCCTCCAGCAACCGCTATGCCTTCGTCCAGGCCGACATCTGCGATGCCGAGGCCGTGTCCAAGGCCCTGCGGGAGTTCAAGCCCGACGTGGTCGCCCACCTGGCGGCCGAGAGCCATGTCGATCGCTCGATCGACGGGCCGGGTGCGTTCATCCAGACCAATATGGTCGGCACCTTCGTCATGCTGAACCAGGCCTTGGGCTACTGGCGCGGGCTGGATGAGGAGGCCAGATCGGCCTTCCGCTTCCACCATATCTCGACCGACGAGGTGTTCGGTTCGCTGGGCGAGGACGGTTTCTTCACCGAGACCACCCCTTATGATCCCCGCTCGCCCTATTCGGCGTCCAAGGCGGGGTCGGACCATCTGGTGCGGGCCTGGGGCCACACCTACGGCCTGCCGGTGCTGGTGACCAACTGCTCCAACAACTACGGCCCCTATCATTTCCCCGAGAAGCTGATCCCGCTGATCATTATCCGGGCCCTGAACGGCGAGCCCCTGCCGGTCTATGGCGACGGGTCGAACGTGCGCGACTGGCTGTTCGTCGAGGACCACGCCCGCGCGCTTCAGGCGGTGTTCGAGACCGGCACGCCGGGCGAGACCTATAATGTCGGCGGCAACGCCGAGAAGAAGAACATCGAGGTGGTCACCGCCATCTGTTCGATCCTGGACCGGTTGCGCCCCAAGGCCGAGGGCCAATACGCCGATCAGATCACCTATGTGACCGATCGGCCGGGCCATGACCATCGCTACGCCATCGACGCCTCCAAGATCCGCTCCGATCTGGACTGGACGCCGTCGGTGACCTTCGAACAGGGCATTGAACAGACGGTGGCCTGGTATCTGGAGAACCAGTCCTGGTGGCAGGACATCCTCGACGCCCGCTATTCGACCCAACGTCTCGGTGTCGCCAATGGCTGATCCGGTCCACATCCTGATCACGGGCGGGGCCGGTCAGGTGGGACTGGAGCTTCAGGCCACCGCCTGGCCTGAAGGCGTCGTGTTGCACGCCCCGACGCGGGCCGAGCTGGACCTGGGCGACGCCGCCTCGGTCCGCGCCGCCTTCGCCGCCACCCCCTTCGCCGCCGTGATCAACTCCGGCGCCCACACCGCCGTGGACAAGGCCGAGACCGAGGTCGCCGCTGCCTTCGCCGCCAACGCCATGGGGCCGGCGGTGCTGGCTGACGCCACGCGCGAGGCGGGGATCCCGCTGATCCAGGTCTCGACCGACTATGTGTTCGACGGGTCCAAGGATGGTCTCTATGTCGAGACCGATCCGGTCGGGCCGCTGGGCGTTTATGGCGCCTCCAAACTGGCGGGCGAACTGGCGGTGCGGGCGGGCAATCCGCGCTCGGTCGTGCTGCGCACCGCCTGGGTGCTCAGCGTCCACCGCGCCAACTTCCTCAAGACCATGTTGCGGCTCGCCGCCGACCGACCGGCCCTGCGGGTGGTGGGCGACCAGCACGGCTGCCCGACCTCGGCGCGCGACATCGCCCAAACGCTCAAGACCATCGCCCTGACGATGATCGCCGACCCAGACGCCCCGACCGGCGTCTATCAGTTCGTCAACGCCGGCGAGACCACCTGGGCCGGGCTGGCGAGCGAGATCTTCGCCCTCAGCGCCGCGACCGGCGGTCCATCCGCAACGGTCGAGGCCATTCCTTCAAGCGAATACCCGACCCCGGCCAAACGCCCGACCAATTCGCGCCTGTCGACCGAGAAACTGACCCGAGACTACGGCATTGCGCCCCGCCCCTGGCAGGCCGCCGTCGCCGAGATCGTCCACGAACTCCACGCCGAAAGGACCCACCCATGAAGGGCATCATCCTGGCCGGAGGATCGGGTACCCGCCTGCATCCGATGACCCTAGTCACCTCCAAGCAGCTGATGCCGGTCTACGACAAGCCGATGATCTACTATCCGCTGTCGACCCTGATGCTGGCGGGCATCCGCGAGGTGCTGATCATCTCCACCCCGCGCGATGTGCCCAGCTTCCAGGCCCTGCTGGGCGACGGTTCGCAGTGGGGCATGGAGATCCAGTACGCGGTCCAGCCCAGCCCTGACGGCCTGGCTCAGGCCTACATCATCGGCGCGGACTTCGTGGGCGACAATCCGTCGGCCCTGATCCTGGGCGACAACATCTACTACGGCCAGGGCATCACCGCTCTTTTCACCTCGGCCATGAGCCGGCCCGAGGGGGCGACGGTGTTCGCCTATCACGTCAACGATCCGGAACGGTACGGCGTGGTCGCCTTCGATAAGGACATGCGCGCCCTGTCGATCGAGGAAAAGCCGGCCCAGCCCCAGTCGAACTGGGCCGTCACGGGTCTCTACTTCTACGACAAGGACGTGGTCGAGATCGCTCGCGACCTGAAGCCCTCCGCCCGGGGGGAACTGGAGATAACCGACGTCAACCGCATCTATCTGGAGCGCGGCAAGCTGTCGGTTGAGATCATGGGCCGGGGCTACGCCTGGCTGGACACCGGCACGCCGGCCGCGATGATGGACGCCGCCCAGTTCGTGCGTGTGCTGGAGCAGCGGCAGGGCTTCAAGATCGCCTGCCCTGAGGAGGTCGCCTACCAGAAGGGCTTCATCGATGCGGGACAGCTGGAGGCGCTGGCGGGGGATTTCCGCCAGAGTCCTTACGGTGCTTACTTGCGCGCTGTCATCAGGCAGTCGAGCCTCGAAAGTTGTGGTGTTAAGCTCTAGCAAACTCGACGTAGCTCGCCAGGCTGAAATAAGATGGGTAATATATATTTTGTAATGAGGGCGCCTATGTAGATATTTTCGAGAGTCGAAGTGCTATTTAGCGGATCGTGATGCAGGGAAGTGGGTGAGTCGATCTCGCTGATGGAAATATTTAAGCCGGATCAATCAGTGAATTATTCAAAATTGCTAAATGTTTGGTGCGGAAATTAAGACGCAGCGCGCGTGATATTGGCGGCCTTAACTAAGCGCATAAGTGTAACTGTTTGAAGAGGGATGAGGCTCGGCCTTATCCGGCGTTCCGCGTTCCTATCCCCATTGCCATGTTGCGGTGCAGCGAGATATGACAAGAGTGGCTCATCGGGGAACACCAATATGCGCGTCGCTATGATCGG
Source organism: Brevundimonas sp. FV2ps16 (assembly GCF_058681075.1). NCBI lineage: Bacteria > Pseudomonadati > Pseudomonadota > Alphaproteobacteria > Caulobacterales > Caulobacteraceae > Brevundimonas > Brevundimonas sp. FV2ps16. Next base: position 747,580 of record NZ_CM178728.1, on the reverse strand, counting down.
AACGGGTTACGTCGGCCTGGTTTCGGGGGCCTGTTTTGCCGATTTCGGGCATGTCGTGACCTGCATCGACAAGGATCCCTCGAAGATCGAACGGCTGGAGAAGGGTGAAATCCCCATATTCGAGCCCGGCCTGGACGACCTGGTCGCGACCAACGTCAAGGAAGGCCGGTTGTTCTTCACGCTTGAGGGCGCTGAAGCCATCCGCAACGCCGACGCTGTCTTCATCGCTGTCGGCACGCCCACGCGTCGCGGCGACGGGCATGCCGACCTGAGCTACGTCTATGCTGCCGCCGAGGAGATCGCCGGCCTCATCGAAGGCTTCACCGTGGTGGTGACCAAGTCTACCGTGCCCGTCGGCACCGGCGACGAGGTCGAGGCCATCATTCGCAAGGCCAATCCTAACGCCGACTTCGCCGTCGTCTCGAACCCTGAGTTCCTGCGCGAAGGCGCCGCCATCGGCGACTTCAAACGCCCCGACCGGGTCGTGATCGGCGTCAACGACATCGACGGCGACATTGGCGCGCGCGCCAAAGACGTGATGAGCGAACTCTATCGCCCGCTGAACCTGAACGAGAGCCCGCTTCAGTTCGTTGGCCGCCGCACCTCGGAACTGATCAAATACGCCGCCAACGCCTTCCTCGCGATGAAGATCACCTTCATCAACGAAATGGCCGACCTCTGCGAAGCCGTCGGCGCCGACGTGCAGCAGGTGGCGCGCGGCATCGGCTTGGACAAGCGCATCGGGTCGAAGTTCCTGCACGCTGGCCCTGGCTACGGCGGCTCTTGCTTCCCTAAAGACACCATCGCCCTGGTCCGCACTGCCCAGCAGTATGGGGCTCCGGTCAAGCTGATCGAGACCACGGTCGAGGTCAACGACGCCCGCAAGAAGGCCATGGCCGGCCGGGTCGAGACAACCTTGGGCGAGAGCATCTCCGGCAAGACGGTCGCGCTTCTGGGTCTGACCTTCAAGCCCAACACCGACGACATGCGCGACGCCCCCTCGCTGGACATCGCCCCGGCCCTGATCGCCGCCGGCGCCAAGGTTCAGGCCTTCGACCCCGAAGGCATGCACGAGGCCGGAAAGCTCCTGCCGGGCGTCGAGATGAAGGCCAACGCCTATGACGCCGTGGAAGGCGCTGACGCTGTGGTCATCATTACCGAATGGGACCAGTTCCGGGCGTTGGACCTAGATCGCATCAAGGATCTGATGAGACAGCCGGTGCTGGTGGATCTGCGGAACGTCTATCGCTCCGAAGATATGATCAAGCGCGGGTTCAAATACTCCGGCATCGGACGAGGATGATGCCTCTGAAACGCTCGATGGAGGACCCATTGGCTTCTGCAGTAGCGAGCGGCAACAAATGGGCCGAATGCAATGACTGAAGTTCGCGAAGTGGTGGGGCTCGGGCAGCAAGCGTCGGCGGGAGGCGGGCTGGGCGCGCATATACCTGCATTTCCCAATGTGCTTGTGGTGGTGCCGGCGCTGAACGAGGTTCGATTTATAGGTAGAATTCTTCAACGGCTTGTTGAGGATCGCCCACGAGGTATGCGGACGACCATTGTCGTTGCAGATGGCGGCAGCACAGATGGCACCATTGAAGCAGTCGAAAATTTAGCGGCCCAATTTCCGGATTTATACCTTCTTAGAAATCCGCGTCGAATTCAGAGCGCCGCAGTAAATTTGGCCGTTCAGCGCTTTGGCAGTGGAATGGACATTCTTGTTCGTTGTGATGCGCACGGAGCATATCCTCGTGCTTTCGTGGCGCATTTGGTGGCCACGCTCGCCCGTGAAGAGGCCGATTCCGTTGTGGTGCCGATGGACTCTGTTGGAGAGGCTTGTCTGCAGAAGGCTGTCGCGTGGGTGTCAAATACCCCGGTAGGCACCGGCGGCTCTGCGCACCGCGCTGGACGGGTGAGCGGCTATGTAGATCATGGGCATCACGCCGCTTTCAGCATAGACAGCTTCCGCCGTGTCGGTGGCTATGACGAGACGTACAGCCATAATGAGGACGCTGAATATGATTGCCGCCTACGCGCTACTGGCGGGCGAATTTATCTCGACGCCAATATTCGACAAGAATACTATCCACGCGATTCATTGCTAGGAATGTGGCGGCAGTATTTTAACTACGGTGTTGGTCGGTCGAGAACTGTGCGTCGCCACCCAACGTCAGTCCGGATGCGGCAGTTAGCCTTACCCGCGCACTTAGTTTTTTCAATTGTTTCTGTGGTCGCAGGCGTAGCGGTGAATCCTGTGTTGGTAGCCTGGCCTGTCATTTATATCTCCATATTGGCCGCTACTGGGGCGATGCTTGCCCTCAAGCATCGTTCGATCTGTGGGTTGCTCGCCGGACCTGCAGCCTTCGTGATGCACTCGGCTTGGTCTATTGGATTTCTGTGGGGCTTCGTGAAGTTCCGTGAAAAGCGCTGGGCGGCACCTCTTCTAATGGAAGGAGAGGGCTTGGCATCTTCGGGTGCTACATGACAGGAACTCGTATTTCTGCCCTGCTACTCGATCCATCGCTGTTTACTGCGCCCTATAACACGGGCTTGGCGGCGGGACTCGAAGCGGCAGGTGTGTCTCAGACGTGGGCGACACGACCGGAACGGCATAACGAGGCAAACTTTGCTCCAGCCGGCAAGGTAAAGAAGATATTCTATCGTCGTTTTGATAGGCCTACCTTCTTGCCTCGCCCTCTGCGGGCGCCAGCCAAGGCATTGTCACATATTGCGGGGCTGCTTCGTGTCCTGGGCATGGCGCATCGGCACGATATCGCTCATTTCCAGTGGACCGTTCTGCCTGTGGTCGATGCAGCTTTCATCTGCCTGCTGAAATGGCGGATGCCAGTGGTGGTGACAGTGCACGACACCAACCCGTTCAACGGGGAGAAAATGTCATTATTCCAAAATCTGGGCTTTGACCTCCCCATTCGCCTGGCCGACAAGGTTATCGTGCATACTCGGTCGGCGCGTCGCACGCTCGAAGCGCGAGGCGTCCCATCAGAGCGCATTGAGGTCGTTGATCACGGCCCCCTGTCGCTTGAAGCGCCGACATCTGAAAGCTCGCCACGCCGTAATGATGGGTTGTGGACCTTCGTCATGTTCGGCCAGATTAAGCCTTACAAAGGGCTCGATATTCTGATCGCAGCGGTCGGCCTTGTAGCGGCAGATTTGCGTGGAAAGGCGCGTATAGTTGTTGCGGGAGCTCCGCATATGGACATGGCGCCGATCACAGAGGCCATCGCTAAGCATGGGATCGGCGACATAGTCGAGCTGCGTCTTGGCCGCCTTAGCGAAGCTGAGATGTTTTTGCTGTTCGAGGAAGCTGACTGTTTCCTGTTTCCATATCGGGCCATCGACGCCAGTGGCGTGTACTATGTTACGCGAGCATTCAACAAGTGGACGATTGCGAGCCGTGTTGGCATTTTCGCTGAAGTCCTGGAAGATGGTCTTGAGGGGATGTTGACACCGCCAGAGGATATCGAAGCCCTAGCTGACGCAATACGAGAAACTGTTGTCGTCCGTCCAGTCCCTCAAGGGGCAGCTGTAGACAACTCTTGGATAAATATCGGACAGAACACACGAGCGCTTTATGATGCGCTCCTAAACTCACGTCGTGGCGTCGCGACCGTTCCCAAGCTCGACGGTGGCCGCTCATGTCGTTAGCTGCGATGGGGGCACCCGCGCCCAATGCCAATAATAAAATTGCGCATTCTTTCGAGATGACGCCTTCAGCAAAAACAGCAGTTACCGCTGTTTTTGTCTCAATACTATTTTTAGGCAACCTTGGGCTGATGGTGGGTGGATTCCCGCTAAAGTTTAGCCTTGTCGCGATCTATGGCCTGGTCGCTTTCGGTCTATGGACGCGCACCTTTATGGTCAGCCTGCCGTCCCTTTCTTTGTATGGCGCCGTCGCAGTTGTTGCTTGGTTGTCAACTGCGATCAATCCTGGCGCATCTACAGGCTCGTTATCGCTGCTTCTAGTGTTGTACGCGCCATTTATATTGCGGCTTCATCCAAAGGTGAGTTCGCGGAGCTGGATGGACTTCTGCATGCGACGTTATGGGAGTCTGTCGCTATTCCTCGCGTTTGTGGGAATTATGCAGTTCGCTCTGCAATTCGCGATCCATGCGCCATGGCTTTTTGACGTAAAGCAACTTTTCCCGGAATTCTTGCGGGCTGGCGGTAATTATAACACTGTGATCTCAGCTGGCGGCGTCATGAAGGCGAACGGCGTTTTTCTTCGGGAGCCATCGTCCTTCTCAGCTATTATGGCGATAGCTCTTTTGATCGAGCTAATTTACTTGAAGAGACCGTGGCGAATGGCTGTTTTTGGCCTTGCAATGGCTCTATCGTATTCCGGCACGGGGATATTCATCCTTCTGGTGGGCCTCCTTGTTCCTACTGGAATGAAAGCGTTTGGCCGTGCTTTTGTAGTCATAGCTGGTGGGCTTTTACTATTCGTCCTCCTTGCCGACTCGTTGAATCTTTGGTTTTTCGTTGGGCGGTTGGATGAGTTCTCCACGGTCGGGACCAGCGGTTACGCTCGCTTCGTCGCGCCCGTCAACTTGGTGAAAGCGGGCTTCGAGTACCCGGCATGGGCCGCCACCCTAGGGCACGGGCCGGGCACGATTGACCAAGCGATCATACTCGCAAACGTGAAGTACGAAATATTTGATCCCACTTGGGCAAAACTTATCTATGAATATGGGCTCATAGGAGCCTGTACGATTGTATTATTTCTAGCCGCGACATTTGCGGGGAGGGCGATTTCGTGGTCTGTAAGAATCGCTCTGCTATACGCTTGGCTAGCTTCCGGCGGCTTGTTATTGCAGTCTGACTTCTGCGCTCTCCTACTTTTACTGGTGGTGCTCAACCCCTCGGTTGCTTCGTTGCGTGCCCAAAATCACAGAACGACAACCGCAGTTTTGCGGCTTTCCGGGCGAGGTGCTTCATGACGAAGGGTAGTCCCTCCATTGGGGTCGTCATCACGTGCTACAATTACGAGCGTTACGTTGGCGTCGCTATTGACAGCGTTTTGAATCAGAGCCGCGAGGCAGCCGAAATTATAGTTATAGACGATGGGTCGACTGATAGTTCGGCGGAGATAATCCGCCGCTATGGAACAAAAGTCGTGCCGGTTATCCAGCCTAACATGGGGAAGGTTGCTGCTGTAAACATAGGGTATTCACATTCTAGCGCCGACATCGTGTTGTTTTTGGACGCCGATGACTTATTATTAGACGGAGCTTTGGATGCTATTCTAACGGCATGGACGCCCGGCACAGTTAAGGCTCAGTTCGAGCTCGAGATCATTAACAGCGACGGCGACCGACTAGGCCGCCGCTTTTGCAACTTCCCTGAACCCTATGGGGTGCAGGAGGTGCGGGAGTCTTTCGAGCGTACAGGCACCTACCTATGGCCAGTGACTTCCGGCAATGCGTACGCCCGCAGCTTCCTAGACGAAATGTTACCTATGGAGCCGCCGGTGTCGCAAGATGGGGTGCTTAACACCCTAGCTCCGCTCTACGGCGACGTGGTGACGATTACTCGGCCCTTGGGGCAGTATCGACTGCACGGGCTTAACCGTAGCCGCCAAGACGCGACAGGGCAGGCCAAACGTCATCCTGACTTTGGCCGCCGCATCGGCTTCCGCATAGCTGAATTCGATATTCTTCGCCAAAGGGCAAAATCCTTGGGAGTGCCCTTGCCGACCGGCAACCTTCTGGATGGCGAGCTAGTGTTTGTTAACTACCGCCTTATGGCCCAGAAGTTAGGTGACGTTTATCCTGGCCATGAAGGCGATAGTATTGGGGGGTTGTGGCGACGCGCCTGCCGCCTAGTCGATAGCCAGAGCGCAAGTGCCAAGTCAAAGCTAGCAAATGTAGTTTGGCTGACTCTGCTATTATCTTGCCCGGCAAGGATGGTGCCAAGTCTAATCGCTTTTCGTTTTAATCGGTCTGAGTTTCTGGCTCCGCTCGGTTTGATCGTGTCGCGCATGCGCAGGCGCGCGCCTTCGCAGGTCGCTTCGTAATACCTGCAGGCGAAGGCCTTGAATGGAGACCATCATGGCCGTTGATCGTGCGACCGCGTCAAAGTCCGCCTTCTGGAGTGCGCTCGAGAGTGGAGGTCTTTCGCTCGTTTCCTTCGCCTCCCTTGTCATCTATTCGCGTCTGTTGCCGCCGGCGCAGTTTGGCCTTTTCGCGATGGTCCTGGCAGTGGTCGAGCTGATAGGCATACTTTCCAATATGTCGTTCCACGACGCCCTGGTGCAGCGTCGTGACATCACTGAGCGTCATTTCAACACCGCCTTTACCGCATCGATTGCTATCAGCGTGGTGTTGGTAGCCGCGTGTTGGGCGGCGGGGCCGCTATTTAGCCAGCTCACTCGCGAGCCCGATGCTGGGTCGGTCTTGGGATGGATGAGTCTGAGTTACTTGGCAGGGGGCGCGACCTCTACATTGGTGGCGCGCCAGCGGCGAGAATTCGGGTTCAAGGCTTTGGCGCTACGATCCTTCGCCGGGCGATTGGCCGGGGCGGCGATTGGCATTGTTGCGGCTTTCATGGGGGCAGGGATTTGGGCCTTGGTCGTTCAACAGCTGATGATGGTGTACTTGGGGTCGGCCGTGCTTTGGATAGCTAGCCGAAACCGCCCGCAGTTCCAGCTTGGATTGTCCGAGATTAGACAATTGACAGCGTTCGGAGCACTTTCGGTCAGTGCGTTGTTTATCAATTTCGCCATCAAACGGGTGTTCGTCTTTGCGGCCGGCATCTATCTAGGCGCGGGCACCGCTGGGTTTGTGAATCTTGCGTTCCGAACGATCGACACATTCTGGTCACTGTCAGCCACAGCCCTTCAGCAGGTGATCCTGCCGATGATGTCGAATCTACAGAACGATTTGCCGCGCTTGCGGCGCGCCTATGGTAAGGCCGTCGCCCTCGCTTGTACGGTACTTTATGCCTGCTTTGTCGGCCTAGGTATGACCGCGCCAGAGGTGATCGAAGTCCTGTTCGGGCGTCAGTGGCTTGCCGCCGCCCCCTACGTCACTGCATTAGGTTTCCTTGTGCTGTTGCAGGGGCCGCGGCTTTTCGTACCTCCCATCTTAACTGCCGTGGGGCGTCCCCATCTCGTCATGCTCAGCTATGGGGTTGGTCTGGCCTGGCTGCTTGCAGCAATATTCCTCACTAAGCTATCAACTCCTAGCGTCGCGGTTGGTGTTTGGATTAGCTGTGAACTGATCTACGCGCCCCTGTTTGCCATTCTGCTGAAGCATGTCACTGGACTAAGCATAGCAGATCAGTTCAGACAAATTAGGGCGCCACTGGCGTCGGGGGCAAGCATGGCGATCGTAGTCTTGGGAGTACGCATGCTGCTCCCTGATAGCCTGCCGGCTTTACCGCGATTGGTGGTAATGATCCCTTTAGGTGCGGCAGCTTTCTCGGGCATGCTATTTATGCTAGATCGCAGACTTCTGCGCGAACTGGTAGATTTAGGTCTGGGCTTTGTGAGGTCCCGCGCTTCAAGTCGTGCCTAGCCGGTTGTATTAATCGTTGCCAATATAGGGGGATGACTTGGTGAACGTGAATAAAGTCTCAGTTGTTATACCCAATTACAACTATGCCGAATTTATCGGAAGCGCCATCGAAAGTGCATTGTCGTTGGATTGGCCTGATGTGGAAATAATAGTTGTCGACGACGGCTCTACAGACCAGTCCCGGCAAGTTATTGAACGCTACGCTGGGCGAGTTAAAATGATATTTAAGAAAAATGGAGGTCCTGCTACAGCGTGCAACGATGGCTACTCGGCATCGACTGGTGATTTAATAATTTTTCTCGATTCCGATGATTTGGTTGACCCGTCTCTGGTCCGAGAGGTTGTCGCAGTCCTCACCTCTCAGACTAGCAAGGTGCAGGTGCAGATGAAGACAGTGGACCATGAAGGCCGCCCCTTAGGAAATGTGTTCCCTAAATACCGCTTCACGCCGACGCCAGTTCAGATCCGTGAGTGGGCGGCTTCTGCAGGGTCTTACCCGACCCCTCCAGGATCGGGTAACGTCTACACACGTAAATTTTTGGATAAACTGTTTCCACTTGATCTCGCCATGGACCGAGCCACGGATAGCTATTTTCTGTCGACCGCACCATTTTTAGGCGATGTCATCACTATACCTAAGCCGCTGGTTTCTTACCGCGTCCATGGCCGTAATATCGCGGCCATGTCCACACTTAATGAATCGAGGTTTAGCAATGAGGTCCGGCGGGCGGTTAGACGCTCCGCATTTAGCGCGGATGTAGCTGCGCGTAACGGCGTCCAGGTGAGGCCACAAGCGTTTCGCAGAAGTCTTAATGTCTGCTCGCTTCGAGCGTCGAGCTTGGCCTTGACGCCGAATGAACATCCGATTGAAGGCGACGGCCGCTTGAAGTTGATTTGTGACGCCTTCAGCGCAGCCCTGCGGCCGCAGGGGAACTCCAGCCTAGCACAGGCTATCCTGCTGTTTTGGGTGCTGGCTATAACTGCGACGCCGCGCTTGCTCTCAACCAAGCTGATCAAGTGGCGCTACGTACCGTCCGCCCGGCCAGCTTTCCTTCGAAAGGCCGTGGCCCAAGTGTAGCCGCTTCGGCTTCGGCTTCCAATGAGCCGTGAATTTGGGGCATGTGCGAGTGCAGAGCTTAATGTTGGATTGTTCCTACATCTTCGAAGAATAAGGGCCTGATTATGATCGACAATAAGCCAGCCACAGCTAGAAACCCTAAGGTTCGGTTGACGGAAACGTCGTCAGTGTTCCTAGATCTTGCTAGAGGATTAGCAGCAAATCTTGTTGTTATCGCTCATACCCGGCTCATATTTGATCTTTCCTGGCCAGTTCACCAGCTAGGCGGGTATTGTGTGGTCGTGTTTTTCTTGCTTAGCGGCATGCTTATTTGCGTATCTATAATCAATCACCTAAGATCCGGCGAAAATCGCCTAGTTCCGTTCTTGTCTGACAGGATAGCCCGCATATTTACACCCCTGATACCTGGTTAATACTGGCGGTAGTAGCGAATGTGTTAATTATTGACGGGAATTGGGGGCAAAAAGGAGTAAACGAAGGAGTCGCCGCCTTCTTCGGTAACTTGTTTCTCCTTAATGACTACCCGCTATTTCAAGCCGCATCGAAGTTTTTGAACGTTTGGCCTTATTACGTCCGCTCGTATAACGCCGCCGAGCCGCTTTGGACTGTGGCTATTGAATTCTGGATATATGTAGTTGCGGGGCTGTTTGCGTTTATCGTCATTGCCCGTCAGCGGACCAAATTTCTCCCGGTTGCGGTCGCCGGGGCGCTGGGATTGCCTGTGTTCGCTTGGAATCTATTCGCAGGCGGAGGCTCTGGGCTAAGCTTGACGTGGATCGTTGGCGCTGGCTTTGGCGCCTTATGGTCGGCAATGGAGGCGCGGCCATACCGGAGCCGCTTCTTTCAGTGCTTATTTTTCGTCGGAGCGATAGGGCTCGCGGGCAAGGCTGTGGAAGGCACAAATCTGGCTTACAGCACGCAAACAGCCATATTTATCGCAATGTCGATCTTTGGTTTGTCCTTGTCAGCCAAGCTGAGCGGTAAAGTGTTGGAGGGACTTAAGCGTGTAGCTGGCTTTATTTCTTCCTATTCATACAGCTTGTATCTCGTACACAACATTGTGCTTGTTGCGTTCTTTGAATTGTGGCCCGGTGCCTTAATGCCCGCTTATTTGGCTGCCATCCTAACCGCGCACTTGGTTGCATATGTAGTGTATTTTCTGTTTGAGCGTCACCATAAACGAGTGGCAGAGGCAATTCGTCCAGCGTTACAGTTGATGTTGAATGGCCGAAGCCAAGGTAGCGCGTTTATTGATCCTCGTTCAACTGAAGCAGTGGATTGTGTCAGTGATGCGTATGATTCTACGTCTACTTTCTTCAGCTCTCCTAATAGTGCTGATCAATCTACCACTTCCGGCTCTAGCGAGCGGTTGGGTGGTGGTGTTCGAGGATGAGTTCAACGGTGCCGAGCTGAATCGCGCCGCTTGGGCGACTCGGTACATTTACAACAACGAGCGGCAGGACAAATTAAACGACGAAATCCAGCGTTACCGCGACAACAACAACCACGTGGTAAGCAGCGGCGTGCTCGACCTGGTGGCTCGGCCAGCCGGAGATGGCACTTACGAGTCCGGCATGATCCGCTCGCTGCAGACATTCTACTACGGCTACTATGAGGTGCGCGTAAAGCTGCCGAAGGGGCGGGGCATTTGGCCAGCGTTCTGGTTAAACTCCGATTATGACGCATCGGGCGCTCTCAGCTGGCCGCCAGAAATTGATGTCATGGAGTATGTCGTGAACGGCAAAGAAGATTTGCCGAATATGGTACACTCCGCGGCAGTCGACACGCCCCGCGGTATAGCTGTTACGTATTCCCAGACGCATCCGCTATACAATACAACGCTGAAGTCGTATGTTGGTGATCAGGATTTGAGTGAAGACTGGCACGTCTTCGGGCTGGTTTGGACACCCAACGAGTATACAGTCCTGCTCGACGGCGAGGTGCTCTACCGTCGACCCTACGCTTGGCTCAACAAATCGGGCGCGCTGGCTGCGCCTGCTCATGTGCTACTAAATTTCGCAGTCGGCGGGAGTTGGGCTGGCCGCCACGGCATTGATGAATCCTACTTTCCGCAGTCATTTAAGATCGATTATGTGCGTGTTTGCCAGTTTAGCGAGGCTGCAGATGGGGGGCACCTCTGCGGAGGCAGTGCGTACACCCCTGATCCCAGCGCTTACCGCTATAGTGCACCAGGGGATATGGCCCGTGTGTTATTTGGCGCTGCCTCTTTGGGCGGCGTTGAAAGTGGAGGCCAAGTCACTCTGTTCGCCGGACAGCCGTCGATCCGAGTGACTTCTCGCCTGCGCTCTCCCAGGGGAACGGCTAGGGGTCTCAATCTTCGTTCGACCATTAAAGCTAATGGCAGCGGGGCTATACTCTCGGAGCAGACCCTTTCCCTTGACGGATATGACGATGGCCGAATGCGCACGATCGTTCATGATATGCCTTTGCCATCCATCGTGAGGCCGGGCTCCTATAGGCTTGAAGAAGCGATAGTAGGTAAGGCGCCGCCGGCGGGATCCGTAAAGCCTCTGAGGGCACCGGTGATCTGTGGCGGTGCCAGGACGCGGACCCTCACCTGCAATACAACTCAAATTGGTGTCTTAGTTAGCCCATCGTAGCACTTCTGAGTCCTAAGCAGCTCACTAAGCAAAGACTTGCTTTTGACTGACTGAACTGCCCTGAAAATTTCCTACGCGCGGCGCTAGAGCCCGGCCCTTGCTAGGGCGGACGGAATGAAGAGAGCGAGATTCACGCTAGAGTAGGTAATCGGGATCCTGCGGGAGAACGGGGCCGGGGCCGAAGCGGGCGAGCTAACGCGCAAGCACGGCGTGTCGAGAGGCACGATTTATGCCGGGAAGCCAACTTCGGCGGGGTGAACGTCGCGGGCACCCAATACCTTGGGGCTCTGGAAGAGAAAAGGCAAAAGCTGAAGCTCCTGCTGGCCCACACCATGCTCGACGAGGCGGCGTTGACCGATCTGCTATAAATAGTGGTAGCCCCCGCTACGATCTGCCGGCCCACCGCCTACCTGAACGCGGCGCTCGAGGGCGAGGAGCGGGGACCTGCTCCATCATCAATGCGGACCGCAAATCGGTGCGCCATCGTGGCTGCCGAGAGCTGCACACGGCGCTGCGAGCGGCTACGCACACTTGCCAATTCGGCTATAGCCGCGGCTGGTCGTGCTGCTGCGACGTCAGGGCGAGCCCTCGGACACGCCCCGAATCCACCGCGACGAATGCCTGACGGTGCGCGACCGACGCACCCGTCGTCGCGACATCGGCATGCGGGCGGCGATCCTGATAGATGCCAAGCCGAACGCCTGCTGGTCGATGGACTTTGTGCACGACCTGTTCGCCAAGGGCGTCCGCATCCGCATTATCAAAGTGCTCGATGACGTCACCCGTGAGTGCCTGCCGGTGATCTCCGACACGTCGATCTCGCGACGCCGCGTCGCGCGCGAGCGGACAACCCTGAACGCTCGGCGTGCGCCTCCCGCTATGGTCACCCCGGAAGCCTTTGCCGCCAGCCTGACCTGCAAAGGCCGACCCGCGTGCACTATTAAATTTGCGCGGTTCAGCCTTTGCTCCCCACGCTGCGAGGCGTACCTGCCCAAGAACTCTGGTCGCCGCTGGATGAAACTCAGAGGCACGTCAGAAGGTCCCGCCCGCCATGCGGCGTGAGACAAACCAAATATCCTCTGGCAAGCCCAGGAGCGGTTCAGCCTCTCTTGCGGGCCTGCATGCGAGCTGAAGCAAATCTCGAATTTAAGAAAGTTCGCGCCGGTTCTTCAATAAGGCGATAGCTCAGGTATGCAAGAACTGTCGCGGGAACAATCATCAGCACCGAAAAGGCTATCGGCAAGCTTACGGCAAATTTGTAAAACGGCTGCTGCCACAGATAAAGTGAGTAGCTTATGGTGCCGATAAACAGCAGATATTTGTTAGATAGCGTGGCCTGAACTGAAGGTGCTGCGGCAGGAAGTGCAGCTATTGAAAAGGCTAAACACGCCGTGCCTAGCGAGTATTTAACTGGATCCGGCACCGCATCCACATTCAGAGCCAAAGACGCTGCCCCGAGCGTAAGTGATACCCAAGGTCCTGGTAGTTTGTCGCGCATGGATAGATACGCAGCCGCGCCCAAAATAACTGAAGCCGCTCGCACGTCGGAGCGCCAATAAACTTCATCATACTGTAGGCCTGCAATAGTCTGTATTAGGCCGTTGGCAATCATAAGGCCCGAAATTGCAAATAAGGTTGGCAGGATTGGTATAGGGATTCTTCTTGATGCAAATGCAATCGCGCCAAGTAGAATGTATGAGTGTTCCTCGACACAAAGCGACCAAGTATGATGAATCCAGGAAGAGTTTATGCCTAAATATACAGCGTAGTTTGTTGTAAATGTCACTGCGGCAATCCAGGCCGCGACGCTTACTCCGCCGCGGCCCGTTGCCATGCTAACGAAAAGGCAAATTGTAACAAATACAAAGAGGGCTGGCCAGACGCGGCTAATTCTCCGTAAGAAAAACTTATCTAATGGACTTTTTCGGATGAATAGTATTTCGCCCATAAGTCGACCAGATAGAACGAAGAACATCTCAACGCCGAAGCGGCCGAGATTTATGCCAGAATGGTTGACGAAGTGAGCAAATATCACTGCTGAAATCGCGAGGGCGCGCCAGCCATCCAGGTAAAGGATGCGCCGGTTATGCAACTCGGCTGCCGAAGCCTCGGTCATTTAATCCCCTATGCGCGGCCAGCTTCGCCCAGCGAAGATCTGAATTCCGGCGCGTTGTCGAATTCGCCCTGCCGTTCTTATCGGCAATTAGATGAAGGTGCCGCCCGTAGCTGCCGCCCAGCGATCTATTCCTCGCGAAAAACTGCCGACGCCGAGTAAGTTATTTTCTAATGCCCAGCCCGGAAACACGTGAGTCGAGCGGACCAGCTTGGTGACGCGGTCGGGGTGGACTCCTATCCCGACACCATTGAGCGTCGACAAACCCTTCGCCGCTGCCATCACGACATCTTGTGGCACGTCAATAAGTCTGGCGCTTGGGAAGTAGCGAGCTTGAAGCAAAGTCACAATCTCTTCAAGAGTTGGGCACTCCTGATAGCTACCATTTAGAGTAATTGACTGATTTGGCTTACCACCAGCAATCAAAATTAGATCGATTAGATCCTCAACATAGATGCACGACTTGATGGTGTCTCGTCGGCCCGGAAATACGAAGAATCCCTTTTTCAGTAGACCGGCCATGCGAGCAAAGTTTCCGCCTTCGCCCGCTCCAAAAACAACCGCAGGCCTAGCGATCACTAGTGATCGTTCTTGGCTTTGACGTGCCCATGCCCGATGGATTTCTTCCGCCATCAGCTTTGATTTGCCGTAGGCGGAAATAGGGGCTGGATTAGTTGTTTCAATTTTTCGGTCTTCAGAGGGGCCGTAAATCGAAATGGAGCTTGTAAAGATAATTTTAGGTACATTATGGCGTTCTGCCAATTTCGTTACCTCTAGGGCTCCATGTACGTTCGTGTCGTAGTATTCATGATCTGGATGTCCTGGCGTGGTGTGCACTGCCGCTAAGTTAAATATCTCGTCGATTTCTGGCATATCGACCGCGCCAATATTCCGAACATCACCATTAATGTAGGTAACATTCGGAATTGTTTCGCGTTCGGCCTTTATATCAAGGCCGATCACTTTGGCGCCTGCAAGAGATAAGCGGCGGATCAAATGACTTCCGATGAAGCCGCTAGATCCAGTCACTAGTACCCGACGACCGGCCATTCGCGTTAAATGGGGTTCATTAGTCAAAACGTCGGTCATGTTGACTGCTCAATGTTATTGGATATGGGAGATGTCAATTTGCGTCGTCTTGCCAACGATTGGGATTCGTCCACATGGGGGCCAGTTTCGCTCAGAGGCATCATCCTCGTCCGATGCCGGAGTATTTGAACCCGCGCTTGATCATATCTTCGGAGCGATAGACGTTCCGCAGATCCACCAGCACCGGCTGTCTCATCAGATCCTTGATGCGATCTAGGTCCAACGCCCGGAACTGGTCCCATTCGGTAATGATGACCACAGCGTCAGCGCCTTCCACGGCGTCATAGGCGTTGGCCTTCATCTCGACGCCCGGCAGGAGCTTTCCGGCCTCGTGCATGCCTTCGGGGTCGAAGGCCTGAACCTTGGCGCCGGCGGCGATCAGGGCCGGGGCGATGTCCAGCGAGGGGGCGTCGCGCATGTCGTCGGTGTTGGGCTTGAAGGTCAGACCCAGAAGCGCGACCGTCTTGCCGGAGATGCTCTCGCCCAAGGTTGTCTCGACCCGGCCGGCCATGGCCTTCTTGCGGGCGTCGTTGACCTCGACCGTGGTCTCGATCAGCTTGACCGGAGCCCCATACTGCTGGGCAGTGCGGACCAGGGCGATGGTGTCTTTAGGGAAGCAAGAGCCGCCGTAGCCAGGGCCAGCGTGCAGGAACTTCGACCCGATGCGCTTGTCCAAGCCGATGCCGCGCGCCACCTGCTGCACGTCGGCGCCGACGGCTTCGCAGAGGTCGGCCATTTCGTTGATGAAGGTGATCTTCATCGCGAGGAAGGCGTTGGCGGCGTATTTGATCAGTTCCGAGGTGCGGCGGCCAACGAACTGAAGCGGGCTCTCGTTCAGGTTCAGCGGGCGATAGAGTTCGCTCATCACGTCTTTGGCGCGCGCGCCAATGTCGCCGTCGATGTCGTTGACGCCGATCACGACCCGGTCGGGGCGTTTGAAGTCGCCGATGGCGGCGCCTTCGCGCAGGAACTCAGGGTTCGAGACGACGGCGAAGTCGGCGTTAGGATTGGCCTTGCGAATGATGGCCTCGACCTCGTCGCCGGTGCCGACGGGCACGGTAGACTTGGTCACCACCACGGTGAAGCCTTCGATGAGGCCGGCGATCTCCTCGGCGGCAGCATAGACGTAGCTCAGGTCGGCATGCCCGTCGCCGCGACGCGTGGGCGTGCCGACAGCGATGAAGACAGCGTCGGCGTTGCGGATGGCTTCAGCGCCCTCAAGCGTGAAGAACAACCGGCCTTCCTTGACGTTGGTCGCGACCAGGTCGTCCAGGCCGGGCTCGAATATGGGGATTTCACCCTTCTCCAGCCGTTCGATCTTCGAGGGATCCTTGTCGATGCAGGTCACGACATGCCCGAAATCGGCAAAACAGGCCCCCGAAACCAGGCCGACGTAACCCGTTCCGATCATAGCGACGCGCATTCGAGACCTCTCCAACGTTGGGTTGGACATTGCATATTGCGCTGCAACATATCAATGTCTTTCTAGCTTCGCCTTAGTGGCGGCGGGTCATCAATCTTGTCGAGGCGATTACGCCTCTAAGGAACATCGAATGCTCAAACCCCGCCAAGACCTGAAGCCGAATACGGCGGCCTATGAGACGCAGGCCTTGGTAAAGCCGACAGGGTTCCGAGAATACGACGCGCGGTGGATCCTTGAGAAGGAGATCAATCTCCTCGGCATCCAGGCCCTTGGTCTGGGCCTGGCGACCTATGTCCACGAGATCGGCGTGGCGCCCAAAATCGTCACCGGCCATGATTTTCGCGGCTACAGCCTCAGCGTCAAACAGGCCCTGATCCTGGGCTTGCTGGAAGGCGGGATGGAGGTGCTGGACGTTGGTTTGGCCCTGTCGCCCATGGCCTATTTCGGTCAGTTCGAGCTGGATGCGCCTTGCGTCGCCATGGTCACGGCCAGCCACAACGAGAACGGCTGGACCGGGGTGAAGATGGGGGCGAACAAGCCCCTGACCTTTGGCCCTGAAGAGATGGGCCGGCTGAAACAGATCGTGCTGAACGGCGAGGGCGTGGCCCGGCCGGGCGGGAAACTGGTCCGTGTCGAGGACTTCCGCGAGACCTATGTGGCCGACGTCGCCTCCAAGGTGCAGATCAAGCGCCCGCTGAAGGTGGTCTGCGCCTGCGGCAACGGCACGGCCGGCGCCTTCGCCCCGGACGCCCTGCGCCGGATGGGCGTCGAGGTGATCGAGATGGACACCGACCTCGACTATACCTTCCCGAAGTACAATCCGAACCCGGAAGATCACGCCATGCTGGTGCAGATGGCCCAGCGGGTGCACGAGACGGGCGCCGACCTGGCCCTGGGCTTCGACGGCGACGGCGACCGTTGCGGGGTGGTGGACGATACGGGCGAGGAGATCTTCGCCGACAAGATCGGCCTGATGCTGGCCCGCGACCTGTCCAAGGTCTATCCGGACAGCACCTTCGTGGTCGATGTGAAATCGACCGGCCTCTACAAGACCGACGAGATCCTCAAGGCCAATGGCGCCGAGGTGGTCTATTGGAAGACCGGTCACTCCTACATCAAGCGCAAGACCGCCGAACTGGGCGCCCTGGCCGGGTTCGAGAAGTCGGGCCACTTCTTTATGGCCGGGGACCTGGGTCATGGCTACGACGACGGCCTGGTCGCGGCCGGCGCGGTTCTGGCCATGCTGGACCGTAATCCGGGCAAGAAACTCAGTGAGCTGAAAGCCGCCCTGCCGGACGCCTGGACCAGCCTGACCATGTCGCCCCACTGCGACGACGAGCTGAAGTATGGCGTGCTGGAGCGGATCGTGAAGGAATACTCCGACCTGGCCGAGGCCGGCGGCGAGATTTTGGGCCGCAAGATCCTCGAGGCCATCACCGTCAACGGCGTGCGGGTGCACCTGGAAGACGGGTCCTGGGTCCTGGTCCGCGCCTCGTCGAACAAGCCCGAACTGGTGGTGGTGGTCGAGAGCATGCGCTCCGAGGACGACATGCGCGACCTGTTCCGCAAGGAGATCAAGCCGCGCCTGGCCGCCTATTCCGAAATCGGCGCCTTCAATCAGGAAATCTGATGGCGGCGATTGACGTCTCGTCATCTTGGCGTGGTTGAGCTGAAGACGGCCTGTGCCTGCGGAATGCCTTGGGGGAACGATGAATCTTTATCCGGTGATCATGTGCGGCGGCGCCGGTACCCGGCTTTGGCCGGCGTCACGCCCTTCGCGGCCTAAGCAGTTCATTCCGCTGTCGGGCAACCGGTCGCTGTTTCAGGAAACAGTGCTCCGGGTGGCGCCCCTTGCGGAAACAGGCGGACGTCTGATCGTCGTCGGGGGCGTGGCGCACCGCGAGGCCATCCTCGCGCAACTGGCCGAACTGGGCGTAACCGCCCAGATCCTACTGGAGCCGGAAGCACGAGATTCGGCCGCTGCCATGGCCGTCGCGGCGGCTTGGACTGCGCGGCGCGACTCAAATGGCGTCAACGTCTTCGTCGCATCGGATCACCACATCCCTGACTATCAAGCCTTCCGCCGCGCCGCTGAGCGGGCGGCTCAGGCGGCGCAGGACGGCTTAATCGTGACTCTGGGGGTCGCGCCGACAGAACCATCGTCTGCTTACGGCTATATAGCAGCAGCGGGCGAAGGCCTGTCCACTGTCAAGGCCTTTGTCGAAAAGCCCGACAAGGAGACCGCCGAACGCTACATCGCCGACGGCTATCTGTGGAACAGCGGCAACTTCATCGTTTCGGCCGCCACTCTGTTGAGTGAGCTTCGGGCTGCGGCTCCCGCGGTGGAGGCGGCCGCACGCGAGGCCCTACCGGATGAAGATGACGGCGACATCGCGGTCCTCGGTGCCGCGTTCCGCAGCGCACCTAAGATCTCTATCGACTATGCGGTGATGGAGAAGACCGAACGCGCGTCGGTTCTCGCCGTGGATTTCGAATGGTCTGATCTTGGCGCGTGGGACGCTGTTGCCGCGACAGGGGAAGGCGACCTAGGCAGCTTTGTCTTCGAGGACGCCGACGGCTGTATGGCCCGAGCGCCGGAAGGCATGGTGGTCGCGGCCATCGGGGTGCGCAACCTGGCCATCATAGCCGAACGCGACGCCGTGCTGGTGTGCGATTTGAGCCGTAGCCAGGAGGTGAAGAAGGTGGTCGAGCGGCTGAAGCTCTCGTCGCCGCAGCACCTCGACTTTGCCCGAACTGCGCCGGAATCCTTGTTGGACGGCGGCGCGCGGTTCACCCGGTGGCTGAACATGCGAGCCTTGCCGATCTGGAGTTCGCTGGGGCAGGCTTCCGATGGTGCCTTCGCGGAACTGCTTGGCCTCGACGGGCGGCAGGTCGAAAGCCAAAGGCGCGCCCGTGTTCAGGCGCGGCAGGTTCAGGTGTTCGCCGATGCCGGAAGGATGGGCTGGCGCGGGCCTTGGCGCGAAGTCGTGCAAAGCGGTCTGGCGCGGATCGAGGCGGCCTATCTCCGTCCTGACGGATTGATGCGGACCGTGCTGGCCGCTGATGGGTCGCCGCTCGACGAGACGCCGATGCTGTATGATCAGGCGTTCCACCTTTTCGCGCTCGCCGCTGCCATACAGGCGGGTCTGGAAGACGGACATGAGGCGCGGGCGACGGCGGTGCGAGACCGCCTTCTGGCCGACGCGCCGCCGACAGGCGGGCTGGTCGAGAACGGCGCCTATCCGTTCCAGTCCAACTGCCATATGCACCTGCTTGAAGCGGCCTTGGCCTGGGAGGCTGTCAGCAAAGACGCGGGCTGGAGCGCGCTCAGCGACCGGATCGTCACCTTGGCGCGTCAGCACTTCATCGACGCCGAGGGCGGCTTCCTGCGCGAGTTCTTCGCCGAAGACTGGTCGCCGGCTGCGGGCGATGATGGCCGGCTGGTCGAGCCGGGCCATCAGTTCGAATGGGCCTGGCTGCTAGCCCGATACGGCCGCGCGCGTGGCGATGCGTCGGCCATCGAAGTCGCCCGCAAACTCTACGCATTCGGCCTACGCGGCGTTGGGCCGCGTCGTCAGGTCGCCGTCGACGCCATGGACCAAGACGGCGCCGTCCTAAGCCGTCGCGCCCGCCTGTGGCCGCAGACGGAATGGATGAAAGCTTCTCTGATACTGGCGGAACTTTCCGATGACGGCGAGCGGGCGGGATTGCTCGAACAGGCCGCCCTGGCGCAACGGGCCGTGTGGCGTTACCTGACGGACGACGGCCTGTGGCGAGACAAGCTGCTGGAGAATGGGCAATTCATCGACGAGCCTGCCCCCGCCAGCTCCTTCTACCATATCATGGCGGCCTGGACGCAGTT
Source organism: Brevundimonas sp. FV2ps16 (assembly GCF_058681075.1). NCBI lineage: Bacteria > Pseudomonadati > Pseudomonadota > Alphaproteobacteria > Caulobacterales > Caulobacteraceae > Brevundimonas > Brevundimonas sp. FV2ps16. The sequence goes on along the minus strand of NZ_CM178728.1, from coordinate 727,859 downwards.
GCGGGCGACTTCTGAAAGGCTTGGTTTTGAAGGCCTGGCGGCACTGAGGTTCGGCTAGGGGCACTCATGGCAGGTTCGTGTGTCGATGAGCAGTACATGCCCATGAGTGAACTCAACATCTGGGGGATTCGATGAACGACTCGGTTCTGGTCGCCCGCGGGGCGGGTGCTCGGCTGGCCCCAACCCGGACGCTGGACGACATTGTCCGCACCGCCTGGCGTTGGTATGCGCGCCGAGCGGGATCGTCCGTCGACCTAGTCGTACGGGCGTCTCGCGCCTCCATGGAGGGCAACCTTGATAGACGGGCCCAGACGGCAGACGAGAACGCGGAGTGTGGCGAGCTGGGACTGACGTAGTAGCGTGGCTCGCACCCTGCGAGTCGCAATCGCGAGGCTACCGTCCTCTGAAGCTGTCAGCCGCTGCGTTAGTCCGTCCCTCGCATCGACGATCGCTAGGAGGGGCGGCTAACAAGGCCAATGAGGCATCCCGGCGATCTGTAACTTTGCTGATCTGCAGAGGCAGCATGCTGCCCGCTGTTACAGGCGATCCTTCGTAAGTAATTGAATTATCGTGCCTCATCGCCAGACTACGAACCTGCGCCCCCGGTTCGTCTCGGCCTTGATCAGGCTGGCGTCCACGGCGAAGCCCTCGCCGCCGACCAACCCGTCGGACATGCGCCGCCGCGGGACCGTGTCGGACAACTGACGCAGCAGATCGCTCTCGCGGCCGTGTTTTCTGGCCCCATGGCGCTTTGCGTATTCATGAAGTCAGTCTTCCGGCACGCGGAGGCCATCCTCGAAAGCAGTCCAAGTATCAAAGCGGAATGTGGGTTGAGGCCGCTCGGAACGAACTTCGAAAACGAGAGTCTCAGTGGCTGGAGATCCCTGCGGACGGACAGCCTGAACCTGTACAGAGTGGGTTCCTTCGGCCAATCCCGTCGGAATAGGGAAGCGCCACAGATGCGAACTGTGATCGGCCGCCGAGCCCTTAGGGCGCGGCGGGGCTGGGGAGACGAAGCCCTGGCGCCCCTGAATATAGCCCTGGTTCAACGGTTCGCCTGAAGCGCTTTCGATGGCCGTCCTGGCGACGGTCAGTTGGCGTTGTAGGGCGAAAGGATCGGCGTAATCCGGGCCGGCGTAGGCCGGCTCGCCCCGGGCCTGTTGGGTGCGTTCCATCCGTTGAGGCGCGCCGCCGTCGATCGACACCGTCGCATCGGTGTCGCTGTCGCCCATCCAGATATTGGCGGTGAGCCAGACGCCCGCCTCGATCTCCTGCGGCGTCAGCAATCGCACGTCGGGCAAGTCCTGAATGCTTAGTGGCGGCGCATCGCCGCGTTTTTGTTCCGGGGAGTCGCGCCAGGCCAGCAGCACCCGCGCCCAGTCGCGGAAGGCCGGCGTGCTCATGGACAGCCACATCGCCTTTTCGGTCGGCTGACCCGAGGCGAGATAGTCGAGGGTGTAGTCGCCGCCGCTGATGCGCATGTCGATATAGCCGCGCGGTGATCCATCGCCCTGCAGGCTCATCGGCGTTCCGCCGATGTCGAAATCGCCGCCCCACCAATCTCCGGCGACCGCGCCGGCGACCACGTGGCGGAAGGGAATCGCGTCCACGCCGACGGACTGTTTCCAGCCCTCGAAGGAGTCGCCTGGCGCGAGGTTTTCCAGCGTGTGGCTGTGCCCGGACAGGTCCAGAACCTTGCGGCCCTTCAGCATCTGATACAGTTCGGCCGCATTGTCGGTCTGATGCTGCCATTGCTCGCGGTTGTCATAGCCGACAAGCGGGATGTGGTGACCGATCACGATCAGCCTTTTCGGATCGGTCGCCTTCAGCAGATTGGCCATGAAACTCATCTGATCGTCGGTAAATCGCCCGTTATAGGTCTTGCGCGGATCCACGCCGCAGAAGTCGCGCCCGAACCGCTCGTAGTCGACCCGACCGCAGGGATAGACGACATTGTCGAGCCCGATGAACAGGACCTCCCCGATTTCAAAGGCGTAGGTGGTCGGGCCATAGTCGCGGCGCCAGGTGTCCGAACTGTCGGCGTCCCGGTCGGCGTCGGAATCGTAGTCGTGGTTGCCCTGCACCCACCATTGGGGAACGCCCGCATCGCCCAGCACGTCGGCAAGGCGCGGGATCAGGCCCAGGTCGTCGCCGACGACATCGCCCAGCATGAACAGGCAGGCGGGACGGTCCGGTCGGTCTTTCAGTTCGCGCACAAGGGTGTCGCGCGCATAGCCGACCTCCTGATTGGTCGTGGCCTGAATGTCGCCAATGATGGCGCAGACGAAATCGTCTCCCGTTGCACTGGGGGCCAGAGGGAAATTGACGGCTGCGGGCAGCGGCCCGGTCGGCGCTAGGCCGCCGTAGCGCAACGGCTTGGGCGAACCGGCCGGCTTGTGCTCATAGGCGAACTGGGGAATGAAATTCCTGTCCGTGGGCGTTCGCCACCCCCTGGGCTGGATCACGAAGACGCTCATGTCGGCGCGGGCCGGGAGCTGGTACCGGCCGTCCGGCCCGGTGATCGCCACATCGCGGCCGTTCGAGACCTTCACGCCCGCAAGTCCGTCTTCGGCGTCGTCCAGGCGTCCGTCGCGGTCAAAATCGTTGAACACCACGCCGACGACGTGGTCCGGCGACGGAGCCTGCCCCCTGACGACCTCGATCGTCGCGAAATACGGGTCGGTCTCCGCCGCTGAAGCCTGGCTCGCGCCGACAACGATCGCGGCGCAGCTCAACAAGCCGCTCCAATTTCTGGTCGGGAAACCCATGGTCTCTTCCGTTTCCACCCGCCGCGCTGCAGGCGCTTCGGGCATTAAATCAACATCAAACAAACAGATCTGGTAGCGCTTGTGGGGTGGCGACGAACACATGCCCCGTCGCTTGAAGTCCGCCGGTCGCAGTATTTCAGCGGTTCCTTGCGGTTTTGTGACGGCCGAGGCTCATTCCTGTGAGCTTGATGGCCTAGAAGGCCTTTTGGCGATTGTGTGGGGTTTGTTTTGAAAAAATGCCCATAAGTCACAAAACGCCAACATTGCCCCGGTATCACCCGATGCGTCCTGGAGGGGCTAGGGGAGCGGTCGCCATATGTCCGCGTCGACGCCGTCCAGAGAAGTCATTCAATCTGGGGACTACCGATGAATCGCATGCGACGAACTGCCCGTCATGCCTCCGCTCTGCGCGCCGCGCTTATGCTGGGGACCGTATTTCCCGTCATGGCTGTCATGGCTCCGGCCGTGCAGGCCCAGGACTATACCAATGTCGCCGCGACAGGGCGGGTGACGGATCCAGCGGGTCGACCGATCCCGGGCGCGACTGTGAGTGTCACATCCAGCGATCGCGGGGTGACGCGGTCTGCGGTCGCCACGGAGAGCGGCGCCTATGTGATCCCGCAGTTGGCGCCGGGATCCTATGATTTCACCATCACGGCCGAAGGTTACGCTCCCTATCGGGAAACCGGCGTCTCCCTGGTCCGTGGAGCGGGCGCGGCGAACACGTTCACACTCGTGTCGTCTGCGGGTTCGGCAGAGACGGTGGATGAGATCGTCGTCCTGGGCTCGCGCAAAAGGGTTGTGGCTTTCGAGGACGCCACCACCGGGGCCATCATCAATCTGGGCGAAATCGACCAGCGCGTGCCGATCGCCCGATCGCTGCAGGACGTCATCCTGATGGCGCCGGGCACGGTGCGCGGCTCCTCCGGTTCGAATGCTGGCTTCGCCGACCAGGTCGCGATCAGCGGCGCCTCCTTCATTGAGAACGCCTATTATGTGAACGGCCTGAACATCACCAACTTCCGCATGGGTCTGGCCCCCGTCGAGGTGCCGTATGACTTCTACCAGTCCGTTGAGGTGAAGACCGGCGGCATGGCGGCGGAATTCGGTCGGGCGACCGGCGGCGTGGTCAACACCGTGACCAAATCAGGCTCCAACGAGTTTCACGCCAGCGTTCTGAATACATGGGAGCCGGACAGTTTGCGGTCGACCTCGCCGGCGACCTACAAACGCGACTACGAGGGGGTGGAGCAGTCGCGTCGCGAGACCATCTTCCAGGCCAGCGGGCCGATCATCCGCGACCGCCTGTTCATCTACGGCCTCTATACCGACCGCAAGTTCGAGTCCTTCACGCCGGATGCGAACCAGGACAACGCCACGCGCGTGGAACACAACAGTCCGTTCTGGGGCGTGAAGCTCGACGGCTACATAACCGACGACCACCATCTCGAGTTCACCTATTTCGACACCACCAACGAGACCCGCACCCGCGATCTGGAATATGATCGTGCGACGGGTGCGGCGGGCGCCGAGACGGGGGGCGTGAACGGACGGGGCGGCGGCGAGAATTATGTCGCGCGTTACACCGGCGCCCTGACGCCCTGGCTCACCGTTTCCGCCGCCTATGGGGTGAACAAGCTGCGGGACGGCACCTTGCCGCTGGATATCACCAATGAACGGGTGATCGATTATCGCACCTCGGACGCCGGCGTAGATATCGGCCTCAACAAGGTCACTGACGCCTTTGGCTACACGGACGATGATCGCGAGTTCTTCCGCGGCGACGTCGATCTGAACTTCGAACTGGCCGGCGCCCATCATGTCCGCTTGGGCTACGATCATGAAACCGATACGTCGGAACAGATCCACCAGACGATGGGCGAGGGTTTCTACAAAATATGGAAGGCGGGGGCGAGCGACGCCGCGCGTCTGGGCATTGCCCCGGGAACCGAATATTACACGACGCGGGTTTACAGCAACAACGGCGTCAGCACGGTCAAGAACGACGCCTTCTATATCCAGGACGACTGGGCGCTTCTCGATGACCGGCTGAAGCTTCAACTCGGGGTTCGCAACGACCGGTTCTCGAACCAGGGGGTCAACGGCGAATCCTATTATGAATCGGGCGACCAGTGGGCCCCTCGACTGGGCGCCTCCTACGACCTCCGAGGCGACGGACTCACCAAGGTCTATGGCTATTACGGCGAATATTTCCTGCCTCTCGCCGGCGATATCAACCTGAACGTGATGGGCGGGCGGATTACCTATACGCGCTACAACCTGCTCAACGGTCTCGATTCGACCAAGAATACGCCCCTGGCGGGCGCGCCCATTCTGGGCGCCAGCGGCTTCTCGGCCTGTCCCGACACGGGAACCGCCAACTGTGAAGTCCAGGCTGACGGATCGCCCGCCGATCCGTCCGGCGCCATCGCCCACAATCTGAGCCCGCAGTCGTCACGCGAGTTCATTGTCGGCATGGAGCACCGCTTCTCGAACCGGATCCGCGCCGGGGCCTATTTCACGCATCGCAAGCTGGACGATGTGATCGAAGACCTCACCGTCGACTTCGGCGCCCGCGCCTACTGCATCACCCAGGGCTTTTCTGAAGCCGCCTGCACCGCCGCCTATCCGGGCGGCAGCAACTGGGTGATCGCCAATCCGGGACGCGACGTCACCACCAAGATCAACCCGCTGCCCGATGGATCGACCCCGACCGTGACCCTGAAGGCGGCGGACCTGCTCTATGAAAAGCCGATCCGCAAATACAACGCCGTGACCCTGACCTTTGATCGGGAGTTCGACGGCGTGTGGGGCGTGTCCAGCACCTATACCTGGGCGATGGACAAGGGGAATTATGAGGGCGGCGTCCGATCCGAGAACGGCCAGCTGGCCGTCAACCGGGTTTCCGACTTCGACTCGCCCGGCTTCCAGAACGGCGCCTACGGCTATCTGCCCAACGACCGACGCCACACCTTCAAAGCCTACGGCAGCTACCGTCCGCTCGATTTTCTGGATCTCGGCGCCAACATGACGGTGCAGTCGGAGCGTAGCTATAGCTGTATCGGGACCGTGCCGACCGAAGTCGATCCCTATGCCCACGGCTATCATGGCTACAGCTACTACTGTAACGGCGAACTGGTCCCACGCGGCACGGCCTTCAAGGGCGACTGGGTCTACCAGTTCGACGCCAGCGCCGTGGCGCGCGTGCCGATGAAGGGGCTCGACGCCTCTGTGCGTCTGGACGTCTTCAACCTGTTCAACAACAAGGCGGTCACGGCCTATAACGAAGCCGGCCAACTCAGCAATGATCAGCCGAACTCGAACTACCGACGGCCGGAAGCCTATCAGACGCCGCGATACGTCCGACTGCAGTTCCGCGTCGGCTTCTGATCCGCGGTCGGGGACGGGGCGGCCAGCGCCGCTCCGTCTCCCGAACCTCGCGCAATCATCCGATTTCAAACACAGGCCGGCTTAGGCTAGACCGATCAGGCGTCGGGTATTGGTCCAGCGGTCGCTATGGCGTCACGGGGCCAGAGCGACCCGTCGGCCGAGGGAAAAGGACATCATGTTGAAACGATCGGCCCGCCAACGCGACATCGTGGCGATGCTGCGGGGCGGAACGACCTGGTCGGTGATCGGACTGGCCCAGGAACTCAACGTCTCCGACGAGACCATCCGTCGTGAACTGCGCGTGCTGGAGGAACAGGGGGTCGTCACGCGGGAGCACGGCGCCGCGCGTCTCGCATCACAGACGCGGGAAGGCCCCCTCCACGAGAGGATGGAGGAAAACGCCGACGCCAAGATGCGCATAGCGCGCGCGGCGGTCGAATTCGTTTGCGACGGCGATATCCTGTTCATCGATTCAGGAACGACCTCCTGCTATATCGCGCGCCAGCTGGTCGAGCGTCGTTCGCTGACGGTGATCACCAACTCGCTTCAGGTGGCGACCGAACTGGGAGGGATCAACGACAACCGTCTGTTCCTCGCCGCCGGCGAGATGGACTATGAATACCGCGCCTTTTCGGACTCAAACGCCCAGAGCTACGTCTCGGGCTTTACGCCGCATCTGGCCATCCTGTCGGTGGGCGCCATCAGCGCCGATCGCGGACTGATGGATTTCCATCCGGGCGAAGCCACAATGAGCCGGATCGCCTATGCGACGTCCCAGAAGGTCCTGTTGGGGGCGGACTCGTCCAAGTTCGGACGTCATGCGCTGATGCACACCGCCGGTCTGGACGACGTCGACATTCTGATTACCGAAAAGCCCCTGGACAAGGTCTTCGCCCAAGCCTTTGCTCATGCCGAGGTCGTAATCGCCTGATCCCTGGACGAGAGGGGGCTGGCCAGCAGGGCCGCGACAAGCGCCAGGGCGGCGCCGAGCAGCGCGACGCCCGCATGGATCAGCCAGAAGGACGCCATGTCCAGCGATTGAAAATAGCCCCCGGCGAAACCGACCCACAGGCTGGCGAAGAAGCCGTATAGGTAGAATAGCCCGCCCCATCCTCCCGCCCGGCCTTTGGGGGCAAGGCCGGTGGCGAGGCTTAGACCCGACGGCCAGACAAGAACGACGGCCAGATCGACCAGCAGCAGATAGGCTAGGAGCCAGATCAGCGAGACCGAGGAACCGCCGGCACGGTCCGCCAAGATCAGCACGAGATATCCGGCAGCGCAGGCCAGGCAGCCCAGTACGATCTGGACGTGAGGCCCTATCACCACGTCGCGGCGCGCCAGGACCCCTGAAATCGCCTGCACGATGAAAATGATCAGGATTGTGAACAGACCGTCCAGGGCGAGCAGCCATCCGACCGGAACAGCGCCGAACCCGAAATCGAGGTCGACGTTGTCCTCGGCCCAGACGAGAACGATGTTGCCGATTTGCCCGTAGGCGGCGAAGCAGAGGTAGCCGGACAGCAGCACGAGCCAAAGGCCCGCAACAGCCCGAGGCCCTGACGGCCGTCTGTCCCCCGGGGTGTGTTCCGACCGGGGCACGGACGCCTTTGCGGCAGACACCCTGACCAGGAGGCTATAGGTCGCGACGCCCACGACAACGCTGACCGCCGCCAGAACGAGCGCATGACGCCACCCGAAAGCCAGGGCGATGGCGCCCATGGCAAGAGGGCCGAAAATCGCCCCAGCGTTTAGAAAGACGAGGTAGTAGGAATAGGCGCGCCTGCGTTTTGCTTCTTCACTGAAAAGACCGCCGAACTGGGCCGACAGATTGCTCTTCAACAGGCCCGCCCCGGACGCGAATAACAGCAGGCCCGGCAGAAAGCCGTGCAGGGACGCCATCAGCAGAAGTCCAGCCGCCATGCCTGCGCCGCCGGCCAACACAGCCGCCCGACGCCCGATCAGCAGGTCGCCGACAAAGCCGCCTAGAGGGATGAAAAGATAAACGAGCGCATTGGCGACCCCGTAAATATACGAGGCCAAGGCCACCTCGGAACCATCCCTGCTCGTGACGGGGCTCAACAGCCCTTGCAGCCACGCCATGCCCGACACTGAAGCGGATACAGGCATCACCTGGTTGATCAGCAGGAGCGTGAGCATCGATTTCACTCCCGTTAGGGCGAAACGCTCCCAGAATTCCGTCAGTGCTAATCCTGCGAAATGTGGATTGAGTTTCCCAACCAGATTCCCCAGCAGCTTCATTGCTGCGCCCCCTGCTTCGCATGGACACAGCCCATGACCCTACTATGGTGACAGGGTGATGACTGGGCTTTGGCAGCCATGCCTGAGGATTGCCATCCCGAACCGGACGAGGCGGTGCGCCGATGCTCTCTCGGCCCGTGCCCGCCCCTGGTTCGGCGTCGCCTGACTTTGCGTATGGCAACGACGAAGTTGACTGTCCGCTTTCAAGGGCAAAGCCAACGTCCAGCTTTGGCGCATCTACATCATCAGCAAAATGTTCGTCCTGGCGCCTCAGGGGGACGGGGGGAGGTTGGGGGAAGCCAGCCCCGTGTTCCAGTTCCATGGCTGGTCGCCAGCCTTGCGGCGGCGCGTTACGGCCGCCTCGTGAAGTTCGAACATGCCGGGGAATAGGTCGAATTCCACGGCCGACCTGTTGCTGAACCGAAGGTAGGCCTTGTCATCTCCATAGGGCGGCCAAGCCGGGGCGTCCTCAGAACGGGGCGGTTCGCCGCGTACGAAGCTGGCCCAACAGCCGACCATCGCGTCACTGAGGAGACTTTCTTCAGACGTAGAAGGGATCGTAGGCCAGCGCGGCGGCGTGCGCTTCAGTGAGCCGAACATATACGGCAGTTCGCTGGCGTGAAACGCCCGCAGGTCCGCAGCATCTGCTGCGGGATAGCCGTGGTCGAACAGATAGAGGAAGGACGGTTGGCCGACCGCCGTCTGTGAACGGACGAGCCGCTCGGAGGTCCAGCCGTAGAGGGCGTCGCGACTGGCGGCGAGGATGCTCTCCTCCATGTCGGATGAGGGATAGAGACGCAGGAACTCTTCCGCCAGATCGCCGTACCGGTCGCGGATCGTGCGCTCATAGTCGGTGGCGGCGCCTGGAACGGCGGGAGCTAGCATGCGTAGGGATCGGATCTCGCCGCTGTTGAAGCCCGCCAGGACGGGGACCTTGGCCTGCTCGTTCCGGTCGAACACCTCGACGATCTGACGCGGCAGAATCATGCCATCGACGACGCCGAAGGTGGCGAAGCCGCCGAGTGCGGCACGGTCGGTAATATCCTGGGCGTCCATCCCCCGCAGGGCGCGCAGGCTGGGCGCTTGAAGGGTCCGGGCGAGGGCGGCGCCCGCCGCCTCCGCCGCCGGCGCCCCGTGCCGCGGCTGTTTCAGTTCCGGCGTGGAGATCATGTAGGCGCTTTGGGCGATGGCCCGGTCGAACAGGCCCCGCGAAAGCGGCGACGCCATCAGATAGAGGACGCTCAGGCCGCCGGCCGACTCGCCGGCGATGGCGACATTGTCCGGATCGCCGCCGAAGCTCGCGATGTTCCGCTTCACCCATTCGAGCGCAGCGATCTGATCCATCAGGCCGTAGTTGCCGGATAGGCTTGCGGGGCTCTCCGCGCTCAATTCCGGATGCGCCAGCCAGCCCAGGACGCCGAGACGGTAGTTGATTGACACCACCACGACGCCTTCGCGGGCCAGACGGGCGCCGTCATACAGAGCTTCTTTGCTGGAGCCGGTCACCAGCGCCCCGCCGTGGATCCAGACCATGACCGGCGCCTTGCCGGTCGTAGACGGCGTCCAGACGTTCAGGGTCAGGCAGTCTTCGCTGGTCGGGCCGAGATCGGCGGAATAGATCGACTGGACGCGGGGCGTCGGCTGGATGCAGGCGGAGCCGTATCGGGTGGCGTCGCGAACACCGCTCCAGGCGGGAGCTGGAGAGGGCGGTCGCCAGCGCATAGCCCCGACAGGAGGCGATGCATACGGAATGCCCCTGAAACTGGCGATATCGGCTTCTGTCATGCCGCGCACGGCGCCCGCCGGAGCTGTCACGACGGGGCGCGTCTGCGCGGTGGCCGGAGAGCCGGCGGCGATGGAGGCGAGGAAGGTGAGGGCCGCACATGTTGAAACGCGTTGGCGGAACATCAGACGGCTCCTTGTCTTGACGTGTCGCGGCCCAGCAGTTTGGCCAGCCACAGAAACAGACTGATCGCCACAACATAGAAGGGAGTCAGGGTGTAGAGGGCGATCTGAAGCGAGTTGTCCGGATGGGCGGCGTGGAAATAGTCGCTGGCGGCCCCGACATAGGTCGGACCCAGGCCCATCCCGATGAAGTTCATGACCAGAAGCAGGAGCGCGCCTGACATGACCCTTTGGTTCGGCTTCACCTCTTCCTGGACGAGGGCGACCGAGGACGACAGGTAGAAATAGTTGAGGAAGGTCGGTCCACAGAGCAGCGCCAGCGCCAGCGGCCAGGAGGGAGCCCAGACGAAGGCGATATAGAAGGGGATCGCGAGCGTCAGCGAGATGGCCGGCAAAAGCGCATAGGCCTTCTTGGACCGCCGCGTGAACCGGTCGATCAACCACCCCGACGCGAAGATGCCGCCGCCCATGCACACGGCCACCAGCAGGGCGTACCACAGGGCGACGTCATTCAGCGTCATGCCCTTTTCACGCATCAGGAACAGAACCGAGAAGTTGCCGAGGCCGTAGGTGATTACCTGAGTCGCGCCGCTGCCCAGGGCCGCCAGAACCAGCACGGGGCTCGAGAAATACATGCGCACCGTGCCCCAAAAGGGCGCCTTGGCGGGCGGCGGCGCACCCGCAGCCTGATCCAGGCCGCCGCGCTTCGGCTCCTTGACGAGAAGCGGGGTCAGGGCGGCGACGATCAGACCAAGGACGCCGATGGCGATGAAGGCCTCACGCCAGCTGAAGGCGGCGGCGACCGAGGCGCCGAAGGCGATGCCCAGGGCGGCGCCCACGGGCGGTCCCAGGTTAAACAGGCCCAGCGCCATGCCGCGGCGCCCCTGGGGGAAGTAGTCGGTGATGATGGCGTAGGACGGCGGCACGCCGCCCGCCTCGCCGAAGCCGACGGTCATGCGCGACACGGCCAACTGGCCGAAATTGCGCGACAGGCCGCAGGCAATGGTCGCCGCGCTCCAGATTCCGCAGGCGATGGACACCACGGCGACGCGGTTCGTCCGGTCGGCCAGCCATCCCACTGGAATGGCGATGAAACAGTAGAAGAATGCGAAATACAGGCCGCCCAGCAGGCCCAGCTGTCCATCGGTTATGTGGAGCGAATCCTGAATAGGCTTGGCCAGGATGGAGAGCAACTGCCGGTCCAGGAAGTTCAGAACATAGATGAACCAGAGCATTCCCAGCGCGACCCAGGCGCGCCGGCCGACGGAGGGTCTGGCTGCGGCGGGTGGGCGGACGGGGTCGATCGTTGCACTCATGTCGTTTCCTTGGTGAAGCGAGCTTTTGCTCGTCTATTTCTCGGGATGGGTCAGGGCGGCGTAGGTCAGGGCCCGCGCCTGGGCGCGGAATTCGTTGCTGACGGGATCGGCCATGCGCTGGATCATGCCGACGAAAACCAGGTCATTGGCCGGGTCGATCCAGAACCAGGTCCCGCCGCCGCCGCCCCAACTCAGCGTGCCGCGGCCCTCGGCCATGCCGAGCGCCTGGGGATCGATCGCGATGGCCAGATCCAGGCCAAAGCCGAACGCCGGATTGAAGGGAAGCAGGCGAAGGGGATTGGTCGTCTTGAGCACTGCGTCGGGGATGACGTTGGTCGCCATCAGATCAACGGTCTCGCAATCCAGGATGCGAACCCCGTCCAATTCGCCGCGGTTCAGGATCATCTGGCAGAAGCGGGCGTAGTCGACGGCCGTCGACACCAGACCTCCGCCGCCGCCCTCGAAACGGGGCGGGCGAGTGTAGTCGTTGATCGGCATGTCGAAGGCCTCGGAGGCGACTTTCAGCCTGCCGGCACCGTCGTCGCGGTACATCTCCGCCAGCCGATGAACCTGATCCGCAGGCACGTGGAAGCCGGTGTCGATCATGCCGAGCGGCTCGAAGATGCGGGCGCGCAGAAATTCGCCAAAACTCATGCCCGACAGCCGCTTCACCACCAGGGCCTGAAGGTCGGTGGCGATGGAGTAGAACCACTCCGTGCCCGGCTGGAACATCAGCGGGATTCGGGCGGCGCTGGCCAGCAGGTCCTCGTGGCTGTCGGCGGTCATGACCCCTGCCTGGCGGTAGGCGCGTTCGACCGGGTGCATGTCGAACAGGCCATAGCCGAACCCGGCGGTGTGGCTCATCAGTTCGCGCATCGTCGGCGGGCGGACGGCGTCCTGTGTCAACAGGGCTCCGTCGTCCGCGACGCCGGCGAAGACCTTTTGGCCCTTCAATTCGGGCAGGTAGTCCGTGACGGGGTCGTCTAAAGTCCAGCGCCCCTCCTGGAACAGGATCATCATGGCCACGCCGGTTACGGGCTTGGTCATGGAGTAAATGCGGAAGATGGCGTCCCGGCCCAGCGGCGCCTCGTCGTCCAGCCGCCCCTTGCCGAACGTGGTGAAGGCCGCGACCTGGCCGTGGCGCATCAGCAGGGTGGAGGTTCCCGCGACCATCCCGGTCTCGACCATGCCCGCCATGTAGCGGTCGAGCTGGGCGAGACGCCCGGAATCGAAACCGAGCGCTTCGGGCGTCGATGCGAACGGGAGGCCGGCGGGGCTCATTCGCGAGCCTGCTTTCGCCGTTCCTCGGCGCGATCGCGGCAGACCCCGATGAAGCCGTGGGCCATGAAGGCCGCCATCCGGGCCTTGATCGCCTCGAAGTCATCGGATCGGCATTTGCCGCCGGACAGGTGATCAATCCGGCCGGTGCGCGCCAGGCTGAGCGTCAGAGCGCCGGTGACGAAGTGGTAGCCCCAGAAGATGTCCTCATCGAGCGCATCGGGCATGGCCTGCTTGAGCAGTTCGATGAGACGCAGGACAACAGGGTCGTAAAGGCGGTCCATCACCTCGGCGCCCCAGGCCGGGGTGTTGTTGATCTGGGCGCTCAAGGCGCCGAAATGCCGCCAGCCGTCGCCGCCGGTGGAGTAGGTGTCCAGGTCGGTGTCAAGGAAGGCGCGCAGCGCGCCCTCGACCGTCGGCTTGCCGGCGGCGGCCGTCTCATAGGAGTCCAGGGCCTCCATCCGGCGTCCGCTGGTCACCGGCGCGCGTCGCGCCATGACCTTGTCGAACACGTCCTGCTTGTCGGTGAAGTAGTAGTGGATCAGAGACTTGTGGACGCCGACCTTGTCAGCGATGTCCTTGATCGTCACCCCGTAGAAACCGTGCCGCGAGAACAGCTCTTCGGCGGCATCGAGCAGCTGCTCCAGGCTCTCGGCGCGTTGTTCGGCCTTGCGGCGCGGTTTGCGGGGCGGGGTCGTCATGATCTGGGCCTCGGGGCGTTGAGGCGCTCCCTGAGGACGGGGCGCCGACTCGATGATGGAGACGGCCGTCATCCTAGGCGTCTCCATAGGTGGCGCGAAGCAGTGCCTTGTTGATCTTGCCCGTAGCGGCCAGAGGCATGGCCTCTACCCGAACGATCCGTTCGGGAATCCACCAGTCGGCCACCTGGCCCTTAAGAGCCGCCCTCAGATTTTCGTCCTCGATCTGCTGTCCGGAGGCGGGTTCGATCACCATCAAAGGGCGCTCTCCCCATTTGGGATCGGCGCGGCCGATCACCGCCACCAGCCCGACGGCGGGAAGGGCGCCGACGATTTCCTCGATCTCGACGGGATTGATCCACTCGCCGCCCGACTTGATCAGATCCTTGGAGCGACCGGCCAGGGTCAGGTTGCCGTCGTCATCCAGCTGGGCCAGATCGCCCGTGTCGAACCAGCCGTCCTCATCGACAGCCGAAGCGCCGGCGCCGAAATAGGCGTTCACGACGCTCTGGCCCTTCACCTTCAGACGGCCGACCGTGTTGCGCTGATCGGGCAAGGGAGCCCCGTCGGCGTCGGTGAGCAGAAGGTCCAGGCCGAGGGGCGGACGACCCGAACCGCGCGCCGCGCCGGGCTTGTCGCTGCGCGGCGAGATGGCGCCGAGCGGCGAGAGCTCCGTCATGCCCCAACTGGTCTGCACCGTGGCGCCCAGCCGCTGCTCCATCCGCTGCAGCAGGCTGTCGGGACAGCTCGATCCGCCGATGATGACGCGTTCGAGGCTGGGAGTCTCTCCGCCCGTAGTGTCCAGATGGTCCAGCAGGCCCAGCCAGACGGTCGGCACGCCCACGGCCACGGTCACCTCATGCCTGGAGATCAGTCTCGCCAGATTGGCCCCGTCAGTCGATCGACCGGGCAGGACCAGCCGGGCGCCGACGGCCGGCGCTGCGAACGGCAGGCCCCAGGCGTTGGCGTGGAACATCGGCACGGCCACCAGGACGCTGTCGCGGGCGGTCAGGGCGATGGAATCCGCCTGCAGCGCGCGAAGGGTGTGCAGGTAGTTGGAGCGGTGAGTATAGCCCACGCCCTTGGGCGCACCGGTGGTGCCGGAGGTGAAACATAGCCCTGCCAGGGCCGTCTCGTCGAACTGTCCCCACCGCACAGCGCGACCGCCCGCTTCCAGCAGGCCTTCCAGGTCGATCACCTCAGGCCGTCCGGCTTCCGGCGTGTCTCCATCCAGCAGGATCAGGCGCTCGAGCGAAGGGCAGGCGTCCAGCAGGGCCTCGGCCGTGTCACGCAGGCCGGCCCCGACGGCGAGGACCCGGTCGTCGGCCTTGGCGACCATGGCGGCCAGGTGGGCGACGGTCAGTCGCGGGTTCAGGGTGTGGCAGACTAGGCCGACGCCCATTGAGGCGTACCAGACCTCGACGTGGTGCTGAGTGTTCCAGGCCAGCGTGGCGATACGGTCGCCCGGCTTCAGCCCGAGATCAATCAGGGCGCCGGATAGGCGATTGGCCCGGTCCCGCAGCGCCGCGTAGCCGATGCTCTGGTCGGCCTCTGCGCCGGCCGTCGCCACCAGGGCGGCGCCGTGCCATTTCGCGCCGTGTTCCAGAAAGCGGTCCACGGTTAGGGGGTAGTCCTGCATGAGGCCGGGGGAGGAGCCGATCATCCTTGAGCGTAGTCCAGACGGTTACAGGGGCCGGCAAGCCGGTGAGCGAACAGGGCGGCGGCCGGTCGACCGCCGCCCCGGAAGTGTCAGAAGGTCTTCGTCAGATTGACGCCGAACTGGCGGGGAGCGCCCGCATAGCGGAGACGCGAGTTGACCGCGGCGATGTAGGTCTGATCCGTCGCGTTCAGCGCATAGGCCGCCAGCGTCCAGCCGCCGGTCTTATAGCTGAGCAGCAGGTTGACCAGATTGCGGGCTTCCAGACGGTCGCCCAGAGCCTCATTGTTGAAGATGCTCGTCCAGGCTTCGCCGATATGGGCGTAGTCTATGCGGGGCGACAGTGTCGCGCCGTTGGGCAGGGCGAAGTCGTACTGGGCCCCAATGTTGAAGGTCAGCTCGGGCGCATACCCCTGGGTGTTTCCGTCGAGATTCAGACAGTTGGTGGTCGCCGGGCCGGTGGTTGCGTCGCACGAGCCGCTGCGCGCGACGCGGGGATCGGCGGCGTAGAATTCGCCCAGCTCGGAGTTCGAGACCGCGGCGCCGACGTCGATCGTCCAGGCCTTCAGACGCACCTGGGCCGAGGCCTCCAGCCCCATCAGGACGGTTTCGTCCGCAACATTGACGATCGAGCTGAACAGCGGAACAGCTGGATCGCCGACGACGACCTGGAAGCCCTCATAAGTCATGTAATAGGCGCCCAGCTGGGTGCGGACCTGACCGCCGAACATCGTGGACTTCCAGCCGAGTTCGTAGTCGACCACGTCTTCCGGTCCGAACGAGCTTGCCGGAGCGTAGAAGTTCGGCGCGTTCAGCCCGCCCATCTTGAAGCCGTTCGCCACGAACCCGTAGACGAAATTGTTGTCATCGACCTTGTAGTTGATGCTCAGCTTGCCGGTGGTCTTTTCGGCCGTGACCTCGTCGTTCTGGAGCAACTGCAGGCCAAGCGCAGGATAGGTCGTATACACGTTTTCGTTGCGCGAGGTGCTCTCGGACCAGCGGGCGCCCAACTGGATCTGCAGCCGGTCGGAGACGTCATAGCTGACTTGACCGAAGACAGCCTTGGTCTCCTTGGGGGTCTCGCCGAAGATGTAATAGTCGAGCACGCCTTCGGGGAAGCCGACATGATAGGCGCCTTGCGGGAAGGTTGTGACGGGGAAGGTGACCTTGTCCTGCTGCCAGAACGCGCCCAGCAGCCACGTCAGGCGTTGGTTGTCGGGCGAGACGAGATTGATCTCCTGCGACCAGACCTCTTCCTCGACGCGGTCATAGAAGGTGTTGTTGAGCGCGCTGGTGCCGTCGAGGTCGGTCGAGAACTCGCTGATCCCGTCCTGGTAACCGGTAATCGAACGCAGGGTTATCCCATTGTCGAACACATAGCTGACGTTCAGCGATACACGCGCCGTCTCGTCGACGCCGGAGTGCGGGCCGTTCGCCGTGATCTCGAACGGATCGTTGGTGGAAAGGACGGGGTCGGCCGGATAGCCGCCGAAATCCAGCTTGTTGTAGTCGCCCTTCAGTAGCACTCGCAGCGCCGGCGTAGGCGTCCACAGGAAGCTGGCGCGCGCGCTGTTCATGTCCACGTCGCCTGGATGACCGCGGTAGGGGCCGGTGATGTCGTGGAAGCTGCTGCGCTTCTCCGTGTTCATCGCGAAACGGGCGGCGAGGGTGTCGGTGAGGGGAAGGTTTATCGCCCCCTGGACCTTGAGGTTGTCGTAGTTGCCCGCCTGGCCCATCACATAGCCGTTCAGCCCCGTGAAATCGGGGTTGCGAGACGTGATGAAGACCGCGCCACCCGTAGCGTTCGTGCCCGCGAAGGTGCCTTGGGGCCCCCGCAGCAGTTCGACGCTGCCGATGTCGTAATACGGCTCCGTCTGGAAATATCCGGGGAAGACGGGCACCCCGTCCCGATAGGTGGTCACGCCCACGCCGATGGCGGTGGTGGGCTCGGATTTTCCGATGCCTCGGACGTTGAAATAGTTCCCCTGGCCGAAATTCTGCACCGTCGTGGACGGCGCCACGAACTGCAACTGCTCGAGGGAGAAGACTCCGCGGTCATCGAGGCTGTCGCCGGACAGCACGGTGGCGGCCACCGCAGTTTCCTGAAGGTTCGTCGTGCGGCGCTCGGCCGTGACGACGACTTCCCCTACCTCAGTCGCTTTTTGCTGGTCGTCCGTCTGTTGCGTCGTGGCGTCCTGAGCCTGGGCGGCTCCGGCCCACAACAGGACGGCGGCGGATGTGGTCAGCCAGAGCTTGCGCCCCATGATTTCCTCCTCGGTGTTTCCTCAGGCGCTCTGTCGGCGCCGTGGGAGCACCGTCTCACCGATTTCGCACCACGTCAATGTTCACTAGTCGACGAGTGAATATTGACCTTTTGGCCAGGATGGTGAGAGTGCAGGCGCTGAAACGCCGGCCAACACGGCGAAGATAGGGAGACCATCATGGCTATTGATCTCAGCGGACGGACCGCGATCGTCACCGGTGCGGGCGGGGGCCTGGGCCGTAGCCATGCGATGGCGTTGGCGCGTCATGGTGCGAAGGTCGTGGTCAACGATCTGTCGTCAGAGGCGTGCGAAGCGGTCGCCGTCGAAATCCGGTCCGAAGGCGGCGAGGTTATGCCGTGGTGCTGCAGCGTCACCGACCGCCCCGGCGTATTCGCCATGGTGGAAGCGGTGGTCGAGCGCTGGGGCAGCGTGGATATTCTGGTCAACAACGCTGGCATCCTGCGCGACCGGACCTTCGCCAAGATGGATCTCGACGACTTCGTCCTGGTGCTGGACGTGCACCTGATGGGCTCGGTCAACCTGACCAAGGCGGCGTGGCCGCACATGCGCGAGAGGGGTTACGGCCGGGTGATCTTCACCACCTCCTCATCCGGCCTCTACGGCAACTTCGGCCAGTCGAACTACGGGGCGGCCAAGATGGCGCTGGTCGGTTTGATGCAGACCCTGGCGCTGGAAGGTCAGAAGTCGGGCATTCACGTCAACTGCCTAGCGCCCAGCGCCGCCACCCGGATGACCGAGGGCCTGTATTCGGAAGACGACCTGCGCGGCCTGTCGACCGATCTGGTCAGCCCCGGCGTGGTGGCCCTGGCCAGCGAGAACGCCCCGACCCGCGCCATCCTCCTGGCCGGCGCAGGCGCCTTCGAACAGGCCCACATCACCATGACCCAGGGCGTCTGGGTGGGGGACGTCCCCGACGCCGCCGACCGTATCGAGGCGCAGTGGACGCTGATCCGCGACCGTGCGGGCGAAGTCGTTCCTCAATCGGGCGCGGCTCAGTACAGCCACGAGGTCAGTCATCCCGCCCGCGTCCAGTCCGGCGTCGCCCCCGCGGCGCCTGGCGTGGTCGCGAACTGAAAACCCGCTGCCAGCGGACAGGCGCAAACGCGCCCGGACAATCATCGCGCCCTGATTGAAAGGGCGGCTTCAGGCTTGAGGAAGATCTCCATGGGCGAAGTTTTCGTTCTTGCCGGCGTGCGGACGGCCGTCGGGTCATTCGGCGGCGCGCTGAAGGATACGCCCCCGACCGAACTGGCCGCGCAAGTGTCAGGGGAGGCGATTCGCCGGTCTGGCCTGGAGGCGGCGGCGATCGGCCATGCGGTCTTTGGGCAGGTGATCCAGACGGAACCGCGAGACGCCTATCTGGCGCGGTGGGCGGCGCTGGAGTCCGGCTGTGCGGTCGAGACGCCCGCATTGGGGGTCAATCGACTGTGCGGTTCGGGCCTGCAGGCGGTGGTGTCCGCCGCACAGGTGCTGAGGTTGGGCGAAGCGGACACGGCCCTGGCGGGCGGAGCCGAGTCGATGAGCCGCGCGCCCTACCTGGTCCCGGCCGCCCGTTTCGGCGCCAAGATGGGCGACGCTGCCCTGGTGGACGGTCTCACGGGCGCCCTGACAGATCCGTTTAACCGCTATCACATGGGCATGACCGCCGAGAACGTGGCCGAACGTTACGGCATCGATCGCGCGGTCCAGGACGACATCGCCCATGAAAGCCACCGCCGCGCCTCGGCCGCAGATAGGGAAGGGCGTTTCGTCGATCAGATCCTGCCGATCCAGGTGAAGCAGAAGGGCAAACCTATCACTTTCGACCGCGACGAGCATATCCGTCATGATGCCTCCCGCGCCGATTTCGAGCGACTGAAGCCCGTGTTCAAGACCGGGGGGTCGGTCACGGCGGGCAATGCGTCGGGGATCAACGACGGCGCGGCCGCCCTGGTGCTGGCCGGCGAAGCGACGGTGAAGCGTCTGGCGCTTAAGCCGATGGCGAGGATCGTGTCCTGGGGCCATGCGGGCGTCGATCCGGCCGTTATGGGTCTGGGGCCGATCGCTGCCGTGAGGCAGGCCCTGACGCGCGCCGGCCTGAGGATCGCCGACATGGATCTGATCGAATCCAATGAAGCCTTCGCCGCCCAGGCCTGCGCAGTCTCGCGCGAACTGGGTCTGGACTCTGACAAGGTCAATCCGAACGGCAGCGGCATCTCGATTGGCCACCCCGTCGGCGCCACCGGCGCGATCAACAGCGTTAAGGCCGTGTACGAACTGCAGCGTATCGGTGGTCGCTACGCCCTCGTGACCCTGTGCATCGGCGGCGGTCAGGGCATCGCCGCGATCTTCGAGCGCTGCTGACCAGCGGCGCGTCGCCGGGGGTTCACGCCGCATGGAGAACACCCTCGTCGGTCTGGGCCAGGTGACAGATGGAGACGCCGAGCTTGGCGAGCTGGGGGCCGACGCGTTGGCGGAGCATGTCGGCGGCGAACCGCAGGCGGCAGACCACGGTGCGGTCTGAGGGGCGCCAGCCGCTGGGGTCGAGGTAGCTGCGGGCTGCGGCGTCGCCGATCCAGTTCACCACGGCGGCCCGGACGGCGGCCTCCGGGAAGGCGGGCAGGGCGATGGGGCGGGGGGACGGTTTCTGGCCGACCGAACCGCTGGTTCGACGAGAGCGGGGGCGGGCCGGCGGCTCAACCGAGCCGGCCCGTTCCCGATCCGCCGGTTTGGGGGGAGGGGGGGAATAGGGTTCTATAAGGGTTGGGGCGGCGCGGCTGTCCGCCTTTTCCGTCTCCGCTGTCCGCCTTTTCGTCTCCGTTTCGGACACTGATGTCCCGTCTTCGGCGTTTGAGGACGGGGGCGTCCGCTCATTGACAGTATTGGCCGGGTCTAGGCCGGACGGTCGCGACGGCTCGGGCGGAGAGGCCGGAGGGGTTGGGCCGGGCCCGGTCTTCAGCAGCGGACGATAGATGTTGGCCCGGCCGCGACCACGCGAGGTCTCCAGGGCGAGGTGGCCGTGCTTCTCCAGATCGACGAAGGCGCGGCGGATGGTGCGCACATCGACCTTGAGCCGTTCGGCCAGGAAGGGCTGGGAGGTCCATCCGCCGCCCTGGACGTCGTCGAGATAGTGCATGAGGAAGGCGCCGAGCGTCTTGGCGAAGGCGTTCAGTTCGGGATCGGCCAGCACCTGGTGCTGCCAGCACAGCTTTTCGGCATGGAAGCGTCGGGCGTCGAGGAAACGGCTCATGCGCCGGCCTCCGAATCACTCGAGATGGCCGATTTCCGGTTTGCAGAGGCGGTAAAAAGCTTCGAAAAATCAACGACCCGCAAATGGGGCGGTTTGCAGCCTAATCCAGCAAATTCAACGCCTCCGCTTCGCCTACGAAGCTGGGGGCGGGCAGTAGCATCGCTCCGGGCGCGAAACTTTCTTATACAAATCAATCACCTGAGGAAACATGCTGTGAGTACAGCCGCTGGGTCCCTGTGGTTCGGTCTGAGGCTCACAAGGAGGCTCGATGCGGCCGCCGCATCCGGTGCGCAGCAACCACAACGCTCAAGCCAGCGCTGGGTCGCGCTTTGGTCTGCATTGAACCTGCACGACCCCTGCGCTGATAATCCATCGGCGGCGCAATCGATCTCGACCGCCATAGCAGAGAAGTCCTTCCCGAAAGGGAGGCCCCGATGCTTCACATACTCGCTCTGCCTCGATCATCCTTCTGGCTCAGGATCGCCGTCGGCGCCGTCCTTGCCGGCCTCGCCGACCTGACGTTCTTCGCCCATGCTCCCGGATCAAGCCTTGGCCTGTTCGCCTTCGCGGTCCTGGCGGGCGCGCTCTTCGGCCGGAAGGACCTGCTGCCAAATCGTCGAGGCTTGGGCTTCGTCCTGGCCGGCGCCGCCTTCGCCCTTGTCCTGGCGGACCGGCCTGGGCTGTTGGCCTGGGCTCTGTTCGTCGTCTCGATGAGCCTTGGGGCGTTGTCGAGCCGGGTAGGGCCGAACGAAACAGCCTGGGGCTGGAGCCAAAGACTGGCGCTTCACTGGTTTTTCGCGCTGTTTGGCCCCGTGATCGACTTGTTCAAGGTTTCACAGCTGAGGCGCGGTCGCGGTGGAATGTCCGCCCTGACCCTGCTCGGCCTTCTTGTCATGCCCGTGGTCGGCGGCGCGGTCTTCCTCGCCCTATTCTCGGCGGCGAATCCGCTCATTTTGAACGCGCTCGCCAACCTGTCCCTGCCATCCCTATCGCCCCAGAACACCCTTCGCACCCTGTTCTGGAGCGCGGTCTTCATCGGTGTTCTGGGCCTCCTGCGGCCGCGCTGGCGTAAGCCCTTGCTCGCCCTGCCTGAACGGAAGACCGGAAAGCCTTCAGCCTTCCTGACCCGCACGATCACCCTGTCCCTGATCGTCTTCAATGCGGTCTTCGCGCTTCAGAACGGCCTCGACCTCGCCTTCCTGTGGAGCGGCGCGCCTCTTCCCGGCGACATGGGCTTGGCTGAGTACGCCCATCGCGGCGCCTATCCCCTGATCGTCACCGCCCTGCTCGCCGGCCTGTTCGTGCTGGTGGCGCTCCAGCCGGGTTCCGACACCGCGAGCAAGCCGCTGGTCCGGCGCCTGGTAGTGGTCTGGATCGCCCAGAACATGGTGCTGGTCGCGTCTAGCCTGCTGCGCACCGCCGACTATATCGAGGTTTACGCCCTGACCCGTTTCCGCATCGCCGCGATGATCTGGATGGCGCTGGTCGCGGTCGGCCTTATGCTGATCTGCTGGCGGATGTTGGCCGACAAGTCGGCGCACTGGCTGATCAACGCCAACACTACGGCCGCGCTGATCGTGCTGGCGGTCGTCAGCGTCGTCGATCTCGGCGCCGTCGTGGCCGACTGGAATGTGCGGCATGCCAGGGAGGTCGGAGGTCGCGGGGTCGCGCTGGACCTCGGCTATCTCCATACGCTGGGCGCGCCCGCCCTTGTCTCGCTGGCCGAGCTGGAAACGACCCTTGACGACGCCGTTCTGCGCGACCGGGTCGCCGCCGTCCGCCAGGACATCCTGCTGAACGTTCGTCGCCGACAAAGCGAATGGCGCGGCTGGACCTGGCGCGACCAACGTCGTCTGGATCGTGTCAACGCTTTGCAACGAAACGGCGTCCTCTCGGCGCCTGCGCCGGGCGCGCGTCACTGGAACGGACGGCTCCTCCGAACGACGCCGGCCGTGGTCCCAGCGCCAGTCGCCTCCCCGCCGTCTGTCCCGTTGACCTCGCGGACGGAAGGCTGAACATGGCCATCATGCAAAGCACCGTCCTGGTGGTCGACGACGACCCTCATATTCGCGACCTGCTGACCTTCGCGCTTCAAAAGGCGGGTCTGGCGACGCGGGAGGCCGCCGACGGCGAGGCTGCACTGGCAGAAATCGCCCTGTGCAGGCCGAACCTCGTCGTGCTGGACATCAACATGCCCCGCATGGACGGGATCGAGACCTGCCGCAGAATTCGGGCCCAAGGCGATCTGCCGGTCCTGTTCCTGTCGTCACGCGACGACGAGATCGATCGTA
The DNA here is from genome assembly GCF_058681075.1 of Brevundimonas sp. FV2ps16. Lineage (NCBI taxonomy): Bacteria > Pseudomonadati > Pseudomonadota > Alphaproteobacteria > Caulobacterales > Caulobacteraceae > Brevundimonas > Brevundimonas sp. FV2ps16. The sequence continues at coordinate 704,783 of NZ_CM178728.1, read as the reverse complement.
TCCTGGGCATGGAACTGGGGGCGGACGACTATGTGACCAAGCCCTTCAGTCCGCGCGAGGTGGTGGCGCGGGTCGCCGCCATTCTGCGCCGTATCGCGCGGAACCCGCCCCCGCCGACGCCGGGACAGTTCGTCTTCGGCGGCCTTGGCTTGGACGCGGACGGATGGCGGGCGACGTGGTGCAATGTCGAGGTGCCGCTGACCGTGACGGAGTTCAGTATCGTCCGTACCCTGGCGGATGCGCCGCGCCGGGTCTTCACGCGGGACGCCATCATCGACCGCGTCCACGGCCCTGGCTTCGCCATGACCGACCGTACGATCGACAGCCATGTCCGCAACCTGCGGGCCAAGTTCGCCACGGTGGGCGGGGCTGACGTGATCGAGACAAGACCGGGCCTAGGCTATCAGCTTGGCCCCTGTCTCGGCGCACCGGGCGCGTGATCGCACGCCTGCGCGCCTTCGTCCGCAAGCATTGGCCGGCGCTTAGGCTCCGGACGATCCTGCTGTCTGTGCTGATCTTCGCCGGCATCCTGCCTGGGCTCAGCGCCATCTTCCTGCGGGTCTATGAGAACACGCTTGTGCGTCAGACGGAGGCGGAACTGGTCGCCCAGGCTGTCGTCCTGTCGGCCGTCGCCGCTTCGGATTGGCCCGGCGCCGTCGTGGTTCCGCTCGATCCCTTCCGACGCGACGATCCCGGCTACTATAGGCCAGAACCCGCGACGATCGACCTAGGCTCCACGCCGGTCTTGCCCGCTCGTCCCTCGCCGCGCCCCGCTGCCGTGCCTGACGCAGGTGCGGTCGAAGTCGCCGCCCGGCTTGGTCCCGTCATCGAGCCAACCAGCCGCACCACCCTGGCCTCGATCCTCTTGCTGGATCGCAACGGGACGATCGTTCACGGCTACGGCCAGGGCGGCGGTCTTGCCGATCTGGCCGAAGTGCAGTCGGCGCTTGCGGGCGAGCCGCGAACGGTTCTGCGCCGCAACGACGCCTATCGTCCGCGCTATTCCCTAGAATGGCTCAGTCGCGCAGCGGGCGTCCGCATCCACCATGCTCGGCCGGTGGTGGTGAACGGCCAGGTCGAGGGGGTCGTCGTGGCGTCCCGCTCGCCCCGAGCCCTGTTCAAGGGGCTGTACCAGGACCGGATCAAGATCGGGCTGGGCGTCGTCGGCACCCTGGGGGTGATCGCCCTTCTGGCGGTTCTGGTTTCGCGCGGCATCGCCCGTCCGATCGAGGCGCTCAGCCGGGCGACACGCGATGTCGCCAACGGCGGCGGGGTGCTTCCCCCTGCGCCGGCCACCGCCGCCGTCGAAATCCAGACCCTCTACGAAGACTTTGGGCGGATGGCCCAGGCCGTTGATCGCCGGTCCCGCTATCTGCGTGATTTCGCCGCCGCCGTGAGCCATGAGTTCAAAACGCCCCTGTCCGGGATTCAGGGCGCCGTCGAACTGCTCCAGGACCACGAGATGGACCCCGGCCAACGTCGGCGGTTCCTCGACAACATCGCCGCCGACGCCCGCCGCCTCTCGGCTCTTGTGACGCGCCTGCTCGACCTGGCGCGCGCCGATATGGCGCGTCCTCAAGCCGGGCTTTCGGTCGATGTGCGCCCACCGATCGCCAAGGCGGTTGATGCGAGATCAAGCCGCCTGGCGATCTCGACGACGCTCGAGGACGAAACCCCGAGGGTCGCCGTTCCGGCATCGACCATAGAAATGGTGGTCTCGACGTTGCTGGAAAACAGCCGACAGGCGGGGGCGACAGCCGTCAACATCAGCGCTGCGGCCTTGCCCGACCGACTTGTCGTGACCCTGGCGGACAATGGTCCAGGCGTCGCGCCGGCCGACGCCGGTCGCGTCTTCGAACCCTTCTTCACCACGCGACGGGGGGAGGGCGGCGCCGGCCTCGGCCTGTCCATTGCTCGCTCTCTGCTGACGGCCAACGACGCCACGCTCGACCTGCTGCCGACGACCGAAGGCGCCGTATTCGAGTTGGTCATGCCGCTCGCCCAGTAGCATGTCAGACGGTGCGCCATCTGCCTCAAACCTGGGTCGGCGCCGTATTGCTCGAAGGCGGCCTTTGCACGGCGCAGACAGCTCAACTGAACAGCCGCCTCCACGGCTGGCGGTGCAAAATGTGGATCGAACGTCCGAGCTCTTTCAGTGCGCCACTCAGGAGTGTGTCGCTCGGAACCCTAACTGCATGGCGAATTTTCATTAAGCGTACTGCAACTTAACGATATTTCGTTAGGTACACTTCCTTATCTGACGCTTGAGGCCGGTTTAACCGTCCCCGGTAATGATGAGCATTGGTTGTGGGGCCATGCGTCCTGCGGATGGGGCTCAGAAGATGATGTGCGCATCGAACGACGAGGCTTGCGGTTCGGGCCGTCGCCGCAACACGTCCTCAGTCGAAACTCCAGACCATTTTCTATCCATGCCCGCTGGTCGCTCGGCCGGTCGTCTGCGTCGTTCATCATTGATTATTTGCTCGGGGAGATAGGCCATGCGTTTCACCATCAAGGCCAAGTTGATCGTGACCTTTGGTTTGCTGATCGTGGCGATCGCCGTGTTGGTCGGGGTATCCCTCAGTCACCTGTCGTCGCTGCACGCCGCGATCCATGACGTGGTCGCGGGGCCGGCCGCACAGTTGAGCAGGGCTCAGAGCGTGCAGACCGAATTCAGCAGCTATGTGAGACGCGAGCGCGGCATGCTGCTGACTACGGATCCTGAGGCCGTGCGTGAGTTTTCCGACGAAGTCGGTCAAGGGCGAGCCGTGCTGGAGGAACTGTTGGCGCAAGGCCAGGCTTCCGCATCGGGCGACACTAAGGCTGAGTGGGTCGCGCTGGGGAACGCCTGGTCGGAGTACAAGCCGATCAGCGAAGAAATCCACCGACTGGCGCTGGAGGGCGACAACGCCGGCGCCAGGGCGGTGATGATGACTGAGGCGCGCGCCAGCCTGTCGAAGATCGAGGAGACGTCGCACAGCATCGTCGTCACCGACAAGGCGATGATGGCGAAGGCCGAAGAAGGCGCCAGGGCGGTGTTCGAGGAGGCGCGCGTCGGCCTGATCGTCGCTGCCGTCGTCGCCCTGATCGGCGCGGTCGTCGGCTGCGTCGGTCTCACCCTGATCGTCCGTAAAGGTCTGCAACGCGCGTCTGAAGCCGTCCGCTCCGTCGCCGAGGGCGACCTGACCCGCACGGTGGCCATCACCAGCAAGGACGAGATCGGCGACATGCTGGGCGATCTCAACAGTATGATCGAACGCCTCCGCGGCGTGGTCGGCGACGCGTTGGCGGCTGCGGACAACGTCTCCTCGGGCAGCCAGGAACTGTCGTCTTCGTCGGAACAGATGAGCCAGGGCGCGACCGAACAGGCCGCCGCCGCCGAACAGGCCTCGGCTTCGATGGAAGAAATGGCCGCCAACATCAAACAGAACGCTGACAACGCCGCCCAGACCGAGAAGATCTCGCGCCAGTCCTCCAAGGATGCGGAGATCAGCGGCGAGGCCGTGCATCGCGCCGTTGAGGCCATGCGCACCATTGTCGCCAAGATCGGCATCGTGCAGGAAATCGCCCGCCAGACCGATCTGCTGGCCCTGAACGCGGCGGTCGAGGCCGCGCGCGCCGGGGAGCACGGCAAGGGTTTCGCCGTAGTCGCCTCGGAAGTGCGCAAACTGGCCGAACGCAGCCAGACGGCCGCCGCCGAAATCGGCGCGGTCTCGGGCGACACGGTCAAGGCGGCTCAGGAAGCCGGCGAAATGCTGCAACGCCTGGTGCCGGACATCCGCAAGACCGCCGAACTGGTGTCCGAGATCAGCGCCGCCTGCCGCGAACAGGACGTCGGCGCCAGCCAGATCAACGAGGCCATCCAGCAACTGGACAAGGTGATTCAGCAGAACGCCGGCGCGGCCGAGGAAATGTCGGCCACCTCCGAGGAACTGGCGGCTCAGGCCGAGGAGTTGCAGACCTCGATCGCCTTCTTCCGCACCGAGGCGGCGGGAACGCCTGCCCGGGCCCCGGTTCGGGCTCGGGTTCGGGCCCAGGCGCGCCCGGCGGCGTTCAAAGCGGCGAGGCCTGTGTCGCCGTCCGCCGTCAAACCCAATGTTCACGCCCAGCAGGCGCGCGCCAAGGGTTTCGCCCTGGACATGGCTGTCGGCGGCGCGGACGTCGAGGACATGGACTTCCGGGAGAGCGCCTGATGTCCGGGGCCACCGAGGGCCAGTATGTCGCGTTCGGCCTGGGCGACGAGGTCTTCGCCGCCCCGGTCGGCCTGGTGCGGGAGATCCTCACCTATCAGGTCCCCTCACGCATCCCTAACGGTCCTGACTATCTGCTAGGCCTGACGGATGTGCGGGGCCGGGGCGTGCCGACGGCGGATCTGCGGATCCGCCTGGGCATGGCGCCGGTCGAGCCGACGCTGAACACCCGCATCCTGGTGCTGGATATTCCCCTGGAGGGCCGGATGCTGAGCCTGGGCCTGGTCGCTGACCGGGTGTTCGAGGTCACAGTCTTCAGCGCCGACCAGATCGAGCCCTCGCCCGACATCGGCGTCAAATGGCGCTCGGACTATATCTCGGGCGTGGTACGTCGTGACGACGGCTTCGTGGTGCTGATTGACCTCGTGCGCCTTCTGTCGACGACCGAGGTCGCCGCCCTGGAGTCCGTCTCGCGCGAGGACGCGCGCGCGGCCTGAACGGCCGGCTCCTGTCTTGGGCGTTGAAAGTGCGGGATTGCGGCTTGGGGACCCGCGTCTGAATCGCTCGCGGCGGCGTAAATGAGGGGCGGAAGGCTTTCCCTTCTCCGCCTCGCATCGCTATTAGGCCCGCAATGACCGACGCTCCCCCTACCGCCCCCGCCGCCCGACTGACCCAGGCCGACGCAGAGGCCGCTGTCCGCACCCTGATCGAATGGGCTGGCGATAATCCTGACCGCGAGGGCTTGCTGGAGACGCCGGCGCGGGTGGCGCGCAGTTATCGCGAGCTGTTTTCCGGCTATGAGACCGATCCCCTTTCCTATCTCGAAAAGACTTTTGAGGAGACGGGCGGCTACGACCAACTGGTGGTGCTGAAGGACATCCGCTTCGTCAGCTTCTGCGAGCATCATATGTTGCCGGTCGTGGGGCGGGCGCATGTAGCCTATCTGCCGACCGACCGCGTCGTCGGCATCTCCAAGCTGGCGCGGGTGGTGCGCGGCTTCGCCCGACGCCTGCAGATCCAGGAGAAGATGACGGCCGAGATCGCCGAGGCCATCCAGACCGTGTTGAAACCCCAGGGCGTCGGCGTGGTGATCGAGGCTGAGCACAGCTGCATGACCCTGCGTGGGGTCAACGCCCCCGGCGCCAGTCTGACGACCAGTCATCTGATCGGCGTGGTCCGCGACGATCCACGCACACGCGAGGAATTTCTGCGCCTCGTGCGCGGCTGAGCTTCTTCCGGCCCGGCTCTTGCGAGGTCGGGGTCTTAGGAGGCGTTTTCCGTGCCCTGGACCCTGATTTCGACCCGAAACGAAACAACTCCGATCGCGCGTGGCGGCTGGTTGGACGCCCTGCGTTTCATCGTGGCCTTCCTGATCATCCTGCACCATTATCAAGCGGCCGGGCCGGTTCCGCTGGCTGAAGCCGTACATCCCGTGTTCCAACGGGGCGGGTTCTTGCTGACCAACTTCTTCCTGATCGATTCCGGCTATGTGCTGATGCGGGTCTATGGCGCGGCGGTGGGGCAGGGGCGGATGTCGGCGGGCGACTTCTTCCTGAAACGGTTCCTGCGGGTGGTTCCGGCCCATCTGATCCTGGGTGTGTCGTTGGTGGTCCTGGTTCTGCTGGGGGCGGCCGTCGGGGCCCTCCCGCGTAATCCGGAGTGGTTCCGTTGGGATCAGCTGCCGGCGCAACTGCTTCTGCTCCAGGCCTACGGGGTGCATGGCGGTTTGGGCTGGAACGCGCCCACCTGGTCCATCTCGGCCTTGATCGGCTGCTATTTGTGCTTCCCCTGGATCCTGCGCGGGCTGACGCAGTTGGGGGCCTGGGGCGCTCTTAGCTTGGGGATTGGAGCCGATCTGGTCGCCAATCAGCTGTGCTGGAGCCTGCTGGGCCATCCGGTCTATCAGATGCCCATGGGCTATGGCTTTGTTCGCGCCTTGCCGCTGTTCTTCCTGGGCATGAGCCTAGCCTGGTTCGCCCAGAAGGTCTGGATCGCCCCCCGCTTCGCCGGCTGGGCCGGCGTCGCCGCCTTCTGCGGTCTGGCGGTCGCCCAGGCCTTCGACAAGAACGCCCTGATCTCTCTGGCCATGATCTCGATCATCATTTTGGCTGCTGGGGCCGTGCCCGTGCGCCGTCCGTCGAAATGGGTCGAGACCGCAGCCATGGTCTCCTTTTCGATGTTCATTTCGAACGAGGTGTTTCGCATCGCCTGGTTCGGCATCTCCAATGTCGCGGTGGCCCGGTTCGCCCTGTCAGAGCCGGTTCAGTGGGGCTTGTGGGGCGGCGGCGTACTGGCGGCGGTCGCCTTCGCCTTCGCCTTCCACTTCGTGATCGATGATCGGATTCAGTCGCGGATTCGCAGCTGGCTCAAGACACGGGAGCCAGGACACGGCCGGCCGAGTTCCCAAGCCGGCGCTGTGGTCTCGCTCGAGGGGTGACATAAAGGACAACGTCTAGGACGCCTTCCCGCGTTGCCAAGAGGTAACAGAATGGTGTCTTGGGGCGGTGTCACGGCATTTTATCTTGCAATGCAACATTACTCATCGCTTAACTGTCCCAAGGGAAGTTTGCGGGGCTAAGGAGGAGGCGGAGATGTATGACAGCTTGTCCAATCCGTCGCTGACCGCGACGCCGACGATTTCCGCATCATCTCAACCCCAAGAGAAGATGTGGTCGCCGGCATTCAAGCGCGGACCCGGTTCAGCCGCGTGCAAACGCGCCATGGATGTCGTCCTGGCCGGCGCGGCGGTCTTGGTTCTGCTGCCGGCCCTGCTGATGATCGCCTTGGCCGTGGTGCTGGAAAGCCGTGGGCCTGTGCTGTTCCGCCAGCGCCGCACGGGGCGCGACGGCAAGGTCTTCACCATCCTCAAATTCCGCAGCATGACGGTGACCGAGGACGGGGACAAGATCGCCCACGCGTGCAAGAACGACAAGCGCGTCACCCGCGTCGGCGCCTTCATCCGCGCCACCAGCCTGGACGAACTGCCGCAACTGCTGAACGTCGTCATGGGCGATATGTCCCTGGTCGGACCCCGCCCCCACGCCCTGGCGCACGACAATCATTACGGCGCCCTGCTGCCGCGCTATGCGGACCGCTTCGCCGTGCGGCCTGGCCTGACCGGCCTGGCCCAGATCCTGGGCCTGCGCGGCGAGATCCATCAGCTCAGCTGTATGGCGCGTAGAGTCGAGGCGGATGTGGAATACGCCGCCGGCTGGACCTTCCGCGACGACTTGCTGATCATCTGGCGCACGGTTCCGATGATCCTGAAGCGCGTCAACGCCTACTGATCGGTTTGCGGGCCGTTCGCCCGCCGCCTTCCCGCACAACCGCCTTTTCAGTCCTCGTCGTCGTCCTCGGACGGCTCCGGGATTTCCGGCGTGATCACGGTGGGGGCGATGGTCTTGATCTCGCCCAGCTTGGCGCCGGGGAAGGCCAGCAGCACCGCCTTGATGAAGGGGTCGGCCTCAACCTTCTCGCGCTCGGCGGCGCGCTCCTTCTTCTGGCGTTCGATCAGGGTCTCGCCGCCCCCCTGGCCGTTGGCGGCGATCAGCCAGGTGCGGCCGGTCCATTCCCGCAGTCGGCCGGCCAGGCGCCGGGCCAGTTCAACCGGCGCGCCTTCAACGCTTTCATAGACGATGGCGCCGGGCTTGAACGAGACGGGTTTGACGAACCGTTCGACGTCCATCTGCAAGCCGACTTCGCGTTTCTCGCCGATCAGGGCGACCACCTGTTCGAAGCTCTGCGGATCGGGCAGGGCGGGGGCCATGACGGGGCGGGCGGCCAACTGAGCCGAGGCGCCGCCGCCTCCACCAGAGCCTCCGCCGCGCGGGGCCGAACCGCCGCCAAAGGGTTCGCCCGACTGAAGCCGCTTCAACGCCTCCTCCGGTCCCGGCAGGTCGGCGGCGTAGGCCAGGCGGACGATGGCCATTTCCACGGCGTCGGCCGGATTGGGGGCGCGTCTCACCTCGTCCAGGGCCTTCAGCAGCATCTGCCAGGTGCGCGACAGGGTGGCGGCGGGGATGGCGGCGCCCAGGGCGGCCAGTTTCTGCGCCTGGTCATTGGGCAGGCGGGTCGCATTGGGGCCCAGCATCTTGGCGACCGAGGCGGCGTGGCAGTGTTCCAGCAGGTCGTTGGTCACCTGCACCGGATCGGCGCCGAAGCCGTACAGGGTGCGGAAATTCTCCAGCGCCTCCGGCGTGCGGCCGGCCATGACGCTCTCGAACAGGGCGATGGTCTGGCTGCGGTCCGCCAGGCCCAGCATGTCGCGGACGGTCTCGGTCTTGACCATCTGACCGCGCTCGGCCTGGACCAGGGCCTGATCCAGCAGGGACAGGCCGTCGCGCACCGAGCCTTCGGCGGCGCGAGAAATCAAGGCCAGGGCGTCCTGCTCGATCTTCATCCCCTCGCGTTCGGCGATCCGGCCCAGGTGATCGATCAGGATCTCGGGCTCGACCCGGCGCAGGTCGAATCTCTGGCAGCGGCTCAGGATCGTCACCGGCACCTTGCGGATCTCGGTGGTGGCGAAGATGAATTTGGCGTGGGGCGGCGGCTCTTCCAGCGTCTTCAGCAGGGCGTTGAACGCCTGCGTCGACAGCATGTGGACCTCGTCCAGCACATAGACCTTGTAGCGGGCCTCGACGGGGGCGTAGCGGACGCTCTCCAGGATGTCGCGGATGTCGTTGACGCCGGTGTGGGAGGCGGCGTCCATCTCCATCACGTCCATATGCTGGCCGGCCATGATGGCTGCGTCGTGCCGGCCGTGAGCGGTCAGGGTCAGGGACGGGCGGTCTATGGTCTCCGTCTCGTTGTTCAGGGCGCGGGCCAGCAGGCGGGCGGTGGTCGTCTTGCCGACCCCGCGAACCCCGGTCAGCATGAAGGCGTGGGCGATCCGGCCGGTCGAGAAGGCGTTGGTCAGTGTACGGACCATCGCCTCCTGGCCGATCAGATCCTCGAAGGTGCGCGGCCGGTATTTGCGCGCCAGCACCTGATAGGCGGACCCGTCATCGACATGGGCTTCGACTTCGGCAGGGGCGGGGGCAGGGGCAGGCTTGGCGGCGACAGGCGCCGCAACCGGCTCAGGCGCCGGCGTAGGTGCGCCGAACATGTCGTCGGTGTTCTCGTCGCGCGCGACGACGTCGTCCTCTTCCCAGGGCGGGCCGTCGAGATTCGGGTCGTTGTCCGTCATGGGCGAAGTCTTACAGCCAGCAGCCGCCGTGGCGAAGCCGTTTTACTCAGCGCATGTCCGTCGTTACGGCGTCTGTGCGCGCCCTTATCAAGGCCTCGTATTGCGCATCGATCATTATGCGATTCGGGTCGTGTCCCGTTCGAGCCAACGATACAAAAGTCTTCTGCGGGGCGGAAAGTTCATCGAAATAGGCGCGGGAGACCTGTGTCGGCGTGACCAAATCCTCCTCACCCTGCAGCATGTAGACAGGCATGGCGAAATCCATTCCTAGCGCGCGCAGGTCGATCCCTGGGCCCATGCCATTATTGGCGGGACCGACGAAGGCGAAGAAGGAGTAGTCCTCACCCGCCGTATAGTCGGCCTCGTAGGCGGGCGTGTCGTACCCCGGGCCAAAGGTGAACCAGCCAGCCGGCGGCGGTTCGCTGACCAGGGCTTCGTATTTGCGCGATATTCGCCGCAGAACTCCGAATGCACGCGGATTAGTCCACGGCGGCGCGCCCAAGGCCTCTAGCCTGGCCATGGCCTCGCTGTCGCTGGCGGCCGCCGCCAGGGCAAGGGTGCGCGCATAGCCGACCTTCAGATCGTCCTGATAGTTCACCAACTGGCCGGTTCCCACATAGGCGTGGAACAGGTCCGGCGCCGCCATCGCCATATGGGTCGCCAGGGCCGAGCCCCAGGATCCGCCCATCAGGATGACCTTGCGCTTGCCGAAGCGCTGAATCGCATAACGCGTCACCTCGACCCCGTCCGCCGTGAGCGCTTGCAGGGTCAGGGGTTCGTCCTCTTCGGGCCGGTTGGCGCCATAGGTCTTGCCCGAGCCCCGCTGGTCCCATTGAACGATGGTGAAGTCGTTTTCCCAGTCGGCGAAGATATTGCGGGCGAAGGGCGTGTTGGGATTGCCCGGTCCGCCGTGCACGATCACCACGACCGGGTTGCGGCAGTCCGCGCCATCGACGACCACCCATTGCTCGATGCCGCCGATTGAGACGAAGCCAGCCTCATGAATCGCTTGTCCAGCTGTCTGGCAAGCAGGGCTCAGATCGGACGCGCCCGCCTGCTTGACGCCGCCAATACACAGCATCAGTCCTGCCGCAATCAAACCCCAAATTCTCATGCCGCCCCTCGGTCAAATGTCGGCGTCTTATAAACCAAGCGTCTCGTCGAGGAACACTGCTCAGATGGTGCGGCGTCAGACGCCCCAGACAGCAAGCGATACGCGCAAACGCGCTCAAGCCGCGAGCCGTCGCGCGGCGAGCGATAGCGCAAAAAGCCGCGCTCAAGCCGCGAGCGACCGCGTCGCGAGTGTAGCGCCATAAAAATGTGATGAGGTAGAGACCGCGCGACCCGAAGGGGAATTCGTTGTGGCTGCTGCCTTCCGGCCCTGACCAGATTGGCGAAACCTTCGCCCGCGCGATCTCCGAGAGGGGATATGACGGGTGCAGCGGACGGAATCAAGGGTTACAAGGCCGCATGGCTCATCAGAATATCTTCGCCGGCAATCCGCTCGACCGCGCCGGCGACCTGCGCAACGATCCCGAATGGCTGGCTGCGCAGGAGGCGAACCCCGAGGCCCAGGCCCTGGTGCTGTGGGAGGGACGGCCCCTGGTCGAGGAAACGGCCGACGGGCCGCGCCTGGCCTGGCTGTCGCTGAAACATGCGCGCGACATCGTGCCGGACCGCGACGTCTTTCTGGGTTTGTGGAAGGACGCCCCGGTCTTCGCCATCGAGTTCGAGGGCTCCATCGACCCGACCGACGGGCCGCTGGGCGGCCTTGGCGTCTTTCATGAGATGCGCGGCGCCGCGGCCATTCTGCCGGCCCAGGATGCGGCCATGGCGGGCGGGGCCAAGAGCCTGTTCGACTGGCGACGCAAACACGGCTTCTGCGCCAACTGCGGCACGCTGAGCGAGACGACCTCGGGCGGGTGGAAACGGCGTTGCCCGGCCTGCGGGACCGAACATTTCCCGCGCGTCGATCCGGTCACCATCATGCTGCCGGTCTACAAGGGCGGGGCCGAGCCCCTTTGCCTGCTGGGTCGTCAGGCGGCCTGGCCAGCGGGGCGGATGTCGGCCCTGGCCGGCTTCCTGGAGCCCGGCGAGTCGATCGAGGAGGCCTGCGCCCGCGAGGTCAAGGAAGAGGCGGGGCTGACCGTGGTCGACGCCGTCTATCACTCCAGCCAGCCCTGGCCCTTCCCGTCGCAACTGATGATCGGCCTGATCGCCGAGGTGTCGGATGACCAGGCCCGGCCCGATCAGACCGAGCTGGAATCGGTGGCCTGGCTGACGCGGGCTGAGGCGAGGGCGGTGTTGGCGGGCGACCACCCGACCATCCAGGCTCCGCCGTCTTTCGCCATCGCCCACAGCCTGATCAAGGCGTGGGCGGAGGAAGCCTAATCTCCCTCCCCTGTATGGGGAGGGACGATCGCGCAGCGATCGGGGTGGGGCCCGAAAGGGCGCGAGCGAGTCCGAACCACCCCACCCGGGCTGCGCTTACGCTTCGCCGTCCCTCCCCATGAAGGGGAGGGAGATTCGTTACGCCAGCGCCCGCGCCGCCTCCAGGTCGGCGGGATTGTCGACGGACAGGGGGGCTTGGTCGATGACGGCGGCCCAGATCTGCATCCCCATCTCCAGCGCCCGCAGCTGTTCCAGCTTCTCGCGCTTCTCCAGCGGCGACTGGCGCGCGGCGCAGAAGCGGTTCAGGGCCGCGCGGCGATAGCCATAGACGCCGATGTGCCGCCAGATGGGCGCATCGCCGTACAGGGTCGAACGGGTGAAATAGAGGGCGCGGGCCTGGCGTTCGTCCTCCCCCAAGGCCAGGACCGCCTTGACCACGTCGGGATTGGCGCGGTCCGACAGATCGGCCTCGGCGGCGACCAGGGTGGCGATGTCGCAGGTCGGTTCGCCGTGCAGAATGGCGGCGCAGGCCGTGGCCAGGCCCGGATCGGCGAAGGGCATGTCGCCCTGGACGTTGATCACGGCGTCGAAATCGCCTTGCGGGTCGATGGCGTCCACGGCGGCGCGGATCCGGTCCGAGCCCGACGGCAGGTCGGGATCGGTCAGAATGGCCCGGCCGCCGATGGCCTCTATGGCGGCGACGATCTCGGGATCGCCGGCGGCGACGGCGACCGGCAGGCCCGAGGCTTCGGCCTGCTGATAGGCCCGCACGATCATGGGCTTGCCGCCGATATCGGCCAGCGGCTTGTTCGGCAGACGGGTCGCCGCCATGCGAGCGGGTATCAATATCAACGGATTCATGAGTCTAGTCGAAGCCTGCCTGGATCAGCCGCCGCTCTTGGAACGTTTGCGCCGGTTGCGAACCCCGCGCTACCGTGCCAGACGTGAACAGGCAAGGAAGGCTTCGCTGCGTAAGACGGCGAAGTTGGGAAACCTCTGGGACGGGATGAGACGACGCGCATGAGCGGCGATCTGAAATGGAACAAGATTTTCGGTGCGGCCCTGGGGACGGCGTTCGTCATCCTGGTCGTGCAACAGGCGTCGGGCCTGATCTATCATTCCGAGCCGCCGGAAAAGATGGGCTATTTCGTCGACGCGCCGGACGAGGCCGCCGGCGCTGAAGAGGCTGAGTTGCCGCCCGACTGGGGCACGGTCCTGCCCGCCGCCGATCTGGCCGCCGGCGAGGCCGCCTTCGCGCGCTGCCAGGCCTGCCATAACGCGGCGCAGGGCGGGGCCAACGGCATCGGTCCGAACTTGTTCGGGGTGGTGGGCGGACCGGTCCTGCACAGCGCGGGCTTCGCCTATTCGGACGCCATGACCAAGCACAAGGCCGAGGCGCCGACCTGGGGCTATGACGAGCTGGACAAATTCATCACCGCCCCCGCCCGCTATGTGCCCGGCACCAAGATGTCCTTCGCCGGTATTCGCGACACCCAGACCCGGATCAATCTGATCGCCTGGCTGCGGAACCAGGGCTCGGGCGGCTTCGCCATCCCTGCGCCCGATCCGGCCCGCCAGCCCGGCGCAGCGGCTCCGGCCGAAGGAGAAGCGCCGCTTGCCGAGGGCGCGCCTGCGACCGAGGCGACCGGTGAAACCCCGGTGGTCGGAGAAGCCCCTACGATCCAGCAGACTCCAGCGGCCCCGCCCGCTGCGACCAGTGCGGCGCCGCCGAACAGCTGATCGCATTCCCTTGTCGTCATCCTAGGGCTTGTCCCTAGGATCCATACTCTCGGTCTCTGACGTCGGTCACCGGGAGTATGGATACTCGCCACGAGGGCGAGGATGACGAGTTTGAGGTGCAGGAATTCTGGAAATCAAAAAGGGGCGGCCTGCGAAGGCCGCCCCTTTTTCCTTGGTGGGGCGTACGACCTCAGAGAATGGTCGCGGCCTGGTCGAACGCCAGGCGCGGCGAGCGCGGGAACAGGTTTTCGTCCGTGCCGTAACCCAGGTTGAGGATGTAGTTCGGTTCGACATTGCTGTCGGGGAAGAACTCGGCCTTTACGGCGGCGGCGTCAAAACCGGACATGGGGCCCACGTCCAGGCCCAGGGCGCGGGCGGCGATGGTCAGATATCCGCCTTGAAGCGAGGCGTTGCGGAAGGCGCTCTCGCGGCGTCCGGCCTCGTCGGCGAACCAGGCCTTGGCCCCCGGCGCATGCGGGAACAGGGCGTCCAGATGCTCGTGGAAGTCGATGTCCTGGCCGATGATCAGGTTCACCGGCGCCTGCTGGGTCTTGGCGCGGTTGCCTTCGCTCATCAGCGGGATCAGGCGCGCCTTGGCCTCGGGCGAGGTGACGAAGACGAACCGGGCGGGGCTGTTGTTGACCGCCGTGGGGCCGAACTTGGTGAGGTCGTACAGTTTGCGCAGCAGTTCCGGCGCGACCGGGCGGTCGCTCCAGGCGTTGCGGGTGCGCGCCTCGGTGAAGAGTTGCGACAGAGCGGCGTCCGACAGCGGGGCGTCGCGTTGGGTGACAGCATCATAGGCCATGGGAGGCGTCCTGATTACGATAGGCAACAAGTGCAGGTACAGATTTAGTCACTTCAGCAACTGTTGCAAGTGCAGATATCGCAATCCATCGTTTCCGATCGCGCGCTGGTCCGGGCGTGGTGAGAAACGGGATGTGGCGAAACACCCCTGTCGCACCGCCCGGCTTCGTCTTATCTAGGGGGCATGAAAGACCTGACCCAATTAATGCAGCAGGCCCAGGCGATGCAGCAAAAGCTGCAGGACGCCCAGGCGAAGATGGCCGAAACTTCCGCCGAGGGCTCCTCGGGCGGCGGGCTGGTGACCGTGGCGCTGAAGGGCGCGGGCGAGATCACCGCGATCAAGATCGACGACAGCCTGTTGTCGCCCGGCGAGGGCGAAATCCTGGCCGATCTGATCGTGGCGGCTCATGCCGACGCCAAGCGCAAGCTGGACGAGGTCAATAACGCCCTGATGCGCGAAGCCGCAGGCCCCATGGCCGGGATGAATATTCCCGGAATGCCGAAACTGTTCTGATGGCCGCTTCCGCCGGGCCGGAGATCGAACGGCTGATCTCCCTTCTCGCCAAGCTTCCGGGCCTGGGTCCGCGCTCGGCCCGGCGCGCGGCCCTGGCCCTGCTAAAGCGGCGCGAGCAGTTGCTTGTGCCGCTGGCCGCGTCCCTGGCCGAGACGGCGGAGAAGGTGGTGTCCTGCTCGGTCTGCGGCGCGCCCGACACGCGCGACCCCTGCGCCATCTGTTCGGACGGATCGCGCGACAACGGCCTGATCTGCGTGGTCGAGGAGGCCGGCGCCCTGTGGGCCATGGAGCGGTCCGGCGCCTTCCGCGGCAAATATCACGTGCTGGGCGGCCTGCTGTCGGCCCTGGACGGGGTCGGCCCCGAACATCTGCGCATCGCCGAACTGGTCGGGCGGGTCAGACACCAGAACGAGGGGGGCGGGGCCGTGCGCGAGGTCGTCCTGGCCCTGCCCGCCACCGTCGATGGCCAGACCACCGCCCATTATGTCGCCGAGCGCATCTCCGGCCCCGAGGTTCAGGTCACCTCCCTGGCGCGCGGCGTGCCGGTGGGCGGCGAACTGGACTGGCTGGACGACGGCACCATCGTCCAGGCCATGCGGGCGCGCCGGCCGGCGTGACGATCCGCCGGGATTGATCCCGGTCCCGAAACGCGCTGTGGTGGTCTTCAGCTGTTCGTGGGAGGCGAAATGGGGCGCGAGGTGAAGGTGGCGCTGGGCGCTGCGGCGGGAATCGCCGCCCTGGTGATCGGGTTCATCTTCCTGGTCCGGTTCGCCGTGCCCCTGATTTTGGAAGCGCATTTCGCCGGCAGTCTGATCACCGCCTCGGTGGTAGGGATCGCCGGTATTCTGGCCCTGTGCGGGGCGGCGTGGCGACTGTTCGCCTGGGCGTCTCGCGCCCTGGGAGTCTCGGGGGGAGACCAATGACTTTTGGAACCGGAATGGGCGGGATCAAGCCGCCGTCGTTTCGTGGCGGCGGCTCGGTGGGCCGCACCCTGGTGATGATCGGCGGCATACTGGGGCTGATCGTGGTCGCCTCGATCAGCGTCTCGTCGTGCAGCGTCACGGTCGAGAGCGGCTATATGGGGATCAAGACCACCAAGTTCGGGCCGAACCCCGGCGTGCAACGTGACGAATTGGGTCCGGGCTTCCACTGGGAGGGGATCGGCGAGAAGATCCGCACCTATCAGACCCTGCAACGCACCTATTCCTACACGCGCGAGCCGAACGCCGACGGGCGCGAGAACGAGGAGATCATGTTCTCCGACGTTCTGGGTCTGCCCATGACCGCCGACGTGGCCCTGACCTTCAAGGTGCGCGAGGATCGGGCGGCCGACCTCTACGCCACCTGGCGCCAGGAGTTCGACGCCTTCATCGACGGCCCGCTGCGCACCTCGGTGCGCGCCGCCATCGCCCGCGAGACCGAAAAACTGCCCGTGGCCTGTAACGCCCAGCAGTCGAGCGTCCCGGTCGTCGCGCCCGTGGCGGTCCCCGGCGCCCCCATCGTCCCCGTCGGCACCCAGGACGCCGAGGACTGCCCTGGCCAGCTGATCGGTCCGGGGCGCCAGATCGTGCTTCAAAAGGCGATGCAGGCCCTGCAACGCGAGTGGGCGCCGCAAGGCTTGGACATCATCCGGATGGAGTGGGTCGGGTCGATCCGCTACCCCGAGAGCGTCGTCACCGCCATCCAGTCGCGCACCACGGCCGAGCAGAACACGCGTGCGGCCCTGGAACGGGTCAATCTGGAACGCGCCAACGCCGAGGCCCGCATCGCCCAGGCGCGCGGTCAGGCCGAGGCGAACCGGCTGCTGGCGGAATCGATCCGGTCCAACCCCGAGGTGGTCCGCCTGCGCGAGGTCGAACGCACCCTGGGCGTCTGCCCGCTGGATGCGGAAACCTGCGTCGTCGGCTCCGGCATCGACGTTTCGGCCCTGATCGCATCCCGCAACGCGGCCTCGGGGGCGGACCGTTAAAGCCCTTACCGGAAGGCCGGTCGCGGATCGGCTTTTCCGGGAGGGCGACTCCCGCTAGGAACGGAGCATGAACATGCTCGCGCTGATCCTCGCCGTCCTCGCCGCCGCCCTGGGCGGCGGGTTCCTTTGGGCCTTCATGGGGTGGCAGAGGGCGCAGGGGGCGCTGTCGGCGGCCCTGGCGCGGATCGATCTGGTTGAGGAGAGCCGGGTCACGATGGGCGAGCTGCTGAAGGCCCAGGCGGCCCAGTCGGCCCAGGTGGTGGCGGATCAGATGGTCAGTCGCGCGACCGAGACCTTCCGCGCCCAGGACCAGTTGGCGCGCGAGCGGATGGCGGCCCAGCTGAAGCCGGTGGCCGACACCCTGACGAAGTTTCAGGAGCATGTGGCGGCGCTGGAGAAGACCCGGGCTGAGGAGACCGGGGGGCTGCGCGAGCAACTGGCGGCCCTGATGGTCGCGTCCTCGGCGACGCGGGACGAGGCGCGCAAACTGACCGAGGCCCTGCGCGGCAACACCGGCCGGCGCGGCCGCTGGGGCGAACAGACCTGCCGCAATGTGCTGGAGGCCGCGGGCATGGCCGGCCGGTTCGACTTCACCGAACAGACCTCCAGCGCCGACGACGAGGGGCGTCAGAACCGGCCCGACTTTCTGGTGCGCTTGCCGGGCGGCGGCCTGTTCGTGATCGACGCCAAGGTGCCCCTGGCCTTTGACGACGAGGAGGGCGACGAGGAGGCGCGCGCCCGTTCGGTCGGCCTGCGCATCGCCGCCAGCCTGAAGACCCATGTGCGCCAGCTGTCGTCCAAGGCCTATCAGGACCAGTTCAAGCCCAGCCCCGATTTCGTCGTCCTGTTCGTGCCGGGCGACAGTTTCCTGGCCACCGCCCTGGACCATGCGCCGGACCTGTTATCCGACGCGATGGAATCGCGGGTCGTCATCGCCACCCCCTCCACCCTGTTCGCCCTGTGCAAGGCCGTCGCCTACGGCTGGCGGGCCGAGGAACAGGCGGCCAACGCCGACAAGGTCGCGGCCCTGGGACGCGAACTCTACAAGCGGCTGTCGGTCATGGGCGGCCATGCCTCGGCGGTGGGGCGGGCGCTGGATCAGGCGGTCGGCAAGTACAACCAGTTCGTCGGCTCGCTGGAGAGCCAGGTCATGGTGTCCGCCCGCCGGTTCGAGGATCTGCAGGTGGACCACGAGGGCAAGGCCTTGCCTGAGCTGACGCCGGTGGAGGTCAGCCCGCGCGCCCTTAACCGCCCGGAATTGTTGGCGTCGAACCCCACTGCGCCGGGCGAATAGCAAGCCTCCTTGTCGAAGTGGAAAGGTCGCTTGACATCTATGCGCTATGACGTAAAGTGACCTTGTCATAAGGACAAGGAGGCCTGTCATGTCGCCCAAGGTTGTGCGTTTGTTGCTCTGGATGTTGGGGGCTGGTTTCGTGGCCGGTCTCACGGCGGGGGTAACCGGGGCCGTCATTGAGCATTTCTCTGCTGAAAAGCCCGAGTTGGCCGCCCGCATCGCCGACTATGGCGTGATCGGCCTGGGTGTTGGCGGCGTGGCCCTGGCCGTCGTGTCGCTGTGGACCAGCGTCTACTGGATGCGTTCGATCGACGAGGCGGCGCGCGAGGCGCACAAGGCCGCCTGGTTCTGGGGCGGGTCCGGCGCGCTGGTCCTTGCCCTCCCGCTTTGGCTGATCGCCGTACTGCCGCAGACGGCGACCTGGAGCTTGCCGGCCTGGTTTTACGGTCGGACCGATCCTGTGGCCTACGCCGCCCTCGGCGCCGGCGGACTGATCGTCGTCATGCTGACAGGTTATGGCGTCGCCTGGGCTGTCTGGTGGCTGCAACGCCGTTGAGGGCTGAACCATGAACAACCGCCTCAAGGTGTTGCGGGCCGAACGCGACTGGTCCCAGGCCCATCTCGCCGAACTGCTGGGCGTGTCGCGTCAGACCGTCAATGCGCTGGAGACCGGCCGCTACGACCCATCCCTGCCGCTGGCCTTCAAGATCGCCCGTATCTTCGAACAACCGATCGAATCCATTTTCTCGGAAGAGGAGAACAACGGATGACTGTTTCATCCCGGAAAAATTCGCGCCCGCCGCGTCGTCTGCTGGTCGCTTTCGGCTTCGGCGCGGTCATGGGCGCCGCCGGCTATGTCTTCGGCCGAACGGTCCTGCCCCAGCTGATCGGGCCGGACGCTCTCGAAGGCCTGAACCTGCGATGGTCAGACGCCCTGGCGGCCTTGACCGGCATCGCCCTGATGATCGGCGCCGGTGCGGTCATGGTCATCAGTCTGGACCCGCGTCGTCTGGCCCGGATGTATCATCTGGAAGAGCCCGCCTCGCCCGAGGAGGTCGGCCAGGCCCGCTTCCAGGCCGCGGTCCTTGGCTTCTCCGGCTTCATCCTGCTGCTGCCCCTGGCCTTCGCTCTGGCGGGACTGGCCGGCGGCCTGGCGATGGGCCTGATCATTCTGCTGTTCGCCCTTCATACGGTGCTGAACATCAGGATGTGGCGCGGCGTCGATGAACTGCTACGCCGCACCACCCTGGAGGCCGCCACCGCGACCTTCTTCCTGGGACAGGGGCTGCTGTTCCTGTGGGCGGCAGCCGAGCGGCTCAGCCTGCTGCCGCCGCTCACCACCTGGGACGTCTACGCCGTCCTGATGACCCTCTACCTGTTCGTCTCCGCCGTCGTGTCCGCCCGTCGTGGGCTCGCCTAAACCCCAACATTTCCACATCTTTTCAACCGAGGAAACAATCATGACCCTTTCCAAACGCCTCAAGTCTTCCGTTTCCACCCTCACCCAGGGCGTCGTCGGCGTCGCCGCCGGCCTGGCCCTGGTCTTCGCCATCGCCGGCGCTCCGGCCCAGGCCCTGGCCCAGCCCCAGACCCAGGCCGCCCCGGCTCCAGCCGCCGCCGCGGCGCCCGCCATTCAGGGCCAGGGACCGGCCCTGTGGGTGGTCAAGGATGCGGACTCGACCCTGTATCTGTTCGGCACGGTCCATGTGCTGCGCCCGACCACCGGCTGGAACAGCCCACGCGTCCAGGCCGCCTTCGAAAGCGCTTCGGACATCTGGTTCGAAATCAGCAATCCCGACGACCAGGCGGCCGTCATTCCCCTGGTGCAGCAATACGGCATGTCGCCCCAGACCCCGCTGTCCAGCCGTCTGACGGCCGAGGAAGTGGCCCAACTGGACGTCGCCGCCCAGACCATCGGTCTCACCGCCGCACAGATGGAGCCGATGAAGCCCTGGCTGGTCGGTCTGACCCTGTCGGTCGCCCCCCTGCTGAAGGCCGGCTATGATCCCCAGTCCGGCGTCGAGCAGGCCCTGAAGGCGCGCGCCATCGCGGCGGGCAAGCCCGTGCATGGTCTGGAAACGATCGAGGAACAGATCGGCATGCTGGCCACCTTGCCTGACGACGTCCAGCTGGAGCTCCTGCGCGAGACGTTGAAGGACTATGATCAGGCGGTGGTCCGGCTCGATTCCATGGTCGAGGCCTGGGCCAAGGGCGACGTTAAAGCCCTGGACAAGATCGTCGTCGAGGAGATGAAGACCGACGCCCCGGAACTGTACAAGGTGCTGCTGGTCGATCGGAACACTGACTGGGCTGACCAGATCCAGACCCAGCTCCAGGGTTCCGGCACTGCCTTCATCGCCGTGGGCGCCGCCCACCTGACCGGCGACGACAGCGTCCAGTCGATCCTGAAGTCGCGCGGCGTCGCCGTCGAAAGCGTCGAATAGTTTTGAAAGGCGGCGGCGCTCAAGCCTGATTGACGCCCCAGGCGAAGATCACCCACAGCGCCGCCGCGATCGCCGCCGCCAGAATCGCGGCCGCAAGACAGCCGAAGCCGAGGCCGCCCAGGCCGCCTCCGTCGTTTCCTCTGCGCATTTCGGATCCTCCCCCTGAGAAGACCTTGCCCCGCCGCCTTGAGCCGCGCCAGACCTGCGTCTAAGGAAGACCTCGCGCGGGCGTAGTTCAGAGGTAGAACGTCAGCTTCCCAAGCTGAATGTCGTGGGTTCGATTCCCATCGCCCGCTCCAAGTTTCGCCCGCCAGGGCGTCTCGTGTGCGTGACATCCGCCGGCCAAGGCGGGGCGGCGCAGGGGGCGAAGCGTCGCCTTGGGAGGGGTGTGATGCCGCATGTGATGAACACGACCGAGCTGTATCTGATCGCCATGCTGATCATCTTCAGCCTGCCCTATCTGGTCTGGCGCGGGCTGAAGACCGATCATTATGCGCCCCTGGTGGTGGTGCAGATCATCGGCGGCATCCTTCTGGGGCCGGGCGTGCTGGGGGCGGTGTTCCCGGCCTATTATGCGACAGTGTTCAATCCTCAGGTGATCACGGCGCTGAACGGCGTCGCCTGGTGGGCGGTGATGATCTTCGTCTTCATCGCCGGTCTCGAGTTGGATCTGCATCAGGCGTGGGCGAAGCGCGGCGAGACGGCGGTCACCTCGGGCCTGGCCCTGATCGCGCCCCTGGCCCTTGGCTCACTGGCGGCGCTCGGCATGCTGCAGTTTCCAGGGTGGACCGGCCCGGAGGGGCGCACCTGGCAGGTGGTGCTGGGGATCGGCATGGCCTGCGCCGTCACCGCCCTGCCCATCCTGATCCTGTTCATGGAAAAGCTCGAGATCCTGCGTCAGCCGATCGGCCAGCGTATCCTGCGCTACGCCAGCCTGGACGATGTGGCGATCTGGGGGGTGCTGGCCCTGATCCTGCTGGACTGGGAACGGGTCGGGCGTCAGGTCGGGTTTCTGGTCGGCTTCGCCGTGGCGGCCTGGGCGGTGCGATGGCTGATGAAGCGTCTGCCCGAGTCGGACCGCTGGTACGTCGCCCTGATCTGGCTGGCCGCCTGCGGTTTCGCCGGCGACTGGTCGGGTCTGCACTTCATGGTGGGGGCGTTTCTGGCCGGGGCGGTGCTGGATCACCGCTGGTTCGACCAGGCCAGGATGGACCTGTTCCGCAACCACATCCTGCTGGCGGTCATGCCGGTCTTCTTCCTGTCGACCGGGCTGCGGACCCAGTGGGACGTCGGCGGCGTGGCGGTGTTCGCGGCGGCGGGAGTGCTGCTGGTAGCCTCGGTGGCGGGCAAGCTGGCCGGGGTGCATATGGCCGGCCGTATCCTGAAGTGGGAGAAGGGCGAGGCCTCGATCATCGGGTGGCTGCTTCAGACCAAGGCCCTAATCATGATCATCTTCGCCAACATCCTGTTGGACAAGCAGATCATCACCAACGAGACTTTCACCGCCCTGCTGCTGATGGCCGTGGGCTCCACCATGCTGACGATGCCGATGGTCAAGCCGCAGCTGGCCCGTCTGGGCCGGCTGCTCAGCAAGACCGGCTAGACGGCTTCAGCGCGGGGCGCGCTTGGCCAGGATGCGCTGCAGGGTGCGGCGGTGCATGCCCAGGCGACGCGCGGTCTCCGAGACATTGTGGTCGCACAGCTCGTAGACGCGCTGGATATGTTCCCAGCGCACCCGGTCGGCGCTCATCGGATTGTCGGGCGGCTCGGGCGCCTCGTCAGCCGTGGCCAGCAGGGCCTTGACCACGTCGTCGGCGTCGGCGGGCTTGGACAGATAGTCGACCGCCCCGGCCTTGACCGCCGCCACGGCGGTGGCGATGGCGCCGTATCCGGTCAGCATGACGATGCGGGCGTCCTCGCGCCGTTCGCGCACCGCCTCGACGACCTTCAGACCGTTTCCGTCCTCCAGCCGCATGTCCAGGACGGCGAAGGCCGGGGCCTTGTCGCGCAGCAGCTGGGTGGCCTCGGCGACGGACCCGGCGGTGGTGACTTCGAAGCCGCGTGATTCCAGCGCCCGTCCCATCCGGGTGCGCAGGGCCTGGTCGTCGTCGAGCAGCAGCAGCGACTTGTCGGGCAGGGCGGCGATACGGGTCTCGAGTTCGGACATTCTGTTCTCCTACCGCTTCAAGTCGGGACCGGTTGTGTCCGGGTCAAGACCAAGGTTCGATCCTGCGACGCTTCGACCCAATACGCATGTCGGGGCGAACTGGACCCTTTCACGCGGCCACCTCCAGCGCCGGGCGCGCCCACCGCACGGCCACGCGGGCGCCGCGCAGGGGGCTGCGGCCCTCGGGCGAGGCTTCGGGGCGGGGCAGGCCCTGGCCGACGCTGACGACGCCGCCGGTCCGCTCCAGCAGGGTCCGGGCGATGAAGAAGCCCAGGCCCATGCCGCCTTGGCTGGGGGCTATGGCCGTCTCCGCACGGGCGTCGCGGGAGCGCGAGGTGGCGGCGGCGATCTGGGCCGCCAGGGCCAGGCGCGCCTTGCCCTGGGGGCGGCTGGTCACATAGGGCTCGCCCAGCCGGGGCAGGATGTCGCTGGGAAAGCCGGGGCCGTCGTCCAGAATGGCGATCTCGATCCAACCGGCGTCGACCAGGGCCTGGACCCGCACGGTGGAGGCGGCGAAGTCGGCGGCGTTCTCGACCAGGGTCGACAGGCCGTGGACCACCTCGGGCAGGCGACGCACGCGCGGCGCGGGCTGGCCTGGCGGCGTCTTGACCAGAACCTCGAAAACCAGATCAAAGCCCCGGTGCGGCTCCACCACCTCTTCCAGCAGGGCCTTCAGGGCCACATCGGCGTACAGGGCGTCGTCGCCCTCGGGCTGTTGCGACAACTGGGTCAGTATGCCCCGGCACCGTTCGGCCTGTTGCAGGATCAGGGCGGCGTCCTCGGCCGCCTCGCTGTCGGGGGCCGAGGCGCGCTGAAGCTCCTTGGCCACGACCTGGATGGTGGCCAGCGGCGTGCCCAGTTCGTGCGCCGCCGCCGCCGCCAGCCCGCCCAGGGCCGCCAGACGCTGCTCGCGTTGCAGCACGTCCTGGGTGGTGGCCAGGGCCAGCTCCAGCTTCTCGGCGTCGGCCGCCACCCGCCAGGCGTAGCCGGCGGTGAAGACCACGCCCGTCACCAGGGCCATGACCATGCCCAATCGATACAGCAGGGGCAGGTGAAAATTCTCGCCCGGACGCCAGGGCAGGGGCTCGGACCAGAAGAACAGCACCCCTACGGCGATCAGGGCCAGAAGCCCGAGCGCCACGGCCTGCCGCGCGGGCAGGGCGGCCGCCGCGATGGTCACCGGCGCCACCAGGAGGAGGCAGAAGGGATTCTCCAACCCGCCGGTCAGGCCCAGCAGGAGCCCAAGCTGGAAGATGTCGAATCCCAGGTGGACCGCTGTGGTCCGCCCGTCGGGCAGACTGGCCTCCAGCCGCCGCACCCGGGCCATGGCCCCGACATTGACCGCCGCACTGACGGCGATGACGATCAGGCAGGGCCAGAGCGGCAGGGGGAAGTGCAGGCCTTGCGACGCTGTCAGGATCGCCGCGCTCTGCCCCAGGATGGTCAGCCAGCGCAGCACGATCAGGGTCCGCAGCGAAAAGCCGCGCCCTCGGCGCGGCGTCTCACGCCAACCTGCGTCTGAGAGACCCCCCTCGGACGAGAAGGAGGGCGCATGCGGCGCGATGCGGTCTTCTGTCGATGTCACCGGCCTTCTATAAACCGGGTCCGAGGTTTTCGTCAGAGGTCGTCATGCCGCGTCGTTCCATCCTGCTGTTTGCAGGCGCCTGTATCGCCATCGCCGCCGCCCTGGCCATCGTCACCGTGGTGGTGGTGTCCAACCGCGCTCCGGCGACGGGCGAGATCGGCTCCACCGGCCAGCCCCTGGTGGGCGGCGACTTCCAGCTGGTGAACCAGGACGGGGCGACCGTCGATCAGACGATGCTGAACGGCAAATGGAGCCTGGTCTTCTTCGGCTTCACCTATTGCCCCGAGTTCTGCCCCACCACCCTGGCCGAAATGGCCGCCGTGCAGCAACGGCTGGGCGACAAGGCGGACGATCTCCAGATCGTCTTCGTCAGCATCGACCCCGAACGCGACACGCCCCAGCAGCTGAAGGACTATCTGTCATCCGACGGCTTTCCCCAGGGGACCATCGGCCTGACGGGCACGCCGGACCAGGTCGCCCAGGCCGCCAAGGCCTACCGCGCCTATTATGAGAAGGTCGGCGAGGGCGAGGGCTATACGATGAACCACTCGCTGACCGTCTATCTGATGGGCCCGGACGGCAAGTTCCGCACCGCCGTCGCCTATGGCCTGGGGCCGGACAAGTCGACCAAGATCATCGAGGACGCGATGGCGCGGGGTTAACCTCGCTCCTTGGTCTTGGTGAAGGCCACCTTGGGGAAGCGTTCGCCGACGTAGCCGGTCTCCCAGCTCGACTTGGCCAGGAAGACCGGGGCCTGGTCGATGTCGCGGGCCATCTGCGGGCGGTATTTGCCCATGAAGTCCTCAAGGTCGGCGTCCGAACCCCCGATCCAGCGCGCCTCGGCATAGGGGGACGACTCGAAGATGACGTCCAGGCCGTATTCCTCGCCCAGGCGGTCGGCCATGACCTCGAACTGCAGCTGGCCCACGGCGCCGACGATGAAGTCGGCCCCGATCTCGGGCCGGAACAGCTGGGTCACGCCTTCTTCGGCCAGGCCTTCCAGCGCCTTCTTCAGGTGTTTGGCCTTCAGCGGGTCCTTGACCCGCACCCGTTGCAGGATTTCCGGCGCGAAGTTCGGCAGGCCGGCGAAGCGGACCACGCCGCTTTCCGACAGGCTGTCGCCGACGCGCAGCACGCCGTGGTTGGGAATGCCGATCACGTCGCCGGCGAAGGCGTCGTCGGCCAGCTCCCGGTCGCTGGCGAAGAACATGATCGGCGCATTGACCGACAAGGACTTGCCGGTGTTCTGGACCTTCAGCTTCATGCCGCGCTTGAAGGCGCCCGAGGCCATGCGGAACATGGCGATCCGGTCGCGGTGGTTGGGGTCCATATTGGCCTGGACCTTGAAGACGAAGCCGGTGACCTCGTCGGCGCCGGGCTCGACCACCGTATCGACGGCGGGCGAGGCGTTGCGGGTCTCGGGGGGAGATTCCTTCCTCGCCTTCATCACCTTGGGCGCGGGGGCCCAGTCGCCGATGGCCTTCAGCAGTTCGTCGATGCCGAAATGGCGCAGGGCCGACCCCCACAGGACCGGGGTCATATGGCCTTCCAGGAAGGCCTGACGGTCAAAGGCCGGATAGCCGCCCTCGACCAGTTCGACCGCCTCGGCCAGATTATCCTGCTCGCCCGCCTCGAAATACTGGGCCGCCTGGTCCAGCGGCAGGGCGGCGGGGTGTTCGGGATCCTCGGCCGAGCCGGCGATCTTGCGGGTATAGGGCTGGAACCGGCCGGTGCCGACCTCGACCATGCCGCGCAGGCGATTGCCGCTCTCGGCCGGCCACCAGATGGGGGCCGGGTCCAGCTGCAGCCGCGAGGCGATATCGTCCAGCAGGGCCATCGGGTCCTGGGCCTCGCGGTCCAGCTTGTTGATGAAGGTGATGATCGGAATGTCGCGCAGCCGGCAAACCTCGAACAGTTTCAGCGTCTGCGGCTCGATCCCCTTGGCGGCGTCCAGCACCATGATGGCGCAGTCGGCGGCGGTCAGGGTGCGATAGGTGTCCTCCGAGAAGTCCTCGTGCCCCGGCGTGTCGAGCAGGTTGAACATCTTGCCGTCGTGCTCGAACGTCATGACCGAGGCGCTGACCGAAATCCCGCGCTCCTTCTCGATCTTCATCCAGTCGGACCGCGTCCGACGGTTCTCGCCCCGCGCCCGCACGGCCCCGGCGGCGCGAATGGCGCCGCCGGCCAGCAGGATATGCTCGGTCAGGGTCGTCTTGCCCGCATCCGGGTGGGCGATGATGGCGAAGGTCCGGCGGCGGGCCGCCTCTTCGGGCAGTGTCAGTGTCATGGCGCGCGACTAGCGCGCCCGGCCGAGAAAGTCACTCGCTGGCGGGCGCCGGGGGCGATTCAGGGCTGTCTTCCGATGGAGGTTCGGGCTGGGAGGCCGTTGCGTCGTCAAGCGGCTCATCCAGCGGAGGCAATGGCTCCCCGCCCTCGAGCGCGGCGATCATCCGCGCCGCCACATCCGCCGCGCCGCCGCCGTGCGGATTATTCGCCAACGGTTTGAGCACACTGATCGCCTCGTCCTTCTCCTCGGTTTCGATCAAGGCGGCGGCGTAGCTCAGGCGGACCTCGGCCAGTTGCGGGGCCCGGTCAAAGGCGAGGCCCAGCGTCAGCATGTCGTTCTCATTGGGATAGCCGGGCTCGCCGCTACGCATCTCCCCGATCAGCATCAGGGTCCGATAGTCGTTGTTCGCAGCGGCGTAGGCGCGGCCCAGATAGGTTCTCGCCTCGCGCTTCAGCGTCATGCTCTCGGCGGCGTCCTCGACGTCGCGGGCTTGGCGCAGGCGCTCTTGGGCCAGGAACTGCAAGGCCTCGACATTGTCGGGCTCGAGCTCGATCAACCGTTGCAAGGCGCGCTCTCCGGCTGGGCGGTCGCCAAAATGCATGCCGGCGTGACCGGCGGTCAACAATGCCAGCGGGTCGTCGCCGTGGCGGGCCGATATCCCCGCCACCTCTTGCCCCAGGGCGGCTCGATCCTTGTCCTCTACGCCGATCTTCAGTCTCTGATTGATCAGCAGCAGATCATTGGCTGACTTGGGCAGGCGGGTGACGACGATGTCGGCCGCCGGGAAGTCGCTCTTGATGAGGCGAATGGCCAGGGTCCGCTTGTTGATATAGCGACGCAAGGCGCCCCTGAGTTCGTCCAGCCTCATGCCTGTCGCGGTTTCCATGGACTCGACCGGATCGCCGCCTGCGGACACGGAGGTCAGATAGACGGCGAGTTGCTGCAGGCGCGCAGGGTCGCTGAAAAACCAATGCGTCAGCAGCCAGGCCACAGGATAATAGGTTTCACGTTGGCTGCTGCGTGTGATGTCCGCAGGCCGGGACCGGAGAAGGGTCTCCAGAGGAAGCCAAGTGCCGTGGAAAAGCCAATAAACCCGATTTTCGCTGAAGCCTCCTAGCTTGACCTCGTCGCCGGCGATATCGGCCGTCATGTAGTATTCAGCGAAGCCCTCCACGAACCAGCCAGGATAGGCGGCCGGAGCACTGCCCAGCATGAAATGGTGGACGTATTCGTGCAGCAGCACCTCGTCGTTCTCGCCCCTGATGGCGACTGCGAATATGTCCTCGGAGGTTGGGAAATAGGTGCCGACGACATTCTGTGCGGTGCCGGGATGGACCCGGAGCAGGCCGGATCTAGAGCTCACCAGATAGAGGGGCAGTTTGCGCGGGGGCGCCTCGTTCATCGGCAAGCCGGAACGATAGCGCATGACCCGGTCAAAGGTCTCCAGCTTCTGGACATAGTCCCGAAGCGACCGCTCGCTGCCGTCGCTATAGATGACGAACCGCTCGCTCTCGGCGCGCAGCCAATCAGCCCGGGCCGTCGTCGCCCCCATGAGCCCCAGCAAGGCCATCGCCCCCGCGACGCCCGCCCGCAATCCCGCCAACTTCATGATCGCCTCCGCTACTCCGCTTCTAGTCGCAGAGGTTGTGCGGCGCCGTAAAGCCGCGACGTGCGATTTCGACGGAGTGCTGCGCGTTTGCGCCACATCAAATAACCCCTCGCCATAAGGGGCTATTGGAGTCATTGTCGGGTCGGAGGACGATCAGGCCGTCAGAGCCCGACGTTCCCCTCCCGGATCAAACCGGGACCATAGGGAAAGGAAAAGACGATGGCAGTGATCCATCCTGAAGACCGCGTCTCCGGTCTCGACCGCTCGCGCATTGAACACCCCCAAAAGATGCACCCGGCTTTGGGATTGGTGATGGGCTTCGGCTTCATCTTCGCCGTCGCCACCATCGTGCACCTGGTGTTCACGGCGTTCTGACGGCGGTTTAAGGCGGTCGCCTCAGGCGGCGAGACGGTTCCAGACGGCGCGATCGGCGGCGATCGCGTCCAGGCGCCGGCCCTTGTCATGCAACTGGCCCATGACCGCGTCGGGCAGGGTGCAGAAGCGCGGCTCGACAAGATCGGGGTTGCAGGCGGCAGCGGGCGCCGCGAACAGGGCCGCGTTGACGTCCGGGCTGCGCTCGGCGATCAGCCAGGCCAGACGGCGGGCGCGGTCGGGGTCGTTGCGGTGAAGCAGCGGATCCTCGGCGAACAGTTCGCAGCCCAGCTCCAGCACATAGTCGAAGCCCAGCTTCTCGAACCGGCGCGCGTCGGCGGGCGTGACCGGGCAGGCCTCGTCCAGATCGAACACGACGTCGTTCAGAAGAAACAGCATGGGCGAAACGCTTCCAGCGAGCCGGACGCGATGTCGTCCGTGTCGTCAGGTTTAGGGCAGTTCGCTTGAGGTCCGGTTCACGGACGCGGTTAAGCCTTTGTGACCGACGGCCGCGCCCGGATTTCTCCATTCGACGAAAAGCGAACGGGCTGACGCGACGTGACCCTTGCGAAGCCGGGCGTGGTCGGCTTACGTGATCACGCATTGTTACAGCCCGGCCGTCGCCGGAGAAGGGCCGCCATGACCACCTATGAAGATCGCGCCGGATTGAAGGTCGCGGCCGAACTCGTGGCCCTGATCGAACAAGACGTGCTTCCGGGCCTGGGGCTGGCGGCGGCGGGCTTCTGGTCGGGCGTGGCGGCCGTTTTTGACAGGTTCGCCCCGGAGAACCGCGCCCTGCTGGCCCGGCGTGATGACCTTCAGGCCCGGATCGACGACTGGCACGACGCGCGTCGGGGGCGGCCGTATGACGTGGCCGCCTCCCAGACCTTCCTGCGCGAGATCGGCTATCTGATCGAAGAACCCGCGCCCTTCTCCATCGGCACCAGCGGCGTGGACGCCGAGATCGCCCGCATGGCCGGGCCGCAGCTGGTCGTGCCGGTGCTGAATGCCCGCTTCCTGCTGAACGCCGCCAACGCCCGGTGGGGCAGCCTGTATGACGCCCTCTATGGCACGGATGCGCTCGGCGACCTGCCGACCGGCGGCGGCTATGACGCGGCGCGCGGCGCCCGGGTCGTGGCCCGCGCCAAGGCGTTTCTGGACGAGGCGGCGCCCCTGGCCGAGGGCTCGCACGCCGATGTCGCCAGCTGGTCGGTGATCGAGGGCGCCCTGGTCCCCGCCCTGAAGGATCCGGGCCAGTTCGTCGGTTTCGCCGGAGACGCGGCCTCGCCTGCTTCCATTCTGCTGGCGCACCACGGCCTGCACATCGAACTGGTGATCGACCCGTCGCACCCGGTCGGGCGCACCGACCCGGCGGGTCTGGCCGACGTGGTGCTGGAATCGGCCCTGACCACCATTGTCGATCTGGAAGACTCGGTTGCGGCTGTGGACGCCGCCGACAAGGTCGAGGCCTATCGCAACTGGCTTGGCCTGATGCGCGGCGACCTGGCCGCGACCTTCAAGAAGGGCGGCGAGACCCTGACCCGCGCGCTGGAGCCTGACCGTCGCTGGACCGCGCCCCATGGCGGCGAAACGACCCTGAAGGGCCGCAGCCTGCTGTTCGTGCGCAACGTCGGCCATCTGATGACCACGCCCGCCATCCGTCTGGCCGACGGCTCGGACGCGCCCGAGGGCATCATGGACGCCGTCGTCACCAGCCTGATCGCGCTTTACGACATCAAGGGGCTCGGGGCCTTCGGCAACAGCGCGACCGGATCGGTCTATATCGTCAAGCCGAAGATGCACGGGCCGGACGAGGCGGCCTTCACCGACCGGCTGTTCGACGCGGTCGAGAATCTACTGGCCCTGCCGCGCCATACGATCAAGGTCGGGGTGATGGACGAGGAGCGTCGCACCTCGGCCAATCTGGCGGGCTGTATTCATGCGGTGAAGGACCGGATCGTCTTCATCAACACCGGCTTCCTGGACCGCACCGGCGACGAGATCCACACCGCCATGCAGGCCGGGCCGGTGGTGCGAAAGGCCGACATCAAGTCCAGCGCATGGATCACGGCCTACGAGGCGCGCAATGTCGCCATCGGCCTGAAGTGCGGCCTGTCCGGCAAGGCGCAGATCGGCAAGGGCATGTGGGCCGCGCCCGACCGGATGGCCGACATGCTGGACCAGAAGATCGCCCACCCCAGGACCGGCGCCAACACCGCCTGGACCCCGTCGCCGACCGCCGCCACCCTGCACGCGCTTCACTATCACGCGGTGGACGTCTTCGCCGTCCAGGCCGAGGTGGCGACCCGCCCGACGCCGGGTCTGGAGGCCCTGCTGACCCCGCCCCTGGCCAATGGCGTCAACTGGTCAGAGGACGAGGTGGCGGCCGAGCTGGACAACAACGCCCAGGGCATCCTCGGCTATGTCGTCCGCTGGATCGACCAGGGGGTCGGCTGTTCCAAGGTGCCCGACATCCACGACATCGGCCTGATGGAGGATCGCGCGACCCTGCGGATCAGTTCGCAGCATATCGCCAACTGGCTGCTGCACGGCGTCTGCACCCCCGATCAGGTGGACGCGGCCTTCCTGCGCATGGCGGCCAAGGTCGACGCCCAGAACGCCGGAGATCCCCTCTATCGCCCCATGGCGCCGGATCCGGACGCCAGCCTGGCCTACCAGGCCGCCCGCGCCCTGGTGTTCGAGGGCGTGGACCAGCCGAGCGGCTATACCGAGCCGCTGCTTCACGCCTTCCGGCTGAAGGCCAAGGCTGCACACTGAGGGCGGAAAGCGGTGGAGCGCTAACCCCCCGTCCGTCCCGGCGGCAGGCCGGGCGCGGGTTCCAGGGGACCGTCCTCGTCTTCGGCCATCATCAGGTCCTCGGCGGCGTCGTTGCTGGCGCCCGAAGCGGAGACAGAGGGCTGGGCCGGACGCGCGGGGGGCTGCGCCGCCGCTGGACCAGCCTCTCGGCCGTAACCCAGCCGCCCCAGGGCGTCGTCGCCTTCCAGGCCGAAGGCGCTGCGGATGCGCAGGTCGGTCTGGGGGAAGGGCACCTCGATCCCGGCGGCGTCCAGGGCGTCGGCGATCAGCCAGGTATAGGCCGCGTGCATGGCCGCCGGCCGTTTGACGGCCTCGCGCGTGGGCCAGACCAGCAGTTCGAACTCCAGCCCCTTGTCGCCGAACCCCACAAGCCAGACCTGGCTCTTGCGCGCCTCGGTCTCGGGCAGGGTGAAGGGGCTGGCCCGCGCGCAGGCCAGAACCGCTTCGCGCACCCTGCCCCGGTCCGACCCATAGGCGACGGCGAAGGGGATGTGGATGCGCCGGGTGTCGCCCTTCAGCGTCCAGTTGGTTACCGGCTGTTCGATGAAGCGTGAGTTCGGCACCAGGACATTGACGTTGTCATTGGTCCGCACCCGCGTCGCGCGCGGCCCGATCTCCATGATCGCGCCGCGTATGTCGATATCCTCGATCTCGATATAGTCCCCGACCGACACCATCCGGTCGAAGATCAGGAACAGGCCGGACACGAACTCCTTGACCACGCCTTGCAGGCCCAGACCCACGCCTATGCCCAGGGCGCCGGCGAAGACCGCCAGCGACGACAGGTTCAGCCCCGCCGCCGACAGGGCCGACATGAGGCCGACGATGATGATGGCGTAACCGGCCAGCCGCTCCAGCAGATACAGGACCTGCCGACTGCGTTCCGAGCGTTCGCGCACCCGTCGCAAGGCCCGGGTCACCAGCCGGCTCAGGATCAGGGCGACCAGCAGTATGACCAGGCCGCTGACCAGGCCGCCGATCGTGACGCTGGCCCCCGCCACGCGAATGATCTGGGTGTCGTCGATGGTTTCGAGGCCGGCCTGGAGTGGAGACGTCATGGGGCGCAAGCGCGCGGCGAACCGCTCAGGTTCCAGATGCAACGAAGCCCGGCTGTTTTCACAGCCGGGCTTCTGGAAACTGGTGGAGCTTAGCGGAGTCGAACCGCTGACCTCTTGCATGCCATGCAAGCGCTCTACCAACTGAGCTAAAGCCCCGGACCTTGCGGTCTGGTTCGCCCGGTTCATCTTGCGATGGCCCCCGGCGAGGCGGCGGAACCTATGTCAGAGCTTTTTTACGATCAAGCCCGTTTCGACATTTATTTTCACATCGGTTCCGGATGTGAAAAACAGCAGTGATTTCAAACCAAACCAGGGTTCGAAAGGCTGTTGCGTCCGCCGCGTCTCCTAAAGGGAAACGCGGCGGACGCAACAGAAAAGATCAGTCGTCGTCGCGCGACGGCTTGGCGATCTCGTCCTCGATGGAATCATCGTCGTCGTCTTCGATGAACGGCACGGAGTCGTCGTCATCGTCGCCCAGATCGTCGTCGTCGCCGTCGGTGGCGCCCATGCCGGCTTCTTCCGAAGCGTCGGCGGGGGTGTCGTCGTCGTCCGGCGTCAGGATCGGCTCATGGCCTTCCTCGTCGATCTCCGGGGCCCGGACTTCTTCTTCCTCGTCCTCGTCGGACTCGGCCTTCTTGTCCTTGACCTGATCGTCCGTGTCCTCGTCGTCGGCGGGATAGCCGGGACGGACACGACGGCTGCGCAGCTTCAGCGCCTCTTCGGGATCGAAGTCGGTGCCGCATTTGGGGCAGTGGGCGGGGCGGCGGTTCAGGTCGTAGAACTTAGCCTGGCAGTTCGGGCAAACCTGTTTGGCGCCCAGTTCGGGATTGGCCACGTTTGGAACCTTCAACGGGTTGAATTCGGGGCGGTCCCTTGCCACCCCTAGGAGCCGCTGTCAAAAGCTGTCTTTCGCGCCGCCCGCGCGGCTCCCTCCCCAACACAGCCTGAAGCGGGTGAATATGCCGTCTCAACTGACTTCCAGACGCTCTGACGCCCTTGCCGGAACGGTTCGCGCGCCCGGCGACAAGTCGATGTCACACCGCTCGATGATTCTGGGCGGCATGGCCTCCGGCGTCACCGAGGTCGAGGGTTTGCTGGAAGGCGACGACGTCCTGGCCACCGCCCGTGCGGTCGAAGCCTTCGGCGCCAAGGTCCAGCGGACCGGCGACGGGAAGTGGCGGATCGAAGGGGCGGGCGGCTTCAAAACACCCGCATCTGTGATCGACTGCGGCAACGCCGGCACCGGTGTGCGCCTGCTGATGGGGGCGGCGGCCGGCTATGAGCTGACGGCGACCTTCGACGGCGACGCCTCGCTGCGGAAGCGGCCGATGAAGCGCGTGACCGGTCCCCTGGCCGACATGGGCGCCCGGTTCGGCTGGCTGGCGGCCGAAGACCGGTTGCCGGTCGCCTTGACCGGCGGAACCCTGACGGCGATCAACTATGTGCAGACCGTGGCCTCGGCCCAGGTCAAGTCGGCCATCCTGCTGGCCGGGCTGAACGCCCAGGGCGTCACCTCGGTGACGGAGCCGGAAAAGAGCCGCGACCATACCGAACGCATGTTGCGCGCTTTCGGCGCCGAGGTCGGGGTGGAAGAGATGGGCGAGGGCTGGACCGTCACGCTGAAGGGCGGTCAGGCCCTGACCGGGACCTTTGTCGCCGTGCCGGGCGATCCATCCTCGGCCGCCTTCCCCCTGGCGGCGGGCCTGGTGGTTCCGGGCTCGGTGGTGACGGCCGAGGGGGTGATGCTGAACCCGCTGCGTACCGGCCTGTTCGACACCTGGATCGAAATGGGCGCCGACCTGACCATCACCAACCGGCGTCAGGCCGGCGGCGAGGACGTCGGCGACATCACCGCCCGTTACTCGCCCCTGAAGGGCGTGGTCGTGCCCGAGGCGCGCGCCGCCTCCATGATCGACGAATATCCGATCCTGGCCGCGACGGCGGCCTTTGCTGAAGGCGTCACCGTCATGCGCGGCGTGGGCGAGATGCGGGTCAAGGAAAGCGACCGGATCTCGCTGATGGTCGAGGGCCTGCGCGCCTGCGGCGTCCAGGTGGAAGAGGAGCCGGAAGGCTTTATCGTTACTGGAGGCCCGGTGAAGGGCGGCGCGACCGTCCACACCGCCCACGATCACCGCATCGCCATGAGCCATCTGGTCCTGGGCCTGGCCGCCGATCAGCCGGTCTCGGTCGACGAGCCCGGCATGATCGCCACCAGCTTCCCCGGCTTCGTCGAGATGATGAACGGTCTGGGCGGGCGGGTCGCTTGACGAAATGTCGCCTATAGACGACAATGTGGGCGTTACGATAGAACTGACGCCACAGTTCGTGAGCTGGCGTTCAAGACTGCGAGACGCACGGGCGCTGGCTAGGATCGCCGACCGGCTGACCCGGCTTCAGTTTGGACACTGGGGCGACGTCAAACCTGTCGGGGAAGGCGTCAGCGAACTGCGGATCGACGTCGGCCCTGGCTATCGAGTGTATGTGTATCAGCGAAACCGCGCCTGGGTCGTCGTGCTCGGAGGCGACGATAAGTCGTCTCAAAAGCGGGGCATCGAGGGGGCGTTGCTTCTGGCGAAAGAGTTGAGACATGCCGATTGAAACTGTTCCCTTCGACGCGGCTGACTTCCTCGACACGCCTGAGGCGGTCGAGGAGTTTCTGGTGGCTTCGTTCGAGTCCGCCGCCGAGCTTGGGGATCCCCGGCTTATCACCAACGCCCTGGGCGTCGTCGCCCGGGCCAAGGGCATGACCCAGATGGCGCGGGACGCCGAACTGTCGCGCACTGCCCTCTATCGCGCGCTCAGCGAGGAGGGACGGCCCGAGCTTTCGACCATCTTCAAGGTGATGCAGGCCCTGGGGCTGCGCCTCGCCCCCGTTCGCGTGGACTCCGCCGCCTGATGCCGCTGATCAT
The DNA here is from genome assembly GCF_058681075.1 of Brevundimonas sp. FV2ps16. Classification (NCBI taxonomy): domain Bacteria; kingdom Pseudomonadati; phylum Pseudomonadota; class Alphaproteobacteria; order Caulobacterales; family Caulobacteraceae; genus Brevundimonas; species Brevundimonas sp. FV2ps16. The sequence goes on along the minus strand of NZ_CM178728.1, from coordinate 669,448 downwards.
CGCCGTCGACGGCCCGGCCGCCTCGGGCAAGGGCACCATCGCCGCCCGGCTGGCGCGGACCTATGGCCTGCCGCACCTGGACACCGGCCTGTTGTACCGCGCCGTGGGCGTCAAACTGCTGGAGGCCGGCGGTTCGCTGGACGACGAGGCGGCGGCGACCGAGGCGGCGCGGGGGCTGGACGCATCGGAAGTGTCCGACGATCCCCGCCTGACCACCGGCGAGGCGGGCGAGGCGGCCAGTCGCGTCGCCGGCCATCCCGGCGTCCGCGCCGCCCTGCTGGACCTGCAACAGGCCTTCGCGGCCCAGGCCGGGGGCGCGGTGCTGGACGGGCGCGACATCGGCACGGTGATCGCCCCGGACGCCCCGGCCAAACTGTTCGTCACCGCTGCGCCCGAGACCCGCGCCGACCGCCGCTGGAAACAGCTGACGGCGCGCGGCTTCGACATCGGCTTCGACGAGATGCTGGCCGATATCCAGCGCCGGGACGAGCGCGACGCCGGTCGCGGCTCCGCCCCGATGGTCCAGGCGGAAGACGCGGTCTTGCTGGACACCACCGACATGGGTATAGAGGCGGCCTTCGATGCGGCCCGCCGTATCGTCGAGGCGGCGCGCGCGAAACACGGTCTCTGACCCATTTCGCAAATCCAACGCGTCCACCCTCGGCTTCCGCGGGCGTCCTGATCGTTCTGAACGGCCTCGCATCCTGACGACCTGCCTATCTTTTCCTATCGCCTCGGCGCAGCGGCTTGCTGTGTCGGGAGCGTCCACCTCGCGCGGGACCGTCCGGTCGCGCGCCACAGCCCCTACGGAATGCTTTTCAGCTTCATGACTGACACCCTCTCCCCCTCGCGCGACGATTTCGCCGCGCTGCTCGACGAACAACTTCAGGGCCGCGACTTCGGCGAAGGCCAAGTGGTCCACGGCCGCGTCGTCGGCATCGAAAAAGACATCGTCATCATCGACGTGGGCCTGAAGACCGAAGGCCGCATCTCGATGCGCGAATTCGGCCAAGGCGACGACGCCAAGCTGCCGAAGGTCGGCGACAACGTCGAGGTCTACCTCGAGCGCGTCGAAAACGCCCTGGGCGAGGCCGTCATCAGCCGTGACAAGGCCCGCCGCGAAGAAGCCTGGACCCGTCTGGAAGTCGTGTTCGCCGAAGGCCAGCCGGTCAACGGCGCCATCGTCGGTCGCGTCAAGGGCGGCTTCACCGTCGACCTGGGCGGCGCCTCGGCCTTCCTGCCCGGCTCGCAAGTCGACATCCGTCCGGTCCGCGACGTCGGCCCGCTGATGGGCAAGGAACAGCCGTTCCAGATCCTGAAAATGGACCGCCCGCGCGGCAATATCGTCGTCTCGCGTCGCGCCATCCTGGAAGAAGCCCGCGCCGAACAGCGCACCGAGCTGGTCGGCCAGCTGCAAGAGGGCGAAGTCCGCGAAGGCGTGGTCAAGAACATCACCGACTACGGCGCGTTCGTGGACCTGGGCGGCATCGACGGCCTGCTGCACGTCACCGACATGTCGTGGAAGCGCGTCTCGCATCCGTCGCAAGTCCTGGCCGTCGGCGACAGCGTCAAGGTCCAGATCGTCAAGATCAACCCGGACACCCAACGTATCTCGCTGGGCATGAAGCAACTGCAGTCGGACCCCTGGGACGGCGTGGAAGCCAAGTATCCGGTCGGCGCCAAGTACACGGGCCGCATCACCAACATCACCGACTACGGCGCCTTCGTGGAGCTGGAAGCCGGGGTCGAGGGCCTGGTGCACGTCTCGGAAATGTCCTGGACCAAGAAGAACGTCCATCCGGGCAAGATCGTCTCCACCTCTCAGGAAGTGGACGTGGTCGTCCTGGACGTCGACGCCTCCAAGCGCCGCATCTCGCTGGGCCTGAAGCAGGCTCAGGACAATCCGTGGGACGCCTTCGTCGCCAACAACCCGATCGGCTCGACCGTCGAGGGCGAAGTCAAGAACGCCACCGAGTTCGGCCTGTTCATCGGCCTGGACAACGACATCGACGGCATGGTGCACCTGTCCGACCTGGACTGGTCGGTTTCGGGTGAAGAAGCCATCCAGCGCTACCGCAAGGGCGAGATGGTCAAGGCCAAGGTCCTGGACGTCGACGTCGAGAAGGAACGCGTCTCGCTCGGCATCAAGCAGCTGGGCGGCGATCCGATCGGCGAGGGCGACACCTATCGCCGCGGCCAGCAGATCACCGTCACCGTCTCGTCGATCGAGTCGGGCGGCATCGAGGTCAAATTCGGTGAAGACGACGCGCCGGTCACGGCCTTCGTCCGCAAGTCGGACCTGTCGCGCGACCGTAACGAGCAACGTCCGGAACGCTTCGCCGTCGGCGATCGCATCGACGCGATGATCACCGCCGTGGACAAGGCCTCGCGCCGCGTCTCGGTGTCGATCAAGGCGCTGGAAATGAAGGACGAACAGGAAGCCATCGAACAGTTCGGCTCGTCCGACTCCGGGGCTTCGCTGGGCGACATCCTGGGCGCCGCGCTGAAGAACGCCGGCACCAAGGACTAAGCGCTAGAGCCACAGAGCGCCGCGCGCTTCGCGGTAGCGTAGAAAAGACTGAAGGGCGGCGGGAGCAATCCCGCCGCCCTTTTCTCTTTTTGACGCATGCGAGTGCGCGGAACCGCACATAAATCGTGCGAATGCCGCCTATCCTTGGTGGATAAGGGCTTTTTCCCGCGCCCAGCGGGGGTTAGGGTGAGCGCCTGGATCCTCGGCGGGCGCTGACCCGTCGATCACGCGCTGGCAGGGGCCCTGATGATCAAGTCCGAACTGATCGAGAAACTGGCGGCCGAGAACACCCATCTGACCCATGCGGAGGTGGAGCGGCTGGTGAATGTCATCCTCGGCAAGATGACCGGCGCTCTCGCTGAGGGCGGTCGGGTCGAGCTGCGCGGCTTCGGCGCCTTTTCGGTGCGGTCCCGCCCGGCGCGCCTTGGGCGCAACCCGCGCACCGGCGAGACGGTGGACGTGCCGGCCAAGGCCGTGCCCTTCTTCAAGAGCGGCAAGGAACTTCGCGAGCGTCTGAACGCTTCCGGCGACGCCTGAATTCCAAAGCCTAAAGACTGAGCGACCCTATGAGCCTTTTGTCCGAGTTCCGCGAGTTTGCGGTCAAGGGAAACGTCGTCGATCTGGCCGTCGGCGTCATAATCGGCGCGGCCTTCAACGGCATCGTCAAGAGCCTGGTCGATCAGGTGGTCATGCCCCCTATCGGCCTGTTGACCGGCGGCATCGACTTCTCCGAACTGGAATGGGTCCTGCGCCCGGAAAACCCGGCGACTGAGGCGGTGGAAAAGGTCGCGGTCCAGTATGGCGCCTTCGCCAATACGGTGATCCAGTTCCTGATCGTCGCCTTCGTGGTCTTCATGGTGGTCAAGGGAATCAACGCCATGCGCCGCCAGGAGGCCGCCAAGCCCGATCCGACCCCCTCCGCGCCGACCACGACCGAAGCGCTGCTGATTGAAATCCGTGACGCGCTGAAGTCGCGCCCCGGCGCCTGAGCCTCAGGTCGGCCTCAGCCGCGCTGCGCCAGCCCCTGCCCCGCGCCTGGCGCCGTGATCTGGCCGCGCAGCGGCGCGCGCCAGGCGCGGGGCAGGGGCACCGCGCGGGCGCAGACGGCGTAGTCGCCGTCGAACGGCGTCGGCGACCAGGCGCGCGCCAGCTCCGGATCCTCGATGATGGCGTGGCAGTGGCCCCATCCGCCCTCGCGCCGCGCCTTGGGCGGCAAGGCCCCCAGTTGATCCAGGATTTCCGGCGTCGTGACCTGCAGCCGCACCTTGGCCGCGCCCAGGGTGCGGGCGTTGGCGATCAGACAGGTCGCCAAGGTTTCGATCGCCTGGGGCGCGTCCTTCAGCGCGACCAGATCGATGATGTCTAGACAGGGCGGTTCGATCAGGCTGGTCTTGGTCATCAGGGCTTCGGCCATCCCGACCAGCCGTCCCTCGCGCATGAGGCCCAGCAGGATCGGCGGCAGAGTCTGATCCGGATCGGACCGTCGCCAGTTCAGCACCTCGGGGCTGCGATCCGCCAGCAATCGCCCCTCGGCCGCCAGGGTGCGCCAGAAGTCGGCATAGGCCGAGGTCTCGCCGGTGTCGCGCAACATCACGACGTCCGCCGGAAGGCTCAGACGGCAGGGCCGGAACAGACGCGGGTTCATCAGCCGCTCGCCCAACCGCCGCGCGGTCTCCGCCGAGACATGGCCCAGCAGTGTCCGCAACAGACGGCCTTTCAGACAGGCCAGGCGATCGACCGCCCACGCCAGTTTCAGCGCATGGGTCGGCGTCGGGCCGGGCTTTAGTCCGAACAGTCGGTACAGGGGCGCCGAGCGCGCATTGGCGTTCAGGGTGTAACGGGCGAACAGATCCGGCTGGGCCAGCAAGGCTTCGATCAGCGGCCGGCTGGTGCCCTTGTGCTGGGGCGGCACGATGATGGAAAAGCCGGTCGCCCCGTGCAGCACCCGGTCGCCCCGGCGAAACCGTTGGATCAGATTGCCCAGCATGGCGACGGGCGCATCGTTCACATCTGTGACGACCCAGCCGACCGGGGCGTTGATGTCCAGCCGCGCCGGATTCTGTTCGAGCCAGCGCCACCCGGCATGCGACCGCTCGGGCCAGCCCACCTGTCGGTGCAGCCGATTCAGGGCCTCATAGTCGGATCGACGGATAGGCCGCACAGGCAACGGCGCTGTCTCCCATACTCAAGCCGGCCCATATCGGGACCGGGGTTACGACTTGAGCCGGGACACTGCAGGCGTCGGGCCAGATTGAGCCGCCTAAGCGCCCAAGGTTGCGATCAGATTTCGCATCAGGCCGCTGGTCGCCGCCTGGCCGGCGCCCTCGTTGCTCAGGCCGATGAAGGCCAGGCCTCGCGTGGGCGCGGCTATGGCGGTGGCGTACCACAGGGTGTTCGATCCATCGTGGGTCAGGACCGGTCCGCCGGCCCACGGAATCTGCGGCGGCGCGATCCACCCCAGGGCGTAGGGCAGGCCTTCGCCGGGGCCCGGGCCCGTGGCGGGGATCGTCAGTCGCCGGATCGTTTCGGGCTTCAGCCAGCCGTCGCCGTTCGTCAGGAACAGTCTCAGCCAGCGGCCATAGTCGGTCAGGCTCATATGGACCGTGCCCGCCGGGCCCAGGGCAGCCGGATTGTCCGCACCCGGATCGGCCGGGTTTACGGCTGTTCGGCCGGGCCCTTCGCCCCGGTGGCCCCAGACATTGTCCCCTCCCGCCGTATTGGTCTTCGGCGCCCCGAACCCGGCCGAGCTCAGGTCCAAGGGCCCGAACAGCTCGGCCTGCATCGTCTCTTCCCACGGTTGTCCCGCGATCCGTTCGATCGCCGCCCCGACCAGCATATAGTTGGCGTTGGCGTATTCGAACGCCCCCTTGGTCCCCGTCGGCGCGGCGCCTAAAATCCGTTCGACCACGGCCCGCCGCTGCTCGGGCAAGGGCCGGGGGTCGCCCCGCGCCGTCATGAAGAAGACCATGCCCAGGGTGTCGGCGTCTTTCACACCCGCCCGGTGATGCATGAAGTCGCTGAGGCGAGCGCCTTCCCAGGCCGGATCGATCTTCAGGCCGGGAAACAGCACGTCCATCGCCGCCTCCCAGTCCGCCCGTCCCTGATCGACCAGTCGCCCGTACAGGGCCGCCGTCATCGCCTTGGTGTTCGACCCCAGGTGCCAGCGGTCGTTCAGGCTCGCCGGATCGCTTGCGCCGACCCGGCGCAAGCCCCGCACCCCGGACCAGGCCAGGCCTTCGCGCGTCACCACGCCGCCGGCAAGAGCGACCGGCTGGGTCTGGGCGAAGGCGGCGTCCAGCGCGGCTTCATAGGCGTCGGCGGATGCGGCTCTGGCGTCCGTCGCTCCGGCGGTCGCGGCGGCGACGCCGGACATCATTAGCATTCGGCGGTTCAGCATCGTCGAAACCCCTCCCGGTTCGGACCACCCTAACCCCGGCGGGCGGTGCGGGCACGTGAGAAGACCGTCATCTTCGGGGCGCGTCCCGCCGCTCCGCTTGCTCTGGCGGGGCCCCCGTTCCACTGTCGCCCCCATGGGAAAGAAAACCGACGCCTACGAAACCGAGCTCGAGCAGCTTCAACTCGCCATGGTGAAGACCCAGGCCTGGACCATCGAACACGGTCTGAGGGTCGTTATCGTGCTCGAGGGGCGCGACACCGCCGGCAAGGACGGGGCGATCAAGCGGCTGACCGAATACATGTCCCCGCGCCAGACCCGCGTCGTCGCCCTGCCCAAGCCCAGCGACCGGGAGACCGGCCAGTGGTATTTCCAGCGTTATATCCCGCATCTGCCGGCGGCGGGCGAGACGGTTATCTTCAACCGCTCCTGGTACAACCGCGCCGGGGTCGAGCCGGTGATGGGCTATTGCACGCCCGAGCAGTACGCCCAGTTCCTGACCGACGCCCCCCGGTTCGAGCGGATGCTGACCGACGACGGGATTATCCTGATCAAGCTCTGGCTCGACATATCGCGCAAGGAACAGGCGAAGCGGCTCAAGGAACGTCGCGTCGATCCACTGAAGCGGTTCAAGCTGTCGTCGCTGGACGCCGAGGCCGAGGCCCGGTTCGACGCCTATTCCGACGCCCGCGACCGGATGCTGGACGAGACGGACCGTGACTTCGCGCCCTGGACCGTCGTCGCCACAGACGAAAAGAAGACGGCGCGGGTGAATGTGCTCCGATACATCCTGGCCGTTCTCGACCACTGCGGCGAGGAGATCGCGGCGCCTGACACGGAGGTGGTCTTCTCCGCCGGCAAGGCCAAGGGAAAGCTGGCGCGGTAGCCGGCTCGTTCCTTCCTTTCGTCATTCCGGGCGAAGCGCAGCGGAGACCCGGAACCCAGCGGCGCGCGAGAGCGCGAACCTGTCGCGGACTCCGACCTTCGACCACCGAGCGGCGGACCCATTTCGCCTTCGGCGCCGCTGGGTTCCGGGTCTTCGGGCCCAAGCGGCCCTCCGCCCGGAATGACGAAGGCGGGGTTGCTATCCAAATTGCGCGGGTTTCGCATCAAGGAATTCAACGCCTTACTTCGTCAAACCCGCCTTCGACCTATCACGCCTCCCAGCCGTGTTAGCCTCTCCCCTGGCCCAACCGCCGCAAGGAGATCGCCTAAACAATGGACGAAAATCGACTCCGAAAAATTCGAGTGGATTGAGTCTATTCCTCGCCACAGGTGACGAACCGCCCTCCAGCCCCTACCTACAGCCCATGACCGTTCACGCCGCCCCGCCCCCCATCCTCGACGCCGCCGGCGTCGATACCGACGAAGCCCTGTCGATCCTGAAGACGGCCCTGGCCGGCGCCGACGACGGCGAGCTGTTCCTGGAGCGGTCCGAGAGCGAGAGCCTGGTGTTCGACGACGGCCGGCTCAAGTCCGCCGCCTATGACGCGACCGAGGGCTTCGGCCTCAGGGTCGTGGCGGGCGAGACCGCCGGCTATGCCCACGCCAACGAGATCTCGGCCGCCGCCCTGCGCCGCGCCGCCGACAGCGCCGCCCTGGCCAAGCAAGGCCACGCCGCCCGCGTCGCCGAGGGGCCGCGCGCCACCAATCAGCAGCTCTACGACGCCGTTGATCCCCTCGCTTCGCCCGCCTTCTCCGACAAGATCGCCCTGCTGGCCGAGATCGACGCCTGGGCCCGCGCCCGCGATCCCCGCGTGGTCCAGGTCTCGGCCTCCCTGGTCGGCGAGCGCCGCGCCATCGAGATCCTGCGCGCCGACGAACGGGTGGTGCGCGACATCCGCCCCCTGGTCCGCCTGAACGTCTCCGTCACCGTCGAACAGAACGGCAAGCGCGAGAGCGCCTCGTCCGGCGCCGGCGGCCGTGCGGGCTTCGAGGCCTGGGTCGCGCCCGAACGCTGGCAGGCCCAGGTGGACGAGGCCCTGCGCCAGGCCCTGGTCAATCTGGACGCCATCGACTGCCCGGCGGGCGAGATGGACGTGGTCCTGGGGGCCGGCTGGCCCGGCGTCCTGCTGCACGAGGCCATCGGCCACGGCTTCGAGGGCGACTTCCACCGCAAGGGCTCCTCCGTCTTCAACGGCATGATGGGCCAGCGCGTTGCCGCCCCCGGCGTCACTGTGGTGGACGACGGCTCCATCGCCGGTCGTCGCGGCTCCCTGTCGGTCGATGACGAGGGCACCCCCACCTCGCGCACCGTCCTGATCGAGGACGGGATCATGGTCGGCCTGATGCACGACCGACTGTCGGCGCGTCAGCTGGGCGTCGCCGCCACCGGCAACGGCCGTCGCCAGTCCTTCGCCCACATGCCCATGCCGCGCATGACCAACACCTTCATGGAAGGCGGCAAGGATTCGAAGGCCGACATGATCGCCAATACCAAGCGCGGCCTCTACGCCGCCAACTTCTCGGGCGGCCAGGTGGACATCACCAACGGCAAGTTCGTCTTCCAGTGCAACGAGGCCTATCTGATCGAGGACGGGGTCATCACTGCACCCGTCCGTGGCGCCACCCTGATCGGCGACGGCGCCACGGCCCTGACCAAGATCCAGATGATCGGCGACGACTTCGCCTTCGACCCCGGCGTCGGCGTCTGCGGCAAGGCCGGCCAGGGGGTGCCCGTCGGCATCGGCCAGCCCTCGCTGAAGATGGGCGGCCTGACCGTCGGCGGAACGGCGGTCTGACCCGGCCGGAACCCTAATCGCCGAGCGCGTGTTTCCTCGCCACACTGGAGAGGAACACCATGCCCACCGAACGCACCGTCGAACACCCTGACGGCCGGGTCGAACGGATCACCGAGAACGATCCCGCCCCCGCTCCGGCAGCAGACCCCGTCGTCGTCGAGCGCCGTCGTGGCGGGGGCCTGGGCGGCGTCATCGCCCTGGTCATCGGCCTGGCCCTGGTCCTGATCATCGGCTGGTTCCTGATGAACATGAACCGCAACGACGCCATCGAGTCCAACGCGATCGCCGGAGCCGCAGAGAGCGTCGGCGGCGCGGCTGAGAACATCGGCGACGCCGCACGCGACGCCGTGCCGGACCGTCAGGCCCCTGCGAACTAAGGGGTCAGGGGGCTGAGGGCCGCCAGTCGGGTCCGAGCGGCTCCAGCCCCTGGGCTTCCAACCGGTCCAGGACGCCGTTCGGCTCCGCCAAGAGACGAAGCGGCGCAATGGCCACCGTTACGCCGGGCTGTGACAGGGCGTCGTCTACGGCCTTGTTCCAGATGCCCCGCAAGGTCTCGCCCTCGCCCATCACCGCCCAATAGGAGCAGGTGTTCGTCGCCTGCTCCAGCGGCGAAGCGAGCACGGCCGGAACGTGCCTGCGTCGCCAGGCCTCGGCCCGCCGTCCGCCCTCGGCCTCGCCGGCTTCTGCGGCCGTCGTCGCCCGTTCAATACAGTCCAGATAGGCTTCGGGCGGCGTGGTCAGAATCTTCTCAACCATCTCGTCGCCCCGGAAGACGCCGACCGGCTCGGCCGGCTTGCGGGATTTGCGCGCCGCCCCGCGCACCACCTCCGACACGGGCCGCGCGCGGCGGGCATAGCCGCCGTGTTCCATCAAATCGGCCGACAGCATCAGCATGCTCTTGCGGCTTGGCCCCTCGGCCGTAATCCGCTCCACCCGCGCCTCGAGCTCGGCGGGGAGGTAGTCCGCGCTCGTGCGATCATTGGGCAGGCGTGTCAGAGTGCGCATCCGCCAGATCAGCCGCCCGACATCCGCCAAAGACGCCTGGCCCTGTACCGGAAACAGCACCCGATCCGCACCTTCCACCGCCGAGACCAGTGCGTCTGTACGCCATTCCATGTCTCGCGGAAGACCGTCGATCGACCCCACCAGGATCAGGGTGCTGTCGCCGCGCTGAACCTCCCACATCGGCCCCTCGATTCGACGGGCGGTGACGATGATGTCCTCGACCGCGTCAGGAGCCGGTGCCGCATCCTGTGCCGCCGCCGGTCGTCCATCGCCACAAACAAGCAACAGAGCCACGATAATAGAGAAGGGTCTGATCATTACACTAACCTAGTACAGTGGCTTTCTGTTTCGTAATGAAATCCCGGTAATGCTGTCGTCGATTTAATCCACCTTTCGGCCTTGTAACTGGAGATGAATGCGGCGGATCGGCACACCTCTCGCCAACGAACGAGAGGGGAAGACCGATGACCAAGACCCTGCTGCTGGCCACCACCGCCCTGCTGCTTTCCGCCGCGAGCGCCTATGCCGGCGACGAACCGCAGGTGGCCCAGGCGCCCGTGCCGACCGGCCCGACCAGCCAGGCGCCCCTGGCCGACGCCGCCCAGCGCGGCGTCCTGATCTTCACGCCGGACTTCTTCCTGGCCCAGCGCCCCAATACGGCGCTCGACATGGTCAACCGCGTGCCCGGCTTCGAGCTGGACGACGGCAGCGGCGCGCGGGGCTTCGAAGGGGCCGTCGGCAATGTGCTGATCAACAACGCTCGCCCGGCCTCCAAGAACGACGCCGGCTCCAACGTTCTCAGCCGCACTCCGGCCCGTCAGGTCGAACGGGTCGAGCTGATCCGCGGCGGCGCGCCGGGCATCGACATGCAAGGCTTTTCGGTCGTGGTGAACGTCATCTTGAAGAAGGAGGCCAGCCGTCAGTCGATCCTGACCTGGAACACCACCCAGTTCGAGGGATCGGGTCAGGACCTCTACGGCGGCAGCTATCAGTTCACGGCGCGCGACGGCGACCGCAGCTGGGGCGTGACCCTGTCGGATGGGATCAGTATGAGCGATTCCAATGGTCCCGGCCGCCTGATCCGCCGCGACGCAGCCGGGAACATCCTGCGCGACGAGATCACCGACACCGACGGCTATGGCGGCGGAAACTCGATCCGCGGCACCTATGCCGGGCCGCTGGCGGGCGGGAAGGTGGATCTGACCGCCCGCTACGGGATCAACGATTGGCAGGGGTACAACACCAGCCGATCCGCAACCGCCTTCCGCGAGAGCCTGGACAGCGAGGACGCCGACGGCGGCGAGTTCGGCGTCACCTGGGAACGGCCCCTCAACGACCGCTTCAAGCTGGAGACCCGGCTGATGCACGAGTTCGGCAGCTGGGACGGGGTCTCGACCTATAATGTCCTGAACAACAGCGTGGACGCGCCAGAACAGGTGTTCGCCTATTCCGGCGAGAACTCCGAGACCATTCTGCGGGCCTTGGTTCGCCACGAACGTTCGCCGAAGCTGACGATCGAGACCGGCGGCGAGGTCGCCTACAATATGCGCCAGACCGACCAGGCCTATAGCGAAGGCGGCGTGCCCATTCCCCTGCCCAGCGCCTCGGTCAAGGTCGAGGAGACGCGCGGCGAGGCCTTTTCCAAGGGCACATGGCGGCTGCACCCGGACCTGACGCTGGAGGCCGGAGTGCGGCTGGAAGCTTCAACCATCAGCCAGTCGGGCGACGCCAATCAGGAGAAGAGCTTCTTCTTCGCCAAGCCTCGGTTCATGGCCACCTGGACCCCGATGCCCAACAACCAGCTGCGCTTCCGCTTCGAGCGCGAGCTGGGACAGCTGGACTTCTCGGACTTCGCCGCCTCGGCCGACCTGGACGAAGAGAATGTCTATGGCGGCAATGTCGATCTGGAGCCGGAGCAGCGCTGGATCTCGGAACTGACCTATGAGCGCCGATTCTGGGGCGAAGGCGTGGTCTCCATCGGCTATCGTCATGACGAGATCATCGACGCCATCGACTGGATACCCCTGGACGATGGTCTGTCGGCGGTGGGCAATATCGGCGAGGGAACGCTGGACCAGCTGTCGTTGAACGTGACCGTGCCGCTGGAAAAGCTGGGCCTGTCGGGCGCCCGCTTCACCTTCCGCAACGACTGGAACAAGACCGCCGTCACCGATCCGACCACAGGCAAGGAACGTCCCATCTCGGACGAACGGCCGACCCAGGCCAATATAGGCATCGAACAGGACATCACCCGCTGGAAGCTGCAATGGGGCGTGAACTGGCTGCCCTATCTGGGCGAGAGCAGCTATTCGCCGGATCAGGTCTCCAGGTGGCGCGGCACGGACTATTACGAGATGTTCGCCGAGTACAAGCCCAGCCCGACCCTGGCCATCCGCGCCCAACTGAACCTGTGGGATGACTTCACCAGCAGCCGCACGGTCTTCGCCGACCGCGACACCCGCGCCGTGGCCTTTGTCGAGGACAGCAGCTTCGATCCGCGCACCTTCGTCTCGCTGCGGGTCCGCAAGACCTTCTGAGCCGAGCCCGGCCCAGCAAAAAGCCCCGGCGGATCGCTCCGCCGGGGCTTCTTTACGTCAGGTGCTGCGGGTTCAGTGAACCCCGGCCATGCCCTTCTTGAGCAGGGGCGACATCAGCAGCAGGAAGACGCCGACGCCGACGCCCGTCCAGCCGATGGTGCCGAAGATCGACCCATAGGTCTGCAGCGCCAGCGCGGGGCTGGTCACGACCCCGGCGACCGTATCGGTCGCCGTCGCCTTGGCGATCAGGCCGGCGACGATGTGGGCGACCGAGCTGGACAGGAACCAGACGCCCATCATCATCCCGACCACGCGCGCCACCGACAGTTTGGTGATCATCGACAGGCCGACCGGCGACAGGCAGAGCTCGCCGATCGTGTGGAAGAAGTAGGTCAGGAACAGGAACAGCAACGGCACCCGGAAGGCGTCATTGGCCTGGGTTCCCGCCGCCCAGGTCAGGACCAGGAAGCCCAGGCCCACGAAGACCAGGCCGAACGAGAACTTGACCGGGGTCGAGGGCTCCAGGTTCCGTTTCGCCAGCCAGACCCACAGCGCGGCGATGATCGGACCGCCGATGATGATGATGCCGGGGTTGAACATCTGAGTGTAGCCGGCGTTGAACCAACTGGGCATCTGGGTCGACTGGTCAGCGAACAGGGTCAAGGACGACCCGGCCTGTTCGAACAGGGCCCAGAACAGCACCGAGAAGAAGATCAGCAGCTGAGCGACCAGCATGCGGCTGCGTTCGGCGCCTTTCAGCCGGAAGACCGTATAGCCGACCACCGAGGCGAAGATGACGCCGGCGATCCAGGGCAGGCCCGTCTCGATGATCTCGTGGCGTTGCATCAGCAGCCAGGTCGGGATGACGGCGACAAGGCCGGCGATCCAGAAGAAGGGCACCAGCGGCACGCCCAGGATCGAACGCCCCTCCACCGGGATGGGTGGTGCGCCGCGACCTTCAAGCCAGGACTGGCCCAGGACGAAGGTCAGCAGACCGAACAGCATGCCGATGCCCGCCAGGCCGAAGCCGTAAGCCCAGCCATAGTTGAAGCCGAGATAGGAACAGGCCGCCGTCGCCAGGAACGAACCCAGATTGATGCCGACGTAGAAGATGGTGAAACCCCCGTCGCGACGGGGATCGTTCTCTTCATACAGGGCGCCGACGACGGTCGAGATGTTGGCCTTCAGGAAGCCCACGCCGACGATGATCAGAGCCAGGGCCAGGAACAGGACCGGCTCGCCGAGCGCCGTATCGCGCTCGGTTTCCAGCGTATATCCGCCTGTGGCGGTGAAGGCCGGGAAACCGGCCGCGGCGGCAGGAGCGGTCGCGGCGTTTGCGGCGGAAGGTTCGGCGCCGAGGGTCGAAACCCCCTCCGGCGTGATCGATATGGGCACGCGCTGGTCGCCGTTGACGGCGAACATTTGCCGGTTCTGATCGCGGCCGTCGACCTGGATCTGATAGGTGGTGTCGCCGATGGTCAGGCTTTCACGACCGCCCGTGCCCTCGAAGGCCATCGTGAAGTGACCCATGACCAGCAGGACGGCCCCGATGATGACGGCCTTGCGCGATCCCAGATATCGGTCGGCGATCATGCCGCCGATGACCGGCATCAGATAGACCAGGGCCGCATAGGCCGCGTAGATGCCCTGAGCCTCGGCCGGGCCGAACAGGAAATGCTGCACCAGATACAGGGTCAGCAGGACCCGCATGCCGTAATAGGAAAACCGTTCCCACATCTCGGTGAAGAACAGGACCACCAGGCCCCGCGGGTGCCCGAGGAAAGTCTTGCGAGGCTCGAGCGCCCCCCCATCCGTCGCTGTCAACGGCTCACTCCCAACTGCCGCGCCGCAAGTGGGCGCGCGAAAGGCGCATACCCAGCACAGCGGGCAAATCCGAACAAGTGTTAAGGCTGTCGCGCCCCCTTCTACCGGATCACGCGCCGGATGAACGTTTCGCGTCCTTGCGGCGTTTGCCAGCGGGACCGTGTGCGGTCCATGCTGGGGATGTATGAAGCGCGACTTCGCCGATTTCTGGAATCTGCTTTGGGAGGTCGGGCTGTTGGCCTGCGCCGCCTTTGCGCTGTTGAACGCCTTTGCGCCGCCCCAGGACCTGCCGTGGAAGCCGTTGGACCTCAACCAACCCTTGGGGCGTGCGACAGCGGCCAAGGTGGCGGACTTCGACCTTCCCGCCACGGCGGCGCCGGAAGAGGTGGAGGGGGCGACGGAGGCCTGTATGCAGGTGCTGCGCGAGGCGGGCGTAGACGTCTCGCGGGCGACGGATCGCGACGACGGTGGCTTTTGCGTCGTGCGCGGGGCGGTGCGGATCACCGGCGGGGCGGTCACGCCCCTGGCCCCGGCCGATGTGGTGATGCAATGCCCGCTGGCGGTCCGCTATGTCATCTGGGATCGCCAGGTGTTGCAGCCGGCGGCGCGCGAGATACTGGGCTCGGCCCCGGCGCGGGTCGAGAATTACGGGACCTATTCCTGCCGCCGGATCTATGGATCGGAGGACGTGCAGGAGCGGCCCAGCGAACACGCCCGCGCCAACGCCCTCGATGTGGCGGGTGTGACGCTGGAGGATGGGCGAACGATCAGCGTGCTTAACGACTGGCGCGGCCAGGGTCCGGCGGGCGAGCCGGGCGGGCGGTTCCTGCACGCGGTGCGCGACGGCGCTTGCCGGCTGTTTTCCACGGTTCTGACGCCGGATTACAACGCCGCCCATGAGAACCACCTGCATATCGACGGCGCCGAGCGCGGCCTGTGCCGTTAAGCTTGAATCACCCCTCAGGCGAATCGCTTTGCTGTTGACCGACTGGAAAAGCCGGGTGACAACAACAGCACAGTCCGGATTTTGCGTGGGGTCCACACCCGCGTCTCGCTCCTTCGCCTGAACGAGCTGTCCAGATGGATTGTCGGGTCACCCCGAGGGGGATCCGCCTGGAAAAGCGCGTTTACGGAGACGCAGACATGGCGACCGGTACGGTCAAGTGGTTCAACCCCACCAAGGGCTATGGATTCATCCAGCCCGACAGCGGCGGCTCTGACGTGTTCGTGCACGTCACCGCCGTTCAGAAGGCCGGCCTTCAGGGTCTCGATGAAAACGCCAAGGTCGAATACGAGCTGGAAAACCAGCGCGGCAAGACCTCGGCGATCGACCTCAAGCTCCTCTAAGCCGAACGGCCGACAAGGCTATGGAACAGGCGCGGGGGTCTCCTCTGCGCCTGTTTTCGTTTGTGATCCCGGCGTCTTCTGAGATCGCTGGGCCATCACGATGGCGCCCAGCACCAGGGCGCCGCCCAGGGCCTGTATGGGCGTCAGGGTCTCGCCGAATATCCACCAGCCCAGCAGGCCGGCGACGACCGGCTGGATCAGGATGGTCACGGCGGTGATGGAAGCCGGCAGCTTGCCCAGGGCCCAGGCGACGCCGCCCTGGCCGAAGACGTGCATCACCCCCATGGCCGCACAGGCGGCCCATCCCGCCGCGCTCGCCGGAATGATGTCCTCGCCCAGGGCCAGGGCGACGATCAGCAGCAGGGGCGCGCCCAGCAGGGTGGCCCAGAAGGTGACGCGCATGGCGCCCGCCGTGGCGCGCGCCGCCTTCACCGCCAGGAAATAGCCCGAGTACCAGACCGCCACCGACAGGGAGAAGGCGTCGCCCAGCGGCGGATTGGTCCCCTGGCCCCCATCGGCGCCCGCCGCCATGGCGAAGGCGCCGCCCATGGCCAGAACCAGGGCCAGCAGGAACAGTCGGCGCGGGGCCTCCTTCAGCACGATCCAGCCGAACAGGGTGACGACGACCGGCGTCAGGTTGCACAGGACCGTGGCGTTCGCGACCGAGGTCATGACGATGCCGTAGTGCCAGAAGCTGAGATCCAGGGCGAAGAACAGTCCCGCCAGCAGCGCCCATTTCGATGGGGCGGCGATCCCGCCCGGCTCGCGCGACGCCAGCAGAGTCAGCAAAGGCAGGGCGAAGATGAACCGCCAGAATCCGGCCGCCGCCGGTCCCGTCTCGGTCAGGCGCACCAGGATCGGCGCCAGGCCCAGCACGCAGGCGGCGATCAGCAGGACGATCAAGGCGAAGGCGCGCGGGGAGACGAGCGACGAGACGCGTGAGGCGAGGGGAGGCATGCGGCCTCTTACGCCGCCCCGCGACCTTCCGCCACAGGGAGCCGTCTTGCCCGATGATCAGACCAGTTCGGAGACGGGGTCGATCCTGGCCCGCAGCACGACTTCCAGACCCGGCGCCTGGTTGCGATAGTCGATACGGCCGTCCAGCTGGGCGACCAGGCTGCCGATCATCATCGACCCGAAGCCCTTGCCGGCCTTGTGACCGCCCCTGCCGTCGTCGGCGACGACCAGTCGCAGCATGTCGCCCGACTCGCTCAGGCTGATCCGAAGCGGGCCTGGGCGGCCGTCATAGGCGTATTTTTGGGCGTTGATGATTAGCTCGGTCAGGATCAGCCCCATGGTCACGGCTCGACCGGCGTCGATACAGACCGGCGCCAGGTCGGTCTCGATGACGGCGGCCCAGTCGGCGCCCATGCTGGCGCCCAGGTCATCGACCAGTTCGCGGATATAGCGGGACATGTCGATGGTGGCGTCCTGATCGCCCCGATAAAGACGCGTATGGACGGTCGAGACGGCGCGCACGCGCCGTCGCGCCTCCTGCAGGGCCGAGCCTGCGGGGCCTTCGCCCAGGTCCCGCGCCTGGAGGCCCAGGAAGCTGGAGACCAGGGTCAGGCTGTTCTGGACCCGGTGATTGACCTCGCGCATCAGATACTGCTGCTGCTCCAGCTTCAGGTCGCGCTCCGTCAGCCGCGCCAGCAGCGACTGGTTCTGGTTGCGCAATTGGTTGACCGCCGCGAAGTCAGACAGGGCGTCCCTCAGGCGTGCGACGGACTCGACGGCGGCGGCGCTCCAGCGTCGGGCGCGGCCCGTAACAGTCTGGGACCAGCCCTCGAAGGAGGCGCGGGGCGTCAGGGCGCCGCCGGACGTCGACTTGACGGCGGTGGACGGATCCCCGGCCCAACGGACCGTCTCCAGGATTTCCGAGCGGAACCACAACAGGGACAGGGGCTGGTCCCCTGCCAATCGAACCGCCAAAAGGCCGCTGGCGTGGGCGCGCCAGGCCTCGGCCTCGGGCAGCAAGGCGGAAAGGGCGCTGGAGGCCACGGGGCGCAGGCCGGGTTGTCGGCACAGCCAGTTCGACAGTCGGCGTACAGCCTCCTCCGGCGGGGCGTAGCCGAAACAGGCGATCTGGTCGCTCCGCACTATGGCCAGACCGTCCGCCCCGACCAGATCGGTCAGTTGACCCGAATGTTCGGCCAGGGCGGCGTCCAGGTCGCGGTCGGTGGACAGGCGGACGATCAGTTCGTCCTCCAGCCGGCGCAGTCTGACGCGCTCGCGATACAGTTCGGCGTCGGCCTTCGTCTTCAGCTGGCGGGCCAGACCTCGGGCCAGGGTGGTGCAGGCGACCCTCAGCTCATAGGGCAGCAGATGCGGCGTCGTGCTGTGACAGGCGACCAGTCCCCACAGGGCGTCATCGACGATGATCGACACCGAAGCTGAGGCGCGCACCCCCATGTTCTTCAGATACTGGATATGGACCGGCGAGACGGCCCGAAGGCCGCTGTCGCTCATGTTCAGCGGAGTCTCGCCAGGCGCGACGGGGCGCAGGGGCTGTGGGGCATAGCGGCTGTCGGGAATGACCCGAACCGGATTGCGCAGATACAGGGCGCGGGCCTGACGGGGGATGTCGGTGGCGGGGAAATGATGGTTGAGGAAGGATCCGGCGCCGGTCGCGCGGGATTCGGCGATGACCTGGCCCGCCTCGTCGTCGAGGAAGCGATAGATCATGACCCTTTCGAAGCCCGTCAGGCTGCGAAAGGCCTCCGCAGCGCGCTCGCACACGCTCTGAACCGACGCCGCCCGCTCGAGCGCTGCGCCTGCCGCGTCGATCCTGGCGATCAACTCGACGCCGAGCCGAGCCTGCTGCGAGCTCTGCTCGATCTCGACAATCATCCGATCCTGGCCGTCAGCCCGACCCGGGTCCCCCGCGTAGTGGGCGACCACGTCGTATTCCAGCCGATTGGCGGCGCGCCAGCGGCCGGCGAAACCCGTCTCCGAGGTTCGCGCCATTCCGCTCAGGCGGCGGCCGACCACATCGCCCAGCAGAACCGCCACGTCCTGGCCGATCCACGCCGGCTTGCCCGTCAGTTCCTCTATGAGCCCTGCGCCCTGTTCGATGGTCAGGGTCTCGGCATTCAGGACCAGGAGGAGGCCGTGGGGCTGGATCGCCTGCGGCGCGTGGATCGGCTCCCGATCACAATCGGTCAGGTCGATGTCGTCCTCGAGAGCGGAATCGGTCACGCCTGACGGCTTTCCGTCGGCGACGTCTTATCCGAAAGGGCGCCAATCAAGCGCTGCCGCATCCATCCATCAGGGGAAGTGTCGATTAGGGGGGATGCCATAGGTGATTACACTAACATATTGCTGTCGCTTGTCTATTTCCGATCCGAAACGTACGGTTGCGGACGTTTTGTGGCGGCGTGGACCTGTGTGAGAGCCTGGCCATGGAACGGCCGCAGTCGCGTGGCGTTGGGGGCTGACTCCCCCTTCCAATTGACTGGTCCCTATATGAAACTGCGCGTCCGCGCCGAGCTCGTCTATCGTTTCGATCCGCCGACGGACGCCATCTACAAGATCCAGGTCGCCCATTGGCCGGGCCAGGACATCCTCCAGGAAAGCCTGACCTTCGATCCGCCGGTCGAGTTTCACGAGGACGAGGACGTCGATTTCGGCGCCCGGACCCTGCGCTGCCACGTCGAGGGCGAGGTGACCCTGATCTATGAGGCGGTGGTCGAGAACGGCGTGTTGAAGGGGCTTCCGCCCAGCGTGTCGCAACATGACTGGGGTGAACTGCCGGCCGAGGTTCTGCCCTATCTGCAACCGAGCCGCTATTGCCCGTCAGACCAGTTCGGTCGGTTCGTCACGCGCGAGTTCGGCGACACCTCGGGCGGGGCCCGGGTGCTGGCGATCTTGGACTGGATCACCGAGAACCTGGATTATGAGCACGGGGTGTCGGACACCGAGACCACGGCGGCGCGCACCTTCATCGACCGGGCCGGGGTGTGCCGCGACTTCACCCACCTGGGCATGACCTTCTGCCGGGCGTCGGGGATTCCGGCGCGGGCGGTCAGCGCCTTCGCGCACCAACTGAACCCGCCCGACTTCCACGCCATCTTCGAGGTCTGGCTGGACAACGGCTGGTGGCTGGTCGATGCGACGCGGCTGGCGCCGGTCGAGGGTCTGGTGCGGATCGCCTGCGGACGCGACGCGGCGGACATCGCCTTCCTGACCACTCAGGAACGGTGCCAGATGGTGCGGCAGTCGGTGACGGTGGCGCCGGCTTAGGGTCTTTCCAACACCCATCCGTCATCCTCGGGCTTGACCCGAGGATCGGGCGTAGTGGCGGACTGGGCCTAACGCTTCTGTATGAGCTGAAGATCATCCGATCCTCGGGTCAAGCCCGAGGATGACGGAGATTGGGAGCGATGACGGAGATTGCGCGTGGGAAACTACTGCGTCTTCGCCTTCTGCTCTGCCTTATAGGCCTGCAGCGCGTCGATCACGTCCATCTGGCGCAACACCTTGTTCTGCGGGTCGATCAGGATGTGGGCGCCGGCCGGGACCGCGACCTGCCCGCGACCGTCGGTCATGGCGATCGTCTGGACGCGGCCGTCGATCTCGACGTCCAACGGCATGGGGAAGGTTTCGCCGTTCCCGCTTGCCCATTCCAGTCGCAGCACGTCGCCGTCTTGCGTCTGGGTCAGCACCGGCAGGGCGGCGTTGTAGAGATAGCCGCGGAAGAACCAGCCGTAGTCCTGGCCCGTCACCTCATTGACGATCTGCAGGAAGTCCGGCGTCGAACGGTACAGGGGCTGGAAGCCGCCGGGCCGGGGATCATCCGTCCCATAGACCAGACGGGTCAGAGCCTGGTGGAAGGCGGCGTCCCCGATCAGCATCCGCAGCGAATGGCTGATCAACGAGCCCTTGGAATAGATGTCGCCGCCGGGGCCGACGTCGCCCTTGTAGACCTCGTCCTCGGTCTTGGGCGTGCCTGAGACCACGGGGAATTTGTTGACCAACCCCTCGCGCTGGTTCGCCAGCTCGCGTTGCATGTAGCGGTCGCCCAGCAGCCAGCGGGCGTAGAGGGGTTGCATATAGCTGCCCAATCCCTCGTGCAGCCACATGTCGTCGGCGTTCTGGTTGGTCAGCTGGTTGCCGAACCATTCGTGGGCGAACTCGTGCTGCAGCAGCCAGTCATAGCCGCGCCCGTCGATCTTGTAGCCGTTGCCGTAGGCGTTGATGGTCTGGTGCTCCATGCCCAGGTGCGGGGTCTCGACCACCCCCATCTTCTCGTCGCCGAAGGGGAAGGGGCCGACGCTCGCCTCGAAGAAGTCCAGCATCTTGGGGAATTCGGCGAACAGGGCCTGGACCTTCTCAGGCGCATCTGACTTCAGATGCCAGTAGTTCATCGGGATCGTGTTGCCGAACCGGCTTTGGTACTCGCCGCTGACCTCCTCGTAGGGGCCGACGTTCAGGGCGATGGCGTAGGTGTTGGGGCTCTTCGCCGACCAGTTCCAGGTGGTCCAGCCGTCGCCGTGATCGACCTTGCCCAGAAACCGACCGTTGGACGGCGCCGACAGGTCGGACGGGACGGTGATGTGCAGATCGACCCGGGCGGGCTCGCCATGCGGGCTGTCGATACAGGGCCAGAAGATGTCGCAGCCTTCGCCCTGGACGGCGGTGGCGATCCAGGGTTCGCCCGAGGGCGCGGTCGACCAGACGAAGCCGCCGTCCCAAGGGGCGCGGGGCGCGACGCGGGGCTGGCCGGCATAGGCCACGCGCAGAGCGACGGACTGGCCTGTCGTCAGGGTCTGGGGCAGATCGACCGTCAGCCGCCCTTCGGGGTTGGACCAGCGGTCGGCGGCCATTGCGACGCCGTCGATCTGGACCGAAGAGATCGGCAGGAGCGTATCCAGATCCACCACCAGCCGAGCGAGGGGGGCCTTGGCGGTGAAGCCCAGCACCGCGACGGCGTCGATCGCCTTGTCCTGCAGGATGACCCGGATGGACAGATCGGCGGTATCGAACCGCATCGCCTGCTGCTCTGCGGTCAGAGGCTGGTCCGTGGCCAGGGTGTAGGGGGTGGAATCGCGCACCGGCGGCGGAGCGTCGCTCAGCGTCGCACAGGCCGACAGCGTCAGGGCGGCGGTCGTGAAGACTAGTGTGCGGGCGACGGTCATGCGGAATCCCCTCCGGTTACGGTTCGGGATTAGCCCTGCCCCGGAAGGCGCGCAAAGAAAAAGGCCGGCGTCGCCGCCGGCCCCTTCCAGAACAGTTTCAGCTGTCGCCGATCAGGCGGCGGCTTGCTCGGCCAGCTTGGCGCGGACCTGACGCTTGATGCGCTGGGCGGCGATCGACAGCTGCTCGTCGCGGGCCTTGACGATGAAGGCGTCCAAACCGCCCTTGTAGTCGAGGGTGCGCAGCGCGGCGTTCGAGATACGCAGCGAGAAGGTCTGACCCAGGGAGTCCGAGGTGACCTTGACCGTCTTCAGCGACGGCAGGAAGCGGCGCTTGGTCTTGATGTTCGAGTGGCTCACGCTATGGCCGACCATCGGGCCGATACCGGTGAGTTCGCAACGACGCGACATCGTCAGATCCTTAAGGTGCGGCGTCCGGCCCGAAGCGTGGGAGAAGACGCATGAAACAAGTACGCGCGGGGAACAGCCCGCGCGAGAGGGGGCCGTATAAGGGAAGAGGTGGTCGGGCGTCAAGCCGAGTCTTGGCCCGGTTTCGGGGATCGCCGCAATGGCGTCGGAACCGGGTGTCGTTCAGGCGTCATTCAAATGACGCGCGCTATGAGTCATATCATGAAGATCCAAGCTGAACAGAAGGCCGCCATGTCTCGCTCCTCCCCGATCGCTTCTCTGTCCAAACGCGCCCGGTCCCTCAAGCTGTGGGCCGTGCTGGCGCCGGTGATGGCGGGCGGCGTCATGCTGGCCGCACCCGCCATCGCGCCCGCCCAGACGGCGCCGGCCCAGGCCGAGGTGCTGCCCGGCTATTGGGAATACACGACCAGCGCGGTCGGCCAGCGCGACACGGAGCAGAAGTGCGTCCGCCCCAGCGAGATCAACCGCTTCTTCGGCGGCCTGTCGACCAACCGCTGGCGCTGCACCTATCCGACACGCGTGGTGGGAGACGGCCAGGCGCGGTTCGAGGGGACGTGTCAGGACAAGAAGGGCCGTCGCGTCAATGTGCGACTTTCTGGAACCTATGAGGACACCAGCTTCAGCTTCCGCGGCGGCGCCCAGCTGCTGCGCGGCACGCCCTATATTCCCGCCACGATCACCGCGCGTCGCATCAGCGCCCAATGCCCGGCCAACGCCGAATATTTCTGAGCCTCAGACCGGTTCGGTGCGGGCGACCACATAGGTATGGGTCTGGTCGCCCGTGGACAGGCTGACGTATTCGCCGGTCTCGAGAATTTCGTCGGCGAGGCGGAAACCGTGGGCGTCGTCCGCCTCGCCGGGTTCGAAATCCAGGAACCAGCGGTCGGGCGCCGCGTGACGCAGTCGTCCGAAGGCCAGGGTGGCGCCGTGCGAGAATCGACGGACGCGGCATTTTTCGGGGGCCTCGCGCCAGGCGGCGGCGTCCAGGCGGCGGTCGGCTTTCAGCGGCGCCAGGATGTCATAGCCGGCGTCGTGGTCCCCCTCTGGGTGCTGCGGTTCGCGCGCCAGTTCCAGACGGATGTGGTGGAAGCCCAGCGGGGCGGCGGCGTCGGTCATGATCGGCTCCTTGTCGGAACACATCAGACCCTGGGCGCGGCTAATCCGCCTTGATGTCGGTCAAACCAAAAAGGCCCCGGATCGCTCCGGGGTCTTTTCGTTCGTCTGGAGCCGGGATCAGGCCGCTTCAGCGGTCGGGATCGGCTTCTTGGCGCTGAGCGACTTGGCCAGCAGTTCGACAGCCGCGTCCTTGTCGATCTTGTTCGCGGCGGCGACTTCGCGCGCCATCCGGTCCAGGGCCGATTCATAGAGCTGGCGCTCCGAATAGGACTGTTCCGGCTGGGTGTCGGCGCGGTGCAGGTCGCGAACCACTTCGGCGATGGAGATCAGGTCGCCGGAGTTGATCTTGGCTTCATATTCCTGGGCGCGGCGCGACCACATGGTGCGCTTGATACGGGCGCGGCCCTTCAGGGTGGTCAGGGCCTTGGTCACGACGTCGTCGGCGGCCAGCGAACGCAGGCCGGCCGTCGCGGCCTTCTTGGTCGGAACGCGCAGGGTCATCTTCTCGTGGTCGAAGGTCACGACATAGACTTCCAGCGACATGCCCGCGACTTCCTGAGTCTCGACCGCCGCGACCTTGCCGACGCCATGCGCCGGATAGACGACCGCGTCGCCAACCTTGAACTCCAGACCAGTCTTGCTCGTCATATTCGTCCTTTCCCGGTTCAGGGCCGGGCGAAGCGAAGGCGCGATCGACGCAAACAGGACCTCAACCGTCGGTGGGAGCCGTCGGGGAGGTCATGCTGGGCGTCAAATGCGGAAACGGATCACCAAACCTCTGGCCGATCCCGTCTATGGGCGGGATTCTGTCGCAAACACGGGCGGCGCGAAGTTTTCGCGGACCGCCCGATCCAATGAAAGAGACCCTATCACAAAATGACGGATTTTCAAAACGTCCACAGGCCTGCCGAGGATTTGCGACAGTTTGACCTTGGTCGTCCGGCAGGGATTGACGCCGAAAACCGTCGCCGGCTCAGGAGCCCTTGCCGGGCTTGGGGCTGAAGTATTTCTCGTACTTGCCCGTCTCGCGTTCATACTGTTCACGGTCGGCGGGGGGCGTGCCCTTAACGGTGATGTTGGGCCAGACCTTGGCGTATTCGGCGTTGACCTGAAGCCACTTGCCGTCCGGCTCGTCCTCGGTGTCGGGGACGATGGCGTCGACGGGGCATTCGGGCTCGCAGACGCCGCAGTCGATGCACTCGTCCGGCGCGATGACCAGGAAGTTCTCGCCTTCGTAGAAGCAGTCCACCGGACACACTTCCACGCAGTCCATGAACTTACATTTCACGCAGGCGTCGGTGACGATGTAGGTCATTGGGCGGCGAAAAGGATCAGGACTGTGGGTGAGAGGCTGCGACATGGCGGCCGTGCAACCAACTGTCAACAGCGGGGCTTAAGCTTGGAGACGTTCGCAGGCGGCCTGGCGCGCCTTGACAACAGTCAGGCTAAATCGCAACTGTAGTGATTGCATATCTCAGTCCTCAACCGGAACATCACCATGCGCACCCCCTTCATGAAATACGCCCTCGCCGGCGCCCTTGCCGTCAGCCTCGCCGCCGGCGGCGCCGTGGTGGCCCAGGCGGCCTTGACCAAGAACCCGGCCGAGGTCACCGCCGGGAACTATGATCTGGAGTCCAGCCACGGCAAGATCACCTGGTCGGTCAACCATTTCGGCCTCTCGACCTACACGGGTCAGTTCGTGAACGTGAAAGCCGAGTTGAAGCTGAACCCGGCCAATCCGTCCGCCTCGACCCTGACCGCCACCATCCCGCTGACCGACGTCGCGCCGAACGATGACCGGCTGAAAGCCCATCTTCAGACCGCTGACTTCTTCGACACCGCCAATCATCCGACCGCAACCTTCGTCTCGCGCTCGGTGACGGTCGATGCGGACGACGCCAACGAGGCGACCGTGGTCGGCGACCTGACCCTGCGCGGCGTGACCAAGCCCGTGACCATCGAGGTCGAGTTCAATGGCGCCGGCACGGTCATGGGCGCTTACAAGGCTGGCTTCGACGGAGAAGCCACCATCAAGCGTTCGGACTTCGGCATCAACTACGCCCTGCCGGCCGTTTCGGACGAGGTGAAGCTGCACATCGAAGGCGAGTTCGTCATTCAGAAATAAGGGCGTAAAGGGCGCGGGCCTCCTCAGCAGGTCCGCGCCGCTCGCCCAGGGCCTCGACCCTCAGAGTCGTCACCCGCCCGTTCTGGGCGAAGGTCAGCAGGTCGCCCGGATGAACGCAGCGGCTGGGCTTGTCCAACCGCGCCTCGCGTCCCTGATGGGTCAGGCGCACCGCGCCCCTCTCGACCAGATCGGCGGCCAGGCCCCGCGTCTTCGCAAATCGGGCGCGCCACAGCCAAATGTCGATGCGGCAGGCGTTGTCGCTCAAGCTTGAGCCTTTCGACGACGCCGAGACCGTTTGGCTCGCGTCGACGTCGCTGCAGGCGCTGTCAGGGCGGCCAGGGCGGCGAAGGGCGAATCCTTGGGCGGCTTCGGCGCGACGCCGGGCTTGTCGGGCTGGCGGGCGCGTTCTGTCTTCAGGGCGGCGATAACCTGTCTCGCCTGATCGGCGGTCCAGCCCAGGTCGACCAGGGCTGCGTCGGACAGCCGGCCGCGATCCGCAGTATTGGCGGCGCGCAAGTCGGCCATCTTTTCCAGGGTCTCAACCGGCGCCAGCCAACGACCGGCCGCGCGCAGACCGTGGGCCGAAAGCAGGCGGGGCGACGGTGGTTCGGGCGGCGCTGGGATCAGGTCGGGTGTCGCCGGGATCAGGGGGGCGTCCAGGAAGGCCTGGGCGAAATGGCGGGCGCGGGGCTTTTGCAGGCCCGGCAGCCAGACGGAATGGGCGCCGATGCGGATGGCGAAGCTCTTCAGCGTGCGCCGCTCGACCTGGCTAAGGGCGGCCAGGTCGCGCTCGACATCACGCCGATCGATCAAGCCGCCAGCCTCGATCAGGCGGAAGGCGATGCCGCGCGGCAGGCCCTTCAGGGCCCCTGACTCCACCGCCTGGCGCAGACGGCGAAGATCACGCAGGGCGCGGCCCGCCTCGAACGCCAGCCAGGCCTCTATGCGGCGTTTGGCCCGCTCACGGGCGGGTGTCGGCCCCAGTTCGCCCAGCAGCCGGACGGCGGGCGCGAAGGGATCGGCTCCTGCGGGCGTGGCCTGGATCTGGGCGGTTAGGACGCCGCGCCACAGGACGGCTCCATCCGGCGTCACGGCGAAACCGTCGTCGGTCTCGGCGGCGAGACGGCCCAGGCGGCGGTTGATCTCGGGCGTCACGGCGCGGACCGCCGCCTGGCGCAGGGTGCGGTCTTCCAGGGCCGATGCGCCCTTCTCCATCTGGAAGCGGACGCCCTCAAGCTGACCGACCACCTGGCCCTCCACCGTGACCTCGCCGTCCTCAGCGACGCCTGCGAACGTGTCCTCGCGCACGTTCAGGGCCCGCATCAGGGCGGTGGTCCGACGGTCGACGAACCGCGCGGTCAGCCGCTCGTGCAGAACGTCGGAGAGGCGGTCTTCCAGGGCGCGGGTCTTGTCGCGCCAGCCCTGGGCGTCGTGAACCCAGTCAGGGCGGTTGGCGATGTAGGACAGGGTACGGACAGCCGACAGTCGCGCCGACAACTGGTCGATCTGGCCGTCGTCGCGATCCACGAAGGCGAAGCGCGGCGCCATCCAGTCGTCGGTCAGCCGGCCCCGCTTGCTGGTCAGGGCATGGAAGACGTCCTTGGCCAGACGGGCGTGTTCATCCAGCGTCGTCTTCTGGAAGTCCGGCAACTGGCAGGCCTCCCACAGCCGCATGACGGCCCCGCGCGACCGGCCGATACGGGCCACCTCCTCGTCCTTGATCAGGCGGCGCAGCAGGGTCTCGTCCAGGGCTTCGGCCGTCAGGCTTAGCCCCGCCCGTTGGGGCGTGACGGTGAGGGAGCGCAGCAGGTCGGGCAGGGTGTCGAAGTCCAGTCTGGCGTTGCGCCATTCGGCGGCTTCGACCGGATCAAACCGGTGCTCGACCACCTGTTCGACCAGGTCGTCGTCCAGATCCTCAGCCTCGGCCGTGACCCCGAAGGTGCCGTCGCGCAGGTGGCGGCCGGCGCGACCGGCGATCTGACCGATCTCGTGGGCGTGCAGCCAGCGAGTCCGCCGCCCATCAAACTTTCTCAGGCCCGCAAAGGCGACATGGTCCACATCCATGTTCAAACCCATGCCGATGGCGTCGGTAGCGACCAGGAAGTCGACCTCGCCCGACTGGTACAGGGCGACCTGGGCGTTGCGGGTCCGGGGGCTGAGCGAGCCCATGACCACGGCCGCGCCGCCCCTCTGGCGCCGGATCAGTTCGGCTATGGCGTAGACCCGCTCGGTGCTGAAGGCGACAATGGCGCTGCGGCGGGGCAGGCGGGTCAGCTTCTTGGACCCGGCGTAGGACAGGGTGGACAGTCGATCCCGTGTCACAATCTCCACGTCCGGGACCAGCCGGCGGATCAACGGCTCAAGCGTGCCGGCGCCCAGGAACATGGTCTCGAACCGGCCGCGCGCGTGCAGCAGTCGCTGGGTGAAGACATGGCCCCGCTCAGGATCTGCGACCAACTGGATCTCGTCCACGGCCAGGAACTCGACCGACCGCTCCAGCGGCATGGCCTCGACGGTGCAGACGAAATAGTGCGGTCGCGGCGGGACGATCTTTTCCTCGCCGGTGATCAGGGCGACGGCGGCCGCCCCCCGCTGTTTGACGATCCGCTCGTAAATCTCGCGGGCCAATAGCCGCAGCGGCAGGCCGATCATGCCCGAGGCGTGACCCAGCATCCGCTCGACCGCCAGATGGGTCTTGCCGGTATTGGTGGGCCCCAGAACCGCGGTGACGCGGGATGGGGCGAGGCCTGCGGACCGGTCGCTCATGACCTGCATAAGGTGGCGACGATTTCCGTGCGGCTCAAGGGGCGTTTGATATGGAGTTTCAGGCCTCTGCGACGCTGAGGCCCAGGCGCACTAGCATGGACAGGCTTGTGGCCTGCATCTTCTGCATGACCTTGGCCCTGAAGATTTCGACCGTGCGGGGGCTGATGTCGAGAATCAACGCAATCTCCTTGTTCGACTTGCCGTCGATCAGGGCGTCGAACACCTGCCGCTCGCGCGGGGTCAGGGTGGCCAGGCGGGCGGCGGTCTGTTCCCGCACCTCGCTTTCAACGCCGTGGCGCTCCAGCACCGACAGACAGCCTCGCACCGCCTCAAGGATACGGTTCGGATCGAAAGGCTTTTCGATGAAATCAATCACCCCGGCCTTCATCAACTGCACCGCCAGGGGGACGTCGGCATGGCCGGTAATGACGATGATAGGCCAGGTTTCGCCTCTTAGAACCCGAAGACGCTGAATCAACTCGGTCCCCTCCACCTGCGGCATCCGCAGGTCTGTGATGACGCAGGCGGCCTTCTCGTCCGGCAGCGACTCGAGGAACAGGGCGGCGCTGGCGAATCCTCGGGCGCGGATGCCCTCGCCCCTTAAAAGCAGCAGCAGGGAGTCTCGCATGGCTTGATCATCATCCACGACGAAGACGGAATGGTCGGTCATGCGGCTTCGAGCTCCGAGACGGGGGACAGACTAAAGGAGAAGGCTGCGCCGCCCAGCGGGCTTCGGCCCACGGTCAAGACGGCGTCATGGCTTTCGACGATCGAGCGGGTGACCGACAGGCCCAGGCCCATGCCGCCGGCCTTTGTCGTCATCATTGGCTGGAAGATGCGGTCCATCTGGTCTTCGGCGATGCCGGGGCCGTTGTCTTCGATCCGAATTTCATAACCTTGGCTAGCTAGGCTGCGTCCCGTCACCGAAACAATCCCTTCGCTGTGTCCACAAACGGCGTCCACAGCGTTGCGGACTAGGTTGGCGATCGCCTGCTGAAATTGGATTCGGTCCGCCAAAACCCGGTCGCGGGCTTCGTGCACATCTATGCGGATGGCCACACCGGTGTCCTGCCGGATCAGATCGAACAAGGGACGCAGGTCCTCGATCATTGACGACACCCGCTCCTCCGTAAGTTGCGGGCCACCGGTGGCGATCAGTTCGCGCATGCGGCGAATGATGTCCCCGGCGCGCAGCAACTGGGTCTTCGCCAGATCCAAGGCGCGGCTGGCGCTGTCGCCGATCGGACCGGCGCGGGCGATGTCCGTCTGCCCCGCATGAAGATAGACGGTGGCGGCGGTGAGCGGCTGGTTTAACTCGTGCGCGAGGGTGGCCGCCATTTCGCCCATCGAATTCAGCCGCCAACTTCTGCTGAGTTGCCCCATCAGCTCCCGCATCCGGTCATTGACCGCCAGAGCCTGTCTCTGATCCGCGAGGGACAGGACGACACGCTCCGGATCGACGCTGTGGGCCAAGAGGCTGGCGTGGATGATGAGGGGAACGATTTCGCCATCCGGCCGACGCGCCATCCAGTAGCCCGCCGCGGGAGCCGTAAGGGCGTCGCCTTGCAACAAGGCGTTCAGCGTCCGTTCGCCGAAATCCGGCGCGAAGATGCTGAAGTCGCGGTTCAGCGCATTAGCCGGGGCCACGCCGAGAAGATCGGCCGCAGGGGCGGTGATGCGAAGAATGCGGCCCTCGCCGTCCAGCGTCACCACGGGAACCGACGTCAATATGCTGTGCAACAGCGCCGTTCTGCTCGCCAGCCGGTGACAGACTTCGGCCATGACTGAAGCGATCAGGACGAACAGTATGGTGTTGGCGGTCGCTTCCGTCAGACTCAGGCGCGTCGTCATGATCAGATCGGCGGCGACCGAAAGCACGATGGCGAAAAAGGTGGCGGGTCGATTCCCCAGCAGGGCGGTCGCCATGACCGCGCCCAACAGCGGCATGTAATGGACGTGTTCGATATCCTGCAACGCCACCTTGACGACTGATGCTATCGATACGCAGGCGCAAGCAAGAAAAACGCCGTTCCGTGATGGTGTGACGGCAGGTTGCCAGCTTCGGCCCCTTACAAAGTCAGTAAAGGCCTCTGCTTTCCCTCGCATCATATGGGATCTCGCTGCTGCGAAACCATCTCAACCGCACCGTCGCCGCTTTTCTGACGTATTTTCTATACCGGCATAGCCTCCGCTGGAAAGCAATATTGTCCTCAGGGGCGTCACCGCGGCGAATGATCGCCATAAAGGGCACAGCCTGAGGCAGTGGCTGACCCAACCTTTCGTACGCGTTCATACTTAACCGTCGGTTCAGGATTCGTAGGGAGCAGGCCCACATTGTCGTTTCGCGGAATGTTGGTTTCTGAAGAGGGGGGCGAGCACATGCTCGGGAGCACGCCCGCTTTTCTGGGCTTCATTCTTGTGTTCGGGCACCAAGGGAGGATTGGCGTGAAGTTGATCGGAAAACTTGCGGCAGGCCGCCAATTGACGCTGACCTGGGCGCTGACGCTCGGCGCGCTGGTGGTCATGGGCGCCCTGATGGTCACGAACCTGTTGGCCCTGAAGGGCGCCGGCGAGGCGCTGGCGCGCGAGGAACGGTTAAACAGCGCGCTTGCGGAGACGGAATTCCGCCTGGCCCGGCAGGAAAACTCCTATCGCGGCTACCTGCTTTCGGCGGAGACCTATTACATCGACCGGCTGGAAACCCACCGCGCCGAGTTCAAGAAATCCCTTGAAGAAGTGCGCGCCGCCACGCCGCAAGAGCATCAAGCCACGATCGACCAAGCCTTGCAGGCGGCCGACAGCTGGCACCGGGACGTCGCTTTGGCGGGTCAGGCCTTGGTCGCTCAGGGCCGAATGATCGAGGCCGAACAATTGGTGGGGAACATCGGGGTGTCTGACAGGCACGTCGAGCCGGTCGAATACGCGATCAATACTCTTAAGGACGTGAACGCGGTGGCGCTGGAGGCTTCGCGGCATGCGCAGGTTGCGGCGTCGCGCAACGCCGTCATCACCGTGACCGGTGGTCTCGCAAGCGCGATCCTCACGGCCTTGCTGATGGGCCTAGCGATGAGCCGCACCCTGGCGACATCGACGTTCGGCATGGTCGGCCTCATGCAAAAGCTAAGGGCCAGCGAGGCGCACCCCTAGGCCTAAGTTACCGATGTCGGCAGTCCTGTCGCCGTTTCACCGCCGAGCGAAACGGCCGCATCCTACTGAACTACCTCATGTTCCAGCACTCGCGGCGGCTCTACGCATTCCTACCTAAGCTCCGGTTCAGAATTCGTATTAATCATCCTTCCATTGTTGTTGGGCAGATGCAGGTTGTTGTTAGCGCCTAGTGTTTTCCTGGCTCGCACCTCGTCCCTGAGGCGAGCGATCCAGGCAGGGGCTGGGGGCGGGAAAGGGCGGCGGGGGCCTTCGAAGAGGGACTCGGTCTGTCAGTGCCGATTGATTCTGGTCCGTAAGAAGACCCTGGGAGAGTAAGTTGAACTTCATTGAAAACATGCCGGTGGGGCGCAAGCTCGCTCTCGCTTTCGGTATCGTCCTCGCGGCGATCGCCGTCATGGGCGCCGTCGTGGTGACCAACCTGTTCGCACTTCAAAACGCCGACGAAGCCAGAAGTGTGGAAAATCAACTGAACCGCACCCTGGCGGCCGCTGAGTTCCGTCTTTCGAAGCAGGAGAACTCCTATCGAGGCTATCTGCTGTCCCAGGACCCCTATTATACTGAGCGCCTGGATGGTCACCGCGCCAAGTTCAAGGAGGCTCTTGAGCAATTGCGGGCGGATCTTCCCGCTGACCGCCAGCCTCCGATCGACAAGGCCATCCAAGCCGCCGACGGCTGGTACGAGAACATCGTTCAGGTCGGTAAGGGTCTGATCGCCGAAGGGCGTCTCGCCGAGGCGGAGCAGATGGTGGGCCAGACCGGCACCGCCGACAAGTTCATTGAGCCTGTCGAAGCCGCCATCGATGAGTTGAAGGCCTCCAACGACACTGCCCTGGAAGCATCGCGTCATGCTCAGGCCGCCGCCGCTAACCAAGCGCTGATGGCCGTGGTGATCGGCCTGGCCGGCGCGATACTGATGGCGTTGGTCGCCGGCCTGGTCGCGACTCGGTCCATCGTTCGGCCGACCTTCAGCATGATCGGCTATATGCAGAAGCTGATGGCGGGCGACACGACCATCCAGATCGTCGGCGCCGACCGCAAGGATGAGTTCGGCAAGATGGCCCAGGCCATCGTCGCCTTCCGCGACGCCGCCGTCGATAAAGTTCGCGTCGAGCAGGAGGCCGCAGCCAACCGCTCGATGTCCGAACAGGAGCGCCTGGCCAACGAGGCCGAAAAGGCGCGGATCGCCGAAGAAGACCGTGTGGCGCTGACGGCCTTGGCTGAGGGCCTCGCGGCTATGTCGAACGGCGACTTGACGCACCGGTTCACGGTCGAGGTGTCGCCGCGTTCGCAGCAACTGAAGACCGACTTCAACGCCGCCATCGCCCAGTTGCAGCAGGCCCTGAGCGTGGTGCTGGGCAATGTGGCGGGCATTCGCTCGGGTGCAGGCGAGATTTCGCAGGCCGCCGACGACCTGTCGCGCCGCACCGAACAACAGGCCGCCAGCCTGGAAGAGACCGCCGCCGCCCTGGACGAGATCACCGCCACGGTCAACAAGACCGCCTCGGGCGCCCGTCAGGCCTCCGAAGTGGTCCAGGCCGCCAAGGGCGACGCAGAGACCTCGGGCGTCATCGTGCGCGACGCCGTCGAGGCCATGCAGGCCATTGAGGGCTCGTCGGCCCAGATCAACCAGATCATCGGCGTGATCGACGAAATCGCCTTCCAGACCAATCTTCTGGCCCTGAACGCGGGCGTTGAAGCCGCCCGCGCAGGCGAGGCCGGTCGCGGCTTCGCGGTCGTGGCCTCCGAAGTGCGGGCCCTGGCCCAGCGCTCGGCCGAGGCGGCGAAAGAGATCAAGACCTTGATCTCGGCCTCGACCACCCAGGTCGGTTCGGGCGTGAAACTTGTCGGTCAGACCGGCGAGGCCCTGCAACGGATCGTGGACCGGGTCGCCGAGATCGACGGCCTGGTGTCGGAAATCGCGGCCTCGGCCCAGGAACAGGCCATCGGCTTGGCAGAGGTCAATACGGCGGTCAACCAGATGGACCAGGTCACTCAACAGAACGCCGCCATGGTCGAGCAATCGACCGCCGCCAGCCATTCGTTGGCCCAGGAGGCCGAGGCCCTTCAGGCCTCCGTGGCTCAGTTCAAGGTCGGCGCGGGCGCGCAAGACGCCGCGGCGCCGCGTCGGGCTCCCGCTCGCTCTTCGCAAGCGCCGGCGGCCTCGCCCGCCAAACCGGTCAGCCGCGTCATCCAGGCGTTGAAGACCGTGGGCCGTGGCGGCGCAGCGCCCAAGGTCGAGGCGGACGCCGAGGGTTGGGAAGAGTTCTGATGATTCCCTCTTCAAGCGATATTTACCAACGCCATGCGATGCTTGGCTGTGAGGCAGAGGGAGGAGAGTTTTCATGACTGACGCCATCGTTCTTGCGCCTGTGCTGGACATGAATGCGGCCGAACCGCTGAAGGCCGAATTGTTGGCCCGACGCGGACAGGCGATCACCGTGGACGCTTCCAACGTCGAACGTTTGGGCGGCCTTTGTCTGCAGGTGCTTTTGTCGGCCAAGAAGACCTGGGCCGCCGACGGGGCCGATCTGACGATCGAACCCCGGTCTGAAGGTTTTTCCGAACAATGGGCCGCCTTCGGCGCGCCTGAAATCAACGCTCAAGACCTCATTGAAGGAACGCTCGCGTGAAAAAGACAGTGCTCACCGTCGATGATTCCCGCACCATGCGCGACATGCTGCTGATGGCGCTGGAGGACGCGGGCTACCACGTCATCCAGGCAGTTGACGGCATCGACGGCCTGGAGACCTTGGCCGCTCAAGGCGCGGACGCGGTTGATGTGGTCATCACGGACATCAACATGCCGCGCATGGACGGCTTTGGCTTCATCGAGGGCATGCGCGCCGATCCGAACCATCGCGCCACGCCGTGCCTGGTGCTGACGACCGAGAGCGACGCCGAGAAGAAGGCCCGCGCCCGCGCCGCCGGCGCGACGGGCTGGATCGTCAAACCGTTCGACCCGGCCAAACTGGTCGACGCCGTTCGCCGCGTCGCGGCCTAACCCAAGAGATCGGTCAGGCCGCAAGCCATGGACGCCTTCGAAGCCATTAAAGCCACCTTCTTCCAGGAATGCGACGAACTGCTCGCGGACCTGGAATCGAAGCTGATGCTGCTGGAACAGGGTCAAACCGACCTTGAAACCATCAACGCCGTCTTCCGCGCCGTTCACTCGGTGAAGGGCGGGGCGGGGGCGTTCGGCCTGGAGGCTCTGGTTCGCTTCGCCCACGTCTTTGAAACCCTGATGGACGAGTTACGGGGTGGTCGAAAGCCCTGCGACACGGTTACGATCAAGACCCTGCTGCGCGCCTCCGACGTGCTGGCGGACCATATCCAGGCGGCGCAAGGCTTGGCGCCGCCCGTCGACGAAGAGCGTTCGGCCGGTCTGGTGCACGAGCTTGAACTCCTGACCCACGGCGGCGAAGCGCCGCCGGTTGTCGAGGAAGACGAAGACGACTTCGGCTTCACCCCCATGGCCTTCGACGCCGCTCTGGACGAGCCTCTGGCCGATCTGGCCGATCTGGGCGGTTCGGGCGAGATCGAGGCCGCAGCGCCTGAGGCCCAGACGGGCTGGCGCGTGCTGTTCAAGCCGCACAGCCGCATGTACGGCAGCGCCAACGAAGCCGGCCTCCTGCTTCGCGAACTGGGACGCGTTGGGCCGATCACCGTATCGGTGGATGCTGAAAGCTTGCCGACGCTCGATATCCTGGTCGCCGAGGAAGGCTATCTGACCTGGACGATCGACCTGACCGCCGAGGTCGACGAAAAGGTCGTCCGCGAGGTGTTCGACTTCGTCGAGGCCGACTGCGACCTGACCGTTTCGCCCCTGGGCGGCGCGCCCGCTCTGGAGTTCGAAGAGGAGCCGCCGGCGGTGCTGCCGGCCAGCGACGACCTGGATGTCGCCGCCCTTTTGGCGAAAGCCGCCGGCGCTGCGCCCGTAGAGCCCCCTGCGCCTGCACCTGCCCCTGCCCCTGTCCCCATCGCTGCGGCGCCTGAACCGGCCCCGGCTCCCGCGCCTGTCGCTCCCCCGGTCGCTGCGCCTGCGCCGACGCCAGCCGCGGTCACGCCGGCCCAGGTGGCTGCACCCGTGGCCCCTGCGCCGGTCACCATCCGCGTCGATCTGGATCGGGTCGACCGTCTGATCAACGTGGTCGGCGAACTGGTCATCCAGCAGGCGATGCTGTCGCAGCGCGTGCTGGAGAGCGGCCTGGCCCGTTCGTCGGGCATCGCCCTTGGCCTGGAAGATCTCGAGCTGCTGACGCGCGAGATCCAGGACAGCGTCATGGCCATTCGCGCCCAGCCGGTGAAGTCGGTGTTCCAGCGCATGCCGCGCCTGGTCCGCGAAGTCGCCGACATGGTCTCCAAACAGGTTCGCCTGGTCACCGCCGGCGAGGACACTGAGGTCGACAAGACCGTGGTCGAGCGCCTGGCGGAACCGATCACCCACATGCTGCGCAACGCCATCGACCACGGGCTGGAAACGCCAGAGGACCGAATCGCCGCCGGCAAGCCCGCCGAGGGCACGGTTCGTCTGGCGGCCCTGCACCGCTCGGGCCGGATCGTCATCGAAATCTCCGACGACGGGCGCGGCATCAACCGCGAGCGGGTCAAGAAGATCGCCATCGACAAGGGGCTGATCGCGCCAGAAGCCGCCCTGACCGACGAGCAGATCGACAACCTGATCTTCCTGCCGGGCTTCTCCACCGCCGCCGTGGTGTCCGACATCTCGGGCCGCGGCGTGGGCATGGACGTGGTCAAGCGCTCGATCCAGGCCCTGGGCGGTCGCATCTCGATCAGCTCAGTGCCCGGCAAGGGCTCGACCTTCACCCTCAGCTTGCCGCTGACCCTGGCGGTGTTGGACGGCATGGTGGTGTCCGCCGCCGATCAGATCCTGATCGCGCCGCTGCCTGCCATCGTCGAGAGCCTGACGCCGCAGGAAAGCGACCTGCATTATGTCGGCGGCGTGGATCCGGTGATCCGCTTCCGCGAGCGCTTTCTGCCCTTGATCGACGTCGCCATGACCATGGGCTTCCGCGACACGCCTGTGGTCCCCAACGAAGGCGTCGCCGTGGTGGTCGAGACCGAGGGCGGTCAGCAGGCGGCCCTGCTGTTCGACGCCATCCAGGGCCAGCGCCAGGTCGTCATCAAGAGCCTCGAGACCAACTACCAGCAGGTCGAGGGCGTCGCCGCCGCGACCATCCTGGGCGACGGTCGCGTCGCCCTGATCCTGGACGTGGACGTCCTCGTCACCGACATGCGCCGCAAATCCGGCCGCCCCGACTTCAAGCTCGCGAGTTGAACCATGAATGAAGCCAACGACTCCCAGCGCGAACTCATCGCCTTCCGCATCGGCCGACAGGAATTCTGCGTCGACATCATGTCGGTGCGTGAGATCCGCGGCTGGACCCCTGCGACGCCGTTGCCGCGTTCGCCCGGCTATATGAAAGGCGTCATCAATCTGCGCGGCACCGTCTTGCCGATCATCGATCTGGGCGCGCGCTTCGGGCTCGAGACGTCCGAACCGACGGCCCGTCACGTCATCATGGTCGCCCATATCGGCGGCCGGATGGTCGGCCTGCTGGTCGACGCCGTGTCCGACATCCTGGAGATGAACGACGCCTCGGTGCAGGCGACGCCGGACGTCGCCAGCGACCAGGTGAAGACCTTCGTCAAGGGCATCTTCTCCATCGAAGGCCGTATGATCAGCCTGATCGAACTGGATCATATCCTGCCGCAGGTCGAGGCGGACGCCGCATGAATCCCGCAGCTGGACGGGGATCGATCGTAGAGGGTGAGTTCGTCTTCACCGCTGACGACTTCCGTCAGATCGCAGAAATGCTGCACGCCCACGCCGGCATCGCGCTGAACGAGGGCAAGGCCGCGCTCGTCTATTCGCGTCTGGCCAAACGTCTACGGACTCTGGGCCTGTCCAGCTTCCGCGACTATTGCGCCCTGGTCGAAGGCGTCGATGGAATCGACGAACGCCAGAAGATGACGGCGGCCCTGACCACCAATGTGACCCGCTTCTATCGCGAGCCGCACCATTTCGACGATCTGCGCGACCGCGTCTTGCCCAAGCTGGTCGAGCGGGCCCGCGCCGGCGGCCGGGTGCGGCTGTGGTCGGCGGCCTGTTCGAACGGGCAGGAGCCCTATTCGATGGCCCTGACCCTGTTGTCGGTCCTGCCCGAGGCGGCGGACCTGGATGTGCGCATTCTGGCCACTGACATCGACCCGAACATGGTCGCCCAGGGCCATGACGGCACCTATTCCGAAGAGGCGCTGGAGCCGGCGCCGGCGACCTTGTGGCGCAAATATTTCAATCGAGCCGATCGCGGAGCCTGGACCGCCGGTCCGCAACTGAAACGATTGGTGTCCTTCAAAGAACTGAACCTGATCGGCGACTGGCCGATGAAGGGCAAGTTCGACGTCATCTTCTGCCGCAACGTCGTCATCTATTTCGACGATCCGACGCAGGAGCGCGTCTGGAGCCGTTTCGTGCCGCTCATGCAGCCCGGCGCCACCCTCTATATCGGCCATTCCGAGCGCGTCGCCGGGCCGGCCGCCAACAAGCTTCAGACCGCAGGTCTGACCACCTACCGCCTGGGAGCCGCATGATGAGCGCCAAGATCAAGGTCCTGGTGGTGGATGACAGCTTGACGATGCGCGGCCTGATCTCGGCCGCTCTGAAGTCGGACCCCGAGATCGAGGTCGTCGGCACGGCCGCCGATCCGATCGAAGCGCGCGCCGCCATCAAGGAACTGAATCCTGACGTTCTGACCCTGGACGTCGAGATGCCCAATATGAACGGGCTGGAGTTCCTCGAGAAGATCATGCGTTTGCGGCCGATGCCGGTGGTCATGGTCTCGACGCTGACGGCGGCCGGCACCGACGTGACCCTGGCGGCCCTCGAAATCGGCGCCGTGGACGCCGTGGCCAAGCCGGCCGTGGCCAGCGTCGACGCCTTCCACGACCTGATCGACAAGGTGAAGACGGCGGCCCGTTCGCGTGTCCGCGCCCGTACCGACATCCCCGCCAGGGAGGCTGCGCCCAGCGCCTATCGGCCGGCCGCCAGCCACATCCTGGCCATCGGCTCCTCGACCGGCGGGGTCGAGGCGCTGTTGACCGTTCTCAGCGGCTTCCCGGCCAACTGCCCGGCGACCATCATCACCCAGCATATGCCGGCGACCTTCACCGCCAGCTTCGCCGCTCGCCTCGACCGGGTCTGCGCGCCGACCGTGACCGAAGCCTTTGAAGGCGCCCAGTTGAAGACCGGGCACATCTATCTCGCGCCCGGCGGCGCGTCCCACCTTGAAGTCACGCCCGGCATGACGCCGCGCTGCCATCTGGTGCAGAGCGACCCCGTCAACGGACACCGCCCTTCGGTCGATGTCATGTTCGAGTCCGTCGTTCGGCTGAAGCGGCCGATGACCGGCGTGATCCTGACCGGCATGGGCCGCGACGGCGCCAAGGGCCTGAAGGCCATTCGCGACGCCGGCGGACGCACTCTGGGGCAGGACGAGGCGACCTCCGTCGTCTACGGCATGCCGAAAGCCGCCTTCGAACTGGGCGCCGTGGAGCGGCAGTTGCCGTTGCACCGCCTGTCCCCCGCCATCCTAGAACTGTGCGCCGACTCGGGCGCACGGTCGATCGCCTGACCCCCCGGGAGCGCCCCCATGCCCGCAGCCGCCTCTCTCCACTGCCTGGTCGTCGATGATCAGATGACGATGCGCTCGCTGGTTCGCACCAGCTTGCAACAACTGGGCGTGCGCGAGATCCGCGAAGCCGCTGATGGTGATATCGCCCTGCGCGACATCATCTCCAAGCCCGCGCACCTTATTATTTCGGACTACAACATGCCCAATCTGGACGGGTTGGGCCTGCTGCGCGCGGTGCGCGCCCACCCCCCGACGGCCAAGACCGCCTTCATCATGCTGACCGGTCGGGCCGACCGCGAACTGGTGCAGCGGGCGGTGCAGTTCGGGGTCAACAACTATCTGGTCAAGCCCTTCACCGTCGCCCAGCTGAAAGGCAAGCTGGAAGCCGTCTTCGGTGCTCTGACATGAGTTTCGCCGCCCTCAAGGACACCAAAGAAAAAAAGGTGCACGTCGGCCAGGGCGAACACCATATCACGAGCGACCCGGACGTCGTGCTGAGCACGATCCTGGGCTCGTGCGTCGCCATGTGCCTGCGGGACCCGGTCGCGGGGATCGGCGGCATGAACCACTTCCTGCTTCCTGAGGGTTCGGGCGCAGGCACTGACGCGGGGCGTCGCTACGGCGCCTACGCCATGGAACTGCTGATCAACGACATGCTGAAGGCCGGCGGTCGCCGTGAGCGGCTGGAGGCCAAGCTGTTCGGCGGCGGCCGCATGTTCGACAGTCTTCGCGACGTGGGGCGTTCCAACGCCGATTTCGCCGAGAAATTCCTGCGCGACGAAGGCATTCCCGTCGTGGGCGGCAGTCTTCGCGGCGACGGCGGTCGGCGGGTGCATTACTGGCCGGTGACCGGCAAGGCCATGCAACGCGCTGTGACCGACACCGTGGCGCCCAAGCCCATTCCCGTCGCGCCACCCCCCGTCGACACGGGCGCCCTGGAGCTGTTCTGATGCACGCCCCCCCCGAACACGCGCAACTTCTGGCCGCCATCGCCGACGAGCTGATGGGCGTGCGCGAGGGGATCGATCACGTCGAGGCTCTGGTCAGCCGCCTGGTGCGTCGCGCGCCGGCCGAAGATCGGGCGGAGGCGCTGACGGAAGCCCAGGCCCTGGACGCTCTGACCCAAAGGCTGGAGGCCCTTTCCGGCGTGCTGCGAATGCTGGGCAACGGCGCCACGCCCGCCGAGTCCGTCAGCCGCATATCCCTGGCCGACATGGCGGTGCGCCTGCGCCCCGCCGCCGGCGTTCAGACGGCCGGAGCATCGGACTCGGGCGATCTGATGTTGTTCTAACGCCGTGACGAGAACGCCGGACAAGATCAATCTGGCGCATTCGACGGTTCTGCTCGTTGACGACCAACCGACCTCGCTGGATCTCCTCAGCTCCATCGTCCAGGGCTTCGGCGTCCGGGAACAGCTGAAATGCCACGCGGCCAAGGACGCGGTTGAACTGCTTCAGCGTCGCGCCGTCGATCTCATCCTCGTCGATTGCGCCATGCCTGAAATGGACGGCTACGACTTCGTACGCTGGCTGCGACGCGAGGCCGCCGAACCGGCGCGTTTCACCCCCGTCATCATGATTCTGGGCCACGCCGCCCATGCCCGGGTCGCCCGCGGCCGGGACTGCGGCGCCAGCTACATCGTCGCCAAGCCTTTGACGCCCTCGGTTCTGCTGAGACGCATAGCCTGGCTGGGCGCCCATTCCCGCGACTTCGTCGAGGTGGAAAGCTACGTCGGCCCAGATCGCCGCGTTCGCAACTATGGCCCTCCGCCAGGAGAAGAAGGCCGGCGTCAGACCGATCTGTCCGGGGACCTCGGGGAAGCCGTCGAGGCCAATATGGACCAGGACACGATCGACATGATGCTGAAGCCCATGAAGGTCAGTCTATGAGTATCGCGTCATGACCGCCGCCCCAGAGCCCCCCCGTATCCGCAAGGTCCGCACCTCGCTGCAAAGGCAGATGGCCCGCCCTGGCGGCATCACCATGGAAGAAGCGGTCGAACGGGCTGAGCAGGGCCTGGAGAGTCACCGCGACCGGATCATGGAAATTCTTCAGGCCCAGGTCGACCTGTTGAA
The DNA here is from genome assembly GCF_058681075.1 of Brevundimonas sp. FV2ps16. Lineage (NCBI taxonomy): Bacteria > Pseudomonadati > Pseudomonadota > Alphaproteobacteria > Caulobacterales > Caulobacteraceae > Brevundimonas > Brevundimonas sp. FV2ps16. Next base: position 628,605 of record NZ_CM178728.1, on the reverse strand, counting down.
CAGCCTGTGCCGCCGCCGGCCGCCGAAGGCGGACAGCAAGATCTACGCCCTCGCCTCGGCCCTTGTGGATCTGGCCGGCTTTCTGGAAATCCCGCCCTTCTACACGGCGGCCTACAGCCTGTGCGAGGCGACGCATCAGATGACGGCGGCCAAGACCTGGTCCTGGCCGTCGGTCGAAGTTCACGCCCACGCCCTAACCCTCATCCTGGCCAACGACTGCGAGGGCGGCGAGGCGATTGATCATCTGCTGGCGGGCCTGCACGCGGTCGTCCAACGCGGCGCCCACGCCGGTTAACAGGCGACGCATTGCTGCGGAACAAGGGTGAAACGAATCAGGACCGAATCGGCCACTCTGCCCGATTCGTCGTTTGTTCCCCGCAACATGTTGTATCTTAAGGTCGATTAACCACAACTCGGTCTCGGCGGTATCGGCGGCTTCGCGTCCAAAAACACCTATGCCGCTCGCACCCATCTTCCCCCAGATCGCCTGAACCGCTAGGTCATCTCCGTTGGCCCCGTAGCTCAGCCGCATAGAGCAAGGCTTTCCTAAAGCCGAGGTCGCAGGTTGGAGTCCTGCCGGGGTCGCCATGCTATTGTTGAGACCACTTAGAACTGGCTCAAAACCAGCTAAGAGTGGCGCAACATGGGAATGGCTCGCACGCATGTGGGGTCTGAAATGCGCCGCGAGCAGACTTTCGATCGCCGCCACAAAGCGGACCTTCGCTTTCGCACTCCTTGGACGAAGTTCCCGACCGTGGCGCCCGACACGTCTCTTAGGAAGGCATGGATTAGGTTGTGTTGGACTCTGGAGTCGCCGACGGGACCGTCCGTTACACCTGCGGCCTAGCGCCCAGTCGCGGGCGCAGCGTATCCACGAACGCCTCGACCCTCGCAATACGAGTATCGAGCCAGACGCCGTAGTCTTTGAGAAGGGCTTCGGCATCTGCCACGCCAGACGCGACTAGTTCAGCAGCCAGCGTTCGGGCCGCTGGCATCGTCAGCGGTCCGTTCTTGTCAATCAGAAGGCGTTCAGCAAGATCAGCGTCCGCCGCCCGTCGGTCATTTCCTATAAAAGCAGACCGGTGCTCCATATGGAGAAGCCTGCGGCCAAATGTCCGCAGGCGCACATCGGCGAAGCTATCTACAATCTCACGCTGACGACTCTTCGGCGCTCCGTGGAAGTCCGCCATCAGCCGCAGGTCGTCATCGTCCGGAAACCGGTCGTAGAGCTGCAGTTCTACGTGGGGCGAGAGCGGACTGTTTGCCCAGCGGGCCGCTTGAGCCTCAATGATTCTCGAACTGAGCTCTGGATTAGCCTGGAGCCACTCGGCACGTCTTTCGGCCTCATCGACATCGCCCAGCGCCCAGTCCTCCGGAGCATCCCAGCTCATCGCGATCGCCGGGGCGGCGTTGGTTTTCAGACGCCGCAGGGGCCCCTCGCGCTGAGAGATTAAGGCAGCGAGGTCGTCGGTCTGTAGTTGAACAGCTTCGGCCGGATCTGAGGCCAAGTCCCAACATAGCCGCCCATTAGGATTTCCCGCCTCCGGGCCCAAGCAGGCGACGACTCGGTGCGACGCCTCGAACCCGTAAAATTCAGTCAGAATGAATAGCGGCTCAGACGCCACGAGATCGGCGACGGCCGCCTTATTCGAGGTTCGGATCGCCCGGCTCCAGATTTCGGGGGCCTCAGAAGCTACGCGCCGACACAGCGCAAGCGTCATCTGGGCGTCGGCCATGGCGTCGTGTGCAGCGTCGACATTCAGACCGTTGGCCGCCGCGACCGCCTCTAGGCGAAAGGTCTTCCGACCGTCGGCGGCGAGGGGCAGGGTCAAGCAGGCCGAGGCGTCTGCACAGGCGGTCAAGACGATATGCATGGCGTCCGCCCGACCGCAGCCCGGCGTGGAGGTGAGGTAGGCCGGAAAAAGGTTCTGGAAGAAGGCATGCCGCAGCATCTCCTCGTCGAACCGGATTGAATTGTAGCCGATGAAGATTCCCCGGCCCCATCCCGACAGCCGCCTTCGGATCTCCCGCACCATGTCGTAGTGGGAGGGGAGGCTGAGGTCCGTAAGCCGCTCGATCGACAGGCGATTGGCCAGCATCGCCTTGGGGTGTGGGACTACATGGGGCTGAAGCCGACAGCGCAGCTCGAAGCGATCCAGCTCGTTCAGATCACCGTCCGTATGGATCGCCGCAAACTGGACGATTTGATCGAAGCCTTTACTTAGCCCCGTCGTTTCTGTGTCGTAGAAGACGAAGCCCAAGCGAGACCCTCAGGACCACAGGCGGTAGCGGACCACCGCCGTGCTTACGCGGAACCGGCGCGCGAGCGAGTTGACCTTTTCGTCATCCTCGAGGTCCAGGCCCTCGGCGTCGACCAAGGGTTCGAGCAGAAACTGGGGCATGAGGAACTCCGCCGCAAAGGCGTTGGCTTCAACTTCTCGCCAATCCGTGCCTTCGGAGGCCAGACGGTCACGGTTCAGAACCCGAAATCCCCGATCCAAGTGAACCGTCTCTCGAAGGATATCGTCGTGAAGCCGGTGGTGGGCGAACTCGTGAGCGAGCGTGAACCGTTGCCGATTGGGGTGGTGAAGCGCGTTGACCCCGATGATCCCCACGCCATCCTTGATAAACGCCATGCCCGAGAGATCATCGGCCAAGGGGGCGTGCTGGAGAACGATGCCCGCCGCCCTGATTATCCTCTCGACGGGCACCGGGGCGGAGCGAACCTTGGCCGCAGCGAGGAGACGTCCCGCGTTCTGACGCGCCTCGGCGACATCCGGCCGCTTCATGACCGAGGCCGGGAGATGGCCATCGCCGCGGCGATCATGCTTGAGATTTGCGCCTTGGCCGTTGCGCTGACCTCGTCGGACAGGGCCAGATCCTGATCCTCCAATGACGCCGGGCGCACGGCAGGGAGGAGATCGGTGACCCGGTCGAGCCTGAGGGCCGCCGCGAGGTCGCACGCCTGGTGCAGGAGGACGCTCTGCCGGCCACGCTCGATGTTGGCGATCGAGGCTCGTGAAAGTCCGACCCTCACCGCGAGATCGGCCTGTGTCATGTCCAACTCCTGGCGCCGCAACGCCATGGCTTCTCCGAACTGCTGGTAGCGGGGGTCTGGGTTCATAATCGATTTGTTTGCTTTGCGCCGCCCGGCCGTGTCAATGCGGCAAACACGGTGTGATTATCATAAACACTACTAAGTTTGTGTTGACGCCGCTATGAGTCTCGGGAATTAGTGACGCGCTCGGTCTCCCCGCGAGCCCAAGTTCGGATGCGAGCCCTTGGCGAGTGCCGATCCATCTCATCGGCCCGAATGCGCACGGAGGATTTGGCCATGCACACAGTGACGTTCTATCCGATCGGCAACGCCGACAGCTGCCTGATCGAACTTGAGAACAACCGGAACATCGTCTTCGACTTCGCCGATGTGGCCGCCAAGAATGACGAGAACGAAAAGCGGATCGATCTGGAGAAGGCGCTGCGAGACGCCCTGGACACCGCCGGCCGTGACGACGTCGACACCCTCGCCCTCAGCCACCTGGACCGCGACCACATCAATCGCGTCAGTGAAGTGTTCGAGTTCGACCATGCGGACAAGTATCAGGGCGGCGACCGCATCAAGGTCACGACGCTCTGGGCTCCGGCGGCGGCCCTGCTGGAGAAGAACCCGTCCGAAGAAGGCCGGATCATCCGACAGGAGCTCCGTCACCGTCTGAAGAATGACTACGGCGTCCAGATTTTCTCGCGCCCCAGGGCGCTCGACGAATGGATGCGCGGCGAAGGCATCGATCCCGACACCCGCAGGCACCGCATCACCGACGCCGGTCAGCTGGCTCCGGGCTTCTCGCTGGCGGACGACGGCGTCGAATTTTTTGTGCACTCGCCATTTGCCGAACGCTGCGATGACGGCGGACTGATCGAACGCAACGAGGCTGGCTTGTTCATGCAGGCGACCTTCGACGTCGGGGGCCGGACGACGCGACTGATCCTGGCGGCCGACTGCGGATACGAGGTGATCGAAGGCATCATCCGGCAGACGCGCCGGCGCAAAAACCACGACCGGCTGCTCTGGGACATCAACAACATCCCCCACCACTGCAGCTACAAGTCGCTGGCCGCCGAAAAGGGAACGACGAAGACCGACCCGGCCGAACCGACCCGCTGGCTCTACGAAACCCAGGGTCAGCCGGGAGGGGCTCTCGTCTCGACCAGCTGCCCGATTCCCACCGACGACACCGATCAGCCGCCCCACCGGCAGGCCGCCGCCTACTACCGCGACGTCGCCAAACTGAAGTCCGGCCCCTTCCTGGTTTCCATGGAGGAACCGTCCACGGCTAAGCCCGAGCCGCTAGTGTTCAAGATCGACGGCCTGGGCGTCACCCGCAAGCGGGCCATCCTGACCAGCACCGGCGCAGCGGTCGGCGACGCCGCTCCGCGGGCGGGGATTCGGTGACGGCCGAAAACGCGCGACTGGTTGGGCGGCGGGCGCAGGCTTTCGTCGATTACATTCTGGCTCTCGATAGCCCGTTCGTCTCCTTGGTTAGCGCGACAACGGAGCACGGGACGGACGTGGTGGTCGTGGCGGTCGCCGTCGAAGTGCCGCAGCATCCCGTCGTCCCGCTGCACTCGACGGAGCCGATCGAAATCCGGTTCGCGGCCGACGACGGTCGCGAACCCAGGATCCGGACTGCGCGGGCGGATTTCCCTCTCGGCCTCGTGCACACGAGTATTCCGGACGCAGACGGCAAGCTGAGCCTTTGCGTCTGGGAAGTTCCCTGGAGTGAGTTGAAGCGAAGGCTGACACCGGAAAATCTTCTCCTTCGCGTCCAGGACTGGCTTACGCGGACGGCCCGAGGCGAACTGCACCATCCGGATCAGGACCTCGAGCCCTTGTTGCCGGCGTCGTCCGACACCTTGATCTTGCCGTCTGACGGACTTCGGCCCGGTGTGACCCCCCATATACAGGGCGCCGCAGAGATCGCCGGGCGCATGTACGTCGAACTGGGCCATGATCCGTCGCGCTCGGTCCGGTCCAAGTTTGGCGTGGTCTATGTGACCCTGCCCCTGATAGTGCATGGGGCGTTGCATGAAATGCCGCGGACGCTGGAAGCGCTCGGCGCTCTGACCGCGAAATCGGGACAAGATCTGGTCGACACGCTGGGCCAGCAACTGCTCGAGAATTTCGTGACCGAAGACGCGGGTCGCCTACAGCTCCTGCTGATCCTGCTCGTGCCCAAGACGGCGAGTAAGGACACGTCCGCCACCAGCCTTGAGATTCGCGCCTTCACCTCGGTGAAGTCGATCCTCGAGATCGGCGAGGCTCTGGGCGTCTTCCTCGCGGACGGCTCTGTCGCCAGAGTTCGGATTCCCAAGGGTCCTGCCGACTTGGGCGGTATCGACCTGATTGCCTGGCGGATTGTTCACCGCGTCAACCGACGGGCCGCCGCAGCCATGTCGGGCCGGGTTTCCGACGACCGCAAGATCGTCGCGGTCGGCGCCGGCGCGATCGCTTCCAACCTCGCAGGTGTGGCGGTCCGGCAGGCGTTCGGCCGGTGGACGTTCATCGATAGCGACGCGGTGCTGCCACACAACACCGTCCGTCATGGCCAAGGCGATTGGGCGGTCGGGGCCGCCAAGGCCCAAGCCCTTGAGGTGCAACTGAACGGCATACTGAGCGAGCCCTCGGTGGACGGCGTGATCATCGCCGATGTTCTGTCGCCGGGTGCGCAGGCGACGGCGCTCGACGAAGCCTTGCGAACAGCGGACCTGATCGTTGACCTGAGCGCCTCGCCCGCGGTGCTCGGCTGGCTGGCCGACCAAGCGTCTGGCGCCCGCCGGGCCAGCCTGTTCTTCAATCCGACCGGGTCTGATCTTGTCCTCCTCATGGAGGATGAAGCCCGGCTTCGGCGCATCGACCAACTGGAAGCCGTCTATTTCGCCGCGGCCGCCACCCGCGAGGACATGACCGGGCATTTTGCTGAAGGCCGCGAAGGCCTGGTTCGCTATGGCAACGCCTGTCAGGATCTGTCGCGCCCTCTGCCGCCCTGGCAAGTTGCGGTCTTGTCGGCGATCGGTGCCGAACAGCTTCAGCGCGCCGCCTCGCGCCCCGAGGCGACCACCTTGGTCTGGCGGCTGCTGGACGACGGCGGTGTCGCGGCCGTGGACCTCGGCGCGCCGCCGGAGTTTCTGTGGTTAGAGGACGGGTGGCGGATCGCGCTCAGCGGCGCGTGCGTGGACCAGTTCCGCGCGTTGCGGGCGGCCGCCCTTCCTTCCGAGACCGGCGGCGTGATGTTGGGCGCCGTCGACTACAGTCGTCGCTCGATTCAGGTGGCGATGATCCTGCCGGCCCCGCCGGACAGCCGGCAGTCTCCCACCTATTTCGAACGCGGCTCCTCGGGTTTGAAGGCCGCGGTTTCCAAAATCCAGACCCGCACGGCCCATCAGTTGGACTATCTCGGCGAATGGCACTCCCACCCCGACGGCGCCGCCGTGCGTCCGAGCGACGACGATGAAATCGTGTTCTCATTTCTGCAGGACCGCCTGGGCCGGGCGGGTCGCCCGCACCTGATGGCGATCGTCGGCCAGGACGACCTGTTCGTGCGGTGCGGCACGGGAGACGGCGGCAGGATCGAGGCGGTGTTCTCGATTACGGATTGATCCGGAACTCGTAGAAAAGTTCGGTGCGGACGAGTGCGGCTTCAAAAGCGACCGCCTCGTTCCCGATGCCTACGAAATCCTGATCGGTGCGCACCACGCGTCCCTTAGTGTGCTCGGCCAGCGCACTCATCAAGCCCGGCAGAGGCATTCGGCCCCAGCCGACCTTCTTCGCAAGGGCTTCATCGACGGGAATGGCTGCGATCAAGTCCGGGGACGCCATGGTCTCCAGTCCCTTGGCCTTGAGTGTCGCATTGTGGCTGCCATGATGGCCGACCTTGTAGAAGCCGGTCCGCCTCAACAGGTCCGCGCCGCGCACCACCTCGCCATCTGGCAAGGTCCATTCAAGTCCCGGCCACGTCATCCAGCTGCCGACCTGGGCGTCGGCGGCGAACAGCAAGACCTTGCCGCTGGCGATGAACTCCACGGCAAGCACTAGGCTGGTATTGTTGGTGGCGTTGTCCAGCTTCAACGCGAGATCCGCAGCTGAGCCCAGCCAGTCGGAATCGATCCGGCGCCAGTCCTGATCCGTCAGGGGGTCGTCGGCGGCGGGCCCCCAGTAACGTTCCCAGAAAAAGCGCTCCGCGTCGGTCGGCGCATCGGAAGGTGCCGCTGGGGCTTGCTCGAAGTCCATGCCCAGCCGTTGCGAGACGTCAAACGGCTGGCCTGGATCATGTTCCAGACCACGTCCGGCCAGTTGCGTCTCCACGACGCCGACAAACGCTTCGCTTTCAAAGGAAGGGGGGCCGAGGTGATAAACCTCGGTCTCCGAAATCAGCTGATGGATTGCTTTGGGGTCCAGAGGCGGCCCGAGAGCGAAGATTCGAAACCCCGGCGCGATCGACGATGGCGGATCCGAGGGTCGGCAATAGCGGGGCGTTTCGGGAGCCAGGCCGCGAACGAACTCGAGCGCATCACGGGTCGTGCGGTTCGCTCCGAAGAAATCGAGTATCGACCCAAGGCCCTTGGCGAGCGCAGTCGCCGATCGGGCCTCGGCGAGTGCCAACGCCGCGGTCACGCCCCGTAACGCCAGCGCCTTCTCGGCCTCCAGCTTTCTCGCGTCCGGATCGTTTGGGTCTTCGGTCCATCCCAGCCAGACCTTGCCCACCGCGAGCTTGCCCGGGATCCGTCCTTCCGAAGGCTTGGCGAACAGATCGTGGGCCTGGTTGAAACCGGAGATGTGGTCCCAGTGCTCATGGCTCGCGACCAGCAGATCCACGAAGCCACCGCTCGCCTCGATGATGTCCTCGACAACCGCACGGATTTTGGCCTTGGCGTTCGAAGCGGTCTGATAGATGCCGCAGTCGATCATAATCCGGAACGGAGACCCCGAGCCGTCATCGAGCGTCACCAGAAGACAGTCGCCTAGCCCTTGGCGGTAAAGACGAACGGTCGCGTTTGGAGACGCCGGGGCTATCACGCGAGAGGGAGCTGGTCTGGCCATCGTTCAATGCCCCCTGTGCAGCATCGCGAACGGTTCGCCGAGGTCGTCGCCGAAATACAGTCCCCGCAGACTGCCGCCCTGGTTGATCGAAAACTCACGCGCTCGGGCGATGCGGGCCGGCGCGTCGATCCGTTTTGATATGCAGTAGCGGACGCGCTCCCGTCCCTTTCGGGTGTCGATCAGGAGTGTGCAGCCGCCTCTCTGCCAGTAGCCGGGTCCTGATATGTCATCGGCCCCCAGGCACTCACACCGGCGCTGGGTGAGGATGACCACCAGATCTGTCAGGAAACTTCCGTCCGGCGCCACGCGACGGGCCGGCCGGATGGAATGAACCTCGAACCTTGATTTGGCGGTCTCCGGATCTGGTCTCCGGCATTGGCAGCGACCGGACGCACCGTCCTGTCCGCCGGGCGACAGGTTCAGTCGTAACCCAAGCTGGGCAGCCAGGGCCGGCGTCAGTCGCTCTTCAAGCCAGTCGTGGAACTTGCCGCCGTTGACGGCGCGGCTGGCCGCCGCGCGCGCCCTGTCCGCGTCCAGATCCCAGCTCAGATCCAGATCGGCCAGGATTTCGGACAGCCCCTCCAGCGGGATCGTCGGCTCCTGCCACCGGAGCGACTCGGTGGAAACTGTCCGCAAATCATCGGGGTAGATGCCGCGACTGCGGAACGCCTCAAGAAAGGCCACCCGGTATCCGAACCGGTCGTCCGGCACCAGGTCCGCGTCAGAGGTAATTAGCGCCCGGAGATAGTCGCCGAACGTGAGATCCACGGGCGGGCAGTAGTCCAGAGCGCGGATGCACATCCGCAGCACGTGGGCGGCGCTCTTGCGCGCCTCGTCCGCCAGTCTTCGAAGAAGGTCGGGATGCATCGAGCCGGGACGGAGCGTGCCCCCGGCGTCGACGGCGATCCGGTGGAGATCCGCTGACCGGCTGCGATAAATGGTCAGGAAAGCGGCGAAAACGGCCGCCAGAAGGATCGCGCCCCTGTCGTGCGGCTCGTCCAGGTTCCGGTAGTCGACCTCGCCGGCTGGCTGACCGATCGCGGAGCGCAAGGCGGCGGAGCGGCCGATCCCTTCGCCGAACTGCCGGGCCAGTTCGGCCAGCATGCCGCCCTTGCCCAGATCACCCGCGGTTCGCTTGAGCTCCTGCTCGAGGAGCCCGGGCAGGCTGAAATGCTGGAAGATCGCAACGATGTCGGCAAAGGCCTCGTGGAAGGCCGGCATGTCGGGATTGGTGGCTTCCTGATACCGGCGATGAAGACCGTCCAAGAGGGCGTGGGTCACTTCGTGCGCGATGATGTCGTGTGACAGACACGTAAACACTGTGGAGCCCGGGACGGTGCTGCCGCTCGTGGACGGGGCGGCCGGGAAGTAGCCGAACATGAGGGCCTTCTTCCGAGGGCTGTAGTAGGCGTTCGCCTCTCTCAACCCGTGGGGGTAGATCCTGAGCCGCCTGACGAAGAAGTCGTCATAGACGGCCTTCTGTCCCTTCCGGGCCCACATCCGTCGCTCCGGGGCCCACAGAGCGACCCGGCCGAGCGCCTGCTCGAAATTACGGATCGTGGTCATGGCCACCGCATAGACCATCTGCTGGTGAAACTGGGGGTTGCTCTCGGATGGCGGCAGGCCGTTGGTGGCCAGCAGGTAGGGGTCGTCGAGGTCTACGGGGGCATAGGCGCAGCCGCTGGCTGGATCGATATCGACGACTTCAAGATACTCGCCGACAGGCCCCGGCTGGAGTGGCGCGTGGCCCCTGACCGCACCCTCCCACGGGACCGAGACGACGACCTCGCTGAGATGCGCAGTCTCATGAACGCCGGCGAAGCTCGGATCGGAGGCGAAGATGCGAAGCCGGCGTTCGGCCGGCGGGGATCGCACGATGCGGCGTTCGACCTGGCCGGGCTGGGGCGGCGCGCCGGTGTTCTTCGGCGGCTCGGCGGGCGGGCCGCGCATCGTCCGGGGATCGAGATAGCTGCGCAGGGTCCGGGATATTCGTCGTTCATCCAGCATCGCTTCGACGTAGCGGCGACGATCGACATCGCTCATGACGTCATGCGGGGCATCGGGGTCGGCCAGAACATCTTGGACGCTGCGGCCGGTCTGGCTCAGCTGGGTCATCTCGAGGGCAAGCATAGCCGCCCGCGGCGTTTCGCCGGTGATGCCGAGGCCGGTCAGGACGCGGAAGGCCGCGAACAGGGCGCTGTCCCGCGCGGGCTTGCGCAGCGCCTCGGCGGCCATCGGCTCGACGCCCAAGGCGGTCATCGCCTGCAGCATGCCGCGGCCAAGCTTCTCTTGCGCCTCGCCCGCAGTCATGACTTCCGACGGAATGGCGCCGCTGGCGAACAGGGCCTGTCGGACCGCTTCTCCGCGCATCCACGGCTCGGGGTAGGCATTCAGCTTCTCGCGATGCGCCAGGATCCACAGGGCCGCAGCCGCGGCGATCTGCGGCGTCGCCGAGGACGTGCCCGAGCCGTGAAGACCGACGGCGCCGCCGCATCCAAACTTCGTCCAGGGTACGTTGGGCGTGAAGGCGGCGAGCGCCGTGTTCATCTTGGAGAGCGGCCCGTGGTTGCCCTGCATGATGTCCGGTTGGCGGTTGTCGTAGGGTCGATGGTCCGCCATGAGACCACAGGCGGCGATGACCCTCTGAAACCGGGCCGGATGGACGATATGGCGGGTGGGCAGATGGCCGTAGTTGTTGCCTGCGGCCGCCACCATGACCATCCCGCGCTCATAGGCCCGGTTCACGGCATCGGCCCAGGCGAAGGACGCGACACCGCCCATGCTCAACGAAAGCACTTCAGCATCCATGTCGGTAGCGTAGGCGATCCCCTTGGCGATGGCGCTCGTCCAGAAAACGGCGACGGCGTTGGCGACGCGAATGGGGATGACCGACGCCATTGGGGCGCCGCCCAGGGGACCGTCGCCCAAGGGCTCCGCAGCCTCCACAGGGAGCCGATACGAACCGGCCAAGAGGCCAAGGGTCGCATGTCCGTGACCGCGGTTGGTCAGTTGACTCAGGACCGCCCTGTCCCGGGCGTCGTCCAGCCGCCCCTCGCCCGTGAAGTTGCGTTGCCGGGCGAAGTCCATGTTTGTCGGCATGACGTGGTGGTCGGGATCGAAGCCGGTGTCCAGGTGGGCGATAACGACACGACCGCCCCGATCCGCGACTGCGGCACGAGCGTCGGCCAACTGGCTGTAGGCGGTCCCCAAATGCCAGTCGGCGGTCGCGCCTCGGGGCAGGCGTCGGTCCTGAGGGTTTTTGAAACAGGGATCCGCGACAGCCTGAAACAGATCGGTTCGAGCCGGGCTTGTCGGAAAGGCGGACTGCTCCAGGTCAGGCTCAACCAGGCTTACGCCGGCAGCGGAGAACGCGGCATCGCCACGCCCCAGCATATGCGCCGCATCCCACGGGTTCTCCTCCAGGGGCTGGTCGATCTCAGTCGCGTACCATGCCTGGACCGGCGCGACGCCCTGCTGCCCTGTCCGCGATGGAATCTCGAACATCTTTTCGAGCTCGAGGCGGGAGCCATTCAGGGAAAGGCCCGTAGGGGGTGCCTCAGCCGAAGCTCTGATCAGAAACCGGCGACCGCGTCGATCTTGCGAGGAAGCCATGGGGCTGACTTTCAGAACGGTCCCACATCACGTCGAATGGGTATCCCATCGATAACCTTCGCCGCGGCGACGGACATGTCAACTGCGACGCGAGGCGCGCAGGGTGCACGATCAAGCATCGGACAGTTCCGCCAGCGGCGGTTCCAAGTCGAGCATCAGATAGATTTCCCTGAACGTCTCCATCGAGACCTGCGCGACCTCCATGGCGACCGTCTGGATCCCGGTCAGGGCGTCGGCGCCAAACTGGGCCTGTATGAGCCGCTGCGGATCCCCATGGGTGGGATCATCACGCCTCAGGTGCAGGAGGAACCGGCCATTACCGACATGCACCTGACCCAGGCTTGAGTAAGCAGATGGCGCGTGTCTTGAACCGCCGAGGCGTTCTCCACGATGAGCTTTAAGGTGTCCGCCCACGCTGAGAGGGGACCTTATCGCGAGCTCTTCAAGCCGGCGGACGCGTCGATCGAAACGAAGCGGAAGCCCCTCGGGAACCGCCGCATAGGCGTCGACCGTTCCGCCTTAAGGGCGAGGTCCCCGAGCAAAAATTCGAGATGGCGTACAGGTTTACGACCCAACCAATGCGTTTCGTGCAGCAGTGAAGGCCCAGTTCGGCGCACCGTCCATCACCAATGTCGTCTCACTTCTCAGCACCACGGTGCCGAAAAGCGCAGGTAACGAACTGAAAACGACCTATCGGGACGTCGGGAACGGACTTTGATGTAGTCGGTTGACCTCATGCCGAGCGCCGGAACCCAGAAGCGGTGGCTGCCGACGTCCACAAAACGAGTCATGTTCGGCGCTTGCTGGCCGCTGATCGGCCCTGCCGGAAAGCGGACGTCGCCAACCGCCGCGTTGAGTCAAGAACTGACCGAAATGATCCGAGTAACGGCGCGAATCCGAGCCGGGACCGGCGGCTGGGGTCATGTTCAATATTCAATACTGTCTCTTCAAGACTAATTGGAAGTAGAATATAAACGATTGTTTATAAAGTCTACGCCTGTATGGGCGGACGGCCTCTCGGCAAAATTTTAATATTTGTATTTATCGCGCGAGTCTTGCGAAACTTCCTACCGGCTACCGCGAATCCTTTTCGCGTTGAGTTGCCAGAATGAGCCAGCCTCTGCCGGCCTAGTGAGGGAGTTTTCCGATGAAGCCGCCGTAAAAACCTGAACAGTCTCTGAGGCTTGCTTCAGAAACAACTCGAGCCCTGAGCGATGCCCAAGGCTCGTGCTGGGGAAGTCTAGTCCCAATCGTTGTGGCGACGATGGGCAAATGATCTCCCCAGGCGAGCTGGATGTCAACGGCCCTTTCACAGTGAAAGGGGACGGCCTCGCTCGGCCGGAACCCAACGCACTCAATAATCAAAGGAGATCAGATGGACAGCCTCCATCATGGCTTCCGCACGCCTGCCATCCGAAGCGCTGTGGCGCTCGACGATGCCATTCGTGCTGTAGCTGTCGAAACGGAAAACGGACTATCGTGGGAATCTCTTTCGGCGACGGCGACGATCGTCGTGACGCCGAATGGAGCTCCAATCAGGACGATAGTGACGGGGCGTCGGCCTATCGTCACAGGAACCTATGCCAGCCGAAAAGCGGGACGGCCGCTGCCGTATGAAAGCATGCTCGAGCGTGCCTTCTTTATGCATAGTGAAGTCGATCCCGACGTCGTCGATTACCGGGCTCAGCCCTTTCGCCTTGAGTTCATCATCGCCGGCGTCAAGAGGACCTACATCGTCGATTGCCTCCGTCTTTTGGCGGACAACTCGATTGAAATCGTCGAGATCAAACGAGACAGACGAGCGCTCCGCGATCCGCATTATGCCGTGAAGCTTGAGGCCGTGCGGATCATCTGTGAGCGCGTTGGCTGGCGCTTCCGCATCGTCTTTGCGTCTGAGCTTCTGGACCCAGAATACGTCTACGAGAACATCCTAGAGGTGCAATCCTGCCGCCTCACCGAGTTTGACCGATCCGACGTGTTCATCGTTACCGAGGCGCTTCTGCGTCGGTCTCCCCTGACCATGGGCGAGCTAGGCGACGTCCTGGGCGACCGACTCTTAGGCATCGCGAAGCTGAAGGCGATGGCCGTCAAACGCATCGTCCGGATCGACCTCACACGACCCCTCTTCACCGAAACCTCTGTCGAGCTGGTCAGCGACCGGCTGGAGAATGTGCAATGACCGACATTCAACTCCAAAGCGGCGAACTCTGGGAGATCGACGGCGAGCGCCACTTTTTCGATCAGGCGATGGGAAGCGGCTTCCTCTTGTTCCGCTCTGAACGGACCGGCGCGCCGTACCAGATCCCGCTCGATACGGGCGAATATGTTTCGCCTTCAATGGACTGGCTGATCGGCCAGTTCGCCCGTGGGCTGGTGAAGCGGCTGAACCTTACTCCCAACGCTTCGAAAGCCCGTAAGGAGGCTGGGCTTAGGGAAGACGACTACAATGCGATAGTCACGCGAGATCCGCGCGCGCTAGTTCGGCAAATTACCCTCTCCTCGCTGGACCGACTGGACTTCTCAAAGAGCGATCGGGGCATACGGGAGGCTTTAGCAAAGATCTGGGCAGACAAGCCCCGGCAGCTTGAAAGCCATAAGACGCCGTCACCAGCCACGGTACGTCGTTGGCTTCAAGATCGTGGCGACACCGGTAATCGCGCGCTCAAGGTCATGGTCAGCCTGAGCGGCCGCGTTTCCCGCGAGAAGCAACTGGCGCCATCAGTCCGGCGACGGATGCACGAAGAAGCCGTGGGGTACTGGTCCGACCACAGCAGAAATGTCGCCCAGAGTTACGACGCGTTGGTGGCGTATCTGGAAGGCCTGAATCGCTACCTTAAATCTCGCAAATGGCGAGTGGTCTCAGTGCCCAGCAAAGAGGCTTTCCGTCAGCATGTGCGTTCCTTGGAGTGCTACGATACCGTGGCCACCAAGTGGGGATTGGCGGAAGCCAGAAAGCGATTCAAAGCCATCGGGAAAGGGCTGGTTGCGCATCGGCCGCTGTTGCTTGGCGCCATGGATCACACCTTGTTGGACGTCCATCTGGTGATGGAGCTCGATGAGGTTCGGTACCTGGGGCGGCCGTGGCTGACGATTCTTATCGATGTTCATTCCAGGTGCATCGTAGGCTGGGTTCTGAGCTTTGAGCCCCCGTCACTTTACTCGGTGACCGAATGCATCAAGCGAGCCAATCGGCCGAAGCTTCAGATGCTCGAGCAGTATCCCAATTGCCGCGAGCTCGCCGGCATCTACGGGAAGTTTGATGAGATCGTAGTCGATAACGGCCTAGAGTTTGTCGGCATTTCCTTCGAGTCTGGAATGACCGATGTGGGGACGAGCGTCAGATGGGCTCCATCCGCATCACCAACGTACAAAGCTGTGGTGGAGCGGTCTTTCCGCACCCTGAATGAGCTGCTGAACAAGCGGTTGCCCGGAGGTTCATTTCCGGTCGAGCAGATGAGAGCGTGGGGCCTCACGCCGCAGAAAGATGCTGTTCTCACCCTCGAGCAGCTCGAAGACCTCCTCGAGGGCGCCATCGGCTTGTACCATCAGGACCTACACACCTTCCTCGGCGAGCCTCCGATCAAGGCGTGGAGCAGGGGCGTTCGCTTACAGGGGGGCGTGCCTGTGATCGGGGATGATTCCCAGCTCGATAAAATGGTGGGAGCGGAGGTGGAGCGCCGCCTCTCGACATCCGGGATCTTGCTGTTTGGCCTGAGCTATCACGATGCAGCCGTGACGGGCCAGCTTCTTGAGGATCTCGCTGGACTCGAGGCAATGCGACCTCGACGGAAGGGATCAGCCACCGCCACGGTTAAGGTCAAATTCAATCCGGCCAATATCGGCTCTATTCATGTCTGGAACGCCAAGCGGGGTGTGTTTCAAACTCTTCCCTGCACCAAGCCTGAAGAGGCTGAGGGGATTACCGCATGGCAACGCAAACGGGTTTTAGATTGGGAGCGTAAGGAACAAGACAAGACTGCCGAAGAGCGCCGATTACTGCGCCAGGATTGGAGCGAGAGGATCCGGACGGTGTTCTCCGCTCAGGCAAAAAAGCGCATCAATCGAAATCAAGCACGTCTTCTGACCTCTCCGAAGATCCAAGCACTTGGCGGCGACCATTTGCAGCTCAGATATGCTGAGGCTCGGCACGACGGCATGGCGCCCGTCATCCCCCAAGTCGCCCTCGCCTCTGAGCGAACCGATGACCACCAAAGGTCTTCGCGCCCGCAACGAGGGGGCGTCCGGAAACCACGTCCAAAATCGCCGTCACCTACCAGCGCGGCAAGCACGCCGCCTTTAGAGGAATGGACCATCGACGACGGTGATTGGGGGGTGTCTCAATGAACGCCGACGCACTTGCACGGAACCTTGTCGTGGCCGAAATGCAGGCCAGGTTCGAGGCGATCTTTGTGCCTTACCCACCGCACCTCGAGCTGCACAGCCGCTGCGACCATCTTCGGCAGTTGGGTTTGCGAACCAAGGGGCGGCCGCAGAAGGGCTTCCGCGTCCTGGCGCCGACCGGGTCAGGGAAGACGACAGCCCTTGACGCCTATATCGCCAGTGTCGAGGCCGCCAGGCCCCGCACAGAGGATTTCATTCCGATCCTGAAAATCAGCATCGCGAACGACTCGACCCCTCGGAGGTTGATGACGTCCGTTCTTGACGCCTTCGGCGATATGCATGCCCACCACGGCAATGAAGCGCTTCTCAGGCGTCGAGCTATCGCGTGTTTCCAGCGGTTCAAGACCGAGTTGCTGATCTGCGACGAAGTTCAGCATCTGAACTATCGCCAAGGACCAAAGACAGACGTAACCGATACGCTCAAGGGCCTATTGGACATGGGCGTCGTCCCGATCATCTTCCTGGGGACCGAGGACGCGAAGAATATGTTTGGCCGTAACCTTCAGCTGAATGGGCGGCTCCTGCCGCCGTGCGATCTTCCGCCCCTTGACGTCAGGCGGCCGGCTGATCGAGCACTTTTCGCTCGTTTTGTGACGGAACTTGAGGGCGTCGTTTTCGACCAAAATCTCCTGCCTCAGCGGTCGAACCTCAACGCGCTGGGGATGATGCCGGCCCTTTTTGAGGTTTCGAATGGCGTCATCGGCCGTGTGTCCCGGTTGATCAACGTGGCGTTGGGGGCGGCCATTATGCGAGGCGGGCAATGCCTTGAAGTACAGGACTTGTCTTGGGCCATCGATCATTGGGCTGTTGAGCAGGGATTTGTGAAGCGCAACCCCTTGGAGGGCCGGCATGGCTGATGGGACGATCTCGTTCCAGGAGCCGCAGCAACTGGGTGCGGGGAAGAGATTACTCTTCCCCGTTTCTCCAGCTCCTGGCGAAACAATCCTTGGCTACGTCGCTCGTGTCGTTGACGCCAACCATCTCGGATCGGTTCGCAGCTTTCTGGCGCTGATCGACCTAAAGCTGAACATCAAAGGCGACTTTCTCAGCAGGCTGGCCGCGGCTCTTCCCGAGCTGGCCGAGCTGATGGGCGTGGATCTAGCGTCGCTTGACCAGCTCTGGGGAAGCCGGGCGCTATCACAGGATGGAAAGCGACGTCTGGGAGGCGTGTATCTGCGTCCTCACATGATCTGCCAGTACGGTCGTCGATTGCCCGCATCCGGCATGTCTATCGAGTCTGATCAGGCGACGTGGATGGTGACGCACCTGAACTTTTGCCCCGTCACCTGGAGGGCTCTAACCGACCGTTGCGGCGTATGCCGCCGAAAGCTTATCTGGCCTTTGGCGAGGAGCCTCAACCACTGTGAAGGGTGTGGAGCTCCAGCTTCGGGCCGCGACCACAAAGCTGTACCCCAGCAGGATAGACCGCTGCTGAGATGGGTGCTGGAGTTATTTTCTGAGAATGAAGAGGTCGTCGCGGCGGCGATCAATCAGGTCCCGCCATTCTTTCGGGTGCAGTCAGCCACCGACGTGTACGAGCTCACGGTCGCGATCGGTCGGGCAGCGTACCGCACGCGAACGACCGGTCAACGACCAATGCCGAGTTGGTCGCCACGAGACCTCGCTGATGGCGCGCGGCTGGTTCTCGAATACCCTAGATCGATCTGGGATCTGTATCGGGATCAGAGAAAGCAGGAGCAGCCGCCCCTCATTCTTTATCTGCCGTATGCCGCCCGAGAGAGTTCGAACGCTTGTGTGAGTTCGAATTTGGAAAGGCTTGTAAAGGAGTATCGGCGCAACTCCGGAGGGGGCAGAGGGCCCCTTGCGTGTCATTCGAGTTCGATGACACTGTCCCAGGCGGGACATGTTCTTTCGACTACCGCAAGTCATGTCCGAGAATTGGCTGCCGCAGGTCATCTCTCCGTGAGGCCAGTGGTGCTTGGTGACACGGACATCCGCGTGGAACGCGCCAGCGTCCAGGAGCTCTCCGGCCGAGCAAAAGCGAGCGTCTCTCGTCGGGATTTAAAGGCCGCCGTATCCATTCCTGAAACGGCTATCGAACAACTCCTCTCGATGGGGTGGCTAAACCCGGAGCAAGACCTTTCCGTACTCATGCTACGAGGCGCCAGCGCCTTGTCTGGAGCTTCAGCCCAGAGCCTGATCGATGATCTGCATGCCTTCGATTGGGGTGATCCCCGCGCAGGATTTGTCCCGTTGTCCGAGGCGTTCCGTGGTGTTGGCGGGCGAGAGAAGCCGTGGGCGCCCGTCCTGATCGCCGCCATACGACAGAAGCTGCCTGGAGGGTTGCGGGTGGTGAAAATCGTAGGTCGATCACACTTGGCGATACACGAAGCGGCAGCCCGGGCCATGATTATGGGAGGCCCGAGTGCACCATCGCCTTACCGCTTCGATGTAGAGAGCTACGGCGCATTCTATCGGAGCTGGATGACGCCAGGCGAGGTGGAGGCGTATCTGAACTGCACGGCTCAGGATGTGGCCTGGCTCCGGGAAAGAAGCATTCTGGCAAGGATCGAACACGAAACACCACGCTACAATCGTAAGGAGGTAGAGGCGACCGGCCTTCGGCTTATGACCTCGCGGGAGGCGGCGTCGAGACTTGGCTTGCTGCCGAAAGATATCTGGCAGTTGCTGGGCGCTTGGCCCGAAGTGAAGTCCCTCGGTCAAGGTTTCCATTACCGCCATGAGCTCGAAGCCGCGGTGCGTGACGAGGCGGCTAAGCTTACATGGTGGGCTTGATGGGGCGGATGTTCCAATGCTGATTGGTCTTCACGCAGGACTTGGCGATGTTTGAGGATGATCGAGGGCGGCTGCTGCAGATTGCGGAATGGATTGACCGTTTGAACGAAGGCTTCGCCGTGCGCAGCGAACTGGCCGACCAAGTGATCTGGTGGCGCTTAGGCCGGATCGAGCAGTGCTGCGAACGGCTTTCGGCTGCCTACAGAGCGCGGCACCCGGAGATTGCTGCATTAGGGCTGCCGACAATGGATCAGGTTCTCAATGACCAGCCGCCGCCTGTCTCAGTTGCGACTGCGCTGGCGAGGCGGGTGATAGACACGTTTGCGCCGCTTCTGAACGCCTTGCCCCCTCCGCCGCCGTTGAGGGCGCCGCATCCGAAGCCCGGCTCCCGCCACGACGACATCGCGACCGAGCTCAGGAAGATGGAACCGCGTCTGCGTGAGGAGGGGATCACCGCGTTGTATATGTTCGGATCGGCGGCGCGGCGAGAGGATGGTCCCGAGTCCGACATCGACTTGACCTTCCAAGTCGCGCCAGTGGGGGGCGGCACATTCAGCCGGTGGGATCAGTTGAGGATTGCCGATGAGCTGGCCGCGGCGATGGGATTGAAGGTCGATCTTGTGGAATGGTCGGCCCTACAGGAGGAGATCAAAGAACGGGTAACTCAGGATCTGATCCGCATTTTCGGCGAACTTAGCTCTGAAACCTAGTGGATGCGCGCACGTCTCACGGATCAACTACACCTTTCGAAATGTCGCCCATCTCCTTGGCATTGAAGGCATAGACGATGGGGTCGATATTGAACACCAAGATCAATACTATAACGGAATTGGTAATCCAGAACACATGCCACCAGCGGCCAACCTTCGTTTCGTTGCGAGCTTCTCGCCAATCTAAAACTGCGATGTGAGGGGCGGTTAGGCTGTAAAAAATAAGCCCAAAGATCAACATGATTGCCACCAGAGCAGCTGCCCAGTGACCTAACGTGAGGTGCAGGAACCAGACGATTGCGATAACCGCCCACATCTGGACGATCCGGAAGACCACATCTGTCAGTTCCTTGATTAGCTTATAATCGGCGCGACGACGCTTCCATGCTGGAGACCTTAGATCACTACCGTCCGGTTCAGGCTTCGATGCTACTGTTGAATGCCACCGGCGGCTCCAGTCGCCGCGACCTCTTCTCAACATGGTTTCACTCACCCAGTCCGCGAGCGCTCAACTGGCGATCAGCCGGACGTAACGCACGATGCGGTGAAGGCCAACGTGATTTTGCCCAGAATGCGCGCGCTTGGATGCGGGGGCGCGTCTAAGGCGGCATTTCATGAAGTCGGTGGCTGCCTCTGGCGCCGAGCCAGCCTACGCCGTCACCGCTCATCGAGCAGCAAGCAGGGCGTTCAATCGATCAGGCATCGCCGTACCGCCAAACTGGGATTCCTTGGCCGACAGATTGAGCACGACCAGCGCGTCGCGGCGCATGTCGAGGTCGGAACCGGTGACAAGCGCGTTCCAAAGAGAGTCGGCGGAGGCGTTCGCCTCAAGGACGTAGAATGATGTCGTTTCGTCGAACGGCGGGCCGGCAGAAAAGCGACGCACCGCGGCGTCGACCGACTGCCATCTCCGCGCGTAATCAGGACCCTGATCAAGACGGAAACTGATCGCGAAGACTGCCATCGCCCGCTAGCCCTTCGACCCCTTGGGATCTTTCGATCGCGGGTAGGTACGCTCTTCTTGGATCGTATTATCCACTTTCCGGATCCTGACGGAGCCGCCTGACGGGCCCACCGCGTCCCGCAGTCCCTTCAATGCGTCGTCCTTATTCTCGAACACGCGCTTTGCGCGGTCTGAGCCTTCCTTCTCAAGCCGCCACTTCTCGGTCTCTGTGTCGCGGTGAAGGGTATATTTGTCGATCGGCACTTTTAGCTCCTGTGCAAGCAGTCTTAGTTTGTTCCTCTCAGATGGGCTGCAATGGTGCGGCTTCAAGGGTGTTCGTCGAACAAGGGTCAATGTAGGGTTGCCGGTCGAAACCAGCCTAACCTAGCCCCCCGCTGGGTCGTTTTGCTTTGATTGTGCGCCTACTTGGTGACCGTTTTCCGGCACCCGGAGAAGGTCCGGTCTTGCCGCTTCGAGACGCCTTCATAGACGTGGCATCTGTTTCAGCGAGAGGGCCAACGAACTCTGACCGTCACGGTCTGCCCGACGAAGTTTGCAAATGCTCCGTCCACCCGCATCCTGTACAGCGCAGCTGCCCTTACGGCAGCTTGCCCATACCGCCGGCCTGGGGGTGTTTCTGAAATCGCAATGCAGTCGGTCAGCGTGCCGTCGTCGGCCACCTGACACTGAACTATCGCGCCGCCCTCAATCGATCTGAACACGCCCTGCGGGCGGAGCCGTTCCAGATCGGAGGCGTTGGGCTGGTCGATCCACACCGCTTCAGGTGGCGCGACGACCGGAGGCGCTTCTACAGCGCCAACGTCAGGCAAAGTCGTCACAGCCCCGAGTGACGGCGTCTCCACGGTCACGCCGAGGGCATCCAGTGTCGGAAGGTCCAAATAGCCGGTTTGCGACAGACCTTGGCTAGATTGGAAGCGACGGAGTGCGTTGCGCGTGTTCTCGCCCATCAGGCCATCCACGCCGCCTGGGTCATATCCCCGTACAGTGAGAGCGGTCTGTACCCTGCTTACGATCTGACGGATCTCAGCCTGACTGAAGGCTCGCCCGCCGATCTGCTCAGAGGGTGTCGAATAGGCTGACGAAACGAATGGCCGGGTCGTTGTGCTGGGCGGAGTGTAGATTGGTGCCGGGGCGCTTGGACGAGGAGTGGGCCTGCGCGGAGCAGGCGGCGGCGTATAGCTCGGCGTCCGGTAACCTCCGCTGCTTGATCGGTGAGAACTGTGAGACCGGTGAGAACTATGGCTTCGGTGGCTGCGATGACCAGCAAGTTCGAGCAGTCGTTTTGTTTGAGCGGGGTCACGCCAATAGGTGACTTCGCGTTTTGCGACCGCAGGCTCAAGCATTGGTTTGGCGTCCAACGCGGGCATTGCTAGTGCGGGATCTTGGGTCGCGAAGGGGCTGGCTACGCCGAGCAGGAGGCTAAGTTGATCAAGCCACTTCATGCAAAGGCTCCTGGAGTTTGACGGGGCTGACGGCGCGACTACGCCATGTCGGGCCAGCGGATGCGAAGAAGCCGCTGCAACTGGAGATCAGGTCACAGCCGGTGCATTCCGGCGCGAAGGTGTTCTTCCAGTCCGATATGGACTGGCGAGCGAATGGGCGTAGGCGATCCGGCAGGATGCAGAGCGGTAGGTTGTAGATCGACACTGCCAAGCCGCGGTTGGCTAGGTGAAAGACCGCGTCACTGAGCGGCTGGAGGTAATCGATGGGGTCGATCCACAACCGGTCTCTGTTCTGTTTTGTGAACCCCATCGGTTCCAGGCCCATGAGCGCGATATGCTCGACGAAGGGGAGGCGCCGGTAGATGAAAGAGGCGAGCTCCGGCAATCTGTCGATCGTCATGCGGTGCAGCACCACGCGAAGCTCAACGCGGCCGTCGAGACGACCGATTTCGTGCAGACCTTGAAGGGTTTCGACGAAGGCATTCTCGGCATCGACGACCTCGTCGTGCGCGGCGGCCACGTCTCCATAAAGCGGTACTGCCCAGATCACATCGTCGGGCGCTATGGCGACGAGAGCTTCGGCGAGCGCGGGGTCCGAGAACAGTCGCCCGTTCGTTAGGATGTGCAGCGTGGTGTCTGGCAACTCGACGCGGCAGGACTCAATCAGTCGCCTCAAATCGTGACCTAGGAGGGTGGGTTCCCCACCGCTCATGCCAAGTTGGACCTCGCCCTTGTCGATGAGGGGGATCAGGCGAAGTAGCTCGTCCACCCGCCAACTATCGTCGTCGTCGCGCGGCGGCTGGGAGCACATAAGGCATCGGCTGTTGCACCGCTCCGTGACGAAGAGGGTGTTGGCCTCAGATCCCCTGCGGAAGAGAACCGAAATCTGGCTCGATCCCTCTCGAAGGCGAATGACGTCGCCCGGCTGAACCACTTCGGGCATGCGGAGGCTGCTTACAGACAATCGCCCTGGTTCTTGGAGTAGATGCCCTACGCTGCCAGCGTAGCGGTCATCCTCAGCGTTCCAAAGCAGGACATCCTGCGGCGGCAGTCCTGATGTCACAGCTTCCTCAGGCGTCAGGACCTTGAAGATGCCGACATCTCTGACGCCTTGAACCTGGCCATGGGTGTGAAGGGGTAGGCTCATCGGTCGATATGACCCGGTGCGACGATCTCATCGCGAGACTTCGAGAGCGCCCACGCCAGGAAAGTGGTCATCGTAGAAGCGTCTGCGTCCGCCAGTTTGTTGAACAGCAGCGAGAACATGAAAGTGTGTCGGATGCAGTGGTCGCTAGTCTCTCGATTACCAATCGGATCGCCCTGAGCGGCGGCGTGATAGACGGGATCAGCTCCACAGTAGGGGACGAAGGCGCAGGTCTCGCAACCCGGCAAAACCTCTGCGACGGAGCCCGACGCGAGCCAGCGCATGGCCGGCGAACTCATGAGAGTCTCGAAGGTGTCGGTGACCCGACCAAGAGCAAAGCGATCGTCGCCGGTCTCGGCAGCCATGCGCGCTTCGTCTGCCGGATAGACCTGGCCGTCGTAGTTATAGACGAGGACGCCGAGGCCGGCGCCTGCGGGCGAGCGCAGGTCGAGGTATCCCGAATGGAAGGGCGTCAGCATGTGGCGCAGCAGGATCGAAGCGTAAGTTTCTTCGAACTGCTCCCCCGCCGCGTTCAGCGCCAGGATGTATTCGAGCGCCTCGACATAGAACGCGAGGAAGTCACTCGTATCATAGCCGACCTTCTTTCGCGTTTTCAGGGCGAAACCGTAGGGGCTGATCGGGCGAAGGAAGATCGAGGGGAAGCCGAGGTCCCGGTAGTGATCGATCAGCTTGCGCGGATCGGTCATTGAACGACGTGTGAGGGTCGGCAGGGCGCTGATGCCGTCGTCCCCAAGGATGGCCCGAGCTCGTCCGAGCGCGGCGATTGTGCGTTCCCAACTGTCTCGCGTCGGATTGGGGCGATGGGCATCGTGCCATTCCGCCGGCCCATCGATTGATGTGGATAGGCGGATGGAGTGGTCTCGGCAGAAGATCAAATCGTCTTCTGTCAGATGGTGCAGGGTCGATACCATTGCGAAAGTCAGGCGACGTCCGGCGTCCATGTTCCTGGCTTCAGCCCGTTCCACTATTCGGCGAACTAGGTCGAACCTCAGCGCCGGCTCGCCACCCTGGAACTCAATAGTGAGGTCGTTGGATGGGGATTGGAAGACCAGATCCACTGCGGCGTCCGCATCAGCCTGTCTCATGTCGAAGCCGGTCGCGCCGACAGCAGCGCGGGAGACTTGGCAGTAGTGGCAGCTATGATCGCAACGCAGCGTCACAACAAAGATGTGAAGTGAGGGCCCTTCTAGCGCAAAGGCTTTTCGTGTCGCGTACGCTGCATGTTCAAGGTCAGACCAATGCTCTTTCGGAGACGAATCCAGCAGAGCCCGTGCTTCAAGGTCGGCGTGCTTAGGATGGCTGGCGAAAATTCGGTCAGCCAGCAGATCGGAGTGATCTGCAGCGCATAGGATCGCGTAGTCGCCAAAATCATTGGAAACCAGAACGCGGCGCCCATCCGCATCCAAAGTAGTCGATCGTCTCATAAGCCCCCTCAAGCTCTGGTTGTCTAATGCGCGCGCTGTTTCCGCTTTGCAATCACCAACTCGCGTTATGTGATGAGGGGTTGTTCGAAAGCTTGGTGACCCGGCGGGCTGGATAGGTGGTGCCGCCGAAGCGAGCGGTATCCACTTCGCTAACTTCGGCCGCACCTATCGGCTGACCAAATGCCGGCCAGCCTAGCGGGCTCCGAACGGGGTCGCCGTCATCCCCGCCACCGTCCTTGATCCGCCCCACACGGCGGCTTCTCCGACGGTCCCGGCGCTTATTGGGTCCCGGTCCCCATCCGCACTTTGATCAGGCAGCTTGGGCGGTCTGATCTAGCGAGGCGGCCGACACGACCGATCGAAATGTCTGCAGCATCTCTGTGTGTGCCTCAGCCAGGTAGCTCTCAATCGTGGGCCGCGAGAGCAATCGCTCTAGGAAACCTGCGGCGATCACGAGCACGAGCGTATCATCGCCATATGAGGCTTCGAGCTCGTGGTAGTCCTGCGATCCCGCGTCCAACTCCCGTTGCAGCTTTTCGATCTGCTCGGGATTCAAGCCGGCGATGGTCTTTGCCTCTGGCTTCACGAGGTCCGCCGGCCTCGTGGTGATAAGCAGGGCCCTGGCGTAGCTGGCGCTGTAGTTGTTGGCCGACACCATCAGTTCGGCCACTTCCAACTGCCGAATGGGCCTCATTTTTCGCAGCTTCTGGAAGGCCTGAATGCCGACAGGCTTGTCCTTCAAGAGCTCGGCGACATCCTCGTGAATGCCATTCAAGAGCTGACGTCGCTGCCTGATCGCGCCGATATCGACGTTGAGCGCACGGGCCAGTTTCTCTTCGGAAACACCGCGCTCAATCGCCCGCACGATCATGTAGTGCTCCTGGATCGTCGCCAGCCTGTTCACGCGCTTATTGTAGGTGAAGCTCTCATCGTCCGATGACACGACGCATCGCGCTGTCTCGACACCCAGCTCTTTCAAGATGCTGAGTCTGACGTGGCCATCCAACAGAGGATGGGCGTTTCCTGATCGGACCTGGGCCACGACAAGCGGCTCGACCAGGCCGACCTCCGCCACCGAGGCGGCGATCCGCTTGTACTTGGCGGAATCGATGACGGCGGCAGACAGCATCTTCGAAGGAAGGATCTGATCGAGGGGGAGAAGACGCACCCGCTGCTCGAAGGCAATTTTGACCGCGACCATCACCCTCGCTCCTGGCTGAGCCGCGCCGCCAAGGCCGAGGGGAGAGTATGAATGCCTTCAACCCTCATTAGCAGTTGAAACCGTTCCTCGCTGAGCAAGTGCTTGAGAGCGTTGATGACAAACACCAGTCGCGAGCGAGTGAGGGAGGCCCGACGGGCGAAGGATTGGCGCCGGTCGGTCTCGCGTTGAAGAGAACGGATCAGCGTGTCGGCTGTGACCGGCTTCTGGTTCCTGTGGACGGCGCGACGATTGTGGATGCCTTTGCCGCTGGTGTTGCGCTGCTCGATGATCTGCCGGATCGCGAGGATCTGGTTGCCGGGGATGGCCTTTTCTTCATACGCCTGCGCGAGAGCGCGCTGAACGTCGCCGTCCTTCGCTCGAGCAATTTCCATGGCGATGGTATGCGGGATGACCCCACGCTCGACAGCGGAGATCAGCTTCTCTTCACCGTTCTCCAGCAGGTAACATATGGCGCTCACGTACTCGGGGCTGAAATCGACTTTGGCGGCGATCTCATTGATCGAGTAGCCACGCTCACGCAGGGCGCCAATGGCGCGAACTAACTCCAGGGGTGTGTGCTGGCGACGGGCGAGGTTTTCGACCAAGCTCATAACGTAGCAATCGTCCTCAGACGCCTCAATGACGACGGCGGGGATCTGCTCCTGTCCAAGAGCGATGAAGGCTTCCAGACGGCCTTGGCCGCACACCAAATCGTAGCGCGAGCGGCCCGGTCGCTGGCTGACGGTGATCGGCTTTTTCAGCCCGAGCCGTTCGATGCTGGTGACCAGTTCCTGAAACACGCGCTTGTTGCGTGCGCGTGGGTTCAGAACGGTGATGCCGTTCACAGGGATCATGCGGATTTCTGGAGCGTCGATCATGCAGCGGCTAGCTCCGTACGCTTGGCGAGGTCGTAGAAGGCCTCGAGGGTGTCGAACCGAAAGGTGTCCAGCAGGATGCCGTTGTCCGGCGCCAGGCGAAGGCTCGGGTCGGAGCCGTACTCAATCCAGGGCAGGAGGTAGTAGTCGCGAACCTCGACGTTTCCTGGCTCCAAGCGGACTGCGATCGTGATGTCTGGCCGCAGGCCCTGATCGATCCGGATCTTCCACCGCAAGCCGCCTGCCGACGTTTCCAGGCATCGGGCGATAACGACGGATGCAGTGAACTCTTCGTTGATGGTGACTAGGCCATCGTCTGCCGAGACAGCCTGACCACCCGCATCGACAAGGCCCGCGAGAACTGAGCTCATGACGTCCGGATGCATCGCGCGGATCGCCCGGTTCGCCTCGATGTAGCGGTAGTCCCGCGCAGGGGAGTAGCCGATCAGCTGATAGGCGTGGAGCAAGCTCCCGAACCGGTGGCGGTAGATGGAACTCGACGGCATGTCGTCGAACTCGTCAATGACGACGCCGGACAACGCCCCTCTGCGTTCCAGCAGCTGTGTCAGCTTGGCCAACAGCTCCTCATTGGTGAAGCGGGCGCACCGAGCCTGGATGATCCGCTGAGCTGCGTCGAAGAAGTCGGGATCTACAATGCCTTCGAACGCTCCATCTTTGCGAACCCACATGTCCGGCGCGTTCGTCACCCGCTTTGCCTTCAGTTTGAAGGACGAACGGTTGAAGATGTTGTTGCCGATGTACTTCTCGTTGGTGAGCACCTGATGCACCGTCGCGCGGGTCCACGGCTGGCCCAAATCCGTCACCAGACCCTCGGCGTTCAATTGGGCCGCAATCTCTGTCTCGGAGCGCTGCTGCAGCACGAAAAGCCGATAGAGCCGGCGGACGACGTCCACTTCTTCGGGCGGACCGGGGGTGAGGATGACGCGGTCGGTCTGGAAGCTCTTATGTTCACCTCGCGAAAGGATGGCTTTCGGCTTGCCGTGCTCATCAACGAGCTGGCGGCGGAGGCCGTAGCCAGCCGGACCGCCCTGTCGATAGCCCAAGGTGATCAGCCGGCACTGACCAGCGAAGACCTTGGCGGAAAGCTCGCGGCTGTACTCACCAGCCATCGCGCGCTTCATGCTTTTGATGACCGTGGCGCTGAGGCTGCCGTCGTTCTCGAACTGTTCTGCGCAGTAGTGGACCGCCAACCCCGCCTCGCGGCAGATGAACTCGTAATAGGCGCTCTCGTCTGAGTCTTGGAACCGACCCCAGCGGCTGACGTCGTAAACCAGGATGGCGTTGAAATCGGTGAGTCCGTTTCGGACGTCGGCGATCAGCTTCTGCAGTCCGGCCCGCCCATCCATCCGCAGGCCACTTTTGCCAGCGTCCTCATAGGTCCTGACGATCTCGAACCCGCGCCGGGCCGCATAGGCGGCAATGGCCTCGGCTTGGTTCTCAGTTGAGTACTTCTGATGCTCTGTGGACATGCGCACATATTGCGCCGCGCGCAGGACGCGTTTGGGATCGCCTTCGTGCTGAACGCGGTCTCGGTCCATATCGCACGCACAAGCTTCCGCCTTAACGAGGCGGTCAAAGAAGGGGCGTAGTCACAGCGGCGCTGAAAGTCTTTTCCGAATTTGGACTGAAAACTTCGGTCCAAAACCGGAAAACAATTTCCGGTTTGTGAGGTGTATGATGGACGCCTTCCCGAAGCTCATCGCTGATGCCCTGCACGCAGAGTGGGGATCGACGCTTTCGTCGCGAAAGATCGTCAGCCGAATAACCAACGCCAACGAGCGAGCCGTAAAGAACTGGTTCGAAGCCCGAAATGGACCGAGCGGCGAAAACCTCGTCGAACTCATGAAGCATTCCGACGCAGTCTTCGACACGATGCTCGTTGCGTCGGAGCGGCAGGGGCGGCTCTGTGCGATCAAGCTCGAAGCGATGGAGCGGCCGCTGCGTGAGCTCTTGGGTCTTATCGAAGCCGGACGCCGCGGCGTGGATTTCCACTGACGATTCAACGACCGATCCAAGAATGAGCAGGTCTTAGGTGGTTTCGGCTCAATTTGAGCAGCTCTTAAGTGGTCGGCTTAAGTGGTCAGATTTCTAGATCCCAACGATTGCGCGCTCGGACTGAGCAGGTCTTAGGTGGTCCCGACAGCTATTGATGATTTGTTGTTGTGGAACAGCGATCTAGTCGGCTAGGCCAACAGGCCCGCCCCACAGTGCGCCCCAATCGCTCGCTCCAGACAAGCAAAAAGCCACGCCCTCCGAAGAGAGCGGGGCTTCTGATATGCGGAGCCTGGGCTCAACGCTTAATTTGAAATCCTTGAAAACGGGCTACGTGGCCGTCGCTGGGTGCCGCCATGGTGTCAGCGGATCGTCACAGGCGCCTGCTATCGGGCGGCGATGGGGCTGGTTTCCACAGAGCGCGCGATCTGGCTGGGCCAGTGGGTCTTTCCCAATGAGGCGGAACTGCGAGTCTGGCTTTCCCGCCGAGCGCTCGCGGGAATGGAAGTCGACGACATCGTCCAGGAAACCTACGCTATATTCGCCGGGCTGGAGCGAGTCGATCATATCCGCAATCCGCGCACCTATATGTTCGAGGTCGCCAAGACTGTCGTCTATCAGTCGTTGCGTCGGTCGCGTGTCATCAGTCTGGACGCGCTGGCCGAGGCTGCGGACGGCCTGCAGGCGCCGTCCGACGCGCCCAGCCCTGAGCGGATCGCCGCCGACCGGCAGGAACTGGGGCGCGTCGCCGCGCTCGTCGCCGCCCTGCCGCCGAAATGCCGCGAGGTCTTCACCCTACGCAAAATCCAAGGCCTGTCCCAGCGCGAGGTCGCCCAGCGTCTAGGACTGTCGGAAAGCACGGTCGAGAAACACATCGGCAAGGCGCTTGGAATCTTGACCGCGAAGATCGGACGTGGCGGAAGCCGGCGGGTCGTTGCATCTAAGGACCATGAGGCTGACCAGCACGCCCCCAACCAAAACGCGCGAGAGCGCTGCAGAGATTGAAGCGGCGGCCTTGACCTGGGTGGCGAAGTCGGATCGCGGCCCTCTCTCCGTCGAAGATCAAGCCGCGCTGGAGGCGTGGGCGCAGACGGATGTGCGCCGCGCCGGCGCCTATGCCCGGGCTATGGCTGCGAGCGCCTATCTGGACCGCGCGTCCGCGCTCGGCGTCGATTACAGGCCGCCGCGCCGGACTTTAGGTCGTCGCGACATGATGATGGGCGGCGGCGCCTTGCTGGCGGCCAGTCTGGTCGGCGCCGTCGGTTATGGCGCATTGCGAGGGGAGCGGATCGTCACGCCCAGAGGCGATGTGCGGCGTGTCTCCCTGTCCGAGGGGTCTGCGATCACTCTGAACACCGACACAGTGGTGCGCCCGGACCTGGGGCGGAGCGAGCGGCGCATTGTTCTGGCGCGCGGCGAGGCGTTGTTCGACGTCGCCAAGGACCCGACCCGTCCCTTCATCGTTGTGGCGGATGTGGTCCGGGTGCGCGCCGTGGGCACCAGTTTCACCGTCCGCCTGCGCGACGACGGACGCGTCGACGTGGCGGTGCGTGAAGGCGTGGTGGAGGTTAGTCGCGGCGCCGGACCGCCGGTCCGTCTGCAGGCCGGGGATCGGCAGCAGGTCGCACCGGACGGCGCGGTGGCGACACAGCGACTATCGCTCGAAAGGATCGAGCGCGGCATGGCGTGGCGCGAGGGGCGGCTGGATCTTACCGGTCTGACTCTTGGCGAGGCGGCGCAAGAGTTCGGGCGCTATGCCGACCGCCCCATTCTGATTGACGATCCGGTGGTGGCGCGGATGAAGGTGGCCGGGGTCTATAACCTCAGCGATCCGACGGGATTCGCCCGCGCCGCGGCCCTGAGCCTGGGGCTGGAGACGACGCCGACATCGACCGGGGTGCGGATCAGCCGCGCCGGCCCGGCCTGAATAATTTTCCGATCGGGCATGGGGGAAAAATCTCGCGCCCGCATCTAGTCCTGGAAGCCGGCGCGGGGACCGGCGCGCTTGGAATCTTCAACATGTCCATTAAACCTTGGCTGGGCTGCGGCGTCGCTGCGGCCGCGATCGTGTTTGCCCTTCCGGCGGCTGCGCAGGAGCGCAGCTTCGACATCCCGGCGCAGGATTTGAGCGCCGCCATCTCGCTCTTCGGCCGCCAGTCCGGGCTACAGATCGTGGCTCCGGCCGACGCCATGGCGGGTCTGCGCAGCACCGCCGTTTCGGGGCGGATGGAGCCGCGGGCGGCCTTGGCACGGCTCACCCAGGATGCGGGCTTGGAGATCGTTTCGGATGCGAACGGAGTCATCGTCCTGCGCCGCGCCCAAGGCGGCTTTCAGGGCGGATTGCAAGGCTACGAAGCCGCCCCGGCCGCCGTCGAGGACATCGTCGTAACCGCCCAGAAGCGTGACCAGCGCGCCCAGGAG
The DNA here is from genome assembly GCF_058681075.1 of Brevundimonas sp. FV2ps16. Taxonomy (NCBI): domain Bacteria; kingdom Pseudomonadati; phylum Pseudomonadota; class Alphaproteobacteria; order Caulobacterales; family Caulobacteraceae; genus Brevundimonas; species Brevundimonas sp. FV2ps16. Next base: position 597,522 of record NZ_CM178728.1, on the reverse strand, counting down.
GTGCCCATCGCCCTGACGGCCTTCTCCGGTGCAACGCTGGAACGCCATCAGTTGGAGACCTTGCGCGACGTGTCGCGCCTGACGCCCGGCCTGCTGGTCTCGTCGTTCAACCAGAGCAGCCCGACCATCGCCGTACGTGGCGCGACCAATACCTTCAGCCAGATCGGGGCCAACAAGCCGGTGGCCGTGGTCGTCGACGACTTGTTCGTTCCGCGCAACAGCGCCGCGACCTTCGAGCTGTACGGCCTCAGCTCCATCCAGGTGCTGAAGGGACCGCAGGGCACGCTGTTCGGGCGCAACGTCACCGGCGGCGCCGTCGTGCTGGACACCGGCAAGCCGGGCTATGGCGACCTGGGCGGATCGGCGCGGATTTCCGCAGGCTCGTATGATCTTCGGCAGTTCGACGGTTTCGTCGATGCGCCCCTAGGCGAGGATGCAGCGGTGCGTCTGGCCGCCTCGCTGAAGAGCCGCGACGGCTTCGGCCATGACCGGCTGACCGGGCGGGAACAGGACGATCTGGACAGCCGCAGCCTGCGCGGTCAGTTCCGGCTGCGCGCCACGGAAGACCTGGAAATCCTGCTGAACGCCGACTACAGCGACGACCACAACGGCGGGCGCACCCTGTCATCCAAGACGCTGGGCGACGACGGCGACCGCCGCACGTCGGAACTCGGTTTCAACCAAGCCTTTGATCGGGACCAATGGGGCGCCTCGGCGCGTCTGTACTGGACCCTGCCGGTCGGTCAGCTCGTCTCGATCAGCGGCCATCGCGCCTCACAGTCCGGCGAGGACTATTCCGGCGTCGGCGCCGGCTATCAGTTCCTGACCACGGGCAGCCAGACCGTGAACCGCGACGTCGACCAGGTCGGGGTCCTGTCGCAGGAAATCCGCTACGTCAGTCCCAAATGGAGCTGGGGCGATTTCGTCGCCGGTCTCTACTACGCCGACGAAGACGCCAAGCGTCAGCTGACGGTTCGCAATCTTGCCGCCGGCACGGGGCGGGTCACCTCCAACGTCCTGACCGACCAGGCGGTAGACACGATCAGCTATGCGGTCTTCGCCGACGGAACCCTGCACCTGCCGGCCCACCTGGATCTGACTATGGGCGCCCGCTGGACCCGTGACGAGAAGACGGCGTCGCTGAATCGTGTCGACGCGATCAACGCCGCAGGCGGTTTCGTCGCCCGGAACCTGAAGGCGGACTGGAGCGAGGTCACGCCGCGCGCGGTGCTGACCTGGTCTCCAACCGAGGATTTCCACGCCTACGCCAGCGTCACGCGCGGCTATACCGCCGGCGGGTTCAACACCGACGCCGCCGCCCTGGCCGCCCTGACTAAGCCCTTCGACCCGGAGACGGTGACCAACTACGAGCTGGGGGTGAAGTCCGAATGGCTGGATCGGCGCCTGCGGGTGAACGCCGCCGTCTTCCAGATGGATTATCAGGACAAGCAGGAGCTCTTCTTCAACAACCTCACCCGGATCCTAACCATCACCAACGCCGGCGAGGCGACCATCAAGGGCGCGGAACTGGAGGTCGCCTATCGGCCGGCCGGGTGGCTGGGGCTGACCGCGACCTACGGCTATCTGGACACTGTCTATGACGCCTTCGTCATTCCCGGCGGCGCGACCTATACCGGCAACGCCCTGGGATCGTCGCCCGAGAACAAGGCGTCCCTGGCCGCCGACCTGGACCTGCCGTTGGGCCAGACCGGCTATCTGATCGGCTCAGCCAGCTGGGCCTATACCGACACCTACAACACTGGCGCGGCCGCCGATCCCAATCTGCAGATCGACGCCTATTCCCTGGCCAATCTGATGGTCGGCTATGAGCCCGCCAATCGCGGATGGCGCGCCACGGCCTGGGTCAGGAACCTAACCGACAAGGATTATGTCCTGACCAACTCGACCCAGGGCGTTCTGGCCGAATATTTGGGCGAGCCCCGCACCTGGGGCGTCACCCTGTCGGCGCGATTCTGACCATGGGCTGGTCGCGTCGCGCCCTGCTGATGGCCGCTGCCTCGCTGGCGGCCGGCGCAAGGGGCGGCGCGGTTCAGGCGGCGACCGACGACGGCGATGTCGTCGGTCAGCCGCTGCGACCCTGGCGACTGGGGATGCTCGACATCCACCACGTCTCGACAGGACGCGGCGACGCCACGCTGGTCGTCGGGCCCGACGGCTCCACCGTCATGATCGACGCGGGCGCATCCCTGACTCCGGCGCCCCCGGCCTTGACCGCTAGGCCGGATGATAGCCGGCGTCCGGGAGAATGGATCGGGCGCTACGCCCAGCGGCGATTGCGCGACGTCGGCGCGACCGAACTGGATGTGTTCCTGGCCACCCACCAGCATCCTGATCATGTGGGGGACGTAGACGAGACGACGCCTCTGGCTCCGGGCGGGGACTATCGTCTTTCCGGCGTTACGGACGTCGATGCGATTACTCCGATCCGACGACTGATCGATCGGGCCTATCCATCCTATGACCTGCCGCGTCTCATCAACCTGCCGTTCCAGGCGAACTACGAGGCCTTCGTCAGAGCGCGGCTTGCGGCCGGTCGATCGGTCGAGCGTTTCACCGCAGGGGCGCTGAACCAGTTGCGGCGCGGCCGGGACGCCTCTACCGTTCCTGAGTTTTCAATCCGCAATCTGGCTGTCAACGGGCAGGTCTGGACCGGCCGGGACGAGACTAGCCGGTCGATCTTTCCTGACATGGCGACCCTGTCGGCGGCCGATATCCCTGAGGAAAACGTCTGGTCTGCAGCCCTTCGTGTCTCCTATGGCGCGTTCGGTTATTTTGCGGCGGGCGACCTGACGAGTTCAACGTATGACGGCGCCCTTTCGTGGCGGGACGTAGAGACGGCCGCCGCCCGCGCTTGTGGCCGGGTGGACGTAGCCTTAACGCCGCATCATGGAATGTTCGACGCCACCGGCGCAGAGGCCGCAAGAGCGATGCAGCCGAGGGTCTGGATCGTGTCGGCCTGGCATGCGCTGCACCCTAGCCCCAGCACTCTGGACCGAGTGTTCAATCCACGCCTCTATCCCGGCCCCCGAGACGTCTTCGCCACAGCCCTAGACGAGACAACCGATCTGGCCATGCCCTGGCTGACAGGGCGGCTGGCCAGCCGAGAAGGCCATGTGGTGGTTCGCGTCGCTCCGGGCGGGTCGACCTACGACATCGTCGTCACCAGCAATCGTGACGAAGCCGATAGGGTCATCAGAGTCGTGGGGCCTCTGACAGCGGGAGGCGGAGGGAAAACGGGCAGCGTCTGAAATTCCTTGGAGCGGGATTTGGGCTGTCTAGATACGCGACAAAAGTCCTGGGTGTCGGGGTTTGAAAAGCTCAGTCGCTCTACCGAAAATCGTCGACGAGCTTTGCGCCTAAGCGGTAATCTTTGAAGGTGCTCACGAAGTGACTGCCGACAACCGTAGCAGCACATCATCGCTTCAACTTTGGTGAACCTCTACTTCGGATCTTTGCCGTTCGAACCTCGCCAGAGACTCCGCGACCTGGCTTGTGATCCAGTCCGTGAAAGCCTTGTCTGCGCCGCGTAGAGGTCGTGCGGAGGGGTGGAAGACATCATAGGACAGCTCCAGAGATCGCGCCTCGCTCGAGCAGATGCGCAGTCGTTCGCTGGCCAGAAACGGCTCGGACAGCAGCGGCGTGGCCAAGGCGACGCCCAGACCGGCGGCTGAGGCCTCGTACATCATGTGCAGGGTCTCGAAGGAGCGGACCTGACGCGGGGCGACCCCGAGCCAACGCTGCCAGAGGTTTTTCGGTCGGTGCACCGAGACCAGCGGAAAATCGACCAGCGACTCGCCGGGGCGTGGCGGCGCGCGGCCGTTGGCCAGACGTTCCGGCGCCACCGGCACGGCGGTCACTTCGAAAAGGGGAACCGCCTTGAGACCGTCCGGCGCGACCCGCCCGCCCCATATGCCGATATCCGCCTCGTTCGAGGCCAGGGCGTCGAATCCCGCACCGATCACCAGTTCCACATCGACGTCCGCCTCCTCCAACAGGGCCGGCAGGCGCGGCAGCAGCCAGGTCGAGGCGAATGAGTGGGATGTCGCGATCCGAAGGCGTCCGCCGCGCGGCGCGGCCATGGCGTCGGTGGCGTCGGCGATGGCGCGCAGTCCCGGCTCGACCCTTTCCAGATATCGCAGGCCGGCGGCGCTGAGGATCGGCGTCGGACCCGACCTGTCGAACAGGAGAACGCCCAGGAATTCCTCCAGCCCGGCGATCCGTCGGCTGACCGCCGAGGGGCTCAGCGCCAGGTCGCGAGCGACGGCGCGAAAGCTTCCGCCCCGCGCGGCGGCGATGAAGACCTCGACGGATTCAAGAGGCGGCGCCTTGCGAAGCATGAGGCGACGCCGATAGCACCGCCGCATCACCGAAATACGTCAGTCTATGGCCGGCAGCGGCCGGGCGCCGGGCCGCCCGGCGTCGACCACGAACCGCCCGGCGCTGCGGCAGGCGCTGTCCGGATCGGTCAGGTCGTCGACGGCGCGCAGATCCGCCGTCAGTCGCGTCCGGTCAAAATCGAGCAGCACATAGCCGGCCCGCCGATTGTCCAGATGTCGGACGTGCGGGTTCAGACCCTTGGCCGGCCCGAAGAAGGCCTCGGGGCCGTTTCGCGAGGCCAGGCAACTGGTGACGAACTCGGTCGCGATCGGCGGCCGATCCCGCCGAGCGAAGTCGCGCAGCACGTCGTTGACCCAGAAGGAATGGACGTCGCCGCTCAGGATCACCGGATTGGGCTTCTCCGCCAAGGCCGCCGACACCCGGTCGCGACTGGCGGGATAGCCGTCCCAGATATCCGAATACCGGGCCTCGGGACCTGTCGGCAGGACCAGGCGCGAAAACAAGGTCTGCTGCGCCAGCACGGTCCAGGTCGCCTGGTCGCCCGTCAGGCCGTCCGTCAGCCAAGTCTCCTGGGTCTGTCCCAGCATGCTGGCCTCGGGATCGAACACCGCGGCGCAGTCTTCCAGGATTCGGCCGCCCAGATGGCCGGCGACGCGGCACGGACCCGCCGTCCGATGCTGCCGCGTGTCCAGCACATGGACCGTGGCCAGGTCGCCGAAACCGAAACGGCGATACAACTGCACGCCGCCGTCGCCCCGCAAGGCGCTGGGCCGCAACGGCATATGTTCGAAATAGGCCTGATAGGCGGCCGCCCGTCGATGCAGGAAGGCGGCCGGATCGGCGGTGACGCCGGCGACCTCGCCGCCATAGTCGTTCTCGATTTCGTGATCGTCCCAGGCGACGATGAAGGGCAGGGCGGCATGGGCGGCCGCCAGGTGCGGATCTGTGCGGTACAGGGCGTGCCGCGCCCGATAGTCCGCCAGGCTGACGGGCGGCGCGGCGCCGAAGGCGCGCACGTCGGGGCCCTGGCCGAACGACTTTTCGTAGATGTAGTCGCCGACCTGCAGGACGGCAGCCGGCGCCGCGGCGATCATGTCGGCATAGGCGGTGAACCAGCCATGCTCCCAATGCTGGCAAGACGTCAGAGCCAGGCGCAGACGCTCCGGCGCCGCCGACAAGGTGGCGGTCCGTCCCGTGCGGCTGACCGCCGCGTCGTGATGGAAGCGATAGGCATAGGACCGGCCGGCCTCCAGCCCCGTCGCCTCCAGATGCACGGCCCCGCCCCTCGATCGATGCGCGATCGCCCGGCCGCGACGCACGATGCGCCGGAAGCCGTCGTCCTCGGCGATTTCGAAGCCGACCTCGACGTCCGTCGGCTGATCGGGAATCCGCGTCCACAAGACGAAGCCGTCCGTCGAAGGCTCTCCGGAGGCCACACCCAGCGGAAAGGGATAGCCGGTCGACGCCGCCTTGCCATCTCCGGCCGTCGCGCTCCCGGGCGTCAGGAAACGGGTCGCGGCCAGGCCAAGGGCGGCCGCCACCAGATCGCGCCGGTTCATCTTCAGAACCGGGCCGAGGCGCGGACGAAGAAGCTGCGGCCGTTCAGGCCCACCCGACCGAACCGCTGATCGACATGGGCGCGATTGGTCGCGGCCTGCCCGCGCGCCTCGGCCGACAATGTCAGATGGCCGCCGTCGCCAAGAGCGAAGCCGATATGACCGCCCGTCGCCCAGGTCTCGCCGTCGCCCTCGCCGGTCACTCCGGCCGAGGCGAAGGCCGCGCCGCCCGCCGCATCGGATTTCAGAATGATGTTGACCACCCCGGCGATGGCGTCCGAGCCGTACTGGGCGGAGGCGCCGTCGCGCAGGATCTCGATCCGGGCTATGGCGCTCTCGGGAATGGCGTCCAGATCGACGCCCGCCGTGCCGCGTCCGACGCTGTTGTTGACGTTCAGCACGCTGTTGGCGTGTCGCCGCCTGCCGTTGACCAGGACCAGGACCTGGTCCGGCGCCAGGCCGCGCAGGGTGATCGGCCGGGTGTTGGCCGCCGTCGCCGTCGTCGCGGCGCGGGCGAAGTTGACCGACGGCTGGAGCTGGTTCAGCGCGCGGTTCAGATCGGTATAGCCGGTCGCCGCCAGGGTCTCGGCCGAGACCACGTCGATCGGCGTCGACGCGGCCAAGGCGGCGCGGCCTGGTGAACGCGTGCCGGTGACGACGATTTCGTCGACCGGGGTCGCACCCCGAGTCTGGGCATGGGCGGCGTGGGCCAGGGCGCTCAGGCCGGCGGCGGCGAGTAGTGCGGTCTTCATTCGATATCCCCCGAAGTGCAGGGGCCGACTACCCGGTTCGCCGGAGGGTCGTTATCGCTCGATCCGGCACATGTGTTGCGCAGAACGCAACGCTCTTGCGTGAGCCTGCTCCGGCCGCCGCACGAGGACGGGCGAGACAATGCCAAGCCCGACTTCGCGAGTTTAAGACTTCGCGCCCGGATCGGCGCTATCGGAGCCAATCATCGCTGATATTTTAAAGGGCGCTGCAAGATTGGGCACGTTTTAAGGGGTTCTGGCTCGATCCGAGCAGCTCTTAAGTGGTCTGCTTAAGGGGCCAAAATCCTAGACCCCAGCGATTGCGGGCTCGGATCGAGCAGGTCTTAAGTGGTCCCGACATTGCTGACCTCGTCGCCCTGCTTTCGGTCTTCTCCCTTCGGGACGTGGTCGGCATCATGCTCGACGGCAGGACCGACGGCGGCCTGGTGTCGGACACCCGGCTGACGCGACCAGGGTTTGGCGATCGCAATCGGCCGACGAGCCTCTGGCCCATCTCCGGACTCCGCTGCTCGGCTCCAACGCCCGAGTCGCAGAGCCGTCCATAGCCGACGAAACCGATCCCTCTGGCGTCCCTCGGCTCCACCAGGCGTTCCGTCTAGGACGGCTTCAACACCGCATACCCCCGCTCAACCATGCGTCGCAGGGCCTCGTAGACTTCGGCGAGCTCGTCGAAGGCGGTGCGGGCGGCGGTCAGGCGGGCGACCTGGTCGGCGGTGACGGGCGAGCCCGAGTGGGCCAGGCGCAGAGCCTCGGCGGCCCATTTGGCGCGGGCGCCTGCGGTCAGGACCGCCAGCTTCTGCAAGGAGGCGGCGTCCAGCCCGGTCAGGGTGTGGCCGATCAGTTCCTTGTTGGCGATATAGGCGGCGTAATCGATCTGCTCCAGCTGGCCGCGCAGGCGGCGCTGCTCGTGGGGATCGGTGTCCTGCGGCTCGAAATGGTCGCTATGGCGACGCACGCTCGAGGTCATCTTGGTCGACATGGGCCGGCCCTCCAAGGCCGATCCAGACAGCTTCTGGCGGCCATATGAGAAGGATGGTGCGCCGCTTCGGTTAACGTCGCGTTGCACTGACGCAGCGGAAACCCGATATCTGCAGCCCCACCCAAGCATGGAGCCGACATGGACCTGAAACTCGCCCGCAAGCGCGCCCTGATCTGTGGCGGCTCGTCCGGTTTGGGCCGCGCCGTAGCGACCGCCTTGGTGGCGGAAGGCGTCCATGTGGCCCTGTTGTCGCGCGATGCGGTAAAGCTTCAGGCTGTGGCGGACGAGATGAACGCAGCAGGACCGGGGCGGGCGGTCGTGGTCGCGGCGGACCTGGCCGATCACGAGGCGCTGCTGAAGGCCGTCGACCTAGCGGAGGATTTGCTGGGCGGACATATCGAGATCCTGCTGAACAACACCGGCGGGCCGCCGCCGTCGGGCGTGTCGGGGCTGGAGCCCTCGGTCTGGCGCGATCATTTCGAGTCCATGGTGCTGTCGGTCTTCCGGCTGACTGATCGGGTGCTGCCGCGGATGCGGGCCGCCGGCTGGGGGCGGATATTGAATGTCGCTTCGATAACCGTAGTCGAGCCGTCGGCGGCCCTGGGGGTGTCCAACACCTTGCGGGCGTCGGTGGCCGCCTGGGCCAAGACGCTGGCCAACGAGGTCGGGCCGGACGGGGTGACGGTCAACACCTTGCTGCCGGGCAGGATCGATACGCCTCGCATCGAACGCCTTGATCAGGCGACGGCCGAACGCACCGGCGTCACGGCGCAGGAGGCCAGGGCCGCATCCGTCAAATCCATCCCCGTCGGGCGGATCGGGACGACTGAGGAGTTCGGCGCCATCGCCGCTTTCCTGGCCAGCCCGCTCGCCGCCTATGTCACCGGATCACTGATCCGGCTGGATGGCGGGGCGATCAAGGCGATCTAGGGGGCGAGCGTTTCGTCGTTCAGCCACTCAATTGCATCGCCGTAGGGGTGGCATTTCGCCAGAACCCTCGTCTCGCCGCGAGGCCAGGATGTGAGGCGTAATTCGACCTCGCTGCGGTCGGCCGTCCATTCAAAGCTGATCCAGACCAGTGGGTGGTCCGGCGTCGCCCGGCTGCCGGCCGCATCCAGTATGGCCGCGAGGTCGGCGCGATGACGTTGGTCGAGGTATTGCAGGAACATGGTGTGGACCACGGCCCGGCAATGGCCTGCCCGCTGCGGCTCTGCCAAACGCTGCGCCAGCCACGCGGGCGCGTCACCCAGATCGACCTGGGGCGGATGGGCGTGCGCGATCTCGAGCGCCTTCTCCAGGCGATCTATCCGGGCGGGTTGGTCGGCCCAGGCGAAGGCCAGAAGGCGCTCGCGGTCCTGTGGATCTGACGCGTCAAGAGGGTGCAGATCCACCCCACGCGCCGTGGCGATCGAGACGGGAACCATTGGCGGAGGCGCGCCCCGCCATCTGGGCTCGATCCGCACAGTAGAGACGCGATCCCCCGCCTCAGTGCCGCCCAGGCGATAGGCGTAGTGCGCGAGGTTGAGGTTCAGACCGCAGCTCGATCCCAATTCCAGCAGTTCGAACGGCATGCCCCATCGGCGCGCTGACGCCATCAGGGCGGCCATGGTCGCGCCTGCCCGCGCCACCTCGTTCGTCTGGGTCGGGTGCCGAAGCCAGTCGGCGATGAAATGGTCTTGTTCCGATAACGCGGCGGCGATGGCGCCGTCGAAGTCGTTGTGCTCTCCACGGTAGAGCTGCGCGAGCCGCTTTGGGGTTTCCCGCCGCGCAAGGGCGTGGAGCGCGCCGTTGACCCGCAGGGCAAGGGCGGCTGCCGCTGGGTCGCCCGGCCAGTTGCGAATCATGGCGGCGCTGACCGGGGCGCGTGGCAACTGGGCGACGACGGACTCTAGGACAGAGGCGATAAAGGTCGAGCCCATAGCGCGACATCTGTCGGCTGTGAGTAAAAAGTCCTGCGTGCCGTCAGTCTTCAAGCTCATATTTCCAATATTCTTGGGGCTCTGAACTTCAGGAAAGGGCGCATATGTATGCTGTCGATGCACGCTTTTCATCTATATTTGCCTGCATCGGTCTAAAGGTAATCAGTATTGATGATTGTCGGGCGCGATATGTATGACGCTGACATAAATTCCGCATTCATATTAAGGGGCGCCTAGATCGGCCTGAAATCTATTCAGCCATGAACGAAGACATGTGCAACGCCAAACATTTTCAGAAGGTTAAATATTGAAATCCCAATAAAATTGATCCGAACGTATAGGGGAAGCTACGCATTGGCGATTATCGTTAAGTTAACCTCAAAACCAATAAATGACGGCAGGGCCGATTAGGGGTTAGGGGTTTTTACGTATGTATTTGTACCAATATTGTGTGGGCTAAATCTTCGTTCGTTCCGATAAGGGCGCGCGCTTGAGGTGCAAGCAATATGGACTTCGATGTGATTGCAGAAATGTATCGCATCAAAATGGCGCAGAAACATAAGTAAACTGAACCGTGATCTCCAAATATTTGTGCACTCGAATATTGATGCGGGTCTTCGGGACAATCAGGGAATATCATGAAATGAAAAATACGCTTCTTGCTGGTACGGCGTTAGTGGCTGTTCTTTTCGCCAGCCCTGGTTTCGCACAGACGGAATCTGTCGATCAGGCTGAGCTTGCTGCTCTGGTTCGCGCCCAGGCTGGTGAAATCGCCGCGCTTCGCGCCCGGCTCGATGCGATCGAAGCCGCCAAACCCGTCGGAACGGCCGCTCCGTCACCTTCGGCTGCGGTTCGGACGCCAGGCGTTCCGCGTCGCGCAAGCACAGATGGCGACAGCGCAGCAGAACTTTTCGCGACCAACATCGTGCAGCCCGGCTTGGCGGAACAGACCGCTGACCAGGCCCGCGCCGAGGCCAACAACACCGCCGGCGTGACGACGGAATGGAAAGGCGGACTGCCGGCCTTCTATTCCGCGGACGGCAAATACCGGTTCAAAATGCGCGGCCGTATCATCAGCCACGCCAGTTCGACCTTTGGGTCGGACTATGACGCGCGCAACATCACGACGACCGGAATGCGCGCCCTGCGGATCGGGATCGAGGGTTCTGCGGGTCCGAACTTCTTCTACCAGTTCGAAAACGACTTTGCCGACAACGTGTCCGACGTGGGCACGGCCTTCGTCGGTTGGCGCGACAAGGTCGGCGACATGTCCTACGATGTCCGCTTCGGCAACATGTTCAACGACCGCAGCTTCGAGGGTTCGAGCGGCTCTGACGCTCCGCCCTTCCTGGAGCGCAACGTCGTCGCGACCGCCATCATTCCGCAGCGTGGCTTCTACGGCATTTCGTTGATGCCGCGCGTGTTCTGGAAGAGCGGGCACGCCTCGCTGACCCTCAGCGGCGATTATATCGATAACCGCCAAGTGGTCTCCGACAGCCAGACGCTAATGGGGCGGGTCCACTGGAATCCGGTCAAGACCGAGCGCGCCACTCTTCACCTCGGCGCCTGGGGCTTCGACGAGCAACTGGCCGAGGGCGCCGGGTCTCTGACGCGCAACACGTCGATCGGTGGCCGCTTCAATGGGGCCCTGCGGGTCTCGAGCGGAACCCTGACCGGCGGCACAGGCACGCGAGGCTATGGCGTCGAAGCCGGCGGTTATGCCGGACCCTTCTGGGTCATGGGCGAGGCGGGCAAGCGCAACGCCGAACTAGATGCGGGACGGCCGGACTTCGTCAGCGAAGCCTGGAGCCTGTCGAGCGGCTACTTCCTCACCGGCGAACTGCCGCCTTACAATGCTCACCTCGGCACCTTCGCGCAGCCACGCGTTCTAAGGCCGGTCCTGGACGGCGGTCCCGGCGCGATCGAGTTGCTGGCCCGGTATGAGAACATCGATTACTCCGGCGTCCCGACGGCGGGCGAGGGCTGGGCGGCGACTGCGGGGGTCAACTGGTACCTGGATAACGTCATTCGCCTCCAGTTCAACCTCATCCACTGGACTGCCGAAAATCGCTCGGGCGCCTATCCGACCGAGGATAGTGGTCAAACCGTCAGCGCCGGCGTCGGCGTCACCTTCTAACGTAACTTTGGGTCCTCATCCCGGCAGCAGGCCGGGATGAGGATGGCGCCTAGTGTGCATGTTTTCGCTTTGAAAAAGAGCGAATTATTAAGCCATTCGGCGCAAGATTAATGCCCGAATGTGTTTCTTGTGGAGCAGGTAATGATCAATGCAATGAACATTCCGCGTAAGCTGAGTTTTTCATTTGTAGCGATCTGCGTTTCGGCGGCCGTTATAATGATGATCTTCTTCGCCACCATCATGGCGATCCGGTCGTCCACCGAGAGCAACAACCTCGCACAGTCCATCCACTCCAAGAGCCTGGCGTTGGAGACCGCAATCCTCCGCCAAAACAGCCAGTTTCGTGGTTTCCTCGTCACCGGCGATGAGACCTATCTCAAATCCTATTTCGAAGGCCGCGACGAATACGACAGTGTTTCGGAGGAGTTGAAGACCACGCTCACCGACCCCGCGCTGCTGGAAGAGCTTGAAAAGTCTCGCGTCGCCACGCTTGCCTGGCGCAAGGACTGGGGCGATCGGCTGATCGGCGAGGTCCGTGAAGGGCGGCGCGAAGAGGCGCAACAGGCTGTCCGCGACGCCGGGAAGACGGTTCTGGTCAGTGCAGCTGTCCTGCCGCTACGCGAAATTCGCGATGAGCAGGTCCGGCGGATTGAAGATAACGGCGCGCGGCAGGAGGCCGCCATCATCACGGCAATGGCCGCGCTGGTCATCGGCGGTCTGGCGCTCATCGGGATCGCCGTCGGTCTGTCGGTGATGTTGAGCCGCATGATCGCGCGCCCCATCACGACCTTGACCGGGGCCATGGCCCAGCTCGCGCGCGGAAACAATGACATTGCCGTGGACGCGGATCGCGCCGACGAGGTGGGCGATATGGCGCGCGCCGTTCTGGTGTTCCGCGACACCGCCCTGGCCAAGGCCGAGGCCGACCAGGCGAAGGCCGTGGCCGACCGCGCCAAGGCGGAGGCCGACGAGGCCCGCGCCGGCGCCGACGCGGCGGCGCGCGAAGTCGTGCAGAACCTTTCGACCGCCCTGGAACAGCTGGCGCAGGGCGATTTGACGTCGCCGATCCAGAAGCGTTTCCCGGCGGACTATGAGAAGCTTCGCAGCGATTACAACACGGCGCTCAAGAGCCTGAAGGATCTGATCGCCGACATCTCCAGCGGCGTCGCCAGCCTGGGCGAAGGCGCCCATGACGTCAGCGCCGCCGCCGACCAGATGGCCCAGCGCACCGAACAGCAGGCCGCCAGCCTGGAACAGACCGCCGCGGCCCTGAACGAGATCACGGTCACGGTCCGCGCCACATCCGCCGGCGCAGGAAAGATCAAACAGGCCGTCGATTCCGCCCATACGGATGTTGAGCGCAGCGGCCAGACCATGACGGAAGCCGTGACGGCCATGGGCCTGATCGAAGCCTCGTCGCGCGAGATGGAACTGATCATCGGCACGATCGACGAGATCGCCTTCCAGACCAATCTGCTGGCGCTCAACGCCGGGGTGGAGGCCGCGCGGGCGGGCGAGTCCGGTCGCGGTTTCGCCGTCGTCGCCCAGGAAGTGCGCGCGCTGGCGCAGAGGTCGGCGGACGCCGCCAAACAGATCAAGGGCCTGATCTCCAGCTCCAACGAGCAGGTTTCGCTGGGCGCCCGCCTCGTCAACCAGACGGGCGCGGCCCTGGGCAAGGTGGTCGATCAGGTCCGCGAGATCTCGGGTCTGGTGTCGGAGATCGCCAGCGCCACCGTCGAACAGGCCAGCGGCCTGGACGAGGTCAACACCGCCGTGACCCAGATGGACCGCTTCACCCAGCAGAACGCCGCCATGGTCGAAGAGAGCACGGCCGCCAGCCACTCCATTCGCGCCGAGACCGACCGGCTCAGGAGCAAGGTGTCCGTGTTCAAGGCGGTGCCCGACGACGAGTCCTACATCTCGGCGGCGGCGTAACGCCTGCTCAGTCAGCCTGAGGCGCGAACCTCAGCTGCCCGTCGGTTTCGATCTCCAGCCGCGCCTCGGCGTAGTCGGCCAGCGTCGGGTGTGCGGTTTCCAGCGGGTGGGTCCAGGCGGCGGTGACGACAACGACGTCGGCGCCGGCAGCCTCGCCGGCCTTGATCCCCGCCTCTGCGTCCTCGAACACCAGACAGTCGGCGATGTCGAAGCCCAGGGTCTGGGCCGCCAACAGATATCCGGCCGGGTCCGGCTTGCCGCGCTCCACCCGTTCGGCGGTGATCATCAGGCCCGGCGGGGTCACGCCGGCGGCGGCGAGTCGCGCGCGCGCCAGGGGCACGGTGGCCGAGGTGACCACGGCCCAGCGGTCGGGCGGAAGCCGTTTGACGAAGTCGATGGCGCCGGGAATGGGCGCCACTCCGTCCACATCCTCGATCTCGCCGCGTTCGACCCAGGCGACCTCAGCCGCCAGGTCGATGTCCGGCAGGTTCTGGCGGCGGATGGTGTCGGCCGCGCGGACGCCGTGGATGGTGGGAACGAAGCTCGCCACGTCCAGGCCGTGACGCTGGGCCCAGCGGGTCCAGACGCGCTCGGCGGCGGCGGTCGAGGTGATCAGGGTGCCGTCCATGTCGAACAGGAAGGCCTGATAGGTCTTGGTCGCGTGGGGGGAGGAAGCCATGCCCTATCCAGCACGGGGGACGACCCGGCGCAAACCCCGTCAGCCGCCCTGTAGCGAATCCCAGGTGCGGGCCGTGTCCGGCGCGGTCGAACCGGCCGCTCCGCCGGGGGCGCCGCGCGTGCGCAGCCACTCGAGGTTCCGCTCGGCCTGTTCCGGCGGCAGCTCGCGGCGCAGGATCTGTTCGGCCTCGCCCATCTTGCCTTGCAGGCCCAGGGCCATGGCCAGGGTCTGGCGGACCTTGCCCGAGGCGGTCGGCTGGGCGGCGGCGCGGCGCAGCAGGGCTTCGGCGCCGGGGGCGTCGCCACGGGTCAGGGCGGCGGTCGCGGCATTGGTCAGGACATCGGGATTGTCGGGCGACAGGGCCAGGGCCTGGCTCCAGGCGGCCTGGGCGTCGTCGAAGCGACGGACCTGTTCATAAGCCACGCCCAGCAGCGAATAGGCCCGCCAGTCGCGCGGCGCCTGGTCGCGCGCCTTCTCCAGTGGCGCGACGCCGTAGAAGGCCTGGCCCCGGGCGATATGGGCGCGGCCCAGCTCCAGCAGGGCGTCCAGGTTCTCGGGCTGGACGGTCAGGGTCGCCTGGGCGGCCTCGGCCGCCTGGTCGTAGCGGCCCAGTTCGCGCAGGGCCTGGGCGAGTTTGACCCCGGCGACGGGGTCGGCCGGATTGGTCTGCTGCTCACTGGCCCAGAAGACCGAGCGCGACAGGGCGTCCATCCGCTCATAGGCGGCGCGGGCCTCGGCCGAAGCGGGGGCGCGGGCGGGCGCCTGATCGGCCGCGAGCGCCGGAGCGGCCGACAGGCACAGCAGGGCGGCGGTTGCGAGAAGGGCGGGCATGGGCGACATGGGTGGAGTCCTGACGGTCCTCGGTCGGCTCCAGAGTCGCCGGTTCGCGTCAACTGTTGGTTAAGAAGGCCTCCCATGTCCCAATCTCATCCGCTTCTGGTCGCCGCTGAAGACGGGGCGGGCGCTGTTCCGATCCGCTTCGTTGGACCCAAGGACGTGCTGGACGACGCCATGAAGGGCTGGGCCGGGTTGCACGGATTCGAGGGCAAGGCCGGTCAGCTGTTGATCGCGCCCCAGGGCGAGGGGATCGGGGCTGTGCTGGTTGGGACCGGCGGGGCCTTCGATCCGATGTCGGCGCGGGGCCTGTCGGCGCGTCTGCCCGGCGGCCTGTACCGGCTGGAGCTTCAGCCAGACCAAGCGGGCAAGGCGGCCTTGGGCTTCCTGCTGGGGGCCTATGTCTTCGACCGGTACAAGGCGCGGCCGGACCGGGCGCCGGCAAGGCTGGTCGCGCCCGAGGGGGTGGACGTGGCCGAGACCACGCGGATCGTCGCCGCCTGCGCCCTGGCGCGCGAGATGGTCGACACCCCCGCCGCCGACATGGGGCCTTTGCAGATCGAGACCATCGCCCGCGAGATCGCCGAGAGCGCCGGGGCCGTGATCACCGTGACCGAGGGCGAGGCCCTGCTGGAGGAGAACTACCCGGCCGTCCACGCCGTGGGTCGGGCGGCCGCGCCGCATCGGGCGCCCCGGCTGATCGAGATCGGCTGGAAGCTGGACCAGACGGACCTGCCGCTGGTGGCCCTGGTCGGCAAGGGGGTGGTGTTCGACACCGGGGGTCTGGACCTGAAGCCCGCCGCCGGGATGCGGAACATGAAGAAGGACATGGGCGGCTCGGCCCACGCCCTCGCTTTGGGGCGGCTGGTCATGCAGGCCGATCTGCCGGTGCGGCTGGTGGTGATCGTGGCGGCGGTGGAGAATGCGGTCTCGGCCGACGCCTTCCGGCCGGGCGATATCCTGAACAGCCGCAAGGGGCTGACGATAGAGATCGGCAACACCGATGCAGAGGGGCGGCTGATCCTGGCCGACGCCCTGACGCGGGCGGGCGAGCACGAGCCGGACCTGACCCTGGACTTCGCCACCCTGACCGGGGCGGCGCGGGTCGCCCTGGGGCCGGACCTGCCGCCCCTCTATACCGATGACGAGGCCCTGGCGGCCGGGCTGTTGGCGGCGGGGGGCGAGGTGGGCGATCCCCTGTGGCGGATGCCGCTGTGGGCCGGCTATCGGGGGGCTCTGGACACCGAGATCGCGGACCTGAAGAACGACCCGTCAGCCTGGGCCCAGGCGGGGTCCGTGACCGCCGCCCTGTTCCTGCAAAGGTTCGCGCCGACGACCGGCGCCTGGGCCCATATGGACATCTTCGCCTGGAACCCCCGCGCCCGGCCCGGCTATCCCGAAGGGGGCGAGGCCCAGGCGATCCGGGCCTGCTACGCCCTGCTGAAGCGCCGCTACGGGGGCTAAGGTCAGGCCCAGGCGGGGATGTCGCGTCCCGGCTCGTCGTCCAGCGACCCGGAGGCGGGCGGACGGGGGCGCCGCAGGCGACGGGCGCGGAATCGGGCCCGTGTCCGAACCTTAGCCCAGAGGCGCAGGCCCTGATCCCGCGCCGCTTGCGCCAGGCGGCCGAGGCCCCGCCAGCCGGCGAGGGCGTGCAGACTGACCGTCAGGACCAGGAGGTCGAACAGCACGGTCACGTCGAACATCAGGAACCAGCCGACCATCTCGGGCGCAGCCATTGCGAACAGCCTCAAACCTTCGGCTTCGAACAGGGTGACGGCCGCCGCTCCGATGAGCGCGAAACAGGCCAGGCCGATCAACTGCCCCCGGGACAGTTGCGACAGAAATTGCGCTGGGACGGAAACCAGCCAGCGTCGCAGGACGCCGCCGACCGGACCCTCATCGAAGATCGTCAGGCCGAGGACGATAAAGAGGATTAGGGACGTAAACACCGGGACACCCCCTGCAAGCCCGTCCGCGTCATCGCGGTCGATCAGGAGATGGGGCGCCGCGCCCAGGCGTCAAGCGGAGCGCCGCATCCGGGAGGCGCGTCGAAAAGCGACCGCCATTAACGGGGGATTCGGCTTCGGGGCGTAAGACGGTCGCCCAAGCCAATGCGAGACCGCGTTTGACCGACGTCCTCGATCTTCTTCCGCCCGGCGACCGACTGGCCCGCCCCGACCTCGCCGAACAGGCGCTGGAAGGGCTGGTACGCGCCTCGGCTTATCGCAAGACGGAGGCTATGCACTGCCGCGTCGCCGTGGCCGATATCCTGTCGGACCAGGACGTGCGGATCGATCAGCTGCTTCACGGCGAGGCTTTCGACGTGCTGGACCGCGCCGATGGCCGAGTTTGGGGCCGGGCCCGTCGTGACGGCGTGGTCGGCTGGGTGGTGCTGGACAGCCTGTCGATGGGTGCGCCCCTGGCGACGCGCCGGGTCGCCGCCGTGGACGCCGCCCTGCCGCTGAACGCCCTGGTGGTCGAGACCGCCGAGGGTGTGGCCGAGGCCGATCTGGCGCCGGTCGGCGAGTTCGAGCGCGACCTGGTCGCGGTGGCCGAACGCCTGCTGGGCCGGCCGCACGAACCGGGCGCCCGATCCTCGATCTCAACCGACTGTTCCGGCCTGGTGCAGCAGGCCCTGCTGGCCTGCGGCCTGGCGGGTCCGCGTCATTCTGACGGCCAGGCCGAACTGGGCCGGGCCGTATCCGCCGGGGCGCTGAAGCGCGGGGATGTCGTGGTCTGGCTCGCGCCCGCCGGCGATCACGACTTGACCAGCCATTCCGCCATGATGATCGACGCCGAGCGGATCATCCATTCGACGGGCGACACGACTGTCGGCCATGGGGGGGGCGTGGTGATCGAAGCCCTGATCGAGGTCGAGGCGCGCCTGACCGCCGAAGGCCTCGCCACCGCTGTGTTCCGCCGCCTCTGAAGCGGGACGTCCCGGTCTCGCCGCTGGAATTGCACTGTTGGTCGAAACCGGTGCAATCTGTGCAATCGGCAACCAAGGCGCTGTTTTAGCTTGTGAAAGCTGAGCGATGTTGGGCGCCCGCGTGCGTGACTTGCTTGCGATGTCAAAGACCCAGATCCGATCATAGGCCCGTTCTGGAACGCGTCAGGTCGAACCCCGCAGGCCTTCTTCAAGGCCTTGAACCGGCACGGTCTTCTTCGCAAAATTGCGCGCGCCGAACCCTAGTCCCGCATCGTCCGCATCGCCCCCAGGCGGGCGAAGGCCAGGGTCAGGGCCTTTCGGCGGGCGGGCGCCAGTGGCGTCGTCGGGGCGTCGCGCACCACGGCCCCGCCGAAACCGTCGGCGACGATCAGGCCAGGCGTCTCCGGCAGGATGCTTTGCGGAAACTCGGGCGCGACGGCGAAATAGAAGGCGTCGCAGAAGGGGGCGTACTCGTGCCATTTGCGATCGACGCGATAGTCGTCGACCCCCGACTTCACCTCGCAGATGACGATGTCGCCCCGCCGCCCGATGGCCATGACGTCGGCGCGCCGCCCATTGGGCAGGCCGACCTCCAGCAAGGGCGCATAGCCCAGGTCCAGCATCAGCCGCGCCGCTCCGCGCGTGACGGACAGGGTGGTTTCCGGCCTGCTGAAGACCAGTTCGAGCGAGACGGCGGTGGCGGCCATGCCGGATTTATGTTCCGGATATGTTCCGAACGCAAGCAGCCTGTCGTCCGGCAAGGATGACAGGCTGAGGATTTCGGGCGCGTTTTTGGCGTGTGAGCGGAGGCCCTGCCTTAAGCGATTTCCTCGACCTTGCCGTCCAGGGACATCAGACCCAGCTCGACCTCAATCTCCGGGTGATGCTGCTTGATGGCGTCACGGATCGCGTGAAGCTCCTGGGTGTGGAGCGCCAGCTCCTTCTCAGGCGTATCGACTGCCTCCTCGCCGAATATGACCTTGTAGGCGCCGCAGTCGCGGTGATCGATCACCACGACCTTGTGAACGTGATGTAGCTCCATGGCGACGTCCAGATGGCTCCAGAAGGCCTGGCCCCAGGCGGGGTATTTGTCGGTTATGGCGCCCAGCGAGGCGCCGGCCAGAGCTATGTGATCGTATTTGTCGTGCAGGCCGCGCCCTTCCATATAGGCGACGGTGTCGTCGGTCAGACGATAGTCCATACAGGTCAGCAGCAGGATATCGGTATGGCCTCGCGCGCGGGCGACGCCCGGGGCCAGGGTGGACATCAGGCTGACGCCGGCGCCTAGGGCGATCAGGCCAAAGGCGCTCCGGCGCGACAGGGAGGGGGCGGTGTGAGCACAGCAGCCGTTCATGAGGTAGCTCCGTGGTGGGTTGCGACACCACGGGTATCTGTGTTCGATAAGCTTGACTATTAGGTAGTCGTCCGGGCCAGGGCGGCAATACGCCCTTAAGGATGAGCGCCTTTAGCGTCTGTTCCGCTAGCGTCCGGTGCTGACCACCCGGCTCATGTCCAGGCCCAGAGTGCGGGCGCGGGCCATCAGGCGGGCGCGTTCCGCCGCAGAGGCGTTCTGGTCGCGGTGCCAGATCCACCAGTCGGACTTGTTCGGCAGGGCCAGGATGGCCCAGTTGTATTCGGGGTCGTGGTCCCAGACCCAGTAGTTCTGACCGGCCAGGCCCCCGAAGCTGAGCAGGCCGGGCAGGGTGAAGCGGAATTTGGCGTTGGTCGTGGTGTCGGCGATGCGGGCGTTGGCGCGCAGCACCTCGTTGCGGCCGTCGGCGCGGCGGGTGCAGGTGACGGTTAAGCGATAGCGATCAGCTCGGTCCTGGGGGGTGAAGTCGATCTGGGCGCGGCTGCAGTCCTTCTGGACGTCGTTGTGACTGCGTTCGATCTCGAACCAGCGGCCGTCGAACCGGTCCAGATCGACGTTGCGCAACTGGGCCAGGGCGGTCGAAGGCAGGGCGACCAGGGCGGCGGCGATCAGGGCGGCGCGGATCATCGGGCGTATCCTTGTTCGAGGTTGAAAAGCGGATACGTCGAAAACGGGCCTTCGGTTGCCGTCAGGGATTCAGGCTCGCCCGATTGACCGCCCAGTCGGCGCGCGTCTGACCCCACAGGTCGATCACATGGTCCTGCATCGGATCCGGCAACTGGCCGCGTCCACGATTGACCGAACCCAGCCGCGCCGCCACCCGGGCTGAGGCCTGGTTGTCGGGGTCGATACAGTGGATCACATCGTCCCAGCCCAGGACGTCGAAGGCGTAGTCCATCGTCGCGGCGGCCGCCTCGACCGCATAGCCCTTGCCGGTGGCGTCGCGGTGCAGGCTCCACCCCACTTCGCGGCCCGGCCAGCCATAGGGGTGCAGGGGGCCGATCCGGCCGATCCACAGACCCGTCGATTTTTCCAGGATCGAGAACATGCCTTCGCCGGTCAGGGCCCACATGCCGGCGATGGCGCACAGGCTGCGCCAGACCTGGGGCGGGGACTGGACGCCGCCGATGAAACGGGCGGTCTCCTCATCGGCCATGAACTCGGCCCAGCGGGGAAAATCCTCGACCGTCGGCGGACGCAGGATCAGACGCGCCGTCTCCAGCGTCGGACCGAGGGTTACGTGCGGCGGAACGACGTAGGCGGGGTCGGGGGCGGTCACAGCAGATACTCCCGCTCCAGCGCATACTGGCTGCCGTCGCCGGTCAGGACGCTGGAATAGAGGCCGAAGCGGTCGATGCGGATCGGCGGCGAGTGCAGCAGATTGTGGCCCGCCATCCAGGCGCCGATCCGGTCCGGGTTCGTCTGGGGCTTCAGATAGGCCAGGGTGACGTGGGGGCGGTAGTCGCGCGCCTCCAGCGTCAAGCCCGCCCGTTCGCCGGCCTTCTTGCAGCGCCCCGCCAGCACGGTCAGCCGTTCGTTGGGCGTCTCGACCCCGGCCCAGAGGGTGTGGCTGCGGTGGTCGTCGCCGAAGGCGCCGACGCCTTTCAGCACGATCTCGAACGGGCCGCCGGCGACGCGGGCCAGTTCGGAGGCCAGGTCGTCGGCCCGGCGCTCGTCTGTCTCGCCATAGAAGGCCAGGGTGACGTGCAGGGCGTCCAGCGGCCGCCAGCGCGCGCCCGGAAGCCCCGACTGGCGGCGTTTCAACGTCTCCGTGACGTCCGGCGGCAGGGTCAGGGCGGTGAACAGGCGCAACATGCGACCGAAGGTAGCGGTCGGAACCGGCCTCTCCAAGTCCGGTTTTCCTTGCACTGGGGGCCTCGGCTCCCGATATTCACGTCCTGTGACCGAAGAAGTCTCTTCGGCCAATCGGAGAAAGTTCGTCGCCATGAGCGATTTCAACAACGGCTACGCCCACCCCCTGCCGCAGACGGCCGATATGTCGGTGGACGCCGGCCTGCGCGGCTTCATGCTGGGCGTTTACAACAAGCTGGCTCTGGGCCTCGTGGTCGCGGCGGCCCTGGCCTATACGACCGGCAATGTGCCGGCGGTGCAGCAGCTGCTGTTCGGGGTGACGCCGGACGGCCGCGTCGGCCTGACCATGCTGGGCATGATCGTCCAGTTCTCGCCGCTGGTGCTGCTGTTCGGCTCGATGTTCTTCATGAAGAACCCGACGGCCAAGGGCGTGAACCTGCTGTACTGGGCCGTGGTCGCCTCGATCGGCGCGGGTTTGGGCATCCTGTTCCTGCGCTACACCGGCGCCTCGCTGGCCTCGACCTTCCTGGTCACGGCGGCGGCCTTCGGTGGTCTGAGCCTAGTGGGTTACACCACCAAGAAGGACCTGACGGCCATGGGCACCTTCCTGATCTTCGGCGTGATCGGCCTGATCATCGCCTCGATCGTCAACATGTTCATGCAGTCGGGCGCCCTGTACCTGATGATCTCCGGCGCGGGTGTGCTGATCTTCGCCGGTCTGATCGCCTATGACACCCAGCGCCTGAAGATGACCTACTACGCCCTGGGCGGCGACCAGAACGCCATGGGCGTGGCCACAGGCTTCGGCGCCCTGAGCCTGTTCATCAACTTCGTGAACCTGTTCCAATTCCTGCTGGCCTTCATGGGCGGCAACCGGAACTAAGCGCTGTCGCAAGACGGATGCGGAAAGGGCCCCTCGCGGGGCCCTTTTTTTGGGCGGGCGGAGTAGAGAAGTACGAAAATCAGACGTATAGCT
Organism: Brevundimonas sp. FV2ps16; assembly: GCF_058681075.1. Taxonomy (NCBI): domain Bacteria; kingdom Pseudomonadati; phylum Pseudomonadota; class Alphaproteobacteria; order Caulobacterales; family Caulobacteraceae; genus Brevundimonas; species Brevundimonas sp. FV2ps16. The sequence goes on along the minus strand of NZ_CM178728.1, from coordinate 575,265 downwards.
TGGCTTGCCGATTCACACTCACGGGTAGAAATGCGCACGGTTGATTCCGTGGCGAGCGTTCTTCCAGAGACGTCTTTTTGGGGATAGCTCGATCTATGGGAATTTTGAGATGGGCTCGCCGCCGGGGGCGAGCCTTCAGCCGCCTCCTAACCCTGCCTCTGCGCTTGACCGCAGCCGAACGGTCCATACGCAATATCGAGGCGCTGCAGTCCGAGCAGCGCCGCGAGGTGCAACAGGCGCTGGCGCAGTTGATGTTGCCTGATCCTGCAGTTTGGCAGGGGCAGCCCCCGCTGCTGAGTGACGCCGCGCCCGGTGAACGCGTGTTTGATCGCAGCGCCATGTGCCGGCAGGACAGTTTCCAACAGCCCTATTTTTCTTTCTGGACGAGGCGCCTGGGCGAAGGTCTGCGGTACCATCGCAAACTCTGGGAGTTTGTATTTATCTCGCAGGCGCTCTGGGAGCGGGGCGTTTGCGTTTCAGGGCGTCGGGGATTGGGGTTTGGTGTCGGTCGCGAACCCCTGACGGCGTTTTTCGCTTCGGAAGGAGTCAGCGTCACGGCGACAGATTTGGCGCCTGATGGGAAGGTGGCCGCAGGCTGGGAAGCCACGAACCAGCACGCCGACAGCAAGGAGGCGCTCCGCAATCCCGTCGTTTGTCCCGACGAGCTTTTCGACCGCAATGTCCAGTTCCGTTTTTGCGACATGAATGCCGTTCCCGACGATCTCGTTGGATTTGACTTCTGCTGGTCGGCTTGCGCCTTGGAGCACCTTGGATCGATCGAGAAGGGCTTGGCCTTTATCGAGCGTTCGATCGACTGCCTGGCGCCCGGAGGCTGGGCGGTTCATACGACGGAGTACAACGTCTTTTCAGAAGAAGAGACTGTCGACAATCTCGGTACGGTTCTCTTTCGCAGACGTGACCTTGAGCAACTTGCGTCTCGTTTGAGGGCGAAAGGCCATGAAGTCGCCGAGATGGATTGGTCCCCCGGGGAAGGCCCGGTTGATCGTTATCTTGATCTGCCCCCTTATCGGCACGACCCTCATCTGAAGATGATGCTGCGGGGATTTGCGACGACGTCCATCGGGATCATCGTCCGCAAGAGCCTGCACCCCGTGTCCTAATCCACCACCTGGAACCGTCGCCCATCAAACACCCGCAGGACCTGGGCCAGGTCGCGGCCGCGTTTCAGGATCTGGCCGCCTTCGCCGATGACGGCCCACTGGCCCTGGCGGGTCTGGAGGGCCGGGCGTTTTTCGATGCGGTAGAGGGGCGCGTCGCCGGAGCGGCGGAAGACGGCGAACTCGGCGAAGTCCTTGTGGCCGACCATGGCGTAGTCGCGCCATTCGCCCTGAGCGACCATGCGGCCGTAAACCCGCAGGATCGGGTCCAGTTCACGCCGGTCGAAGAAGACCGGGCCGGCGGAGGGCGGCGCTTCGTGCGGGTTCATGCTCATGACCTGAACTTAGTCGCCCTCTGGTGCAGCGCCAGAGGGGCGGGCAAGCGAAGAAAATGCAAGCGACACCAAATGGCCCTGTTTCGGTCCTTCGCCCGCCTGTTTGGGCGGCGAAATAGCGATCATCGGCTCGTCGGAGTTCGGAAGCGTCCGGATCCTGAACAGCCCCCCCCAGCCCCCCTGGATGTTTCCACCAAGGGCTCCGGCGGCCGATGCTTCCTCCAAGCGAGCGCCCGCCTTGCCGATCCCCTCCCCCTCCCAGGCAAGGCGGGTGTTTCGCTGTCTGGAGCCAGGCCCGGATCGGATGCGCCACAGTCGGCTCCTGATCCGGGCTCGTTCCGGCCTCAGACCGGAATTTCCAGGTTCACCGTCACTGTGTCGCCGCTGCGTCGCACCTCGACCGAGACCGCGCCCGCCGATCCGCGCAGGGCCTCGGCCGCCGCGCGGGCGTCGGCGACCGGCGTCCCCCCGACCGAAGTGAGGATGTCGCCGGCGATCAGCTCGCCCTGGGCCGCGACTGAGCCGCCCTCAACAGCGATCACCTGGACCTCGTCGTCGAGATCGCGCAGCGTCGCGCCGTACGCCAACACCCGATCCGCGCCGATATGGACGGCGCCCTCGACCGGGGTCGCGACCGTCAGGGACGTCGTGGCCTCGCGCCCGGCCCGCAGATAGACCACGTCCAGACCGGACCCCGGCGCGGCGATGCCGACCGTGGCGTTGACAGAGCCGGCGTTGGCCACCGGCCGGCCCTCGATACGAGTGATGACGTCGTCGTCGCGCAGGCCCGCCTGCTCGGCCGGCGAGCCGGGCGCCACGTCGGCGACCACGGCGCCGCGCACGATGCCCAGCCGCATCTCGCGGGCGCGCTCGGCGGTCAGGGAGGCGAAGATGGCCCCGGTCTCGCCGCGCTTGACCGCGCCGTGGCTCCTCAGCTGGTCGGCGACATACAGCATGATCCGCGTGGGCACGGCGAAGGCGATGCCGTCATTGCCTCCGCCCATGCCGCCCGACAGGATGGCGGTGTTGATGCCGATCAGCCGGCCGCGACTGTCCAGCAGCGGCCCGCCCGAATTGCCCGAGTTCACGGCCGCGTCGGTCTGAATATAGTCCTCGACCGCATCGCCCAGGCCTGAACGGTTCAGGCCCGAGATGACCCCCATGGTCAGGGTCTGGTCCAGGCCCAGGGGATAGCCGACCGCAAAGGCCAGGTCGCCGGTGCGCAGGGTGTCGGAATCGACCGTCTGCACCTGTTTCAGGTTCAGCGGCCGGCCGTCGGGCACGATCTTCAGCACGGCGATGTCTGTGGCCTTGTCCGCCCCGACCAGGACGGCGTCGAACAGCCGGCCGTCGGTCAGGTCGACGGTGAATTTGCGCCCGTTCTCGACCACGTGGTTGTTGGTGATCAATATGCCCTGGGCCGCATCGACAATGACGCCCGAGCCCGAGGCGTAGGGTTTGGGAGCCTCGGCGTCCGAGCTGGGACCGCGCGACTGGCCCAGGGTCGTCACCTGGACCACAGCGGGCAGGGAGCCCTCAAGGCCGGGGGCGAAGCTGAACACCCCGCGGCGGGCGTCATAGGGCAGATAGCTGGGGCCGGATTGCGCAAGGACCGGACCGGCGCAGGCCATGAGGGCCGCGGCTATAGCCATGGAGGAAGCGGCCTTTGAGCGAAGCGTCATCGAGAGTCCCTTGATCGAGGCGCGACTCTAGCCCGAGTTCTCGCGCATGACGATGGGCTGGGCGGCGGCTTGTGTCGGTGGTTGCAAAACAAGGCTTGCGTCAGGCCCGCTCCCACGTGACCATCGGCGCACGCGAACCGCCGGAGCCGCCGTATGAGCCAGACGACGATCGACCGCGCCCGCTCGGGTTCGACGGCGTTCGACCGCCTGTTCCGCGAGCACCCCCGCCAGGTCGGCGAGACCTATGTCCAGCATATGGCCGCTTCGGCCGCCTTCGGTTTCCGCCTGCTGCGGCTGGCCGGCGCCGCCTTCGCCCATGCCCTGGTTCCGGGCGTGCACAAGACCACAGTCTCCACCGCCGTGCGCGGCATGGCCCAGGAGATGGGCGGCCGGGCGGAAGAGGCGAAACTGACCCGGATGCGCGACGCCGGCGTCTGGGACGTGGGGCTGTAGGCGCCTCCTGAACCGGCCGGTCATGCAATTGCCGGGGTTTGTGCTATAGAGGCCGGCTAAACCGCATCCAGGATCGCCGCCTTGAGCATCACGCTCGATCTTTCCCGTGTCTCGAACGCGCCAGCCGTCAAGGCCCCCGTCAACCTGTCCGGTCTGACGCGCGAGGGTCTGCGCCAGGCCCTGATCGACGCGAATGTCTGTCCGCCTGAGAAGGCCAAGATGCGCGCCAGCCAAGTCTGGAGCTGGATCCATCACTACGGCGTCACCGAGTTTTCGGCCATGAGCAATGTGGCCAAGGATATGCAGGCCAAGCTGGCCGAGCATTTCACCCTGGCCCGGCCCGAGATCGTCGAACGCCAGGTGTCCAAGGACGGCACCCGCAAATGGCTGATCCGCACCGCGCCGGGCATCGAGATCGAGACCGTCTATATCCCTGACGTCGGTCGCGCCGGCGCCCTGTGCGTGTCCAGCCAGGTCGGCTGCACCCTGAACTGCACCTTCTGCCACACCGGCACCCAGAAGCTGGTCCGCAACCTGACCGCCGCCGAGATCGTGGCCCAGGTCCAGGTCGCGCGTGACGATCTGGAGGAATGGCCGTCTCCGAAAGAAGACCGTCGCCTGTCGAACATCGTCTTCATGGGCATGGGCGAGCCGCTCTACAATCTGGACCACGTCGCCGACGCCATCGACATTATCTCGGACAATGAGGGCATCGCCCTGTCGCGGCGCCGGATCACCGTCTCGACCTCGGGCGTAGTGCCGCAGCTGGACGCCCTGGGCACGCGCACGGCGGCCATGCTGGCCATCAGCCTGCACGCCACCAACGACGCCCTGCGCGACGTCCTGGTGCCGCTGAACAAGAAATATCCGTTGGACCAGTTGATGGCCGGCATCCGGGCCTATCCGGGCCTGTCCAATGCGCGCCGGGTGACGTTCGAATACGTGATGCTGAAGGGCGTCAACGACAGCCCGGAAGAGGCGCGGGCCCTGCTGAAGTTGATCGAAGGCATTCCGGCCAAGATCAACCTGATCCCGTTCAACCCCTGGCCGGGCGTCGAATACGAATGCTCGGACTGGAAGACGATCGAGCGTTTCGCCGCCATCTTGAACAAGGCCGGATACGCATCGCCCATCCGCACGCCGCGCGGCCGCGACATCCTGGCCGCCTGCGGCCAGCTGAAGTCCGAGAGCGAGAAGGTGCGGGCGAGCACGCTCAGGAAGGCGGAGCAGGCGGCGGCGTAGTTTTCTCCTTCCCATGAGATGGGGAGGAAGACCGCGCCTACGGGTCTCGCCAGAGGCGAGCCCGAGGACAGGCTGCGTGGTGGAGGGCTTTTAAGCCTCGCGGACGCCGGTGATGCGGAAAGACCCCCTCCGTCACGGCGCTGAAGAAGCGCCGCGCCACCTCCCCCAGAGGGGGAGGAGACCCGTGTTCGACACATAATGTCACGCACTGTGTCTCCGCCGCGCTTGCGGATTGGGGCGGCAATCGGGCAAGGCGTGTGGACATGGACCCCTCACTGTCGAACGTCCTGTCGAGCGCCGAGGTGCAGGCTTTCGCCTCGGGCTTTCCGGTCATGGTCATGCACCTGGCCGTCACCCTGCTGCTGCTCGCGGCGGGGGCGGCCGTCTACGCCCTGCTGACGCCGTGGCGGGAGATCGCCCTGATCCGCGAGGGCAATCCGGCCGCCGCCGTGGCCTTCGCCGGGATCCTGGTGGGTCTGGCCATTCCGTTGGCGGTGTCCCTGTCGGTCTCGACCTCGGTGCGCGACATCGCCATCTGGGGCGTGGCGACCCTGGTGCTGCAGCTGCTGGCCTTCCGGGTCGTGGACCTGATGCTGCACGGCCTGCCGCAGCGGATCAAGGACGGCGAGGTCTCGGCCGCCGTGGTCCTGGTCGGGGCCAAGCTGGCGACCGCTCTGATCCTGTCCGCCGCCCTGACCGGCTGAGCGGCGAACGGATCGCGTCATGCAATTCCCCCGCCTGCCGGACTGGGCCATCTACAGCGCGGTCGCGGGCGTGCTGCTGGCCGTGTCGCTGGGCCGGCGCGAGAACGCCGACGCCCCGCCCGCGCCGCCGCCGCCGGACGAGATCGAAGGCGCTCTGCTGGGCCCGATCACCCCGTTCGACACGGCCGTGACCCTGGATGCGCCGGATGCGCCGTTCACACCCCAATCCGGCACCGCCTTCTCCATCGCCGGACGCGGCCGCTGGATCACCGCCCGCCATGTGGTCGAGGGTTGTCGTCGTCCGGCCCTGGTGATCGGCGGCGGCCGGGCCGTGGCCGCCGATGTGCGCCTGGCGCCGCGCGCCGACGTGGCCCTGCTGATCACCGACGGGGGCCCGCCGGCTCTGCCGGTCGCCGCCCAGACGCCGCTGCGCAAGGGCCAGCGCGCCTTCCATCCGGGCTTTCCCCAGGGGCGAGCCGGGGAGGTGACCTCCCGCCTGCTGGGTCGAGAGACCCTGAAGGTGTTCGGGCGCGGCGCCCATGACGAACCGGTCCTGGCCTGGGCCGAGGTCGGACGCACCGACGGGCTGGAGGGAACGCTGTCGGGCCTGTCGGGGGCGCCGGTGATGGACGGGCGCGGCCGCGTCCTGGGCGTCACTATCGCAGAGGCGCCGCGTCGGGGGCGGATCTACACGACCGCGCCGGAATCCTTCGCCCCCGCCATTCGCGGTGAACAGCGCGCAGACGAGGTGGCGCTGGGCGAGCCGGTGACCATCGACAACTATGGCCGGGTGGCGGATGCGCTGCGGCGGGACCTGCGGGTGGCGCAGGTGGTGTGTCTGTCGGTCTAAGAGGTCGGTTGATGGGCAGCGCGGGGCCTAACCTCTGTGACGCAGGTCCTGAACGCCAGGCCCCGGCGCGGGTTTACGGGTCAGGGGCACGCCTTTCAGCCAGAGTTTCAGCGCCTCCCAGTGAATGGCGGCGACGACCTTAAAGGTCAGCAGCGGCATGGCCAGGGCGGCGAGGGCCAGGGCGCGGTCGGTCATCGGCCGGCGGCGTCCGGTCATGGTCGTGGCGATCAGCAGGCCGTCGCCATCCGTCCCGTTGACGGCCAAGGCCAGGGTGTCGCCCGGCGCCTGGCCCCGGAAGTCATAGGTCATGCCCATGTCCATGAAGGGCGAGACATACAGGCCTTTGTTGGCGTGTTGGCGGAACCGGCCGGTCTCGGCGTCGGCCGCCAGCACGGGCAGTACATAGGACCGCCGCTCGCCGAAGGTGCTGGTGACTTCATACACCATGGCGGCCAGCCGCCCGTCTTTGTGATGGCAATAATAGAGGCTGATCGGATTGAAGACGAAGCCGAACACGCGCGGCATGGTCAGAATCCGGATCGCGCCGTGACCGATGTCCACCCCCACCTCGGCCAGACGCGCCTCGATCTGGGCCCGCAGCGGGCGCTCCGAGCCGTCGCCGTGATTCCGGTCGCGGAAGGACAACAGGTTGAACCGATTGCGCGAAAAGGTTTTCAATCGAGCGTCCAGAGCGTCGATCTCGGCCAGATCCAGCAGCAGCCAGAAGACGCGGTAGTTCAGCCGATGTTGTCGGGGCCTGAGACGCGAATGGAAGACGCCGCCGACATAGAGGGCCGAGGTCTGGGTCACGCCGCCCGTTCCATCTGGGCCGCCGGCGCCGACAGGTGGATGCGGCCGCTCTCGTTCTCAACAGTCCATGGACGGCGGACGCCGCCCAGCTGTTCAGCGACCGCCAGGCCCGACTGAAGCCCGTCCTCGTGGAAGCCGGCGCCGAAATGGGCGCCGCAGAACCAGACCCCGCCCTGGCCTTGCAGGCTCCACAGATCCTTTTGCGCCTTGATGGCGGCGGGGTCGAAGATCGGATGCTCGTACAGTTCGCTGCGCAGCAGGCTTCCTGCGGCGGGCGGGCGCGGCGGATTCAGGGTGACGAACAGGTCCTGGCCCGGCAGGCCCTGGAGTTTGTTCATCCAGTAGGTGACGCAAAGGCCGTCGTCGGCGCCGATATAGTTCCACGAGGCCCAGGCGCGGCGGCGATGCGGCATCAGACCGGCGTCGGTGTGCAGGATGGTCAGGTTACGGCTGTATTTGAACGCGCCCAACAGTTCGCGCTCGCGCGCTGTCGGTTCGGCCAGCATGGCCAGGGCCTGGTCGGCGTGGGCGCCGATGACGACATGGTCGAACCGTTCTTCGGCGCCGGTCGTGTCCTGAACCACCACGCCGCCTTCGACACGCCGGACTTGGTCCACGCCACGCCGCAGCCGGACCCGATCACCTTGCTGACTCGCGCCGATTTGGCGGGCCAATTCCTCGACATAGACCCGGCTGCCGCCGACGACAGTGCGCCACAGCGGCCGTCCGACCAGCTTGAGCAGGCCGTGGTTGCCGCAGAAGCGCAGGAAGGATTCAGCCGGATAATCCATCAGTGTGTGGGCCGGCGACGACCAGATGGCGGCGGCCATCGGCAGCAGGTGATCGTCGCGGAAGGCCTCGCTGAAACCCTCGCGCTTCAGGTATTGGCCCAGAGTCAGGTCGCTGTCGCCCAGTGCCGCCATGCCGGCGGGCGCCGAGCGGTAGAAGCGCAGGATCTCCTTCAGCATCGACCAGAAACGCGGGCGGAAAATGTTGCGGCGCTGGGCGAACAGGGCGGGCGCGGCGTATTCGTACCGCCCCTGGTCCAGCGACACGGCGAAGGACATGTCGGTGGCCCGCGTCTCCAGCCCCAAATGGGCGAACAGGGCGATGAGGTTGGGATAGGTCGCGTCGTTGAAGACGATGAAGCCGGTGTCCACCGCCGTCTCGCCGGTGGCTGTGCGCACCTCGACGGTATTGGAATGGCCCCCCAGCCGATCGTCACGCTCATAGATCGTCACGTCGTGGCGTTTGGACAAAAGCCAGGCGCTGGACAGGGCGGCGATCCCCGAGCCCACGACGGCGATCCGCAGCCGCGGACCGGTCTCGGTGGGGGACGACAGGGGCATGGGGACTCCGGTAAAGGACGAAAAGACCTTGAAGATACGCGGTGATCCGCCGCCCGGATCACGAAATGATCCAGACTTTCACCGGAACCGTATTAGGGTCCATGTATGGACAGGTCTCAGATTATCAGCGGATTCGGCCGCCTGTGACGCCGACGGACGGCGAGTATGACCGGCTGATCGAGGCGGTGGCGCTGAGGCGGGACCGCGAGGCGTTCGCGCGCCTGTTCGAACATTTCGCCCCGCGCCTGAAGGCCTATCTGATGAAGGCCGGAGCGCCCGCAGGCGCGGCAGAGGACTTTGCCCAGGACGCCATGCTGACGGTCTGGCGCAAGGCGGAGCTGTTCGACAGCGCCAAGGCCCGCGCCGCGACCTGGATCTTCACCATCGCCCGCAACCGGCGGCTGGACGTGCTGCGTCAGGACGCGCGCCGGACTCCGATGCCGGAGATCGAACTGTCCCAGGACGAGCCGGAACGGCCCGACCAGATCCTGTCGATGTCCCAGGACGCCGCGCGGCTGAAGGCGGCGATGGCGCGGCTCTCGGCCGACCAGATCGAAGTTCTTCGCCTGGCCTTCTTCCAGGACAATCCCCATTCCGAGATCGCGCGGCAGCTGAACCTGCCGCTCGGTACGGTCAAATCCCGCATACGCAAGGCCATGATCAAACTGCGCACCCTGCTTGACGACGACGGAGGCGCGGCATGAGCGCCCGTCACAACCCTTCCGAAGAGCGGCTGTTGGCCTATGCCGCCGGCACGCTGAGCCCGCCGGAGGCCGTGGTGGTCGCCGCCCACCTGGCGATGCGGCCCGAGAACGACGCCTGGGTGCGCCGGCTTCAGTCCGTGGGCGGCCGTCTGCTGGACGAGCTGGAGCCCGCGCCGATGCCGGACGACGCCCTGGCCCGCGTCCTGGCGCGTGTCGAGGCGGACGCCGGACAGGCCCTGGCCTCTACGCCATTGAACGACATGGCCGGTCTGCCGGAGCCTCTGCGCCGCTATGCGCTCGGCCCATGGCGATGGCTGGGTCCAGGCATGCGCGCCCGCGACGTCCATGCGCCGCGCGACGGCGATTGCCGGGTCATCCTGCTGGAGATCGGGCCGGGCCGCGAGACGCCCAAACATACGCACGGCGGCGTCGAACTGACCTGCGTCATCCACGGCGCCTACGCCACCGAGACCGAACGGTTCGATGTGGGCGACTTCGAAGAGGCGGACACCGAGGTGCTGCACCAGCCGCGTGTGGTGTCGCAGGAGCCCTGCCTGTGCGTCGTGGCTTTGGACGGGCAGATTCAGCTGGACGGCTGGCTGGGCAAGCTGATCCAGCCCTTCATCAAGCTGTAGGCGGGGGCTCAAACGAAAGAGCGCGGCCCTTGCGGACCGCGCTCCCAATCGTTTCGGGGACGGTGGTTGACCCTAGCCGCGACGGTTGTCCCGGTCGTTACGCTCATGACGGATCTGAGCCGACAGGCGGTCGAAGCGGCGATCAAGGTCGTTGCGCTCCCAGGCCGTCAGGCCGCCACGGCGATAGTTGGCCTCGAGGCGCAACAGGCCGTTGAACTCGTTGCGCAGGCGGCTCGCCTCACGACGGCTCAGCTGACCGGTGCGAACGCCCCGGTCGATACGGCGGTCAAGGTTGTCCTGACGCGCATTGATCGACTGCCAGTGGCCATAGCCGGCCTGATAGACCGGCGGGCGGCCATGATGGCCATAGGACTGGGCCGCGGCGGGCAGGGCGGCCGAGGCGGCGGCGGCCAGGACGACGGCGGGGATGATGAACTTCCGCATGATGTATCTCCTCGGTTTCGGGCCGGTCGGGCTGACCGGCGATGAGGAGATATGACGATGCGGGGGCTGAGCCCGATCTGAACAGGGGCGCTCAGGTTCGGTTCATCTAGATGAGAAATGCGTCAGGTGCGGAGCGATCCGGCGTTCGCGCAATGGCGTTTCGGTCCGCCCTATTCTATACGGATCATTCAGGGCCTGTTCAGGAGAACGGCGCCAGATTGACGCCCATGTTCAGCAAGTCAGCCAGTTTGATCGTCGCCGTCGCGACCCTGGCCCTCGCTCCGGTCCTGACTCCGGCGGCGAGCGCACAGTCGCGCGACGAACGCCAGCAGACCCAATCGCAGCCTCAACCGCGCCAGCCGCGCGTCAGTCCAGACGAGGCGCGTCGCCGTGGCGGCGAGGCCGTCGGGGGGCGCCCCATCGACACCCGCCCGCGCGGCGACGGCAACTACTCCGTCCTGGTGGAACGCGACGGTCGCGTCCGCGAGGTCGTGGTCGATGGTCAGACCGGCCGCACGCGCGACGGCGGCTCCAACAACAACCAGCGTCCCAGGCCAGACTGATGCGTGTCCTTCTCGTCGAAGACGACGTCGATCTGTCGCGCCAGCTGAAGGCCGCCCTGTCCGACGCCGGATACGCCGTGGACCACGCCCCCGACGGCGAGGAAGCCCATTATCTGGGCGAGAACGAGCCCTATGACGTGGTCGTTCTGGATCTGGGCCTGCCCAAGATCGACGGGGTGTCGGTGCTGGAGCGCTGGCGGCGCGAGGGCAAGACCACGCCCGTGCTGATCCTGACCGCACGCGGCGCCTGGTCGGACAAGGTGGCGGGCTTCGACGCCGGCGCCGACGACTATCTGACCAAGCCCTTCCACACCGAGGAACTGCTGGCGCGTCTGCGCGCCCTGCTGCGCCGCTCGGCCGGCATCGCCTCGGCTACCCTGGCCTGCGGCGGCCTGAGGCTGGACCCGCGCGCGGCGCGCGCCAGCGTCAATGGCGAGCCGCTGCGGCTGACCTCGCTGGAGTACCGGCTGCTTCATTACATGATGATGCACCAGGGCCGGGTCATCAGCCGCACCGAACTGGTCGAGCACCTGTACGATCAGGACTTCGATCGGGACTCCAACACCATCGAGGTCTTCATCGGCCGGCTGCGCAAGAAGGTCGGGCCGGACCGGATCGAGACCGTGCGCGGCCTGGGCTATCGGCTGACGCCCCTGGTCGGCGAGTCCGAGGCGGCGTGAGCGAGGCGGCGACGCCCGAGCTCCCCTCTGGCGATCGACGCGCCGACTGGGGCCGCTATCTGGGCCGTCCAGGCCGATCCCTGACGCGACGGCTGATCTGGCTGGCCTCGGCCTGGATCCTGGTGGCCCTGGTGATCGCGGCCATCGTCCTGACCCAGGCCTTCCAGGAATCGGCGCTGCGGCGCCTGGGCGACATGCTGGACGAGACCATCGACGAGATCGTGGTGGCGGCCAGTCGCACCGGCGAGGGCGAGGTGGTTCCCCAGATCCAGGACGCCCGCACACTGCGACTGCTGTCGGGCAAATACTGGCAGATCCTGGAGGTTCAGCCGGACGGACGGATGGTCAGCATCGCCCGTTCGACCTCGCTGTGGGCCTATGATCTGGCCCTGCCGGCGGACCTGCCGTCCCGGCTGGATGCGGCCTTCGGCGAGGTGATCACCTACAACACTCGCGGCCCCAAGAACGACCCGACCACGCGCGAGCCCCTGCGGGTCGCCGCCAGCATGAAATCCATTCCCCGGCGCGAGAATCCGGTGATCTTCCTGGCCGCTATCGACCGGTCCGAGGTGGACGCCGACACACGCCAGTTCGCCACCGTCACCTGGGTCGCCCTGCTGATCCTGGGGCTGGGCCTGGTTTCGGCGGTCTTCATCCAGGTCCAGGTCGGCTTGCGGCCCCTCTATGATCTGCGCAACGAGATCGCAGCCGTGCGCCACGGCAAGGCGGCGCGGATCGGACGGTCCTATCCGCTGGAGATCCAGCCCCTGGCCGAACAGGTCAACCGGCTGCTGGACCACAATCAGGAGGTCGTGGAGCGCCAGCGCACCCATGTCGGCAACCTGGCCCATGCGCTGAAGACCCCGATCTCGGTCATGCTGGCCGAGGCCGGGACCGCCGAGGGCGCCCTGCCCGAACTGGTGCGGCGCCAGACTCGGGTCATGCAGGGCCAGGTCGACCACCATCTGCGCCGCGCCCGCGCCGCCGCCCGCGCCGCCCACGGCCTGGGCGAGACCACGCCGGTGCCCGAGGTGCTGGACGAGCTGGCGGTCATGATCGAACAGGTCTTCCGCGACAAGGGCTCCGAGATCGACTGGCGCGCGCCCGACGACCTGGCCTTCCTGGGCGAGCGTCAGGACCTGCAGGAGATCCTGGGCAATCTGATCGAGAACGCGGCCAAGTTCAGCACCCGCCGCGTCCGCGTCTCGGCCGGCGAGAACGGCCTGGGCCAGATGGTGATGGTGGTCGAGGACGACGGCCCCGGCCTGCCCGCCGACCAGCGCGAGACGGTGATGAAGCGCGGCGCCCGGCTGGACGAGAGCGCGCCCGGCTCGGGCCTGGGCCTGTCGATCGTCGAGGACCTGACGCGCGCCTACGGCGGGCGGCTGACCCTGGGCGACAGCGACATGGGCGGGCTGAAGGTCGTGCTGGAGCTGCCGGCGGCTCACGCCGCGCGCGCCTGAGCGCGGGAGCCATCGGCGGGCGGGGGCGTTGAACCGCTCCGCCGCGCTGGAGCCGCCATGTTCGCCCGTCTTCGTCACGCCGCCGCCGCCCTGGGCGAGGCCGTCCGCAGCCGCGTCCCCGCCGCGCGCCGTACGCCCCGGCTGTCGCGCCTGATCGAGGGGGCGGCGCGGGTCGGCTATGGGGCCCGGGGCTTCGTCTATCTGTCGGCGGGGGCCCTGACCCTGCTGGCGGCGACCGACAGGATCGGCGACGCGGTCGGCGCGGGCGGGGCGGCGGGGTGGCTGGCGGAGCAGCCGTTCGGGCGGGTCTGGCTGGTGCTGCTGGGCCTGGGCCTGTGGGCCTTCGTCGGCTGGCGCGTGCTGCAGGCCCTGTTCGACGCCGACCATGAGGGAACCGACCTGAAGGGCTGGGCCACGCGGGCGGGCCAGGCGGCCAGCGGCCTGTTCTACGGCCTGCTGGCGGCGGGGGTGTTCGAGTATCTGGACGAGGCGGGCGAGGCGACCAGCCAGGCGGCGGAACGGGCCGAGAGCATCGCCGAGAACCAGGAGAAGGCGGCCTGGATCCTGGACCTGCCGTTCGGCGGCCTGCTGCTGATCGCGGCGGGGCTGGTGGTGCTGGGCGTCGGGATCGGCAATATCGTCAGGGCCTTCCGGGACGACTTCGACGCGGCCCTGGCCTGTCCCGAGGCGGTGCGCCGGCCGGCGGCGGCCCTGGCGCGGGCGGGCTATGGCGCGCGGGGCTTCGCCTATCTGCCGCTGGGGGTCTTCGTGGTCCTGGCGGGGCTGCACGCGCGGTCGGGCGAGGTGACGACGACGGCGGCGGCGCTGGACGCGCTGGAGGCCCAGCCCGGCGGGTCGTGGGTGCTGGGGCTGACGGCGGCGGGGCTGATGGCCTTCGGCGCCTTCGCCTTCGTGGAGGCGCGCTGGCGCAGGATCCGGTTGCCCCGGGACCTGACGCTGGGCTGAGGCCTTGGCGTCGCGCGGGGCCTTCCCTTATGCTCCGCAACACATCCTGTTCCAGAAGGCCCTCGCCATGACCCAAGCTGTGCCGATGAAGACCCTGAAGATCGACTTCGTCTCCGACGTGGTCTGCCCCTGGTGCGTGGTCGGCCTGGGCGGGCTGGAGACGGCGCTGGCCAGGCTTGAGGGCGAGGGGATCGGCGCCGACATCGCCTTTCAGCCCTTCGAACTGAACCCCCAGATCGCGCCCGAGGGCGAGAACATCGTCGACCACATCGGCCGCAAATACGGCGCCACCCCGGAGCAGTCGGCCGCCAACCGCGCCATGATCCGCGAGCGGGCGGGGGAGGTCGGCTTCGATATGCGCATGACCGACGACAGCCGCATCTGGAACACCTTCGACGCCCACCGCCTGCTGCACTGGGCGCACGAGACCGCGCCCGACAAGCAGAAGGCGCTGAAACAGGCCCTGTTCACGGCCCATTTCACCGAGAACCGCAACCTGACCGACGCCGGCGTCCTGACCCGCGCCGCCGAGGCCGCCGGGCTGGACCGGGCCGAGGCGGGCGAGGTCCTGGCCTCGGGCCGCTATGCGCAGGACGTGCGCGGGGCCGAGGACCTGTGGCGGTCGCGGGGGATCACCTCGGTCCCGGCGGTGGTGGTCGAGGGCAAATATCTGATCAGCGGCGGCCAGCCGGCCCAGGTGTTCGAAGAGGCCCTGAGGAAGATCGCGGCCGAGGTCTGACGGCCGGCGAAATAGACTCATTCGACTCGAAAAAAATGAGTCTATTTTCGTCTATTCTGGCGCGCGGCGACGGGCGCAGGGGATGGCGATGTCAAAGACCCGGCGGGAAGTATAGGCGCGTTTCGGACCGTGATGAGATGATCGCCCGGCGCGGGGATCAGGGGTTTGAAAACCGGGGGCTTTCGTCGCGGAATTGTGCGCGCCGGGCCCCCTCCACCCCCGCGCAAGAGGCGCGGCGGTCCCCCTCCCCCAAGGGGGGAGGATTTCGGTCGCCCTAGAGATCCTCCCCCCTTGGGGGAGGTGGATCGCCGCGCAGCGACGAGACGGAGGGGGCCAGCCCCTCGATCCGCGCCGTCCCAAACTTTCGTCATCCTCCGGCGAGCGTAGCGAGACCGGGGGACCCAGCGGCGCCGCAGGCGATGCGTCCGCCGCACGGATCTCGAACGCCGAGTCCGCGACAGGGTCCTGCTCACGCAGGCCGCTGGGTCCCCCGGTCTGCGCCGCGAAGACGCGGCTTGCCGGAGGATGACGAAAGGGAGGGTTAGGCCGTCTTCTTCTTCCGGGGCGCAGCCGGAGCATCGGCGGCGGTGACCAGATGCCCCTTCCAGCCGGGCGGCGGCAGGAACTTGCCGGACTTCTCCTCGCGCGTGCCGGTGCGCGCGATCAGGGCGGCGTCGCGTCCAGCCTTCAGGACGGTTTCGGTGTCGAAGATCTTGCTCATCGCGGGCTCATTTCTAGCAGTCCCAGGCCCTCGTCGCTACTCGCATAGACCTCCCACGAGTCCACCAGCGGCTTGTAGGCCGTCTCCAGATAGTCGAGGCTTAGCGCGAAACGGCGGCGCAACGTGTCTTCCGGTATGTCGTGACCACCGCGTTCTATCCGGTGAGCCAAGCGGGCGATGGACGCCTCGACCGAGGGCAGACACAGACTGATCAGTTTGAACCTGTGTCCAGGCTGATGCGGCGATGTGGGAAGAAACATATTGTCTTCCGCCCGTCTCGACTAGGTGACACTCCTTGCCGTAAGCCCCACACATGCCCGTCATTCAGCCAATCTTCAACGAACGCACCATCAAGGCAGAGCTTTTGACAAAGCTCTGGCGCGATGGAGATGTCGATAAGACGACAGTGTTGACGAGTGAGTATCGGCTACAAAATACCGGCGTGCGAGCAGACCTGGCCATCCTCACCAACCATCTCGCAGGCGTTGAAATCAAGTCAGGGAAAGATACCCTGAAAAGATTAAAGCAGCAGATGGCAGTATATAGAGAATATTTTGATAGGGTTGTGTTGATTGTCGCGCCAAAACATCTTTCCTCTCTGCCGGACTCAGATGTCGTTGGCGTGGAGCTGTGGAGCTTCGACTCGGCAAAAAATTTTCGTATGCTTAAGGCGGGGCTTGTTTCTGATCGGTCCCATGCGCGGTACACTCTTCTTCCAGAGCGCGACAAGAATAAGTACAAAAATTTGGCGGAAAGCGACGCCTTTGAGATGGTTTTCAGAAGCCGGTTCCATCAAACCAGCGACCAATTTTGGAAATCTATCGGCCGGAAGCAACGAGTGCCTATTGAAAGCTTGAATTATCTAAGTCGCTTTAGAGAAGCGAGAGAAATTCATCATGATTGGATTTCTGATCAAGAGCGCCGTTGGTCCGAGTGGAATAGGAAAGCGTCTGAAGCATTTTCCGACGAAGCCAGCCGAAAGATCTGAGTTTTTAGTCAGTCCACTCTTCGTCGGTTTCGTGCAAGCGGCCAGGTTCTCCGTAGAAGAGCTGCTGATGTAAATGGATATTTATACGCACTGCCGTTGATCGAGCGGGCGAAATGATGGCGTCCAAATCGCCTAGCGATGTACGTTCGATCATCTGCGTGCCCCAAAGTCTAAGATCAGGATCCCAAACTCCTTGTTCATCCATCAGCGCTTGTGCCTGCGCTTGATATTCGGCCATCCGATCACCGCCGTTGCCGGCTCTGTAAAATCGCCAGCGGGCAGCTTGTGCATAATCAACCCGAGGAGCTGGTAGCCCGCCCCCGCCTCCCTGCCGTTCGGCTCGGGCGCTACCGCGATCACTGTAGATCAGTCTTGAACCGGGTAGCGCAATCCGCACACCGTCAAACAGCTGTCTCTCGTAGATGTCTTGCCGGTCAATGTTGGCAAATGAATCGGGGAATGAAGATGCTGAAAATGACACAAAGGCGTGGGGGCAGCGCGCTGCGATGGTTTGTGTATATCCCACGCACGTAACCTGCTGCTGAAGGAGCTCGAGCCCTTGCCGGCCAAAGTCAAGAAGGAAGCAAACGTCAACTCCTCCTTGAGTTACTGCGCCTACAGCGCGTGCGATGCCGTCGATCTGATCGAACGCAGCTCTTGGAATGGGCACTAAAATGCCTGTCCCTAATGCAAAAAGACGAGCTGTTTGCGCCGAAAGTTCGGCCGGTTCACCAACCTGTACTGCAGGCATCACGTGCGGGCGCTGAGTAACAAACTCGCACCAGTTATCGTAACCATTCGCCGGGTTTCGCAAAGCTGCAAGCTGCTCGTGAACTGGTCGTGGCGTTGCGGGCGCTGGTTCTTCATCTGCCAGATCTAGGAAAAATGGCCTGTTGCCGTACGCGTCTTCAATCCGATCCAGCGCGCTGGATAGTTGGTATGCTCCTGCCCAGGGGCGAAGTTTGAAGCATGGAAGAATGAGGTTTTTATCACGCTCAGGCAGTTCCTGGAGCGCTTTCATCTCTGCTGGCCTCACCGATAAAATCGGTAAGTACGCCACTCGCTCTAGTTCACGATTGGCCATTCGAATTCCGTTTAAGCCAGCCCAAGCCGAATTTTCATTGCCTGCTCTGAGACGTCGAATATCTGAGCAAGATACTCTACGGGATTGTCTACGTGTAACGCGTCAGAGCGCCTCAACCATTCATCGACCAGATTTGCAGGCATTATAAGGTCGGCGGCCAATCGATTGGCTTCCGCCTCTCTTCGATCCGACAATCTAGAGCGATAGAGAATGTCGTCCTTTATGCCGTCTCCAATCTGATCTCGATGGAGAAGGAAGTGTGCGATCTCGTGAGCCACGGTGAACCGCTGTCTCTTTGCAGAGTCATGCCGATTTACACGTATTAGAAAGTCCCCCTGGCGCTCCGGGTCAGGACGGATTTCTCCGGATATTCCAGCAGGCAAGGTGGATGCTTGCACTCGCAAGCCAAGCGACCGGGCGAGGGATGAAAGCTTGACGGGGGTTTGTGTCTGAATACGTTGTATTGTGGCCCTTAAGCTTCCGTCAAGTGATTGCCATTCGCGACTAGTTATCGCCATGCCTATTCCTCTTTTTAAGAATAATCATCAGCGTCGTCATCTAAGGCTCTATCAATAGCGTTCTCGGTGCGCCGGCCGGGTAGTAGCTGGTAAATCCGCGCTTCAATCATCTGGTTTAAGCGATTATCGTCGTACTTTTCAGTAATGAATCCCATTACTCGCGTATCGATATTTGTTCCTAGGGAGCCTGTCTCAAGCTCTTCGCGAACGTGCTTCACAGCAGATTCCTCGCCGACTTGGCGTGCCATTCTTTTCATCTCCGCATATCCGGCGATTGCCAGAATGGCTACGAAAACACCGAGAACGGTAACGAGCACCCCGACTGCGGTTAGGAGAAGGGCGCTATACGCTGCGTAGTCGTTAGCAGCCGGTTGGCGTGGCCCCGCATATCCTAACCACAGCAGGGCTAAGGTCGCGACCACACCGAGGATAAACTTCTTCACCGTGCGCCCCTATCGCCCAGTCGATGACTTCTAGATAGCAGAGCTCGTGGTGTTCTCAAGGTGTTCTGCGTCAAATTCGGTCACAGCTTCACCTCCACCACCCCGCCCCCGGCGCGGAACTTCGCGCTCATCTCCGCCATCCCGGCCTCGGCATCCACCAGACTCGCCCCCGCATCGTTCTGCGCCATCGCATCCCTCCGGATGTCCTGGCTGATCTTCATGCTGCAGAATTTCGGGCCGCACATGGAGCAGAAGTGGGCGGTCTTGTGGGCTTCCTTGGGCAGGGTGGCGTCGTGGTATTTGCGGGCGGTTTCGGGGTCGAGGCCGAGGTTGAACTGGTCCTCCCAGCGGAACTCGAACCGGGCGCGCGACAGGGCGTCGTCATGTAACCGGGCGGCGGGGTGGCCCTTGGCCAGGTCGGCGGCGTGGGCGGCGATCTTGTAGGTGATGACGCCGTCCTTGACGTCCTGACGGTCCGGCAGGCCCAGATGCTCCTTGGGCGTGACGTAGCAGAGCATGGCCGTGCCGAACCAGCCGATCATGGCCGCCCCGATGGCGCTGGTGATGTGGTCATAGCCGGGGGCGATGTCGGTGGTCAGCGGGCCAAGCGTATAGAAGGGCGCCTCGTGGCAGTGCTTCAGCTGCTCATCCATGTTCGCCTTGATCTTGTGCATCGGCACATGGCCGGGGCCTTCGATCATGACCTGGCAGCCCTTGGCCCAGGCGATCTTGGTCAGTTCGCCCAGGGTGCGTAGCTCAGCAAATTGCGCCTCGTCATTGGCGTCGGCGATCGAGCCGGGGCGCAGACCGTCGCCCAGGCTGAAGCTGACGTCATAGGCCCGCATGATGTCGCAGATGTCCTCGAAATGCTCGTAGAGGAAGCTCTCCTTGTGGTGGGACAGGCACCATTTGGCCATGATGGAGCCGCCGCGCGAGACGATGCCGGTGACGCGTTTCGCCGTCATCGGCACGAAGGGCAGGCGCACCCCGGCGTGGATGGTGAAATAGTCGACGCCCTGTTCCGCCTGTTCGATCAGGGTGTCGCGGAACACCTCCCACGTCAGGTCCTCGGCTATGCCGTTCACCTTCTCCAGCGCCTGATAGATGGGCACGGTGCCGATGGGGACGGACGAGTTGCGGATGATCCAGTCGCGGATGTTGTGGATGTTGCGGCCGGTCGACAGGTCCATGACATTGTCCGCGCCCCAGCGGGTGGCCCAGACCAGCTTATCGACCTCGTCGTCCACCGACGACAGGACGGCGCTGTTGCCGATGTTGGCGTTGATCTTCACCAGGAAGTTGCGGCCGATGATCATCGGCTCGACCTCGGGGTGGTTGATGTTGTGCGGGATGATGGCGCGGCCGCGCGCGATCTCTTGGCGGACGAACTCGGGCGTCACGAAGTCGGGGATGGAGGCGCCGAAGTCTTCGCCGTCGCGGATGCAGGGGCTGTTCTGCTGCCGCCGCAGGTTCTCGCGGATGGCGACATATTCCATCTCGGGCGTGATGATCCCGGCCTGGGCGTATTCATACTGCGTCACCGGGCGGCCCTCGACGCCCTTGAAGACGCGGTGGTTCGAGGTGTCGAACCGGGGGGCCAGGTTCTTGCCGCTGGCGTGGCCGTTGTCCTCGGGCTTGACCTCGCGCGGGTTGGCGACGGGGGCGATGTCGCCGCGATCCAGCTGCCACGACGACTTCACGTGCGGCAGGCCGCGCTTGATGTCGATGGTCACGGTCGGGTCGGTGTAGGGGCCGGAGCTGTCATAGATGGTGACCGGCGGCTCATTGGCCGACGGGTGGACGGCGACCTCGCGGAAGGGGACGCGGATGTCGGGGTACAGCTCGCCGGCGACATAGACCTTGCGCGATCCGGCGCGTTCGCCGGTGGGGATGGCGCCGGTCTCCTTCATCACCTGCTCGCGCGCGTCCTTGAGGGCGAGCTCGACGTTCGGCTCTTCGGGCAGGGCGGGCGGGGTGACTTGGATATTCATGGCGGCCTCAAACGGTTGAGGTCCGCCGACGTCGGGCGCGAGGGTCCTGTAACGGGGACCGGAAAGCGTACTCATCCCTTCGCCGGCATGACCCGGATCAGGTTCGACGGGTCAGAGGAAAAACCTCTATCTCAGCCGCTCGATTGCGACACCCCGGAGAACGGCCTCAAGGTGACGCGGGGGGAGGATGACGTCAAGCCGAAGCCAGCTTGGCTGGAAAAGACGCCGGATTCGCGTGGGATAAGGGACAGAACGGGGTTGCCCGCCGGGCGCGGGATCGGCAAACGGGGGCCGTGTCTATCCAATCCCTGATCATCGACTGCGACCCCGGCGTGGATGACGCCGTGGCGCTCTTCCTGGCCTTCGCCGCCCCCGAGCTGGAGCTGCTGGCCGTCACCACCGTGGGGGGCAATGTTCCCGCTCACCTGACCCAGCGCAACGCCCGGATGATGCGCCAGATCGCCGGCCGTGAAGACGTGCCCGTGTTCGGCGGCGCCGAGCGCCCGCTGAAACGCCCCCCGGCCGGAGCCGGCGACTTTCACGGGCCGGAGGGTCTGGGCGACCTGGAGCCGTTCGCGCCGACGGGCATCATCGGCGACGGGCCGGCGGCCAACGCCATCGTCGATCTGGTGATGAAACGCCCGGCCGGATCGGTCGCCGTCGCCGTCCTGGGGCCGATGACCAACCTGGCCCTGGCGATGAAGCGCGAGCGGCGGCTGGCCGAACGCCTGGGACCGGTCGTGGTCATGGGCGGGGCGCGCAGCGAAGGCGGCAATATCACCGCCTCGGCCGAGTTCAACATCTGGGCCGACCCGGACGCCGCGGCGGTCGTGTTCGGCTCGGGCTGCGAGGTGATCGCCTTCGGCCTGGACGCGACGCACCAGGTGCGGGCGACCGAGGAGCGGATCCGCGCGATCGAGAAGATCCGCACCGAACCCGCGCGCACGACGGCGGCCCTGCTGCGGTTCTCGCAACGGACCGAGCGGCAGGCGACCGGAGAGGCGGCGCCGCCCCTGCACGACCCCTGTCCCATCGCCTGGCTGATGAAGCCGGAGCTGTTCACCCTGAAGCCCTGCCGGATGGAGGTCGAGACCAACTCTGAACTGACGCGCGGCCATACGGCGGTGGAGTTCCGCGTCGATCCCGCCACGGCGCGCCATCGCTGGGCTGGGGCGGCGGATGCGCAGGGGGTGTTCGACCTGCTGGCCGAGACGCTGAAGGCCAAGTGATGAGGATCACCGTCGTCGGCTCGATCAACCTGGACCTGGTGGCGGCGGCCTCCCGCCTGCCGGCGCCGGGCGAGACGGTGACGGGGGCGACCCTGGCTCGCTATCCGGGCGGCAAGGGCGCCAACCAGGCCTATGCCGCCGAGAAACTGGGCGCCGAGGTCAGCCTGATCGGCCGGGTCGGGAACGACTCCCTGGCCGGCGAGGCCCTGGCTCTGATGTCGGATCTGGGCGTCGATCTGGCGGGGGTCGAGGTGGATGTGGCGGCTCCAACGGGCGTGGCCCTGATCGCCGTCGATCCCAGCGGCGAGAACCAGATCGTGGTGGCGGCCGGCGCCAATCATATGGTCACGCCGGAGCAGTTGCCGCAGCGGATCGAGGGCGCCCTGATCGTCCAGCTGGAGCTGCCGGTCGAGACGGTCGAGGCGGCGGTGGGTCGGGCCACCGGCTTCGTCTGCGCCAACCTGGCGCCCGCCGCGCCGGTGTCGGAGATGCTGCTGCGCCGCGCCGACCTGATCGTCGTCAACGAGACCGAGGCCGCCTTCTACGGCGACGGCCTCCACCGCGGCGGCGGCCGGGTGGTGGTGACCAAGGGCGCCAAGGGCGCCGTCATGTACCAGCGCGGCGTCGAAATGGCCTGGGCGACCCCGCCCGTGGTCGAGGCGGTCGATGCGACCGGGGCCGGCGACGCCTTCGTGGCCGCCATCACGGTCGCCCTGCTGGAGGGGATGGAGCCTGGCGAGGCGTTGCGCTTCGCCTGTGCGGCGGGCGCTGTCGCCGCCATGCGGCCGGGAGCTCAGCCCTCGGCGCCCGAGCGGGCGGAGGTCTTGGCCGCGGCGGCGAGGGGCTGATCGACCGGGCGCTGACCGGGACGTCTCGGCTCAAGCGGCCGGAGGCGGCGGGCCGGGAGGCGGAGGGAAGTCGAGGGGGGCGACGGCGGCTCCGGGGGAGCCGGCGACGACCATCTCGTACAGGCGCGTCCCAACCGGCGACCAGGTGACGGCCTCGATCGCCACGATCATCGCGACCTGGACCCCCAGACCCCAATACCAGGCCGGGTGTATCCGACGGGTTTTCCGCAGGTCGACGATCATGCCGATGACCGGAAACAGCAGGGTCACGACTGCCGTCGCCTCCCACGCCCAGGGGGCCAGCAACGGCATGGGCAGCAGCCGACCGACGCCCGGTCCCAGCAGAATCGCCATGGCCGAATAGTGAAGGCGGCGATGCCAGTCGGTCGATCGCCGAAGAACGACCGCCGCAATCGTCAGGCCCACGAAGGTGAGGAGCGACAGGGGGTCGAAGACGAGGAACTGCAAGGGCCGGAAGAAGAAGGGAACCTCGCCCCGACGCACCATAGCCTCGGTCACCAGCCAGCCCAGGATCAGCATGGGCGCCAGCCAGACGGTCGCTAGCCAGCCCAGCGGCCGATGCCACCGGACCTGACCTGTGGCGATCAGCAGATTCTGCGTCAAAAAGATCGCCAGCCAGCCCATGAAGACGACGGCATGCGCGTGCAGCAGCAGCGGGGCGTCAAAGCTGGACCGCCCCGCCGCCAACTGGAGCGAGAAGCCCGCGACGACGACGAGAACCATGACGATGGCGAGGCCCGGAAAGACCCGTTCAACCGCCGACGTGCGCGCAGGCGCATTGTTCCCAGCTGTCATAACCACCCCCCGATGACCGCGCGGGACTGTATCGCCCGGGATGAGGATTTCAATCTCGAATATCGATGAAATGTGAGGGGCGGGGTCGAGGCCGGGGCGGGTGATCCGATGGCTCAGGCGCTGTCGCCCCAATACGCCGCCTTTGCGGGGGATGAGGCCACAGCCTTCGGCGAGGAGCGTGTGCGGTCAGACGCGACGGCCCTGCCCGACCTTGAGGGCACGCAAAGTCGGGACGCGATCGCCGCTATGGTCGAGGCCGCGACCGACAAACAGATCGTCATACTGAATGAGGCGCACAATGTGTCGGGGCGCCGCAGTTTCGCAGCGGGGGTGGTGCGGGCGTTGAGACACCTTGGGTTCGACACCTTCGCCGCTGAGACCTTTATCCAGCCGCAAGAAGACGCCGCGCCGACGATGAGCGTGTTCAAAAATGCGCGCCGCTTCATGGCGGGCTGGGCTTCTATATCGCCGATCCTGTCTATGCCGAGATGGTGCGCGAAGCGGCGGAGCTGGGGCTATGTGTTCGCTGATTAGCTGCTGCTTCGGCCGGGTTCCTATTTCCAGCGCCTAGAGACCATGCGTGGGATCAAGCCGGCGTTCGGGATGGTGAAGGTCTGAGACGGGCGCTTCGCTCGCGAAGGCCCGGTGAAGCCGGGAGCGTCATCACGCCCAAGCTGTGCTATACTAGGTGTATCGCTATTGACACAAATCGGTCCAAGCCGGTCTCTCGCCTATTGCAGTCGGGAAATAATACGGCACGGTGGCTCCCTGGATTCTTGAGGGGAGTACACGGCATGATTGAGCGCAACGGGACGGGGCGTCGTCACTGGCTGGCGACGGCTTCGGTGATCGGGCTGATCGCAACGGCCGGGACGGCGGCGGCCGAAGTGCCCAACGACAACTTCAGCCCGAACGCGCCGCCGGTTCTGGCCGACCCGGATGCGATCAACGGGATCGGCAATATCATCGTCGACACCGGCGGCGGCTCGGTGGGAATCTGCACAGGCAGCCTGATCAATCCGCGCACCGTGTTGTTTGCGGCCCACTGCGTGAACGACATTCCCGACTTCGCCTATGGCTCCATGGGCCTGGGCGTGCCGATCAGCGTCGGCTTCAAGGGCGACGCCTTCGACGGCATCCTGAACTGGATCACCAGCGGCGACTACGCCACCAGCTACGTCGATCAGCACTACAATATGAGCCGGGTCCTTTATGACCCGCGCTCGCTGGATGATGCGCAGGGCGGCGGCTTCTTCGAGGCCGATGTCGCCATCGGCGTGCTGGATTCGCCGGCCAGGGGCGTGCCGACCTGGGCCATGCTGTTCTCGCCGCTGACGGGGGACGAAGACCGGCATGTGATCACCGGCGGTTACGGTCGCAGCGGGACCGGGTCCCTGGGGTCGGTTCAGGGGGTCGACTTCCGCCGACGCGCGGCCGAGAACATGGTCGGCGCCCTGACGTCGCTGGACGACATCGACCTGTTCCTATTCGGCGACGGCGCCCAGGGCGGGCTGAGCCAGAACCTCTATATGGTCGATTTCGACGATCCGGCCGGGACCGCGACCTTCGACTTCAACATCTTCGGCGACGATGTGGCGCTGGAGCAGGAAGGCATGACGGCCTCAGGCGACTCGGGCGGTCCCCTGATCCTGGATCGGGCCTTCGACACGCCGGTCATCGTGGGCGTGCTGTCGCTGGGGTCGCGGTATTTCAACGGCCAGGGAGCGGCCAGCTATGGCACCACCGCCGGCTATCAGCCGCTGTATCTGTTCACCGACTGGATCGTCGCCAACAACCCCTACAAGTATGTGACAACGACCGGCGGCAACGGCGACTGGTTCGACCCGACCCATTGGGTCCAGATGATGGATCCGAACTACAAGATCATCGACGCCAACGGCAATCTGGTCACGGGCCTGCCCGACACTCCGGCCGAAGGGGTCGATTCGCGCGGCGGCGAGTGGGGCAGCATCTGCTTCTTCGGCGACTGCGTCGACGCCAGCGAACTGGCCCAGTATAATCACGACCGCGAGGACGCCCTGTCCGGGGGCGCTCAGCCGGTCAGCAGCGAGGTGACCGGCGGCCGCACGATCGTGGATATGAGCGGGATCGTCGCGGGCGGGGCGGCCGGCAGTTCGCGCGGCGAGACCACCTCCGACCTGGCCGTGCGGCACGAGGCCTCGGCGGTCGGCACGGCGTCGGGCGCGACCCTGCCGTTCGAGATCGTGCCGGGCGGACCCGGTGCGACGAATTTCGTGCCGTTCAACGTCCAGGGCGATGTGTTCGAAGGCGAGAACCCGCTGTTCTACGACGTCAACCTGATGTCGGCGGGCACGACGACGCTGAACGACGTCGCCGTCATCGACCGGTTGACAATCGGGACCAGCGGCGCGGTGCTGGACATCGTCGCGGATGGCCTGCTGTTCGCCGAGAACGACGTCAGCCTCTGGGCCGGTCAGCTGAACGTGGACGGCGCCCTGCTGACCTTTGAAATGCTGCTGGCGGGCGGCGTGCTGAGCGGCGCGGGCGTGATCGATGCGACAGTGTTGACCTCGGTCATGGGCTCGATCGCCCCCGGCGGTCAGGGCGAGATCGGCGAACTGACTCTGTTGAGCGATCTGGTGCTGGCGTCAGGCTCGCGCCTGTTCATCGACATCGACGGCGATCAGTCGGATCGGCTGACGGTGCTGGCCGACAGCTTCGAAGGCACGACCGGCATAGCCTCGCTGGGTGGATTGCTGGGTCTCGGCTTCGTCAGCGCGCCCCGTTTTGGCGAGCAGTATACGGTGCTGACGGCTCAGGGCGGCGTAGACGGCGAATTCGACGCCGTGACCGATATCTCGGGCGTCCTGTATCCGGTTCTGGACTACACCGCCAACAGCGTGGAGGTGGAGATCGAGGCGGCGTCCTATATGGACTTCATCAATCCGAATTCCCGGGCGCAGCGGACCCTCGGCGGGGTTCTGGATGCGGCGAGGGCCACCGACTATGCGGCCCTGGCCGACATCTACGCCCAGACCGATCTGCTGGAAGACGAGGCGCTGGAGGTCGGGCTGGAGAGCCTGTCGCCCTTCGCCGCCCATTCGGGCCTGACCATGCTCTCGGCACAGACCGAGGCTCTGCGCGGGGTGGTGGACGGACGGATCGCGCGTGATCGTTCGGATGGGCCGGCTGAAGGGCTGACCCTGATCGGGTCGGGCGTGCAGATCGCGTCGATGGATCCGGCGGCGACTGCGGCTGCGGCCGGCATGGCCACGCGTCAGGCCGAGGCGCAGGAGCGCGCGCGGTGGGGCGGCTGGAAGCAGGGGGTTTCGGCCTATTTCGGCGTCGGCGCCATCGAGGGCGAAGCGACGCAACTGCGCGGGACCCTGGCCGACAGCCGCAGCGACGACCAGAGCGCCTGGTACGTCATCGGCGGCCTGGAGCGGACCATCGACGCCCTGACCCTCGGCGCCAGCCTGGCCTATGCCGAGGGCGAGTCCGACTTCGCCGAGGGGATCAGCACGGCCGACAGCCGTCAGGTGCAGGCGACCCTGTATGGGGCCGTCGATCTGGCCTATGGCGCCTATGTCGGGGCCAAGATCGGCTACGGCGCGGCGGACCTGGAAACTGAACGGAGCTTCTCGATCGGCGGCGACAGCTTCCGTTCGGATGGAGAGACGGACGGTAAGGTCGTCAGCGGCGGGGCCGAGCTGGGCTTCAATCTGGGGATGGGCGGGCTGAAGCTGCAGCCGAACATCGGGCTGAACGCCTATTCGGTCGATATCGACGCCTATCAGGAGGCCGGGGGCGTCGCGGCTCTAACCATAGGCGACCAGTCGTACGATTCGCTGCAGCACCATGTCGGGCTGCGCGTCGGCGGGGAGACCCGCAGCGGTCGCTGGGTCATCAAGCCGGCGCTGGACGTACGGTGGGTGCATGACCTGGCGGGTGACAACCGGAATGTGGAAGCGGCCTTCGTCGCCGCTGACGCCTTCGGCGGCGTCTTCGCCGGGGCCAGCAATGACTCAGACTGGGCCGAGATCGGCGGTTCGGTCGCCATCGAGGGCGACCGGTTCGGCGTGACGCTGAAGGCCGCGTCCATGGTCGATCGAGAGGATCTGGACTACCAGACCTACAACGCCACGGTGACGATGAAGTTCTGATCCACGGGGGCGGGATCTAGAAACGGCGGCTCCGACGGGGCCGCCGTTTTTGTTGGGCGGCGTCTGCGGCGGCGAGCGATTGTGACGGTGTAACGCCAAAACGTCTTGGCGCCGCGCCTTGTGTGTCGTTAGGTCTCACGCTTGCAACTCGTGGGGGATTTCGGATGATGATGCACGTTCGTGGGGCCGGTGTTGCGCTGGCGGCGGTGTTGATGGCGTCGACGGCGGGGGCGGCGTTCGCCCAGAGCGCCAGTCAAAGCGCGGCGCAGACGGTGTCGGTCTATCAGCAGCCGCCGTCGCCCATCGCCGACATCTTGGACGCCAAGCCGACGCCGGCGCCGATGCTGAGCCCGGACCGCAAGACCCTCGTGCTGCTGGACCGGTCGAACCTGCCCAGCATCAAGGCCTTGGCTGAGCCGATGCTGCGGCTGGCGGGGGCGCGGATCAATCCGCGCAACAACGGCATGGCCGAGAGCCGGGTGTCCTGGCTGACGGGGCTGAGCCTGCAGGCGGTGGACGGCGGACCGGCGCGGGTCGTGGCCCTGCCGGCCGAGGCGCGGTTCACGGCGCCGCGGTTCTCGCCGGATGCAAAATCGCTGGCCCTGGTGCTGGACCGGCCGACGGGGCTGGAGCTGTGGGTCGTGGACGTGGCCTCGGCGCGGGCGCGCAAACTGACCGAGCCCTTGGTCAATATGACGGGCGGGTCGGGCTATGAATGGCTGCCCGACAGTTCGGGTCTGCTGGTTGAAGCCGTGCCGGCCGGGCGCGGTCCGGCGCCAGATGTTACCATGGCGCCGACGGGGCCGAACATCGAGGAGACGGCCGGGCGGGTGGCGCCGGTGCGGACCTATCAGGACCTGCTGTCGAACCCCGGCGACGAGGCCCTGTTCGATCACTATTTCACGTCGCAGCTGACCCTGGTTCCGCTGAACGGCCGTGTACGGACGATCGGGGCGCCGGCGGTCTATCTGGACAGCGCCGTGTCGCCGGACGGGAAGTACATCCTGCATGAGGTGGCAAAGCGCCCCTATTCCTATGTCGTGCCTGCGGGCCTGTTCCCGACCGAGATCGTGGTGACGGACCTGAACGGGCGGGTGGTGCGGACCATCGCCGATCTGCCGTTGCGGGATGATGTGCCGACCGCCTTCGACGCCGTGGCGCCGGGGCCGCGTTCGGTGAGCTGGCGGGCCGATGCGCCGGCGACCCTGACCTGGGTCGAGGCGCTGGACGGCGGCGATCTCAAGCGCGAGGTCGAGTTCCGAGACCGGGTCTTCATGCAGGCGGCGCCCTTCACGGCTGAGCCGGTCAAGCTGATCGACTTGAAGGAACGCTACGGCGGGATCGTTTGGGGCAAGGACGATCTGGCCATCGTCAACAGCCGCTGGTTCAACACCCGGCATGAGACGCGGTTCGTGGTCGATCCGTCAAACCCCGGCGAGGGCAGGGTGCTGCTGGAGCGGAACTATCAGGCCCGATACGATAATCCGGGCCAGCCGGTGACCCAGCCCAATGCGGCCGGACGGTCGGTTATCCGGTTCGATCCTCAGGGGCGGATCCTTATGTCGGGCGCCGGGGCGACGCCGCAGGGCGAGTTCCCCTTCCTGGCCGCCATGGACCCGGGGACGGGCCGCAGCGAGCGGCTGTGGACCTCGGCCGACACGGATTACGAGGCGGTGGTCGGCTTCCTGGATGCGGACGGCAAGCGGGTGGTGACCCAGCGCGAGACGCGGCTGGATCCGCCCAACCTGCAGATCCGCGACCTGACGACGGGCCAGACCACGGCCCTGACCCAGTTCCCCGATCCGGCGCCGCAGTTGGCCGGGGCGACGCGCCAGTTGGTGACGTACGAGCGGGCCGACGGGGTCAAGCTGTCGGGGACCCTGTATTTGCCGGCCGGCTACGACAAGGATCGCGACGGGCCCCTGCCCATGCTGATGTGGGCCTATCCGGCCGAGTTCACCGATGCGGCGGTGGCCGGCCAGACGGTGGATGTGCAGAACCGGTTCGTACGACCGGGCGGGTCCAGCCACCTGTTCCTGCTGACCCAGGGCTACGCCATCTTCGACAACCCCTCCATGCCCATCATCGGCAAGGACGGGGCCGAGCCGAACGACACCTATGTCGAACAACTCGTCGCCGATGCGAAGGCAGCGGTCGATGCGGTGGTCGGCATGGGGGTGGCGGATCGCGACCGGATCGCCGTCGGGGGCCACAGCTACGGCGCCTTCATGACCGCCAACCTGCTGGCGCACAGCGACCTGTTCCGCACCGGCATCGCGCGGTCGGGCGCCTATAACCGGACGCTGACGCCGTTCGGCTTCCAGGCCGAGCAGCGCAACTATTGGGAGGCGACCGAGATCTATATCGAGATGTCGCCCTTCACCTATGCGAACAAGCTGAACGAACCGATCCTGCTGATCCACGGCGAGGCGGACGACAACTCCGGCACCTTCCCGGTCCAGTCCGAGCGGTTCTATGCCGCGCTGAAGGGGCTGGGGGCGACGGCGCGTTATGTCACCCTGCCGCTGGAGGCGCACGGCTATCGCGCGCGGGAATCGGTGGGCCACACCCTGTGGGAGATGACCCGCTGGATGGACCAGTATGTGAAGAACGCGCCGCCGAAACCGGCGGAGTGATCGCGGGGCTGGGGGGCAGGGCCTAACTTTCAGGGTCTGACCACCAGCCGCACCACCTCGCCGGCGTGAAGGCGGTCGAAGCCGGCGTTGATGTCGTCCAGGGGGATGACGCCGCTCATCAGACGGTCCACGGGCAGGCGGCCCTGGCGGTAGAGGGCGACGTAGCGGGGGATGTCGCGGCTGGGGACGCAGGTTCCGATATAGGAGCCCTTCAGGGTGCGTTCCTCCCCGACCAGGGAGACGATGTTGACGGCCAGGGCCGCGTCGGGTGGGGGCAGGCCCGCGGTGACGGTGGTCCCGCCGCGCCGGGTCATCTTCCAGGCGGTGTCGAGGGCGCGGGCTGAGCCGGCCATTTCGAAGGCGAAGTCGGCGCCGCCGTTCGTCAGGGCGCGGACCTGATCGACGGCGTCCGGGGCGGCGCCGTTGACGGTCTGGACAGCGCCTAGGGTGCGGGCCAGGGCCAGCTTGTCATCTGACAGATCGACGGCGACGACCGGCGAGGCGCCGGAGGCGAGGGCGCCCAGGACGCTGGACAGGCCGACGCCGCCCAGGCCGATGACCACGACGCTCTGGCCCGCCTTGACCCCTGCGGTGTTCACCACGGCGCCGACGCCGGTCAGGACGGCGCAGCCGAACAGGGCCGCCTCCTCGAATGACAGGTCGGGGTCGATCTTGACCAGGGAGCGACGCGAGACGACGGCGCGTTCGGCGAAGGCGGAGCAGCCGAGGTGGTGATTGACCGGCTCGCCCTCGCGGAAGAGGCGGCGGGCGCCGGACAGAAGCTCGCCCTTGCCGTTGGCGGCGGCGCCCGGCTCGCACAGGGCGGGACGGCCGCCGGCGCACGGGTCGCAATGGCCGCACGAGGGCATGAAGACCATGACGACGTGATCGCCGATGGCCAGGTCTGTGACGCCGTCCCCCAGGGCCTCGACCACGCCTGCGGCCTCATGCCCCAGGGCCATGGGCAGGGGGCGGGGACGGTCGCCATTGATGACGCTGAGGTCCGAGTGGCACAGGCCGGCGGCCTTGATGGCGACCAAGACTTCGCCGGGGCCCGGCGGGTCGAGCGTCACGGTCTCGACGGAGAGGGGGCGGCTGTCGGCGTAGGGGCGCGCGGCGCCCATGGCGGACAGAACGGCGGCACGGGTCTGGATGCTCATGGTCAAGCCTTCGTCATCTGTCCCCTACCGATAGGCGCTTGACGCAACGTCGTCCAAGCCCGAGCGTCGCGTTGAAGGCGACGCGGACTGTCGCCGGGGAGAGGACGACTGACGATGCCCAAGAGCAATTTGGGGCCCTTGGCCGAACGCGCGACCTACAAGGCCTTCCACATGGTCTCGACGCGCTGGGCCGACAACGACCAGTACGGCCATATCAACAACGCGAAATTCTACGAGTTCGTCGACTCGGCGGTGAACGCCCACCTGCTGATCGCCAACGCCCTGGACGAGTCCATCGGCCTGGTGGTGGACAGCGGCTGCCAATACACCTCGGCGCTGAAATTCCCCGATGTGATCGAGGTCGGGATCAAGGTGGACCGGATCGGCACCTCCAGCGTCAGCTACGGCTTCGCCGTGTTCAAGCGCAGCGCCGACGTGCCCGCCGCCGTCGGCCATTTCGTCCACGTCTATGTCGACGCCGAGACGCGCCGACCCAAGCCCCTGCCCGCCAAGCTGAGGGCTGTGGTGGAGAACCTCAAGGTGGGGTGAGGGGCTGAAGACCTCTCCCGCTTGCGGGAGAGGTGGCCCGGCGCCCGCGAAGCGGACCAGGGTCGGAGAGGGGAGTGTCGCCTAAGCAAGAAGGCTTCCCCCATCGTCAGCCGTCTCGCTTCGCTCGACGCGCTGACACTTCCCCCGCAAGCGGGGGAAGGTCTGAGTTGGCGACCTTTCCATCCCGCGCTTCTCGTGAGAACGTTCCCAAAAAGGGAGCGTGGAGGAACGCCATGAAGACGAAGTGGATCGCGGCCCTGGCTGCGATGGCGATGCTATGTGCGCCCTATGGGGCGAAGGCTCAGACGGGCGGTTTCCTGAGGGCCGAGGGGACGCGGATCGTCGATGAGGCGGGCGAGCCGGTCATCCTGCGGGGCATGGGCCTGGGCGGCTGGGTGCTGCAGGAAGGCTATATGCTGCAGCTTGGCGCCCTGGGTCCGCAGCATGTGATCCGGGCGCGGATCGCCGATCTGATCGGCGAGGAGAAGACCGAAGCCTTCTACGCCGCCTGGCGCGCCAACCACACGACCAAGGCCGACATCGACGCCATGGGGCGGTGGGGCTTCAACTCGGTGCGGCTGCCGATGCACTATGACCGGCTGACCCTGCCCGTGGATCAGGAGCCGGTCGCGGGGCGCGACACCTGGAAGGAAGAGGGGTTCGCCGAGGTCGACGCCCTGCTGGCCTGGGTCAAGGCCAACGGCCTGTATCTGATCCTGGACCTGCACGCCGCGCCGGGCGGGCAGGGGAGCGACCTGGCCATATCGGACCGGGATCCGTCGAAACCGTCGCTGTGGGACAGCGCCGAGAACCGTCGCAAGACCGTGGCCCTGTGGCGGCGGCTGGCCGAACGCTACGCCGACGAGCCGGCCATCGGCGCCTATGACCTGATCAACGAACCCAACTGGGATTTCGAAAAGCCCGGCGGCGGCCACGGCTGCGAAGAGACGACCAACGCCCCGCTGCGCTCGCTGATGATGGAGATCACGGCGGCGATCCGCGAGGTCGATCCGCGGCACATGATCGTCATCGAGGGCAATTGTTGGGGCAACAACTATCGCGGCGTCACGCCCCTGTGGGACGACAATACCGCGATCAGCTTCCACAAATACTGGAACGCGACGGACCGGGCCTCGATCGCCGACATCCTGCGGCTGAGGGACGAGACCAACGCGCCGGTGTGGCTGGGCGAATCCGGCGAGAATTCCAATACCTGGTTCACTGAGACCATCGCCCTGGTCGAGGACGAGGGGATCGGCTGGGCCTTCTGGCCGCTGAAGAAGATCGGCTTCAACCAGCCGCTGGAGATCACGCCGAACTCCGGCTGGCCCAGGCTGGTCGCCTATCTGACGGGCAAGGGGCCCCGGCCGACGGCGCAGGAGGCGGAAGACACGCTGATGCGGCTGGCGACCCACGACATTCGGTTCGAGAACAATTTCGAGCACCGGGACGTGGTGGACGCCATGCTGCGCCAGCCCCATTCGGACGCGGCGGTTCCGTTCGTGCCGCACCGGATCGGGTCAGCGGGCGCGACGATCCGGGCGGCTGACTATGATCTGGGGCGGTCGGGCGTGGCGTGGAAGGACGTCTATGATTCGGATACCGACGGGCCGGGCGAGCGCGTGCCCTGGTGGAACACGGGACGGACCTGGCGCAACGACGGGGTAGACATCGCCGTGGTCGAGGGCGCGCCGGTGGTCGCGGAGTTCGAGACGGGGGAGTGGCTGCGTTACACTGTGACGGCGGAGACTGCAGGGAAGAGGCCCGTCACGGTGATCGGAGCCGGGGGGCGGGTGTCAGTTTCGCTGAACGGTGGCGCTGCGGTTTCGGTCGATCTGCCGCCCGACGATGGCTCGGCAGCAAGTACGACCTCAGACCTGCCCTTCATGTCAGGAACCAACACCCTGATCCTGAAGGCGGAGGATTGCTCCGGGTGTCGCGTTAAGGCGCTTCGGGTCGAGCCCTGACTTACGTCCATCCCCGTTTCGCCGGGATGGACGGATTGGACGTTCAGTCCTCTAGCCGACCGGTCAAGAACAGCACGCCGACGGCGGTCAGGGCGCCCAGCGTGAAGGCGGTGATGATTGATCCGGCGGCGACGGCGGTGGAGACGGTGACGGGGCGGGTCTCGTACCATTCGACGATGTCGGCCTCGTGCAGATCGTCGTCGGCGCGGCCCTCGGCCTCATAGATGTCGGCGGTGTTCATCGGGGGCTCCATAGCAGCGTCCCGGATCAATACCCCCAAACGGTCGCGGTTCCACCCCCGAAGCGGATCGTGCCTGCCTATCGTGTCCGCCCATCGTGTCCGGCTATCGTGACAGCCCGCCGCGCATCGGCTAGGACGCGCGGCTCAGGTTTCAGACTCTCGAAGACGATCCCATGGCCGGCCACTCGAAATTCAAGAACATCATGCACCGCAAGGGGCGCGCCGATGCGCAGCGCTCCAAGCTGTTCTCCAAGCTCTCGCGCGACATCACGGTGGCGGCCAAGTCGGGCCTGCCCGATCCGGCGGCCAATCCGCGCCTGCGTCTGGCCGTCAACAACGCCAAGGCCGAAAGTCTGCCCAAGGACGTGATCCAGCGGGCCATCAACAAGGCCTCGGGCGGCGACGTCGATACAATGGAAGAGGTCCGCTACGAGGGGCGGGGCCCGGGCGGGGTCGGCATCATCGTCGAGGCCCTGACCGACAACCGCAACCGTGCGGCCTCGAACATCGGCGCGGCCTTCAAGAAGAACGGCGGCGCGCTGAGCGAGATGAACTCGGTCGCCTTCATGTGGGATAAGGTCGGCCAGATCATCTACAAGGCCGAGGCCGGCACCGAGGACGAAGTCATGGAGGCCGCCATCGAGGCCGGCGCCCAGGACGTCGAGAGCGACCTGGTCAAGCCCGACATCTACGAGGACGCGCCGGGTCACACGATCTGGACTGCCTTCGAGGACTTGAACGAAGTCGCCGAGGCCATGTCCAAGGTGCTGGGCGACCCCAAGTCGACCGCCATCGTGTGGAAGCCCCAGTCGGAAGTGACGGTCACGGGCGAGGCCGTCGGCACCCTGTTCAAGCTGCTGGACGCGCTGGACGCCGAGGACGACGTGCAGAACGTCTATTCGAACGAGGACATCTCTGACGAGGATGCCGCCAAATACGCCGGATAATACCTATACGGCCTGATCGATGAACGGAGGTCTCGACACCTTCGTAACCCGCGATTAACGTCTCACACAGGACGGTGAGCGGTTCGATTCGCCTTTCGGGGCCGGAATTGAGGACGCCCGCCGCGAAGCGAGACATCGAGGCGGGCACAATCATGAAACTGACCAGGATCGACAGGGTGCTGTCGCGGGGCGGTAAAGGCGACCAGAACAAGGACGCGCCGGTTGCTCTGGACCGTGCGGCGGAACAGGACGTCGCCGGCCTGATCGGCGAACGGTTCGAGACGATCCAGGACAGTCTGGATCAGCTGTCGGAAATGGCGCAGCGGTTCGGGACGTTCGAAAGCCTGCTGGGTCAGCTGCGCGAGCCGCTGGACGCCGAGTTCAAATCGCGGCGCGACAACCACATCGAGCTGATCAATCTGCGCAACGCCAATGCGGCGACGATGAAGCAGGTCGGCGCGTTGAACGCTGAGGTCCGCAAACTGTCGGACGCCCTGGCCGAGTCCGAGGCCAAGGCCGACGATCTGGCGGCGCGCGGCGGCGAGGCGACGAACAATCTGCAGGAAGCCCGGGTCGATCTGGGGCGTCTGCGCAGCGAACTGGCCCAGGCCGCGACGCGGTTGGAGGGGCTTGAGACGACCGAACGCGCCGCAGCTCAACGGATCCGCGAGCTGGAGCAGGATCAGGACGCCCTGCGCAACCAGTTGAAACAGACCGAGGCCGGTCGCGCCGAATCCGACAAGACGCGCAGTCAGGTGCAGCGCGACCTGGCCCTGGTGCTGGAAGAAAACACCGCCCTGCGCCGCCGGATCGACGAGGTCGGCGCCGAGGTCGCGGGTCTGGCCCGCACCGCCGCCGCCGGCGAAGGCCAGCTGGCCACCGAACGCGCCCGCGCCGCCTCCGAACAGGCCGAGGCCGCCCGCGCCATCCGATCGCTGGAAACCCAGGTCGAATCGGCCCGCGCCGAGATCGCCGCCCTTACCGCCCGACTGGACACCGCCACGGCGCGCGCCAATGGGCTGGAAGTGCTGAACAGCGAACAGGCGTCGCGCCTGAACGAGTTGCAGACCGGCGCCCACGCCGTCGAACGGCGGGCCGACACGCTTCAGGTCGCGCTGGATCGCGCCGTGGAACGGGTCCGTACCCTGGAGATCGAGACCGAGGAATCGCGTCAGCGCCAGGCCTCGATGGAGGTGGCGCGCGTCGCCGCCGTCGACCGCGCCGAGGCCCTGACCAAGGCGGCC
Organism: Brevundimonas sp. FV2ps16; assembly: GCF_058681075.1. Taxonomy (NCBI): domain Bacteria; kingdom Pseudomonadati; phylum Pseudomonadota; class Alphaproteobacteria; order Caulobacterales; family Caulobacteraceae; genus Brevundimonas; species Brevundimonas sp. FV2ps16. Next base: position 539,001 of record NZ_CM178728.1, on the reverse strand, counting down.
ATGGCCCACGACAAGGCCATCGCCCGCGCCGAGGAACGCACCGCCAAGCTGCAGGCCAAGTTGACCGCCGCCCAGGACGAGCACGAGGCCCGCGTTCAGGCCCTGACCCAACAGATCAGCGCCCTGCGCGAGGACCTGGAAAGCGCCCGCGCCGAGGGCGCCATGTCCGCCGCCGCCCTGGACGCCGCCCGTCGCGGCCGTGGCGGTCGCGCCACCATCGCCGACGCCGCCGCCCAGCTGCAGGCCATCGTCGGCTGATCATAGTCGGGGGGCGGAACCTGCGCCGTTGACCGGGATTTAGGCGGGGACCGCGAAACCCGCCGACCCCGGCGGCCGCCAGGGCGGATGACGTTCGGGTCGCAGAGACGACCGCCTATGGACATCACCCAACTGATCCTCGACGACCACGCCGAACAACGCCGGCTGTTCTCGATCATCGAACAGATCGAGCCGAAGGACGTCGAGGCGCTGAGCGCAGTCTGGCTGAGGCTGTCGGCCTTTCTGGATGTCCACGCCGAGGCCGAGGAGCGGTTCTTCTATCCCGACCTGATAAGGCTGGGCGAGGGCGCGAACGACGCCGACGAGGGCACGGTCGAGGGCGAGACCGAGGACGCTATCGAAGATCACAACAAGCTGCGCGACGCGGTCAAGGCCGTCGAGGCGCATGAGGTCGGCAGCCCCGGCTGGTTCGCCGCCGTGGGCGAGGCCAATGTGGTCAACTCCAAACATATGGGCGAGGAGGAGCGGCAGGGCCTGACCGACTTCCGCCTGAACGCCGACGTGGCGACGCGACATGCGCTGGCGGTGAAGTTCGCCGCCTTTGAGGCCGAGCACATCACGGGGGTAAGGCCGGTCAACAAGGACCCCGAGGCCTATGTCGAGGCCCACGGCTGAGCGCCAGCCGGCGGAACGCTCGGGTTCAGGCGTCGTTGAGAGCGGATGGATCTGGGTAGTCTCGAAGGTGCGATCTTGCCGATCGTCGGCGCTGTCGTCGCCGGCGGGGTGATCGGGCTTGAGCGGGAGTGGCGTGGGCGGGCGGCCGGGTTCCGAACCCATATCCTGGTCAGCCTGGCCTCGGCTCTGCTGATGCTGGCCGCCCTGTCTCAGGCCGACTGGGCGTTCCGCGCTCTGCCAAATGAGAACATCACCACGGACCCGACCCGGATGGCGCACGGCGTGCTGACGGGCATCGGGTTTCTGTGCGCCGGGGTGATCTTCCGCACCGGTTTTTCCGTTCATGGCCTGACGACGGCGGCGTCGCTGTGGATCACCTCGGCCGTCGGTCTGCTGTTCGGGGCGGGGCTTTACGGACTGGGTGCGCTGGGCACGGCGACGACGGCCGTGATCCTGGGCGGACTGAGGCTGATCGACCGGCGCCTGCCGGGCCGGACCGTGATCGACGCCGCCGTCTGCTGGGAGCGACGCGACCCCTCGCCCGAGGCGGCGGTCCAGGCCGCGCTGCGGTCGCTGGACGCCGAGGTGCGCCCGGGGCGGTTCGAAATGACGGAGGACGGGCGAGCGCGGCGCACCTGGCGGCTGAAGGCGGCGAGCGAGGCGGACCTGCAACGCCTGGCGGAGCAACTCAGCGTCGTGCCGGGCGTGACCTCGTATCGTCTCGATCCGCGCGACGACTGAAACCGTTCATTGCCCGATAACCCTCTTTGCGGCATGAGGGGAACGGATGGCGAACGAACCTGTCAGAATCATCGGGCTGGACCCGGGTCTGAGACGCACCGGCTGGGGGGTGATCGTCTCGGACGGCGCGCGTCTGAGGTGGGTGGCGCACGGAGTGGTGGCCCCGCCCGAGGCGGCGCCCTTTTCCGAACGCCTGCTGTTCCTGTTCGAGGCCCTGGGGACGATCTGCGCCGACCACGGCTGCGAGGAGGCGGCGGTGGAAGAGGTGTTCGTCAATGTGAACCCGTCCTCGACGCTGAAACTGGGCCATGCGCGGGCGGCGGTGATGCTGGCGCCGGCGAAACTGGGCCTGGCGGTCGCGGAATATTCGCCCAATCTGATTAAGAAGGCCGTGGTCGGGGCGGGCCATGCGGACAAGAGCCAGATCGCCTTCATGATCAAGCGGCTGTTGCCGACGGCCGGCGACGTGAAGGCCGACGCCGCCGACGCCCTGGCCGTGGCGGTCACCCATGCGCAACTGAGGAAACGGTCTTTGCTGGAAGCCATGCACCGGGGGGCGGCGTGATCGGGCGATTGAGAGGCGTGCTGGCCGAGGTCGGAGAGGCGGACTGCCTGATCGACTGCGCCGGGGTCGGCTATGTCGTGTCGTGCGGGGCGCGGACCCTGGGACGGCTGCCGGCGCTGGGCGACGAGGCGACGGTCCATGTCCATTCGCAGTGGAGCGAGGACGCGGGGCCGCGCCTGTACGGATTTCTCACGCGGGACGAACGGCGGGCCTTCACCACCCTGCTGGCCATCCAGGGCGTGGGGCCGAAGGCAGCGCTGGCGGTGCTGGACGTGCTGCCGCCGGGCGAACTGGCGGGGGCCGTGGCGCGCGAGGACAAGGCGGCCGTGGCGCGGGCCAATGGGGTGGGCCCCAAGCTGGCGCTGCGGATCGTCACCGAGCTGAAGGGCAAGCCGCTGGGGGACGTCAGTTTTGCGCCCACAGCGCCGGGCGTCCATGTCGAGATCGCGCCGCCCCCGCCGTCCTTGACCGGAGAGGCGGTCTCGGCCCTGCTGGGGCTGGGCGTGGCCGAGGTCAATGCGCGTCGGGCGGTGGATCAGGCCCTGATCCGGCTGGGCGACGAGGCGGAACTGCCGGCGGTGATCCGGGCGGCCCTGCAGGAGTTGGGGCGGTGAGATTTTCTGTTCCGCTCATCCCGGCAAAAGCCGGGATCCAGGTCTTTGGGCGCTCCGGTGTCGATCCGAGAGCTCGGGTCTGCGCCCGGCGCAGAGTGATGCGAAAACACTGGGTCCCGGCTTTCGCCGGGATGAGCGGAAGTTGGATATGACCCGCATCATCTCTCCAGAAGCCGAAACGGGCGAAGCCTTCGACCGCGCCCTGCGGCCCCAGACCCTGTCCGAGTTCGTCGGCCAGTCCCAGGCCAAGGGCAATCTGAAGGTCTTCATCGACGCCGCGCGCGGCCGGGCAGAGGCGCTGGACCATGTGCTGCTGTTCGGGCCGCCGGGACTGGGCAAGACGACTTTGGCGCAGATCGTGGCGCGCGAGCTGGGGGTGGGGTTCCGGGCCACGTCCGGCCCGATCCTGGCCAAGGCGGGGGATCTGGCGGCGATCCTGACCAATCTGGAGCCGCGCGATGTGTTGTTCATCGACGAGATCCACCGGCTGAGCCCGAACGTCGAAGAGATCCTGTATCCGGCCATGGAGGACCATGTGCTGGACCTGATCATCGGCGAGGGGCCGTCGGCGCGCTCGGTGCGGATCGATCTGGCGCCCTTCACCCTGGTGGGGGCCACGACCCGGGCGGGCCTGTTGGCCACGCCGCTGCGAGACCGGTTCGGCATCCCTCTGCGGCTGGAGTTCTACACGCCCGACGAACTGACGGCCGTGGTGCGGGGCACGGCGCGCAAGATGGGCGCGGCCATCGACGAGGCCGGTGCGCGCGAGATCGCGTCGCGGGCGCGGGGCACGCCCCGGATTGCCGGGCGGCTGCTGCGCCGTGTGCGCGACTTCGCCTCGGCGGACGGCGCCGAGACCATCTCTAAACTGGTCGCGGCGAAAGCCCTGGCCCGGCTGGAGGTGGACGAGGCCGGGCTGGACAGCCTGGACCGGCGCTTCCTGAAGGCCCTGATCGAAAACTACGGCGGCGGGCCGGTGGGAATGGACACCTTGGCCGCCGCCATCGCTGAGGCCCGCGACGCGGTCGAGGACGTGATCGAACCCTATCTGCTGCAACAGGGCTTCATCATGCGCACCCCGCGCGGCCGCATGGCCTGCGCCAAGGCCTATGCCCACTTGGGCCTGAGTGCGCCGCCCCCGCCCGCCGCCGGTCCCGTGCCGGGCGACCTGTTCGACTGAGGCTTGCCAAGTCCCGGCTCGTGTCGTTGAATCGCCGCCCAAGCGGAGCGCGCCATGACCGTTCGATCCGACGCCGTCCCGACCTCCCGCAAAGCGACGGCGTTGCGCCGCGCGGGCCTGGCGGTCGCGGTCGTCGGCTGCGCCGCCGTCGCCGCCGGACTGTGGGCCATGGCTCAGGGGCCGCGCGCAACGCCGCCGGAAGCGCCCATGCCGCGTGTGGCGCGTCAGATCGACGAGCAACTCGGGAGCAGCGCAGAGCTGCGATATTCGGAGCTTGGCGAGAAACGCGCGGCCTGCGGCTATGTCGGGCGCCGGCGCGGCGGTCCGGCGGTCGGTTTCGTCTCCCTGCCCAACCGCATCCTGTTCAGCGACGATCCCCTGCCGATGGAGTTCCGCGAAATGCGCGAACGCTATTGCCCCGGCTTCCTGACCACCCCGCCGACGCGCTAGACTGGGGCCATGACCGACCTTCCCACCGCCGGCCGTTTCGACGGACGCGACCACCTGTTGCCGGTGCGCGTCTATTACGAGGACACGGATTTCACCGGTCTGGTCTATCACGCCAACTATGTCCGCTATTTCGAACGGGGGCGGTCGGACTTCCTGCGGGCCATCGGCGTCGGCCACGCCGATCTGCTGGAACAGGATGAGCCTTTGGCCTTCGTCGTGTCCGAACTGAACATCCGCTACCTGAAGCCGGCGCGGATCGATGACGCCCTGGTAGTGCGCACTGTCTATGAGCAGGTGAAGGGGGTGCGGCTGATCATCCGCCAGAGCGTGGAGCGGGCCGGAGAAGTGCTGTGCCGTGCTGATGTGACGGCGGTCTGCATCCATCTGGACGGCCGCCCGCGTCGACCGTCGAAGGGGTTGGTCGAGAAGGTGACGCCCTGGCTGGCGAAAGGCGCCGGCGCCGATTAGGATCGGACGAACTCGGGGGAGGTTAGACCATGGAAAATCAGGGAATCACCGCCAGCGCGGTCATCGTGAGCTTCCTGCTGCTGGTCCTGGTGATCGGCGGCGGCCTGGCCGGCTGCCCCTATTACAAGGTCTGGGAACGCAAGATGGCGGGCCAGGCCGAGCTGCAATACCAGCAGGGCGCGCGTCAGGCCCTGATCGCCCAGGCGGCGGCCGAGGACGAGGCCGCCATCAAACGGGCCGAGGCGGCGACGCGCCGGGTGCTGGGCTGGACCGACGCGGCCAAGCGCGGCTGCGAGGCCCTGGGCCGACCCGGCGACCGGGCCTGCGAGGAACAGCTGGTCCGCGACGCCGCCACCTATTCCATCGCCAAGGAAGGCCACGAGGGCGTGATCATCAGCCTCGGCGCCCCGGTCTCCGTCGCGGTCGATCCGAACCGTCGTCCGGCGTCGGAATGATCCGGATGACGCGCCTGTCAGGTGACGGGCGCCCTCTGGCCCGCTAGAAGCCGCCCTCGCCACACAATGGTCACGCCCGCTCGGTCGAAGAGGGCGTCGCCTGTTTTTTCCAACCCCGCACCCGATTCCGCCCGGAGCGCCTGAATGACTACGCCCGTCGACGCCTCGATGATGAACCCCGTCGAGCTGTTCCTGACCGCCGACTGGGTGGTGAAGTCGGTGATGATCGGTTTGGCGGCGGCGTCGCTGTGGTCCTGGACCATCATCATCGACAAGGCCTTCCGGTTCTTCGCACTGAACAAACAGGCGGACGAGTTCGAAAAGGCGGTTCAGTCCGGCCGGTCGCTGGAAGATGTGGCGACCCAGGCCGGGCCGTCGCCGGAACACGCCCTGCCGCGCATGCTGGTCATCGCCCTGTCCGACTGGCGCGAGGCGCGTCAGAAGGGACCGTTGAACGACCATCAAGGCGACCTGCTGATGACCCGGATCGACCGGGCGCTGAACAGCCTGATCTCGCGTGAAGGCCAGCGGATCGAGAATGGTCTGGGCGTGCTTTCGGTGGTGGCGACCGCATCGCCCTTCATCGGCCTGTTCGGCACGGTCTGGGGCATCATGAACGCCTTCGGCAATATCGCGGCGGCGGGCAACACCAATCTGACCACTGTGGCGCCGGCCATCGCCGAGGCCCTGTTCGCCACGGCCATCGGCCTGGCGGCGGCCATCCCGGCCTATATCGCCTACAACAAGTTCTCGATCGACGCGGGCAAGTTCACCGGCCGGCTGGAAGCTTTCGCCGACGATCTTCAGGCGGCCGTGGCGCGGCGTCTGGGCAGTTCCGCGACGCCCCCGGCCCCCGCCCCGACCTCGGGCCTCAACCTCAAGCGGGGCGTCTGAGCCATGGCGCTGGGCGGCGGTGCGAGCGGCGGCGGGTCGCGTCGCGGGCGGCGGGGGCGCAGAGGCCCCCTGACCGAGATCAATGTCACGCCCCTGGTGGACGTGATGCTGGTGCTGCTGATCATCTTCATGATCTCGGCGCCGCTTCTGACCGTGGGCGTGCCGGTGGAACTGCCCAAGACCGAGGCCAGCGCGGTCGATACCGACAACGAACCCCTGTCGGTCAGCATCGACCAGCAGGGCGCCATCTTCATCGGCGAGAGCGAGACGGCCTTCGACGATCTGGCCGTGAGCCTGCTGACCGAGGCGGGCGGATCGGACAAGGCGGCCGAGCGTCCGGTCTTCGTGCGGGCTGACGGCCGTGCTCCCTATCAGGCGGTGGCGCGGGTGATGGCGCGGCTGTCGGCCTCGGGCTTCACCAAGCTGAACCTGATCACCGACACGGCGCCGGAGGCCTGATCGCTTGCGTCGTCCCAGCCCCGCCATTCTGGGATCCATCGCCCTGCACGCCGGGGTGGTCGCGCTCGCCTTCGTTTCGTTTTCACACAAGGCGGACGAGCCCAAGCCGCTGGTGAATTCGGTGCCGGTGTCCATCGTCTCTGAGACGGTGATCGAGGCTGCGGCCGCCGACAATCCGCAGCCGGAACCCTCGCCCGAAGACGCCGCCACCGCCCCGGTCAGCGCGCCGGAGGAGCCGACGCCGCCGGTCCCGCAGCCGACGCCGCCGCCGCCGACCCCCACGCCTGCGCCGCCGCGTCCGACCCCACGTCCGACGCCGACGCCGCGACCCACGCCGCCCCGGCCCGCCCCGCCGACGCCGGAGAAGGCTCGACCCACCCCGCCCCGTCCGACCCCGCCGACCCCCGCGCGGCCCGCGCCAAAGCGGGATGAGCCCAGCCTGGATCTGGACGCATTGGCGGGACCGACGCGCAACACCAACCAACGCGGGCGGCCGGCGACGGGCCAGCAGGGGGCGGGAACGGCCAGTCGTGCAACCGGGCCGCAACTTGCTGCGTTGGCGGGGCAGGTGAATCCCCACTGGAACCTGAACTGCGATCTGCCGGGTATGGACGCCATGACCATTCGGGTGACGGTGCGCCTAACTTCTGATGGGCAGATCGTCGGTTCGCCACGTCTGGAACAGCCGCGCAATGATGCGACTTGGCGGGCCGCCTCCGACGCCATGCTTCGCGCGCTGCGCGCGGCAGCGCCTTTTGACGTACCCACCGGCTTCCAGGCTCAGGAAGTGCCCTTCCGGTTTGAAACTGCGCGAAAGTGCGGAAGTCGCTAAACATTCCGTGACGGGTATCCAACTCGACCGAATGTCGCCCCAATCGCCGTGAAGCTGGCGATTGTCACAACGTCCAGCGATAAGGACGAGACTGTCTTTCCAAGCCTGGGAGCAAATATATGCGTCTGAACCTACTTCTGGCCTCGGCCGCCGTCGCGGTCCTGGCCGCGCCGATGATGCACAGCCCGGTTCACGCTCAAGCGGGCTCCCAAGGCGCGCCGATGCAGGATGTCGTCGTCGATGACGGCGTGCTCAAACCCCTCCAGATCGCCATCGTCCCCTTCACCGGCGATCACGGCACGGACATCTCCAATGTGGTCAGCGGCAATCTGCGGCGTTCCGGCTTCTTTGAACCGTTGGATCCGTCCGGCTTCATTGAGACCGGGCTGACGCTGGCGAACGCGCCCAACTACCCGCAGTGGACCCAGATCGGGGCCCAGGCGGTGCTGTATGGGGCGGTGACGCCGCGGGCGGACAACCGGCTGGACGTCGGCTTCCGCCTCTATGATCCCTACCGCCAGTGCCAGTTGGTCAGCTATCAGTTCACCGCCACCCAGGAGCAGTGGCGCCGGATCGCGCACAAGATTTCGGACGTCATCTATCAGCGGATGACCGGCGAGGCGGGCTTCTTCGATTCCCGCGTACTGTTCGTCTCCGAAGAGGGGACCCAGTTGAACCGGATCAACCGTCTGACCATCGCCGACCAGGACGGGTTCAACCCCACCTATCTGACCCAGGGCGACGAGGTGATCATGTCGCCGCGCTTCTCGATCTCGCAGCCGGACGAGATCACCTATGTGGCGCTGGGCAAGGACTACAGCCGGATCTATCTGCGCAACCTGACGACCGGCCGCACCGAAAGCCTGGGCGAGTTCGACGGCCAGGTGCTGGCCCCGCGCTTCTCGAACGACGGCAACAAGATCGCCTTCTCCATTATCCGCGGCGGCAACACCGACATCTATGTGATGGACCTGCGCAGCCGGCAGCTGTCGCGCCTGACCTCGGATCCGGGCATCGACACTTCGCCGTCCTTCAGCCCGGACGGCAGCCAGATCGTGTTCAACTCGGACCGGTCGGGCACGGCGCGGCTGTATGTGATGCGGGCCGACGGATCGGGCCAGCGGCCGATCTCGCGCGGCGGCGGGGTCTATACGGCCCCGTCCTGGAGCCCGACCGGCAATCTGATCGCCTTCACCAAACAGGGCGGCGGCCGGTTCTCGACCGGGGTGATGAACGCCGACGGATCGGGCGAGCGTATCCTGTCGTCCAGCTATTTCGAGGAGGGGCCGAACTGGGCGCCCAACGGCCGCTATGTGATGTTCGCCCGCCAGACGCGCGGTGGCGACACCCGGCTGTGGACCGTGGACCTGTCGGGGCGTGTGGTGGCCCAGGCCGGCTACAACGGTCGGGGCACGGACCCGGCCTGGTCCCCGCTACTGGACGCGCCGCCATCGAACATCGGCCTCGGCCAGGGGGCGGACAGCTGCCCCAACTGACAGCCGAGCGGTCAACAAGCCGTTATTCCCCCTGTCATACAAAAGCGATACCCGGCACAATATACGGCCACGCTTGAGGCCGCCGTCCTCACCCCGACTGTTTCAGGAGACGACCCAATGAAGACTTCCCGCATCCTCACCCTGGCCATGGTCGGCTGCGCCGTCGCCGCCATGGCGGCCTGTGCTCGCAAGCCCGTGGAAGGCGCGGTGCCGACCCAGCCGACTGCTCCGACGACCGGCCCCGCCTACCCGACCGCGCCGACCGGCCCGGTCTCGGGCGGAAACATGGGCGCCGCCGCGCCGGGCTCGGAACAGGACTTTGTCGTCAACGTCGGCGACCGGATCTATTTCGACCTGGACTCCTATGACGTCCGTCCTGAAGCCATGCCGCGTCTGGACGCCCAGGCCCAGTGGCTGGCGCGCTATCCGCAGGTCACGGTCCGCATCGAAGGCAACGCCGACGAACGCGGCACCCGCGAGTACAACCTGGCTCTGGGCGCCCGCCGCGCTGAGGCCGTGCGCACCTATCTGATCAATCGTGGCGTGCCGGCCGGCCGTATCGACACCATCAGCTACGGCAAGGAGCGCCCGATCGCCGAGGGTTCGAGCGAGGACAGCTGGGCGCGTAACCGCAACGCCCACACCGCCATCGTTTCGGGCGCTCCGCGCTAAGGACGACGGTCCCCAGGGACTGGAATGATGAGAGGCGTCGGCGCAGTCCGGCGCCTCTTTTCTTTTGCCCCCGGCGTCCGCTAAGTGGGCTCAAGCTCTGCCGGGGGGATAGGCGCGTGGATATCGAAGGGGCCGGTGGCGCGATCACCGGAGGATTGGTCGCGGGGGCGATCGAAAAGCCGACGGGTCATGCGGGCGAGGCCGGACACGGGCTCTGCTCCGACTGCGGCGCGCCGACCAGCGGCAATTTCTGTTCCAACTGCGGTCAGCCCACCCACGTCCACCGCACCCTGCTGCACCTGGGCGAGGAACTGCTTCACGGCGTCATGCACTTCGACGCCCGTGTCTGGCGGACCCTGCCGCTGCTGGCCTTCAATCCCGGTCGGCTGACGCGGGAATGGGTCGAGGGCAAGCGGACGCGGTATGTGTCGCCGTTGGCGATCTTCCTGTTCACCCTTTTCGTCATGTTCTTCGCGCTGAGCTTCATGCCCCAGCACGAGGCGCCGGTGGTGCTGGCCCAGGACATCCAGGCGCAACGTCAGGAACTGGTCGAGGCCGAGAAGGCCCTGGCAGAGGTACGGGCCGAGGCGGTGACAGACCCGTCCGGCATGGCCCGTGTCGGGATCGAAGGCGGCCAGGCGATGGTGGCCCAGAAGCGGGCCGAGCTGGCGCGGCTGGAAACCGAGCAGCGCGAAGGCCGCGCCGACGGCCTTAAGCCGGGCAGCTGGCAGGCCAGCATCAAGGACATCGCGTCGGGCGACAAGGTGTCAGGCGGCTCGACCAAGCTGAAGGTCATGGGCAAGGAGGCCGACGAAAACGATCACGGCTTCGGCGCGACGGTGTTGAAGAAGCTGCAGAATCCGGACCTGGCGGTCTATAAGCTGCAACAGACGATGTACAAGTTCGCCTTCCTGCTTGTGCCCTTCTCGATCCCCTTCCTGGCGCTTCTGTTCATTTGGCGACGAGGCTTCACCCTGTATGATCACGGGGTGTTCGTCCTATACTCGTTGACCTTCATGGCCCTGCTGCTGATGGCCATGGTGTTGGCCGGGACGATCAACAGCAGCCTGGGCGCATGGGTCAGCGGGCTCGGATTTCTGGCCATTCCCGTCCATGTCTTCGCCCAACTGAAAGGGGCCTACAGCCTGTCGTTCTTTTCGACGCTTTGGCGAACGATCCTTCTGCTGTTCTTCTGCAACATCGTGGTGGTTCTGTTCGTCATGTCGATCCTCTATCTGGGCCTTGGGCACTGACTGCGCCTTGCGGCGGCCCCAAATCGGTGGAACCTAGAGACCCATGATGCTCAAGCTCTCCTTCATGCGCACCCGCGCCTTCGCCGCCACCGCCGTCGGCCTTGTCCTGATCGCCGGGGGCGCGGTGGCGCAACAGGCGGCGCCCAATATCATGCAACCGATTGAATGGGACAAACGTCGCCTCGAGCAGCTGGACCGCAATGTCCGCCGGCTGGAGCGGGCGCTGACGCAGCGCAATGCTGCGGGCGAGCCGGTGCTGGTGGAGCCGGATCCGGAGGTGGTCACGCTGCAGAGCCAGTTCGGCTTGATGAATCAGCGACTTGGGGATCTGGAGGCCACGGTGCGTCGGATCAACGGCGACAACGAGCGGCTGACCTTCCAACTGGACGAGGCCCAGCGCGACAGCGCCGCCCTGCGCACCCGATTGCTGGACGCCGAAGCCCGGATCGAGAAGCTGGAGACGGCGGCTGAGCTGAACGCCCCCATCGAAGCCAATTCGCCGACCGGCGACGCGGTTCAGGATCTGGCCGCCGCTGTGCGCCTGATGGGCAGCGACCGGCCGCGCGGCGCGCGGGCGCTCGAGACCCTGGTCGTCACCTGGCCCGATACGCCCCAGGCGCGCGAGGCCAATTCGCGCCTCGGCGACATCCGCGTCTCGTCCAACGACAAGGCGGGGGCCGTGCCCTTCTACGCCGCCGCCCTGAAGGACTGGCCGCGTATCGGCTGGGCCGCCGACACCACGCTGAAACTGGCCGACGCCCTGTTCGCCACTGATCGCAAGACCCAGGGCTGCGCGGCGCTGGGCGAATTCACGCGCCGCTACGCCCCCGCCGCCTCAGACCCCCAGAAGGCCCGCGCGGCCCAGATGAAGACCGCCAACGGGTGCAGCTGACGCCCGCCGGCGCTGTAAAAGACCCGGGTCTGACGGCCCGGGTCTTTGCCGGGCTGGATCGACGGCTGAGACGGGATGACGACCGCCCGGTCGCTCTCGCCCTGTCCGGCGGCGGCGATTCAATCTCTTTGTTGAGGCTGGCGGCCGCCTGGGCGGGCGACCGCGGGCGACCCCTGTTGGCCCTGACGGTCGATCATGGACTGAACCCCTCAAGCGCGGATTGGACCCGGTTCGCCGGCGCTTCGGCGCGCGCTGTAGGCGCCGATTGGCGGGCGCTGGCCTGGGATGGTGAAAAGCCGACGACGGGTCTGACGGCGGCGGCGCGCGGGGCGCGGCACCGGCTGATCGCGGCGGCGGCGCGCGCGGCCGGCGCGCGGGTCGTCCTGTTCGCCCATACGGCCGACGACGTCGCCGAGGCTGACCTGATGCGGGCCGAGGGTTCGACCCTGGGGAGGGTACGGGAATGGTCGCCGTCGCCGGTCTGGCCTGAGGGGCGAGGCCTGATGCTGCTGCGGCCCCTGCTGGGCGAGCGGCGCGAAACCTTGCGGACCTGGCTGGCGGCTGAGGGGGCCGAGTGGATCGAAGACCCTGGCAACACCGACCCGCGTTTTGGCCGTAGCCGGGCGCGGCGCGCGCTGGCGGGAACGGCGCCGGATATTGGCCATGCCGGCGGGGCGGCGGGAACAAACGACGGCGGTTCTCACATTGGAGTTTCGGTCACGGCTGAGGGGGCCGCGTGGGTCGCGCGCGACGTCGGCGCCAGATCGCTGGCGGCCGCTCTGGTCTGTGTCGGCGGCGGGGCGACGCCGCCGCGGGGAGATCGGCTGGCGCGACTGATGCAACGACTGGGGGCGGGGGAAGACTTTGAGGCCACCCTGTGCGGGGCTCGGATCGAAGCGAACGGCGCGACTGTGGTTCTGATGCGCGAGGCCGGAGAGCTTGTCCGTCGTCCGCCAGGGTCGCTGGTTCTGGAAACCGGCGTTGAAGCGGTCTGGGACGGCCGGTTCGCCTTCTTGGCGCGGACGCCGGGCTGGTCCGTCGTTCCGGCGCGGGGGCGTCTGTCTGATCTGTCGGCGGCCGATCGGACCATAATCGGCGCGCTTCCGGTCGCGACGCGTGGCGGGTTTCCGGTCCTGATCCGGGACGTCGAAGCGGGACCGGTTCTTGCAAGTCCGCAGGTCGAACGGCGCGAACTGGTCTCCGAAAGGCTCAGTCTGGCGCTGGACGAAACGACGCATGAAGACGATCTGAATGCGCCGCCATGGCGTAACGCCGTGGAAGCGCCTATTTTCCGAGACAGACAATCCAGACCGTCGATCCAATCGGAGCCGGCGGACGACCGAGGACCTCAATGAACCTGCGTAATCTGGCGATCACGGGCGTCATCATACTGGCCCTGCTAGCGGCCTACGCCGCCGTCTCGCAAGGCGGAGCCATGACCGGCATGGCGGCCCAGGGCCCCGGCGCCGCCCGGCCCGAAACCATCACCTATTCCCAGCTGGTGCAGCGGGTCGAGGCCGGCGACATCAAGGAAGCCACCGTGCGCGGCGACCAGGTGACCGGCGTCTACAAGAACGACGGACGCTTCACCGCCACCACCCCTTATCCGAATGAGCAGCTGGTCAATTCCATGCTGGCCGCCGGCGTCAATGTCGACGCCAAGACCACGCGCCAGTCGATCTGGATGAGCCTGCTGATGGGGATTCTGCCCATCGCGCTTCTGGTCGGGGTGTGGATCTTCTTCATGCGCCAGATGCAGGGCGGGGCGCGCGGCGCCATGGGCTTCGGCAAGTCCAAGGCCAAGCTGCTGACCGAGCACAAGGGCCGCAAGACCTTCGACGACGTCGCCGGCGTGGACGAGGCCAAGGAGGAACTGCAGGAGGTCGTCGACTTCCTGAAGGATCCGGGCAAGTTCCAGCGCCTGGGCGGCAAGATCCCCAAGGGCGCCCTGCTGGTCGGCCCTCCCGGCACCGGCAAGACCCTGCTGGCCCGCGCTGTGGCGGGTGAAGCCGGCGTGCCCTTCTTCTCGATCTCGGGTTCGGACTTCGTCGAAATGTTCGTCGGCGTCGGCGCCAGCCGCGTGCGCGACATGTTCGAGCAAGGCAAGAAGAATGCGCCCTGCATCATCTTCATCGATGAGATCGACGCCGTCGGTCGTCATCGCGGCGCCGGCCTGGGCGGCGGAAACGACGAGCGCGAACAGACGCTGAACCAGCTGCTGGTCGAGATGGACGGCTTCGAAGCGTCCGAGAACATCATCCTGATCGCCGCCACCAACCGTCCTGACGTGCTGGACCCGGCTCTGCTGCGTCCCGGCCGTTTCGACCGTCAGGTGGTGGTGCCCAACCCGGACGTCTCGGGCCGCGAGCGTATCCTGCGCGTCCATATGAAGGACGTGCCCCTGGCCGCCGACGTGAACACCAAGACCATCGCGCGCGGCACGCCCGGCTTCTCGGGCGCCGACCTGGCCAATCTGGTCAATGAGGCGGCCCTGACGGCGGCCCGCAAGGACCGTCGCATGGTCACGCACCGCGACTTCGAGGACGCCAAGGACAAGGTGCTGATGGGGGCGGAGCGTCGCTCGATGGCGATGAACGAGGAAGAAAAGCGCCTGACCGCCTATCACGAGGCCGGTCACGCCATTGTCGCCATGAACGTCAAGATGGCCGACCCGGTGCACAAGGCGACCATCGTCCCGCGCGGCCGCGCCCTGGGCATGGTGATGCAGTTGCCGGAAGGCGACCGCTATTCGATGAAGTACCAGCAGATGATTGACCGGATCGCCATCATGGCCGGCGGTCGGGTGGCTGAGGAGCTGATCTTCGGCAAGGAGAACATCACCTCGGGCGCCAGCTCCGACATCGAACAGGCGACCAAGCTGGCCCGGGCCATGGTCACGCGCTGGGGCTTCTCCGAGAAGCTGGGCACGGTGGCTTACGGCGACAATCAGGAAGAGGTCTTCCTGGGTCACTCGGTCGCCCGCAGCCAGAACGTCTCGGAAGAGACGGCCCGCACCATCGACGAGGAAGTCCGTCGTCTGGTCGCCTCGGGCTGGGACGAGGCCCGCAAGATCCTGACCGACAAGGCCGATCATCACGAGAAGCTGTCGCAGGCCTTGCTGGAATACGAGACCCTGTCCGGCGAAGAGATCAAGGATCTGCTGGAGAAGGGAGTCGCCCCGAACCGCGACGAGAACAACTTCCCCAACGCCGGCCCTTCGGTCTCGGTGCCGGTGACGCCGGTCTCGGATGGAACCACGGTCGAGATCCCGGTCGCCGCCCCGGCCGCGACCAGCGTGCCGACGGTTCACTGATCCGGGGCTCTTCCTCCGTCATCCTCGGGCTTGACCCGAGGATCGGCGGGGGACCCGGCTGTGCGTCGCCTTTGACGCAATGCCGCTGAACATCCGGTCCTCGGGTCAAGCCCGAGGATGACGGTGGTGAATGGACCCACCGGGAGAGCGATCTCCTGGCGGTTTTTCTTTGCCTGCGTCGCCGCGCCCATCACCCCCATCCGCAAGCAGCGACAAAGGGCACTTTCAACTAGTTTGAATTTCAGACTGGTCTGTGAGATACCGTCCCGTCCGCAACGGGAGGGTTGTCATGGCGCTACACGAAATCGATCGAACCGAGCGGCTTCATGCCCTCGACGGGCTGCGGGGCGTGGCCCTGCTATTGGGCGTCTTGCTCCACGCGAGCATGTCCTTCTTTCCAGCCCAGATCTGGATCGTCGGCGACGACCAGCGGTCGGTGTGGGCCAGCGGACTGTTCTTCGTCATCCACCTGTTCCGAATGACCACCTTCTTCCTCATCGCGGGGCTGTTCGCCCACATGATGTTGGCGCGCACGGGGGTGTGGGGGTTCGTAAAGAACCGCCTGGTCCGGATCGCCGCGCCGTTGGCCATTTTCTGGGGCCTGGTGCTGACGGCCATCGTTGTGGTCCTGATCTGGAACGCGGGCCTGCAAGGAATGACGGCCGCCGATGCGCCGCCGACGCCGGAATACGACTGGACCAATATTCCGCTGACCCACCTGTGGTTCCTGTGGGCGCTGCTGATCTTCTATGTCGCGCTGCTGATTCTAAGGGCGCCCTTCGCCGCGCTGGACCGGAGCGGCGCCTGGGGGAGGGTGATCGACGGTATCACGACCGGCCTGATCGGCCCGTGGGGGCCGTTCGTCCTGGGGGCGCCGCTCGCGCTGGCCCTGTGGTTCCAGCCGAACTGGATCGCCTTCTTCGGCGTGCCGACGCCGGACGCGGGACTGATCCCCAATACGTCGGCCCTGGTCGGGTTCGGCCTGGCCTTCGGCTTCGGCGCCTTGCTGGATCGTCGGCGTGATCTGCTGGGCCGAATCCAGGCCTGGTGGCCGGCCTATCTGGGACTGGCGATGGGAGCCGGAACCACGGCCCTGATGCTGGCGGGCGGGCCGGACCCGCATCTGGTCCCGATGACCGATCCGACGACGAAGGCGATGACGGCGGCGGCGTTCGGCGTCGCGACCTATGCCTCGGCCTTTGCGACCATGGCCCTTGCTCTGCGGTTCTTGGGGGGACACAGCCCGACGCGGCGTTATCTCGCCGACGCCTCATACTGGATTTATATCGTTCATCTGCCGCTGGTGATGGCGGCCCAGGTGCTGGTTCAGGACTGGGTCATGCCCTGGCCGGTCAAGCTCGCGCTGGTCGTCGGCGGGGTGCTGGCCGTTTCGGTCGCCAGCTATGAACTGCTGATCCGACACAGCTTCATGGGCCGCTGGCTGAACGGTCGCCGGGTTCCCTGGCGGCGCAGCCCCGCGCCCGTCCTGTCTCCCGCCGAATAGCTTGCCAACCCCGGCCGCCGCGTCCATCCGAGTGACGCGCCCGCCGCAGAGGAATCATCGATGATCGACACGTCCCGCAGCACGCCCGAGGCCGACCTGGCCTTCCTCCGTTCGATCGTCCAGGGCGGGGGCGATCCGAGAGCGACCCTGACGATGGGGGTCATGTATCTGGCCGGCGGCCTGTTGTACGGGCTTCAGTGCCTGGTCCACATCGGCCAGTCGCTAGGCGTGGTCCGCTGGCCGGGCCCAGTCAGCCTGGCCTTCGTCGCCGGGATCACTGTGGCCTTCCTGGTGGTGATGGTCTGGGCGATCCGCGAGGACCGCAAGCGGCCGAAGGCCAGCCCCATCGTGACCCGTACCCTGAACGCGGCCTTCAGCGGGGCGGGCATGGCCAATCTGGCCATCATCATCGTCTTCGGCTTCGGGTCGGCGCGGGACAAGGACTTCGCCGTCTGGCTCTATTACCCGGCCATGATCTTCGCCCTTCAGTCAGCGGCCTGGTATGTGGCCTGGACCCTGAAGAAGAAGGGCTGGATGCTGGCGGCGTCGCTGGGAGGATGGGCGACGGCGGTGGCGCTGGGCCTGCTGGTGCGCCAGCCGCTGGTCTATCTGTATGTCGCCACGGCGGCGCTGTTCCTGCTGTTTGCGGGGCCGGGCTGGATCATCACCCGCGAGTCGCTGAGGAAGCGCACCGTCGATGCGGACGCCGGCTGATCCATGGGGCTGAACGACCTGGGGCGGATCGACGAGGTCATCCACGGCCGCATGCGGCTGGGGATCATGGTCTATCTGGCCGACGCCGAGGCCGCCGACTTCACCGAGCTGAAGACGGTGCTGGAGGCGACGCAGGGCAATCTGTCGGTCCATATCAAGAAGCTGGAGGAGGCCGGCTATGTCGCCGTGGCCAAGAGTTTCGTGAACAACAAGCCGCTGACCCGGGTGTCGATCACGCCTGAGGGGCGCAAGGCGTTCGGCGTCTATCTGGAGGCCCTGGGCGGGCTGATCGGGAGACCGGGATGACGGTTCAGGTCATGGGGATCGTCAATGTCACGCCTGACAGCTTCTCCGACGGGGGGCGGTGGGAGTCGACGCAGGCGGCGGTGGACCAGGCGATGCGGCTGGTCGAACAGGGGGCGCAGGTGCTGGACATCGGCGGCGAGAGCACTCGGCCGGGGGCGGAGCCGGTGGGCGAGGCCGAGGAGATCGAACGGGTCGCGCCGGTGATCGCGGCCGTTCGCGCGCGCTGGGATGGGGCGATCAGCGTCGATACGATGAAGCCCGCCGTGGCCCTCGCCGCCGTCGCGGCGGGGGCGGGCATGTGGAACGACGTGACGGCCCTGAGCCATTCGCCGGACAGTCTGGCGGTCGCGGCCGAGCTGGGGTGCGAGGTGGTGCTGATGCACATGCGGGGGGAGCCCCGGACGATGCAGGCCGATCCCCGCTATGGCGAGGTGGTGGGCGAGGTGCGGGACTATCTGCGCGAGCGGGCCGAGGCGGCCATGGCGGCGGGCGTGGCGCGGGACCGTATCTGGCTGGATCCGGGCATAGGGTTCGGCAAGACGCTGGCGCACAATATGGCGCTGACGGCGCGGCTGGGCGAACTGGTCGGGCTGGGGTTCCCGGTGCTGTACGCCGCCAGCCGCAAGCGGACGATCCAGGCGGTCGATGCGACGGCGGTGGAGGCGACCGACCGGCTGGGGGGCTCGCTGGCCCTGGCCCTGGAGGGGGCGAGGCGTGGGGCGCGGATGGTGCGGGTCCATGATGTGCGCGAGACGGTTCAGGCGCTGAAGCTGCTGGCGGCGGTGGCGGCAGCGGAGTGACACGCTTGCCCCCGGCGACGGCCTGGGCCATCTGGTCCCCATGTCCTGGGTCATGTCGATCAATCCGTGGGTGACGCTGGTCGTCGCCGGTCTGCTGGAAGTGCTGTGGGCGTCCGGCCTGAAGAATGTCAGCCTGCAAAGGCCGCTGACCTCGCTGGGGGTTCTGGTCGCGCTGGCCGCCAGCATGATTCTGCTGTGGGTGGCGACGCAGAAGCTGCCGATCGGCACGGCCTATGCCATCTGGACCGGGATCGGGGCGGTGGGGGCGGCCCTGGTCGGGATCGTCGTCTATGGCGAGCCGGCGACGGCGGTGCGGGCGGTGTGCATCCTGCTGATCGTGGCGGGGATCGTCGGGCTGAAGCTGTTCTCGGGGGCGCACGCATGAGCCTTCATCGGGGGAGAGTGCTGGTCCTGGCAGGGTCGGATTCGGGCGGCGGCGCCGGGATCCAGGCCGACATCAAGGCGGTGACGATGATGGGCGGGTTCGCCGCCACGGCGATCACCGCGATCACGGTGCAGAACACCCTGGGGGTTCACGGCGTCCATCCGCTGCCGCTGGAGTTGATCGCGGCCCAGGCGCGGGCGGTGCTGGAGGACATCGGAACCGATGCGGTCAAGACCGGCATGCTGGGCTCGGTCGAGGTGGTCGAGACGGTGGCGGCCCTGCTGGACGAGGCGGACGCCCCGGCGGTGGTCGATCCGGTCATGGTGGCCAAGGGCGGCCATCCGCTGCTGCCGGACGCGGCGGTGGAGGCGGTCCGGACCCTGATGATCCCCCGTGCGGCCCTACTGACCCCCAATGCGCCCGAGGCCGAGGCCCTGACCGGTCTGGCGGTGCGCGATATCGACGGTCAGCGGCGGGCGGGCGAGGCCCTGCTGCGGCTGGGCGCGCGGGCCGTGCTGATGAAGGGCGGTCATGTGGACGGACCGACAGTGATTGACCTGTTGATGACGACCGACGGGGAGACGGTGCTGGAGGCCGAGCGGATCGACACCCGGCATACCCACGGCACCGGCTGTACTCTGGCCAGCGCCTGCGCGGCGGGCCTGGCCCTGGGGCGGCCGCTGGAGGTCGCGGTGGCGGAAGCCTGGGCCTATGTCGGCGAGGCGATCCGGCGCGCGCCGGGTCTGGGCGGGGGGCATGGGCCGCTGGATCACGGCTGGCCGGTGCGGGGCTGAGGCGAATGGCGTGGCGCTAAAATAGGGCGCCATCTGTGCCATGTCTCGTAAGTGTCTGTGGTGAAAGCGAAAATTTCCGGTGCGAAATGGCACTGTGTCACGTGGCGACTTCTATGGGCGTCTGGCGATGTCAAAGACCGAGCCGCCATTATAAGCGGGGCTGAATGGGCGCCGGGTATTTGGTCGAACTAATGTTCAAGTCTCTGAATTGCTGAAGGCTTGTTTCGAAAATTGTGCGCGTAATAGGTGGTCGGGGGTGGGATGGCCGGCCGTTGCAGGCGCGTGTTTTGCTTTGGGGTCGTCATCCTCGCCCCTGTGGCGAGGATCCATACGCCCGGTGTTTCCACGCAGTGCGCCGTCGTCGATACCGGGCGTATGGATCCCAGGGACAAGCCCTGGGATGACGGGGAGGGAGAGGGCTGGGGATGACGGCGCGCGACGTCTCCCGCTGAACGGACGTGGAGGCTAAGGGTAGGCAATGAGCGACGCCCTGAGCCTGAAGCTAATCGAAATCGTCCGCGCCGATCCCGGCCTGATGCACGTCCTGCGGACGGTGCGGGGGTTTGATCTGCCCGACTGGCGGCTGGTGTCGGGCGCCGTCTACCAGGCGGTGTGGAACGCCAGGACGGGGCGGCCGGCGGGGTACGGGATCAAGGACTACGACCTGGCCTATTTCGACGGGTCGGACCTGTCCTACGAGGCCGAGGACGTCGTGATCAAACAGGTCGCCGCCGCCTTTGACGAGCCCTTCCGCAGTCAGGTCGAGGTGCGCAATCAGGCGCGGGTGCACCTGTGGTTCCAGAACCGGTTCGGCGAACCCTATGCGCCGTTGCACGCGACCGACGAGGCCCTGGGCCGGTTCGTGGCCCCGACCTTCGCCGTCGGGGTGCGGCTGGAGGCGGACGACACGATCACGGTGGCGGCGCCGTTCGGGCTGGAGAATGTGTTCGCTATGGTCGTCCGGCCGAACCCGAACCGGCCGCTGGCCAAGGGCTGGGCCAAGACCATCGAGAATGCGCGGGGGCGTTGGCCGGAGCTGACGGTGGTTGAGCCGCGCTGAGTCTCAGGCGGCAAGACAGGGTGGATGACGTTGGTCGGCGACTTGGTTACGGTCTTGGGATGAACCCGTTCCAACAGCTGTGGTCGCGCTTTCACGATGGTCATTGGCCTGTCGGCTATAGGCTCAGGGAAAGTGGCGCGGCGAACTGGGTTCGTTTCCATTCGCTGCCCAACTCGAAGCGATACGCAGACAGCGACGACGAGCGCCGCATGATCCTGGAACGCCAGAATCTTCTTGCCGCAGAAGTGCTGAAATCGGATCCGTGCTGGTTGGTTCAGACGCATTGGGTGACGCCTGCCGGAATGGTCGATGTGGCTGACGTCAACGATCCGTTCGCCGCCACGCGGCAGTTCGGTCTCGAGTCCGTCTTCGAGTTCGCGCAAGACGATGACGACGAGGTGGTATGGCGAGTTCATGCGGGGCCGGTTCGATGGACCGAAGGCTCTTTTGACGCGCTTCTGGCAAGCATCGCTGAAGGCGAAGCCGGTCCGACGCTCTGGATGTCGGAGGCGACAGGTTCGATCTTCGCTCCCTACGACGGCGGGATTGATCTGTTTCTGGCTGAGGCGGGGCCGGTTGCTTCGCTGAAGATGAAGCATGGCGATTGGCTATCCAGCCATCCTGAAGGCCTGTGAGACCGACGCGGTAGGCTGAGCCTGCGTAACGATGCGATCCGTCGTGTGGTGTGGCGCGTACTATGCCCATGACCCTGACCGACATCCTCATCCTGCTGGGACTGAACCTGGCCCTGATCGTCGCCGTGATGCTCGGCCTGTGGCTGGTCGCCCTGAAGCTGAAGGACGTCAGCTTCATCGATGCGGTTTGGCCGCTGGGGATGTTGTTGCTGGCGGTCGCGACCCTGCCGCGCGCGGACGGCGATCCCGCGCGCAAGGCGCTGCTGGTCGGGTTGTGCGCGGTCTGGGCCTTGCGGCTGGGCTGGCACCTGTTCCGGCGCTGGCGGGCCAGCGGGGCGGATGGGCGGTATGTGCAGATCGTCGAGGATCAGGAAAAGTCTCACGGCTGGTCGTTCGCCAAGACGGCGCTGTTGTTCGTGTTTCTGCCCCAGGCGGTTCTGGCCTGGCTGACCTCGCTGCCGGTGCAGATGGGGCAGGTCGCGGCCCAGCCGGGGCTGGGGGTCGTCGCCGGGGTCGGGGCGGTGCTGGCGGTGGTCGGGATCGTGTTCGAGAGCGTCGGCGACGCCCAGCTGGCGGCCTTCAAGCGCGATCCGGCGAACAAGGGCAAGGTGCTGGATACCGGCCTGTGGCGCTATACGCGGCATCCGAACTATTTCGGCGACGCCTGCGTCTGGTGGGGGCTGTGGCTGATCGCGGCCGAGACGGGCGTGGGCCTGTGGTCGATCGCGGGGCCGATCTTCCTGACCTTCACCTTGACGCGCTGGTCGGGGATCGGGATTACGGAGAAGGCGATCAACAGGTCGCGGCCGGGGTATGCGGACTATGTGAAGCGGACCAGCGCCTTCGTGCCGTGGCCGCCTAAGGCGGGCTAAGGCGCAAAAGCCCCCGCCGCGAACGACGGGGGCCGGTTGGCGCCGACCTTAGTTGGTGGTCGGGGTGTTGTGGGTGGTCATGCCGCCGTCGGCGTTGCCGCCCTGTTGCTCGATCTGGTCGGCGCGACGGTCGGCGTTTTCCTCGACCTGATCGGCCTGGCGGTTCAGGGCGTCTTCCTGGGCGTCGGTCGGGGCGGCGTCGGCCTGGGCTTCCAGCTGATCGGCGCGGGCTTCGCCCTGGGCCTCGACGGCGTCGGCGCGGCTTTCGGCGGCGCGGTCAGCGGCGCTTTCACCGCAGGCGGCGACGCCCGACAGGGCGAACAGCGAGGCGGCGGCGATGGCGAACTTTTTCATGGCGTTTCCTTCCGTTTTTGGAGCGGAGGAAACGTCACGGCGGCGGTTGGGTTCACGCCGCCGTGAGCTTTTCGTGAGGCCTTAGCCCTCGGCTTCGGCGAAGGCGACGCGGGCGGCGCCCAGCAGGGCCGCATGTTTGTGCATGATCACCTTGGTCGGAATCTCGGACATATAGTCCTTGAACCGGCCCTTGCGCTCGAACCTCTGGCGGAAGGGGCTGGACTTGATGAAGGGCAGGATGCGCGGGACGATGCCGCCGGCGATATAGACCCCGCCGCGCGCGCCCGTGGTCAGGGCGATGTCGCCGGCGACCGCGCCCAGGATGGCGCAGAAGCGGGCCAGGGTGGCGCCGCAGGGGCTGTCGGGGTCGTTCATCGCCGTCTCGGTGATCTGGGCCGGATCCTCGATATGGGTCTCGCGGCCGTCGATCTCGGCCAGGGCGCGGTGCATGTTCAGCAGGCCGGGGCCGCAGATCAGGCGTTCGATGGAGACGCGGTCATAGCGGCGGCGCAGGATGCGCAGGATCTCGTCCTCGACCGGATCGCCGGGGGGGAAACAGGCGTGGCCGCCTTCCGACGGCATGGCCATCTCCTTGCCGTGGGCGTCGCGCACCAGGGCCGAGACGCCGAAGCCGGTGCCGGGGCCGAGGACGGCGACGGTGGCGTGCGGATCGCCGTCGACGGGGCCGCCCAGGCTTTCCAGCTGGTCTTCCGGCACCACGGGGGCGCCCCAGGCCAGGGCCTCGAAGTCGTTGATCAGCTTGACCGGTTTCAGGCCCAGGGTCTGAAGTTCGGCTTCCGACACGCGCCAGGGCGAGTTGGTCAGGTCGATCTCGCCGTCGGTGACGGGGCCGGCGACGGCGATGACGCCGCCGGTCGGCTTGACCTCGCAGCCCTCGATGAAGGCGGCGACGCCTTCAAGGAAGGTCGGATAGGTCTCGGCCGGGAAGCTCTCGTGGTGGTCCAGCACGGGCTTGCCGTCCACCATGCGGGCCACGGCGAAGCGAGCATTGGTGCCGCCGACGTCGCCGACGAGGAGGGTCTTGTCATTCATAAGGCGTTTCCTGCGGTCGGTGCGGCGGATCAGGCGTCCACGGTCCGGTCGACGAAGTTCGGATCGGGTGGCGTGTCCGTATGCGATTGGGCGCCGCTAGGGAAGGCGAAGCAGACAGTCGCGCCTTCTTCAGCGGTGGTGACGACGTGGCGGAAGGCCCCGAACAGTTCGCGGCCATAGCCCCAGGCCGTGCCGGCGGCGTTGGCGTCGCCGCGAGCGGCGGCGGGACGGGCCGACAGGTCGCCGACGCCCACCGTGGTCAGAACCCCGGCCTCGGCGTCCAGGCGGATGATGTCGCCGTCCTTCACATGGGCCAGGGGGCCGCCGGCCAGGGCCTCAGGCGACACGTGAATGGCGGCGGGGGTCTTGCCGCTGGCGCCGGACATGCGGCCATCGGTGACGAAGGCGACCTTGAACCCCTTGTCCTGAATGATCGACAGGGCGGGCGACAGGCTGTGCAGTTCGGGCATGCCGTTGGCCTTGGGCCCCTGGAAGCGCAGGACCACGACGACGTCGCGGTAAAGCTTGCCGTCCTTGAAGGCTTGCAGCGCGTCTTCCTGAGTCTCGAAGACGGCGGCGGGCGCCTCGACGATGCGATTCTCGGGCTTGACCGCCGAGACCTTGATCACGGCGCGGCCCAGGTCGCCCTTGACCAGGCGCAGACCGCCCTCCTTGTCGAAGGGGTTGGAGGCGGGACGCAGGATGTCGAGATCGAGGCTTTCCTTGACCCCGTCGCGCCAGACCAGCTGGCCGTCGACCATCGACGGCTCCTGGAAATAGGGCTCGATCCCCTTGCCCATGATGGTGGTCACGTCCGAGTGGATATGGCCGGCCTGGGCCAGCTCGCGGGCCACGAAGGCGACGCCGCCGGCGGCCTGGAAGGCGTTCACATCGGCCGAACCGTTGGGATAGACGCGGGCCAGCAGGGGGGTGACGGACGACAGCTCGTCCATGTCGGTCCAGTCGATCAGCACGCCCGCCGCCCGGGCCATGGCGACCAGGTGGATGGCGTGGTTGGTCGAGCCGCCGGTGGCCAGAAGGGCGACGATGGCGTTGACGATGGACTTCTCGTCGATGACGTCGGCCATGCGGCACTCGCCGCTGCGGGCCAGTTCGACGGCGCGCTGGGCGGCGGCGGCGGTCAGGGCGTCGCGCAGGCCGGTGTCCGGATGGACGAAGGCGGTCGAGGGCATGTGCAGGCCCGCCAACTCCATCATCATCTGGTTGGAGTTGGCCGTACCGTAGAAGGTGCAGGTGCCGGGCGAGTGGTAGGAGCCGATCTCGCTTTCCAGCAGGGTCTGGCGGTCCACCTTGTTCTGGGCGTACTCGGCGCGGACGCGGGCTTTCTCGGCGTTCGGAATGCCCGAGGGCATGGGGCCGGCCGGGGCGAAGACGACGGGCAGATGGCCGAAGGCCAGGGCCCCCATGAACAGGCCGGGCACGATCTTGTCGCAGACGCCCAGCATCAGGGCGGCGTCGAAGGCGTCATGGGTCAGGGCCACGCCGGTGGACATGGCGATGACGTCGCGGCTGAACAGCGACAGCTCCATGCCGGGGCGGCCCTGGGTGACGCCATCGCACATGGCGGGGGTGCCGCCGGCGACCTGGGCCGTCGCGCCGACCTGACGCACCGCTTCGCGGACTACGCCGGGGAAGCGTTCGAACGGCTGGTGGGCCGACAGCATGTCGTTATAGGCGGTGACGATGCCCAGGTTGGGCTTGGACCCGTCCATGGCGGTCAGCTTGTCGGCGATGGTCTGGCCGGCGAAGGCGTGGGCCCAGTTGGCGCAGGACAGTTTGGCGCGGCCGGTCCCGCTGTCGCGGGCGGCGTCCATGCGACGGATGTAGTCGGCGCGGGTGGCGCGGCTCTTCTCGACAATCCGGGCGGTGACCGCGGCCACCGTGGGGTGCAGGGTCATGTCAGCTGGCTTCCGTATACAGAACTTCGAGGGGGACGCCGGCGGCGATCAGGGCGGCGATGGGCTGGATCTTGGGATCGCCCTGGGCTTCCTGCTCGAACACGCGGCGTTTGGCCTCGCCCTTCAGGCCCAGGATCACCCGGCCGGCGGCCATCAGATAGGGCAGGTTGATCGACAGGCGCTCGATCGTCGGCGCCGCGCCGTCGCGGCCGTGGGGGACGCCTAGAACGGTCGGCTTCAGCGTCGGGGTCAGCAGGGTCTTCAGGGTGGGGCTGTTGGGGAACATGGAGCAGATATGGCCATCCTCCCCCATGCCGAGAAGGACCGCGTCGAAACGTCCGCCCGCATCGGCCAGGGCGTGGGCCGCTACGATGGCGGCGCGGTCCACGGTGACCTCGGGCGTATAGAGGGGGATGAAGCGCCCGGCGGCGGCCTTGTCCTGCAACAGGACGTCGCGGATCAGCCGGGCGTTGGACTCAGGCGAGGTCTCGGGGACGTAGCGCTCGTCCACCAGGGTGACGGCAATCTTCGTCCAGTCCAGGTCGGTCGCGGCGAGGCGGCGATAGACGGGGGCGGGGGTGGTCCCGCCGGGGCCGGCGAACACAGCCCCGCCCTTGTCGCGGACGGCGGCGCCCAGGGTCTCGGACAGGCGCGCGGCGATGGCCTCGGCCCAGGCGTCGACGGTGGGGAAGGTTTCGATCACGGGCGTCTCAGACATCGGTGGTGTTCCAGTCGCGGCCGGTGCGCATCATCAGCATGTCGGCGCTGTCGGGGCCCCAGGTGCCGGCGACATATTCGTCGGGCTTCTGGCCGGACTCGGCCCAGGCCTCGGCGACCTCGTCCACCCATTTCCAGGCTTGCTCCGCCTCGTCGCGGCGGACGAACAGGGTGGAGTCGCCGTGCATGGCGTCCAGCAGCAGGCGTTCGTAGGCGATGCGGCGGCGCGGCGGGGCGGCGGACTTGCCGTCCACACCCCACGACAGGCTCATGGTGATGGGCTGGAGCTGCATCCGCTTGTCCAGGCCGGGGCGCTTGTTCATCACCGTCAGGGAGATGTCTTCCTCGGGCTGAAGCTCGATGATCATGCGATTGGCGGGCGCCTCGCCCTCTTCGTTGTCGAAGATGGAATGGGGGACGGGCTTGAACTGGATGACGATCTCGGTGCGCTTCTCGGGCAGCCGTTTGCCGGTGCGCATGAAGAAGGGCACGCCGGCCCAGCGCCAGTTGTCGATGTCGGCCCGGATGGCGACGAAGGTCTCGGTGTCGGAATCGGCGCCGCGCTCCTCGTCATAGCCCTTTGCCGGCTTGCCCTCGGACACGCCGGCCACATACTGGCCGCGCACGGTGACGCGTTCCGCCTCTTCGTGGGTGATGGGGCGCAGGGACCGCAGCACCTTGACCTTTTCGTTGCGCAGCGATTCCGGATCCAGGTCCGACGGCGGCTCCATGGCGACCAGGCACAGCAGCTGGAGCATGTGGTTCTGGAGCATGTCGCGCAATGCGCCGTACTCGTCATAGTAAGGCCAGCGGTCGCCGACGCCGACCGTTTCGCCGATGGTGATCTGGACGTGGTCGATCGTCAGATTGTTCCACAGCGGCTCGAAAATGGTGTTGCCGAAGCGAAGCGCCGTCAGGTTCTGGACGGTCTCCTTGCCCAGATAGTGGTCGATGCGGAACACCTGGTCTTCGCGGAAGGCGTGGGCCACGGCGTCGTCGATCTCGAGGAAGGACTTGAGGTCGCGGCCGACCGGCTTCTCCAGCACGATGCGGCAGTTGCGCTCGGCCAGGCCGGCCGACTTCATCGCCGTGACGATACGGCCGTACAGCGAGGGCGACACGGCCAGGAAGGAGGTGACCTCGCCGTCGCCGACGCGATCCTTCAGGCCCTTCAGGCTGGCGGGATCGGTGGCGTCCACGGCCAGATAGTCCAGGCGGGCCTTCATCTTGGCCCAGCTATGGTCGTCCCAGGCCTTGTCCGCCTCGGCCTTGGCCTTCACGGCGTCATGGACCTTGGCCACATATTCGTCTGGCGTCTCTTCGGAACGGGCGGCGCCGATGATCTTGAGATCGTCCGGCAGTAGGCCGTCGTGCTCGAGGAAATAGAGCGACGGCAACAGCATGCGCATCGCCAGATCGCCGCCGCCGCCGAACAGAATGAGAGCCGCCATACTTGTCCCCTGATCGATCCCATTATCCGGGATCAGTCGCCTTTAAGGTCTGGGCGTCGCTTTGCCCGCTTCCGCTCTGGAGGCCAACACGTCCAGCACGTCCTGAAACACCATGTTACGGACGTGGAGAAGCACCAAGAGGTGATAGATCAAATCCGCAGCCTCGCTGGCAAGTTCCTCATCCGGACCTGCGACGCCGGCCAGGGCGGTCTCGACGCCCTCTTCGCCGACCTTCTGGGCGATGCGTTTCGGGCCCTCGGCGATCAGCCGGGCGGTCCAGCTTTCGGACGGATCGGCGGCGGCCCGTTCGGCGATGGTCCGTTCCAGCCGGGCGATGCGGCCCAGGCCCGGCGCGTCGGCCTCGCCGAAACAGCTGGTGCGGTGCAGGTGGCAGGCGTCGCCGACCGGATTGACCGACAGGACCAGAGCGTCGTTGTCGCAGTCGGGCGTTATGCCGACGACGTGCAGCCGGTCGCCCGAGGTCTCGCCCTTGCGCCAGCGTCCGCCGCGCGAGCGGGAGAAGAAGGTGGCTTCGCCGGACTGGATGGTCTCGTCCAGGGCGGCGCGGTCCATATAGGCCAGGGTCAGGACCTGGAGCGTGGCGGCGTCCTGCACCACGACGGGGACCAGGCCGTCGCCCTTGGCGAAGTTGATCGTGTTGGGGTCGAGGGTCATATCCGCATCTCCAGGCCTTGGTCGGCCAGGTATCGTTTCAAGTCGGGGATGGCTATCGCGCCGGTGTGGAAGACGCTGGCGGCCAGGGCGCCGGAGACGTCCGACTGTTCGAACACGGCCTTGAAATGCTCGGGCGCGCCGGCGCCGCCCGAGGCGATCAGGGGGATGGTCAGGCGCGCGCGGGCGGCGGACAGTTGTTCAATGTCGTAGCCGCGTCGAACCCCGTCCTGGTCGATGCAGTTCAGCACGATCTCGCCGGCGCCCAGGCTCTGCGCCTCGTCCAGCCAGTCCAGGGTGCGTTTGCCGGCGCTGCGACGCGCGTCGGGATCGCCGGTGTATTTGTGGACCACCCATTCGCCGTCTTCCAGACGACTGTCGACGCCGACGACGACGCACTGGCTGCCCAGCCGCGCGGCCATTTCGGCGATCAGTTCCGGGCGTTCCAGGGCGGGGGAGTTGATCGACACCTTGTCCGCCCCGTGCTCCAGGCAGCGGGCGGCCTGATCGACGCTGCGGATGCCGCCGGCGACGCAGAAGGGAATGTCCAGAAGCCGGGCGATATCCTTGATCCAGCCATAGTCCAGGGTCCGGCCCTCTGGGCTGGCGGTGATGTCGTAGAAGACCAGTTCGTCGGCGCCCGCATCGCGGTATCGGGCGGCCAGTTCGGCGGCGTCGCCCATGTCGGTATGGCCGACGAACTTCACGCCCTTGACCACCCGGCCGTCCTTGACGTCCAGGCAAGGGATTATACGTCGCGCAGTCATGCCGCCGTCGCTATGGCTTCGGGCAGGGTGAAGCGGTTCTCGTACAGGGCGCGGCCGACGATGGCGCCGTTGCAGCCCAGGGCCTTGACCGCCGCGAGATCCTCCAGCGACGAGACGCCGCCCGAGGCCTGGAGCACCAGATCCGGGCGACGGCGGCGGATCTCGGCCAGCAGCTCCAGATTGGGGCCGGTCATGGCGCCGTCGCGGCCCACGTCGGTGACCAGCAGGTGTTTCGCCGTCCCCTTGGGATAACGATCCAGCGCCTCCCAAAGGGTGACGCTCGACGACTGGGTCCAGCCCTTCAGGGCGGGGACGGGCACGCCGTCCTCGATCTTGACGTCCAGGGCCAGAGTGATGTGCTCGACGCCGAAGCCCTTGAGCCAGGCGGCGACGTCGTTGGGCTGGGTCACCGCCAGGGAGCCGACGACCACGCGGGACACGCCCGCGTCCAGCAGCTTGGCCACATCATTGGCGCCGCGGACGCCGCCGCCGGACTGGATCTTGACCTCGATGGCCTTGGTCAGGTCGCCGATCAGGGCGTGCTGCATGGCCTGGCCGGCCTCGGCGCCGTCCAGATCGACGATGTGGATCCACTCGGCGCCCTCGGCCGCGAAGGCGCTGAGGCGGGCGGCGGGCTGTTCGTCGTATTGCGTCACCTGATCAAACTTGCCGTGCATCAGCCGCACGCAGACGCCGTCCTTCAGGTCGATGGCGGGGTAGATCAGCATAGGGTCGGCTTCCGTTCGTCATCCTCGGGCTTGACCCGAGGATCTGGCGTGGATCGGTTCGTGCGGGGCCTAGCTCGCACGAGCGGCGGATGGTCCGGTCCTCGGGTCAAGCCCGAGGATGACGGGGAGGGGGAGGCGGCGCGGGTCATGCGGCGACCTGCAGGAAGTTCCGCAAGATCGTCGCCCCGGCCTCGGCCGAGCGTTCGGGGTGGAACTGGCAGCCCCAGCGATTGGCGGCGCGGACCATGGCGGGGACGGGGCCGCCATAGTCGGCGCGGGCCAGGGTGGCGGGGCCGTCGGGACAGACATAGCCGTGGACGAAATAGGCGTAGGCGCCGTCGGCGACCCCCTCCAGCAGCGGGTCGTCGCGGTCGCGCGTCAGCCGGCTCCAGCCCATATGCGGCACGGGCAGGGCGCCCGCCGGCTCCAGCCGGGAGACGGCGCCCGGGATGAAGCCCAGCAGATCGACGCCCTCGCCCTCCTGACTGGATCCGAACAGCAGTTGCTGGCCCAGGCAGACGCCCAGCAGGGGGCGGGGGAAGGCGCGGATCGGTTCGACCAGGCCCAACTCCGCCAGCCGGCTCATGGCGTAGCCGGCCGCGCCGACGCCGGGCAGGATGACCCGTTCGGCCTCGGCGATGACGGCGGGATCGTCGGTCAGGCGCACGGTCGCGCCCAGACGCTCGAGCGCGAACTGGACCGAGGCGACGTTGCCGGCGCCATAGGCGATGACGGCGACCTCGGTCACAACACCCCCTTCGTGCTCGGCACCGCGTCGCCCTCGACCCGGATGGCCTGGCGCAGGGCGCGGCCGAAGGCCTTGTAGACGGCCTCGGTCTTGTGGTGGTCGTCCTGGCCCGTGACCTTGATGTGGACGGCGGCGCCCATGGCCTCCGCCAGCGAGCGGAAGACGTGGGCGGTCAGGTCGGTGCGGTAGTCGCCGATGAAGGGGGTGTCGAACGTGCCCTCGAACAGCGGATAGGGGCGGCCGGACAGGTCGATGGAGACCGTCGCGTTGGCCTCGTCCATCGGCAGGACGAAGCCGTACCGGGCGATGCCCTTGCGCTCGCCCAGCGCCTGTTTCAGCGCCTGGCCCAGGGCGATGGCGCTGTCCTCGATCGTGTGGTGCGGATCGGTGTGCAGGTCGCCCTCGCACTGGAGCCGCACGGAGAAGCCGCCGTGGGCCGCGATCTGCTCCAGCATGTGGTCGAAGAAGCCGACGCCGGTCTCGATCTTGATGGGGCCGGGGGCGTCCAGATCGACGGCGCAAACGATGCGGGTCTCTTTCGTATCGCGCACGGCCTGGCCGACTCGGGCCGGGCGGCGCTTGGCGGGCGTCAGGCCGAAGGCGGCCAGCAGCCGGTCGTTGACCTCGGGCTTGATCGAGACCGGCAGGCGCAGCCGCTCGCCCGACAGGTCGGCCGCGACGCCATAGGTCGTCAGGGCGGCCAGGGCGGCGGCGGGGTCTTCCGGCCGGGCCATGAGGATGGGGCCGACGCCGGGCTCGACCGGCATCTGGCGGCCCAGTTCACGGGCGATCCGCTCGCGCTCGCGCCGGACCGAGGCGATCCGCTCGGCGGTCTCGATCATCCGCGACGGGTCCAGCGCCTGTTGCGCCAGCCGCACCAGGGGCTCGGGCAGGGCGTAGGGCTCGAGCACCGAGGCGAGGCGGGCCAGGGTCGGGGCTTGGGCGATGGCGGCGCCGACGCGGGCGCCGGCCAGGCCATAGGCCAGGGACAGACTGCGCAGCACGACCAGGTTCGGCTGATCGGCGACGACGGTGGCGGCCGAGATGCTGTCGGAGAACTCGATCAGGCCTTCGTCCACCACCAGCAGGGCGGGGGCGACGCGGGCGGCCATTTCGGCCACGGCCTCGGGCGAGCCGAGGGCGCGGATGACCACGACTGCGGGTTCACCCTTGGCCGGATAGATGGCGGCGAGACTGTCATAGGGCTCGGCCTTGGGCGCCTCGACCGAGCCGCCGTCGCGGGCGGCGAGGCGATAGGCCAGCTCCAGCCCGTGGGTCAGGCCGCGCACCGGCAGGACCTGGTCGGCGGGCACGGCGTAGATCGCGGCCATGCGGGCGCTCAGGGCGGCAGGCTCGCCGGGATAGCGATCCAGGCCCTCGCCGCCGGAGACCAGCGGGGGGTAGGGGGCGGGCAGGGTCATCCTTCGGCCCTCAGGTCGGCGGCGCGGGCGTGGGCTTCGAGCCCCTCCATCCGGGCCAGGCGGGCGGCGATGGGCGCAAGCGCGCGGGCGCCGGCCTCCGTGACCAGCTGGACCGACATTGTGGTCATGAAGCTGGCGGTGGTGACGCCGCCCAGGGTGCGGGCGCCGCCGTCGGTCGGCAGGACGTGGCTGGGGCCGGCGGCGTAGTCGCCCAGGGTCTCGGCCGCGAACCGGCCGACGAAGACGGCGCCGGCGGCGTTGATGGAGTCCACCAGGGGTTCGGGGTCGTCGATCTGGATCGCCAGGTGTTCGGGGCCATACAGATTGGCGACTTCTGCGGCGGCGTCGAGGTCGCGGACCAGGATGGCGCGAGCCTCGTTCAGCGAGGCGCGGGCGATGGCTTCGCGCGGCAGGGTGGCGACCTGGGTCTCAACCTCCGACAGGATGTAGTCGATGGTGGCGCGGCTGGTGGAGACCAGGATGACCTGGGCGTCGGCGTCGTGTTCGGCCTGGCTGAGCAGGTCGGCGGCGGCGATCTCGGGCGCGGCGTCGCGGTCGACGATGACCATCAGCTCCGACGGGCCGGCGGGCATGTCGACGGCGGGGCCGCCCGGAAGAGCAGACGCCTGCTTCTTGGCCTCGGCGACATAGGCGTTGCCGGGGCCGAACAGCTTGTCACAGGCGGGGATGATCCCGTCCTCCAGTTCGACGCCAAAGGTCAGGGCGGCGATGGCCTGGGCGCCGCCCATCAGCCAGAGGGCGTCCAGCTCAGCCTCGGCGGCGGCCAGGATCATGGCGGGGTGGACGCCGCCGTCTTTTGAAGGCGGGGTGACGGCGACGCGCTGGCCCACGCCGGCGACGCCGGACGGGATGGCCAGCATCAGCAGGGAGGAGAAAAGAGGGGCGGTGCCGCCGGGGATATAGAGGCCGGCCGAGGCGATGGGACGCCAGGCCAGTTTGGAGCGCACGCCGGGGGTGGTCTCGATGAAGGGCGTGTCTTCGGGCTTGGTCGCCTGGTGGAAGACGCGGACATTCTCGGCCGCCATGCGCAGGGCGCGGACGTCGCCGGGGGGCAGGGCGTTGCGCGCCTCGGCTACGGCCTCGGGCGTGATGGCGATGCGGCGGGGCGGGGCCTTGTCCAGCTTCAGGCACCAGTCGGCGACCGCCGCGCCGCCGCGTTCGCGCACGTCGTCCAGGATGGTGCGGACCACCTCGGTCACGTCGCCGGCGGTGCGCTGGGCCGGGCGGGCCAGGGCCGCCTTCTTGCCGGCGGCGTCGAGGGAAGACCAGTCGATCAGTTTCATCACATCATCTTCTCGATGGGCAGGACCAGGATGGCCGAGGCGCCGGCGGCCTTCAGCTTCTCCAGCGTCTCCCAGAAGACGGCCTCCTGGCAGACGGCGTGGACGGCGACCGCGTCGTCGCGGCCCATCAACGGCATGACGGTGGGCGAGCCGGCGCCGGGCAGGATGGCCGTGATCTCATCAAGCGCCGAACGCGGGGCGTTCAGCATGACGTATTTGGCGCCTTGCGAGGACACCACGCCCGACATCCGCTCGATGATGCTGTCCAGCAGGTGCTGCAGGGCTGGCTCGGGGGCGACGGGGGACTGGATCAGGACGGCCTGGCTTTCCAGCACCGTGTCCTTGGCCCCGAGGCCGTTGGCCTCCAGCGTCGCGCCGGTCGAGACCAGGTCGCAGATGGCGGCGGCCAGCTTCAGCCGGGGCGCGACCTCGACGGCGCCGCGCATGACGACGATGTCGGCCTTGACCCCGCGCTCGTCCAGGAAGCGGCGCAGGATCTTGGGATAGGAGGTGGCGATGCGCAGTCCGTCCAGCGAGGCCGGGCCGTCATAGGCCAGGGTCGGGGGCGTGGCGATCTTCAGGGTGCAGCGGCCGAAGCCCAGGGGCATGACCACGGAGGCGTTGGCCCCGCCGTTGCGGCCTTCCTCCAGCACGTTCTCGCCGACGATCCCCAGGTCGCAGACGCCGTCGGCCACGAAGGTGGGGATGTCGTCGTCGCGGACGCGCAGCAGGTCGATCGGATAGTTCTCGACCCGGTACAGCAGGTCGTTGTGACCCTTGACCCATTTCAGACCCGCGTCGCGGATCAGGTCCAGGCTGCGGTCGGCCAGACGGCCGGATTTCTGGACGGCGATGCGAAGCCGGCCTTGTACGGTGCTCATGTTCGGATACTCAGTTCGTGTTCTTCAGGCGGTCCAGGGCGAGGCGGTAGCCCTGGTGCGGCATGTCTTTGAGATAACGGGCGACGCGGACGACGGTGGTGGGGCTGGCGTGGGCCTCGGCCGCGATCTCGCGATAGGACTTGTCGCCGGCGTCGAGCAGGCGCGCCACCTGCCAGCGCTCGGCGAAGGCGCGCAGTTCCGCCGGGGTGCACAGATCGGCCAGGAAGGCGTCGATCTCGGCGCGCGTCTGCATCGACAGCAGGGCGTCATAGAGGGCGTCACGGGCGGGCGGGATCGTCATGCGCGTTCCACTATGCTGTAACAGTGGAACGGTCAAGGGGTGGCGTGAGCCGTGACTGGTGACTCGTGATCGGGCGCGCGGGCTCCAGTCACGACTGACGATTCACCAATCACGACTTACGCCGGCCCGCGCACCGCTCTATCTGTCCGGCCATGACCAAGATCCTGATCATCGGCGCCGGGCACGCCGGCGGCTCCGTCGCGGCCTTTCTGCGGCAGTACGGCCATGAAGGCCCCATCGTGCTGGTGGGCGAAGAGGATGCGCCGCCGTATCAGCGGCCGCCCCTGTCCAAGGCCTGGCTGAAGGGCGAGGCGGATCTGGAGGCGCTGCTGCTGCGGCCGCTGAGCTTCTATGAGGAGCAGGGGATCGAGTTTCGGTCGTCGACGGTCGCCGTGTCGGTGGACCCGGAGGCGAAGACGGTCGCCTTCCACGACGGGACGAGCGAGACCTATGACGTCCTGGTCCTGGCGACGGGATCGACGGCGCGCAAACTGCCTGTGCCGGGCGGGGATCATCCCGAACTGCTGGAGCTGCGGACGCTGAAGGACGCCGAGCGGCTGAAGGCCGTACTGGGGCCGGGCAGGCGGCTGGCGGTGGTCGGCGGCGGCTATGTCGGGTTGGAGGCGGCCGCCTCGGCTCGGGCCCTGGGCGCCGAGGCGGTGGTGATCGAGCGGGCGCCGCGCGTGCTGGCGCGGGTGGCGTCGGAGACCCTGTCGGCCTTCTTCACCGCTCAGCATCGGGCGCATGGTGTTGAGATCCTGACCGGGGCCGAGGTGGTCGCGGTCGCTCATGACGGGGTGACGCTGGCGGACGGATCGGTGGTGCAGGCGGATGCGGTTCTGGTCGGCGTGGGCGCACTGGCGTGCGAAAGCCTGGCGCGGTCGGCGGGCCTGAGATGCGACGACGGGGTGGTGGTGGATGAGCAGGCGCGGACCAGCGATCCCGCCATCTTCGCCGTGGGCGACATGACGCGGCGGCCGATTCCCGTGCACGGCGGGGTCTCGCACCGGCTGGAGAGCGTGCCCAATGCGCTGGAACAGGCGAAGCAGGCGGCGGCGGCCATCGTCGGGCGGCCGGGACCGGCGGCGGAGGTGCCGTGGTTCTGGTCCGATCAGTACGACTTCAAGCTTCAGATCGCCGGACTGCCGTTCGATGCGGACCGTCAGGTGGTGCGGGGCGATCCGTCGGCGGGGGGCTTTGCGGTGTTTCACCTGAACGGCGACCGGGTGGTCTGCGTCGAGGCGGTCAATGCGCCGCCGGAGTTCATGGCGGGCAAACAGCTGATCGGGAAGGGGAAGCCGGTGGATGTGGCGAAGCTGGCGGATCAGGCGGTGTCGATGAAGGCGGTGGGGATCTGATTTTCACCGGACCTTCCCCCGCTTGCGGGGGAAGTGTCAGGCCGTGGCGCGAAGCGACACGCCTGACGATGGGGGAAGTCTTCCTTTAGTAAAACGAGACTTCCCTCTCCGACCCTGGTCCGCTGCGCGGACGACGAGCCACCTCTCCCGCAAGCGGGAGAGGGTTTGTTTGCGGGCAAGTAGTCGTCGCCGCAGTGCAACAAAACTGTTGCGCTTTTCGTTCGGGATCGATCAAGCTGCGATCTCAACGCGGCGGGGGCGGATGACGAGAGCTTTCGACGAAATGAACGGCGGCGGATCAGGCGCGATCCGCGACAGCTACAAGACCCTGGCGGCCTGGCTGGAAAACGCCCCGCCGGATCTGCTGCAGGCGCGCTCGCGCCAGGCGGAGCTGTTCTTCCGCCGTATGGGCGTAACCTTCGCCGTCTATGGCGACGAGGAATCCAACGAGCGGCTGATCCCGTTCGACGTCGTGCCGCGCATCATCGGCGCCGATGAGTGGGGCGGGCTGGAGAAGGGGCTGAAGCAGCGGGTCACCGCCATCAACGCCTTCCTGAAGGACATCTACGGGCCGCAGGACTGTATCCGCGCGGGGATCGTGCCCGCCGACCTGATCCTGACCAATCCGCACTATCGGCCCGAGATGCAGGGCCGCCGGCCGCCGGGCGACGTCTGGTGCCATATCGCCGGTGTCGATCTGGTCCGCACCGGCGAGGACGGCTTCTATGTGCTGGAGGACAATGTCCGCACGCCGTCGGGGGTCTCCTATATGCTGGAGAACCGCGAGATGATGATGCGGCTGTTCCCGGACCTGTTCGCCGAACATGCGGTGCGGCCGGTCGAAATCTATACCGACATGCTGTTGCGGTCCTTACAGGCCTCGGCGCCGTCGGGGGCGGGCGAAGATCCCACCATCGTCGTGCTGACGCCCGGGCCGTTCAACTCGGCCTATTACGAGCACAGCTTCCTGGCCGACAAGCTGGGGGTGGAACTGGTCGAGGGCGGCGACCTCTTCGTCAATGACGACACCGTCTATATGCGCACGACCGAGGGCCCTAAGCGGGTCGACGTCATCTATCGCCGCATCGACGACGACTTCATCGATCCCCTGACCTTCATGCCGAACTCGGCGGTGGGGGTTCCGGGGCTGATGTCGGCCTATTTCGCGGGGCGTGTGACCCTGGCCAATGCGGTCGGGACGGGGGTGGCCGACGACAAGGCCGTCTATACCTACATGCCCGAGATCATCCGCTTCTTCACCGGCGAGGAGGCGATCCTGAAGAATGTGCCGACCTGGCGCTGTCGCGAGGCCGATGCGCTGAAAGAAGTTCTGGGTAAGCTGGACGAACTGGTGGTCAAGGAGGTCGGCGGCTCCGGCGGCTACGGCATGCTGGTGGGACCGACCTCGACCAAGGCCGAAATCGAGGCGTTTCGCGCTAAGTTGATCGCCGATCCCGACGATTTCATCGCCCAGCCGACGCTGAGCCTGTCGACGGCGCCGACCCTGAATGGAGGCGACTTGTCGCCGCGGCACGTCGATCTACGGCCGTTCGTCTTGTCCAGTCCGGCGGGGGTGCGGGTCGCGCCCGGCGGCCTGACGCGAGTGGCGCTGAAGGAGGGCTCGCTGGTGGTCAACTCCAGCCAGGGCGGCGGAACCAAGGACACCTGGGTGCTGGATAACTGATGCTCTCTCGCACTGCAGACAGCCTGTACTGGACCGGCCGCTATATGGAGCGGGCGGACTTTCTCGCGCGCATCCTGGAGGCGGCGATCCGCCTGGCGGCCCTGCCGGCCAAGGATCAGGCCACCGTCACCGCCTGGGCCGGCGCGATTTCGTCGTCGGGCGTCAAGTCGGCCTTCGATGCGACCGGTCGCACGGTGTCCGAGAAGTCGGTCCGCGAATATCTGGCCTTCGGGGCGGACAACACGACCTCGATCAAGGCCTGTATCACCAAGGCGCGGACCAACGCCCGTTCGGTGCGGACCGCCCTGACCATCGAGCTGTGGGAGGCGATCAACGGCGCCTGGAACGGGCTGAACGAACTGGGCGAGCCGACCAAGCGGGATGATTTCACCAACTTCCTGGACTTCGTGAAGTCGACGTCTCTGGCGGTGGAGGGGGCCTCGTCGCGGACCATGTTGCGCAATGACG
The DNA here is from genome assembly GCF_058681075.1 of Brevundimonas sp. FV2ps16. Lineage (NCBI taxonomy): Bacteria > Pseudomonadati > Pseudomonadota > Alphaproteobacteria > Caulobacterales > Caulobacteraceae > Brevundimonas > Brevundimonas sp. FV2ps16. The sequence continues at coordinate 500,927 of NZ_CM178728.1, read as the reverse complement.
CCTACTGGTTCCTGCGGCTGGGCATGGCGATCGAGCGGGCCGACAACACCGCCCGCCTGCTGGACGTCAAATATCACCTGCTGTTGCCGCCCGGCGAGCGGGTGGGGGGACAGCTGGACTATTTCCAATGGACCACCCTGTTGCGTGAAGTCTCGGCCCTGACCGCCTATCGCTGGGTTTATCGCGAGAGCGTGCGGCCCTGGCTGGTGGCGGATCTGCTGGTGCTGAACCGGCAGATGCCGCGGTCGCTGGCGTCGTGCCAGGGCATGATCGTCAGCTATCTGGAGCGGCTGGCGACCGATTACGGCCGGCGCGGCCCGGCGCAGAGGCTGGCCTCCAACCGCCTGACCCAGTTCAACGAGGCCCGGATCGAAGACATCTTCCAGTCCGGTCTGCACGAGTACATCCAGGGCTTCCTGAACGAGAACAACGCCCTGGCCGCCGCCGTCCACGAACAATATCTGGTCTGACCATGCGGATACGGATCGACCACTCCACCCGCTACGCCTACGCCCGGCCGGCGCGGTTCATCGTGCAGATGCTGCGGCTGACGCCCAAGTCGTGTGAGAGCCAGCAGGTGCGCGAATGGCGTATCGAGACAGACGTCGACGCCCGGCTGCGGCGCAGCGAGGATGCCTTCGGCAATATTGTTCACAGCCTCTATACCGAGCGGCCGACCGACGCCCTGACCATCCGGGTGACGGGCGAGGTCTCGACCGTGGACACCGGCGGCGTGATCCGGGGCCAGAACGACCGGCTGCAGCCGGGCGTCTATCTGCGCGACACCCGCCTGACACAGGCCAATCCCGCCCTGGTCGACTTCGCGCGAGAGATCGGCGAGGGCGCGCCGCTGGAGCGGATGCACCGGCTGATGGGCGCGATCCATGGCGGCGTGGCCTTCGAGGTCGGGGCGACGTCCGCCACCCATACGGCGGCCGAGGCCTTCGACATCCGGCGCGGCGTCTGTCAGGACCACGCCCAGATCTTCATCGCCTGCGCCCGCGCCCTGGGTGTGCCGGCCCGCTATGTCTCGGGCCATCTGAACCGGTCGGACGGCCAGCACGATCAGGACGCCGCCCACGCCTGGGCCGAGGCCTGGATCGAGGGGCTGGGCTGGGTCGGGTTCGATGCGGCCAACGGCATCTGTCCGACGGAAAACTATGTTCGCATCGCCGTGGGGCTGGACTCGCTGGGGGCGACGCCGATCCGGGGGACCAGCTACGGCGGCGGGGTCGGCAGCCTGACGGTCGCCCTTCATGTGCGGCCTGTGCAACAGAGCCAGCAACAACATCAGTCCAAGGGATGGTCCTGATCGCCATGGCCGGGGAATCTGTTAGCGTCAAACGATTCGCAGAACCGGGAGCGGATATAGCGAAGTGACCTATTGCGTAGGCATGCTGGTGGAGGAGGGGTTGGCGATGATCGCCGACACCCGCACCAATGCGGGCGTGGACAACATCTCGTCCTATCGCAAGCTGCACGTGTTCAAGACGCCGGGCGAACGGATCCTGGCCGTGGCCACGGCCGGCAATCTGTCGGTGACCCAGACGGCCCTGGCCATGGTGGCCGAGGGGGTCAAGCTGCCCGACTCCACCGGGCCGGAGACCCTGGAGACCGCGCCCAGCCTGTTCCGCGCCGCGCAGATCCTGGGGCATGCGATGGCCATGGTGCGGGCTACGATCAATACGCCGGCCTCGCCCACCGCCGACGCCCTGAACGTCAACGCCTCCATGCTGCTGGGCGGCCAGATCGGCGGCGGCAAGATGGGCCTGTATCTGGTCTATGGTCAGGGCAATTTCATCGAGTGCGGGGCCGACACCCCCTATCTTCAGATCGGCGAGCTGAAATACGGCAAGCCGATCCTGGACCGCGCCCTTCATGACTACACCCCCCTGTCCGAGGCGGTGAAACTGGGGCTGATCTCGTTCGACTCGACCATTCGCTCCAATATCGCGGTGGGGCCGCCGCTGGACCTGATCGTAATTCCGCGTGACGGTCTGACCGGGATGGAACGGCGCATCGATGCTGACGATCCCTATTTCCGCGACCTGGGCCGGCGCTGGTCCGAAGCTCTGGCCGCCGCGCACAAGGCCATGCCGGATCCGACCTGGCTGGACCTGACGCCGTCGAAGACGGTGCGAATGAAGGCGGTGACCTGACGTCCTTCGGGCCTCAATGCGATTAAGTCGCAATTGTGCTTGTGCGACATTGTGAAGCGCTCTATTGCGACCGCATCGCAAAATCAGGCCAAAAGGTCGCCCCAATATGTCCGAGTTCCGCGCCGCTGCGCTCCGTTCCCTCCTGTTCGCCTCCAGCGCCGCCGGCATGCTGGTCGCCGCGCCGGCCCTGGCCGCCGAGGTCTCCGCTGCTGACGCGCCGATCGCGACCGCGCTGCAGACCAGCAAGGACGACGGGCTCGAAGCCATCGACGTGACCGGCCGCCGCATCCGCCGCGAACCCGCCAGCCCCGAGTTCGTCGCGCCTCTGCTGGACACGCCGCGCGCGGTGACGATCATTCCGCAGCAGATCATCGAACAGACGGCGGCGTCCTCGTTGCAAGACGTGCTGATGAACTCGCCCGGCATCACTTTCGGTGCGGGCGAGGGCGGACAGCCGCTCGCGGACCGGCCCTTCATCCGGGGGCAGTCGTCGGGCAACAACATCTTCGTGGACGGCCTGCGCGACACGGGCGGCCAGCAACGCGAGGTCTTCAACCTGGAGCAGGTCGAGGTCATCAAGGGGCCTGACGCCGTCTATTCCGGCCGGGGTTCCGGCGGCGGCAGCATCAATCTGGGCTCCAAGGCGCCCCAGTTGACCGAGTTCACCAACATCGGAGCCAGCGTCGGCACGGACTCCTACCTGCGCGGCACGATCGATTCCAACATGCCGCTGGGCGAGACGGCGGGTTTGCGGGTGAATCTGATGGGGGCGCAGGGCGACGTGCCCGGTCGCGACAGCGTCGATTACGACAAATGGGGCGCGGCGATCAGCCTGGGCGCGGGCCTGGGCACGCCGTCGTCGATGGTGTTCAGCTACTATCACCTGACCAGCGACCAGATGCCGGACTACGGAATCCCGCTGTTCACCAAGATCGGTGTGCGCACGACCGATAGCGGCATCCTGGATGTGCCCTACGACAGCTTCTACGGCGTCAAGGATCGCGACTACCTGACCAATGAGGTGGACACCTTCACCTTCAAGGCCGAGCATCGCATCAATGATGTGGCCACGATCCGCAACGTCAGCCGCTATTCCGAAACCCTGAACGACTATATCGTCACCAACCCCGGCGACGGCGGCTATGTGGGGCGTGCAGCCGACGGCACCTACTGGATGAAGCGGGGCACCAAGACCCGCTGGAACCCGGTCACCACCCTGGCCAATGTGACCGACGTCTATGGTCAGTTCGCGACCGGGGCGATCAAGCACAGCTATGACGTGGGCGTGGAACTGTCGCGTGAGCGGAACCGCAACGCCACCTATTCGACCTACACCACCTCGGGCGCGGCCTGCCCGACGGGCCTGACCACCGTCAGTGGTTCTTATCCGACAGCGACGAGCGCGCTGGGCGCTGGCGACTGCACCCAAGTCTATAGTCCGAACGCCGACGACGCCTGGACGGGCGTGATCAATCGCGGTCCGACAAGCTCGAACACCACCGAGACCATCGGCGTCTACGCCAACGACAGCATCACCCTGAGCGAGCGGCTGATCTTGAACCTGGGCGTGCGCTGGGATCAGTATTCCGTGCGCGGCGTTAATGCGACGGCGAACCAGTCGGCCGGCGTCTGGACGACGACGGCCTATACGATCGTGCCCGAGCGCACCTGGGAGTTCACCAACTATCAGGTCGGTCTGGTGTTCAAGCCGACGGCGAGCAGCAGCGTCTACGCCTCCTGGTCCACCTCCTCGACGCCGCCCACCATCTCTTCGGGCGACCAGAACGGATCTGGCGGCACTGGGTCGGGCGATCTGGCGAATACGGTTCTGGATCCGGAAGACAGTGAAAGTTTCGAGGTCGGCGCCAAGGCCAATGTCTTCAGTGATCGGTTGGCGCTGTCGGCCGCCCTGTTCCAGACGACCCGCAAGAACGCCGCCATCCTGGTGGACGTCGGTCATTATGAGCAGATCGGCGAAGTCGAGGTCCGGGGGCTGGAACTGGGCGTATCCGGCAGCATCACCCCGGTGTGGACCGTGTTCGGCGGCTACACCTACATGGACTCTGAGTTGGTGAAGGGCGCCGTCACCATCGTGAACGGCGTGCCTGTGCCGAGCGCCTTTGAAGGCGATTCTCTGGCCAATACGCCCGAACATACCGCCAGCCTCTTCAGCACCTACCGCGTCACGCGTAAGCTGACTCTGGGCGGCGGCGTCTACTACACCTCCGAATCCTTCGGCGGGAACCAGGGCGGCGCGGGCGGCGGCAACAACCGCGTCTTTGCCCCGGAATGGACGCGTGTGGACGCCTTCGCCTCTTATGATCTGACGGATCGCGCCAGCCTGCAGCTGAACGTGAAGAACCTGACGGACGAGGAATATATCATCCGCACCAATGGTGTTCACCACGCCGATCCCGCGTCCGCGCGACAGGCGATCCTGGCGCTGAACCTGCGCTTCTAAAGGCTCGATCCCCGGCCTATCCTCGACGGCCCCGTCCTTCCGGCGGGGCCGTCTTTCTTTGAGCGAGACCTGTCGTGCTGCTGCAGATTCCCGAAGTCTTCTCTAAGGCCGAAGTGAAGGCCCTGCGCGATCGGCTGGACGCCGGCCCGTGGACGGACGGCAACGTCACCTCGGGCCATCAGTCGGCGACGGCGAAGCGGAACCAGCAACTGCCGGAAGATTCGGATGTGGCCAGGGAGGTTTCGGCCCTGATCGTTCAGGCGCTGAACGCCAATCCGATGTTTGTGGCCGCCGCCCTGCCGCACACGATCTTTCCGCCCCTGTTCAACCGCTATGAAGGCGGGGGCGAGTTCGGCTTGCACGTGGACAACGCCATCCGCCAGCAGCGGGGCGGGGGCGCCATCCGTATACGGAGCGACCTGTCGGCGACCCTGTTCCTGTCGGAGCCCGAGGATTACGACGGCGGGGAACTGATCATCGAGGAGATGTACGGACCCCAGTCGGTCAAACTGCCGGCCGGGGACCTGGTGCTTTATCCGTCCAAGAGCCTGCACAAGGTGATGCCGGTGACGCGCGGGGCGAGGGTCTCGTCCTTCATGTGGATGCAGAGCCTGATCCGCGACGACGGCGACCGCGAGATGCTGTTCCGCCTGGACGTCGCGACCCAGCGGGTGGCGCGCGAGAAGGGGCCCAAGGATCAGGCGGTGATCGAGCTGACCGGGGTCTATCACAACCTGCTGCGGCGCTGGTCCGAGGTTTGACGTCGCCATCACCTGTGACCTCGAGGCCTCAATCGAGGTTATAAGGTCGCAGGGGTGAACCAAGGCGAAGCTGGTCTATTGTGACCGGGATGTTCCAAGACGCTCCCCCCGCTCCGCCCGCCCAATTGTCCGAAATCACGGTGACGGCCGCCCGTCTGCCGCCCGCAGCCGCCGACGCCGCCTTTTCGGTGGTGCGGCTGGACGAACGGGTGCTGGAGCGATCCGCCCGGCTGGACGAGGCCCTGCGGACCGTGCCGGCGGTGTCCCTGTTTCGCCGCACCTCCAGCCTAGCCGCCAATCCGACGACCCAGGGGATTTCGCTGAGGGCCATCGCGCCGTCGGGCGCGGGGCGGACCCTGGTCACGCTGGACGGGGTTCCGCTGAATGATCCGTTCGGCGGTTGGGTGATCTGGTCCCGAGTCGCGCCGGAATCGCTGGAGCGGGTGGATGTGGTGCGCGGCGCGGGCGCGGGGCCTTATGGCGCCGGCGCCCTGACCGGGGTCATCGGCCTGACAGAACGGGACAGCGGCGGAGTGCTGGACTTCTCGGTCGCCGAGCGCGGCGGGGCGCGGGCGGCGGGGTCGGGATCGACCATGCTGGGACCGGTCGGGGTGACCCTGTCGGGCCTGTATGAGGCCAGCGACGGCTATACGCCGGTGCGCGGGCCGGCGGCGGGGGCGGCGGATACGCCGCTGGATCTGGACAGCCGCAGCGCCGCCCTGCGGGTCGATGCGCCGCTGGACGGGCTCAATCTCGAAGGGGCGAACCTGTCGCTGCGGGCGGCGACCTGGGAGGAGGATCGCGGCTCTGGCCTGCTCAACGCCCGGTCCAACGCCAGTGGCCACAGCCTGAGCGCCACGGCGGCCAAGGCGCCGCCCGTCGACGGATACGGCTGGCGGCTGCAGGCCTGGCGGATCGAGAGCAATTTCGCCAACAGTTCGGCTGCGGTGGCGGCGGATCGATCGACCACGACCCCGGCCAACAATCAGTACAAGACCCCCGCGACGGGCTGGGGTTTGAACACAGCTCTGCGCCGTCGCACCGCCGACTTCGCCGGCGGACGGCTGGAGTGGGAGGTCGGGGCCGACGCGCGGTTCAACGAGGGTGCGACCAACGAATTCTTCAGCAATCCCACCGGCGCGGGCTTCGCCCGGGGACGACGGGCGGGCGGCGAGACATCGGTGGCCGGCGGCTATGTGGACGGGTCTTGGACCGACGGCGCCTGGTTGGTCGCGGGTGGGTTGCGTTACGACCAGTGGAAGAACGAGGCGGGCTTCCGCTACGAATACACGCTGGCGACCGGCGCTCCCATCCTGGACGAGATGGACGAAGACCGGTCGGGCGAGGTGTTCAGCGCCCGTTTGGCGGCGCGGCGGGATCTGAGCGGTCTGCTGGGCGCCGGCTACGCCTGGCGGGCGGCGGCCTATTCCGGCTTCCGGCCGGCGACGCTGAACGAGCTGCACCGGCCGTTCCGGGTCGGCAACGACATCACTGAGGCCAATTCGGCGCTGGAGCCCGAGACCCTGCGCGGGATCGAGACGGGCCTGGCCTACGACCGGGACGGGATCGCCTGGGGGGCGACGGTCTTCTGGAACGAGATCGAGGACGCCATCGTCAACGTCACGATCGGCGAGGGGCCGGGCACCTTCCCCCGCGCGGGCTTCGTGCCGGCCGGCGGCGTGCTGCGCCAGCGCCAGAACGCCGGGACCATCGAGGCCTGGGGCGTCGAACTGAATGGGTCGGTCCAGGCGACCGAGGTCCTGTCGCTGAACGCCGCCCTGTCCTGGACCGACGCCGAGGTGGACGGCGGGACGGCTGCGCCGCAGCTGACCGGCCTGCGTCCGGCCCAGGCGCCGGAGTGGAGCGCGACAGCGGGCCTGGACTGGCGGGCGACGCAGCGTCTGACCCTGGGCCTGGCCGCGCGGTATGAATCGGCGCGGTTCGACGATGATCTGAACAGCCGGACCCTGGACCCCGCAGTGACCCTGGACGCCCGGGCGGAATGGGCGGCGCGCGAAGGCGTCATGGTCTGGGCCGCCTTGGACAACGCCTTTGATGAAGAGGTCGAGGTGTCGATGACCGGGACCGACGTCGCCGGCTACGCCCCGCCGCGCACGGTGCGGGCCGGGGTGAGATTCAGCTACTGACGATCGGTGCGGCGATTTCGTCGCACGGACTGCTATTGAAAACGGTTCGCAACAGTGGCACAGCCACCGTGTGACCGAACTCGCCGCACAAGATCAGGCCGAGCCCCCCGCCAAGGGCTCGAAAAAGCCCAAGGCGGCGCTGAACGGCGCGCGGTCATTCTGGCTGAAACAGCTTCATTCCTGGCACTGGATTTCGGCGGCGGTCAGTCTGGTCGGCCTGGTCCTGTTCGCCTTCACCGGCATCACCCTGAACCACGCGGCCTCGATCCCCGCCGATCCGGTGACGGTCGAACAGACCGCCGCCCTGCCGGCGCCCCTGGTGGCGCGACTGGCGGACTTCCCCGAGGAGACGACCGATCCCGTCCCCGACGCCGTCGCCCGCTGGTCGGCGCAGACGCTGAAGGCCGAGATCGCCGGCAAGCCGACCGAGACCACGGCCGAAGAAATCTATGTGGCCCTGCCTACGCCCGGCGGCGACGGCTGGGTGACCATCGACCGTGCGACGGGCGACGTGCTGCACGAGACGACGACGCGCGGCTGGATCGCCTACCTGAACGACCTGCACAAGGGCCGCAACGCCGGCGGCGTCTGGTTCTGGTTCATCGACGTCTTCGCCGTCGCCTGCTTGATCTTCGCCCTGACGGGGCTGGGGCTGATGTGGCTGCACGCCAAGGGGCGGCCGTCCACCTGGCCGCTGGCGGCCCTGGGCCTGCTTATCCCCGTCGTTATCGCCCTGATCTTCATTCACTAAGAGTGTCCCGGATGCGCTTTCTCCCTATCGTCGTCACCACCGTCGGCCTGGCCGCCGCCGCGCCTGCTCTGGCGGCGGACCTGTCGGTCACCGTCGATGTGCCGCGGCTGAACACCGCCTCCTATCATCGGCCCTATGTGGCGGTGTGGATCGAGCGGCCCGATCAGACGGCGGTCCAGACCCTGGCGGTCTGGTATCAGCAGACCCGCAACAACGAGGGTGACGGCAAGGACTGGCTGAAGGACCTGCGCACCTGGTGGCGCAAGGGCGGCCGGGCCATGAGCCTGCCGGCCGACGGCGTCTCGGGCGCCACCCGCGCGCCAGGTCGCCAGACCATCACCGTCCCCGCCGCCCGTCTGCGCGGCCTGCAACCGGGCCAGTACAACATCGTCGTCGAGGCGGCCCGTGAACTGGGCGGGCGCGAGGTCGTGCGCGTGCCCTTCCGCTGGGGCGGCGCCAATACCGCCAATGCTTCCGGCTCCACCGAACTGGGCGCCGTGCGCGTCACCGTCTCTCGCTGAGGAACTGACCCATGAAAAAGACGATCACGCTTCTGGCCTTCGCCGCCGCCCTGGCCGCGCCGATGGCCGCCCAGGCCCACCGCGCCTGGATGGCGCCTACCTCGACCAGCCTGTCGGGCAATGACGCTTGGGTCGGGTTCGACGCCGGCATGTCCAACGGGGTCTTCATCCCCGATCACGCCGCCATGCGGATGAACGGCCTGGTCGTGACGGCGCCGGACGGATCGGCCGTTCAGCCGGAACATCTGATGCAGGGCCAATACCGCACCACCTTCGACGTCCATCTGACGCAGAACGGCACCTACAAGGTCGCCAATGTCATGGGCGGCGTCATGGCCAGCTACAAGCTGAACGGCGAACAGAAGCGCTGGCGCGGTTCGGCGGCCGAATATCCGGCCGCTCTGCCCGCAGGCGCGACCGAGGTGCAGGCGACCCGCACCGCCAGCCGGATCGAGACCTTCGTCACCCTGAACAACGCGTCGGAGACCGTGTTCAAGACGACCGGCGAGGGTCTGGAACTGGTTCCCGTGACCCATCCCAACGACCTGGCCGCCGGCGAGGCCGCGACCTTCAAACTGGTCAAAGACGGTCAACCCGCCGCCGATCTGGATGTGACCATTGCGCGCGGCGGCGTGCGCTATCGTGACAATCCCGAAGAAATGACGGTCAAGACCGGCGCCGACGGCGCCTTCACCGTGACCTGGCCGGCAGCCGGCATGTACTGGCTGAACGCCTCGGTCCGCGCGCCGGCCCAGGGCGAGACCCTCGGTTCGAACGCCAGCTATGTGGCGGTGATGGAAGTCCTGCCCTAAGCCACGGGCATGTCTGACAGTCCCTTCTCGCGCGGATCCCGCGCCGCCCCGCCCACGGTCACGCTCGGCGACCCGGTTCCGCTCGCCGACCGCGCCGACAACCGGGTTCTGATTCCGCCGATGGACGGGGTTCCGCCCCGTCCGCCCGGCGACGTGGTTCTGTCGCTGCACGGCGCAACCATGGGCACGACCTGGAGCGTGCGGCTGATCGGCCCGCCCCTCTTGGGGCCGGTCGAGGCGCGGGCGGCGATCGAACAGGAGCTGGCGGCGGTGATCGCCGCCTTCAGCCCCTGGGAGCCGAACAGCGAGATCAGTCGATTCAACGCCGCGCCCGAAGGGATGTGGTCGGTGTCCGAGCACTTCTGGGGCTTGCTGGACGCGGCCATGGACCTGGGGGACGAGACGAATGGCGCGGTCGATCCGACCCTGGGCGCCCTGGTCGACCTGTGGGGTTTCGGCCCGCCGGGGCCGCGCGGCGCGCTTCTGCCGGTGCCGTCCGACGAAGAGGTCGAGGCGGCGCTGGCGGTGTCGGGCTGGCGTCGGTTGAGGATGAATCGCGAGGCGCGCGGCCTGATGCAGATGGGCGGTATGAAGCTGGATTTCTCCGGCATCGCCAAGGGCCATGCGGTGGACCGGGTCTCGGATCGGCTGACGGCCATCGGGGCGACTTCGCACCTGGTCGAGATCGGCGGCGAGCTGAAGGGGCGCGGCGTCAAGCCGGACGCCCAGCCCTGGTGGGTCGAGATCGAACGGGTCGAGGGCTCGACCGAGCCGCGCACCGTGGCGGCCCTGTACGACATGGCCATGGCGACCAGCGGCGACTACCGCCGCGCCTTTGAACATAATGGACGGGTCTATCCGCACACCATCGACGGTTCGACGGGGCGGCCGGTGACCAATGCTGTGGCGTCGGTGACGGTGCTGCACCCCTCGGCCATGAAGGCGGACGCCTACGCCACGGCCTTGACGGTCATGGGGCCGTTCGACGGGCCTGAACATGCCGAGGCGATCGGTCTGGCGGCCCTGTTCGTGGAGCGGACGCCCCGTGGGCCGGTCGAGCGGATGACGCCGGCCTTGTCCGCCATGATGGAAGAGCCCTGGTGACAGGCGACCCGATGCGTTGGCTCTGGGCCGCCGGGGCGGCAGCCCTGTGGCTGGTCCTGGTGGGCTTCGTCGTCTGGCGCGAGCGCCGGGCCAAAGCGGCGGCGCGGGCGCGATCGGACGCCATGGCCGGGGAGGGCGACGCGGTTCTGGTGGCCTTCGCCAGCCAGACGGGCTTCGCCGAGGAACTGGCCTGGATGACGGCCAAGGCCTTGCAGGACGGCGGCGTCGGGGCGAGGGTTCTGTCGTTCGCCGATCTGGATCTGGCGGCCTTGAAGGCGGCGTCGCGGGCCCTGCTGATCGTGTCGACGACCGGCGAGGGCGACCCGCCCGACACTGCGGCCCGGTTTGTGCGGAAACTGATGGGCGAGGCGGCGGAACTGAAGGAGCTGAGGTTCGGACTGCTGGCCCTCGGCGACCGCAGCTATGATCAGTTCTGCGGCTTCGGCCATGCGGTGGACAGCTGGCTGCGGCGGTCGGGCGCCGAACCCCTGTTCGATACGGTCGAGGTGGACAACGGCGAGGCCGGGGCCATCCGCCACTGGCAGCATCAGCTGAACCAGATCACGGGAAGCCTCTCCGCGCCGGATTGGACGCCGGCGGCCTTCTATCCATGGCGGCTGGTCGAGCGGACCCTGGTCAATCCGGGCAGTCCCGGCGGCCCAGCCTATCATCTCGCGTTTGAACCTGTCGGGCCGGCGCCGGACTGGGCGGCGGGGGACATCGCAGAAGTGGGACTGCCGGAACGCGACGGGGTCGCGCCCGGATCGCGCGAATACTCCATCGCCTCCCTGCCGTCGGACGGACGGGTCGAATGCCTGATCCGCCTGATGCGTCACCCCGACGGAACGCCGGGCCTGGCGTCCGGCTGGCTGACCCAGGATCTGGCGGTCGGCGAAGAGATCGGAATGCGGCTGAGGACCAACCGCAGCTTCCACGGGCCGGCGGACGAGACGCCGATGATCCTGATCGGCAATGGCACGGGGATCGCGGGATTGCGGGCGCATCTGAAGGCGCGGAGCCCGGCCGGGGGCGGCGCCTGGCTGCTGTTCGGCGAACGGACGCAGGCGCACGACGCCTTCTTCGATGCGGAGCTTCAGGGGTGGCTGGAGTCGGGCGTACTGCGTCGGCTGGACCGCGCCTTCTCGCGCGATGCGGGCGACGGCCGGTATGTGCAGGATCTGGTCGCCGGGGCGGCGGACGAACTGCGCGACTGGATCGGTCGCGGCGCCGCCATCCATGTCTGCGGCAGTCTCGAGGGCATGGCCGCAGGCGTTCATGCGGCGCTGGAGACCGCCTTGGGCGCCGAGGCTCTGTTGGACCTGCTCGAAACCGGTCGTTACCGCCGCGACGTCTATTAGGGCTGCCGCCCGCCGGGCCTTCCTGCCATCAATAGGGCAACGAAAAGGAGGAACCGATGATTTCCATGCTGCTGGCGGCGGCGCTTTCGACCCTGCCGCAAACACCCGCCGCTCCGGCGGGGTACGCCCTGACTTGGTCCGACGAGTTCTCTGGCGACGGCCTGCCTGACGCCTCGAAGTGGCGATACGACACCCAGGCCAACAAGACCGGCTGGTATAACGAGGAGCTGCAATACTATTCGGCCGCGCGGCCGGAGAACGCCCGCATCGAGGACGGCGTGCTGATCGTTGAGGCGCGGCGAGAGACCCTCAACCCGCTCCCGGCCGACTGGGGCGGACAGGCCTACACCTCCGCGCGGATGATATCGACCACCGCCTGGTCGCGCGGTTTCATCGAGACCCGCGCCAAGATTCCTTGCGGACGCGGCAGCTGGCCGGCCATCTGGATGTTGCCCGAAAAGGCGGCCGGCTGGCCCATCGGCGGCGAGATCGACATCATGGAGCATGTCGGCCATCGCCCCGGCGTGGTGCACGGCTCGATCCACACCGAGGCCTACAACCACGTGAAGGGCACCCAGAGCACGGCGACGCGCCAGGTCGCCGACGCCTGCGACGCCTTTCACCGCTATCAGGTGCGCTGGACGCCGGACGAGATCGTCTTCCTGATCGACGACCAGCACTTCCACCGCTTCGCCAACGACCATGCGCGCGATGTGGAGACCTGGCCGTTCGACAAGCCTTTCCATCTGATCCTGAACGTCGCCGTGGGCGGAACCTGGGGCGGCGAGGAAGGCGTCGACGACGCCGTCTTCCCCCAGCGGATGGAGGTCGACTACGTCCGGGTCTATCAGCCGGCCGACTGATCCAGTCGGCCCAGCAACTCCGCTGCGAAGCTGGAGAGGGTGTCGTCGCGGGCGCCCATGACGATGATCCGGTCGCCCGGTTGCTCCATCTCCATGATCCGGTCGCCGCAGTCTGCGCGGGTCGGCAGAGCCTCTGCCTGACGGCCGGCGGCGCGGACTCCGGAGGCGATATCTTCCGAGCCGACGCTGCGGTCGGTGGTGCCGCCGTAGTAGACCGGTTCGGGCATCAACAGCACGTCGTCGGGACGCATCAGGCCGGCGAAGCCGTCGATGAACTCCTGCCGCATCAGTTTCAGCGGGCCGAAGCCGTGGGGCTGGAACAGGATCAGCAGGCGGCCGTCGAAGGCGTGCAGGGTCTTGAGCGTGGCCGCGATCTTGTCTGGGTTATGGGCGAAGTCGTCGATGACGGTGATGCCGTTCACGGTCCCGACCACCTCCATCCGGCGACGGATGCCGGCGAAGGTCTCCAGCGCCTTGGCCGCCTCGGCCGTCGGCACGCCCAGAGCCTTGGTCGCGCCCAGGGCCGCCAGGGCGTTGGCGACATTGTGGGCGCCGGGGACGTTCAGGACGACATCATATTCGCTCCAGCCTTCGATCAGGCGGAACTTCATGCCGGTCGGCAGGGGGACCAGGTCATGGGCGGACAGGTCGGCCTTTTCTTCGCCCAGGGCGAAGGTGATCGCCTTGTCGGCCGGAAGCGTCTGAGCCAGGGCCGCCGTCTCGGGATTGTCGAGGTTCAGCACCGCCGTGGTCGCGCGGGTGGTGAAGCCGCCGAACAGGTCGCGCAGCTCCTCCATCGACTTGTGATCCAGCGAGATGTTGGAGACGACGGCGACGGTGGGGTCATAGCCGGCGATGGAGCCGTCGGACTCGTCCACCTCGGCCACGAACAGGTCCGGAGCGCCCACCAGGGCGCTGGCGAACGGGTGATCGGCGTCGGCGAAGTTCTTCATCACCGCCCCGTTGACGACGGTGGGATTGCGGTCGGTCTGGCTCAGGATCCAGGCGATCATGCCGGTGATGGTGGACTTGCCGCTGGTGCCGGCCACGCCGACCGAGGTCGGGGCGGCGTTGAACAGCTGGCTCAGCAACTGGGGCCGGGTCTGGATGACGGCGCCGACGCGGCGGGCGGCGCCGATGTCGGGCACGGTCTCTTCGATCGCGCCCGTGGCCACCACGGTCTGGGCGGCGCGGGTCACGCCCGATCCGTCCTGGGGGTGCAGGGTCACGCCGTGGGCGCGCAGCCAGCCGAACTTTTCGGGCGTACGGCCCTGGTCCAGCGCCCGGTCGGAGCCTTCGATACGGTGGCCCTGGGCCTGGACGATCAGGGCCAGGGGCAACATGCCCGACCCGCCGATGCCGCAGAAGAAATAGGAGGCGTCTTGGTTCATGCCCCCTTAGAACAGGGGATCGGGCCGATCCGCCAGAGGCGGACTGCAATTTCGACGAAGAAGACGGACGTGAACAGCAACAGCTTCAAGATCGGCGTGGTCTGCGCCAGTTCGCGCTTCGCCAAGGAGCGGGCCGAGGCGGTCGAGGCCTGGATGGCGCAGCACCATCCGGATCGCGACGTGGCGGTGGTGTTTCACCCCGCCTGTTTCCTGAAACACGGCCATTTCGCCGGCGACGACCGGGCGCGGGCGGACGCCTTCGTCGAGTTCGCCAATGATCCGCGCATCGACGCCATCTGGTTCGCGCGCGGCGGCTATGGATCCTGCCGCATCGTCGATTCGGTGATCCCGCGCCTGAACGCCGTGGCCCGCAAGAAGCGATACATGGGCTATTCCGACGCGGGCAGCCTGCTGGCGGGGATGTACAAGGCCGGGTTCGAACATCTGGCGCACGGGCCGATGGCCTCGGATTCGGTGGGGGACGATGCGACGGCTGCGGGCGCCCTGGCCTGGCTGACGACCGGGCGGACGGACTGGATCGAGCCGTCGCTGGCGACCGACCCCCGGCCGGCCGTCGCCTTCAACCTGACCATCATCGACCAGTTGCTGGGCACGGACCTGGAGCCCGATCTGGCCGGCCATGTGCTGATGCTGGAGGAGGTGTCGGAGGCGGCCTACCGGATCGACCGAATGATGTTTCACTTGACGGGCCAGGACTCTATCCGACGTGTGGCCGGAATTCGCCTGGGACGTGTTTCTGATGTCACGCCAAATGATCCCGATTTCGGCCAGTCTCCGGATGAGATTGTTCGCTACTGGTGCCTGAGATCGGGTATAGAATTTCTGGGTTACGCCGATATTGGGCATGACCACGCCAACAAGGTGGTGCCCTTCGGGCGCCGGTGACAAAAACCAGGCGCGGCGAGAAAGACACAGTCCCGCCACGATCCGCATCACGCCGGTCGGCGCCCTCTCGACAGTCGGTGCGAGTGAACGTCAGATGCAGGTCCGCGAGGCGTTAGGACTTCGTTAAGCCAAGGCGTTGGGGGACGCTGCGGTTTACGCCTTCTGCGATGCGGCGGTTCGTTCGGACTTCGGGGGATGCCCGGACGAACCGCCTGATCGTTCTCCGATCATCGACGCACCCCATCATCGATGTGTCCGATCATCGACGCGAAGCGCCGCAAGGCTTATGGATCGCTGGGTGCGTTTCGACGAAAGATTCATCGATGAACTGAAGGCCCGCCTTCGCCCGTCCGACGTGATCGGGCGGACGGTGAAGCTCAAGCGGCAGGGGCGGGAATATGTCGGCCTGTCGCCCTTCTCTAAGGAGAAGTCGCCGTCGTTTTTCGTCAATGACGACAAGGGCTTTTTCCACGACTTCTCGTCCGGCAAGCACGGCGACATTATCTCCTTCCTGCAAGAGACCGAGCGGCTGAGCTTCGTCGAGGCGGTGCAGCGGCTGGCGGGCGAGGCGGGGATGCAACTGCCGGCCGAAGACCCGAAGGAGGCAGAGCGCGAGCAGAAGCGTCAGGGTCTATCGGACTGGATGGATCTGGCCCAGAAATGGTTCGCCGCCAATCTGCGCCGCACGCCCGGCAAGGCGGCGCGCGACTATCTGGAAAAACGCGGCCTGCCTGAGGATCAGTGGGAGCGGTTTGGTCTGGGCTACGCGCCCAATGACCGCGAGGGGCTGAAACAGGCCCTGGTTCAGCGCGGGGCGCGGCCGGCCGAACTGGTCGAAGCGGGGGTGCTGATCTCGCCCGACAGCGGCGGCCAGCCCTATGATCGGTTCCGCGATCGGTTGATGTTCCCCATCCTGGACGCGCGGGGGCGGATCGTCAGTTTCGGCGGCCGGGCCATGAACCCCGACGACCGGGCCAAATATCTGAACGGCCCGGAAAGCCCGCTGTTTCACAAGGGGGCGACGCTTTACGGCCTGCCCGAGGCGCGGCGCATCCTGGGGGCGGAGAGCAAGAACAACCAGGCCATCATCGTGGTCGAAGGCTATATGGACGTCATCGCCTGCCAGCGCGCGGGCCTGCCGGCTGTGGCGCCGATGGGCACGGCCCTGACGGAAGAGCAGATGGAGCGGCTGTGGCGGGTCAGCCATGAGCCGGTGCTATGTTTCGACGGCGACGCGGCGGGGCTGCGGGCCGCCTATCGCGCCATCGAACGCTCGCTGCCGCTGCTGAAGCCCGGGCGGTCGTTCCGCTTCTCGCTGCTGAGCGGCGGTCAGGACCCCGACGACATCCTGCGCGACAAGGGGGCGCCGGCCCTGCGCCAGGCCCTGGCCGACACCCACGGCTTCGCCGAGGTCCTGTTCCGCCGTGAGCAGGACGTCGAGCCGCTGGACACGCCGGAACGCAAGGCGGGGTTCAAGGCGCGATTGCGAACCGCCGCCTCGGCCATTCAGGACAAGGATCTGGCGGAACAGTATCGCCGCGATCTGTTTGATCGGTTCGACGCCCTGTTTCCGCGCACGCCCCAACGCGCGCCCTGGACGCCGGGGCAGGGGCGGGGCCGGTTCGGCCCGCCCCCCAAACTGGGCCAGACCGTAGAGGGGGCGCAGGCGATGCAGTCGCTGTTCCGGGCGGTCAGTCCGGTGGCGGCGGCCCTGGCCTATGCCGCGATCGACGACATTGAGCGGCTTGACGACCATCTGGAGGAGGTCAGCGTCCAGGGCTTCGGCGACGCCTCGCTTGAGGGGCTGGCCCAGGAACTGGTGCGGCTGCGCCTGTCCGGTCAGGCGTCCGATGCGGCGGTGGTGCGGCATCGGCTGCGCGATTCCGGCTTCGATCCCCTGCTGAAGGAGATCGAGAAGGCGGCGTCCAAGTCGGGCGCCTCCTTCCTGTCGTCGGACCTGACCGTGGCGGAATCGCGCGCCCACTGGCTGAAGGTGTTCGGTCTGATGACGCATCTGGCCGCCCTGTCGCGCGCCATCGAGACCGCCAAACAGGATATGGGCCAGGGCACGGGCATCGACGCCCTGGTGCGGCTGAAGGCCGAGCGCGACGCCATCACGCGTTCGTTCGCGGCGCCCGATTTCTGGACCACCCTGGTCTGAGGCGCGCCGATTGAGGCGGATGCGCTTGACTCTGCCCGGTTGCGACGCCATCTGGCGCAATCGGGTCATGATGCCTTAGTGCGCGAGGTCGAGAAGGCGGCGGCGAAGTCCGGCGCGCCATTCCAGGCCGCAAATGCGCCCCTCGCCGAGGCAAGGGTCCGATGGTCGCAGGCGTTCGACGCCTCGGTCCTGGCGTGAGATGCGCCAGGGCAGGATGAAGGGTTCCGCCGGCCTGGGTCGAGCGGGATGCGCTTCTATGTGCGACCAGGTCGAGAAGAATTGGGAAGACAGCGCGGGCGCGTAACCTTACGCCTCGCCAGGCATTGTATTTTTCGCCGGGGTGGATTGATCACCCCCTCCGGCTGGAGACGAACTGACTATGAACGCACAGACCGAGACGCAGGACGCCGAGGTTTCGACCGACGGACCCCTGCTCGATCTGACCGACGCCGGCGTCAAGAAATTCATCAAACAGGCCAAGGCGCGCGGCTATGTGACGATGGAGGAGCTGAACAAGGTCCTGCCTTCGGAAGAAGTCACACCTGACGCCATCGAAGACACCCTGGCCATGCTGTCGGAAATGGGCGTCAACGTCGTCGAGGCCGAGGAGGACGCGCAGGAGCAGCAGTCCACCGACGTCGCCGCCGCCGCCGGAACCGCCGTGGCCGAAGCGCCCGCCAAGGCCGCCTATGACCGTACCGACGACCCGGTGCGGATGTATCTGCGCGAGATGGGTTCGGTCGAACTGCTGAGCCGCGAGGGCGAAATCGCCATCGCCAAGCGGATCGAAGCCGGCCGCGACGCCATGATCTCGGGTCTGTGCGAAAGCGCCCTGACCTTCGAGGCCATCATGGTGTGGCGCGACGAGTTGGAGAACAACCGCATCCTGCTGCGCGAGGTCATCGACCTGGACGCGACCTACGGCGTGCTGAATCCCTCGTCCCTGCCGGGCGCCGCCCAGCCCGAGAGCGAAGAGGAAGAAGAGGCCGAGGAGAAGCCGGCGTCCGAAGACAAGCCTGAATCCGACGACGATGACGACGATGACTTCGACGACGGCGGCGGCATGTCGATCTCGGCCCTGGAAGCCGAGCTGCGCGACGGGGTGATGGAGGTTCTGAACCTGATCGCCGCCGACTTTGGCGAGTTCCGCAGCCTGCAGGACAAGCTGGTCCAGACCCGCCTGAAGGGCGAGGTGCTGAGCACCAAGGACGCCAAGGCCTATCAGACGCTGACGAAATCCATCTCGGATCGTCTGAAGACGATGAAGCTGAACAACAACCGCATCGAAGCCCTGGTCGAGCAGCTCTATGCGATCAACAAGCGCCTGATCGGTCTGGAAGGCCGTCTGCTGCGCCTGGCCGACAGCTACGGCATTTCGCGCCCTGAGTTCCTGAAGGCCTATTTCGGCGCCGAGCTGGATCCGACCTGGACCGAGCGGATCAAGGACCAGGGCGTGCGCTGGACCAAGTTCAGCGACAACGAGGCCAGCCAGATCGCCACCATCCGCGCCGACGTCGCCGCCGTGGCCCTGGAAGCCGGCCTGCCGATCGACGACTATCGCCGCATCGTTCAGACGGTGCAGAAGGGCGAGCGCGAGGCGCGTCAGGCGAAGAAGGAAATGGTCGAGGCCAACCTGCGCCTCGTGATCTCCATCGCCAAGAAATACACCAACCGCGGCCTGCAGTTCCTGGACCTGATCCAGGAGGGCAACATCGGCCTGATGAAGGCCGTCGACAAGTTCGAGTACCGCCGCGGCTACAAGTTCTCGACCTATGCCACCTGGTGGATCCGTCAGGCGATCACGCGCTCAATCGCCGACCAGGCGCGGACCATCCGTATCCCGGTCCACATGATCGAGACGATCAACAAGATCGTCCGCACCTCGCGCCAGATGCTGCACGAGATCGGCCGCGAGCCGACCCCGGAAGAGCTGGCCGAGAAACTGGCCATGCCGCTGGAGAAGGTGCGCAAGGTCCTGAAGATCGCCAAGGAGCCGATCTCGCTCGAGACCCCCATCGGGGACGAGGAGGATTCGCATCTGGGCGACTTCATCGAGGACAAGAACGCCGTCCTGCCGATCGACGCCGCCATCCAGTCGAACCTGCGCGAGACCACGACCCGCGTCCTGGCGTCCCTGACGCCGCGCGAGGAACGGGTCCTGCGGATGCGGTTCGGCATCGGCATGAACACCGATCACACGCTGGAAGAAGTCGGCCAGCAGTTCTCGGTGACCCGCGAGCGGATCCGCCAGATCGAGGCCAAGGCGCTGCGTAAGCTGAAACACCCCAGCCGGTCGCGGAAGCTGCGGTCCTTCCTGGACAGCTAAGACGATCAGGGGCGGCTCCGACGGGGCCGCCCTTTCTCGTGGAGGCCCCCGCATGGGTCGAAAACACGTCAATCTGGGCCGCGCGCCGGCCAAGGCCGATCTGCCGCAAAAGATCTGCGCCGCCTGCGGCCTGCCGTTCGCCTGGCGCAAGAAGTGGGCGCGCGACTGGGATCAGGTGCGGTTCTGTTCGGACCGGTGCAGAGCGGCAGGCGGGCAGGCGGAACGGCGATAGGCGGCTCTCCGCCTCGTGACCTGCGTTTCGCCGGGAATCGGATAGGAGATGAGGCCATGTCCTCGCCCCCTTTCCTGACGCGTCTCCTGGCGGGTCTGGCTGTGCTGGCCGTCCTGAGCGGCTGTATACGCCGCGAGCCCGAAACCTTGAGGCCCTCGCCCTATCCCGGTCAGTCGGCGGCGCCCCTGGTCGGAGGCTTGATCGACCGGCCGATCGACGGTGGGACGCAGGGCGCTGTGGCGCGCGAGGGTGGCGAGCTCGGGCGGTGCATGGCCCAGCTGACGGCGGCGCGCGTTCGCTTCAGTCCTGTGCCGGACCGCCAGAACACCACCGTCTGCGGTTTGAGCCAGGGCGGAGTGCTGGGCGCCGACATGGGCACGGTGGCGCGGATGGCGCCGGGGGATGTGCAGATGACCTGCCAGACCGCCCTGGCGCTGAGCATCTGGCGGCGGCAGTCGCTGGAGCCGGCGGCGCGCGAGATCCTGGGCTCGGACGTGGTCCAGATCGACCACATGGGCGCCTACGCCTGTCGCAATGTGAACAATGGCGCCGGCTCGACCCGGATCAGCGCCCACGCCCAGGCGGCGGCTCTGGACTTCGCTGGCGTACGGTTGAGGGACGGGCGGCGGATCAGCGTCACCGCCGACTGGAATGGCGATGCGCCCGAGGCCAGGTTCCTGCGCCGCATCCGCGATGACGCCTGCCGTGTCTTCGGCACGGTGCTGAGCCCCGACTACAACGCCGTCCACTATGACCACCTGCATCTGGAAGCGACCGACACGCGTTTCTGTCGCTAGGGCGCCGATCCGCGTCCTGGGAGAGAGGGCGCATGGCGCAGAGATTGAAGGTCTTCACATGGTCGGACGGCTTTCACGCCTTCACGGTCGCCGTCAGCTCGCGGCCCAAGGCGCTGGTGGCCTGGGGATCTAAGCAGGATCTGTTCGCCACCGGCCTGGCCAGCGAACTGAGCGGCGGACCCGATTATGACGCGGCCCTGGCGGCGCCGGGCGAGGTGATCGAGCGCGGCCTGTCCATTGACGCCGGCAAGATCGGCAAGGCGGCCAAGCCGAAGAAAGACGCCGGCCCGTCGAAGGCGCGGATCGCCAAGATCGAGCGTCTGCGGGCCGAGATGGAGACCCTGGACGCCGACTATCAAGAGGCTGACGCGGCCTTGGCTGAAAGGTTGAAAGCCTTGGAAGCCGAACGCTCGGACCTGGAGCGCAGCCACGCCAAGCGACGCAAGGACCTGACGGCGGCGCTCAAGGCCGCGCGCGCCTGAACGCATCAGGCCTCGAAGATCGTCTCGAAACCGCCGACGACCATCCGTTTGCCGTCGAAGGGCATTTCCATTTCGTGGAAGCGGGGATCTTCCATCATCTTCTTCTCGGCGGCGTCGCCGGTCGCCTTGTCGGGCCAGATGATCCAGGACAGGACCACGGTCTCTTCGGGCTCCAGCTTCACCGCCATCTTGAAGTCGGTGAGCTTGCCGTCGCGAATATCCACGCCCCAGTTCTCGACGACGGCCAGGGCGCCGAACTCCTTGAAGATGGGCGCGGCGGCCTGGGCGCATCGCAGATAGGCGTCCTTGTCGGCCGTTTTCACCGGGGTCACGAAGCCGCTTACATAGGTCATTGTCGTTCTCCTCAGGTGTTGGTTTCGGCCAGTTCGGCCAGTTGGTCGGCGACAGCGCCCCAGCCTTGCTCGAAGCCCATGGCGCGGTGGGTCTGCATCGCCTTTTCGTCCCAGTGGCGGGCGATGGCGGTGTAGCGCGTGCCCGCGCCCTCGGGTTCGAAGGTGTCGGTGCGGACGAAATTCATCTCGCCCGCCTGAGGGAGCCAGCCCTCGGTCATGGCGCCGGTCGAGACCAGTCGCCGACCGGGGACCACCTCCAGGAAGACGCCGGAATAGGCGTGGCGCTCTCCCTCGGGTGATTGCATCTCCACATTGGCGCGACCGCCGACACGCAGGTCCCAATCGACGACGGGCGTGGTCCAGGGACGGGGGCAGAACCATTCGCCTGTCCGCTCGACGTAGATCTTCCACACGTCTTCGGGCGAGGCCTGGATCAGGCGGGTGACACTGAGTTCAAAGTGATCGGACATGTCGGTCTTCCGGTCAGGCGGGCGTCAGTTCATGGGCGGCGAAGGCTTCGGGGCCGGCGGCGATGGCGGCGGGATCCATCCACATGGTCTCCCAGATATGACCGTCCGGGTCGGCGTAGCTGCGCCCGTACATGAAGCCATAGTCCTGAGGCTTGTTCGGGTCCGCCGCCCCGCCGGACGCCCCGGCCTGGGCCACCACCGCATCGACCGCGTCGCGGCTGTCGCGCGACAGGCACAGCAGCATCTGGGCGGAGGCGTGTGCGTCGGGAATCTGGCGGTCCGTGAAGGTGCGCCATTTGTCGTGGGTCAGCAGCATGACGTGGATCACGTCCGACAGGACCATGCAGGCCGCCGTATCGTCGCTGAACATCGGGTTCTTCGTGGCGCCGACCGCTTCATAGAAGGCGATGGACCGGTTCAGGTCGGCGACAGGCAGATTGATGAAAATCAACTGGGTCATTCGTCTTTCCTCTCCCAATGTTTGCCAAGCGTGCCGCGAGAGATTAAAATAGTCAACTATGAAGTTAGAAAAAGTAACCGATAAGCCGGGGCGTCGGTACCACGATGCGTGCGGCGCGGCGCATGGGCTGGACCTGATCGGCGAACGCTGGGCGCTGCTGGTCGTACGCGAACTGATGCTGGGTCCGCGCCGGTTCGGCGATCTGAAGAAGGATCTGCACGGGATCTCGGCCAATGTTCTGACCCAGAGGCTGGAGGGGCTCGAGGCCTCGGGCGTCGTGCGGCGTCGAAAACTGCCGCCTCCGGCCTCGGTTCAGGTCTATGAGTTGACGGAGTGGGGCCGCGAGATCGAGCCGGTCTTCATGGTCTTGGGCCGCTGGGCTGCGCGGTCGCCGGGCCATGATCCCACCCTGCCGATCAGCGCCGTCTCCACCATGCTGTCGTTCAAGACCATGTTCGATCCGGCCCGCGCCGGGCAGGCCGCCATGGTCGTCGGCTTCATGTTCGACGAGACCCCCTTCCGCGTCGAGGTGTCGGGAGGGAAGTTGGAGGCTCGGCGCGATGAGATTGGGGACGCCGACGTCACCCTGATCATAGGCCCGCAACAGGTCGTGGCCGCAGTTTACGGCAAGGTCCCGATTTCGGCGCTAGAAGCGAACAGCGGTCTGTCGATCAAGGGCGATGTTCGCGTTTTCGAGCGGTTTGCGGACTTCTTCAACCTGCCCGAAAAGGTTGTATTGGAAGCTTAGCCTTAGAAGGTTTGGTAACGAGTGTGCCTTAGGCCCTGACGCACCCTAGTATTCGGAGGCGGACGTGTTCAGGTCCCTATCGGTATCCATCAAGCTCATGATCGCCCTCGGGGCCATGATGAGCGCGTGCGGCGTGGCCACCCTGGTGGTGCTGTTAAGCCTGATGACGATCCAGCAGTCCGATACGGCCGAACAGTCCGCACGAAAGATCAGCGACGCTGCAAACCGAGCCTTGACGGCGGCGGTCGAGGAACAGAACGCCATGCGCGCCTATGTGGCGACAGGCCGGCAAGAGGCGCTTCAAGACTATACGGCGCGCAAGACGAGCTTCGATCAGGCGGTCGCGGCCCTGGACGCCAGCGATCCGAGCCATGTGTACGCCGCCCAGCATCAGGCGCTGAGCGCCGCCACGATCGCCTTCCACCAACAGTCCGAAAACCTGATGGGTCTGGCCCGCGATCCCGCCACCCGACCCCAAGCCGGGGCCCAACTGATGCAGACGGCAGGGCTTGAAGACGTGCGTGCGGCCGTCACGGCCGTGGACGAAGCGGCGCGGCTTGTTCTGACCCAGAGAGAGGGCGACAAGAAGATCGCGTTCGAGGCCGGATACGCGGCCCTGATCGTCGGCGGGGTTCTGGCCCTGTTGGTTGCGGGCGCAATGACCCTGTGGCTCGTGAGGGCCTTGAGCCAGCCGATTGTCGCCATGACCCGCGCCATGGATCGACTGGCCGGCGGCGATCTCGACGTGGCTATTCCTGCCCAAGATCGCACGGATGAGATCGGCCGCATGGCCGTCGCCGTCGGGACCTTCCGCGACAATGCGGCTGAGAAGATCCGGCTCGAGGCGGAAACCCAGTCCCAGCGCGCACTGAGTGAAGCCGAACACCGCGCCAACGAGGCCGAAAAGGCGCGGATCGCCGAAGAGGACCGTGTGGCCCTGACCGCTCTGGCGGAGGGTCTGTCCGCCATGTCGAACGGCGACCTGACCCATCGGTTCACGACCGATGTATCGCCGCGCGGCGAACAGCTGAAGATCGATTTCAACACCGCCATCGCCCGGCTGCAGCAGGCGATGGGCGTGGTCCTGAACAATGTCGCCAGCATCCGATCCGGCGCCGGCGAGATATCGCAGGCGGCCGACGATCTGTCGCGCCGTACAGAACAGCAGGCCGCCAGCCTGGAAGAAACCGCCGCCGCCCTGGACGAGATCACGGCCACGGTGAACAAGACCGCGTCGGGCGCCCGCCAGGCCTCCGAAGTGGTTCAGGCCGCCAAGGGCGACGCCGAGACCTCGGGCGTCATCGTTCGCGACGCGGTCCAGGCCATGCAGGCCATTGAGGGTTCGTCGTCTCAGATCAGCCAGATCATCGGCGTCATCGACGAGATCGCCTTCCAGACCAATCTGCTGGCGCTGAACGCCGGCGTGGAAGCGGCGCGTGCGGGCGAGGCCGGTCGCGGCTTTGCGGTGGTCGCCTCCGAAGTGCGGGCCTTGGCCCAGCGCTCCGCCGACGCGGCCAAAGAGATCAAGACCCTGATCTCGACCTCGACCACTCAGGTGGGGTCGGGCGTGAACCTAGTCGGCCAGACGGGCGAGGCCCTGCAGCGGATCGTGGACCGGGTGGCCGAGATCGACGGTCTGGTGTCGGACATCGCCGCCTCGGCCCAGGAACAGGCCGTGGGCCTGGCCCAGGTCAACACCGCCGTAAATCAGATGGATCAGGTCACGCAGCAAAATGCGGCCATGGTCGAGCAATCTACCGCCGCCAGCCAGGCGTTGGCCCAGGACGCGGAGGCCCTGCAGACCTCGATGGCGCAATTCAAGGTGGGAGCATCGGCCTCGACGCCGACGGAACGCGCCGCACCCATGGCGTCAGCACCGGGCCGCTCCAACCACATGGTCGCCGCCCTCAAGACTCTCGGTCGCGGCGGCGCGGCTCCCAAGGCCCAGGCCGCGCCTGCGGCGGAGGGCTGGGAGGAATTCTGATCCCCGTCGACCGGAGGACTGCGACATTCCGGTGATCGCGGTTCTCTGAGTCGACTTCGCGTCGAAGGCGAGTATCCTTAGGCGGCCTCGGGGGAGGCGTCGTCGGGGAACGCCATGTTCGACATCGGTCATCTGAAGCAGCGGTTCAGCCAGTACGCCGCCCTGTGGGTGACGGGCTTCCTGGTCAGCGGTGCGGCCATACTGGTCGGCATGCTGTTCATGGACCTGATGGCGGCGGCGGATCTGGTTCTGCCGGTCCTGCTGGCCCTGGTCGCCCTGATCCTCGGCGTGGGCGTGGTCGCCAGTTTTCTGTCGAACTGGACCCTGGGGACGAAACTGGCGGTGCTTTCAGCGGCCGTGCTGCTGGTACTGCCCCTGCTCTGGTCGCCTGTGTCGGCGGCGGTGGTGATCGCCTTCTTCGCCGACCGGTCGATCGAATATTCGGTCGCCTATGCCGATTTCCAGATCGCGATCGCCTCCGTGCTTTATCCCCTGTCCGAGCTGTTCCTGGGCGGCGCGGTGTTCAGCGCCGTCTGGGCGGGCTTTCAGTTCTTCGCCAGCCTGGTCGGCGTGATTTCGGCCGTGGCCAGGGCCTGGCCCTATATCCGGCGCATCCTGGGGCCTGAGCCAGCGACCGACAGCTAGGCCAGCATGTCCAGCAGGGTCCCGCTCATCTCGTCCGCAGTGCGCACCACGGTGGCGTTGGCGGTGAAGGCGGTTTTGGCCTGGATGCGTTCGACAGTTTCCTCGGCGAGATTGTCGAGCGGTGCAGACGCGGTGCGGCGCGCGCCGGCCTCGAACCGGGATTGGGCGCCGAGCATTCCGGCGGCGGCGACAGACATGGCCTGCATGGGCGGTCTCCTTCAGCCCGCACTCTGGACCTGTCCCGGTCAACGCCCCCGCAACAAACAGGGTGAACGGCGTTTTCCGCCCCGCTTGCGCCTTTATCCGTGTATAGAGCGCCCATTATTCGCCCGGCCTGAGGTCTGTCCTCGGCCGGGCGCGGTCGTTTCGGCGACCGCCCTTGTTCGTCATTCCAGGTAGCCGATGCCCTTTCCCGCCGTCCATCCCGCGCTCGACCGCGCTCTCGTCAACAAGGGCTATGCCGAGCCGACCCCGGTTCAGGCCGCCGTCCTGGAAGTCGAATACGCCGAACGCGACCTGTTGGTCTCGGCCCAGACGGGCTCGGGCAAGACCGTCGCGTTCGGCCTGGCCGCGGCCCCGACCCTGTTGGGCGACAAGCCGATCTTCGGTCCGGGCGGCGCGCCCCTGTGCCTGGCCATTGCGCCCACGCGGGAACTGGCCATGCAGGTCGCAGCCGAGCTGAGCTGGCTGTACGCCGACTCCGGCGCCAAGATCGCCACCTGCGTCGGCGGCATGGATGCGCGGCGTGAAGCCCGCGCCCTGGGCTTCGGCGTCCATATCGTCGTCGGCACGCCCGGCCGTCTGAAGGACCATATCGACCGGGGCAATCTGGACCTGTCCGAGCTGAAGGTCGCCGTCCTGGACGAGGCTGACGAGATGCTGGACATGGGCTTCCGCGAAGATCTGGAGCACATCCTGGACCAGGCGCCGGCCGAGCGTCGCACCCTGCTGTTCTCGGCCACCATCGCACGCGAAATCGTCACCCTGGCCAAGCGCTACCAGAAGGACGCAGTGCGGATCGACGCGACGGATAAGTCGCGTCAGCACGCCGACATCGAATACCGCGCCTATCGCATCGCCCCCAACGAGATCGAGCACGCGGTGGTCAACACCCTGCGTTGGTACGAGATGCCGCGCGCCATGGTCTTCTGCTCGACGCGCGATTCCGTGCGCCACCTCCAGGCCTCGCTGCTGGAACGCGGCTTCTCGACCGTGTCCCTGTCGGGCGAGATGGGTCAGCGCGAACGGACCGACGCGCTTCAGGCGCTGCGTGACGGCCGCGCCCGCGTCTGCGTGGCCACCGACGTGGCCGCGCGCGGTCTGGACCTGCCCGATCTGGGCCTGGTCATCCACGCCGAACTGCCGATGAACCGCGCCGGTCTGCTGCACCGTTCGGGTCGGACGGGCCGGGCGGGCAAGAAGGGCGTCTCCGTGATGCTGGTGCCGCACTCGCGTCGCCGCAAGGCCGAGCGTCTGATGGACGACGCCGGCATCGACGCCGTCTGGTCCGGCGCGCCTACGTTCGACGAGATCCGCAAGGCCGATGAAGGCCGTCTGCTGTCGCCCGAGTTCTTCGAGGCCGAAGTCACCGACGAGGACATGATCGTCGCCAAGCGGATGATCGCCGAGCGCACGCCCGACGAGATCGCCGCCGCCCTGGTACGTCTGCTGCGCAAGGAGCAGCCGGCGCCGGAAGAACTGTCCGATCCGGGCTCGGATCGCAGCCCCGTCAAGCGCGAGCGCACGGTGCGCAACGAAGACGGCACGGCCGCCCAGCCCTGGCCGGGCGATCGCCTGGGCGCGGACGACGTGGTCTGGTTCCGCCTGGACGTGGGCCGCAACAAGAACGCCGATCCCAAATGGCTGATCCCGCTGATCTGCCGCATCGGCGGCATCTCCAAGCCCCAGATCGGCGCCATCCGCACCTTCCCGGAAGAGACCCGGTTCGAGATCGCCAAGACCCACGAAAAGGCCTTCCGCGAGGCTGTCGCCGCCTCGAACGACGAGGTCAAGATCACGTCGTCGGAAGCCCCGACCCCGGGTTCGATGAAGGCCGGCCGTTTCTCCGGCAAGCCGAACCGCGACGAAGGCGATCGTCCGTTCAAGAAGACCCCCTACAAGCGCGCCGACGGCGGCGAGGGCGACGCCCGCCCGCCGTTCAAGAAGAAGCCCTGGGCGCCGAAGTCCGATGGTGGCGGCGGAAACCCGCGCTCGAATGCGGCCGCCGACAAGCCGTTCGCCAAGAAGCCCTTCAAGGCCAAGCCGGGCTTCAAGAAAGAAGGCTTCAAGGGCAAGCCCAAGGGCTGAGACTTGATTGATCATGGGCGGAGGCGCACCCTCCGCCCATGAACACGCCGTCCGAACCCCAGGGACGATACGCCTCGTTCGAGGCCTTCTATCCCTATTACATCCATGAGCATTCCAACCGGGCCTGTCGGCGGATCCACGTCGTGGGCACCGGTCTGGTGATCCTGGCCTTCGTCGCCTTCGTGTTGACGTTGAACCCCTGGTGGCTTCTGGCCATGCCCCTGGTCGGCTACGGTTTCGCCTGGGTCGGCCATTTCTTCTTCGAAAAGAACCGGCCGGCCACGTTCAAATATCCGCTGTGGAGCCTGATGGGCGACTTCCGTCTGTTCTTCGAGACGGCGTCCGGCCGACGGCGGTTCTGAACACAGCTGCTGTGATTTGAAGCTGTGCCGTGCGGCGGAAGCGGATAGGATCGTCCTGCGGCGCAAGACCGCAGGGGAGGGAGATCGTCCATGAAGCTTATCGCCATTGCGGCCAGCGCCGCGCTCGTGCTCGCGCCCGGCGTCAGCGTCGCGCAGAAGAGCAGCGCCAAGCCGGATTTCACGCTTGATCCCAACTATGGCGAGGTCGCGTTGGAGACCGGCTTCACGCCGGATCCGTGGACCCAGTCTATCCTGGCCGGCGGCTCCGTGGCCGCCTCGGCCGCGCGGTCGGGCTGCGAAGGCTCGGTCAGCGCAGCCCCGGACCTGCAACTGAATTTCGAAGCCGGGGAGTTCGACCTGACCATCCGCGCGTTGGCGTCGGATGACACGACCCTGCTGGTCAATACGCCGGGCGGGCAATGGCTGTGCGACGACGACAGCGGCGGCGGCGTGAATCCCAAGGTGTTGATCTCCGAGCCCGAGAGCGGACGATACGACATCTGGCTGGGCACCTATGGCGACGACATGGTGCAGTCGACGCTGGAGATCAGCGAACTGGGTGGATCGGATGCGAGCGATGCCGGTGCGCCGGACCCTGGTCTGGATCCCAATTTCGGCTCGGTGAGCCTGGAAACCGGCTTCACGCCTGACCCGCACGAGAAGGCGATCCTGGCTGGCGGCTCGATCCCGGCGGCAAGCGCAAAGGCCGGCTGCGAGGGCAAGGTCAGCGCGGCGGCGGACTATCAGATCTTCTTCGAGCCCGGCTCCATGGACCTGACTTTCCTGGTCGAGGCGTCCGAGGACACCACCCTGCTGATCAACGCCCCGAACGGTCGCTGGTATTGCGACGACGACAGCGGCGGCGGGGTGAACCCCAAGGTGCTGATCACCAATCCCCAGGGCGGTCGCTATGACGTCTGGGTGGGCACCTACGGCGACGACATGGTGCAGTCGACGCTGAAGGTCAGCGAACTGAACTAGAGAGCGACCACAAAGACGCCGGCGGCCGCGAGGCGCGCCGGCGTCTTTCGTTTCGCGGTCCAATCAGTTGGAGGCGTTTTCCCAGGCGGGCGGGCAGCCGTCAAACCGACCGGCGTCGGCAATGGTCAGGGTCTGCATGTTCAGGCGACGGGCCTGGGCCATGGAGCCGCGTCCGTGCCCGGTATAAAGGTCGATCTTCTGGCCCTTGATCGCGCCGCCTGTGTCGGACGCATACCAGTAGCCGTCGTGGATCGAGCCGTCGGCCAGACGCAAACCGACCGTCTCGCGGATAAACAGCTTGGTACGGCGGGGAATGACGCGGGGATCGACCGCGACCGTGCGCATCGCGATCGGACGGCAACCCAGGGAATCATTGCCCGTCGCACCGCCGCCGCCGGCATGATAGAGGCGCGCGGAGGCGCGCCAGTCCGGATCGCCGACCATCAGTTCGGCCTGTTCTGGGCTAAGGCTCGGGGCGAGGTCGGACGAGGCGTCGGTGGAACCGATCTCGGGCGCCGGGGTTTCAACCCTGGCTTCATCCGCCGCAACGGCGACATTGTAAGGGACCGGTTCGCTCGAAAGCGAAGACACGGCGGCCCACAGAATGGCGAAGGCAGCGGAAGCGCCGATCATCCGATTTGCTCATGACAGCACCGGCTCCCAACGCCGCCGGCGCCGGTTTTGTCGCGTTAACTTGTGGCCAGAAAGGGGCGTGCCGCGCCCTGCGGCTCTGCCAGCCTGTGAGGTTGGCGCTAAGCGACTGAATCTATCAAGCTCTTTGAGCGCCAGCCTAGGCTGCGTCTTCGCGACGCGCCTCTGCCTCTCGCACGGCGTCGGCGGCGCGATCCAACACCTCCAGCCCGGCGTCGGGTCGGATCGCCTCGACCGTCAGGATGCGGCGGAACGCCCGCGCCCCGGGGCGGCCGTGCATCAGGCCCAGCATGTGGCGGGTGATGGCCGGCAGGCGCACCCCCTCGTCCAGACGGGCGGCCACATAGGGACGATAGCGCTCCAGCGCGGAGAAGGCGTCCACATCCGCCGTCTCAGCCCCGTACAGGCGCCGGTCCGCCAGACCCAACAGGGCCGGCTCATGATAGGCGGCGCGACCCAGCATGACGCCGTCCAGCCGAACGCCGTCCGCGTCTTGCGCAAGATGGCCCTCGGCCTCGTCCAGATCAGCGATCCCGCCGTTGATCGAGATGTTCAGGTGCGGTCGCTCGCGCTTGAGCCGGCGCACCAAGTCGTAATCCAGCGGCGGCACGTCGCGGTTTTCCTTGGGAGACAGGCCTTGCAGCCAGGCCTTGCGGGCATGGACGATGAAGACCTCGATCCCGACGGCGGCGCAGGCGTCCACCGTGGTGAACAGACTGGTCGCCGCATCCTGATCGTCGACGCCGATCCGGCATTTGACGGTGGCGGGAACGGTGACGGCGTCCTTGATCGCCGCCATACAGTCGGCCACCAGTTCCGGCTCGCGCATCAGACAGGCGCCGAACTTGCCGGACTGGACCCTGTCCGACGGGCAGCCCACGTTCAGATTGATTTCGTCATAGCCATAGGCCGCCCCGACCCTGGCCGCCTGGGCCAGTTCCGCCGGATTGGACCCGCCCAACTGTAGGGCGACCGGATGTTCGACGGCGTCGAACCCCAGCAGACGATCCCGGTCTCCGTGCAGTACGGCCGGCGCCGTCACCATCTCCGTATAGAGCAAGGCGCGCGTCGTCAGGGCCCGATGGAAGGCGCGGCAATGCCGATCCGTCCAGTCCATCATAGGCGCAACGGCCAGTCTACGCGCTTGATTTATCGACATTATTTCTGTATTTTCAGGCGGTTGGCAGACGATGTTCGCCGACGCTTCTACGCGCATTTTCGACGGTTTTCGCCCCTCTACGACATCTCACTGCACCCTTTTTGTACCCAAATCATGGCCTCCATCCGCAAACAAAAGTCCGGCCGGTGGCGCGTCCAAGTGAGGCGTAAGGGACAGGCTGTGAGCGAGACCTTCGTGAGGCACGAAGACGCCAAGGCTTGGGCGGTCGATGCTGAGCGGCAGATTGATCGAGGGGAGACACCTCGAGACTCTCAGGTTGCGCGGATCAAGTCCTTCGGCGAGCTCATCGACCTGCACATCGACGACATGAAATCGGTCGGCAAGGCTCCGCGCCGCTCAAAGGCGGCGACGCTGAAGATGCTCAAGGCTCGCCTGGGGCGGAAGACCTTAGGACAACTTGATCGGCAGTTGTTCATCGACTTCGGCAAAGAGCGTGCGAAGGAGGGGGCCGGGCCGATGACGCTGAGCATCGACATCGGCGCCATCAAACTGGTCATCACCCACGCGATCGCCGTGCATGGGCTGACGGTCTCGGCAGAGCCGGTGAACATGGCGCGCCTAGCGCTCAAACGCCTCGGATTGGTCGGCAAAGGCGTCGAACGTGATCGTCGACCGACTGAGGAGGAGTTGGCGCGGTTGATTGAACATTTCGAGGGTAATTCGCGCCAGATCATTCCGATGGGCCGGGTGATCCGCTTCGCCATCGCCACGGCCATGCGGCAGGAAGAGATCTTCCGCGTCATGTGGTCGGACTACGCGGCGCGGACATTCAGGCTCAGGGTCTTGATGGCGCCCGCGTAGGCGTCGTCGGTGCGGGTGAAGGTTCCAATGGTCGCCATGTTCGTCTCTCCTTTTGCGGATCGGGCCGCGCCAGCCGCGGCCTCGATGGCGATCGGCAGGCCGAGCGGACGCCGGTCCGCAGCCCCGCAGCCGCAGGCGCAACGGGGCCCGAAGCCTTGGCGGAGGACCGGGAGGCGACGTCTTTCTTGTCTCGCGAGGAGGCCGAAAGGCCGGGGAAGAAAGTCGGCGTCGATGGTTGCGAAGACCGGGGGACGATTGGACAGATCAAGCCAGGAGAGGCCGCGCGCGGCGTGATCGGGCCGCCCGAGAGAGGCGGACAAGGCGGGGCTTGGAGCCTTCATCTGCGCAGGCGACGGTTGACGCAGGGGGGCGACCAGACGCGCGTGTGCAACAGACCGCCTGCCGCGCGATGATCGGGACCGCAGGACGCGGCTCTCCGGGACCGGGGCGGCGAAGGCGGCGCGCGACCGCCGTTGGGGAAGACGACCGTTCAGGCGAACCGCCACGATCCACAAAGCGGATCAGGCGATCCCGGTCTGCTGGCTCCGATCTGCGTCCTGCGAGGGGGACGGCGATTTCCGCCTGCTCAGGGCGGGTTGTGGTGCAGGCGGCGAGGCCGTGTCGCCGGGACCGGGGTTCAGGGCGCGTCCGGTCCGAAGAGTCGCACGACCTCGGTCCGATCCGCCTGTCGCTCGTCGGTCAGTCGCCACGCCTGGCCATCGAACCAGACGAGATCGACGAAGGCGGCGTGGACGTCCTCGAACTCGAAAATCTCGCCCGGCATGATGACGCGAAGCTGAGGCGGGAGGCGCGACAGGACGGCGATCAACTGTTCGACGGTCATTCCCTCTCCTGTCGGCGGACATCGGCAAGGCGGGCGCGGTCGGCCTGAAGGCGCGTCGAGGCCCGCTCGGCGACTATCTGCGCGGCGCGCGGATCGTGCAATCCTTGGGCGCGTGGCATGGCCCCGACCACGTCAGCCCTGCCGGGGGTTTACGACGCCAAGCGCCGCGCCGCCGACGAAAGGGCGCCGACGAGTTCAGGGCGCTGATGGGTGTTCGCGCTGGCGTGGGCCCGCAGGTCGGGCGGGATCGCGCCCTCCAGCGGGATGGTGGACCGGGTTCGAGCAGGGACCAGGAGGATCGCGGCGTACCTGCTTCGTCGTGCCTTTCGCCCAGGCTTCGCCAAGCGGACCGACTGGTCGTTTCTCGGCGCGACGCGCGCCGCCGCGTCGGGCGTGACGGGGCATGACTATGACGCTCGCGAGGCGACGCCGGTCTCCCGGCGCTTGCGGACTCGGCTCCGCGCGGACGCGTGACGGGGCGGGGGTCCATTTTCGGTGAAGAGAGGCGTTTGCTGAGGTGGCGCGAAAGCCTGGCGGTCATGATCCGGCGCTCTTACCCGTGGAACCTTAAGGTTGCGGTCTCTAAGATTGCGGCGGCATGGGCCGTATGAAGTCAGGTGTATAGGAATACGCGGAGCTCTTAGGTTATTTTCCCTATTTCGCGCTTGAGGCCGGCTTAACTGCCCCCCCCGGTTATGTTCATCTTCGGTTGTGGGGCGGCAGGTCCTGCGTATTGGTTGAGGCGATGATGGGTGCGTCTAACAGAGAGGCTTTCGGATTGGGCCGTAGCCGACTCGCGTCCTTCAATCCGAATTCCGCCTCACCTCAATTCGCGCCTGGTCGTCATTGATCGTTTGCTCGGGGAGATAGGCCATGCGTTTCACCATCAAGGCCAAGTTGATCGTGACCTTCGGGTTGTTGATCGTGGCGATCGCCGTGTTGGTCGGCGTGTCTCTCTGTCACCTGTCGTCGCTTCACGCCGCGATCCATGACGTGGTCGCCGGGCCGGCCGCACAGTTGAGCCGGGCTCAGAGCATTCAGACTGAATTCAGCAGCTATGTGAGACGCGAACGCGGCATGCTGCTGACCACAGATCCCGAGGCTGTGCGGGAGTTTTCTGAAGAAGTCGGTCAGGGCCGGGTCGCGCTGGAGGCGTTGTTGGCGCAAGGCCAGGCCGCCGCAGCGGGAGACGCCAAGGCTGAATGGGTCGCGCTGGCGAGCGCCTGGTCGGAGTACAAGCCGATCAGCGAAGAGATCCATCGGCTGGCCCTGGATGGCGACAACGCCGGCGCCCGGGCGGTGATGATGACCGAGGCGCGCGACAGCCTAGCTGGGATCGAGCAAGCCGCCAGCGCTATCGTCGTTACCGACAAGGCGATGATGGGGCAGGCCGAAGAAGGCGCCAGGGCGGTGTTCGAGGAGGCGCGTATCGGCCTGATCGTCGCCGCGGGCGTCGCCCTGATCGGCGCGGTGGTCGGCTGCGTCGGCCTCACCCTGATCGTCCGCAAAGGCCTGCAACGCGCGTCCGAGGCCGTCCGCTCCGTCGCCGAGGGCGACCTAACCCGCACGGTGGCCATCACCAGCAAGGATGAGATCGGCGACATGCTGGGTGATCTCAACAGTATGATCGAACGTCTGCGCGGCGTGGTCGGCGACGCGCTGGCGGCGGCAGACAATGTCTCCTCCGGCAGCCAGGAACTGTCGTCCTCTTCCGAGCAGATGAGTCAGGGGGCGACCGAACAGGCGGCCGCCGCCGAACAGGCCTCGGCCTCGATGGAGGAGATGGCCGCCAACATCAAACAGAACGCCGACAACGCCGCCCAGACCGAGAAGATCTCGCGCCAGTCCTCCAAGGACGCCGAGGCCAGCGGCGAGGCGGTCAACCGCGCGGTGGATGCCATGCGCACCATCGCCAACAAGATCGGCATCGTGCAGGAAATCGCCCGCCAGACCGATCTGCTGGCCTTGAACGCGGCGGTCGAGGCCGCCCGCGCCGGGGAGCACGGCAAGGGCTTCGCCGTCGTCGCCTCCGAAGTGCGCAAACTGGCCGAACGCAGCCAGACAGCCGCCGCCGAGATCGGCGCGGTGTCGGGGCACACGGTCAAGGCCGCTCAGGAAGCGGGCGAGATGGCTTCGGCAAGCGCTGACAGTCCTGAGGCGCCCAAGATCCGACTTCCGCTCTTAATCGTGTGTGCAGGCAGAACGGCTGCGCCAAGGTCGCCCAAGGACAGGGCCTTCTGCAGGGCCTGAAGGTGCTCAGCCGTGTCTGTGCGATAGACGTCAATCAAGGTGTCAAAAGCTCGCACGGTCGCCCGCGCTTGCGCAAAAGCCTCGGGGTCGAACAGCGGGATCGGCTTGCGAGGCTCGGGGCTCGTGGTGGTGTTTTCTTGGTCCCTGTGTCCAGCCTGGGTGTCGTCCTTCGGGACGCGCACCGGCGAGGCTGCCGCGAGCGGTTTGACTTGCGGCGGGGTAGTTTCAATGGGCGTGGCCGCACGGGGTGTTGCGGATGCCTGGATCGTGGCGACTGGGCCTTCTCGTGACGACGAAGGCGGGCGGGACAGATCCGATATCTGATCGAGCGCCGCGACGAGGTCACGTTTACGGATCGGCTTGGCCAGAAAATCATCCATGCCCGCCGCGAGGCAATCTTCGCGGTCCCCCTTCATGGCGTTCGCCGTCAGCGCGATAATCGGCGTGTGGCGAAGACTGCCCTCGACCATGCGGGATTTCAGGATTCGGGTGGCCTCATAGCCGTCCATCACAGGCATCCGACAGTCCATGAGAATGACGTCGAAATCACCGTCTTGCGCAGCCGTGACAGCCTTTTGGCCGTCACGCGCCGTGGTCACGTCCAGGCCAAGATCGCGAAGCAGTTCCGTGGCGACGATGAGGTTGACGTCATTGTCGTCCACGAGCAGGACGCGCCGTCCCGAGAATGTCGGATCGACTTTCGGGGCCGCGGCCGGGACGGAAGGGCTTTCACCGCCTCTGCAAAGCTCGAGTGCAAGCTCCCCTAAGGCGGCGGGCAGGAAGGGCTTTATCAGCACCCGGTCGAATGCAGGATATGAGCGATGGGCCTGGCGATCCGACAAGAGGATCGACCAGGCTGGCGCTGTTTCGGGGGCGGCCGTCCGAAGAGACACCCAGACGATCAACGCCCTGCGCGGTCACTTGGCTGAGTACGGCTGGATCGTTCCCAAGGGCGTGCCGCACGTCGAGCGCCTGATCGCTCGCGTGGAGGATCCGGCCGAAGCGCTTCCGCCCGCCGCGCGCACCATTTTGCTGGTTCTGGTCTCGACCTTGCGAACGCTCGACCAGCAGATCGCTGTGCTCGACGCGGAGATCGCCTCGCGCGCCAGGCATGATCCGGTCGCACGTCGATTGATGACCATCCCGGGGATCGGTCCGATCACGGCGACGGCTCTGGTCGCCCTCGCTCCCTCCCACGAAGCCTTCAAGAGCGGCCGTCACTTCGCCGCCTGGCTGGGCCTCACGCCGCGACAGCGATCCACCGGTGGCCAGCAAAAGCTCGGCGCGATCACCAAAATGGGCGAGCGAACACTTCGACGGCTTCTGACCATCGGTGCCAGCGCCGTCATAAAACAGGCCGCCATCCGAGGCGCGCCGGCAGGGTCATGGCTCGACCAGATGCTGGCGCGAAAGCCGAAGATGCTGATCATCGTCGCATTGGCCAACAAGAACGCCCGCATCGTCTGGGCGCTCATGGCCAAGGGCGATGTCTACCGAGCTCCGGGCGTGCAGGCCTAGCCAGCACGAACGCGAGACGTCGAAGCGTAGGATGAGCGAAGGAGCATATGGCGCAACAGTCGGCGAGACGGGATCAGGAAAACCAGGGCTTTCCACCGTGCCTCGAGCACGCTTTGGGTGATTTGGACCGGATCCGCGAACTCCCATATAGGCCAGCGACGGTACGCCGCCGCAGTAAAGGCCGGACAGATGGCAGCATCCGACTACGTGTCAGAAACTCTCGGATTCACTCTTGCGCTGAAGGGGGGCGTCCACAGATGGGAAGCGGACGCTGCCCTTGTCCAATCCCACCGGCCTGCGCCACAGTGACCGCCATGAACCAGCCCGCCGTTGATCGCCCGCCGCTGTTCGCCCGTCGGCGCGACCGCCGGGGGCGGTTGCGGTCCGGCCCGCCGATCTGGGACATCCGTACCTGGAAGCTGCTGTTTTCCGCCGCCGGCGTGCCCGCCCTTGTCTTGCTCGCTCTCTGCGGTGCCGTGTTCGCCGGCCAGCTGGCCGGCGGCGGCCCGGCGCCGTGGGGCGTCTCTGGTCCGGCCCTTGCCGAGGGGCGTTGGTACACCCTGGCCACGCACGTGGTCTCGCATGGCGGGCTGACCCATCTGCTGTTGAACGCCAGCGTCCTGCTGCCGCTGACGCCGCTAGCGATGGTGCGGCTGGGACTCGGGCCTACCGGCTGGAGGCGGTTCGCGGCACTCTTTGTGGGCTCGGCCCTCGCCGGGGCGGCACTGTACCTGGCCCTCAACCCGGAGGGGCTCCCGATGGTCGGCGCCTCGGGTGCGATCTTCGGCCTGTGGGGCGCGGTCGCCCGGATCGGTCCCGACGGCGGTATGATCCCGCTGCGGTCGCGGCGGATTCGCGACGAGGTGTTGCTGGTCGCCTGGCTCAATCTGGCGACGGTCGGATTCTTCTATGCCGTCAACCTGGCGAAGGGCGGCGGCCCCTCCGTGGCGTGGGAAGGTCACGTCGGCGGCTTCCTGTTCGGCCTGTTCGCCATGCCCATGCTGGCGCCGCCCACGCCGCCGCCCGCGCACCACTGAGTCAGGGTGTGCGCGGGGCCCTCGAACCCTTAAACCGCCGCGTTGGGTCGATTTCGGCCCTGCGCTTTGGCGCCGAAGGCGGCGATGGTTGCCGGTGCGAAGAGCGGACGCGCCCGATGCCCGCTAGGGGTGGTTAGCCGACCTACCTCGTCTTGGTCTCAGCGAAGTATTTCTCGACGAGGACGACATCGTCAGGGGTCCAGCCGCATCGATCTGCAATAGAGAGTATAAAGCGGAGGTCGTCCTCAAACTTCTCCCTTATCCAGTCTCGCCTGAGCTCATCGGGACGCATGGTGAATGTGTGTAGCGGCCAGGAAGCTGCCGACCTGTGAGCCGCTGTCACTATGGCCCAGTGCATATTCGTGAGGAGCACTTCGCGCGGGTTGCCTTCAATGAGTCGCGTAACATCGTCGCTCAAATCTACCAAGCCGAGCAAAATGTGGCCGCGTCTTCGAAGCCGCCTTATCCGAAGCGCGAACCTAGGCGGCCAGGCGGCTATAGCCTCGTCGAGGATCTGATCGAACCTAGTCATTCCGCTTTATAGAACAGATCGCCAAAGTCCGCTTTGGGTCGGGAACCGTCTTAGGCTGTCGGCCGGAAAGCCGACTTTAGAGCGAACGCTGAATGTCGTGTTTGCGGCCGACAGTGAATGACCACTTCTGGCGCGAAGCTGCCCTTGAGCGTTGTCGGGCGTGACGCCCGCGTCCCACGCCTCCCAGACTTTCGGGAGGTCCACTTCAGGGCGTGAGATCGGCATCTGCGTCGAACATCAGCGCACCATCTCGTAGCACCGGCGGTGGTGCGCTGATACGGACGCCTGTGAGAACTATGAGTGGGCGCTGGCGATTTGAAGCGCATTCCCGGTGCCATCGATGACCATCCATGTTGGCCGAAAGGAAAACCCGCTAAGTCGCCGGAGATCATGCCTGCCGAGGGCGGTTAGGCGGCTGGCGCATTCGTCGCGCCAAGCCGCCCAGGAGGCTTGTTGGTATTGGCGATCAAGCGCCGACGTGTGGCCTTACTTGTGGACGATCACCTGCAGGCGAAGGACCTTGGTCTCAACGAACAGATCGTCTGCCCGCTCGACGAACTCCTGTCCGGGAGGGCCGCTCATATGAGCTGCGCCAGCAGCCTCGTCGACGAACGTGTCGAACACCCGATAGACGCCCGGCTCCCCTTCGACCTTCGAGCCGTGCCAGGTCAGGGTTCCAGCCTCGTCCTTTACCAACGATGCTTCTTTCGCGAGAAACGCCTCGACTTCGGCCTCTTTGCCAGGCTTGGCCCTCATCTCGATCAGGAATGCGAACTTAGCCATTTCATTGCTCCTTGGTTGACATGCGCACGCGGCTGCGCGCGCAGGACTCAGCTGGCTTCATCGCCAGCTCAATTTCGTGCCGTAAATCTCGACTTACGCGTTTGAGAGCGTCTGCTTGCCACCGGCGCGCGGACCCGCGCCGCGCCGTACCGGAGCGGCATCGGACGATGGTGGCGCGCAGACGGCATTTCGCTTCGCCGACCCCTGTCCTGGGCGCTCCAAGGCGCCGGAATGCGGATCGAGCGACAGTGAAGGGCAGTCAGGCGGCGCGCTGAGTCGCCAGCTGATCGAGGACCGGGAACATCAGGGAGGGCTCGGGGCGGCGGGTATAATCGCCGTTCACCTCGGCATAGGCGATCGTTCCGTCCTGCGCGATGACGTAGCGCGCGCTCATCGGCAGGGTCCAGCTGTCCTCGCCGTTGAACTGCGGCAGGTCGGCGCCGAGCGTCCTGTGGGCCACGCGCAGATACTCCGGCAGCGTCCAGCGCAGGTTGAACTGCGCGGCCACTTCGCCGCCATGGTCGCCCAGGATTGGGAAGCTGAGCGCGTTCTGCCGCTGCGACTTGCGGCTGTTAGGCGCCAATTGCTGGGAGATCGCCACCAGGCTCGCGCCGCGCGCCTCTATCTGTGGGCGGGCCGCCTCAAGCGCGGTCAGCTCGTAATTGCAGTACGGGCACCAGACGCCGCGATAGAAGGTCGCCACCAAGGGACCTTTGGCCAGCAGCGCCTCGGACGAAACAGGATTGCCGTCCGGGTCGGGAAGCGTGAACGCCGGCGCCACGTCTCCGACCTTCAGCGCGCGATCCGGCGCACCCGATGCGATGAGTTCGTCCACCGAGCGATGCAGGGCCTCGACGGCCGCCGGGGGCGCCAGGCGGGTATCGAATTCGACCTTGAACGCGTCGAGCTTGCCTTGCAGCGGCAGATCGGATTGCAAGATCTTGGCGAAAGTTTCCTGGAAAGTCATCGAGCTTGTCCTGTGCAGCGCAGCATCATCGCTGGCGTGACGCTCAAATGACTTATTCCGCAATATTGCAGCAGGGTGGTTGCGGCGATATCACCTATTCAGAAATGGAATAGTTGGCGCCCGATGGATCGATTGCACGCGATGGAAGTTTTTGTCCGCGTCGTCGAGACCGGCTCCTTCTCAGCCGCCGCGCGCGATTTGCGGATCGGCCAGCCCAATGTGTCGAAATTGGTCGCGGCGTTGGAGGAGCATCTTCAGGTGCGGCTTCTGGTCCGCTCGACGCGCCAACTTCACCCGACCGAAGCTGGCCAGGCCTTCTACGAGCGGGCGCGCCGCACTGTTGCGGAGGCCGATGAGGCCGAGACCGCCGCCCGCGGATTCGGCAAGGGGCTGGACGGGCGGCTGCGCGTTTGCGCGCCCGTTACATTCGCCAGACTGCACGTCATTCCTAGGATCGGCGAATTCTTGGAGAGGCATCCCAATCTGCGTGTCGATTTCGTCCTGGACGATCGCTTCATCGACTTGATGGGCGAGAATATCGACGTAGCGCTGCGTGGGGGGGAGCTTTCAGACTCAGGCCTGACCGCACGAAAACTTGCCACCTGCGAGCGATTTGTCGTTGCGAGCCCGACGTACCTCGCGCGGATGGGCATTCCTTCCAGTCCTGGTGAACTGCTCAAACACACAGCGCTTGTCTACACGCAGGGGCTGATCGCGGAGGAATGGCGCTTTCGTCGCGCCGGAGAGGATACGTCCGTTCGCATCCCCACGCGGCTGTCGTTCAGCGCGGCCGAGGGCATTCGTGAGGCGGTGATCGCCGGCCTCGGCCTCGCGATCACTTCGCGATGGGTCATGGACCCGGAACTCGCGAGCGGGAGCGTGGTCCCGGTGCTGACCGATTGGAAGCTTCCCAACGCAGATTTGTGGGCCCTCTTCCCGACTGGAAGGCTACCGACGGCGAAGGCGCGCGCATTCGTCAGCTGGTTTGAAGAGATCTTCTCGAAGACCTAGCGGCCAAGCCCAGCGCTGGGAGAGTCCCCGCCCTCGGCGACGTGCGCCTTAGGCGCCTGCGGCAAAACAATCGGCGCCTCCGGGAAGCTCCAGGAAACTACTGACATAGGTGCGCTGATACGGACACCCATGAGAACTATGAGTGGCCGTTGGCCCTCTAGAGCGCGATTCCTGGCTTGCGGCGGCTAAGGTAGCGGCCATTCTTACAGGATATATAGTATCAGCAGGGTGATGCCCCCTTCAGGGGAGACGCACCACCATTTCAATCTCGACCCTCATTTCTGGTGTATAGAGCGCCTGGACCCCAATCGTGGTGATACTAGGCATCGCGTGCCCGAGTAGTTCACGAAGAGGGGTTATGGCCTGCCCGAACGATTCGCTGGTCGCATTCACGACGTAGACACGCAGCATGACGATGTCTTGCGAAGTTACCTCCAGGTCCTTGAGTGCGACGGCGAGGCTGGCAGTCGCAAGCTTTGCTTGGCCAGCAATGTCCTCGGGGACCTCTTTAATTCCCGGCGCCGCTGCGATCTGGCCGGACAGGA
Source organism: Brevundimonas sp. FV2ps16 (assembly GCF_058681075.1). Classification (NCBI taxonomy): domain Bacteria; kingdom Pseudomonadati; phylum Pseudomonadota; class Alphaproteobacteria; order Caulobacterales; family Caulobacteraceae; genus Brevundimonas; species Brevundimonas sp. FV2ps16. The sequence continues at coordinate 459,266 of NZ_CM178728.1, read as the reverse complement.
AAGCGAGGCGACCGGGTTCCGCGACGCTGATCTGCGACCATCCGCGCGATGCCATATCCCACATGGCGGGAGGGTTGCGGCGGCTCACCGAGGCTGACGCGCGAGCTGCGCTCGGATCCCGGCTTTGCCGCGATTCCTCCAGCAGTAGTCCCACCTCCCGTTCCAAGCGTTCGATGCGATCAAACGTATAGCCGGAGCTGCCGGACTCCAGCGCTTTCAGGAAGTCCCTGACAACCGCGAAGGCGCGGCGAAGTTTCCCCTGCTTTAGGACTGAATGAGGCGCTGGGTGAGTCATCAGAGGCTTCCCGAGGTCGGCCATCAGGTTCGGCCAGGTGTTCGATTTCAGAGCTGTGTCCAGCCGCCGTCGACAGGCAGCTCGGCGCCGGTCGTGAAGGTCGCGTCGAACGCTAGGAAGAGGACGGCCTTGGCGATTTCCTCCGGGGTCCCCCAGCGCTTCATGGGAACCATGCCTTTCATTTGCTCCTGCATTTTGGCGATCGTTTCTTTGTCCATGCCCATCTTGCTCAAGATCGGCGTGTCCGTGGGGCCTGGCGACACCGCGTTGACCCGGATGCCCTGAGGAAGAAGGTCAGTGGAGAGCACCCGAGCGAAGGAACGTAGCGCAGCCTTGGCGGCGGCGTAGGTGGCGTTGCCGGACATTCCCTTGACGTTCGCGATCGAGGTGGTGAGGACGACTGAGCCTCCCCGATTGATCAGCGGCGCCAGCTTCTGGATCGTGAAAAAGGGACCCTTGGCGTTCACGTTGAACATCTCGTCGTAGCCCGCCTCGGTCACGCTCTCCAGGGGTGCGCGGATGCTGAACCCGGCGTTGACGAAAAGCAGGTCGAACGTGTCGAACTCGGTCTTCACCCGAGCGGCGAGGGCGTCAATATCCGTCAACGATCGCACATCGCTCGAAACCACGATGGCGCCCGTCCCAAGCTCATTCAGCGCGGATTCCACGCCGGCCTGCGAGAGACCCGTCGCAAGAACCCGCGCGCCCCCGTCGAGGAGCATCTTGGCTGTCGCAAGCCCCATGCCGCTGGTGCCGCCGATGATCACTGCCTTCTTATCTTGGTACCGTTCCATGTGCGCTCTCCTTGCGGCGTCGCTGGCGCCTATATTTTTTAACTATTTAATATGTTATTTGCCCGCGAAGTCTGCGATCCGGCTCATTTCCGACAGTTTGCTTCGAAATACCGAAAGACTAAGCGCGTAGCCGCCCAGCTCAGCAATCACCGGCTGGTGCGGCGCCGGGATCCTTTGCCGCGACGCGCGCCTTCAGGACACCGCGCTTAAGGCGTCCGGGCTAGGCAAGTCGATGCCCGAGACCTTGACCACGGCCTGCCACGTCGCTTCCTGGCTGGCGCGATCGTGGAGGTGTGGCTGGCGCTGCAACTCCATTGGGCCTGAGAACTTCCCTGCAGCGGAGGCGAAGAATTGCCCTGAGACATCGGTTCCGAACTCCGACGCCTGGAGGTACCGACCGGCCGCAGTCTCCGGCGTCTGATTCATTCCGGGAATGAGGTTCGTGATTGGAATCATCAGATACTTCAACAATGGGCCGGCGTTTCGCGCCACGTTGGTGGCGTTCGACGCGCCGGGCGAGACGGCGTACACGGCCATGCCGGGTGGTAGCCGGCGCGCCAGCGCCGCGACCCACCAAGCGATAAGGAGCTTCGCGTCGGCATACGCATTGTGCGGCGCGTACTTCACGTTTGGCCCGCTGCGTATCATGGCTTCAATAGCGACGGTACGGTCACCCCGGAAGTACTTGGCCGCGAAGGCTGGCACGTCCGTGTACTTGAACAGGGGTACGCCCCCGCGTGCAGGCTCCGCACTGGTGATAACAATCCGCGCGTTGGGGCTCAGCAGGTTAGCGCGGAGCAAACCGACAGTTAGTTGATGATGGCCGATCAGCGGGGCTTCAGAAGCCTCGACGCCCGCCGCAGTCATCACCCGCTCCTTACCTGGAACCAGCCCGGCATTGAGCAGTAGGAAATCGATCGGCCGACCACGCTTGACTAGCGCCGCGAGGGCGGACTGAACGCTGGCCGGCGCGTTGAGATCCAGCTCCAGCGGCGTGAAGGCGCCAATGTTTGCCTTAGCTTTGAGTTGATCGGCCGCTTCCCGGATCTGCGCCAGGCTGCGTCCGGTGACTACGATCTCCGGGCATCCCCCGTCGGCGAGCAAGCGGGCTGCCGTAAAACCGAGTCCAGAGGTGGCGCCGGTGACGAGAGCAGTCGAATGTCCCATGGTAGGTTCCGTGGTTAGGGGGCGCGAGGTTCGGGGGCGGACTTGCTAATTATGAACCGTTCAGTTATATATTGGCGTGGTTCGTCACGGTCAAGGATTTTTGAACTGAATGATTCAGAATGCGGCCAAATCGCGGGGGCGGCCGCGAAACTTCGACGAGGGTGATGCGCTGACAAAGGCGACGGAGGTCTTTCGCGCCAAGGGTTATGACGGCGTGACCATCGACGATCTCGTCGCGGGCATGGGTGTGGGACGGCCAAGCCTGTATTCCGTCTTCGGGGACAAGCGGACGATATTCTTGCGCGCTCTCAGGGCGTACGCAGATGCGAAGGGCGCTCGCGCTGCGAAGGCGCTCTTTTCGCCGGCGACGCTTCGCGACTCGCTCGTAGGCTTCCTCAGGCACGCCGTTGAAAGCGCGACCCAGGAAGGAGCCGCCCCAGGATGTCTAATGGTGTGCGTCGCGCCCCTCGTAGACGACGCTGAGGTCAGGCAGTTCCTGAAGAACGCCATAGCTGGCGGCATAGCGCTCGTGGAACGCCGCTTCTGCGACGGGATCAGCACGGGGGAAATCCCGTCCGACTTTCCCGTGGCGGTGCGTGCGAGCCAGGTTCTCGACCTGTCGCGCGGTCTGACCATGCGTGCGCAGATGGGCACGCCGCGCAAGACGCTGCTCAACGACGCTGAGGAAGCGGCGGACTTGGTCCTCCTGCCACGGCGTGGAAATGCAGCGCCGGAAGGTTGATGCTGGATGGCGCGGACGTCGAACGCCAAGGGCTCCTACCCGCCCTTCACCGCCTTTGGCGACGTCCGCTTTCGGCGCCTGCAGGAAACAATCGGCGCCTCTGGGAAGCTCCAGGAAACTCCTGACATAGGTGCGCCCGGAGCGATTCGAACGCTCATGATGGTTACGCTTGGGAGCTTGTCGTAGCGCAGGAACTAAGGTGGTCAATCCGTGGCGCATTGGAGCGCGAGACCGCGCGTTGAAGCGGGCCAGTTCGGATCATTTCACCGGAGTGAGAAGGGAAGAGAACGTGAACTTTAGTGTGCAAATTTCGCACACGATGGCTCGCAAGTCTTTGAAATTTATGAACGATGCGGCCTGTCCATCATCGGCGCCACGGCCAGTCTACGCGCTTGATTTGCAGTCATTGGTCAGTAAAAACAAAACGTTGATTGGTGACGTGCGGGCTCAGGTCTGACGGTAGGGTCGCTATATAAGCGAGACCTTCCTCAAATGCGATGACGCGCCGCTGGGCTACCGAGCTGCGGGCTGAATAGACTGTGTCGAAACGCCGACGCTGGAGTGTGCACGGGAGAGCTTCGGGCGGAGAGGGAGCAAGGGAGGGAGGGCGCCTTTTCTGACTCTCGCGGCTGGGGTGGAGGTGGTCCGCGACACGCCCACCTCCGCCGAGGCGGAACGCAATGCGATGCGACCGATCAGGGCCAGGATCGAGCAGAAGATTCTTGCGCTGTCAGCCCGCTCAATGCCTTCCGCCAGAGCGTCTCTATTGAACCCGCGCCACCCGTAGGTGACGGCGCGCCGAAGCGAGGGAAGCTCATCCGTGATCTATGCCGTTATTCCACTCGGCCAGGATAGACTTGCACGTCAACCGGCGCGCCACTCGCTGAGCATCCTGCCTTCGGCGTCCTCGAAGGCGACGCGATCAAGTTGAACCGCGCCGATGCAGACGGGACGCTGATCGGGATTGGCGGCGCGGCAGCGGATGGCGCGGCCGTCGGCGAAGGCCACCATTCGGCCTTCCAGCACCAGGCGGTAGCCGTTGCTCGGCGCAACGGCCGGCTGCCCGTCTTCGCCGCGCACGATGAAATCATAGGCCCGGCCGTTTCGGCGTCCGGTGCGGGGGCCGTCTTCTTCGAAGACGGCCGCCAGGCCCATCGTTTGGGGCGAGGGCGCCGCCGGTCCGCTGGCCAGGGGGTCGCCCTGCGCCCCGGGGCAGCCGTCCGCCCGCAGCCAGGGATGCGGCAACCAGAACCCCTCGACGCTCTCCCAGGTTTCGGCGCCGCCCGCGACCAAGGGGGACGCCGTCCAGTCGCCGGGCGCCAAGCTCAGTTTGAGGCTCCTTCTCCGCTCTCCCCAGGACCAGCCGGCGAGACCGTCGCCGGTCGCCTTGTCCCCGGGGGGCGGCGTCGCCCCCCCACATCCGAAGGCCTGACGAACCACAAACCGTCGCCCAGCCAAACTGGCCCCGCCGACGTCGCGGCCCGCCGCATAGGCAGACGCGGCCACGTCCATAGCCTGTAGCAGTCCGGCGCGGTCCAGCGTCGGCGCCGGCCCGACAGCGACGATGGGCGTCTGGGTCTGAACGGGTGCAGGCTTAGGCTCGGGCGCGGACTCCTCGCCTTGGCAGCCTGTGAGTACGGGGCCGAAAAGCAGAAAGGACGCCGCAAGCGCGACGACCGACGGGCGAGGCGACGCGATCGGTTCGAGCATGTACCCACTGTAGCATGGAGCTGGCTGTTTTGGGGACGATACTCGAAATAGGTTGACGAAAGCGATGGAGAGCGGTCTGCACGGGTTCATGACCTTCGATCAGATCGCCGCATTGGCGGTGCTTGTCGGCGTGGTCGGCGTGCTGATCAACGGCAAGCTACGCGCCGACGTTGTCGCCCTGACCGGCGCCGCCGTCCTTCTGCTTTTGGGCGTGGTCCGGCCTGTCGAGGTGCAGGGGGCCTTCGCCAGCCCGGCTGTAATTGCCTTGGCCGGCCTGTTCGTCATCGCCTACGCCATCGAACTGTCGGGGCTGCTGGGCTTGATGATCCGTCAGGCGACCCGGCTGGCGGCCCGCGTCGGAGCGCGGGGAATATGGATCGTCATCGGTCTGTGCGGTGCTATCGGCGGTTTCCTGAACAATACGCCCGTCGTGGTGCTGGCCGCGCCGGTGATCCGCGACGTGGCTCAATCCCTGAGACTTTCGCCGAAGCGCTTCCTGATGCCGTTGAGCCATGTGACCGTGATGGGCGGGTTGCTGACGCTCATCGGCACCTCGACGAACCTCCTGGTCAATGACATGGCGCGCAACGCGGGCCAGCCGGTGTTCGGCCTGTTCGAGATCACGCCGGTGGGTCTGTTCCTCGCGATCGTCGGGGGGGTGTGGCTCTACTTCGTCGGCGCACGCCAGTTGGGGCGGTCGGTGGCCATGGATGAGGCCGAAACGGCGCGCTTGGCCGAGATGGCCGAGGCGCGTCGGCGGGAAGAGGCGGACGCCGCTCGGCGGCATAAGCGCATTCTGCCCTTCGGCCTCCCGCGTCTGGGGGAGTCTCGAAACCAGTCGGACGGTTCGGGCGACGCCCACCTGGGCGATGTCGATCTGTATGGGGCGGCGGACCGGCCCTTCCGTCTACGCCCGGCGATGATTTCGCTGGCCGTATTCGTGCTGGTGATCGCTTCGGCCGCCCTGGGGTGGGCGCCGATCGCCGCCTCGGCCTTCGCCGGCGCAGTGACGTTGATCCTGCTGAGAGTCATTACGCCAGAAGAAGCCTACGCCGGCCTGAGGCCCGAGATCCTGTTGCTGATCGCCGGCATGGTGGTGGTCGGCACGGCCATAGAGGTGACCGGCCTGGCCTCGGCCGGCGCGGACCGCCTGATCGACATCATACGGCCTATGGGGCCGCTGGGCGCGTTGATCGTGCTCTATGGCGTGACCCTGTTTGCGACCGAACTTCTGTCCAACGCCACCGTCGCTGTGCTCATCACGCCCATCGCCGTCGCCCTGGCGGAAAGCCTGGGCGTCGATCCCCGGCCCTTCCTGGTCTGCGTCATGATGGCCGCCTCGGCCGCTTTCGCCACCCCCTTCGGCTATCAGACCAATGTGCTGGTCTTTAACATGGGCGGCTATAGCTACATGGATTTCGTGCGCGTGGGTCTGCCGTTGAACCTGGTGACCTGGATCGCGGCCATGATGGCGATACCGATCTTCTTCCCGTTCTAGTCGCTGGGACGTTTCCGGCTCGGACGACCTCAGTCCCCGCGCCTAGAATGGCGGGGGCTGAGTGCTGAAGAAGGCGGCGGCGCCGACGCCCACATAGAGGAGGGGCGAAGGCGATCAGCAGCAGGATCGCGAGGCGGCCGAGGCGACGGCGATCGTTGAGGATGCGGAGCTTTTGGCGCTCGGGATCAGGCTGGCTTGGCGTCAGACACGGCCTGTCGAGGACCGCACGCCGGCCTCTGCGTGGGGTTCGTCCGTCTTCATCGCGGCCCTCATGGGCGCGGCCCTTCTCGCCGGACTGTTGATCCGGCTGCTGGGCCAAGTCTAGTTTAGCCCGCGAACGGCCTCCTCCTCAGGCGGAGCGCCAGGCCGACAGGATGGCCTCGACCTCGGCGGTCTCGATCTGCTGGCCGTAGCGGCGATGGTAGAGCGCCATGAGGCCGTCATGATCCTCGTCCGAGGAACTGCACAGCGCATCGGTCGCGACCACGACGCGATAGCCTAGGTCCACGGCCCCCAGCACAGTCGCCAGCACGCAGACGTCGGTCTCCGCCCCCGTGACCACCAGCGTGTCGACGCCGCTGCGCCGCAGTACGGCGTTCAGGTCGGTTCCGGTCCAGGGCGAATAGAGGGTCTTGTCAAAGATCCAGCCCGGCGGTGCGAACCGCTGCAGCTCGGAGGCCAGGTCCACCATCGGCTCGCCCAAGGCTTCAAGGGTCATCGACGGCCAGCGATCCCAGTATTTGCGCCAGGTCCCCCGACCTTCGCCGGGTCGCGCGGCTGGGATGAACCGGGTGAAACAGGTGCGGTCTGCCCGTTGTTCGCACAGACGAACGATCACCGGCAGAACCCGTTCAGCCCAGGGCGTTTTCCAGTCGGTATCCTCGACGAACATCCTCTGCATATCAACACAGAGATGGACTGCCGAGGCCGGAATATCGGCGTTCAGACCCTGCGCCATGCCGTCAGCCCGCCTTGTCCATGGGGGCGTCCTCGTGTCCATCGACGTCGGCGTTGGGCGATGAGGGCTCCACTTCGTCGGGCGACGGCTTGGTCTGGGTGTCGGCGTGATGTTCGATACGCCCGCTCTCGACCTCGGCGCGGGAGAAGACCTCCTCCTGGCCCGCCTCCAGCAACTGGTCTTCCGGTCCGCCGAGGCCGCCCTGGGCGAGGCCCGATCGGCTCGCTTCCGCCCCCACGCCCACCTTAGTCGACATAGCGCTGATACTCTTCGGTATAGCGAGCGGTCAGTCGCTCCTGATGCTCACCATGTTCCTTGAGGTGCAGGAACCAGCCGTTCTCTTCCTCGAACATGTGGGTCAGCACCGCGCCCTCGATATGGGCCCACTTGTCGAGCCAGGCGTCGGAGGAGGGCGCGATATTCTCCAGTTCGGCCATCTGCATCTTGGCCGTGGTCTGCTCGGAATAGGCGGCGCCCGCCTGGAGCTTGTGCCCGTGCTGCGCCATGGCCGGATAGAGGACGAGCTCTTCGGCGAGGGAATGACCGTTCAGGACCAGCGCCAGGTTCTGCATCGCCGCCGTGCGGTCCGCCGCCGATTTCGCGGTTCGACCTTCGGCAAAGGCGGAACGAATGAGCTCGTGGTGGTCCAGGGCGAGTGACAGCCAGTCGCCGGTCTGGGCGGCCGCCCTGGCTTTTTCGGTCGCCTCGCGGCGATGCTCTTCAGACGGTTGCGGGGTGATGGCGGCCAGCGCCTTGTCGATGACGGACATGAATCCTCCTGGGGTTTGACCTCACAGCGCAAAAGCCCGCATCTGCGTTCCTCTGTCTCAAAGCGGACCTAGAAGCGGATCGTCGGCGTCGCTTGGCTCAAAGCCTCTTCCGAGGCGAGTTCGGCCTGCACCGGATCGACCCGCCCGCCGAGGCCTTCCAGCACCTGAATCGCTTCGACCAGGGGGTATCGGCCGCGACCACCAGATCGTAGCCGTCGTCTGCGAGCAGCTTGGCTAATTCAAAGCCGATTCCCGACGAGGCGCCGGTGACGACGGCAGGGGTCAAGCGGCTTCGGCGGTGGTCTGGTCGAGGGCGTCGGTCATGGAGTCTCCGCGGATATTGGCTGGAGAACTCCGCAACGGAGCGCTGTTCCGACCAAAAAGCCGACGGAACGAAGAGCGTGCGGCGCGGTTGACGAGTTTCAGCTGATCGGAGCCAAACCCATGTCTCATAGCGAAGTTTCCACCGACGCCGATGTCGCTTCCACCGCCTTCATCGACAGCGATCGAAGGGAAGGCGACCATGACGCCTCCAGCCTTCAGGCGGTGCTGATCAATCGCCCAAAACAGGACCTCTACGCCTTCTGGCGCGACTTCAGAAACCTGCCGGCTTTCATGGAAAACGTGAAGACGGTGGAAGTGCTGGGGGACCGACGGTCGCAGTGGACGATTGCAGGACCGGCCGGGGCGGACATCGACCTGGTGTCTGATATCACCGACGACGTTCCCGGCGAGCGGATCGCCTGGACCTCCACCGAAGGGTCCGACATCGATCACGAGGGATGGGTCGAGTTCCGCGAAAACGCCTTCGGCCGCGGGACGGAGGTCAGGGTCTTCATCAGCTATGATCCGCCCGCCGGCGTTGTCGGCAAGGTCGTGGCCAAGGTCATGCAGCGCGAACCCCGCGTTCAGGCGCGGCGCGAACTCCGTCGCTTCAAACAATTGATGGAGACGGGCGAAATCTCGACGTCGAAAGCGCCGGACGCCGCGCCGCGCGCGTCACGCCACTTCTGATCCCAGTCCATTCTTCGATAAGGAACCGCCCATGCGAGCTCTCACCTGGCACGGCAAACACAATGTTCAGGTCGACACCGTCCCTGATCCCCAGATCGTCAACCCGCGCGACGCCATCATCAAGATCACAGCCACCGCCATCTGCGGCTCGGACCTGCACCTTTACGACAGCATGATCCCCGGCATGTCGAACGGCGACATTCTGGGCCACGAGTTCATGGGCGAGGTGGTGGAAGTGGGCCGGGGAAACACCAGCCTGAAAAAGGGCGACCGGGTGGTGGTGCCCTTCGTCATCGCCTGCGGACAATGCTTCTTCTGCGAGCGTTCGCTACCGGCGGCGTGCGACAACTCAAACCCCGCCGACAAGTCCGACGCCACCGAGATCGCCTATGGTCACCCCGTCGCCGGCCTGTTCGGCTATTCGCACCTGACGGGCGGGTTTGCCGGAGGCCAGGCGGAGTACGCCCGCGTGCCGTATTCCGATTATGGGCCGATCAAGATCCCCGACGGGATAGAAGACGAGAAGGTGCTGTTTTTGTCGGACATCTATCCGACCGGCTGGATGGCGGCCGAGAATGCGCAGATCCAGCCGGGCGACACGGTGGCGATCTGGGGTTGCGGCCCGGTGGGCCTGTTCGCGATCAAGAGCGCCATCCTGCAAGGGGCCGGCCGGGTCATCGCCATCGACCGCCATCCGAACCGTCTCGCCCTGGCAAAGGCCAATGGCGCCGAGGTGCTCAACTATCATGAGGTGAAGGTGCGCGAGGCCCTTCAGGAAATGACCGCCGGTCTGGGGCCTGACAGCTGTATCGATGCGGTCGGCATGGAGAGCCATGGCTTCTCGCCGGACAACATCATCGACGCGGTCAAACAGGAGACCCGGCTCGGGACGGATCGCCCGCATGTATTGCGCGAGACCATCATGGCGGTGCGAAAGGGCGGCACGGTTTCGGTTCCCGGCGTCTATGGCGGGGTCGCCGACAAATGGCCCGTGGGCGCCTTCATGGAGAAGGGGCTGACGTTGAAGACGGGCCAGACCCATGTTCAGCGCTATCTGCCGCAACTCCTGCAACTGGTGCTCGACGGCAAGATCGACACCACGGATCTGATCAGCCATCGCCTGCCGCTTGAACAGGCGCCGGAAGGCTACAAGAACTTCAAGGAAAATCAGAACGAATGGACCAAGGTGGTCCTGAAGCCTTAGGCGAGGGGTCAGCAGCTGCAGGCGAAATCCTCGAGCCCCGCGCGGTTGGTGACGTCAACCGGCCCCTGCGACAGCGCGCCTGCTTCCAAGCCTTCCTCAGGCCTCGAAAAGCGCCGAGGCGGCGACCGCCTTGACCCTGCGGTCCGGGATTTCTTTGAACCGGAGGGTCGTGGTCCCGAAGTATTCGGCCTGGTTGGCGGCGCACCAGTCGGTCGTGACGATGCACGTGTCGCCGGCCCGTCCTGTGTCGCCCGACCGTTGGCGTGAGGTCGCGCCGTAGAGGAAGTCGCCGGTTCGTTGGTTCAGCGGAATCGGCCGATCCTGATTGGCGCGGGCCATGAAGGCGTCCAACTGGGCGAACGACACATTGGCCGCCATTAGCCGGCCGTCGAACCGCACGATGGAACCGAACATGTGCCGGGTGACGGGTCCGGCCGGCGCGCCTGTTCCCAAAGTGGTGTGGCCGATGAAGCCGGCGTCGGCGCCGGCCGCCTCTGCGAAACCGGCGGCGATGCGGCGGCCGGTGTCGCCCAAAGACAGGGGCTGGGCCCGGCGTCCCAGCACCACGCGGTCCTCATCCGTCAGATGGGCCGCGAGGGTCGCGTCGATCAGGTCCTGTAGCGGCGGCCAGGACGGGGCGTCGGCCATGACCGCGCGAGACTCGGCCGTCACCGACCCGTCTTCATGGAAGTCCGCCACTGTGTAGGCGTTGGTCCAGGAGCTGGTGTGCGCATAGGCGCTGCGCCCCTGGCTATGCTGGAACAGCAGGTGGTCATGGCCGCCGATCATCAGCGCCCCGTCCGGCAGCAGGGGCAGGATGGTCCGATCGGCCACGACGCCGGCGTGGCTCAGGACCAGGACCGGATCGGCGCCCTGCGTCAGATCGGCCAGATGGGCGCTCGCCCATTCGCCCGGCGCCGGGATGGACAGCTGCGCGCGCGACGCCTGCGGATAGGTGTTCAAGGCATTGGTCGCCAGGCCGACGATCCGCAGTCTGCGTGACCCGAACGGGGCGGTCGTGCTCGCCGCGGCGTAGGTCGCCCCGGTCCTTGTATCGACGATGTTGCTGACGAGCAGCACGCCCAGGCTTCGCATCCGGGCCACGACCTCGGCCAGATCCGGCGTCAGATCATTGTCGTGATTGCCCATGTTGACCACGGTGGGCGCGAGCTGGGCCGTCTCGGCCAGGAAGGCCCAGTCGACGGCGCCGCCCGAACGGACAGACACAGCGTTGCCGTGTTCGAAGATGTCGCCGTTGATCGCGATCACATGGGGGACGGCCTGAGACTTCACCTCGCGCTCGAACGCCGCCAGCAGCCGGCTGGTCCTTTCGTAGGCCGAGTGCATGTCCGAGACCGCGAGCACGCGGCCGATCACGTGGTTTCGCCGAGCCGCCGCCAGACCGGGTGTCAGGACCGCCGCTCCGGCGATTTGGAGCAGCCGGCGGCGAGATGGCGTGACGAAGGACATGCACGAACCTGAAGATGTCGGGAGGGATGCGGAACCAGGCCACGCAGGCCTTCAGTTTCGCATCTGAAATCAAGCGGCACAATATCGCGCGACGTCGCGCCTGTTGATGTCTGTTCGATTGTCGCACCCCTGTGTCCGCGTCTTCAAAGGTTCAAATTTCCTGTGCGGTCTCGGCTGGCGACTCGTCTCCGGAGGCCTTACGGGCACGCGCGACAGCTTCCCATGTCGCCAAGGAAACAATCCCATGCTTCGTCAAGCCCTGCTTGCCGCCACCGTCAGCGGCGTCGCCCTGCTGAGCGCCGGCGCCGCCCTCGCCCAGACCGATGCTGAGCCGGCCGGCGTCGACGACATCGTCGTCACCGCCCAACGCCGCAGCGAGAACATCCGCGAGGTGCCGTTCGCCGTCACCGCCCTGAACACCCAGACGCTGCAAGAAATTTCTGCAGGCGGCGCCGACATCCTGTCGCTGTCGGCCCGCGTGCCCAGCCTTCAGGTCGAAAGCTCGAACGGCCGTTATGCGCCGCGCTTCTATATCCGCGGTTTGGGCAATGTGGACTTCGACTTCACCGCCTCCCAGCCGGTCTCGGTGGTGCTGGACGATGTGGTGCTGGAAAGCGTCTATCTGAAGGGCTTCCCCCTGTTCGACGTGCAGCAGTTGGAAGTTCTGCGCGGTCCGCAAGGCACCCTGTTCGGCCGCAATACCCCGGCCGGCGTGGTCAAGATCGACACCGTCAAGCCGTCGGACGCCTTCACCGGCTTCGGCTCGCTGACCTATGGCAACCTGGGTTCGACCCGGACCGAGGCGGCCGTCACCCTGCCGGCGTCGGACACGCTTCAGGTGCGCGGCGCCATTCTGTGGAACCACCGCGACGACTGGGTCAACAACGCCTACAACCCGTCCTTCGCCGATGCGAATGATGACGACCTGGGCGGCTTTGACGATCTGGCCGCCCGCGTCCACGTCGCCTGGACCCCGACCGACCGGCTCTCGACCCTGCTGACCTTGCAGGCCCGCGACTATGACGGCACGGGCACGATGAACCGCGCCAACGCCCTGACCAAGGGCTCGAACGAACTGAACGGCAATTTCGACCGCGACACCGTCTATTACGACGGCGGCCGCAACAATTTCCAGAAGCAGCAGACGACCTCGCAGTCGCTGCGCGTCGCCTATGATTTCGGCCCCGCCACCCTGACCGGGATCGTCGGCTCGTACCAGGGCTGGTCGCAGGGCGACGGCGACATCGACGGCGGCGTGGCTTCGGCCCCGGCGACGGCTCCTTACAAGACGCCGTTCAACTCCGAGACCGGCACCCTCTCCAGCGACCTGCTGCAGAATACCTACGAACTGCGACTGGCCTCGAACGACGACGCCCGCCTGGGCTGGCAGATTGGCGCCTTCTATTGGGACGAGCGCATCAACCTGGTCTCGGGCACCTTCAACGGCGTCGGCGGTCTTCAGCCGACGCGCGTGACTGACATCGTGCAGAAGTCGGACTCGTGGTCGGTGTTTGGCCAGGGCAGCTACAAGCTGACCGAGGCCTTTAAGGTGACGGCGGGCGTCCGCTACACCGATGACAACCGCGACTACAATGGCCGCATCGTCTTGGGTGCGGGCGCTGGCGGCACAGGCGCCGTTTCGGTCGGCGACGAGCAGGTCAGCTGGGACGTCAGCGCCCTGTATGAGGTCAATGACAGCCTCAATCTGTTCGCCCGCGTGGCCAAGGGCTATCGCGGCCCGTCGATCCAGGGCCGCAACCTGCCGGTCCTGACCACGGCCGAGTCCGAGACGGTCATGTCCTACGAGACCGGCTTCAAGGCCCGCCTGTGGGACGGTCGCGCCCGCCTGAACGGCACCGCCTATGTCTATGAAGTCAGCGACATGCAGTTCACCGCCATCGGCGGTGCGGACAACTCCAACCGCCTGATCAACGCCGACAAGGGCGAAGGCTACGGCCTGGAGCTGGACGGCGACATCGATCTGGGCGCGGGCTTCAGCCTGTCGGCCGGCGCGGCGTGGAACCACACCGAGATCAAGGACAGCGGCCTGCTGGTGGCTATCTGCGGCTCGAACTGCACCGTCACCGACCCCATCGTGACTGTGGGCACGACCCGTCGCGCCGACGTCGACGGCAACCCCTTCCCTCAGGCGCCGGAATACACCGCCAACCTGACGCTGAACTATGTCCTGCCTCTGGGCGACGACACCGAGTTCTTCGCCTCGACGGACTGGGCCATGCAGAAGGACTTCAACCTGTTCCTGTATGAATCGGTCGAGTTCATGCAAGACACGGCGTTCGAAGGCGGCCTGCGCGCCGGCTGGCGGGATCTGAACAAGGGGCTGGAAGCGGCCGCCTATGTTCGCAACATCACCGATGAAGAGAACGTCATCGGCGCCATCGACTTCAACAACCTGACCGCCTTCGTCAACGAACCCCGCACCTACGGCGTTCAACTGACCAAGCGCTTCTAAGCCTGTGACGGGCCGTCGGCGTTTCGCCGGCGGCCCGTTCTGCCGCGTTCGGTCGCGCTCGACCGGATGAACCAAATACCGGGCCACGTGTTGGGTTCGACGTCGCCGTATCGTGGCGACGCCGCAGGAAACCCTCTCATGCCCGCTGTCGCCGCCTTCCGTGAGAGGCTGAATCCGCTACGCGGAATCCTGATGGCCTTCCCCATCGCCCTGTTCACCTCCGCCGTCATCAGCGACATCGCCTATCTGAAGTCCGCCCAGATGCAGTGGTCGAACTTTTCGGCCTGGCTGATCGTCGGCGCCCTGGTTTTCGGTGGACTCGCGGGCCTGTGGGCTATCATCGATCTGGCTCTGTCCTGGCGCACGCCTGCGCGACGGGCCGCCATTATCCATCTGGCCGCCCTGGCCATGGCCTGGATCTTCGGCCTGATCAACGCCTTCAAGCATAGCCAGGACGCCTGGAGTTCGGTTGGCGCCTTCGGTCTGACCCTGTCGATCCTGTCGACCCTTCTGGTCCTGATCGCGGGCTGGCTGGCCTATTCCAACTCGACCGTGCGGGAGATCGCGTGATGATCAAGACACTCCTTTGCACCACTGTCGCGGTCCTGGCCCTCGCGGGTTGCAGCCGCAGCGACCCTGATCTGAACCAGACGGGCGCCAATCCCGATCTTCCGGGCCTTAACGAGACCCTGGTTCCGCCGATGAAGATCGCCAATCCGATCGGCTGGAACGGCGAACTGCCCACCGTGCCGGACGGCTTCGTCGTCACCCCGATGGCGACAGATTTGCAGATTCCGCGTCAGATCCTGGTCCTGCCCAACGGCGACATCCTGATCGCCGAAGGCTCGGGCGGTCACGCCCCCAAGCTGCGGCCCAAGGACTTTATCGCCGGCATCATCAAGGCTAAGGGCAAGACCTCCGTTGAGGGCGGCGACCGCATCACCCTGCTGCGCGACGCCAACGGCGACGGACAGCCCGAGGTCCGCACCACCTTCATCGACAATCTGGACGCCCCCTACGGCATGGCCTTCGTGGACGGCGCCCTCTATGTCGCCGAACAGGGCGCGCTTTTGCGTTTCCCCTATCAGCCGGGCCAGACCCGGGTCACCGCGCCGGGACAGGAGCTGACCAAGCTGCCGTCGGCGATCAATCACCACTGGACCAAGTCGCTGACCGCCAGCGCCGACGGCCAGACCCTGTATGTCGGCATCGGCTCGAACAGCAATATCGGCGAGCGCGGCATGGCGGTGGAGGAGGAACGGGCGGTGGTCTGGGCCATCGACCGCGAGACCGGCGCCCACCGCACCTTCGTCACCGGCATCCGCAACCCTACCGCCCTGGCCATCGAGCCGACCACAGCCGCCCTGTGGGCCGTGGTTAACGAGCGAGACGAATTGGGCCCGCAACTGGTCCCCGACTATTTGACGTCGGTGCGTGAGGGCGCCTTCTATGGCTGGCCCTATTCCTACTGGGGCCAGAACACCGATCCGCGCGTCCATCCGCAGAAGCCTGATCTAGTGCAGACGGCCGTCAAGCCGGACTATGCCCTGGGTTCGCACGTCGCCGCCCTGGGCCTCAGCTTCGCGCAGGATGGCGGCTTTGGCGGCGGCTTCAGCCAGGGCGCCTTCATCGGCGAACACGGCAGTTGGAACCGTCAGGACCTGGCAGGATACAAGGTGGTCTGGGTGCCCTTCTCGGGTGGGCGTCCCGCCGGTCCGCCGGTCGATTTCGCCACCGGCTTCATCAAGGACGGCGAGGCGCGCGGTCGTCCGGTCGGCGTGACCTTTGATCCGCAGCGACGAATCCTGCTGGTCGCCGACGACCTGTCCAACACGGTCTGGCGGATCGCGCCGCGTCAGTAAGGGCGGGGCGAGGCGGCATGGCGCACGGACTGGACACCTATCGGGCCAAACGGGACTTCACCCGCACGCCCGAACCGTCCGGCAAGGGGAAGGCGTCCCGCGAGGGGCGTCTGACCTATCTGATCCAGCGCCATGCCGCGACACGGCTCCACTACGACTTTCGCATCGAACATGACGGGGTGCTGAAATCGTGGGCCGTGACCAAGGCCCCGTCGCGTGATCCCGCCGTCAAACGGCTGGCGGTGGAGGTCGAGGATCACCCGCTCGACTATGGAAGCTTCGAGGGGACTATCCCTTCCGGCAACTATGGCGCCGGCACGGTCCAGCTGTGGGACCAGGGCGAGTGGGAGCCCCAGGAGCCGGACGTCGAGGCGGCGCTGAAGCGGGGCTCGCTGAAGATGATCTTGCACGGCGAACGGCTCAGCGGCGGCTGGGCCCTGGTGCGGCTCAAGTCGGATCGCGGCAAGCCGTCGAAGCGCAACAACTGGCTGCTGATCAAGGAGAAGGACGAGGCGGCCGTGCCGGGCGAGGGCGATGCCAATATGGAGATCGACGCCTCCGTCGCCTCGGGCCGCAGCCTGGCGGAAATCGCCGAGGGCAAGAAACAATGGACCGCCTCTCGCCCCGTGGCGCGCAAGGGGCCGGCCAAGCCCAAGGCCAAGTCGGGCGAGGCGAACCTGGCCAAGCCTCCGGCCTTCGTCCCCATCCAGCTCTGCAAGGTCGCCGACCATCCGCCGGGCGGCGCAGGCTGGGTGCATGAGATCAAGTTCGACGGCTACCGCATCCAGGTGGCGACCGGAGGCGGGCAGGCGCGACTCTACACCCGGCGCGGCCACGACTGGACCGATCGCTTCCCAGAACTGGCGGCGGATGCGGCGACCTGGCCCGACGGTGTGGTGGATGGCGAGTTGTGCGCCATGAGCGAGGATCACACGCCGGACTTCTCGGCCCTGCAGGCGGCCATCGCGGATCAGAAGACGAGCGAGCTGGTCTATTTCGCCTTCGACCTGCTGCGCGAGGGCGAGGACGATCTGCGGGACCTGCCGCTGTCGCACCGAAAGGCGCGGCTGCAGGCCCATATCGACCGCGTTCCCGCCAAGGCGCGCAAGCGGCTGCGGTATGTCGATCATTTCGCCTCGACCGGGCAGGCGGTGCTGGACAGCGCCTGCCGCATGGACCTGGAAGGCGTGATCTCCAAGAAACTGGACGCCCCCTATCGGGCGGGTCGGTCTTCGGCCTGGGTCAAGTCGAAATGCCGGGGGCGCGACGAGGTGGTGATCGGCGGCTGGTCGTCCGAAGGCGGGACGCGGTTCCGCTCCCTGCTGGTCGGCGTCGCCGAGGACGACGGGCTGCGTTACCTCGGCCGGGTCGGCACGTGCTACGCCGCGCCCCTGTTGAAGACCCTGTTGCCCGCCCTGAAGGATGCGGCGGCTGACGCCTCTCCGTTCGTGGGCAAGGGGGCGCCGCGGGGCGGCAAGGACATCCATTGGGTCAAACCGGTGCTGGTCGCCGAGCTGGAACATGGCGGCCTGACCGAGGGCGGATCGTTGCGGCACGCGGCCTTCAAGGGCCTGCGCGAGGATAAGCCGGCCCAGGACGTGACCGACGATCCGCAGGCGGCTGTCGCGGCCAAGCCCGCCGTCCGGAAGACCAAGACGGCTTCGACCCCCGCATCCGGCAAGGTCGTCGTCGCCGGGGTCACGCTGTCCAAGCCCGACAAGATCCTGTGGCCAGCCGTCGGCGGTCGGCCGGCGATCACCAAGGCCGATCTGGCGCGCTATTACGAGGCGGCGGCGGAGCGGATTCTGCCCCACGTCGCCGACCGGCCAGTCTCGATCATCCGAGCGCCGGACGGCATCGAGGGCGAGACCTTCTTCCAGCGCCACGCCATGCCGGGCTCGAACCCCCGCCTGAAGCTGATCGACGTGCAGCAGCGCCACCCCTATGTGGCCGTCACGGATGTCGGCGGCCTGGTCGCCGTCGCTCAGTCGGGCGGGTTGGAGCTTCATCCGTGGGGCTGCCGGCCAGGCGATCCCGAGACCCCCGAACAGATCACCTTCGACCTCGACCCGGACGAAGGCCTGGATTTCGCGGCGGTGATTGCGGCGGCCAAGACGGTGAAGGCGCAACTGGAACAGCTGGGCCTGCATCCCTTCGTCAAGACGACCGGCGGCAAGGGGCTTCATGTCGTCGTCCCGATCCGTTCCGACGGTCGTAGCCGCATCGAATGGGACCAGTGCAAGGCCTTCGCCAAGGCGATCTCGGAGGAGGTGCGGCGCGCCGATCCCGACCGGTTCACCACCACCCTGGCCAAGAAGGCGCGGGGCGGGAAGATCTTCATCGACTATCTGCGCAACGGCCGCATGGCCACGGCGGTGGCGCCGTGGTCGGTGCGCGCGCGGCCCGGTGCGGGGATCGCCTTCCCCCTGTCGTGGGGGCAGGTGAAGGCGGGCCTGGACCCGAAGGCCTTCACCCTGCACGACGCATCCGGCCTGCTGAAGAAGCCGGATCCATGGAAGGATTTCCGTGCGGGCGAAGTCAGCCTGCGGCCGTCGCTGAAGGCGATGGGGCTGTAAGTCTCTTTAGCGCCGCAGTTCAGGCTGCCTTTTTGCCGGATGCCGGCTTCTTCTTAGGAGGCGTCTTGCCGGTCTTCTTCCTCGCCGCCGGTTTTGCGCCGGTGGCCGCGCCCTTCAGGCTGTTGCGCAGGGCTTCCATCAGGTCGATCACATTGGTGTCGTCGGGCTCGGGCGCCTCGATCACGTCCTTGCCGCCCTTCTGCTTGGCCTTGATCATCTCGCGCAGGGCGTCGTCGTAGCGGTCCTTGAAGGTCGTGGGGTCGAAGTCGGTCTGCTTCTGGGCGATGATCCGGGATGCGATATCGACCATGTCCTTGTCGGCCTTCACCGACGGGATATCGTCGAAATAGTCGTCGGCCTCGCGCACCTCGTCATGCGCGCGCAGCGAATAGGCCACCAACCCCTTGCCCCGCACCTCCAGCGCCAACTGACGCTCGCGGCCGCGCAGCACCAGAGTGCCGATGGCGATCTTTCCAGCGCTCTTCATGGCGTCGCGGATGACGGCGAAGGCTTCGGCCCCGACGCCTTTTTCCGGCACGACGTAGAAGGGGTCGTTCCAGTAAAGCCGATCGATGTCGTCTTCATCGACGAAACTGTCGATGCAGATGGTCCGTGTCGTCTCCAGCTTCACCTTGTCGAAATCGGCATCGTCGAACAGGACGTATTCGTCCTTCGACACCTCATAGCCCTTGACCAGATCCGAGCGCTCGATGGGGCCGGTGTCCGGGTCGGTGGGCACCATCCGGATACGGTTGTTGGTGTCGGGATTGATCAGGTGGAAACTGACATGGGCGGTGGACGAGGTCGCCGTGTAGAGGGCGACCGGGCAGGTCACCAGCGACAGTTTCAGATGTCCCTGCCAGGTGGGGCGTGCGGCCATGATCGTCTCCTTTCTGCCCTAACGCGGGAGAGGTCCCTGCGTTTCCGCAAGCCAGATCGAACACTTCACGGGGCGGCCCAGCCCTCGACCCTGACGACGGCGCGGCGAGGGTCGGCGTCGAACCGGACATAGGCCTCGGCAGCGCCATGGCCGGGCACATAGTCCAGGGTCGCCGTGGCGGCCTGATCACCTAGCACGGCTTCGATATTCACCGCTGCGGCGGTGTCGTCTCCGTCGTTCTTCACCTTGATCTTGGCGACATGACCTGCGGCCGTGGTCTCGACCTCGACGATGCGCGCGCTGAGCATGGGCGGTGCGCTGGGCCGCACGCCCTCCCACGCCATGACGCCGACGGCCGACGCCGTCACACACGCGCCGACGGCGGCCATGATCCACTGCAGCACAGGTCTTTTCTCGGCGCTGTTTTTCGCACTCATGGCTCAGACCAGAAGACGGGCTGCGGCCGCGCCGATGGCGGCGGGAAAACCCAGGACGATCATTGTGTGCAGCACCCCGCCCAGCGAGTGGCCGTCCGTGCGACCGAAGACGAACAGGACGAAGAGACTGATCCCCAGAGCGATTACGTAGCCGGGCAAGGTGAAATACAGGAAGGCTTCGACGGGACGATCCGCTTCTTCCTGACCTGCAAAGCCGGCCTTGAAGACAATCAGGTGCAGCAGCAGAATGGACAGGGCGATTAGGCCCAGCGCATGGACGGCTGTGGTCTTGTAGGCGATCAGGATCATTTCCTCTGTCGGCGCCACGTTCAGGGCGAAGAACAGGGCGCCCGCCGCCATCAGGAACAGTTCGCCCAGGTAGGAGGCTTGGCCTTCGTCCGTTTCGCCCCTGCCGCCGCCGCTCAGCTGCTTGCGAGCCAGCAGGGCTCCCATTGCTCCGGGGATGGCCTGTAGCGCGACCATGCCCACCGCTTCACGCGGAGAGGCGCCCCACTGGATGACGCCGAACAGGACCAACAGGACGGAGGTGGTGATGAAGCCGACCGCCAGGGCCACAGATGTATCGAGCAGGTCATTGGATAGACCGCGCCGGTTCGAAAACCCGGCGTAATAGGCCAGGCCGTAAAGCAGGGGCAGGCCGGCGCCGACGAACATCAGCAGCCGCCACCGGTCCATCGCCACCCCGGCCTCCCACATCTCCATCGTCATCAGAAGGGGAATGCTGAATACGAGCGCGCCGGCGAACGCGCGTCCGAGATCCCGGAGATAGTTGCGTTCGAGACGCGAGGCGGCGAGGGCGGAAGGGGTCATCGAAGAGTCAACGAAGCGTTCTGACCGCCAGCCGCCCCTGACGATGGTCCGGTATGACGACGGCGCGGCCATCGACGTGCCGGATCGAAAGATCGACCACGGCGTCTCCGATCGTCAACCCGGTGATCTTCAACCGTTCCAGACCCGCAGGCAGGACGGGGTCGGCCATGTCGATCGTTCCGGTCCAGGCGTCGATGGACAGACCAAGCGCCGCCTGGAGCATCAAAAAGACCGACCCCGCCGCCCAGGCCTGAGGCAGGCAGGCGACCGGATAGGCGATGGGCGGCTCGCCCGGTTCGCGCGGGAATCCGCAGAACAATTCGGGCAGGCGAAGGTGGAAATGGGCGGCGGCGGCGTAGATCTCCGCCAGGATGTCGGCGACGGCTTGTCGCTCGCCATAGTTGGCCATCCCCGCTGCCGCCATGGCGGTGTCGTGCGGCCAGACCGAGCCGTTATGATAGCTCATCGGATTGAACCGCGCCTGGCCCAGCTCGAGCGTGCGGATGCCCCACCCCGTGCGAAACTCGGCCGACAGCAGGCGTTTGGTGACCCGGCGCGCGCGCTCCACCGACGGCAGACCGGTGAACAGCAGATGGCCCGCGTTGGAGGCGATGGCGCGGCACTGCTCGCCGTCGCCGTCCAGGGCGACGGCGTAGAAGCCCTCGTCCTCCATCCAGTACTTGTCCTCGACCAGGGCGCGGACCTGTTCGGCGCGCATACGCCATTCAGGCGTGCGGTCGTCGTACAGACGCTCGCCCAGATCGCCCATGGCGCGCCAGGCGGCGAAGGCGTAGCCCTGCACCTCCAGAAGCGCGATCGGACCCTTGGGGAAGCGGCCGTCGGCGTGGAAGATCGAGTCCTCGGAGTCCTTCCAGCCCTGGTTGGACAGGCCTGTGTCGGCGCCCCGCTGATAGTCGATCAGGCCGTCGCCGTTGGAGTCGCCATAGTCGCGCATCCAGTTGGCGGCGGCGACCAGGTTGGGCCAGAGTTCACGGATCAGATCCAGGTCGCCGGTCCGGCTGGCGTAGGCTCCGGCCAGGGCGATGAACAGGCAGGTGGTGTCGACCCCGCCGTAGTAGAGGCCGAAAGGCACCTCGCGCAGGGCGCTCATCTCGCCGCCGCGGGTCTCGTGCATGATCTTGCCGGGCTGGCTATCCTGGAACAGCGAGGTCTCGGTCGCCTGGCGCGAGGCCAGATAGGTCAGGACTCCCTTGGCCAGCGACGGGTCCAGCCACAGCATTTGCCAGGCGGCGATGATGCCGTCGCGGCCGAACGGGGTCGAGAACCAGGGCGTGCCGGCATAGGGGTAGGGGCCCGTGGGCAGGTCGGTGGTCAGCAGGGCCATGTCGGCCCGCGACTGATCCAGCCAGTCATTGAACCGCGGGCTGCGCGGCCCCCGCACCGAGGCGCCGCGCCGACGTTTGGCGCGCATGGCCAGGCGGGCGTGGACGGCGTTCTGACGCCACCGGCCGGCGTCCGGCGTCTCACAGGAATCGACGCCGCATTCAATGAACAGGTCCATGGACCGGCCCTTGGGAAGGCTGAACATGAACTCGGCCCGGTGATGCGTCAGCCGCGCCGGGGGCTCGGAAAAGGCCAGACAGCTGGCGCGGTCTACGCCGTCCAGTCCGGTGTAGCGGAAGGTGACGCGCCGACCGTCCGTCGTCGGAGCGTGAAGCGTTCCGCGCTTGGGTCTGGGCGTGCCGCGGACCTGGAAAATGTCGGAGAAGTCCGCGCCGAAGTCGAAGGCCAGGGGCAACAGGATGTCCTCCACCCCGTGGTTGACCATCTGAATGCGCTCGAACATCCGGCGCCCCCACAGAAACCGACGCCGCTCGATGTGCAGCACGCCGGCCGGCGCTGATCGTCCACCCATGGGCGGCAGCGGCCGGTTGGTCGTGTGGCAGGAGAAGAAGACGTTGTCCTGGCTGACGCCTGACGACAGCCGTGACGGCTTCAGCAGCCCCACTGTCATTGTCCATCGCGACAGGACGCGCGTGTCTCCAGCGAACAGGCCGTCGGCGCCGCCGGTCATGTCGCCCCAGCCGTCGGCGACGAGGAAGGTGTCGCCTTCCTTCAACGCCATCAGCTGTTCGAGACCCGAGGCCTCGATGGTTTCGCCTGCGCTCAATTGGGTGGTGTAGGCGTCGTCCATGCGGTCTCTCCCGGTCGTTTGAGGCCTGCCCTGAGCCTATCCACCCTATTGCGGCGCTCAGGAGCCGCTTGAGTGATCAAATGGCGAAGGCGGCGGAGGGTTCACCTCCGCCGCCTGTTTTTCTTCATGAAACCGGCAAGGCGACGCTAGGCGCTTGCAGCGAAGCTGCGGTCTTCGGTGATTGGGCGAATGGGGGTGACGACGCTATTCAGGGGGGCCGCGGCGCCCAAGGCCGCTGCGGCGAACGGCCGACGCGCCAGCAGATCACCATAGACGTCCAGATAGCGGCGGGCCATGGCGGTGGCCGAGAAACGCAAATCGAACCGGGCCCTGACGGCCTCGCGGTCCAGCAGATGGACGCGACTAGCCGCCGCAACAGCCTGTTCCATGGTGTCGACCAGGAAGCCGGTGGCGCCGTCCTCGATAATCTCTGGCGTTGAGCCGCAACGGAAAGCGACTACGGGCGTGCCGCAAGCCATGGCCTCGATCATCACCAGGCCGAAGGGCTCGGGCCAGTCGATCGGAAACAGCAGGGCGTCGGCGCCGCCCAAGAAAGCCGACTTCTGGTGGTCGCCGATCTCGCCAACGAACTCGATCAGCGGATTGCCCTCAACCAGCGGACGGATGGTCTCCTCCCAATAGATCTTGTCGGCGGCGTCCACCTTGGCCGCGATCTTCAGGCGCTTGCCCAGTTTGGTGGCGATCTCGATGGCGCGGTCAGGGCGCTTCTCGGGGGATATCCGACCGAGGAAGGCCAGATAGCCCTGCGACTGTGGGGAGAACAGGTATTGCTCTCCCGGCATGCCATGGTGGACGGTGGCCTTCCAGTTGGCGAGCGGCAGCGGCCTGCGCTGGTCGTCAGAAATGGAGACGAGGCCGAATTCAGTCCACCGCGCATAGACGCCCGGCAGATCCTTCATGTCCAGACGACCGTGAAGGGTGGTCACCGTCTTGTCCGCATAGGGTCTGAACACGGGGAAATGGATCATATCCGTGTGGAAGTGGATGACGTCAAACTGATCTACGCGGTCAAGCACTTCTCCCAGCATCGACATGTGGGCGGCGAGGTCAGATTTCAGGGGGGCTGGATCAAGGCGAATGGCCTGATCGCGAACCGGAACCAGCCGCGCCCGGGTCTGTGCGTCCGCGCTGGCGAATAGGGTGACGTCGTGCCCCAAATCCACCAGGGCGTCGGTCAGATGCGCCACGACGCGCTCGGTTCCGCCGTAAAGCTTCGGAGGAACGGCCTCATAAAGCGGGGTGACCTGCGCGATCTTCATGATGTGTGCTCCGACCCGCCAAGCCGGGCCGCCAAGACTAATGGCCGGGCGCGGAGTCGGTTCCGCTATGTTCGGGATTTCTTTAATGGTTACGGTAGTTTAAGCTGAGCGGTGCGGGCATTTTGTGTACGAAATCGGTCAAAGGCGCGTTCTGGGTCTTCAAGGTGCCCAAATGCCCGAGCTCGACATCCGACGGGCGTGATGAACCGTAGAGCTTTTCGTGTGTTTTGATGCCCGTGCGCCCCTTTGACCATGCGCAGCGGAGGTGAAGGCGATTGACTGAGTCCGACCCTTATGATCCGAAAAGCGCAGACCACGTCAGGCGGGAAGCCGAGCGGATTGCGGCGGAGGTTCTGGGCCTGGACGGCGGCACGGACCCCTTCGTTTCGGCGGTTCGCGCGACGCGTATGCCGATGATCATCACCAACCCTCGGCAAGCCGACAATCCCGTGGTGTTCGCCAACGACTCCTTCTGTCGGCTCACAGGCTACGCCCGTGAGGAGATCGTCGGGCGCAACTGCCGCTTTCTGCAGGGGCCTGAGACGGACCCCGAGACCGTGCGTCAGATCCGGCAAGCGGTGGACGCCGTCCGACCGATTGAGATCGACATCCGCAATCATCGCAAGGACGGGCAGGGCTTCTGGAACCGTCTGCTGATGGCGCCGGTGTTCGATGCGAACGGAGCGCTCACATACTTCTTCGCCAGCCAGGTCGATGTGACCATTGAGCGCGAGCGCCTCGCCGGTTTGCAGATCGACAAGGCCGCGCTTGAGGCTGAACTGACAAACAGGCTGCGGGCGGATCGCGACCGGGATCGCGAGTTGGATCTGGCGATGCGGGCCGGTGGTCTGGGCGCGTGGAGCGTCGATGTGCAGACACGCACCCTGGTCGCCTCTGACGCTTACAAGACACTGATGGGTTGGCCGGTCGATACGACCTTCACCTACGAGGATCGTCAGAAGATGATCCATCCCGACGACCGCGACGCGGTGCTTGCGCAGAGCGAGGCGACCATTCGGGACGGCGCCGATTATCACATCATTCACCGGGTCATTACTCCGTCGGGTGATGTGCGCTGGATGGAGGCGAGAGGCATACTGGTGCTCGACGCCGAGGATCGGCCTCGTCGCATTGCGGGTGTGACCACGGACATCACCGAGCGAGTACGAGCCGAACGCCTCCGCACGGCCATGGTGGAGCTTTCGGACGTCTTGCGGGATCTCGAGGATCCGGAGGAGATCACCTATGCCGCAGCAGAGATACTGGGGCGCACCCTGGAGTTAAGCCGAGTTGGATTCGGTATTGTGGATCGAGACGAGGAAACGATCACGATTACACGCGACTGGAATGCGCCGGGCGTGCAGACCCTGGCGGGGGTGCTGAACTTCCGCGACTACGGCTCTTATATCGAAGACCTGAAGCGGGGCGAAACCGTCTCCTTTTCTGATGCCCGGGAGGACCCGCGCACCTTGGCGACCGCGCAGATGCTGGAAGCTATCAAGGCCCGCGCTGTCGTAAACATGCCCCTGCGGGACCAGGCGGGCATGGTGGCGTTGGTCTATCTAAACCACGCTTCGCCGCGCGCCTGGCAAGAGGACGAGCTTCGATTTCTTCGTGACGTCGGCGAGCGCACCCTGGCGGCGCGCGAACGCCGACGGGCCGAACGGCATCTGGCCAAGTTGGCGGCGTCCCTTGAACGGACGGTCGAGGAGCGGACCGCCGAACTTATGGCCAGCGAGGCCGCCCTGCGCCAGTCGCAGAAAATGGAGGCCGTGGGTCAACTGACCGGAGGCATCGCCCACGACTTCAACAATTTGCTGACTGGCATCTCGGGGAGTCTCGAGCTTCTGGCCAAGCGGATCGCCGAGGGGCGAGTGGCGGAGGCGGGCCGCTTCATTTCTGCGGCCCAGGCGGCGGCGCAACGAGCGAGTGCGCTGACGCATCGTCTCCTCGCCTTCTCGCGTCGTCAGACGCTGGAGCCGAAGGGCACAGACGTTGAGAGCTTGGCGCGCAGCATGGAGGACCTGATCCGTCAGACCATCGGGCCGGCCATTCAGTTCGAAACCGGCTATCAAACCGGTCTCTGGCCGGTGCTGGTCGATCCGGGCCAACTGGAGAACGCGCTCCTCAACCTCTGCATCAACGCGCGCGACGCCATGCCCGACGGCGGACAGCTGACGCTTGAAATGTCCAACCGCTGGATGGACAGGTCCGTGGACGCCGGCTTTCATCTGGAGGTGGGCGAGTATGTGCGGATCTGCGTGACCGATACGGGCGTGGGCATGACGGACGACGTGATCGCGCGCGCCTTTGATCCCTTCTTCACCACCAAGCCCCTCGGCCAGGGCACCGGCCTCGGCCTGTCGATGATCTATGGTTTCGTCCAGCAGTCAGGCGGGCAGGTTCAGATCTGTTCTCGACCGGGAGAGGGCGCCTCAATCTGTCTTTATTTGCCCCGATATCTCGGCGCAGTCGAACTTGGCGCAGATATCGAAGATGCGCCCGCATCTACGCCCTCGCGGGGACAGCGGACGGTGCTTATCGTCGACGACGAAGCCACGATACGCATGCTGCTGTTGGAGGGGCTGGCGGACGACGGTTATGAGCTGTTGGAAGCCGGGGATGGTCGTGAAGGCCTGGCCATCCTGAACTCCGGGCGAGCCATCGATCTTCTCATTACCGATGTTGGGCTGCCCGGCGGGATGAACGGTAGGCAGTTGGCTGACGCAGCGCGGGTAGGTCGGCCTGGGCTGAAGGTGCTGTTCATCACGGGCTATGCCGAGACTTCTGTCTTGAGCGGCGGCGATCTCGACCCGGGGATGCATATTCTGACCAAGCCCTTCGAACTGAAGGTTCTCGCGCGGCGGATCGACGCCATATTTGAAAATGACTGAGGGGCTGATGACCGGGACAGGAAATCTCGCCGTTGTGGTCGGCGCCGGGGGCGGTATCGGGGCCGCCTTGCTGAAAGGACTGGCGGCGCAGAATTGTTATGACGGCATGATCGGGCTGGGGCGGAGCAGGCCGTCCGACTGGCCTGACGACGCGGCTTGGCGCTTCGTCGAGACGGACATCACCGACGAAGCGCAGATCGCCCGCGCTGCAGAGGCCGTCGCTCTCCAAGGACTGCCGTCGCGCGTCATCGTCGCGACCGGTTTGCTTCAAGGTCAGGGCCTGACGCCTGAGAAGACCATGCGGGCTCTGGACGCCTCTGCCCTCCAGCAGTTGTTTCTCGTCAACGCCATCGGACCGGCCTTGGTGGCGAAGCATTTTCTGCCATTGACGCCCCGCGACCGGCCCAGTGTCTTTGCGGCCCTGTCCGCGCGCGTGGGCAGTATTTCGGACAATCGGCTGGGGGGGTGGTACGGCTACAGGGCCTCCAAGGCCGCGCTCAACATGTTCATCGCCACGCTAGCCGTCGAACACCGACGGACCCATCCGCTGGGGATTTGTGCGGCGCTACATCCGGGAACGGTCGAAACCCGCCTCAGCGCTCCCTTTCCCGCTCGCTCGCCGGTCGCCGGCCGGTTGTCGCCGACTGACGCGGCTCAGGCGCTTCTACGGGTCGTCGATGGGCTTCAGCCGTCTGACAGCGGCCGCTTTTTCGCCTGGGACGGCAAGCCCATAGAGTGGTGACTCGTCTCCCGCTAGAACTCTTCCCATTCGTTCGCTTCGGGCGCGGCGGCCAGTGCTGCGGATCCTGCTTGCCGTAGAACCGGCGTGGCGACCGGTCGTGTGGAGCGCGGCGGTGGCGTATTGTTTGACGGCTTGACTGCGGCCCTGCCGGCCTGTCCCCCACTGTTTTGGTTCGTGACCTGGAACCGCGCGACGAGCGAGGCCAGACGCGCGCCTTCCTGCGTCAGATTGTGGCTGGCTGCAGTGGACTCCTCGACCATGGCCGCGTTCTGCTGCGTCACCTGATCCATCTGGTTCACCGCCGTATTGACCTCGTGCAGCGCCGTGGATTGTTCCTGCGTCGAGGCTGTGATCTCGGACATCAACTGGTTGATTTCCATCACGCGTGCGACGATGGCAGACAGGGCCTCGCCCGTCTCCCCGACCAGACTGACGCCTGACTTCACCTGAACGGATGAGGCCGTGATCAGGGACTTGATTTCTCGCGCCGCTTCCGCCGAGCGTTGAGCCAGGGCCCGGACCTCGGAGGCGACTACGGCAAAGCCGCGACCGGCCTCGCCCGCGCGAGCCGCTTCGACGCCGGCGTTCAGGGCCAGAAGATTGGTCTGGAAGGCGATCTCGTCGATCACCCCGATGATCAGACTGATCTTGTCGGCCGAAGACTCGATCGCCCCCATGGCGTCGACGGCGCGATGCACGATCTCCCGCGACTTCTCCGCCGCGACGCGGGACGTCTCCACGACTGTCGCGGCCTGGTTGGCCCCCTCGGCGGTCTTCTTCACCGTGGCGGTGATTTCGTCGAGGGCGGCGGCCGTTTCTTCCAGGGTCGCGGCCTGTTGTTCGGTGCGCCGCGAAAGGTCGTCGGCGGCCTCGCTGATTTCGCTTGCCCCGGCCTGCATGGCCTGGGTGTTGCCGGAGATTTCCGCCATGGCGGCGTCCAGTTGGGCCATGGCCGCGTTGAAGTCTTCCTTCAGCCGCGCGTAGCTGCCGGGGAAGTCGGTGTGGATCCGCGCCGTCAGATCGCCCTGGGCCAGTGCAGTCAGGGCGTCCGCCGTGGCGGCGACCACGCGGTTCTGTTCGGCCTCAGCCTGGGCGCGCTTCTCGTCCGCCTCACGCCGAGCGGTTTCGGCCGCTTCAAGGTACAGGGAGATGACGATGTCCATGTCCAGCATGGCGGCCTTGACCACGCTGGCGATGGTTTCGCCCAGGACGTCCCCGTCATCCTTGCGGCCGAACGGTCCGCGCTTGCTGGAGTGCGCCTTGACGATGGCCTTGATCAGACCGTTGAGGATCAGTCCATAGCCACCAATATACCAGCGCGGCTCTAGCCCGATCCGGGCATGGGTCTGTCCGATTCGACGGACGCCCTCGACATACTCGGGCGTGAAGTCCCCCGAGGCGATGAGGGACCAGTGCTTGGATTGAGCGCTCTTCGCCCCCGCAATATGGCTTTCGGAACTGAAGAAGTGCGCGACCTCGGGGGTGGCGCGGACCTGATCATAAAATGCGTCCAGGCTCTGCCCAAGCGCGGCCTCGATATCAGGTCGCGCTTGGGAAAGCGCCGTCTTGGCGCGAGCGTCCAACTTCAGAAAATCCAACCGCTTCTGAAGTTCCATATCTGCAGACATGCTCACCCTTCCCTATGCTTTGGAAAGCATGACGGTCTAAGCCTAAGCCATTGTTGATCGTGGTTGAGGCGTGAAAAGGTTTCGGGACGCAACCTTTCGCCTGCCCGTCCTAAGCGGCTTCTTCCCGTGGGGTCATCGCAAGGGACTGGATGAACTGGTCCAACAGTGGCGACATGGTACGCATGGCCTCGACCGCCTCAGGAGGCAGAGTCTCGGCGAAGCTGCGGTAGGCGGCGCGACGACGCGCGAGACGTTGCCCTCCACCCGCCGTCAGAGACAGCATGGTGACTCGCCGATCCGTCGGATGTGCGCTGCGATTGATTAGGTCGTTCTTGACGAGGCCATCGACCAGTCGCGAGATGGTTGCTGCGGGCATGTTCATTGCGTCGACCAGCGTACACTGCCTGAGGCCGCGCCGCCCGGCGCTTTCGACAAGATTCAGGGCCTGGACCGTCGATTCATTCAAGCTGCCGTCAATGAACAAATGATCCAGAAGCTGATCCAGTTGCTGGATAAGGGTGTCGAAGGCGATCAGCGTCGCGGCCGACTTGTCGTCAGTCGGCAGGAGTCCGGCGGCGATGATTCCACGTGATCCCATAGACTATTTCTAATTCAGCTCCTGCAGCTTTCAATAGTGGCAAGTACCTACCTGGCGTCGATAATCGGCGAAGAAAACAGAGGCTTGCCAACTACGGGCTTGATCAAGCTCGGCCCCTTGCGGCCTTCGCCGGGCCCTGCCTGTATTCGTGTTGGTTGACGTCCCGTTCGGAAGCGTCGCCGGGAAGATGAAGATCGTGCACATTGGCGTTGAGGGTGAAGGCGAAAGCGGCGCCGCCGAGCGGGCTTGGCGCCAGATCAATGCCGCCGCCATGGGCTTCCACGATGGTGCGGCAGATCGAGAGGCCAAGTCCCATTCCGCCCGGCTTGCTGCTCACAAGCGGTTCGAACAGCTTGTCAGCCATTTCCGACGGCACGCCCGGACCGTTGTCACTGACCACCATGAGGTATCCCTGGGGCGTGGGGCGGCCCGAAATCTCAACCTTGCGCGGCGCGCCCGTCACCGGCGCGTCCATGGCGTTCCTGGCCAGATTCAACACGACTTGCTGCAGTTGGACGCGGTCGCAACGGGTGAAGTCGCCCGGATCGATCCGGGCCGTGATCTCGGCCTTTGTTTCTCGTGCATGAACGTGCAGGATCGGCAGGATCTCGTTGATCACCTCGGCGACATTCTCTCGAGTCTGGAACCCCTTGTCGTGGGTCAGGAGTGACCGAAGGCGCCGTATGATGTCTGTTGCGCGCTCGACCTGACCTCGGGCCGCTCGCATCATGTCCGCCACCTCGGTCGTAGTCTCGCGCCGGCCGAAGGCTGAGTCAGCAGCCGCGAGATAATTGACAGCGGCGCCAAGCGGTTGATTGAGTTCATGGGCCAGCATTGACGCCACTTCTCCGAGTGAGTTCAGTCGCCAGTTGTGAATGATCTGCAGCTTGACGTCCTGAAGCGCTGCCTCGGCCGCGACGGAGGCCGTCATATCCTGGATGAACAGGGTGACCAGGTCTTCTCCCGCCCTTGAGAACCGCGCAGCCTGCACGTCTACGAAGGCTTGCCGACCATCGACGCGCCTCGCCCTTCTGTGCAGGTCTTTTCCTGCGCTGCGACTTACGGCGTTGATGTCTTCGACCGCTGATGGCGAGGCCAGCGCAGCGACGTCGAAATCCTCGAGCAACTCGCGAATATCGATCGCCGGTGCGATCAAGGATCGACCGAAAAACCGCTCAGCAGTGGCGTTGGCGCAGCGCACCGTGCCGGACCCGTTGATCGCGACAATAGCCATAGGGGCATCCATGAGGATGCTCTCTGCAAAAGACTCCACGTCCTGGTCTCCCACCCAGTCCAGATCGACGCTTCCCCACTAGAGGGGGAGTTAACGTCGTTGGTTGAATTGAAGGACTCTATATCAACTTGGAGGGGAGTGGGAACAACTATTTCAGTACGGTGACGGTCGAGTTCAATGACAATCATTAGCGGAAATGTTTTTACACTCACTGTACGTAAATGACCTTATTTTCGAGGAGGCGGACTGGGTCATGTTGTTTGAGAACTATTGTCGTTATCTTGAGCGCATGCATCGGCCGTAGAGGTATGGGGAGCGTTTTCCGCTGCTTGGGGCTGCAAGAGACCGATCCTGCCTGCTATGACGGTCGCAACAGCAAGAACGTCATAGGGAATCTCAGGTATGGTGCGCGACATTCGCCATTTCATCGACGGTGCGGCTTTCGAAGGCGCGTCCGGCCGTTTCGGCGACGTCTTCAATCCCAATACCGGCGAGGTCCAGGCCCGCGTCCAGCTGGCCAGCGTCAGCGAGGTCGATCGGGCGGTCCAGGCGGCGCAAAACGCCTTCGACGGCTGGGCCAGCACCAATCCGCAACGCCGCGCCCGCGTCATGTTCGACTTCAAGCGCCTGGTCGAGGCGCGGATGGATGAGCTGGCAGAACTGCTGTCCAGCGAGCACGGCAAGGTCATCGCCGACTCCAAGGGCGACATCCAGCGCGGGCTCGAAGTGATCGAGTTCGCCTGCGGCATCCCTCATGCCCTGAAGGGCGAATACACCCAAGGGGCCGGCCCCGGCATAGACGTCTATTCGATGCGCCAGCCCTTGGGCGTGGTGGCGGGCATCACCCCGTTCAACTTCCCCGGCATGATCCCGATGTGGATGTTCGGCGTGGCCATTGCCGTCGGCAACACCTTCGTGCTGAAGCCGTCGGAGCGGGATCCGTCCCTGCCGGTGCGGCTGGCTGAACTGATGCTGGAGGCTGGGGCGCCCAATGGGGTGCTGAACGTGGTGCATGGCGACAAGACGGCGGTCGACGCCATCCTGACCCATCCGCTGGTCCACGCCGTCAGCTTCGTCGGTTCGTCCGACATCGCCCACTATGTCTATCAGACCGGCGCCGCCAATCATAAGCGGGTTCAGGCCATGGGCGGGGCCAAGAACCACGGCATCGTCCTGCCGGACGCCGATATGGATCAGGTCATCAAGGATCTGGCGGGCGCGGCCTATGGCTCGGCCGGCGAGCGCTGCATGGCCCTGCCGGTGGTCGTGCCGGTCGGCAAGAAGACCGCCGACGAACTGCGCGAGCGAATGGTCGCCGAAATCCCCTCGCTGCGGGTCGGCGTCTCGACCGACGCAGGCGCCCACTATGGCCCCGTCGTCACGGCCCAGCACCGCGACCGTGTCGCCGGCTGGATCGAGAAGGGGGTGCAGGAAGGCGCCGAACTGGTCGTCGACGGCCGCGACTTCAGCCTGCAGGGGCACGAGAAGGGCTATTTCATCGGCCCGTCGCTGTTCGACCATGTGAAGCCCGAGATGTCCTCCTATCAGGAGGAAATCTTCGGTCCGGTGCTGCAGATCGTCCGCGCCGAGACTTTCGAGGAGGCCCTGGCCCTGCCGTCGAACCACCAGTACGGCAACGGCGTCGCCATATTCACCCAGAACGGCCGCGCGGCCCGCGACTTCGCCGCCCGGGTCAATGTGGGCATGGTCGGCATCAATGTGCCGATCCCGGTGCCGGTCGCCTATCATACCTTCGGCGGCTGGAAGCGCTCGGCCTTCGGCGACATCAACCAGCACGGCATGGAGGGCGTCCGCTTCTGGACCAAGACCAAGACCGTGACGGCCCGCTGGCCCGACTCGGCGCTGGAGCATTCGGACAGCTCCTTCGTCATTCCGACGATGCGCTGACACCCAACGCCGTCTGTCAATGGCCTGGCCGCGCCTTTCAGGATGGCCGGATGACGACGGCTAGGGCTTAGCCCCGCATCCCCTCTACCGCCGCCACCAGTCGATCGAGGTCGGCCGGCGTGGACAGCCGGTGGTCGCCTCCGTCGATCAGGTCCAGGCGGACGTCGCCGCCGTTCAAACGCTCGACCAGTTCGACCTGGTGGCGCCAGGGGACCACGTCGTCGGCGCGGCCCTGGAGGATGTGGATTGGGGCGGCGATGTCGATGACGCCGTCCAGCAGCAGCCAGTCGCGCGCCTCTTCGAACATCCGGCGGGTCAGGACGTATTCGCCCAGGCCCTCCTCGACGATCAGGGTCTCGCCCTCGCGCAGGATGGCCTGGCGCTCGTGATCGGCCAGGCCGGGCCACATCAGCCGTTCGGTAAAGTCCTGGGCCGGGTTGACCAGGACCAGACCCTTGATCCGTTCCGGCCGCGCCAGAGCCGCCAGCAGGGCGACCCAGCCGCCCATCGACGAGCCGACCGGGATGACTGGGCCCGACAGGCTGTCGATCAAGGCGACCGCGTCCTCACGCCAGCGGCCGATCGTGGCCTGGCGCCAGTCGCCGGAGGACTGGCCGTGCGCGAAATGGTCGTAACGGAGGAAGGTCCAGCCGCGTTCGCGCGCCGCCGCCTCCAGGGCCAGGGCCTTGGTCCCCTCCATGTCCGAGCGGAAGCCGCCGATCCAGACGACGGTCGGGCCGGAGCCATCGACACATTTGAAGGCGAGTGTCTCGCTATCGGGGCGTGTAAGGTGTTCCATGGAGCGTCCGAAGTTGCCTGTTCCCTCCTCGTGTCGTGAGAGACGCTGATGAAATCAATTGGAATTCCGCCTGCTGCGCTGGAGGACGAAATGTCCGTGGAAATGGCTCGGCTCTGGGTGGCGAACCGTGGCCTCCATTGTGTCCTCAATGTTGGGACATACCGAGACAGTGGATTGCGCGAAGCGACGGTTTGGGGAGTGATGCTTGCTGACATGGCGCGTCACCTGAGCGACGCGCTGGTGGCGGCGGGCCTGGAGACAAGCAGCGCATCGGCGCTCGACGAAATCCGGGACACGATGGCGCGAGAGCTGAAATCTCCGACCTCCGACGCGACGGGCGGGTTCAAGCAAACCAAGCAATAGCGACTTGATCTTCCGTCACGGCGGTCGATAAGGCCACATGTCCCAGGTCCTGTTCGTCACTTCCAATCGCATCGGCGACTGCGTCATCTCCTCGGGCGTGATCCGCGAGATCGCGCGTCAGGTTCCGGGGGCGCAGATCACCGTCGCTTGCGGGCGGCCGCCCGCGCCCTTTTTCCGCAATGCGCCCGGCGTGGTGCGGACCATCGTGCTCGACAAGAAGAAGATGGCCGGACACTGGGTCGATCTGTGGAAACAGGCGGTCGGCACGCGGTGGGACCTGGTGATCGACATCCGCGGTTCGGCCCTGAGCTATCTGGTCCCGGCCAAGCGGCGCATCGTTTACAATCGGTCCTGGGAGACGGGGCTGCGCAAGGTCGAGATGGTGTCGCGCCTAATGGGGTCGCAGACGCCGCTGGATCCCGAAATCTTCCTGGACGATCAGGCGCGGGCCGAAGCCGCCGCCGTCATCGATCCGCAGTTGGCGGCCGGCGCGGGCCCCGGTCGTATAATTGCCCTGGCTCCCATTGCGCACCAGCCGGGCAAGAGCTGGCCCGCCGACCGGTGGGGCGCCCTGGTCGAGAAGCTG
This sequence comes from Brevundimonas sp. FV2ps16, assembly GCF_058681075.1. Lineage (NCBI taxonomy): Bacteria > Pseudomonadati > Pseudomonadota > Alphaproteobacteria > Caulobacterales > Caulobacteraceae > Brevundimonas > Brevundimonas sp. FV2ps16. The sequence continues at coordinate 424,398 of NZ_CM178728.1, read as the reverse complement.
AAGGCCGAGCCGCGCTTCGACGGTTGGCGGTTCATGCCGGTGGGCGGGCCGGGCGATCGGCCGCCGGCGACCCCGGCCCTGGAGGCTGCGGGCGCGCGCGGCATCGACTTCGTCGGTAAGGGCGACATCCTGGCCTCGGCCGCCGCCATTGACCGGGCCGACCTGTTCGTCGGCAATGACTCAGGGCTGATGCACGTGTCGGCGGCCCTGGGGCGGCCGACACTGGGCCTGTTCGGCCCGACGGAGTGGTGGCTGTACGGTCCCTGGGGGCAGAAGACGCGCACGGCGGCCTCGAACGAGACGCGCGGCCAGTTCGCTCCCATCGAGGATCTGAGCGTCGATCACGTCTTCGACGCGGTGCTGGCGCTTCATGACGCCTATATCGCCGGAACGCCCGCCAAGCCTTGAAAAACCGGGCTTCCCGGCGCATATTGCGGGCTTGAGGGGAACGTGGCGACAGCCGCGTGCATTCGCTCATCACGACACACGCCTTCTTTGACCACATAAGGAAACGACGCCCATTCGCCGTCCCATGCAAGCGCCACCCGTGAAAGACGGGCCGCGTATGAACCAGGATATCCGCGCCCCTCGCGTTCTGCTCATTGATCAGAATGGCGAGAAACAGGGCGTCATGCCCACCTCCGCCGCTCTGGAAGCCGCCGAGGAAGCCGGGATGGACCTGGTCGAGATCGTCTCCACCTCCGAACCGCCGGTGGCCAAGATCCTCGATTACGGCAAGCACCGTTTCCAGGAGCAGAAGAAGAAGGCCGAACAGCGCAAGCGCCAGAAGGTCGTCGAGCTTAAGGAGATCAAGCTCCGTCCGAACATCGACACCCACGACTATGAGGTAAAGGCCAAGGCCATGCACCGCTTCTTCGAAGAGGGCGACAAGGTGAAGGTCACCCTGCGCTTCCGCGGTCGTGAAATGGCGCACCCGGAACTGGGCATGAAGCTGTTGAACAAGGTCCAGGCCGACTTCGAGGAAGTCGCCAAGGTCGAGTTCTCGCCCAAGATGGAAGGCCGCCAGATGATCATGATCCTGGCCCCGCGCTGATCGACACGATCCATTGCTGATGTGAAGAGCCCCGACCGGACCCGGTCGGGGCTTTTCTTTTTCGCGCGCAGAGCGTGGACCTCTTGCAACTTGTACGCGGGGCGGCTGAAAAGGAGGTTCGACTCGGGGGAGGACGTGCGTGGTGTTGAGTTCAGGGGTGAAGGCGGTCGCCTTGGCGATCGCAATGGGGCTGTGTGCGGGAAACGCCGCGGCGGAGGTTCAGGCGCCGCCGCCGCTGGAGGCCTATAGCGCTACGCCGGCCATCGAATATATCGAGCTGTCGCCCAGCGGCGATCTGGTCGCCAGGATTAGCGTGGTGGACGAGATTCGCGCCATCGCCGTGACTCGGATGAGCACGGGCGAGCATCTGTTCGCTGCGGACGTCGGCGCCATCAAGGTCCGCGATCTGCGCTGGATCGGCGAGGGGCATGTTCTGGTCGTGACCTCGCAGACGCAGGGCATCCCCATGCTGGGCGTGCCTCGATCCGAGCTGTTCTTCGGCCAGATTCTGGATCTGGAGAAAAAGAAGCTGGTCCAGGTGCTGGACCGGACGCCGGATGTTCTGGCCGTTTTGTACGGTCCCGCCTCGATCCGCAGCACCGAAGAAGGTCCGACGCTGTTCGCTCGTGGGGTCAATATCAACACCGGCCAGATCGACCTGCACCGGATCAGCCTGCGCACGGGCCGGGGGCGGGCGGTCAAGTCCATGGACCGCGAGATCGAGGACTATGTTCTGGACGGCGAAGGCCAGGTGATCGCCATGGCCCGCTATGTCGAACGCGGGGGGCGCTGGTCGCTGCGACTGCCAAAGGGGGGCGGGTTCCATGAGAATTGGGTGGTCGATGCGCCGGTGGATACGCCCAGCCTGCTCGGCATGGGGCGCACGCCGCGCACGGTGATCATTGGAGCCGACCGGCCCGATTTGGCCCCGGAGGACAAGGATGCCGAGACTTCGGACGTTCTGTTCGAAGTCAATGTGGACACTGGCGAGTGGAGCCGGCTGCCGTTCGAACATCACCCCGATTTTCTGGTCCATCATCCGCGCACGCGCCTGCTGATCGGCGGCGGCCGCACGGAGGAGGACGGCACGCACTACGAGTTCATCGATCCGGCTGCCGCGCGGCGTTGGGGCGCCATAGAACGGGCTTTTGCGGGAAAGAGGCCGCTGCTGACGTCCTGGAACGACGCGCAGGATCGGGTGGTGGTGTTCAACGACATCGGAGATTCGGGCCTGTATCAGCTGGTCGATTTCTCGCGCGGGGCCGCCGATGTTCTGGCCGAGGCCTATCCGACCATCCTGCCTGCTCAGGTCGGCGAGATGCGTCCGATCCATTATGCGGCGGCCGATGGCCTGGACATTCCCGGCTATCTGACCCTGCCGCCGGGCGTCGAGGCCCCGAAAAACCTGCCGCTGGTGGTGCTGGCCCACGGCGGGCCGGCGTCCCAGGACGTGGCCGGCTTTGACTGGTGGGCGCAGGCGCTGGCGTCGCGCGGCTATGCGGTGCTCCAGGCGAATTTCCGCGGTTCCACCGGCTACGGCCTGGCCTTCCTGGAAGCTGGCTATGGCGAGTGGGGCCGCAAGATGCAGACCGATCTGTCGGATGGGGTGCGCTGGCTGGCGGCCGAGGGGATCATCGATCCCGAGCGGGTCTGTATCGTCGGCGCCAGCTACGGCGGCTATGCGGCCATGGCGGGCTTGACGCTGGACGCTGGCGTCTATCGTTGCGGAGTGGCTGTCGCCGGGGTGTCGGACCTGCGCCGGATGGTCAACTGGGAGGCGCGGCAGGAGGGCCGCAACGACAGCCAGACGGTGCGCTACTGGAACCGCTTCATGGGGGCGGCGCGATTGAACGACCGGGCGCTGGATGTGCTGTCGCCGGCCCGTCTGGCGGAAACAGTCGACCGGCCTCTGCTGCTGATCCACGGCAAGGATGACACGGTGGTGCCCATCGAGCAGAGCCGGGTCATGGCCGAGGCCATGCGCCGGGCCGGCAAGCCGGTGGAGTTCATAGAGCTGCCGGGCGAGGACCACTGGCTGTCACGCGCCGACACTCGCCAACAGATGCTGCGCGAGACGGTGCGGTTCTTGGAAGCGAACAATCCCGTCGGGCCGAATTGAGCGGTCGAGGTGGCGGTGACGCGAGGGCGCTTCTCGCAGGCCAAGCGTCGCGCTAAGCGTGGGGCATGAGCCAGACGCCCCCGCCTACCGCCGTCCGTGCGCCCGCCTTGGCGGTGCTGTTCTCGGTAGTCTTCATCAATCTGGTCGGGTTCGGGCTGGTGGTGCCGCTGCTGCCCTTCTTCGCCCAGAGCCTGAAGGCCGAGGCGTGGCAGATCACCCTGATGTTTTCGGCCTATTCGCTGGGCCAGTTCTTCGCCGAGCCCTTCTGGGGGCGGCTGTCCGACCGGATCGGTCGTAAGCCGGTCCTGCTGGTCACGCTTGTGGCCAATGCGCTGGGCTATCTGATGCTGGCCTTCGTGCCCAATATCTGGCTGGCCATCGCGGTGCGGCTGTTCACCGGACTGGGGGCGGGCAATATCTCGACCGTCCAGGGCTATGTCGCCGATGTGACGCCGCCGGAGCAGAGGGCAGGGCGGATGGGGCTGATCGGCGCGGCCTTTGGCCTGGGTTTCATCGTCGGGCCGGGGCTGGGCGGACTGCTGACCCAGCCGCAACTGGGACGGCTGGGTTATCAGCTGCCGATCTTCCTCGCTGCGGCCCTCGCGGCCCTGGCGGCGCTCGGGGTGATCGTCTTCCTGCGCGAGAGCCGGGCCAAGGCCGATCCCACGGCGGCGCGCCCGCCCTTCCTGGCGGGGCTGAAGGACGCCCGGAGCAATCCAGTGGTGTCGCGGGTTTTGATCGTCACCCTGATCTATATGGCCGGCTTCTCGGCCATGGAGGCGGTGTTCGGCCTGTGGTCCGAGAGCCGCTACGCCTGGGGCGCGCGCGAGGTGGGCCTCAGCTTCATGATCGTGGGGGTGATCTCGACCCTGAACCAGGGGTTCTTCGCCGGACGGCTGGCGCGGCGGTTCGGCGAGGCGCGGGTGCTGGCGACCGGCATGTTGCTGTTCGGCGCCTCGCTGGTGCTGCAGGTGGTGGCGCCGGTCGCCTGGTTCCCGGCGACCCGGCTGGAGCTGGGCGGCTTGTCCCTGCCGGTGGTCCAGGGGTGGGTAATTCCTCTGGTCATGGCCCTAGGCGCCTGCGGCATGTCGCTGGCCATGCCCAATATTTCGGCCATGATCAGCCGGGCCTCGCCGCCCGACCGACAGGGCGCGATGCTGGGGCTGAACATGGCCTCCAGCTCGGTGGCGCGGATCTTCGGACCCATGGTCGCCGGGGCGCTGTTCTCGGGCCTGGGGCACGACTGGCCCTTCCTGATCGGGGCGCTTCTGACCATTCCGGCGGCGGTGATGGCGCTGAACGCCGGCCGGGTCATCCGTACCGGCGGCGGCGGCGCCAAGGCCCCGTCGTGACTCATCTTGCAATGGCGCCGGTCTTCACGTAGAAGCCGCGCCTTCGCGTACCGAACCGCCGGGCGAACAGGCATGCCTAGGCGGTTCTTAAACTCTGGAAGGTCATCCCCTCGGGCTCAAGTAGTCCGAAGGACGGTAGCCCTCCAAAAAGGAGACTGAAATGCCGAAACTGAAGACGAAGTCGGGCGCCAAGAAGCGCTTCAAATTCACGGCCACTGGCAAGGTGAAGGCCGGGGTTGCGGGCAAGCGTCACCGCTTGATCAGCCACAACTCGAAATACATCCGCCAGAACCGCGGCACCTCGGTCATGGCCGACGCCGACGCCAAGAAGATCAAGTCCTACATGCCGTACGCCTGATCGGCGCGCGCTGTACGACGGATCTCAACCCAAAGAATTTGAAGGAATAGCGACATGGCTCGCGTTAAACGTGGCGTAACCTCGCACGCCAAGCACAAGAAGGTTCTGGAGCAGGCCAAGGGCTTCTCCGGCCGCCGCAAAAATACGATCCGCACCGCCAAGGCCGCCGTCGACCGCGCCGGGCAATACGCCTATCGCGACCGTCGCGCCAAGAAGCGCAACTTCCGCGCCCTGTGGATCCAGCGCATCAATGCTGCGGCCCGTATCGAAGGCTTCACCTACAGCCAGTTCATCAACGGCCTGAACAAGGCCGGCATCGAACTGGACCGCAAGGTTCTGGCTTCGATCGCCGCCGACTCGGTCGGCTTCAAGGCCGTCGCCGACAAGGTCCGCGCCGCTCTGGCCTAAGGGTGGCGGCCTGAGCTGGGGCCGTCGCGACAAGGATCAACGCCCGCCCTGGTTCGCCGGGGCGGGCGTTCTGCGTTTTGGGGCGCGGGACTAGGCCGCTGAGGTTTCGGGCGCGCTCTCGACCGTGCGGTCGGCCTCGGCCTCGGCCAGCACGAGCCGCATGGCGTTCAGCAGTGTGTCGGGCTGGATCGGCTTTTGCGCCACCCCGTTCATGCCGGCGGCGATATAGTCCAACTCGTCGCGTTCGTCGGCGTTGGCGGTCAGGGCTAGGATTGGCAGGTGGGCGGCCGGGCCGGGTAGGGCGCGGATGGCGCGGGTGGCGGCGACCCCGTCCATGACCGGCATCTTGATGTCCATCAGCACCAGGTCGAAACGCCGGGCCTGAACGGCTTCCAGCGCTTCCTGACCGTTCTCGGCCATTTCTGCGGTGCAGTCGAACATCTCCAGCAGCTTGGCGGCGACGAAGCGGTTGGTGGGGTTGTCGTCGACCACCAGGACATGAAGCGTGTCGTGCGGCGTCGGCTCGGCCATGGGCGGGGCGGCGCCCGCCTCGTCAGCCGGGCAGGCGCTCAGGGGGAGGACGACATGGAACCGGGCCCCGCCCAGCGGCGCCACGCTCAGACCGATGGTCCCGTCCATGCGCTCGGCGATCTGGCGGCAGATGGCCAGGCCCAGACCGGCGCCGGCGCCTTCGCGTCCAGCCTTGCCGATGTTGAACGGGTCGAAGATGGTCGCCGCCGCCGCCTCGGGCACGCCGGGGCCGCTGTCATCCACCGTCAGTTCGACCCGGAGACCGTCGCGCGTCGTGCGACTGGCCAGGGTGGCGACCACGCCGCCGGTCTGGGTGAATTTCAGAGCGTTGCCGACCAGATTGTTCAGCAGCTGCTTGATCCGCATCCCGTCCGCCCGGACCCACGGGCTGGACTCGAAGTCGGTGCGGACGGTCAGGCTTAGCGCCTTCTCCTCGGCGCGAGCCCGCCACAGGGCGTCGATGTCGAAGGCCACGGCTGACAGGTTCAGCGGCTCTTCCTCCAGGGTCAGCATCCCGGCCGAGGCGCGCGACATGTCCAGGGCGTCGGTCAGCAGCCGCAGCAGGCTCTGGCCGGAATCGATGACCGTGCGGACATAGGGGCGCAGTTCTTCCTGCTCCAGCTTCTTGTCCATCAGGGCGGCGACGCCCAGGACGCCGTTCAGCGGGGTGCGAATCTCGTGGCTCATCACGGCCAGGAACTCGGACTTGGCGCGGCTGGAGGCGACGGCCTCGGCCTCGGCATAGGCCAGGTCGCGGGCCAGGGCGCCCATTTCCTCGGCCCGCTGGCGGTGCAGGGCCGCGCCGGCCTGGACGATCTGCAGGGCGGTGCCGACGCCTCGATAGAGACCGTTCTGCACGATGATGAAACCGCTCAGCAGGGCGCCCAATTCGGCCGCGCCATAGGCCTGGAAGAAGGTCTCGGCGCTGGTTGCCGCCTCGGCGATGGGGGCGTTGCGGTCCATCAGGCTTTCGGCCGGCTTCTTGGCGTAAAGCGCACGCCCGAACTCGGCCGCCATCCGCAGGGTGAAGGCGTTGCGCTCGATGATGCCGACCGGGCGGCCGTCTTCCGCCACCACGGCCAGGGCCAGGGTGTTGGGTTCGGTCTGGAACCGTTCAAGCACCTCGGCGCACGGGGTGGACGGCGCCACCGGCGCGATCAAGTCAACGAAATCACCAATCAGCGGCATTCGGCCCCCCTCATGTCCACGAGGGAGGGCTTAACCGGTGATATTTAACAACGGCTTTGCCGTTCATGAACCTTTCGCGGCGCGTTTCAGACAAGTCGTCCGTATTCGGATGGAATGCTGCTTTGGTGTTCTCCAGCCGCAGTTTGGGCTAGGCTGAGTGCATGATGAAACGTGTTCCGATCCTCGGCCTGATGTTGGCTTTGGCCTTGACCACGCCGGCGCTCGCGCAGGAGCGACGGGTCGCGGTGACGTTCGACGACCTGCCCTATCAGGCGGCGGACGCGGCCTTGTGCGATCCGGTACAGATGATGCGGCTGACCACCGATTTCGTGGCCATGCTCGAGCCGCTGGACACCCATGGCACGGCCTTCGTCAACGAGGGCAAGGTGTGCGAGCCGACCCGGGGTTCGACCCTGCCGACGGCTCTGAACGTCTGGCTGGACGGCGGGCTGGATCTGGGCAACCACAGCTTCAGCCACATCAATATCCACCGCACGACGGCCGAGGCCTATCTGGCCGATGTCGATGCGGGCGCGCCGATCACGCGGGGGGCGCTGGAGGCGCGGGGGCGGACCTTGCGCTGGTTCCGCCACCCCTACCTGTTCACCGGCGAGACCCAGGAAAAGCACGACGCCATCGCCGCCGGCCTGGCCCAGCGCGGCTATAGGGTCGCGCCCGTCACCCTGGACAACAACGACTGGATGTTCGCCGACGTGTATCGCAAGGCCGAGCAACTGGGCGACGAGGCGCTGAAGCGCCGCATCGGCGAAGCCTATGTGGCCCATATGACCACGGTGCTAGACTTCTTCGAACCCTATAGCGCCGAACTGACCGGCGGGCGCGAGCCGGCGCAGGTCCTGCTGCTGCACGCCAACAGCCTGAACCAGGCCTATTATCCGCGGATCCACGCCCTGTATCTGGCGCGCGGCTATCGGTTCGTGACGCTGGAAGAGGCCCTGTCGGACCCGATCTATGCGCATGAAGATCGTTATGTCCGGGCCAATGGAATCTCGTGGCTGCACCGCTGGAACAGCACCGAGGGCAAGCCCATCCGCTGGGAGCCGGAACCACCCGCCTGGATCGTCGCGGCGAACAAGGCGCCGGCGACGGAGCTTGCCGCCATCGCCTCCGCGCCCTGATCGATCCCGCCGCGCGCCTTCAAGGGTGACGAACGGCCCCCGGCCCGCTAATGCACGGGCCAAATGACCGATCTCGCCACACTCGAACTCGAACTGATCAACGCCATCGGCGGCGCAGAGAGCGTCGCCGCCCTTGAAGAGGTGCGCGTCGCCGCCTTGGGCAAGTCCGGCTCCGTCTCCGGGCTGCTGAAGGGCATGGGGGCCATGAGCCCCGACGAACGCCGCGAACAGGGGCCGATGATCAACGGCCTGCGCGACCGCGTCGCCGCCGCCATCACGACCAAGAAGGCCGAGCTGGAGGCCGCCGAGCTGGACGCCCGGCTTCAGGCCGAGCGCGTCGACCTGACCCTGCCGGCCCGGCCGCGCAGGAAGGGCGGGGTCCACCCGACCATGCAGGTGATGGACGAGATGATCGCCCTGTTCGCCGAAATGGGCTTCGCCGTGGCGGAAGGTCCGGACATCGAGGACGACTTCCACAATTTCACCGCCCTGAACTTCCCGCCCAAGCATCCGGCGCGGGAGATGCACGACACCTTCTTCCTGAAGCCCGATCCCGAGACGGGCGAGCGCAAGGTGCTGCGCACCCACACCTCGCCGGTGCAGGTCCGCACCATGATGAGCCAGACGCCGCCGATCCGCATCATCGCGCCGGGCCGCACCTTCCGTAAGGATTCGGACGCCACCCATACGCCGATGTTCCACCAGATCGAAGGCCTGGTGATCGACCGCGACATCCATATGGGCCATCTGAAGACCACGCTTCAGACTTTCATCGCCCGCTTTTTCGAGCTGGACGAGGTGCAGGCACGGTTCCGTCCGCACCACTTCCCCTTCACCGAACCCTCGGCCGAGATGGACATCCGCTGCGACCGATCCGGCGGCAAACTGGTGTTCAACACCGGCGACGACTGGCTGGAGATCCTGGGCTGCGGGATGGTGCATCCCAATGTGCTGCGGAACTGCGGCATCGACCCGGATGAATATCAGGGCTTCGCCTTCGGCATGGGGGTGGATCGCCTGGCCATGCTGAAATACGGGGTGCCCGACCTGCGCCCAATGTTCGACGCCGACACGCGCTGGCTGGCGCACTACGGCTTCTCGGCCTTCGCGGCCCCCAATCCGGCCTCGGGCCTGAGCTGATATAATGACCGATACACAAGCCATCACCTTCGACGCCATCGGCCCCGGGCCGGAGTATCGCAACGGCTCGATCTGGCTGCCGCAGCTGTTTCTGGAAACGCGCCGCGCCGGGCAGGCGAACATCGAGGGCCGCACCTTCATAGAATGCCTGATCGAAGGCCCCGCCGTTCTGCTTCCGCTGTCCGGCTGCAATTTCGACGGCTGCAATATGGGAGACGCTCAGGGCGACCCTCGCAGCCTGATGCTCAAGCCCGTCGGTCCTGAGCGGGTGACCGGCACGGTCACGGTCAAGGACTGCAAATTCATTCGCTGCCGCTTCCTGGGCGTCGGTTTTACCGGGCCGCAGAGCTTCCTCGACGAGATGCTCGCCGGTCTGGGCGGGGCCGCAGCATGAAGTTCACCCTTTCCTGGCTCAAGGATCACCTCGAGACCGAGGCCGACGTCCATCAGATCGCCGAGGCCATGACCATGGCCGGGCTGGAGGTCGAAGAGGTTCTCGACCCTGCCGCCAAGCTGGCGCCCTTCACCGTGGCCAAGATCCTGTCGGCCGAGCGTCACCCGAACGCCGACCGGCTTCAGGTCTGCCAGGTTGAGACCGTCGATGGCGTGAAAGAGATCGTCTGCGGCGCGCCGAATGCGCGGGCGGGCCTGACCACCATCTACGCCCCCATCGGCGCCTATGTGCCCGGCCTGGGCGTGACCCTGGTCGAGAAGCCGGTGCGCGGCGTGGTGTCCAACGGCATGCTGTGCTCGGCCTCGGAGCTGGAGCTGGCGGATGAGAGCGACGGCATTCAGGAACTGCCGCCGGAGATCCCGGTGGGGACGCCGGTCGCCGGCCTGTTCGGCGCGGAACCCGTGATCGACTTCGAGGTGACGCCGAACCGGCCCGACTGGCTGGGCGTCGCCGGCATCGCGCGGGATCTCGCCGCCGCCAGCGTCGGCAAGCTGAAGCATTTCGACATCGCCGTGGTGCGCGGGGGCTTCCCGTCGCCGATCACCGTGCGTCTGGACGCGCCCGAGATGTGCCCGGTCTTCGCCGGCCGGGTGATCCGGGGCGTGACGAACGGGCCGTCGCCGGCCTGGCTGCAGAAACGCCTGACGGCCATCGGCCTGCGCTCGATCAACCGGCTGGTCGATGTGACCAATCTGATTGCCTACGACCGCGCCCGGCCGCTGCACGTCTATGACGTGGCCAAGCTGGTCGGGACCGAGATCGTCGTGCGCGGCGGACAGGTCTCGGCCGGCACCGCCCATATCGAGGGCGGCGAGCATGAGCATCTGATCGCTCTGGACGGCAAGACCTATACGGCTGCCGCAACCGACTGCGTCATCGCCGACGCCGGGGGCGAGCGCCCCATCGGCCTGGGCGGCGTGATGGGCGGCGAAAGCACCGGCTGCGACGAGAGCACGACCGACGTCTTCATCGAAAGCGCCTGGTTCGACCCGCTGGTGATCGCCCAGACGGGCCGTGCGCTGGGCATTCATTCCGACGCCCAGTACCGGTTCGCGCGCGGCGTCGATCCGGTCTCGGTCACGCCGGGGCTGGAGCTGGCCACGCGCCTGATCCTGGACCTGTGCGGTGGCGAGCCGTCCGAGATCGTCTTCGTCGGCGAGCCCCCGGCCAGCCCGGCGCCCTTCGCCTTCGACCCCGCCTATGTGAAGCGGCTCAGCGGCATGGACCTGGATGACGACCGGATCGGCACCATCCTGGGCCAGCTCGGTTTCCTGGTCACCGCCGGCCCTGCCGATCAGGCCGAGCCCTGGACCGTGACCCCGCCGTCGTGGCGGCGCGACGTCGAGGGCCGGGCGGATTTGGTTGAAGAGGTGGCCCGCATCGAGGGCTTCGACAGCCTGCCCGACACGCCCCTGCCCGAGGTCGCCCGGCCCGCCGGCGGGGTGCTGAGCCCGCGCCAGGCCCGCGTCCGCACGGCGCGTCGCGCCCTGGCGGCCTTGGGCTATGCCGAGGCCGTCACCTGGTCCTTCACCAAGCAATCCACGGCGACCCTGTTCGGCGGCGGGGATGATCGTCTGGTGCTGGAGAATCCGATCGCGGCCGATCTGGACTGCATGCGGCCCTCGGCCCTGCCGAACCTGATCCAGGCGGCGGCGCGCAACGCCGCGCGCGGCTTCGCCGACGCCGCCCTGTTCGAGATCGGCCCCATCTATCTGGGCGACGGTCCCAAGGATCAGCGGACGGTCATCGCCGGCCTGGTCGCGCCCCATGCCGCCCGTCACTGGGCCGGCGCCGGTGAGGACGCCCTGTTCGCGCTGAAGGCCGATCTGACCACCCTGCTGGAAGAGATCGGCGCCCCGGTCGCCTCGCTGCAACTGGCCCAGGGTCAGAACCGCGACTGGTGGCATCCCGGCCGTTCGGCCCGGCTGCAACTGGGCCCCAAGAATGTGATGGTCGAATTCGGCGAACTGCACCCGCGCGTGCTGAAGGCCCTGGACGCGGACGGCCCGATGCTGGGCTTCGAGATCGTGCTGGACGCTGTGCCCGAGCCGCGCGGCAAGTCGGGCAAGGCGCGGGGATCGGCGGACCTGTCGGCCTTCATGCCCCTGACCCGCGACTTCGCCTTCGTGGTCGAGGACGCCAAGCCGGTGGGCGACCTGGTCCGGGCCGCAGCCGGCGCCGACAAGGCCCTGATCGCCGACGTCCGCGTCTTCGACGTCTATCGCGGCAAGGGCGTGGACGAGGGCTTCAAGTCCGTCGCCCTGGAAGTGGTGATCCAGCCGCGCGAGGCGACCTTGGCCGAGGCCGAGATCGAGGCTCTGACCGCCAAGATCGTGGCGGCGGTGGAGAAGCAGGGCGGCAAGCTGAGAGGCTGATTGTCTCCCTCTCCCCTTGCGGGAGAGGGAGACCGCGCACGGCGGCGAAGCCGTCGTTCTGGCGCGGTCGGGCGAGGGGTCACGCAGGCGGCGGGGAGCGACCCCTCATCCGACCTCGCTCCGCTCGGCCACCTTCTCCCGCAAGGGGAGAAGGAAGCTCTACAACGCCTCCGTAAGCCCCCGTTAACCTTGAAGCCGCAAGGCTGCCGCAAAGGTCGGGGACTCTGTTACAAAGCCCGGCGTCCCCGCCGGCTGTCCTCTCGCCGTCCTCGGAGCGCCCTCATGCATCGCCGCCAACTGATCCTTTCCGGCCTGGCCACCGCCGCCGGGGCCTCGTCGATGGGCGCCTGCGCCACGGCTCCGGCCAATCCCAACTATCCGATCCGGTCGGACAATCAGGCCCAGTCTTATACGTTCGACGAACTGGTCGCGGCCGGGTCCAAGGAGCTGGGCATTGCGGCGGAGGCCGTCGGCGGCGCCATCGAACGCGTCTTCGCCGATCAAGGCGACCGCCCCACCGCCTATATCGCGGGCGAGGAGGGCTCGGGCGCTGTCGTCGTCGGCGCACGTTATGGGCGCGGCGCCCTGCATATGAAGGACTTGTCGGCCTCGCAGGAGGTGTTCTGGCAGGGGGCTTCGGTGGGTTGGGACTGGGGCGGCAATGCCAGCCGGGTCTTCACCCTGGTCTATGGCCTGTACCACCCCGACATGATCTATCGCCGCTACCCTGGCGTTGAGGGTACGGCCTATCTGATCGCAGGTCTGGGCGTGAACTATCAGCAGGCGGACGGCATCGTGCTGGCGCCGATCCGCACCGGCGTCGGCCTGCGTCTGGGCGCCAATGTCGGCACCATGAGCTACAGCCGTCAGCGCAATCTGCTGCCCTTCTGATTTGAGATCCGTCCGGGCCTTGCGGCCCGGACGGTGAGGGTCAGGCGGCGCAGGCCTCGAACCCGGCCCGCAGCGCGGCCTCGTCCAATTCGCGGCCGATGAAGACCGCGCGGCTCCAGCGGCGTTCGCTCTCGCCCCATTCGCGTTGCAGGTCGCCCTCCAGGATCATGTGGACGGCCTGGAAGACCAGGCGGCGGTTCTCGCCCTGGACGTCGATGATGCCCTTGGCGCGCAGGATGTTCTGACCCTGCTCGCCCAGCAGCTTGTCCAGCCAGGCGGTGAATTTCGCGCCGTCCAGCGGCCGGTCCAGCGACAGGGAAATCCCCTTGATGTCGTCCTGGTGGGCGTGGCCGCGCGCGCCGTGGGAGTGCGCGCCGTGGGCGTGGTCGTGATGATCATGGTCATGCCCGTGGTCATGGTCATGATGATGGTGGTCGTGGCCGCAATGCTCGTCGTGGACATGACCATCGGCGCCGTGGGGCGGGTTCACGAAGTCCGGCTTGACCTCCAGGATCCGCTCCAGGTCGAAGGCGTGCAGGCCTAGCACCTGGTCCAGCGGCACGTTCGACCGCTCGGCCCGGACGATGGGGGCCAGGGGGTTCAGCGCCCGCAGACGAGCCTCGACGGCATCCAGCTCCTCCGGCGTGGCCAGATCGACCTTGTTCAGGATGATGCGGTCGGCGAAGGCCACCTGCTCGCGCGCCTCCTTGGAGTCGTCCAGCCGCGCCATCACATGTTTAGCGTCCACCAGGGTGGTGACGCTGTCCAACTGGGTCTTGGCCTTGACGTCCTCGTCGACGAAGAAGGTCTGGGCCACCGGGCCCGGATCGGCAAGGCCCGTGGTCTCGACGATGATGGCGTCGAAGGCGGGTTTGCCGGGACGCTGGCGCTTCATCAGGCCAGCGACCACGCGGATCAGGTCGCCGCGCACCGTGCAGCAGACGCAGCCGTTGTTCATCTCGAACACGTCCTCGTCGGCGCCGACCACCAGGTCGTTGTCGATGCCGATCTCGCCGAACTCGTTGACGATGACGGCGTAGCGTTTGCCGTGATCCTCGGTCAGGATCCGGTTCAGCAGGGTGGTCTTGCCGGCGCCGAGATAGCCGGTCAGGACGGTGACGGGGATCTTGCCAGTTGCGGCGGTCGAAACGGGGGCGGCGAGGGTGTCGGTCATAGGCCGCTAGATGGCGGCTGACGCCTCACTTGGGAAGAGGGCTCTATGCCTTCTTCACGAACTCGACGCGCAGGACCAGGCCGCGCACCTTGTCGACATTGGCTTCGATCTCGTCGGTGTCGCCGGTCAGACGGATGTTCTTGACCAGGGTGCCGCGCTTCAGCGTCACGCCGCCCGAGCCCTTGACCTTCAGATCCTTGATCAGGATCACGCTGTCGCCGTCGGCCAGGATGTTGCCGTTCGAGTCTTTGGTCACGTCTTCGGTCATGGCGAAGCTTCTAGCGAGGGGCTCGCCGAATATCCACACTCGAGATGCGGGATTTTTGCGTGGTCTCTATGTGTGGGGACGGCTGCTCCCACATCGCGACAGCGACCGGGGAGGTCACGCCTGTTTTCCTTTCGTCATTCCGGGCGAAGGGCCGCTTGGCCCGTAGACCCGGAACCCAGCGGCGCGCGGGAGCGCGAACCTGCCGCGGACTCGACCTTTCAGCATCCTGCGGCGGACCCATTTCGCCTTCGGCGCCGCTGGGTTCCGGGTCTCCGCTGCGCTACGCCCGGAATGACGAAAGCGGGAGGCCAATGGAGAACGGACGGGGTTGCTCCCGCCAAGCGGGGAGGAGGCATTCAATCCGGGACGTTGGCGTCCAGTTCGTCCAGCCAGACCCGCGCATTGCCGTCCGACGGCGCGCGCCAGTCGCCGCGTGGGGACAGGGAGCCGCCGGTCACCACCTTCGGCCCGTTCGGCAGGGCCGAGCGTTTGAACTGGGCGGTCTGGAAGAAGCGGATCAGGAATTTCCGTAGCCAGGCCTTGATGGTCGCCAGGTCGTACTCGACCTTTTCGTCATCAGGCGTGTTCGCGGGCCAATGTCCGGCGCGGGCGTCGCTCCAGGCCTGGTGCGCCAGGAAGGCGACCTTGGACGGCTTAAGGCCGAAACGGCTGATGTAGAAAAGGAAAAAGTCGTTCAGCGCATAGGGGCCGACCGTCCCCTCGGTGGATTGGATCACCCCGTCCTTGGCGGGGACCAGTTCGGGCGAAATCTCGGTGTTCAGTATGGCGTGCAGGGTCGGGGTCGCCTCGGCGCCGACCAGTTCGCGGTCGGCCACCCAGCGGATCAGGTGGCGGATCAGGGTCTTCGCCACCCCGCCATTGACGTTGTAGTGGCTCATATGGTCGCCGACGCCATAGGTGGCCCAGCCCAGGGCCAGTTCCGACAGGTCTCCGGTGCCCAGGACGAAGGCCCGGTTCTGGTTCGCCAGGCGGAACAGATAGTCGGTCCGCAGCCCCGCCTGCACATTCTCGAAGGTGATGTCGTGAACCGGCTCGCCTGCCGCGTAGGGGTGGCCGATGTCCTTGAACATCTGTTCGGCGGCGGGGCGGATGTCGATCTCGGCCCCGGTCACCCCCAGGGCCTTCATCAGGGCCCAGGCGTTGGACTTGGTCCCGTCCGAGGTTGCGAAGCCCGGCATGGTGAAGCCCAGGATGTTGGTGCGTGGCAGGTTCAGCCGGTCAAAGGCGCGGCAGGCGACCAGCAGGGCCTGGGTCGAATCCAGCCCGCCCGACACCCCGATGACCAGCCGCTCGGCCTGGGTCGCCGTCATCCGGCGCATCAGGCCCTGAACCTGGATGTTGAAGGCCTCGTAGCAGTCCTGATCCAGCCGTCCGGCGTCGTCGGGGACGAAGGGGAAACGGTCCAGCGGGCGGATCAGCTCGCTCTCGACCGCATCCTCGCGGGCCATGAAGGGCACGACCGTCGCCGCCTCGCCCTCGACCCGCGCGCATTCGGCGAAGGTGCCGTTTCTCAGGCGGTCCAGCCCGATCCGGTCCACGTCGACATCGGCGAGGGTCAGGTGGTTCTCCAGAGCGAACCGCTCGCCTTCGGCCAGCTTCGACCCCAGTTCGTGGATGGTCGCCTGCCCGTCCCAGGCCAGGTCGGTGGTGCTCTCGCCCCAGCCCGAGGCGGTGAAGACATAGGCCGACAGGGTGCGGGCCGAATGGCTGGCGCTCAGCATGGCGCGCTCGTCGGCCTTGCCGATGACGATGTTGGAGGCCGACAGGTTCAGCAGGATCCGCGCCCCCGCCAGGGCCGCCCGGGTCGAGGGGGGCAGGGGCGCCCAATAGTCCTCGCAGATTTCGACCGCGAAGACGAAGCCCGGCCGGTTGACCGCCTCGAACACCAGGCCGGGGGCGAAGTCCACCGTCTCGCCGTTCAGCCGGATCACGTCCTCGGCTCGGGCCGTCGCCGGGGCGAACCAGCGTTTCTCGTAATATTCCCGGTAGTTGGGCAGATAGGTCTTGGGCACGACGCCCAGAACCTCGCCGGCGCCCATCACCACGGCGCAGTTGTACAGGGCGTCGCCGTTGCGGATCGGCGCCCCCACCACGGCGACCAGATCATGTTCGCCCGTCGCCTGGGCGATGACCGCGACCTGGCGTTCCGCCTCGTCCAGCAGCGCGGCCTGCATATGCAGGTCGTCGATGGCGTAGGCGGACAGCGACAGTTCTGGGAACACCATCAGGTCCACGCCCTGATCGGCCGCCTGACGGATCAGGGCCAGGTGCTCTTCGGCGTTCGCCCGAGGGTCGCCCACATGGCTGATCGGGGTCGCCGCCGCCACGCGCACGAAGCCGTGGGTCTTGGGGGAGTGGAATAGGGGGGTGTCGGCCATCGGATCGTCCGTTATCCCGGCGCGCGCCGGTCATCGATCCTCATATAGGCCCGAAAGATGAAGGGAGAGAATCCTCTCCCTGTCTTCAGCCTCAGCCGCCCATGGCGACGAAGGGGCCGTTGAGGAATTGCGGCTTGCCGTAGGCCAGGCGCTGACCATCGTCGGCCAGGACGCGGCCGCCCGCCGCCTCCAGCACGGCCTGACCCGCCGCCGTGTCCCATTCGGACGTCGGGCCCGAGCGCGGATAGGCGTCGAACCGGCCCTCGGCGATCAGGCAGAACTTCAGCGACGAATCCGTACCCTGCCAGCGGGTGCAGCCGTGGCGGGCGGCCAGGCGAGCGGCCTCCTCGTCGGTGACGCTGTGGCTGAGCAGGGCCATGCCCTCCTGCGGGCGGTCGCGAACCTTGATCGGCCGCCATTCGGCGCCGGCGTGGGCCTCGCCCTGCTGCTGCTCGCCGAACTGGCGGCGGAAGGCGCCCGCGCCGGGGACGTCGGTGCGCCAGGTGGTGCCCGTCGCGGGGGCTGTGACCACGCCCGCGACCGGATAGCCGGCGTGCATCAGGGCGATGTTGACGGTGAAGGCCTCGCCGCCGCGCACGAATCCCTTGGTGCCGTCCAGCGGGTCGATCAGCCAGAACCAGTCATCGGCCGAATCGGGCGCGCCGTTCGCGGCCACGGCTTCTTCGGCCACCGTCTGGACGCCGGGATAGAGGGCGGCCAGGCGTTCGAGAATCAGCGCCTCGGCGGCGCGGTCCGCCTGGGTGACGGGACTGTCGTCCGCCTTGGTCTCGACGGCGGTGTCATTGCGCCAGAAGGGCAGGATCACGCGCGCGGCGTCTTCGGCGATCTCGGCGATGGCCAGGGCCAGGGCGCCGGATTCGAGGTCTTGGGAAAGGGTGATCATGGGGGAGGTCGTCATTAGGGGCTCGATAGACCATCACGGCGGTTCCATGAACCGGCAAATCACGTCAGCCTCGCGCGCGACACGAACTGTGACCAGAACGCCGACGAGAGTATGCTCGACTCCATGAATTCGACCGCCGCCGCCAAAGCCCCGCTGGACCTGCCCGTCGACGGAACCGAGCTGGCCACCTACATCGCCGCCAAGCTGTGCCACGACTTCATCAGCCCGTCGGGCGCGATCGTCTCGGGCCTGGACCTGATGCGCGATCCCACGGCCCAGGACATGCGCGAGGACGCGCTGTCCCTGATCGAGCAAAGCGCCCGCAAGATGGTCTCCCTGGTGCATTTCGCCCGGGTGGCCTTCGGCGCGGCGACGACCAGCGAAAGGTTTAACGCCCGTGAGCTTCAATCCCTGGTCGCCGCCATGACCGAGGGCGGACGCGCCTCGCTGGACTGGCGGATCGCCGAGGGCGAATTCTCCAAGCCCCAGGCGCGCGCCTTGATCAACCTGGCCTATCTGACCGTCGGCGCCCTGCCGATGGGGGGCAATGCGGTGATCCAGTCCCATGTCGAGGGCGACGCGCTGATCTTCGAGGGTTTCGCCGAGGGCGCGCGCGCGCGGTTGAAGCCGGAGGCGGTCACGGGCCTGGCCGGAGAGCGTCTGACTGAGGGGCTGGCGGGCCAGTGGATTCAGCCCTATTGGTTGTGGCTGACCGTCGTTCAGGCGGGCGGCGCCCTGCAGACGACGGTCGAGGAAGGCCGGGTTTCGCTGGTCGCGAGAATGCCCCTTTGATGGATTTCCAAACGACTCGTTAACTGGAATCGGGCGATGGTGCAGGACGCGTGACTTCTGTCGGAAGCCCAGCGCCCTGGGGAGCCTCGCCTTGGATTTCAAAACCTGCCTCATCGTCGACGACAGCCGGATCATCCGCAAGGTGGCCCGCCGAATCGTCGAGGGTCTTGACTATGAGGTTGACGAGGCCGCGGACGGCGCCGAGGCCCTGGCCTATTGCACTGGGGTCATGCCCGACCTGCTGTTGATCGACTGGAACATGCCGGTGATGGACGGGCTGACCTTCCTGCGCCGCCTGCGTGCCATGCCCGGCGGCGACAGGCCCAAGATCCTGTTCTGCACCATCGAGACCCGGCCCGAACGGATCGCCGAGGCCCTGGCGGCCGGGGCGGACGACTATGTGATGAAGCCGTTCGACGGCGAAATCCTGCAGTCCAAATTGACGGAGGTCGGTGCGATCGCGGCATGACCCCCGAGGACTTCGACAGACTTCAGGGACTTTTGGCCACCCGCGCCGGCTATCGGCTGACGCGGGATCGCATCCACCTGGCCGAACACCGGCTGGGCCCGATCGCGCGCCGCGAAGGCTATGCCAATGTCGAGGCCCTGCTGACCAATCTGTGGGCCAATCCGGTCGCCTCCCTGGGCTGGGCCGTGATCGAGGCCCTGCTGAACGTCGAGACCTGGTTTCGCCGTGACCGCGCGCCCTTCGCTGTGCTGGAGAAGGAACTGCTGCCCGCTCTGAGCCGGGCGCGGCCCGGCGGCCGGGTCAGCGTCTGGTCTGCCGGCTGCTCGACGGGCCAGGAAGCCTGGTCCATCGCCATGGCCGGTCTGGACGCCGGAGTCGCCGTGGATCTGGTCGCCACCGATCTTTCCCAGCGTGCGATCGAGAAGGCGCGGTCCGGTCTCTATACGGGTTTCGAGATTCAGCGCGGCCTGACCGCCCACATCATGCTGCGCTGGTTTGAACCGGCCGAGGACAACTGGCGGGTCCGTGACGAACTGGCCGACAGAGTGCGCTTCGCCCGCGCCAATCTGCTGGACGAGCCGGCGGACGAGGCCCGTTTCGACGTCATCTTCTGCCGCAATGTGCTGGCTGACATGGAGCCGGCGCGCCGGGCCCGCGTCCTGGACGGGCTGGAGCGCCGCCTTGTAGACGACGGCTGTCTGTTCCTGGGGGAGGACGAACGGCTGGAAGGCGAGACCGTCGCCTTCCGCCCCGTGAGCGGCCGCCAAGGTCTCTACGTCAAGTCACCCTCCGCCCTGCGCCGCGCCGCCTGAGCAGCCGACGGCGGCGGGCGCCTCAGCCCGCGTGCAGTTCCTGTTTCACCCGTTCGGCCAGGGTCTTGATGTCCAGCGGCTTGGGCAGGAAGGAAACCCCGACTTCGTCCTGCAGCAGGTCCGAGAAGTCGCTCTCTGCATAGCCCGAGATGAACATGACGGGGGCGTCGCCCAGATATTTGCGCGCCTTCTTCAGCAAGGACGGGCCGTCCAGGCCGGGCATGATGACGTCGGAGATCATCATGTCGATCTGGCCCGCGTATTCTTCGGCCAGGATCAGGGCCTCCTCGCCGTCGGCGGCCTCGATCACCTCATAGCCGCGCTGACGCAGCAGGCGGGCGGCGATGCCGCGCACGGCGTCTTCGTCCTCGACGAACAGGATGCGGCCGGCGCCCGACAGGTCGCGCGGCGCCTTGACCTTGACCTCGACCGGCTGCACCTCGGCCAGTTCTGCCTCGCCCGCCGCCGGCAGGAAGATGCGGAAGGCGGCGCCCATGCTCATGCCGTGGGGGCCTTCGATATTGCTGACCGAGATATGGCCGCCTGCCTGTTGCGCGATGCCGTAGACGGTGGCCAGACCCATGCCGGTGCCCTCGTTCACCGCCTTGGTGGTGAAGAAGGGTTCGAATATCTTGTCCACCAGTTCGGGGGGCACGCCGGGACCGGTGTCCGACACCTCGATTAGGGCGACCTCGTCGGTGGGCGCGTTGGGCCAGCCCATTTCGCGCGCCTGGTATGCGGTCAGGCGGCGGGTGGTGATGGTCACGACGGCGTCGCCCGGCTCGACCACGCCGCGCATGGCGTCGCGGGCGTTGACGGCCAGGTTCATGACCGCCGTCTCCAACTGGCTCTTGTCGGCCAGCACCACCGGCAGGTCGCGGCCGTAGTCGGTCTCCAGCCGCACGTCCTCGCGCAGCAGGCGGCGCAGCAGGACGGCGAACTCCCCGACCAGTTCTCCCAGATCCAGCCGCTCGCGCCGAACGGTGGACTTGCGCGAGAAGGCCAGCAGTTTGCGCACCAGGTCAGCGGCGCGGATGGCGGTCTGGCGAATTTCGTTCAGTCCATCGTACGAAGGGTCGCCGACCGGGTGCCGCTCAAGCAGGCCTGACAGCTGCAGCTGAATGGCCGTCAGCAGATTGTTGAAATCGTGCGCCACGCCCCCGGCCAGCTGGCCCACGGCCTGCATCTTCTGGGCTTGGGACAGCTGTAGCTCCATCGACTTCTGCGCCGAGACGTCGAACAGCCAGATGCGTTTGCGCTCGCCTTCCGGCGCCACATAGAGGTGCAGCATCTTGTCGGGATAGGCGCGGGCGACCAGTTCGATGGGGCCGGACGAACCGGCCGCCAGCTTCACCCGGGCCTCGGCCAGGCCCATCGGCTCGAACAGATGGCCGAAGGCGGCGTCGCGGGCCGCGCCGGGACCGGTCAGGACGGCCAGGGCGGCGTTGGCCTCTTGCGCGCGGCCGGCGAACAGGTCGGCGCCGTCGATAACGGCCGAGCCGAAAGGGGCGCCGGCGGCCATGGCGCGGGATTCGCCTGCCGCAGCGCCGTTCGTCGGCGCCGTCGCCGCGACCGGCACGGGCAGGACGGCCTCGGGCGCGACGCGCAGCAGGAAGCGGTTGTCGCCGGCCTTGCCGATCACGACCTCGACTTCGCGCTCGCCGATCTGGACGATGGCATGGCCGGGTTCGCCTCGACGCGCCTGGGCGAAGGCCATGTAAAGGGCCTGGGCCGACTTGCCGCGTGGCAGGGCGGTGATGGTGCCGTTGGCCTGGGCCCAGGCGCCGTTGAAGGCCAGAACCTGACCCGTCTCCCACACCAGGGCCGCCGGTTCGGCCATGGCGTCCAGCATGTCGACGGCGACGTCGCTGGACGGCTTGACGGTTTCGGCGCGGCGGAAGCCGAACAGGCCGATCAGGGCGATCAGGCCCGCCGTCACCAGCAGGATCATCCCCGGCGCCGACATCGGATTGGCCTTGAAGGCCGGATAGGCCAGGGCGGCGATGGCCACGACGACGCCGAACGCCGTCGCGACGGCGAGCAGGTCGAACGGAAGGCGACGGGTGGACTTCATGCGGCCTCGCGAATCAGTGGTCTGAATCATACCCCCAAATCGGGCCTGGGGCCTTACAGGGTCTTACCGGCGTTTCCGGGACTGGAAGACGAAGCCGATGATCTTGGCGGCGGCTTCGAAATGTTCCTTGGGAATGACGGAGTCGATCTCGACCGAGGCGTAGAGGGCGCGGGCCAGCGGCACGTTCTCGACGATCGGCACATCGTGTTCCTTGGCCACCTCCCGGATTCGCAGCGCCAGGGCGTCGACGCCCTTGGCCACACACACCGGCGCCCCGTCGCCCTCGCTGGGTTCATAGCGCAGGGCGACCGAATAGTGGGTCGGGTTGGTGACGATAACGGTGGCCTTGGGCACATTGGCCATCATCCGCTGGCGGCTGCGTTGCATGCGGATCTGCTTCAGCTTGGCCTTTACGTGAGGGTCGCCTTCGGACTGCTTGTAGTCCTCCTTCAACTCCTCCTTGGTCATCCGCATCCGCTTGGCGAAGCGCATCTTTTGCCAGATGAAGTCGGCCCCGGCCGTCGCGCCCAGAAGGATGATGGCCGCGACGAACAGGGCCAGGCTCATGTCCCGCGCCAGCGGCAGCAGGGCGGCGGGGCTCAGGGTCACCATGTTCTCGAACTCGCGGACATGGGGTTTCAGCACCATCCAGCAGACGACGCAGACGGCGATCAGCTTCAGGAAGGTCTTGACGAACTGCATCAGCCCGTCGGGTCCGAAGATCCGCTTGAACCCCGACATCGGGTTCACCGACGACCATTTCGGCTTCAGCTTTTCAGCGGTGAAGATCAGGCCCGACTGCGCCAGGTGTCCGCCCGCGCCGCCCAGAATGGTCGCCAGCATCACCGCCCCCAGGAAGGGCGTCATAGCCCACAGGGCCTTGGCCAGGATCTGCGTCCCCGCGCCGGAATCCAGCATGCCCAGCATCTGGTGCGGCTGGGCGATGAAGGGCAGCAGCTGTTGCGCCATCGACCCGGCGAACCATCCCCCGGATCCCAGGACTACGGCCGCCGCCCCCGCCAGGGACAGAACCTGTCCGACGTCCTGGGACTTGGCGACGTCGCCCTTCTTGCGCGCTTCCTCGAGTTTTCGAGGGGTGGCGTCTTCTGTTTTCGACTCGGGGTCGGTGTCGTCAGCCACCCGCCCCTCCCCCGAAGGCGCCGGCCGCGAACACCTCGGCGAGGCGGCGGTAGCGGTCGATGAAGACGGTGCCAAGGGCGCCCAGGCTGAGCGCGAAGATCGACAGGCCCAGAATGACGCTCAGAGGCGCGGCGGCGAAATAGACCTGGAACGACGGCATGACCCGCGCGATCAGGCCCGAGGCCAGGTTGAAGATCAGGGCGAACACCAGAACCGGCGCCGACAGTTGCACCCCCAGCAGGAAGCTGTCGCCCAGGGTCCGCACCGCCATTTCGGTGAAGTCGCTCATGATCAGGGGCTTGGCCGGGGCGATCAGTTCGTAGGAGCCGACCATGCCGGCGATGAACAGATGATCGGTGTTGGTGGCGAAGATCAGCGTCACCCCGAACAGCATCAGAAAGGACCCGATGGTCGATCCGGGCGCGGCCTGAAGCGGGTTGGCGGTCTGGGCGAAGCTGAGGGTGGTCTGAAGCGACACGATCTCGCCCGCCGTCGTCAGGGCGGTCAGGAACATCCGCAGCAGCATGCCGATCATCAGGCCGACCACCACTTCGCGGATGATCCAGCCGGCCATGCCGCCTACGGTTTCGGGCAGGCCCGGCAGAGCCCCGCGCACCACCGGCCACAGGGCCAGGCTGATGACCAGGGCCAGGGACAGGCGCACCCGCGGCGGCACATAGGTCTCGCCGAAGCCGGGGATCAGCATCAGGATCGCCCCGATCCGGGCGAAGATCAGCCCGCCGGCCCAGACCTGATCGGCGGTGGCGTAGGCCTCCACCCGTCTACATGCCCGCGATGCGGGCCGCGATCTGGCGCATGAACCCGCCCAGCAAGGCGCCCATCAGCGGCAGGAACAGCAACAGGGAGACGAAGATGGCGATGATCTTTGGCGCATAGATCAGGGTCTGTTCCTGGATCTGCGTCAGGGCCTGAAACAGGCCAATCACGACGCCGACGACCAGGCCGACCAGCAGGACCGGCAGGCACAGCTGGATCGTCAGCCAGATGGCGTCACGCCCCACATCCAGAACTTCCGCGCCGTTCATCGCCACAGGCTCCCGCAAATCACTGGGCAGAAAATGCCGGGAAGATGGTTAACGGGAGAATAACCAAGTTGAAGGAAGCGGCGGCCCTGGCTTTCTCCGCCGCCCTGAAGCCGTCAATCCGAGCGCGGTCAGTCCAGCGGCTGCGGCCGCGTTACGACGGGGGCGTCCGGGTCCGTCTGGGTCGGGCGAGCGGCGGTCGGCGCGGGGACTATCACAACCTGGGGCGGCTGAGCGGTCGTCGGCGCAGGTTGGGACGGCGTGGCGACGGTCGGAGCAGGTGGCGGGGCGGGCTGGGTCGTCGGTGGCGTTTGCGTTCTGTTTGGAGCGCTCGTCGGGTTGGGAGCCGACGCCGTCGGCCGGGGCGTCGCGGCGCCGGCCGCGGCGGTTTCGACCGCCGCCGACTCGACGGGCGGGGCGGGCGGAGGCGTCTCCGCGACCGGCGTGAGAGGGGCGGGGGCCGTAGCCGCCGGCGCAGCGGCGGGTGCGGCGTTCAGCGGCGCTGCAGGCTCGGGCGCGGCACGCAGCGCGAACCACAGGCCGCCGCCGACGATCAGGGCGGCCGCTGCGCCTAAACCGATATAGGCCGGCAGTCGGGAGGCTCTTCGGGTCGGGCGGGCGATGCCGGGCGACACCGCAGGAGCGGTTTCGGGCGTCTCAACAATTGGGGCGCTCGCCGGGACGGGCGGCGTGGGGTCTGCCGCTCCCTGGGGCGCAGGCGTCGGCGCTGCGCCGGGCAGGGGACGCACCGTCAGATCGACATCGGCCGCCGCCTGAACGGCGGGCTTGGGCGGGACGGTGGACAGCGTCGGCAGGGGGGCGGATGCGGGGCGAGCCTGGGGGATCAGCGAGCCGCTCAGTATTCCGGCGCCGGGGCGCGGCGCTGGCGTCGCCCGACGGGCTTGCGCCTGCTGCGGTTGCCCCGCTTGAGCCTGGCCCAACGGCGTCTTCAACGGCGGCCGATTGGGAATCCGGTCCAGCGGGTTGGGCGCGACCGGCACAGGGCCGACATGGAAGGTGGTCGTGGGCATCCGGCCCCAGGTCACCTGTTTGCGCTGGAACGGCTCCGGCGTCGACCCCGCGGGTGCGGTCGGTTCAGTCGGGCTCTTGGCGTCGTCGGACATGCTACTCTACTCGCAGGCGATCTAGCCGGTTTCGTGACGGCTCCGGCGGAGCGTCAGGTCGTGTTCGTCAGGCCTTCAGTCGATAACCGGTCTTGAACATCCACATGACCACGGCCAGGCACAGGGCGAAGAAGCCCAGGGTCGCGGCCACGCTGATCCCGATCGCCACGTCGCCCGCGCCGTAGAAGGTCCAGCGGAAGCCTGAGATCAGATAGACTACCGGGTTGAACAGGGCCACGGTGCGCCAGCCCTCGGGCAACATGTCGATCGAATAGAAGGACCCGCCCAGGAAGGTCAGGGGCGTCACGATCAGCATGGGAATGAAGTTCAGCTGTTCGAAACTGCCGGCCCAGATGCCGATGATGAAGCCGAACAGGCTGAAGGTCACCGAGATCAGCACCAGCATGGCCAGCATCATGACCGGGTGCAGCACCTGCAGCGGCACGAACAGGGCCGCGGTCGCCAGGATGATCAGGCCCAGCACCGCCGACTTGGTCGCCGCCGCCCCGACATAGGCCAGCACCACCTCCAGCGACGACACCGGCGCCGACAGGATCTCGTAGATGGTGCCGGTGAATTTCGGGAAATAGATGCCGAAGGAGGCGTTGAAGATCGACTGGGTGAACAGGCTCAGCATGATCAAGCCCGGCACGATGAAGGCGCCATAGGCGACGCCGTCGACCGCCTCCATCCGACCGCCGATCGCGCTGCCGAAGACGACGAAATACAGAGCGGTGGTGATCACCGGCGTGACCACGCTCTGCCACAGGGTGCGCAGGGCCCGCGCCATCTCGAACCGATAGATGGCCCAGACGCCATGTCCGTTGAAGTTCATCAGGCGGCCTCCCCGTCGCGGTGGACCAGGCTGACGAAAATGTCTTCCAGCGAGCTCTGGCGGGTGTTCAGATCCTTGAAGCCGATGTTCAGCCGTTCCAGCCGGCGGATCAGCGACGGCACGCCGGTGTCGTCGGCCTGGGCGTCGAAACTGTATTCCAGCTCGCCCCCGTCCGCGTTCAACGTCAGGTCCCAGTCCGACAGTTCAGCCGGCAGGGCGGCCAGGGGTTCGATCAGGTTCAGGGTCAGGGTCTTCTTGCCCAGCTTCTTCATCAGGGCGGTCTTTTCCTCGACCAGGATCAGCTCGCCCTTCAGGATCACCCCCACCCGGTCGGCCATCTCCTCGGCCTCCTCGATATAGTGGGTGGTCAATATGATGGTGACGCCGCGCTCGCGCAGTTTGCGGACCATGGCCCACATGTCGCGGCGCAGTTCGACGTCCACCCCGGCGGTGGGTTCGTCCAGGAACAGGATGTCCGGCTCGTGGCTCAGGGCCTTGGCGATCATCACGCGGCGCTTCATCCCGCCCGACAGGGTCATGATCTTGGAGTCGCGCTTGTCCCACAGCGACAGGTCTTTCAGGATCTGCTCGATCAGGGCGGGGTTTCCCGGCTTGCCGAACAGGCCCCGGCTGAAGGTGACGGTGGCCAGGACCGTCTCGAAGGCGTCGGTGGTCAGCTCCTGCGGCACCAGGCCGATCTTGGTGCGGGCGGCGCGGAAATCCTTGCGGATATCGTGGCCGTCGGCGACCACCGTCCCCGTCGTGGCGTTGACGATGCCGCAGACGATGGAGATCAGGGTGGTCTTGCCGGCCCCGTTCGGACCCAGCAGGGCGAAGATCTCGCCCTTCTCTATGGTCAGATCGACGCGTTTCAGCGCCTGAAGCCCCGACTTGTAGGTCTTGGTCAGGCCTTGGATTTCGATAACCGGCATCGGCGCTCCGTAATCCGAGACTCTCGCGCCCGGCGTCGTGGCGCGAATATGGCGTTCCGTCGTCCGGGCTCAAGGGGGGCGCTCGTCGAGAAGCCGTTGTTAACCGAAAGCAGGCACGGTGTCGTCTTCGACGCCCTTTGACGGGAGCGCCCATTGTCCTCGCTGTCCGCCGCCCATCGCGCCGCCCTTCAGGCAGTGGTTCAGGCCGCGCCGGACGTCGCCCTGGCGAAGCTGGGCGCGGCCGTGCCCGCCTTGGGCGGAGACAAGGCGGCGGAATTGGCGGTCATGATCGTGCAGGAGGCGCGCGACCGCGCCCGCCGCGATACAGCCTTTGCGCCCGTGCTGCCCCTGTTCCAACCGCGATTGGACGCCACCCCGTCCCTGGTCTTCCCGTCCTTCCTTCTGGCGCGGATATGGCGCGAGGCCAAAAAGGACGAGGAGGCGCTTCTCAGTTTGCTGGACGGGGCCGGTCCCTCTCACGGGGAATGGACCCTGGTCGCGGACCGGCTGTGCGCCCATGCGGCGGCGGTGCTTCGGGATCGACCCGGCGAGGTCTGGCCGGAGTATCGCAAGCCCCAGGCGGACGCGCCGCCCGCGACCCCGACCGAACTGGCTGGCTGTTTCGACCTGGTCCCCCTGGCGCGCAGCGCCCTGCCGCGCCTGCCGGCCTGGCTGGAGCGACCCGACGCCAATCAGCTGGCGGGGCTAAGGCTGCTGATCCAGGACGCCATGGCGGTGTCCCCGGAGGGCGGGCGGCGGATGATCGACATCCTGTTCGCCCACGTCGCCGACGCCGAACGGATGCTTCGGGTCGTCACCCAAACCAGCCGGCTGGCCGACAGCGAGTTCGTTCTGAGCCATTCGGACATGGGGGTCTTCGTCGAACGCCTGCTGGCTTCGGTCCAGACGCGCGGTCAGCGGATCGCCGCCGCCCGGCCATTGCAGGACGAGACAGCCATGGCCGAGGTCGTCGCCGATGTGGCCTGGTGCGCCGGGGTTCTCGCCGAGATGGACCTGACCCTTCAGGTGCGGCCCGACTCCCCCTGGGGGCGGGCGGCGCGGATGTCGCGGGTCCAGGTTGTGGGCCAGCTCTCGGGCCTGATGAAGTCCACCTCAGTCGCTGTTCACGCCGCGCTGCCGATGAAGCGTCAGGTCATAACCGGCCGCATGACCCGCCTGTGCCCCTGGCTGGAGGCCCCAGCCAAGGGCGAGCCCATCGAAGCGGCGGCGGCGCTCTTGTCTGCGGTCTCCAGCCTGCGCGGCGCGGCCAACACCTTCGGCTGCGAGGCCGACCGGATGGCGTTGAAGACCGAGCTGACAGACTATCTGTCGACCTGGGCCAACGAGGCGCTGGATAGTGTCGCGGACGCCGAGGTGGAAGATCCGGATCAGGCCTTGCGGCTAATCGGCGTGGCGGCGCGCTTCCTGACTCTGCTCGATGCGCTGGAGGCCGCACGGGCGGTGCGACGACGCGCCGCCGCCGCCGAGGCCCTGCGGGCGACGCGAGAGGCCTCGCCCGGCGTCGTCTGATGCGATAGACGGCGGGGATGATCGTCTTCTGGATAATGACCGGCCTGGCGGCGGCGATGGCCGGGCTGCTGGTGCTGACCGGGGCGCGGCGCGGGGCCGATACGGCTGCGGCCGGCGAGGCCGAGATTGGCGGGCGGGAACTGGACGAACTGGATCGGCTGAAGGCGCGGGGCCTGCTGGACGAGGCGGCGCATGCTGCGGCTCGGGCCGAGGCGGGGCGGCGACTGCTGGCGGGGCCGGCCGTGACGGCGCCGGTCGTGGGGCGGCGTGACCGCGTCTGGGTGCTGGCCGGGATTGCGGCGGCGACGGCGGGGGCCCTGGCTCTTTATGTCCTGACCGGATCGCCCGGCCTGCCGGACCAGGCCTATGAGCGGCGGGTCGATGACTGGGCCGCAAACCTCGAAACTCTTGAGCCGGCGCAACTGGCGGCGGTGACGGCGCGGGTCGCGCGGGACAATCCCGAAGATCGTCAGGCCCTGGCCATGCTGGGCGCGGCCCGGTTCGCGGCCGACGACCCGCTGGGCGCCGCCTCGGCCTTTCGCCGGCTGATCGAACTGGAGCCGACGGACGCCCAGGCCTGGGCGCGGCTGGGCGAAAGCCTGGTGCGGGCTAATGACGGCCGGATCGGCGGCGACGCCGAGGCCGCCTTCCGCGAGGCGGTGCGGCTGGACCCGGACCAGTTGGGCGCGCGCTTCTTTCTGGGGCAGGCGGCGTTCGAGCGGGGCGATGCGGCGGCGACGCGCGCCCAGTGGACGCCGTTGATCGCCGCCCTGGACCCGGCCGATCCGCGTCGCCAGGATTTGGAACGCCGCCTGCCGAGGGCGCAATGACGCGTTGGCGCGGGGCGCAGGCCCCTATAGACGGAAAGAAAATTCCGTCGGGGAGCGGGACCGCAAACCCATGAGCTGGCTGCCGAAATCGCCGAAGGCGCGTCGTCGCCTGTGGGTCGTCGCGGCCGTGGCCCCGATCCTGGCCCTGGCGGTCGGCCTGTCGCTGTGGGCCATGCAGGACAGCGTGACCTTCTTCTATTCCCCGTCCGAGGCCACCGCCGACAAGGCGCCGGAGGGCCGCGACATCCGTCTGGGCGGCCTGGTCGAGACCGGCAGCGTGCAGAAATCCGGCGACGGCCTGGTCGTCTTCACCGTCACCGACAATATCGCTGCGACCCAGGTCCAGTATCACGGCGACTTGCCCGACCTGTTCCGCGAGGGGCAGGGGATCGTGGCCCAGGGATCGTTCGGGGCCGACCGCGTCTTCCACGCCAGTCAGGTCCTGGCCAAGCACGACGAAAACTATATGCCGCGCGAGGTCGCCGACCGGATCAAGGCCAAGGGCGAGTGGCGGCCGGAGGCGACGAACATGCGCTCAAGTCGGCCGCAGGCCGATAGCGCGACAAAAACCCTATGATTGTGGAACTGGGGGCTTTCGCCCTGGCCCTGGCCCTGGCCCTGTCGATCCTTCAGACAGGCTTGTCCGCCGCAGGGCGCTGGCGGCGCAGTCCGGTGCTGGCCGGCGCGGCCCAGGGCGCGGCCCTGGCGGCGGCGGGCGCCGTCGCGGTCAGTTTCGCGGTGCTGATCTACGCCTTCGTGGTCTCCGACTTCTCGGTCTCGAACGTCGCGGCCAACAGCCACACCGACAAGCCGATGCTGTACAAGGTCGCCGGCGCCTGGGGCAGTCACGAGGGCTCGCTGCTGCTGTGGTGCCTGGTCTTGACGGTCTTCGGCGGCGCCCTGGCCCGCGCGCGCGGCCTGCCGTTCGGGCTGAAGGCCTCGGCCGTGGCGGTGCAGGGCGCGCTGGGGGCGCTTTTCCTGGCCTTCGCGGTCTTCACCTCCAGCCCCTTTGTCCGCCTGGACCCCGCCCCCTTCCAGGGCGCCTCGCTGAACCCCCTGCTGCAGGACCCGGCCCTGGCCGTGCATCCGCCCCTGCTCTACGCCGGCTATGTCGGCTTCTCCGTCTGCTTCTCCCTGGCCGTGGCCGCCCTGATCGAGGGGCGGGCCCAGACCGCCTTCTGGCCCGCCTGGGGCCGGTGGGTGCGACCCTGGGCCCTGGCCAGCTGGGCCTTTCTGACCGTCGGCATCACCCTGGGCTCTTTCTGGGCCTATTATGAGCTGGGCTGGGGCGGCTGGTGGTTCTGGGATCCGGTCGAGAACGCCTCTTTCATGCCTTGGCTGGCGGGCGCGGCCCTGCTGCACAGCGCCGTGGTGACCGAGCGGCGCGGGGCGCTGGCGGGCTGGACCGTCTTCCTGGCCCTGCTGGCCTTCAGCTTCTCCATGCTGGGCGCCTTCCTGGTGCGATCGGGGGTGCTGACCTCCGTCCACGCCTTCGCCGTCGATCCGCAGCGCGGCCTGATGCTGCTGGCGATCCTGGGGATCACGGCCGGCGCCGCCTTCGCCCTGTTCGCCTGGCGCGCGCCCCAGCTGAAGGGCGGCGGAATGTTCGCACCCGTAAGCCGCGAAGGCGCGCTGGTGCTCAACAATCTGTTCCTGACGGCCGCCGCCGCGACCGTGCTGCTGGGCACCCTCTATCCGTTGATCCTGGAGGCGGCGTCCGGCGCGACCATCTCGGTCGGCCCGCCCTATTTCGCCGCCACCTTCGTTCCGCTGATGACCGTCGCCTTCCTGATCCTGCCCGCCGGGCCCCTGCTGGCGTGGAAGCGCGGCGACCTGACCGGGGCGATGCAGAGGCTGGCCGTCGCGGCCGGTTTGGCCCTGGTCTCCGCTATCGCCGCCTACGCCCTGTGGGAGCCGAAAAGGGCCTTCGCCGCCGCCGGCATCGGTCTGGGCGCCTGGTTGATCCTCGGATCCCTGGCCGAGGTCGCCGAACGGGCGCGCCTGTTCCGCGCCTCGGGCGCCGAGACCCTGCGTCGCCTGAAAGGTTTGCCCCTGGGCGCCTGTGGCATGAGCCTGGCCCACCTGGGCCTGGGCGTCTTCATCCTGGGGGCGGTGGTCGAGACCGGCTTCAAGGCCGAGGCCGCCCGCGCCCTGTCGCTGGGCCAGAGCGTTTCCGCCGGCCCCTGGACCGTGACCCTGGATCAGGTCCGGGTGGTCGAGGGTCCGAACTATCTCGCGGAACAGGGCCGGCTGACCGTGCGGCCTTCGAACGACCGGGGCCGGGAGAAGACGGTGACGGCCGAACGCCGCTTCTTCCCCGCCGGGGGGCAGACGACGACCGAGGTCGGCCTGGATTTCCGGGGGCTGGACGACGTCTATGTGGTGATGGGCGAGCGGGCGGGGACGCCCGAACAACCGGCCTGGGTCGTGCGCCTGTACTGGAACCCCTGGGCGCGGCTGATCTTCCTGGGGCCGATGATCATGGCGTTCGGGGGGCTTTTGTCCTTGCTGGATCGCCGGCTGCGGCTGGGCGTCGGCGCGCGGCGGAGGACGACGGCGTGAGGCGGCTGTCGATCCTGCTCGCCGCGCCGGTCCTGGCGATCATGCTGACGGCGGCCGAGCCCCCGGCTACTCCCGACCGTCCGCTGAACGACCCGGCCCAGGAGGCCCGCGCCCAGGCCCTGTTCAAGGATGTCCGCTGCGTCGTCTGCCAGCACGAGGCCATCGCCGACAGTCCGGCGGGCGTGGCCGGCGACATGCGCCGCCTGATCCGCGAGGAAATCGCCTCCGGCGCCTCCAACCAGGCGGTGCGCGACGACCTGGTGCGGCGGTTCGGCGACTATGTGCTGTTCACCCCGCCGGTAAGAGCCGGGACCTGGCTGTTGTGGTTCGGCCCCTTCGCTCTGGCTGCGCTGGCGGCGCTCGTTCTGGCGCTGCGCGCACGCCGCCCGACGCCTGAGGCCGCGCCGCTTTCGCCGGACGAGCAACGGCGGCTGGACGAAGTTCTCCGAAATGAGAAGCTTCGCCGCGATCCTGACGCAACCTCGCCTCACGACGGGCGCTAGTCGAGATCATCCATCGAACGCCGGAATTGGCGTCAGGGCCGTTCGGCCTATATCAATCGCGAAGACGAGGCGGTTTCGCCCCGACAAAGGATCGCAAGGACCACGATGCTGAAGCGTAAAGAGTTCATTCTCGGGGCCGCGGCCGGCCTCACCCTCGCGGCGGCGGCGACGGCGGGCGGGGTCATCAACTGGCCCGGCGCCCACGCCGACCCCCAGGCGGTGAACCGGATCACCCCCGTCCCGGCCAACGGCGACAGCTTCTCGCCCCCGCCCGGCGCGCCCAACAGCTTCGCCAACATCTTCGAACAGGTCGCCCCCGCCGTCGTCCAGATCGACGTGACGGTCAAGGTCGATCAGCCCCAGGGTTCCTTCCAGATCCCCGGCCTGCCGTTCCAATTCGTTCCGCCCCAGGGCCGGGGCAGCGAAGGCGAAGACGCCGAGCCCCAGACGACCCAGGGCGCCGGTTCCGGCTTCTTCATCTCGCAGGACGGTTTCATCGTCACCAACAACCACGTCGTCGCCGACGCCACCGAGATCAAGGTCAAGATGTCGGACGGCCGTGAGCTTCCGGCACGGCTGGTGGGGCGCGACGAGGCGACGGACCTAGCGGTGATCAAGGTCGATGGCGACAACTTCAAATACGTCAGCTTTGAAGAGACGGCCGATCCGCGCGTCGGCGACTGGGTCATCGCCATCGGCAACCCGTTCGGCCTGGGCGGCACGGCGACCGCCGGCATTGTTTCGGCCAAGGCCCGCGACATCGGCGGCCCAGAAAGCCCCTATACCGACTTCCTTCAGATCGACGCCGCCATCAACCGGGGCAATTCGGGCGGTCCGACCTTCGATGTTCACGGCCGGGTGATTGGCGTGAACTCCGCGATCCTTTCGCCCACGGGCTCATCGGTCGGCATCGGCTTCGCCATTCCGGCCGAAACGGCCAAGCGGATCACCACGCAGTTGATGCGCGGCGAGGCGATCGAACGTGGCTATCTGGGCGTTACCATCGGCAATCTAACTGAGGAGTATCGCGAAAGCCTCGGTTTGCCGGAAGCGACCAAGGGCGCCTTCATCACCGATGTGACGGCGGGCGCGCCGGCAGAGCAGGCAGGCCTGCGTCCCGGCGACGTGGTCGTCTCCCTGAATGGCGGCGCTATTGAAACCTCCACCCAGCTGACCCGCGCTGTCGGCGACGCAAAGCCCGGCGACATGCTGCGGCTTGAAGTGCTGCGCGAAGGGCGTCGTCAGGCGGTCAACGTGCGTTCCGGCGTCCGGCCCGCCAATCTGAGCGCGAGCCAGCAATCGGAGGACGGCGGGGCGCAGGGACCCGGCAAGCCTGGCGTCGCCGCCGGCGAAACTGTGGAGGGGATGACGGTGTCTCCCGTCAACGCCGCGCTGCGCAACCGCTACAGCCTGCCCGAGGACGTGCAGGGTCTGGTGCTGACCGCTGTTGATCCCTCCTCGCGGGCGGCGCGTCTGCGTTTCCAGCCCGGCATGGTGATCGTCCAGGCCAACGGCCGACCCCTCCAATCGTCCAATGACCTCAAGGAGGCTGTGGCCGCGGTCAAGGGCGCCGGGCGTCCAGGCGTCCTGCTGCTGGTCCGGACCCCTCAAGGCAATGCGCCGGTGGTATTGCCGCTGGCTGGCGAATGATCGGTAATCTGACCAAGCCGTAACTCACTGAATCGCCGCCGATGCGCTAACATCGGCGGCGATTTTGATTCCGGGAGGGGTTCCATGCGGATTTTGGTGGTCGAGGACGATGCCGAGGCGGCGACGGCCATGGTGCGAGGGCTGTCCGAAGCGGGGCATGACGTGACCCATGCCGTGGACGGGGCGTTCGGCCTGCTGGAGACCCAGAAGGGCGGCTACGACGTCTATGTTGTCGACCGGATGATGCCGCGCCTGGACGGCGTCGGCATGGTCGAGACCGTCCGCAAGGGCGGGGACCAGACCCCGGTCCTGTTCCTGTCGGCCCTGGGCGAGGTCGAGGACCGGGTCACGGGCCTGAAGGCCGGCGCCGACGACTATCTGGTCAAGCCCTACGCCTTCGCCGAACTGATCGCCCGGGTCGAGGCCCTGTCGCGCCGTCGCGAGACCGGCGGGGTGCAGACGGTGCTGAAGGTCGGCGACCTGGAAATGAACCTGATCGCCCGCACGGTTCACCGGGGCGAGACCGAGATCGACCTACAACCCCGCGAGTTCCAGTTGCTGGAATTCTTGATGCGCCACGCCGGCCAGTCGGTGACCCGCACCATGTTGCTGGAGAAGGTTTGGGAATATCATTTCGACCCCCAGACCAATGTCATCGACGTCCACATCAGCCGCCTGCGCTCCAAGATCGATAAGGGCTTCGACAAGGCCATGCTCCAGACAGTCCGCGGCGCGGGCTATCGGTTGGAGGCTTAGGCATAATTCTCCCTCCCCCTCGGGGGAGGGAGACGGCTTGTCCTGATTCATGCGCCTTCCCTCCCTCCTTCGCCGCACGCCCTTCCGGCTGACGCTGCTGTTCCTGGCGCTGTTCGTGGCGGCGGCGGGGGCGATCCTGGCCTATGTCTATTTCGCCTCGGCGTCCGAGGCCCAGGCGCGGGCGCGGACGGATGTGGAGACCGAGCTTGAGGCCCTGACCGCCGTCCACCGCACGCGCGGGATCGACGCCCTGAACCAGGCCCTGGTCGAACGAACCATCCGGGGCGGGCCCTATCTGTATCTGCTGACTGGGCCGGACGGGAAGATCGTCACCGGCAACCTGTCCGTCATGCCCTTCGACCTGGACGAGACGCCTCAGGCCGGCCAGGGCGAGTGGAGCACCTTCCGCCTGACCGACACCGATCCCGACGGCCGGGTCGAGACTCGACGCTCCATCGGGGTGATCATGCCCCTGGCGGGCGGCGACACCCTGTTCGTCGGCGAGGACATCGGCGGGATCGAGGAATATCTGTCACGCCTGACCCAGGCCCTGTGGGGCGCCATGGGCCTGGTCATGCTGCTGGGTCTTGCCGGCGGCCTCTACATCAGCCGCCGGGTCGAAAGCGCCATGGGCGGGCTGAACCGTGTCGTCCAGGCGGTGCAGGACGGCGACCTGAAGCAACGCGCCGTCATCCGCCACACCGGCGACGAGCTGGACGAACTGGGCCAGGGGCTGAACACCATGCTGGACCGGCTGGAGGGGTCGATGGCCTCGATCCGCCATGCCGGCGACGCCATTGCCCACGACCTGCGTTCGCCCTTGACGCGGATGCGGGCCAAGCTGGAGGTGGCTCTGATCGACGCCGAGGCGGGCAAGATCGACGGGGTCGACGCCCTGGGCATCGCCCTGGACGAGGCCGACCATCTGCTGAAGACCTTCAACACCGTCCTGGCCATCGCCCGTCTGCAAGCCGGCGGTGCGCCGGACCCCAAGCTCATGGACGCCGCCGAACTGGCCGCCGACATGGCCGAGCTTTACGAACCGGCGGCCGAGGACAAATCGATCGACTTCTCGTCCGAGGTCGAGACCGGCCTGATGATCGAGGGCAACCAGCCCTTCCTGGCCCAGGCCCTGGCCAATCTGATCGACAACGCCATCAAATACACCCCGGCCGGCGGGGCGGTGAAGCTGCGGGCGCGGCGGCGCTCGTCGGGCGAGATCGAATATTCGGTCACCGACACCGGCCCTGGCGTGCCGGAAGAGGACCGCGAGCGCGTCGTTCAGCGGTTCGTGCGCCTGGACAACAGTCGCACCGAGCCGGGCTCGGGCCTGGGCCTGTCCCTGGTCACGGCGGTGGCCGAGGCCCACGGCGGCCGGGTGGTGCTGGACGAAGGCCCCGGCGCCTATGACGGCTTCGGACCGGGCCTGCGGGTGGCCCTTGTGCTGCCGCCGGCGGGGCAAACTTAGAGATTTCCGCTCATCCCGGCGAAAGCGGGGACCCAGTCCTTTGGGCGCGCGGCCTTGTGATCCGTGTCAGGATCGTGGTCCAACGCTGTGCCGAGCGAAAGCACTGGGTCCCGGCTTTCGCCGGGATGAGCGGAAGAGTGGAATGCCTGATCCCAAGCCCCAACCCCTGTTCGAGATCCTGAGCCCCGCAGGCCCCGTCGCCAACCCCGCCGCCGCCGAACGCCTGCTGGAGACCCTGACCGAGGCCGCCGAGGCCGACGGCTGGCGCGACACCCTGGATGCCGCCTGGCCCGCCCTGGCCCCCGTGGCCGGCGCCTCGCCCTACCTCGCCGGCCTGATGCGTCGCCGCCCCGCCCATCTGCGTCGGTTGCTGGAGACCAATCCCACCTCGGGCCTGATCCGCATCCTCGCCGACACCGACGCTCTGGACGCCGAACCCGATGATGTCCGCGCCCCGCTGCGGGTGCTGAAGGCCGATCTGCACCTGCTGACGGCCCTAGCCGATCTGGGCGGGGTCTGGGATCTGGATCAGGTGACGGGCGCGCTGTCCAGCTTCGCCGACGCCGCCTGCCGCGCCGCCCTGCGCGCCGTCGCCATCGAACAACGCGCGCGGGGCCGGCTGATCTCCCCGCCGGACGATGCGCGCGGGCCGGTTCCCGGCCTGTTCGGCCTGGCCATGGGCAAGCATGGCGCGAACGAGCTGAACTATTCGTCCGACATCGACATCTCCCTCTTTTTCGAGCCGCGCCTGATGGGCCTGGCCCTGCGCGAGGGCGAGGAGATGCAGGACTTCGCCAACCGGGTCGGCAAGGGGATCGCCACCCTGCTGACCGAACGGACGGCCGACGGCTATGTCTTCCGCGTCGATCTGCGGCTGCGCCCCGATCCGTCCTCGACCCCGCCGGTGGTCGCCGGGCCGATGGCCCTGGCCTATTACGAGAGCGTCGGCCAGAACTGGGAACGGGCGGCCTTCATCAAGGCGCGGCCGGTGCTGGGCGACCAGCGCGCCGCCGCCCGGTTCGTGAAAGCCCTGCGCCCCTTCGTCTGGCGCCGCAGCCTCGACTACGCCGCCGTCCTCGACATCCAGTCGATCAAGAAACAGATCCACGTCCACAAGACGGGCGAGGGGCTGCAGGCCGCCGGCGCCAATCTGAAACTGGGCCGGGGCGGCATTCGCGAGATCGAATTCTACGCCCAGACCCAGCAGCTGATCCTGGCCGGCCGCGACCCCGACCTGCGCGCGACGCGCACCCTCGACGCCCTGACCGCCCTGGCCCAAGCCGACCACATCCCGGCCGCCGTCGCCGAGGAGATGTCGGCCGCCTATGTCGAACTGCGCGGCCTGGAGCACCGGGTCCAGATGCTGGACGACGAGCAGACCCACCGCCTGCCCGAAGACGCCCAGGCCCGCGCCGCCGTCGCCGCCCTGGCCGGCTGGACCGACCTGGCCGCCTTCGACGCCCATGTCGAGGCCCTGCTGGTCCGGGTCAACACCCGCTACGGCGAACTGTTCGAAGGCGGCGAGGAGCTGGATTCCAGCTATGGCAGCCTGGTCTTCACCGGGGTCGAGAACGATCCCGAGACCCTGGAGACCCTGCGCCGCATGGGCTTTTCCGAGGCGCCCTCGGTCGCCGACACCATTCGCAGTTGGCACCACGGCCGCATCCCCGCGACCCGGACCGAGCGGGGGCGGGAATTGTTCACCCGGCTGGCGCCCCGGCTGCTGGAGGCCCTGGCGCGGTCCGGCGCGCCCGACGACGCCTTCCGCCGGTTCGCTGTCTTCTTTTCGGGCCTGGCGGCGGGGGTTCAGGTCCAGGCCCTGTTCCTGAACCAGCCGAAACTGTTCGAGATGGTGCTGGGCGTCATGGCCTTCGCCCCGCGCCTGGCCCGGACCCTGGGGCGTCAGCCGGCGGCCCTGGACGGGGTGCTGGACGCCCGCTTTCTGGAGGACCTGTCGGACGAGACCGGCCTGACCGAACAGATGCTGCGCGAGGCGGCCGAGACGGAAGATTTCGAAGGCGCGATGAACGCCGTGCGCCGCCTGCACCGCGAACAGATGTTCCGCATCGGCATCCACGCCCTGACCGGCCGCGCCGGTCCCGAGGCGGCTGGCCGCGCCTACGCCGCCCTGGCCGACGCCGCCATGCGCACCCTGTCTCCGGCCGCTTTGGCCGAGGCCGAACGGCTGGGCGGCGGCTTCCCCGGCGCGGTGGCGGTGGTGGCCCTGGGCAAGGCCGGGTCGCGAGAGATGACGGCGGGGTCCGACCTGGACCTGATGACCCTGTACGACGCCCCACCCGAGACCGTGTCCGAGATCAAGGGCTGGACCGCCGACGTCTTCTACGCCCGCTTCACCCAGCGGCTGATCGCGGCCCTGTCGGCCCATACGGCCGAGGGCGGTCTGTACGAGGTGGACATGCGACTGCGCCCCACAGGGTCCAAGGGACCGGTTTCGGTGCGGCTGTCCACCTTCGACGACTATTACGCCGGCGAGGCCGAGACCTGGGAGTTCATGGTCCTGACCCGCGCCCGCGTCGTCTGGGCCAGCGATCCAGTCTTCGGCGACCGGGTCTCGGCGGCGATCGAGGCGGCCTTGCGTCGGCCCCGTTCCGGCGTCGATGTGCCCGCCGACATCCGCAAGATGCGCGCCCTGATGGACCGCGAACGCCGCCCGCACGGCTTCTGGGATCTGAAACTGTCGCCGGGCGGACAAGTGGACGCCGAGTTCGCGGCCCAATACCGCCAGCTTCAGGCCGCCGTGGCGGGCGAGCCCCTGACCCTCTCGACCCTGGAGGCCCTGCACGACGACCCCGTCCTGGCCGAGGCCTGGCGAGTGCAGCAGCGGCTGGCCCATCTGCTGGCCGCCGCCTTCGAAGGCCGGGTCGATCCCGAGGCCGAGCCGGGGGTCTTCCGGTTGCGGCTGGCCGAAGCGGCGGGGGCGCAGGACTTCGAAGCCCTGAAGACCGAACTGACCGAACTGCGGACGCGGGCGCGCAAGGCCTTCGAACGGGCGGTCCCCGCCGGTCGCGAAGAGGCCCGCGACGGAGATGAGCCGGGGCCGCGTTCAATCTCCTGACAGGGCATGTCGAAGGCCGCGCTAAGCGGTCCCAAGGAGATATCGAGATGAGAAAGATCTTTCTGAACAGCCTCAGCGCCGTCGCTCTGGCCGCCGCCATGGGCGCCGTGGCCGGCGCCGCGACCGCAGAGGTTCCTCCGCCCCCTCCGCCTCCAGCAGACGCGCCCCCGCCGCCGCATGATATGGACGGGCCTTTCGAAGACGGTCCGGACCGGAACGCCGACCTGACCCGCGCCGCCTTCGTCGACGCCCGCCTCGCCCGCCTGACGGCCCTGGACGCCGATCGCGACGGGACGGTCAGCGTCGCCGAGCGCGAAGCCGCCATGCAGGCCAAGCGCGCCGAACGGGCCGATGAACGCTTCGCTAAACTGGACGCGAACAGCGACGGCGCCATCAGCCGCGCCGAGTTCGACGCCGGTCGGCCCGACCGCCCCGAACGGGCCGAGGGCGACGACCGCAGTCCCCGTGGCGAACGGG
Source organism: Brevundimonas sp. FV2ps16 (assembly GCF_058681075.1). Classification (NCBI taxonomy): domain Bacteria; kingdom Pseudomonadati; phylum Pseudomonadota; class Alphaproteobacteria; order Caulobacterales; family Caulobacteraceae; genus Brevundimonas; species Brevundimonas sp. FV2ps16. Next base: position 384,571 of record NZ_CM178728.1, on the reverse strand, counting down.
GTCCGGGTCGCGGCGGCCCTCGCCATGCGATGCGCGGTCCCGGCGGTCCTCAAGGCCCCGGCGGTCCGGGCGGACCCGAAGGTCGCGAACCCGGCCCCGTGGTGATCGCCGAGGTCGCCGCCAAGCTGGGCGAGCGCTTCGACAAGATGGACGCGGACAAGAACGGCGTCGTCACCGCCGAAGAACGTCGCGCCGCCATGCCGGCCCGTCGCGGCGAGCGTCCCGATCACCGCCGCCATCAAGGTCCGGGCCAAGAACCGGCTTCCCCGCCCCCCGCTTCGGAGTAAGAACTGTGTCGGGGTCGGCCTTCGCGTGCGAATCGGTCCCTTTCGTCAGCAGCGGAAGAGGCGGATTTGGTCGCGATCGTCGACCCCGACGAGGATCTGGTGCGCCGCGTGGGTCAGGGCGATCCGGCGGCCGCGCAGACGCTTGTCGCACGCAAGCTGCCGCGCATCCTGGCCCTGGCCCAGCGCATGCTGGGCGACCCGGCCGAGGCCGAGGACGTGGCCCAGGAAACGATGCTGAAGGCCTGGCGGCAGGCGCCGAAATGGACGCCCGGCAAGGCCCGGTTCGACACCTGGCTGCACCGGGTGGCGCTGAACCTCTGTTACGACCGGCTGCGGCGACGGCGCGAAATTCCCACGGACACGCCGCCGGATCGGCCCGACGAAGGGCCGGCGCCGGATCGGGGCCTGTTGGCGGCCGAAACGGGGGTGCGGGTCGATGCGGCGCTGAAACGTCTGCCGGACCGCCAGCGCGAGGCGGTCGTCCTGTGCCATTATCAGGAGCTGTCCAATATCGAGGCGGCCGCCCTGATGGAGATCAGCGTCGAGGCGCTGGAAAGTTTGTTGTCGCGCGGACGCCGCGCACTGCGTCTGGCCCTGGTGGATATGGCCCCAGGGGCGAGTGAAGGAGACGGACGATGAAGGCGGAACGGTTGCACGCTCTGGCGGACGCTTACGGCGCCGACCTGCGTCGGTGGCCCGCGTCCGAACGCGCCTTCGCCGAGACCCTGATCGCAGCTGACCCTTCGCTTCGGGCCCTGCTGGACCAGGCGGCGGCTCTGGACGCCCTGCTGGACGCCTCGCCCGCCCCGACGCCATCGACGGATCTGGCGGCGCGCATTCTGGCCGCTGCGCCGAAGCCTCGGGGCCGTCGATTGCATCTGGACCGGATCGCACTTTATCTCGGCGCCGGCTGGGCGGCGGCGGCCTGCGCAGGCGTGGTCGCGGGCGTGGGCCTGACCACCCATGTCACCGCCAATGAGCGGGCCGATGCGGTCCTGTATCAATCCACCCTGGTCGCGGTGGACGACACGGAGGTTCTGGGATGAGCGGTCGCACCCTGAAGATCGCCCTGGCGGCGTCGGTGGCGCTGAACCTGTTCGCCCTGGGCGCAGGGACGGCCTTTCTGATCAGCCGCGCCAAGGTGGATGAACGGGTCGCCGAACAACGACGCCCCGGCCGTGAAGGCGGTTTCCCCCAACTGATCAGCCGCCTCAGCCCGGAGGCCCGCCGGGAGGTTCGCACCTCGATGCGCGCTGTCGCCCTGTCGGCCCGCCCGGATTTCGAGGCGGCGCGAGAGGCGCGGCGTCAGGCGGTCGAGGCGGCCAAGCAGCCGCAGATGGATCCGGCGCGGGTCCAGGCCCTGCTGGACCAGTCCCGCACGGCCGAGCTGCGCGGCCGGGCGCGCCTTGAGGGCGGGACTATCGCCATGCTGCAAAAACTAGACGTCCAGGACCGGGCGGCCTTGGCCGAGTTGTTGGCCCGCAAGGGACCGGGCGGCGCAGCGCGGGAAGGGCGGGGCGCCGGAAAGTCTCCGCCGCCGCTGCCGCTGTTGGACGCGCCTCCGTCCCCCTGATCTCGCTCCCTCCATTCGTCACTCCTGGGATCGTCCCGAGTGCAGGGCGGTGAACGCGGCTATGCTTTGAAGGTCGTTGCGGCGGCGGGCCAGAGCTTCGGGTGAAGCCCGAGCGACGGGCTTAAGACGCGAGCGCCGCGTCCAGCATCGCCTGCGGGATCGGCATCAGTTTTGGGCCGTCGGTCCAGACCAGGGCGGCCTCGACCGGGCGGTCGGGGTAGAGGCGTTTCAGCACGGCGACATAGACGGCGGCCTGCAAGACATAGGCGGGATCGACCCGGTCCATGGCGTCGGGGGCGGGGCGGTTGGTCTTGTAGTCGATGACCAGGACCCGGTCGGGCGTGACCACCAGCCGGTCGATGCGGCCGTTGATCGCCACGCTGGACGGTCCAGGCAGGGCGCCGGTCAGGGCGACCTCGGCGCGGGAGCCGGGGCCGAAGACGGGGGCGAAGCGGGCGTCGTCCAGCACCGAGAAGGCGGCGGCGATCATTTCGGCGCGCTGGGCCTCATCCAGATCGGTCTCGCGCGCCAGCAGACGCCGCGCGGCGTCGGGGCGGTCGGCGGGCGCGATCTCGGGCAGGCGCTCCAGCAGCCGGTGGATCAGGTCGCCGCGCCGGAACCGGCCCAGGGCGGCGCCGCCGGCCGCGCTGCGGGCCAGAGGCGAGGGGGCGGGGATGCGGATCGACCCCTCCATCCGCGACGGCGCGGCGAAACGGGCGGCGGCGTCGGCAGGGGGCGGGGTGGCGGCCCAGGCGGGCAGCAGGGCTGCGGTCGTGCGGTCTTGGGCGGTCGTGACGGGACGGCGCTCGGGATCGACGCCGAAGCGGCGCACGCCGTTCTCGACCTCGCGCACCTGGTCGCCCGATTCAGCGGCGAGCCGGTCGAAGGTCTCCTCGATCACCGACCACCAGCTGCCGGGCTCGGCGCCCCGGCTGGAGGCGCGGCCCATGACGATGACCCGGTCGCGGGCGCGGGTCAGGGCGACATAGAGCAGGCGCAGGGTCTCGTCGTCGGTGCGGGCCTGGCGCGCCGCGCGGGCGTCCGCCGAGGCGGGGCAGTCGTCCTTGGCCGAGCCGGGGGCCATCAGCCAGGCCTCGCCTTCGTCCTCATCGGTGACGGCGGGCATCAGGGACGGCCCCTGGGCCTTCGCCTTCATGGTGGTGTCGGGCAGGATGACGATGGGCGCCTCCAGCCCCTTGGCGCCGTGGACGGTCATGACGCGGACCTCGCCGCGCGCGCCTTCCAGTTCGCGTTTCACCTCGACGTCGGCGGCCTCCAGCTGGGCGAGGCAGGTCTCCAGGTCGATCGCGCCCCGGTTCTCGGCCGCCAGGACCTGGTTCAGGGTTTCGTCGACGGCTTCTTCCGCCTCGCGGCCTAGGCGGGCCAGGATGCGGGCGCGGCCGGAGCGGCCCGTGTCGTCCACGCGGTTTAGAGCCTGGGAGAAGAAGGCGAAGGGATCGCCGCCGCGTGCATCGACGGCGGCCTGAAGCGCGTCGCGGGCGCGGGTCCATTCGGGGCGTTCGTGCGCCCGGTCGCGCAGGTCGCGCCACAGCTGGCCGGACTTGCGGTTCTCGCGGCCGGCCAAGGCGTAGAGGCCGTCCTCGTCCACGTCGCACAGGGGGCTGCGCAGCACCTCCGCCAGGGACAGGTCGTCGTCGGGGAAGAGGGCGAAACGGGCCAGGGCGATCAGGTCGTCGAAGACGATGTGGCTGGACAGTTTCAGCCGGTCGGCGCCGGCGACGGGCACGCCCTCGGTCTTCAGCGCGCGAATGATCTCTTCGAAGGTGGCGTCGCGGCGGCGGACCAGGACGATGTAGTCGCCGTAGCCGGCGGGGCGGAGCTCACGGGTGCTGCGGTCGAAGACGGCGAGGCCGCTTTCGACCTGACGGCAGATCTCGCGGGCCAGGTCGCGGGCCAGGCGTTTGCGGGCGCTGCCGACGCTTTCCTGATCGACCGGATCGTCCCAGGCGTCGGTCTCGGGCGCGGGCTCGTCGAGGAACAGGGGCCACAGGTCGATGGCGCCGTGCTGGCCGATGCGGGCCGGGATGTGGCGGGCGATGTCGCCCTGGGGGCCGGTCAGGGCGCGGGTGCGGTCGGGATCGGCGAAGACGGCGTCGACGAAGGTCAGAACCTCCTCGGTCGAACGGTAAGAGGTGTTCAGCTCGGGCCCGGCGAAGGGTTCGCCGGCGCCTTCGGCCAGGGCCAGGAACTTCGTACGTTTTTCTCGAAGTTGTTCCGGTCGCGCGCCTTGGAAGGAATAGATCGACTGCTTCTCGTCGCCGACGGCGAAAACGGTACGACCTGATTTCTCGCCCGTATAAAACTCGCCAGTGATGGCTTCGACGATGTCCCATTGGTCGGGCGCTGTGTCTTGGGCCTCGTCGATCAGGACATGATCGATGCCACCGTCCAGCTTGTAGAGAACCCAAGCAGCGGCCGTTTCTTTGGTCAGAAGCGCTGCCGCCTTGGCAACCAGGTCAGGGAAGTCCAGAGCGCCGCGTCGATCTTTGGCGGTCTTGTAGAGGGCCGCGTGGAGCCGTGCCAGGAACATGACCTTGACCGTGTCATCAGCGACCTTGGCCTTCCTCAGAGCCTCGCGGGTGGCGAGGAACTTGGTCTGGAGGTCCAGCAGCCAGCCGACCGCCCCTTGCGGCGCCGACTTGGTGCCCATGCTCTTTCGCGGCTCGCCCGCCTGGGTGCAGAAGACTCCGGCCAGGGCGGCGAACCCGGCGTGGGGCGGGGCGGCCACGCTCATGGCGTCGGCGATCTTGCGGTCGTTGGTCGAACCGGTCTCCATGGCCTCGGCCATGCGGTTCCATTCGGCGGGGTCGATCCAGGCGACGAAGTCGTGTTCCAGCTCTTCGGGGCTGCGGTCGGGTTCGGCGCCGGTCAGGGCGTAGGGATCGGGCGCGGTTCCGGCCTCGGCCCGGTCGATATAGTCCAGCAGGTCGGCGCGCTTGGCCTCGATCATCGACAGCAGGGCCTGGAACCTCTGCCAGTCCAACTCGACGGCGAAATGGCTGTAGGCTTGGCCGATGGGGCCGTCCGGGGCGGCGACAGCGGCGCGGGCCAGGTCCTCGCGCGCGGAATGGCTGAGGGCGGTGGCGGCCTGGTCTTCCAGCACGGTGAAGCGGGGCGAGACCCCGGCTTCCAGCGGGAAGCGGCGCAGAAGTTTTTCGCAGAAGGCGTGGATGGTTTGGATCTTCAGGCCACCCGGCGTCTCCAGCGCGCGAGCGAACAGCTTGCGGGCGCGCGACAGGGCGGCGTGGTCCATCGCCTGCGGATCGCCGTCGTCCAGCCGGGCCAGTTCGCGCGACAAGGCGGCGTCGTCCAGCACGGCCCAGCCGCCCAGCTGGTCGAACAGCCGGGCCTGCATCTCGGCGGCGGCGGCCTTGGTGTAGGTGACGCACAGGATGGCGCCAGGATCGACTTGGTCCAGCAGCAGCCGCGCCACCCGGTTGACCAGGGTGGTGGTCTTGCCGGAACCGGCGTTGGCGGTGACGAAGACGGTCAGGCGCGGGTCGGCCGCGACGATCTGGGGAGAGGGGGCGGTCATTCGCTGTCCTCGCCGTCGCCGATCACCGACCATTCCCAGACGCGGGCCAGATGGTCGTAGTTGCCGCCCTGATTGCCCATGAACTGGGGCGCGGCCCAGGAGACATAGGGGGTGTTCGGGTCGTCGAAGCGGGCGATGCGGCGCTTCAGTCCGTCCAGCGCCGCCTGAGCCAGGTCGGCGGCCTCGGCGCCCGAGGCGCGGGTGATGACCTCGCCCGCCGTCTTGCGCCCGACCACGCGGACATAGGTCAGTTCGTCGGGCGTGACCGGGCCGTTGGTGCGTTCAAACCCGCCGTCGGCCAGGATGGCGGCGGTCAGGGTCAACTGGGGAGCGAAGCCGGACTTGACCTGTTTGGCGGATGGCGCGGCGCCGGTCTTGAAGTCCATCACCGCCGCCCCGTCCGAGGCCAGCTCGATCCGGTCGGCGAAGGCCTTGACGGTGAAGGGGCCGGCGGGGCCGTCGAAGGTCATGGCGCCCTGCTGCTCGACCAGGATGTCGATGCCCCGCGCGCGACGGCGGCGCTCGAAATCGGTCAGCCAGCGGGCGCAGTTGCGAGCGAGCGGCGCCTCGCGCGCCATGGCCGCATCCTCGAACCCCCGTGCGCCCAGTTCACGCAGCAGATGGTCGTGCAGGATGGCTTCGCAGTCATCGGGCAGATCGTCGGGCCAGTCCAGGGTCAACCGTTCGATGGCGGCGTGGACGGCGTTGCCACGGGCGAGCGCTTCGGCAGAAGCGCCGGGACGCTCCATCGCCTCGAGCCCCAGCACCCACAGGGCGTAGATGGCGTAGGGGTCGCGCACCCAGCGTTCGATGCGGGTGACATAAAGGCTGCGGGGGCGGCGATGCACCGGCGGGCGGGGCTCGGGCCGTTTGGCGAAGCGCGGCGGGCCGGGCGGGGGCGCGTCCAGGGCGCGGGTCCAGTCCAGAACGGTGCGGGGGCGGGGCAGCTCGACCGGCGTCTCGACGGAATGGGCGCCGCGCGTCAGCATCTCCAGCCGCCACAGCCAGCGGGAGCGGACGGCCGGCTGGCCGCCGCGCCGTTCGCTGTGGACCAGGATGACTTCGTCGGCGCAGGCGGCCTGGACGAAGTCCTGGGCCGTTTGACCCAGGCGGCGCTCGGGCGGGGGCAGGCCCAGGGCCTTGCGCATCGGGCGCGACAGGAAGGGGTCGGTCGGGGCGGCCTGGGGCCAGACGCCTTCTTCTAAGCCCGCCAGGATCATCCGGTCGGCGCGCACCAGCCGCGCCTCGATAGCCCCGAGGATACGCAGCGACGGATGGGTAGCGCCGCCTGTGCGGACCACGGTCTCGCGCACCAGGGACGTGGTCAGCTCGGCCAGGTCGGCTCGGTCGATACGGCCCAGCGAGGCCCCGCCCTCGATCAGGCCAGACAGAAGGGCGGCTGCGGCCTCGCCGTCGGGGCCGGCCCAGGCGTCCTGGCCGGCCAGGGTCTCGATCAGGCGCGTCAGGGCCGAGGCGGCGACGTTCAGGTCGGCCCCATTTCGCTCGGTCTGGGGCAAGAAGACGGCGGTCGCGGCCTCGATGGCGGTTTGCAGACGCTCGACAAGGCGGGTGGCGGCCGACAGGCGTTCCCGTTTCCACTCGGGCGGGGCCTTGCCGCGCCGGTCGGGTTCGACCGCCTCGAGCAGGCGACGGCGGATGGCGGCGAAGTCGCGCGGGCGAGGACCGCGCAGGGCGTGTTCCTCCAGCGCGGTGACGGCGGCGGCTTGAGGGGCGTCGCCTAGGTCGAACCGGACCAACGGATGTTTGACGATCGCCAGCAGCAGATGGGGCTGGACCGGATCGGCGATCCAGCGGGCGCACAGATCGACCAGGGCGCCGGCGGGCAGGCGCGACAGGGGGGCGCCGGCCGAGGAATCGGGGATGACGCCCCAGCGTTCCAGCCGGGCGGCGACGCGGCGGCCCAAGGCCTGATCGGGGGTAACGAGGGCGCAGGTCTTGCCGGGCGTCTCCAGCGTCTCGCGCATCATCAGGGCGATGGCGGCGGCGGCTTCCTCCTCTGCGCGGACGGTCAGCAGGGACAGGCCCTGAAGCCCTTCGGCGATAGGGTCGCGGGCCTCGCCGCGCGCGGCGGCGGTCGAGCGGAGGTCGCGGATGGCGCGGCGCCAGTCGTCGGTGGCCTCGGCGGGGCGCAGGGCCTCGTTGACCAGCCGCTGGCGGGCCTGGCCGCGGGCGAGGGCGGCAGGCGGCTGGGGCGGGGCGAACCAGGGGCGGACGGCTTTGCGGGGGATGTCGCAGCGGTCCAGCAGTCGTTTCATCGCGCTTTGCGGATGCTGTTCGTCCAGGCGGTCCCAGACCGTCTCATCCAGATCGAGGTCGAGGCCGGGCAGGACGACGCAGCCCAGCGGCGCCCTGGCCACGGCCTTCAGCACGTCGCCGGCGGCAGGGACGGTGCCGGTGGAACCCGCGGCGATGACAGCCTGAGTCGGGGGCGTATGGTCCCACAGTTCGGCCAGGCGTCTCAGCAGGGTCGCGCGGCGCCAGGCGGGATCGACCAGGCCCAGCTCAACCAGGCGTTTGGGCCAGGCGGTGACGGCGAGGCCCAGGAACTCGGCTGACCGTTCCCAGTGTTCGGCCATTTCGCCGTCCACCAGTGTGGCGATCCGTTCAGGGTTCTGGACTTCTTCCAACTGACAGGAATCGAGGAAGCCGCCGAGCGCATCCGCCAGATCCAGGGCCCGCATCGGCGTCAGGCCGCTGTCGAACTGTTCGACGATCATCCGCGCCATCTCGAACCGGCGGGTCAGGGCGGGGATGGCGGGCGGCAAGTCGAGGCCGAGGGCGCCGGGGGTGAAGGGCGGCTCGTCCTCCTCCAGATCGCCCAGCGGACGGACCTGGGGCAGCAGGATGGGGCGGCCCTGCGAGAGTTTCGACAGGGCGCCGGTGAAGGCGCGGGCGGCGCGCCGGTTGGGCAGCAGGATGGTGGCGTCGGACAGGGTCTCGGGCGGCAGATCGCCAAGCCAGGCCAGGACGCCGGCGGCCAGGTCTTCAAGGAAAGGCCGGTGGGCGGGTATGGCGTACCAGCGGGGGCTGGACGCCGTGAAAGGATCGAACGCGCTCACGCGTCTCCCGCCAATTTCGCCTCGGCCTGATCCCGCGCCTGGGGATCGCCGACGTGCATCCAGTCGCCGTCCAGGACGCATCCGTAGAGGCGGCCTTCGGCGGCGGATTTGCGCCACAGGGGGCTGAGGGAGAAGGGGCCGTCGGGGCCGTGGTCGGCGTATCCGGGGCGGGTGATGTGGACGCCCATATAGGCGAAGGGGGCGGACGGGGCGTCGCCGCGGAAGGTCAATCTCCCATCCTCGGCCAAGAAGAAGTCGCCGTCGCCCTCGAAGCCGACGGAGCCCTCGCGGCGGGCGAGCAGCAGGGCGGCGTCCATCGTGTCCGGGTTCCACAGGCGGACGAGGTCCGCCAACGCATCGCCCCGGTCGAGCCAGACGCTGTCGATATTGGCGACGAAGATCGGATCGTCGCCCAGCAGGGGACGGGCCTTCTTCAGGCCGCCGCCGGTCTCCAGAAGTTCGGCCCGTTCGTCGGAGATGAGGATGCGGGGGCCGCGTCCGCGCGCGGCCAGATGGGCTTCCAGGCGGTCGGCGAACCAGTGGACGTTGACCACGGCCGTCTCGACGCCGGCGTCGGCCAGTCGGTCCAGCACATGGTCGATCAGGGCGCGGCTGGCCACCTCGACCAGGGCCTTGGGCCGGTCGTCGGTCAGGGGACGCATGCGGGTGCCCAGGCCGGCGGCCAGCACCATTGCGGTCTTGGGAGCGGTCATGCTCGCACCTCGGCCGGGACGTGGCGGTCAAACCAGCGGGCGACAGGCGCCAGGGCCGGCTGGTTCAGATTGGCGTTCAGATGCCGCCACATGCGCGGCAGGAACTGATGATAACGGGGCTTGCCGTCGCGGGCGATCAGCCGGGCGAAGATGCCGATGATCCGCGCCTCGTTCAGGGCGGCGAGCCCGGCGTAGTCGGCCATGAAGGCGGCGCGGTCCACCTGGGGCCGCAGGGCGAAATAGCGGTCCAGGGCCTCGGCCTCCAGCGCCGGCGACACGTCGCGGCGGGCGTCTTGAAGCAGGGAGTGCAGGTCCCAAGACGGGTGGGCGCGGACCGCGTCCTGGAAGTCGATCATGCCGACGCGGGCAGGGCCCTCGCGCTCGGGCAGCCAGATCAGGTTTTCGGCGTGATAGTCGCGGTGGGCCATGACCGAGGCCCCGCCCGCGCCCGAAGCGACCAGGGGCGCCCAGGCCTCGCGCCACGCCGTCACGGCGGCGGCGTCGAAGGCGACGCGGTCGTCCAGCCTGGGCAGCCAGTCGACGAACAGATCCGCCCCGCCCTGAAGCGCCGTCTCGTCATAGGTCAGCAGGGGCCAGTCGCCGCCGGGGCCGTGCAGGGTCTGCGGCGGGCTCCCGGCCTCGTGCAGGGCCGCCAGGGCCTCGATAGCGGTCAGATACAGCGGCGTCTCGTCGGCGCCGTCCTCGATCACGCGGGCGAACAGGGCGTCGCCGAAATCTTCCAGCACGGCCAGGCCGTTCGGGGCGTCCAGGGCGGGAATCTCGGGCGCGGACAGGCCCAGCGACTTCAGATGGGCGGCGACGGCGGCGAAAGCCTCAATCCGTCCGGCGGACAGGCGCGCGACGGCGTTCCACCCGGCGGCCTGACGCTCGGCCGGGGTCCAGGCCGGATCGGCCGGCGGGCTCTCGGCGGCCGGGGCCTGGTCCATCAGCATCAGGCTGGCGCCGCCCGGCGTGGTCAGCCGCTCGTAGCGCCGCGTCGAGGCGTCGCCGGGCAAGGGGGCGCGCGCGGCCGCAGCCAGGCCGGCGCCCTTCAGGAAGTCGAGGCGAAGCTGTTCGCGGTCAGAAACGGACATGGTCGATCAGGCCTTCCCACCGGCCTGCGCCGGAAACGGTCGCAACACGGCCATCGCCGTGTTCGGAAATTTCGATGACCAGCCGGTCCGGCCCCAGGAACCGCTCGGGCGCCTCGCCCAGACGCTCGGGCCATTCGATGATGGCGCAGCCCTCGTCCAGGGCCTCGTCCAGGCCGATCTCGAAGGCCTCTTCCGGCCGGGTCAGGCGATAGAGGTCGAAATGGGCGACGGGCGGGTCGGATTCATAGAACTGGACCAGGGTGAAGGTCGGGCTGGGCACGTCCTCGTCCGGCGTGGTCAGGGCGCGGATCAGGCCGCGCGCCAGGGTCGACTTGCCCATGCCCAGCGGCCCGTACAGCAGCAGGCTGTCGCCGGGCTCAAGCAGAGGGGCGACGATCTGGCCCAGACGGGTGGTGGCCTCGGCGTCGGGGAGTTCGATCTTCATGGGAACACCGCGTCGGGATCGGCAGCCAGGGTGCGTTCTGTGAAATGTTTCAGGGCCACGGTGGCTTTTACGGCGTCCACGTCCAGCCGCTCGGGCGGGATGGGCTGACCGACCCCAACGCCGAAGGGCTTGCCCGCCTTGTTCAGCAGTTCGTGGAACAGGGTGACGTCGCGCAGTTCCTGCGAGACCTTGTCGAACAGGTGGAACAGCCGACTGTAGGGGCCGGTTACGTGCATGGGAATGACCGGGGCGGCGTATTTGCGCGCCAGGGAGGCGGCGGTGGGCGCCCATTCGGGATCGGTCAGGACGCCGTTCTTCTCGCGGGCCAGACGGCCGGCGGGGAACATGACGACGCAGCGTTCGGCCTCGAAGGCGTCCCTGGCCGCGTTCAGGGTGGCGCGGGTCTTTTCGCGGGTGCGTTTGTCGTGGACCCATTCGACCGGGATGACCGTCTCGGCCAGTCGCGGCGAGACGCGCAGGGCGTCGGCGTTGGCGAAGAAGATGGCGTCCGGGCGGCGCTGGCGGACGGCGTCATAGACCGCGACCCCATCGGCGATGCCGGTGGGGTGATTGGCGACCACGACGCACCGGCCGGTCGCGGGTAGACGGTCCAGATGGGCGGTAGAGACCTTCAGGCTGAGCAGGTCCGAGACGTGGTCCAGGGTTTCAGCGCCCGACCGGTTCTGGATGGCGTCGGCCATCCGCACAGCCGCCCTGTAGTTCAGCATGGAATACAGGGCCGGCCGCACGACCGGCCAGAAGGGAGAGGCGGTCAGACGCGGGGCGCGCTCGGCGATGAGGTCATCGACGATATGGGGCGAACGACGAACGGGAAGGGGGGCGGAATTCATGGACGACCGCTTGTCGCCGGTTCGGCGAAAGGGAGCAAGCCTACCAGAGGCGCGCCACGCCGAAGCTGTCGAACACCTGCTCATTGGAGACGATCGTCAGGTTGTTGATCAGGCCCTGTGCGATCAGCAGCCGGTCGAACGGGTCGCGGTGCTCGCCCGCCATCCGGCCGGCCAGGCTTGCTTCCTGCCAGCTCACGGGCAATTCGGCGAAGGCCTCGTTTTGCATGACTTGAACAAAGTGCTCGGCCAGAACTTGGCCGTTGGGGAGTTTGCCGATGCGGTATTTGATGGCGATCTCGATAGCAGAGACGCTGCTTGCGAAGACGGTTTCAGCATTTCGGATCGCATGGCGCGCCGTCTGCGACAGCCGTTCGTTGTCCCAAACCCACCACATCAAGGCATGGGTATCGAGCAGGATATTCAATCGCCGCGCCCTTCCCAGAGGCGAAGTTCGTCTTCGGGGAGCGGGTCGAAGAAGCTGTCGTCAAACCCCCCGATGCCCTTCAGCCGACCCGGCTTGCGTTCAGGCTTCGCGGCCGGTTCGAAGGGCACAATCCGTACTGCGGGCTTGTCGCCGCGCGCAATGACGACCTCTTCGCCGCGTTCGGCGGCGGCGATCAGTTTTGAGAGATGGGTCTTGGCGTGGTGGACGGTGACAGTGGTCATGTCGCGCTCCTTGGTCCAAGCAGCTTAGCTAACTTCTGAGCCGTCAGCAACTTTCGCCTGGCGAACGGTGGTGCTACGCCTCGCCGCTGCGAGTTTTGCGAGGAATGCCCCATGCGCCACCGTTCTCTCCTGTCCGCCGCCTGCGCGGCGGTCGCTCTGATGAGCGCCGCTCCGGCTCTGGCCCAGGTTCCGCCCGCGCCGGTTCCGGCTGCGCCCGCGACGCCCGACGCCTTCACCTATCGCGACATGATCACGGCCAACCGGCTGGGCGATCCGCAGGTGTCGCCGGACGGCCGCTACGTCGTTTATTCGGTGACGACGACGGATGTGGAGGCGAACCGTCGCGCCGGCAGCCTATGGATGCTGGATCTGGAGACGCCGGACGTGGCGCCGCGCCGGCTGGCCATCTCGGACCAGGGCGCGAACACCGCGCGCTGGGGCGGGGACGGCAATCTGTATTTCTTGTCGGGCAAGTCAGGCGCCAGCCAGGTCTGGCGGGTGGCGTCTCCCACGGCGACGCCGGTGCAGGTGACCAATCTGCCGCTGGACGTGAACGCCTATCGCATCAGCCCGAGCGGCGACAAGGTGGCTGTGTCGCTGGCCGTCTATCCGGATGCGGCCGACCTGAACGCCTCGGTCGAGATGGGCAAGGCTGTGGCCGAGCGGAAAACGACCGGCCAGGTTTATGACCGGATGTTCGTACGCCACTGGGATACGTGGAACGACCACACCCAGAACCATCTGTTCGTCCAGTCGATCGGCCGGAACGGCCAGGCGACCGGAAACCCGGTCTGGGTGACCAAGGGCTTCGATGGCGACACCCCGTCCAAGCCGTTCGGCGACGAGAGCGACTTCGTTTTCACCCCCGCAGGGGATTCGGTCGTCTTCTCGGCGCGTCTGGCCGGCAAGACCGAGCCGTGGAGCACCAATTTCGACCTGTGGAAGACCAACGGCCTGACTGGCGACGGAACCTTCTCGAACCTGACGCCGGACAATCCGGCTTGGGACGCGGGTCCGGTGTTTTCGCCGGACGGCCGGACCCTGGCCTACCGCGCCATGGCGCGGCCCGGTTTCGAGGCCGATCGCTACCAGATCGTGCTGATGGATGTGCAGTCGGGCCAGAAGCGCGAGATTGCGTCGAACTGGGACCGTTCGGCCGACACCCTGCAATGGTCGCGGGACGGCCAGACCCTGTACACGACCGCCGGGGACGTCGGTTCGACCAAGCTATTCGCGGTGGACACGCGCAACGGCGTCGTGACCCCGGTCACCGGCCCCGGCCACGTCTCGGCCTTCCAGCAGACCCCAGCGGGCTTCGTCTTCGCCCAGGACAGTCTGAAGTCGCCCAGCGATCTGTATTTCAAAACCTATCTGGGCCGTGAAATGCCGCGTCGCCTGACCCAGGCCAACCCGGCCCTGGAGGCCAAGGCCTTCGGCGAATACGAGCAGTTCAACTTCCCCGGCTGGAACAATGAGACGGTGCACGGCTATGTCATCAAGCCGGTCGGCTATGAGGAAGGCAAGAAATACCCTGTCGCCTTCCTGATCCACGGCGGGCCGCAGGGTTCGTTCGGGGACGGCTGGTCCTATCGCTGGAACCCCGAGACCTACGCCGGGGCGGGCTATGCGGTGGTGATGATCGATTTCCACGGTTCGACCGGCTACGGCCAGGCCTTCACCGACGCCATCAGCCAGCACTGGGGCGATCGTCCGCTGGAGGACCTGCAGAAGGGCTGGGCCGCGGCGCAGCAGAAGTATGATTTCCTGGACGGCGACAACGCCTGCGCCCTTGGCGCGTCTTACGGCGGCTATATGATCAACTGGATCGCCGGAAACTGGTCGGATGCGTTCAAATGCCTGGTCAACCACGACGGCGTCTTCGACACCTTCGGCATGGGCTATTCGACCGAGGAGCTGTGGTTCACCGAGTGGGAATACGGCGGCACGCCGTGGGACAAGCCGGAGGGCTATCAGAAGTTCAACCCGGCCAACCATGTCGAAAACTGGAAGACGCCGATGCTGGTGGTCCAGGGCGACCTGGACTTCCGCATTCCGACCGCCCAGGGCCTGTCCACCTATGCGGCGCTGCAGCGTCGGGGCATCGACAGCCGCCTGATCGTCTTCCCGAACGAGAACCACTGGGTGCTGAAGCCGGCCAACAGCCTGCAATGGCACAATGAGGTGTTCGGCTGGCTGAACAAATACCTGACCCCGGCCCAATAGGTCGGGTCATCTCCAGAACGAAAGAGGGGCGCAGCCGCAAGGCCGCGCCCCTTTTTTATTGCGTCGCCTCAGGCGTCAGAGCGAGGCGCGGGTCTGCGTCGTGGAGATCAGGCGGTCGTACTGCCGCTCGGTCATGCAACGCGGGGCGGCCCAGCGCTGACCGGCCTGGCGGGCTTCAACCGCTTCCTGGGCGGTGACGAAGATCGGGGCGGCGCCGAACTCGCGCTGATAGGCGCGCCGTGTCGCGGCGTCGGTGGCGCAGACCATGACGGACTGAAGCTTGGCCTGCTGGGCGGTCTGGGTGCGTGCAGACTGGGCCAGGCTGGGGGTGGCGACCGCGGCCAGAGCGGCGGCGATCAAGACAGGCGTTACGAAACGGGTCATCGGGCATCCTCCTGTGGCCTGAATTAAGATCAGGGCTCTGATGAAATATGCGCCGATTTTTTGAAATGTAAAGCTTTCACGACAGCTAGGTCGATATCGGACAATATTTCTCTCCAAGCCATGCCGCCGCCGGAGTGGCGGCGCCAAACACCGCCTGCTGCGTTGAGTCGAACTGTTAAAGCCGACGTCTGGGCCAAAATGCTGAAATCGAACGAACTCTGGTCGAACTTGCGTCGTCGGGGCGTGGCGCCGGCGGTCGTGCGTGCGCGGGAATTTCGCGAGTGGGTTCGGACGAACGATCCCGTCTATGCCGCCGTTCGCCGTCCCGGTTGGGCCGAGGCCTGGGCCGGCGGGATCGGCTTGGCGTTGATCGGGCTAGTGGTGCTGGCCCTGATCCTGTTCGACTGGAACATGCTTCGCGGGCCGATAGGACGGTGGGCCTCGGCCGAGTATGACCGCGAGATCGCGCTGCGCGGCGATCTCGACGTCTACCTGTTCAGCTGGACTCCGTCGGTGGTGGTGCGCGGGCTGAAAATCGGCGGGCCTGAGTGGGCGCGTGACCGCGATACGGCCGATATCGAGGGAATTCGCGCCTCTGTGCGGCTACGCAAACTGTTCGCCGGCCAGATTGAAATGCCGTTGCTCAGCTTCACCCGGCCCAAGATGGTGCTGATTGCGGCGGAGGACGGCCGCAAAAGCTGGGAGTTGAACCCCGACAAGCCGGACACGGGCGAGGGCATGAAGCTGCCGGTCATCCAGCAACTGGTCATCACCGACGGCCGGCTGACCTTCGACGAACGTCGCCGGGACCTGAAGCTGGAAGCTGTCGTCGATGCGCGCGAGGGGCAGGACGGGGCGGCGGGTTTTGTCCTCGAGGGCGAGGGCACGGTGAACAGTTCGCCGTTGAGGCTGCGGATCCAGGGCGGACCCTTCATCAATATTCGCCGCGACCGGCCCTATCAGTTCGAGGCGAGCGTCAGCGGCGCGGGCTCCAGCCTCGAGGCGAAGGGGGCGGTGACGCGGCCGTTCGACCTGGGCCGGTTCGACGCGACCCTGACCCTGCAGGGGCGGGATCTGTCCGACCTGTATCTGCTGACCGGCGTGACCCTGCCCAACACCCCGCCCTATCGCCTGGCCGGCGCGTTGAAGCGGGACGAGAACATCTGGACCTTCAATGATTTCAACGGCCGGGTCGGGGCCTCGGATCTGGCCGGGGACGTGCGGGTGGATGCGGCCGAGCGGCTGCGGGTCGATGCACGCCTGACGTCTCGTCGCCTGGATATCGACGACCTGGCCGCCGTCCTGGGCGCGCGGACACAGACGAATGCGGCCGGCACCAATACCGAGGCCCCGGTCGTCGTCGGCGGGAAACTGCTTCCGGACGCGCCTCTGCAGACCGAGCGCCTGCGGACCATGGATGGCAGCCTGACCTATCGCGCCGCCACGGTGAAGGCGAATGATCTGCACGTACGGGCGGTGAATCTGGGCGCCGACTTGAAGGATGGGATCCTCAATCTCGATCCGGTCAGCTTCAACTTCAATCGTGGCGAGTTGAACGGGACGGCGCGGATCAACGCCACACGGGACACGCCCTATAGCGTGGCCGATTTCCGCCTGGCCGGGTATCCGCTGGAATCGATCATCCCGGCGCGCGACGGCTCCGCCCCGTTGACGGGACGGGCTCTGGGGCGGGCTAAGCTGGAAGGGCCTGGGGCGTCGATCCATGATTTCGCGGCGGCGTCGAAAGGCTCGCTCAGCCTGGTCGTGCCCAATGGCCAGATGCGGTCCGCCTTCGCCGAACTGCTGGGCATCAACGCCAGCGCCGGTTTGCTGAAGCTGCTGCGTGGCGATCAATCGACGGCTCAGATCCGCTGCGCCGTGGCCGATTTCGACGTCCGGTCCGGCACGGCGACGGCCAAGACCCTGGTCATCGATACCGACGTCGTCCTGGCCCAGGGGACGGGTTCGATCGATCTCGGCGCCGAGACGCTGGATCTGCGCATCGACGGCGAGTCCAAGAAGCCGCGCCTGCTGCGGGTCTGGGCGCCGATCACAGTTCGCGGCGCGCTGACGGCGCCCAGCGTGGGCGTCGATGTCGGCGCGGTGGTCCGTCAGGGCGGGCTGGCAGGGTTGTTGAGCACGGTGGCGGCGCCGATCACCGCATTGTTCGCCTTCGTCGATCCTGGCCTGGCCGAGGACGCTGACTGCGGCGGATTGATCGCCGGCGCGCGATAATCTTCAAGGGAGCCGAACGGGGCGCGAAGACGTATTGGAAGCCATGGATCGTATCGCATGACACGCCGGGGTCTGTTGGCGCCCGCCCTGGGCCTTATCGCCGGCGCCTGTTCGCCTTTGAGTCTGCTCAACAGCCTTGGGCCTCGAGACGCCGGTGCGCGCCGTGTGGCGCGCGACCTCGCCTATGGCGACGACCCCCGGCAGCGGATGGATCTCTATGCCCCCAGCGCGCGGGGACCCTATCCGACCCTGGTCTTCTTCTATGGCGGAGGCTGGGATTCGGGGTCGCGCGACCTGTACGGCTGGGCGGCGCAGGCCCTGGCGGCTCAAGGCTTCGTCGTAGCTCTCCCCGATTATAGGCTGGCGCCCCAGGCCGTTTTTCCCGCCTTCATCGAAGACGCCGCCGCCGCTACGGCCAGGACAGCAGACGTCGCCGCCGCCCATGGTGGAGACCCCGACAAACTGGGTGTTCTGGGCCATTCGGCGGGCGCGCACCTGGCCATGATGATCGCGCTAGACCGCCGCTATATGGAGGCCGTGAGGCGTCCGGGCCTGATCAAGGCAGCGGCGGGTCTGGCCGGGCCCTACGATTTTCTGCCGCTTGATGCGGGGGCGGCGCGGAACGCCTTCGGCCGCGCGCCGGACCCCACCCTGACCCAGCCGGTCACCTTCGTCCGGCCGGACGCCCCGCCGATCTGGCTGGGCCACGGAACGGAGGATGTCGTGGTCCATGCCGAGGACACGACCATCCTTGACCAACGGATGAGGGCGGCAGGCGGTCGGTCGGAGGCGAAACTCTATCCGGGGCTGGACCATGCAGACCTAGTGGCTACCTTCTCCCCGCTGTTCCGCAAAAAGGCGACCGTGCTGGCTGATGTGACAGGCTTCTTCCACAGGGCGCTAAGTCAATGACCGGTCTTTTGCGGGTGAAGCGCATTTTCGTTAGCGGTGCACCTTTCCAACAATGCGACTTAATGCCAATATGGCTGCGGGTCGGATTTAAGTATTCGTACCGATCTTTTACGGCCCGTTCCGAACCTGATCTGGCTCCGGTGCGCGCATGCGCGCCGAACCTGCTGGCTCCGGGACGGGCCGTCTCCATATGAAGACCGCCTTAGAGCGCGAATTTCCATAAATTTCAGAAGGTGGTGCGGGCGGCCGGGGTCGAACCGGCACTCCTCTCGGAACTGGATTTTGAGTCCAGCGCGTCTACCAATTCCACCACGCCCGCAGCGGAAGGACCGCCTCTTGCCACAGACGGGCAAGGCGGGTCCAGAGGCTCTTTACCTCATGATGAAGTTTACACGGAAGGCGATCAGGCCCGGAACGTTCGGCGGAACATCATAGGCGATGGTCGCGTCGTCGGCGGCACGCAGGACCGCATCGCCAAAGCGGCCGTCGCCGGGGTGTTGCGCCTCGACCTTGCAATCGCTTAGCTGGCCCGTCGGATGAGCCACGCAACTGACTGTGGCGAAACCTTCGGCGTAACGGGTATTGGGAAATCGCGGGTTGATCCGTCGCCCCCATCTTGCGCCGAACGGCAGGCCATTCTCGGCGATCGCCGAGAGGTTGAAGTCGCGCGCATCGTCAACGGGACGGCTGCAGGCGGTCAGGGTCTGGTCTATCGCGCCTCCTGACGGAGGCAGCATCAAGTCGTAGCGAAGAGCCCGTCCGGGGGCCGCGCCGTCTGGAATTCGGACCTGGAGCCGTCCTCCCTTGCGCAACTGGCGTGCGAACGGCGCCGGAAAGTCTGCTATTGCGGCCGTGGGGTCGGTCGTGACGTTCCAGCGCCACTCTGTCTCGGTATCGTCTCTGAACCTCAGGAGCAGCGCGCGCGTCTTTTGGTCTGCCTCGAAGGCGGGGAGGCCGGCCAGGAGTGCGGAATAGTCGCCGTCCATGCACCTTGTGGCGATCGTCAGTCCGTTTGTCGTGGTCACGTAGGCGATTGTCGCCTTTTTCGACTCATCCTTCACGAGATCCCAGTCGGGCTCGCCGGATGCGTCCTGCGCAGCGGATGCGCCGGCCCACAGGCTCGCCGCGCAAAACACAAGGGGAAGCACAGTCGATTTCACGCGGTCACCTCCATGTGCGGGTTCGGCCCGCCAACCACAGCGTGTTTGGTGCGTGCGGACGCATCGGTCAATCCAGTGTGGTCAGGCCTCGCGTAAAAGTGGTTCGACCGTCTGTTCGATGGCGCCGAAGATCGAGTGATGGTGGTCGTCCAGCATTTCGATCCGGACCGTGTCGCCATGGGCCAGGAAAGGCGTTTCAGCCTGACCGCGCAGGATCGTCTCGACCGTGCGGACCTCGGCGATGCAGGAATAGCCCAGCCCGCCCTCGGACACCGGCTTGCCGGGGCCGCCGTCGGCGTCGCGGTTGGAGACCGTGCCTGAACCGATGATCGTCCCGGCCGACAGGGACCGGGTCTTGGCCAGGTGGGCGATCAGGGTTCCGAAGTCGAAGGTCATATCCACGCCGGCGTCAGCCTTGCCGAAGTCGGCGCCGTTCAGTTGGACGGTCAGTTCGCCGTGCAGCTTGCCGTCCTTCCAGCGGTCGCCCAGAGCCTCGGGCGTGACCAGGACGGGGGACAGGGCGCTGGCGGGTTTGGATTGGACGAAGCCGAACCCCTTGGCCAGTTCGGCGGGGATCAGGTTGCGCAGAGAGACGTCGTTGACCAGGCCGACCAGGCGGACGGCGGCCAGGGCCTCGTCCCGCGTTGCGCCCTGGGGCACATCGCCGACGACCACGACGATCTCGGCCTCGAGGTCGCAGCCCCAGGCGGGGTCGGCCAGGGGGATGGGATCGCGGGGCGCCAGGAAGCTGTCGGAACCGCCCTGGTACATCAGGGGATCGGTCCAGAAGCTGGCGGGCATCTCGGCGCCGCGGGCGCGGCGCACCAGCTCGACGTGGTTCACATAGGCCGAGCCGTCGGCCCACTGGTAGGCGCGGGGCAGGGGGGAGGCGGCGTCGCGTTCGTGGAAGCGGCCGCGCGGCACGGCCTCATGCTCCAGGCTTTCGGCCAGGGCCAGAAGCCGGGGACCGCAGCGGTCCCAGTCGTCCAGGGCGGCCTGAAGGGTGGGGGCGATCAGGAAGGCGTCGGTGAACCAGTGCAGGTCCTGCGAGACGACCACGAGGCGGCCGTCGCGGCCGTGCTTGAGCGAGGCGAGTTTCATGCCCAAGGCCTAGACCGATTTCGCGGCGGGGGGAACAGACCGGTGGTCAGCCTCTGGACCAGACGGGGGATCGGTCGGTCTCCGCCTCGCTCCTGGGTTTCGGCGGGGCGGTGCACAGGGCGCGGCGGGCGTTTTCAAGCTCTCTGATCCGATCGACCTCGACCGACCAGTGATCGTAGAGCGCCTGGAGGGCTTCGCGCAAAGCGCGTGCACGCTGGTCCTCAGGCATTTTCTTGGGTTTCTCAGGCTTGTCGGGCTTGGCCTCCGCATGAGCTTCGGCGGGCTTGGCGTGAGGCTTGGCCGGTTCCTTCGAACAGGTGCAGGCTTCACCCTTGGAGGGGCGGCCGCAGAGGCAGACGAAGCCGTTGGCCACCACCGTCTGGCTGACGATCACGGCGGGCATGACGGAATGGCCGCCGCCGCCGCAGCCCCGGTCACGCGCGGCGCCGACGCCGCAACTACAGCCCCGATCCTGTCCACCATGCCCACCGCAGCCGCACGCGGCCTCAGGCTTGGGTTCGGCCGGTTTGTCGGCCTTCTTGGGTTCTTCCTTCGGCGCGTCGCCGATCAGGGCCTTCTTCAAATCCTTCAACGGTCCGCCGACGCCGGCGCAGATGACCAGCAGGGGACCCAGCAGGCGCTGGAATTCTTCCTCCACTTCCTGGGCGCGGGCGGGCAGGGCGTTGCTGCTGGCCTTCATCGCGTTCTCCAGCACAAGGAGCAGGCGCTTGTAGATATGGGGAACCGCGTCGCCGTCGCGGCCGAACCCGCCTTCGCGCCGATAGCTGTATTCGCGTGCGCCCCAGCCCCCTGCGGCGAACAGCAACAGGCCGATCACGAACAGGAGCAGAAGAATGAGGGGATCCACGCCCAGGAACAGGGTTGGGTCCGCCACGTCGAAGGGCGCGGGCTCGGCCGGGACGAAATCCGACGGGTAGTTGATCGAAATCGCCATGCGCACGCCCCTGTCCCCAGACGCTCACATCATGCCGCAGCCGCGAAGCTGGGCCAAGTGAAAGGTTAACGATGTTCCGTGAGCAGGGCCTTGGCCTCGGCGCCGGCGCGGGCGGCGGGGTCGCGCACCTCGACCTCGACGACCACCCCGCCTGCGGGTTCAACCGCCCACAGATAGCGGCGCTCGACCTCGACCTCGCGGCCGGACGGGGCGAATCCGACATAGGAGTCGCCCCAGGGGGTGATCTTCTTCAACTCGACGAAGGGCATGGCGCAGGCGGCGTCCAGCTCTTCTTCGGCCATCACGGTCAGTTCGTCGTCTGTCGGGGTCATGGGGTCAGCCTCACAGGAGGGAACGGCTTTTTGCTTTCGTCATCCTCCGGGCCGCGCAGCGGCGCAGATCGGGGGACCCAGCGGCGCCGGAGGCGAAATCCATCCGCCGCAAGAACGCTAAGGGGCGAGTCCGCGACAGGTTCGCGCTCGCGCGCGCCGCTGGGTCCCCCGATCTGCGCCGCTGCGCGGCTTGTCGGAGGATGACGAAAGAGGAGGTCAGTCTTCGTCGGCATAGATAGCGACGTGGGGCGGCGTATTCGAGGACACCGCCCCCCGATACATGCCCGAGGTGTTCATGGCGAAGGCCGGGGCTCCGGTCAGGCCCATGACGATGACGCCGCCGTCGCCGCCGATGGAGCCGACGTCGGCGATCTCGGCTTCGGCCGCCGTCTGGACGGTCGCGCCGTCAGCGGTGCGGCGGCAGATGTCGCGGGCCACGGTGGAGCGGATGAAATACTCGCCCGAGCCGGTGGCGGAGACCGCGCAGCCGTCGGCGTTGGAGGCGTAGGTGCCGGCGCCGATGATCGGCACGTCGCCGACCCGGCCCCAGCGTTTGGCGGTCATGCCGCCGGTCGAGGTGGCGGCGGCGAGACGGCCCTGGCTGTCCAGGGCGACGGCGCCGACGGTGCCGAACTTCTTCTCGTTCAGCGGCGGGGCGACGGCCGCTTGGGCTCCAGGCGCGGGGGCTCCGGCGGGAGGGGCGGGCAGGGGCAGGCCGGCCTCGGTCAGGGCCTTGATCAGGCCCTGCCAGCGGCGTTCGGTGAAGAAGAAGGCCGGATCGACCTGTTCCAGACCGGCCTGGGCGGCGAAGGCGTCGGCGCCGGGACCGATCAGCATGACGTGCGGCGACTGCTCCATCACCGCGCGGGCGGCGGCGACCGGATGGCGGGTGGTGGTCAGGCCGGCGACGGCGCCGGCGGTCAGGTCCGCGCCGTTCATGACGGCGGCGTCCAGTTCGTTGCGGCCGGCGGCGGTGAAGACGGCGCCGCGCCCGGCGTTGAACAGGGGATCGTCCTCCATGACCTGGACGGCGGCCTGGACCGCGTCGAGGGCTGAGCCGTCGTGCGCCAGCACCGCCGATCCGGCGTCCAGCGCGCGTTGCAGGGCGGCGCGATAGGCGGCGTCCTGTTCCGGCGTCAGACTGGCGCGCTCGATCACGCCGGCGCCGCCGTGGATGGCCAGGGACCAGCGCGGGGCGTCGGTCGGGGTTTGGGCGGTTGCGGGGGCGGCGGCGAGGGCCGCAAGGGCGGCCAAGACGGCGCGCGTCTGCATGAATGCACGATTCCACTCTAATTTTTTTGAGTCTATTTTAGTGGATTCTTCGGCGGCGCTGAGCCGGGGCGACGCGTTGTGATGCGTCCGTGGTACAGTCCGTGTCGTTCGCGTCATGGCCGGCTCCCGCTTTGGGCCGCCATTCTAACCGCGCGGAGGAGCGTGTCAGGTCGATTGCAGAGAGAATCTGAAAAGCTGTGCGTTTTCAGATGCTGGGCGGAAGAGACTGTGCGAGCTGACGCCTCTTCTTCGTCATCCTCGGGCTTGACCCGAGGATCAGGCGTTGGGCGGACTGTGCGTCGCTTCAGGCGCAATGCGGCAGAACGTCCGGTCCTCGGGTCAAGCCCGAGGATGACGGGAGTGGGGAGTGGGGCGGCGGCGCCATCCCCTTTCCGTGCGGCGGACAGGTGGCCCCGGGACAAGCCCGTGGGGCTCACCCCCGATGGTGCAGGCGCTTCCAGACATAGTAGACGACGATGGGGGCGAAGCCGATGAAGAGGGCGGCGATCAGGGAGACCCAGAACCCGCCGCCCAGCCACATCCCGACGGAGCCGGCGCCCAGCCCGGCCAGAGGCGGCCCCAGGTAGGGCAGCCAGGTCGGCGGCCGCATCCGCATTCAGGCGTCGACCTTGATGACGCCGCGACGGATCTGGTCCAGTTCGATGGAGTCGAACAGGGCCTGGAAGTTGCCGTTGCCGAAGCCCTCGTTGCCCTTGCGCTGGATGATCTCGAAGAAGATCGGGCCGAAGGTGTCCTGGGTGAAGATCTGCAGCAGCAGGCCGTCCTCGTCCGAGCCGTCGATCAGGATGCGGTTCTTGCGCATCCGCTCCACGTCCTCGCCATGGTTGGGCAGGCGTTTGTCGATCAGTTCGAAATAGGTCTCGATCGTGTCCTGGAAGTCGACGCCGCGCGCGCGCATGGCCTCGACCGTCTCGAAGATGTTCTCGGTGGTCAGGGCGATGTGCTGGATGCCTTCGCCGTTGTAGCGGCGCAGGAATTCCTCGATCTGGGAGTTGTCGTCCTGGCTTTCGTTCAAGGGGATGCGGATGGCGCGGTCGGGCGCGATCATGGCTTGCGAGAACAGGCCGGTCGCCTTGCCCTTGATGTCGAAATACTTCTGCTCTTCGAAGTTGAAGACCGAGCCGTAGAAGCCCGACCAGGTGCGCATCTGGCCGCGGCGGACATTGTGGGTCAGGTGGTCCAGGATCTCGAGACCCATCGAGTTCTTGCGCTCGGCCTCTTCCCAGCCCTCGATCTCGTCCCAGGCGTCGTACAGCGAGCCGGCGTCGCCATACTGGTCGATGACGTACAGCAGCGAACCGCCGATGCCCTGGAGGATATAGGGATAGTCGCCCAGCGCCCCGCCGTTCGCATCGGTCGCCGCCACGGCGCCGCGTTGGAGCGCGCCTTCATAGGCGGCCTTGGCGTCTGTGGTGCGGAAGGCCATGCCGTTGGCCGAGGGGCCGTGGTCGGCGGCGAAGGCCTGGGCCTGACCGTTCGGCGTGCGGTGGACCAGGAAGGAGATGTCGCCCTGTTTCAGGCGCACCACGTCGGTCTTCGGGTTCACGTGGGTTTGGGTGAAGCCCATCAGTTCAAGGCGCGAAATCATCGCCTTGGGTTCCGGGCCGGTGAATTCGACGAATTCAAATCCGTCGACGCCGAGGGGGTTTTCCAGGTTGATCTGTTCCGCAGTCGTCTGATTAGAAGTGGGGGTCATGTCGTTCATGGCGCGTCTCCCGCATAACTTTTGTGGCGGGCTTAACCGAAAGGGGCCGCCGATTGGCGCGGAACCTAGTCGCGGATGACGACAGAGCCAAGGCGGACCACGGGGTCGTGATGGAAGTCAGCCCGGCAGCAGCCGCGTCGCCCATTCGGCTCCCAGCAGCAGGCCGGTCGCCACCACGCCCAGGATCGTCAGCCAGCCCGTCGTCACCGCCGCGCCCGCGATCACGAACAGGCCGTCGCGTTGGATCAGGCCGACGGACAGCAGGGCCAGGGCGACGGAGGGGATGGTGTTGGTCATCGGCAGGACGATGGTCAGGGTGGCGAGGATCATGAAGACCGCCGCCAGCTTCTCGCCTGGTCCGTCGGCGAAGCGACGCAGGCGGGGGCGCGACAGCCGGTCGATCCAGCCCAGTTTGGATTCGGCGAAATCGGCCATGGCCTTCAGCCAGGAGGCCTTGGCGCGCAGGTTCAGCAGCCAGCGCGGCAGCCAGGGTTCCTCGCGGCCGACAAGCATCTGGGCCGCCAGCAGGATGATGGCGACGCCGACCACCTGGGGCACGCCGTAAAGGCCGGGCACCAGGCAGGGAATGGACAGTAGCAGGATCAGCAGGCCGTAGGCCCGTTCGTCCAGACGGTCGCGGATCTCGTCCAGGGTCAGGCCCGCGTCGCCCCCTTCGTCGGACAGACGCCGAAGCAGGCGAGTGATGTCGTGGGTGACGTCGTCCTGATGGAGATCTTGGGCGGACATGGCGCTTTGCACTTGAGGGAGGGAAGGGGCTAGGCTTAGCACGTCCGGTCCGGCGGCGAAGCCGAAACCGTCCATCGACGGCGACGCTGGAGCGAGGTAAACATCGGATCGATGAGAAAACTCTATCGCCTGCTGACCCGTTGGTGGACCGCTTTCGCCTTGGCCGCGTCGCTGGTCATGCTGGGCGCGGCCCATGCGTTTGAACGGTTCGCGGGCCTGGCGCCCTGCAACCTGTGTCTGAAGCAGCGCGAGGTCTATTGGGGCGCGGTGGCCGTGGCGGTCGTGGCGACGGCCTGGACCATTCTGAGCGGCAGCCGACGCGGCACGCCGCGGATCGCCTCTTTCCTTTTGGCGGCCGTTTTCGCCACCGGGGCCGTGACCGCGATCTTCCACATGGGCGGCGAATACAAGTGGTGGAGCCTGCCGGCGACCTGCGTAGGCGGGGGCGATGTCGATCTAGAGAGCCTGACCGCCCTGGCGCTGGGCACGGGCCCGGCCCAGCGGGTGGCCATGTGCGATTCCGTGGCCTGGAGCTGGTTGGGCCTGTCGATGGCCGGTTGGAACGGCCTGATCTCCCTGGCGTTGGCGATATTCAGCCTGCTGGCGGCCAAGCGCCCCAAGGACGCCCGCGCCCCCCGGTTCGAAAAGGCCTGACGCCATGACCGACGCCGCATCCCATATTCCCCTGCCACGGCCCGGAATGGGCGCCAGAAAGGCGCGGATGGACGAGATCCTGCGGGTCGATCACGCCGGCGAATATGCGGCCGTGCTGATCTATCGCGCCCAGAAGACTGTGTTCGAAGGGCGCAAGGCGCACGGCGACATGGCGCGCGACCTGGGCGAGATGCAGGATCAGGAGGCAGTGCACCTGGCCCGGTTCGAGCGGCTGCTGAACGAGCGCCGGGTGCGGCCCACGGCGATGACGCCGCTGTGGCGGATCGCGGCCTCGGCCCTGGGCGCCGGCACGGCCTTGATGGGTGAAAAGGCGGCGCACGCCTGCACCGAGGCGGTCGAGAGCGTGATCGAGAAACATTATGCCGACCAGATCGCCGAGATCGGCGACCGCGACCCGGCCCTGGCCGCCGAGCTGAAACAGTTCCGAGACGAGGAACTGGCCCACCACGACCACGCCATCGACCACGGCAGCCGCGAGGCCCCGGCCTATCGGCTGCTGAGCGGGGTGATCAAGGCCGGGTGCCGGGTGGCGATCAAGGTCAGCGAGAAGATCTAGACCGTCTCCTCCCCATCGCTTCGCCACGGGGAGGAGACGAGAGCCTTAGAAAATCTCGAACAGCCCTGCCGCGCCCATTCCGCCGCCAATGCACATGGTGACGACGCCGTATTTGGCGCCGCGCCGCTTGCCCTCGATCAGGACGTGGCCGGTCATCCGGGCGCCGGACATGCCGTAGGGGTGGCCGATGGAGATGGCGCCGCCGGAGACGTTCAGCAGCTCGTCCGGGATGCCTAGGGTGTCGCGGCAGTATAGGACCTGGACGGCGAAGGCCTCGTTCAGCTCCCAGATGCCGATGTCATCGATCGTCAGGCCGTGGCGTTTCAGCAGTTTGGGCACGGCGTAGACCGGTCCGATGCCCATTTCGTCCGGCTCTACGCCCGCCACCGCCATGCCGCGATAGGCGCCGAGCGGCTGGAGATTGCGCTTCACCGCCTCGCCGGCCTCCATGATCACACAGGCCGAGGCGCCGTCCGACAGCTGGGACGCATTGCCAGCGGTGATATATTCGCCCTGCTGAATCTCCTCGCCGCTGCCGAAGACCGGCTTCAACGCCTTCAAGCCCTCAAGCGTCGTGTCGGGCCGGTTGCCCTCGTCCTTCGACAGGGTCACTTCCTTCGAGGCGGTCTCGCCGGTCGCCTTGTCCGTGACCAGCATGGTGGTGGTCATGGGCACGATCTCGGCGTCCAATCGGCCTTCCGCCTGGGCCGCCGCCGTGCGCTGCTGGGACTGAAGCGCGTACTCGTCCTGGCGGTCGCGGCTGATGTTGTAGCGGCGGGCCACGACCTCGGCCGTCTCCAGCATCGACATATACATATGAGGCGCCAGCTTCAGCAGGGCCTCGTCCTTGCCCCGGTACAGGTTCATGTGCTGGTTCTGGACCAGGGAGATGCTCTCCAGACCGCCGCCGACCGCCATCTTCTGCTGATCGAACATGACCTGTTTGGCCGCCGTGGCGATGCCCATCAGGCCCGAGGCGCACTGGCGGTCCAGGCTCATGCCCGGAACCGTCGAGGGCAGGCCGGCGGCCAGGGCGATCTGGCGGGCGACGTTGGTGCCGGTCGAGCCCTGCTGCAGGGCGGCGCCCATGATCACGTCCTCGATCTCAGCCGGATCCACGCCGGCGCGCTGGACCGCGTGTTTCACCGCATGGGCGCCCAGCTGCTGGGCCTGGGTGTCGTTGAAGGCCCCGCGATAGGCCCGGCCGATCGGGGTGCGGGCGGTGGAGACGATGACGGCTTCACGCATGGGATTCTCTTTCCTGGGGCTATCGCCTTTAGGGCTGCTTGAGCCCCGTTTCCGGCTGACTGGTTGGGCCACTTAAGGCGTGGCTGAAGACGTTTCCTCGATCTCGAAGTTAGGGGCCTCACGTTGGGGCAACGCAAGGGCGTGTGTCGCAAGGAATGGTCGAGCTTATGGATCCGCGTTCGCTCATTGTGTTGAAATGGCGCCACAGTCGCCACATTCGTCGAAGTCGGGCGGAACTAGGGTCAGGTGATGTCGTTTGGCTCGGGAACGTCGGGCAGCAGCTCGGCTTCGGGCATTTTACAGATTGAGGAAGCTATGAAGCTCAAACTTCTCGCCTCCGTCGCCATCGCAGGGCTGTTCGCAGCCGGCGCGGCCTCGGCGGAACCCAACGGCTGGTACGGCGCGATCGACGCCGGCTACCACATCATCGACGACATCAATGCCGAGTCGACGACCA
This sequence comes from Brevundimonas sp. FV2ps16, assembly GCF_058681075.1. Taxonomy (NCBI): domain Bacteria; kingdom Pseudomonadati; phylum Pseudomonadota; class Alphaproteobacteria; order Caulobacterales; family Caulobacteraceae; genus Brevundimonas; species Brevundimonas sp. FV2ps16. The sequence goes on along the minus strand of NZ_CM178728.1, from coordinate 356,323 downwards.
CCGGCGCTAACTGGAACTATGAAGTGAACGACGGCTGGGCGGCCTTCGCCCGCCTCGGCTATCGCTTCAACCCCAGCTGGCGCGTTGAACTGGAAGGCGGTTACCGCTCGGGCGACATCGGCAAGATCCGCGCCGTGTCGGGCACCCAGGGCGTCTGCAACCTGACCCCGGCGACGGGCGGCTGCTTCTCCCCGGAAGGCGACATCGAGTCCGCCACCCTGATGGCCAACGTCCTCTACGACTTCGGCTACGAAGCCTGGGGCGTGCGTCCCTTCGTCGGCCTCGGCGCCGGCGTGAACCACATCAACGCTGAGACCGTCGGCAACCTGCGCGCCAACCGCGGCGCCAGCTTCGGCATCGACGACAGCTCGACCGAGTTCGCCGCTCAGGCGATCGCCGGCCTGGCTTGGGCGATCGGCGACCGCGCCAACATCGACCTGACCTACCGCTATCTGACGGGCGACGCCTCCTGGGCCTCGACCACCGTCGGCACCGGCGCGGGCGCTACGTCGTTCGGCGAATGGGACGGCGACTACGACCAGTCGCACACTGTGACCCTGGGCCTGCGCTACAGCTTCGGCGCAGAAGAGATGGCTCCTCCGCCGCCTCCGCCCCCGCCGCCCCCGCCCCCCCCGCCTCCTCCGCCCCCGCCGCCGCCTCCGCCGGTCGCTCAGAAGCCGGCCGCGCGTCAGTTCGTGGTCTACTTCGACTGGGATCGTTCGGACCTGACGGCTGAAGCCCGCTCGGTCGTGACCCAGGCCGCCAGCTACGCCAAGACCGGCGCTGCGACCCGCGTCGTCATCGTCGGCTACACCGACACCTCCGGCTCGGCCGCCTATAACCTCGGCCTGTCGAACCGTCGTTCGCGCACCGTCGCCGACGCCCTGGTCGCCCAAGGCGTCAACGGCGGCGTCATCGCCCTGGACGGCAAGGGCGAAACCGCCCTGGCCAAGCCCACGGCTGACGGCGTGCGTGAGCCGCTGAACCGTCGCGCCACCATCGACATCAACTTCTAAGCCTTTGAGCGCCGACCCGGCTCTCGTCGGGTCGGCCACTAAGGTCGAGGTTGTATGAAGTTGACGGCCAAAGCCGCCGTTTCCTTGCTGGAAGCGGCGGCTTTCGGGTTTTGGCCACCGCAAATCGCGGCCAAAAAACCAGTTTGACGGTCCGTCATTTCGGTTGAACGAACTTCAGCGACAAGCCACATAGAGCAAGATGATCGCCCTCTTCGCCAAACGTTTCGAGTGCGCCGGTCCGGCCTGCGCGTCTTGCCGAGGCGGCGCCATGCGATCGAGAGTCGTCTAGATGGTCGATCTTCGTCCCGTTCATCGGTCCGTGTCAGCGAGGCGCTCGCGCCGCTACCGGCTTCGCGCCGACGGTTCAGGCCTAGCCCAGGCCAGGATCAGAACCCTGCACAAGCCCCAACCAGCCGAAAAGATTGGCGGGCCGACCTATGTCCTCGCTCGACCCGCGGAGGCGGAGAGATCGCAATCCGCGCGTCTGGAGGGGCGGCGGTTTCTTATCGTTTCGGCGCCGTTCGGTCGCTTCAGTTTGGCTCTGGCGGCGGTGCTGGAGGCGCGGGGCGCCACGGTGCGGCGGATGATATTCAATGCAGGCGACGCCATGGAGTGGCGGCGAAGCGGCGGGGTGGTGTTCAAGGGCGGGGCCGATGTCTGGGCGTCGCGGCTTCAGGAAATGACGGCGGAATTCACCGACATTGTCCTGTTTGGCGAAGGCGGCCCCTATAATCGCGCCGTTCTGTCGGCCGGCGAGGGCCTGAAGGCCAAGGTCTGGGTGCTTGAGAACGGCTATTTCCGTCCGGACTGGATTACGGTGGAGCGGAACGGCGTGAACGCGTCCAGCGGCCTGCCACGCTTCAAACAGGCCTATGGCGCGCCAGCGCCGAAACTGCCCGAGCCCGTCCAGGTCGGCCGGATTCTGCCGTATCATGTGCTGAACATCAGCGCCTATCATCTGGTTCAGGGGTTGGGCGGGCTGCTTTTCCCGCGCTACGTCAACCACTATACGTTTTCGCCCCTGGCCCAGTGCCTGGGCCATATTCGGCGCTATCTGGGTCTGGCTTTCCAGTCGTCCGCCGCCAGCCACGTGGACGCCATCGCGCCACGGGGCGATTTCTTCATCGCCTGTCTTCAGCGCGAGGGCGACGCCCAATTGCTGCGCTATTCCCGTTACCCGGACAATACGGCCTTCCTGGCCAGATTGATGACCAGCTTCGCGGCCCATGCGCCCAAACAGGCCCGGCTCGTGGTCAAGAACCATCCGCTCGATCCCGGCGTGGTCGATCTGGCGGCGGTCACGCGACGGTTGGTCATAGAGCGGGGGCTGCAGGGTCGGGTCGATTTCATCGACGGCGGCAATCTGGCCCAGCTGTGCCGGGCCTCGCGCGGCATGGTGGTCAACAACTCCAGCGCCGCACTGTCGGCCCTGGGCTTCCATACCCCGGTAAAGGTGATGGGCGACGCCTTCTTCGACTTCGACGGCCTGACGGATCAGCAATCGCTGGACGATTTCTGGGCGGCGCCCCAAGCGCCAGATCCGGCCCTCTTCGCCCGTTTCCGGGCCCATGTGATCGCCCAGAGTCAGGTGAACGGCAATTTCCATGAGCCGCGGGCGATCAAGCGAACGGCGCATGGCGTCGCCGACATGTTTGAGCGGAATTTCTAACCGCTCCAACACGACGCAGCATGATTGTTGCGACGAGGCCACATGAGGGCCTTGTCATATCACTGTCGTATAACTGTCGTCGGACGTTGCATCGCCCGACGTAGATGGGGCCAGATTTCGACAGGCGACCCCGCCTGTCGCCTTTAGGGGCCTTGTCGGCCTTCATCTGGGGATAGATGCAATGATCAACCGCAAGCGCCTCTTCTGGGCGACCACCGCCATCGTCGGCACGCTCGCCGGCGCCGGCGCCGCCTCCGCGCAATCGACCGGTACGGAAGCCGCCGAACTGAACGAAATCGTCGTCACCGGTCAGCGCGGCCCGCGCACCATCGACGGCGCCATCGTGGCTGAAAACGTCGGCAAGAGCCGCTCGACCATCACGCAAGAGTTCATCTCGACCCAGGCCTCGGGTCAGTCGATCAATGAGATCCTGAACCTCGTTCCCGGCATGAACTTCACCAACAACGACCCGTACGGTTCGTCGGGCGGCAACATCCGTCTGCACGGCTTCGACGGCAACCGCATCGCCCAGACTTTCGACGGCATGCCGCTGAACGACTCCGGTAACTACGCCCTCTATACGAACCAACAACTGGACGCTGAGCTGATCGACCGCGCCACGGTCAACACCGGCACGACCGACGCCGACAGCCCCTCCGCCTCGGCCACCGGCGGTACGATCAACATCTCGTCGCTGACGCCGACCGAAGACTTCGGCGGCTTCGTGAAGGGCTCGCTGGGCGACTTCAACTACAAGCGCGTCATCGGCATGGTGAACACCGGCGCCGTCGGCCCCTGGGGCACCCGCGCCTGGCTGGCCTATTCCGACCAGTCCTATGACAAGTACAAGGGCATCGGCGACCTGGGCAAGATCCAGTACAACGCCAAGGTGTATCAGCCGATCCGCGACAACGGCGACTTCGTTTCGCTGGCCGCGCACTGGAACCGCAACCGCAACAACAGCTACAACGGCCCGAACCTGTTCCGTAACGCGGATGGCTCGCTGGGTTCGACGGCCGACACCAGCCCGTTCGGTTGGAACGTCGATCTGACCCCGACCTATACGGCGCCGACCTTCGTCAACGGTGCGGCTGACATCGACCGCAACCCCACCAGCTATTGGGGTCTGCGTATCAACCCCTCGGACACGGGCAACCTGCGCGGCCAGTCGCGCTTCACCCTGGCTGAAGGCCTGATCTTCACCTTCGACCCCTCCTTCCAGTACGTTCTGGCCAACGGCGGCTCGCAACAGAGGACCCTTTCCGAGACTGACGCCCTGCTGCGCGGTTCCAAGACCACGGGCGGCGTGGACCTGAACGGCGACGGCGACACCTTGGACACCGTCCGGGTCATGACCCCGTCGAACACCCACACCCAGCGTTATGGCGTCAACTCGTCGCTGATCTGGAACCTGAACGACAACCACTCGATCCGCGCCGCCTATACGCTGGACTGGGCGCGTCACCGTCAGACCGGCGCCTACGGCACGATCGACTTCTCCAATCCGTCCGAGCCGCGTTTCTCGAACTACTTCGGCGGCCGTAACGGCGAGACCATCACCAACCTGGACGGCTACGACCTGCGTGCGCGTGACCGTCTATCCTACGCGATCCTGAACCAGGGCGCGCTGGAATACCGCGGCAAGTTCATCGATGATCACCTGCGCGTCAGCCTGGGTGTCCGCGTGCCCTACTTCAAGCGCGAGATGAACCAGAACTGCTACTCGGCCAAGGGTTCCAGCTCGGTGGTCTGCACCACGCAGACGACGACCGTGTCGCCGAACTCGACCGCCAACTACACCTACTACCGCATCGGCACCTCGACGACGGACTACATCGCGCCCTACAGCCGCGAGAAGACGTTCGACGACGTCCTGCCGAACCTGAACGCCGTCTGGCGCTTCGACGGCGCCAGCAGCATCTACTTCTCCTATGCGGAAAGCCTGACCCTGCCGCGCACCGACAACCTGTACACGGTTCTGTATGACACCTCCGGCGAACTGATCAGCCCGATCCTGAACCCGGAAACCAGCAAGACCTACGACGCCGGCTACCGCTACCAGACCGGAACCCTGATCGCTTCGGCCAACGTCTGGTACACCCAGTTCCAGAACCGCATCCTGTCGGCCTATGATCCGGAAACCAACATCAGCACCGACCGTAACGTCGGCGATGTGGACATGATGGGCTTCGACGCTCAACTCGGCTACTCGCCGATCGAGTCGCTGTCCTTCTATGCCTCGGCTTCGTATAACGACAGCGAGATCCAGGACGACTACCGCTCCAGCTCCAGCACCACCATCCCGGTCGGCGGCAAGAGCCTGGTGGAAACGCCGGATTGGACCTTCGTCCTGAGCGCCAAGTACGAAACCGGCCCGCTGAGCGCCGGCATCCAGGCCCGCTACGTCGGCGAGCGTTGGCTGACCGACGTCAACGACCTGGCCGTGCCGAGCTACACTGTCGTCAACGCCGACGCCCGCTTCGACCTGGGCTACTTCGGTTATGACGGCACCAGCGTCAGCGTGAACGTGATCAACCTGTTCGACGAGCAATACTACGGCTCGTTGGGCACCGGTTTGAACTCGAGCTCGTCGCTGTATGCCTCGCAAGGCGCGCCGCGCACGGTTCAGGCCTCGGTCCGCTACGCCTTCTAAGGCCAAGCCAGACTGAAACGACGAAGGGCGGTCCGTTCGCGGGCCGCCCTTTTCTTTGCGCAACGCCCGCCGTTGAAGTCGGGGGCGGGAGGGGCCATATGGCGCGGCTCGCGGGTCGCCCGCCGACACCTCCGGAACCCAGACAGGACCGTCCGCCCATGACCGCTCCCATCTCCGCTCCCATCCCCGCCGAGTGGGCGCCGCACCGCGCCATGTGGGTGGGCTGGCCCAGTCATGCCGAGTACTGGTTCGAGGCGCTGGAACAGGCGCAGGACGAGGTCGAGGGTCTGGTGCGGGCCCTGGCCGGGCCGGGGCGTGAACAGGTCAGGCTGATGGTCGGCAAGGCCGAGGTGCTGGCGGACGCCCGGGCGCGCTTTGAGGGCGTCGAGAATGTCGAGGTCGTGCCGGGTGAGTTCGGCGACATCTGGCTGCGCGACACCGGGCCGATCTTCGGCGCGGGGTCGAAGACGGCGGCGGCGTTCCGGTTCAACGGCTGGGGCGGCAAGTACGACATGCCGGGCGACGAGCTGGTCGCGGGCCAGATCGGCGAGCATTCGGGCGTGCCCCTGACGTGGAACGACTTCGTCATGGAGGGCGGGTCGCTGGATCACGACGGGGAGGGGACGGTCCTGACCACGCGCCAGTGCCTGTTGAACCCCAACCGCAACCCGGCGTGGAATCAGGACGAGACGGTCGCGACCGCGGCGCTGGAGACGGCCATTGGCGCCAAGGCCGTGCTGTGGCTGGGCGACGGCCTGCTGAACGACCACACCGACGGACACGTCGACAACCTGGCCCGGTTCGTCGCGCCGGGCGTCGTGGCCTGTCCTATCGCCTGGGGGCGGAACGACCCCAACGCCGAGGTCTATGACGCCACGGCGCGCGATCTGTCGGGCATGACGGATGCTGAGGGACGTAAGATCCGTGTACTGAGGATCCCGTCGCCTGGCCTGGTTCTGGACGAGGACGAACGCCCGATCCCGGCCAGCCACATGAACTTCCTGATCGCCAACGGCGCCGTGGTGGTCCCGACCTATGGCGACGACGGTGCAGCCGATATGGCGTGTAAGGCGTTGAAGGAGGCCTTCCCCGATCGCGAAATCATCCCGCTGCCGTCCAAGGCCATCCTGACCGGCGGCGGCTCGTTCCACTGTATCTCCCAGCAGGAGCCCGCATGACCCGCAACATCACCGTCGCCGGCATCCAGACCTCTTATGGCGAGGACATGCAGGCGAACATCGCCAAGACGATCGACTTCGTGCGCGAGGCGGCGGGCAAGGGCGCGCAGGTGATACTGCCGTCGGAACTGTTCCAGGGGCCGTATTTCTGCGTGTCGCAGGAGGAGCACTGGTTCAGCCAGGCCTATGAGTGGCGCGAGCATCCGTGCGTGACGGCCATGGCGCCGGTAGCCAAGGAACTGGGCGTGGCCATTCCGGTCTCGATCTTCGAGAAGGACGGGCCGCAGTATTACAACTCGCTGGTCATGCTGGACGCGGACGGCGAGGCTTTGGGCGTCTATCGCAAGAGCCATATTCCCGATGGTCCCGGCTATCAGGAGAAATATTATTTCCGGCCGGGCGATACGGGCTTCAAGGTCTGGAACACCCGGTTCGGCAAGGTCGGGGTCGGCATCTGCTGGGACCAGTGGTTCCCGGAGGCCGCGCGCGCGATGATGCTGATGGGCGCCGACGTGCTGATGTATCCGACCGCGATCGGCACCGAGCCGCACGACGCGAGCCTGCATACGGCCCAGCCCTGGCGCCGCGCCATGCAGGGCCATGCCGTGTCCAACGCGGTTCCGGTCGTCGGGGCCAACCGGATCGGGCGTGAGACGGTGACCGAGGTGGGCCAGAGCTTCTACGGCCATTCCTTCATCGCCGATCAGCAGGGCGAACTGGTCGAGAGCCTGGGCGCCGAGGAGGAGGGGGTGCTGGTGCACCGCTTCGACCTGGATGAGCTGGACAAGTACCGCGCAGCCTGGGGCTTTTTCCGGGATCGGCGGACGGATCTGTATGGGGTGCTGACGGGGGCGAGATAGTCCGCCATGATGGCGTCATTCTACTCGTGCCGGACGCTTGCCGGTAATCGGGAGGCCCTAGGATGACGGAGCAGGTTTAGAGATCATGGACTTCGCCCTTACCGACGACCAGCGCGCCATCCAGGACGCGGCGCGCGCTTTCGCCGAGGCCGAACTGGCGCCCCATTCGGCCCGCTGGGACGAGGACAAGCATTTCCCTGTCAATGTGATGAAACAGGCGGCCGAGATGGGCTTCTGCGGCATCTATACGGGCGAGGAACACGGCGGCATGGCCCTGGGCCGGGTCGAGGCGGCGCTGATCTTCGAGGAGCTGTCGCGCGGCGATGTGGCGACGGCGGCCTTCATCTCGATCCACAATATGGCGACCTGGATGATCGACCGGTTCGGGTCGGACGACCTGCGCGCGAGGTTCGTGCCCGATCTGGTTGGTATGGAGAAGATCGCCAGCTATTGCCTGACGGAGCCGGGATCAGGGTCGGACGCGGCCGCCTTGCGAACTACGGCCGTGCGCGACGGCGATCACTATGTGCTGAACGGGTCCAAGGCCTTTATCTCCGGCGCGGGGACCAGCGACCTCTATGTCGTCATGGTCCGCACGGGCGGAGAGGGCCCCAAGGGGGTCAGCGCCGTCGTCGTCGAGGCAGGGACGCCCGGCCTGTCGTTTGGGGCGCAGGAGCGCAAGATGGGCTGGAACGCCCAGCCGACCGCCATCGTCCAGTTCGACGACTGCCGCGTGCCGGTCGCCAATCTTCTGGGGGAAGAAGGGGCGGGCTTCCGCTACGCCATGGCGGGTCTGGACGGCGGGCGGCTGAACATCGCCGCCTGTTCGCTGGGCGGTGCGCGGCTGGCGCTGGAGACGGCGCAGGATTACGTCGCCACCCGCAAACAGTTCGGCCGACCGATCGGCGAGTTCCAGGCGTTGCAGTTCCGCCTGGCCGACATGGCGACCGACCTGGAGGCCGCACGGCTGATGGTGCTGCGCGGCGCCTGGGCGATTGATGCCGATCATCCCGAAAAGACCAAATGGTGCGCCATGGCCAAGCGCCTGGCCACCGACGCCTGTTTCCAGATCGCCGACGAGGCTCTGCAACTGCATGGCGGCTACGGCTATCTGAAGGACTATCCGCTGGAACGGATCGTGCGGGATCTGCGGGTTCACCGCATCCTGGAAGGGACGAACGAAATCATGCGGGTGATCATCGCGCGGGAGATGGCCCGATGAATGACGCCGAAATCATCGCCCGGGTCGAGAACGGCGTCGGCCGGATCACCCTGAACCGCCCAAAGGCCATCCACGCCCTGAACCGGGCGATGTGTGAGGCGATGACGGCGGCGTTGCTGGCCTGGCGCGACGATGCGGCGGTGCAGTCGGTGCTGATCGACCATGCGGGCGAGCGCGGCTTCTGCGCCGGCGGCGACATCCGCATGATCGCCGAGAGCGGGGCGGGGGACGCGTCCGAGGCCAAGGCCTTCTTCCTGGCGGAGTACCGGCTGAACCATCTGATGTTCGACTATCCCAAGCCGATCACGGCCATCGTGGACGGGATCGTCATGGGCGGCGGCGTCGGGATTTCGGAGCCTGCCGACATCCGCATCGCCACCGAGCGGACCACCTACGCCATGCCGGAGACGGGGATCGGCCTGTTCCCTGACGTCGGCGGCGGCTGGTTCCTGCCGCGTCTGCCGGGACAGACGGGCGTCTGGCTGGCGCTGACGGGGGCGCGGCTGAAGGCGGCGGACACGGTGGCGTTGGGGGTCCACACCCATTTCGTTCCGGCCATTGATATCGAGGGGTTCAAGGCGGCGCTACTGGCGAACCCGACGGACCCGCTGGAAGAGGCGAACCGTTGGGTCTGCGCCACCGAGCCGGAAGAGGCGCCGTTGAATCCGCACCGCGAGGCCATCGACCGGCTGTTCGCTTTCGACACGGTCGAGGAGATCTTCGCGGCGCTGGAGGCGGACGGCTCGGACTGGGCTCTGGCCCAGTCGGCGATCCTGAAGACCAAGTCGCCGCAGTCGCTGAAGGTGACTTTGCGCCAGCTTCGGTCCGGGGCGACGCTCGCCAGTTTCGCCGACAATATGGCCATGGAATACGCCCTGGGCGGACGCGTGGTTCGGACCCACGACTTCCAGGAGGGGGTGCGGGCCGTCATCGTGGACAAGGACAATGCGCCGAAATGGTCCCCTTCGGACCTGCCGGGCGTTACGGAGGCGACGCTGGACGCGCTGTTCGCGCCGCTGCCGGATCATGAAAAATGGACGCCCCTCGACAGATAGGGACGCCGACACAGGGAGAGAGACCATGACCAAGATCGCCTTTATCGGCCTGGGCAATATGGGCGGCGGCATGGCCGCAAACCAAGCGAAGGCCGGCCATTCGGTCGCCGCCTTCGACCTGAACGCGGGGGCGCTGGAGCGGGCGTCCGCAGCGGGCTGCGCGCCGGCGGCCTCGGTCGCAGAGGCCGTGCGCGACGCTGAGGTGGTGATCACCATGCTGCCCGCAGGGCCGCATGTGCATAAGGTCTACGCCGAACAGATCATCGGCGCGGCCCCATCCACCGCCCTGCTGCTGGACTGTTCGACCATCGACGTGGAGACGGCGCGCAAGGTAGCGGGCCTGGCAAAGGAGGCGGGATACGCCTTCGCCGACGCGCCGGTGTCGGGCGGGACGGCGGCGGCCGATGCAGGAACCCTGGCCTTCATGGTCGGCTGCGAGGAGCCTGACTTTCCCCGTATCGAGGCGGTGCTGGAGCCGATGAGCCGGATCACCATCCGCGCCGGCGATCACGGCGCCGGTCAGGCGGCCAAGATCTGCAACAATATGCTGCTGGGCATTTCCATGCTGGGCACGTGCGAGGCGATCGCCCTGGCCGAGAAACTGGGTCTGGATCCCGAACGCTTCTTCGAGATCGCGTCCAAATCCTCGGGCCAGTGCTGGAGCGTGACCAGCTATTACCCTTGGCCCGGCCCGGTGCCGACCGCGCCGTCGAACCGCGACTATCAGGGCGGTTTCGCCACGGCCATGATGCTGAAGGACCTGAAACTGGCCCAGGACGCGGCGGCCAAGTCCGGCGCCTCGACGCCCCTGGGCGCGCAGGCCGAGGCGATGTACGCCCTGTTCGACGGCTTGGGCCACGGCGGGCGAGACTTCTCGGCCATGCTACAGATGCTACGGGGGCGGTTGAGCGATCTGGACGCGGGATGATCCGATCCCCGGCCGCCGGCGTAAATCGTGGCGTCTGCGGCCGGACCTGCCCTATTAGACGTCTCTTCACCGCCGGATTGGACCGCCTCGCTTCATGACTGTATCGCCGCCCCGGATCGGAGGTCTGGACGTCCAGGGTTGGGGCGATCCCGAGGATCCGGTCGTCCTGCTGATCGGACCGCTCGAGCGCCTGTCGCCGGACTGGCGCCATTGGGTGCGGGCGCTGGAAGAGGCGGGACGGCACGTGCTGCTGGCGCCGGTTCTCGAAAGAGGCGAAGAGGCCGCCGCTCTGCGGGGGTTGCTGACCGACATCTCGTCGCGGCCCGCCATTCTATGTGCTTCGGAGACCCTGGGCAGCGTTGCGCCGGCGCTTGTCGTTACGGGGCCGGCCCTGGCCAGTTGCCTGATCGTCGTCGGCGATGCGCCGCCGCAGGCTGAGGCGATGCTCGATGGCCTGTCGATCCTCTGTCTGGACCCCGCCGATCCAGCTGAGGCGGCGGAGGCGGCCATACTGGGCTTTCTGGAACGCCAGGCGCCGCGCGAGGCCCTCTACTACCAGGCCGGCTCCGATCCCCGCACCCTGCGCGACGCCCTGGGCTGTTTCGCCACCGGGGTGACGGTGGTGACGACGCTGGACGAGGGCGGCCAACCGGTCGGGCTGACCGCCAACTCCTTCTCCTCGGTGTCGCTGGACCCGCCGCTGATCCTGTTCTGCCTGGCCCGCAGTTCGTCCAACCTGGAGCGGTTCAAGCGCGCGGAGCATTTCGCCATCAATGTGCTGCACATCGGCCAGCAGCCGATGTCGGGCGCCTTCGCCCGGTCTTCGGCCGAACGGTTCGACGGCGTGGCCTGGGAGACCTGGGACACAGGCGCGCCCATCCTCTCCGGTTCTCTGGCCAGTTTCGAATGCGCGACCCATCAGGTGGTCGAGGCCGGAGACCATCTGGTCTTCATCGGCCGGGTCACGCGCGCCCGGTTCGAGCCGCGCCGCGACCCGCTGCTCTATTTCAGGGGCCGCTACCGGCGGCTGCACTTCGCCTGATTGAGCAGGCGCCCGTTCACATCGGGCGGTCGGATCGCTATCTCAGACGCCAAAGCAAGAGGAAGCTCGCCCATGTCTGCCGATCCTGTGGTCATCGTCTCCTACGCCCGCACGCCGATGGGCGGTTTCCAGGGCGCGCTGTCGGACGCCAAGTCCACTGACCTGGGCGCGACGGCGGTGAAGGCGGCGCTCGACCGGGCGGGCCTGGATCCGAACAAAGTCGAGCAGATCATCATGGGCTGCGTCCTGCCCGCGGGTCTGGGCCAGGCGCCGGCGCGTCAGGCGGGCCTGGGCGCCGGCCTGCCGATCTCGACCGAGGCGACCACGATCAACAAGATGTGCGGCTCGGGCATGCAGGCCGCGATGATGGCGCACGACGCCCTGCTGGCCGGTTCGGCCGAGGTGATCGTGGCGGGCGGCATGGAGTCGATGACCAATGCGCCCTATCTGATGCAGAAGCACCGGGGCGGGGCCCGGATCGGCCACGACGTCATTTCCGACAGCATGTATCTGGACGGGCTGGAAGACGCCTATGAGCCCGGCAAGCTGATGGGTCAGTTCGCCGAGGACACCGCCAAGGCCTATCAGTTCAGCCGCGAACAGCAGGACGCCTACGCGGTCGAAAGCGCGGGCCGGGCCAAGCGCGCCCAGGACAGCGGCGACTTCGACGCCGAGATCACGCCGGTCGAGGTCAAGACGCGCAAGGGCGTGGTGGTCGTGGACCGCGACGAACAGCCGACCAAGTCCGATCCCTCCAAGATCCCCAATCTGAAGCCCGCCTTCGGCAAGGACGGCACCATCACCGCCGCCTCGGCCGCCTCGATCTCGGACGGCGCCGCCGCCCTGGTCATGATGCGTCAATCGACGGCGGACGCCCTGGGCCTGACCCCGATCGCCCGCGTCGTCAGCCAGGCTGCGCACGCCCATGAGCCCAGCCTGTTCACCACCGCACCGGTCTTCGCCCTGAAGAAGGCCCTGGCCAAGGCGGGCTGGACCGCCGACGACGTCGATCTGTGGGAGGTCAACGAGGCCTTCGCCATCGTGCCGATGATCGCCATGCAGGAGCTGGGCGTCCCGCATGACAAGATCAACGTCAACGGCGGCGCCTGCGCCCTGGGCCACCCGCTGGGCGCCTCGGGCGCACGCGTCCTGACCACCCTGCTGTCGGCCCTGAAGGCGCGCGGCAAGACGCGCGGCATGGCCGCCCTGTGCATCGGCGGTGGCGAGGCCACCGCCATGGGCGTCGAACTGGTTTAGACGTCGACCGCCGCGTCCAGCGCGTTTTCCTGAATGAACTCGCGGCGTGGCTCGACCACGTCGCCCATCAGTTTGGCGAACAGGTCGTTGGCGTCTTCCTCGTGCTCGACCGAGACCTGCAGAAGGGTGCGGGCGTTGGAGTCCAGCGTGGTCTCCCACAGCTGCTCGGGGTTCATCTCGCCCAGACCCTTGTAGCGCTGGATGGCCAGGCCCTTCTTGCCGGCGTCCAGTACGGCGTTCAGCAGGTCCAGCGGCCCGCGGATGGTGGTGGACTTTTCCTTGCGGCGATAGGTGGCCGGAGCGGAGAAGACGCCGTCGAAGGCGGCGGCGCGCTCGGCCAGACGACGTGCGTCCAGCGAACGCAGCAGGGTTTCTTCCAGCACGATGGTTTCCTGCACCGCGCGACGGGTGCGGGTGAAGACCACGGCGCCCTGTTCGCCCGGCGCGCCGGTCCAGTCCCCGTCGCCCTCTTCGGCGTAGAGGTTCAGGCGGACGGCGGCGGCCGCAGCCGCCTCGGCGGTGTCGGCGTTCTCGATGAACAGGCCGGCCAGGGCCGCCTGTTCGATGGCGAAGGCGGGCGCGCGCTGGCTGAGGCGGTCGACGCCGGCCTTGAAGGCCTTGGCCTCGCGCACCAGGGCCTGAAGATCCAGACCCAGGCGGCGTTCGCCGGTCGACAGGTCCAGCTCGGCCTCGGACGAGCCCTCCTCGATCAGATAGGAGTCCATCTCGGCCTGATCCTTCAGGTAGCGCGACTGCTTGCCCTTGGAGACCTTATAGAGGGGCGGCTGGGCGATATAGACGTGGCCGCGCGTGATCAGCTCGGGCATCTGCCGATAGAAGAAGGTCAGCAGCAGGGTGCGGATGTGGGCGCCGTCGACGTCGGCGTCCGCCATCAGGATGATCTTGTGATAGCGCAGCTTGTCGGCGTTGAAGTCGTCGCGGCCGATGCCGGTGCCCAGGGCCAGGATCAGGGTGCCGATCAGGTCTGACGACAACATCCGGTCGAACCGCGCCCGCTCGACGTTCAGGATCTTGCCGCGCAGGGGCAGGACGGCCTGGTTCTCGCGGTTGCGCGCCTGTTTGGCAGAGCCGCCGGCGGAATCGCCCTCGACGATGAACAGTTCGGACTTGGCGGGATCGCGCTCCTGGCAGTCGGCCAGCTTGCCCGGCAGGCTGCTGATCTCAAGCGCCGACTTGCGGCGGGTCAGGTCGCGCGCCTTGCGGGCGGCTTCACGCGCGGACGCCGCCTCGATGATCTTGGCGACGACCATCTTGGCCTCGACCGGGTGTTCCTCGAACCATTGGGCCAGGCCTTCGGAGCACAGGGCCTCGACGGCGGGGCGCACTTCGGACGAGACCAGCTTGTCCTTGGTCTGGCTTGAGAATTTGGGATCCGGCACCTTGACCGACAGGACGCAGGTCAGGCCTTCGCGGGCGTCTTCGCCGGTGACGGAGACCTTCTCCTTCTTGCCGGCGCCCGAGCTCTCGATATAGCCGCCCATGACGCGCGTCAGGCTGGCGCGGAAGGCCGACAGGTGGGTGCCCCCATCCCGCTGGGGGATGTTGTTGGTGAAGCACAGCATGGTCTCGTGGTAGCTGTCGTTCCACCACAGGGCGAGATCCAGCTCGATCCCTTCCTTCTTGCCGCGAATGACGATGACGTCCTTCAGGATCGGCGCCTTGGACTTGTCCAGGTGGCGCACGAAGGCCTCGACCCCGCCCTCGTAGTGCAGGATCATCTCGATCGGCTCGGCATGACGCTGGTCGGCCAGCTTGATGACCACGCCCGAGTTCAGGAAGGCCAGTTCGCGCAGCCGGTGTTCCAGCGTCTTCAGGTCGAAGTCGATGTGGCTGAAGGTGGTGACCGACGGATAGAAGGTGACTTCGGTGCCGCTCAGCGGCTTGCCGGTGTCCTCGCGGATCGGGGCGTCGCCGGTGATCACCAGCGACTTGACTGTGTCGCCGCGCTCAAACCGCATCTGGTGCGCCTTGCCGTCGCGATAGATCTTCAGCTCCAGCCAGTCGGACAGGGCGTTGACGACGGACACGCCCACGCCGTGCAGACCGCCCGAGACCTTGTACGAGTTCTGGTCGAACTTACCGCCGGCGTGCAGCTGGGTCATGATGACCTCGGCCGCCGAGACGCCTTCGCCTTCGTGGATGCCGGTGGGGATGCCGCGGCCGTTGTCGGTCACGGTGACCGAGCCGTCGGCGTTCAGGATGACCTGGACCAGGTCGGCGTGGCCGGCCAGGGCCTCGTCGATGGCGTTGTCCACCACCTCATAGACCATGTGGTGAAGGCCGGAGCCGTCGTCCGTGTCGCCGATATACATGCCGGGACGTTTGCGCACCGCGTCCAGGCCTTTGAGAACCTTGATGGAATCGGCGCCGTATTCGGGCATGTCGGCAATCGGATCGGTCATGAAATCTATGGCTCTGAAGTCCCGACCGGGACGGGGATTGAGCGCCGCTTCGGGCGCTCGAATCGACGCCGGGATCGCACCGGGCCGAAGCCCGCAACATATAGGAATTTGCGGCGAAAAAGCGAGGAATTCCGGCGTGGAATCCTAGTCGTTTTCCAGGGCCCCGCCGGCGACGCGGACGAACTGGGCGCGGTCCTCGAGACCGGCGAACAGGCCGCGTTCGGTGCCGGTCATGAAGGCCTGAAGGTTCAGGGCGACGATCTCGTCGAACAGGGCGGCGCGGCGGGCTTCGTCCAGGTGGGCGGGGGCTTCGTCCAGCAGCAGGACGGGGCGGGCGGCGCCGGCGGCCTCATGGTGCGCGAGGCGGCTGATCTGGGCCAGGATCAGGTTCAGGACCAGGGCCTTCTGCTCGCCGGACGAGCCCTCGGCGGCGGGGCGGTTCTTCTCGCGGTGCAGGGCGGTCAGGTCGGTGCGGTGCGGGCCGAACAGGGAACGGCCGGCGGCGCCGTCGCGGGCGCGGGCCTTGGCCAGACCCTCGCGGATCGCAGCGGCGATCTCGTCTTCTTCCGCCCCGGCCTCGGCCATCTGTTCGGCGGGGCCGTCCAGGCCCAGGTCGGCCTGGGGGAATGGGCGGTCGCTGCGGGCGTCGATGGCGGCCTGGAGCGCGTGCAGGGCGGCGACGCGGGCCAGGGCCGCGCGGGCGCCGGCCTCGCCCAGCTGGGCCTCCAGGGCGTCCAGCCAGACCGGGTCGGCCTCGCGTCCATCCTGTGCGTCGTTCAGCAGCCGCAGCCGCTCGCGCAGGGCCTTTTCATAGGCGGAGACGGCGGCGGCGTGGTCGGGATCGGCGGCGAACACCAGCCTGTCGAAGAATTTCAGCCGCTCGGCCCGGGCGTCGGAAAACAGCCGGTCCTGCTCGGGCGTCGCCCAGACGGGACGAAGATAATCGAGCAACCGCCCCGGCTGGGCCGTCTCGCCGTCGATGCGGACGATGCGCCGCGCCGCGCCCGCCGTCTGGACACCGGTGCCCAGACGGGTCTCATCGTCCAGTTCGACCATGACGGCCCAGGCGCGGCCGGTCGCTTCGCCGGGCTCGCGCCGGCCCATCTCGGCGGCGGTCGCGCCTCGCAGCCCCTTGCCGGGGGTCAGAAGGCTGACGGCCTCCAGCAGATTGGTCTTGCCCGCCCCGTTCGGGCCGTGAAGCACCACGGGGCCGGAGGCGAGGTCCAGCCGCGCGCTCCTATAGGAGCGGAAGTCGGTGAGGGCGAGGGAGCGGATCACGCTCTCTCCTTAACGCGCGGCGGTCAGGATCACACCCGCAGCGGCATCAGTACATATTGCACGCCCGGATCGCCCGGATCAAGCACCAGCGTCGGCGAGGCCGGGTCGGCGAAGCGGAAGGCAGCGTTTTCGCCGGTGATTTGGCCGGCGACGTCAAGCAGGTATCGGGCGTTGAAGCCGATCTCGAACGGCTCGTCGGAATAGCCGATCTCGACCTCTTCCTCGGCTTGGCCGGCTTCCATGTTGCGGACGGTCAGTTTCACCCGGTCGTTGTCGAAGGCCAGTTTCACCGAACGGCTCTTTTCAGCCGAGATGGTGGCGACGCGGTCGACGGCCTTGGCGAACAGGGCGTTGTCGATGTCGGCCTGTTTGTCATTGCCCTTGGGAATGACGCGCAGATAGTCGGGGAAGGCGCCGTCGATGACCTTGGACGTCAGGGACGCCTCGCCCATCTGGAAGCGGATCTTCTGGGCGGAGACCGTGACCTCGACCGGGCCGCCGGCGTCGTCCAGCAGGCGGCGGACCTGATCAATGGTCTTGCGCGGCACGATGACGCCGGGGCCGCCGGCCGCGCCCTCGGGCGCCGGGGTCTCGGCCAGGGCCAGGCGGTGGCCGTCGGTGGCCACGGCGCGCAGCAGGGGCACGCCTGCCTCGGCCACCGTGTGCAGGTACAGGCCGTTCAGATAATAGCGGGTCTCTTCGGTCGAGACAGCGAACCGGGTCTTGTCGATCAGCCGCGCCAGGTCTTCCTTGGGCATGACGTAGGAGGCGCCGGCGCTGTCGGTGGACATGACCGGGAAGTCGCCCGCCGGCAGGACCGGCAGGTTGAAGCGCGACCGGCCGGCCGAGACCACCAGGCGGGGATCGTCGCCCGAATAGAGCAGCGACACCTCGGCGCCTTCCGGCAGCTTGCGCACGATTTCGTACAGGGTGTGGGCGGGGGCGGTGATCTGGCCCTCGACGTTCACCGTCGCCTCGGCCTCGTCCACCATCTCCATATCCAGGTCGGTGGCTGCGAAGGCCAGCCGGTCCCGGCCCGCGCTGAGCAGGACGTTGGACAGGATCGGGATGGTGTTTCGACGTTCGACCACGCTCTGCACATGGCCCAGGGCCTTCAGGAGCGCGGATCGTTCGATGGTCAGTTGCATGTCGTCTCGCCCGGCGCGGCCCGACTCGAAGGGTCGCGGTTAAGTGGCCTAGGACACTAGCGGATTAGGCGGGCGGGGCAAGGAAAGCGGTTCGAGCCGTTCACAGATTTCTCACTCCCCGGCAGGGGGAGGGGAAATTCACCCCCGCAGCTTGCGCGTCAGAGCCTCGACGTCGCGGGCGATCTGGTCGTCCTGGCCCATCAGCTCCTCGATCTTGCGCACGCCATGCAGCACCGTGGTGTGGTCGCGCCCGCCGAAGCGACGGCCGATGTCGGGGTAGGAGCGGGTCGTGTGCTGTTTGCACAGGTACATGGCCATCTGACGCGGACGGGCGACCGAACGAGTGCGGCGCTCGCTCAGCAGATCGGCCTGTTTCAGGTTGAAGTGGTCGGCGACCGTCTTCTGGATCTCGTCGACGGTGATGCGACGTTCCGGCCCGCCGCGCAGGGCGGCGCCCAGCAGGGTGGAGGCCTCGTCGACCGAGACGGTCGCCAGACGCGATCCGGCGGCGGCGGCCAGGGTGTTCACGGCGCCTTCCAGTTCACGCATCGAGCCGGGCGTACGATCGACCAGTTGGGCCAGAACTTCGGGATTGGCCTCGCCCTGGACGACGCCGAGGGCCGACAGGGCCTTCAGACGGTTCTGGGCCACGGCGATCTTCAGCTCGCGGTCGCCCGCCTCGACCGGGCAAGTCAGGCCGGCGGCCAGGTGGCTGCGCAGACGCGGCTCGACCTCGGTCAGGGCCATGGGGGCGCGGTCGGCCGAGAAGACGATCCGTTTGCCGTCCTCGATCAGGGCGGTCAGGGTCGAGAGCAGTTCTTCCTGGGTCGAGGTCTTGCCGCCGACGAACTGGACGTCGTCCAGCAGCAGCATGTCGGCCGAGCGCAGGCTTTCCTTGAAGGCGGCGGTCGAGCGGTCCTGCATCGCCTTGACGAAGGTCGACAGGAAACGTTCGGCGGTCAGATAGACGACCTTGGCCTCGGGCCGCAGACGCTGGGCCTCCCAGGCGATGGCGTTCAGCAGATGGGTCTTGCCGTAGCCGTAGGGGCCGCAGAAGAAGACCGGGTTGAAATGGCCGTCGGCCCAGCTGGCCACCTGTTTGGCGATGGCCAGGGCGAAGGCGTTGCCTTGGCCTTCGACGAAGCTGTCGAAGGTCAGACGGTCCTGCAGACCGGCGGCGCGCACGGCCCGGGCGCCGTCGGCGATGGGGGCGACGGTCGGGTTGGCGAGGGCCGCCAGGCGCGGGGTGGCGTCCAGGACATTGCCGGTGATGATGGCCGAGGCCGGGGGCGCAGACCCCACTTCGGCGCGGCAGCGGACGTCCAGGCGACGGTTCAGCCCGTCCAGCCCCAGCCACAGCTCGTTCATCCGGCGCAGGGCGTTCTTGCGGACCCAGTCGCGGGCATAGGCGGTCGGGGTCACCAGGATCAGCTGTCCGGCGGAATCCATCCGCACGGCGGACGGCGCGATGTAGGACGAAAAGGGACCGTCGCCGATTTCGGCCCGCAGACGCACAGAGGCCTCGTTCCAGATGCGATCCGGGTCGGTCATGTTCGATCCGTTTACGCCACTCACTGCCGCCGTCGCACCCCCAACCATAATTCCGCCGCCCGATTCAAAAAACTGTTCCGACCTTCGGCACTTCAGGGCGATGGTTCAGGGACGACTTCTCCTGCCCCGAAAAGCGATGCTTTTCGGGCGGGGCCGAGCTCCTGGACAGACATCTCCCGCCAACGCGAAACTATCGTCCCGCGCCGTCTTCATCCGTGTTGGGATGGAAGTGCGTTAGAGGCCAAAACTTACGCCGCACGCCGGTCCGGTCAACGCTGATTCGTTGGTCGATTCGCAGTTAAATTGTTTGACTCCGTCAAACGCTAATCCTGCTTGGGAAATTCCCCGTTTCGGGCATGTGGAGTCCGTATTCGTGCGTAAAGAGAGTTAATAGCCAAACGCAAAACGGCGAAGGAGCACATGCTCCTTCGCCGTTGAAAACGCGAACTAATGTCGTAACGGAACGACGACAGCCGCTCTGTACGCTGGGAATCCCTGAGGGGATTTAGGCGGCCGACAGCTTCTTCAGCTGGGCGGCCAGACGCGAGACTTTGCGCGAGCCGGTGTTCTTGTGAACAACGCCCTTGGAAACGGCGCGCATCAGCTCGGACTGAGCCTCCACGAAGGCGGTCTTGGCGACAGCGGCGTCGCCGCCGGCCAGGGCTTCCTGGAACTTGCGCAGATAGGTGCGGACGCGCGAACGACGCGCCTTGTTCACTTCGGTCCGCGCTTCGATCTTGCGGATCGCCTTGCGGGCGCCGGGGTTGTTAGCCATTTCAAACCTTCGAACGGAAAACGCCGCGGAGCACACGTCCACGGCGCGGAAATCTCAAGAGGGCGGGCCTATAGCCGAAAGCCTGGGGGTGGTCAACGCGGAGTCTGATTTCCGCCCCCTCAAGCGTCGTTTGGGCGAGGCCGATAAAGCTTATTCAACGAAATGTCGGCCAATATCCGTCCAAATCGGAAGCCGCATGTTCAGATTACCCGTTCTTGTAACCCTCGTTTGCTTCCTTTGGGGCCTTGTCGTCGTCGATGACGCGTCCGCCCAGCCGAACAGCGGGGCGCGCTCGCCTCTTGAGCTGGCCCAGGCGGTCGAGCGACGGGCCGGCGCCACCAATTTCGCGGCGTTGGAAGCCTTCGGGCACGACGCGATGAGGCGCAACGACCGTGAAGGTCTGCAGCGCCTCTATCACGTGACCTGGATTTTCCTGAACCAAGGAGAGTTCGACACCGCCGAGATGTGGAATGATCGTCTGGCTGCGGCCGCCCAACACCAGGGGGACCAACGCTATGTCCGGATCGCTCAACTGAACGGCCTGACCCTGCGCTATGACGAGGGCGAAACCTCCGCCGCCGAGGAAATGCGGCGGCTCGCGGCGATGGAGCCGGACTGGTTCGCCCGCGTCCACGCCATCCGTATCTGGGCCTTGGCCCTGATGGATCGCGACCAGATCGGCGAGGGATTGAAGCTGCTGGCGGACGCCGACTCCCTCATTCCAGACAAGGCTCCGTATGCACGGGTAGCTCGGGCCGGTCTTTGGGAAATGACGGGCATGGGCCTGATGAAGTTGAACGACATCGACGGGGCCACGGCCGCCTTCGGTCAGTTCGAGATCGACCTCGCCAATCCGAACTATCCACGACCCGACTTCGACGCCATCTACAATCTCTCGAGGCTTTCGGCCCAGCTGGGCGATGCCGAGCAGGCGAAGCGTCTTTATCAGGCCCATCATCGGCTGACCCTGCGCGCCGGCATTCCCAGCCTTGCTGTCTATGACGCCCGGCTATGCGCCATGGCGGCCGAGGCCGCCGATGCGCCGCAAGATGTGCTCCAGTGTCTGGCGCCCTATGGAGAAGGCTTGGAGGAGGCGTCCTTTCTGGCGGCGCAGCTCTTGCCGGTCCGCGCCATAGCCCGCGCCAAGGTGGGCCAGGTCGCCGACGCGCGCCGGGATCTGGAGCAAATCCGCCGCCGCGCCGCCGTCGATCGCTTCCGGGAGGAGGGACAGTCGGAAATCACCCATTTGGAGGCCGAGATACTGTTTGCCGAGGGACGGGCGTCCGAGGCCTTCGTTAAGCTTCGGGATCACGCCCGTCAGGAACGTATCGCAGACGCCCGCCGTTTCAGCGGCGGCATTCGCCAAGTCACCGGCGACATGCAACAGCAGTTGACGGAGCGGCGCGCCCAACTGGAGACAGCGCGGGCCAACACGCGGCTGCAGGGTATACTGCTCGCCTTCTGCGTCATCTTCGTTCTGTCGGCGGTCGCCGCCTTGCTGTGGATGTGGAGCCAGGCCAAGGACCTTCGCGTCGCGCGTCGGCGCGCGGAAGACGCCAGCCGGTCCAAATCCGAGTTCCTGGCCAATATGAGCCACGAAATCCGCACACCCCTGAACGGCGTGGTGGCCATGGCGGACGCCCTGACGCGCGCCCGTCTGGAGCCGCGCGAGCGAGAGATGGTGGAGGTGATCCAATCCTCTGGCGTAACGCTGGAACGGCTGCTTTCCGACATCCTCGACTCCGCCAAGATCGAGGCGGGCCAGATCGCGCTGGAACGGTCGATCTTCGATCTGGGGGACACGGTGCGCGGCGCTGCGGCGCTGTATCGGCCGACGGCCGAGGAAAAGGGCGTCGCCCTGCGCGTCCAGGTCGATCCCCTCATTGAAGGTGCGGTGGAGGGCGACGTGGTCCGGCTGCGCCAGGTGCTGTCGAACCTGATCTCCAATGCGCTGAAGTTCACCGAGGCGGGATCGGTCAGCGTCACGGCCGTGGCCGCAGACGACGACCGGGTGCGGTTCACGATCAGCGATACCGGCTGCGGCTTCGACGACGAGCAGAAGTCGCGCATCTTCATCCGCTTTCAGCAGGCCGACGGCTCGATCACGCGTCGGTTCGGCGGAACGGGCCTGGGGCTGGCTATCTCAAGAGAGCTGGTCGAGTTGATGGGCGGCGTCCTGGACTGCCACGGCCGGCCGGGGGAGGGGGCGGAGTTCTGGTTCGAGCTCCCCTTGGCCCAGGCGCAGGCCGAGATGCCGAAATGCGTTGTACAAAGCCAGGATGAAGCGGCGGATGCTGGGGAGGTGGCCTTCCCCGCTCGCATCCTTCTGGCCGACGACCATCCGGCGAACCGCAAGGTCATCGAGATCATGCTGGCTGGCCTGCCGACCGAACTGATCCTTGTCGAGGACGGGCGGCAGGCTTTGGACGCGGCCGACCAGGGTGGGTTCGACCTGATCCTGATGGACATGCAGATGCCGGTGATGGACGGCCTGACCGCCACCGCCGCCATTCGCGCGCTTGAGGCCGAGAAGGGTTGGGCGCGCACGCCGATCATCATGCTGACGGCGAACGCCCTGCCGGATCATGTCGAGGCCGGACGGGCCGCCGGCGCCGACGGCCATCTGTCCAAGCCGATCACCTTGGTGGGTCTGCTTGACGGCGTGGCGGGGGCGCTGGGCTCGGTCGAGCGGCTCAAGAGCCCCGTCGCGGCTTGACCCTCAACTGCGGAAGTCGGCGGGCTTCAGCCCGTGGCGCTGCAGCTTATCGTACAAGGTCTTTCGTGGAATTCTCATTTCTTCCAGCACCGCGACGATATCGCCGCAGTGCGCTTGAAGGGCGCCTCGCAACAGTTCGCCCTCGAACCGGTGCAGCCGGTCGGGCAGACTGAGGTCGGTCTCCTGGCCCCCGGTTCCTTCCTCCAGGCCCAGGACAACTCGTTCCGCGAAATGGGCCAGTTCGCGAATATTGCCGGGCCAGTCTTCTTCCAGAAGGCGGCGGCGGACGCCGTCGGTCACGCTCGGCGGTTCGACGCCGTGGCGGTCTGCGGCGCGGCGCAGGAACTGGGCGAACAACAGCGGAATATCCTCACGACGCTCACGCAGCGGCGGCACCCGCAGCCGCACGACATTCAGCCGGTAGAAGAGATCCTCGCGGAAATCCCCACGCCGCGCCGCCTCGCTCAGGTCGATCTTGGCCGAGGCCAGGATCCGCAGGTCCAGCACCCGGGGTTCGTTGGCGCCGATCGGGTGGATTTCGCGCTCTTCGAGCACCCGGAGCATTTTGACCTGGACCGCCAGCGGCATGCTCTCGACCTCGTCGAGAAACAACGAACCATTGTGCGCCCGCTCCACATGGCCGACGCGTCGCCGCATGGCCCCTGCGAAGGCGCCCAGTTCGTGTCCGAACAACTCACTCTCGATCAGTCCGTCGGGCAGGGCGCCGCAGTTGACGGCGACGAAGGGCGCCAGCCGGCGGCGGCCGCCGTTGTGCAGGGCCCGCGCCACCGCCTCCTTGCCGACGCCGGTCTCGCCCTCGATCAGCACATCCATACGGGCGTCGGCGATCTGGGCGATGGTGGCCCGCAACGCCGTGATCGCGCGCGATGAGCCGGCCAGCGGCAGTTCATGGCCGTCGTCCCCGGCGGCCAGAGCGGCCAAGCGTCGGTTCTCGAGCACCAGGCTGCGCTTCTCCAGCGCTCGGGTCAGGCTGTCCTGCAGACGCTCGAAGGGAAACGGTTTCGCCACAAAGTCATAGGCCCCGTCGTGCATGGCGGCGACGGCGTCGGCGATATCGCCGTGCCCTGTGATCATGATGACCGGAAGGGTCGGGTCCAAGATCTGAAGCCTGGTCAGAAGCTGACGCCCGTCCATGCCGGCCATACGAAGGTCGGTCACCACCACGCCGGGAAAGTCAGCGGTCACAGACTTCAGCGCTGGCTCGGCGGCGGCGAAGGCTTTCACCTCCAGCCCCTCCAGGGTCATGCGCTCCACCAGCGCCTGTCGGAAGTCGGCGTCGTCCTCCACCAGGGCCACGGTTTGCGAAGGGAACGGTTGCATCAGGCGGCTTTGAGCGAGGCGATAAAGGTTGCGCCCCGGGCGCTGGGGACAAGGTCCAGCTCGCCGCCGAAACTGGCGATGATGTCGCGGCAGATGACGAGGCCCAGGCCCAGGCCGTTGGCGCGGGTCGTGACGAAGGGGGTGAACAGTTGGCTGGCCACCTCGGGTGCGACGCCGGGGCCGTTGTCGGCGAAGATCAGGCGCACCCGCTCGCCCTGGCGTTCGATGGTCAGGACCAGCCGAGCGTCGCCCTGGCCTTCCATGGCCTCCGCAGCGTTCTTGACCAGATTGACGATGACCTGTTCCAGCCGGAATCGATCGGCGAGGATGGTGATGTCGCCGTCGCCGATCCGTTCCAGACTTATCCCGCCTTCCTCCAGCCTTCCACGGGTCAGTTGAAGTCCGCCCTCGATGGCGTCTTCCAGCCGGATTTCGTCGATGCTGGGCGCGGCCTTGCGCGAGAACAGACGCAGGTCCTGGGTGATGGCGCCGATCCGGCGGGTCAGATCGCCGATCTTTCGAAGCGCGTCGCGCGCCTTGTCGGTTTCGCTCCGCTCCAGCAACAGAACGGCAGTGTCCGCATGGGTCCAGATGGCGGCGACCGGCTGGTTGATCTCATGAGCCACGCTGGCGACGATCTGGCCGAGCGCCGCCAGCTTGCTGGCCTGAACCAGTTCGTCGCGCAGCAGTTCGCGGGCGGCTTCTGCGCGCCGCCGCTCCTCGATCTGCCGGTTCAGGGCGAGATTGGCTTCGTGAAGTTCGTGGGTGCGTTCGCTGATGCGGCGTTCGAGCTCCAGCCGACCTTCCTCTTCGGCTCGCGCACGGGCGATGGCCTGGCGACGCCGCCGTAGCAGCAGGGCTGCAGCGAGCGCGAGCAGGCTGGTGAACAGCAAGGCGATCCCGCGCCCGCCCGCCACGGCGGTCCCGACCATGCCTCGCTCGGGGGTCAGCAGATGCAGGGTCCATCCCGGCGTGGCCGTTCCGGTCTTGGAGTGCATCCATGTTTGAGGGCGACCCTCGCCAACGGCCGCGTGCACCAGTCGGGGATGGTCGCCGTCCGGCGTCCTGAAGGGCAGGGGGGCAAGGGCGTCGGGGCGCAGGGTCAGATCTGTCTGGCTGAGACGACGCCGGGTTTCGTCCATCGGTCCTGTGGCGCGGAAACGCCATTCCGGCACGCTGGTCACCAGCACCACGCCGCCCGGACCGACGACCCAGGCGGGTTCGCCCGAACTGCGCCATTCGGACTCCAGTGCGTCGAATTCCAGCTTCAGCACCACCACGCCCAAAGGCGTTCCGTCCCTCGCATCCACGCGGCGAGAAAGATACAGGCCGGGTCGTCCGCTGCGCGTGCCGAGCGCATAGAACTCGCCCTTCGCGTCGCGCATCGCGTTGGTGAAATAGGGTCTGAAGTCGTAGCGCATGCCGACAAAACTGGTGGGCGCCCGCCAATTGCTGGAAGCCAAGGTCAAGCCTTTGGCGTCCAGGACATAGATGACGGCGGCGCGCGTCTGGATCGCCAGACGTTCAAGCTTGCGATCGACGCGATCAACGGTGCGGGCGTCGGGTGTCGCCAAAAGCCTCGCCACATCGGGATCCTCAGCCAGGATGACGGGTACGGCGCGCTGCTTTTCCAACTCGCTGCGCAACACCGCCGCATGCATGGCGGCGCCGGCGGTCGCCTGTCGCTCCAGCTCTCCAAGTGCATCACGTCTCGCGGCCTCGCCGGCGACGCCGCCCAGAAACAGACTCGCCGCCAACCAGGCGACGGCCAAAGCCGTCCAGGGATTTCGGATGAAACTCGACGCTCTTTCGAGAATTTGACGAGGCGCAGAAGGTTCCATGCCCGATCTGTGCGACATTTCGCACAAATGTGCGAACTCTTTGTGCGGTCCCTCGCACGTTCCTGTGCGCCTAAGGCTGCCCTAACGAAGAATTGCCGTTCTAAAACAGAATCCTAAATCATCCTTCGAATGAACTTGGACGGTTTCAAACCGTGCGGGACATTTGCCTGCGCACCTCGACGTCAGCAGCGGGGGCCGCCGAGGAAACCGCGGGATGGTCCCGCAGTACAGGAGTCCCCCCCCCCGTGATCGCGTTACCTTCCGCCCCAGAGCCGTCCGTCCGCCGGCCCTTCTATCGGCATCTCTATTTCCAGGTTCTGACCGCCATCGTCGCGGGCGCTGTCATCGGTCACTTCTGGCCGTCCTTCGGTGAAAGCCTGAAACCGCTGGGCGACGCCTTCATCAAGCTGGTGAAGATGATCATCGCCCCGGTCATCTTCCTGACCATCGTCACCGGCATCGCCGGCATGAGTGACATCGGGCGCGTCGGCCGCGTGGCGGCCAAGGCCTTCGCCTATTTCCTGACCTTCTCGACCCTGGCCCTGATCGTCGGCCTGATCATCGCCAATATCGTCCAGCCGGGCCGTGGGTTGAACATCGACCCAGCCACCCTGGATGTGGGCGCGGTCGCCAAATACTCGGAGCAGGCGCACGAGACGACCATCACCGGCTTCCTGATGGGCATAATTCCGGACACGATGGTTTCGGCCTTCTCTGAAGGGAATATTCTTCAGGTCCTGTTCGTCTCGGTCCTGTTCGGCCTGGCCCTGGCCCTGGTCGGCGATGTCGGCAAGCCGGTGCTGAATTTCCTGGAGTCGATCAGCCACGCCTTCTTCAAACTGGTGGCCATTCTGATGAAGGCCGCGCCGATCGGCGCCTTCGGGGCCTTCGCCTTCACCATCGGCAAATACGGCATCGGCTCGATCGCCAATCTCGCCGCCCTGGTCGCCACCTTCTACATCACCGCCATCGTCTTCGTGGTCGGTATTCTGGGCCTGGTCGCCTGGGCCAACGGGTTCAACATCCTGAAGCTTATCCGCTATCTGAAGGAAGAACTGCTGCTGGTCCTGGGCACCTCCTCTTCGGAAGCCGCCCTGCCTTCGCTCCTCAACAAGATGGAGCGCGCCGGCGCGTCGAAGTCGGTGGTCGGTCTGGTCGTTCCGACCGGCTATTCGTTCAATCTGGACGGCACCAATATCTATATGACGATGGCGGCCCTGTTCATCGCCCAGGCCCTGAACATTGACCTGACGCTGGAACAACAGATCCTGCTGCTGCTGGTCGCCATGCTGTCATCCAAGGGGGCGGCGGGCATCACCGGCGCGGGCTTCATCACCCTGGCGGCGACCCTGTCGGTGGTTCCTACGGTCCCGGTCGCGGGCATGGCCCTGATCCTCGGCATCGACCGTTTCATGAGCGAGTGTCGCGCCCTGACCAACTTCATCGGCAATGCGGTGGCCACCATCGTCGTCGCCCGATGGGAGGGCGAGTTGGACCGGGACGCTCTGCACGCGGCGCTGAACGGTCCCGCCCAGCCGATCGCGGCCCAGCCGGATCCCGCCGCTGGACCGGGTGACAAGGATTTGGTCACCGCCGACTGATTTCCTCCCCGGAAAACAGGCGCCGTCGCGAAAGCGCGGCGCCTGTACTGCATTCGGACCCCGCTCAACCGACGATACGCAGTTCTGCTTATCCAGGTTTGGCCCTTCGTTAACAGTCACGCTTTACGTCTGATGACAACGACCATCCACTGACGAGTACAGCCCCATGATGATTCAACGCACCCTGCTGGCAGGTGTCGGCTTCGCCGCGCTAAGCTCGTCGGCCTTCGCCCAATCGACGCCGTCTGCAGACGAAATCTCCGCGTTGCGCGCCCAGGTCCAGGCCTTGTCCGCCCGCCTTGAGCAGTTGGAGGCCCAGTCGCAGGCCCAGGCTACGGCCCCTGCCGCAGCGGGAACGCCGTCCGTCGCCTCGGCCGCTGCGCCGCGTCCGGCCGCCCAGGCCGCCAGCACGCCTTCGTCGGTCGATTGGGCCACGGGCCTGCCTGAGCTCCGCAGCCCCGACGGCGGCTTCACCTTCAAGCCGCGTGTTCGCGTCACGGCCGACCTGTCCAACACCTTCGGCTCAGACTTCGACAGCCGCAACCTGACCACCACGGAACTCCGCGGCCTGCGCCTGGGCGCTCAGGGCAAGACGCCCGGCGGGTTCAGCTACTGGATTGAAGCTGATATCGCCGATAATGCGGTCAGCGTCGCCAATGCCTTCATGTCCTACAACCGCAAACTGGATGGTCGCGATCTGGAAGTGTCGATGGGCCAACGCCTGAACGACCGCGGCGTGGAAGGCGGCACGGCTGAGGACGTGGTTCCCTTCCTGGAACGCAGTCTGATGGTCAACACCGTCGGCCCGGAACGGGGCGCCTATGGCGTCGGCGTCACCTCCAAACTGACGGGCAGCGTCTGGCACGCTTCGCTGTCGCTGACCGGCGACGCCATCAGCGGCGGTACGGCGAACGACTCCATCACCCTGATGGGACGTACCCACTGGTCGCCGTTCAAGACGGACGCCGGCTTCCTGCACCTGGGCGGCTGGGGCTTTGTCGAGGATCTGACGCCCAACGCCTCGGTCGCCTCGCGCAGTCTGGTCGTTTCGTCGCGCGGCAACGACAATCTGCGGCTTGCCGCTGGAGCGTACACTGATCCCAAGGGCAGCAAGGGCCTGGGCCTTGAACTGGGCGGCGTGCATCGCTCGGGCTGGCTGATGGCCGAGGGCGGCAAGCGGGTGCTGGAAACCGCTACGCGCGACTATGATCAGGACGCCTACAGCATCTCGGCCGGCTTCTTCATCACCGGAGAGAAGCCGCCGCTTTCGGCCCGCACCGGCACCTGGACCCGGCCCAAGGTCCTGAACCCCCTCGGCGCCGACGGCTACGGCGCGGTGGAGATCGTCGGTCGCTATGATACGGCCGATTACAGCGACAATCTTACCGGCGGCGAGGCCGACACCTGGCTGCTGGGCGTCAACTGGTACCCGACGAACAATACGCGCATCTCGGCTCACTGGAGCGCCTGGTCGGTCGACAACAGAACCGGGACCTTCGCCGGTGACGACAGCGGCAATACCGCCACCGTCCGTGTCCAGACCGCATTCTAAGTCTAGAATATCAGCCCGGAACGGTCCGCCGTTCCGGGTTTCTTCATAATTAACGCCCAAGACAGTATTGAGCCGTAACGAGACGACAACATGAATCCGAAGAACATTCCGATGCAGCGGAAGTTGGCGATCGCATTCGCCCTTTTGCTGACCGTGGCCGCCGCGATGATCGGCGCCGTGTTCTTCCAGTTGTCCGCCATGAAGACAGCCGCCGAGCTGAACGCAGAGAGCAAGGCGATCATCGACCACACCCACGTCGCCGAGAAAGGCTTCATTCGCCTGAATTCGCAGATGCGCGGCGTCTTGCTGACCGGCAATGCTGATTATCTCGACGTATATAAAACCGGCTGGGAGCAGTTTGAGGCATCCGTCGCCGCTCTGCAGGTGTCCAATCTTACCCCCGAAGAGAAAGCGCTGGTCGATAAGGCTCAGCAGGATGCAGTGGCCTGGCGGACCGAGTTCGGGACGCCGCTGACCGAGGCCGCGCTTGATACGGCGCGTATTGAAGCCGCACGTCGCGTCGTGATCGACTCGGGCGACAAGGTTCGGGTGACCCATATCACCAAGGCCATCACCCAGGTCCGCGACATCGAAGTCGAACGGATGACCCTGCGTGACGCCGAACAGGCGTCGGCGATCACAGCCTCCTTCCTCGCCCTTGCTGTTGGCGGGTTGATCCTGGTCGCGGCCGCCGTCTTCCTGGGCGTGCAGTTGTCGATCCTGATGGTCGCCCCGGTTCGTCGTATGACCGGCGCAATGTCCGTCATGGCGCAGGGCAAGCTGGACGTCGCCATTCCCGACACGGAGCGCAAGGACGAGGTCGGCGCCATGGCTCAAGCCATGCAGATCTTCCGCGACAACGGCCTGCGCGCCAAGGCGCTGGAGCAGGAAGCGGAATCGATGCGCGACGAGTCTGAGACCGAACGTCGCCGCCGCGAGGCCGCCGCGAAGCAGGAAGCGGCCGAAAACGCCGTCGTTATCGAAAGCCTTGGCAAGGGGCTGTCCGCCCTGGCCGACGGCGACCTAGTCTATCGCATCGACGCGCCCTTCCCCGAGCGTAGCGAGATTCTGAAAACCGACTTCAATCGCTCGATCGCCCGTCTGGAAGAGACCGTAAGCGGCGTGCTCGGCTCGGTCCACGGCATCGACTCCGGCGCCGGCGAGATCAGTCAGGCCTCTGACGACCTGTCGCGCCGTACCGAACAACAGGCCGCCAGCCTGGAAGAAACCGCCGCCGCCCTGGACGAAATCACCGCAACGGTCCGCATGACCGCGGAGGGCGCCACCAAGGCCGCTACTGTCACCAACGGGGCGCGTCAAAGCGCCGAGGCTTCGGGCGCGGTCGTCATGAACGCCGTTGAAGCCATGCAGAAGATCGAGGACGGCTCACGCCAGATCAGCCAGATCGTCGGCGTGATCGACGAGATCGCCTTCCAGACCAACCTGCTGGCCCTGAACGCCGGGGTCGAGGCGGCGCGGGCGGGCGAATCCGGTCGCGGCTTCGCCGTGGTCGCCTCCGAAGTGCGGGCCCTGGCCCAGCGCTCGGCCGAGGCCGCCAAGGAGATCAAGACCCTGATCAGCAGCTCCGGCTCCGAGGTCGAGAACGGCGTCCGCCTGGTCAGCGAGGCCGGGTCCGCCCTGCAGGCCATCGCATCCCAGGTCAACGACATCAGCGCCCTGGTCGTCGAGATCGCGGCCTCCGCCAAGGAGCAGGCTACGGGTCTGCACGAGATCAACATCGCCGTGAACCAGATGGATCAGGTCACTCAGCAAAATGCTGCGATGGTCGAACAGGCGACGGCGGCGAGCAATTCGCTGCGCCAGGAAACGGCCGAACTGTCGGCGCAGGTGTCCTTCTTCCAGGTATCCGGTGGAAAACCGGGCCAGAAGGCTTCGTCGGTCCAAGGTGGGCCGGCGAGTCCCCCTTCGCGCCCGGCGCCGAGGGTTGAGCAACGCGTCGTCAAGGTCGCGAACGGACGGGATATGACAGTGGGGTCGGGTTCTGACGGCTGGGAAGAGTTCTGACAGAATAGGGAGGGGCGGGGCGCTTGTTCCGCCCCTTCTTCTTTGAAAATGAGACTCCATTCAAACCCTGTTTAACGGGGGTCGGAGCGGTTTCCGTCGCTGAAGTTTTGGCAGTGTTGAAGCCATGCAACGCTTTCTGAAACTTCATGAATTTAGCCGCTTTCCGGCCATGATTGTCCCGTCCCAAGGGGGCTGATTTCTTCCTCTGGAACACGGTTTTCATGATCCCGACCGCGCTCATGCTGCTCGCACTCGCCCCCACCGCAGGGACTGAAATCCAGTCGCCGCAGCAGGAGGAAGCGACTACGGTCCTCCCGGATATCGAGGTGACTGCGACCAAGCGTGGCGTCGCCCTGGGCGGGCAGGAGCCGATCGTCTCCTATGACTCCACTCAGATCCAGGCCTTCGGCGCCACCAATATCGGGGAACTGGTGACCCTGCTGGAGGCCCAGACCCGCAGCGCCCGTGGCGGATCCCCGGTCTTCCTGGTCAACGGTCGTCGCATCTCGGGCTTCCGCGAAATCCGGGGCGTGCCGCCCGAGGCGATCGAACGCTTTGAGGTCCTGCCCGAGGAAACGGCCCTGTCTTACGGCTACAGCGCCAACCAGCGTGTCGTGAACATCATCCTCAAGGCCCAATTCCGTTCGCTGACCGCCTCGGTCAACGTCAGCCGGTCGGATCAGGGCGGTCGCACGACGACCGCGAGCGAGAACAACATCCTCAACATCGCCGGTGCGGATCGCTGGTCGCTCGATATCAACGGCAACAGCAGCAACGCCTTGTACGAGTCCGAAAGGAATATCGATCGTACCGGGACCGCGCAGCTCGATTCCGTGGGCGACACTGATCTGAACGCCTATCGCACTCTACAGCCGCGCACGGCCGAGGCGTCGGTGGCGGGAACCTACAAGCACGACCTGAACGACAAGGTCGGAATGACCTTGAGCGGCAGCCTGGAGGACAGCAGCAGTCGCAGCTATCTGGGCTTGCCGGGCGTCAGCCTGAGCCTGCCCGAGGGCAATCCCTGGTCGCCCGACGGCGCGGCTGTCGATCTATATCGCTACATTGGCCTGCCAGACGCGCTGCAGCGCCAGACCAATACGCGGGCTGCGGAACTGGGCACGGTGTTCGACGGCTATCTGGGCGAATGGCGCTGGACTGCGACCGGCGAGTATAGCCGCACCGAGACGGACACCACCACCGGGCGCGGGGTCGACGAGGACGCCCTTCAGGCCGCAATAGACGCGGGCGACACGAGCGTGAATCCCTACGGCGATCTGAGTGGGGGGGCGAAGAGGGCTGCCCGCGACACCGCCAACTCGGTTTCGCAGTCGCTCGAGGGCGAGGTCGTCCTGAACGGAACGGCTTGGGAGCTGCCTGCCGGCGGCGTCACCACCACCTTCAAGGTCGGAGGCGAGCACCAGTCGCTGGACTCAGAAAGCCTCCGGTCCGGCGTGGCCGCCGATCGGTCGCAGTCGCGCGACCTGGGCAGCCTGCAGGCCAATTTCGACCTGCCAATCTCCAGCGTGGATCGCGGCGTCCTGCCGAAGATCGGCGATCTGTCCGCCAATATGAACCTGGCCTATCAGGAGTTGTCGGACTTCGGCGGCGTCTCGGCGCTGGGTGGTGGTGTAAACTGGTCGCCAGTCGCTCGGCTGTCCCTGTCGGCCAATTACTCGAACGAGGACAAGGCGCCGACGATCCAGCAACTGAACGATCCGACCATCTCGACGCCGAACACCGCCGTCTTCGACTATTCGACCGGTCAAACTGTTCAGGTCACCCAGATCACCGGCGGAGACCCGAACCTGAAGGCCGAGAACCGCCGGATCCTGAAGCTGGGCGTCAATTGGCAGCCGCTGTCGGCTACCGACCTGCGCCTGAACCTGGCCTATACCCGCACCGAGGCCGAGGACGAGATTTCCGGCTTCCCCGCCATCACCCCCGACCTCGAAGCCGCCTTGCCGGAGCGGTTCTCCCGCGCCGATGACGGCACTCTGACGTCCATCGACGCCCGCCCGCTGAACTTCGCCAGCCGCGAGCAGCAGGACGTTCAGTGGGGCTTCAACTTCTCCCAACCTTTCGGCAAGCCCAACGAAGCCGCGATGGGTCAGAGGCCGGGCGGCCCCGGAGGTGGAATGCGTATTGGCGGCCCCGGCGGCGGTCCGCGCGGCCCCGGCGGCGGGCGGTTGCGCGGTTCGACCGCTCCCGGCATGCAACCCGGCCAAGGGATGTTCAACTTCTCGCTGACCCACACCTGGCGCGTTCAGGATGAGGTGACGATCCGCGACGGCCTGGCGCCGCTGGACCTGCTGGACGGGGATTCCATCTCCGGCTCGGGCGGCCAGTCGCGTCACGAGGTTCAGGTGCAGACCGGACTGTTCAAGAACGGCTTCGGCGCCTTCGTGAACGCAAACTGGAAATCGGGCACGACCGTCGAGGGCGATACTGCGGATTCAGCCAATCTGGATTTCTCCGACCGGACAACGATCAACCTGTTCGCCTTCGCCGACCTGACCCAACGCACCGCATGGGTCGAGCGTTTCCCCTTCCTGAAGGGGGCCCGTGTCGGTTTGGGCGTGCAGAACATCTTCGACGACCGGATTTCCGTCACCAGCAGCGACGGCGCGACGCCGGTCAATTATCAGCGCGATTACCTCGACCCGCAGGGCCGGGTGTTCCGGATCAACCTGCGCAAGATCCTGTACTGATTGGAGAGGGCAGGGCGGTGTCGGGCCCTCCTGCCTTCCGGACTGCCTGACGAACGATCAGGGCCAGACCACCGCCAGGGCGATCAGAATGGCGACAGCGGCCAAGGCGATGGGAAAGAACAGACGGTCGGACATGGCGACAGCCTAGCGGCCGCCCCCAGACGCTACAAGCCGACACGCGCCAGCTTGGCTGTGCGCTGCAACACGGCGGCGC
This sequence comes from Brevundimonas sp. FV2ps16, assembly GCF_058681075.1. Classification (NCBI taxonomy): domain Bacteria; kingdom Pseudomonadati; phylum Pseudomonadota; class Alphaproteobacteria; order Caulobacterales; family Caulobacteraceae; genus Brevundimonas; species Brevundimonas sp. FV2ps16. The sequence continues at coordinate 322,267 of NZ_CM178728.1, read as the reverse complement.
GCGCAAGCCTTGACCGGCTCATGACGGCGGCTTACCCGGACAGACTGTTTTGCCGAGGACCGATCGAATGCCGCGCCTGATCCTGCTCCGCCATGGCCAGAGCCAATGGAACCTGGAAAACCGTTTCACCGGCTGGGTCGATGTCGATCTGACGGCGGAGGGCGAGGCCCAGGCGCGTCGTGGAGGCGAACTGATCGCCGAGGCCGGGTTCACGCCGGCCGTCATGTTCACCTCGGTCCTGACGCGCGCCAAACGCACCGGCACCCTGGCGCTGCAATCTGCGGGCCTGACGGATGTTCCGGTCGTCGAGGACTGGCGCCTGAATGAGCGTCACTACGGCGGCCTGACCGGGCTCAACAAGGCTGAGACGGCCCAGAAGCACGGCGAGGACCAGGTCAAGGTCTGGCGCCGCAGCTACGATGTGCCGCCTCCGCCGCTGGCGCCCGGCGGCGAGTTCGATTTTAACGCTGATCCCCGCTATGCGGGCAAGGCTATTCCCGACACCGAAAGCCTGAAGACTACCCTCGAGCGGGTCGAACCTTATTGGGACGCCGAGATCGCGCCGCGCCTGAAGGCCGGCGAAGACGTCCTGATCGCGGCCCACGGCAATTCGCTGCGCGCCATCGTCAAACTGTTGTTCGCGGTGCCGGACGACAAGATCGTCGGGGTGGAGATCCCGACCGGTAATCCGCTGGAGATCGACCTCGACGCCGACCTGAAGCCGACCGCCGCCCGTTATCTTGACGCCGCCCGCGCCGAAGAGCTGCCGGCCGTCGCATGAGCTGGTCCGACGCCGACCGCGCCTTCATGGCCCAGGCCATAGAACTGGCGACCGGCCGTATGGGCGAGACCTGGCCCAATCCCGCCGTCGGCTGCGTCATCGTCAAGGACGGTCGGGTGATCGCCCAGGCCGCCACGGCGCCGGGCGGACGTCCCCATGCTGAAGAACAGGCTGTTCCCGCCGCCGGCGCGGAGGTTGCGGGCGCAACCGTCTATGTCACCCTGGAGCCGTGCGGCGCCCGGTCATCCGGTCGGCAGTCCTGCGCCCATTTCCTGACTGAGGCCCAGGTTGGGCGTGTCGTCGTGGCCTGTCTGGACCCCTCGCCCTTTGCCGCTGGCCGCGGCACCGAGCGCCTTCGCGCCAAGGGCTTGACGGTCGAGACCGGACTGATGTGCGAAGAGGGCGCGGCCCTTTGCGAGGGTTTTCTACATCGGCTGGAGACCGGACGGCCGATGGTGCGGATCAGCAAGGACGGCGCCGGGTTCGACGGGCGGTTCGCCGCCTCGCCCAAGGCGGATCTGGTGACCGAGCTTAAGCGGTTGGGCGAGGCCGGCTATACGCGTCTGTGGACCTCGCCTGGAGAACTGGCGGACGCCCTTCGCGAGCAGGGCCTGCTGACCGAGTGACAACCGCCTGTTGCGCAAGGCTTTCTTAAGTTGCTGGGCGTTAATCTGGTCCAATGGCCCAGGCTGCTGAACCCCTTGTGCGCAAGCGCCTGACCCAGGCGGAAGTGGACGTGATCTGCGCCCGCCATGACCGACTGTTCCAGGCCCGCCCCGGCGGCGCCCGCGCGGTCTTCGCCTGGATGGACATCTCCGGCCTGAAACTGACCGGCCGCAACCTGGCGGACGCCGATTTCGCCGCTGCCTGTCTGGAAGGCTGCGACCTGACCGGCGCCAAGCTGGACAACGCCAACTTCTTTGGCGCGGACATGCAGGATGCGGTTTTGGCCGAGTCCAGTCTTCGGCGCGCCGATCTTCGCGGAGCCTGTCTGCGGGGCGCGGATCTGTCCGGCGCTGATCTGTTCGAGGCCGACCTACGCGAGGGCACCATCGCCGCCGCGGACGCGAAGCTGGGCTTCAAGGTTATCGAGCCCCGCCATCGCCAGGAGACCGAGGCCACCGGCGCCTGCCTGGCCGGCGCCAATCTTCAACGCTCCAAGATGTCGGGCGTCATCGCGATCAAGGCCGATTTTTCGGGCGCGGTGATGAAGGATTGCAAGATGATCCGCGCCAATCTCAAACAGGCCGACTTCCGGGGCGCGGACCTGGCCGGCGCGGATCTGTCGGGCGCCAACCTGTCCGGCGCCGACATGCGCGACGCCATTCTGGTGGGCTGCAAGATGACCATGTGGTGCGCCGACGGCGCCAATATGGAAGGCGCCCTGACGGACAAGAGCACCGTCGGCGAGTCCGTTGACCGGATGCCTGCGGCCGAGATGCTGCGCGTCCATGCCCGCTGGTGTGAGACGGGCGGGGCCGAGGGCCAGCCGTCCGTCTTCGACGGGGTCGACCTGCGTCCGCTGAAGTCGATCACGGGCCTGAACCTGACCGCCCTGTCGGCTAAGGGGGCGGTCTTCTATGGTTTGGACATGGAGGGGGTGCAGCTTCAGGGCGCCCACCTCGAAAACGCCGACCTGCGCTCGGTCAAGCTTTATCGGGCCGACCTGCGGGGCGCTCGGTTGAAGAACGCCAAGCTGAACGGGGCGGACATGCGCGGGGCGCAACTGGGCCCCCTGCTGATCGGTGCGGATCGACTGCTTTCCGCCGACCTGACCGGAGCCGTACTGCGGGGCGCCGACCTTTCGGGCGCCGACCTGCGCCGCGCGATCATGACGGGTGCGGATCTTGGGCGTGCGACCCTGCACGGCGCCCAGACCCGCCAACTGGACCTGACGGACGCCAACCTGACGGGCGTCCGCGGCCTGGTCCTTGACGACCAGGCCGCCTAGCCCTTAGGCCAGCGCCTTCAACTGATCGACCAGATCGGTCTTTTCCCAGCTGAAGCCGCCCTCGGCGTCCGGCTCGCGGCCGAAATGCCCATAGGCGGTGGTGCGGGCGTAGATCGGCTTGTTCAGCCCCAGATGGCTGCGGATGGCCCGCGGCGTGGCGCCGCCGATCAGGTCCAGAATCTTGTCCTCCAGCACCGATTCCGAGATATTGCCGGTGCCGTGCAGATCGACGTGGATCGACTGGGGCTTGGCCACGCCGATGGCGTAGGAAATCTGGATGGTGCAACGGTCGGCCAGGCCGGCGGCGACCACGTTCTTCGCGAGGTAACGGCAAGCGTAGGCGGCCGAACGGTCCACCTTGGTCGGATCCTTGCCCGAGAAGGCGCCGCCACCGTGCGGGGCTGCACCGCCATAGGTATCGACGATGATCTTGCGGCCGGTCAGGCCGGCGTCGCCGTCCGGTCCGCCGATCTCGAAGATGCCGGTCGGATTGATGTGCCAGACGGTGTTCTCGTCGGTGAAGCCCTCGGGCAGGACTTCCAGGATGTAGGGTTTGACGATCTCGGCGACCTGCTCGGAGCTCAAGCCCTTGGCGTGCTGGGTCGAGAGGACGATGGAGGTGGCGCGGACCGGCTTGCCGTCCACGTACTGGATCGTCACCTGGCTCTTGGCGTCAGGTTCCAGTTGCGACCCGCCGGCGTGGCGCACCTCCGCCAGACGCTTCAGGATATTGTGGCTGTATTGGAGGGTGGCCGGCATCAGCTCCGGCGTCTCGTTCGAGGCGTAGCCGAACATGATGCCCTGGTCGCCTGCGCCCTCGTCCTTTTCATTGGTCGAGTCGACGCCGACGGCGATGTCGGCCGACTGGGCGTGCAGGTAGCAGGCGTATTCCGCCGTCTCCCAGTGGAAGCCGTCCTGCTCATAGCCGATGTCCTTCACCGCCGCGCGAACCAGCGGCTCGAGGCTGTCGATGATGGACTGGGTGAAGGCTTCGTTCTGTTCCTTGGTGTTACCCGGCTGGGTGGCGCGCACCTCGCCGGCCAGGACGATCCGCTGGGTGGTGACCATGGTCTCGCACGCCACGCGGGCCTCAGGGTCCTTCGACAGGAAGGCGTCGACGACGGTGTCCGAGATGCGATCGGCGACCTTGTCGGGGTGACCCTCGGACACGCTTTCCGAGGTGAAGAGGAAGGAAGAACGAGCGGCCAATAGAGGCTCCTGTCTGTGTCAGCCCGAAATGGTATCCGTCAAACATATAAAGACATGTTTATATGTTCAAGTGACCTTCCCGCCTTTGACGCTTGGGAGCACGTCGTATCTGGTTGTCACTGCAAATTCCTCTATGACAAGGGTGGGGAGCGCGTGAATGTCTGACAGCCTGTCGCCAAGAGAGATCGAGTGTGTTCGCTTGGCGGGGCTGGGCCTCGAGGACAAGCAGATCGCTGCGCGTCTGGGCATATCGCCGCGAACCGTCGGCAATCACCTGCATCGCGCGTACGGCAAACTGGGGGTGTCCGATCGCCGACTGGCCGCGCGGCGGCTGAGTAACGTTTACTCAGGGGAGTCGATACTCATTTCCGATGTCGGCGAAGACGGGCTTGTTGATCTGGCGTCGGCCGGACAATCGGAGGACGACGGCCCAGGACTTCGGACCGCCTGGTTCCTTCCTGCTCCGCCTCGCGGCGTCGGCGGTAGGTTGGCGGTCATTGTCGCAGGGGCCGCCGTCGCCCTGTTGCTCGCCATCGGGATCGTGACGGCAGGCATGGTGGTTCCCTCCCTGTTTGATCGGATCGCTCCCGAGTGGGCCCGCTGACACGGGAACCGTTTTGGAGGATGAGACAATGAGAAACATGCAGGTCGGGCTCAAAGTCGCACGCCAGGTCAGGACCGCCGAACAGGCGGTCGATCAGGCCATGATCGAGGTCTGTAAGCTGATCCAGGCTTCGCTGGAGGGGCGATTTGAGGCGCGATTGGCGGCCGAAGTCGGCCAGTCCGCTCTGGAAGACATAATGACAGGTTTGAACCGTCTCGCTGCGGTTCGTGCGGCGGTCGCCGCCGGTCACGCCGGTCTGGCGACCGTGGCCGACGAACATCAGATCGGCTGGCGAATGGAGGGGATGGGCGAAAGCAAGACCAAGGCAGCCGCGCCTGCTGGCGTGCTGCAACTCGCGGCCTGATCGGCGCCGACGGCATGCCATCACCGCTCTGGATCTTCGGCGTCTGCCTCACTGTTCTTTCCCTGGGACTACTGATCTGGAAGGGGAAGCGACCGGAACGTGAGGCGGCCGTCGGTCTTTATCTCGCGCAACTTCTGTCCGGCTGGGCCGACCACCTCGTCATGGGGCAGTTCCGCTGGGCGGTGGCGCTGATATCCGTCGGTCTTCTGGCTTGGCTCGTCCAACTCAGCCTTCGTTATAACCGCTGGTGGCTGCTGTTCGCCTCCGGCGCCCAGCTTCTCGCGCTCGGCACCCATTTGTCTTCCCTAGTCGGGCCGGACGCCCTCACTTGGTCGATCGTGACCACGCGCATGGTGGCCTGGGTCGAAATCATGATCCTCGGGCTGTTCGGGGTCTGGGAAGCAAACACCGCCCCCTACGCCAATCAAAAACCAGATCGCGCCAAGCCGCGCATGTCTTGAACGACAAAGGTATCCAACTGTGACCGCTCAATCTCTCGCGAACTTCATGCCGCTGTTTCGATCATGGTTCGAAACGGCCCATATAGCCGACAGTCTCGGCGTCTCCAGTCTCGCGTCCAGCGGAGACAATCTTCTCGCCGAACTGGATCTCGGCCCCATGGTCGAGGCCGAGGCGAGATTGCTGAGCCACGCTCCGTCCAGCGCCACCGAGGCCGCCTGCCTGTTGGAAATCGTCCGCCAGAACATAGCCGATGCGGGGCGTTCGGACAGTCTGGACATGCGGGCGCTGGAGGCAGTCCAGTCCTGGTTGGCGAACCTGACGGTCGGCGAAGGGGCGGGGCCAGCCATTGAACGGCTGTTGAAACCCCGCCCCTGAATTCAGCCGCGCAGACCCTTGGCCACGACCAGCAGGGCGTCGCGTTTCTCGGCGTCGCGGATGCTGCGGAAGGCCGAAAGCAATTCCGCTACGCCGGGAGAGGCGAGAACCAGTTCGTCGCCTTCTGCCGTCTCCAGTTCGCCGAGCAAGGCGGCGCCGGTCGATTTCAGAACGGCGGCAATCTGCAGCAGCCGGGCGGCCGATACGCGGTTTACTCCGCGCTCGTACTTCTGAATCTGCTGGAAGGTCACGCCGGCGCCGGCGGCCAGTTGGGCCTGGGTTATGCGGAGTTCTTCGCGACGGCTGCGGATACGCGCGCCGATGGCGATGTCGATGGGATCTACAGTGTCGCTCATCTTGGCCTTCGGGGGGAGACGATAATGCCGCCGTCAGGCCCCAAATCATCGAAGGCGTCAAGCCGTAGCTGCACTTTAGAGGAATGCTACGTACTCAGACTATCATTCCTGTCAACCATGAAGCGATTATCAAGGTTAATGTATCGAGGCTAAAAAAGTAGATCTCAGATAGACCTCTCGGCCTCAATTCTAAAGCGCCCCAAGACAAGCCCGGTGTTTGCTTCAGACCTGCGGCAACGAAGGCCGCGAGGTGGTGCCGCTTGCGTGACTCGAACACGCGACCCCCTCATTACGAATGAGGTGCTCTACCGGCTGAGCTAAAGCGGCCCGGTTGCGAAGGCGAACCAGCCCGCGCGAGAGGGGCTCTTTATACGGGCCTATCGCGCTTGCCAAGCGCCGCTTTCAAGGTCGCCAACAATGTCGCCTCGTCGGGCCGTTCGGCAACGGCCGGAGTCAGGCCGTGGGTGATCAGGGGTGCTGCAGCTGCAGCTGAGATACAGACGTAAACAGCGTCGGCAGGTAGGGGCCGACAGGACGTCAACGCCTGACCGCCGCGTGGAGAATGTATCAGCACGGCGTCGCAGACGGGCGGAATCGGCTGCTGAACACAAGTCGTACGGTAAACGGCGAGGGGCAGAACTGTGATGTGACGGGCATCCGCCGCATCCAGGGCGTCGACCAGGTCGCCAGCGGGCGTCTCGGCCTGGGGCGCCAGCAGGACCGCGTCACTCAATTCGGTTGCAATCAATCGCGCCAGAGCGGTCAAGTCGCCATCGGCGGAGCGGACGGCGACGAAGCCCGCCTGCCGCGCGGCCTGTGCCGTGGCCCCGCCAACGGCGAAGACGGGGCGGTCGCGGCGCGGGGTCAGGGCGGTGAAGGCGGCGACGCCATTGGCGCTGGTGAAGGCCAGGGCGGCGAACCTTTCCAGGTCTGGAAGAGCCGGCGTCAGATTTTCGACCACCAGCAGTGGATGGACGAGCGGCTCGAACCCCATGTCGCGCAGGCGGACCGCGGTGCGCGAGGCCCCCGGCTCGGCGCGGGTGACCCAGACGCGCGGTTTGGCCGGGCTTTCGGGGAGGGGAGCGGTCATCCGTCCAGGCTCGCGGGATCGACCTCCTGATCGCCGGCGAAGGCATGGACCTCGCCGCCCAGTCTCTGGCCCAGGGCGCGGGCGTCGGCCTCGGTCGGTTGGAACAGTTCGCCGGTGCGGCGCCAGCGGGCCGAGCCGTCGGGGCTCAGCATTTCGGTGGTCAGGCGCAGGGTGTCGCCCTCGATCAGGGCGTAGGCGCCGACGGCGGTGCGGCACGACCCTTCCAGCGCGGTCATGGCCCCTCGTTCGGCGGCGACGGCGACGGCGGTCTCGGCATGGTTCAGGGCCGAGACCCAGGGGGCGTCGATGTCCTCGGCGCGGGTCTGGATCGCCAGGGCGCCCTGGCCCGGCGCCGGCAGGAAGGCGTCCAGCGACAGTTTCTCGCGGATATGTTCGGTCACGCCCAGCCGGGTCATGCCAGAGACGGCCAACAGTATGGCGTCAAAGTCGCCCTCGGCCGCGCGTCGCAGCCGGGTGTCGATATTGCCGCGTAGCATTTCCACCTTCAGGTCGGGCCGCAGGGCCAGGGCCTGGGCCTGGCGCCGCAGGCTGGCCGTTCCCAGCCGGGCGCCGAAGGGCAGTTGGTCGAAACTGTCGAAGTCGCGGCTGATGAAGGCGTCGCGGGCGTCCTCGCGTTCCGGGATGGCGGCGATGCACAGGCCCTCGGGCTGTTCGGCGGGGACGTCCTTCATGGAATGGATGGCGATGTCGATCCGGCCGTCCAGCAGGGCCTCCTCGATCTCCTTGGTGAACAGGGCCTTGCCGCCCAGCTCCATCAGCCGGCGATCCTGGATGCGGTCGCCGGTGGTGACGATCTCGACCAGGGGCACGGCCGTCTCGATCTCGGCCTCGGCTATGCCCAGGGCCCGGCCGATGGCGCGTTGCATCATGCCCGATTGGGCCAGGGCGAGCTTGGACCGCCGGGTGCCAATGCGGAGAGGAAGGTTCATGGTCGTTGCTTACCGGACGCCGGATCGCTACCTCGACCCGATGGAGAGTTCCGCCGACTATAGCAGCGGCGCCGAAGCGGCAACTGGACGGGATGTCCCCCCCCTTCCTGGTAAAGCCCTGACGGTGCTGGGTCTCGAGACCAGCTGCGACGAGACCGCCGCCTCGGTGGTGCGACTGCACCCGTCTGAACGGGGCGGCAGGGCTGAGGTCCTGTCCTCGGTCGTCCATAGCCAGATCGACGACCACGCGGCCTACGGCGGCGTCGTTCCCGAAATCGCGGCCCGCAGCCATGTGGAGATGATCGCCGATGTCACGCGCCGCGCCATGGCCGAATCCGGCCTGGGCTATGACGGCCTGGACGGGATCGCCGCGACCGCGGGGCCAGGCCTGGTCGGCGGAGTCATGGTGGGCTTGAGCTTCGGCAAGGCGGCGGCCCTGGCGCGGGGCCTGCCCCTGGTGGCGGTCAATCATCTGGAGGGTCATGCGGTCTCGGCCCGATTGGGCGAGGAAGTGACCTATCCCTTCCTGCTGCTGCTGGTTTCCGGCGGCCATTGCCAGCTGCTGGAGGTGCGCGGCGTCGGCGACATGAGCCGGATCGGCGCCACCATCGACGACGCGGCCGGCGAGGCCTTCGACAAGATCGCCAAGGCCCTGGGCCTGGGTTATCCCGGCGGGCCGGCGCTGGAGCGGTTAGCGGCGCAAGGCGACGGCTCGAAGATCGACCTGCCGCGCGCCCTGCTGGGCCGCAAGGACTGCGACTTCTCCTTTTCAGGTCTGAAGACGGCCGCCTTCCGCATCGCCCAGACCTGCGAGACCGAGCAGGACAAGGCCGATCTGGCCGACGCGGTCCAGAGCGCCATCGCCCGGCAACTGTCGGATCGCTCCGAACGGGCGTTGGCCGCCTATGCCGAGACACATGAGCACCGGCTGTTCGTGGTGGCGGGCGGGGTCGCGGCCAACAAGACCATTCGCGCCACGCTACAGGCGACGGCGGCGAAACACGGCTTCGACTTCCTGGCGCCGCCGATGGCCTATTGCACCGATAATGCGGCGATGATCGCCCTGGCGGGGGCGGAACGGCTGGCCCTGGGCCTGACCAGCGACATCGACGTGGTCGCCCGGCCGCGATGGCCGCTGGACGAAGCCCGCGCCCTGGCCGATCCTTCGCACAAGCCGGGCCGCAAGGGCGCGAAAGCATGACCAACGAGACCGCCTTGGGAGGGCGCATGGAATTCCGCACCGCAGGGGTTATCGGCGCCGGCGCCTGGGGCACCGCCCTGGCCCAGGTCTGCGTCCGCGCCGGATTGGAGACGACGCTGCAGGCGCGCGAGCCCCAGTTGGTCGAGACTCTGGCGGCGACGCGGGCCAATGACCTCTATCTGCCAGGCGTCCCCCTGGCCGAGGATCTGAAGTTCACCGCCGATCTGGCAGATCTGCGCGACTGCGACCTGATCCTGGCCGTTCCCCCGGCCCAGCATATGCGGGCGACCCTGACGGCCTTTGCGCCCCATCACCGCGCCGGCGTGCCGGTCGTGCTGTGCTCCAAGGGTGTGGAGCGGGGCACGATGAAACTGATGACCGAGGTGCTGGCCGAAACCCTGCCGGACGCCCCGGCGGCGGTCCTGTCCGGTCCCAGTTTCGCCGGCGAGGTGGCGCGCGGCCTTCCGACCGCCGTCACCCTGGCCTGCGCCGATCCTGTGCTGGGCCAGGCCCTGCTGAACACCCTGTCGGCGCCGGGCTTCAGGCCCTATCTGGCCACCGACCTGATCGGGGCCGAGGCGGGTGGGGCGCTGAAGAATGTCCTGGCCATCGCCTGCGGCGTGTCCGAGGGACGGCAGCTGGGCCGCAGCGCCCACGCAGCCCTGATCACGCGCGGTTTTGCGGAAATGACCCGCCTCGCCGTCGCCATGGGCGGACAGGCCGAGACGGTGGCGGGGCTGTGCGGTCTGGGCGATCTCGTCCTGACCTGCTCCAGTCCCCAATCGCGCAACATGAGCCTGGGTCTTGCCCTGGGCCAGGGCCAGACGGTGGAACAGGCCCTGGCGGGCAAGCGCTCGGTGGCCGAAGGCTATGAGAGCGCGCCGGCCGTGCGCGCCCTGGCCGCCCGTCTGGGCGTGGAGACTCCCATCGCCGAGGGCATCGCCGCCCTTTTGGCGGGCGAGATCACCGTCGATGGTCTGATCGACGGCCTGCTGTCGCGCCCGCTGAAGGCCGAGCGGGTCTGAACTCCGTGTCCGACGAAGCGGCCGAGCGCAAACGGGTCTGGAAAACCCCGGCGGGGGTCGCCTTGTGCGCTGAGGCCGATATCGCCGATCCCGGCTCGCGCGGTTTCGTCTTGCAGATCGGCGATGCCTTCTTTCATGGCTTCGTGGTGCGTAAGGAGGGCAAGGTCGCCGGCTGGATCGACCGGTGCCCGCACGCCGGCTTCCCCATCGCCATGGAGTTGGACCGCTATCTGACGCCCGATGGCGCGCTGATCCTATGTGGTTGGCACGGGGCGGTGTTCGAGCCCTTGACCGGCGAGTGCAAGGGCGGCCCTTGCGCGGGTGGCCGGCTGACGCCCTGGCCAGTGACGGCCGAGGGTGGGATCGTCCGCACGGCCTGAAGGGGCGCGCCACCTCAGGCGGCGAAGGCGGCCTTCATCGGCGTGACCGACGACGTCGGTCGGCGGGTCGGCAGGTCGAAACTGACCACGGTGCCGACCCCGGGTTCGCTCTGCATCGCCAGCTGGCCGCCGTGCAGCTCGATCAGCGACTTGGTCAAGGCCAGGCCCAGGCCTGTGCCCTGGGTCGTCTTCGAGTGCTGCCCCTCGACCTGTTCGAACGGGCGGGCCAGACGCACCAGATCCTCAGGCGCAATCCCGATACCGGTGTCGGCGCAGGCGACCCGGATGCGAGCCTCGCCGGCCGGTCCCCTGAACGGCGTCAGCGACAGGGTGACGGCGCCGCCCTCGGGCGTGAACTTCACCGCGTTTGAGATCAGGTTCAGCAGGATCTGTTTCACGCCTCGCTGGTCGGCCTCGATATCGGGCAGATCGCCGGCCTCGACCGACAGGCTCAGGCCTGCGTCCTCCGCCTTGCCGCGCATAAGACGGACCGCGTCGTCGCACACCTCGCGCAGCGACACGGGCTCGTAGTGCAGGGTCATCTTGCCGGCCTCGATCTTGGCCATGTCCAGGATGTCGTTGATCAGGCTGAGCAGGTGCTGGCCCGACTTCAGGATGTCGCCGGCATAGCCCTTGTACTTGTCGCCTATGGGGCCGAACAATTCGGCGGCCATGATCTCCGAGAAGCCGTTGATGGCGTTCAGCGGGGTGCGCAGTTCGTGGCTCATATTGGCCAGGAATTCGGACTTGGCCTGGTTGGCGGCCTCGGCCCGGGTCATGGCGACCTCATATTTCCGCGCCAACTGGGACAGCATCTGTTGGCTGGATTCAAGCTGGGCCACGGTCCGGCTCAGATCTTCGACGGCGCGGCGGCGCTCGGCCTCTTCGCGCTTGATGGCGGTGATGTCGGCGGCGGTGACGACCGATCCGCCTTCTGAGGTAAAACGCTCGGACAGCTGAAGCCAGCGCCCGTCGTGCAATTCGACCTCGCGCAGCCCCGCGCGCCCATGCGCCGGGGCGTGCTCGGCCTTGATGGCCAGGGCGGCGATCCGGTTCAACTCATCCTTGGCCGCGCCGCGCCGCACCACGCCCCGCTCGAATCCGAAGGCGTCTTCGAAGGCTTGGTTCGACAGGATCAGTCTGCCGTGCCGGTCGAACAGGACGAAGGCGTCGGAGATGCTCTCGACCCCGTCCCGCAGTCGGCTTTCGGCCGACTGGGCGGCAGCCTTGGCGCGGCGCGCCTCGGTGATGTCGAGCGCCACCCCCAAGATGACCGAAAATCCGCTCTCGCCGCGTTCGCCGCGCGCCTGGCCCCGCGCATCAATCCAGCGGGTGCGTCCCCCTTCGCCGGGAACGGGAAAGGTCACCTCGAAGGCGCCATAGGCCGAGGCCTGACGCAGGGCGTGCCGCACCTCGTCGCGGAAACGGGGATGGATGCGGGCCATCACCGCATCGCTAGACGTCACGCCGCCGCGCTCGAAGCCCAGCAGGGTCGCCATATAGTCGGACAGGGTGACTTCCTCGGCCTCCAGGTCCCATTCCCAGACGCCGCAACGGGCGGCCTCGACGGCGACACGGAAGCGGCGCTCGGACGAGGCCCATTCGCGGCTGGCGCGGGCCCGGCGAACACCCTGCCAAAGGAACAGGGCCATGACGCCCAGGCCCAGAACGATGGGCGCGCCCAGAACCCAGGAGTCGTCGATCAGCGCGGCCAGCCCGCGCGCCGGCGGCTCGCCCGCCGCCACCACATAGGGGCCGCCGGGCGCGACCGGCACGGCGACGACTGTGTGCTCGTCCGCGCCGGTCTTGATCTCGCGCGGCTGGTCCAGCGAGGCCAGGTCGCCCGCCGCGACGCCCAGCACGGCCTGGACCGTTTTGCCCCGCTCGTCTGCGTTTGGGGAGGCTAGGACGATCCCAGCGGCGGAAACGATCCGTATGCCGGCGTCCTTCTCAAGAGGCGGCGTGATCCGCGCTTCCAGCCGTCGTTCCCAGAGGTCGGATCCAGGCATGGCAACTTCGCCCTCGCCCTGGCTGGCCAGGACGGCGCCATCGGCGCCGATGACGGTGAAGCCAATGCCCGGCGCCGCCTGACGCGCGGCCTCCACGACGGCAATGGGTTCGGCGTCCTCGCTCAGGGCGGCTTCGCCAGCGTCCAGACCGTCGCGCGCAGCGCGCATCAGATCTGCGGTCTGACTGGCCGTCAGCCGCGCATTGAGGGTAAGGTTCTCTTCGCTGAGGCGCAGCGCCTCACGGACAGGCCGGCCGGCCTCGCGTGACAGCAGCAGGCCATAACCGGTGGCGCCCAAGGCCAGAACCAAGACGCCGATCCGCATCCAGGCCGGAGCGCCGGAGGCGCGGTCGGTGGCGCGTCGACCCCGTCCTTCCTGCCTCCGCTCCATGCCCCGCAAGGCGCTCTCCCGACCAAATCAGCTTCACGGGGAATCTAGGCTGCGTCGCGGATTCCTGTCGAGGCTTGGTTAACGGTTTCTGAACCTCAGGCCGCCGCCGCCGGGGATGGAATCCGCGACGGCGCGGACTCCAGTATCTCGGTCACCGGCCGCAGGGTGTCGCGGGCCTGTCGCGCCAAGGCCAGAACAGCGGGCGGAGCGTCATCGGGCGCTTCAGCCACCAGATCGATCAAGCTTTCGGCCAGTTGCATCAGGCGCGGTGCGGCGGCGATCAGCCGAGCCTGGAATTCGATTTTCTCAGGGTCCCGGTCATATTCGGCCCCCGGCACCCGCCAGCCGCCCCAATCGGCGGTGTCAGTGACGACGACGGGGTAGGTTCCCGGCTGGGGATGATGCAGGCAGTCTTCCTCGGCCTGCCACTTGTTGCGCGCTCGCAGCAGGCGCCAGTCGCCGACTTCGGCGCCGGCGGCGTCTTCTGCAGCCATCATCAGTTCGGTGGCGGCGAATTCACGCCCCAGGCCGACGTCATAGGTGACGCGCACCGGTTCGTCGAAACCCTTGGCCCAGACGGGCTGGACCTTTTCGATGGTGGCCCAGGCGCCGACGCATTCGACCCAGACTTTTTGACCCTTCTGGAACTGCGCGCGCGCCATCCCACCCTCCAGCGATTTGCGCGAGGATGCACGACGGGCGTTAGCGCCCGGTGTGAGGGTTGGGTTAACGCGAGATACTCTCCAGCGTCTCGCCGGCGTACTTCTCCTTGACCCGCGTAGACAGGTCGCCCAGCGAGATCACCCCGACGATCCGTCCATGTTTGTCGACCACGGGCGCGCGGCGAATCTGGCGCGATCCCATCAGATCGAGAACGGACTTCAGGTCATCCGTGTCCAGGACCGTCTGTGGATCGCGGGTGATGTATTCGACGACAGACGCGGTGGGGGCGGCGCCGGCGGCGAGGGCGCGCACGACGATGTCGCGATCGGTGATGGCGCCGATCAGCTGGTCGCCGTCCGCCACGGGCACGAAGCCGAAATCGCCCTTCGCCATCCGCGCCGCAACCTCCTGGATCGTGTCGCCTGGCCGGGCGAGGTGGACATCCCGGGTCATCACGTCGCGGATTTTCATCGGATTTCCTTGTGAAGGCTTGGCGGTAAAACCCGTCGAAAGCAGCGGGGTTCCGCTGTGAACCGCCACTGTGCGGCGAGCTGAGGCCGTCACGCCGCCATTGTTGACCGCGTCCGAAAATCGCCAGCCCTCTGGCCTGGATTTGATGTCAGATGTTCGTCCAGACAGGAGATCAGCATGACCGATCAGACACGCCGCGCCCAAGGCTTCCGCGACTTGCATCGACAGGGCGGTCTGATTTTGCCGAACGCCTGGGATGCCGCCAGCGCGCGGGTGTTTCAGGCCTCAGGGTTCGCCGCCGTGGCCACCACCAGCGCTGGCGTCGCCTGGGCGCGCGGCGCTCGCGACGGGGAGGGTTTGACGCGCGCCGAGATGATGCGGGAGATCGCGACCATCGCCCGCGCCCTTGATCTGCCGCTGAACGCCGACGTCGAGGCCGGGTACGGCGCCGCTGCGGCCGATGCGGCCGAGACCGCGCGCCAGGCCTGGGCGGCCGGCGCCGTCGGCGTCAATTTCGAGGACGCAGACTATTCTGCCCCGGGCGCCCTCACGTCGGTTTCCGATCAGCAGGCCCGCATCGCCGCGATGCGCGCCGCCGCGCCTGAAATAGTCATCAACGCCCGAACGGACGTCTTCCTGTTGGGGCTGGGCGACAGCGACGCCGAGCGGGTCGGAATGGCGATCGAACGGGGGCGCGCCTGGCTGAAGGCAGGGGCGGATGTCGTCTTCCTGCCGGGCGTGACCGAGCCCGCCGTCGTGAAGCGTCTGGCCGATGGCGTCGGCGGGCCGATCAGCCTGATGGCGGGGCCGGATGCGCGGCCGGCGACGGCGCTGTTCGCGGCGGGCGCTTGTCGGATCAGCACCGGTCCCTATCCGATGCTTGCCGTTCTGGAGCGGTTGAAAAATCTGGCCGACGGACTGGCCGAAGATTGGTCGGCGATGTCGCCCGCCGGGGACGGCCTGACGAAAATCAGCATCGTCTTTGGTTGATCACGGCGTTGGTCTGGGCGGATAGGGGTCGCATTATCGCGTTCGCTTCCCCAATATTGTCTCTCGCATATCAGGGGACATTATGGCCGAGGCGGCGACGGGACTGGATCTGGGGGCGGCTGCGGCCTTGCTGGCGGCGGGCGTCATCGCCGTGCCGGTGTTCAAGCGGGTCGGGCTGGGCTCCGTGCTCGGTTATCTGGCGGCTGGGTTGGCCATTGGACCGTTCGGCCTGAAGCTGTTTCAGGAGCCGGAGACCATCCTGCATGTCGCTGAGTTCGGCGTGGTCATCTTCCTGTTCATCATCGGGCTGGAGATGCGGCCCAAACGCCTGTGGGGTCTTCGAAGGGACATCTTCGGCCTGGGCGCGGCCCAGGTGTTGTTCTGCGGGCTGATCCTGACCCTGACCGCCATGCTGGCCGGTTTTCCCGCGCCGGTCGCCTTCGTCGGCGCCATGGGCTTTGTCCTGTCGTCCACCGCCGTCATCATGCAGATGCTGGAAGAGCGGGGCGAGATCGCGGGCGGGCCTGGACAGCGGTCCGTCTCGATCCTGCTGCTGGAAGACCTGGCCATCGTGCCGCTTCTGGCCATCGTCGCCATTCTGGCCTCGGTGCTGGGCGTGGCGAACGAGCAGGCGCCGCCGCTGTGGCAGACGATCGGCTTCGCGGTTGCCGCCGTCGGCGGCGTGTTGTTGGCCGGCAAATATCTGGTCAATCCGATCTTCCGCCTGTTGGCGCGGTACGGCGGGCGCGAGGTGATGACGGCCGCCGCCCTGCTGGTCGTGGTCGGCGCCGCCTGGGCCATGTCCCTGGGCGGGCTGTCGATGGCCATGGGCGCCTTCCTGGCCGGTGTGCTGTTGTCTGAATCGACCTTCCGTCATCAGCTGGAAGCCGATGTAGAGCCCTTCCGCGCTATCCTGCTGGGCCTGTTCTTCCTCAGCGTCGGCATGTCGCTGGACCTGGCGGTGGTGGTCGCCGACTGGCGCCTCGTTGTCGGCGGCGTGGTCGCCTTCATGGCGGTCAAGGCGGTTGGCATCTATGTCGTGGCCCGCCTGTTCAAGGCCTCGCACCACGAGGCGGTCGAACGCGCGGCCCTGTTCGCCCAGGGCGGTGAGTTCGCCTTCGTCCTCTACGGCGCGGCGGTGACGGCGGGCCTGTTCGACGCCCAGGTTGGGGCCATGCTGTCGGCCGTCGTCATCCTGTCCATGGCCCTGACGCCCCTGACCAGTCTGCTGACGACGCGGCTTCTGCCCAAGCCGGTCGTATCGGCCGAGGGCGCCGAGGGCGTGGACTTCGCCAAGGATCTGCGCGGTCAAGTGCTGATCATCGGCTTCGGCCGCTTCGCCCAAGTCGTGTCCCAGCCCCTGCTTGCGCGCGACGTGGACGTCTCGATCATCGAGAACGACGTCGAGATGATTCAGGCCGCCTCCCAGTTCGGCTTCAAGGTCTATTACGGCGACGGCGCCCAGCTCCACACCCTGCGGGCCTCCGGGGCCGACGAGGCCGAGATCGTTCTGGTCTGCGTCGACAAGCCGGAGGTCGCCGACCGCATCGTCGAACTGGTCAAGTCCGAGTTTCCCACCACCAAGATTATGGTCCGCGCCTTCGACCGGGGCCATTCGATGCGGTTGATCCAGGCGGGGGTCGACTACCAGATCCGCGAGACCTTCGAATCGGCGCTGAAGTTCGGTGAGCGGGCCCTGATCGAACTGGGCATGGACGAGGGGCAGGCGGCCGAGGCCATCGGCGACGTGCGCCGTCGCGACGAAGCGCGGCTGGACCTGCAACTGACTGGCGGCATCAAGGCCGGTCGTCAGCTGATGCGCGGCAATATGCCGACGCCGCAGCCCGCCCCTTATATCAAGCCCCGTCGCGAGGGACGGCTGCTCAACGAAGACGAGGCGGGGCCGGCGGCGCCGGAGACGCTGCGCGAACCCGCCGACACCTGATCCTATTGCCGGGCGGTTTGGCGCTCGAGCCTGGCCCGCTCCAGGTTCACGCGAGCCCGCAGGCCCGGATCGGCGGCCACAGCATCCGCGATGGCGCTGAAGCGCTGGGGATCCAGGCCGGACTCGCCCACCACATTGCCGATGGCGGTCTGCTGCTGCAGCGTCAGCTGATCGTTGGGTGTTCCAGCGGCGATCTCGCGCATCTTCGCCATGGCCGTGGTGTAGAGGGTCAACTCCTCAGGCGTGACGCTGGCGGCGACCGAACCGGGCGCCGGCGGGGGCGCTGACAAGATCGCGATCCTTGCGGCCAACCGCGGGTCATTGGCCAGGGCGTTGGAAATAGCGTTGAAGCGTGTGACTTCTAACCCGGAGTCCATCACCGCCCGGGCCATTTCGGCCTGTTGCTCCGGCGTGGGCTCGGCTCCGTTCAAGGTGTCGCTGACGGCGCGAACCTCGGTCATGGCGTCGCTGAACATCTTGAGTTCGGCGTCGGTGAAGGGGGCGGTCGTCGGGGCGGCTTGCGCGGTCGCGGGCTGCGTCGGCGTGGCCTGTCGCGCCTGGGCGCTGCCGGCGGCCGCTAGGGCGACGGTGGATACAATAAGGGCGAGAGGGGGAAAGGCGAGAGGGGGCGCGCGCATGGGCGTGTCCTTTCGGTCTGGCGTCCACAGGGGCCGTCGGCGACAGCGCCGGCGCAGTCACGCCCGCCTCCTCGCAGGATGTGGAGCCTGATGGGCCAAAAAGGAACGAGGAGCGTCCTTAACCTAGGCAGCCGTCGCCTAATGGCAACCCGCCAAGCTCGCTGACGGGCTGGAGAGCCGATCAACGATGCGTTAGACGGGCGTGATCGTCGTACAGGTTCCCTCATGAAACGTCTCGTCTTCGCCGCCCTGGCCCTCGTCGCCGTAGTCGCGCCTGCCGTCCATGTGGACGCCTGGGGCAATACTGGACACAGGCTGATCGGTGTGGCGGCGATGCGGGCCCTGCCTGACGCGCTGCCCGCCTTCCTGAAGACGCCCAGCGCCATTGCTGACGTCGGCGAACTGGCGCGAGAGCCCGACCGCTGGAAGGGCGCGGGCCAGCCGCATGACCGCGAGCGCGACACCGCCCACTTCATCGACCTGGACGACAACGGCCACGTCTTCGACCAACGCGGCATGACCCTGGCCGAACTGCCGCGCCTGAAGTCGGAATACGACGCCGCCCTGACGAAGGCGGGTCTGGACGTCGATGACGCTGGTTATCTGCCCTACGCAATGATCGACGCTTGGCAGAATCTGGGCCGGGACTTCGCCTATTGGCGCGTGCTGAACGCCGCCGAGAAGCGCGAGACGAACATGGAGCGCCAGGCCTGGTATCGGGCCGACCGCATCCGCCGCGAGGCCTTGATCCTGCGCGACATCGGGGTGATGGGCCATTACGTCGGCGACGGATCCCAGCCCCATCACACGACGATCCACTACAACGGCTGGGGCGACTTCCCGAACCCCGAGGGCTTCACCAATTCGCGCCAGACCCATGCCTTGTTCGAAGGTGCCTTCACCAACCACGTCGCCCGCCTGGACGCGGTCGAGGCGGCCATGCCGGCCGCCAACCTGGACGGGTTCGACGTCAAGGCGCGCACCGTCGCCTATCTGACCACGACGCTCGGAACGGTCATCCCCTTCTACCGGCTGGACAAGGGGGGGGCTTTCCGCGACAGCGATCCGCGCGGCGCCGCCTTTGTCAATGAGCGCCTGGCGGCGGGCGCGGCCGAGCTGCGTGATTTCATTAGCGCCGCCTGGACCGCCTCGGGCAGCGCCTCCATCGGCTGGCCCGCCGTCAAGGTCGCCGAGGTCGAGGCTGGAACCGTTGATCCGTGGCTCGCCATGGTCGGAGAGGATTGATCTTCTTGTCCGACCTAACGCCCCCCGCCGTCATCCTCGACAAGTCCCAGATGGCCGAGAACATCGGCGCTGTGGCGCGGGTGATGGCCAATTTCGGCCTGACCGACCTGCGGCTGGTGACGCCGCGTGACGGCTGGCCCCAGGAGCGGGCCTGGGCCACGGCCTCGGGCGCCGACTGGGTGCTGGAGGGTGTGCGGGTGTTCGACAGCGTCTCCGCAGCCGTCGCCGACCTGAACACCGTCTTCGCCACCACCGCCCGCCCGCGCGAGACGCGTCAGCCCGTTCGGACGCCGCGCGAAGCCGGCCGTATCCTGTACGACGACACCGCCTCGGGCCTGAAGACCGGTCTGTTGTTCGGCGGCGAGCGCGCGGGGCTGGAGACGACCGACATCGCCCTATGCGCCGGCATCGTCACCATTCCCATCGACCCGAAACACCATTCGCTGAACCTGGCCCAGGCGGTGGCGATCAACGCCTATGAGTGGCGGACCCTGATCCTGGACGCCCCGCCGCCCCGTTTCCGCGACAGTGAGCCGCCGGCGTCGAACGATCTGTTGGTTGGCATGTACGAACATCTGGAGGCGGAGCTGGAGCTCGGCGGCTTCTTCTATCCGCCCGAGAAGAAGCGCTCGATGAGCCAGAACCTGCGCGTCATGCTGGGCCGCGCCGCCTTCTCCGAACAGGAGGTCGCCACTATGCGCGGCGCTATCCACGCCCTGGCCAAGGGGCGAGGGCGTGTGCTGGCCAAGCTGGCGGCCGAGCGGGCGGAGAAGGCGAAGACGGACGAATAGGGCTGGCGCCCCTGGTCTTCGTTAACAGACGAGGATGAGGCTGGGCTGATCGTTCAGTGGATGGCTTCGCCGTGCTGGGTATAGTCCAGCCCTTCGACCTCTTCGTCCTTGGTCACGCGCAGGCCTGTGGTGAACTTGCAGATCATCAGGACGACGAACGTGCCAACCGCGCTCCAGACAATGGCGCCGCCCAGGCCGAGCGCCTGTTTCCACACCGTCGCGCCCTCGGACAGGGCGTTGACGCTGGTGGTGGCGAAGACGCCGGTCAGCAGGGCGCCGACGATGCCGCCGATCCCGTGCACGCCGAACGCATCCAGACTGTCGTCGTACTTCAGCGCATGTTTCAGCCAGACAGCGCCCGCATAGCAGGCCGGGCCGGCGATCAGGCCGATGAAGAAGGCGCCCTTGGGATCGACGAAGCCGGCCGCCGGGGTGATGGCCACCAGGCCGCCGACGACGCCCGACAACAGGCCCAGCAGGGTGGGGCGCTTGCGGTCGAACCATTCCACCGCCATCCAGCCCAGGGCCGCAGCCCCGGCGGCCAGGATGGTGTTGAAGGCGGCGGTGGCGGCCAGCGCATCGGCCGCGCCGGCCGACCCGGCGTTGAAGCCGATCCAGCCGACCAGCAGCAGGCCGGTGCCGATGGCGCTGTAGACCAGATTGGCGGGGGCCATGTTGTCTCGGCCGAAGCCATGGCGCGGACCTAGCACCAGGGCGCAGACCAGGCCGGCGACGCCCGCATTGACGTGGACCACCGCCCCGCCGGCGAAGTCCAGCACGCCCATCCCGCCCAGATAGCCGCCGCCCCAGACCTGATGGCAGATCGGCGCATAGACGATCAGATGCCACAAGGCGAAGAACAGCAGGCTGGCCGAGAACTTCATCCGCTCGGCGAAGGCGCCGGCGATCAGGGCTGGGGTGATGATGGCGAAGGTCATCTGGAAACTGACGAACAACAGCTCCGGCAGGCCGGGCAGCAGACTGTGCGCCGTCTCCATCGTGACCCCGTTCAGGAAGGCCGCCTCGACCCCGCCGATCAGGCCGTTGACCGCATCGGGACCGGCGCCGAACGATAGGGAATAGCCGACCAGGAACCACAGCACCGACACGATGGCGAAAGCCGCCGCCGACTGAGCGATGACGCTGATGATGTTCTTCTTCCGCACCATGCCGCCGTAGAACAGCGCCAGACCCGGCAGGGTCATCAGCAGCACCAGGGCGGTGGACGTCAGGATCCAGGCGGTCGCCGCATTGTCGATCACCAGGGGCGCCTGATGCGCCAGCAGGGGCGCGGCGGCGGCTGGAGAGGCGACCGCCGCCCCGACTAAGGCGACGGCGGAAAAGGCGGCGGTTCGGGTCATTTCAGGCGTCTCGGGGAGGAGAGGTAAGGAACGGCTCAGGCCGAAGTCTTAAGCCGTTCCTCCGCCCTGACAATGTCCGTGAGCGGCAGGATGCGCACGAAACGGTCAAGCGTGGCTTCCCAGTCGCCCAGCAGCCGCCGCGCCAGGGGCGAACCCGTCGCCGCGAAGTGGGCCTCGACCAACCCACGCAGCCGTTCGGCCGCCGCCGTGTCGATGTCGGCCACGCCCGCCAGGTCGCCGTTCAGGGCCCGTTCGGCGAAGCCGGCCTGGTCCAGTACGAACAGCTCGCCGCCGCTCATGCCCGCCGCCAGGTTCCAGCCGACCGCGCCCAGCACCACCACCCGGCCGCCGGTCATATATTCGCAGCCGTGGGCGCCCAGGCCCTCGACCACCGCCTCGGCGCCCGAGTTGCGCACCGCGAACCGCTCGCCCGCCGCACCGGCCACGAACAGGCGGCCCGAGGTCGCGCCATACAGGGTGGTGTTGCCGCAGATCAGCTGCTCTTCGCGCCATTCGGGCGTGCGGACCGAAATCTCGGCGCCCGACAGACCCTTGCCGACATAGTCGTTGGCCTCGCCGGTCAGGTGTAGTTCCAGACCCTTGGCGGCGAATGCGCCGAAGCTCTGGCCGGCGATGCCTTCCAGACGCAGCTTCAGACGACCGGCCGGCCCCTGGGCGCCGAACCGCCTCACAATGGCGGAGGACACGGCGGCGCCGACGGTGCGCTGGGTGTTGTTCAGCGGATAGGACAGTTCCAGCGTCTGGCCGCGATCCAGGAACCGGACCGCATCCTTCAGCACCCGGGCGTCCAGGCTGTCGGCGATGGGCTTGCGCACCTTGTCCGCCCACTTGCCGGCCGCGCCATCGTCCACCCGAACCAGCAGGGGGTTCAGGTCCAGGTCATCCAGGTGCGAGCCGCCGCGCCGGACCTGACGCAACAGGTCGGTGCGGCCGATGATCTCGTCCATCGTCCGGGCCCCGATGGAGGCCAGGATTTCGCGCGTCTCCTCGGCGATGAAGGTGAACAGGTTGACCACCTTGTCGGGCGTGCCGGTGAACTTCTCGCGCAGCCGCTCGTCCTGGGAACAGACGCCGACGGGGCAGGTGTTCGAATGGCACTGGCGCACCATCAGACAGCCCATGGCGATCAGGGCGGCGGTGCCGACGCCGTATTCCTCGGCGCCCAGCATGGCGGCGATCACGACGTCGCGTCCCGTGCGGACCCCGCCGTCGGTGCGCAACGTCACCGAGCCGCGCAGATTGTTCAGCGTCAGCACCTGGTGGGCCTCGGCCAGGCCGATCTCCCACGGCAGGCCGGCATGCTTGATCGAGGTCTGGGGCGAGGCGCCGGTGCCGCCGTTGTGGCCGGCGATCAGGATGGCGTCGGCATTGGCCTTGGCGACCCCCGATGCGATGGCCCCGATGCCCGAGGCCGACACCAGTTTCACCGTCACCTTGGCGTCGGGATTGATGGCCTTCAGATCATAGATCAGCTGGGCCAGGTCCTCGATCGAATAGATGTCGTGGTGCGGCGGCGGGCTGATCAGGGTGGTGCCGGGCACGGCGTGGCGCATCCGAGCGATGAACTCGGTCACCTTGAAGCCGGGCAGTTGCCCGCCCTCGCCGGGCTTGGCGCCCTGGGCCACCTTGATCTCGATTTCGCGGCACTGGTTCAGATATTCGGCCGTGACGCCGAACCGGCCCGAGGCCACCTGTTTGACGGCCGAGTTGGCGTCGTCGCCGTTGGCGCGCGGGTGATAGCGTTCCGGATCCTCGCCGCCCTCGCCCGAGACCGAGCGGGCGCCGATGCGGTTCATGGCGATGTTGAGCGTCTCGTGCGCCTCGGGGCCAAGCGCCCCCAGGGACATGGCCTGGGTCAGGAAGCGGCGACGGATGTCCGACACGCTCTCGACCTGATCGACCGGGATGGCGACGCCCTCGCGGAAGTCCAGCAGGTCGCGCAGGCTCAGGTCCGGCTGATTGCGGACGGCCTCCGAGAACTGCTTGAAGCGGCGGTAGTCGCCCCTGTTACAGGCGTCCTGCAACAGGTGGATGGTCTTGGCCTCGTGGGCGTGGGCCTCGCCGCCTGAGCGGATCTTGAAGAAGCCCCCGATGGCGGGCGAGGGCAGGGCCTCGCCCCAGGCCACCTTGTGCCGCTTCATCGCCGCCTGTTCCAGACCGGCCAGGCCAATGCCGGAAATGCGCGACGGGGCGCCGGGGAAGAACTCGGCCGTCAGGGCGCGGGACAGGCCCAGCACCTCGAACTCGCAGCCGCCGCGATAGGCGGAGATGACGCTGATCCCCTTGCGCGCCAAGGTCTTCAGCAGACCCGCCTCGATGCCGTGCTTGTAGTTCAGGCAGGCGTCGCGCAGCGTCAGGCCGGGATACAGGCCCCGGTCCAGACGCTCCTGGAACAGGTCCTGGGCCAGCCAGGCGTTGACGGTGGTGGCGCCAACCCCGACCAGGACGGCGAAGCCGTGCGGGTCCAGGGTCTCGGCGGTGCGAACCACGATGGAGCAATAGGTCCGCAGACCGGCGGCGGTCAGTCGGCCGTGAACCCCAGCCGTGGCCAGGATCATCGGAGCGGCCAAACGAGTCGCGGAACCCTGCTGGTCCGTCAGCACGATCAGGGCGGCGCCGTCACGGGCGGCGGCCTCGGCCTCGTCCATGATCCGGTCCAGCGCCGCGCGCAGGCCGGCGCCGGGACGGGCGTCTTCTGACGGCGTATCGTAGCTACAGTCGATGACCACGGTCGAACCGGCGCCGACGGTGGCGACCATCCGGTCGTACATGCCGTTGGTCAGGACCGGGCTGTCCAAGACAAAGACGTCGGTCTGGGCCTCTTCCTGGGCCAGGATATTGCCCAGGTTCTTGAACCGGGTCTTCAGGCTCATCGCCCCCGCTTCACGCAAGGGGTCGATGGGCGGGTTGGTGACCTGGCTGAAGTTCTGGCGGAAATAGTGGCTCAGCGGGCGCGGCAGGGCCGACAGAACCGCCGGCGGGGCGTCGTCGCCCATTGAGCCGACCGCCTCCTTGCCGTCGCGCACCAGGGCGTCCAGCAGCAGGTCCAGATCTTCGCGGCTGTAGCCGGCGGCGATCTGGCGGCGCGTCAGGTCCTCGCCCAAGGTCGAACGCGGCTCAGGTCCGGGGCCGATGATCGGCTCCAGATCGACCATATTGTCCAGCCACTCGGTATAGGGGTGGGCGGCGGCCAGCGCATCGATGGCCTCGTGCTCGTCGTACAGACGGCCGTGCTTCATATCGACGGCGATCAGCTTGCCGGGGCCGATGTGCAGACGGCGCTTCACCCGGCTCTCGGGGATCGGCACCAGACCGGCTTCCGACCCGGCCATCAGCAGGCCGTCGACGGTCTCGACCGCACGCAGGGGGCGCAGGCCGTTGCGGTCCTTGCCCGCCACGATCCAGCGGCCGTCGGCGGCGCAGATGGCGGCCGGGCCGTCCCAGGGCTCCATGACCGCGTTGCAGTAAGCGTAGAAGGCCCGGTGCTCGGGCGGCATGACCACGTCGTCCTTGGCCCAGGCCTCGGGGATCAGCAGGGCCTTGGCCATCGGCGCGGGGCGCCCGGCGTGGACCAGCACCTCCATGACATTGTCCAGTGCGGCGGAGTCCGATCCGCCCGGTTGGACCACCGGCTTCACCTCGCGGTCGCGATCCCCGAAGGCCTGTGCGGCCATGCGGATCTCGTGCGACTTCATCCAGTTCAGGTTGCCCTTTAGCGTGTTGATCTCGCCGTTGTGGGCCAGCATGCGGAAGGGCTGGGCCAGCTTCCATTCGGGGAAGGTATTGGTCGAATAGCGCTGGTGGAAGACGGCGTAGGCCGAGACGAAACGCGGGTCTTCCAGGTCGGGATAAAGGTTCCCCAGCAGCTCGGCACGCACCATCCCCTTGTAGGCGATGGAGCGTGCGGACAGGGTGCAGATATAGACGGCGGCCAGGTTCTCGGTCTTGACCGTCTTCTCGATGCGGCGGCGGCACAGATACAGCTCGCGCTCCAGCGCCTCGCCGTCCAGCGGCTGACCTGCGTCGTCCAGCGGCGGGGCTAGCATGATCTGTTCGATCTCGGGCCGGGTGGCCCCGGCCTTGGTCCCCACCACCGACAGGTCGATGGGCGTCTGGCGCCAGCCATAGATCCAGAAGCCGGCGCGCAGGGCCTCGGTCTCGACGATGGCGCGGGCGCGGTCCTGGGCGCCCAGGTCGGTGCGCGGCAGGAAGACCTGGCCGACGCAGATCGGGCCGGGACGCAGGGATTGGCCGATCGAGGCGACCTGGTCGGCGAAGAAGCCCTGCGGCAGTTCGCACATGACGCCGGCGCCGTCCCCGGACAGGCCGTCAGGATCGACCGCGCCCCGGTGGGCGACGGCCTTCAGGCTGCGGATCGCATATTCGACCACGTCGCGGCGCGGCGTGCCGTCGATTGAGCAGACCAGGCCCACGCCGCAGGCGTCGCGCTCGGAGGCGCGGTCATAGGCGTGGCCGGCTTCCAGGCGGTCGCGGGTTTCTTCGTACTTGTTCAGCCAATCGGTCATGCCGCGACCTCCTCGGTGCGGGTCTTCAGATAACGGTCGATCTCGGCGGCGGCGTCTTGGCCTTCACGGACGGCCCAGACCACCAGCGAGGCGCCGCGCACCGCGTCGCCGGCGGCGAAGACGCCGGGCAGGCTGGTGGCGAAGCTGACGGAGCCGACCTTGATGGTGCCGTCGTCGCGCAGGCGAAGATTGGGCTCATGCGCCGCGAACGGTTCGGGCGAGAAGCCCAGGGCCTCGATGACGATATCGGCCGGAATGTCGAAGTCGGCGCCAGGGACGGGCACGATGTCGCGCCGCTCGCCAGGGGCCGCTTCGGTCAGTTGCATCCGCGCGGCGCGAACGCCGGTGACGGTGTCGCCTTGCGACAGCAGGGCCTTGGGCGCGCCCAGCCATTCGAAGACGACGCCTTCCTCTTCGGCGTTGACGACCTCGCGGGCCGAGCCGGGCATGTTCTCGCGGTCGCGACGATACAGGCAGGTGACCGATGCCGCGCCCTGACGGACGGCGGTGCGCACGCAGTCCATGGCCGTGTCGCCGCCGCCGATCACGACAACCCGCTTGCCGCGCGCCTCGTGCCAACCGTCTTCCTCGGCGTCGCCCAGATCGCGTCGGTTCTGGTGCGTCAGATAGGACAGGGCCGCCACGGTCGAATCCGGTCCACGGCCCGGCGCAGACAGGATGCGCGGCTGATAGACGCCCATGGCCAGCAGGACGACGTCATGGCGGTCCCGCAGTTCAGTCAGGGTCACGTCCTTGCCGACCTCGCAGCCCAGCACGAACTGGACGCCGCCGTCGATCAGGCGGTCCACGCGCCGCTGCACGACGTGCTTCTCCAGCTTGAATCCGGGGATGCCGTAGATCAGCAGGCCGCCGGCGCGGTCGTGGCGGTCATAGACGGTGACCTGATAGCCTTCGCTGCGCAGGCGGTCGGCGGCGGCCAGGCCCGCAGGGCCCGCGCCGACGATGCCGACGCTTTCGCCGCGCTCGGCCGCCGGGCGGATCGGTTCGACCCAGCCGTTGGCGAAGGCCTGATCGCCCAGCCAGGCCTCGACCGAGCCGATGGTGACGGCGTCCCAGCCGGACTGGTTCAGGGTGCAGGCGCCCTCGCACAGCCGATCCTGCGGGCAGATGCGGCCGCAGATCTCGGGCATGGTCGAGGTCAGGGACGCCACACGCCAGGCTTCGCGCGGCTCGTTTTCGGCCGACAGCCGCAGCCAGTCGGGGATGTTGTTCTGAAGCGGACAGGCGTTCTGGCAGAAGGGCACGCCGCAGTCGGTGCAGCGCGACGCCTGTTTCTCGGCCGTCTCGGTCGAGGGCGGAATCGTAATCTCTCCGAACCCGCGTGCGCGCAGTTCGGCTGAGGCCTTGGATAGGCGGCGCGGCTCTACGACGAAAGTCCCGCCTTGCTTCAGGGTCTTATGCATAAGGCGCATATGCCGCAATCGGACCAGTTGAGGCAAATATTATTGCTGTGAGCGGTTCTCAGCTGAACAATTCGCAAAGAATGTCCGGGCATGCCCAGACGAAAGAAAAAAACGTGTGGCGAGGGAGCTGTTGGTGGAACGGTTTGAAGGCTCAGGGAGGATGCGGACCGGAACCCCCTGAGCCGCAGCTCGTTGGCTGAACTTCATCCATAGTTGAAACGGGGGCTCCGATGCCACGATGGACGACGCCAACCGGTCTGGGAGGGTGGCTGACGCTGCTTCTGGGCATCCTGATCGCGCTGATCGGAGCGGTGCTGGCTGCAGGCGGCGTTCAGCTCGTGAGTCTAGGCGGTTCCTGGTACTATATGGTCGTCGGCTTAATGCTGATCGCGGCAGGCGTACTGCTGACGTTCCGCGACATCCGGGGCGCATGGGTCTATGGCGTGGCCTTCGTCTTCACCCTGATATGGGCGCTCTGGGAAAAGGGACTGGACGGCTGGGCCCAGGTTCCGCGGCTGTTCGGCCCGCTGGTGTTGATGTTCCTGGTTCTGGCCGCCCTACCCGTGCTGAAAGGACGGGGCGGTGGCAAGCTGGCGGGCGGGGGCGCCGCAGGTCTCGCGGTTCTGACGATCCTGTTCGGCGTCGTGATCGCCCAAGCCAACCGGGCGCAGGTGGACAATCCTCTCCCGGGTGCGCGCGGCGCCTATAATGATCCTGCCCTGCTACGGACGGGCGCGGATTGGCCTGCCTGGGGCGGCACGGACAGCGCGCAGCGCTATTCGCCGCTGACCCAGATCAACAAGGACAATGTGGGTCGGCTGGAACGGGCCTGGACCTTCCGCACAGGCGATCTGCCGGAAGAACGCTGGGGCGCCGAAACCACGCCGCTGAAGATCGACGACACCGTCTATCTCTGCTCGGCGCGTAACAAGCTGTTTGCGCTGGACGCTGCGACAGGCCAGCAGAAATGGACCTATGATCCTCAGGTCGCCGACGAGAACATCCCTTATACGGCCGCCTGCCGGGGCGTGACCTACCACGCGCGCGCCGACGCCGATCCGGCCCAGCCCTGCGCGACCAAGATCATCGAAGGCACCCTGGACGGCCGCATCATCGCCGTGGATGCACGCACCGGCCGCCCCTGTCCCGCCTTCGGCCAGAACGGCGCCGTCGATATCAAGCGCGGCATGGGCGACCCTTATCCCGGCATGGTGTCGATCACCTCGCCGCCCGTCATCGTGCGAGGCGTCATCGTCACCGGCCACCAGGTGTTGGACGGTCAGAAGCGCTGGAACGCCTCTGGCGTCATCCAAGGCTTTGATGTCGAGACGGGCGAACTCAGCTTCGCTTGGGACATGATGCGTCCCGATCGCGACGGCCTGCCGCCGGAGGGCGAGACCTATACGCCGGGCACGCCCAACATGTGGACGACCGCCACGGGCGATGAAGCCCTGGGCCTGGTCTATCTGCCCATGGGGAACTCTTCGGCGGACTACTGGTCCAGTTCACGCCGACCGCAGGAGAACGAATATTCCACCGCCCTAGTCGCGCTGGATGTGACGACGGGCAAGCCGCGTTGGCATTTCCAGACGGTGCACAAGGATGTCTGGGACTTCGACCTGGGGTCGCAGGCGACGCTGATCGATTTCCCCTCGGCCGGCGGGGTCGTGCCGGCGCTGCTGTTGCCGACCAAACAGGGCGACATGTACGTCTTCAACCGCGCCACAGGCCAACTGCTGCACGGGGTGGAGGAACGGCCGGTCCCGACCACGGGCGGCGCCGAACAGGGCAAGCGCGCGCCCACCCAGCCCTTCTCTCTCTTCGCCACTCTGCGCAAGCCGAACCTGACGGAACGCGACATGTGGGGCATGTCCCCCATCGACCAGATGTTGTGCCGCATCAACTTCAAGAAGGCCGACTACCAGGGCTACTACACCCCGCCTTCGACCAACCACTACATCAACTATCCGGGCTACAACGGAGGTTCGGACTGGGGCAGCGTGGCGGTTGATCCGGTGCGGGGCGTGATCATCGCCAACTACAACGACATGCCCAACTACAACCGTCTGGTGCCGCGGGAAGAGGCGAACGAGAAGGGCTGGTTCCCGCGCGACGACCCTCGCTACATCGCCCAGCAAGAGGAGGCGACCGTGCGCGGCGGCAACCTGTCCAAGGGCGAAGGGGCGGGCGATCCGCAGATTGGCGTGCCTTACGCCATCGACGTCAACGCCGGCTGGCGCGTGAAATGGACGGGGCTGCTGTGCAAGGAGCCACCGTACGGCGGCATCACCGCCGTCGATATGCGCTCGGGCCAGACTCTGTGGGACCGTCCATTCGGCACGGCGCGCAAGAACGGGCCGTGGGGCATACCTTCGCATCTGCCGTTGGAGATTGGCACGCCAAACAACGGTGGATCGGTGGTCACGGCCGGCGGTCTGATCTTCATCGCCGCAGCGACCGACGACCTGATCCGCGCCATCGACATCGAGACCGGTGAGACGGTCTGGTCGGACGTGCTGCCGGCCGGCGGTCAGGCCAACCCGATGATCTATGAGCAGAACGGCCGTCAGTACCTCGTCATCATGGCGGGCGGGCACCACTTCATGGAGACGCCGAAGGGCGACTATGTCATCGCTTATGCTCTGCCCGAGGGCAGAGCATAAGCTTCCTTGCTGGGACCTATGAGATAAATGAAGAAGAGCCGGAGGCGGAAACGTCTCCGGCTCTTGATCTTTCAGGGCCGTGTCTGACCCTGGCCGCGCACGACGTATTTGTAGGTGGTCAGCTGTTCGGCCCCCACCGGGCCGCGCGCATGCAGGCGGGCGGTGGAGATGCCGATCTCGCCGCCGAAGCCGAACTCGCCGCCGTCGGCGAACTGGGTCGAGGCGTTGATCAGGACGATGGCGCTATCGACCTTGGCGGCGAAGCGTTCGGCGGCCTGGGCGTCGGTGGTGACGATGGCCTCGGTATGGCCTGAGCCATAACGGGCGATGTGCGCTGTCGCCGCCTCCAGGCCATCGACGATCCGCACCGCCAAAATCGGCGCCAGATATTCCGTGGTCCAGTCGGCCTCGACGGCCGGCGTCATCTGGGGAACCATGGCGACGGCCTCGGCGTCGCCGCGCAGTTCGCATCCGGCGGCGATCAGGTCGGCGGCGACCAAGGGCAACAGGCGTTCGGCGCCCGCGCGATCCACCAGCAAGGTCTCGGTCGCGCCGCAGACGGACACTCGCCGCATCTTGGCGTTCAGTATGATGGCGCGGGCGTCGTCCAGATCAGCGTCCTCATGCAGATAGGTGTGGTTCAGCCCCTCTAGATGGCTGAGCACCGCCGTCTTGGCCTCGGCCTGGACACGGGCCACCAAGCTCTTGCCGCCGCGCGGAATGATGACGTCGATGGCGCCGTCCAGCCCGCTCAGCATCAGGCCCACGGCCTCACGATCCGGCGTATCGACCAGTTGCACCGCATCGGCGGGCAGACCGGCCTGGGCCAAGGCTTCCGCGATCAGGCCGGCGATGGCCAGGGACGACTGGAGACAGTCCGATCCGCAGCGCAGGATGGCGGCATTGCCCGAGCGGATGCACAGGGCCGCCGCGTCGGCGGTGACATTGGGCCGGCTTTCGTAGATCACGCCCAGCACGCCGATGGGGGTGCGGACGCGGGCGATGTCCAGGCCGTTGGCCGGGGTCCAGCGTTCGGTCTCGACGCCCAGGGGATCGGCCACGGCGGCGATGGTCGCTACCGCTTGCGCCATGCCGGCGACGCGCGCAGGCGTCAGGGCCAGTCGGTCGATCAGGGCCTCGGTCATGCCGTTGGCGCGGGCGGCGTCCACATCGCGGGCGTTGGCGGCCAGGATGTCGGCTTCGGCGGCCGTCAGCTTTTCGGACAGGATCTCCAGCGCGCGGGTGCGGGCGGCGGCCGGCGCTTCACGCAGGGCCGCAGCGGCGGTGCGGGCGCGCTGGCCCAAGTCTAACATTCGGGTCTCAAGATCGGTCATCGGTCGTCCAGAACCATGTCGTCGCGGTGGATCAGAACCGAGGCGCCTCGATAGCCGAGGATCGCCTCGATCTCGTCGCTGCGGCGGCCCCGGATTCGGGCGGCCTCGTCGGCGGCATAGGCGGCTAGGCCCACCCCGACCGCACGGCCGTCGGCGTCGATCAAGCGCACGCAGTCGCCCTTTTCGAAATCGCCGGCGACCGCTGTCACCCCGGCGGGCAGCAGGCTTTTGCCCGCCCTCAACGCTGTGACGGCGCCGGGGTCCAGCGTCAGGGCGCCGGCCGGCGAGAGGCTGCCTGCGATCCACTGCTTGTAGGCGGCCATGGGTCCGTCAGGGGCGGTGATCAGGGTGGCGCGCGCGCCGTCCGCTATGGCCGCCAAGGGCGACAGGGTCTGGCCCGAGGCGATGATGGTGGCGCAGCCCGCCGAACGGGCGATCTGGGCCGCCGCCAGCTTGGTCGCCATGCCGCCGGTCCCGACCCCGGCCTGGGCGTTGGCGCCCCCACCCATGGCCAGGATGTCGGGACTTAGAGTCTCGATCAGGGGCAGGTGGGTGGCGCTCGGATCACGGCGCGGATCGGCGGTGTAGAGGCCGTTCACATCCGACAGCAGGATCAGAAGATCGGCCCGCGCCAACTGGGCCGTCCGCGCCGCCAGCCGGTCATTGTCGCCATAGCGGATTTCTTCCGTCGCCACGGTGTCGTTCTCGTTAACGATGGGGATAACGCCATGGCCCAACAGGGCCTCCACCGTGGCGCGGCCGTTCAGCCAGCGACGGCGGCGTTCCGTGTCGTCGCGGGTGAGCAGCACCTGGCCCACGACCAGGTCGTGGGGCGCCAGGGCCTCCGACCAGGCGGCCATCAGCAGGGACTGACCGACCGAGGCCGCCGCCTGCTTGTCCTCCAGTCTAGTACCTAGATTCGGCAGACGGCCCCGCCCCAGGGCGATGGAGCCGGACGAGACGACGATGACCTCGCGTCCCTGCGCCTTCAAGGCCGCCAGATCCCGCGCCACGGCCGCCAGCCAGTCATGCGTCGGCCGCCGCGTCTCGGCGTCTATCAGCAGCGAGGATCCAATCTTGACCACGACCCGGCGCGCCGCCTCCAGGGCGGAGGCGGCGTCGGTTGCAGAGTCTGGGCGCGGGGCAGGGGAGGCGACCTGAGACATGAAGGTTTCTCTAACGCGGCTGTTCGGGCTTGTCTCTTGCCGTATCGACCGCCACAGCAGGCGAATGATGGAATCCCTTTCCCCGATCGCGGCCGGCGCCCTGGGCAGTCTGGCGGCCGGCATGATGACGGCGGTCGGCGCCGTGCCCATGCTGTTCCTGAAGAAACCGAGCGAGCCGACCCAGAGCGTGCTTCTGGGGTTCGCCGCAGGGGTCATGCTGGCGGCCTCGTTCTTTTCGCTGATTATTCCCGGCGTGGACGTGCTTCAGGCCGGCGGCGCGTCCCAGGCCTGGGCGGCGGGAACAATGGCGGCGGCGGTGCTGATCGGGGCCACGGCCATCGGTCTGATGAACCGGTTTGCGCCGGTGGACATGCTGGCCATCGGCCCGGCCCAATCGAAACATCTGGCGCGGCGCATCTGGTTGTTCATCATCGCCATCACCCTGCACAACTTCCCCGAAGGCGCCGCTGTAGGCGTCAGCTTCGGCGGCGGCGACATGCACCAGGGGCTGGCAACGGCCCTGGGCATCGGTATCCAGAACATGCCCGAAGGCTTGGCGGTCTCGGCCGCCATGGCGTCGTTGGGCTATGGTCGCGGGCCCGCTTTTCTGGGCGCGCTGGCCTCGGGTCTTGTCGAACCGATCGGGGGGCTGATCGGGGCCGGCGTCGTGGGGATGCTGCCGGGCGCCCTGCCTTGGGGGCTGGGTCTGGCGGCCGGGGCGATGATCTATGTGGTGACCGCCGAGATCATTCCGCAGACCCGCGAACAGTCCAAGGGCGACAGTTCGATGATCGGGCTGATGATCGGCCTAGTGGGCATGATGTTCCTGGATATAGCCCTGGGTTGAGCCGCTTATCGCGCTCGCCCAAGGGGCAGTTACATCATTTACATCCGGCGCGGGTCTGGACGGCGCCCGTCGCCAGAGGTTAGGCCACGAACCTCGCAGTCCGGTCTTCCCCGCCTGAACTTCCCGAAGGAGCGCCCCATTAAGACGCGACCTATAAAGCCTTCGGCTTCCCGTCGAAACTTCTTGTCTGGCCTGGGGCTTCTCGCCCTGATGGGCGCCGGAGTCTTCCCCATGCCTGTTTCCGCTGAAATCTCGCGCACTGTTCAACGCCATCGCCAGCGGATCGAGGACCTGATCGCGGCCATGACGGTCGAAGAGAAGGCGGGACAGCTGAACCTGCTGGCCGATCCCTTCCGCTGGATGCCGACGGCGGTGAACCCGCTGGACGGCACGGGAGATCCCGCGCGCGTCACCGCCATGATCCGCGAAGGCAAGGTCGGCAGCCTGTTCAACGGCATCGGCGCCGAGACCGGCCGCCGTATCCAGCAGGTGGCGGTTGAGGAGTCGCGTCTGAAAATTCCGCTGCTGTTCGCGGCGGACGTGATCCACGGCCTGTCCACCATTTTCCCCGTGCCCCTGGCCGAGGCTGCGGCCTTCGACACCCAGCTGGCCTATCGCACCGCCCGCGCCGCCGCCGTCGAGACGGCGGCTTCGGCCGTGCACCAGACCTACGCCCCCATGGTGGACGTGGCCCGCGACCAGCGCTGGGGCCGCAATGTCGAGGGCGCCGGCGAGGACGTGCTGCTGAACAACCTGTTGGCCGCCGCCCGGGTGCGCGGCTTCCAGGGCGACAAAGGTCTGGACGATCGCGACGCCGTCCTGGCCACCGCCAAACACATGGCCGCTTATTCGGGCGCCATCGGCGGGGTCGAGTACAACACCACCGACATGAGCGAACAGACGCTGCGCGGGGTCTATCTGCCGCCGTTCAAGGCCTCGGTGGAAGCCGGCGCCCTGTCGATCATGAGCGCCTTCAATGATGTGAACGGCGTGCCCGCCTCGGGCAGCCGCAAGCTGCTGACAGACATCCTGCGCGGCGAATGGGGTTTCGAAGGCTTCGTCGTCTCCGACTACACCTCTGAACAGGAGCTGATCGCCCACGGCTTCGCCGAGGACGGCCGCGACGCCGCGCGCATCGCCTTCAACGCCGGCGTCGATGTGTCGATGGTCTCGGGCCTCTATCTCGAACACCTGCCCAGTCTGGTGGCGAGCGGCGAGGTGTCGATGGCCCGGCTGGACGAGGCGGTGCGCCGCCTGCTGACCACCAAGGCGGCCCTGGGCCTGTTCGACGACCCCTATCGCGGCACGGATCCGGTGCGTGAAAAGGCCGTGGTCGGTTCGCGCGAGCACATTGAGCTGTCACGCGAGGCCGGCCGCAAGGCTGTGGTGCTGCTGAAGAACGACAACCAGCTTCTGCCGCTGAACAAGAGCCAGAAGATCGCACTGGTCGGCCCGTTCGCCGATGACGTGGACAATGTCTGGGGACCGTGGACCATCTGGGGCGCGCCCGAGCGCCGGGTGTCGCTGGAGGCCGGCTTCCGCGCCGCCATGACCGATCCGCAGGGGCTGACCGTCGCGCGCGGCTCGGGCATTGAGACCCCGCTGGACGGCGGCATCGAAGAGGCCATCCGCGCCGCTGCCAACGCCGACGTCATCGTCCTGGCCATCGGCGAGAGCCAGAAGATGTCCGGCGAGGCGCAGTCGCGCACCGAGATCGTCGTTCCGGCCCCGCAACAGGCCCTGGTCGACGCCATGGCGGCTACCGGCAAGCCGATGGTCATCCTGCTGCGCAACGGGCGGGCCCTGGCGCTGGAAGGCAATGTCAAGAACGCCCAGGCCATCGTCGTCACCTGGTTCCTGGGCGAGCAGATGGGCAACGCCGTCGCCGACGTCATCTTCGGCGACCACGGACCCTCGGCGCGTCTGCCGGTCAGCTTCCCGCACAAGTCGGGCCAGCAGCCCTATTCCTACGACCACAAGAACACCGGCCGTCCCGCCAATCCCGCCTTGCCGATCGAGGAATACAAGGCCCGCTATCGCGAGACGACCAATACGGCCCTTTATCCGTTCGGCTACGGCCTGACCTATGGCGACGTGGCCTATGGTCCGGTGCAGATGGCCGGCGATCAACTGGCCTGGGCCGGCACGCTGGACGTGGCCGTGACCGTCACCAACCAGGGCGCCCATGTCGCCGAGGAACTGGTGCAGCTCTATATCCACGACCGGGTCGCCAGCCTGACCCAGCCGGGGCGGCTGTTGAAGGACTTCAAGCGAGTGACGCTGCGACCGGGCCAGAGCGAGACTGTGCGCTTCACCCTGAACGCCCGCCAACTGGGCTTCATCGGCGAGGACAATACGTATCGGATCGAGCCGGGCCTGTTCGATCTGTGGTTGGCGCCCCATGCTCAGGGCGGTTCGACGGCCCAGTTCCGTCTGGTCGGCCCGGCTTAGAATGCGGATGGTCGTTGACCCGGCGCACGGCAGGGCTTAACGACCCCGCCGTTTGTTCAGTCCAGCGGTCTGAGGCCTCCGTTTAGGCCGGATTCGTGTGTAGGAGCGCGCCCATGACGACCAAGATCCTTCCGGGCGCGACGGGCGTCCTCGCGCTTGCCGACGGCACGATCCTGCAAGGGATCGGCGTCGGCGCTGTCGGATCGGCTCTGGGCGAGGTGGTCTTCAACACCGCCATGACCGGTTATCAGGAGATCCTGACAGACCCGTCCTACATGAGCCAGATCCTGGCTTTTACCTTCCCGCACGTCGGCAACACCGGCACCAATGTGGAAGACATCGAACAGATGGGCGGCGGTTCGGACACCTCGGCGCGGGGCGCCATCTTCCGCGACGTGCCGACCGATCCGGCCAACTATCGCTCGGACGCCAGCTTCGACGACTGGATGAAGCGGCGCGGCGTCGTCGGCCTGGCCGGCGTGGACACCCGCGCCCTGACCAAGATCATCCGCGACAAGGGCGTCCCCCACGCCGTCATCGCCCATAATCCGGACGGCCAGTTCGATCTGGACGCCCTGATCGCCCAGGCTAGGGCCTGGACCGGTCTGGTCGGCCTGGACCTGGCCAAGCCCGCCTCGACGCTGCAGGCGTTCGAATGGGACGAGGGCCTGTGGGAATGGCCGGAAGGCCATCCGAAGACGCAAGGCCGCAAGGCCGTGGTTGTCATCGACTATGGGGTGAAGCGCAACATCCTGCGCGCCCTGGCCTCGACCGGCGCGCGGATCACCGTGGTCCCGGCCACGACGACGGCGGAAGAGGTTCTGGCGCGCAATCCCGACGGCGTCGTCCTGTCGAACGGTCCGGGCGATCCGGCCGCGACCGGCGAATACGCGGTGCCCGAGATCCAGAAACTGGTCGCCAGCGGCAAGCCCCTGATGGGCATCTGCCTGGGCCACCAGATGCTGGCCCTGGCCCTGGGCGCCAAGACGGTGAAGATGGAACAGGGCCACCACGGCGCCAACCATCCGGTCAAGGATCTGACCACCGGCAAGGTCGAGATCGTGTCGATGAACCACGGCTTCGCCGTCGATCGCGACAGCCTGCCCGACGCCGTCACCGAAACCCACGTCAGCCTGTTCGACGGCACAAACTGCGGCATCGCGGTCAAGGACAAGCCGATCTTCAGCGTCCAGCACCACCCCGAGGCTTCGCCCGGGCCGGCCGACAGCCTGTATCTGTTCGATCGGTTCGCCGATCTGATGGGCCCGCGCTGACGCCATGAAACAGGGGGCGGTCCGGTCGAACTATCTGGACTGGCTGGCTCAGGCGCTGGAGGTCGGACGCCGGATCGCGCCCTTGCCCGACGGGGACGCGGTGGTCGGCTACGCCACCGGCTATGATGCGGCCGACATCGCCCCGTTCGTGCTGTCGCTGCGGGCCGTTTTTGACGGTTCTGTCGCTTTGGTGGTGGATGCCGACCCAGAGTTGCGCGCCTTTCTGGCCCAGAATGACGTGACCGCCGTCGATGCGCCGGTCTGGCGCGGCTGGGCGCCCCATCCGGTGATGCAGAGGTTCGTCGCCTTCGCGGGTCTGCTGGGCGACAGGCCTGGCGCTGCCCTGGCCTGCGACGTGCGCGATGTGATCTTCCAGGACGCGCCGTTCACGCCGTCGCCCGAGGGGTTGGAAGCCTTCATCGAGGCCGAGGCGCCGCTCTCCGACCACGCCTTCAACATGAAGTACTTGCGCGCCTTGTTTGGCGAGGCCCAGGCGCTCCAACTAGGCGGCCGAGCCTGCCTCTGTGTGGGGACGGTCGTGGGGCCGCGGGCCGAGGTGGCGCGTCTGTCGCGGCTGATCCTGTCTCTGGCGGCGACGCCCCGGTCCGAGATCGGCGGGGCCTTCGGAGCCGACCAGGCTGCCTTCAACATGGCCATTCACCAGGGTCTGACGACGGCGACCATCCGGGCCAACTACGGTCGGGTGGCGACCCTGGGCCTCACGCCCGGGGATCGCTTGGTCTTCCGGGATGGCAGGGTGGTCAATCAAGACGGCACGGTCAGCCCTATCGTCCACCAGCATGATCGGCACCCCCACCTCGCAACCGCCGTCCACGACCGTTGGGGTGGCGGCTTCGAGCATCGTGAGCGGGTCCGCCCCAAGTCGGCAGGCCAGCGGCTGGACAAGCTGAAGGCGTCGCTCCGTCGGCGGATACCCGAACTGCGTTAGGGCAAGGGTGCGAAGCTCGTATGCTCGCGCAGCGCGCTGGCCCTCTGCACCGCCATCGGGGCGGCGTGCAGCCAGTATTCGGCGTCGTCCAGCCGACGCTCGCGACGGCGTTCCAAGCCGCGCATCCGCCTGAGGGCGGCGTTTTCCAGAAGGCGCGCGTGCAGAGCGCGGGGCGACAGTTCGACGATGACGGGAGAGCCGGGGACGGCGACGGCGTCGGGGCCTTGGGGCTCCACCGCCGGACGGGCGATGGCGATGAACATGGTATCTCGGTTCAGGAGGGAGAGGCGCTTCTGCGCCGAGCTAACGTGTGGTTAACCACAGCGTCTGTGGATAGTTCCTGAGTGCGTCCGAAAAAAGTCCGTGAATCGAAGGGCTTGGCGTCCTGATCCGAACAAAATACTTACTGAAATCTTAATCCGGAGGCGGAGCGCTTGCTCAACACGCCTCTTCATCCAGCCGATCATCGGCGCCGGTGGCAGTCCCTAGGGGAGTCGAACCCCTCTTTTCAGGTTGAAAACCTGACGTCCTAACCGATAGACGAAGGGACCGCGGCCGGGGCGGCGCATTTGCCCCGGATCGGCCCCTCCTGCAAGCAAAAACTTACGCCGCTTCCGCCTTCGCCGGGACGACGGCGTCCAGGGCCGGGAACAGGTCGGCGATCAGGTCCTCGACATGCTCCAGCCCGACCGACAGCCGCACCAGGCCGTCGCCGATGCCGGCGGTGGCGCGCTGCTCGGAGGTCATGGCGGCGTGGGTCATGGTGGCGGGGTGGGTGATCAGGCTTTCGACCCCGCCTAGGGATTCGGCCAGGGTGAAGATCTCCAGCGTTTCGACCAGGGCGCGGACGGCGTCGGTTCCGCCTTCCAGCTCAAAGCTGAGCATGGCGCCGGGTCCGGCCTGTTGCGTGGCGACCAGGGCGTGGTTCGGGTGCGACTTCAGGCCCGGATAGTGAACCACCTTGACCGCCGGGTGGGCGGCCAGCCGTTCGGCGATCTTGCCGGCCGTGGCCTGTTGCCGCTCGATGCGGGCGAACAGGGTGCGCACGCCGCGCAGGGTCAGATAGGCGTCGAACGGCGACCCCGTGACGCCGGTGCAGTTGGCCCACCAGGCCAGGGTCTGATGATCCTCGGCGTCGGCCGAGACGACGGCGCCGCCGACCACGTCGGAGTGGCCGTTGATGAACTTGGTCGTCGAGTGAACGACGAAGTCGGCGCCCAGCTTGATCGGGTTCTGAAGCGCCGGCGACAGGAAGGTGTTGTCGCAGACGACCTTGGCGCCGGCGGCATGGGCGCGGGTGCAGATGTCGGCCACATCGACCAAGCGCAGCAGGGGGTTGGACGGGGTTTCGACCAGAACCAGTTTCGGCTTCAGCGCCAGAGCGGCCTCCAGGGCTTCCGGATCGCCCTGGTCGACCAGCAGCAGCTCGAAATGGCCCTTCCTGGCGCGGGCGTTCAGCAGGCGGCAGGTGCCGCCGTAGCAGTCGTGTGGGGCGATCAGCAGGTCGCCGGGCTCCAGCAGGGCCAAGGGCAGGTCGACCGCCGCCATGCCGGTGGCGGTGATGACGCAGCCGGCGCCGCCTTCCAACTCGGCCAGGGTTTCGGCCAGGACGTCGCGGGTCGGATTGCCTGAGCGGCTGTAGTCGTATTTCCGCTTCTGTTCGAAGCCGGCGAAGGAATAGTTGGACGACAGATAGAGCGGCGGCATGACCGCGCCATGCGCCGTGTCCGAATCCACGCCCGTGCGGGCGGCGATCGTGTGCGGATTGGCGATACGGGTCATGCTTTAATGTCCTTGAAAGCGGCGCGGAGGATGTCGCCGACGAAGGCGTCCTCCTTCAGAAAGGCGTCGTGGCCATACAGGGAAGGCGCTTCGACGAAGCGCCACAGGGTCGGCAACCGCGCGGCGAGTTCGCGGATGTCGTCGATCGGCACCAGCCGGTCGGAAGTGAAACCGATCAGGGTGACGGGGGTGGTGATGGCCTCGGGCGTCACGCTGTGGCGGTCCAGGGAATCGGACATCGACAGCCAGCGCGCCGGGGTGGTGTGGGTGCGATAGGCTTGGCCCCGCGCCGTCAGATAGTCGCAGACCGGATAGGCGCCGCCGACCGCGTGTGGCGCGGTGGTGTCGAACCGGTCGTTGAACTCCTCGGCCGTACGATAGGTGGTCATGGCCAGTTCGCGGGCCAGGGCGACGCCCTCTTCCGGCCGGCCGGCGGCGACGGCGAACTGAAGGATGCGGCGCTGGATGCCGCGCCAGGCGGTGGCTTGCGGATGGGCGCGGTGGGCGGCCGAGACGACGATCAGCTGCTCGGCCCAGTCGGGATACAGTTCGGCGAAGGCCAGGCCGACCATGCCGCCGTAGGAACAGCCGACGAAGGCCGCGACCCGCTCGATCTTCAGATGGTTCAGCACCAGGGCCAGCAGGCGGGCCTGGTCGTGGGTGGTGATGGTGACGGGGGTGTCCTGAAACTCCTGGCCCGGCGCGAAATCGACGGCCAGGACCTGAAGACGCGACAGGTCGATGGGGCCGCGCACAGACACGGCGCCGGACCACCAGCCCAGGCCGTTGGTCTCGGTGCGGTGGACGAAGCGGCCGGCCGAGATGCCGCCGGCCACGACAACGACCGGAGCGCCGGCGCGGCCATGGATACGGCCCACGATATTGGGTTGGCTCAGCTTTTCGCCGGAGGCCAGGCGGAAATCGGAGGGGATGGAGACGATCACGTCTCGGGCGCCGCCGCGTTCACGAACGGGTGCAGCCGACGGCGCGGGCCGACATTCGGGGTCTTCAAACAGGGATGTTTCAGCCAGGGTCATCTATCGTCGTCCGCATCGTTCTCGCCTCAGCAAGCCTCGATGCGGTGACAGATCGTGGAGCGTCGCCTCGTCGATGCTCCACTCATCTCTCGCGGCCCGAAGGACCCCGCAGGAGTTGGCACCGTTTCGGGCGGAACCCGATGGTTGCCCCGGCGTCAAAGGGCCTAATCCCTCAGCCGGTCTTGATGAGTGATCTTACGTTGATCAAACCCAGGGCGCCGGTCAAGAGAAAAATTCGACCCTATGGGGCGGGCGGTGCGGTTCGAATGGGCCTGAAACGGACCAAAAGTGCGTTGTCGTGAAAAAATCATCCAATGCGGCTTGACACTGCGGGGGTGATCCAAGCACCCTAAGCTCAGATTTGAACCGGACCAGCCCTGTGCAACAGCGCCTGATCATCGCCGAAGTTTCGACCGCCGCCGGCCTCGCCGCGACGCGTCTCGGCATGACCCTCGGCGGCTCGATTATTGGCGGCACCACCGGCACCACCACCACCATGCCCTCACGGGCGGGACGAGTTTAGCGCGCCGAACCCCGGCAACCGCAGAACCCGAACCCCGCCCGGTCCGCCTGGCGGGGTTTTTCTATTCACCCCACCCCCTCCGAACATTCCAGAGAAACCCCAATGTCCGCCTCGCTCGCCGTCGTAGAGAAGTCCGAGAACCCTGATCCCAGCAGTCGGCCCGCCCAGGCCGCCGCCGAGGTGGTGGTGCTGAAGTTCGGGTCGTCGATCCTGCGCAGCCCGGCGGAGGCGCCGTTGGTGGCTTCGGCCGTCTATGGCCATGTGCGGGCGGGGCGCAAGGTGGTGGCGGTGGTCTCGGCCTTCGGCGGGGCGACGGACCAGATGTTGGGCGAGGCGCGGGCCCTGGGCCTGGCCCATTCCAACGACCTGCTGCCCGGCTATGTGGCGCTCGGCGAGGAGAAGTCGGCGGCCCTGGTCGCCATCGCCTGCGATCGGATCGGCCTGGACGCCTGCGCCCTGTCGGTGCGGGAGCTGGGCATCGTCGCCGAGGGCGAGCCGGAGCATTCGCGCCCCTGCGGCCTGCGGCCCGACCATCTGAAACAGGCGCTGGACCGGCACGAGGTGGTGGTGGTGCCCGGTTTCGGCGCGGTGCGGCCGGATGGGCGGATCGCCCTGCTGGGCCGGGGCGGGTCGGACCTGACGGCGGTCTTCCTGGCGGCCGAGTTGGGCCTAAAGAAGGTGCGGCTGGTGAAGGACGTCGACGGCCTGTACGACCATGATCCGAACGACCGGACCGCGCCGGCCCTGCGGTATCGCCGCGCATCCTGGGACGTGGCGCGCAAACTGGGCGGCGCCCTGGTGCAGCACGACGCCATCGACCTGGGCGAGAGCCGGGGCGTGGAGATCGAGGTCGCGGCCCTGGACCGGGCCGACGGCACGGTCATCGGCAAGAAGTCAGCCCCGCCCGGACCGGCCCCGGCCCTGCCGCCGCTGAAGGTGGCGGTCGCCGGCTGCGGCGTGGTGGGCGGCGGGGTTCTGGCCCGGCTGCTCAGCGACCCGCGCTATGACGTGGTCGGGGTGCTGGTGCGCGATCCGAAGAAGGTCCGCGACGTCGCCTGTCCCCAGTCCCTGTTCACCGCCGACCCGGCCGTCCTCTGGGCCAAGAAGCCGGATATCGTGCTGGAGGCCCTGTCGGAGGGCGAGGCGGGCCATGCGGTCATCCGCGCCGCCCTGGAGGCCGGCTGCGACGTGGCCAGCGCCAACAAACAGGCGGTCAGCCGTGATCCCGGCGGCTTGCAGGACCTGGCCAAGGCCCATGGCCGACGGATCTTCTGGTCGGCCTCGGTTGGCGGCGGTTCGCCGATGATCGAGACGGTGCGGGCGGCCCGCGCCGCCGGCGAGGTGGTCGGGTTCGAGGCGGTGCTGAACGGCACGGTCAACTTCATGCTGGAGCGGCTGGGCGACGGGGCGGCCTTCGGCGAGGCTCTGGCCGACGCCCGGGCGGCGGGCTTTGCCGAGGAGGATCCGTCGGCGGATCTGGAAGGTCTGGACGCCGCCGCCAAGGTGCGGCTGCTGTGCCACGAGGCCTTCGGCCGCTCGCCCGACGGCGAGGTCCCGCGCGACCATCTGACCGAGGCTACATCGGCCGACGGCGGGGTGCGCCAGATCGGCGCCGCCCATCTGAAGGACGGGGTCATCGCGCCCTCGGTCAAGCTGACGGCCGAGCACGGCGATCCGCTGTTCTCCGGCCTGCGCGGCGAGGGCAACGCCTTGAAGGTCTATGGCGCCGATGGGCGGGTGTGGCGCTGCCGGGGCCGGGGCGCCGGCCGCTGGGCCACGACCGAGAGCATCATGGCCGACTTGGCTGAGATCGTGCGCGCGCGCCGCGCCGACGCGGGCCTGAACTAGGTCATGGCCGTCTTCACTCCCGTCTCGTTCGACGAGGCCAGGCGGTTCCTGGCCGGTTACGACCTGGGCGAGGTGGTCGAACTGACCGCCATCGCCGAGGGGGTGGAGAACACCAACTACCGGCTGGAGACCCGGCAAGGCTCGGCCCGACGGCGGTTCGTCCTGACCCTGTTCGAGGCGCGGACGGACGAGGCGTCTCTGCCCTTCTGCCTGGGGCTGACGGCCCATCTGGCGGGGCAGGGATTCCCCTGCCCGACGCCGATCGAGGATCGGTCGGGCGGCTGGCTGGGGCGGCTGAACGGCCGGGCGGCGGCGGTGATCGAATGGAAGACCGGCGCCTGGCTGCGCCATCCGTCAGAAGCCGATCAGGCGGCGGCGGGGGCGGTGCTGGCGCGGCTGCACCAGACGGCGTCCGGCTTCGCCGGGCGGCGCGACAACCCGGTCGGGCCGGCGATGTGGCGACGGCTGGCGGATCGGTGCGCGGCGGGGGCTTCGGGCGAGGACCGGAGCTTGTTGGACCAGGTCGAGGCGGCGCTGGCGCGGCTGGATGATCCGTTTACGGATGATTTACCGGTCGGGGCGATCCATGCCGACTATTTCCCCGACAATATCCTGTTCGAGGAGGGGGCGGTGTCGGCCGTGATCGACTTCTACTTCGGCTGCACCGGGCCGCTGGTCTATGACCTGGCCATCGCCCTGTCGGCCTGGGGCTTTGACGCCGAGGGCCGGGCCATGCCCGAGGCCTTGGCCGCCTTCCAGCGCGGCTATGAGGCGGTGCGGCCGCTGAGCGAGGCCGAGCGCGCGGCCCTGCCGCGACTGGGCGAGGCGGCGGCCCTGAGGTTCACCGTCACCCGCCTGCACGACCGCATCTTCCACGACCCGTCCAAACTGGTCACGCCCAAGGATCCGGCGGTCTTCCTGCGCCGCATGGACCACTGGCGGGCGCTGGAAAATGCATGATTAGACTCCGAAAAAAAGGAGTCTATTTTCGTCTATTCTCGGGCGCGTGGTGAAATTGCACCGGGCGGAAAAGACGGTGCAATGTGCAAAAGAGTGCAATTTCGCCGGGGCGGCTGGGGTTCAGTTTTCAAAGACCGGGCAGGGAGTATGGCACGGTTTTGAAGGGCGCTGAGTAGAGGGCCGCTTGCGGGCGCCAGGGGGTTGAAAAGACGGGGGGTTGGTTGCGGAATTAGGATGGGAAGGGCTTTGGCGTATCCCGTGCGCGCGCGAGGTTCTTAGCCTCCTAAAGCGTGATAGCTTGGCCTTATGATGAAGCTGCTCCAGATCCTGTCGCCCACCTTGCTGATCCTCGGCGGATGCGCGTCATCAGTC
Source organism: Brevundimonas sp. FV2ps16 (assembly GCF_058681075.1). Lineage (NCBI taxonomy): Bacteria > Pseudomonadati > Pseudomonadota > Alphaproteobacteria > Caulobacterales > Caulobacteraceae > Brevundimonas > Brevundimonas sp. FV2ps16. Next base: position 277,839 of record NZ_CM178728.1, on the reverse strand, counting down.
GGTCCAAGCCGCGCGGATCTGGCGGGCGTGCTTGCGATTTCGTCGTCCAATATCGACCGGCTGAGTTGCTACGACATTCCTGAGGAGCCGACCGAGTTCGGATGTCGTTATCGGCAGCGAGACTCCTCTGGGCAGTGGGTGCGGCAGGACGTCATGGTTGCAATGGATGAGGCTACCTGGGTGATCATCGATGGGCCTGGGGCGGCTGATCACCACTGACGGTGACGGGGCTCTTTTCGCCCCGAGTCCGGGTCCAAAGCCCCTCCGTCACGGCGCCGAAGAGGCGCCGCGCCACCTCCCCACGACGTGGGGAGGAGACCTTGGAAGAGGGTCACCCGTGTCCGGGATTGGGCAGGCAGGCGGGGTCCACAATGTCCTGGTCCTGGACGCGATAACCGCCCAGATCGTCACGGACGATCAACAGGGCTTTTTGAGCCCTGTAGCTCCCGCCATTCAGCGCCTGATCATAGAAGCAGGCAACGACGCCGTCGGGCGTGGATCGCAGTATTTTCAGGCCGAGCCGCCATCTGTTGCCCGTCCGCTGCAAGCTGGCGACATCGTCTTCCACCGTAAGATTCGAGAAGGACCAGTCGGCGGGACGTCGCAGGCCTTCCGCTCGGGCTGGGCCGGTCGAGTTCCGGAAGGACGTCAGGTCCAAGCCTTGAAGAACCTCGGTCGCAGAAGGCGCGGCCTGAACAGAGATGAAGGCCGCTAGGGCGGCGGGGAACAACATGGCGAGGGCTCCGGGGCGCCGCGAATAGGCGGAGCCTCATGTTCGCCGCTCTGCCGAGTTTGACAAGGGCGCTTTGGAAGTTGTGATAAACTCTAGTATCTCGCGCTCGAACTGACCCTGACAGCCCAGCCCAAGGCGGCCTCCAATGATCGGAATTCTTGTGGCGTCGTTGTTGGCCCATGGGGCCGAACAGAGCGAAGGTCCGTCCCTCATCCCCTTCGGCGGATATCGAAGGTCGCAGGAACAATTCATAAGCTCGCGATCAAAGTGCTTCGACGTCGAGGTCGAGATGCAATTGGCCGCCTTGCCGCGTCTCGAGCTCAAGAAATTCTCGATCGGCGACCGTGAAGCATCGGCCGAGGAGCTTTCATTGATCAATAGTCAGCTGTCCGAAATCGACGAATTTTTCGATTTTTCGGTGGGATGTTCGAGCGGCGGTTTCCACGGATTGACCGTCAGGGGGAGGGATGATTTTGCGCTGCCCTATGTGAGAAAAGTTACGGTGGCGTGGTCGCATTACGGGTTCAGGGTCCTCTCTGATTCCGACAGGCCGCCGGGAAGTTGAAGACTGCTAGGCGTCTGCGTCCACGCGTCACTGGAACGGAAGCGGGTTCCGGGATTTTCTTGGTCAGGCGGCCATGAGGGCCGTGCTCCCCGAGGATGAGAGACATGACCGACGAACGGATCGAGGGCGCCGCGTATGAGGCGACCGGTAAGACGAAAAAGGGTTTCGGCAAGCTGGTCGGCGACCAGAAGCTGCAGGTCGAGGGGGCGTTCGAGGACGCCAAGGGCCGGTCGCTGGACACCTTCGGCAAGGCGATGGACGCGGTGGATCGGCTGGTCGAGAAGGCCCCGGTCGATTATCGCGACAAGGCGCGGGCCGTGGCCGGCGAGGCGCGCAAGCGGCCGCTGGTGACGACCCTGTCGGTGGCGGGCGTGGGGTTGATGCTGGTCGGGATGCTGACGCGGCGTCGGTAGGTAATAAAACGCTCTCCCTCCCCCTGCGGGGGAGGGAGACTTATGTGTCAGCGCGCGCGGATCGCGGCTAAAGCTGCGTGCATTGTGCCGTCGATGATGGTCATCCGTTCCGCCTGATCGCCCAGAGCGGCGATGACGGGCGCGGGCTCGGGTTCGAAGCCGAGGACGTCGGAGACGAAGGCGCCGAACTTGGACGGGTGGGCGGTGGACAGGGCGACGACGGGGCCGGTCGAACGGTCGACGCGGCGGGCGGCGGCCAGCGCAACAGCCGTATGGGGGCAGACGACGCGGCCCCAGGCCTCGTAGGCGAGGGCGATCTCGGCGCGGGTTTCCATCTCGTCGATGGAGACGGCCGAGACGGCGGTCCGCAGGGCGGTCAGCAGATCCGGATCGAAGGCGACGGCGCCGTCGCGGGCGAAGGTTTTGAACACGGCGCGGGTGCGGTCGCCGTCGCGGCTGGTGGCCTCATAGACCAGGCGTTCGAAGTTGGACGGGGCCTGGACGTCCATGGAGACGCTGCCGCTTTCGACCGCCGGACGGCGCGAATAGACGCCGTCATTGATGGCGCGGGCGAGGGCGTCGTTCTGGTTCACCGCCGCGACGAAACCGTTGCACGGCAGGCACATTTTCGTGGCCGCGATGCCGGCGAAGGCGTCGCCGAAATTGCCGGTGGGGACGACGAAGGTCGCCGAGCCGCCCAGCTGGGCCGTGGCCGAGACATAATAGGGGATCTGGCCCGCCAGCCGCGCCCAGTTGATCGAATTGACCGAGGACAGCCGGCCGCGTTCACGCAGGGATTCCTCGGCCAGCAGCCCCTTCACCAGACGCTGGCAGTCGTCGAAATCGCCGCGCACGGCCAGGTTCAGCACATTGTCGGCCTGGACCGTCGTCATCTGCTTGCGCTGAACCGGGGAGACGCGGTCCAGCGGATGGAGCACGACCAGATCGACCGACTGGGCGCCGGCGAAGGCGCGGACGGCGGCGGCGCCGGTGTCGCCCGAGGTGGCGGTGAGAATGGTCAGCCGCTCGCCCGAGGCGGCCAGGGCCTCGTCCGTCAGGGCGGCGACCAGCTGCATCGCCAGGTCCTTGAAGGCGGCGGTGGGGCCGTGGAACAGTTCCAGCACGAACAGGCCGGGCTCAAGCTCCACCAGAGGGGTGACGGCCGGGTGGGCGAAGCCGGCGGCGAGGCGGTCCAGAGCGCGGTCCAGGGCGCCGGCGGGCAGGGCGTCGCCGATGAAGGGGGCGACGGCTTGCAGGGCGATGGACTTGTAGTCGGCGCCCTTGTCCCAGGCGGACGGCGAGAGTTCGGGCCAGGCGGTCGGCATATAGAGGCCGCCGTCGGGGGCGATGCCGCGCAGCAGGGCGTCGGTGAAGTCGGTCTCGGGGGCTTGGCCGCGGGTGGAGACGTAACGGGCGCTGGAGGTGCTCATAATGGTCTGGTCGTAACCAGCCGGAGCGGCGGCGTCACCCGGTTTCTGGTCGTTCGGGGGAGGAAATTGTCGGCGCGGCGACGGGTGGGGGGCTTGTGCGACAAATTCATGCTGGTCTGGTTCGTGCCTACCCCCTGCGACCATCGTCCCCGCTGGCGCCTGAGCGCCGGACAGTCCATGTCTGAGGGATGAGACGACGCGATCTTCTGATCCGGCTGGGCCTGGTCGCCGGCGGGGTGGGCGGGGCCTGGTGGCTGCGCGACAATGTGCTGTGGAAGGGGCCGGCGGTGGGGTTCGGGGCGGAGGGGTCGTCCGGCTGGCTGGACTATGCCGAACGGCGCGCGCCTACCCCGACCGTGGCGGTGACGGTCAATGGGGTGGACGTGCGGGCCCTGGTGGATTCCGGGGCGCAGTATTCAGTGATCGATCGGTCGCTGGTCGAGACCCTGGGCCTGACCGACGTCTTCAGCATTCCGATGGTGGCCTATGGCGTCGGGGGCGAGCCGCAGATGGGTCGGGGGACGGCGCTGGACGTGGCGGTCGGGGGGCTGAAGCTTGACGGGCTGCGGGCGGCGATCCTGGATCTGGGGCCGCTGGCGGGGGAGCGGGGCCTGGGGGCGCCGCTGATCCTGGGGCAGGACGTGCTGCGCGAACTGGTGCTGGAGTTGGACACGGGGCGGCGGCGGATGCGGTTTGTGGCGGCCGAGGCCTGGGCGCCGACGCCGGATATGGCCGCCGTCGCTGTGAGCCGTGCGGGCAAGGCGCTGCAGGCGGGGATCACGGTCGAGGGGGCGACGGTGGAGGCGGTGATCGACACCGGCGCCTCGGCCGTTCTGGCGGTGACGCGCGAGACGGCTCAGGCCGCGGGCCTGCTGGACGGACGCGAACGGCGGCCGGGGCAGAGCCTGGTGCTGGGCGGGGTGGTGCGGGCCGAGGCGGTAACGGTCCGTACACTGACGTTCGGCGACGAGCTGTATCGGAATGCGGAGGTGGCCATCTATGACGACGTGCCTGTGCCGGGCTTTCCCAAGGCGCTGATCGGCATGGGGGCGTTCGAGGACCGGCGGCTGGCGCTGGACCTGGGCGGGGTGCGGCTGTTCATGTCACGGCCGATGGAGATTACGGTGGGGCGGTGAGCTGAACTTTCCCTCACCCTGCGGGGGAGGGGCGTCGCGCCAGCGACGGGGTGGGGGCGGCAGGGCGCGGGCGCACCTGTTTTTGCAAGCTGTGATGCGTCGCCCGGCCCTTCCCACCCGGCTTCGGCTCCGCCTCCGCCCCCCTCCCCCGCAGGGGGAGGGAGAGGGAGAATGCGTCAGCCGTTGAGCATCTCGAACACGGCTTCGTAGCCGTTCGCCTCGGCGAAGCGCAGGGGCTTGACCCGTTCGACCAGGATTTCGCCGCGCGGGGTGTTTCCGCTCTCGATCAGGCCGATCACCTCGGCCGTATAGTCTGCCAGGGGCATGGAGGCGGGGTTCTCGGCATGGCCCGGCATCAGGTCGGTGGCGACGGCGGGCGGGGCCAACTCCAGCACCTCGACGGCGGTGTCCCGCAACTGATGACGCAGGGACTCGGTCCAGGAGTGGATGGCCGCCTTGGCAGCGTTGTAGGTCGGGGTCGCCGCCAGGGGGATGAAGGCCAGGCCGGAGGTGACGGTCATGATCGTCGCGGCGGGCTGGGCCTGCAGACGGGGCAGCAGGGCCGCCGTCAGGCGGATCGGACCGAGCAGATTGGTGGCGATGGTGGCCTCGACCGTGGCGAAGTCGAACGGGCGGGCCGTCAGGTCTTCGGGCTTCATGATCCCGGCGTTCAGAATGACGGCGTTCAGGGTCGGGTGGTCCTTGACGATCTGTTCGCCGAAGGCGGCGACGGCGGCGGGGTCGGCGACGTCCAAGGTGGCCCAGGCCATGCCGGGATTGGCGGCGGCGACGTCCTTCAGCACGTCTTCGCGACGGCCGGTGATGATGATCTGATTGCCGCGGGCGTGCAGGGCCTCGGCCAGGGCGCGGCCGATGCCGGTGCCGCCGCCGGTGATCAGGATGGTGTTTCCGCTGATGTTCATGGGGCTCTCCTCAGGGGGTGCGTCAGTGCGGAAGCTCAGGTATGACGGTCGCTCTCTATTGGAAAGTAGGCACTGGAAACCGCCATACTTACCGCGAAGGAAGAAATGGATATGACGGCTGTTCCGCCCGCGAGAATTTCACACCCCGAGACCGGCGAGGTCGCCGATCCACGCGTCGAGGCCCTGGTCAACGAGGTGATCGGCCGGGTGGCCGACAAGTGGACCATGCTGATCCTGGAGGTCCTGGCCGAACACGGCGAGACGCGGTTCACGCGCGTGGGCGAACTGGTCGGAGGGATCAGTCAAAAGATGCTGACCCAGACCCTGCGCCAGATGGAGCGCGACGGCCTGGTGGTGCGCACGGTCCATCCGGTCATCCCGCCCAAGGTCGAATATCGACTGACCGACCTGGGCTTCACCCTGGCCGAGGCCTTCTGCGGGGTGTGGACCTGGGCGGAGACGAATATCGACCGGATCGAGACGGCGCGGGCGGCGTTCGACGCCCGAAAGGGGTAGGGGGGGGGCGATCCAGAGCGGGCGACGCAAGGTCCGAGAGGGAGCTGTCCACCCCCACCTGCTCAAAGCTCTGAACTTGACGCTCTCATGATCTTTTCGAACTGAAAAGCATCCCCGTCTCCGGGAAGATCGTCTTGCGCCTCAGGATTGTTAGGGTCGGCGTGATATTTGTTGAAAAACTCGATGATCCTGAAGCCGCACTTGTTGACGTAGAAGTGGATATTTCGCTTCTCGAAATACGGCGTGTGCGTCTGCTAGGCGATCGTCTCGGGAAACCGGTCCTCAATGGCGCGCCAGGCCTTGAGGCCGAGCCCCCGACCCTCCTCGCCGACCTTCAGAAAAAAGAGGTCGAGAGAGTTGCGGTGGCTCACGGGGTCGATGGTGACGACGGCGCCGCCGACCTTTCGGCCATCGCACAATATGCGCAGCGCCGCCGCGCCAGGCGATTTGACGGCGCCGTCCAACACCTCGTCCGAGGGGATCGGCCCGTCTGGAAGGTCGCCGAACTCATCGACGACCGCCACTGCGAACGCGTCCTGCAGCTCTTTCTTGAAGATCGCAAAGTCGGCGGGATCGGCCTCGGCGAGGGTGATTGTTTCGCTGGTCATTCGGAAGCCTTACACCGCAATCGCATGCAAACTGAGTCTGCCAAGGGCCGGTTTATGAAACAGGCGCCCGCGATAGAACCAGACCCTCGCGACCGCTGAGGAGAAAGCGGCCGGGTAATTTCGCGCCTTACCCCTGCACCTTCTCGGTGATGAAATGCCGGCCCTGCTTGTCTTCGATCTCGACCACCCAGAGGTCGGGGTCGTAGCCGCGCTGGCGCGCGATATAGGCGTCCAGTTCGGCTTCGCTGTCGCTGGTCACCGGCTGGATCCACAGGCGTTCGCCGTCCTGACCGAAGGCCTCGGTGTAGAGTTTGGCCGTGCGGGTCGAGGTGTCGTAGGCCTTGACGATGACCGAGCCGGCGCGGTCATCGCCCTTCTTGACGACGGTCGCATAGGCGCCCTCGATCTCGGCGCGGCGGATCAGGGCGCTGACCCACAGGTCGCTGGATAGAAGCAATTCGCTAACCCTGTACGGAAACCAGACCCAAAGGCGGGACGTGCCAGGGTCGGAGGATGAGGATAGGCTCTTCCCCCCGGCGAACCCAAGCCCTGATCGCGGCCGTGCTGATCGCGGCCCCGAGTCTGGCGGGCGCGGCGCCGGTCGATCGCTATTACGAGCGCAGTTTCGTGCTGGCCGCCAATGCGCGGTGCGGCCTGTTCCAACCCCAGTTGACCGCCGCCCTGACCGCCGCCGCCTGGCAGGCGCGCGGCGCGGCCCTGCGGGCAGGGGGCAATGAGCGCGATCTGGCCGAGACGGCGCAGCGGGCCCGGACGCGAGCGGCGACGACGCGGTGCGATTCCGCCGATCTGAAGACGGTCAGCGGCCGGGTGCGCGACGCCTTTTCCGGCTGGTCGCGGATGGCGCGGATGAATTTTCCTGGCGAACGGGCGGGTTGGAGCGCGGATCGCGCGGCCTACGCCCGGCCGACCTGGCGACTGATGCAGGGCACGCGAACCGGGGCCTCGCCCGTGCGGTTCGGGGTGATCGGCGGGATGGACCGGCCCGACCAGTTGGCGGCCGTGGTGTCCTGGCACGGGCGGTCGCGCCCGACCGGGGTGCGGATCATCCTGCGCGACGCCAATGTGGCGCCCCGGCCCTGGCTGGCGCGCGAACTGCCGCCGGTTTCGCAGCGTCGCTCGATCTGGGCGGCGGGAGTAGAGGCGGCTGACGCCGGCCTGCTGGTCGAGGGACGCAAGACGGGGCAGGTGTGGCTGTTCCCCGCTACGGCGGCCGATGCGGTTTCGACCCTGGATCCGCGCGAGGTCTTCGTGGTCGAATTCCTCTTTCGCGACGGCAGCGTAGCGCGCTCGAGCTTCGAGACCGGCGACTTCGCGGCCGGCCGCGCCTTCCTGTCGATGGGGCGGGCTTAAGAGACTTCGCTCGGCGTTTCTGCCGGAACAACCACCGGGATGACCGGCAGGCGGATCATGACGGCGGTGCCTTCGCCCAGGGTGCTGTCGATGGTCATGCGGCCGCCGTGCAGTTCGGTCAGGGAGCGGACCAGCGACAGGCCCAGGCCCGTGCCGCGCGCCTTCTGGTCGGCGTCGCCGGCCTGTTCGAAGGGGCGGCCGATGCGTTGCAGGTCTTCCGGGGCGATGCCGACGCCGGTATCCGACACCACCAGTTCCAGATAGGGCCCGACCCCGTCCAGGGTCAGGGTGACGGAGCCGCCAGAAGGGGTGAACTTCAGCGCGTTCGACAACAGGTTCAGCGCCATCTGTTTCAGGGCGCGGGCGTCGGCCTGAACCCTCAGGGGGGTGGGCGGCAGGACCGGGGCCAAGTCGACGCCCTTGTCGTCGGCCTGGACGCGGACCAGGGCGACGGCGGCCGAGACGGGGTCGCGCGCGTCCAGGTTTTCCAGCGACAGTTCGTAGCGTTCGGCCTCGATCTTCGACAGGTCCAGCACGTCGTTGATTAGGTCCAGTAGATGGCCGCCGGCCTGGTGGATCGAGTCGGCGTAGCCGGCGTAACGGTCGGGCAGGGGGCCGAACAGCCGTTCGCGCATGATGTCGGCGAAGCCGATCACGGCGTTCAGCGGGGTACGCAGCTCGTGGCTCATATTGGCCAGGAAGCGGGTCTTGCCCGCGCTCTGCGCCTCGGCCTCGACCCGGGCGCTCTCCAGCCCCAGTTCGCGGGCGAACTGGGCCGTGCCGTCGAAGGCCTGGGCGATCAGTTGGGGGCGATCCCCCGCATGGTCGAAACGGCGCAGGATCATGACCACGCGGCGGTCCAGGGCGACGCGGGGGCTGAACAGGATCTCGGCGGGCTGGCCGGCCAGGGCGCGTTGCAGGGCGGCGCCGACGGCGGGACGGTCGGGGGCGTGGACGGCGGCGATCAGTCCCTGGTCGAACAGGGCCTGGACCGACAGGGACGGGGGCGGCGTTCCCCATGCGGCGACAGCGCGGCCGGCGGGATCAAGCAGCAGGGTCAGGCCCGGCTGGGCGTTCAGCACCGCCTCGAGACGGCTGCTGTTCGCCTCGGCGGCGGTCAGCCGAAGCTGGCGCTGGCCCCAGGTCAGGCGGATGGCGGCGGCGGTCGCTGCCAGGGCCAGCAGGCCGGACAGGGCCGCCAGAACCGGGGGCTGGGGATCGGCGCCGTTCAGCAGGGCCGAGATCAGACCCGACGCCAGCGGCAGGGTCAGGGCGGCGATTCCCACCTTGGTCAGACGACCGTCGCCGATACGGGGGTGCTCCAGGGCGATCCCCGCCGCCAGAGGCATGACCAGGAGGCCCGGAACCGCCCCGGTCGCGCCGCCCGTCAGACCTGCCGCCGCCACCGAGGCCAGCAGCCAGGCCGCCATCAGGGTGAAGCGCAGGCCGACGGAATCCCGCAGCATCAGAGCCACCCCGCCGACGCCGGGCAGGGTCATGATCAACAGCGCGGCCAGAACCTCGCCCTGCAGACCGCCGAGGCTTTCGCCGACGAAGGCCGTGATACAGACCGCCACCGCCCAACAGGCGTGCCACATGGCCAGTAAGGACGGGGCCAACGGCGACGGCGGCGCCGTCGACGGATGCGGGGCGTCCGTCGTGGGCAGGCTTTGCCGAGATTGTTGGTTGTGGACGTGCAAGCGCGTGAAGCCGTTTTTCTGGCCCAGACTCTAGCCTCCAGGGCAAGCCGGCGCGAGGCCGCTCCCGTTTCAGGGGATATCCTGATCGGCGTTCACCATGAATATCGGGGGACAAAACGGCCGGTTGTCGTTAACGGCGGCGCGGCCTATCTGGCGGTCATGACCGATCGCACGCCTCCGACCGAAAATCTGGACCAGACTCTGGCGGAGCTGGCCGAGGACTTCGACCTGCTGGGCGACTGGGAACAGCGGATCGAATATGTGATCGAACTGGGCAGGGGGTTGGTCCCGCTGGACGACGCCGACAGGATTGAAACCAACAAGGTGCCGGGCTGCGCGGCCCAGGTCTGGCTGGCGACCGCGTCGGACGGGGAGCGTCTGTGGTTCACTGCAGACAGCGACAGCGCCCTGTCCAAAGGCAATATCGCCCTGCTGCTGAAACTCTATTCCGGCCGCACCCCGACCGAGATCCTGGCGTTCGACGCCAAGGCCGCCCTGGACCGACTGGGCCTGCCCTCGGCCCTGACCCGCCAACGCGCGAACGGTCTGAACAGCATGGTGGGCCGGATCCGCGAGGCGGCGATGGAGGCGAATGGCACGACGGCCGGGTGACTGGCGGGCCTTTCACCCGATCCCATAGTGCTCGGCCAGGGCTTCCAGCGCCTGTCTGAGGAGAGTCTTGCCCTGGCGGCGGCGCAGGCCGAGGCCGGTTTCGGCCAGTGTCAGACTGTCGCCGTGGACGCAGATCCGGGTCAGCATCGGGCGCAGGCGGGGGCCGACGGCGCGCAGGGCTTCCTCCACGCGGCGGGCGGCGCTCAGGGCGCGATCGCCGGGCTCGCACCGTTCGGCCGAGCCGGACCCTGCGCGGGGCAGGGCGTCCCAGCGCATGGTCAGGGCGGGACCGGACCGGGCCTGCTCGATCTCGGCCCGCAGGCGCTCGCCGGCGGCGACCTGGGCCGGGGTCAGCCAGGGGCGGCCCATGGCGTCCTTACGGCGGGCCAGCCAGGCGATCGGGCTTTCGCCCAGATTGGCGGCGTGGCGGATCATGCGACCGTCGGGGCCGACCAGTTCGCGTTGGCCGTCGATGACGCCGGGGCGTCCGGGGGGCGGGCTGGCGACGGGATCGGGCGCGGTGGGGCGAGCGGTCCATCCGCCTTGGGGGCGGGGGCGCAGGCCGGGGCGGTTGATCAGGGCGCGGAACTCGGGCTCGGCCAGGGTCAGGCTGACGCGGCCGCGTCGATCGGGGCCCAGGCGAAGCGCATAGACCCCGTTCTCGGCCGCCAGCCAGGCCCCGGATCGGTCCAGAAGGGCGCGGGCGCGTTCGACGGACCGGCTCATGGCCGGGGCTCCGCGCGCGCGGCATAGAGGCCAGAGATACAGGCCTCCAGCTGATTCAGTAGGTCGTCGACCTCGCGCGCGTCGCGCTCGTCCTCGGCCCAGCGGCAGGCGATTCCGGCGGTGGCGCGGTTGACGCCGAAAACATGGCCCACCCGCTCCAGCGTCCAGCCGAAGGCCACATGGGACAGGTACATGGCCATGCGCCGGGCGCGGGAGCTGAGCGGGTCCAGCCGCCCACGCGCCGTCATCCGCTCGGGCAGGGCCCCTGTGCGGACGGCCACCAGATGTATGGCCAATCCCGCCTTGCGCCGATCGTCGTCGCCAACCGGCGCCCTGTATTCCTCCAGCATCACATGCCTCCCGTCACAAACTTCAGATGCCCCATTCTAGGTCGGCGGGCGCCTGAGATAGGAATATCGTCCTAATCAACGTCAGAAGCGGACGTGAGGCCAGTGTGGACTTGAGGTTGTGATGCGGGGGTTATGGGCGCTGGGCGGGCGACGGTGCCCCTCGGTTGGAAGCGAGGCGGACCAACATGGTTAATAAATTTCGAATCATTGACTCCGGACTCTCGACGGCGATTCGCAAATCAGCTTAGGAACGACTCAATCGCCCGGCGTTAACCCTTCTTAAGGTTTTCGGGTCTTAACCTGCGAACAAGGTTACCCGGTCGTGCGGCTGGGTGGTTACCGCAAAGCTTTTGCCTGGAGGGGCACGAATGCGCGTCCTGTTGATTGAAGACGATCACGCAACTGCCCAAAGCATCGAGCTGATGCTTAAGTCGGAAGGCTTCAATGTCTATACGACCGACCTGGGCGAAGAAGGCATCGATCTGGGTAAGATCTATGACTACGACCTCATTCTGCTGGACCTGAACCTGCCGGACATGAGCGGCCTTGAGGTCCTGCGTCAGCTGCGCGTCGGCAAGATCAATACGCCGGTCATGATCCTGTCGGGCAGCCACGAGATCGAGACCAAGGTGAAGACCTTCGGCGGCGGCGCCGACGACTATCTGACCAAGCCCTTCCACAAGGACGAGCTGATCGCGCGCACCCACGCCGTGGTCCGTCGTTCGAAGGGTCACGCCCAGGCGATCATCCACACCGGCGAGATCGCCGTGAACCTGGACGCCAAGACGGTCGAGGTGAACGGTCACCGCGTCCACCTGACCGGCAAGGAATACCAGATGCTGGAGCTGCTCTCGCTCCGCAAGGGCACGACCCTGACCAAGGAAATGTTCCTGAACCACCTGTACGGCGGCATGGACGAGCCCGAGCTGAAGATCATCGACGTCTTCATCTGCAAGCTGCGCAAGAAGCTGGCCACCGCCGCCGACGGCAAACACTATATCGAGACCGTCTGGGGCCGCGGCTATGTGCTGCGCGACCCGGCCGAGGCGGGCAACAGCGTCGCCGCCTGATCCTTCGAGGTTCTGCAAGATTGAAACGCCCGCCGGAAACGGCGGGCGTTTTGCGTTTGGCCCTCCCCACGAGGGGGAGGGAGATTAGTTGGAGAACGCCGCCGCCAACGCCGCCGCCATCGGATTGGGGCGGCTGAAGCTGTCGAAGGCCAGGGGCTTGTCGCGGCCGTCGTCCTTCTCGCCCTGGCGATACCAGCTGTCGGTGTCGCGCAGGCCCCAGACGGTGAAGGCGAAGCGCTGGGCCGGGGGCAGGGCCATGAAGGCCTCGGCCATCTCGGTGACGCGGGCGGTCTGGAGCGCCAGGCGGTCGGCCTGGCCGCGCAGATCGAGGCGGTTGTCGGTGCGTAGGGTGCAGTCCAGCTCGGACACATGGATCGGCAGGCCGAACTGGGCGACTTCGCGCATGAAGGCGGCGATGACGCCTTCGGGGATGTCGATCCACAGGTGGGATTGAAGGCCCAGTCCCTGGAGCGGACAGCCGGCCTTCAGCAGGCGTTCGACCAGTTTCAGGAACTGGGCGCCCTTGGCTGGGACGCTTTCCTGATTGTATTCGTTGAGGAACATGACGGCGTCGGGGTCGGCGAGCCGGGCCTTTTCGAAGGCGCGCAGGATATAGCCGTCGTGGCCGTAGCGGGCGCTCCAGTGGCAGTCGCGCAGGCCCGAGCCGTCGTCGAGGATCGGTTCGTTGACCACGTCCCAGCTGCGGACCTTGCCGCGATACCGGCCGGCCATGGCGGCGATATAGCCGTCGAAGGCGCGGTCGAAGGCGGCGCCGGTCAGGCCTTCGAACACCTCTTTACCTAGGGCGTACCAGATCAGGGTGTGGCCGTGCAGGGCCATGCCCTGGGCGGCGGCGAAGGCGGCGATGCGGTCGGTACGGTCGAAGCGGGGTCGGTCCAGGCCGTCGGCCAGGACATATTCCATCTTCATCTCCCACTCAGGCGTGAGCTGGGAGACATTGGCGCGGGCCAGGGCGACCCAGTCGGGGTCGTCGATCTGCATCGCCTTGATCGCCGTGCCGAAGGGGCAGGGGGCGGCGGATTTCAGCGGGGGAACGTTCGGCGGGGTCGGTTCGGCCGAGGTGCGGTCGCAGGCGGCCAAGGGTGCGGCCAGAGGCAGTGCGAGCGACGAGGCCAGGACGGTGCGGCGGGAGATCGACATTCTATTCTCCCTCCCCCTGCGGGGGAGGGGGGCGAAGGCGTAGCCGAAGCCGGATGGGCCGGGCCGGGCAAGGCCCCACGGACTTGGCTTGCCTGAAATCCGTGCGGCGGCGCCTTGCCGCCCCCACCCCGTCGCTACGCGACGCCCCTCCCCCGCAGGGGGAGGGAAAGGTATGTGTCTGGCTAGACCGCACGTTTCCGCAGGCCCAGCTCGTCGAAGGCGGCGGTTTCGCGCTTGGCGATAGCGAGCAGGGTGTTCAGGCGGGTGGTTTCGGCGACGTGTTCGAACTTCTTCAGCTCTTCGAAGGCGCCGGTCAGGGCGTCGCGGGCGCCGGCTTCTTCTGCGTCGACCACGGTCAGATCACCCTCGGCGGCGGCCTTGCGGGCCTTCCAGCCGTTCAGATAGGCGGCCAGCATCATCCCGGCGTCGGCGTCTGTGCGGGCGCGCTCGCGTTCGATCTCGACCTCGGCGTCCAGCACGGCGAGACGCATCTCGGCGGTGGCGCGGCGGGCGGTGATCTCGGCCAGACGCTTTTGCAGCGTCTCGACCTCATAGTTGGAGATGCGGATCAGGGATTGGGCCCAAGCGGTCATTTCGTATTCACTCCCTGATCATGCCTTGGTTCAGGATTTGCTCGAGCCGGGTAAAGGAATCGGTAAGACGCGTGGCGTCGTCCTTGTCCTGGCTCAAAAAATCTTCCAGCGCGGGGTTCAGCGCGATGGCGCGGTCCACGATGGGGTCGGCCCCGGTGCGATAGGCGCCGATCTTGATCAGCTCTTCCATGTTCGCATAGGCCGACAGCGACTGGCGGGCGCGCTTGTTCAATTCGCGTTCGGGCGGGGTCTGGCAGGCGGGCATGGTGCGGCTGACGGATTTCAGCACGTCGATGGCGGGGAAGCGGCCGCGCTCGGCGATCTTGCGGTCCATCACGATATGGCCGTCCAGAATACCGCGCACGGCGTCGGCGATCGGCTCGTCATGGTCGCCGCCATCCACCAGGACGGTGAACAGGGCGGTGATGGGGGCCGCCGTCGTGCCGTCGGGCCGCACCGGTCCTGGCCCGGCCCGCTCCAGCAGCTTGGGCAGTTCGGTGAAGACGGTGGGGGTATAGCCCTTGGTCGTCGGCGGTTCGCCCGCCGCCAGGCCGATCTCGCGCTGGGCCATGGCGAAGCGGGTCACCGAGTCCATCAGGCACAGGACCTCCAGATCCTGGTCGCGCAGGAACTCGGCGATGGCCATGGTCATATAGGCCGACTGGCGGCGTTTCAGCGCAGGCTCGTCCGAGGTGGCGACCACAACGACGGCGCGTCGCAGTCCCTCTTCGCCCAGGGTTTCTTCCACGAACTCGCGCACCTCTCGGCCCCGTTCGCCGATCAGGCCGACGACGACAGCGTCGCAGGTGGCCTGTTTGGCCAGCATGGACAGAAGCACCGACTTGCCCACGCCCGAGCCGGCGAAGATGCCCAGGCGCTGGCCCCGGCAGGTGGTGGTGAAGACGTCCATGGCCCGCACGCCCAGGTCCAGCCGCTCGCCCACCCGGCCGCGCGAATGGGCCGGGGGCGGGGGGGCGCGCAGCGGATAGGGGGCCTGGCCCTGGGGCAGGGGGCCCTTGCCGTCGATGGGATTGCCGAAGGCGTCGATGATCCGGCCCAGCCAGGCGGTGGTCGGGCGCACGCTGGCGGCCTGGTCGATGATGCGGATCTCGGCGCCGGGGGCGACGCCCTCGACCGGGCCGAACGGCATCAACAGGGCCTTGGCGTCGCGGAAGCCCACGACCTCGGCCGGCAGGGCCGCCAGCCCGCGCCGGCTGATCTCCGCCCGCGCCCCGACGGCCAGACGCGACAGGCCGCCGCGCGACTCGATCAGCAGGCCCGAGACGCCTGCGACCTTGCCGGTGACGACCAGCGGATCGATCGCTTCGACGGCGGCGACGAGATTGTGCAAAACGGACCCCAGGAACAGGTGTTAACCAAATGGGGCATCATGGTTAACGGCGTGTTGACGCAGGCCGAAGACCGGGCCGGTTCACCGCGCCGGCGATGGAAAACGCCTAACCCCGGATCGGGGTGTAGCGGCAGGTGAAGGGCGGGTCCTGCGTCAGGGCGGCAGGGGTCAAGTGGATGTACAGCCGTTCTGCGGCGGCGGCGTCGTCCAGGGCGAAGGCCTGTTCCGCCTCGAACATGTCGTCACGGTGAGGGGCGTCCCAACCCTTCGCCCGTTTGATCGCGCGGGTCTTGGCGTTCGCCAGGGTGTCGGCGACGACGAAGACATTGCGGTGCTTCTCCGCAAAGTCGATTCCGTCATAGCCGCCCAGGTTGACGTAGTAGAGGCGGGCGTCCCCCTGAAACGGCGTGGAGCGTAAGGTGACCTCATAGCCGTCCGCTTGGCTGATTTCGGACCAGCAGTCGATGTGGAGGCTGCCCGGTTTGCCCCACCACTGGCGTCGCAGGGCGTCGTAGGTGTCTTCAATGGATTGGGCGACCACGAACCGCATGTCGTGGACCTCGATATTGGCGCCGGGATGTTCGCCGCCGATGTAGATCGCAAACAGTTTCATCAGGCCGCCTCTACCTTGAGGGGGCCCGATGCGCCAATTTCGGCCCCGATCTCAATTTCACGCTCAGCCTCCATCCCAGCAACGATCCCAGTCAGCGTCGCCCCGACGATCTGGCCGATGTGATGCGAACTGGTGACGCCCTGAACGAAGGGATGACGGCCCATGATGAAGGGCAGGCTCAGGCAGAACAGGCGGTCGACAGGTCCAGACTCCGCGACGGGATGGAAATGCGCGTCGATGCGGATCCCTCGCGTCGCCGGCGCGCCCTCGTCCTCGACCTGGTCCTGAACCACGCCCTGTTCGAGCAAGGTCAGGAAAGGGAATTGTAGGCCGGATAGCGCCCTTTGGCCGGTGGCCTCGATGAAAGCCGGGAAGTGTCGTCTCTCGCCGTCGCCCCGCGTCAGCACGGCGCCGCCTTCGGACGGGCGGGTGTCGATATGGTGGTCGTCGCCCAGAGCCAGGACCTCCAGCCGACCCGCGCGGTGGAGCGCCAGCATACGCTCGATCGATTCATGGGGAACCGAACTGTAGTTGTCGACGAAGACCGGCTTCAGGTGGCTGTTGAACCGCTCGAAGGCGACGCCGGTCAGATGCGGCGCGATGGCGGCCATTACCTCGTGCATGCGCAAAATAGCGTCGCGCCAGGCCACGGTGATGCGGTTCGCGTGGTTGAGCCGCGCCTCCTCCAGGTTCGTCTCGGCCCACTGGAAAGGATCGACGGCGGTGCGGCGTTGGAAATACCGGTCCGAGAAGGTTTCGAGATCCACGTCCTCAAGGCCGATGTCAGCGGCGTATGCCGGATCGGCGAGCATCAACTCGCGCTTGAACAGATCGAAGGCCCGATCCAGCAAGTCGTCGTCGCCCACGTCGTCGGCGTGGGCCGTCAGGGCGGCTATCGCCTCCGGCGTCATGATCGCCAGCGGCGCATGCGGCAAGGGGAAGAAGAAGTCGGCTTCGGGCAGCAGTCCCTTGCGGGACATCATGGCGACACGGAAACCGTCCGCGTCGGCCTTGGGTGCATACACGAGGCGGTCGTCGCTGCGTTCGAACCGTCCGTGGGCGGCGGCGACCGCGATGGCGGCGTCGATGGCGGTCAGGGACGAGCCGCGTATGCCGACTGCGACCGGCCCGATCTGCGACAAGCCGGCGGCGGGCCAGGGACTAGTGAAATAGCCCGGCCGCGCCTGCTGGCGGCTGGGCCACTGGTGACCTGTCGCGAGGACGGCGTAGTCGAATATGCTGTCCTGGGCGGGTGACTGAGGCGTAGCGACCGTCAGGCGGATCCCGGCCTCGAGGATGGCGGCGTCGATGACGCGGGCTCCTGTCGAAACCTCGACCACGGCGCCTCGCGCTCGCAGCCCCTCGGTCAGAATGGCGAACTGGTCGCGGAAATAGGCGCCCAGAGCCACGCGGGGAACAAACGTCCGCTCGTCCGCTGTCTCGGGATCCAAGCCCAGGGCGTCGCACTCGGACCGGGGCAGACGGCGCAACCAGGACAGCAGGGTCTCGCTGACGGGAGGGATCTCGATGCTGGCGATGTTCGACAGCATGGCGGGATCGTTCCAGCCGGGGCGATAGGGGCTGCCGAACCCGGCCGTCGCCGCCTCTTCAAAGACCGTGATCGCCAATCCCGGCCGGGCGGCAGGCAGCAGCGCCGCCAAGGTGTACAGGGTGGTCGGACCGGCGCCGACGAACGCAATCGATGACGTCATCCGAGCGAAATGCGCATGCCCGGATATGGCGCCGCGGCCATCGTGCTTTATTTCCGAGAGAGGTGGAACCGCAGGGCTGGCCCCTGGCGTCAAAACAGCGGCGTGATCACGCGCAGGGACACCACCACCACGTCGTCGGCGTCCTTCAGTCCGCCGGGATGGCGGATCAGCTGGATGTTCGGCTGGATGGTGAAGCGGCCGATGCGGTCGGCGTAGGTCAGCTCCAGGCCTTCTTCGTAGCGGGCCGGGTCGGCGGGCGTGTCGGTCAGGTTGGCGCGTGCCTTGGACGACAGCCAGCCCTGGTGGACGCCGAAGGACAGCTGGCTATCGGGGCGGGCGGCGAAGACCTGGCGCACCAGGATCCCGGCCTGCCAGCCGCCCTGAAAATCGGTGGTGTCGCCGTCGGACACGCCCAGGCGGGCGAAGGCGTCGACCTTGGGGCCGTCGGGGGCGGCGGCGCCCCAGATCTGACCTTCGGCCAGGGCGTAGGCGCCTTGGGCGATGTTGCTATCGGGGTCGCCGGCGGGGGTCTGGTCGCGGATGTCGTCCTGACGCTGGTTGTAGCGCCAGACGCCTAAAGCGTAGCGGATGGCGGCCGCGCCGACGGGGGCGCGGCTGCCGAACTCGGCGATGGCCAGGACGCCGTGATCCAGGTCCGTGTCCACCCCGCCATGATCGCCGAAGGTGCGGGCGTCGGCGTTGACGACGGCGAACTGGGCATAGGTCTTGTCCGTGTCGCCGATCCGCAGACGCGCCGCCAGGGACGAAGAGGGGAAGATGGCCGGGCCGTTGGGGCCGGTCGAGGCCAATTCGGAACCGATGCCGAACGGTGGCGAGATCAGCAGGCCTGAGGCCTCAGTGGCGTAGAACTCGCTGTTCAGATCGTACAGGCCGGCCAGAAGCGTGGCGGATCGGCCCAGATCCTGTTCGATCCAGGCCTCGAACAGGCGGGCGCCCTGGGCCCCGACCTCGATGTTATCGACGCCCTGCAGGGTTCCGGCCAGGGCGTTGGGCTCGCCCCCGCCGTTATAGAGGCCGGACATGTGCAGCTGTGCGCCGCGCCAGCCCCAGGCCTGTTCCAGGTCGCCGTCCAGATTGATGCTCAGATTGTCCAAATACCGGCCGGCGTGTTTCTGGCCGCCGGAAACGACGCCAGTGAAGTCGGACGTATATTCCGCTGACAGGGTCCAGGTCGGCTCGGGGTCGGCCGCCTGGGTGGCGGTGGGAAGGGCGAGGAGGGCAGCGCCCAACGCGGCGGCGAGGCGGGTCTTCACTGTTGCCGGCTGGGCGTTCTGCATGGCCATGGTCCGTTCTGTTCGACGGAAGACCTAGGCCAGAACCGGTGAAAATCGTCCTTAGGGTGGCGTGGGGAAACGACGTAGGCGTGTGCAAAGATGGTGTTAACCTCGTTTGCGTATCGCTGTTAGGATAGGGTCCGAGGGGAAGCGGCGGCATGCGTTTGACGATCGGCAAGAAGGTGGCGGCGACCGGGATCGCCGTATTGCTGCTGTCGGTCGGGACGGCAGGCGTCGGCCTGGTCATGAACGAACAGTTGGGCGAGGCGCTGCACCGGGCGTCCGTTTCATCGTCGATTCTGCGCAATCATATGCAGGCCGACATGATGCACGACGCCCTGAGGTCGGATGTCTTCGGAGCTATGCTGGCGCCCGAGCCGGCCAATGGCGTCCAGATTGATGCGGTGAAGGCCGATCTGGCTGAGCATCGCGAAATTTTCCAGACATCCATAGCCGAAAACAAGACGCTGGCGACCGATCCGGAGATGCAGGCGGCGCTCGGCGCGGTCGAGGCGCCGCTTCAGGCCTATATCGCCGCGGCGGCGGAGATCGTGGATCTGGCGGAGCGCGACATTGTCGCGGCTCAAGGCAAGATGGCGGACTTCCAGGTCCAGTTCACCGCGTTGGAAACGGCCATGAGCACGGCGGCCGACAAGATCGAAGGCACCGCCGACAAAAACCGCGTCGCCGCCGATGCGGCGGCGGCGACAGGCAGGATTGTGATGATCGCCGCCGTGCTGGCCGCTCTGGCCATCAGTATCGGCGTCATGGTCGCCGGGGCCCGCGGCGTGGTGGCTCCGATCCGTCGCCTGACCGGCGATCTGCGCAGCATGGCCCAGGGTCAGACCGAGGTGAAGCTGAGCGAGGCGCGCCGCAAGGACGAGGTCGGCGACATCGCCCGCGCCGTCGTCGATATTCAGGCCCTGATCGTCGCCCGCGCTCAGGCCGAGGGAGCTGAGGCTGACCGACGTCGGGCGAAGGAGGAGGAGGACCGCGCCGTCGGAGACCAGTCGCGCGAGGCCGCCGCGCGCGAGCAGGCCGTCGTCGTCTCTGGTCTGACCCGGGGGCTGGACGCCCTGGCGCAGGCGGATCTGACGGTCCGCATCACCGACGCCTTCCCGCCGGCCTACGAACAGCTGCGCACCAACTTCAACGCGGCTGTCGAGGGGCTGCAGGAGGCCATCGGCACCATCGCCGCCAATACGGGCGCCATCAACGCCGGGGCGGCCGAGATCGCAAAGGCCGCTGACGAGCTGTCGCGCCGCACTGAGCAACAGGCCGCCAGTCTGGAAGAGACCGCCGCCGCCCTGGATGAGGTCACGGCCACGGTCAAGGCTACGGCTTCGGGCGCGGTCCAGGCCGCCGGCGCGGTTCAGGCCGCCCGGAACGACGCCGACAAGAGCGGCGCGGTGGTGCGCGATGCGGTCGCCGCCATGGGCGAGATCGAGCGGTCGTCCAGCGAGATCAACCAGATCATCGGCGTCATCGACGAGATCGCGTTCCAGACAAATCTTCTGGCGCTGAACGCCGGGGTCGAGGCGGCGCGAGCGGGCGAGTCCGGCCGTGGCTTTGCGGTCGTCGCCTCGGAAGTCCGCGCCCTGGCCGAACGCTCGGCCCAGGCGGCCAAGGAGATCAAGGCCCTGATCGGGCAATCGACCGTGCAGGTCGGGTCGGGGGTGAAACTGGTGACCGAGACCGGGCAGGCGCTGGACCGGATCGTGGCCCATGTGGCCCAGATCGAAGGCCTGGTGACGGAGATATCGTCCTCGGCCGCCGAACAGGCGACGGGGCTCCAGCAGGTCAATACGGCGGTCAACCAGATGGACCAGATGACGCAGCAGAACGCGGCCATGGTCGAGGAATCCACCGCCGCCAGCCACTCGCTGTCGCAAGAGGCTGACGGTCTGGCCGCTGCGGTGTCCCGGTTCCGGGTGGGCGGCGCTCGCGCGACCCGCGTCGCGGCCGCCGCCTCGCATCAGCCCGTCGCCGCCCTTAAGGCCGTCGGCCGCGGCGGCGCGGCGCCGGCGCCGGTTTCGGCGCCCGACGCCGACGGGTGGGAGTCCTTCTAGGTCACAGGGTCCGGCTGAAGAAGTCGATGACCTGCCGGTTGAAGTCATTCTGGAAAGTCGCCCGGTCGAAGCCGGGCGTCGGCGTGCAGATCATGGGCGCGAGAGCGGCCAACCGGGTCGAGCAGGGCGGCAGGAAGTCGAAATGGTCGGCGCCCGGAACCGAGCGATACTCTGGCGGGCGAGGCAGGGCGTCGCGCACCGGCTCGGCGTAGAAGGGGCTGGGCAAGACGCGGTCGCGCTCGGCCCGCCAAAGCTGGACCGGCTGAGTCACGCCGGACAGACCTTGGCGCGTGAAGGTGAAACCCAGGGCCGGGGCTGCGGCCACGACCGACCTGATCCGCGCGTCGTGCACCCAGGTCTGGTCCATGACAGACGGCGGCGCGCCGTGCGACGACACCAGGCCGCAATCGTAGAACTCGGGGTGGGCGCGGCAGTGATCGAGGACGCGTCCCAGGTCGGGTTCGCCGCCTGCGGCCGTTAGAACGGTGAAGCCGCCGGAGGAGAAGCCGAAGGCGCCGATGCGGTTCGGATCGATCCCGCCACGCCCGTCCCATTGGCTCGTCATGTAGTCGATCAGGACGTGAAGCTGGCGCGGGCGCTGGGCCATGTTGGTCGCCTGGCTCTGATCCCGCCAGTTGTCGCCAGTGTGGGTCAGGGCGGCGACCGCGAACCCGGCCTGGGCCAGGGCGCGAGCGGTGGCTTCGTGGCTGCGGAAATCACCGCCGTTGCCGTGGGAGATGACGATCAGCGGCAGGCGGGTCTCGGTCTTTGGTGCGAGCGTCCAGACCCCGGCCTCTAAGGCGGGGCCGGCGCCGTCCGGGATCTCCAGCCTGGCGAAGGTCACCGCCTGCGGGAGGGACCGATCGATGGGTAGGCTTGCAGATGGAACGGACGCCGGGCGCGCGTCGGGGAGGGGGGCGGCCTGGAGGGTCAGGGCGGTCAGGGTAGGAACAAGGGCGGCGATCAGGGACATGGAAGCCTTCGTCTGTCAGCGGGTCGAGAGCCGGTTTCCTGCCGTGCGCCGACCGGCCCACGCCACCGGGTTTGCGCCAATGGGCGAACGGGTTCGCGATCCGGCGAACGGGGACCGCGCGGCGATTCCGCAACGGCCGCCGAACGGCTAGGAAGGGCGTATGAAGATCGGGGATTCGCGATGGGGCGTCGGGCGGGCGGCGCGGCTGGGGCTGGCCGTCGCCACCGGTCTTGGCGTGCTGCTGGGTCTGGTCGGGCCTTTCGGCTCCTATATGAACGGCGCGGCGCCGGCGCGGATACTGTATTGGGTGGCCAGCCTCTGGGCCGGCTGGGTCTTGTTCGGCCTGACCCTGCCCCTGCTGGCCACACAGGCGATGCGGCGGGGGCTGTCCCCTTGGCTGTGGGCGCCGCCTTCAGTCGTGCTGCTGGCGGCCCCCATGACGATGATCAGTCGCGCCCTGGCGCAGATGGTCTGGGGCCGAACCTTCGAGGTCGGTCTGCTGGAATGGTTCGGACAGAGCCTGATCGTCAGCGCCTTGGCGACCGGAGTGATGCTGTGGCTGATGTCGCGCCCGCCCGCCGCCGCCGGGACGGCTGCGGCAGCGCCGCTGTCGGCCGATCCGCGCGACCGGCTGCCCGTGTACCTGGGGCGCGAGGTGATCTGTCTGCAGATGGAGGATCACTACGTGCGCGTCCACACGCCCCTGGGGTCTGACCTCATGCTGATGTCGTTGTCGCAGGCCATGGCGGGGCTGACGGGTGTCGAAGGGCGTCAGACCCATCGGTCCTGGTGGGTGGCGCGAGCGGCCGTCGTCGGCGCGGCGGAGAACGGCCGCAATCTGAGCCTGAGGCTGAAGGGCGGCCTGACGGCGCCGGTGTCGCGGGCGCGGGTAGCGGCGCTGCGGGCGGAGGGATGGTTTTAGGGGGCGCCGGATGGGCGCGCGCTCGACGCTTCCTTATCTCGCCGCTAGGCTGGGCCAATGGCCAAGAAGTCCGACCGCTTGTTGATGATCGTGCTCGGACTTGGCGCTGTCGCCGCCGCGGTTTCTTTTGGCAGCATCGTGGTGCTGTTCGGGATAGCCCTATCCGGCGTCTTCTTCGGCTAGGCGGACCTTGGCGGCGCCGGATCTGGGCGGGGCGGATAGAAATCATCGCCGTCGCCCCCTTGCGGATCGACTTCGCCGCCTATCTGTTACGCACCCTGAACGACCCGAACCGACCGGAGCCCCCCATGTCCGACTTCAGCTACGACGCGTCCCGCCATCTGAAGAAGGGGCGGGGCAAGGTGTATGATTCGATCATCGACACCATCGGCGACACGCCCATTGTGCGGTTGCCGCGTCTGTCGGCTGAGTATGGAGCCAAGGCGACGGTGCTGGCCAAGCTGGAGTTCTTCAACCCCATCGCCTCGGTCAAGGACCGGATCGGGGTGGCCATGGTCGAGGCGCTGGAAGACGCGGGCAAGATCAAGGCCGATACGGTGCTGATCGAACCGACAAGCGGCAACACCGGCATCGCCCTGGCCTTCGTGGCGGCCGCCAAGGGGCTGAAGCTGATCCTGTGCATGCCGGAGAGTATGTCCATCGAGCGGCGCAAGATGCTGGCCCTTCTGGGCGCGCAGCTGGAGCTGACGCCGGCCGAGAAGGGGATGAAGGGCGCCATCGCCCGGGCGGAGGAGCTGCTGGCCTCGACGCCGAACGCCGTCAGCCCGTCGCAGTTCGAGAACCTGGCCAATCCGGCCATTCACCGCGCGACCACGGCCGAGGAAATCTGGAACGACACGGACGGCGCCGTTGACATGATCGTGGCCGGCGTCGGGACTGGCGGCACCATCTCGGGCGTCGGCCAGGCGTTAAAGGCCCGCAAGGCTTCGATCCAGATGATCGCGGTCGAGCCCGAGGCCTCGCCCGTCCTGTCGGGCGGGGCGCCGGGGCCGCACAAGATTCAGGGCATAGGCGCCGGCTTTGTCCCCGCCATCTATGATGGTTCGGTGGTCGATGGGGTGGAGCAGGTCTCGAACGACGACGCTTTCGACATGGCGCGAAAGGTCGCCCGCGTTGAGGGCGTTCCTGTCGGCATCAGCTCGGGCGCGGCCCTGACCGCCGCCTTCCGCTTGGCGGCGCGCGACGAGAATGCGGGCAAGACCATTGTGGTGATCATCCCGTCCTTCGCCGAACGTTATCTGTCCACGGCCCTGTTCGAAGGCCTTTGACGGCCGTGGCGGCGATACGCCGGGTTAACCCGCGCCGCCCTAGTCTGGAGCCATGAACGAGGCGACAGCCCTGGATGACGACGACGCGGCGCCGCCGGCGCTGAAGGCGCGGCACGCCCTGCTGAAACGCCTGGCCGACGTCGTGTCTCTTCCGGCCAGCCGGATCAACGCCTTCGAACGGGCCGTCACCGCCGATCTGCTGGTCGAGATGCTGCGCCAGGCCTCGCCGCAGGAGCGTCGGCGCGTCGCGGCGCGGCTGACGCCGTTGGCCGAGTTGCCCGACAGTGTGGCGCGGCTGCTGCTGCGCGATGCGCCCGAGATCGCGGGCCTGCTGATCGAGCAGTGCGCCGCTCTGAGCGACGCCGATCTGGTCGGCTGCGCACGGGACGCCGGGCCCGAACATCGGCTGATCATGGCTGGTCGTCGCGGCCTGTCCGAAATCGTCACTGAGACCCTGTTCAGCTTCGGCGAGGTCGAGACCATCGAGGCGGTCCTGCGCAATTCCAGCGCGCGACTGTCCCAGGTGGGAATAGAGTCGGTGGTCGCGCTGAGCCGTAAACAGCCGCGGCTGTGCGGCCTGCTGCTGAAACGGCCCGAGCTGAGGCCGTCGGGCGCCTATGTGATGTTCTGGTGGTGCGGGGCTGAGGATCGACGCGTCATCCTGCAGCGTTTCGCCGTGTCGCGGGAGTTGATGCAGGAGGTGTCCGAGGACGTCTTCGCCATGGCGGCGGACGAGGCCTGGTCGGACCCGGTGTCGCGCAAGGCGCTGCAGTTCATCGAACGGAGGCAACGCAACCGCGCCGCGATCGAGAAAAGCCCGTATGATGGACTGGAGCACGCCATCGCCGTCGCCGCTCAGGACGGGCTGTCGCGCGAGGTGGCGTCGGAGATCGCCTTCCTGGCGGGAGTGAAGCCGCTGACGGGAGCCAAGATCCTGGGCGACCCGGGTGGCGAGCCCCTGGCGATCCTGTGCAAGGCCACGGGGCTATCGCGTGTCGATCTGCTCAACCTCTGGCGCTCGATGCGTCGGCCCGAGACGACGGTCGAAGGCACGGTGCACCCGGATCTGGATCGCGTGCAGATCACCTATGAAATTCTGGCGGTGGATCGGGCGCAGACCGTATTGCGTTACTGGAACTGGTCTCTGTCGTCAGCGCTGACTCCAAATCTCTTGCGCGCGATCCGCGAGGGTGAGGATGACGCGGTTGATGAATATTCGGCGCCTGAGCGAGCGGCCATGATGGCCTTGGCCGAAGACTTCGGGCGTTAGATCAGCACCACAGGAAGTGTTGCGACACTGATGCGAAATGCCCGTATTTCGCTGGATTGCTTTTGATGCCAAACAACCCTAAGACCCGACGTCAAAGTTCGACTGGCGTTTCAGTCGAATGAAATAGATCACGAAAGAGACGCCGCGAATGGAAGAGAAGCCCGAACTGCTCGAAATGACCGCCGACATCGTGTCGGCCTATGTCGGCAACAATACCGTCACGGCTGAAGCCCTGCCGGCGCTGATCGCCAATATTCACGCCGCGCTGTCGGGCGTTTCGAATGGTCCCGTTGAGGTCGAGCCCGAGCCCAAAGAGCCGGCTGTGCCGATCCGCAAGTCGATCAATGCGGACTTCCTGATCTGCCTGGAAGACGGTCGCAAGTTCAAGTCGCTGAAGCGTCACCTGCGCACCAAGTACGACATGAGCCCCGAAGATTACCGCGCCAAATGGGGTCTGCCGAAAGACTATCCGATGGTCGCGCCCAACTACGCCAAGGCCCGTTCGGAACTGGCCAAGCAGATGGGCCTGGGTCAGGGCGGCCGCAAACCTGCCCGCACCGCGCGCGCCAAGAAGTAAGACCCCGTTTTTACCGGTAAGAAGACGCCCGCTTCCGCAAGGAGGCGGGCGTTTTTGTTTGGAGCGGCGGACGGACGTTTCCTCCCCCGCAGGGGGAGGGAGAAATCGTGATTCTTAAGCCGCCTGGGCGACGCGGCGCATGCGCCAGAAGCGCAGGGTGCGCATGGCGGCTTCGCGGGTCAGTTCGCCGTACATCCGGCCATAGGCGGCGGCCTTGCCCATCGGGTTGGAATCGGCGCCCAGCAGGGACACCGCATAGGTCAGGAAGATGGCCCGGTCGATGTCGGCCGCCTTGCAGATGATCGACAGGGCGTCCAGGTCGCGACGATCGACGATGCTGCGCGCGGTGTGGAAATCCACGTCCGACAGGCGCGACAGGGCGATCAGGAAGGGGGTGCGGCCCTTGGAGCGCAGGAAGCGGATCAGCATCTGCGGCGTCAGCTGGCCGGCGGCGTAAAGCTCTTCGACATAGGCCTGGCTGTCGGCGTAGTCGGGCGGCAGGGCGCCGTCGTCGGTGGCCACGCGGGTGCGGCCGGCGGCCAGGGCCGCCTCCAGCAGTTCCGGATCCATCTGGGCGTTCTGTTCGAGGATCTGCTGACGCAGCCGGGCCTCGACGACGAAATACATGTCGTTCAGCAGGTCGGCGGGCAGGCCCTTGCGTTCGACAGCGGGGGCGTGAAGCTCGGGATTGCTCTTGGCCCGTTCGACGGCGGTTTCGGACGCCGCGCGGGACAGTTGGGCGCCGTCGTTGCGGAGCAGGACGCCCAGGGTCTGATCGTCGCCGCGCTCGACGATGATTTCGGATACGGCCTCGGAGACTTCGATCCGGCCGGAGACGGCGCGCATATGGTCCTGGCCCTGGCGGCTGACCACGCCGATCAGGTCGGCGTCCGTCAACAGGGTGGAGCCGCGCAGCACCGGTCCGGCGACCTCGATGTCGTCCTCGGCGAGGCGTCGGATCAGGTTGGCTGGAGCATTGGGCGCGGTGGCGAACCGGGCGGCCAATTCGGCGCGGACGGCCGTCTCCATCTCGTCGGACAGGGTTTCCAACACCGAGCCGTAGAGCTCGGTCTCGGCGGCGCTGTGCTCTATCCCACCCAGGAAGTGGTCGGACAGTTCACGCAGCAGCAGCCGACGCTTCTCGCTGGAGGTCTCGTTGGCGAGGGCGATGAGGTCGGGCAGGCGCGAGGCCTGAATGATTTCTTGTTCGGAAGAGGAGGCGTCAGTCACGGCAGATCGTCCTCCTCGGTCTGGGGTGCGGCGCGGACCGTGCCGTCGCTGTTGCGCAGCAGGGCCGGCGGGCCGTCGGGTCGGGCCAGGTCGGCGGACGACGGGGTCTGGGTCATCTCGACCGGCAGGGCGTCGAGATAGATGGGCTGAACTGCATTGATCGGGTCAGGGCGGCGGCCGGCCTGACGGTGTACGGAGTAGAAGCGCGCGCCCAGCACTGGGGCGGAAGACAGCGCGGCCTGGACGATCTGCGGCTTGGCGTTGGTCTGGGGAGCGGGGGGCGAGCTGGAACCGGACGTCTCGGATACGGTTGGGCGCGGGGCTTCTACGGTCGGCTGCGCTTGCGCCTGCAGCCGGAAGATCGGCGCGTCGCGTCGGGGGGCCATCGGGTCGAAGACGGCGGCGGCCGATGCGACCTCGGCCTGACCTTGGGCCTCTACCAGAACCTGTTCCGGAAGGGCGCTGGGGGCAGGAGAAGGGGCGGCGGCGGTCTGGGCGTGGACGGGCGGCGTCGGCGCATGGGCCGCTGGCTCGCGCGAGGGAACATAGGGCTGGAGCGTCGCGCTGGATGCGGCGGCTGGCGGCGTCGTCCAGTCGCTGGCTGGGGTCAGGCCGCGACGGGCGGAGGCGACGATCGGAGCCGGCGCGGCGATCCGGGGCAGGGGAAGCGACCGAACGACCGGTGTCGGCGAGGGCGCCGCAGCCTGTCCGATCTTCGCCTTGCCCGGCCAGGACAGGTAGCGCAGGCCATTGGCCGTGGTCTGCGTTTGACCTTGGGCTTGAGCCATGGCGGCGCCCGACGTCGCACAGGCGGCGACCAGGACACTCGACAGGATCAGGACGCGTCGCAAAGGGGCGGTTCTCACGCGATTGATAGACAGCCCACACGCTAGGCGGTCATCGCTTAACCCGCCGCTAACGGCGGAGCAGGAATCGCCCAATCCCGCCGACGGCGGCGTTCAGAACCAGTCCCAGCAGGGTCAGGCAAAGGACCCCGGCCAGCATTTCGGCGGTGCGCAGCCTGTTGCCGGCCTCCAACAACCGCCAGGCCAGGCCCTGTGTCGCGCCCGAGCCCGAGACGAATTCGGCCACCACGGCGCCGATGACGGCCAGACCCGCCGCGACCCGCAGGCCTTCCAGCGCAAAGGGCAGTGCCGAGGGCAGGCGCAGTCGCCACAGCCGTTGCAGGGGCGTGGCGCCATAGAGGTCGAACAGCCGCTCCAGGTCCGGATCGGCCGACTTCAGCCCGGTCAGAATCCCCGAGAACAGCGGGAAGAAGGCGACAATGGCAGCCAGAGCCACGACTGCCCGATCCGCGTGATCCAGGCCGGCCCAGATCAGCACCAGGGGGGCCACGGCGACGACGGGCGTGACCTGCAGCGCCACGGCCAGGGGCCGCACGGCCCGCTCCGCCGCCGGGTGTAGCGACACCGCCAGGGCCAGGCCGCCGCCGACCAGACCGGCTAGGACCAGGGCCTGAACCGCCATGCCGAAGGTGATCCAGGCCGAGGCGGCCAGGCGCGGTCCCGCCTGGATCAGGGCGACGGCCACGGCGCTGGGCGGCGGCAGGAAATAGACGGGCAGGTCCGCGAAGCGGCAAGCAGCCTCCCAGGCCGTCAGCAGCAGGACGGCCAGGATCAGGGGCGGGACGAGATCGGCGAGGCGTCTCATGCCGCCGTCTCGGCCTTGGGGACCATGGCGGCCTCCAGCGCGTCCGCCGCCGCCTCGACCGTCTGGCGATAGGCGGGATCGGCGCGCCAGCGCGGGGGGCGGGGCAGGGCGCCGGGCGTCGGCAGGTCGGCGACGGGTCGGCCGGTCGCCGCGTCCAGCACCACGACGCGCTGGGCCAGATAGACGGCTTCTTCGACGTCATGGGTGACGAAGACGACGGCGGGGCGGGGATCAGCCGTGGCCCAGAGTGCGTGCAGATCCTCGATCAGGCGACGACGGGTGACGCTGTCCAGGGCGGCGAAGGGCTCGTCCAGCAGCAGCAGGTCGGGGGCGGTGACCAGGGCGCGGGCCAGGGCGACGCGCATGGCCATGCCGCCCGACAGCTGGGACGGGCGGGCGTCCAGCCGCTCGCTCAGGCCGACGGCCGCCAGGGCTGTGGCGGCGCGGTCGCGAGCCTGGGACCGGACCATGCCCGCCAGTTCCAGCGGCAGGGCGACGTTGGACAGAGCGTCGGCCCAGGGCATCAGGGTCGGGCTCTGGAAGACGAAACCGGTGCGGGCGGCGCCGGCCGTGCGGGACACCTCGCCCGCGCTCGCGGGCTGAAGCCCGGCCAGCAGCCGCAGGGTGGTGGACTTGCCCGCGCCTGAGGCGCCGACCAGGGCCAGGATTTCGCCCCGCGCCACGGTCAGGTCGAGGGGGCCGAGCGGGGCGCGGCCGACAAGATCGACCGTCACGCCCCGTAGCGCGGCGATGGGCTCAGCCACGGCCCGGCAGATAGTTGTCGGTGAAGGCCTCGCGCCAGTTCAGGCCGGGATCGAAAACGCCGGCCTGGCTGGTGACCTCGAAGAAGGCCTGCCAGCGGTCTGCGGTCATGGCGCCCAGGCCGTAGAGGGCCGCGTCGCCGCCGTCGACGATGGCGTTGTCGCGCAGCTTCTGCCGGGCCTGATCCAGTATGGCCTGGGTCATTTCCGGATTGTCCTTGCGGATCAAGGCGTCGCCCGGCGCGGCATCACCGCGCAGATAGTCGCGCCAGCCCTCGGCCGAGGCGGCGATGAAGCTGCGCAGGGCCGTGGCGTTGTCCCGCGCGAAGGCGTTCGGGGCCAGGACCATGGCGGCGTAGGAGGGATAGCCTTCGTCGGCCAGCAGGAAGACCTCGGGCTCGAACCCGGCCTCCTGTTCGATGGTGTAGGGTTCGCTGGTCAGATAGCCCTGCTGCACCGCCCGCTCGTCTGCGAGGAAGGGCGCTAGGTTGAAGGTGTATTTGCGCACCTGATCGTCGGTGAAGCCGTATTTGGCCTTCAGCCAGACCCAGAAGGCGTTGATCGAGGCGTCGGCCAGAAGGATGGGGCGGCCCGTCAGATCGGCGATGGTTTCCAGCGCCGGATCGGGGTGGGCGATCAGAACCTGGGGGTCCTTCTGGAAGAAAGCGGCGACGGCCTTCACCGGAGCGCCGGCGGCAACCAGGTTCATCGGGATGAAGCTGTTGGAGCCCATGCCCAGCTCGACGGCGCCAGAGGCCAGCAGTTGCGGCACATTGACGCCCGGTCCGCCCTGGATGATCTCGACGTTCAGGCCGCGCTTCTCATAGGCGCCGGTCGCGAGGGCCTGGTAGAAACCGCCCTGTTCGGCCTGGGCGCGCCAGTCGGTGGCGAAGCGCAGCCGCACCCGGCCCTGTTCGTCCACCGGCGCCTCGGACCGCGTGCAGGCGCGCAGGCCGAGCGCTGCTCCGCCGATCACGGCCGCGCCGCCCGTGAGCAAGGCGCGGCGACGGGTCAGCAGGCGATTCCCACGCTGGATCATGGCCCTGCTTTACGAGGGGATGAGGGCCTTGGGAAGGCGGGTTTCAGTTCCGATCCGCGTCCGCGGGTTCTTCGTGGTCCGAGAGCTTGTAGCGTACGGGAATAACGCATCGGACGCCGGCTTCGAACCCCGGCGTGGCCTGGCTGGTCTGAACCAATCGCA
Source organism: Brevundimonas sp. FV2ps16 (assembly GCF_058681075.1). Classification (NCBI taxonomy): domain Bacteria; kingdom Pseudomonadati; phylum Pseudomonadota; class Alphaproteobacteria; order Caulobacterales; family Caulobacteraceae; genus Brevundimonas; species Brevundimonas sp. FV2ps16. The sequence continues at coordinate 246,998 of NZ_CM178728.1, read as the reverse complement.
AGGCCTCCACGCCAAAGGCGGCGGCCGGCTGGGCCTCGATCACCGAGGCGTTGCCGATCTGGCCCCAGGGGGCGATATCGAAGCGGATCAGAGCCCAACCCTCGATGGAGCGGTCGCGGAATGCCCTCGGGAAGCTTAGCTGGGATCGGACCTTGAAGCGTTCGGCGACAGCCGGCGGGCACTGCTGAAGAGGATCTTGCCGCTGGTCCTCCGGAGGCATGGGGGGAGCCTCCAGAGTCTCGCCGAGGCGGTAGAAGTTGTAGACGCAGCCGACGCGGGCCGGGCCGGGATGCATACGGCTGTCGGCGGTGGCGCGTCGGGCCTCGGCGTCCAGATCGACGTCGCCGGACGAGCCCAGAGTCTCGACATCGGTCGTACGACCCTCGGCGTCGATGTTCCAACGGACCACGGTCCAGCTGCGTCCGCCGGGCGGCGGGCGATGACCTTTTTGGAAGTCAGGATAGGCCATGACGGCGGGGCGCCGTCCGCCGAAGCGGTCGCCGCAGTCGGCGCCAGCCCCACCCAAACGTTTAGCCACGGCGTCGCGCAGCGCGCCACGGTCGCGGTTGACGGCGAAATAGTTCAGCAGGTCGGGCGTTTCAGCTTCGTCCACGCCGACCGCGCGCCAGCGAACGGTCAGGCGGCAATCCTTGCGCGCCTGAGCCGGAAAACGCCAGGCGGCGAGCCCGGCCTGGAGGGTGTCGAACAGGATGGGCGGCCCCTCATCCGGGCGGATGTCCAGGGTCCGTCCGTCGGGGCCGATCGAGAAAGCCAGGACCGCGTCGCCGTACGACGCGCCTTGACGCTGTGGCGCGGCGGCAAGGAGATCGTTGTAGGTCGGAGCGACCACGACCCCTTCGCATGTCGCCTCAGCCTGGGGCACGCGCAGTATGGTGGCCTCGACCGGTTCGGCCAGAGCGCCGCTTCTTACGCTGATAGGCGGAGGGGACGGCGTCGGAATGATGACGGGGGGACCGACATACTCGGGCCGTTGATCGGCCTTGGCTGCCCCTGCCGCAACGGCGACGGCGGCCAGGATGCTGAGAGGGAACTGTACTGCACGCATGACGGCCTCCAACTGCACGGCATGGGTGCAGATGGCGCGGCGGCTGTCTAGCGCAAACCTGTGAAATCGGGCCCCAATTGAGCGAGGGGACGAAGCGTTCAGGGGGAACCCGTGAACTTCGTCCCCTCGCCAAGTCCGGGTTGGACTTGGCCGTCTGGGTCAGGACCTCGGCCTGGGCGTCGTCGCGGGCGAACCTGCGAGGACGGTCGGCTGTATCCTGTCGCGCTCCGGGTCTCAGGCGTTCCACGGCATTGCGTCCGCGTCGTCCGTCGATCCCGATCCGATTCCCCTGCTGACGTCGATCCGAAGACCATCGAAAGTCGGGGCCGTGGATCCCGCCTGGCGCACGTTACGATCCGAAGATCGCCCGATCACGCCGGGTCGGAGAGCCGGGCCGGTTCGCTTGAAGCCGGGGTCTCCCCCGGTTTCCGCGCCGCCGTGTCCCTCGGCCTGTTGACGTTCTCGCGAAACCCGGTATGAGGCAAGCGCCCGAACTCGCCCCGATGTGCATGATTGGCCCGGCGGCGGTGGACAAGCCTGTGAACATCGGTGGACGGATCGAATTCGCTTTGGCGTATCAGCGGTTTGTCTTGTCCACAGAAACGCGATGTCAGTGCGCAATGGGCTTGGGATAGCTGAGAACGCATACTGCGCCGGCGGCGTCCGTGATGCTGAAGCGGCCGTGAAGCTGCGCAGCCAGGCCCAGGACGATCCGCAGGCCCAGGCTGCGCCCTTTGGCGGGGTCGAAGTTCGGCGGCGGTCCGTCGCCGTTGTCGCGCACCTCGAGCCGACGTTCGGACCCGTCTTCGTACAGGCGGACGTCGATGCGGCCGGGACGGTCGGGGAAGGCGTGTTCCAGGGCGTTGTTGACGCATTCCAGCAGGATCAGGACGACCGGCGTCGCCTCCTCCGCCGTCAGGGCGTGGCGGGCTTCCTGAACCACGACGGTCACGTCGGTGCGGCCGGCGGCGTCCAGGGCGTCGCAGACCAGCCGGCGCGCCAGGTCGTCAAAGGGCGCGGCGGCCCCGTCGGCGTCGAGCAGGCTGCGCTGGACATTGGCGATCATGGCGGTCCGAGCCGAGGCCTCGGACAGGGCGCGACGGGCGGCGGGGTCTTTTGTCATTCCAGCCTCCAGCCGCAGCAGGCTGCTGACCACCTGGATATTGTTGGAGACGCGGTGCTGAACCTCTTTCAGAAGCAGGTCTCGGCTCTCGGCCAGGGCGGCGTTGCGCGCCACTTCGCGTCGCAGATTGTCGGTCGCGGAGTTCATGCCGATGATGAAGAAGATGTCGACGGCGACGACGAAGACATAGAAGGCCAGGGCGAGGCCGGTCGCCGTGCTCCAGTCGAAGCCGGGCGCCCCGATCCAGAACCACCAGGCGCTAAGGCCCGACAGGACGGCGGTCAGCACCGCCGGCCACAGGCCTGCGAAATAGGCGGCCATAACCACGGCCGGAAAGAAGGTCAGGTAGGGGAAACCGGGCGGAAACCAGTCGGCCAGGGCCATGCGGACGCAGAAGGCCGTCAGCCAGGCGCAGATCGCCAGGCCGTAGCCATAGATCGGATTGCTGCGAAACCACGCCGGATTCAAAAGCCGCTTCCTCTTCTTCCCTGCGTATGGACTTGCGCGGCGGTGAAGGTTTCTGCGGTAAGGGAAATCGCTCGGTGCGACAATCGTGAAATGATTCAGGTTGTGAGCCGGCTGCTCAGCCAGGCGCGAACGGCGCTGCGGGCGCCACGGGCGGCGGGACCTCCGAAGTGTAGGAATCCGTGGGGCGTCTCTGGCACGCGGATCAAGTCGGCATCGGCGGCTTCGCCCCATCGGGCGGCCATCAGCAGGCTGTCCTCAAACAGGGGATCGTACTCGCCGGCCAGGAAGAGGGCAGGGGGCAGGCCGGTCAGGTCGGCATAGAGGGGCGAGACGTCGGGCCGGCGAAGGCCCGCCTCGTCGCGGTCGGGCGCCAACCGTGCCAGGTCGGCCTGCATGGTCGGACCGTTGAACAACAGGGTGTCCGGGCCGGCGGAACGGACGCTTTCGGTCCCCGACAGATCAAAGACGCCATAGGTGAAGACGCAGCCCGAAACCCGGTCGATCAGGCCCTGGTCGCGCAGGGCGATGGCGGTCAGGGCGGCGAGGTGGCCGCCGGCGGATTCGCCCGTAAGGAAGACGGTCGCGGCGCCCAGGCGGTCGATATTGGCGACGGTCCAGTGCGCGGCGGCCAGGCAGTCGGCGATGGCGGCGTCGATATAGACCTGGCGACGCTCGGACAGCAGGCGGTAGTCGACCGAGACGACGCAGAAGCCGTGGCGCGCCAGGTGGGCGTTGAGCCGGTCGTTCAGGCCCGCGCTGCCCAGAACCCAGCCGCCGCCGTGGATGTCCAGCACGACGGCGCGGGGCGGCCCCTCGGGGCGGAGGATGCGAAGGGGAACGGGGTGGTCGCCGTCGGTCTGGAGGATTTCTACCGTGACGCCGCGTTTGCGCAGGCGCGGCACAGTGACGGCGCCGGCGGCGGCGTCCAGCCAGAGCGACAGGCGTTGGCCGGCCTCGATGCGCCAGGCGTCGGTGCGAAGGCGCGGTGCGCGGGCCAGGACGGCGTTGATCCGCCGCACCGCCGCCCGCTGGGGCGGAGGGAAGTCGACGACGTGGGTGCGCAGGGTCATGCTGCTGGAGTGGGCGAGGGCGGGTTTGGTTTCAAGGGCGCGGGCGTCGACCAATTCGCCAAACGCCGAAATCCGCCGTAAGGTCGGCGCAATGAAACGGCTCACACCCTTTGGCGTCTTGCTGATCTTTGGCCTGGTCGGTCTGCTGACCAAGAATTTCGGCCTTTGGTTCGCCTTCGGGATTGTCGCCTTCATCGTCGTCGGCGTCATGCAGAACCGGCGCGAGGCGCCGAAGCCTGCCGAACAGGACGGTGAGGCGAAAGACGGCGAAACGGGCGTTTAGGCCGCGACCCTCACCCCGCCAGGGCGGCCTTTTTCTCTTCCAGCTCCAGCCATTCCAGTTCGGCGGCCTCAAGGTCGGCGCGGGCCCTGTCGGCGGCCTTCATGGCAGCGTCGAAAGCCTTGGGGTCTCGGGTGTAGAGGTTGGGGTCGGCCAGGGTGGCGTCGTGTTTGGCGATGACGGCGGGAAGACTGTCGATCAGGGCCTCCAGCTCCTTCAGGCGGTGGGCGTCCTTGAAGGAGAGTTTGGCGGTCTTTTTGACGGCGGCCTGGGCGACGGCGGGCGCGGGGTTGTCGGCGGCGCGCTGGGCGGCGGCCTTGTCCTGGGGGCGGGGGTTCGAGCCCGGCTGGAGGAAGCCGGGATTCTGGCGGATGAAGTCGGTCCAGCCGCCGGGGGTCTCGACGATGTCGCCGCGCCCGTTCAGGGCCAGGGTCGAGGTGGACAGGCGGTCGATGAAGTCGCGGTCGTGGGAGACCAGGATCAGGGTGCCGTCATAGCCCTCAAGCAGCTCCTCCAGCTTGTCGAGCGTGTCCATGTCGAGGTCGTTGGTCGGCTCGTCGAGGATCAGCAGATTGGCGGATTTCGCAAGCGCGCGGGCCAGAAGCAGGCGGTTGCGCTCGCCGCCCGATAGGGTCGAGATCGGCTGGCGCAGCTGGGCTTCGGAGAAGAGGAAGTCCTTGGCGTAGGCGGCGACGTGTTTGGATACACCGCGCACCAGTATGGAGTCGCCGCCACCCGGGGTCAGGGCGTCCCACAGGGTCATGTCCGACTTCAGCCCCTCGCGCGACTGGTCCAGATAGACGGACTCAAGGTTGGAGCCCATGCGGACCGTGCCCTCGTCCGGCGGCAATTCGCCCAGCAGGGTCTTGACCAAGGTGGTCTTGCCCGCGCCGTTGGGACCGACGATGCCCAGGCGGTCGCCGCGGATGATGCGGGTGGTCAGGTCCTTGAACAGTGTGCGGCCGTTGAAGCCCTTGGACACGCCCTTGATCTCGGCGACCAGCTTGCCCGAGGTCGAGCCGGAATCGACGCCCAGATAGAGTTCGCGCGGGGCGTCCTTCATCTTCTCGGCGCGCTCGGCGCGCAGAGCGTTCAGCGAGCGGGCGCGGCCTTCGTTGCGGCTGCGGCGGGCCGTGATGGAGCTGTAGAAGGTGGCGGTCTCACGCTCGATGGTCTTGGTCAGGCGGCGCAGGGATTCGGCCTCTTCCTCCATGACCTTGGTCGACCATTCGTCGAACTCGACGAAGCCCTTGTTCAGGGTGCGGACGCGGCGGTTTTCCAGCCAGTGAACGGTGTTGGTGACGCGGTTCAGGAAGGCGCGGTCGTGGCTTACGACCAGAAGGGCGAGCCGGGCCTGGATCAGCTCGTTCTCCAGCAGTTCGATGGCCAGGATGTCGAGGTGGTTGGTCGGCTCGTCCAGCAGCAGCAGGTCGGGCTCTTCGGCGAAGGCCTTGGCCAGGGCGGCGCGGCGGGTCTCGCCGCCGGATAATCCCTGCGTAGATTTTTCAGGGTCCAGACCGAAGGTGGCCAGCCAGGCTTCGGCGGTCCAGCTCTCGGCCTCGCCGGAAGAAGCGTAGTCCAGCAGGGTCTCGCCGGTGATGACGGGCTCCTGCGGCACATAGGCGAAGCGGACGGCGGACTGGATCGAGCGGTCGCCGCTGTCGGGTTCGATCAGACCCATGACCACCTTCATCAGGGTGGATTTGCCGGCGCCGTTGCGGCCGACGAGGGCCGCGCGGCTGCGCGGTTCGACCGCGAGGTCGACGCCGTCAAAGAGAGGGCGCTGGCCGTCCTGAAGGCGAACGTCCTTGAGTGCGACGAGGGGGGGTCTGGCTGCCATGGGCGGCCATATAGAGGAGGGGAGGGCGATCCGCCACGACCTTTGGGATTTGACACATACCGTCCGGTTGGTATGTAAGGGCCATGGACACGACCACACGCCGACGCGCCCCCGAAGACACTCGGGCCCAGATCATCGAAAAGGCGCTGGAGGTGGCGGCCGAACTGGGGGCGTCCGGCTTTACGCTGGATGCGGTGGCGGCGCGGACGACGGTCAGCAAGGGGGCGCTGCTGCATCATTTTCCGACCAAGATCGCCCTGTTGGAGGGGATGATCGACCATTTGGGGCAGATGCACACCGACGGCATTCTGGCTGAGGCGGCGCGGGACCCGGAGCCCTATGGCCGCAGTGCGCGGGCCTATCTGCGGGCGACGGTTACGGAGCCGGTGACGCCGCAGGACGTCAGCATCGGCCGGGTGGTGATGGCCGCCTGCGCCATCGAGCCGGCCCTGGCACAGCGCTGGCGGACCTGGATCGACCGGGTGAAGGTGGATGATCCCAGCGATCCGGTCGGGGCGGACGACGCCTTGATGTTGCGGCTTTTGGCCGATGGACTGTGGGTGTCAGACCTGTTCGGGGTGCATGACGTGTCGCCCGAGCAGCGGCAGGCGCTGCTGTCGCTGTTGACGCCCGGCCATCCTATCACGGCTAACGAGGCATGAGCCCCCTTACCTGGGGCGCGCTGCTGGGCGCCATCGGGCTGGAGGTCGTGGGGACGACCTTGTTGCAGCAAAGCCAGCAGTTCAGCCGGCCCTGGCCGACGGCGGGGATGGCGATCTGTTACGGCCTGGCCTTCTATTTGCTGTCGGTCGCGCTGAAACAGATGCCGGTGGGGATCGCCTATGCGATCTGGAGCGGGCTGGGGGTGGTGGCGATCTCGGTGATCGGGGCGGTGGCCTTCCGCCAGAGGCTGGATCTGCCGGCAGTGATGGGGCTGGCGATGATCGTCGGCGGGGTCGGGGTGATCAATCTGTTTTCAAAGACCATTGTTCACTGAATCATGGTTAGAATGCGTTAAGTTTTAAAGCCTTAGGTGTTGCGGCATCTTCGGCTTCGCCCTCCCTCCCTCTGGCGCGCCAAGATGGGCGAGGTGGGGATCTCAGATGAGCGATGTGGGCGCGGCCGCCAGGCCGGAGCGTATTCTCGAGTTGTCCAAGCGGCTCAACCTCGTGGCGGGCGAGAAGATCGGGGAGATCGCCTCGGTCAACCGAGCCGCCAAGATGCTGGTGGTCAACGCCCAGGTCGTGGCCGCGCGCAGCGGGGATGCGGGGCGCAGTTTCATGGTCGTGGCCGAAGAGTTCAAGCGGATCTCGGGCCAGATCGACGATGTCGCCGGGGCGCTGGAACAGCAGGTGCGGGGCGATCTGACGGAACTGTCGGCCATCGGCGGGGCGATCCTGGGTCAGCTGCGGGGGCAGAGGCTGGCGGACCTGGCGCTGAACGCCATCGAGATCATCGACCGGAACCTGTATGAGCGGACCTGCGACGTCCGCTGGTGGGCGACGGACAGCGCGGTGGTGGACTGCGTCGCCGAACCCGACGGGGCCAAGGCCGAGCACGCCAGCCAGAGGCTGAAGGTCATTCTGGACGCCTATACTGTTTATCTGGACCTGTGGATCTGCGACCGGAGCGGCGCGATCGTGGCCAACGGCCGGCCCGATCGGTACGTGGTGCAGGGGAAGTCGGCGCGGGACATGTCCTGGTTCCGCGACGCCATGGCGACGAAGTCGGGCGATGATTTCGCGGTGGCGGACATCGCGCGGCTGGAAGAACTGAACGGGGCGCCGGTCGCGACCTATGCGACCGCTATCCGCAAGGGCGGCCTGGCGAACGGGGCCGTGATTGGGGTGTTGGGCATCCATTTCGACTGGCAGAGCCAGGCGCAGACGGTGGTGGACGGGGTGCGGCTGACGCCCGAGGAGCGGGCCCGGACGCGGGTGCTGTTGCTGGACCAGAAGCACCGGGTGCTGGCGGCCTCCGACGGAGTCGGAGTCTTGAGCGAGACGGTGAAACTGGATGTCGGCGCGGGCGCCATGGGCAGCTATTCCAAGGGCGACCGGACCGTCGGCTATGCCCGCACGCCCGGATACGAGACCTATGAGGGCCTGGGATGGTATGGGTGCCTGGTTCAGGACGCGGCCGCCATCTGATGGCCGCATCCGTCGACTAGGCGCGCCGTCCCATGCTTTCCGTTCCGTCCTCCGTTCCGCCCTATTGGGAAACCAAGACCCTGGCCGAGATGTCTCCGGCCGAATGGGAGCGGCTGTGCGACGGGTGCGGCCTGTGCTGCGTGATCCGGTTCGAGGACGAGGATTCGGGCGAGGTCATCCCGACGCGTGTTCACTGCAAGCTGTTCGATTCCCAGGCCTGCTCCTGCTCGGACTATGTAAATCGCAAGGCCCAGGTCCCGGATTGCATCAAGCTGACGCCGCACAATATCGAGGCGTTGCAATGGATGCCCAAGTCCTGCGCCTATCGCCGGCTGCACGAGGGGCGGCCGCTGGCGGTCTGGCATCCGCTGATCTCGGGCGATCCGGAGACGGTGCATACGGCTGGGGTGTCGGTGCGCGGCCAGACGATCTCTGAACTGTCGCTGGCCGATCCTGAGGACGCGCTGGATTTCGAGGCGCCCGAGTGGGCGGTCGAGCGAGGCTGACGGCCGCGGCCTGATAGGTTCGCGGCGGCTTCTATTACAATGACGCTGGTCTGAATCGTTGGACTTCAAAGGCTTGTGCTTTTGTCTCCGCTGTTTGCGCGCCTGAGGACGCTGTTGCGGTAGTGTTTGGGCATGGCGGGAAATAGCGATGAGCGGGGCGGGTGATCCCATCCGATCTCGTGCGCGGCCCGTTCCTCCAGTGGGAGGTGATCCACTACATCCAGGAGAGAGACATGCCGGCCATAGCGGAGCGGGACGGGTTGCTGAATCATGGGCGGGACGCCAGCGGGCCGGGGCGGCGCGCGGCGGCGGTGACGCCCAGCGATACGGCCGATCTGACGATCTACGCCAAGGCGCTGTATGTCGGGGCGGCGGGGAATGTGCGGGTGCTGACGGTCGGGGGCGAGGACGGGGAGGCCGTGACCTTCGCCAATCATCCGGTGGGGTGGTTGCCGGTGCAGGTGCGGCGGGTTCTGGCCACGGGGACGACGGCGGCCCAGGTCGTGGCGGTGTTCGATTGAGCCTGGCCGTCGAGGCGAGGACGACGGCGCCAGGCGGGATGCTGGCGCCGTCGCGGCCGGCGTTCGACGTGCCCGACCTGCCGCGCTGGTCGGCGGCGGTGCGCGGGATGCTGGCGGGGGTGGGGGATGCGCGGCTTCTGGTCGTCAGCGACAGCGTGGCCCAGGGCTTCGGCGGCGTGCCGGGCGGGTGGACGCCGGACGGGCGCGGGGCGGCCTAGCCGAAGCGGCTGGCGGATCTGATGAGCGCGGGCGGTCTGCCGGCCTCGGCGGCGTCGCTGGCGGGGGCGGGGGCGGGCGATCTGGCGACCGGGGGATACGGCGCCTATGACCCGCGCGTCAGCCTGGGGAGCGGGTGGAGCGTCACGACCCTGGCCAGTCTGGGCGGGCGGTTGTTCACGACGCCGGACTGGGGAACCGAGACCTGGGCGTTCCAGCCGGACGGGCCGGTGGACCGGTTCGACCTCTATGCGGTGTGCAACACGGCCCTGGGCGTGATCGCGGTCGAGACCGACGGCGTGGTGCGGGCGACCATTGACACGCTGAAGGCGCCGGGGCTGGAGCGGCATACGGTCCGTTTCCCCGAGACGACGGGGCCGATTTCGGTGCGACGGGCCTCAGGCGGGGCGGTCTTCATCGCCGGGGGCGTGGCGTGGAAATCCGAGCTTCGGCGCGTGCAGGTGATCAACGCCGGCTGGGGCGGGTCGCGTGTGGCGGACTGGGCCACGACGGACCAGGCGTACCGGGCCTATGGGGCGTTGCCGGCGGCGGGGGCGGATCTGACGGTGATCTGCCTGACGATCAATGACTGGAACAATGGGACAGCGGTCGCGGCCTATCAGGCCAATCTGGGGCTGCTGGTGGAGCGGGCCCTGATCAGTGGCGATGTGCTGATGATGACGGGGACGCCGTCGGACCCGGCCCAGGGCAAGGCGAGCTACGCCACGCAGCAGGCCATTGCGGCGGCGGCCGTGGCGGTGGCGGCGGAGAAGGGATTGGCGGCGCCCATCGACGGGGCGGCCCTGTTCGGCGGGACGTTTGCGCCGGGCCTGATGTTCGATTCGGTCCATCCCAATGCGGCGGGCCAGGCGCGGATCGCACAGGCGGTGCGGGCGCGAGTAATGATCTGAGGTTGGGTCTGGTTCGCGCTGGTGTTATCCGTGACGGATGGGGCGAAGGTTCGACGACATCCAGGTGTTGCGGTTCGTGGCGGCCACAGGGGTGGTGGTCGCCCATGCGGTCGATCTGAGCGCGGGGCGGCTGGGTCTAGAGACTGTTCTGGCAGGCGGGACGGTGGAGGATTTCGGGGCGGCGGGGGTCGATCTGTTTTTTGTGATCAGCGGCTTCATCATCGCCACGACGACGCGGGGCCAGACGGGACTGCGGGCTGCGGGGGATTTCCTGTGGCGGCGGTTCCTGCGGGTGGCCCCCCTCTATTGGCTGTTGTCCTTGCCGATCCTGTTCGGGATGGCGCGGGGCGGGACGCTGACGCCCGATGTGGCCGCGGCGACCTTTCTGTTCTGGCCGTTCAGTGGACTGGTAATGACGTTCCCGGCCCTGGGGGCGGGGTGGACCCTGTGTTTCGAGATGCTGTTCTACGCCGGGTTCGGCCTGGCGATTGCGGGGGGCGGACGGGCCGGATGGGGGCTGGCGGGCGGCGCCGTGGTGGCGGTGGTCGCGGGGCTGGCGGTGGCGACGCCGGTGCTGAGGTTCGTCGGGTCGCCGATGGTGCTGGAGTTCCTGATCGGGGTGGGGATCGCGCGCTGGGGGCGCGGCCTGCCGAGGGTATGGGGGCCGGTCGCGGTAGGGCTGGGCCTGGTCGGGTTCGGGCTGTCGCTGGGGTTTGGATATGGCGAGATCGACGGCGAGGCGGCGCTGAACCAGCCCCTGATCGGGCTGGCGCGGGTGGCGATCTGGGGATTGCCGGCGGGGTTGGTGGTGCTGGGGGCGGTCGTGGGGGAGACGCGGCGGGGGCCGGTCTGGCGCGGGCTGATCTTCATGGGGGAGGCTTCGTATGCGGTTTATCTGGTCCATGTGTTGGTGATCCGGGGGCTGGGTCGGGTGTTCGAGGCGGGCGCGGTCCTGCCGGGAGATGCGGTTGTAGCGCTGACTGTAATCGCCAGTCTGGCGGCCGGAGCGGCGGTGCATGTGTGGGTCGAGCGGCCGATGTTGCGATGGATGGCGAAGCCACATTTCTCCCTCCCCTTCATGGGGAGGGGCGATCGCGAAGCGATCGGGGTGGGGTCCGACAGGGCGCGGTTGAAAGACGTTGAGGCTGACGGCGGCGTGCCGGATTGCACGGCTCCACCCGGGCTCGGCTGACGCCTCGCCGTCCCTCCCCATGAAGGGGAGGATCTGGAATTCAGGGAGAGTTTGATGGTTTCGATCCGATGGCCGTTCGGCCAGGCGGGGCGTTGGCGCGCGCCGGAAGAGAAGGCCAGTCGGGCGGCGGTGCTGCTGTCAGGCGTCGGGCGGGCGCGGTGGACGCCCAATGACTACGCCAGTCTGGCGCGCGAGGGGTATCAGAAGAATGCGGTTGCCTATCGCTGTATCCGGATGATCGCGGAGGCGGCGGCCTCGGCGCCCTTTGCGGTGTTTGTGGAGGGGGTGCGGGACGAGGCCCATCCGCTGGCGCGGCTGATCCGCCGGCCCAATCCCGAACAGTCGGGGGCGGAGCTGATGGAGGCGGTCTATGGGGCGCTTCAGGTGTCGGGCAACGCCTGGGTCGAGGCGGTCGGGGACGAGGTTCCCGAAGAGCTGTGGGCGCTGAGTTCCGACCGGGTGAAGGTGGTTCCCGGCCGGTCGGGCTGGCCCGAGGCGTGGGAGTATTGCGTCGACGGACGGTCGATGCGGATCGGGCGGGCGGCGGACGGCTGGGGGCCGGTGATGCAGCTGAAGCTGTGGCACCCGCTGGACGACTGGTACGGACTGTCGCCGATGGAGGCGGCGGCGCAGGGGGTGGATGCGCACAATGCGGCGGGCGCCTGGAACAAGGCCCTGTTGGACAATGCGGCGCGGCCGTCGGGGGCGCTGGTCTATGGGGCGCAGAAGGGCGAGCGGCTGACGGATGGGCAGTTCGAGGCGCTGAAGGCGCAGCTGTCGTCCGCATACGCCGGGGCGGAGAACGCCGGGCGGCCGATCCTGCTGGAAGGCGGGATGGACTGGAAGCCGTTGAGCCTGACCCCGGCCGAGATGGATTTCACCGCCGGCAAACATGCGGCGGCGCGCGAGATCGCCCTGGCCTTCGGGGTGCCGTCGCAGCTGCTGGGGATACCGGGGGACGCCACCTACGCCAACTATCGCGAGGCCAACACCGCCTTCTGGCGGCAGACGATCGCGCCCTTGGTCCGCAAGGCGGCGGGGGCGATGACGGGCTGGCTGGGCGGACGGTTCCCCGGCTGCGAGGTGCGGGCCGACCTTGAGGCCGTGCCGGCGCTGCAGACCGAGCGCGACGCCTTGTGGGCGCGGCTGGAGGCGGCGAGCTTCCTGACGGACGAGGAGCGACGGCGGATGGCGGGGGTGGAAGGATGAGCGACGCGGTGAAGAAAACCGTGGCGGCCCTGATCGCCGCCCTAGCGGTGCAGACGGTCGGAGGGCTGGTCTGGGCCGGGGGCGCGGCGGCGCGGATCGCGACGCTGGAACAGAGGGTGGGGGAGCAGAGGCTGGTCGCCGAACGGCTGGCGCGGCTGGAGACGCAGGGGGAGGCGACGGCGGCGGCGGTGGAGCGGATCGAGCGGAGGCTGGAGGGGCGATGAGGGGATTGGCGCACGATCTTCTCCCTCCCCGTTCCGGGGAGGGGGGGCGCGAAGCGACCGGGTGGGGGCGGCAGGGCAAGGGCGCACAGACGGGGAATGCATCGCCTGGCCCTTCCCACCCGGTCTCGCCTGCGGCTCGACCCCCCTCCCCCGCAGGGGGAGGGAGAGGCGGCGGGCCCCTTTTGATCGAAGGCTACGCCTCCCTGTGGGGCGTGGCGGATCTGAACGGGGATGTGGTGCAGGCGGGGGCGTTTGCGGACAGTCTGGAGAAGACGGGCGCGTCAGGGGTGCGGATGCTGAACCAGCATGACGCGCGGGCGCCGGTCGGGATCTGGGACGAGATCATCGAGGATGCGCGCGGCCTGTGGGTGTGCGGCCGGATCGAAGACTGGTCGCCCGAGGCCCGCTTCGCCCAGGCTCTGAGCCGGGCGGGGGCGATGGACGGGCTGTCGATCGGCTACCGCACGGCGCGGGCGCGGCGTGAGGGGCGCTTAAGGGTGCTGAGCGGGGTCGAGCTGTGGGAGGTGTCGCTGGTGACCTTTCCCATGCTGCCGGGGGCGAGGTTCAGCCTCGCCTGACGAGGTCGGCTCCGGCCGGCGATTTTTTCCAACGGAGACATCATGAAAGAGACCAAACAGGCTTCCGGCTCGCCGGAAGCGCAGGCTGTCGTACGCGAGATGATGGCGGCGTTCGAGGCGTTCAAAGGGGCGAACGACGTCCGGCTGGGCGAGATCGAGAAGAAGGCGGTGGCCGATGTGCTGCTGGAGGAGAAGGTCGCGAGGATCGACCAGGCGGTGGCGGCTGCGCAGGCGCGGCTGGATCGGGTGATGAGCCAGAATAGGCGTCCGGCTATCGGCGGCGAGCCCGCCGAGCCGGCGTCGGCGCCAGAAGCCAAAGCGGCTTGGGACGGCTATCTGAAGACGGGCCAATCTGGCGCGCTGGAGGTCAAGGCGGGGTTGTCGGGCGGGGCGACCTCGGGCGGCTATGTCGTGCCGTATGAGACCGAGCGGGCCATCGAGCGGCGGCTGATGGCGGCCTCGCCGATGCGCGAGATCGCGACGGTCAGGACGGTGGCGGCGGGGGTGTTCAGAAAGCCGGTGTCGACGGCGGGCGTGGCCTGCGGCTGGGTGGCGGAGACGGCGGCGCGGCCGGAGACGGACCCGGCGTCCCTAGCCCTGCTGGAGTTCCCCTCGGCCGATCTGTACGCCAATCCGGCGGCGACCCAGGCTCTGTTGGACGACGCCATGGTCGATCTGGACGAATGGCTGGCGGCCGAAGTCGAGGACGCCTTTGCGGCCCAGGAGACCCAGGCCTTCGTCAACGGCGACGGTGTGAACAAGCCCAAGGGCTTCCTGACCTATCCGACGGTGGCGGACGCGGGTCAGGCCTGGGGTCAGATCGGTTATGTGGCGTCGGGCGCGGCGGGCGGGTTCGCACCGATCAGTCCGGCGGATCGTCTGATTGACCTGGTCTATGCGCCCAAGGCCCAGTACCGGCCGAACGGGCGGTTCGTGATGAACCGCAAAACGGTCTCGGCCGTGCGCAAGTTCAAGGACGCGGACGGCAACTACATCTGGCAGCCGGCGACGCGGCTGGGCGAGACGGCGTCGCTGCTGGGCTATCCGGTCACGGAGATCGAGACCATGCCGGACGTGGCGGCCAACAGCCTGTCCATCGCCTTCGGGGATTTCCAGCGGGGGTATCTGATCGTGGACCGGGCGGGGGTGCGGGTGCTGAGGGACCCGTATTCGGCCAAGCCCTATGTGCTGTTCTACACGACCAAACGGGTCGGCGGCGGGGTGCAGAACTTCGACGCGGTGAAGGTGATGAAGTTCAGCGCTGGGTGATGGGCGGCGACGGCCGCTCGGTTTCTCCCTCCCCCTGCGGGGGAGGGCAGGCCGCGTGAGCGGCCGGGTGGGGGCGGCAGGGAAACCGAGTCCGGATCGCCTGCCCGCCCCACCCCGTCGCTGCGCGACGCCCCTCCCCCGTGGGGAGGGAGATTCTTGAAAGGGAGACTGCCATGGCGCAGCCGGTGACGGTGGCGGAGGCGAAGCTGTTTCTGAGGGTCGAGCATGAGGCCGAGGACGGGTTGATCCAGACCCTGATCGAGGCGGCCCAGGCCCAGGTGGAGGCGGATGTGGGGGTGAGCCTGACCTCCACCGCGCCGGCGGGGTTGAGGCTGGCGATCCTGATGCTGGTGCTGCGGGCCTATGAGCGGGGAGACGACGCGGGTGTTCCGCCGATCGACGAATGGGTGGCGCCCTATCGGGTGGTGCGGCTGTGAGGACCTTGGCGGGGCTGTTCCGGACGGTGGAGGCGGAGACGCCCTATGGCGGGCGGAGCGTGACGTTCGAGGCGGTTGGGTCGGCCTGGCTGAAATGCGGGGCGCGGCGGCGGGTCGAGCGAGGTGAAGGGGATCAGCGGCGGACGCTGGAGACCCTGAGCGCCGAGGCGCGAGCTGATGAAAGGCTGGCGGTCGGGCGGGTTCTGCGGTTCGGCGGGGCGGATTGGGACCTAGTTTCAGTGGAGGCGCTGGGGCCTGGGCGGGTCAAGCTGGGCTTGGAGCGGGTGCGATGAGGGATCACGAAAGCGCGCTGCAGAAGGCGGTTCTGGCGGCGCTGAAGGCGGATGCGGCGGTGGCGGCCCTCGTGGGTGCGCGAGTGTTCGATCAGGCGCCGGAGGGGGCGGCTTGCCCCTATCTGACGTTCGGCCGGTCCGAGAGCCGGCCGGTGGCGGCGGACGGGGGCGGGGTGGAGCAGAGGCTGACACTGACGGGCGTATCGCGGTTCGCGGGATCGGAAGAGGCCAAGGCCGTGGCGGCGGCGGTGCGGGCGTGCCTGCACGAGGCCGTGCTGGAAGCGGACGGGGTTCGTACGGCGACGCTGAGGGCGAACTTCGCCGATGTGTTCCGGGCCGGGGATGGGCGTCGGACCTATTCGGTGGTGCGGCTGAGGGCGGTTACCGAGGACGTGGGAGAAGGCTGATGACCGCACAGGCGGGCAAGGACATGCTGCTGAAGATCGAGGGCGCACCGGGCGTGTTTACGACAGTGGCGGGGTTGAGGGCGCGGACGATCTCGCTGAATG
The DNA here is from genome assembly GCF_058681075.1 of Brevundimonas sp. FV2ps16. Classification (NCBI taxonomy): domain Bacteria; kingdom Pseudomonadati; phylum Pseudomonadota; class Alphaproteobacteria; order Caulobacterales; family Caulobacteraceae; genus Brevundimonas; species Brevundimonas sp. FV2ps16. The sequence continues at coordinate 231,136 of NZ_CM178728.1, read as the reverse complement.
CGCGGACGGTGGATGCGACCGACGGCGACAGCGCCGGGCGGTGGCGTGAGCTGCTGGCGGGGGCGGGGGTCAAGTCGGCGGCTGTGTCGGGGCAGGGGATCTTCCGCGATGCGACGTCGGACGCCCTGGTGCGTGAGGCCTTCTTCGATCAGGCGGCGAAACGCTGGCGGCTGGTGGTGCCGGACTTCGGCGTGCTGGAGGGACCGTTCCTGGTGGCGGCGCTGGAGTACGCCGGTGAGCACGAGGGGGAGGCGACGTTTGCGCTGAGCCTGGCCAGCGCGGGCGAGATCGGGTTTTCGGCTACATGAGCGGCTGGGACTGGCCCCCCTCGGGCCGCGGGGCGGCCCACTCCCCCCAAGGGGGGGAGATTGGGGCGCGGGGCGAGGCGGGCGTGGTTTTGGGCGGAGTGCGGCGTCGGGTGTGTCTGACGCTGGGGGCGCTGGCGGAAATCGAGACCGGGCTAGCGGTCGAGGGGCTGGCGGCGGTGGCGGAGCGGATGAAGGCTCTGTCGGCGCGGGACCTGATGGTGGTGCTGGCGGCGGTGCTGCGCGGTGGCGGCGAAGGCGCACCTGAGGTGGACGCCGTCGAGCCGTGCGAGGCGGCGCGGGCGGTGGCGGCGGCGTTCGAGGCGGCGGCGCGGTGACGGCGGAACAGACACCCCAATTGACCCCGTGGGGCGAGATGTTGCGGACGGCGATGCGGATGGGGGTGGCGCCCGAGGCTTTCTGGCGGCTGTCGCTGAAGGAGTGGCGGATGCTGACCGAGACGCCGCGCGGGACGGCGCCGATGGGACGCGCGGGCCTGGCGAAACTGATGGAGGACTGGCCGGATGAGGGATGAGTTCGGGCGGGGCGGGATCGACGATGTGCCGCAGAAGGCCGCCGAGGCGGGGGCGGCGCTGGAGGCGCTGAAGGGGCCGGCCGAGGATGCCGCCAACGCCATCGAAGCGGCGTTCGGCAGGGCGGGCGACAGTCTGACCCGGTCACTGGCGCGGGCGGCGGCGGACGGGGAGGTGTCGCTTTCGGAGCTGGCGAAGGCGGTGCTGAATGCGGTGAACGCGGCCGCAGGATCCGGCGGTTCAGGAGGCGAGCTGAGTGCGGCGACCCAGGCGGCGGTGTCGAGCTTCAGCGGGGCGCGGGCCGACGGAGGGACGGTGTTGGGCGGCGGGGCCTATCTGGTCGGGGAACGCGGGCCGGAGGTGTTTCGGCCTGCAACTGGTGGCGAGATCGGGCCAGCGGCGGGCGGCGGGGTCACGGTCAATGTGACGGTGGACGGCGGGGCGGCAGCCCTGCTGCGGTCCGAGGCCCAGTTGGCCCAGATGCTGGCGCGGGCGGTCAGCCTGGGCGCGAGACGGATGTAGAGTGGAGAGGCGAGTGGCGGCGAAGAACGCCGACCACTCGCCCTCGCGTAGGGCTTATTCGCCCTTGGGGTTCGGGCCGAAGCTGTTGTCGCCCTTCTGGCCTTCAACGAGACCGATCCACAGCAGGAAGATCAAGGGGACGACGGCGGAGAGGGTGAAGGCGATCATGCCGGGGCCGATCAGGGCCAGGACGGCGGCCGGGTCTTCATCGAAGTCATAGTCGGTCATGCCGTTGGCGACGGCGGCCATGCCGACCATGACGAGACCCGCCATGAAGAAGACGACGGCAGAGGCCCAGGGAATGGCGATCAGCCAGCCAGTCTTGCCCATGTCGTGCAAACGTTTCACCGAGATCGCTAGGTTTGGCCAGATCAGCACGAAGCCCAGCAGGTTGATGACGGGAATCCAGTTGATGACAACGCCGACGCCCAAAAGGACCAGCCAGCCGATCCAGAAATGGCTCCGGCGGGTGCGACCCTCGAACGACAGGAACAGCTTCTGCCAGTCGAAGCCGGCGACGGTGGTGTCGGTCGAGGCGGACAGGCCGCCGGCGACGCCGACGGTGGAGGGGCCGCCGGCCAGGATGAGGATCTGGGTCGCCTCTGCGCCCTCCGGCACGAAGTCGACGCGAACGCCGGCGGCGGGAACGGCCGGCGACTGAAGCCCGGATGAGATGAAGCTGTAGCGCACGCCGTCGTCGCCGCTGATCAGGCCGGTTCCGGCCGTGGTGTCATAGCTGAGGATTTCGCCGCGCAAGTCTTCGCTCCCGTCTTGATACGGCCGTGGCGGCCGCAGTGCCGCGAGCATGGACGAGCGGCGCTTTGCGAACAAGTGAAACAGGGGACAGGTTCGGATGGATTTCCATGAGGTGCGTCTGCCCGCGCGGCTGGCCTTCGGCTCGACGGGCGGGGTGGAGCGGCGGACGGAGATCGCGACCCTGGCCTCGGGCTTCGAGCGGCGGTCGACGCCGTGGGCCCTGGGGCGGAGGCGGTATCTGATCGGGGCCAATCTGAGGTCGTTGGACGACATGGCCGAACTGATCGCCTTCTTCGAGGGGCGGCGAGGCCGGCTGTATGGGTTTCGGTTCAAGGACTTCGCCGACTTCAAGTCGTGCCCGCCGAGCGGGACGGTGTTGGCGACGGATCAGGCGTTGGGCGCGGGGGACGGTGTGCGGACGGCGTTCCAGCTGATCAAGGCTTACGGCGACGTGGAGCGGCCGATCGCCAAGCCGGTCCAGGGGTCGGTTCGGATTGCGGTCGGGGGCGCCGAGGTGGCCGGCTCCTTGGTGGACGCAGCGACAGGGGCTGTGAGGCTGGCGGTCGCGCCGCCGACCGGGGCGGTGGTGACGGCGGGCTTTCAGTTCGACACGCCGGTGCGGTTCGACACGGACCGGATCGAGACGACGCTGGAGAGTTTCGAGGCTGGACGGATGGCGGCGGTTCCGCTCATCGAGGTTCGGGTCTGATCATGCGAGACGTACCGGAGGAAATGGCCGTCCGCATCGAGAGCGGGGCGGCGCGGCTTTGTCATGTCTGGCGGCTGGAGCGGGCCGATGGGACGGTGACGGGGTTCACCGACCATGATCGTGACCTGGTGGTCGACGGGGTGGTCTGTCGGGCCGGGAGCGGTTGGACGACAGGGGCGGCCGAGACCGCGGTCGGTCTGGCGGCGAGCGCGGCTTCTGCAGCGGGGGCGCTGGACGACTCGGCGATCACAGAGGCGGACGTGGCGGCAGGGCTGTTCGACGGGGCGTTAGTCGAGCTGTGGCGCGTGGACTGGTCCGAACCTGAGCTGAGTGTGCGGCTGTGGGCTGGGACGCTGGCGCGAATTCGTCGGCAAGACGGAGCCTTTGTCGCTGATCTGGAAGGGCCGCTGGCCAAGTTGGAGCGGGTGGTCGGGCGGACCTATGGGCGGATGTGCGACGCGCGGCTGGGGGATGAACGCTGCGGGATCGTGGCGGCCGGGCGGCGGTGTGACAAGCGGTGGGAGACCTGCGTCGGGACGTTTGGCAATGGCGTGAACTTCCGAGGCTTCGCAGACGTGCCGGGCGATGATTTCCTGACGGCCTATCCGGCAGGAAGCGCGCGGAACGACGGCGGGAGCCGGCGTTGAGGGGGGAGGCGGCGGCCGCCGCCCGGTCCTGGCTGGGCACGCCCTACCGGCATCAGGCCAGTGTGAAGGACGTGGGGGCGGACTGTCTGGGGTTGGTGCGCGGGGTGTGGCGCGAGGTGGTTGGGGAGGAGCCGGAGACGCCGCCGGCCTATTCGGCGGACTGGGCCGAGACCGGCGGGCGCGAGACCCTTCTGGAGGCGGCGGAGCGGTGGCTACGGCCAGTGCCGGTCGAGGATATGCGGGCGGGCGACGTGCTGGTGTTCCGGATGTCGCCGGGCGCGGCGGCGAAACACTGCGCGATCCTGAGCGATCGCGATGGGCCGGAGCCGAGGATGATCCACGCCTACTGGGGCCGGGCGGTGGTGGAAAGCTGGATGGGCGTCTGGTGGCGTCGGCGTCTGGTGGCGGTCTTCCGATTCCCGCAGCGTGGTTTGCAGGAGGGTTGAATGGCGCAATTGGTACTGAGCGCGGTGGGGCAGTCGGTAGGCGGGCCGGTCGGTCGGGCGATCGGGGCGACGATCGGGCGGGCGATCGACAATCGGGTGATCGGATCGCTGTCGCCGGCGCGGCAGGTCGGGCCTAGGCTGGAGGCTCTGAAGGTGCAGGGGACGGCGGAGGGTGCGCCGATGGCCTGTGTCTTCGGACGGGCGCGGGTGACGGGGCAGGTGATCTGGGCGGCCCGGTTTTTGGAAAGCAAGAACAAGGGACAAGTGGGCAAGGGCGGACCGAAGACGGTCGATTATGTCTATTCGCTCAGCTTCGCCGTGGCCCTGTGCGAGGGGGAGATCGACGGCATCGGAAGGGTCTGGGCCGACGGGCGGCTGATGGACCTGAGCGGCGTGGCGATGCGGGTGTATCGCGGGGGCGAGGCACAGACGCCCGACCCGCTGATCGAGGCGGTCGAGGGGGATGCTTCGGCCTACCGAGGCACGGCCTATGTGGTGTTCGAGGACCTGCCATTGGGGCCGTTCGGGGATCGGATTCCGCAGCTGAGTTTCGAGGTTTTTCGTCGGCCGCGCGGCGCGGAGTCGCGGCTGGAGGATCTGCTGGAAGGCGTGTGCGTGATCCCTGGCGCGGGGGAGTTCGCCTTGGCGACCGAGGCGGTGGTGCGGCGCGAGGGGCTGACGCGGACGACGGCGGAGAATGGCCATAATGGCGAGGGGCGGACGGACTTGGTCGTGTCGCTGGATCAGCTGCAGGCGCAACTGCCGAATCTGAAACGGGTCAGTTTGGTGGTGGGGTGGTTTGGGGATGATCTGCGGGCGGGCGCCTGCCGCGTGCGGCCGGGGGTGGAGCGGCGGAACAAGCCCACGGAGCCGATGATCTGGTCAGTGGCTGGGTTGGAGCGCCACCAGGCCTATGAGGTCAGTCGGGTGGATGGGGCGCCGGCCTATGGAGGGACGCCGTCGGACGAGAGCGTTCGGCAGGCGATCCGGGAGCTGAAGGCGCGGGGGCTGGAGGTGACGTTGTACCCCTTTGTCTTCATGGATTGCCCCGGCTATCCGTGGCGGGGACGGGTGGCGGGCGTGGACGGTGCGGGCGCGACGGCGGAGATCGCGGCCCTGTTTGGCCGGGCCGAGGATTGGGGGCTGCGGCGTATGGCGCTGCACTATGCCCGGATCGCCGCCGAGGAAGGCGCCGACGGCTTGCTGATCGGGTCGGAGATGCGGGGCGTGACCAGGACGCGGGATGCGGCTGGAGGCTTTCCGGCGGTCGAACAGTTTCAGCGGTTGGCGGCTGAATGCCGGGTGGTGGTCGGGCCAATGGTGAAGCTGTCGTACGCGGCCGACTGGAGCGAATATTTCGGGCGTCAGAACGGCGGAGAGGTGGTGTTCCATCTGGACCCGCTATGGGCCGATCCGAACATCGACCATGTGTCCATCGACTGGTATCCGCCGCTGACCGACTGGCGCGAGGGCGACGGCGGCATGGATGCAGCCGTGTTCGATGGCGCGGCTGATCCGGCCTATCTGGCGGCGGGCGTCGCGGGCGGGGACGGGTTCGACTGGTATTACGTGAATGAGGCGGATCGGGCGGCGCAGTTGCGGACGCCCATCGCCGATAGGGCGCAAGGCGAAGACTGGGTGTTCCGGCTCAAGGATCTGAAATCCTGGTGGTCCAACTTCCATCATGATCGGCCGGGCGGTGTGCGAAGCGCGACGCCGACGGCCTGGGTTCCTGGGATGAAGCCAGTGCGGTTGTCGGAATTCGGCTGTGCGGCGGTGGACCGAGGCGGCAATGCGCCGAACCTTTTCCAGGATCCCAAGAGCAACGAGAGCAGTCTGCCGCCGGGATCGACCGGAGCGCGTGACGACGCGGTGCAGCGGGCGGCGCTGGAGGCGGTGCTGAACCACTATGGCCGGGCCGAGAACAATCCGGTGTCTGCGGTCTATGGCGGGCGAATGCTGGAAGGCGCGGATGCCTGGTGCTGGGACGCGAGGCCCTACCCGGCCTTTCCGGGGCGGGCGGATGTCTGGGCGGATGCAGGGGCCTGGAGGGCCGGGCATTGGCTGAACGGACGGCTGGCGGGCGATGGGCGCGACCTGATCGAAGCTGTGTTGTGGCGCGGGGGACTGGCGGCGGACGAGAAGATTGTCGAGGGAATCGAGGGGCGCGCGGCCGGCTATGTCATCGACCGACCGATGCGGACGCGCGATGCGCTGGAGCCCTTGCTGGCAGCCTTTGACGCCGTAGCGGCCGAACGCGACGGACGGGTGGCGGTGTTGGGCCGGACCGCCGTTTGCGCCGATCTGCGCCGGGAGGCGCTGGCTTTGCCGGGCCAAGGGGCGGCGGAAACAGCTGACCGAGCACTGGAGCCAAGACCCGGTGAGGCGCGGGTGCGTTTTATCGACGAAGTGGCGGACTATCAGACTGGAGCCGTGACGGTGCGGGCCGACGACGGTGCTGCCAGGACCGGCGGCGGTGTCGATCTGGACCTGCCGCTGGCGTGCGGCGACGGTTTGGCGAGGGCGGCGGCGGTGCGGGCCTTGGAAGAGACAGGCGTGGAGACGGTCACCGTGGCGCTGGGGCCGCTAGAGGCCTTGCGGGTGGAGCCGGGGGATGTCCTGCGCCCTGAGGGGCGCCAAGGCGATTGGCGGGTAACGCGTGTCACGGCCGATGACGCTCCGTCCGCCGTGCTGGAACCGATTGGGGACAGGCGATCCTTCGAGGACCAGGTCGGTGGAGGCGGAAGCGAGGCGCCTGCTTTGGTCGGGGCGCCCTTCGTGCGGGTCATGGACCTGCCGCCGCTGATCGGCCGCGAGGACGATGGGCGGCCAGTCGTGGCGGCGGCGGCGGAGCCGTGGCGGACGATGCGGCTGCACGCCGGAGCCTCCGCCAATGCTCTGACCGAACGGGCAGACATGGCCGCGCCGGCGACGGTCGGGGTGCTGGTCGATCGGCTGCAGCCTGGGGTGCGTCACCGCTGGGACGAGGTCAACGCGATCATCGTCCGTGTCGAGGGGGCGGCGCCGGGGAGCACGAATGAGACGGCGGTGCTGGGCGGGGCCAATAGGCTGGCGGTCGAAACGCCTTCGGGGTGGGAGGTGGTGCAATATCGATCGGCCGTGCTGGTTGGGCCGGAGATCTGGCGGCTGACGGGTCTGCTGCGCGGGCAGCAGGGAACCGAGGTCGAGATGCGGTCGGGGCTGCGGTCCGGTGCGGTCGTGGTGTTTCTGGACGACAGGCTGGCGCGGGCGGAGATCGGGCGGAATGAGCGGGGATTGCCGCTGGTCTGTCGCGTCGGACCTGCGGGGGCTGCGCCGGGAGGGGCGGGGTTCAGCGAGCTCGGCTTCACCTTACACGGGCTTTATGCGCGGCCTTGGTCTCCGGCAGGACTGACGGTCGAGGCTGGGGACGAAGGATTGGCGGTGCGCTGGACACCGCGCGTGCGGCTGTACGGCGACGGCTGGGACGGCGAGCCGACCGCAGTTGATCCCATCCTGTTCCAGGTCCGGGTGCTCAATGCCGAGGCGGTGGTGCGGTTGATGGAGGTCGAGGGGACGACCGTTCTTTATTCCGAATCCGATTTGGCCGCAGACTTTCCGGGCGGGGTGACGCCTACGGCGCGTATCGGTGTAGCGCAATGGGGCGAGGGGTTCGGCTGGGGCGTAGAGGCGGAAATCGGGCTGGTCTGAGCAAATATGCCGGGTTCGGCCCTTTGCGGGGGCGGGGGCATGGCTTAACTGACGGCCTCTCGGTGTTTTCAGTTGGAGCGGCAACGCACGTGGCAGGCGATCCCTATAAGGAACTAGGCGTTTCGAAGGGCGCGAGCGCGGACGAGATCAAGAAGGCGTTCCGCAAGCTGGCCAAGGAGCTGCACCCCGACAAGAATCCCGGGGACAAGATCACCGAGGACAAGTTCAAACGGGTGACGGCCGCCTTCGACATCCTGGGCGATGCCGAGAAACGGGCCAAGTACGACGCCGGCCAGCTGGATAACGACGGCAACGAACAGTACCGGGGCTTCGGCGGCGGCGGCCGTGCGGGGGGCGGTCCGTTCGGGCAAGGCGGCTTTTCGGGCGGCGGCGGCCCTGGCGGGCGCGCCAACTTCGAGGGCGTCGATCTGGACGACCTGTTCGGCATGTTCGGCGGCGGCGGGCGTCAGCGCGGCGCGCGGGACTTCACCGCGCGCGGTCAGGATGTGAAGGCGACGCTGGACATCAGTCTGGAAGACGCGATCGCCGGGGCGACCAAGCGAATTCAGTTTTCTGATGGACGCACGCTGGATGTGACCATTCCCAAGGGGGCGGCGGATGGCCAGACTATTCGCTTGCGGGGGCAAGGATCGCCCGGACGTGGCGCCGAGAACGGCGACGCCCTGATCGAGCTGAAGATCGAGCCGCACCCCATCTACAAGCGTGACGGCGCGGACCTGACTATGGATCTACCGGTATCGGTGCCAGATGCGGTGCTGGGCGCCAAGGTTCGGGTTCCAACGCCCGAGGGCGTGGTGCAGATGACGATTCCGGCCGGCTCCAACTCCGGCAAGCTGCTGCGCCTGAAGGGGCGGGGCGCCTTCGCCCAGGGACGTCGGGGCGATCTGTTGGCGCGACTGGTGGTTACTCTGCCGGATGAGCCGGATGCGGCCCTGGTCAAATTCGCCGAAGACTGGCGCGCCAAGCGGCCCTATACGCCGGGACGTTGAGCGGCGCTCCAGCAGCGCCAAGCGCGGTAGCACAAGGGAAAAGCCATGATCGCAAAGCCTGATGTGAAGCCGGCGCGGCCGTGGTTTTCGGCCGGGCCGACGGCCAAGCGGCCTGGGTACAGCTTGGCCGGTCTGCCGCAGGATTTGCTGGGGCGAGGCATTCGCGCGCCGGAGGTGGTGGAGCGGTTCGCGCAGGGTTTGCGGCTAACGCGGGCGGTGCTGGAAGTGCCGGAGAGCCATGTCCTGCTCTATACGCCGGGGTCCGACACCGGCGCGGTCGAGGCAGCCTTGTGGGGGATGCTGGGAGCTCGCCAAGTGCAGGTGGTGGCTTTCGAGAATTTCGGCCTGACCTGGTTGGCTGACGTGCGGGATCATCTGGGCCTGGAGCCAGAGGCCCTGACGGCGCCTTGGGGCGAACTGCCGGACCTGAGCTTGGTCGACTGGTCCAAGGACGTGGTGTTTCCATGGAATGGCACGACCTCGGGCGTTCGTGTGCCGGACGCCGACTGGATCGCCGATGATCGCGAGGGCCTGGCGATCTGCGACGCCACCTCGGCCGCCTTCGCCATGGATCTGCCTTGGGACAAGCTGGATGTGGTGACGTTCAGTTTCCAGAAGGCGCTGGGGGGAGAGGCCGGCATCGGCGTGGTGGCGCTGTCACCGCGGGCGGTGCAGCGGCTGGATACTTATCGGCCGGATCGGGCCATTCCCAAACTGCTGCGGTTGACGGACGGCAAGGGGTTTGACCGGGCGCTGGGCGATGGGGTGGCGATCAACACCTTTTCGATCTTGACCCTCGAGGACTGGATTGATGCGCTGGAGTGGGCGCAAGGGATCGGCGGGCTGACCGAACTGATCCGGCGGACGGACGCAAACTACGCCGCCTTGGCCGAATGGGTGGTGCGGACCGACTGGCTCGACTTTCTGCCCGAACGGCCAGAGATCCGCTCGACCACCTCGGTTTGTCTGAAGTTCACAGACCCGCGCATCGCGGCCCTGGACGCAGAGGCGCAGAAGGCCTTCGTGATGCGCTTCAAGGCCCTGCTGGAAGGCGAGGCGGCGGTGTTCGATATGGAGCCGCACCGGAATGCGCCGCCAGGGCTGAGGCTGTGGTGCGGCTGCACGGTCGAGGTCGCCGATGTGGTGGCGGCGACGCCGTGGCTGGAGTGGGCGTTTGAGACGGCGGCGGCTGAAGTCGCATAAATGCGCGAGACGGGACGACATCGGATGATTCCCTCGCTATAGGCTGCGCCCGCATTCAAGCGGAGAGACGGCTTTGGCGAACGTGGCTGTAGTCGGCGCCCAGTGGGGCGACGAGGGCAAGGGCAAGATCGTGGATTGGCTGTCCAACCGCGCCGACATGGTCGTGCGGTTCCAGGGCGGTCACAATGCGGGCCATACGCTGGTCGTGGATGGCAAGGTCTATAAGCTGGCCCTGCTGCCCTCGGGCGTGGTTCAGGGCAAGCCGTCGATCATCGGCAATGGCGTGGTTGTGGACCCCTGGCACCTGGTGGGCGAGATCTCCAAGATCGAGGCCCAGGGCGTGGCCATCAGCCCCGACATCCTGACCATCGCCGATAACGCCTGCCTGATCCTGCCGATCCACCCGGCGCTGGACGTGGCGCGTGAGGCGGCGGCTAGCGCACCGGGCGCCAAGATCGGCACGACCGGTCGCGGCATCGGTCCTGCCTATGAGGACAAGGTCGGCCGGCGGGCGATCCGGGTCTGCGACCTGGCCAATGAAGACGACCTGAAGGTCAAGATCGAGCGTCTGCGCTCGCACCACGATCCGCTGCGTGCGGGCCTGGGGCTGGAGCCGATCGACCCGGAGGCGTTGCTGGCGTCGCTGCTGGAGATCGCGCCGAAGATCCTGCCCTATGTGAAGCCGGCCTGGCGGGTGCTGGACCAGGCGCAAAAGGACGGCAAACGGGTGTTGTTCGAGGGGGCGCAGGGCGCCTTCCTGGATGTGGACCACGGCACCTATCCCTATGTAACCAGCTCCAACACCGTGGCGGGCCAGGCGGCGGCGGGGTCGGGCATCGGGCCGCGCGGCGTCGGCTATGTGCTGGGCATCGTGAAGGCCTATACGACCCGCGTCGGTGAAGGCCCGTTCGCCTGCGAGCTGGATGACGAGGTCGGACAGCATCTCGCGACTGTCGGCCGCGAGGTCGGGGTGAATACGGGCCGGGCGCGGCGCTGCGGCTGGTTCGACGCTGTGCTGGTGCGTCAGTCGGTGGCGATCAACGGCATCGACGGCATCGCCCTGACCAAGCTGGACGTGCTGGACGGGTTGAAGACGCTGAAGATTTGCGTCGGCTACAAGGTTGATGGCGAGGTACTCGATTATCTGCCGTCCAGCCTGAGGGCCCAGGCGGCGGCCGAACCCGTATTCGAGGAACTGGAAGGCTGGAGCGAAAGCACCGCCGGGGTCCGCAGCTTCAAGGACATCAATGCCAACGCCATAAAATATGTGCGGCGGATCGAGGAACTGATCGGCGCGCCGGTGGCTCTGCTGTCGACCAGTCCCGAGCGGGATGACACGATCCTGATGCGAGATCCCTTCCAGGGGTGAGACGAAAAGGCGCTTCGATTCAACGGGCCTTAACCAGCAGAAGCTAGGGTTCCGACTGAAACCGGAGCAGAAGCCCTTGTTCACCGCCGACACCAGAACCCTGAGCCGCATCGAGCCCGCAGTGCGCCGGGTCGTGATCGTCGAGCCGAACGTCGCCGCCTCGCGACTTCTGTCCGACATCATGAAGGGCCTAGGCGCGCGCGAGGTTTATGTCGCGGTGAACGAAGAAGGCGCGCTCGAGCTGCTGCGCGATGTAGAGCCGGGAATCATCTTTACCGAACGCGCCGGCGAGGCGCTGAACGGGGAGACCTTGGCGCGGCGGATTCGTCGGTCGAACATGGCGTGCCGCACGGCGCCGATCATTATGATCACCAATGAGGCCACGGCCGCCGCCATCAAGGGCGCGCGCGACGCCGGCGTGCACGAGTTCCTGCGCAAGCCCTATACGATTGGCGACCTGTTCAAACGGGTGGAGAACGTCGCCCTGAAGTCACGGCCCTGGGTGGAGGCCGTCGGCTATGTCGGTCCTGATCGGCGTCGCTTCAACTCTGGCGAATATTCCGGAGCGCGCAAGCGCCGGGCGGACGGCGCCAGCGGCGGCAAGATTGACGTCAAGGATCAGGCCATCCGAATCTTGGCGGCGGCCATAGCCCAGTTTGATCAGGATCCGGCTCAGGCTATTCGGGCGATTCACCAGCAGGCTCAAACTTTAAAGGGCCTGGCGGTCAAGGGCGGTGACGCCAAACTGGCTATTGCAGCCGGCGGACTGGAAGCCTTTATGGGATCCGGCGCCGTGACCAAGGCGGGGCTGTTGATGCCGATCGACGAACTGTTGGCGACTGCAAGATCGGCTCCTGTAGTCGAGATGGCCCGGGCGTCCTGAGCCGACGTCACCTGAGGCGTCGCCACAGGTGACGTCGGCTTCGGATCAGGCGTCGACGAGGTTGCGCTCTTCAGCGGCGGCGCGCATGGCCTTCTGCAGCTTCTCGAAGGCGCGGACCTCAATCTGACGAACGCGCTCGCGCGACACGCCGTACTCGCCGGCGAGCTCTTCCAGAGTGACCGGGTCATCCTTCAGGCGGCGCTCGGTCAGAATGTGTTTCTCGCGATCTGTCAGCTCTTCCATGGCCTCTTGAAGGAGGCTCATGCGAATGCCCTTTTCCTCGTCTTCAGCGAGCTGGGTTTCCTGGGAAACGGCCGTATCGTCGGCCAGCCAGTCCTGCCATTCGCTTTCACCGTCGGCGCGCAGCGGCGCGTTCAGCGAGGCGTCGCCGCCGAGGCGACGGTTCATGTTGGTGACTTCTTCCTCGCTGACGCCCAGTTTGGTGGCGATGGCGGCGAGGTGTTCGGGGTGCAGATCGCCCTCCTCGAAGGCCGAGATCTGGCTCTTGGCCTTGCGAAGGTTGAAGAACAGCTTCTTCTGCGCTGCGGTGGTGCCCATCTTCACGAGCGACCAGCTGCGCAGGATATACTCCTGGATCGAGGCGCGGATCCACCACATGGCGTAGGTCGCCAGGCGGAAGCCCTTGTCCGGGTCGAACTTCTTGACGGCCTGCATCAGACCGACATTGCCTTCGGAGATCACTTCGCCGATCGGCAGGCCGTAGCCGCGATACCCCATGGCGATCTTGGCCACGAGACGAAGGTGCGAGGTCACGAGACGGTGGGCGGCCTCGGGGTCCTGGTGCTCCGACCAACGCTTGGCGAGCATGAACTCCTCGTCCTTGGTCAGCATCGGAAACTTGCGGATTTCCGTCAGGTAACGCGACAGGCCTTGTTCAGGCGACATCACCGCGAGCGTACTATTGGCAGCCATATGGTCCCTCCGACCGTCAAACGAGCGGGTTCTTCGTCGTCGGCCACGGCGTGTGCGCCGACGTCTCACCCCTCAACCGGTAAAGTAGCGATGGGTTGCCGCCATTTTTAGAGGCGGCGGGTCACACGAAAGCGTGACCGTGGCCCCGGCGCCACTTACGCCGACAGGACCTCCATATAGAACTTAGTCAGTTGCTATTCAAGATTGACTGCGCGAGGCACCGTGTGCGGGTGCTGCGCCTAAAGCCCCAGAATACCCCGGTATGTCGGGTGCACCGTATCCGCGTACTCGGGGTGCTTCTTCAAATAGGAGGAGAAGAAGGGGCAGACCGGGAGGATCAGCAGATTGCGGGCCTTTGCGTCGGCCAGCACATGCTTCGCCAATCGGCTGGCGATGCCCTGGCCTTCGAGACGTTCCGGCACCAAGGTTTCGGTGATCATCAGGTTCGGCGGGGACAGGTTGTAGGTGACGACCGCCACCTCGCCATCCACGGGCAGTTCGTAACGCTTGAGTTCATCGTTGTCGCGAATATCGGGGTCAATCATGGCAGGCCTCAGAAGTCGGAGAGCAGGGCTTCAAGCCGCATGATATCAGGGGGCGGGGCGGTCTCGAAGCGCAGGGTTTCGCCGGTGACGGGATGGACGAAACCCAGGACCGCCGCGTGCAGGGCCTGACGGCTCAGGCCGGCTTCCGCGATGGCGGCCCGCACCGCCACAGCGGAGCTGCCAGAGCCATAGGTAGCGTCGCCGAGGATGGGGGAGCCCTTGGAAGACAGGTGGACGCGGATCTGGTGGGTCCGGCCGGTGTGGAGCGTGCAGGCGACGCGGGCGGCCATTGGCGCGCCGCCTGATTTGGCGGGTTCGCCGAAGGTCGTCTGGACGACATAGTCGGTGATCGCCTCGCGGCCGCCGGCCTTCAGCACAGCCATCTTCTTGCGGTCACCGGTCGAGCGTCCGATGCGGGTTTCGATCCGGCCTCTGGACGGTGACGGCGCGCCGCGCGTCAGGGCGATATAGGTGCGTTCGATATCGTGGGTCGCGAATAGGGCGGACAGGCCTTGGTGGGCGCGGTCGGTCTTGGCGGCGACCATGACGCCGGAGGTGTCCTTGTCCAGGCGGTGGACGATGCCGGGGCGCGCGACCCCGCCTATGCCCGACAGACTGTCGCCGCAGTGGGCGAGCAGGGCGTTGACCAGGGTGCCTGTCTCGCAGCCCGGCGCCGGGTGGGCGGCCATGCCGGCGGGTTTGTCGATAACGATCAGGTCGGCGTCCTCGTACAGGACCGTCAGGGGGATGGCTTCGGGCTGAGGCGTCGCCGGGGCGACGGGCGGCAGGGCGACGATATAGAGGCCGGGCTGGGCCTTGGCGGAGCCGCCGGTCAGGACCGCGCCGTCGCGACGGACAGCGCCTTCCGCCAGCAGAGCCTGGAGCCGGGCGCGGGACAGCGTCGGGAAGGCGTCCGCTAACACCTTGTCCAGGCGACCCCCGGGCGCGTTGATGCGGGCTTCCAGCACCTCCATGGCGGCTGGGGGCGGGGGCAGGTCGTCTTCGTCGATCAGATCAGGGTCGGGCACTTGCGCTCCCTAGCATGACGCGCGGCTTGCGCGATGACCTGTCGTCGTTCGATAGTGAAGCTTGGGGCGGAGGGGAATCCGATGAAGCGTTTTCTGATCACGGGCGGCGGGATCGCTGCAGCGGCGATGCTGGGCAGTTGCACGACCATGAGCAAGGACGAATGTCTGGCCGGCGCCTGGGGGGAAAAGGGCTATGCCGACGGGGCGGCAGGCTATCCGATGAGCCGGCTGGACGACCACGCCAAGGCCTGTGAGAAATATCAGGCGCCGCCCAATCCGGCCGCCTATGGATCGGCGCGCGAGGACGGGCTGAGAAGCTACTGCACCTTCCAGCGGGGCTGGGTCGAGGGGCGGACGGGCAATAGCTACTACGGCGTCTGCCGACCCGAAGAGGAGGTGGAGTTCCTGCCCGCCTATAACGACGGGCGCAGGCTGCATGAGGTCGAGGCGGCGGTCGACAACGCTGAAAGCGCGCTGAGCAGCGCCGAGTCCCGTATCGAGGATCGCGAGGACAAGCTGGACGCCAAGCAGCGCGAACTGCGCCAGGACGGCCTGACGGACGAACAGAAGCAGCGGATTCGTGATCGAATCGACGAGGTGCGCGGGGAAGTCCGCGACGCGCGCCGCAACGCTCGAGAAGCGCGCGACGCCCTGGATCGCGCCGAATGGGACCTGCGCCAGGTGCGCGGCGAACTGAGCGGCCGCTACCCGGTGTTCTGATCGATCAGGCGGCTTTGACGGCGGCGCCGCGGAAGGACGGGTCAAGGTCGCCCGAGGCGTAACGGTGGGCCATCTGGGCGGTGGACAGGGGGCGGATCCGCGACGCCTGACCCTCGCAGCCAAACTGCTGATACCGCTCCAAGCAGAGCTTCTTCATCGCCGCCTTGGCGGGCTTCAGATAGGCGCGCGGATCGAACTCGCGCGGGTTTTCCATCAGCGCCTTACGGATGGCGCCGGTGATGGCCATGCGGTTGTCGGTGTCGATATTGACCTTGCGCACGCCGTGGCGGATGCCGCGCTGGATTTCCTCGACCGGCACGCCCCAGGTCTGGGGCATTTCGCCGCCGTACTGGTTGATAATGTCCTGCAGGTCCTGCGGCACCGACGAGCTGCCGTGCATCACCAGGTGGGTGTTGGGCAGGCGGCGGTGGATGTCCTCGATCACATTCATGGCCAGGATGTCGCCGTCCGGCTTCTTGCTGAACTTGTAGGCGCCGTGGCTGGTGCCCATGGCGATGGCCAGGGCGTCGACCTTGGTGGCGGCGACGAAGTCGACGGCCTGATCCGGGTCGGTCAGCAGTTGCGAATGATCCAGCTTGCCTTCGAAGCCGTGGCCGTCCTCCGCCTCGCCCATGCCGGTTTCCAGCGAGCCCAGAACGCCCAGCTCGCCCTCGACAGAGACGCCGCAGGCGTGGGCCATTTCGGTGACGCGGCGCGTGACCTCGACATTGTACTCGTAGGAGGCGGGGGTCTTGGCGTCCTCTTCCAGCGAGCCGTCCATCATCACCGAGGTGAAGCCGTACTGGATGGCGGTGGCGCAGGTGGCCGGGCCGTTGCCGTGGTCCTGGTGCATGCAGACCGGGATATCGGGATAAAGTTCAGCCAGGGCGTCGATCAGCTTGGCCAGGACGATGTCGTTGGCGTAGTTGCGGGCGCCGCGCGAGGCCTGGATGATGACCGGGGCGTTGACCTCGTGGGCCGCCTCCATGATCGCCAGACCCTGCTCCATATTGTTGATGTTGTAGGCGGGCAGGGCGTAGTCGTTCTCTGCCGCGTGGTCGAGCAGCTGTCGCAGCGTGATGCGCGCCATGATGAAATCTCCTGAGCCGAAAGTCTTTTATGATTGGGCGGGAGACTAGCGTTGCGGCGCAGCAAAGTCACGCTGTGTAACAGCGAGTTCCTCTGGGCCTATTCGATCTGATCAGAGGCGTGATCCGCTTGCATCGCAGGGTAAGAGCAAGCGCCCAAGTCCTGCTATTCGGCAGGGTGGGCGGCGTCCCAGTCGGCCTGTTCGCGACGCTCGCGTTCGATATCCTTGGCCCATCCGTGTTCTAGAATGCGCCAGTAGACGAACAGGAAAACACCCACGCCGATGCCTGCAAGTTGGGGCAACCAAGTCGGATCAATCGTCAAGATTATTCCTCCAAGTCCGTGAGCACACGTTGAGCGAACATGTGCAACGCCGCGAATATAGCACAAGTCACTGCGAATTTCACTGGGGAACCTTGAAATCCGGCGGCCGAAAAGACCGGAGTCAGGACGCCGATCCCGAGGACAGCGATGCCCGATGTGTTCAGGGTGGTGGCGACCAGTTTGCGCTGTTCGTTCCGCGCCGTCTTGCCGAAACGACGCGGATCGAACGGGCGGGTCACGCCTGCAAGGCCTCGACGCCCGGCAGGGGCTTGCCCTCCATCCATTCCAGGAAGGCGCCGCCGGCGGTGGAGACGAAGGTCATGTCGTCTGACACGCCCGCGTGGTTCAGGGCCGACACCGTGTCGCCGCCGCCGCCGACGGCGACCAGCACTCTGGCCTTGGCCAGAGCCGCCGCATGGCGGGCGACGGCCACGGTGGCGGCGTCGAAGGGCGGAACCTCGAACACGCCCAGGGGGCCATTCCAGATCAGGGTCTTCGACGCCGTCAGGGCCTCAAGCAGGCGCGCGACCGTGGCCGGACCGGCGTCCAGGATCTTGTCGTCGGCCGACAGGGCGGCCCCGGCGACGACGGGGCGTGACGCGGCGCCCGGCTTGACCTCTGTCGCCACCACGAAATCGACGGGCAGCAGCAGCGCACAACCCCGCGCCTCGGCCTCGGCCATGATCTCGCGGGCCGTGTCGGCCATGTCGCGTTCGGCCAGCGAACCGCCGATGTCGATGCCCTGGGCGAACAGGAAGGTGTTGGCCATGCCGCCGCCGATGGCCAGCCGGTCCAGCTTGCCGACCAGGTTCTTCAGCAGGTCCAGCTTGGTCGAAACCTTGGCGCCGCCGACGATGCCGATGACCGGCTTTTGCGGATTGCCCAGGGCGGCGTCCAAAGCGTCCAGCTCGCGGCGCATGGACTCGCCGGCGTAGGCGGGCAGGTGGTGCGCGATCCCTTCGGTCGAGGCGTGGGCGCGGTGGGCGGCCGAGAAGGCGTCGTTGACATAGAGGTCGCCCAGATCGGCCAGTTTCTGGGCGAAGACCGGATCATTGGCCTCTTCCGCCGCATGGAAGCGCACGTTCTCCAGCAGGACCACGCCGCCGGCGTCCAGGTCGCGGATGGCGTCCACGGCGTCCGGGCCGATGCAGTCGTCGGCGAAGCGGACCGGGGCGCCGAGCAGTTCCTCCAGCGGCAGGACCACCGGCTTCAGGCTCATCGACGGGACGCGCTGGCCCTTGGGCCGGTCGAAGTGGGCCAGCAGTGCGACCTTGGCGCCGGCGTCGCGCAGACGCTGGATCGTCGGCAGGGCGACCCGCAGCCGGGTGTCGTCCGTGACCTTGCCGCCCTCCATCGGGACATTGAAGTCCACACGGACCAGGGCCGTCTTGCCGGCGAGGTCCTTGGCGTCGTCGAGGGTGCGGAAGGTCATGGCTTAAATCTCTCATGTTCCTTCTCCCATGGGGAGAAGGTGGCTCGCGGAGCGAGACGGATGAGGGACAGCCGGTGGGCCAATTCGCACACCGTGCCCCTCACCCTTTCGCGCCAGAACGGCGGCTTGCGCCGCCGTGCGCTCAAGCCCTCTCCCGCCGGGAGAGGGAGGCGGGGTTTACAGGAACTTCGCCATCACCAGGGCCGTGTCGGCCATGCGGGTCGCGAAGCCCCATTCGTTGTCGTACCAGCTGAGCACGCGGGCCAGCTTGCCGTCGACGACTTGGGTCTGGGGCAGGGCGGCGGTGGACGAAGCGGCGATGTGGTTCAGGTCGCTGGAGACCAGCGGGTCCGTCGTCGTGAACAGGACGCCCTTCATCGGGCCGTCGGCGGCGGCCTGAAGCGCGGCGTTGATCTCGTCCACCGAGGTGTCGCGGCCGGAGACGACCTTCAGATCGACGACCGAGACGTTCGGGGTCGGGACGCGGATCGACGATCCGTCCAGCTTGCCCTTCAGTTCCGGCAGGACCAGGCCCAGGGCCTTGGCGGCGCCGGTCGAGGTCGGGATCATCGACAGGGCGGCGGCGCGGGCGCGGTACAGATCCTTGTGCATCGTATCCAGCGTCGGCTGGTCGCCGGTGTAGGAGTGGATGGTGGTCATATAGCCGCGCTCGATGCCGAACAGGTCGTTCAGCACCTTGGCGACGGGGGCCAGGGCGTTGGTGGTGCACGAGCCGTTCGAAACGATGATGTCGTCGGCGGTCAGGGTCTCGTGGTTGACCTTATAGACGATGGTCTTGTCGGCGCCCTCGGCGGGAGCCGAGACGAGGACGCGCTTGGCGCCGGCCTTCAGGTGGGCGCTGGCCTTGTCCTTGGCGGTGAAGATGCCGGTGCATTCGAAGGCGATGTCCACCTTCAGTTCGGCGTGCGGCAGGTTGGCGGGGTCGCGCTCGGCCGTCACCTTGATCTTGCCCGTGCCGACGTCGATCCAGTCTTCGCCCGAGGTCACCGTGCCGGGGAAGCGGCCGTGAACCGAGTCGTAGCGGAATAGGTGGGCGTTGGTCTCCACCGGGCCCAGATCGTTGATCGCCACCACTTCGATGTCCGTGCGGCCGTGCTCGATGATCGAGCGAAGGACGAGACGGCCGATGCGGCCGAAACCATTGATGGCGACGCGAACGGTCATGGGGAGGCTCCTCTGAACGATTATGTTGTTGGGCGTCTCAATGGAACTGTCGCGGCCCGGTTTCAACCCCGCCGCCGCGCCTTAAGCCTAACTTGGCGTGAGCAAGCGTTGCGGTTCGGGTGAGTTTGGAGGGCATCAGGCAAGAAACACCTCTGCGGAGGCGGTTTGGCATGCATTGAGCAAAATTTTTGCGACAGGGGTTGTGCGACCCCGGCCGGTATGGTTTCTTGGCGTCAGAACAAGGAGCCCCCGTGGCCACGATGACGCGCGACATGATGAAGGGACGCGCCGCTCAGGCGGCAGCGGCCGTTCGCGCGCCGAACGGCCTAGAGGCCCCTGTATTCCTCATTCTCCTCGTACTCCTCGGCCTGCTTACGCAAGCGGCGTGGATGCACGCGACCTGACCTAAACACACTCAGGATCGCCTCGCACCACCCCGCTCCCGATAAGGAAGCGGGGTTTTTCGTGCTTGGCGGTTCAAAAAGAACCGGACCGATGACGCAAGATTTTACCTCTCAGCCCAGAACGCCCAACGCGCGCAGCGCGGCGGTGACGGCCGGCCCGAACCGGGCCGCCGCCCGCTCGTATCTGCGCGCCGCCGGCATGCAGGACGCTGACTTCGACAAGCCGATGATCGGCATCGTCAACACCTGGTCGACGGTCACCCCGTGCAACATGCACCTGGACCGCCTGGCCAAGGACGTGCGCGCCGGCATCATCGCGGCGGGCGGCTATCCGGTCGATTTCAACACCATCGTCGTCACCGACGGCATCTCGATGGGCACGGCGGGCATGAAGGCCTCGCTGATCAGCCGCGAGGTCGTCGCCGACTCCATCGAACTGGCCATCGAGGGCCACCAGCTGGACGGCGTGGTCTGCATCGTCGGCTGCGACAAGACGATCCCGGCGGCGGCCATGGCCCTCGCGCGGATGGATATCCCGGGCCTGGTCTATTACGGCGGCACCATCATGCCCGGCGTGATCGGGGCGAGGGAGGTCTCGGTCCAGGAGGTGTTCGAGGCCATCGGCGCCCATTCGGCCGGGACGCTGGACGACGCCGGCCTGAAGGCGGTCGAACAGGCCGTCTGCCCCGGCGCCGGGGCCTGCGGCGGCCAGTTCACGGCCAACACCATGGCCATGGCCCTGTCGGTCATGGGCATCTCGCCCATGGGCGCCAATGACGTCCCGGCGGTCGATCCCGGCAAGGCCGCCGAGGGCGAACGCTGCGGCCGACTGATCGTCGAACGGGTCTTCGCCGGCGACACCGCCCGCAAATACATCACCCGCGCCAGCCTGAAGAACGCCGCCGTTGCGGTTTCGGCCTCGGGCGGATCGACCAACGCGGTCATGCACCTGACGGCCATCGCGGCCGAGGCCGGCGTCGATTTCGGCGTCGAGGACTGTCACCAGGCCTGCGTCGAGGCGCCGGTCATCTGCGACCTGAAGCCGGGCGGCCGCTTCCTGGCCTCGCACCTGTTCGCCGTCGGCGGCACCCGCCTGGTCACCCAGCGGATGGCCGAAGCCGGCAAGATCGTGAACACCCCCACCGTCAGCGGCCGCAGCCTGTTCGCCGAGGCGGCCGAGGCCGAGGAAACTCCCGGCCAGGTGGTCGTGACCACCTTCGACGCTCCGGTCATGGACCGCGGCAGCTTCGCCGTCATCTATGGCGACGTCGCCCCCGAGGGCGCGGTCATCAAGCTGACCGGACACAAGGTCGATAAGTTCGAAGGCCCGGCCTGCGTCTTCGACAGCGAGGAAGACGCCTTCCACGCTGTCCAGGACGGTTCTGTCGGCGAAGGCGACGTCATCATCATCCGCTACGAAGGGCCCAAGGGCGGCCCGGGCATGCGCGAGATGCTGCAGGTCACCGCCGCCCTGAAGGGCCGCAAGATCGACAATGTCGCCCTGCTGACCGACGGTCGCTTCTCGGGCGCCAGCTACGGCTTCGTCGCCGGCCACGTCTCGCCGGAAGCCGCCGTCGGCGGCCCGATCGCTCTCATTCGCGATGGTGACCGCATCACCATCGACGTCACCAACCGCCGCATCGACGTCAATGTCGATCTGGCGACGCGCCGGGCGGGCTTTACGCCCCACGTAGTCCGCCCGGCGCGAGGTGTCTTCGCCAAGTACCGCGCCTCGGTCGCCTCGGCGGCCCAGGGCGCGGTCACCATTCCCAACCCGCCGCCGGCCCAGATCCCCGATTTTGGCCAGGCGTCTCACAAATCCACTGCTGCTCAGGACGCCTGAATTCTCATGGCCATCACCATCTACACCAACGAAGACATCAAGCCGGGCGCCATCGCCGGTCAGCGCATCGCCATCATCGGCTATGGCTCGCAAGGCCGGGCCCATGCGCAGAACCTGAAGGACAGCGGTCATGACGTGGTCGCCGGCGTCCGTCATGGCGGGACGGGCTGGAAACACGCCACCGCCGACGGTGTCCCGACCGCCGAACCGGCCGAGGCCGTCAAGGGCGCCGACATCATCGCCATCCTGACCCCCGACATGGTCCAGGGCGAGGTCTATCGCGACATCATCGAGCCGAACGCCAAGGAAGGTTCGGCCCTGCTGTTCGCCCACGGCTTCTCGATCATCTACGAGCGCATCACCCCGCGCGCCGACATGGACGTGATCCTGGTCGCGCCCAAGGGCCCGGGCGATCTGGTCCGTCGCGAGTTCCAGCGCGGCCGCGGCGTGCCCTCGCTGTTCGCCATCGAGAAGGACGTGACCGGCAAGGCCCGCGACCGGGCCATGGGTTACGCCAAGGGCAATGGCGGCGCGACCGGCGGCCTGCTGGAAACCACCTTCCGCGAAGAGACCGAGACCGACCTGTTCGGCGAACAGGCCGTCCTGTGCGGCGGCGCCAAGGAACTGGTGATGCAGGGGTTCAACACCCTGGTCGAGGCCGGCTACCAGCCCGAGATCGCCTATTTCGAATGCCTGCACGAGCTGAAGCTGATCGTGGACCTGTTCTACGAAGGCGGCATCTCGAAGATGCACCACTTCATCTCTGAGACGGCCAAGTACGGCGCAGTCGCCAGCGGCCCGCGCGTCGTCAACGAAGAGACCAAGGCCCGCATGAAGACCATCCTGGAAGAGATCCAGGACGGCACCTTCGCGCGCAACTGGATCGCCGAGAACGAGGCCGGCAAGCCGCAGTACGAAGCTTGGCTGAAGGCGGACCGCGAAAGCCAGATCGAACAGGTCGGCGCCCGTCTGCGCGAGCGGATGGCCTGGCTGAACACGCCCAAGTCCGAAGCGGCCTGAGCCCAAGCGTAAAGACCGGATGACCCTGATGACCGCCGCCGCCTTCAAATCCTCAGCCGAGGCCGCCCCGCAATCGGGCGCGCGCCTGCTGGTCTCCACCCTGGAGCGGCTGGGCGTGGAGGTGGTGTTCGGTTATCCGGGCGGCGCCATCATGCCGGTCTATGACGCCCTGGCCGGGTCCAAGCTGAAGCACATCCTGGTCCGCCACGAGCAGGGCGCGGCCTTCGCCGCCGACGCCTATGCGCGCAAGAGCGGCAAGGTCGGGGTGTGCATGGCCACCTCCGGCCCGGGCGCCACCAATCTGATCACCGGCATCGCCAATGCGATGATGGATTCGGTGCCAATGGTCTGCATCACCGGCAATGTGGCCCAGGGCCTGATGGGGACCGACGCCTTCCAGGAGATCGACATCCTGGGCGTCACCCTGCCGATCGTGAAACACTCGATCCTGGTCCGGTCCGCCGCAGATGTTCCGGCCGCCATCGAGGAGGCCTTCCATATCGCCGCCTCGGGCCGCCCCGGTCCGGTCCTGGTCGATCTGCCCAAGGACGTGCAGTTCGCCACGACTAGCGATGACTACGGCTTCCACATCCCCAACGAGACGCCGCGCATCGATCACGACGCCATCGCCGCCGCCGAGGCCGCGATCCGGGCCGCGAAGAAGCCGCTGGTCTATATCGGCGGCGGGGTGAAGATCGGCCGTGCGACCGAGGCCCTGCGCGCCTTCGTCGCGGCCACCGGCATCCCCCAGGTCTCGACCCTGAACGCCCTGGGCACCATCCCGACCGATGCGCCCGGCATGCTGGGCATGTTGGGCATGCACGGCGCTCGCGCCGCCAATCATGCGGTCCAGGACAGCGATCTGTTGATCGTCGTCGGCGCCCGGTTCGACGACCGCGCGACGGGCAAGCTGGCCGAGTTCGCGCCCAACGCCCGGATCGTCCATTTCGACATCGACGCCTCTGAAGTCGGCAAGCTGCGGGCGGCCAATGTCGCCGTCGTCGGCGAGCTGAAGGACGGGATCGAAGCCCTGACGGCGCGCATAGCCGGCGGCCCGGCCCTGGACATCCAGCCCTGGGTCGACGAGTGCGTCGACGCCGCCCGGACCAGCGCCTACCGCTATGACGCGCCCGGCGAGGGGGTCTATGCCCCGGCCCTGCTGAAAGAAGTGTCCGAAGCGGCGGGCGACGCCTTCGTCGCCGCCTGCGACGTGGGCCAGCATCAGATGTGGGCGGCCATGCACTGCCGCTTCTCCAAGCCTGAGGCCCACATCACCTCGGGCGGCCTGGGCGCCATGGGCTTCGGCCTGCCCGCGGGCATCGGCGCCAAGCTGGCCGATCCGTCGGCGACCGTCGTCACCATCGCCGGCGACGGCGGCTTCATGATGAACATCCAGGAGCTGGCGACGCTGAAGCGTTACGGCATCCCACTGAAGATCGTGCTGATCGACAACTCCTCGCTGGGGCTGGTGCGCCAGTGGCAGGAGCTGTTCTTCGCCGAGAACTATTCCGAGATCGACCTGTCCGACAATCCGGACTTCGTGAAGGTGGCCGAGGCCTTTGGCATCGAAGCCTTCCGTATCGATCGCCGCGATCAGGTGTCCGACGGCATCCAGCGCCTGCTGGCCGCCGAAGGTCCCTGCCTGGCCCATGTGGTCATCGATTCCCGAGACAATGTCTGGCCGCTGGTTCCGCCGGGCAAGAGCAACGCCGAAATGATGGAGGGCTCCTGAGATGAGCGACACGATCCACATCCAGATCGACCGCGCGGACGGTTCGCTTCAGCGTCTCATCGGCCTTGTGGAACGCCGCGGCTTCCACATCGACGGCATGAACATGGCCGACGTTCCCGGTTCGGGGGGAGCCTTCCGCCACATCGCCCTGACCGTGCGCGGCCGCGACGCGAGCCGGTGTATTGACAATTTGGGTCGCCAGATCGACCGCCTGTTCGGCGTGCGCCGCATCGGCAACGACATTATTCAATCCGAGGCCGCGTAATGACCGCCGAAAAAGTACGAGTATCCGGCGTATCCCGAACTGAGGAGATCGCCGCCGACCCCAACCGCGTCATCATCTTCGACACGACGATGCGGGACGGGGAGCAGGCGCCCGGCTTCTCCATGAGCGCCCAAGCCAAGGTGAAGATGGCCCAGGTCCTGAAGGACCTGGGCGTCGACGTTATCGAGGCCGGCTTCGCCGCAGCCTCGCCCGGCGACGAGGACTGTATCCGCCGCGTGGCCGGGGAGGTCGAAGGGCCGATCTTCTGCTCGCTGTCGCGCGCCAACGAAAAGGACATCGACGCCACTTTCCGCGCCCTGCAGCCGGCGCCCAAGTCGCATCGTCGCTGCCACACCTTCATCGGCACCAGCCCGATCCACCGCACCGCCAAGCTGAAGATGTCGACCAACGAGGTGCTGTCGACGGCCGTCCGCTCGGTCGAATACGCCGTCAGCCTGTTTGACGACGTCGAGTTCTCGGCCGAGGACGCCTTCCGCACCGAGCCCGAATTCCTGGCCGATGTGCTGGAGGCCGCCGCCGACGCCGGCGCCCGGACCCTGAACGTGCCCGACACCGTCGGTTACGCGACCCCGGAAGAGGTGCGCGAGACCTATCGCGCCCTGGCCGCGCGGATCCACAAGCGCCACCCGCACGTGATCTTCTCGGCCCACTGCCACGACGACCTGGGCATGGCGGTCGCCAACTCCCTGGCCGCCATCGAGGGCGGTGCGCGTCAGGTCGAAGGCGCGATCAACGGCATCGGCGAGCGCGCCGGCAACGCCTCGATCGAAGAGGTCATCATGGCCCTGAAGGTCCGCGAGGACCGTTACGGCGTCACGACCGGCGCCGACAGCCGCCATCTGGTTCGCGCCTCCAAGATCCTGTGCGAGATCACCGAGACGGTCATCGCCCGCAACAAGTCGGTGGTCGGAATCAACGCCTTCGCTCACGAGGCCGGCATCCATCAGCACGGCATGCTGGCCGACAGCCGCACCTATGAGATCATGCGGCCCCAGGACGTGGGCTTCGAAGGCAGCTGGTTCGTTCTGGGCAAGCATTCGGGCCGCCACGCCATCGCCAAGCGCGCCGAGACCATCGGCCGTCCCATTGAGGGCGAGCGGCTGGTTGCGGTGGTCGCCGGCTTCAAGCAGCGCGCCGACCAGATCGGCGAGATCAGCGACGCCGAACTGATCGCCATCATCGACCGTGTCGACGGCGTGACGGTGGCCCAGTATGCCTGATCCCAAAACCCTGTTCGACAAGGTCTGGGACGCCCACGTCGTGCGGTCCGAGACCGCTGACACGCCTGGGGTTCTGTATATCGACCTGCACCTGGTCCACGAGGTCACCAGCCCGCAGGCCTTCAGCGAGATCGAGGCGCGCGGGCTGAAGGTTCGCCGGCCGGACCGAACCTATGCGACCCTGGACCATTCGACCCCGACCCTGCCGGCGGGGCTGAACGGCCTGAAACCCTATGTCACCGCCCAGGCCGAGGCCCAAGTCCATCGGCTGGAGAAGAACTGCGCCGCCCACGGCGTGCCGCTGGCGGGTTGGGACTCCGATGATCGCGGCGTGGTCCATGTGATGGGACCGGAGCTGGGCCTGACCCAGCCGGGCATGACCGTGGTCTGCGGCGACAGCCATACCGCCACCCACGGCGCCTTCGGGGCCCTGGCCTTCGGCATCGGCACCTCGGAAGTCGGCCATGTGCTGGCGACCCAGTGCCTGTTGCAGCGCAAGGCCAAGGCCATGCGGGTGACGGTGACCGGTCGGCTGCAACCCGGCGTCTCGGGCAAGGATGTCGCCCTGGCCGTGATCGCCGCCATCGGCTTCGGCGGGGGCACCGGCTATGTCATCGAATACGCCGGCGAGGCGGTGCGGTCGCTGGACATGGAAGGGCGGATGACCCTGTGCAACATGTCCATTGAGGCGGGCGCCCGCGCGGGCATGATCGCCCCGGACCTGACCACCATCGATTGGCTGCGCGGCCGCAAACACGCGCCCGCCGACTATGAGGCCGCGACGGTCGAATGGCTGAAGCTGGCCACGGATCCGGGCGCGGTCTTTGACCAGGAAGTCGTCATCGACGGCGCCGCCATTCGCCCGATGGCGACCTGGGGCACGACGCCGGATGCGGGCGCTCCCATCGGCACGCCCGTGCCCCAGCCCCAGTCGGACAGCGACCGCAAGGCCATCGCCTATATGGGCTTCACGGCCGGCGAGACGACGACCAGCCAGCCGGTGGACGTGGTCTTCATCGGCTCGTGCACCAACGGCCGACTGCCCGATCTGCGCGCCGCCGCAGAGGTGCTGCGCGGCCGCAAGGTCAAGCCCGGTCTGCGCATGCTGGTGGTTCCCGGTTCGGAGGCCGTGCGTCGCGACGCCGAGGCGGAAGGCCTGCACGAGGTCTTCATCTCTGCCGGGGCCGAGTGGCGGATACCCGGCTGTTCGATGTGTATCGCCATGAACGGGGATTTCGTCGCGCCGGGTCAGCTGGCCGTCTCGACCTCGAACCGCAATTTCGAAGGCCGCCAGGGCAAGGACGCCCGCACCATCCTGGCCAGTCCCGCGACGGCGGCGGCGACGGCGGTGGCCGGGGTGCTGACCGATCCGCGCGTCTATCTGAATGAGGTCGAGCATGTCTGAGCCCTTTCAGGTTTTGACCTCCAAGACCGTGACCTTGAGTCAGGCCAATATCGATACGGATCAGATCATCCCTGCGCGCTTCCTGACCACGACCTCGCGCGAGGGGCTGGGCAAGGCGGCCTTTTATGACTGGCGCTATGAGACGGACGGATCGGAGAAGCCTGAGGCCATCCTGAACCGGATCGATCCGGCCGAACATCGCATCTTGCTGGCGGGCAAGAATTTCGCCTGCGGCTCGTCGCGCGAACACGCCCCCTGGGCCCTGTACGACTATGGCTTCCGGGCGGTGATCTCGACCGAAATCGCTGACATTTTTACATCTAA
This sequence comes from Brevundimonas sp. FV2ps16, assembly GCF_058681075.1. NCBI lineage: Bacteria > Pseudomonadati > Pseudomonadota > Alphaproteobacteria > Caulobacterales > Caulobacteraceae > Brevundimonas > Brevundimonas sp. FV2ps16. The sequence goes on along the minus strand of NZ_CM178728.1, from coordinate 203,573 downwards.
CGCGTTGAAAAACGGCCTGCTGCCCATCGTCGTAAGCCAGGACGTGTGGGACGATCTGGCGTCGCAACCGGACCAACCGGTCACGATCGACCTTCAGGCCAACCAGATCCGGCGCGGCAATGCTCAGCCCGTGTCGTTTACGGTTGAATCCTTCGCGCGCGAATGCCTGCTGAACGGGGTGGACACCCTGGGCTGGCTGCAATCAAACCTGCCTGAGATCGAAGCCTTTGAGCGTTCGAGAGAGATCGTCTGATGCCCCATACCGCCCCCAAGACCTATAATATCGTCCTGCTGCCCGGCGACGGCGTCGGGCCGGAGGTTACGCGCGCCGCGCGCGACGTCCTGGCGGTCATCGGCGACTTCTACGGCCACAGTTTCAACTTCTCCGAACATCTGATCGGCGGCGCCGCAATAGACGAGACGGGCGAGCCCCTGCCGGAAGCCACAAAGGCGGCCTGCGTCGCATCCGACGCCGTGCTGCTGGGCGCGGTCGGCGGGCCCAAGTGGGACGGCGGCAAGCGCCGGCCCGAAGAGGGCCTGCTGGCCATCCGCAAGGCCATGGGCCTGTTCGCCAATCTGCGGCCGTTGCAGGTCTCGCCGGTGCTGGCGCACCGTTCGCCGCTGAAGAAGGAGATCGTCGAGGGCGTCGATCTGATCGTCTTCCGCGAACTGACGGGCGGCGTCTATTTCGGGGAAAAGACCCGCACCGCCGACCGGGCCACCGACCTGTGCGAATACACGGTGCCGGAGATCGAGCGCGTCACCCGTGCGGCCTTCCAGACCGCCCGCCAGCGCCGTGGCAAGGTGACCTCGGTCGACAAGGCCAATGTCATGGAGACCAGCCGCCTGTGGCGCGAGGTGGTGACCCGTATCCACGCCGAGGAATTCCCCGAGATCGCGCTGGAACACGCCTTGGTCGATTCCATGGCCATGCACCTGATCCGCAAGCCGCGCGAATATGACGTCATCCTGACCGAGAACATGTTCGGCGACATCCTGTCGGACGAGATCTCGGTGCTGGGCGGTTCGATCGGCCTGTTGCCGTCGGCCTCGCTGGGGACCGAAGGGCCGGGCCTGTTCGAGCCGATTCACGGCTCGGCGCCGGACATCGCCGGACAGGATCTGGCCAATCCGGTCGGAACCATCCTGTCGGCGGCCCTGCTGCTGCGTCACAGCCTGAAGCTGGAGGATGAGGCCGACTCGATCGAGGCCGCCGTGGCGGCCGTCCTCGCCGCCGGCGCCGTTACCGCCGATCTGGGCGGAGCCTTGGGCACGCGCGCGGCGACCGAGGCGGTGATCGACGCCATCCGGGCCATCCACTGGGCGGCGGCGCATCGGGTGCAAATGCACTGGGCTTGACCAAATCGGGGCTCGAATTTCGTGCCGCAAACACCGTTTGTTGGAACAACAATTAAGAGCAAAAGCCCCGCGTGACGCACGGATCATGCGGGGCTTTACTTTTTCTTAATGACCGTTGCAAGAAAGTTGCACCGTTTACGGTCAAGCCTCTTGCGTCGAACGCGATTGCAGTAAAACCTTCGCATCTGCGAGATTGCTAAGGGGGATTTTTGCTCATGTCGCGTGTCTGGAATCGACTTCCGGGAGCCGCCGCGCTCCTGCTTTTGACCATCGGGCTGTTTTATGCGGGCGGGGCCTTCGCCCAGACGCCCGAGGCGGCCCCTGCGCTTCTGGCGCACCAGTCGGCGCTCGAGCTGGACGCTGCGGGCACGGCCTGGCTGGGCACTTCGACCGCCCTGGTCCTGCTGATGACCCTGCCGGGCCTGGCGCTGTTCTACGGCGGCATGGTGCGCCGCAAGAACGTCATCGCCACCATCACCCAGTCGGTCGGCGTCTTCGCCGTCGTTTCGCTGGTCTGGTTCATCGCCGGCTACAGCATCGCCTTCGGCGCCAATCCGGACCCGGCCCTTCAGCCCTATGTCGGCAGCATCGAAATGCTGTTCCTGAACGGCGTGACCCTGGGCACGGCCAACAGCCTGCTGACGGGCATTCCCGAATATCTGTTCATCGCCTTCCAGATGACCTTCGCCATCATCACCCCGGCCCTGGTCACCGGCGCCTTCGCCGAGCGGATGAAATATTCGGGCTTGCTGCTGTTCACGGCCCTGTGGTCGCTGCTGATCTACTCGCCCATCTGTCACTGGGTGTGGGGCGGCGGCTTCCTCGGTTCGGCCGGCGTGCTGGACTTTGCCGGTGGTGCGGTCGTCCACGTCAACTCGGGCGTAGCCGGTCTGGTCTGCGCCATCTTCCTGGGCCGTCGCAAAGGCTATGGCGCTGAACCCATCCTCGCGCACAACCCGGTCCTGACCATGATCGGCGCCTCGCTGCTGCTGGTCGGCTGGATCGGCTTCAACGCCGGTTCGGCGGGCGCCGCCAACGAACTGATGGGCGTCGCCCTGCTGAACACCGTCCTGGCCGCCGCCGCCGCCGCCCTGACCTGGAAGATCATCGAACTGATCGAGAAGAAGAAGGTCTCGTTGATCGGCATGCTGTCGGGCGTGGTCGCCGGTCTGGTCGCCATCACTCCGGCCGCCGGCTTCGTCGATCCCAAGGGCGCGGTCATCATCGGCCTGATCGCCGGACCGGTCTGCTACATCTCGTCGGTCTGGATCAAGAAACTGCTGCGCTACGACGACTCGCTGGACGCCTTCGGCATCCACGGCGCCGGCGGTCTGATCGGCGCCCTGCTGACCGGCGTGTTCGCGACCACCGCGATCAACAGCCTGTCGGAAGGCGCCAATGTCGGCTCCCAGGCCCTCGGCCTGGCCTGGACCATCGCCTACAGCGCAGTCGGCACCTTCGTCATCCTCATCATCTGCAAGTTCACCACGGGCCTGCGCGTGAGCGAGGCGGAAGAAGCCGCCGGTCTGGATACCTCGCTGCACGGGGAGAGCCTCGATCACTGATGCGATCTGGACGCGGCTCCGCCGGCCGCGTCCAGCCTGCCGGGTCCGTCTCGGCTCTTAGAAACAAATATAATCAAGGGGATATGACTATGAAGTTTGGATTTTACCGTTCCGCCGCCGCTGCGGCCGCTCTCGCCGCGGGCCTGATCGGTCTAGCCGCGCCCGCCTCGGCGCAAAGCGACGTCGATGTCGCCTTTAACGTCGGCGTCTTCAGCGACTATGTCTTCCGCGGGTTCAGCCAGACCAACGAGGATCCGGCTATTCAGGGCGGCGTCGATCTGACCGCAGGCAGCTTCTACGCCGGCGCCTGGGCCTCGAACGTGGACTTCGGCGACGACACCGACGCCGAATTCGACATTTACGGCGGCTATCGGACTGAAGCAGCCGGCTTCGCCCTCGACTTCGGCGTGATCGGCTACCTCTATGCAGGAGCGCCGGATGAAACCGACTATAATTATGCCGAGTTCAAGGCAGCAGCCTCGCGCGCCGTCGGGCCCGCCACGGTCGGCGCCGCCGTTTATTATTCACCCGACTTCTTCGGCGCGGACGAGGCGGCGACCTATGCTGAAGTCAACGCCGCCTTCGCCCCCGCTGAACGGTGGACGATCTCGGGCGCCGTGGGCCAGCAATGGCTGGATGTTAGCGACGACTATGTGACCTGGAACGTCGGCGTCGCCTACGCCCTGACTGACAATCTGGCGCTCGACGTGCGCTATCACGACACCGACGTCGACGATGTCACCATCGCCGACGGTCGCGTGGTCGGCGCCCTGAAGCTGGCGTTCTGATCGCTTCCTTTCCTGAATGAAGAAGGCCCCGGAGAGCGATCTCCGGGGCCTTTTTGCATCAGCGGGCGTAGCGGCTTTCCACCGGGGCGTACCTATCCCACACCTTGCCGTCGGCCAGCGACCGCAGCAGCTTCAGATATTCAGCGTGGGTCCAGGCTAGGGGCGTGGCCGAGTCGGTGTTCTGGCCCAGGGCGTAGTCGTGGGCCGTGGGATCGCCGACCCCGTCCCAAACCTGTTCGGCCAGCATCAGGCCGTCGTTGGCGAACCGCTCCATGCCGCGCACATAGGTCTGGCGGATGGCCGCGATGTCTGCCGCGGACGGCGTCCCGTTCACGCTGACGCGAGCCAGTTCATAATGGCCGCGTTCCCCGGTGAAGAAGGGCCAGACCCGGCCGCGCTGGCCGGGGCTCATCTCGCCGCCGACGCCGTAGTTGGCGCCCGTTAGATGATCCTCGCCGTAGCCGTCCACGCCATAACGTCGCCAACCCGGGGTCTTGTCGCCCTCGGGCCCGAAGTCGTAGCGGACGCGGTAAAGGTCTTCCAGGCTCTGATCATCATAGACCGGCAGGGTGGACAGGATGTGCGGATCGTCGGCCTTGCGCACGCCGTAGCGGACCAGTTCCAGGAAGCCGCCGTCCACGACCCGATCCTCGGCCGGGGCGATCTGACCATTGGCGGCGCCGATCGGGGCCTTGTCGTTCGGGTTCTCGTTTTGGGTGATGCGGATGTAGTAGCGACCGTCGCCGAAGTCGCCGGTGGTGGTGAACATCCGCTCTTCGATCTTGGACGCATAGCTGTCGGCGGCGGCCTGATAGCGGGTCGCGCCCGCCGCATCGCCCGAGGCTCGGGCCATCTCGGCGGCGACCGTCAGGCCGGCGACCACGGCGGCGGTGCTGGACGGGGAATAGCCCTGCTGCTCTTCCCAGCGTTCCTGCTGGGTGAAGGGCGGCTTGATCTCGGCCTCGTTCCACAACAGCCCGACCTTGCCGCCGTCGACCAGGAAATCGGCGGCCGGCTTCAGCATAGCGGTGTAGTGCTCGGTCATCTGGGCGTCTGACAGCCAGCCCATCTTCCATAAGCGGTAGCCCAGCATGATCGGCATAGCCGTCTGGTCCAGCTGGATCGCGACCCATTCCAGCTCCCCATCGACGTGGGTCTTTTGCAGGAACCAGCCGCCGACGCCGGTGTTGCCGGGCGTGTCCGGCCCTACCTGGACCTGGGGCAGATAGTTGAAGGCCGCCAGCGGCGTCTCCCTGTCGCCCAGGGCCGCCAGGGCCATGGCCACCTGATAGAAGTCGCGCGGCCAGACCGCCTTGTAGCCGGTCGAGGATTTCGACGCGTCCACCGTGTCGCCCCAGGGGTTCGACAACGACGCGATCAGGGCGCCGGCGTGGGTGCGGTCCTCCTGCACCTTCAGCATCAGGGCCGAGGCATAGGCCAGCTTGCCCCCGTCGGTCGCCTGTTCGGCGATCCGGGGCAGTTCGGTCAGGGAGGCGACATAGTCCTCCCAACCCGCGCGCTCACCCTCGCCGTTGAAGCGGGCCAGCACCTCGTCCAGTCCGGTCGCCAAGGCGCCGTCCGCCGCCGCCTGGGCCGCCGCCTCGCTGTCGCCGAAGCCGATAACGAAGTCGCGCTGAACGCTCTGGCCCATGCGCAGGCGCGGCAGGGCCCCGGTCATCATCGTATTGCCCGCCGTCTCGCCGGTCGAAGCATAGGTCCAGTCCAGCCTGCTGTCCTTCAGATCAGTCAGCCCGTCGGACGCACCGACGAAGCCGACGCTGGCCGCAGTGAAGGCCTCGCTGGGCTTCAGCACCAGATGCGTGTCCCCCTCCCACGCGTGGAAGTCCTGGGTTGTCACCGCGCCGTGGTCATCGACGCCGGTATTGGCGATGTGCGGCTCCAGCAGAAGATAGGGCGTGGCCTCTCCGCTGAGGGCCGTGATCCGAACGCGCAGCACAAGGGCGTTGCGGTCGGGATCGGTGAAGATGCGCTTCTCGATCTCGAACCGGCCGGCCTTGTCGCGGGTCGTGACCTTGTAGGCGGGGGACAGCGGACGCCCCTCCGCGTCCACGTGCAGGTATTCGGTCTTGGCCGTGGTGTCGTCGCCTTCCAGCGCCAGACCATCCGGCGTGACGACGGCGAAGCGCAGCGCCTTGATCTGGGCCTCGTGGATCAGGCCGTACATAGTCTCGGTCAGGACCCCGTCGGCGATCGAGAACCAGACCTTGGACACCGCCCCGGTCTGGCCGCCGTCGCGATATTGGCCGTCGACATAGGCCTCGTAGGAGGCGCCGGCGCCGGTCTTGGCGGCGCTGGACCAGGTCGGCAGATCGCCCGGCGCGCCCGGGGCGACGGCGGTTGGCGCTACGGACTGTGCAGATGCGGCCGAGGCGACGGCCAGACCGGCGGCGCCGGCCAGGCAAAGGGTTTTGAACTTACGCATGGAGAAGCCTCACGGGTTGGGCGTGGGGGAGGGGGAATGTTCGCGCACCAGCAGGGCGCTCGCGGCCGCCAGCACGAAGGAGACGGCGCCGAGCACCAGGGCCCAGATGGCCTGGCCGTCGAACAGGGTCTTCAGGATCAGGCCCAGGACGGTGGCGGCCAGCAGCTGCGGCACGACGATGAAGATGTTGAAGACGCCCATATAGACGCCCATTTTTCGGCCCGGCACCGCCGCCGACAGGATGGCGTACGGCATGGAGACGATTGAGGCCCAGGCGAAGCCGACGCCGATCATCGGCAGCCACAGCAGGCCCGGATCGCGGATGACGAAGACCCCGAACAGGCCCGCCGCGCCCAGCAGCAGCATCAGGGCATGGGTCGCCTTGCGGCCGATACGCCTGGCCAGCACCGGCAGGGTGAAGGCCGCCAGGGCCGCCACGCCGTTATAGACCCCGAACAGAACCCCGACCCAGTCGGCCCCGGCGGCATAGGCGGCCGAGGTCGTGTCGGTCGTGCCGTAGTGAACGCTGGTCACGGCGGCGGTGGTGTAGATCCACAGGGAGAACAGGGCGAACCAGCTGAAGAACTGCACCACCGCCAGGCCGCGCATGGTCTCGGGCATGCGGAAGATGTCGTTCAGGATCTCGGTGGCGGCGTTGACGATCTGGCGGCGTTGCATCATGCCGACGGCCATCTGCAACAGGCCGAAACCGGCGAAGAAGCCGGCCAGAACCAGCAGCTCCTTCTCCAGGTTCAGCGCGCCGATCAGCACGAAACCCAGCCCGCCCAGCACGGCGCAGACCAGGCCCGACGTCATCCAGCCCTGAACGCTGCGCGCCGGCGCCTCGGGCCCGTCGTCGACAGGCGCGCCCAGCGCTTCCTGTTTGGCGCGCTCGAAGGCGGCGATCTGTTCGGGGCTGTATTCTCTGGTGCTCAGCACAGTCCACAGCACGGCCGAGAACAGGCCGGCGGCGCCGACATAGAAGGCGATCTTGACCGTCAGGGGCACGACGCCGGCCTCGGCCGTCGAGGCGATGTTAAAGACGTTGGACAGCAGCCACGGCAGGACCGAGGCGAACACCGCGCCGGCGCCGATGAAGAAGCTCTGCATCGCATAGCCGGCGGTGCGCTGCTCTTCCGGCAGATTGTCGCCGACGAAGGCGCGGAACGGCTCCATGGTGATATTGATCGAGGCGTCCATGATCCAAAGCATGGCCGCGGCGAACCACAGGCCGGGGCTGTTGGGCATGGCGATCAGTGCCAGGGTGGTGGCGATGGCGCCGACCAGGAAATAGGGACGCCGACGCCCGAACCGTGTCCAGGTCCGGTCGCTGAAATGGCCGATGATCGGCTGGACCAGCAGTCCGGTCAGCGGCGCGGCGATCCAGAGGATCGCCAGCGAATCCACCTCGGCGCCCAGGGTCTGGAAGATCCGGCTGGTGTTGGCGTTCTGCAGGCCGAAGCCGATCTGGATGCCGAAGAAGCCGACGCACATGTTCCAGATCGCCAGGCCGGACAGGCGCGGGCGTTGGGCGACCAGGGTCATGTGGCGCTCCCCCAATCCGTCATCCTCGGGCTTGACCCGAGGACCGGGCGCCGGTCGGGCTGTGCATCGCCCCTTCGCATGAGCGGCTGATCATCCGGTCCTCGGGTCAAGCCCGAGGATGACGGGTTTGAGGGTTGAGGGCCGCTCATCGACGACGGCTCCGTCCCAGCGGCACAAACCGGATCGCCTGGCCGCCGCCGGGCGCCAGGGCCAGGGTCAGGACGTCGGCCGAAGTCACCTCGCGCTGCTCGACGACGATGTCCTCGCGCTTGCCGCGATAGTCGGCCTCCGGCCCATCCCGGTAGATCTCCGCGCGATAGCGGCGACCATCGCCCAGGAAGTCGAGGTGGGCGGTCAGGACGCGCGGATGCTCGTCGGTGATGGCGCCCAGGGCCCAGACATCCGACGCCCGGTCCTTGCGCGCAATGGCGACATAGTCGCCGATCTCGGCCGCCAGCACGCGGGTCTCGGCCCAGTCGCAGGGCACGTCCTTGATGAACTGGAACGGGCCGGGATTGGCCTCGTAATTGACCAGCAGGTCGGCCGCCATCTGGATCGGGCTGTAGATGACGACATAGAGGGCCAGCTGTTTGGCCCAGGTCGTCTGCACCCCGCCGGGGCTGCGCGTCTCCATGCCGAAGATGCCGGGGGTATAGTCCATCGGCCCGGCCAGCAGGCGGGTGAAGACCAGGTTCGGCTCATGCTCGGGCGGATTGCCGGGGGCGCCCCAGGCCGAATACTCCATGCCCCGCTGGCCTTCGCGGCTGATGATGTTCGGATAGGTGCGGCGCAGGCCGGTGTCCTTGAACGGTTCGTGGGCGTTGATCGCCACCTTGTGACGCGCGCCCGCCTCGACGACCTTCATGTGGTGCTGGGCCATCGCCTGGCTCTCGTGCCAGGCCATGACCATCTGGCCGTCCGGTCCGGCGACGCGCGCGCCTTGCGCGTCCGCCACATAGCCGGTCTTGACCGAATGGACGCCCAGGCGGCCGTACAGCGCCATCGCCGCCTCGAGCTGCTGCTCATAGTGGAAGGCGTTGCCGCCGGTCTCGTGGTGGCCGATCAGCTGAACGCCCTTGGAGGCGGCATAGGTCGTGACCCGTTCCAGATCGAAGTCCGGATAGGCTTCGGTGAAGCTGAAGTCCGAACCATTGGCGAACCACTGGCCGTCCCAACCCTTGTTCCAGCCTTCGACCAGAACCCCGCCGAAACCGTGCTTGGCCGCGAAGTCGATGTGCTTGATCGTGTTCTCGGTCGTCGCCCCGTGTTTGGGGCCGGAGTTCCAGCTCTTCAGCTCCAGGTGCATCTCCCACCAGACGCCGACGTACTTCATCGGCTTGAACCACGACACGTCGCCCAGCTTGTTGGGTTCGTTCAGGTTCAGGATCAGGCTCGCCTCGATCAGGCCGGCCGCTGTGTCCGACACCTGCAGCGTCCGCCAAGGCGTGTTGAACGGCGCCTGGCGCACTACGGCGGCGTTGGTCAGGCCCGGCGTCAGCTGGGCGCGGAACTTCGTCTCCTCCGACCGTCGCAGGTTCATCCCGGCGTAGTCGACGCAGGCGGCCTCGTGGATCGAGACGTGCAGGCCCGACTGGCCCTTGACCGTCATCGGCGTCTGGGCGCTGCCGACCGCGCTGATCGGCGTGCGGCTGTAGAGGTATTCCTCGCGGTTCCATTCCCAGGCCGGGCACCAGAGGGCCTCGCCGTCCTCGGCCAGGTTGAACTCGGTGATCTCCGAACCGATGCGGACCGTCTTCAGCGCGGCCTGGTCCGGGAACTCGTAGCGGAAGCCCAGGCCGTCGTCATACAGGCGGAACACCACATCGACGCGGCGTTGCAGGCCGGCGGTCTCGGCGTAGCTGACCCGCCATTCGTTGTAGTGGTTGCGGATGAACCGGCGCTCGCCCCACGGTTGCTCCCAGGTCTCGTCCACCGTCACCGGTTGGCCGGCGGTCAGGCCCAGACCGCGCTCCAGCGCCGGGGCGTCGGTCAGCAGGAAACCCAGCTTCGACGGGGCGACGACCATCCGGCCCTGACGCAGGACGGCGTACATCGGCCGGCCGTCGTTGTCGGTGAAGGCCTCGACCGTCAGGACGCCGCCGGGCGAGCTGGCGCGGGCATGGGTCGGCGTGGTCTGGGCGCGAACGCCCGTCGCTCCAAAGGCCAGGATCGAGGCGCCGCCAAGGGCCAGGAAGGATCTACGCTGCATCATGGGAACTCCGTTACGCCGCCTCTTGCCAACCGCCGCGAACGGTGGCTGAAATGTTTGCAGAAAAATTTGCAGCCAGAACAGGCTGTGCTGGGGACCCGCGACCTTGAGCCGCAAGACCACTCGACTCGAAGACATTGCGCGCCTGGCCGGCGTGTCGGTCGCCACCACCTCGCGGGCGCTGAACGACAGCCCCGCAGTCAATGACCGCACCAAGCAACTGATCTGGAAGCTGGCGAAGGAGCACGACTACCCGTTCCGCCGCTACATGCCCGCCGGCCCGATCGGGGCCCAGGGCACGATCGCCCTGGTGACGCCGCGGCCTCAGGGTCGGGAAGGCCGGATCTCCGACCCCTTCTTCCTGGAGCTTCTGGCCGGGGTGGGCGAGGCGGCGCGCGAACGCGGCTGCGACCTGCTGATGAGCCATATCTCGCCGGCCACCTATGACGAACTGGCGGCTGCGATGAACACCAGTCGCGCCGACGGCGTGATCTTCCTGGGCCAGTCCAGCCTGCACGGCGCCTTCAACCGGCTGGCGGCGGGCGATTATCGCTTCGTGGTCTGGGGCGCCGACCTGCCGGAACAGGACTATTGCTCCATCGGCTCCGACAACTTCTCGGGCGGTCGTCGCGCGACCTCGCATCTGGCGCGGCTGGGGCGCACGCGGATCGTGTTTCTGGGCGACCTCGATCCGCCCGAGGCGATGCAGAGGCACCGGGGCTATCTGGAGGCGCTGGAGACGGCGGGACTGTCGGTCGACGCCGAACTGATCGTCCCCGCCCATTTCGAGGTCGAGTCCGCCGAGGCGGCCGTGGACGCGCTGGTTCGTCGGGGCGTGCGGTTCGACGGCGTGGTGGCGGCGTCCGACCAGATCGCCCTGGGCGCGGTGCGCGCGCTGGAGCATGCCGGACTGACCGTGCCGGGCGACGTCTCGGTGATCGGTTTCGACAATGTGCCTTTCAGCCGCTACTCGCGCCCGGCCCTGTCCACCATCGCCCAGGACACGATGAAGGCGGGCCGGCTGATGGTGTCCAAACTGCTGGACCACGGGGGCGCGACCGCCGGTCGGTCGGAACGTGTTCCCACCGATCTGATCGTGCGCGAGACCTGTGGCGGCTGACCGGCTCATGCCAGTCTGAAGACCAGCCCGGCGAGCGGCGGCAGGGTGGCGCCGTCGGCCTCGGTCCAGTTGATCGCCTCGACCCGCGTCGCCTCGGCCGGCGGACTCCAGTCGATGGGATCGTGGCCCAGATTGAAGACGCACAGAAGCCGTTCTCCGCTCCCGCCGCGCTCCTGCCGTTCGAACACCAGCAGGTGGGACGTCTCGATCGGCGCCATCCCGCCGTAGCGCAGGGCCGCATGCTGGTGGCGCAGCCGGATCATCCGGCGCGCCACCTGCAAGGTCGAGGTCGGATCGGCCTCCTGCGCATCCACCGCCAGCGGCAGGTGGCGGGCGTCGACCGGCAGCCAGGGCTCGACGGTGGAGAAGCCGGCGTTGGTCTGGCCCGCATGCCAGGGCATGGGCGTGCGGGCGCCGTCGCGGCCCAGGGTCTCGGGCCAGTTGGCGATAGCCTCGGGATCGACCAGCCGCTCGAACGGCACCTCGGCCTGGGGCAGGCCCAACTCCTCGCCCTGATAGACGAAGACGTTCCCGCGCAGGCAGACCAGCAGCAGCAGGGCCATCTCGGCGAAGGCCTTGCGGTCCCGGCCCTGGGCCCAGCGTGACACCGCGCGCGGCGCGTCGTGGTTCGAGAAGGTCCAGGACGGCCAGCCTTCGCCCTGCTGGTCCGGCCACATGGTCTCGCCCTGCGCGACCAGTTCGCTCTTCAGCGCATCTGCGTAGAGGTACAGGAAGCCGTAGGCCGAATGCAGGCGGTCATCGCCGGCCGTATATTCCTTCATCTCGCGGTCGGCGTGATCGCCGCCGACCTCCGCGACGGTGAACCGGCCCTCGTAGCTGTCGGTCAGGGCGCGGATCCGGTTCAGGAAGCCGATGATCTCCGGCTGGCTCTGATTATTGATCTTGTCCTGGAAGTCGAACGGACGGGTGCGCTTCTTGCCGTCGTTGATCGGCGGATTATCGGTCAGTTTCAGGTCGTGGATGGAGAAGTTGATGGCGTCCAGCCGGAACCCGTCCACCCCTCTGTCCAGCCAAAACCGCGCCGCCTCGATCAGGGCGTCCTGCACCTCGGGGTTCCGCACGTTCAACTGCGGCTGGGAGGCCAGGAAGTTGTGCATGTAGTACTGGCCGCGCCGGGCGTTCCAGGTCCAGGCCGGACCGCCGAACACCGACTGCCAGTTCGACGGCGGCGATCCGTCCGGCTTGGCGTCGGCCCAGACGTACCAGTCGGCGTGCGGCCCGGTGCGCGACGCGCGGCTGTCCAGGAACCAGGGGTGTTCGTCCGAGGTGTGCGAGAAGACCTGGTCGATCACCACCTTCAGGCCCAGCGCATGGGCGCGCGCCACCAGGGCGTCGAAATCGGTCAGGGTTCCGAAGATCGGATCCACGTCGCAATAGTCGGCGACGTCATAGCCGAAATCCTTCATCGGCGAGGTGAAGAAGGGCGACAGCCAGATGCCGTCCACGCCCAGCGAGGCGACATGGTCCAGATGCTGGGTGATCCCCTTCAGGTCGCCGACGCCGTCGTCGTTCGCATCGGCGAAACTGCGGGGATAAATCTGGTACAGCACCGCGCCCCGCCACCATTCAGTGTGGGCGGTCGCCGGCTGGGCGGCGGTCGCGAGATCGAGGGTGTGGGCGTTCACTTGGGCGTGCTCTTGCAGATCAGATAGTCGAGAGGGGCGATGCGGACGGCGTAGCTGGCCGGCGCCGAAGCCTGGGCCTGGCAGTCGCCGCGAACAGCTTGCCACCGCAGCGAGGCGGGCTCCACCTCAACCTGGGCCGCGACTTCGGCGGTCGAGGTGTTGAACAGGACCAGGGTTTCCTTCCCGGCCTCGTCGAGGCGGGACATGGCGAACAGACCCGGCGCGTCGCCGGCGGCGCGGACGACCTGACGCCCGTGACGCAACGCCGGTTCAGCGGCGCGGATGCGCCCCATCTCGGCGATGGCCGTATAGAGCGGGGCTTCAGTCGAATAGGCCGGCTGGCGGCCGCCGATGGGCTGCTCCGCCGCATAGACGGCCGTCTGGCTGGCGAACATGTCCTGGCGTGAGTTTCCGTAACCGCCGGCGCCGGCGAAGCCCTGTTCGTCACCGTAATAGAGGGTCGGCACGCCGCGGCTGAACATCATCAGGGCGTGGGCCAGTTTCACCCGGGCCAGGACCTCGGCCTCGTCGGCGTTCGGATTGGCCTGTTTCACGAAGAAGCCGACCCGTCCCATGTCGTGGTTGCCCAGGAAGGTCGGCAGGATGGCGGCGGTGTCCGGACCCTTGGCGTAGATCGCGTCGGCGGCGAACAGTTTGGCCAGGGTGTCGGTCCCCGACTTGCCCGAGGCGACGTCCACCGCCGTCTTCTGGAACGGGAAATCCAGCACCGCGGGATAGGCGTCCACCCGCGTGAACCGCGCCGTGACCGCCGGGTCATGGTCATAGACCTCGCCGAAGATGTGGAAGTTCGGGATCCCCTTGGTCCGCGCCCGCTCCAGCATGGCGGGGATGAAGGCCTGCCAGAACTCGGGGTTCACGTGGCGCGCGGTGTCGATGCGGTAGCCGTCGATCCCGTACTTGTCGATCCAGCCGCCGAAGATGTCGATCATGCCCTGGATCACGACCGGATCCTCGGTCAGCAGGTCGTCCAGACCGGCGAAGTCCCCGTCCAGCGAGCTCTCGCCCGTAAAGGTGCTGTCGCCCCGGTTATGATAGCGGATCGGGTCGTTCAGCCAGGCCGGAACCTTGGCGGTCTCCTCCCCCGCCGGGACATAGGGCGTATAGGCGTAGTCGGGCCGGGTCAGGCGCGAGAAGTCCCGTCCATCGAAACCCGCGTTGATCGCCGCCCCGTCCAGCCCGCCGCGGCGGGTGTAGGGATAGTCGGCCCGGCTGCGGTATTCGCAGGGCCGGTCGGGACACTCGCGATAACGGATCACGTCGGCCGTATGGTTGGCGACGATGTCCAGATAGACCTTCATGCCCCGCGCATGGGCCGCATCGACCAGGGCGCGCATCGCCGCCTCGTCGCCGAAATGCGGATCCACGGTGGTGAAGTCGGTGATCCAGTAGCCGTGGTGGGCCGCACCCGTGTAATTTCCGTGCGTCTGGACCGGCTTGTTCTTGAAGATGGGCGCCAGCCACACCGCAGTCGCGCCGAGGCCCTGGATATAGTCCAGCCGTTGAGTCACCCCGGCTAAATCGCCGCCGTGATAGAAGTCGGTGTCGGACGGATCGAAGCCGCTCTTCAGCCGCTCGGGCGCATAGCCGCCGTGGTCGTTCGACGGATCGCCGTTGGCGAACCGGTCCGGCAGCAGGAAATAGATGACCTCGTCCTGGGGCGGGCGCTGACGCAGCGCCGTCAGGGCGTCTGACGCTTGAACGGGCAGGGGAGAGGTCGAGCCCAGCAGGGCGGCAGCCATCATTATGGCGCGCTTCGGCGTCTTCCACAGTCGGTTGAGCGTCATCCTGTCGTCCTCCCTGTCCGGAAAGTGCAAAGCCTTCCAGATCGATTTGCAAGATTTTGCAGTCCCGATGCCATGTGTCAACGCGCATTAGAATGCTGCGGCGCAGCATTGGGTGGGAAGGAACGCTCAGAATAAGGGCAAATACGGGGTAAACGCCTAGCTTGAGGTGCGGCGAAAATGAGCCGCAGAGATTAACTGCTTGCAAGAATGACAAATGTTTGCATATTTTTGCGAAGGCTTCGGTTGCGACATTCAGAATCGCGACAGCCTCAGGGAGGATGACCATGTCTCAACGTCTTAACCGGCGCGTGCGCCTGATGTCGGGTGCCGCATTCGGCGCCGCCATGCTGATGGCCGTCAGCAGCGTTCACGCCCAAACCGCCGCCCCGGCCGACGACCAGGCCGCCGAAGTCGGCGAAATCGTCGTCACCGGCATCCGCCGCTCGATCGAGGCCTCGATTTCGGCCAAGGCCAACAACACCTCGATCGTCGAGGTCATTTCGGCCGAAGACATCGGCAAGCTGCCGGACGTCTCCATCGCCGAATCCCTGGCCCGCCTGCCGGGCGTGACCATGCAGCGCCTGGACGGCCGCAGCCAGCAGATCTCCATCCGCGGCCTGGGCCCGGACTTCACCACCGCCCTGCTGAACGGACGCGAACTGGTCACCACCGGCGACAACCGCGGCGTTGAGTTCGACCAATTCCCGTCGGAACTGCTGGGCAGCGTGGTCGTCTACAAGACCCCGGATTCGGCCCTGGTCGGCCAGGGCTTGGCCGGCACCGTCGACCTGCGCACCGTCCGCCCGCTGGCCTACGGCCGCCAGGCCATCGCCGTGAACTATCGTCACGAGTGGAACGACATCGGCGCCCTGAACTCCGGCACGACCGACAGCGGCGACCGCTACACGATTTCCTACATCGACCAGTTCATGGACGGGACCCTGGGCGTCGCCCTGGGTTACGCTCACATGAGCTCGCCGTATCAGTCGGAACGGTTCAACGCCTGGGGCTATCCGAACTATAGCGACGGCAATCTGCTGACCGGCGGCGTCAAACCCTATGTCATGTCGTCGGAGCTGGAGCGCGACGGCTATATGGGCGTGCTTGAATGGCGCCCGAACGATCGCATCCACTCGACGATCGACGCCTTCTATTCCGAGTTCAAGAACACCCAGGTCCTGCGCGGCATCGAATTCCCGCTGGCCTGGGGCGGTTCGGCTGAGGCTGCGTCGGGCGCCTGCGCCGCGGGCGGCAATGTTCAAAGCGCCGTCTGCCGTCCTGGCCCGTCTCTGCGCCCCGGCTATACGGTCGAGGACGGCCTGATCGTCGCCGGCACCTGGGACAACATCAAGGGCGTCGTCCGCAACGACCTGAACAAGCGTGACAGCAACATCACGGCCCTGGGCTGGAACACCGAGTTCGTCGCCAACGACGACTGGACCCTGGCGCTCGACGTCAACTATTCGAAGGTCGAGCGGAACGACATCATCCTCGAGACCAACGCCGGCACTGGCCGTA
Organism: Brevundimonas sp. FV2ps16; assembly: GCF_058681075.1. Classification (NCBI taxonomy): domain Bacteria; kingdom Pseudomonadati; phylum Pseudomonadota; class Alphaproteobacteria; order Caulobacterales; family Caulobacteraceae; genus Brevundimonas; species Brevundimonas sp. FV2ps16. The sequence continues at coordinate 187,575 of NZ_CM178728.1, read as the reverse complement.
ACATCAACGGCGCGCTGGACACCCTCGGCTTCGAACTGACCGATGACGGCGTCACCCGCTTCACCAGCCAGCTCGACTACGCCGACCCGACCCTGATCCGCATCACCTCAGCCCAGGGCTGGGGCAGCGACGTCATCACGGGCGGCCAGGTCGGCTATATGAACACCCCGTCCATCGAGGACGAGATCAAGGCGGTGCGCCTGACCGCGAACCGCCAACTGCACCAGAGCCCGTTCAAGTCGATCGACTTCGGCTTCAACTATTCGGAACGGTCGAAGAGCTTCGTCAACGATCAGTATTACATCGGCGTCCCGGGCGGCGGCGATCTGTTCGTGCCGTCGGAGTATCTGCTGGACCCGACCGACCTGGGCTACCTCGGCATCTCGCAGGTGCTCAGCTATGACGCCCTCGGCCTGGTCAACAGCGGCCTGCTGGACCTGGTCCGCAACCCCAACGCCGACGTCGCCGCCGGCAACTGGGAAGTCACGGAAAAGGTCTCGACCGCCTATGTCCGCGCCAACATCGATCACAATCTGTTCGGCCTGCCCTTGACCGGTAATGTCGGCATGCAGTTCGTCTACACCGATCAGCAGGGACAGGGCTTTGAGGCCCAGCAGATCAGCCAGGGCGTGGCCGCCGTCGCCGAGCTCACCGGCGGCGCGGACTATCTGGAAATCCTGCCCAGCTCAAACTTCATTCTGGAGGTCGGCGACGACATGTTCGCCCGCTTCGCCGTGGCCCGCACCCTGGCGCGTCCGCGGATGGACGACATGCGCGCCTCGCGGAACTTCTCGTTCAACGCGGGCAACAACAACGCAAACGCGACGCCGACCCAGAACTCGCCCTGGGGCGGCGGCGGCGGAAATCCCGAGCTGAAGCCCTTCATCGCCGATGTGGTCGACGTCTCGTTCGAGAAGTACTTCGCCAACCGTAAGGGCTATGTCTCGCTGGCGGCCTTCTACAAGAACCTGGAAAGCTACGTCTACACGCGTAGCGTGCTGTTCGATTTCACCGGCTATCCGACCGGCGGCGTCACGCCCGTGATCAATGAGGGTGTTCTAACGACGCCTGAAAACGGCGACGGCGGCTGGATCAAGGGTCTGGAATTCTCGGTCTCCGCGCCATTTGATATCTTCCACCCGGCGCTGGAAGGCTTCGGCGGCTTGTTCAGCGCCTCGCAGACGGACAGCGAGGTCCAGCCGGATCCCGCCAACCCGCCCACCACCCTGCCGGGCCTGTCGGAAACGGTCATGAACGGCACGCTCTACTATGAACGCTACGGCTTCCAGGGCCGCGTCTCGGCCCGTTACCGTTCGGACTTCCTGGGCGAGGTCGCCGGCTTCGGCAACGGCCGCACCCTGCGTTCAGTGGCCGAGGAAACCGTCGTCGACGCCCAGGTCGGCTACGAGTTCCAGTCCGGCCCGCTGGAAGGCCTGTCGATCCTGGCCCAGGTCAACAACCTGACCGACGAGCCGTTCAAGACCTTCGAGAACGGCGATGAACGCCGGACAATCGATTATCAGAGCTACGGCCGGACCTTCGCGGTGGGCATGAACTACCGCTTCTGATTTCTCCCCTGAGCAAACTTGGGCCGCTTCGGAAACGAGGCGGCCCTTTCTTTTGGGGCTGGGAGCTACCCCCCGAACAGCCCCGCCGCAAACGCCTCGCCCGCCGGAGCCGCCGACTTGGGCCCCAGCACGGCGCTGGCCGCCCGGCCGCCCGCCAGCATCCGCGCACCGACCGCCCGCACGTCCTCGACCGTCTGGCCTTCCAGCTGTTCGGTCATCGACAGGCTGGACCGGGGCGCGCCGAAGATCAGGGTCTGGGCCGCGTTGCGTCCCGCCCGGCTCATCGGATTCTCGTCCGACATCCACAGGCCCGCCTTCATCACCGCCTTGGCCCGCGACAGCTCCTTCTCGGTCGGCCCCGTCTCGGCCAGGGCCCGCACCTCGCCCGCCGCCACCTGGGCCAGTTCTTTCGCCCGGTCCGCCGCCGCGCCGGCGTAGATGCCCAGCACCCCCGTATCTTCATACGGCTCCTGATAGGCGTCGATGGCGTAGGCTAGGCCCCGCTCCTCGCGCGCGCTCTGGAACAGGCGCGAGGCCATGCCCCCGCCCAGGATCTCGCCGAACAACCGCATCGACGACAGGGCCGGGTCGGTCGCCGACAGGGCCGGCAGCTGGAACACCAGATTGGCCTGTTCGATCTTGCGCGTCAGGGCCGCATGCCCGCCGACAAACAGGGCCGGCGCCGGCGCCTCGACGGGGGTCGCCGCCGCCGCGCCGAACCAACGCTCGGCCAGGGCCAGCAGTTCGCCCTCCTCGACCGCGCCGGAGACCGACACCACCATCCGGTCGGGCGAATACAACCGCGCCCGCCAGGCCTCGACCGTCGCCTTGTCCGCCGGTTTCAGGCTGGCGACCGAGCCCAGGATCGGCCGGCCCAGCGGCTGGCCGGCGAAGGCGCGCGTCTGGACCATCTCGAACACATGGTCGTCGGGCGTGTCGAAGGCCTCGGCGATCTCCTGGGCCACCACGTCCTTTTCCCGCTCGATCTCGGCGGGGTCGAGCGTGGGCCGGAACACCAGGTCCGACAGCACCTGCATCGCCAGCGGCAGCGACCCGTCCAGGCCCCGCACCTCGAAACTGGTCCGCTCATAGCCGGTCGAGGCGTTGATCGTGCCGCCCTCGGCCTCGATCCGTTCGACGATCTCGCGCGCGGCCATGTCGCCGGCGCCCTTGAACACCAGATGCTCCAGCAGGTGCGACCAGCCGGAGCGCTCCTCCGCCTCCCATCGCGCCCCGCCCTTGACGGTGACGACGACGGCCAAGGTCTTCAGGCCGGGCATAGGGTCGCAGATGACGCGAACGCCGTTGGACAGGGTGTGCAGGGAAGCCGTCAGGGGATGTCTTTCTTGGTTCGACGTCGAAGCAGGGCCACATAGAAGCCCGCCAGCGCAATCGCCAGTCCGAACCACGTCAGGGCGTAGCCGAAATGATTGTTGGAAAAGGCCGCCGGCGGCGCGGACGGCCTAAGGGCCGCGAACTCGGGATTGGTCGCGCTGACCGCGAACACCGCTTCGGGCCGCACCGGCCCCTGGACCTTCAAGGCCTCGGCCATAGCCGCCGTGTCGCGGCCGTAGAAGCGGCCGTTCGCCGGCGCCGGCGTCATGCCGCTGGGCGGATCGAAACTGCGGAACTCGCCGATCAGCACCAGCGGCAGGGTGGTCTCGATCACGCGCGGCCGCTCGCTCACCCCATCGGCGACGAAGCCCCGGTCGATCAGCAGGCTGAACTCCGCCCCCGCCGGTTTGCACGCCGAGATCAGCCGCACCCCGGCCTCGCCGTCATGGATCGACTGCAGCTCGACAAAGGGAGCGGTCGCGAGGCCCGGACAGACGATCAGCGCCTTCCTGAACTCCAGATCGCCCTCACCCAGCACCTGATCCAGCGGCGCAGGCGGCTTGGCCGCCGCCGCCTCCGACGCCGCGATCAGCCCCTCTTTCCACTTCAGCCGCTCGACCTGCCAGACGCCCAGCCCGATCAGCAGCGCCAGGGCGACGACCGTCAGAACGGTCAGGATCCAGGGAAACCGCCTCATGTCTGGTTCCTGTACTGCAAGCCGATCATCAGCCCCCGCCCCGGCCGCATCAGCGCCAGCGACAAGGCCACCACCAGCGGCAGCCAGACGATCAGGTGCAGCCACATGGGCGGGTGGAATTTGATCTCGACCACCAGGGCCGAAAACCCCACCACAAAGCCGGCGATCTGCATGATGAAACTGGCCGGCCCGTCGCCGGTCTGAATGGTGGTGTAGTCCAGGCCGCAGACGGAGCAGGCCGCCCCCACCTTCAGAAAGCCCGCGAACAGGGCCCCCTGCCCGCACCGGGGACAGCGCCCGCGCATCGCCGCCCGAACCGGCGTGTCGCAAACCACGACGGCGCGGGACGATCCCTCGTCCCGCGCCGTCTTGAGGTCTTCAGGGCCGTCTTCGATCAACCGAAGACGACGTAGACAAAGGCGAACAGGAACAGCCAGACCACGTCCACGAAATGCCAGTACCAGGCCGCCGCCTCGAAGCCGAAATGCTTCTGCGGGGTGAAGTCGCCGGCCAGCAGGCGGATCAGGCAGACCGCCAGGAAGATGGTGCCGATCAGGACGTGGAAGCCGTGGAAGCCCGTCGCCATGAAGAAGATCGACCCATACAGGCCCGAGTTGATGGCTTCCTCGTTGAAGAACAGGTGCTCGTGCAGGATGTGCTGATATTCGTAGGCCTGAACGCTGGTGAAGAAGACGCCCAGGATCACGGTTATGATCAGGGCGATCTTGGCGCCCTTGCGGTCGCCGACCTGGATCGCGTGGTGGGCCCAGGTCACGGTGCAGCCGCTCAGCAGCAGGGTCACGGTGTTCAGCAGCGGCAGTTGCCACGGCGACAGAACCTCGACACCTTGCGGCGGCCAGGTGGACCAGGCCTTGGCCGTATCGGCCCAGGTTCCGACTTCCGGCGTCAGGGCCCGCGATTCATGGAACAGGGCCATGTCGAAGAACATCCAGAAGAAGGCGACGAAGAACATCACCTCCGACGCGATGAACAGGATCATGCCGTAGCGCAGGCCGATGGACACGACCGGCGTATGGTCGCCCGCCTTGGATTCCTTGATCACGTCCGACCACCAGCCGAAGGCGGAGATCAGCACGCCCGCCAGACCGGCGAAGAAGACCCCCTGCCGACCCTCGGCCAGGAAGTTGGCGGCGATCGGCCCGTTCTCGGCCGGGGCCAGCCCCTTCATCCAGATCACCGCGCCGATGAACATGATCGTCGCCGCAATGGACGACAGCAGCGGCCACGGGCTGGGCGGCACGAGGTGATAGTCGTGGTGCGGAGCGGCGTGCGCGTCGGCCATGCGTTTCATCTCTATAATTAGGCTGGCGATGAACTCGCCTTATCCGCCAGCTATAACCGCGGCTTTTGCGTCGCGCCAGTGCGTCGCCGTGTTTCCGCCGCGATCTCCGTCCCTCCAAAATCCGTCACCCTTGTCTGCTGACGGCCTCGTCTGATTGTCCAGGTTGATGGCGGCGCACCGGCCGCCCTTGGTCCTTTCAGACCGTGCTTGAGCCCGGGGGCGCCGCCCCCCTTCATAAACCAGCCCGAACGGTCGCCGGGACCGATGTCGGCGCCGCGCCGTCAGGACAAGGAGACGGATTTACGGGAACCCACTACTCCACCAACGGCCCCTGCCTCGGCTGGGCCAGTTCCCGCTGTCCCGCCGTCGACCGGCGCAGGATGCGCCGCGCCCACTTGGCCACATCGTCGATGATGGTGAAGATGGCGGGGATATAGAGCAGGGACAGGAAGGTCGAGGAGATCAGCCCCCCCAGCACCGCAATCGCCATCGGCGAGCGGAACTGGACGTCGGCCCCGATCCCCATGGCGATCGGCACCATGCCCGCGCCCATGGCGAAGGTGGTCATCAGGATGGGCCGGGCGCGCTTGTGCGCCGCATCCATGATGGCTTCGTATCGCGGCATCCCCTCCTTCTCGGCCATGATGACATAGTCGACCAGCAGGATGGAGTTCTTGGCCGCGATCCCCATCAGCATCAGCACTCCGATCAGGGCCGACATGGAGAAGTTGGCGCCGCCGATGGCCAGGGCGATGAAGGCGCCGCCGATGGCCAGGGGCAGGGCCGCCATGATGGTGATCGGATAGGCGAAGCTTTTGAACAGCAGGGTCAGCACCGCATACATCAGCAGAATGCCCGAGGCGAAGGCGATGCCGAAACCGGTCAGCATCTCCTGGATGAACTCGGCGTCGCCGGCCGGCACCTGACGCACGCCGGCGGGCAGGTTCTGAACCGAGGGCAGGCGGTTGACCGCCACGCCGGCCGCGCCCGTGGTGATGCCGTCCAGTTCGGCGCTGATCGAGGCGATGCGCGACCGGTCTTGGCGGGTGACGGTGGCCGGACCGGCGCCGAACTCGATGTCGGCGACGGCGCTCAGCGGCACCGAGGCGCCGTTGTTGCCGGGCACGCGCAGGGTCTCCAGCACGCTCAGGTCCTCGCGGGCTTCCTCGGTCAACTGCAGCCGGATCGGGATCTGGCGGTCGCCCAGATTATATTTGGGCAGGTTCTGATCGACGTCGCCGATGGTGGCGACCCGCACCGCCTGCGAGATGGCGCCGGCCGAAACCCCGGCCAGGGCGGCCTCGTCCGCGCGCGGCGTGACCAGGATTTCCGGGCGGGCGATGGCGGCCGAGTTGACGACGTTGGCCAGGCCCGGGACGCCGCGCATCTCCTCCTCCACCTTGCGCGCGGCTGCGGTCAGGGCCTCAGGATTGTCGCTCAGAATTGAGAAGGTGTAGGTCGTGCCGTCGCCCGGCCCGCCCCCTTGTTGAGCGATGCCGGCGCGGATGCGGGCGCCGGGGATCTGTTTCATCTCGTCGACCATGACCCGCGCAAAGGCCTGCTGGCTCAGTTCGCGGTCGCCCTTGGGCACCATGTCGGCGTAGATGTTGGCCTGGGTCACGTCCTGGCCGCCGATGGCGGCATAGACCGAGGTGACCTCGGGGCGGGCCTCCAGCTTGCGGGTGATCTGCTGCACCACGGCGTCGGTCTGGCGCAGGGTCGAACCCGGCGGCAGCTCGACCTGGAAGGCCGCGCGGGCCGTGTCGCCGGGCGACATGAACTCGAACGACATCTTGGCCACGATCGAGGTTCCGATCGACCCGACCAGGAACAGGATGCCGATGATGAAGACCTTCCAGCGATTGCCCAGGCACCAGCGCAGGGCCTTCAGATAGCCGCTCATCCAGAAGGGATCGCGATCCTCATGGTGGGTGTGTTTCAGGATGAAGGCCGCCATCAGCGGCGTCAGGGTCCGCGCCACCAACAGTGAGAAGGCCACGGAGACGCAGGCCGCCAGGGCGAAGGCCTTGAAGAACTGGCCGATGATGCCCGGCATGAAGCCGACCGGCGCAAAGACGGCGATGATGGTGGCCGTGGTGGCCACGACCGCCAGACCGATCTCGTCCGCCGCCTCCAGCGAGGCGTCATAGGGCGGCTTGCCGTCGCGCATGTGGCGGACGATGTTCTCGATCTCCACGATGGCGTCGTCGACCAGGATGCCGATGGTCAGGGACAGGGCCAGCAGGGTGACGACGTTCAGCGACTGGTCCAGCGGGCCCAGGATGGCGAAGGTCGGGATCAGCGACATCGGCATGGCCGTCGCCGCGATCAGGGTGGCGCGCCAGTCGCGCAGGAAGATGAAGACGATAATGACGGCCAGGACGGCGCCCAGCAGCAGGGCCTCCAGCGAGGCCAGATAGCTCTCTTCGATCTCCTCGACGCTGGCCGTGACCTGACTGATGGTCAGCTCGGGATGGACCTCGTCGATCTTCTGGACCTCTTCGCGGACCCGTTCCGCGACCTTGACCTCGGACGCAGTGCGCGAGCGCAGGAAGTTGAAGGTTACGGCCTCCTGGCCGTTGTAGCGGGCCAGGCGACGCGGTTCGCTCCACTTGTCCTCGACCGTGCCGAGGTTATCCAGGCGCACGGTCTTGCCGTCGCCCAGCGGCACCAGGGTCTCGCGCAACTGTGCGACCGAGGTGGCGGCGCCCAGGGTGCGGACGGCGCGCTCGGACCCGGCGATGGTGACGCGGCCGCCGGGCAGGTTGTTGTTGACGTTGTTCAGCGCCTGGCTGACCTCGGCCGCGGTGACGCCGTAGGCCGACAGCCGTTGCGGATCCAGCTCCACCCGGATCTCGCGATCCACGCCGCCTGACCGGTTGACCTCGCCCACGCCGCCCAGGGCCAGCAGGGCCCGGCTCATCTCGTTGTCGATGAACCAGCTGATCTCTTCCGGCGTCATGGTCGGCGACCGGACCACATAGGTGATCAGGGCGTCGCCGGTGATGTCGATGCGCTGGACCGCCGGCTCCTGCATGTCCTGGGGCAGGCTGGCGCGCAGGCCGGTCATGGCGTTGCGCACGTCATTGGTCGCGCGGTCGGTGTCCGTGCCCAGTTCGAACTCGATCACCGTCGTCGAGACGCCGTCGCTGATGTTCGAGGTGATGTGGCGCACGCCCGACAGGCCGGCCAGCGAGTCCTCGATCAGCCGCGTGACCTGGACCTCCATTTCCGCCGGCGCCGAGCCGGGGCGGGCGGCGGTGACATTGACCAGCGGGAAGTCGATGTCAGGGTTCTGATTGATCCGCATCCCCATGAAGCCGACCACGCCGCCGAGCGTCAGCAGCAGGAACAGCAGGATGATCGGAATCGGGTTCTTGATCGCCCAGGACGACATCTGGTTCATCGGTCGGTCCTACTTGGCCGCAGGCTGTGTAGCGGGGCGGGCGCCGCCGGGGGCCTGGGCGACGTTGACCCGGTCGCCCTCGTTCAGGAAGCCGGCGCCGTCGACGATGACCTGGGCGCCGACATTGACGCCGGTGACCGCCGTCTGGGTGTCGGTCCGCGACAGGATGACGACCGGCTGGAAGTGAACCCGACCGTCGGCGGCCAGGCTGAAGACCCCCGGCTTGTTGTCGCGATACAGGACCGCGCCCGTCGGCACCGTGGTGGCCGGCTGGTCGCCGACGTCGATGTCGGCGCGGGCGAACATGCCCGGCCGCAGCGGGGCGCCTGGCGACAGCGAGATGCGCGCCAGGCCCAGGCGGGTGTTGGCGTTGACCTCGGGCGTGACGATCCGGACCGTGCCGCTGGTGGTTCCGGCCTCGCTTGAGGAGACGGTCGCCGACTGGCCGGCGCGAACCTGGGCCAGCTCGGTCTCGGGCACCTGGGCGTCCAGCTCCAGCCGGCCGTCGCGGACCATGCGGAACAGTTCGGTTCCGGCGGCGATGATCTGGCCCTTGGTGACGCTGCGGCTGATAATCAGGCCGGCGACGGGCGCGCGAATGGTGGCCTGGGACAGTTGCGTCTGTGTCTGGGCCAGGGTGGCGCGGGCGGCGGCCAGATTGGCGTTTGAGGCCCGCTGGTTGGCCAGGGCGGTGTCCAGCGAGGCCTGGCTGAGGAAGCCGCGTTCCTTCAGCTGCTGCGCCCGGTCCAGGGCCGCGTCGTCGCGCGCCACATTGGCTTCGGCCAGCTGCACCTGGGCCTGCTGCTGGCGCAGCTGGGCGCGCAGCAGGACGTCGTTCATCTGCACCAGGGGCTGGCCCTGACGGACATAGGAGCCCTCATCCACATAGACGGCGACGGCGGTCAGGCCGCCGGTCTCCGCCGCGACCGGCACTTCCTCCCAGGCTGAGACGGTGCCCGAGGCGGTGACGGTGCGCCGCAGATTGGTCTGGGTCACGGTGGCGGCGGTGACGGTCTGGCGCGAGCCGCCGGCGGCCCTCTCCTCGGTCGCCTCGTCGCCATGCCCCCCGCAGCCGGCCAGCAGGAAGGCCGACACGGCGAGAGCGCCAAGGCTGAAGGCGGTTCGGGTCGTCTTGGACACGGGAGATTTCCTCGGTTGCAGGCGAAGCGGACCGCCCGGCTGACGCCGGTGATCGCAGACCCGCTTCTTACCGCGTCTGCGAACGGTCCTCAAACGCCCATGCGCTTTATTGCAAAGCCTTAATCTGACACTGTCAGGGGCGCGGATCGCCGCGCCCGCTGGTCCCGGACCTCTACGCGTGATAGGGGCGCGCGGATGACGACTCCCCCTATCTCGAACATCCGGAACTTCAGCGTGGTCGCGCACATCGACCACGGCAAGTCCACCCTGTCCGACCGACTGATCCAATTCACCGGCGGCCTGACCGCGCGCGAGATGTCCGAGCAGGTCTTGGACAATATGGATATCGAGAAGGAACGGGGCATCACGATCAAGGCGCAGACGGTGCGCCTGAACTACCGCGCCAAGGACGGGCAGGACTATGTCCTGAACCTGATGGACACGCCGGGCCACGTGGACTTCGCCTATGAGGTCAGCCGGTCGCTGGCGGCGTGCGAGGGGTCGCTGCTGGTCGTGGATGCGTCGCAGGGGGTCGAGGCCCAGACGCTGGCGAACGTCTATCAGGCCATTGATAACAACCACGAGATCGTCCCCGTCCTGAACAAGGTCGATCTGCCGGCCGCCGAGCCCGAGCGGGTCCGCGCCCAGATCGAGGACGTCATCGGCATCGACGCCTCCGAGGCCGTGCTGTGCAGCGCCAAGTCCGGCATCGGCATCGAGGATGTCCTCGAAGCCATCGTCACCAAACTCCCGGCCCCCAAGGGCGACCCCGACGCCCCGCTGAAGGCCATGCTGGTCGACGCCTGGTACGACCCCTATCTGGGCGTCGTCGTCCTGGTGCGCGTCTTCGACGGGGTGCTGAAGACCGGCATGCGGGTCAAGATGATGCGCAACGGCTCGACCCACCTGATCGACCGCGTCGGCGTCTTCCTGCCCAAGAACACCCCGGTGGACCAGCTGGGCCCCGGCGAGGTCGGCTTCATCACCGCCCAGATCAAGGAAGTCGCCCACGCCGCCGTCGGCGACACCATCACCGATGAAAGAAAGCCGACCGCCGAACCGCTGAAGGGGTTCAAGGAGGTCCAGTCGGTGGTCTTCTGCGGCCTGTTCCCGGTCGACGCCGCCGACTTCGAGGACCTGCGCGCCGCCATCGGCAAGCTGCGGCTGAATGATGCGTCATTCACCTACGAGATGGAATCCAGCGCCGCCCTGGGCTTCGGCTTCCGCTGCGGCTTCCTGGGCCTGCTGCACCTGGAGATCATCCAGGAACGGCTCAGCCGCGAGTTCAACCTGGACCTGATCGCGACCGCCCCGTCGGTGGTTTACAAGATCGGCCTGCGCGACGGCTCCGAGATCGACCTGCACAATCCGGCCGACCTGCCCGACGTGATGCAGATCGAGACCATTTCCGAGCCCTGGATCAAGGCCACCATCCTGACGCCCGACGAATACCTCGGCAGCGTCATCAAGCTGTGCCAGGACCGCCGCGGCCAGCAGATCGAACTGTCCTACGTCGGCGCCCGCGCCATGGTGGTCTACGAACTGCCGCTGAACGAGGTGGTGTTCGACTTCTACGACCGTCTGAAGTCGATCTCGAAGGGCTATGCCTCGTTCGACTACGAGATCACCGAATACAAGGTCGGCGACCTGGTGAAGATGAACATCCTGGTCAACGCCGAGCCGGTGGACGCCCTGTCCATGCTGGTCCACCGCGCCCGCGCCGAGACGCGCGGCCGGGGCATGGTCGAGAAGATGAAGGAGCTGATCCCGCCCCATCTGTTCGTCATCCCGATCCAGGCGGCCATCGGCGGCAAGATCATCGCCCGCGAGACCGTGCGCGCGCTCCGCAAGGACGTGACCTCGAAATGCTACGGCGGCGACGCCACGCGGAAGAAGAAGCTGCTGGAGAAGCAGAAGGCCGGCAAGAAGAAGATGCGTCAGTTCGGCAAGGTCGAAATCCCGCAGGAAGCCTTCATCGCCGCCCTGAAGATGGACGAGGACTGATCCCGGATCTTCCCCCGCTTGCGGGGGAAGTGTCAGGCCGTGGCGCGCAGCGACACGCCTGACGATGGGGGAAGTCTTGCGTCAGGCGACACTTCCCCCTCCGACCCTGGTCCGCTGCGCGGACGCCGGGCCACCTCCCCCGCAAGCGGGAGAGGGTCTGGTTATGCGCGCTGGGGGCTGTAAACCGGCGCCGCGAGTCCTGTAAATTCAGGCCTTTGACCTGTAAATTCGGTTAGTTTCTCGCCTGAGCATCCGCATGATTCATGATGCGATGCATGGAACAGCGACGGAAATACAAGATTCAGCCGCCCTCGATCTGGGAACTGGTGCGCCGGGATTATCTGGCCGGGGACGGCGCCCGGCAGGTGGCCGCGCGGTACGGCGTCGGGACCGAGGCCCTGCGCGCCCGAGCGTCGCGCGAGGGCTGGTCGCGGTATCTGCAGCCGCAGACGGAGCCGAAGGGCGAGGCGGCGCCCGACAAGACGGCCTGGTTCGACGGCTTGCCGGATGAGGGCGATGAAACGCCCGACGACCCTGCCGTCCTGGTCCGCACCGCCACCGTGGCCTCGGGCCGGGCCATGCGCGCCCGCGCCTGGACCGAGGCCCGCACCCTGGCCGGCCTGGCCGAGGCCTATCACAAGCTGGCCGAGCGCGCCGACCCGGCCCGCAACGGCCTGACGGCGGAAACCGCGCCGCTGGAACTGGTCCTCGACATCCTGACCATGGACCGCATCGCCCTGGAGGACCGGTTCTGGCGCAAGCCGGACGAGGTCGATCCGGTCAAGGCGGCCTATCACGAGTGGCGGCGACAGGGTTCGCTGCGCCGCCGGGCCCACGAAGAGGTCAAGACCCGCCGCCGCTCCGCCACCGAGGCGCGGGTCAAGGCGCTGGAGGCGCAGCTGGAAGGGCGGGGCATCCCGCCGGTGGAGGAGGATGAGCGGGCGGCGCGCGTGCGGTTGGGGATCGATGTCATTGCGCCCGACGGCGCGGGGACGCGGCAGATGCCGGCGGCGGAGTTCAGGGTGAGGCTGGAGGATTGAGGGGGCTTCCTTCTCCCCTTGCGGGAGAAGGTGGCCGAGCGCAGCGAGGTCGGATGAGGGGTCGGTTTGGCGTGAACCGTCAGGGCCGGTGAAACCCCTCATCCGTCAGCCTTCGGCTGCCACCTTCTCCCGCAAGGGGAGAAGGAAGGTTTAGTCGCGCGTCAGGCCTTCCTCCGTCGCCGCCACAATGGCCGACAGCACCGCTTCCCGCTGGTTCCCGATCATCCCATTCGGAAATCGCAGCACCCGGAACCCCTGTTCGCGCAACCAGGCGTCCCGCTCGGCGTCCTCGATCCGGTCGTCATGCTGCGGCCCGTCCGCCTCGACGATCAGCCGATGCCTCAGACAGACGAAGTCGACGATATACCGCCCGATCACCATCTGCCGCCGAAACTTCAGCCCCGCCAGCCGCCGATCCCGCAACAGGCCCCACAGCCGCCGCTCATAATGGACGGGCTCGCGGCGCATCTGTTTGGCGCGGGATTGCAGCCAGTCGTCCATATCCAGATTGTGCGCAACGCCCGCCAAGATTGCAACCTCTTCCTTCTCCCCTTGCGGGAGAAGGTGGCCGAGCGCAGCGAGGTCGGATGAGGGGTCAGAAGGACGCCCGCCACGCCTCCGGCGTCAGCATCACCGCGCTTTCCAGCGGCGGCGCTAGGACGAAAAATTCCGGCCGGACGGGCAAGCTATGCACCCGGTAAAGCCGCCATGCGTCAGGCCGCTCCTGCGCCACCTCGCATTCCGTTCGCGTGAGGAAGAAGTCCGTCGATGGGCCGCCACGCGTGGCCTTCACCTCGATCAGTCGCTCACAACCATCCGTCGGGTCGAAGCTGCGGATGTCGTATCCGGCCCCGTCTCCGCGCTCCTGCGACGTCCATTCGACTTTCGTCGCGAGATCCGCCCGGTCATGGGCGATCAACTGGGCGCGTTCGTGATGGAAGATCCGCTCCTCGCCCAACAAGCCAAGCTGCCGGTTCCGCTGATCGCGAGCCGCCGGATCGAACTTCCGAACCAGTCGCGACAGACCTGCGGGTCGTCGGGGTCTCTCCGCGCCAAGGGGAGGGGCTGAGGTCATCAGCAGGGGCGCCGGGTCAAACACGGTCGAGGGCTCCGACACCCCGCTTCCATACGTCGGCTGTTCGGTCGCTTGGACCCGCAGGGAGTCGCGCAATGGCATCCCGATGTCCCAAGCGGCTGGATTCTGGTCGAGATGGCGTTCCAGTGCGGAGAAGATGGCCTCTTGGTAGTTAGGCCGACTGCCGAAACCATTCAGCTTGGGCATGCCCAGTTCGGTCAGGACGGCGGAGATGTTCCCGTATTTTTGACCGACCGAGCCGACGGTTCGGCCGATCTGATCGGACAGCGCCTTGGCGTGACGGGCCTTGATCAGCGGACGACCAGAGACCGCGTCGTCGAGCATGGCGAAATAGTCGGCGACGATGAGGTCTAACTCCTCCTCATCCCAGTCTCGGCCATACTTGCCCTGATCGACCAACCCAGTCTCCCCGCCAACCTTAGGTTAGTATGACGGCGACGGTCTTTACCAGGGCGCTAATCGCCCTTCCTTCTCCCCTTCCGGGAGAAGGTGGCCCGCAGGGCCGGATGAGGGGTCGGTTCGGCGTGGATCGTCAGGGCCGGTGAAACCCCTCATCCGACCTCGCTGCGCTCGGCCACCTTCTCCCGCAAGGGGAGAAGGATCAGAACGGCGATGACGGCACAGGCATGATCTGCGCGGAGCGAAACAGGGGGCTGAGTTGACGAAGAGGATTAGAAGTCGCCTAAATCTCAATTGCCGTTGGAGCTGAGTTCACTCGCTGGACTTGACGGAAAGTCGCGCTATGGTCGTCTGCGCTGCCCGTCTTAGCGAGTAGCTAATAGAAACTTATAGATGGGGATTCGTAGATGGCTTTACCGACAGAACTTTCAAATATCCGTAACCGGCTAAACGCCAAGAGCGTTAAGAGCTCGAACGAGACTAATCTACTTTCTGAACTTAATGCCCTAGATGCCAGGCTCCTTAGTGAAGCTGTACGAGGCATTGAAACGTCGGTGACTAAGTCTGCAGGCAGCGGAGCGGGTTGCCCGTGCTGTGGCCGATAAAACGACCCTCTAAAAAGCTATCTACGCCGGACGTCGACTACCAGCCCGTATGGATCGTCCACCGGCGTGATGGCAAAGACGGCCGTTCCGATATCCATTTTTCGGTTTGTAAACCGCAAGATGTCACGCCAGATCAGGCGGATTTGCATGCGGAGATAGAAAAAACGCTTACGGCTATTCATGCTATATTTGGAGCTAGAGAATATGCTTCTCGGTACGATGAGGTCGTATCGAAACTGCTTATGCTGTCACAGCTTGGACTTGTTGGCGTGCGAGGCGAATCAAATTCGGCGATAGCGAGGGGCGCGCTTAAAAGTCTACAAGACGAAATCGCTGAGCTTGATGGCTCTCGAGTAAAAAATGATTTCCTAAAAAAACTTGGCCTATTTGCAGGGCTTACAAGTATTCCTGCGGCATTGGTAATAGCAGGCATGTATATTTTTTATGGTGTGGATTCTTTTGATAGCCCATTGTTCAACTTAAGCTGCTTATGGTGCGCAAATCAGGCGGGCACTTGGGTGTCTTTTGCAAGTAGAAAGCTTGACATTGGATTTTTTGATTTATCACGGATTAGTGAAGATCAGCTTGAGCCCGCTGTTAGGTTGATATTTACAGGCTTTCTGGCAACACTGTTTTCGTTGATGCTTTGGGCTGGATTGTTTGCTGTACAGATCGGCGAATACAAAGCTGTAGGATGGGTAACAAGCCCTCTGATTGCCATCGTGCTAGGCGCGTTAACGGGAATTGCAGAGAAAGCTCTGCCAGCTAGCTTGCGCAACAAAGCCGAAAAATTGATTGCCGGCTAACGAGCAAGGTCTCCCTTGCCCGATGCCCCTACAACCGCCCCTTCCTGAACGCCTCCGCCTTCTCCGCCGCCGCTTCCGCGCGCCACTTCTTCGGCGCCGACCGGTCCACCTCTTCCCCCGCCCCCGTCAGGGCCTCGTTGGCGAATTCCAGGTCCAGCAGCTTCATGCGCTTGATCTCGTCGCGCAGGCGGCCGGCTTCCTCGAACTCCAGGTTGGAGGCGGCTTCGCGCATGCGGCCTTCCAGGTCTTTGAGCGCGGCCTGGAAGTTTGAGCCGACGAAGGGTTTGGAGGCCTCGGCGACGCCGGGGCGGGTCAGGCGGTCCATTTCGCGGGACTCATAGGGGCTGTCCATCAGCTCCTTGATGTCGCGCTTGACGCTCTCGGGCGTGATGCCGTGTTCGGTGTTGTAGGCCATCTGGCGTTCGCGGCGGCGGTCGGTCTCGGCGATGGCGCGCTCCATACTGCCGGTCATGCGGTCGGCGTACAGGATGACGCGGCCGTCGATGTTGCGCGCGGCGCGGCCGATGGTCTGGATCAGCGAGGTCTCGGAGCGCAGGAAGCCCTCCTTGTCCGCGTCCAGGATGGCGACCAAGCCGCATTCGGGGATGTCCAGCCCCTCGCGCAGCAGGTTGATGCCGATCAGGCAGTCGAACGAGCCCAGACGCAGGTCGCGCAGGATCTCGATCCGCTCCAGCGTGTCGACGTCGGAGTGCATGTAGCGGACGCGGATCCCCTGTTCATGCATATATTCGGTCAGGTCCTCGGCCATCTTCTTGGTCAGGGTGGTGACCAGGGAGCGGTAGCCGGCGCGGGTGGTGGCCTTGACCTCGTCGATGACGTCGTCGACCTGGTTGCGGGTGGCGCCGGAGACCGGGCGGATCTCGACGGGCGGGTCGATCAGGCCGGTGGGGCGAATGACCTGTTCGACGAAGACGCCGCCGGCCTGGTCCATCTCCCAGGCGCCGGGGGTGGCTGACACGTGAACCGTCTGGGGGCGCATGGCCTCCCATTCCTCGAACTTCAGCGGGCGGTTGTCGATGCAGGAGGGCAGGCGGAAGCCGTATTCGGCCAGGGTGGATTTGCGGCGGTAGTCGCCGCGGAACATGCCGTTGATCTGGCCGATGGTGACGTGGCTCTCGTCCACGAACAGCAGGGCGTTGTCGGGGATGTATTCGAAGAAGGTGGGCGGGGGCTCGCCCGGGGCGCGGCCGGTCAGCCAGCGGGAGTAGTTCTCGATGCCGGCGCAGCTGCCGGTGGCCTCCATCATCTCCAGGTCGAAACGGGTGCGTTGCTCCAGGCGCTGGGCCTCGAGCAGTTTGCCGTTCTCGATCATCCAGTCCAGCGTCTCCTTCAGCTCGGCCTTGATGCCGTTGGTGGCCTGGTTCAGCGTGGGGCGCGGGGTCACATAGTGGCTGGCGGCGTAGACGGTGATCTCGGTCAGGTCGGCGGTCTTCTTGCCGGTCAGGGGGTCGAACTCCTGGATCGCCTCCAGCTCGTCGCCGAACAGGCTGATGCGCCAGGCGCGGTCCTCGAGGTGGACCGGGAAGATTTCGATGACGTCGCCGCGCTTGCGGAACATGCCGCGGTCGAAGTTCAGGTCGTTGCGCTTGTACTGCAGCGCGATCAGATCGGCCCGCAGCTTCCCCTCGTCGATCTGGTCCCCGACCTTCAGCGTGAAGGTCATGGCCGTATAGGTCTCCACCGACCCGATGCCGTAGATGCAGGACACCGAGGCGACCACGATCACATCCTCCCGCTCCAGTATCGCCCGCGTCGCCGAGTGCCGCATCCGGTCGATCTGCTCGTTTATCGACGAGTCCTTCTCGATGTAGGTGTCGGTGCGGGGGACGTAGGCTTCAGGCTGGTAGTAGTCGTAGTAGCTGACGAAATATTCGACGGCGTTGTCCGGGAAGAAGCTCTTGAACTCGGAATAGAGCTGGGCCGCCAGGGTCTTGTTGGGGGCCAGGATCAGCGCCGGGCGCTGGGTCTGTTCGATGACCTTGGCCATGGTGAAGGTCTTGCCCGAGCCGGTGACGCCCAGCAGCACCTGATCGCGGTCGCCCGCCTCGGCCTGGGCGACCAGTTCGGCGATGGCGGCGGGCTGGTCGCCGGCGGGGGTGTATTTCGTCTCCAGCCGGAAACGTCCGCCCTTCTTCTTGCCCTCGTGCGAGGGGCGGTGCGGGACCCAGTCGGAAGGGGCGGCGACGGGCTCCTCCGGCGTCAGGCGCGGGCCGGTGACGGGGGCGAACATCGGCATTTTCCCGGTGTCGCGCTTGAAGGCGGCGGCGGCCTCTCGCACGCCGGGGTCAGGCGTGTGGACGGGCTTGGCCGGCTTTGCGGCGGCGGGCTTCGGCGTCGAGGAACGGTTCATGAACAGAACTTAGTGCGCGGCTCAGGCGTCCGCCATAGCCGCGATGAGCGCTGCCAAGCTCAGAAAGGGGCTGGACGCCAAAAATGGCGAGAAAACGGCGTAATGTAGAAATAAAATGCTACTTTACGCCGCACAATGATGCATTTCGCGCGCAATTTGTCCTTGTTCTCAACTTTTATGCGACTTTTTAGTTGCAGTTCGCTTTCAGGGCGCTTAGGCCGGTCCCATAACGGATGCATTCTGTATATCGGTGATACATAACACTGATATACATATCGTGTTCGAGTATTGTGTCAATCTTATCTGTGAAGAGGCGTATGCGTACTCGTAAGAACAACCTTCTTGCATCGACCATGGTCGGTGGAATTGCAGTCGCCTCCATGGCGATGTTTGCCCCGTCCATGGCTCTGGCGCAGGATGCTTCGGTCACCCAGGCCGAAGACTTGGCCAGCGTCGACGACATCGTCGTCATCGGCTCGCGCATCCGCCGCGACAACTACAACGCCCCGTCGCCGACTCAGGTGGTGACGCGCGAAGAGGCGACCCTGCAGGGCTTCGCTTCGACGACCGAGGCGCTGCAGAGCACGGCCGTGACCGGCGGCACCTCGCAGATCAACAACTCGTACGGCGGCTACGTCACCAACGGCGGCCCCGGCGCCAACACCATCGGCCTGCGCGGCATGAGCCCCAGCCGCACCCTGGTGCTGCTGAACGGCCGTCGCGTCTCGCCGGCCGGTTCGCGCGGTTCGGTCGGCGCAGCCGACCTGAACGTGCTGCCGACCGCCATCATCGACCGCGTCGAAGTGCTGCGTGACGGCGCCTCGTCGGTCTATGGCTCGGACGCCGTCGCCGGCGTGGTCAACATCCAGACCCGCAACAACTTCGAAGGCGTCACCTTCGAAGGCCAGCGCAACGAGCCGCTGGAAGCCAATGGCGCAGGCGGTTCGACCCGTCTGTCGCTGACCGCCGGTACGCGCGGCGACCGCTGGCGCGCCGCCGGTTCGGTCGAACGCTATGAGCGTGACGAACTGACCCTGCGCGACCGTGAGTTCACGCGCTGCCAGACCGACGGTTTCCGCAACGGCCAAGACTATATCGACCCGCTGACCGGCCAGTCGAAATGCTATCCGATCACCACGACCGGCTCGAACGGCGTGACGATCAACACCATCGCCACCGGGCCGTTCACATCCGATGCGCAGAACGCAGCCCTGACGGGCGCCGGCCTGCGGCCGGGCGTCGTGGGCGCGGCGGGCGTTCCGGGCGTCGCCTATACCAATGGCGTCTCATTCAACCGTTGGCGTCCGAACTCCGGCGTCTCGACCGGCCTCGTCGGCTTCGAAGGCGTCGGTGGCTCCTACCTGAACGACCCGGCCAACCCCACCCGCACGGTGGCGCTCGACCTCAACATCCGTGACACCTTTGAAGATCGGATGCTGAACGAGTCGCTGATCTCGCCGGTGGACATCACCACCCTGTACGGCGAAGTCGGCTACGACCTGCACGCGCTAGGCAACGCCGAGGTCTATGGCGAAGCCCTGTTCAACCAGCGCAAGTCGTCGCAGACCGGCTATCGCCAGCTGTCGCTGGACTACGCCGTCGGCAGCCCGCTGATCCCGGCGAACCTGCAAGACAGCGTCGCCTTCGGCGACCAGGGCCTGAACAAGGGCCAGAACGTCGGCGTCCGCGCCTTCATCGGCTTCGGCAATGACTACTCCGAACAGGAAGTGGACTTCGGCCGCTATGTCGCCGGCATCAAGGGCGATCTGTTCCTGCCGGAATGGCGCTATGACGCCTACGTCAGCTATTCGCGCTCCAAGTCGACCTACACTAGCGAACAGTTCCTGACCGATCGCATGATCGAGTCGCTGGACGTGGTCCAGACGGCGCCGGGCCAGTTCCAGTGCGCCCAACTGGCTTCGAACCCGGGCTGCGTCGCGGCCCCGGCCCTGACGACACAGACCATCGGCGGCGTCCTGCCGCAGGACTGGGTCGACTATGTCTTCCGTCCGGTGACCGGCACGACCGAGTTCATCGAGAAGGTGGTCAGCATCGGCATCGACGGTCCGCTGTTCAGCCTGCCCGCAGGCCAGGTCATGGGCTTCTTCGGCGCCGAATGGCGTGAGTCCGAGATCGACGACACCCCGGGCCTGGATAGCCAGCTGGGCAACACCTACAACTTCTCGACCTCGGCCATCACGCGCGGCTCGGACTCGGTGAAGGAAGTGTTCGGCGAAATCGAAGCGCCGATCCTGGTCGATCTGCCGGGCGTGCGCGAGCTGACCCTGAACGGTTCGTTCCGCTACACGGACTATGACTCCTACGGCGACGACACGACCTACAAGGTCGGGCTGGTCTATCGTCCGATCGACTGGGTTACGGTTCGCGGCACCTACGGCACCTCGTACCGCGCCCCGGCGCTGTTCGAACAGTTCGTCGGCGCCACCACCGGCTTCCTGTCGAACACCAACGACCGCTGCAACAACTACGGCGCGCCGGGCGTGAACCCGAACCGCGTCGCCAACTGCTCGGCCGAAGGCCTGGCGGATGATTTCCAGTCGACCACCAGCGTCGAAGTGATCACCGCAGGCGGCGCCGACGCCGGCCTGGCGGCCGAAACCTCGACCAACATGACCGTCGGCCTGGTCGTCCAGCCCCCGCTGCCCTCGGGCTGGGGCGATCTGGCCTTCGCCGTCGACTATTACGAGATCGAGGTCGAGAACGGCGTGTCGCGCACCGGCGCAGGCGAAATCCTGACCCGCTGCTATGACTCCAACCCGGAAGACTTCGCGGCCGACGCCGGCTTCTGCCGCCTGATCACGCGCGATGCGGCGGACAACAGCCTCACGGTCCGCGACAGCTACGTCAATCTGGCGACGGACAATGTGAAGGGGCTGGATTACACCGTCCGTTATCGCAAGGACGTCGGCCCGGGCACGGCGCTGTTCAACCTGGCGATCACCCAGTACACGGAAATCTCGAACAAGCTGTTCGCCGAAGATCCGCTGGAAGACTACACCGGCATGATCGACAATCCGGAGTTCACCGGAACGGCCGACGTCTCCTACGCCTGGGACAAGTGGCGCGTGCGCTACGGCGTCGAATGGATCCAGGGCACCGACAGCTACGCCTACTATGAGGAAGATCCGGCCACGTCGGACTACGACCTGGCGACGGACGACTACTGGCTGCACAACACCTCGGTCCAGTATGCGTCCGACGGCTGGACCGCCACGCTCGGCGTCCGGAACCTGTTGAACGACAACCCGCCGACCATCTCGTCGGGCGTGTATAACCGGGTCGGCAACGCCCCGCTGTACTCGGGCTACGACTACCTGGGCCGCACGGCCTTCGTGAACCTGACCAAGTCCTTCTAAGGATCACTCGGTTCTAGAATGAATGAGGCGGCGGACTTCGGTCCGCCGCCTTTTTTTGGTGAGTGCGTCTGGGTTGTTGTGGGGCGTCGCATCGCGCTACGCTCTCTCGTTGTTTGTGCGGGGGCGACGATGGCTTTGGGACGTATTCTCTTGTGTCTGATGATCCTGGCGATCAGCGGGGCAGGCGCGGGGGCGACGGCCGCCAGCGAGGCGGAGGTTCGTATCCGGACCGGCCAGGATGGACTCCACGTTCACTATCGCCTAGCTGAGCCGACCTCGCGACTGGTTTTCGCCAACGACCACACGATCCGAACGCTTTGGACAGTAGAGACGCCCGGACTGCGTCTGGAGGAGGGCGCCATCGTTTCGGAGCAACCGTTCTCTGAGTTCGACCTGGTGATCGCGCCCGATGCGGCGGAATTGGACCGGATCTACATGGGGTTGGTTCGAGTCGGGGATGGCTGGATCTTGCATGGCCCCGCATTGGCGCTCGAGGGCGTCGATACTGTGCTGGCGGTCGATCTTGCGCCCGGCGAGGCCGTGCTGCCGGAACAGGGCGGTATAGAGGGCGCAGTCTATGTCGGGCCCGCTGATGTAATCCTGTCGGAGAACGGCGCACTGGTGGTGACGGGGGCGGGGGTCGCAGAGGCGCTGTCCACGCCGATGCGCGAGGCCTTTGTCGAGGCGCGGGTTTTCTACGGGACCAGACTGGCGCTGACGCTGCCCTATACGCCGACCCTGGTCATTACCGCCGATAGTCCCGGGCCGTCAGGTTTCCGTGGCGATGTCAGCGATACCGGCCTCATCTCCACGCGTTTTCATGGCGACTGGAGCGGGCCTCAGGACGATACGCGGCCGTTCGTGAAGAGCTTCGTCTGGCATGAGAGTTTCCATCTGTGGAACGGCCACGGCGTCGCGTTGACCGACGGAGGCTCGGCGCCCTGGTTGCACGAGGACGGGGCGGAATATGCCGCTATGCTTGGTTCGGTCAGCACCGGGGATATGACCGAAGAACAGGGCCGCGCCTCTTTGACAACGCGGCTGAACGGGTGCCGGTCCTTTCTCGGATCAAAGACGCTGAATGGACGTGGTATCCGCAATGGAAGCGCTGTCTATGACTGCGGCGTCCTGATCCAGTGGTTGACGGACATGGAACTGCGCAAGGCTGGCAAGCAGACGGTGATGGACGTTTGGCGCGAAATCTTGACGACTGGCCGGCGCAGCGGAGGATATGGCGTCGCTGAATTTCGCGCCTGGCCTGAGGCGAACGCCGCCGTCTCAATGGTGATTGATGGGGCGGGGGAGGGGCGATGGGTCGGGATCGAGGCGCGGCTCGGCGCACTCGGGGTCGTTCTGGAGAACAGGCCCAGCGACAATGACTATCGCCAAGCCGTTCTGTGGCATCTCAACAGCCAGAACTGCAGCAATGACGGTGCGGGCAAGGGCTACTACACGACGCGAGAGGGCATCAAACTGGACACGGCGACACGTGTGGCGTCCTGTCGGGAGATCCTGAGATCGCGACCATTGAAGGCTTCGACCCCTTCGCCGAGGTCAAACCGATGTTCGACGCCGTGACGGCGCGGTGCGCGACAGGCGAGCCGGTGCGATATGGTCTTCGGAGCGGCGGCGTGTTGGAGGCGCTTTGCGCCGCGCCTCTGAAAATCCCCGAGGCCTATTTTATCGCCGGGGCCCCGGCGCTTTCTTTGCTTCCCTGATCATTGACGACAGCATCGCCGCTCGCATTACGGCGGCCTCTTGACTCCCTCGCACAGTATGTCCCATACACTGTGTGTCACACACTATGTGACGCACGGAGGCGAGCGGGTGAGCCAGGATGAGGAACTGCTGTTCGAGAGCCTGCGGCTGGAGCTGCGGCGGGGGTCGTTGATCCTGGCGGTGCTGGCGAGCTTGCGGCGCGAGCAATACGGCTATTCGCTGCGGGTCGCCCTGGGCGAGGTCGGGGTCGAGATGGAGGAGAGCACCCTCTATCCGCTGCTGCGCCGGCTGGAGAGCCAGGGGCTGCTGGACAGCGAGTGGCGCGAGGAGGAGCGGCGCAAGAAGCGGTTCTACCGCCTGTCGCTGCGCGGGGAGGCCATGCTGGCGCGGCTGGCGGCCGAATGGCGGGGCCTGTCGGCCTCGCTGGAGAAGATGCTGTGAACATCGGGAAAGAGGGAGAGCGTGGGATGGACCTGGTTGAATCCTATCTGAAGGCGGTGGCGGCCCAGCTGCCCAAGGCGACGCGCGACGACATCGTCGCCGAGCTGCGCGACGAGATCATGGGGCGGCTCGAGGCGCTGGAGGCGCGGCTGGGCCGGGCGCCGAGCGACGACGAGGTCGAGGCCCTGCTGCGCGAGGTCGGCCATCCGCTGACGGTGGCGGCGCGCTATCGGTCGGGGCCGCAGGCGCTGATCGGGCCGGAGCTGTATCCTTGGTGGCTGTTCGCGGTGAAGACGGCGCTGCTGGTGATGGCGTGCGTCACCCTGATCGGGGTGGGGGTGCAGGTGCTGACCGGCGACGTCTATGCGGGGCAAAGCCTGGGCGAGGTCGTCGGGGGTCTGTTCAACGGGGCGGTGTCGGTGATCGGGGTGGTGACCCTGATCGGTTTCGTGCTGGAACGGCAGGAGAAGAAGCCCGACTTCATCGCCAAATGGCGGGTCAAGGACCTGGGCCTCTTTGAACTGGGCGGCGACATCGACGCCGAGACCTGGGGGCAGAGGCTGGCGCGCGGCGGGGCGACGCTGCGTGAAGGCGTGGCCGCCAAGTCGGGGCCGGAGGTGCGCAAGAGCGCCGAGATGTCGCCGGTGGCGCGCGCGGTGTCCAGCGCCATCGCCTGGGCGGTGCTGCTGCTGTGGTGGACCGGCCTGCTGCCGGTCGCCTCGATCCGGCCGGACGAGGTGGCGGGGGTGCTGGACGGCGTCGACTACGGCCGGATCCTGGCCGAGATCGTGGCGGCCGCCTACTGGCCCGTGACCCTGTTCGCGGCGGCCAAGGTGGTGTTCGACCTGATGCGGGCGGCGTCGGGCGGCAATGTGCGGCTGACGGCTCTGGGCGACATCGGCTTCGGGGCGGCGGCGGCCTGGGGCGTGGCGTGGCTGTGGTTCTGGTCGCCGCTGACGCCGGTGATCTGGGTCGGCACGGTGACGGAGTTCGCCGAGCGCCTCCAGTCGACCTTCCATCGGACGACGGGCGACGGCGGCGGGCTGGCGGCGATCCTGATGCTGATCGTGGTCTGGGCCTTCCTGGGCGAGATCTGGCGCATCTTGCGGGCGGCGGGGCGACTGGTCGCGGGACGATGAAGGGGCGTTGAACCTCCGGTCGGTTTCGCCGTTGCTGTCCATCGGCGGCGCTGGGCGGCCGGGGGCGAGAGCATCTGAGTGACACTACAACAGGGTTTGGCCTTCGGCCTGGTCGGTCTGACGGTCGCGGCCTTCATCTGGGGCCGGTTCCGTTATGACCTGGTCGCAGTGGCGGCGCTGGTGGCGGGGCTGGCCATTGGGGTGATCCCGGCCGAGGCGGCGTTCGAAGGCTTTTCCAACGATGTGACGGTGATCATCGCCTGCGCCCTGGTGGTGTCGGCGGCCTTCGCCAAGTCGGGCATCGTCGAAATGGCCCTGAAACGGATCATGCCGTATCTGAAGACCGAGCGGTCGCAGGTGCCCGTGCTGACCACGGCCGTGACCCTGTTGTCTATGGTGACCAAGAATGTCGGCGCCCTGGCCATCATGATGCCGGTCGCGTTGCAGGTCAGCCGGCGCACGGGGACCAAACAATCGCGGCTGCTGATGCCCATGGCGTTTGGGGCCATGGCGGGGGGGATGGTGACCCTGGTGGGGACCGCGCCCAATATCCTGGTCGCCGAGGTGCGTCAGGACGTGATCGGCGAACCGTTCCAGATGTTTGACTATGCGCCGGTGGGCCTGATCCTGACCGGGGTGGCTCTGGTGTTTCTGGCGTTTGGGTATCGGCTGTTGCCCAAAGACCGGACGGGGAGCATCGGCCTGTCGGCGGCTCTGTCCGCCAACGCCTATCTGACGGAGGCGCGGGTTCCGGACGACTGGACGATGGAGGCCAAGGCGATCAGCGCCTTGAAGGCCATGGCGCCGGACGAGATCCAGGTGATGGCCCTGATCCGCGACGGCAAGCGCAAGACCCGGCCGCGCGGCAACACCCTGGTCCGGGCCGGGGACACCCTGCTGATCAAGGGGGATCAGGAGGCGCTGGAAGGGTTTATCGACGCCACCAAGCTGAAACTGGTGCGGGGCGATCGGCCGGTGCTGCTGGAAGAGGCCAAGGACGAGGTCAGCCTGGCCGAGGCGGTGATCGGTGCGGACTCGCTGTTGATCGGGCAGTCGGTGCGGTCGCTGGACCTGTACGGTCAGCATGGGCTGAACCTGCTGGGCGTCTCTCGCAGCGGCTATGAGCTGACCCAGCATCTGCGGACGGCCAGGCTGCAGGCGGGGGACGTACTGCTGCTGCAGGGGTCGGAGGCCGGCCTGCCCGGGCGGTTGGCGACCCTGGGTCTGTTGCCCTTGGCGGAAAGGGACATGCGGCTGGGCGGTCAGCGGCGCAAATTCCTGCCGGCCGTGGTGCTGGCGACGGCCATGGTGATGGTCGGGTTCGGCCTGATCCCGGTGTCGATCGCCTTCTTCGGCGCGGCGGTGGTGATCGTGGCCCTGGGCGGGCTGAAGATGCGCGAGGCCTATGCCGCGCTGGACGGGCCGCTGCTGGTGCTGATCGCCGCCCTGATCCCGGTGTCGGACGCGATCCAGCAGACAGGCGGGGCGGACCTGATCGCCGGGGGGCTGAAGTCGGTGTTCCAGGGCATACCGCCGGTGGTGGCGGTGGCGGGCATGATGTTCGCGGCCATGGCGGTGACGCCCTTCCTGAACAATGCGGCGACGGTTCTGGTGGTGGCGCCCATCGCCGCGACCCTGGCGCAGCAGTTGGGGTATCGGCCCGATCCCTTCCTGATGGCGGTGGCGGTGGGGGCGGCGTGCGACTTCCTGACCCCTATCGGGCACCAGTGCAATACGCTGGTCATGGGGCCGGGCGGGTACAGGTTCTCGGACTATCCCAAGCTGGGGGCGCCGCTGAGTCTGCTGGTGCTGGTCATCGGTCCGCCGACCATATTGCTGTTCTGGCCGATGTAGGACGCGCCGGTCCCTGCGAGCTGGGACCGGCGCTTGATGGTGCTCAGGTGGAGCGGGTGGGGGCGGCGGCGCAGGACAGCCGACCATTGTCGTTCTGAATCTGGGCCCCTCGGCAGCTGCGAACACTCAGGGTCGAGGAGACCGATTGGCCGTCCTTGGCGATACAGCGCGCGCGCAGCCGGTCGCCGTTGAGGCTGATGCTGCGGCAAGTCTCGCGATAGGCGCCGACCGGCAGGGCGCGGCCCGAGGCGGCGGGCTCCGGGCTCGGCCGGTCCTGGGCCGTGGCGCTGAAGGCGACCAGGCCGGCGGCCCCGACGGCTGCGCCGATATAGGCAAGGGTGGAAAGAGACTGTCGTATCAAGGCGTAGCTCCCGTTTTTCTATTCGCGCCTCTGCGGGCGAAAAACGAGGTTATGCCCCTCTGAGCCTGTGTCCAGCCCTGATCGCGGTCAGGCTCTGGGACTTTACCAGCGTGGCGAGACGTGGGCCGGCCCCTTGAACACCGCATTGGCGAACAGGGGCTTCAGGCCTTCAAGATAGCCGCGCACCGTGGGGTCCTGGGTGAAGGCGATCAACTGGCCCGAGCCCAGGGTCTCGACCATGACCACCGGCTTGTAGCCGAGCTGAGCCTGGTTCTCGGCCCACAGCTGGCCCGAGGCCAACAGCCGGTCCGAGCCTTCGAACCGCACGGCGTTGACGCCCTCGCCGCGCTTCAGCGGGGCGTAGATGTCGGCGCCGCGCACCAGGACGTTCAACTCGGACGGCAGGCCGGCGCCGATCCAGTGGTCGGGATCGACGTGGGCGCGGGCCAGGACGCCGGCGACGGAGTCCGGACCGTGGTCGCTGTGGGCCAGCAGGGCGGCGTAGTCGGTCTGGTTGGCGATCCGGGCGGGGCTTTCGGGCTTGTCGTCGTCCTGGTCCAAGGCGCCGTCCTCGCGGCGCGAGGCCAGCATGTCGCTGTCGGGGTCGGTCAGCAGGCGGGTGGCGGTTCCCAGGCTGATCAGGGTGCCGCCGCGCGAGACCCAGTCGTGCAGGGCCTTGACCCCGCCCTCGCCCAGGACGGAGGCGTAGTCGCGGCCCTCGGGCAGGATCAGGACCTGGTATTGCGACAGGTCGGCCTCGTCGAAGCTGGCGGTGCGGATGGCGGTGACCGGGTAGCCCAGGTCGCGTTCCAGCAGCCAACGGGTCGCGCCGGCGGCGTCCGGGGCGGTCGGGCTGTCCCAGGCCAGGGCGATGCGCGGGGCGCGCAGCCGCACCACGTCGCTGGAGCCGAAGCCGGCGCCGCGCTCGACCCAGGATTCATCGACGCCGATCACCTCGGCGCCCGTGTCGGCGGCGAGACGTCCCAGAGTGGCGACCAGATCGGCGGGGGCGCCGGCTTTCGGCAAGACCAAGGTTCCGGCGGGCCAGTCCCGGCCGTTCTGGGTGAAGGGCTGGTCGGCGGAACTGATCGTCAGCCCGGCCTGCAAGGCGGTGGCGAGGAAGCGGGGCTGGGCCGATCCGGGCGCGACCAGGAAGCCGTAGCGAGCCTCGGCGTTCTGGACGGCGGCGGGCGTCACCAGCTCCGGGCCGCGCGCCTCGACGGCGACGCCGGGCGCGCTGTCGCAACGGCTCGCATCGACGCCGAACATCAGGGGCAGGGACCAGGCGGTGACGTCATAGATCTCGTCGTCCAGGCCGCGCGCGCGACGGCGCTCCTGCTCGGCCAGGAAGGCGGGCGGGATGGGCACGTCGCGGGTCAGCAGCACCTCGGCCATCCGGCGCTGGGGCTGGGCCAGGTTGATCACATAGTCGCCCGCGCGGTGTTGGCCGGCGCAGGCGAAGGCCTGACGCGCGACCCCGACCTCGATGCCCGAACGGACCAGGAGGCCGGCGAGACGGTCGGCGGCGGCGGGATCCGAAGCGCGCGACAGGACATAGGCGCCGCGTCCCGCCACGCCGTCGCGGTGATAGGCGTAGAAGTCGTTCAGCAGCCGGTCGTGATTGCGCGAGGCTGTCTCTATGGTGGCCAGTGTGGCGGTCAGGTGGGCGCGGACGGTATCGGCGTAGGTGAAGATCTCCCCGGAGCTCCGTCGGGCGGCCAGACCGCGAGCCGATCCGACCTCGTAGGTCATGGAGACGGCGCCGAGATAGCCGGGCCAGCCGTCGCCGTAGCCGGGATAGAAGGCGTCGAAGACCTTGCGGTTGAAGTAGGACAGGCCCGCCGCGTCGAACCGGGCGCCGGTGTTGCGGCCGAACAGGGCGCGGTTCTCCAGGGTGCGCGGCCAGATCCACGGGTTCAGCGGCTCGGCCTCGGGCGGGAAGAAGAAGGTCTCGTCCGAACCCATCTCGTGGCTGTCGACGACGACCTGGGGGCGCCATTCGCGGACCTGGGCGGAATGACCCTGGGTCTCGGGCTGGGTCTGGATGAACCAGTCGCGGTTCAGGTCGAACAGATAATGGTTGTAGCGACCGCTGGGCCAGGGTTCGTCGCGCTCGGCCGAGGCCGGGTCGGGATTGGGCAGGGAGCCGCGACCCGAGGCGAAGCTGTTGAGGAAACGCTCGCGTCCGTCCGGGTTCTGGGTCGGGACGAAGACGACGACGGTGTTGGCCAGCCAGGCCTGGGCGGTCGGGTCGGTCAACAGGCGGCGGGCGGCCTCCATGGCGGCGTCGGCGGGGCTGATTTCGTTGCCGTGGACCGAATAGGCCATCCACACCAGCACCGGCTGGTCCGCGATCAGGGCGGCGGCCTGCTGGGCCGAGGTCAGGCGCGGATCGGCCAGGGCGCGGGACTGGGCCTTGATCTGGTCCAGGCGGGCGATGTTGGCGGGCGATCCGACGGCGGCCCAGAACAGGGGGCGGCCTTCCCAGCTCGTGGCATAGTCGCCGATGGCGACCTGGTCGGGGGCGGCGGTCTTCAGGGCCTCGAAATAGCGGCGCACGTCGGCGGCGCGTGTGATCTCCTGACCGCTGTCATAGCCGAGGGCCTGGCGCACGGTGGGGATGTCTACGGTCGTCTGGCGGGCAACAGCAGGCTGGACCGACAGCAAGGCGGCGGCGCAGGCGCCGGCCAGGGCGAAAGCGAGCGTACGCGCGGTGCGACGATGACTGGACATGAATTGAACCCCCAGGAGGCAGTCACCTTAGTCGGCGCACGGAAAAAGAAAACGGCTTGACGTGTAACCTATGGGTGATATGTCACCTCAAGGTTACGTCAGGAGGACGGCATGAGCAACAGCGACGATAAGGCGATCCAGCGCGCGAACTTGGAGAGAAGCCGGTGCTGGTGGACGGCGCTCGCCCTGACCGCCGTCGGGGTCGCAGCCATGGTCGGCGGCGCGGGCTTTGCAGTTGTGTATGGCGTAGAGGGCGATCAGGCGACGGCGGCCGGTGTGGCGGCGGGGGTGGGTTTCGGTCTGACGCTCATCGGCGCGATCTGGGCGTGGAGCGCGCGTCCAGGCCAGCTGATCAATGTGGCGGCGAGCGGCGAAGGGGCGCGTCGTGACAAGTTGGAGCGCGCGCGCACCCAACAGCTTGTGATGCTGCCCGTGGTTCTGCTGCTCTTTATGGCTCAGGCGCATCGAGCAATGGAGCGGATCCTGGGCGGGGACCATAATCTGGGCGCCTATGTGCAGGTTCTTCTGCCGGTCCTCTATGGCTGGCTCATCCCGCTTGTGGTCATGGGTTGGGACGCGCACACGCGCAAGCACCGCCGCTTCCTGGAAGACGAACTGACCCAGCTGATGCGGGCCAAGTCGATGATCCTGGCCTTCGTTGTCCTGATGGCGGGGATAACCTTGGCCCTGGGGCTGGGCCTCTGGCGCGCCCAGTACGGCATCATGGCCTTGCCCTATGTGCTGGCGATAGGCGGGGCGTCGGCTGGCCTGAGGTTCGCCTGGTTGGACCGGGAGGCCGGGCGCGATGGGGAGTAGCCGGCTGGGGCTGAGGTTGAAGGAAGTTCGCACGGCGGCAGGTCTGACGCAGGCTCAGCTGGCCGACGCCGCCAAGGTTTCGCGCAAGACGATCAATACGGTGGAGAACGGGGTCTTCATCCCCTCGACCATTGTGGCCCTGGATCTGGCGCGGGCGCTGAACACGACGGTGGAGGCGATCTTCTATCTGAAGGACTGAGCATCCATGTCCGAAAACCGCGAGACATCGTCGGGCCGAGCCGCCATCGTGTGGTGATGGAACAGACGCTGGATCAGGAGGTCTGCTGGAGAGCCTTGGGGGCGCGGGATGCGCGGTTCGACGGGCGGTTCTTCACAGGCGTGACCTCGACGGGGATCTATTGCCGGCCGGTCTGTCCGGCACGGACGCCCCGGCGCGAGAATGTGGTGTTTCATCCCACGGCGGCCTCGGCGGAGGCGGCGGGGTTTCGCGCGTGCCTGCGGTGTCGGCCCGAGACGGCGCCTGAGATGGGGGCGTGGCGGGGGACGTCGAACACCGTCAGCCGGGCGTTGGCCCTGATTGAGGCAGGGGCGCTGGACGGGGGCGATGCAGACGCCCTGGCGGCGCGGCTGGGGGTGGGCGAGCGGCATCTGCGGCGGCTGTTCCGCCAGCACCTGGGCGCGGCGCCGGTCAGCGTGGCCCAGACGCGGCGCGTGCTGCTGGCCAAACAGCTGATCCACGAGAGCGACCTGTCGATGGCCGAGGTGGCGATGGCGTCGGGCTTCGGCAGCGTGCGGCGGTTCAACGAGACCTTCCAGGCCCTGTATGGCCGGCCGCCCTCCGAGCTGCGGCGGCGCAAGGGGGAAGGCGAGGGCGGGGGCGTGGTGAAGCTGGGCCTCGCCTATCGACCGCCCTATGATTGGCCCGCGATGATGTCGGCCCTGGCGGCGCGGGCCGCGCCGGACGAGAGCGTGGTGGACGGGGTCTGGCGGCGGCGGCTGCGGGTCGAGACGGACGGGACGGAGGGCGAGGTTTCCGTGCGGGCCGGGGCCATGGGCAAGGCGGTGGTGGAGGCTCGGGTGGACGAGCTGAGAGCCCTGCCCGGCGTGCTGGCGCGGGTGCGGCGGGTGTTTGACCTGGCTGCCGATCCCGAGGCGATCCGGCGCGATCTGTCGGTGGATCCGGACCTGCGCGCGGCGCTTGAGGCCTGGCCGGGATTGAGGCCGGCGGGCGACTGGGTCGACGGCGGGGAGGATGCGCCCAGCGATCGGTTGGCGGATGCGGCCCTTGCGGGGCGGGCCGAGCGGTGGCGGCCTTGGCGGGCCTATGGGGCGCTGTACTGGAACACGAAGGAGACGGGCGATGCCTAGACAGTCGATGACCTTGACCCTGGATCGGATCGGCTCGCCGGTGGGCGAGGTGCTGGTGGCGACCGACGGCGAGGGGGCGGTGCGGGCGCTGGACTTCCACGATTACGAGGAGCGGATGCGGCGGCTGCTGCGGCTTCACTACGGGCCGGTGGAACTGGTCGAGGGGCGGGCGCCGGAGGCGGTGCGCCGGGCGGTCGAGGCCTATTTCGGCGGTGATCTGGCGGCGTTCGACGGGGTGGCGGTCAAGACCGGCGGGACGGTGTTCCAGCAGGCGGTGTGGGCCGCGTTGCGGACCATTCCGGCGGGGGAGACGCGCAGCTATGGGCAGCTGGCGGCGGCGATTGGGTCGCCCAAAGCGGTGCGGGCGGTGGGGCTGGCCAATGGCTCCAACCCGGTCGGGGTGATCGTGCCTTGCCATCGGGTGATCGGGGCGAATGGGACCCTGACGGGCTATGCGGGCGGGCTGGAGCGGAAGCGCTGGCTGCTGGCGCACGAGGCCGGCGGGCGGCTGCTCTGATCGGTGAGGCAACGGCATCGGTCCCAGGCCGTTACCTAAGGCCACAGACCGAAAGAGTATCGACGATGAAACTATCCAATGGCGCCCTGGTGGCCGTGGTCGACGGCGAGAAGCTGGCCCTGTTCAAGAACACCAATGCCCAGGAGATCCGGCTGACGGCCCTGGAGACGCCGGCGATCGAGGATCGGGTCTCGGGCTCGGCCGGTCGTCGCTCCAGCGAGGCCAATCCCGATAACGACACCCAGGCCGAGGACGGTTTCGCGATGGGCGTGGCCGAGGTGCTGAACAAGTGGTCGGTCACCAACAAGATCGACGAACTGCTGGTCATTGCCGCCCCCAAGACCTTGGGCGAGTTGCGCAAGCACTGGCACAAGGATCTGCAGGGGAAGCTGGCGGGCGAGATCGCTAAGGACCTGACCGGGCACAGCACGGATCAGATCGCTGCGGCGATTGAAAAAGCTTGATTTATTAGATGGTTAGTTGAAGGGGGCGGCCGGCGACGGTCGCCCCTTTTTCGTGGTTCAGGCGCCGTCCAGGAACAGGCGGCAGGCGGGGTTGGCGGTTTCGTCGACATAGGGGTAGCCCAGGTCGGCGAGGGCGGCGGACAGTTGGGCCTGTTCTTCGGGGGGGACGCTGACGCCCGCCAGCACCCGGCCGACGTCGTCGCCGTGGTTGCGGTAGTGGAACAGGGTCAGGGCCCAGGCGGGCTGGAGGCTGTTGAGGAAGCGCAGGAAGGCGCCGGGCCGTTCGGGGAACTGGAAGCGCAGGATGCGTTCGTGGGGCAGGCCGACGGTGCGGCCGCCAACCATGTAGCGGACGTGCAGCTTGGCGGTCTCGTTGTCGCTCATGTCCTCGACGGCGTAGCCGTTGGAACGGAGGGTCGCGATCAGGTCGTCGCGCTCGTGCGGGCCGTTGCGCAGCGCGACGCCGACGAAGATCTGGGCCGCGCCGTCGCCGGACCAGCGGTAGTTGAACTCGGTGACCGAGCGGCCGTCCAGGCTGTCGAGGAAGCGGCGGTAGTCGTCGCGGTCGTCCTTCATCGCCACGGCCAGCAGGGCCTCGGCGCCCTCGCCGATCTCGGCGCGTTCGGCGACGTGGCGCAGCCGGTCGAAGTTCAGATTGGCGCCCGAGTTGACGGCGATCAGCGTGCCCGCGCCGGGATGGGCGGCGGCCCAGGCCTTCAATCCAGCAAGCGCGACGGCGCCCGAGGGTTCGGCGATGGCGCGGCTGTCGTCGAAGATGTCCTTGATGGCGGCGCAGATGGCGTCGGTGTCCACCAGGACGATCTCGTCCAGCAGATCCTTGCACAGGCGGAAGGTGTGATCCCCGGCGCGGCGCACGGCCACCCCGTCGGCGAACAGGCCGACCTCGTTCAAGGTCACCACCTCGCCGGCGTCGATAGCGGCCTTCATGGTGGGGGCGTCGACTGGCTCGACCCCGATGACGCGGGTGTCGGGGCGCAGGAATTTGACGATGGCGGCGACGCCGGCGGCCAGGCCGCCGCCGCCGATGGGCACGAAGACGGCCTCGATAGGGTCGGCGTGCTGACGGGCGATCTCAAGCCCTACCGTTCCTTGGCCGGCGATCACGTCGGGATCGTCGAAGGGGTGGATGAAGGCCGCGCCGGTCTGGCTCTCCACATAGCGGGCGTGCGCGTAGGCCTCGTCGAAACTGTCGCCGTGCAGGACCACTTCGCCGCCCAGAGCGCGGACGGCGGCCACCTTGATGCCGGGGGTGGTGGTCGGCATGACGATGACGGCGGGGATGTTGCGGCGGGCGGCGGCCAGGGCCACGCCCTGGGCGTGATTGCCGGCCGAGGCGCAGATGACCCCCTTGGACAGTTCGGCCTGGGTCAGGCCGGCGATCTTGTTGTAGGCGCCGCGAATCTTGAACGAAAACACCGGCTGCAGATCCTCGCGCTTCAGCAGCACGGGCCGCGCGAGCCGCGCCGACAGGCGGCGCAGCGGATCGAGGGGCGTTTCCTCCGCCACGTCATAGACGCGGGCGGTGAGGATGCGGCGGATGGTGTCTTGCATTCAAATGTCGCGAAGTCGGTGGGTTTTGGAATGAAGTGGGCTGTCGTCTAGGCGAAGTCGGGCGGATAGGGAACGGTTCTTGCTGCATGGCGTGGCGGTAAAACAATACGACAAACCGCCAAACCGCCAATATGCGCCGCACGAACCGCATGTTTCGGGGCGTCGAGAGGTCTGCGGCTGTGAGGCGGTTTTCTCCATGAGGACGACTATAAAGGCGGCCGAAACCAGGTCGCGGAACTCGCTCTCAGAATTCAGCAAGGCGTTGAAATTGCGGGGCGGCAAGCAGCGACATTGTGGGCGATGGGCGGCTGAACCTCTCACAGGATGACGGCGTCACGAGTGGACGCCGGCAACGAGCCTCTTGACGCGTCGAGTAACCTATAGGTTATATGTCACCTGTAGGTGACGTGAGGCTGTTATGGACGATCATGAAAGACAAGACGTGCGGGCGCGAGAGGAGACACGAATCCGGCGGCAGAGGCTTTGTATCCTTCTCAGTATGGTCGGTCTGTGCGGCGCCGTGGGCGCCGTCATCGTCTGGATGGAGAGTCCGGAAGCCTTCGGATCGGACCCATGGCCCATCTGGCTCATCCTGGCGTGCGGCGTGGCGGCCATGATCTTCGGGGCATGGCGGTCGCAAAAGTTCCTGCCAAACGACGACACGAGAATGCTGGTCAAGGGGAGCTATCGCGATCGGGTTCAACGGCAGCGCGCGCATTCCATGGCGATCCTGCCGATCTCGGGCGGCTATCTGACCATCATGTCGGTCAAGGCGGCGTGGAGCGTAGTCACCGGAGAGGTCGACAGTCTGGACTACCTGATGGTGGTGATGGGCCCGATGGTCGCCGGCGTGATGCTGCTGATGGTGGCGGGGCTGGATAATCCCGGCGACAAGAAGATGAAGCGGCTGCTGGAGGATGAGCTGACGCTTTTGTTCCGGCGCAGGGCGTTGGCGACGGCGCTGGGGGTCGCGACCATCGGCATGGTCGTGGTGTTCGCAATCGGGCTGTGGCGGCCCGACGTGGCGGTCACGGCCCTGCCGGCCTTGCTCTATCTGACCGCCACGGCGGCGGTGTTGCGCTACTGGTGGCTGGACCGCGAGGCCGAGCGTGGCTGAGCCTCGGCTGGTCGTGCGGCTGAAGGAGGTTCGTACCGCCGCCGGTCTGACGCAGCAGGAATTGGCGGACCGGGCCAGGCTGTCGCGCAAGACGGTGAACACGATTGAAAACAGAGTGTTCACACCGTCGGTCGTGGTGGCCCTGACCCTGGCGAAGGCGCTGGATGTTCCGCTGAGCGACCTGTTCGAACTGATCGACTGAATAATTCCTTGCGCGCGGCCCCCATCGGCCTACATTGGCTGTGCTTATGCTAACTTTGAGCATAAGGGTCTAGGGAGACGGTCATGGCGGACGGCGCCTTTGGTCTGACGAAGGAACTGGAGCGGGAGACCGCCGGGGTGTGGGCGAAGGTCAAGGACCACGTCACGCCGCTGGAATGGCCGGCCCAGGCGCGGCTGATCAGCGAGATCAACCGGCTGAAGCGCGAGCGCGACGCCGTGATCCTGGCCCACAACTATATGACGCCCGAGATCTTCCACGGGGTCGGCGACTATGTCGGCGACAGCCTGGGCCTGGCCAAGGAGGCCGCGCGGTCGGATGCGAAGGTGATCGTCCAGGCGGGCGTGCACTTCATGGCCGAGACCTCGAAGATCCTGAGCCCGGAAAAGACCGTGCTGATCCCCGATCTGCGGGCGGGATGCTCGCTGGCCTCGTCGATCACAGGGGCGGATGTGCGGCTGATCAAGCAACGCTATCCGGGCCTGCCGGTCGTGACCTATGTGAACACCACGGCTGATGTGAAGGCCGAGACCGACATCTGCTGCACCAGCGCCAACGCCGTTCAGGTGGTGGAATGGGCGGCGAAGGAATGGGGCGTGGACCGGGTCATCCTGATCCCCGACGAATATCTGGCGCGCAATGTCGCGGCCCAGACGACGGTCGGGATCATCGCCTGGAAGGGCCGCTGCGAGGTGCACGAACGGTTCACGGTGGACGACATCGCCGAGATGCGCGCCGCCTATCCGGGCGCGGAGATCCTGGCCCACCCCGAATGCCCCGAGGACGTGCTGGCGGCGGCGGACTTCGCCGGTTCGACGGCGGCCATGACCGACTATGTCGAGGCGCGTCGGCCAAAACAGGTGGTGATGATCACCGAATGTTCGATGGCCTCGAACGTCGCCGGCGACGTGCCGGGGGTGCAGTTCATCGGGCCGTGCAACCTGTGCCCGCACATGAAGCGGATCACGCTGCAGAACATCCACGACTGCCTGCTGCACATGCAGTTCGAGGTGACGGTGCCGGAGGCGATGATCGAGCGCGGACGCATGGCCGTGCAGCGGATGATCGACCTGCCGCCGCCGGCGGTCCCGGCCCGCTATGACCTGGTCAAGGCGCGGCATCACGTCGATGTGGAGCTGATCTGAGGCGCGGCGTTCGGTCCCCTCGCCGGGAGCGTGCGCGACGCCCATCTGGACGCCATGAACAACACAGACACACCCGCCCGCACACCCAGCCGCACGCCGGGTCCTTGGGATTTGAAACCCGAGGAGGTCGCCGTTCGCGAGGCGCAGGCCCAGCCCGCCTTCGAGGAGCCGGTCGAGAAGGACCAGAGCCTGGTCTGGGCCGTGCTGTCCACGGCCCTGATGGCCGGCTTCCTGTGGTGGATCACGGGCAGCGTCATCGTGGCGGGGGCGGTGCTGATCGGCCTGTTCGTCCATGAGGCGGGGCACGCCGTGGTGATGAACAAGCTCGGCATGGGGCCGGCGCGGATCTACATCATTCCCTTCCTGGGCGGTCTGGCCAAGGCGCGGCGGGTGGCCAAGAGCGAGTGGCACGGGGTTCTGGTGTCGCTGGCCGGGCCGGCGTTCGGGCTCTTGGCCATGATCCCGTTCGTCGGGGTGTGGATGGCGACCGGGCAGGGGGAGTGGCTGATGGGCGCCTTCTTCATCGCCATGCTGAACCTGGTGAACCTGGTCCCCGCGCCGCCGCTGGACGGGTCCAAGGCCCTGGGGCCGGTGCTGACGCGGGTGCATCCGCGACTGGAGCAGATTGTCCTGTTGGTCATCGGCGCCGCGGTGCTGTGGTGGAGTATCTCGACGGGGCGTCCTTTCCTCGCGGTGTTCCTGGGCCTTTCCCTGTTCCAGCATTTCCGTCGCGGCGTCTGGCGCGCGGCCTGGGGCACGCTGAGCTGGCCCGAGGCGGGCAAGAGCCTGGCGCTTTATCTAATGACCCTGGCCGTCTGTGCGGCGGCGGCGGTCGGCGCCCTGATGCCTATGGTCGAAGGCGATCCCGCGAGCGCGGTGCGCCTGGGCCTCAACTCTCTCGGAGTGCGGTGATGAACCGAACGCGACATGACGGGCCGCTGATCGTCGGCGCGGGTCTGGCGGGGCTGTCGGCCGCGCTGGAGGCGGCGCGGGCGGGGGCGAAGGTTCTGGTGGCGACGCCGGAGCCCTTGCTGAACGCCTGTTCCTCGGCCTGGGCCCAGGGCGGGATGGCGGCGGCACTGACGGCTGTGGATTCGGCTGAACTGCACGCGAAGGACACCGAGGCGGCGGGCGCGGGTCTGGTCGAGCCGGGCGCGGCCCAGGCCCTGACGGGCGCGGGGCGCGAGACAGTGGAATGGCTGGCGGCCCAGGGCGCGCCGTTCGACCGGGATGCGGACGGGGGTTTTGTGGTCAGTCTGGAGGCGGCGCATTCGGTGCCGCGCGTGGCGCGGGTCGGCGGCGACGGGGCTGGGCGGGCGATCCTGTCGGCCGTGGTGGCGGCGGTGCGGGCCGAGAAGCTGATCGAGGTCTGGGACGAGGCGCGGCTGAAGGGCCTGGTGCAGGACGCCGACGGCCGGGTGGTCGGGGCGGTGGTCGAGCGCGGCGGACGGCTGGTGGAGGTCACGGCGACGGCGGTGGTGCTGGCCACCGGCGGGGCGGGCGGACTGTTTGCGGCGACCACGACGCCGGCGGCGCTGAAGGGCGAGGGGATGGCGCTGGCGGCGCGGGCGGGGGCGGAGATCCTGGATCCCGAGTTCGTGCAGTTTCACCCCACGGCCATAGACGTAGGGCTGGACCCGGCGCCCCTGGCGACCGAGGCCTTGCGGGGCGAGGGGGCGCGGCTGATCGACGGGCAGGGGCGGTTCCTGCTGGGGGCCGAGGACGACGCCGACCTGAAGCCGCGCGACGTGGTGGCGCGGGCGGTGCATGCGGCGCGGATCGACGGGCGGGGCGCCTTTCTGGATGCGCGCACGGCCATAGGCGACGCGTTTCCGCATGAGTTTCCGGCCGTCTTCGCCGCCTGTATGCGCAGCGGTCTGGACCCGCGCATCAGTCCGATACCGGTAATGGCGGCCTGCCACTATCACATGGGCGGGATCGCCGCCGATGCGGACGGTCGCACGACGGTCGCGGGCCTGTATGCGGTCGGGGAATGCGCGGCGACGGGGGTGCATGGCGCCAACCGGCTGGCGTCCAACTCCCTGCTCGAGGCGGCGGCCTTTGGACGACGCGCCGGGCGGGCGGTAGCGGGCGAGGTGGGCGGCGGGCGCGCCTTGCCGGTCGTCGCGGCGCCGGACCTGCCCGAGGCGGCCCTGGCCGAGTTGAGGGCGGGGATGACGGATTATGCGGGGGTGGTGCGCGACGCCGAGGGTCTGACGGGGCTGATCGCCCTGATCGACCGGCTGGAGGCCCAGCACGGGGCGGCGGCGGCGCTGGGGGCGGCGCGGCTGATCGTCCGGGGCGCGCTGGACCGGTGCGAGAGCCGGGGGGGGCACTACCGGTCGGATTATCCGCAGACGGAGGCTGAAGCGCGCCATACGCGCGTCCGGGCGGCGCGGGCGGCGGTGCTGGAGGCGGCGGAATGAGCCGCGCCCTGCCCGATGTATTGATCGAACCGGTCGTACGGATGGCCCTGGCCGAGGATCTGGGGCGGGCGGGCGATGTGACCGCCGCGGCCTGTATTCCCGAAGGGGCGCGGATGAAGGCGGCCTTTGTCGCGCGCAAGCCGGGGGTTCTGGCCGGGATCGACTGCGTGCGGCTGGCGGTGCTTGCGATGGACCCGGAGGCCGCCGTTGAGGTGCGGCTGAGGGACGGGGCGGCGTTCGAGGCGGGGGCAGTGCTGGCGGTGGTGGAGGCGGATGCGCGGGCGTTTCTGTCGGCCGAGCGGACGGCGTTGAACCTGGTCGGGCGGCTGTCGGGCGTGGCGACCCTGACGCGGGCCTATGTCGAGGCGGTGGCCGGGACCGGGGCGCGGATCGCCGATACGAGGAAGACCACGCCGGGCCTGCGGGCGCTGGAGAAACATGCGGTGGCGTGCGGCGGGGGGATGAACCATCGCTTCGGCCTGGATGACGCCATCCTGATCAAGGACAACCATGTGGCCGTGTGCGGCGGGGTGGCGGAGGCCGTCCGGCGGGCGCGGGCCTTTGCGCCCCATCTGATGAAGGTCGAGGTCGAGGTGGACGGGCTGGATCAGCTGGACGCCGTGCTGGACCTGATCGCCGAGGGCGCAGCGCCGGACGTGGTCATGCTGGACAACTTCAGCCTGGCGGACCTGAGGATCGCCGTGGCGCGCGTGGCAGGGCGCCTGACGCTCGAGGCGTCAGGCGGGGTCGATCTGACGACGGTGCGCGCCATCGCCGAGACCGGGGTGGACGTCATCTCGGTCGGCGCACTGACCCATTCGGCGCCCGTGCTGGACATCGGCCTGGACGCGCTTTGAGGCTTTAGGCCGGGTTGGAGACGTCCGTGGCCTCGACCTTGGCGGCGGTCTTGGCGGGGGTGACCGCAGGGCGGGCCGTGCGAGCCGAAGCCTGGGCTGCTGGCGGCGTCGGCTGGGCGCGGGGTGCGCCGGCGTCAGTGTGAGGTGCGGCTTGCGGGCGCGGCTGAGGCGCAGGGGCCGGTTCAGGCGCGGACAGGCCTTCCTGGGCCAGGACCAGAGAATAGGCGACGGCCTGGCCGGCCTGGCGCGCGGCCTCGACCGGATCGAGCCCGGCCTGGATCAGGCGGGGTTGGTCGTCCGAGGTCGAGGGGCGGGCGGCATAGGTGAAGGCGCCGCTGGAGCCCGAGCGACCGCCGAAGCGGTAGAAGAGGTGGCTGCCGACCTGGTTCACCCGGATCAGCGAATTTCGCCAGACGGGCGAGACGCCCGTGGTGTGGAAATGGGTGGCGTTGCCCACGCCGGAATAGACCGAGCCGGACAAGGCGCCCGAGGCGATGGTCTTGGCGCGGTTCCAGGCGGCGGTGTTGACCCGGCCGCGCATGGCGCCGTTGCAGGTGAAGGAGAACTGGCAGCCGGTCCGTCGGGCCGCGCCCTGATAGACGACGCCGCAGATGGTCTTGGGGAAGGCGGGGTGGCGGACGCGGTTCAGGACCACCTGGGCCACCGCCTGCATGCCGTCGCGGCCTTCGCCGCGCGCTTCGTAATAGACGACCTGGGTCAGGCAATCGAGGTCGCGGCTGGCGTCCAGCGCGCTGGCCATGCGGAACGGCTTGGCGCCGACGGGCGAGGTCAGGTTGGCGCGACGCAGGTTGGGGTCGCGGTTATTGTCCAACTGGTCGAGGCGGGCGGTCAGCAGCTCCGCCTGACGGTCGCGCTGGGCCGAGCCCGCGCTGGTATAGGGATCGTGGCGACGGGCGATGGACAGGGCGCTGGCGTCCAGCCCGCCGGCGGCCGCCGACAGGGCCTCTTCGGTGAAACCGGCCGCGGTGGCGCCCTGAATCCGCTCGGCCTGGGCGCGCAACGTCGTCGTGCGCGCCAGAGTCCCGCCCAGATAGGCGCCGCCGATCGCCAGTCCCACCAGACCGCCAAAGGCCGCAGCAGCCGTCATGGGCTTGATCTTCGCCACACGATCGGCGCGCGATACGGCGCGCGTCTGAGAGGAATGCGACAACGGTTCGTCCTGTTTCAGCAGGGCGAGAAACGCTGCCCCCGGGTAGTCTCGCCTTCCAGGCGACCGTGACAGTCGCATTCCGGATGACGTTTCAACGCACGGCGTAATCCGCCCGACGTCGAGGACGGGCCTATATAACGGAGTTTGTGACCTGAATGTGGCTGATTCGCAAGTGTGGGGTTAAGGCTTCGAAAGGATTAGGTGTTTTCACTGTAACCTCAGGACATTTTCGCAGCTGGGGCGACAATGTGACAGTCCTGAAGACGAATACTGTATTGGGTTTCATTGTGTCTTCATTCGACGGGGAGGCGTGAACGCATTTCAGCTAAGGCGCGGGAATCGTCTGTTCGCATTTAGGCCGAGTCGCGTATTCGGATCGCTACGGAACCTGAATGTCTGTTCAGCGTTGACACTTCACCTTTGGAGAGAAGCCCATGTCGAAGATCCTCACCCTGGCGGCTGTAACCGCTGGAGCCTTGGTCCTGGCCGCTTGCGGCACGACCATAGAACAGAAGGCGGCCAGCGGCGCCGTCGCGGGCGCAGTCGTCGGCGGACCGGTCGGCGCGGCGGTGGGCGGAGCCGCCGGCACGGCGGTCGGTCAGGCGCAAAAGCCGAACTAGGCCACGGCGCGCCCTTGTCATCGCGAGGGCGCGACCTATCTGCATCACTAAGGCGCCCGAGGCGCGCGATATGCGCTTCAAATGGCGCGCCGGCCCGATTTCGCCGCTGCAAACCTTGCTTTTAGCGCCCGTATCGGGTTTGTGCGCCCCGCTTCGGGTCGTGCGTTTCTAGTCGCCGCCCGACCCCCGATAGCCGCCCCTGGCTGTTCACAAGGAACCCTGACGCTTTCGCATGAAAGATCTGAAGACCGGATTTTCCGACCGCATTACCGCCCAGCAGGAGGCCAAAAAGGCCCTGCTCGCCAAATTCAAGCCGAAGGCCGCCGCCCCCGACCCCGAATTCGAACGCCTCGCCGAAAAGCGCGCCGCCGAGAAGGAAGCCCTGCGCCAGCAGCACGAGCTGGCCAAGGCCGAACAGCGCCGTGAGAAGGCCGAGAAGGACGCGGCCCGCATGGCCGCCGATCTGGAGGCCCAGGAAGCCGTAGAGGCCGAGAAGCGCGCCGACCGCAAGGCGCGCAAACAACTGACCAAGGAAGAGCAGAAGGCCAAGCGGGACGCCCGCTACGCCGCCCGCAAGGCGCGTCGCTAGTTCACTGGCCGTCTGACCGAAAGATTTGCGCGTCGCGAGTTTCGCGGCGTGCTTTTCTTTGCCTGCAGCGCCGCTGCGCCTGAAGCGGACCTATTCCGCCGGGAGGGCGGCCCGCCCGTCGACGATGCTGCGCAACTGTTCGGTCGAATAGGGTTTGCGCAGGAAGGGCCAGGGCGTGCCGGCCAAGGCCTGGTCCACGTCGTCGCCGACATAGCCCGAGGTCAGGGCGATACGCATCTCGGGCCAGTCCTGCGCAGCCTGACGCGCCAGATCGATGCCGCTCATGCCGCCGGGCATGACGATGTCGGTCAGCATGACGTCGAACCGGGCGTGGCGCAGCGCCTCGAGCGCGTCTGGCCCGCTCTCCGCCAGTTGCACCTCCAGGCCGAAGCTTTCCAGGAGATCCAGGGCCACAGCGGCGACGCTGGCGTCGTCCTCGACCAGCAAAATCCGACCGCCTCTGGAGGGAGCCCGTTCACTTGCGCTGCCTGTGGCGACGGGGGTGACGACATCTTCCGGGCGCAGCGGCGGAAGATAGAGACGGACCTCCGAGCCGCGTCCGACCGTCGATGTGACGTGGACCCCGCCGCCCGACTGGCGGGCGAAGCCATAGACCTGGCTGAGACCCAGGCCGGTGCCCTTGCCGACCGGCTTGGTGGTGAAGAAGGGCTCGAAGACACGGTCGATCACCTCGGCCGACATGCCCGATCCATTGTCCGACACCGTCACACAGACATAGTCGCCCGGCTCCAACTCGGCGACCTGACCGGCCTCGATAGCGCAGCTCATGGTCTGGATCGTGATCCGCGCGCCCTTGCCGCCCGTGACATCGCCAAGGGCGTCGCGGGCGTTGACGACCAGGTTGAGCAGGGCGGCTTCGAACTGAGCCGGATCGACCTTCACCAGCGCGCCGCCGCGCTTCAGCTTGACCTTGAAATCCACGGCCTCGCCCACAGCGCGGCGCAGCAGGGGCTCGCCCTCGCGGATCAGCCCGTTCAGGTCCAGAGGTTCTGGCCTCAGCGCCTGACGGCGTGAGAAGGCCAGCAATTGGTGGGTCAGGCTTTCGCCGCGTCTGGCCGCAGCCAGGGCGGCCTCGCCCAGCTTCTTCGTCTTGGCCGGATCGTTCGAGCGCAGGATGATGTCCAGCGCGCCGATGA
Source organism: Brevundimonas sp. FV2ps16 (assembly GCF_058681075.1). NCBI lineage: Bacteria > Pseudomonadati > Pseudomonadota > Alphaproteobacteria > Caulobacterales > Caulobacteraceae > Brevundimonas > Brevundimonas sp. FV2ps16. The sequence goes on along the minus strand of NZ_CM178728.1, from coordinate 144,181 downwards.
CGACCGTCAGCAGGTTGTTGAAGTCGTGCGCGACGCCGCCGGTCAGGCGGCCCACGGCCTCCATACGCTGGGCGTGCATCAGGTGGGCCTCGGCGGCGGCCTTTTCTTCCAGGGCCTCAGCGACCCGGACTTCCAGCAGTTCGTTGATATGTTTGAGGTCGTCCTCGGCCCGCTTGGCGTCCGTGACGTCCAGGCTGGCGCCGACATAGCCCTGGAAGCCGCCGGACGCATCGAAACGCGGCACGCCCTCCGTGCGGATCCAGCGCAGGCCGAGCGTCGGATGATTGACGCGGCTGAGCGCCTCGAACCGGTCACGGGCCTGGAAGGCGCGGAGAAAGGCGGCCTCGAACACCATTTCGTCGTCGGGATGGATCAGCCTGCGCCAGGCGTCGGCCAGCTGCTTCTGGGACCGGATGCCGCAGAAGCGGCGGTAGCGTCTGTTGCCGAAGACGATCCTGGAGCTGTCGTCGGTCATCCAGATCAGAGCCGGGGCGCTGTCGGCGACCGTGCGGAAGCGGACTTCGGACTCCGCCAGGCGAGCCTGGGCTTCGCGCATGTCGGTGACGTCGAAGGCCACGCCGACGAAGCCGATCACCGCCTTTCCGGCCAGGCGGGGTCGGGAGAAGGATTTCAGCCAGCGCCATTCGCCGTCGTATCGGCGATAGCGAGCCTCGAGCGAGAAGGGTTCGCCGGTGGCTTCGCCCGCGATGGATTCGTCGATGATGCGTTCCACATCGTCGGGATGAAGGGAGGCGCGCCAGTCGGCGGCCCGCGCCGTCTCATAGTCGGCGCCGAAATAGGCGACGTAGGCTTGATTGACGAACGACCTCTGTCGGTTCTGATCCGTGACCCAGATCAGGACCGGCGCCGTGTCGGCCAGAAGACGGAACCGGGTCTCGCTGTCGCGCAGGGCGGCTTCTGCGGCGCGGGCGTCGGTGACGTCGATGTTGACGCCGATCATGCCCATGAAGTCGCCGGCGGCGTTCAGACGGGGGCGAGCCTCGGTACGCAGCACGCGCCATTCGCCGTCCTGGCGACGATGGCGACCCTCCACGACATAGCCGGTGCGAGCGTCGTTGGCCTGTTGGGAAACGGCCAGGACCCGGTCGCGGTCGTCAGGGTGCAGAATGGCTTCGGCGTCGAACGCGCGCAGGTCCGCCCGCTCGCCCCAGAACAGGCGCTGGTCGCTGTTCAGGTGGATGACGTCGCCATTGGCGTCTGTCATCCACAGCATGACCGGGGCCAGTTCGCTGATGATGTGAAGCCGGTCTTCGGTCTCGTCTACGCGGGCGTTGGACAGGGACAAGGCCGAGACCACCGCATCGAGCCGGGCTAAGGTTCGGCGCAGCGACGCGCCCAGCCAGGTGCAGAACAAGCCGACGACAATGAAGTTCACCGTCGCGACAAGGCTGAGGCCTGGCTGCATGCCGGCGCTGGATCCGCTGCTGAGCGCCACCACGCCCCAGCCGCCGATTAGGGCGACGAAGACGGCTGTGGCGCCCGACAGCCGACCTCCTGCAAGAGCGGCGAGTATCACACCCGGCAAGAGGATCATGAAGCCGGTGATTTCGCCGTAGAAGGCCGCCCCCGCCGCGCGCATCGCCAGTGCGGCCCCGGCGCCGATCACGCCGATCAGGATACGAGTTCCGACAGAGCCGCGCTTTAGACGTGCAAGCGCCAGAAGGCTGCGATCAGCATCCAGAAATCGCGTGAAGAACGCATTTGCGTTCATGCCGCTCCGCCCTTATCGCGCCGATCTTGTGCAGCGCTTGTTGATGCAACGCTTGCTCGTGATTCGCGTTCCTTAGCGTCATGCTCGGACAGCGCCTGTCCGACGTAAAGACCAATCAACGGATGGAGCGAATATGACCGCAACGATCGACACCGGACTGTCCCAGACCGAGCGTGGCGATGTCGCCGAGCAGCTGACGCGGGTGCTGGCCGACGCCTATGCGGTCTATCTGAAGACCCACGGCTATCACTGGAACGTGCGGGGGCCGGAGTTCTTCGCCCTGCACAATCTGCTGGAGCAGCAGTATCGCGACCAGTGGGAGGCGCTGGACACCATCGCCGAGCGCATCCGGGCCCTGGGCGAGTTCGCCCCGCAGGGCTATGGCACCTTCGCCAATCTGACGAGCATTCGCGACGGCGATCCGGAGAAGGACGCGCCCGAGATGCTGCGCGAGCTGATGCGGGACCACGAGACCCTGATCGCCACCATGCGCGCGGCCCTGGATGTGGCGGACGGCGACGGCGATGACGTGACCGTCGATCTGCTGACCCAGAGACTGGGCGCGCATGAGAAATTCGCCTGGATGCTACGCTCGACGCTGGGCGGGCGATAACGTCGGTCGTTCTGGCGCCTGAAAACGGCCCCGAAGTCGGGCCATGATCGTCTTGAAGCGAGGCTCCGTTTTTGGAGCCTCGTCTTTTGTGGACATGAATGACACTGACGCATTGGAAGACGGTCTGGACGGCGCTGAAGCGCTCGGCGGCGGCCCTGCCGGCCGCCGGCGCCGTATTGGGCGTCGCCATGGCGGCGGGATCGACCGTCCGGCCCGACGTGGATCGCACGGCCGAGGCGGTGGCGCGGGTGACGGGCGGGGATCTGAGCGCGGCGGGTCTGGATGCGGTCAAGGGGCGGTTGACGCCGTCTCAATTGGCGCTGGCGCAACGCCACGACCCGGGCTTGCAGCCGGCGGTCTACAAGCCTGACGATACTCTGTTGGCGACCGGCGCTCTGCGCCCGGCCCGACCCTTCGTGTTCAAGGGCAGCGCTGAAGATCGCCGGCGCGCGCTGCGTTGCCTGACCCAGGCGGTCTATTTCGAGGCGGCGCTTGAGCCGGACGCCGGTCAGGCTGCGGTGGCCCAGGTGGTGCTGAACCGGGTGCGCGATCCCAACTACGCCAAGACGGTGTGCGGCGTAGTGTTCGAGGGCGCCGAGCGGATCACCGGCTGTCAGTTCAGCTTCACCTGCGACGGGTCGCTGTCCCAGGCGCCGGTCGCCTGGGCCTGGGAGCGGGCGCGCAAGGCGGCGGAGAAGGCGCTGAACGGCGAAGTGGCCCAGCAGGTGGGAACCGCTACGCACTATCACGCCGACTATGTCGATCCCTGGTGGGCGCCGTCGGTGGCCAAGGTGAACCAGATCGGGGTGCACATCTTCTATCGCTGGAAGGGCGTCTATGGCGAAACCGCCGCCTTCCGCACCGCCTATAGGGGGCATGAGCCGTTGATCGACGAGGCGCGGTTCTCGCGCCCGCGCCCCGGCGTTCAACCCGGTCAGGCGACCGGCGGAGCGGATCCGGATGCGCCGCCGCCCGAAGCCGCCGCGACGCCGATGAAGACCGTCGAGATCGATGGACAACAGCGGGTCGTCGGCGTGGTCAGCCTGGGCGGCCGTCGCCTGCCGACCCATGACGAGGTGGCCGCGATCAACGCCCGGCTTCAGGCGCTCGAACGCGCGGCGCCCTCTGCGCCCAATGTCGTCGTGGCGCCCGAAGGGGTGACGAGGATGCCGGTGGAGGAAGTGGGGCGACCCGCGAATTGACTTGGGCGCCGGGAGGCAATGCAACGCTTCGCCGGGTTGAAGCATTGAGGGCCGGCTTGACCGACACCGAACGAGGACGCCTGATTGACCGTGCCCGATAGAGACAGTCCTGGGTGGGACGAGTCCGAACGTCTGGCGATCCTTCGGGACTATGGTGTTCTGGATACCGAGAGGGAGGCGGCGTTCGATGACGTGGTCGCCCTGGTCGCCCGCATCTGCGAAACCCCCATCGCGGTCGTCAATCTGATCGACGCCGACCGGCAGTGGTTCAAGGCCGAGACCGGACTGGGCGTGCGCGAGACGCCCCTGGCCACCTCCTTCTGCGCCCACGCCCTGCTGCAGGAAGACGGCATGGTGGTGCCGGATGCGGCGGAGGATCCGCGTTTCATCGACAATCCGCTGGTGACCGGCGAGCCGGGTCTGCGCTTCTATGCCGGACGGCTTCTCAAGACCCCGGAAGGCCTGCCCTTGGGCACCTTGTGCGTGCTGGACACCAAGCCCCGGCCGGAAGGCCTCAACGAGCTGCAGACCATGGCGCTGGAGACCATGGCCCGTCAGGTCATGTCGCACATGGAACTGCGCCGGGCGCTGCGTCTGCGTAACGAAATGGAAGCCCAATTCCGCGTTCTAACTGACGCCATGCCGCAGATGGTGTGGTCGACGCGGCCGGACGGGTTTCACGACTACTATAACGCGCGCTGGTACGAGTTCACCGGCGTGCCGGCGGGTTCGACCGACGGAGAGGGCTGGAACGACATGTTCCATCCCGATGATCAGGCCCGGGCGTGGGAGCGCTGGAGCCGGTCCCTGGAGACGGGGGAGCCTTATGAGATCGAATACCGGCTGAAACATCATTCGGGCGTCTATCGGTGGACGCTGGGCCGGGCGGTGGCGGTGTTGAACGACGAGGGCGAGATTACGCGGTGGTTCGGGACCTGCACCGATATCGACGAACTGAAGCGGCTGGAGCAGGGCCGGGAGCTGATCAGCCAGGAACTGAGCCACCGGATCAAGAACATCTTCGCGGTGATCACGGCCCTGGTGGCGCTGTCGGCGCGGCAATATCCCGAGGCGAAGGCCTTCGCGGCCTCGCTGCGAACGCGGATTGCGGCTCTGGCGCGCGCCCATGAGTTCGTGCGGCCGCACACCGAGACGTCGAAGCCGACGGTGGGGCCGACGACCTTGCATGCCTTCCTGTCGGACCTGTTCGGCGCCTATGCGGACGATGCGGGGGCGGCGCGGGTGGTCATATCCGGGGATGATGCGGTGTTCGACGACCAGGCCGCCACCTCGGTCGCCCTGCTGTTCCATGAGCTGGCGACCAATGCGGCCAAATACGGCGCGCTGTCCAATGATCAAGGCCGGGTCGAGCTGACGACGCGGGGGGAGGACGGCCGGTTCGTGCTGGCCTGGACCGAGACCGGGGGACCGGCCGTGGGCGGGCCGCCTAAACAGACAGGCTTTGGATCTTCGCTGGCCTTGCTTTCGGTCGAAGGCCAGCTGGGGGGACGGTTGGTAAGCGAATGGCGGCCTGAGGGCCTCAAGATTGTGGTGGATTTGCCATCCACCGCGCTTTCCCGACGGCGCGCGGCGGAAAAGGCGATTTGATTAAGCCTCGCTTGAAACCCTTCGGACTAGTCTGCGTTTTGTCGGCTCCCGAACACAAGTTCAGACTGATATGACTGCGCGTATCCTCATCATCGAAGACGAAGCCCTCGTGGCGATGGAACTGCGCTTCGTGCTGGAAGACCTGGGCCACCAAGTGGTCGGGGTCGCGGCGACGGCGAAGTCGGCGCGTGACATGGCGCGCGAAACCGACGTCGATCTGGCGCTCGTCGATATCCATCTTTCGGACGGCCCCACAGGTATCGGCCTGGGGCGGGAGCTGGGGCAGGAGATGGGCGTGACCGTCCTGTTCATGACCGCCAACCCCGGCATGGTGCGCGAAGGGGTGGCGGGGACCATCGGCGTCCTGTCCAAGCCGACCGACGAACGCGCCGTCCAGACGGCCATCGACTACGCCCTGCGACGCCGTCAGGGCGAGCCGGTGCAATACGCGCCGCCGGGCCTGCAGTTGTTCGCCTGACGAAGGGCTAGGGGCCTGTCACCAGGCCCCGATCTTCTCGGCTTCCTTATGGCTGATCGGGTGGTTGGCCTTGGCGTGGTCTTCCTTGGCGAGGAAGCGGCTGGCTTCTAGCGCGGCCATACAGCCCATTCCCGCCGCCGTGACGGCCTGACGATAGACGTCGTCGGTGACGTCGCCGGCGGCCCATACGCCCTCGATCGCGGTCTGGGCCGTGCCCGGCTTGACCCGCAGATAGCCGCCCGAGTTGGTTTCGAGCTGACCCTTGAACAGTTCCGACGACGGGGCGTGACCGATGGCGATGAAGACGCCGTCGGCCGCGATTTCCTGGGTCGAGCCGTCCTCAACGTTCTTCAGCCGGACGCCGGTGACGTTCTTGGCCATGCCGTCGACGACGCCGACGATTTCCTCGATCGCCGAGTTCCAGATCACCTCGACCTTGGGATGGGCGAACAGGCGGTCCTGGAGGATCTTCTCGGCGCGGAACTCGTCGCGGCGGTGGACGACCGTGACCTTGGCGGCGAAATTGGTCAGGAACAGCGCCTCTTCCACGGCGGTATTGCCGCCGCCGACGACCACGACGTTTTTGCCGCGATAGAAGAAGCCGTCGCAGGTGGCGCAGGCGGAGACGCCGAAGCCCTGGTAGGCGGCCTCTGACTCCAGGCCCAGCCATTTGGCCTGGGCGCCGGTGGAGATGATGACGGTCTCGGCCAGGATCTCGTCGCCGCCGTCCAGCTTCAGGCGGAACGGGCGTTGCGACAGGTCGGCGGAGACGACGATGTCGTGGATGACCTCAGTCCCGACGTGCAGGGCCTGGGCCTGCATCTGCTCCATCAGCCACGGACCCTGGATGGTCTCGGCGAAGCCGGGATAATTCTCGACATCGGTGGTGATGGTTAGCTGGCCGCCGGGCTGGATGCCGGCGATGACGACGGGGTTCAGCGAGGCGCGGGCGGCGTAGATAGCTGCGGTCCAGCCGGCGGGGCCGGAACCGATGATGGCGACGCGTACGGTACGAGCTTGGGTCATGGCCCCTATTTAGGGGCTGATTCCCGTTTGCGCGATGTTAGTCTCGCCTGAAGCGTAGGGAGGAACGGGGATGAACGACAAGAAGGCGGCTTTCTTGCCGGTGGGCATAGGCGTGGGGATTGCGATCGGGGTGGCTTTGGGCTTGGCCCTGGGCAATCTGGCCCTGGGGATCGGGGTCGGGGTCGCCATCGGGGCCGGCCTGGGCGTGGCCTCTAGCGCGAAAGCCAAGTCAAAGAAGGGCGACGGTTCGGACGGCGGCGGGACGGTGATCCCGGACGGGGGCACGCATCATCACGGCGCCAAGCACGGGGACTCCGACGGGGGCTCTGACGGCGGCGGAGACGGCGGAGGTGGGGGCGGCGACTGAACCCCTCCTTTCGTCATCCTCCGGCAAGCCGCAGCTTTGCGGCGCAGACCGGGGGACCCAGCGGCGCCGAAGGCGATGCGTCCGCCGAACGCCGCTGAGCATCCAATCCGCGACAGGTTCGCGCTCACGCGCGCCGCTGGGTCCCCCGGTTCCGCTGCGCGGCCCGGAGGATGACGAAAGATTTTATCGCGTCCCCATCGCCTCAAGCGCCGCCCGCGCCGCCCGCTCGGTTTCGGCGAGAGGCGCGTAGGTCCAGCTTTCCAGCGTTCCATCGAAGGGACGGGTGGCGCCGCGTTCGGCCAGGTCGTCGTGCAGCCGAGCAAACTTGTCACCGGACTTGAGCGCGATCATGGACAGGATGTGGACAGGCTTGCCTGTGGATGCGGCCTCACCGGCCATGTTGGCGCTGTCCTCGGTGACCAGGATGTGGTCGGCGAAATGCAGGAAGCCGAACAGGGGGTTGTCGCCGGTTCCGTCCCAGATCCAGCCGGGCAGATCGGACAGGCGGGCGGTCATCACGGCCTTGGCCGCCTGCGGCGTGCGGCGCGAGAAGGTCAGCATCAGCGAACCGCCTGCTGCGCGAACGGCGTCGGCGATCTGGTCGGCCAGGTCCGCCGCATGGGCCTCGGTCAGGTCGAAGGCCTTGGATCTACCGCCCACCAGAACGGCGACGCGCGGATGGGGCAGGGGGGCGATCCGGTCGGCGAAGGCCGGCGCGGCCTCGGCGATCCGGTCGGGCGTGATGCGGTGGGGCGAGCCGGTGATCTCGAAGACATTGTCGCCCGACAGGCCGTCGTGTGCGGGGGCGACGATCATGTCGTAGCTGGCGTTCGACCAGCGCGGGTCCTGGGTCTGGACCACGAAGGTGCGGCACTGGCTCCAGGCCTTGACGCGGGTCGAGAGCGGCAGGGTGGCGCGGCCGGTGGCGATCCACAGATTGGGCCAGGGGGCGCTCAGGGTGTCGGACGTCGGCGCCAGCATGGCCGGCGTCTTGAAGGCCGACGGCAGGCGGTCGAACAGCGGACGCCAGCGGATGTGTTTGACGGCGATCTGGGCCGGCGTCAGGCGTTGAACCGCTTCGGCGAGGCCCAAGGCCTGGTTCTCGATCCCGGCGCGACCGTCGGAGACGACCCAGATGGAGAGGGGACGCGCGGATGCGGTCCCCGCCATCGGGCTTATTTCCACTCGACCTTGAGGATCTCGTAGGCCTTCACACCGCCGGGGGTGTTGACCTCGACGACGTCGCCGACCTCCTTGGAGATCAGGGCGCGGGCGATGGGCGAGGCGATGGAGACCTTGCCCTTCTTCACGTCGGCCTCGTGTTCGCCGACGATCTGGTAGCGGGCCTCGTCCTCGGTGTCCTCGTCGACCACGGTGACCGTCGCGCCGAACTTGACCTGGCTGCCCGACAGTTTCGACACGTCGATGACCTGGGCGCGGCTGATCTTGTCCTCGATCTCGGCGATCTGGCCTTCGATCCAGCCCTGACGCTCCTTGGCGGCATGGTATTCGGCGTTTTCAGACAGGTCGCCGTGTTCGCGGGCCTCAGAGATGGCCGCGATGACGCTCGGCCTTTCGACCGACTTCAATTGCTTCAGTTGATCGTCGAGGACGCGATAGCCCTCGCCCGTCATCGGCACTTTTTCCATTGGTGTCGTGATTTTTCTGGTTCGCCCGGAGACTGGAAAGACGCGAAATAGGCACACAAAAGGCCGCGGGGCGGGCGCGGCCGGGCATCAATACTAGGGTTTCGCACTCGTAAATTCAAGGCCTGCCCCGCGTCGATGGCGGAAATCAGGCTCGGGCGGGCGGTTCGGCCTTGGAATTGCGACGTGTCATGCCCTTGATCAGACTGTAGGCCAGCCAGCCGATGGCCGCGAGGCCCAGCAGCATGAAAAGGCCGGACACGAGGGCGGCGCCGGCGGCCATGAAGGCCAGAACGAAGGCCACCGCCGCCGTCAGGCCTGCTACAATCTGGATGGTTCTGAATTTCATGGGGGATTAACGCCGCTGGACCCGGCGGGTTGCGTCCCCCTTGTCTTGTCGCGTCAGGCGTAGCTGTAGGCGCCGCCCCGTTCCAGCGCGCGGACATAGGCGGGGCGGGCGTGGATTTTCTCGAGGAAGGCCTTCAGCCTCGGCTTGGTCGCCGGGTCGAAGGCGCGGTCGGCGCCGGCCTCGACCGGGAAGCTCATCATGATGTCCGCTGCGGTGAACTGGTCGCCGGCGAACCATTCGGAACGCCCCAGTTCGTCCTCCCAGAAGCCGACGTGGGTGCGCAGCTGCGGATCGACGAAACCGGTCAGGGCCTTGGCGGCGACGCCCTTGACCAGGGGCTTCAGCAGGCCCGGCGCGCGCTGCGGCAGCACGGAGAAGACCAGCTTCAGCAGCAGGGGCGGCATGGCCGAGCCCTCGGCATAGTGGAGCCAGTAGGTGAAGCGCCGCCCATCCTCGGTTCCAGCGGCGGGGCGAAGCCGGCCGGCGCCATAGGTTTCCAGCAGATAGTCGACGACGGCCCCGGTCTCGGCGACCTTGACGGCGCCGTCCTCGATCACGGGCGACTTGCCCAGCGGGTGGATCGCCAGCAGGGCGGTGGGCGCCAGGCGGCTATTGGGATCCCGCTCGTAGCGGATCACCTCATAGTCGAGGCCCAGTTCCTCCAGCAGCCAAAGCACCCGCTGGGAGCGGCTGTCGTTCAGATGGTGGACTTTGATCATGGGTCGGCTCCGTTCGAACGGGGCCGACTATTCCGCGCCGCCGTCGGGGAAGTCCAGACCTATCGCGGGGTGCGGCCGCTCCAGCGGGTGCGGGGTTCGGGGCGCGGCTTGGGGGCGGCGCCTTCGCGGCGGTTGCGCCAGACCTCATAGGCCAGGGTGGCGAGCGCCAGCTTGCCGGCGTGTCGCCCGGCGACGCGGCGACCGCCTCGGGACAAAAGCAGGCCGCCGAGCAGCGGGACGAGTTTGTGCAGACGGGACATGGAGGGCTCCTTCCCCGGCTCAACGCGCCGGCGGACGTCGCGTTTCGGCCTGCGACGACATGAACTGGAGGCGCAACCGCGAATTTCGACGGGCGCGACGGTGAAAGCGGTGCTAGCCGTGCGTCATGAAAAGATCTCGCGTCGCCGCCTTCTTCACCTCCCTGAGCTTTTTTGTCATTGCGGCCCTGGCCGCCGGGGTCGTCGTCGGCGCCCTGGCCCAGGAAGCCGACGCCCCATGGTTGACCGGCGCGCTGGGCGTAGTCGAGAGCCTGGGGCAGGTATGGTTGAACGCGCTGCGGATGACGGTCATCCCCCTGGTGTTCAGCCTGCTGGTGACGGGCATCGTCTCCATCGCCGACGCGGCGGCGACGGGGCGGATAGCGGTGCGGTCGTTGACGGTGTTCGGCCTGCTGCTGGTCGGGGCGACGGTCTATGCGATCCTGGCGGGCCTGGGGCTGCTGGCGCTGTGGCCCATTGATCCGGAGGCGGGGCGGGCCCTGCTGGCCGGAGTTCCGGCGGACTCGCTGGCGACGGTGGGCGAGGCGGCGCGGACGGACGGGCTGCGCGCCTTCCTGGCCAGCCTGGCGCCGGCCAATCTGATCAAGGCGGCGGCGGACGACGGGGTGCTGGCGGTGGTGGTCTTCGCCCTGGCCTTCGGCTTCGCCGCGACCCGGATCAAGGCCGAGCTGCGCCGGCCCCTGGCGGGCTTCTTCGAGGCGGTGGCCGAGACCCTGGTGGTGATCGTCCACTGGGTGCTGCTGGCCGCGCCGTTCGGGGTGTTCGCCCTGGCCCTGGGCGTGGGCTTGCGGGCCGGCCTGGGCGTGGCGGGCACCCTGGCCCATTATGTCGCCATCGTCTGCCTGAGCCAGATCGGCCTGATCCTGATCATCTATGTGGTGGCGACGGTCTGGGGGCGGATCTCGCTGGGCCGGTTCGCGCGCGCCGTGGCCCCGGCCCAGGTGGTGGCGGTCTCGACCCAGTCGTCGCTGGCCAGCCTGCCGGTGATGATCGAACGGGCGCGCGACTGGCTGGGCGTGCCCCAGACCTCGGCGGGTCTGGTCCTGCCGCTGGCGGTGGCGGTGTTCCGCATCACTAGCCCGGTCGCCAATCTGGCGGTCTGTCTGTACGTCGCCCAGCTGAACGGGGTGGAGCTGAGCCTGGCCGCCCTGATCGCCGGCGGGCTGACGGCTGTCGCCGTCTCCATCGCCTCGGTCGGCCTGCCGGGTCAGGTCAGCTTCTTCGCCAGCGTCGGCCCCATCTGTCTGGCCATGGGCCTGCCGCTGGGGGTGCTGCCCCTGCTGCTGGCGGTCGAAGTCATCCCCGACATCTTCCGCACCGTCGGCAATGTCACCGGCGACCTGGCGGCGACGCGGATCGTGGCGGGCGAGGACGGGGAAGAAGCGGCGGCCGAAGCCGCCTAATTGACCTCTAGTTCGTGCGGGGCATCAGGCCCTCGGCCGCCGCGACCGAGGCCTCGACGCCCAGGGTGACGGCCGGTTCCGGCGTGATCTTGAACAGGGGCGAATGGTGGCCGGCGGCCTGCTCAAGCTCGGCCTCCGGCGTGCCGCCGACGCTGAAATAGACGCCCTTCACCCCCGTCTCGGGCTGAACGAAATAGGCGAAGTCCTCGGCCCCCATGCCGCCGCGCGGGGTGTCGCGCAGCACGTCGGAGCCGAAGGTCGAGGCGAAGATGTCGCGCACCCGCTGGGCGGTCTCGCGGTCATTGATGGTCGCCGGCGTGGTCTCGGTGGCGGAACGGGTCACGACGGGCAGACGGTCCTCGGGCACGTTCAGGGCCAGGGCCGTGTTGCGGGCCACCCGGTCGATCCCGTCCAGCAGGGTCGTGCGAACCTCGGGGCTGTCGGCGCGGACGGTCAGTTGCAGATCGACCTGTTCGGGAATGATGTTGTGCTTGATCCCCCCGTGGATCGATCCGACGGTGACCACCGCCCCCTCCAGCGGACTGACCTCGCGGCTGCGCAGGGTCTGGAGCGAGACCACGATCTGGGAGGCCACCAAGACCGGATCGACCCCCAGGTGCGGATAGGCGCCGTGCGTGCCCACCCCGCGCACCGCGATATCGACGCTGTCCGAACTGGACGAGGTGATGTCCAGCGGGGCCTCGATCTTGCCGGTCGGGGTGTCGGCCGAGACGTGGAAGGCCAGGGCGTAGTCCGGCTTGGGGAAGCGGGTGTAGAGGCCGTCCTTCATCATGGCCCGGGCGCCGAAGATCCGCTCCTCCGCCGGCTGGCCAATCAGGACCAGGGTGCCGGACCAGTTGGCCTTGCGCGCCGCCATCTGACGCGCCGTGCCGACCAGGGCGGTGATGTGCACATCATGGCCGCAGGCGTGCATGACCGGCTTTTCGACCCCGTCGGCGTCCAGCTGCCGCGCCGTCGAGGCGTTGGCCAGGCCCGAGCGTTCCTGCAGCGGCAGGCCGTCCATGTCGGCGCGGATCATGACGGTGGGGCCGTCGCCGTTCTTCAGCACCGCGACCACGCCTGTGCCGCCGACGCCGGTCGTGACCTGATAGCCCAGGGCCGTCAGCTCGCGCGCCAGCCGCGCCGAGGTCTGGACCTCCTGCCCCGACAGTTCGGGATTGCGGTGGAACCAGTCGAACAGGGTCGCGAGATTGGCGTCATAATCCGCCTTCACCGCCGCCTTCAGACCGGCGTCCTGCGCCACGACGTGCGTCCCGGCCGCCAGAGCCAGAGCCATCGCCGCCGTGGTCAATATCGCGCGTTTCATGTCCGATCCCCCGACCCCGTTCGCGACCTTAGACCGGGATCGCGGCGAGACAAGAGGGCGTCAGCCGGGCGCGAAGATGAACTGGTCAGCCGCGACGATGGCGGTGACGGCGAGGGTGGAGACCAGATAGGTCATCAGGTTGGTCTTCCAACCCAGACGCAGACGCCGACTGGCGACGATCGTCAGCACCAACAGCGCGCCGACCATGATCAGGGGCAGGACGTAGAGGCCCAGTCCCATGGCCAGACTGATCCGGGCCTCGTCGTTCGGGTTGATCAGGCTGATCACCGCCGCCATCAGCCGCATGAACAGGGCGAAGAACAGGACGCCATAGGCGGCCAGGCTGTCGCGGGTCAGGACCAGGGCGAAGGCGATCAGGCCTCCGGCCAGGGTGACCAAGGGCCCGGCGGCCGCGATCAACAGGTCATGGTCGTGGGGTACGGCGCCGACGGGGGCGCTGCTGTTCAGGGTGACCGTCATCTCGTGCCCCAGAGCGACACCGGCTAACCAGTGCGCCCCTTCGTGAAGGACGAAGGTCGCGACCGCGATCAACAGCAGGAGGACGTAAAAGCCCGGTCCAACCTTGCGCGGCTCAACCATGTAGAAGTCCCCCTCGTCGCCGACGAAGGGGACCACGACGCCGTGTGCGGCGTCCAGTTAAGCTTTTCTCATGAATCGCCGTTCGTCGTTCAGCCGTAGTCCTGGATCGGCCTCACATCCAGGTCGCCGGCCTTGATGGCGCCGATGGCCTGGGCGGCCGCCAGGGCGCCGGCGGTGGTGGTGTAGTAGGGGATCTTCATCATCAGGGCGGTGCGGCGCAGGCTGAAGCTGTCCTGAAGCGACTGTTTGCCCGAGGTGGTGTTGAAGACCAGGTGGACCTCGCCGTTCTTCATGGCGTCCACGATGTGCGGGCGGCCTTCCAGCACCTTCTTGACCAGGCCGACCTCGATGCCCTGGGTCGCCAGATAGTCGCGGGTGCCGCTGGTGGCGATGATGGAGAAGCCCTCGGACAGCAGGGTCTTCACCGCATCGACGATGAAGGGCTTGTCGTCTTCCTTGACCGAGACGAAGGCGCATCCGGCCGTGGGCAGGGTGGTGCCGCCGCCGATCTGGGACTTGGCGAAGGCGCGGGCGAAGGCGGGGGCCATGTCGGCCTCGCCCTCACGCTTCCAGTCCAGGCCCATGACCTCGCCGGTCGAGCGCATTTCCGGGCCCAGGATGGTGTCGACCCCGGCGAAGCGGGCGAAGGGGAAGACCGCTTCCTTGACCGCGATATGGTCATAGGGCTTGTCGGTCAGGCCGAAGGATTTCAGCGGCACGCCGGCCATGACCTTGGCGGCGATCGAGGCGATCGGCTGGCCGATGGTCTTGGCCACGAAGGGGGCGGTGCGGGACGCGCGCGGGTTGACCTCCAGCACGAAGATGCGCGGGTTCTCGCTGTGCGGCTCTTCAATCGCGAACTGGACGTTCATCAGGCCGCGGACCTTCAGGGCCTTGGCCATTTCGGTGGTCTGGCGCTTCAGCTCGGCCACCGTCTCGGCCGACAGGGACCAGGGCGGCATGGAGCAGGCGCTGTCGCCCGAGTGGACGCCGGCTTCCTCGATATGCTCCAGCACGCCGGCGACGAAGACCGTCTCGTCGTCGCACAGGGCGTCCACGTCCACCTCGGTGGCGCGGTTCAGATAGTGGTCGATCAGGACGGGGTCGGAGCCTGAGACGCGCATGGCCTCGTGGACGTAACGGTCCAGCTGCTCGCGGTCGTGGACGATCATCATGCCGCGGCCGCCCAGGACGTAGGAGGGGCGCAGGACGACGGGATAGCCGACCTCTTCCGCCTTCTGCGCGGCCTCTTCGGCGCTGCGGGCCAGGCCGTTGGGCGGCTGTTTCAGGCCGATGGCCTCCAGCATCTGCTGGAAGCGCTCGCGGTCCTCGGCCAGGTCGATGGAGTCGACGCTGGTGCCCAGGACGGGGATGTTGTCCTCTTGCAGGGCGTGAGCCAGCTTCAGCGGGGTCTGGCCGCCGAACTGGACGACGCAGCCGATGAGGTCGCCGTTCGAGCGCTCGACCTCGATCAGCTCCAGCACGTCCTCGGCCGTCAGGGGCTCGAAATACAGGCGGTCGGAGGTGTCGTAGTCGGTCGAGACGGTCTCGGGGTTGCAGTTGACCATGATCGACTCGACGCCGATGTCGTCGAAGGCGAAGGCCGCGTGGCAGCAGCAGTAGTCGAACTCGATCCCCTGGCCGATCCGGTTCGGACCGCCGCCCAGGATGATGGCCTTCTTCTTGTTCGTCGGCTCGGACTCGCACTCGGGGATCTGGCCCAGGGCGCCGGTCTCATAGGTCGAATACATATAGGCGGTGGCCGAGGCGAACTCGGCGGCGCAGGTGTCGATCCGCTTGAACACCGGGCGGACGTTCAGGCCGCGACGGGCCAGGCGCACGGCCTTTTCCGTGGACCCGACAAGATGGGCCAGGCGGGCGTCGGCGAAGCCCTTGGCCTTCAGGCGGCGGAACTCGGTCGGGTCGGTCGGCAGGCCCTTGATGCGGACGTGGCCTTCCTCGCGCACGATGTCGGCGATCTGGCGCAGGAACCAGGGCTCGTAGGAACAGGCGGCGTTGACCTCTTCCACCGTCAGGCCGTGGCGGAAGGCCTGGGCGATGACGCGGATCCGGTCGGGGGTGGGGACGCCCAGGGCGCGGACCACGGCGGCGCGGGCGGCGCCGGCGTCCTCGACGTCGGCGACGCCTTCGATCTCGATCTCGTCGAAGCCGGACAGGCCGGTCTCAAGCCCGCGAAGGGCCTTCTGCATCGATTCCTGGAAGGTGCGGCCGATGGCCATGACCTCGCCCACCGACTTCATCGAGGTGCCCAGCAGGGGCTCCGAACCGGGGTATTTCTCGAAGGCGAAGCGCGGGATCTTGGTGACGACATAGTCGATGCTCGGCTCGAACGAGGCCGGCGTGACCTGGGTGATGTCGTTGGTCAGTTCGTCAAGGGTGTAGCCGACGGCCAGACGCGCGGCGACCTTGGCGATGGGGAAGCCGGTGGCCTTGGACGCCAGGGCGGACGAACGCGACACGCGCGGGTTCATCTCGATCACCACCATCCGGCCGTCGGCCGGATTGATGGCCCACTGGACGTTCGATCCGCCCGTCTCGACGCCGATCTCGCGCAGGACGTTGATCGAGCCAGTCCGCATCCGCTGATATTCCTTGTCGGTCAGCGTAAGCGCAGGGGCGACGGTGATGGAGTCGCCGGTGTGGACGCCCATCGGGTCGATGTTCTCGATCGAGCAGATGATGATGCAGTTGTCCGCCTTGTCGCGGACGACCTCCATCTCGTATTCCTTCCAGCCCAGCACCGATTCCTCGATCAGCACCTCGGTGGTCGGCGACAGGTCGAGGCCGCGCAGGACGATCTCCTCGAACTCTTCGCGATTGAAGGCGATGCCGCCGCCGGTGCCGGCCAGGGTGAAGGACGGACGGATCACGGCGGGCAGGCCGACGAACTCAAGCCCCTCCAGCGCCTCTTCCATCGAATGGGCGGCCTTGGAGCGGGGGCTCTCAAGGCCCAGCTTGTCCATGGCGTCGCGGAATTTCTGGCGATCCTCGGCCTTGTCGATCACCTCGGCTTTCGCGCCGATCATCTCGACGCCGTATTTCTTCAGCGCGCCCGAGGCGTCCAGGGCCAGGGCGGTGTTCAGCGCCGTCTGGCCGCCCATGGTGGGCAGAAGCGCGTCGGGGCGTTCCTTGGCGATGATCTTCTCGACCATCTCGGGCGTGATCGGCTCGATATAGGTGGCGTCGGCCACCTCGGGGTCCGTCATGATGGTGGCGGGGTTCGAGTTGACCAGGATGACCCGGTACCCCTCGGCCTTCAGCGCCTTGCACGCCTGAACGCCGGAATAGTCGAACTCGCACGCCTGGCCGATGACGATCGGGCCGGCGCCGATGATGAGGATGGACTTAATGTCTGTGCGCTTGGGCATCGCCAGCTCTTCTTCTTATTGAACGCTAATGGGTCACGACCGCGCATTCCCAGCCGTCGTAGTCTAGCTGAAACGCTGCGGCCCAGGTCTGCATCATGGCGGAGGTCGCCGCGAAGGACGCCTCGTCCACCGCCATGGTGGTCTCGAGTGTAGTGGAGTCGTCGGCGCCGCCGGTCAGGAAGCCGGCGCGGCGCGCGACCTCGTTCAGGTCGCCGTGATCGCCCTCGCCATAGAAGTAGAACCGCGTGTGACGCGGAGTCACGCCGCTGTCGCCCTGTTCGGCCAGCGCTGCGCGCACCATGGCGTCGCGTTCGTCATGACTGATGTCCGAGGCGTCCAAGGGGCGACCTGATCCTTCGTAGTTTGCGCGCGCGTAGCCGCCGCAGGGCGTCGCCATGCGGAGCTCGCGTCGGGTTGTCGGTTAAGCGGCCCGTTTAGAGAGGGAGGGGCGGGGGGGCAAGAGCTTTCAGGCTGTCAAATCAGGTCAAAAAGTGATGCGAGTTTGCCACATTCGTTGCGGGAAGGTGTCGACTTTGCGTCATCGAGGTGGTGTGTGGTTCGAATTTCACTGTAAGTAGGCGCTTAATTTCGAACTACACTGGGGGATTCAATGACTCGTCGGATGGGGCTTTTGAATGCTTCCGCCTTGGTTGGCGGCGCGTTCGCTACTCTGATGGCCGCCGCGCCGGTAATGGCGCAGGAATCTCAGCCTACGGCTGCGGAGACTGAAGCCTCGTCCGAAGTTGGGGAAATTGTAGTCACTGGTTCGCGTATCCCGAGGAACGAATACACGAGCGCTTCGCCCGTACAGGTGCTGACCGCTGAGAACGCCCAGGCGCGCGGTCTCAGCGACACGGCGCAATTGCTGCAGCAATCGACCCTGGCCGCCGGCTCGCCCCAGGTCACCTCGACGATCTCCAGCTCTTTCGTCACCGATGGCGGTCCAGGCGCGGCGACGGTTTCGCTGCGCGGCCTAGGCGCCAACCGCACCCTGGTTCTGCTGAACGGGCGCCGCGCCGGTCCGGCCGGCACACGTGGCGGCGTTTCGGCGTTCGACCTAAACGTCCTGCCGCAATCGGCCCTGTCGCGTGTTGACATCCTGAAAGACGGCGCCTCGTCGATCTACGGGTCTGACGCCGTAGCCGGCGTGGTGAACCTGATTACCGGCGTCGAGCAGGACGGCGGCGAGTTGACCGCCTATTATACCGCGCCCTTCGAGGGCGGTGGCGAGCAGATGAACTTCTCCGGCACCTTCGGCAAGACGTTCGAGCGCGGCAGCTTCAGCATCTCAGGCGACTACTACAAGCAGTTCGAGCAACTGCAGGGTGATCGCGACTACACCAGCTGCGCCGAACAGTATGTATTTGACGCTCAAGGCAATCGTGCGGACCGGATCGACCCGCGTACTGGCAAGCCCGCATGCCTGGACCTGTTGTGGGGCCACGTCTGGGCCTATGACAACACCTTCGCCTCGCTGCCGGGCCGTTACCAGTATGATTACGACGGCGACCTGGGCAACTATATCCCGACGGTGCCGGGCAGCCTGGCCGGTCAGGTGCCGGTCCCGCCTCCGGGTTTCTATCTGGTTGGCTACGACGGCCCCAGTACGGCGGTCATGAACGGCAACCACCCGTTTGATGACGAGCAGACCCTTATCCCCGAGGTCGAGCGTTACACGGTGTTCGCCGAGGGCAAATACCAGCTGACCGAACACGCAGAGGCCTATGCCGAAGTCCTGCTGAACCGTCGCAAATCCTCGACCAAGGGCTACCGCCAGTTCTGGAACTACGCCTACGCCGGCGACTGGTCCTATGGCGCGGGTTATGGCTACGAAAGCTGGGGCGGCGACTATCTGCTCAGCCCCACGCCGATCACGAATCATAACTCGGCCAGCCAGCAGGTCGATTACGCGCGCGTCGTCGGCGGCGTCCGGGGCGACTTCGTCGATCCGGGCAGCTTCCTCAACGACTGGAAGTGGGACGTCTTCTTCCAGTACAGCCGTTCGGATGGCGACTATACCGCTGACGTCATCCTGCAGGACGCCGTTGACAGCCAGAGCTTCCGCACCGATTCCTGCGCCGGCGAGATTTTGCCGGTCAGCGGCCGGACCTGCATCGACATCAACTGGGCCGATCCCGACTTCCTGGCCGGTAATCTGACCGACGAACAGCGCGCCTTCCTGTTCGACGTCGATAAGGGCAACACTGTCTATGAACAGGCCTATGTCGAAGGCTTCATGGGCGGCGAGCTGTTCGACCTGCCGGCGGGTCCGATCGGGGCGGCGCTCGGCTTCCATATTCGCCACGACGAAATCAACGACGTCCCGGGCGAGATCACACGCAACGCCAACGCCTGGGGTTCTTCCAGCGCCGGCATCACCCAAGGATCCGAGCGAACGGCCGAGATCTTCACCGAACTGTCGATCCCTGTCCTGAAGGACATGCCGTTCGCTTATGGTCTGGATCTGAGCCTGTCAGGGCGGGTGACCAACACCAAGACCTCGGGCAGCGCATCGACCTACAAGGTCGGCGTGAACTGGGAGTTCTTGCCGGACGTCCGCATGCGCGCCACCACCGGAACCTCGTTCCGCGCCCCCGCCCTGTTTGAACTGTATCTCGCCGACCAGAGCAGCTTCGCCAGCCAGCGCACCGTGGATCCCTGCATCAACTGGCAACAAAACCTGGCAGACGGCACCATCAGCCAACGCCTGGCGGACAATTGCGCCAACCCGAACGGACCGGGCGGCGGCGTGCCCGGAACCCACAACGGGGCCGGCAGTTCGGCGACTCTGTTTGAGGGCGGCGGCCTGGGACAACTTGAGCCGGAAACCTCCACCGCCCATGTTATCGGCCTGGTCTGGACGCCGAAGTTCATCAACTTCAGCGCTGCGGTCGATTATTTCGAGATCGAGATCGAGGACCAGGTCACGAGCCTGGGCTCGAGAACCGTCTCTGCCTGCTACCTCTCGGATAATTTCCCGACCGACCCAGTCTGCAGCCAGTTCGTCCGTAACGAGGGAACGCACCGGATCGACACCATCTCCGGCAAGTTCATCAACATCGCCGAACAGACCAACCGCGGCATCGATTTTACAGCGCGTTACGCCCACGACCTGCCTTGGGGCGACCGGTTCTCTATCGACGGTCAGGCGACCTGGCAGTTGGAATCCCGCGAAGCTCTTTTCGCCGACAATATCGTCGACACCCTCGGTGAGGTCGGCAATCCGCAGTTCGTGGGCAATCTGAACCTGCAATACGAACGCGGCCCCTGGACCGGCGTCTGGGCCGTCCAGATGATTGGGCACCAAGGCAACTACGCCTCTTACGGCAGCGACACGGCCACGGTCGGCGGACAGGAAGTCTACCTGAAGCTTGATGCGCCCTTCACGGCCTTCCACAGCTTCTCGGTTCGTTATGATGCTGAAAGCTGGTCGATCCTGGCGGGTGTAGCCAACCTGTTCGACGAACTGCCGCCGCAACTGACTACCCTGAACCTGGGCGAATTCAACACCGTCGGCACCTCGGCCTTCACCTCGCAGTATACCGAAGGCATGTACGGCCGCCGCGGCTTTGTCCGCATCAGCAAGTCGTTCTGATCGACAAACGGACTATAAGGTCCTGACGGGGCGGCGGGTTCTCAAACCTGCCGCCCCTTTTGTTCGCGGGGAGTTCGAGACATGGCGGTCATTCTGGGCATGAAGGATACGCTGGACGAAGATGTGGCGCGCTTTGATCCGGCTCCGTTGTCGACGCCCCTCTTCCTGAACAGCATTCCCAAGGGCGGTACTCACCTTATTCGCAACATCCTGCGAATGTTCGTGCCGGTGGGGCAGCACTATGGGCGCGAGTTCGTGCAGATTCCTAACCTGGCCCAACATCGTCATCTGTTCGACCCGGCTCGGCCGATGATGAGCTGCGGCCATCTGCTGTTCAGCGATTCAGGCGTCCACGCCCTGGGAGCCGCGAGACATATCGTTCTGGCGCGCGATCCGCACAGTTGGGTGCTGGCGCGTGCGCGCTTTTATCTGTCCGACGAGTTTCAGCAGGCCAATCTGGCGCATCTGAAGAGCGGCGCCATACCGGCCGACGAACTGATCAATATGATGATCTTCGGCATTCACGAGCGAACGCCGACGCTGGAAGACATGTACACCCATAATGTCGTCGCCTGGTTGGGCACGCGGGCGGTCCTCTATCGGTACGAAGACATTGTCGCTGCGGTGGAAGATCTGGACAGCAAGGCTTCGGAGGTCTTCTTCCTACGGTTGCTGGCGGATTGCGGCCTGGAGGCTGTGCCCGCCGATTGGCGCGAGCGGGTCAGGGTCGGTGCAGACAAGCGGCAGAGCCGAACGGCGCGCCAGAACCTGAATGTGTCCAGCGCGGTCGTCCTGCCCGACGAAATCTCTGAGGCGCAGAAGAAGCTGATCGAGTTTCACGCCCCGGGCTTGCGCGCCCTTTTGGGATACACCTGAGACGTCAGTCCTCTATCGCAGCAATCCAATCCGGCAATTCGCCGATCCGGGACAGGGAGACATAACGCGGCTCGTTCACCGGGGCATCGGCCAGTTCGTGGGCCCAGGTGACGTGGTAGGGGATGTGGACGCCGAAGGCGCCGGCGGCGATGGCGGGCAGGACGTCGGACTTCATGGAATTGCCGGCCATGACGGCCTCGGCCGCGCCGGCGCCATAGCGGGAAAAGATGCGGTCGTAGGTGGCGCGGTCCTTTTCGGAGACGATCTCGACCGCCGCGAACCGGTCGCCGAGGCCTGAGGCCGCCAGCTTGCGCTCCTGGTCCAGAAGGTCGCCCTTGGTGATCAGGACCAGACGGTAGTTTTCGGCCAGTTCGGCGACCACCTCGTCCACGCCCGGCAGGGTCTCGACCGGGTGGGCCAGCATTTCGCGACCGGCGGCCAGGATCTCGCGCACCACCTCGGGCGGGGCGCCGCCGTCGCACAGCTCCATGGCCGTCTCGATCATCGACAGGGTGAAGCCCTTCACGCCGTAGCCGTAGAGGCGGAGGTTGCGCTGTTCCGTTTCGGCCAGGCGCGCCTCGATGGTGGCGGCGTCGCCGTGATCGTCCAGCAGATCGACGAACCGGGCGTGGGTCAGACGAAAGATCGTCTCGTTGTGCCAAAGGGTGTCGTCGGCATCGAGGCCGACCGTGGTGATGGGCATGGGGGTCGTCCGGGGCGCGGTCCGCAAATCAGGTGCGGGGCTCTTGGCCCGAGCCTGTGGCGAAGACAAGACGTGCGCGACTCTTCGTGATTTGCGCGGCGAGCGGGGTTCGGCCAAGGATCGTCCCATGTCCGGTCGTCGCTTCCTGAGTGTTTCCAGCGCCTTGTCGTTAAGCTTGCTGCTCGCGGCCGGATCGGCGTCGAGCACGCCCCAAGCGACGACCGGGACCCGCTTCTCCGACATCGTGCAGATGGCGCCGTCGCGAGACCGCGCCCGCATGAACCAGCGGGTGTTCGACAGGGTCTGGAGTGAGGTGCGGCGCGGCTATTACGACCCCGGCCTGCACGGGGTGGACTGGGGGGCGGCGCGGGATCGGTTTCGGCCCCTGGCGGCGTCGGCCGGCGATGATCGCGCCCTGTACCGGGTGCTGAACGAGATGCTGGACCTGCTGGACGACGGTCACGCCGGGGCCAGCCCTCCGGCCGCCGTGCGCCGTCAGGACACGCAGTATGAGCGGCGCGCGGTCATGGGCATGACCCTGATGCGGGGCGAGGATCCGGACATCTGGACGGTGGAGCGGGTGCGCGAGGGCTCGCCGGCGCAGGAGGCTGGGGTGCAGCTGGGCTGGACCCTGAACAGCGTCGATGGGCGTCCCTGGGGGGCGGATGTCGAGGTGCAGGACGGGCGACCGGTGCATCTGGTCCTGACCGACGAGACGGGCGCGCGGCGTGACAAGGCCCTGGTTCCGCGCCTGATGGACGGGCCGCAGCCGTTCACGGCGGACAAGACGCGGCCGGGGGTCCTGGTGCTGACGGTGGAGCAGTTCGACGCCGGCCTGGGACGCTGGCTGGGCGGTGAGCTAGACGGGCTGTCGCCGGATGTGGACGTGATCCTGGACCTGCGGGCCAATCCGGGCGGGCGTCTGTCGGAGGCGGAGTCGGTGTTGACCTGTTTCCTGCCGCGCGACCGCGTCTGGGCGACACAGACGGGGCGGACCGGGCGGTCGGTGACCCTGACCGCATCGGGCGACTGCGGCGACCGGCGCGAGCCTGTATCCAATGAGGTCGCGGTTCTGGTGGATCGGGGCAGCCGCAGTGCGGCGGAACTGACTCCGGCGGCCCTGCAGGAGGCGCGGCGCGGGATCGTCGTGGGGGAGAAGACCATAGGTTCGGTGCTGATCGCCCAGGAGACGGAGCTGCCGGACGGCGGGCGGCTGACCTTGAGCCGGGCCAATTTCGTCACGGCGGGCGGCGTGCGGCTGGAGAAGCACGGGGTCACGCCGGACATCGAGGCCCCGCGCACCGTGGCCCAGCGACGGGCGGGCGAGGATCCGACCCTGGAGGCGGCCATCGCCGCGTTGAGGGCCCGGGATCCAGCCCAGGCGCAGAGCCTGGCCGCCGGACTATAGGTCGGCGCCGTGGCCGGTAGCCTTCCCGGCCTAGGCGGATCCAACCTATGCACGGGCCAGCGCGTCCGGAGCGTTTGCGGGGTTGGAATTGGGCGCACACACCCCCGTGCATTCCGCCCGATCCCTTGCTAAGCGCATCGGATGATCGCTCGCCTTCGCCCCGTCCCGTTTGACCTCGGTCCCGTCCATTTCGTCGGCATCGGCGGCATAGGCATGAGCGGCATCGCCGAGATCATGCTGAAGATCGGCTATTCGGTTCAGGGCTCGGACGCCAAGGCCAGCGCCAATACCGAACGGCTGGAGAAGCTGGGCGCGCGGATCTTCATCGGCCACGATTCCGCTCACGTCAGCGAGGGCGTGTCGGCCGTGGTCTATTCGACGGCGGTCAAGGCCGACAATCCCGAGATGAAGGCCGCGCGCGAGCGTCGCATCCCCCTGGTGCGCCGGGCCGAGATGCTGGCCGAACTGATGCGGCTGCAATTCTCCATCGCGGTCGGCGGCACCCACGGCAAGACCACCACGACCTCGATGGTCGCGGCTCTGCTGGATGCGGCCGGCCTGGACCCGACGGTGGTCAACGGCGGCATCATCAACGCCTATGGCACCAACGCCAAGGTCGGCGACGGCGACTGGATCGTGGTCGAGGCGGACGAGAGCGACGGCAGCTTCCTGCGGCTCAAGTCCACCGTCGCCATCGTGACCAATATCGACCCGGAACACCTGGACCACTACGGCGACTTCGACGCCGTGCGGAAGGCCTTCGTCGATTTCGTCGAGAACATCCCCTTCTATGGTTTCGCCGCTGTCTGCCTGGATCATCCCGAGGTGCAGAAGCTGGTCGCCTCGATCGATAACCGGCGGCTGGTCACCTATGGGACCAATCCCCAGGCCATGGTGCGGGCCGACAATGTCGAGATGGGGCCGGACGGTTGCCGGTTCGATGTCGTGATCCAGAAAGGCGAGACACATACGATCAAGGGCGTGCACCTGCCGATGGCCGGCTGGCACAATGTCTCCAACGCCCTGGCCGCCATTGCGGTGGCGCGCGAGCTGGACGTGTCGGACGAGGCGATCCGCGAAGGGCTGGCCGGGTTCGGCGGGGTCAAGCGCCGCTTCACCACCACGGGCGTGGTCGGGGGCGTGCGGATCGTCGACGACTATGGCCACCACCCGGTCGAGATCGTCGCCGTGCTGAAGGCCGCGCGCCAGGTGACCGAAGGCCGGGTCATCGCCGTGGTCCAGCCGCACCGCTACACCCGACTGCGCGATCTGATGGACGAGTTCTCGACCGCCTTTTCCGACGCCGACAGCGTGATCGTCGCCGACGTCTATCCGGCCGGCGAGCAGCCGATCGAGGGGGTGGACAAACACGCCCTGACCGACGGCATCCGCCGCTATGGCCACCGCCATGTCCAGGCGCTGGAGAACGCCGCCGTCCTGCCGCGCCTGATCAAGGAAGAGGCCAAACCGGGCGATGTGGTCGTGCTGCTGGGCGCCGGCGACATCACCAGCTGGGCCTATGGCCTGCCGGCGCAGCTGGAGGCGTTGGGGTGATAGTCACCCTCTCCCGCCGGGAGAGGGCTTGAGCGCACGGCGGCGAAGCCGTCGTTCTGGCGCGAAAGGGTGAGGGGTAAGGTGGTGCGGGCTGGCCCACCGGCGGTCCCCTCATCCGGCCCTGCGGGCCACCTTCTCCCGCAAGGGGAGAAGGAAGCAAGAGATGAGGACCTGATGACTTGGCGTGACAACCTCCCCACCGTGCGCGGCAAGCTGCTGCGGGACGAGCCCCTGGCGCCCTTCACCTGGTTCCGGGTGGGCGGGACGGCTGAGGCCCTGTTCATTCCGGCGGACGCCGAGGACCTGGCTGACTTCCTGAAGGCGTTGGATACGTCTGTCCCCGTGACCGTGCTGGGCGTCGGGTCCAACGTCATCGTCCGCGACGGCGGGGTCGAGGGCGTGGTGATCCGTCTGGCGGGCCGGCCTTGGGCGCAGGTGACGACGGACGGCGACGCCATCACGGCCGGCGCAGGCGCGCTGGACTCCATGGTGGCCAAGGCCAGCGCCAAGGCGGGGCTGGCGGGGCTGGAATTCTACGCCGGCATTCCCGGCACCGTGGGCGGCGCCCTGACCATGAACGCCGGTTGCTACGGATCGGAGACAAAGGATGTGCTGGTCTCGGCCTGGGGGCTGAACCGCAGGGGCGAGCGGGTCGACTACGCCCTGGCCGACTTCGGCTATACCTATCGCCATTCGCAGGCGCCGGCCGACATCATCTGGGTTGAGGCCGTCTATCGCGGAACGCCGGACGCGCCCGAGGCGGTGCAGGCCCGGATCGACGAGATCACCAGCCGTCGCGAGACCACCCAGCCCATCCGCGAGAAGACCGGCGGTTCGACCTTCAAGAACCCGCCCGGCCATTCGTCTTGGAAACTGGTCGACGAGGCCGGCTGGCGCGGGAAATTGCACGCCGAGCCAGCGCCGTACGGGGGGGGAGGGGCCATGTTCAGCGAGCTGCACTCCAACTTCATGATCAACCCCGGCGAGGCCACCGCCGCCGACATCGAAGGCCTGGGCGAGGCGGTGCGCGCCGATGTCTTGTTGAAGACCGGCGTTCAGCTGGACTGGGAGATCAAGCGGATCGGCCGGCGCCTCTGATCGCCGAGGTTTGACGCACAAATTTCACGACGTGCGGGCGATAAGGTTGACGGCCTGTTAAACATCTCGGCCGCAATCGGAGAGGCCATGACCCGCGCATTCAAAGACCTTCATGTCGCCGTCCTGATGGGCGGTCTTTCCGCTGAGCGGGAGGTGTCGCTGACCTCCGGCGAACAGTGCGCCCAGGCGCTGGAACGGCAGGGCGTGCGCGTCAGCCGCGTGGACGCAGGGCGCGATCTGGCCAATGTGCTGTCGGGCCTGATCAAGCCCGACGTGGTGCTGAACTGCCTGCACGGCGCCTGGGGCGAGGACGGCTGCGTCCAGGGGGTGCTTGAGACCCTGCGGATTCCTTATACGCATTCCGGCGTCCTGGCCTCGGCCCTGGCCATGGACAAGGACAAGTCCAAGGCCGTGCTGAAGGCCGCAGGCGTCAAGGTGCCCGGCGGCGGTCTGTACGACCGGCACGAGGTGGCGGCGCGCCATGTGATCGAGCCCCCCTATGTGGTCAAGCCGAACGCCGAAGGCTCGTCGGTCGGCGTCTATCTGGTGCGCGAGGGCGCCAATCGGCCGGTCGCTGAGGTGGGCGATCCCGCCTGGACCTATGGCGAGCAGGTGATGGTGGAGCCCTATATCGCCGGCAAGGAACTGGCCGTCGCCGTGATCGGCGAAAAGTCGGGCCCGCGCGCCCTGACCGTGACCGACATCACCCCGACCAAGGGCTTCTATGATTACGAAGCCAAATATGCGCCCGGCGGCTCGGTCCACGTCCTGCCCGCCGTCCTGCCGCCCGCCGTTTTTGAGGCCGCCCTGCGTCAGGCGGAGGCGGCGCACCTGGCCATGGGTTGCCAAGGCGTGTCCAGAAGCGACTTCCGTTATGATGATGTTAAGGACGATCTGGTTCTGTTGGAGGTCAACACTCAGCCGGGCATGACGCCGACCTCGCTCGCCCCCGAGCAGGCCGCCCATACCGGAATGAGCTACGAAGAACTGGTACGGTGGATGGTGGAGGACGCCTCATGCCCGCGGTAGTTCGCGGCGGTCGGCGACAGAGTTCGGGTTCCTCGCGTGGCGGCGCCTCCAAGAAGGGCGGGCGGCCTCGCGGCGGCGCGCCCAAGCCCGTGTCCGCCATCCCCGGCAAGATGGCCGCCATCGGCCGTATCGATGTTTCCCCCCGCACCGTCATGATCGCCCTGGGCGCCAGCGCCCTGCTGGTCGTCGGGGTTCTGGCGACCGGCGCGCGCGCCGAGCGGATCGGCCAGTCGGTCTCTCACGGGATCGACGGGATGACGGCCGGCATGGGTCTGTCGCTGAAGCGGGTCCATATCACCGGCGCCTCGGCCGAGGCCGAGCCGGCCATCCAGCAGGCGCTGGGGCTCTATTCGGGCCAACCGATCACCAGTCTGGACCTGGACGCCATCCGCGACCGGGTGCAGGCCGTCGGCTGGGTCAAGGAGGCGCGGGTGGTGCGCCTGTTGCCCGACACCCTGATCGTTGAAATCAAGGAACACGACCGCCTCGCCGTCTGGCAGGAAGCCGGTCAGATCAAGGTCATCGACTCGCGGGGCCAGGTGATCAAGGGCGCCGACGCCCGCCGCTATCCCACCCTGCCTCTGGTCGTGGGCAAGGGGGCGGATCAAGCCGCCGGCGAGGTCCTGCCCCTGCTGGCCCAGCGTCCGCGCCTGATGAGCCGGATCGACGCCCTGGTGCGGGTGGACGAGCGCCGCTGGAACCTGCGCCTGAAGGACGGCAGTCTGATTCAATTGCCTGCGGTGGACCAGGAGGGGGCCCTGATCCGTCTCGATGCGATGGATCAGCGCGAACGCCTGCTCGACCTCGGTTTCGCCCGGGTCGATCTCAGAACGCCGGACGAGGTCGCCGTGCGCCCCGGCGCCGACGCTTAAAGGAAGTATAAGACATGGCGGGAAAGCAGCGCGGATCGGCAAACGACCAGGGCCGGGGCATGGACCCCCGCGCCGGCCGCGCCCCCGTGATCGCCGCCCTGGACATCGGCCAGTCCAAGGTGTCGTGCTTCATCATGAAGCCTGACGGCGTGCGCCACGCCGACCGCACCATCCGCGTCGCCGGGGCCAGTCACGTCCAGTCCAAGGGCGTGAAGGGCGGGGCCATCATCAATATGGACGAGGCCGCCCAGGCCATAGGCCACGCCGTCGAACGCGCCGAACGCGCGGCCCAGAGCCCCGTCTCCGGCGTCGTCGTCACCACCGCCATCGGCCAGATGGCAAGCCACCGGGTCCAGGCCCGGGTGTCCCTGGGCGCCAATCCGGTCGGGGACGCCGATCTGGCGCGCGCCATCGGCATGGCCCTGGCCCAGATCCGCCTGCCGAATCGCCGGCCCATCCACGTCCTGCCCATCGCCTGGTCGGTCGACGGCGCGCGGGGCGTGCATGATCCGCGTTCGATGCGCGGCGGTTCGCTGGGGCTCGACCTGCTGGTCGTCTCCATGGCCGAGAACGTCTTCACCACCCTGAGCCACTGTCTCGAGCTGGCGCACCTGGACCTGCAGGGCGTGGCCGCCGCGCCCGTCGTCTCGTCCCTGGCTGCGCTGGAAGAGGACGAGATGGACCTGGGCGCCGTCTGCATCGATATGGGCGGCGGCTCGACCAGCGCCGCCGTCTGGGGCGGCCGGTCCCTGTTGCATATCGAGAGCCTGAACGTCGGCGGCGACCATGTCACCTCCGACATCGCGCGCGGCCTGTCGACGTCCAAGGCCGGCGCCGAACGGCTGAAGACCCTGCACGGCTCGGCCATGGCCAGCGCCAACGAGGACCGCGAGATGCTGGAGGCCCCGCCGCGCGGGGAGGACGCCTCCGCCGGCCCGGTCATCGTGCCGCGCGCCATGCTGAAGACGGTCATCGCTCCGCGCGTGGAAGAGACGCTGGAGCTGCTGCGCGACCGGCTGAAGAACGCCGGCGTGGGGCTGGAGCCCGGCGCA
This sequence comes from Brevundimonas sp. FV2ps16, assembly GCF_058681075.1. Lineage (NCBI taxonomy): Bacteria > Pseudomonadati > Pseudomonadota > Alphaproteobacteria > Caulobacterales > Caulobacteraceae > Brevundimonas > Brevundimonas sp. FV2ps16. The sequence continues at coordinate 115,257 of NZ_CM178728.1, read as the reverse complement.
GGACTCGTCCTGACCGGGGGCGCCAGCCAGCTGAACGGGGTGCGTGAACTGGCCGTGCGGGTGTTCGACCGTCCGGTGCGCCTCGGAAAACCCCAACGGGCGCCACATTTGGCCGACGCCGCGTCGGGCCCGGCCTTCTGCGCCACGGCCGGCGTCTTGTTGCGGGCGGCTTACGGCCCGCGTGAAGCCGTCTCTGCCCGGAAACTGATGGCGCGGCAGATCACAGCGGCGGATGCGCCGCGTGTGCATCGCGGCAATGTGGTCGGGCGTGTGGCGGGTTGGCTGCGGGATAATCTGTAGTTTTGAGGCTCCATAGTTCCGCTGTTCGCTGAACTGTGGCGAAGCTGTAACATAAGCTCCACTTCTGTGCCTGATTTGGACCACAATGGTTGTGGTTCCGCCACATTTGGTTACACCCACGTTACGCGGATCGGAACACGACGCCGCGCGCCGATTTTTAGTGGGGGCCCTAAGGCATGAATATCAATCGTCATCATCTTTTCGCGACAACGATTCTCGCGGGCATTCTGGCGGCTTCGCCGTCGTTTGCTCAATCTTCGTCGCAAACCCAACTCGACGGCGCGGCGGTTGACGAGATCGTCGTTACCGGCTCGCGGATTCGCCGCACAGATCCAGCTAATGCGCCCCAGCCGACCATCATCGTCGGGCGGGAGGACCTGCTGGAAACCGGTTTGCCTACGGTTATCGATTACCTGGCCACCATTCCCGCGCTTTCGAACTCGCAGGTTCCCTCGGATACCACAGGTTCTCTGAACATTGCGGGCGTTTCGCTGGCGAACCTGCGGTCGCTGGGGTCTGACCGCGTGCTGACGCTGATCGACGGTCGTCGCCAGGTCGGCGCCCAGGTCGGACGTATGGCTGTGGACGTCGACACGGTTCCGCGCCTGTTGATCGAAAGCATCGACATCATCACGGGCGGCGCTTCTTCCGTTTACGGTGCCGACGCCGTGTCCGGCGTGCTGAACTACAAGCTGCGCAAGGACTTCGAAGGCTTGGAGATCGACGCCAATGTCGGTCAGCTGGCAGGCGACAGTGCTGATGCGCCTCTGACCCGCCGGATTTCGGCCCTGGTTGGTAAAAACCTTCTCGACGATCGCCTGAACGTCTACGGTTTCGCCGAGTACGAGAAACTCGATGTGATCCTGGGCGAGGACATCGAGTGGCTGCGGGACGGACGGTTTGTCGTCGGCGTCGACGCCGACCCGACGTCGGCAACCTTCGGTCCGCGGTCTGACGGCATCGTCGACCAGGCATTGTTCTATGACGTGCGTTACGTCGGCCGGCCTCGCTGGGGCGTCACCAATGTGGCCAACAGCCAGCAACCGAGCTCGCAAGCCGATCCCGATGTGCCGCTGGCCAACTGCACTGGCCTGACGTCTGCGAACTGCTACTCAATCGATCCGAACAAGTCCTACTGGTACGAGAACGGTCAGGCGCGTCTGATCAATCTGGGCACCCGTATCGGCGCGGTCGGCATCAACCGTCCGTTCAATATCGGCGGCGACGGCGTCAACTATAACACCTACTTCGGTGGCTACAGCCGCACGCCGGAATCGGAATCACAGCGGTTCCAAGTCGGCGCCAACTACAAGGTGAACGACAACATCACCGCCTATGTTGAAGCCAAGTATGTCGATGAGCAGTCGTTCATCACTACTCAGCCAAGCTTCTTCGATGTCTATATCTCAAACACCTACTCCGCCACTGCAGTCCAGCCGATTCTGAGTTCATCCGCCTTCACCACCCGCATCGACGACAACGCCTTCCTGCCTGACATCATCCGCGCCGCGCTTCAGAACAATGCCGTCGCGACCTACGGCACGCCGGCGACGAACACGCCCGGCGCTGTGACCGGCACGGCCGTGCGGAATTACGCGCGTCACTCGGTGTTCGGCGTCGACCGGACTCAGGAAAATGACCGCCAGCTGCAGCGCTATGTGCTGAACCTGCACGGTTCGTACGATCAGGTCAGTTTCATCAAGGCGATGGATTGGGACCTGTCTTACGTCTATGGGCGGATGGACAACCGGAACACCGAGACCGGTATGGACATCCTGCGCACGACTCTAGCGCTGGATGCGGTACGTGACGGTAGCGGGCAGATCGTTTGCCGTGCGCAGTTGCTCGCCTCGCAGGGCCGCCCCGTCGCCAACTACAACCCCAATGATCCGCGCGATACGCTGTCGGCGACGGATTCGGAAGTTGCTGATTGCCGCCCGCTGAACGTGTTCGGTGAAGGAAACCAGTCCGCCGAAGCTCTGGAATATGTGACGGCGTCGATCTTCCTTGACGAGAAGAATGAAGAGCACAACTTCGTCGCTTCGACTTCGGGTCTGCTCTGGGACTTCTGGGGCGCCGGCCCGCTGGGCTACGCCGTCGGTTATGAGTACCGCAAGGAAATGGCCGAAGGCCTGGGACGCAGCTCTTCGAGCGGCACGCGGTACCTGCAACTGAACACCGGCGGCGACTTCCTGCCTTCGGAATATGAAACCAACGAGTTCTTCGCCGAGTTGGCGATCCCGCTGCTGCGCGACAGCTTCCTGGGGGAGTTCGCTGAACTCAGCGGCTCGTACCGGACCTTCGACTACTCCACCGTCGGAACGGGCGACGTGTATGGCGTGAACTTGGTTTATCGTCCGATCCCGGACATCACGTTCAAGACCAGCTACAATACCTCCTTCCGCTCTCCGGTTCTTGCGGAGCTCTATGCGCCGCAGACCCAGACGTTCGCGAACAACTTCGCCGATCCCTGCGATACACGCCAGATTACCTCTTCTGCTCGGACGGCTGAGGAGCGCACAAACCGCATCGCCAACTGTACGGCGCTGGCGGCGCAGAAGGGCCTAACCTATGACTTCGCTGGTTCCACGGCGACGACGGACGATGACTATCGCCCGACCTATTCGTCCGGCATTCCCGGACTGAACGGCGGCAATCCGCTTCTATCGCCCGAAACCTCGACCTCCTTCACTTTCTCGACGGTGCTCCAGCCGCGCTTCATTCCGAACTTCTCGGTGCTGCTGGACTATTACTCCATCGAAATCGACGATGTGATCGCCTCGGTGACCGCTCAAACCCTGGCCAACCAGTGCGTCGACGGACCGGCTCTGAACCCGGTGGCGTGCAACCTGATCTATCGGAACAATCCTGATCAGGGTGACGAGTTCGACGTCTTCAAGGTGGGTGCACCGCTCGGTGACGCAGTCGGCGGCTTCATCCAAGGGCCTCTGAACTACGCCAAGCGTGAGGTCGAAGGTCTGGACTTCAAGCTGCGGTACGGCCTGGACTCGGCGGAAGTGTTCGGTCGCGACTTTGGTCGGTTCATGCTTGACGTGGGCGGTTCCTATCTGATCACCCAGAAAAACTTCAACGACGTCACTCAACCCAACTATTACGAAGAGTACGCTAGCGATCTCTACTACCCGCGGGTCCGCTTCACGGCTCGCCTGAACTGGAAGCCGAACGACGACGTGTCTGTCACATGGACGACGGACTGGCAGTCGGCGCAGGACATTCAGCGCCTCAAGGAGTTCGTGGACTCCGGAAACACCGACTCCCGTCCGGTTAACACGCTGGATACTGGAAACTTTGCCCGTCACGATATCAGCGCACGTTATCGGGTGCGTGAAGACTTGGAACTGCGTGCCGGCGTCACCAACGTCTTCAACGACAGCCAGAACCCCTGGTTGGGCTCGACGCTGTATTCGAACTTTGACCCCTACGGTCGTCGCTTCTACTTCGGCTTGAACTTCACGGCCTTCTAAGTCGATTTGGTCTGAGTTTGAGTGCCACATGGGAGGGGGCGGCCTTTGGGCCGCCCCTTTTTTTGTTGACGCCCTCTTGTTTAGAAATTCAGGGAAATCCCTGAAAACCTGCTGTTCTCGCGTCCGACTCACATTATCGCCGTAACCTTCTCTTAACCCTCGTGGGCGCAATCATTAACGCGCTCATAACCAAAGCGATTCGGCGGGGTGTTCGCTTTGGTGCGAAGGGTCCAGGGCTCGGAAGGTCGGAAAAATATGTCGCTCTCGTTGGTCAAGCCGCAACACACTGAACTGAAGCCCCGCATCGTCGTGTTCGGCGTCGGCGGCGCAGGCGGCAACGCCGTGAACAATATGATCGACGCCGGCCTCGAAGGGGTCGAGTTCGTTGTCGCCAATACCGACGCGCAGCACCTGTCGTTCGCCAAGACGGATCGTCGCATCCAATTGGGCGAGACCATCACCCAGGGCCTGGGCGCGGGCGCCCACCCCGAAGTCGGCATGAACGCCGCCGAGGAATCCGCCGACGAGATCCATCAGCACCTCGAAGGCGCGCACATGGTGTTCATCACCTGTGGCATGGGCGGCGGCACCGGCACCGGCGCGGCGCCCGTGATCGCCAAATGCGCGCGTGATCGCGGCATCCTGACCGTCGGCGTCGTGACCAAGCCCTTCACCTTCGAAGGCCGCCACCGCATGCGCCTGGCCGACGCGGGCGTCGCCGAGCTGCAGCGCTATGTCGATACGCTGATCGTCATTCCGAACCAGAACCTGTTCCGCGTCGCCAACGAACGCACCACCTTCGCCGACGCCTTCGGCATGGCAGACCAGGTGCTGCACTCGGGCGTGCGTTCGATCACCGACCTGATGATCCTGCCGGGCCTGATCAACCTGGACTTCGCCGACGTCCGCGCCGTCATGTCCGAAATGGGCAAGGCGATGATGGGCACGGGCGAGGCGTCCGGTGATGATCGCGCCCTGCTGGCCGCCCAGAACGCCATCGCCAACCCGCTGCTGGACGAGACCTCGCTGAAGGGCGCCAAGGCCGTACTGGTGAACATCACTGGTGGTCTGGACATGACCCTGCTGGAAGTCGACGAGGCCGCCAACGCCATCAGCGCGGAAGTGGACGGCGACGCCAACATCATCTTCGGCGCCGCCTTCGATCCGGCCCTGGACGGCAAGATTCGCGTCTCGGTGGTCGCCACCGGCATGGACGAGGGCATGGTGCAGCGCGCCGAGCCGTCGGCTCCCGCCGCCCCGCTGGCCGATCACGGCGCCCGTCGCTCGGCCGGCGGCCTGTACGGAACCCAGACCTCGCGCGCTGCGCCCGAGCCCGCCCGCGAAACTTATCGCGAGCCGGTCCGCGCCGAACGCGCGCCTGAGCCGCGTTTCGAGGCCCGCCCGGAGCCTCGCATCGAGCCTGCGCCCGTCGTCCCCACCTTTCAGGCCCCTCCCGCGCCGGAACCTCGGCCCGAGCCGGTGATCCGCGTCGCGGAACCGACCCCACGCGCCCTGGATCCGATCGTCGATCCCTGGGTCGAGGAATATGAGACGACCCGCGCCCCCTCGGCGCAGTCGCCCCGCGCGCCTGAGCCGCAGCCCGATCTGTACGCCGCCCGGTCGCCGGAGCCGGCTGTCGAAGACTATGACGACCGCGATCACCGCCGCAGCGGCTGGAGCCTGTTCGGCCGAGGAAAGCGCGCGCAGCCGCAGCCCGAGCCGACCTACAGCACCCGCCCGACGTCGCAAATGCGGACGGCTGAACAGCCGCAGGCCCAGCCGCAACCGACCGCCGGCGAGGCGGACGATGACCTGGAGATTCCTTCTTTTCTCCGCCGGCTCGCAAACTGACCGATTGAAATTTTGAAGATCGCGCCCCAGAGCCCAGGCTCCGGGGCGTTTTCTTTGGCGGGAGCTCCCGGGCGGGAGTCCCGGAACGAAACAATCCGAAACTCGACTTTCATTTCGAGCTTGAGCCCCCCGCGCTAGATCGGTCGTGGGGCGTAATCCGCACATCAAGGCGGTCCGCACAGGTTGAAGCGAGTTTGAGTTTGTCGGTCAGGAACGACCATCACGAGCGCACCATCGTCGCGCCGGCCATCATCGCCGGTGTCGGGGTGCATACTGGCCGCCGGGTGCGGCTGGCGGTTCGTCCTGCGCCTGCGGGGGCGGGCATTGTCTTTGTGCGGACGGACATCACGGATTTCGACAATCGTATCCCCGTGTCGGGCGAGGCCGTCGTGGACGCGCGCCTGAACACCATGATCGAGAACAGCGCCGGCGTGCGCCTGTCGACGATCGAACATCTGATGGCGGCCTTCTGCGCCCTGGGCGTTTCAAACGCCGTGGTCGAGGTGGACGGGCCGGAACTGCCGATCCTGGACGGGTCGGCGCTGGAGTTCGTGCAACTGCTGGACCGGGCGGGCTTCCGTCCCCAGGCGCAGCCGCAGCGCTATATCGAGATCCTGGAGACGGTTCACGTCACCGAAGGCGACAAGCACGCGGCCCTGTTGCCGTGCGACCGCTATGAAATGCGGTTCGAGATCGACTTCCCTTCGGCGGTGATCGGCAACCAGATCATCGATTTCGTCGTGGACGAGCCGACCTTCCGCAAGGAAATCATGGCCTGCCGCACCTTCGGCTTCGCCCATGAGGTCGAGGCCCTGCGTCAGGCCGGCCTGGCGCGCGGCGGCTCGCTGGAGAACGCCGTGGTCATCGATGGCGACGAGATACTGAACCCCGGCGGCCTGCGCATGGAACGCGAGTTTGTGCGGCACAAGGCGCTGGACGCCATCGGCGACCTGTATGTCCTGGGCGCGCCCCTGCTGGGTCGATACGAAGGCTATAAGGCCGGTCACGCGGTCAACAACAAGCTGGTCCGGGCCCTGCTGGCTGCGCCGCATGCGTGGCGGGAAGTGACTCGCGTGCCTGAGCTGGCGCGGGCGGGCTGAGGCCGTCTAAGCTCCGATCACGCTGATCAACCGCCCGAAATCCGGCTCGCTCTGCTGATAAGCGCGGCGGTTCGAATAGAAGCGATCCGCATCGGCGCAGGTGTCGTGGCCGGTCCAGACGGCCTGACCGACCCCGGCCTGCTGCAGCCGCCACAGGACGAAGCCCGGCAGATCGAACTGGCGTTTGTCGTCGGTCTCGCCGGAGCGGAAGAAGCGTTCGCTGCCGCGGTCGTGGTGGGCGAACCGGTCCTGGAAATCGACGCCGACCTCATAGCTGGCCTGGGCGATACAGGGGCCGACGACCGCCAGAATGCGGCGCGGGTCGGCGCCAAGGGCCTCCATGGCCGCGACGGCGGATTGGACCACGCCGCCCAGGGCGCCCTTCCAGCCGGCGTGGACGGCGGCGACGATGCGGGTCTCGGGATCGGCCAGCAGCACCGGTGCGCAGTCGGCGGTCAGGACCGAACAGAGCAGGCCGGGTTCAGCGGAGACGACGGCGTCGCCTTCGGGCCTGTCGCCCCGCCACGGGCCTTCTGCGACTCGGGCGACGGCGGAATGGATCTGGTAGCAGCCGTTCAGATGATCGGCGTCGGCGCCAAAATGGGCGGCGACGCGGCGGCGGTTCTCGGCCACGGCCGCAGGGGCGTCGTTCGAGCCGACGCCGGCGTTCAAGCCTTCATAGATGCCGGTCGAGACGCCGCCCGCGCGGGTGAAGAAGCCGTGGTCGATCCCGGCGGCGCTCAGCAGCGGATGGGTGATCGGGGCGAGGGCGCTCATTGCTCCCACCCCGGAACGATCAGCGCGCGGGGCGAGAAGATCGCGGCGGCCTTGAACAGGCTTCCCATCTGGTCCTCGGCGGTCAGGCGGTTCAGTTGGTGGTCGACGACGGGCGCTGCGTCGGGTCGCGCCGACTTCAATCGTTCGGCGCGGGCTTCGATCCCCAGACGTCGCAGGAACTCGCCTTGGCCCAGGCAGCCGGTGACGTCGGCGCCGGCGCGAACGGCGGCCTCCAGCACGCGGGGGAAGTCGGCCCACTGGGTCAGGTCGGCCTCGCCGGGGCTTTCCAGCGGATCGACCTTCTGGTGACGGCGCAGGGCCTGGAGGGTGTCGCCGACCTCGGGCCGGGCGCGCCCGTAGTCGATCAGAAGCGCGGCGCCCGAGGCGGCCTTCATCAGCAGGGCCAGGTCGCGGCCGAAGATCGCCTGCTGTTCGGAAATCTCGAAGATCCCGCCGGGTTCAACGTCGAAAGCAGGCTTTTCGAAACCCCCAGAAATCGCGGTCAGGCCGAAGATCAGGTCGTTGTCGTCGGTTACGCCGATGCGGCGTTCGGCCCAGCCGCCCTCGGTGCGAACAAACTGCCGCGCGGGCAGGCAGTCCAGCACCTCGTTGGCGATCAGGATGACGGGGGCATCGGTTTCGATCCGCGTGAGGTCGCGCACCCAGCGGGGCGACAGGTCGGCGCCGGCCAGGGCCTTGGCCTGGAGATCGCGCAATGGGGCGCTGGGCTCGATCAGGATCAGGTCGCAGGCCTCGAGAAAGCCTGGAACCAGGCGCGCGGCCCGCAGGGCGTCGCTCATCAGGGTTCCGTCGCCGGGCCCGACCTCGACCAGGCGGAACCGCTCGGGCGCGCCGAGGCGGTTCCAGGTCTCGACCGCCCACAGGCCGATCAGTTCGCCGAACATCTGGCTGACCAAGGGAGCGGTGATGAAGTCGCCGCCTTCCCCTAATGCGGGGCGCGAGGCGTAGTAGCCGCCCCTGGGATCGTGCAGGCAGCGGGTGACATAGTCGGCGACCGTCATCGGCCCCGTCAGGGCGATCTCGCGCGCCAGACGGGTCTTCAGGGTTTCGGTATCGCTCATGCTTCGACGGGGGGCCGTTTCCAGGCGCGCCAGATCAGCCAGCCGCCGACCAGGATCATCGGTATGGACAACATCATCCCCATGGTCAGGCCCAGCGGGAAGTCGGGCATGCCGTAGTCAGGCTCGCGCACATTCTCCAGCGCGGCGCGGCAGACGCCGTAGCCGACCAGGAACAGGCCGGTGATGTAGCCCGGCTTTTTCAGCAGATCGAACTTCCAGATGCCCAGCGACAGGATGGACAACAGCACGATCCCCTCAAGGCCCGCCTCATAGAGCTGGCTGGGGTGGCGAGGCGCGTCGCCGGCGGGGCAGAAGCCGTACATCTGCTGGATACGCGCGTTGCAGAAGCGCACGGCCCAGGGGACGGTCGTCTCGCGACCCCACAGCTCGCCGTTGATGAAATTGGCCAGCCGACCGAACATCAGGCCGATGGGCACGACCGGCGCGACGACGTCGCCGAGGCGCAGCATGTTGATCTTCTGGCCGCGCGAGTAGAGGACGATGGCCAGGCAGACGCCCAGGAAACCGCCGTGGAAGCTCATGCCGCCGGTCCAGAGCTGGAACAGCTCGAACCGTTCGCCCAGGGTCTGACCCGTGAACAGCTGGGCGTACATAATCGGCTTGTAGAAGAGGGCGTAGCCCAGCCGGCCGCCGAGGATGATGCCCAGCACAATCCACAGCACCAGATCGTCCAGCTGCGTGGTGTTGATCGGCGGCTTGCCCGGCGTCCACAGGCGTTCGGTCTTCACCAGGCGTGCGGCGTACCACCAGCCCAGAACGATGCCCGCGACATAGGCCAGGGCGTACCAGCGGATCGGAAGCGGTCCGAGATGGATCAGGACCGGATCGAATTCGGGAAAGGGCAAGGGGCGTTCCTGTGCTGGCCTGTCTCTGAGGGCGGTTTAGCAAGCGCCGCCGCCGCCGTCGCCTGTGAAGACACATCACGACGCCTTGATGGCGCCCCCGAAGCAGCAGAAAGAAAGGTTTCGTTCACCATGATTGGTGATCCTCCCTTAACGACGTTTGAGTCGGAGCCTTCGATGCAGACCCGCAACCCCATCCTGGACGAGTTCGCCAAGCTGACGACGGGCGCCATGGGCCTTGCCCAGGCCGCCGGTGAAGAAGCCAAGACCGCCTGGCGCGCCCAGGCCGACCGGATCGCCGCCGAGATGGATCTGGTGCGCCGCGACGAGTTCGACGTGCTGAAGGACGAGATCGCCGCCCTGCGGGCCGAGATCGCCGACCTGAAGGCGGCGAAGAAGCCCAGCGCCAAGGCGTCGAGCAAGCCAGGGGCGGGAACGTCCACAGATGGAACTCAACCCGGGGACGCAGCCGGTTGAGCCGAATCCGCGAACAGGCTTACCACTCTGTTAACAGCCGCGATTCTCGCGGCAGCGTGAATCGAGAGACTTGATGGACATCGCCCGGCCCGAGGAAACGGACGTGCCCTTCGACCCGCTGGAGGTCGTGGAGCATGTTCTCACGGCCGAGAACCTGCCTTTCGACCGCACCGACGACGGCGACCTGGCCTTCGCCCTGGCGGGGGACTGGAAGGACTATGAGCTGTGGTTCGCCTGGCGTCCGGAGGGGGATTGTCTTCAACTGTGCTGCGCCCTGGACCTGAAGGTGGCCAAGAGCCGCAAGACGGCCGCCTATGAACTGGTCGGCCTGATCAATCAGCGCACATGGATGGGCCATTTCGAGGTCTGGGCCGAGGACGGGGAAATCGTCTTCCGTCATTCGCTGGCCCTGCCGATGGGCGAACGTCCGACCCTGGCCCAGGCGGCGTCGATGATCGATGCGGCCATCGAGGCGGCGGATCGCTATTACCCCGCCTTCGACTTCATGGTGCGCGGCAACAAGAAGCCGCAGGAGGCGATCGACGCCTGCCTGTTCGAGACGGTCGGTAACGCCTGATGCCCGTGGTCGGGCCCGTCGTCCTGGTCGGCTGCGGCCGGCTGGGCTCGGCCATTCTGGAAGGCTGGCTGCTGACCGGGACCGTCGCGGCCCCCGACTTGATCATTCTCAGCCCATCTGAAAAGCCGGCCGCCGAGGCGGCGCGGGCGCAGGGCGCGCGGATCAATCCGCCGCTGGAGGCTTTGGCGGAGGCGAGCGTGATCGTGCTGGCGGTCAAGCCGGCGATGTGGCGCGATGTGGTGACGCCGCTGCTGCCCTTCCTCGGCGACCGGGCCGTGATCCTGTCGGTCATGGCCGGGGTCACCGCCCCGACCCTGGCGGAAGGGATCGGCGGTTGGCCCATCGTGCGGGTGATGCCGACGACGGGCGTGTCGCGGGGACGCGGCGTGGCCTCGGTCTGGTCGGCGGACGACCGGGCGCGGGCGCTGGGGCTGGCCCTGTTCGCGCCGATGGCCGAGACGGTCGTGCTGGCGGACGAGGCCCTGATGGATGCGGCGACGGCTGTGGCGGGATCGGGCGCCGCCTATTTTTACGCCTTCACCGAGGCCTTGGCTCGCGCCGGCGAGGCGGCGGGGCTGGACGCCGCGACGGCCGACGTCCTGGCCCGCGCCACCCTGCGGTCGGCGGCGGATTCCATGGGCGAGGATGCGCTTGAGGCACTGATAGGGCGGATCGCATCGCCCGGCGGCTCGACACGCGCCGGCCTGGACGCCCTGGCGAAAGACGGCCGTCTGGACGTCATGCTGGATGAAACGGTCGCGGCGGCCGTGCGGCGAAATCGCGAGATGGGCTGATTGTCGCCCCTCTCCTGGTCGGAGAGGGGCGAGCGATCAGTAGCGACCCTGTTCGATCCGATCTCCGAAGCGTTCGAAGGCTCGGTCGGCGTCGCGCCAGACGCTGAAGCCCCAGACATCGCGGAGGGTCGGGGAGAAGTACGAGAACTCGACCGGTCGGGATTGACCGTCAGCGGTCACGATCTCGCCCTTGATCGCGGCGCCGCCGATCGAGATGCTGCGGATTGGGTCGAGGCCGGGGGTCTGACGAATCTGTTCCATGGTCGGCCGGTTGGGCTTCAGATCGACCAGGACCAGATTTGCCGTGGCGCCCGGATAGCGTTGCGCCAGAGCCTGGGCGACCTCGGTCTGGAGCGCGGCGATCTGTTCGTTGACCTCCTGGTCGCCGAGTTTTTCCATCTGTCGCTGAAGTTCGGGGCCGACCGTGACGTTGACGGTGGGGGTCTGCGCCTGGGCCATGGCGGCGACGGCGAGCGTCGCGGCGAGGGGGGCGAAGAAGGCGAGTTTACGCATCGTGTTTGTCTCCATGCCCTGTCGGATTCGAAGATGCGCCTTATGGGGTTGTTTCGCTAGGGGGGGCGATGATTGTGACATGGCCGGGCACGCGAATAATTGCCTTCAGCCCACCCATGTCGCTGCGATCCAGGGTGACGTCGCCGCCGTGACCGCGCGCCACGTCGCGAGCGATGGCCAGTCCGAGGCCCACGCCCTTGCGATTCTGGTTGCGAGACTCGTCCAGCCGCGAAAAGGGTCGGAAGGCCTCGTCGTACATCTCTTCGGGAATGCCGGGGCCGTCATCCTCGACCGTGATCTCCAGCCCGCCCGAGGCTAGGGATCGGCCCGACAGACGCACCTGTTCGCCATGGGCGGCGGCGTTGCCCGCTAGGTTCACGAGGGCGCGTTTGAAGGCGAGCGGGCGAAGCGATGCGGTCAGCCCTTCCGTGACCGCAACATCCACCTCGGCGCCGGCGCGCTTCGCATCCTCGCCGGCCGCCTTCAGCAGGTCTGCGATGGACACGGGCTGGGGCGGTTCTCCAGCCTCGCCGCGGGCGAAGTCCAGGTACTCGTCGATCATATGCTCCATCTCGTCCAGGTCGCCGCGCATGGCGGCCTGACGCTTGAACGGCGGCGCCAAGGCCAGCTCCAGTCGGAGCCGGGTCAGTGGGGTGCGCAGGTCGTGGCTGACCGAGGCGAGCAGGGCGGTGCGCTGGTCGATGTGGCGCTGGATGCGATCGCGCATGGCCAGGAAGGCCACTGCGGCGGCGCGAACCTCGCGCGCGCCATGCGGCTTGAACCGGGGCACGGTCTCGCCCCGGCCGAAGGCCTCGGCGGCGTCGGCCAGGCGTTCGATGGCGCGGACCTGGTTGCGGATGAACAGGATGGCCACCGACATCAGCAGGACGGTGGCGATGGTCAGCCACAGCACGAAGATGTGGGCCTGGGTCGCCACGGCCCGCTCGCGCGGGGCGATGATGCGCAGCACGCCCTGCGGCTCCTGCACCTGAATATCGACATAGGCGGGGTAGCGGGTGGTGTCGAACCAGTAGGGCCGGTCCAGCCGCGCCGCCAGCGCGCGGTCCAGCACCCGGTCGACGACGCCGATGGCCCCGCGCCTCTGCTCTGTGGGCAGGCTGCGGCCTTCCTGAAGCGCGATCGACAGGGACATGGACCGTTCGGCGCGGTCGGCCAGGCGCTCAAGATTTCGCGGACTGGGATCGTCTTCATAGCTCTCGACAGCCCAGGCGATGTCGCCGGCCAGGCCTTCGGACAGGCGCGCGGTCACTGTCTGCCAGTGGGCGTCGAAGAAGATCCAGGTCACCACCACCTGCATGACCAGCACTGGCAGGACGATGATCAGCAGCGAACGGCCCCAGAGCGAGGTCGGCAGGCGCCGCTTCAGGAAGCGCGGCCACAGGGGGGCGGGCAGCAGCCGCATATCAGTCGGGCGCGAGCATATAGCCGACGCCGCGCACGGTCTGGAGATAGCGCGGGTTCTTGGGGTCGGCTTCCAGCTTGCGGCGCAGGCGGGTGACCTGAACGTCCACGGCGCGGCCGGTGATGTCGGCCGTGTCGGGCGACAGACTCATGCGCTCGACGGGGGCGTGGGCGTGCAGGGCCAGGGTCTTGAGGAGTTGCGCCTCGGCCTCGGTCAGGCGCTGGGGGGCGCCGTCTCGGATCAGCTCCAGCCGCTCCATGTCGAACACGGCCGTGCCCAGCTTGATCTCGCGCGGGCCGATGGGCTTACCGCCGGTGCGGCGCAGGATGGCCTCGATCCGCAGCACCAGTTCGCGCGGTTCGAACGGCTTGGACATATAGTCGTCGGCGCCCCGCGACAGGCCTTCGATCCGGTCCTCCGGATCGCCGCGCGCGGTCAGAAGCAGGACCGGCGTCTTAGAGGTTTCGGCCTTGGCGCGAACCCAGGAGGTCAGGTCCAGGCCGCTTTCGCCCGGCATCATGACGTCCAGCACGACCAGGTCGAACTCGATCAGTTCCATCATCCGCTTGGCCGCCGCCGCGTGGGCGGCGCCGGTGACGCGATAGCCTTCGCGCGACAGATATTCCTTCAGCAGTTCGCGGATGCGGTCGTCGTCGTCGACGATCAGCAGATGGCGACCCACGCCCGGCCCGGCGATGGGGCCGGAACGGCCTTGCGAACGGTATTCGGTGATGCTCATGCGACGTTCCCCGCGATCAGGGCGTTGACCTGAACGATTCGGGCGGCTCTAACACCGGCAATTCTGCGGGAGACGTGTTTCAATGGCCTTAGTTCCTTTCGACGATCGTGATGGTTGGATCTGGATGGACGGCGATTTCGTGCCCTGGCGGGAAACGAAGACGCACATTCTGACCCATGCCCTTCACTACGGCTCGTCGGTCTTCGAGGGTGAGCGTATGTACGGCGGCGAAATCTTCAAGCTGACGCCGCATTCGGAGCGCCTGAAGCGGTCCGCGAACCTGCTCGATTTCGAGATACCCTACAGCGTCGCCGAAATCGACGCCATCTGTAACGAAACCTGCGCCAAGAACGGTCTGACCGACTGTTATGTGCGCCCGGTCGCCTATCTGGGCCCGGAACAGACCAGCGTTTCGGCCCTGAATAACAAGGTCCACCTGGCGGTCGCCGTCTGGGACTGGCCCAGCTATTTCGACCCCGAGGTCAAGGCCCGCGGCCTGAAGCTTGAATGGTCCAAGTGGCGCCGGCCCGATCCGGCCACCGCGCCGACCACCGCCAAGGCGGCGGGCCTGTACATGATCTGCACCATGTCCAAGAACACGGCTGAGCGGAACGGTTACGCCGACGCCCTGATGCTGGACTGGCGCGGCTATGTGGCTGAGGCCACGGGCGCCAACGTCTTCTTCGTCAAGGACGGCGTGCTGCACACGCCCAAGGTCGAGCACATCCTGGACGGCATCACCCGTCAGACGGTTATCGAGATCGCCAAGTCCAAGGGGATCGAGGTCGTGGTGCGCGACATCATGCCGGAAGAACTGTCGGACTTCTCGGAATGCTTCCTGACCGGCACCGCCGTCGAGGTGACGCCGGTGGCCGAGGTGGGCGATTATCGCTTCACCCCGGGCGCTCTGTCGCTGGACCTGATGGAGACCTACGGCAGGCTGGTGCGCCGCCAAGCCTAAGGCGGCGTCACCAACGCAGGGCGAAGCGGCCGACGGCGGCGCCGATCAGGCCGGCGGCCGCGATCCCCAGCGTATACCAGGTGGCGACGAAGGCGGCGGTCGCCTCGCCACAGTGCAGAAGTCCGTAAGCGGTGGCGGCGAGGCCGCCCGTCGCAAGACCCAGCGCCAGACCGGCCGTCGTCGGCCGTGTCGGCGCCAGCCGCCGCGCCGACAGGAAGACCAGCGGTGCGGCGAAGGCCGAGACCAGCACGATGTTGCGGCCGCAGATGGTCCAGGTCCCTCCAAGCCAGTCGGCCATCCGCTGCTCCGGCGGGGTCAGGCTCATCTCGATCCCGCCCCACAGCAAGGCCACCGCCACGACGGCGAGCATGGCGAAGGCCGCCGGACGCGGATCGACGCCGGGCCGCCCCAGCCGTGTCGCCAGCCAGATCCCGGTTCCCGCCAGGGCGGCGGTATAGAGCCCCTTCAGCCAGGGGATGGGCCCCTGCAGCGCCTGGCCCAGATCCGACCGGACTCCCAACAGCAGGGCCACGGCCGCCACGGCCGTCAAGGCGGCGGCGGCGAGCAGCACGGCGCTGGGCCGTGCGGGCTTGGCCGGCTCAAGTCCGGCGGCCAGGGCGTCGATCAGGTCGTCAGTCTTCATCTGGATTCACGCTGGCGACCAGCGTCTTCATGGAGCGGTGGACGCTGACCTTGGCCGCGCCCTCGGTAAAGCCGTTGCGCTGGGCGGCTTCGGCCAGGCTGAACCCGCCGACCCGCACATCCTCGATGAGGCGGCGCTGGCGCAGCGGGAGAATGGACAGGACCTTCTTCAGGTCGCGGCGCACGACGCCGTCCTCGACGGTGTGTTCGGCCAGCAGCACCGACGCCTCCTCCAGCGGCACGTCGGGACGGCGGCCCTGGCGGCGGAAATGATCGATCAGCTTGTAGCGCGCGATCGCATAGGCCCAGGCCGTGAACGGCAGCGACCGGTCATAGGTCGCGCGCTTGGCGTGAATGGCGATCAGGCAGTCCTGCACGAGATCCTCCGCATCGGCTTCGCAGCCGATCAGGCGACGTTTGAAAAAGGGGGTCAGGGCGCCGCGCATCTCGGACAGCAGGGCGCGCCAGGCCACGGGGTCGCCGTCGAGACCCCGTAACATAAGACGTTTGAGCTCGGCTTCCTTGTCGACCACGCAGCATCCCATTCGCGCCGGACACCGCGAAGGTTACATGCCTGGTACGGATCGGCGACGAATTCTTTTTTCGGCTCGTCGGCGTAACCTTGGCCGCGCCGCGACCGAAACCCCTCCTGTCAAGCTGGTCCGCCCCGGACGGCTGTCAAACAGGAAACGATCCCATGAACATCTCCACCAAGATCCTGGTCGGCGCAGGCGCTCTGCTGGCCCTCGGCGCCAATGCCGCCGCCGCGCAAAACCACCCCACCGCGCAGCAGGAAAACGCCATGGAGAAGTGCTACGGCGTGGCCAAGGCGGGCAAGAACGACTGCGCCGCCGGCCCCGGCACCACCTGCGCCGGCACGTCTGTGCGCGACTATCAGGGCAATGCCTGGAAACTGGTCGCCAAGGGCACCTGCGCCTCGATCCAGACGCCCAAGGGCAATGGTTCGCTGACCCCGATCCCGAACCGCTGATGTCGTCGCTTCCGACCGTCGGACTGGGGCTGAAGCCTCAGCACTATTCGGAGGCCGCGGCCTGTCCGGCGGCCGGAGCCCAGCGCGGCCTGTGGTTCGAGGTTCATCCCGAGAACTACATGGTCGCCGGCGGCCCCCGCCTGTCGTGGCTGGAGACGGTGCGCGCCGTTCGCCCGTTGTCGCTGCACGGGGTGGGCCTGTCCCTGGCCGGTGACGAACGCCCGGATCGCGATCATCTGGCCCGTTTCCGCGCCCTGATCGACCGGTTCGAACCCTTTATGGTGTCCGAACATCTGGCCTGGTCACGACGTGGCGGCGTCTACCACCCCGATCTTCTGCCCGTCCCGCGCAGCCGCGAGATGCTGAACCTGGTGTGCGACCATATCGATGAGGCGCAGCAGGCCCTGGGGAGACGGCTGCTGATCGAAAACCCGTCCGCCTATCTGGCCCTGGCCGGTCATGAGTGGGACGAGGTCGAGTTTTTGGTCGAGATGGCTCGGCGGACAGGATGCGGCCTGCTGATCGACGTTAATAACGTCCATGTCAGCGCCTCGAACATGGGCTTCTCCGCCGAGGCCTGGCTGGACGCCGTGCCCGGCGAGCTGGTGGGCGAAATCCATCTCGCGGGCCATCGGCCCGATCCAGTCTGGGGCGAGGCCCTTCTGATCGACAGCCACGACGCCCCGGTTTCCGAGACCGTATGGGCGCTTTATGATCGTCTGATCGCGCGGATCGGTCCCCGGCCGACCCTGGTCGAGCGCGACGGCGATGTTCCCGAATTCCCGGTCCTTCTGGCTGAACAGGCGCGCGCCGCTGCGGCGCTGATGGCCGTGGAGGCCGTGGCGTGACCGCGTTTCACGCCGCTTTCGCCAGGGCGCTGACCGGCGACCTGGAGTGTCTATGGCCGCACTTGGAGCCGAGCGACCGGACGCTGGGGGCGCTGGCCGTCTATCGCAACACGACGATCAAGGGTCGGATCGACGCCCTCGAAGCCAACTATCCCACCGTGTTGCAGATGGTCGGCGAAGACTGGTTCCGCGCCGCCGCCGCCGCCTTCGTCACCGAACAGCCGGGCGATATGCCGGTCCTGGTCGATTACGGCGCTGGTTTCCCCGATTGGCTGGCCGGCTTCGAGCCGGCTCGGGACATGACTTATCTGGCGCCCAGCGCCAGGCTCGACCGGGCCTGGACCCAAGCTCATCTGGCCAAGGACGCAGCGCCGTTCGAGGCGCGCTCGGCCGCCGCGCTCGGCCCGGCCCTGGCGGGCGTGACGGCCAACCTGCACCCGTCGGTTCAGTTGTTCTGGTTCGAGTGGACCGCGCCCTCGCTCTGGCTGGCGCATCGCTATCCGTCCCCGGACGCGTCTCTTGAATGGCGGGCTGAGGCGGAAGGCCTGCTGGTGCACCGGCCAGGCGCAGAGGTGCAGGCGCGGCGGTTGAGCCGCGCGGAATGGGTCTTCCTGGACGCCTGCCGCCTCAACCGGCCGTTCGGCGTCGCTGCGGCTTCGGCTCAGTTCGCCGCGCGCGGTCTGGATCTGTCCGCCCTTTTCGCCGGCCTCATCGCGCTCGGCGTCTTCACCTCACCCTCGATCCCAAAGGACCGACCATGAATCGCATCGCCGATATTCACCGACGCATCACAGCCGCCGTGCCGGAGGCCGGTCTGGCCCTGCTGCTGCGCGTCGGGATCGCCACGCCCTTCTTCCTGTCTGGGCGGACCAAGGTCGAGGGGCTGCTGACGATCACGCCTTCGACGCGCTATCTGTTCGCCGAGGAATACCGCGTGCCCCTGCTGCCGCCCGACCTGGCGGCTCATCTGGCGACCTATTCCGAACATCTGTTGCCGATCCTGCTGGTGCTGGGTCTGGCGACCCGGCCGGCGGCGGCGGGCTTGCTGGTCATGACCCTGGTGATCCAGCTCTTCGTCGAGCCGGGCGGCTGGCCCGTCCACCTGCTTTGGGCCGGGCCGCTGGCCTATCTGATCGCCCGCGGACCGGGTGCGATCAGTCTGGACCGTGTGCTGAAGATCGACTGATACGCGCGCGCCCCTTGTCAGCCGCGTCACTTTGTCCTTGAAGCGGATGAAGCCGGCGCGGGCCGGGCAGGGGATCGCCTTTTCATGTTCAGTCTGCTGAACCTCCAGAGCCTGTTCGGCCTGGTCGTCATCGTCGCCCTGTGCTGGGCCATCTCCGAGAACCGGCGCGATTTCCCGTGGAAACTGGCCATCGGCGCCGTAGCGGTTCAGGCCGCCTTGGTGCTAGCCCTTTTCGCCATTCCGGGGTCGCGCACCGTTCTGGCGGCGGTGACGGGCGCCATCGACGGCCTGGCGGTCGCCACGGCCCAGGGCACGCGGTTCGTGTTCGGCTATCTGGCCGGGGGGGATCAGCCCTATGCGGTCCAGAACGAGGGGGCCCTGTTCACCTTCGCCTTCAACGTCCTGCCGCTGATCATGGTCATCTCGGCCCTGTCGGCCCTGTTGTGGCACTGGAAGATCCTGAAGTGGCTGATCCGCGGCTTCGGCGTGCTGTTCCAGCGCACCATGGGCCTGGGCGGCGCCTCGGCCCTGGCGGTGGCGGCGAACATCTTTCTTGGCACGATCGAGAGCCCGATCGTCATCAAGGCCTATCTGGACAAGCTGAGCCGGTCAGAGATCTTCCTGATGATGACCGTGGGCCTGGCGACGGTCGCCGGTTCTACCATGGTCGCCTACGCCAGCATCCTGTCCCAGACCCTGCCCAACGCCGCCGGCCACGTCCTGGTCGCCTCCATCGTCTCGGCCCCGGCCGGGGTGCTGCTGGCCCGGATCATCGTGCCCGAGCCGGACAAGGAAGCCATCCAGTCGATCAGCTATGACTCAGCCTTGAAGTACGACAGCAGCATCGACGCCATCTCCAAGGGCACGTCGGACGGCCTGATGGTGGTGTTGAACATCTCGGCGGTGCTGATCGTCTTCGTGGCCCTGGTGGCCCTGGTCAACATCATGCTGGGCGGCTTCGTCGTCTTTGGCGAGCCGCTGACGGTCGAACGGATCCTGGGCGTCCTGTTCACCCCCCTGGCCTGGCTGATCGGCGTCGAGACGCGCGAGGCGGCGCTGGGCGGCTGGCTGCTGGGCGTCAAACTGACCCTGACCGAGTTCGTGGCCTTCATCGAACTGGGCAAGCTGCCGCCCGAGGCCATGAGCGAGCGGACGCGGATGCTGATGACCTATGCGCTGTGCGGTTTCGCCAACATCGGTTCGGTCGGCATCACCGTCACCGGTCTGTCGGTGCTGATGCCGGAACGGCGTCACGAGGTTCTGGGCCTGATCTGGAAGGCCCTGTTCGCCGGTTTCATGGCCACCCTGATGAGCGCGGCCATCGTCGGCGCCTTGCCAGCGGCGGTCTTCGGGCAGTAGCGTTTCCCAAAACAACGGAGACGCCCGATGAAGCTCTACACCTCGCACCGCGCGCCCAATCCGCGGCGGGTCCGCTGGGTCATGGCCGAGAAGGGAATCGAGGATGTCGAACTGATCGACGTCGACATCCTGACGGGCGAGCACAAGAAGGCCGAATATCGCGCCAAGGTCGGCGTGCCCCATGTGCCGGCGCTGGAGCTGGACGACGGCACGACCATTTCCGAATCCGTAGCCATAGGCCGCTATCTGGAGGCCCTGTATCCAGAGCCGAACCTGTTCGGCCGCGACGCGCGCGAACAGGCGGTGGTCGAGATGTGGACGCGCCGGTGCGAATTTTACCTGTCCAACCCGATCATGCTGAACGTCCGGCACTCTCACCCGGCCCTGGCGGCGCTGGAGGCGGTGCAGATCCCGCAGGTGGCTGAGTACAACCGGGTTTCGGCGGAGCGGTTCATGAAGACCCTGGACCGGCATCTGGCCGAGCGGGAATTCATCGCCCTGGACCGGTTCACCATCGCCGACATCGTCGCCTTGGTCGGTTTGGACTTCGCGCGACTGGTCCGCTACCGCCCGCCCGCCGAGTTCGAGCACCTGCACCGCTGGTTCGACGCCTGCCGGGCGCGGCCGGCGGCCAAGGCCGGAGTCTGAACCGCCTTGCGGTCGCTGACGCCGTCGGATCGCTGGCTGGCCCTGCTGCTGGCGGGTCTGGCCGGCTATGTCGACAGCCTCGGCTTTTTGCACCTGGGCGGCGTCTTCGTCTCCTTCATGAGCGGCAACTCCACACGCTTGGCCGCCAACCTCGCTGAAGGACATTGGCCGGCGGCCGCACATCTGGCGGCCATATTGGCCCTGTTCGTGCTGGGTTCGTTTCTCGGCGCCCTGGTCGCGGGCGGCGAGGACGCCCGTTCGCGTAGCCGGGTCCTGATGTTCGAGGCCCTGCTGCTGGCCCTCGCCGCTGCTGCGGCGGGCATGGGGCTGACGCCTGCGGCCGTCGGCCTGATGGTCATGGCCATGGGCGCAGAGAACTCGGTCTTCCTGAGAAACGGAGAGGTCGGGGTCAGCCTCACCTATATGACCGGAACCCTGGTCAAGCTGGGTCAGGCCCTGGCCGGCGCTGTAAACGGCGGAGACCGATACGCCTACAAGGCCTATCTGATCCTGTGGGCAGGGCTGAGTTTCGGGGCTGTGCTGGGCGCCCTGACCTTCGGCTATCTGGGACTGGCGGCCCTCTGGCCAGCCGCCGGCTTCGCCCTGCTTATGGCCCTGGTCGTGCGGCTCAACCGCGCGGCGTGAACTTCCGGATCACGCCGGAGAAGGTCATCAGGAGCCGTTCCCCGGTGTTGATCTGGCCCCGCACGAAGATCAGGCTCTTGCCCGCCTTCGTGACCTGGCCGGTCGCCTCGATCAGTTCGCCGACATAGGCGCCGTCGATGAAGGTGGAATCCAGCTGGACCGTGACGCCGGAGGCGCCCTCCATCTCCTGATAGGCGATCTGGAACATGGCGATGTCGGCGAAGGTCATCAGACAGCCGCCGTGCATCCGTCCGCCGGCGTTCATGTGTTTCTGCTCGGCGCGGAAGGCGCAGCGCATATGACCGTCGGGGTCCAGCCGGCCGTAGAAGGGGCCCACGACGACGTCGAAAGTGTCGTGGAGGTCGTAGGTCTGCCAGCCGGCGAATTCGCCCTCGGTGACGGTGATTTTCTTCGGCATGACGACTCGGCCTTACTTCTGGTCTCGCTGTGCAGCATATAGGCGCAATGAGCGATCCGATCGAAACCGCAATCCTGAACAAAATCGCCGCGCTTGAGCCCGGCAAGAGCATCGAGCCGGCTGAAGTGGCCAAGGCGCTACAGCCCGAGCAGTGGCAGCGCATGCTGCCCAAGGTGCGGGCCACAGCCCTGGGCCTGATGCGCCAGGGCAAGCTGACCATCACAAAGAAGGGCAAGCCGGTCGATCCGGACGACTTCCGCGGCGTGACGCGCCTGCGTCAAGCGACCGAGGAGGAGACGGCCCTGGCCCTCAGCCGCCGTCCGCCGGTCGTCGAGGATGATGACGACTGATCTCGACGCAGTCCTGAGCGACATCCGCGCCTGTCGCGCCTGCGCGGGCATGCTGCCGCATACGCCGCGCCCGGTGGTGCGGGTCTTTCCCGAGACGCGGCTGCTGATCTGCGGCCAGGCGCCGGGGCGGCGGGTGCATGAAAGCGGCCTGCCGTTCACCGATCCGTCGGGCGATCGGCTGCGCGACTGGATGGGCGTGGACTACGAGACCTTCTACGCCGATCATCGCATCGGCGTGGCGGCCCAGGCCTTTTGTTATCCGGGAACGGCGCCGAAAGGCGGTGACTATCCGCCGCCTAAACGGTGCGCCGACCTGTGGCGGCCCCAGTTGCTGGACGCCCTGCCGCAAATGGAGCTGACCTTGCTGGTCGGCGGCTACGCCCAAGCCTGGGCTCTGGGCCGGCGCGCGAAGCCAAGCATGACCGAGACGGTGCGGGCCTGGCGGGATTATGCGCCGGACCTTCTGCCCCTGCCGCATCCGTCCTGGCGCAATACAGCCTGGCTGAGGAAGAACCCGGGGTTCGACGACGAGGTGGTTCCCTATCTGCGGGAACGGGTGCGGTCGATCTTGATGGGCTCCGCAAGGATGTGCGCATGAAAGCCGTCGTTTCCATTACCGTTCTGGCTCTGACGATAGGTCTGTCGGCCTGCGCGGCGCCCCATATCCAGCCGCCGATGACGCCGCCGCCAGGGTTCGCCGGCGCTCACATTGAGGATCGGGCTCTGGTGATGTCGGACGGTGCGCGGCTGCCCTATCTACGCTGGGGACCGGCCGATCACGCGCCTTGGGCCGTTATCGTGGCCCTGCACGGCATGAATGACCACAACGCCAGCTTCCGTCTGGCAGGACCCTGGTGGGCGGAGCAGGGGATTGAGACCTGGTCCTATGACCAACGCGGCTTCGGCGCTGCGCCCGGCCGGGGCGTCTGGGCCGGACAGCAACGCATGACGGACGATCTGCGCGAGATCACGGCCTTGGCTCGCGCCCGTTATCCGAGCGCCGTCATCGCTGTGGTGGGCGAGAGCATGGGCGGCTCGGTGACGGCGGCGGCCTTCGGCTCAGACGACCCGCCGGACGCCGATCGGGTGGTGCTGCTGGCGCCGGGGGTCTGGGGCTGGTCGACGCAGGGGCCGGTGAACAGCACGGCGCTGAACATAGCCGCGCGCGCCCTTGGGGATGTGGCCCTGGCGCCGCCTGAGTTCGTCACCCGCGACATCCATGCCTCATCGAACACGCTGGAACTGATCCGTAACGGGCGGGATCCGATGAGCATCCTCTCGACCCGGTTCGATACGGTCTATGGGCTGGTCGATCTGATGGAGACCTCGGCGCGCAGCCTGAGTCGTATTCGGGGCGACGCGATCCTGATGTATGGCGCGCATGACGACATCGTCAAAAAGGGTCCGATGCGGATCGCCCTGGAACGTGCACGCGCTGAAGGCGGGAGGCTGCGCACAGCCTGGTATCCGAACGGCTGGCATCTGTTGAACCGCGATCTCGACGCCGAGATCGTCTATCGCGACGTCGTGTCCTGGTTAAGAGACCCGTCGGACCCGCTGCCGTCAGGCGCGCCCGAAGTCCTGCCTCAGTTGAAACAGGGGACCGCCGTCAGGCCATAAGGCTGGCCAGAAAGACCCAGACCGCGATCGAGAGAACCGCCGCAACGGCATAGGCCATCGTGGCGCGCAGACCGCCGCCGAATTGGCGACGGTGGTGGGGATTCCAGATCGTCATAGCATCCTCCATGCCCCTCTGACGGGGGCGTATACGGATCATACGCTCGAGTCGGGGCTTGGGTTCTCGGCCTGGGATCACAAGATTGAGACGAGGCGGCGCGTTAAGGATGTTCCTCTAGGACAGCGCGTAAACGTCTCTTAACGCGACGTTTACCATCCAGGCGGCATTTTCTGCCTAGCGGAGCGTCTGTGTCTTCCGCGAGTTTGGGGCGGGAACGCGTGGGCGGCTTTACGGCGGCGTTGCAGAAGTTCGGGATCGGCCGTCTGGCTGCGGTCCTCGGCGTCGCCGCAGGCGTGACCGCCGTGCTGGTCGCCGTCATGCTGCGCATGGGCCAGGCGCCTGACGCCTTGCTCTATTCCAATCTGGACCTGCGCGAAGCCGGAGAGATCACCGCCGCTCTGCAACAGGCCGGTATTAAATACGCCTCCAAGGGCGACGGCTCGACCGTGATGGTCAACCGCGACGACGTCGGTACGGCCAGGCTGTTGATCGCCGAAAAGGGGCTCGTGACCTCCGGCTCCGTCGGCTACGAAATCTTCGATAACCAATCAGTTCTGGGCCAGACCGAGTTCCAGCAGCAATTGAACGAGCAGCGCGCGCTGCAGGGCGAGCTGTCGCGTACGATCATGTCGATGCGCGGCATCACCGCCGCCCGTGTCCACATCACCATGCCGCGCCGCGAAATGTTCACCGCGGCCGCCGGAGAGCCGACCGCGGCTGTCCTGGTCGGTCTGGGCGGTCGTGATCTGACGCCGGATCAGGTGCGGGCGATCCGCAATCTGGTGGCCTCCTCCGTGCCGAACCTGAAGCCGGACCGTGTCACCGTCGCCGATCAGAACAATCGCACCCTGGCGGCCGGCTCTGACGATGGGACCTTCTCCTCCGCCTCGGCCGCCGAGACCAAGGGCAACACCGAGGCTCAGTTGCAGGCGCGGATCAAGGATATCGTCGAAGGCGTCGTCGGCATCGGCGCTGCGCGGGTCCAGGTGACCGCCGACATCGACCAGAGCCGCTCCACCACCCAGGAGCAGAAGTTCGACCCCGACGGTCAGGTCGTGCGTTCGACCACAGCCAACGGATCGCAATCGTCGGACACGACCGGCCAGAACGACGGCGGCGTGACGGCCGCCAACAACATTCCCGGCGGCGCGCCGCCCGCCAATACGCCGGCCGGCGCGACCAGCGCCGAGAACGCCGAGACGACCAACTACGAAATCTCCAACACCACCACCACGACGACCAAGGAGCCGGGCGAGGTCAAGAAGCTGGCGGTCGCGGTCGCGGTCGACGGCAAATGGACTCCCGCTGCAGACGGCAAGGGCGAACCGACCTATGCGCCGCGCACTGCCGAGGAGATCGCCCAGATCAAGTCGTTGGTGGCCGCCGCTGCGGGCATCGACGAAGCCCGTGGCGACAAGATCGAAGTGATCAACGTTCGCTTCAACCACGACACGGGCATTGCCGGCGGTCTGGAGGGCAAGGCGTCGCTGTTCGACTTCTCGCGCGCCGACATCATGCGGCTGATCGAGCTGGCTATCCTGGCCGTGGTCGCCCTGCTGCTGATCTTCTTCGTCCTGCGCCCGTTGCTGAAGACGGCGGGGAGCGGTCCCGCGTCAAAGATGGTCGCCGGTCCTGACGGCGTGCCTGTCGAGATGGTGACGACGACCGTCATCGGACCGGACGGACAGCCGCAACTGGTTCAGCTTCCTGCCCCAAACGAGATGGACCAGAAGATCGACATCGCGCGGATCGAAGGTCAGGTTAAGGCGTCCTCCGTCAAGAAGGTGGCTGATTTCGTCGCAGCCCATCCTGACGAGGCGGCCAACATCCTGCGCACTTGGGTGGCGGAAGGCTGATGGCCAAGCTCGTCAACAAGAAGAACACTATCGACGATCCCAACAAGCTGACGGGGCCGGAGAAGGCGGCCGTCATACTGCTGGCACTCGGCGAGGACCATACGGCCCTGTGGGAGCGGCTGGACGACGAGGAGGTCAAGGAGATCTCCCAGGCCATGGCGACCCTGGGCTCCGTGGCCGCAGAGGCGGTCGAGGCCCTGATGATCGAATTCGTCTCCGGCCTGGCGGGTTCCGGCGCGGTCGTGGGCAGCTTCGAACAGACCCAGAAGCTACTGGCCGCCTTCCTGCCCAAGGATCGCGTCGACGGGCTGATGGAGGAAATCCGCGGTCCGGCCGGCCGGACCATGTGGGACAAGCTGGGCAATGTGAACGAGGCGGTCCTCGCCAACTATCTGAAGAACGAATACCCCCAGACCGTCGCCGTCATCCTGTCCAAGGTGAAGTCCGATCACGCCGCCCGCGTGCTGACGGCCCTGCCGGAAGATTTCGCTCTGGAATGCGTGCAGCGGATGCTGCGGATGGAGCCGGTCCAGCGCGAGATCCTGGACAAGATCGAGGCGACGCTGCGTACCGAATTCATGTCGAACCTGGCGCGCACCTCCAAGCGCGACAGCCACGAGATGATGGCCGACATCTTCAACAGCTTCGACCGCCAGACCGAGGCTCGCTTCATCGGCGCCCTGGAAGAGCGCAGCCGAGAGTCGGCCGAGCGGATCCGGGCCCTGATGTTCGTGTTCGAGGACTTGGCCAAGCTCGACCCCGGCGGCGTCCAGACCCTGCTTCGCGCTGTGGACAAGGACTCGCTGGGTCTGGCCCTGAAGGGCGCATCCGAGCCGCTGCGTGAAATGTTCTTCTCCAACATGTCCGAACGCGCCTCGAAGATCATGCGCGAGGACATGGAGTCCATGGGCCCGGTCCGCCTCAAGGACGTCGACGCCGCACAGATGGCCATGGTCCAGGTCGCCAAGGATCTGGCGGCGCGGGGCGAAATCATGCTGGCCGGCCAAGGCTCCGACGACGAGTTGATCTACTGACATGAGCACCCCCTTCGCCTTCGACACCGAGTTCAGCGCCGATGGCTCGGTGGTGCGCGAAAGCGCCTGGAAGCCGGCCAAACGCAGCTATCTGCCGGCCGAGGTGGACGCTCTGGTGGCGCACGCCAAGCTGGAGGCCCGCCAACAGGCGCTGGCCGAGGTCGAGAATATTCGCGCCATGGCCCTGACCAACATCGCCCAGGGCGTGGCGGCGGCCATGCCGTCGCTGCGCGGCGTCGCCCAGGCGCACCGCGAACAGTCGGCCGACCTGGCCCTGGCGGCCGCGCGCGCTATCGGCGGCGCAGCGCTTGAGCGCTTCCCTCAAGCGCCGTTACGCGCCGCGCTCGAGGCGCTGGCTCAGGAGATCGACGCCTCGCCGCGTCTGGTCGTGCGCGCGGCCGGTCTGGACGACGAAGGCCGCGCCCAGATCGAGAGCGCCTGCACCGACAGCGGCTTCACCGGCGTCGTCGCCTTCCGCGACGAGCCGGGCATGGGAGTTGCGGCCTTCCAGCTGGAATGGGCCGACGGCCGCGCCGACCATGATCCGGAAGGCTCGGCCCAACGCGTGGCCGAGGCCCTGACCGCCGCCCTGGCCGCCGAGGCTGGGCACGCTGAACCCCCTATCAATACTGACCGGAGTGATTTCTGATGGCCTCCGACGATCTTTCGCTCGAGGAGTTCCCGGACTCCACCGCTTTGGCCGTGGTCGATGATCATGGCGACAAGACCGCCGCCGACCTTGCGACAGTGTTTGAAGTGCCGGTGAATATCTCAGCGGTCCTGGGCAAGTCGCACATGTCGGTCGCCCAACTGCTGAAACTCAACAAGGGGTCGGTGCTGGAGCTGGACCGCAAGGTCGGCGAGGCCATCGACATCTTCGTCAACAACCGCCTGATCGCGCGCGGCGAGGTCGTCGTCGTCGACGACCGGCTGGGCGTGACCATGACGGAAATCATCAAGACCGAGGACTCGGGAGGCTGAGGCGACGCCGCGCAGGCTCTGCGCGGCTGAACGACGGCGACCCGGATGAAAGTTTAGAGGAGAAGAACAATGCGTCTTCTGGTGGTAGGCAGACTGAGCGGACAGCTCGCTTCGGCGGTGAAGATGGCCATGGCGCACGGCGCCAAGGTCAGCCACGTCGAGCGCGCGGACCAGGCGACCGAGCAGTTGCGACGAGGGCAGGGCGCCGACCTTTTGATGGTCGATTACCAGCTCGACATCGCGGCCCTGATCGCTGCGAACGAGGCCGAACGGATCACGGTGCCGGTCGTGGCCTTCGGCGTTGACGCCGACGCCCGCGAGGCCGCTGCAGCGATCAAGGCCGGGGCCAAGGAGTTCATCCCCCTGCCGCCCGACGCGGAACTGATCGCCGCCGTCCTGGCCGCCGTCGCCGACGACGAGAAGCCGATGATCTCGGCCGACCCGTCGATGAAGGCGGTGCTGCAGCTGGCCGACCAGGTGGCGCGCTCGGAAGCCTCGATCCTGATCACCGGCGAGAGCGGCGTCGGCAAGGAGGTGATGGCGCGCTACATGCACGACAACTCGCGCCGGTCGGAACGCCCCTTCATCAGCGTCAACTGCGCCGCCATTCCCGACAATCTGCTGGAGTCCGAACTGTTCGGGCACGAGAAGGGCGCCTTCACCGGCGCCGTCGCGCGCCGCATCGGCAAGTTCGAAGAGGCCGACGGCGGCACCCTGCTGCTGGACGAAATCTCGGAGATGGACGCCCGGCTTCAGGCCAAGCTGCTCCGGGCCATCCAGGAGCGGGTCATCGACCGGGTCGGCGGCGCCAAGCCGGTGCCCGTCAACATCCGCATCATCGCCACCTCCAATCGTGACTTGGCCCGCGCCGTGTCGGAAGGCACGTTCCGCGAAGACCTGCTGTACCGGCTGAACGTCGTCAATCTGCGCCTGCCGGCCTTGCGCGAGCGTCCGGGCGACATCGGCGTGCTGGCCGAACATTTCATCAAGAAATACGCCGCCGCCAACGGCGTGCCGGTTCGGCCGATCTCGGCGCGCGCCAGCCAGGCGATCAGCGCCCACCGCTGGCCCGGCAATGTGCGCGAGCTGGAAAACGCCATGCACCGCGCGGTGCTGCTGGCGAGCGGTCCCGAGATCGACGTCGACGCCATCCGCCTGCCGGACGGCCAGCCCCTGAACCCCGCTTCGGGCATGATGGGGACGGCTTCGACCGGGCATGAGAACCCCTACGGCGGCGGCGTGGCGGCGCGTGCGGCTCAGGCCGCTGACGCCGTGACGCGCAGCTTCGTCGGCCAGACGGTGGCGGCGATGGAGAAGACCCTGATCCTGGACACCCTGACCCACTGCCTGGGCAACCGGACCCATGCGGCCAACATCCTGGGCATCTCGATCCGCACCCTGCGCAACAAGCTGAACGAATACGCCGACGAAGGCACGGCCATCCCCGCGCCCCAGTCGGGCGTCTCCGCCTCGGGCTATGCGGCCTGATCATGAAACGCGGGCTGGACAGGCGGATGATGATCGCCGGCGCCGGCGCGTTGGGCCTGGCTGGCTGTAAGCCGGCCCGTCCGGTCGAGGCGACGGCGGACGAAGGGCCGGGGTTCTTTCTGAACGATCTGGAGTCCCGCCACGGCGGTCGCCTGGGCTTCGCCGCCCTGGACGTCGGCAGCAGCCGGCGCGTGCTGTGGCGCAGCCAGGAACGTTTCCCCTTCTGCTCGACCTTCAAACCTTTCCTAGCGGCGGCGACCCTGCAACGGGTCGAGCGCAATGAGGAAGGGCTGGATCGCGCCGTCCGCATCACTCAGGCCGACATGGTTCCCCATGCGCCTGTGACCGAGAAAGCGGTCGGCGGCGTCTTGACCATCCGCGAATTGATGCAGGCGGCGGTGGAGGTCAGCGACAATCCCGCCGCCAATATCCTGATCCGCGAAATGGGCGGAATCGCCGTATGGCGTGCGTGGTGGCCGACGTTCGGCGACACGACGACCGTCATTTCGCGCCTGGAGCCGGACCTGAACACTGCCCTGCCTGACGACCCGCGCGATACCTGCCTGCCCGAGCAGACGCTGGCCAACATCCGGGAGATGACCTTCAGCGACCGGCTGGCGCCTGAATATGACGCCCTGTTGCAGGGGTGGCTCATCGCCTCGCCGACTGGCCCGAACCGCATCAAGGCCGGGGTTCCCGAAGGCTGGACCGTCGCCCACAAGACCGGAAGCGGCGCCAACGGCACGGCCAACGACATCGCCATGCTGACGCCGCTGAGCGGGTCGCCGGTCATCGTCGCCGCCTATTTCACCGGCGCGGCCCAGGCGACCGACGATCAGCGCGACGCCGTGATCGCCGAAGCGACCCGCCGCGCACTGAAGGCGCTGGGCCGTGACTGACACGCCTCTTGCGCCTGACGCGCCCACGATGATGAAGGACGGCATGGCGCGTCCCACCGGCCGCGATGTGCTGAGCTGGGTTAATCGCGGCGAAGTGCTGATGGCCGTCGGCGTGATCGGCGTGATCATGCTGCTGATCCTGCCGGTCCCGAAGATGCTTCTGGACCTGCTGCTGGCGATCTCGCTGGTCTCGTCCGTGCTGATCCTGATGACTGCCGTGATGATGAAGCGGCCGCTGGACTTCGCCATCTTCCCGACGGTGCTGCTGGTCTCGACCCTGTTCCGCCTGGGCCTGAACCTGGCCTCGACGCGCCTGATCCTGACCCACGGCCAAGAAGGCCACGACAGCGCCGGCCAGGTCATCAACGCCTTCGGTCAGCTGATGATGGGCGGCAATTTCATCATCGGGGTGATCATCTTCGCCATCATCCTGGTGGTGAATTTCGTTGTCATCACCAAGGGCTCGACCCGCATCGCCGAAGTGTCGGCCCGCTTCACCCTGGACTCCATGCCGGGCAAGCAGATGGCCATCGACGCCGATCTGTCGTCAGGCCTGATCACAGAGGACCAGGCCAAGCTGCGTCGTAAAGAGCTGGAACAGGAATCCACCTTCTTCGGCGCCATGGACGGCGCCTCCAAATTCGTGCGCGGCGACGCGGTCGCCGGCCTGATCATCACCTTCATCAACGCCATCGGCGGCATTCTGATCGGGACCCTACAACATGGGATGCCGGCGATGGAGGCCGCCAATACCTATGTCCAGCTGACCATCGGCGACGGTCTGGTGACCCAGGTGCCGGCCATCATCATCTCGATCGCCGCCGGCTTCCTGGTGTCGAAAGCGGGCGTCGAGGGCACGGCGGACAAGGCCATGGTCACCCAGCTGGCCACCAACCCGGTGTCGCTGGGCGTGGTGTCGGGCGCCGCAGGCCTGATCGGCCTGATCCCCGGTATGCCGCTGCTGCCATTCGCGGCCCTGGCTATCGGATCAGGCTTCATGGCCTGGAGGCTGGGCCGGGGGCGACTGAAGCCCCAGCCGACCGAGGCGGAGATCGCCGCTGCCGCCAAGCCCAAGGAGGAGGTCGAGGAGCCGATCAGCAACGTCCTGACCATCGACGAGGTGAAGATCGAGCTGGGCTATTCTCTTCTCAGCCTGATCAATGATCTCGAGGGGCGACGGCTGACCGATCAGATCAAGGCCCTGCGACGTTCGCTGGCGCAGGAATATGGGTTCGTCATCCCCCAGGTGCGCATCCTCGACAATATGCGCCTGCCGACCCAGGGCTACGCCATCCGCATCAAGGAGATGGAGGCGGGGCAGGGCGAGGTGCGTCTGGGCCACCTGATGGCGATGGACCCCTCCGGACGTCAGGTCGAACTGCCCGGCGAGCATATGCGAGAACCGGCCTTCGGCCTGCCCGCGACCTGGATCAACGAGAACCTGCGCGAGGAAGCCACCTTCCAGGGCTATACGCTGGTCGACCCCTCGACGGTGCTGACGACCCACCTGACCGAGATCCTCAAGGAAAATATGGCGGACCTGCTATCCTACAGCGAGACCCAGAAGCTGCTGAAGGAACTGGGCGTCGAAGAGAAGAAGCTGGTCGAGGAACTGATCCCCACGGTCGTCACCGTCACCACGCTCCAGCGTGTGCTTCAGTCCCTGCTGCGCGAGAAGGTTTCGATCCGTGATCTGCCCGCCATCCTGGAAGGTCTGGCCGAGGCGGCTCCGCATAGCTCCAGCGTCACCACCCTGGTCGAACACGTCCGTGCGCGCCTGGCCCGGCAGCTGTGCTGGCAGCATCAGGGCGGCGACGGCGCCCTGCCGATCGTCACCCTGTCGCCCGAATGGGAGGCCGCCTTCGCCGAGAGCCTGATCGGCGGCGGCGAGGACAAGCAACTGGCCATGGCCCCGTCACGGCTTCAGGACTTCATCCGCTCCGTGCGCGACACCTTCGAACGGATCGCCATGTCCGGTGAGAACCCGGTCCTGCTGACGGGCCCGCAGACCCGCCCCTATGTCCGCTCGATCATCGAGCGGTTCCGGGGGCAGACCGTGGTCATGAGCCAGAACGAAATTCACCCCCGCGCCAAGCTGCGGACCCTGGGCCAAGTCTGAGGCCCCAATATGAGGCTCAGTTCGCCACGGTCCAACCACCGGCCGAGGCGTTGCGCGCCACGTCATTGACGGGGCGGGCGACCAGGCCTGACTGGGTGATCCACACCTCGTACCGGGCGCCGTCGGCCATCGGCATATAGGCGGCCGAGCCGTACAGGGTGTCGGCCGCATCGACATAGGGGCGATACCGGCGAATGGCGTCCCAGGCCTCGACCTTGAAGGGCACCGCCCCGTTGCGCGCGTTGGACGCCGCCGCCGCCAGATCATAGGCGCTGCGTTCGCCGTGCAACTCCTGTTCGATGGTGCGGTACCGACCGGATAGTCGGTCCAGCCGGTATTGCGAATCCAGACCTATGACATTGGCCCACGGCCTCCACTTCAGAACCTGGGCTTCGATCCGCCAGTCGTCGCCGTGAACGGGATGCAGGGTTCCGGCGTCGGCCGTCTGTCCCTGCGGCGTCGGCTGCGTCAGGTTGATCTCGTAATATTGCGGCCCGAGTTGGCGCAGGGCCAGGGTCGCCACCGGACGCTCATAGGTCAGCCGCTCGTAGGTCTGGAGATTCATGCCGAACAGCGCCGCCAACGACGCCGCCCACAGGGCTCCGCCCCCGAACAGCGAACCCGCCACGCCCCGCACTGGCTTGCCCCCGAACAGCGCCCGCAGGCCTCGGATCAATACGACAAAGCCGATCAGCGCCACGGCCGCCGGCAAAACCCACCACCACCAGATCATCGTCCCGCTCCCCATGTTTGACCTGCCCCCGCAAGTCCAAGCCGGGCCATATTAACCCTAAGTCGCCAAACGCCCTCAGGTTTCGTGCAACGGGCGTTTGACGCGCGCGGCTGCGCCGCTAATGCTCCGCGTCATGATACCTCGCTCAAGCCAGAACTGGTCGCGTTTTAGCGACTTCGTGCGGACGCCGTCGCTGGTGCGCTCGATTACCGCCCTCCTAACCCTGGCCTTCGTCCTGCTGCTGACGGTCAATGTCGCCAGTTTCGTGATGATCCAGCGGACGGCGACGATCAACGACGCGATCGAGAATGCGCAGCGGATGCGCCGGGCTGCGCGGACCGTCCTGATCGCCATGGTCGATGCTGAAACGGCCCAACGGGGCTTTCTTCTGACGGGACGAAGCGATTTCCTGCAGCCTTTCGAGGCGGCGCGCGGCGAACTGGCTCCCGCTCTGACCCTGCTGGACGAGGGCGCGGCCCAGGATCCGTCGCTCCGCCCCTATGTGACCCGCATCCACACCCTCGCCGACGCCAAGTTCGGCGAGATGGACAAGACTTTAAACCTGACGCGGGCCGGCAGGATCGGCCAGTCGAT
Source organism: Brevundimonas sp. FV2ps16 (assembly GCF_058681075.1). Lineage (NCBI taxonomy): Bacteria > Pseudomonadati > Pseudomonadota > Alphaproteobacteria > Caulobacterales > Caulobacteraceae > Brevundimonas > Brevundimonas sp. FV2ps16. The sequence continues at coordinate 81,786 of NZ_CM178728.1, read as the reverse complement.
CCAATTGGTGCGGTCGGGGCAGGGCAAGCTGTACATGGATGAGCTGAGGGGGACGATCGAAGCCTTCGATACCCTCAAATCGACGCGCATCGTCGAGCGCACACGGATGTCGGAACGGCTCGGCGTCCTGACCGTCGTCATGAACGCCATCGCCGGGCTGCTGGTGCTGGTGCTGGCGATCCTGTCGGCCTGGGTGGTCCGTCGCTACGTCGGCGAAATTCAGAGGGCCCGCGAAGAACTGGACGCCCTGAACGCCGGGCTGGAAGACACGGTGCGCGACCGCACGGCCGCCCTGACCCGCGCCAATGACGAGATTCAGCGCTTCGCCTATATCGTCAGCCACGACCTGCGCGCGCCCCTGGTCAATGTCATGGGCTACACTTCCGAGTTGGAGCAGGCCGGAAAGGTCATCGACAAGGTGATCACCGAGGTCGAGAGCCGTGAGGCCGTCCCAACGGACGTCATCATGGCCGTTCGCGAAGACATGCCGGAGGCCATTGGCTTCATCCGCGCCTCGACCGAGAAGATGGACCGGCTGATCAACGCCATCCTGAAGCTGTCGCGCGAGGGGCGTCGCAACCTGCTGCCCGAGACCCTGGACATGACCGCCATGGCCCAGAACATCGCCGACAGCGTCCACCACCAGACCGAGGCGTCCGGCGCTCGCATCATCGTCGAAGACCTGCCGTCGGTTGATAGCGACCGCCTGTCGATGGAGCAGATCCTGGGCAATCTGATCGACAACGCCGTCAAATACCTGGATGCGAGCCGCCCCGGCGAGATCATCGTCTCGGGCGAAGAGATCGCCGGCGGCTGGGTCGTCTATCGCGTCGCCGACAACGGCCGCGGTATCGCTCCGCGGGACCATGAGCGGATTTTCGAACTGTTCCGCCGCTCCGGCAAACAGGACCGCGCCGGCGAGGGCCTGGGCCTGGCCTTCGTGCGCAACAGCGTGCGCCGTATCGGCGGCACGATCGATGTGGAGTCCGAGCTTGGCAAGGGCTCGACTTTCCTGCTGAAATTCCCCAAACGACTGATCCTGTCGGAACCCGGAGGCGTACTGTGACGCAAGCCGTCAAAATCATCATGGTCGAGGACGACCACGGTCACGCCAAGCTGATCGAAAAAAACATCCGTCGCGCCAACATCAACAACGAGATCAAGCATTTCGATGAAGGCGGCGCGGCCCTCGACTATCTGTTCAGCCCTGAGATCCTGGCCAATGGGCCGCTGCTGATCCTGCTGGACCTGAACCTGCCGGACATGTCGGGAACGGACATTCTGGAACGGGTCAAATCCGACGACCGCCTGAAGCGGGCCCCAGTCGTCGTTCTGACCACGACGGACGACAAGGTCGAGATCCAGCGCTGCTACGACCTGGGCTGTAACGTCTATATCACCAAGCCCGTGGACTATGAGTCCTTCGCCGGCGCGATCCGCCAACTGGGTCTGTTCCTGTCGGTGATGCAGGCTCCGGAGATCGAGTGATAGAAACCTCGGGCGCCATTCGGCTGCTCTATATCGACGATGATCGCGGCCTGTCGCGATTAGTCGAGAAGGAGATGAGCCGCCACGGCTACGCCGTGACCTGCGCCCCCGACGGGGACGCGGGCCTGGCCCTGCTTGCGGCCAATGAATACGACGTCTGCGCCCTGGATCACTACATGCCGACCCGCGACGGGCTGGACGTCCTGCCGGATATTCTGGCTCTAACCGCACCGCCGCCCATCGTCTATGTGACCGGCGCTCAGGACGGCCGGATCGCCGTCGCGGCTCTGCGGGCCGGCGCCGCCGACTATGTGATCAAGGACGTCTCCGAGGACTTCACCTCCCTGCTTCGCTCCGCGCTGGAGGACGCGCTGCTCCGCCGCCGGCTGGAGCGAGAGAACGAGATCGCCCAAGAAGAAATCCGACTGGCCCGCGACCGCGCCGAGGCCATGTTGCGCGAGGTCAATCACCGCGTCGGCAACTCCTTGCAGCTGGTGTCCAGCTTCATCTCCTTGCAGATGCGGCACATCGATGACGAACGCGCCCGTGAAGCCCTGCGCGAATGCCAGGCGCGGATCGAGGCCGTGGCTCATGTCCATCGCCGCCTCTACACCTCGGGCGACATGAGCCGCGTGGCCATGGACGAATATCTCGAAGGCCTGATGGACGAATTGTCTAAATCGGTCGGCCCCGGCGAAGGCTCGCCCCGTCTGGTGGTGGACGCCGCTCCCATGTGGGTCACCACCGACCAGGCCGTGTCTCTGGGCGTCGTGGTCGCCGAGCTGGTCACCAATGCGGTCAAATACGCCTATCAGCCGGGGCAGGGCGGCGAGATTCGCATCAGCCTGAAACCGGACGGCGAGCATCGCGCCATATTGACCGTTGAGGACGACGGGCCCGGCCTGGGCGACGGCACGCCCAAGGGCACCGGCCTGGGCGGCAAGATCATCTCGGCCATGGCCTCGGGCCTGCGTTCGGCCGTCGAGTTCGATGGGGCCCACAAAGGCGTTCGCGCCAGACTGGCCTTCGACCTCTGAGGTCGGACATTCGCCATGCTCCAGTTCGGCCTTCGCAATCCCGGTTTAGACTATCGCCATCGCGCGACGGCCTTCGGCGTCGTCCAACGTGACGGCCTGATCGCCTGCGTCCGGGTGGAACGTCCGGCCGGCGCCTATTTCGATCTCCCTGGCGGGGCCGTGGACGGGGAGGAGACGGAGGTTCAGGCCCTGGTGCGCGAGTTCGTCGAAGAGACGGGGCTTACCGTGACGCCCTTCAACCGCATCGCCGAGGCAGGCCAGTATCATCTGAAGAGCAATGGCCAGCCGCTCTACAACGTCGGCGGCTTCTGGACTGCATCGGTCGTGGCCGAGAACCCCGACGCCAAGTGTGAGGACGACCACACCCTGGTCTGGCTTGAGCCCACCGTGGCTCTGTCGCGCCTCCGCCACGACGCCCACGCCTGGGCCGTCGCGGTCTGGCTGCGTCGGGCAAGCTGAACCTTACGGAACAAGGCGGGCGATCGTCCCGTTCTCCTTTCACGTCGCGGCGCTATGACGGCGCCGCCCAAAAAGGAGAATTCCCATGGCTGATCATGACCGTATCGAAGGCTCCGCCAAGAACATCGGCGGCAAGATCAAGGAAGGCGCGGGCAAGATGACCGGCGATTCCAAACTGCAGGCCGAAGGCAAGGCCGATCAGGTCGAGGGCAAGGTCCAGAACGCCGTCGGCGGCGTGAAAGACACTCTTCGCGACAACCGTAACTGATCAAACCAGATCAGAATGAAGTCAGGGTCGCCGGTTCGCCGGCGGCCCTTTCTTTTGGTCAAAGGCGGATGTGTATGGCCCGTCGATGGAGCGGCGTGAGGATCAGCGTCACCACCGAAACCATCAGCACGGCGCAGGCGAAGGAGGCCCAATACGGCTCTCCAAACACCGACAGCATCCGGGCGTTGAGCCAGCCCTGCGGCGTCCGCTGAACGGCCTCGGCGCTCGGGAGCACGGGCAGGCCGTACAGACGTCCCAAAAGGGTCGACAGGATGAAGGCGGCAATCGCGTTTCCGCCCAGGATGCGGAACGGCGTCGACAGCGTGGCGATCACCCTTTGCCCCGTGACAGACATCAGGGCGGCCAGAAGCATGACTGAAAAGCCGCTGCTCACCAGGGCGAAGCTAGAGGTCCAGAGTCGCTTGTTGACGACGAAGACAGGGTCCAACGCCAGGCCGGCGAGAAATAGGCCGAGGCCTGAGGCGGCCAGGATCAGCGGCGCCCGCGCGGCTCGGGTGGCGATGATGTGTCCGGCCAAGACGCCGAACAGCACATTGGTCGTCGCCGGCAGGGTCGAGAGCAGCCCCTCCGGGTCATAGACCACCGGTCCGCCCGGCTCGGCCCAGCCCAACGGCCACAGATGCGGGGGCGTAAACACGGCCCGATCAATGAATGCGCCCAGATTGCCCTCCGGATCCAGTCGTCCCGCGCCATAGCCCGGCACGGGCGTGAAGGTCAGCAACAGCCAGTAGCTGATCAAAACGGCGGCGATGACGGCGCCCACGGCGCCGGGACGCAGGCTGATCCGCTGCGTGGCCATCTGTCCCGTGGCGACGACGGCGAGCACCGCCAGGCCATAGCAGAGCGCGATCCGTTGCAGCACTCCGGGCAGGCGCAGATGTCCTAAATCGGCCTGACCCGGCCCGCCGCCGCCCAAGGCCAGGGTCAGATTATAGGTCGCCTCCAGAACCAGCCCCAGTGCGATTAGCAGCAAGACTCGCTGGCCCACCCTGAGCCAGAAGGCGCGTTGCGCCGCTGGATCGAAGGCCCGCGGAAAGGATAGGGCGATGGCCACGCCCACGCTGAACAGGAATGTCGGGAACACCATGTCGGCCAGATGCCAGCCGTCCCACGCCGCGTGCTGCAACCAGCTCCACGTCATTCCCCAATCGCCCGGGCTGACCACCAGGATCATCCCCGCCACTGCAAGGCCGCGCAGCACATCCAGTGCGTTCAGCCGTCCGCCGCTTTTCTGAGTCATCGCCGCCCCCTGACAACTTCGACAGGGCTAGCATGTTTGAGAACGTTCTCAAAAAATCCTCTCTGACGAGGGTCAAAGCGACGCTCGAGGTGTGAGGCGAACGAGGACCGCGCGGCTTGGCTTTGGAGGACGGCGAGCCGTCAGTCGTTGCCCCACAGCTTCAGCTTCAACCCCTTGTCTTCCGTCTCACCGACGGGTCGGCATTCCGAACTGAAACCGCCTTCGACAGGCCGGGGGCGGCAATCCACCTCCTTGGGCAGGGGGGAATTCGTTGGTGCGCGCGATTGGGCGCCGCATTGCAGCCCGTAGGGCGATCCGCGCTCGGCCGCCTGGGTCATCTGACAGTCGCCCGCCATGCCCGCTGGGCGCAGGGCGTCGGGCAGATCCGGCCCCAGGGCCAGGGCCAGTTGGGCGCGAACTTCAGCCTGACAGACCTCCAGCGACCGCGCGCCGCGTAGCTGCGGGCTGCACCGCGCCCGCTCATAGCCGAACGGATCGGCAAGACCCCACTGCGGCACCGTGTGCGCCACGGCGGGCGCGGGCGTCTCGGCCACTGGCGCAGGCGCCTCCCAGACAACGGCAGGGGCCGCCTGTTGGGCTAGAAGAAGCAGGGCGAGGGCGGCGAGCATGTCTCAGGCCTCTTACACTATTTCGGGGCGGTTCGCCCGGGACGCGAAAACTACCTTGTCAGCGCTCGCATCGCCTTGTCGAGCCCTTCCAGCGTCAGGGGGAACATTTGGTCGTCCATCACCTCGCGCAGCAGGCCGACGGAAGCCGTATAGCTCCAGTACCGCTCCTGCACCGGGTTCAGCCACACGGACTTTTCCCACTGCCGCCGGGCGCGTTGCATCCAAACGGCGCCGGCCTCCTCGTTCCAGTGCTCAACCGAACCGCCCGGCATGGTGATCTCATAGGGCGACATGGTCGCATCGCCGACGAAGATGGCCCGCCAGTCGCCGGGATATTTGTTCAGCAGATCCCAGGTCGCGATCCGCTCGGTGTGACGCCGCCGGTTGTCCTTCCAGACGCCTTCGTACAGGCAGTTGTGGAAGTAAAAGAACTCCAGGTTCTTGAACTCGGTCCGGGCGGCCGAGAACAGCTCCTCCACCAGCTTGATATGGCCGTCCATCGACCCGCCGATGTCCAGGAACAGCAGGACCTTGATCGTATTGCGCCGCTCTGGCCGCATCTGGATGTCCAGCCAGCCCTGGCGCGCCGTGCCGTCGATGGTGCCGTCGATGTCCAGTTCTTCCGCCGCCCCCTCGCGCGCGAACCGGCGCAGGCGACGCAGCGCCACCTTGATGTTGCGCGTGCCCAGCTCGACCGTGTCGTCAAGGTTCCGGAATTCGCGCTTCTCCCACACCTTGACCGCCCGGCCATGCTTGCCCGGCCCGCCGATCCGCACCCCCTCAGGATTATAGCCGCCGTGGCCAAAGGGGCTGGTCCCGCCCGTGCCGATCCATTTCGAGCCGCCGGAATGGCGTTCCTTCTGCTCCTCCAGCCGCTGCTTCAGCGTCTCCATCAGCTTGTCGAAGCCGCCGAGCGCCTCGATCTGCGCCTTTTCCTCGTCGGTCAGATATTTTTCGGTCAGCAGCCGCAGCCAGTCCTCGGGGATGTCGGTGGTCAGATCCTCGCCGGCGCCGACCGATTCCACGCCCTTGAACACGGTCCCGAACACCTGGTCGAACCGGTCATAGTGTTTCTCGTCCTTGACCAGCACCGCGCGCGACAGGTGATAAAAGGCCTCGATCTCGCGCCCGGCCAGATCGTGATCCATGGCCTCCATCAGATGGAGCCATTCCTTCATCGACACCGGAACCTTGGCGTCGCGCAGGGCGGTGAAGAAGGGCAGGAGCATTAAATCTCGCTCAGGCTGCGGAGCGCCTGGTCCAGTTCTGGCAAGCTTACGCTAGAGATCAGCCATAGAACGTCCGGTTTCAGCGTCTCATAGCTGTGCGCCACACGATTCCGCAGATTGACGATGTCGGGCCACGGAATGTCTGGCAGGCGCATCTTAATGTCGTCGCTCAGGAAGCGTGCGCATTCTCCCGTCCGCAAAAGGTTCATGCAGACGGCGTCATAAACCAGCGTCTGACGCATGAAGCCTTCCCGGCCTTCGGACGCGAGGTAGGATTTCACACGACCGGCGGCGTCCAGGATTTCGGCGACCAGGTTCGCGTCGGCCTCGTCAGACAAGGATCAGGTCTTTCTCGACCGTCGTCCTGACATAGGGCCGCATGACTTCCCAGGAACAGAATTCGACCGGCGTCTCCAGTCGCTCAGCCAGCAGGCGTTCCGTGGTCAGAAACTCGATGCCCATGGGCCTGGAGGTATCCACCAGCAAATCCACGTCGCTGCCCGGTCCCGCTTCGTCGCGGGCGTAGCTGCCAAACAGGCGCACGTTTACGATGCCCTGCTCTTCGAGCCAGGGCTTGAGGTCGCGCAGCTTTTCCAGAAGTTCAGCGCGGGTCATGCCCACACCATAGTCTATCCGCGCCGCAAGATGAACTCGTGGTCGCGCCAGGCGCCGACCGGGTACTCATACTCGCCCGCCTTCTCGAACCCATAGGCCGCATACAGGCGCTGGGCCTTTTCGTTGCCGCTCCAGACGCCGATCCATAACGGCCCCTGGGTGTTGGTCTCCATCCAGTCCAGCGACAGGTTCAGCAGCTTCGTGCCCAGGCCCAGACCCTGCGCGGCCTTGGATACATACAAGCGGCGCAACTCCATGTGCTCCGATCGGGCCTCGGGATGGGGCAGGCCGTTGGGGCCCGCGTTGGCGAAGGCCAGCAGTTCGCCGTCCCGCTCGGCCACCCACCAGGCGCAGCCGGGCTCCGCCAGTTTCTTCCGCGTCGGCTCGGGATCGAAACTGGCGTCGAGGAAGGCCTTCAGGTCCGCCTCGGGATAGGGGATGCAGAAACCGGTCACGAAGGTGTCGACAAAGGTCCGGCGACCCAGAGCGCCTAGGGCTTCGGCGTCTTCGGGGCGGGCGGGGCGGATCAGGGTCTCGGTCATGATCCGCCCATAGCCTCAGAAGCCGTCCAGCGCGACCTTGCCGATGGTCGATCCGCTCTCGAGCCGCCTGTGACCCTCCAGCAGGGCCTCCACCGATAGGGCCCCCAGGTTCTCGGTCAGGGTCGTGCGCAGGACGCCCGCGTCGACCAGACGGGATACCTCGGACAGCAGCTCATGCTGGGCGATCATGTCCGGCGTCTGCTGAAGCGAACGGGTGAACATGAACTCCCAGACGAACCCTGCCGACTTGAGCTTCAAAAGCTCGATCGGCAGGCCCTTGAAATCGTCGATGCAGCCAACCACCCCCTGCACGGCGACGGCGCGCGCCAGGGATTCGAAATGGGGCTGGGTTTGGTTCAGGGCGGCGACGTATCTGGGTGCGCGTTCGCCCGCCGCCGTCAGGGCCTCGTCGATGGCGCCGGCATGGTCGATGACGGCATGGGCGCCGAGGTCGAGGCACCATTGACGGGTTTCGGGACGCGAGGCCGTGGCGACGACCCTCAGTTTCGTTACGGCGCGCGCGATCTGGATCAGGGCCGAGCCGACGCCACCGGCCCCTCCAACCACCAGCAGTGTCTCGTCCTCGTCGCGGCCCGCCCTCATCCGATCGAAAAGCAGCTCCCAGGCCGTGATGAAGGTCAGGGGCAGGGCCGCAGCCTCGGGGAAGCTCAACGAGGTGGGCTTGGGCCCCACGATCCGCTCGTCGACGGCCTGGCGTTCGGCGTTGGAACCGGGGCGGTCGATCTGGCCGGCGTAGAAGACGTCGTCGCCGATCTTGAACAGGCTGACCTCGGACCCGACGCCGACCACGATCCCGGCGGCGTCATAGCCGAGGATGCTGGGCTGGCCGTCTTCCGGCGTTCGGCTGGCGCGCACCTTCGTGTCCACGGGATTCAGGCTGACGGCCTTGACCTCGACCAGCAGGTCGCGGGGGCGCAGGCTGGGCTCCGGCGCGTCGAAGGCGACCAGGGCGGCGGGGGCGGTCGCAGGTCGGGGGCCGGTCGTGCCAATGGCCTTCATGACGATCTCCTAGGGCTTGTTTCGTCGCCTTGCACATCGGCTTGCGATAGGCTGCCCGCAAGGCGCATCTAAGAAATGACCCATCCGCCATGACCGACCTGCCGATCTTCACCCATCCCTCGATGCTGTCCCACGCGCCGGGTGCAGGCCATCCTGAAAGTCCCGAACGGCTTAAGGCGGTTGTGGATGCTTTGGCCGACGCAGGGCTCGCCGGCGACCGACGCGCGGCGACCCACGCCGAGGTTGCCGATCTGGAGCGGGTGCATCCGGCCGCCTATGTCGCGCGCCTGCTTGAGGCGTCCCCCGCCGAGGGATTGAATCGGCTCGACGCCGACACCGTGCTGTCGCCCGGCAGTGTTCCTGCGGCGCGGCTGGCGGCGGGCGCCGCCATCGACGCCGTCCGGGCTGTGGCGCGCGGCGAGATGAACCGTGCCTTCGCCGCCGTCCGCCCGCCCGGCCACCATGCCGAGCCGGATCGCGCGATGGGCTTCTGCCTGTTCTCGTCCGTCGCCGTCGCGGCCCGCGTGGCCCAGTCCGAGGGGATGGCGAGGGTGGCGGTAGTCGATTTCGACGTCCACCACGGCAACGGCACCCAGGCGGCGTTCGAACACGACGACAGCCTTTTCCTGGCCTCGATCCACCAGATGCCCCTCTATCCCGGCACTGGAGCGGCGAATGAGACCGGCGTGGGCAATATCGTCAATGCGCCGGTCGCGCCCCATGCGGCGCGCGAGGCCTGGCGCGCGACCTTCGCCGGCGGGCTGATGCTGGCGCTGGACGCCTTCCGGCCGGACCTGATCCTGATCTCTGCGGGCTTCGACGCCCACCGCCGCGATCCCCTGGCCCACCAGTCGCTGGAGGCCGAGGATTTCGCCTGGGCGACCCGCGCGGTTCTGGAGGTCGCGCGCCGGTCCTGCGCAGGCAAGGTTGTGTCCGCGCTCGAGGGCGGTTACGACCTTGAAGGACTAGGCCGCTCTGCGGTCGCACATGTCGCCGCGCTCGGGGAGGAATAGGACGTACAACGCCTTGAAACTTAAGGCCCGTCCGATCGCCATGTCATCCCCCGCCCTGTCCCTCGATTCGACCGAAGACTCTGTCGCCCAGCCGGCCGGCGGGTCTGCGTCCCGCGCCTTGGCCGGCATGCGGCCGGGCGCCATCACCCTGACGCGCCACGGCGAGCCGGCCCTGTCACGCAAATGCCTGATCACCGCGCGTCAGTACGGCGACTGGTGGGCGAAATACGAAATCGGCGGCCTGCTGGCCGGCCAGACGCCGCCGCCGGAACTGGTGGCCACGGCCCAGGGCGCCGGCGCCATCTACGCCTCGACCCGCCAGCGCGCCCAGGAAACCGCCGCCGCCGTCGCCGCCGGGCGTGAGGTGATGTCGGACGTCCTGTTCATCGAGGCGCCCCTGCCGCCGCCGCCGATCCCCGACTGGATCAAGCTGTCGCCGAAATGGTGGGGCGTGGTGTCGCGCTTCTGGTGGCACGCGTTCGACCACCACGGCGGCCAGGAAACCCGTGCCCAGGCCGAGGTCCGCGCCGAACAGGCGGCGCGCAAACTGATCGCCCGCGCCGAAACCGGCCAGGACGTGCTGGTCTTCGCCCACGGCTATTTCAATCACATGGTCGGCGCCCGGCTGAAGGCCGACGGCTGGAAACTGGTGCATAATCAGGGCTTCAAATACTGGTCCCAGCGCCGCTACGAGAAGCGATAGCCGCATCCACCGTTGATGCAGGCTTCGACCCCCTCTAGGGTCCGCGCCATGACCGATACCGCCGCCGCCATCCCCGCCGACCTCAGCTTCGAAGACGCCCTGCAGCGCCTGGAGACCATCGTCTCGCGCCTGGAATCGGGCCAGGCTCCGCTGGAGGAATCCATCGCCCTGTACGAGGAGGGCGCGAAGCTGAAGGCCCATTGCGAGGCGCGTCTGAAGGCGGCCCAGCTGCGTGTCGAAAAGATCGTGGTCGGCCCCGACGGCCAGGCCAAGGGCGTCGAGGCGGCGTCGTTCGAATGACGCAGGCGATCACCTTCGACGACTTCATGAAGGTCGACATCCGCGTCGGCCAGATCGTCAAGGCGGAAGCCTTCCCCGAGGCGCGCAAGCCGGCCTTCAAGCTGCAGATAGACTTCGGCCCGGAGATCGGCATCAAGAAGTCCTCGGCCCAGATCACCCGCCACTACACGCTGGAAGAGTTGGAGGGCCGCAAGGTCGCGGCAGTGGTCAATTTTCCGCCGCGCCAGATCGGGCCGGTGAAGTCCGAGGTCCTGACTCTGGGCTTCCCCGACGCGGACGGCGAGGTGGTGCTGGTCGGCGTGGATCGCGACTTGCCGCTGGGCGGGCGGCTGTTTTGACTCACATCCTCGCCGCCAATTCGCCTGAGCAGGCCGTGATCGACCGGGTCGCCGAGGTCGCGGACCTGGTCACCGTGGCGCTCGACGAACTGCTGCCCCGCGCCGAGGGCCCGGAAGCCCGCTTGACCGAGGCCATGCGCTATGCGGCGCTGGGGCCCGGCAAACGACTGCGGCCCTTCTTCGCCCTTGAGGCCGCACGGCTGTTTGACATTGATGAGCGGTCGGTGCTGCGCGCCGCCTGCGCCCTGGAATGCGTCCACGCCTACAGCCTGGTCCACGACGACCTGCCCTGTATGGACGACGACGACATGCGGCGCGGCCGCCCGACGGTCCACCGCGCCTATGACGAGGCCACGGCTGTCCTGGCCGGCGACGCGCTCCAGACCGCGGCCTTCGACATCATCCTGGACGAGGACACACACGACGACGCGGCCGTACGGTGCGAACTGGCGGCGCGGCTGTCGCTGGCCTCCGGCGCGCGGGGCATGGCCGGCGGCCAGATGATCGATCTGCTGGGCGTGCGCGACGATTTGGGCGGCGTCGCCCGGATGCAGCGGCTGAAAACCGGCGCCCTGTTCGCCTACGCCTTCGAAATTCCCCTGATCATCGCCGAGGCCTCGGCCCAGCATCAGCACGCCCTGATCAGTTTCGCCCACGACGTCGGCCTGGCCTATCAGATCGTCGACGATCTTCTGGATGCGGAAGGTTCGCCCGAGGAAATGGGCAAGGCCGCCGGCGGCAAGGATGCGGCTTTGGGCAAGACCAATTTCGTCACCCTGCTGGGCCTGGAGGAGGCGCGCCAACGTGTCGCCCACCTGTCCGACCAGGCCCGCGCCCATCTCGAACCGTTCGGACTGGAGGCGGAAATCCTCAAGGCGAGCGTGGACTTTGTGCTAAAGCGCCGGTCCTGATACGAAACATCGATCTCCCTCAGGGGTTGATCGATCAGACTTTCAAGGTTTTCCCGGCTGATGCCCGACACCCCGCTTCTCGACACCGTCAAGTTTCCCGCCGACATGCGGGGCTTCGACATCGCCCAGCTGAAGCAGCTGGCGGAAGAAGTGCGGGCCGAGACCATCGACGCCGTCTCGGTCACGGGCGGCCACCTGGGCGCCGGCCTGGGCGTGGTCGAACTGACCACGGCGCTTCACCATGTGTTCGAGACGCCCAAGGACATCCTGATCTGGGACGTCGGCCACCAGTGCTATCCGCACAAGATCCTGACCGGCCGTCGCGACCGTATCCGCACCCTGCGCCAGCCTGGCGGCCTGTCGGGCTTCACCAAGCGCAGCGAGAGCGAATACGACCCCTTCGGCGCCGCCCACGCCTCGACCTCGATCAGCGCCGCCCTCGGCTTCGCCGCCGCGCGCGATCAGAAGGGCGAGAAGAACAAGGTCGTGGCCGTCATCGGCGACGGCTCCATGTCCGCCGGCATGGCCTATGAGGCGATGAACAACGCGGCCGAGGCGACCAACGGCCAGCTGATGGTCATACTGAACGACAACGACATGTCCATCGCCCCGCCGGTCGGGGGGATGAGCGCCTATTTAGCCGGTCTTGTGTCCGGCGGCGCCTATCAGAACGTCCGCCGCCTGGGCCGTTCGGTCGCCCAGCACCTGCCGCGCCCCTTCCGCAACGCCGCCAAGAAGGCCGAGGAATACGCCCGGGGCATGGTCACCGGCGGCACTCTGTTCGAGGAACTGGGCTTCTACTACGTCGGCCCCATCGACGGGCATGACATGGAGAACCTGGTCCCGATCCTGAAGAAGGCTGCGGCCATCGAGGACCGGCCCGTTCTGGTCCATGTCGTGACCCAAAAGGGCAAGGGTTACGCCCCGGCTGAGAGCAGCGCTGACAAGCTGCACGCCGTCGTCAAGTTCGACGTGATCTCGGGCAAACAGGCCAAGTCCGTGTCGAACGCCCCCAGCTACACCAAGGTGTTCGGGACCGAGCTGATCAAACACGCCAAGGTCGATCCCTCGATCGTGGCCATCACCGCCGCCATGCCGTCGGGCACCGGGCTGGACCTGTTCGGCCAGGCCTTCCCCGAGCGGACCTATGACGTCGGCATCGCCGAACAGCACGCCGTCACCTTCGCCGCCGGTCTCGCCGCCGACGGGATGAAGCCGGTCTGCGCCATCTATTCCACCTTCCTCCAGCGCGGCTATGATCAGGTGGTCCACGACGTGGCGATCCAGTCGCTGCCGGTGCGGTTCGCGATGGACCGGGCCGGTCTGGTCGGCGCCGACGGGGCGACCCACGCCGGGTCGTTCGACATCGGCTTCATGGGCGCCTTGCCCGGCATGGTGCTGATGGCCGCCGCCGACGAGGCCGAGCTGGCGGGCATGATCTCGACCAGCCTGGCCATCGACGACCGTCCCAGCGCCTTCCGCTATCCGCGCGGCGACGGCGTCGGGGTCGAGATCCCGGAACTAGCCGCCCCGTTCGAGATCGGTCGGGGCCGGATCGTGCGCGAGGGCACGTCCGTCGCCATCCTGTCCCTCGGCACCCGCTTGCAGGAGTCGCTGAAGGCCGCCGACCTGCTGGCGGCCCGGGGCGTGTCGGCCACCGTCGCCGACGCCCGCTTCGCCAAGCCGCTGGACGCCGACCTGATCCTGCGTCTGGCGCGCGAGCATGAGGCCCTGATCACGGTGGAGGAGGGGGCCATGGGCGGCTTCGGCGCCTTCGTGCTGCAACTGCTCGCCGAAAAGGGCGCGCTGGATCGCGGCCTGAAGGTCCGCACCCTGAACCTGCCCGACGTCTTCCAGGACCAGGACGCCCCCGCCGCCATGTATGCTCTGGCGGGGCTCAACGCCGAACATATCGCGGCGGCGTCCTTGACCGCGCTGGGGGTCGAAGCGACCCGAGCCGTACGGGCCTGAGACCAGAAGCATGACCGCCGGCGCGTCTCCCCGGCCGGTCGGTTCGGCCTTTCTGATCGGTTACGCCGTCGCCTATATCGGCGCCTTCATCGGCGTCGCGCCCCTGCTTCAGGTGCTCGCGCCCCTCCACGCCGAGCTGATCGACGGCCAGGCCAAGGGGCCGCTGCTCAGCCAGGCCCTGTTCTGGGGCTGTATGGCGGCCGGGGTCGGCAATATCATCGGCGGCGCCCTCAGCGACCGGACCCGGTCGCGGCACGGCCGGCGGCGGCCGTGGATCGTGGTCGGCGCGGTGCTGACGGTCGGCAGCTACGCCGCCATCCAGCAGTCCTCGACCCCTCTGGGACTCATTTTGGGCCTGGTCTGTTTCCAGCTGACCTTCAACATCCTCCTTGCCCCGCTGATCGCCCTGTTCGCCGACCGGGTGCCTGAAAACCGGCGCAGCGCCATGTCCGCCGTCATGGGCATGGGCTATCCGCTGGCCGCCATGGTCGGCTCGGTCGTCATGGCCTGGGGGCCGCAGGGCGAGGCGGCGCGCTTCGCGACCCTGGCCGCCGTCGTTCTGGTCGCGACCGTGCCGTTCGCTGTGCTGTCGCGTGAGGATCCCGTGCCGGCAGACCGGGCGCGGGCGCCCCTGTCAGGTTTTTCGTTACCCAGCCTGCTGGCGCCCTTCGCCGTTCGCGATTTCACCCTGGCCTGGTCGTATCGGTTTCTGGTCGTCACCGGCTATTCGCTGGTGGCCTTCTATCTGCTCTTTTACGTCGCCGACGCCATCGGCTTCCCGCGCCTCTTCCCTGGACGCTCGGCCGAGGCCGGCCATTCTCTGCTGACCGCCATCGCCGTCGTCGGGGTGGTCAGCGTCAGCACCATCGTGGCCATGGGCGGCTCGCGGATCACCCGACGCAAGCCGCTGGCCATCGCGGGCGGGGTGCTGTTGGCCCTAGCGGCGGCGGTCATGGCGACTACTCAGGACTGGACGGCCGTGGTCGTCGCCTTCGCCCTCTATGGGGTGGGCCAGGGCTGCTACGGCGCCATCGATATCGCCCTGATGACCGATGTCCTGCCGTCGGTCGAGGACCGGGGCAAGGACCTGGGCCTGATCAATCTGGCCGTAACCCTGCCCCAGGCGATCGCACCCCTGGTCGCCCTGGTCCTGCTGGAGACCTTGGGCCAGGACTTCCGCAGCCTGTTCCTGGCCGCCGCCGCCTGTTTCGGCGGGGCGACCCTGGCGGTGGCTTCGATCAGGCGGGTGCGGTGACGTCTTCCAGCGGGCCCAGGCCGGTCTCGGTCCGCGTCAGCCGGTAGCGTTTCAGCGTCCTGGTCTCATACGGCTTGGCCAGGATGGTCGATACGGCGCGCAGTTCACCCACCGCCTGATCCCGCTCCAGGGTCAGCAGGACATAACCCTTGGCTGACTGGTCGCAGAACTTGATCTCCGGATTGGCGGCCTGAAGCGCCAGGCCCAGCGGCAAGCCGGCCACCAGATCGCCCGGCGAGGGGCTGGAGACGGACGAGGTTCCGAACTCGACCGCCCGGCGTTGGCCGCCGTTGTCGTAAAGTTCGTTGACCCAGAAGGCATGGCTGTCGCCGGCCAGGACGATGGGCTCGACGCCCGCCTGTTCCATCGTCTCGTACAGGCGCTCGCGCCCGGCCGGATAACCGTCCCAGCTGTCCAGATTGAACGGCAGGCCCAGCTTGAACAACTGGATCGCGGCCTGAACCTGCGGCTGATACTCGGCGGGCAGGCCGGCGATCATCTGCGCCAGTTGGGCCGGCGGCACCATTTCTTCGATATTCGGTCCCTTGACCCGGGCCATGACGACCTGATTGCCCAGGATCTGCCACGGACGACCGGCGGCCTTGGATTGGCTCATGGCCTCGCCCAGCCAGCGGCGCTGATCGCCGCCCAGCAGGTCGCGGGAAGGCTCCTGGCGCTGGGCCTCGAAGGCGGCGACGTCCGGGCGGCCGTCGGCGGTCTTGGGGATGTTGGCGAAATCCATCTGTTCGGCGCGGGCCAGCAGCCGGGTCTCGACCATATGCAGGCTGGCCAGGTCGCCGAAGTGGAAGCTGCGGTTGATCGCCTCCTTCATGCCGCCGGCCTTGGCCTCGCGGATCGGCATCCATTCGTAATAGGCGCGCAGGGCCGCCGCCTTGCGCGTCGCGAAGTCGCCCTCAGTCGCCGGCTGGTGGTTCTCGGCGCCCAGCATCCAGGTGTCGTTGGCCACCTCGTGGTCGTCCCAGACGCAGATGAAGGCGGCGCGGGCGTGGGCGGCCTGCAGATCGGGGTCGGTCTTGTACTGGGCGTGGCGCGTCCGATAGTCGGCCAGGCTGACGATCTCATGCGGCGGCAGGGGCGCCCGGTTCAGGGCTGCGCCGGTGGTCATGCCATAGTCGTCGGCTGCGGCGCCGTATTCGTAGATATAGTCGCCCAGGTGGACGACCGCGTCCAACCGTTCCAGCTGTGAGATCGCCTCATAGGCGTTGAACAGACCGCCGGGATAAAGCTGACATGAGACTACGGCCAGACTGACCTGGGGCGTCGCGCCCGCAGCCAAGGTGCGGACCCGCCCGACCGGCGAGGTCACGCCATTGGCCACGAAGCGGTAGAAATACTCGCGACCCGGCTCCAGGCCCTGGCCGTCCAGATCGTGTTTGACGGTGAAGTCGCGCTCCGCCCGGGCGCGCAGGCCGGAAGAGCGGCGAACTACGTCGGCGAAGGCGGCGTCGTTCGCCACCTCCAGCGTGACGGCGACATCCCCGGCCGACGGATCGGTCGGGGTGACGCGCGTCCAGAAGACTGCCGAATGCTGATCCGGATCGCCGCTGGCCACCCCATGAAGGAAGGCGACCTGACCGGTTTGGGCGGACTGGGCGACGGCGGGCGTCGCCGCCCCCGCGCCGAGCAGTCCCAGAAGGCTGCGGCGATCCAGATTCATCGTTCGATCCTCAGAGTTTCAGCTTGAACACCAGGCCGTACGCCGCCGGACGACCGGCGATGAAGGTCGGCATGCCCAGGGCGTCGCCGGTGTTGCCGGCGTCCTTGATATATTCCTCGTCCAGGACGTTCTCGCCGAAGGCTTCGACGCCCCAGTTCCCACCTTCCGGCGTATAGCGGACGCGCAGGTTCAGCAGGCCATAGGCGTCCTGGTATTCGTCCTGGACCAGGTCGGCGACGATGTTGCTGGTCTGCAGCGCCGGGATGTCGTTGTCGTCGTCGAAGAAGACCTTGGACTGCCAGGTATAGGTCGGCTGGACCTCGATCTCGCCGCCCGCGACCGGCAGGCGCCAGGTCGCGCCGATCGAGGCGGCGTTGTCCGGCGACAGTCGGAACTGGTTACCCTCGTAGATGCCGTTCTCGAAGCGCGAGTGGTTGTAGGCGTAGGTGGCGAACAGGTCGAGCATCGACGCCACGGCGAAGTTGGCCTGACCCTCGAAGCCATAGGACTTGGCCTCGCCCGCATTGGTCGTGATCGTCTGCGTCCCTTCCTGGATCGTCGTCTGGAAGTTTTCATAGTTGTACATGAAGACCGCGCCGTCGACGCGCAGACGGCCGTCCAGCAGGGCCGATTTGGCGCCGATCTCGTAGCTGTCGACGGTTTCCGCGTCGACCGGGCTGAAGCGCGGCGCGCCGCCGGGGCCGGAGGGGCCCGAGGCGCTGATCACTTCCGGGCGACGGCCGCGCGCATAGTTGGCGTAGACATTGGCAGCATCGGTCAGCTCGTAACGGGCCGTGACGCGCCAGGTGACGCCGTCGTCCTCCGAGTCAAAATAGGAGAAGTCGCCGTTGTTGGCGGTCGGCTGCGACGTCAGGCCGAACAGCGGGAAGACGCTGGCGGGCAGGCTGGCGAAGGCCGGGCTGGCCATGGCCGACAGGAAGGCCGGCAGCTGGGCCGCCGGGATCGCGCCGGCCTGGATCGCCAGCAGGGCGCCCAGGGCCGAACGGCTCTCGACCGAGCTGGCGTAGCCCGTCGTCTTGTCGTCGCGGGTGTAGCGGACGCCGGCCGACATTTCGAACCGGTCGGAGAAGGCGTAGGTGGCGTCGGCGAAGACGTCGTAGGACGTCAGTTCCGAGCTGTTGATCGGGGTCTCGATATGGTTCGAGTCCAGGTTGGCGGCGATCGGCGTGGCCAGGGCGCCGGCGCCCAGCGGCGTCAGCAGAGAGGCCAGGATCCCACGCGCAACGGTCGGATACAGCGAAGCGGGCAGGGTGTTGTCGCCGACCGCCGTCGGCGACCCGTCCAGCAGGCCGGACAACTGCGCCAGGGCCATGCTCTCGTTCCACTGGGTCGGCGTGCGCTGATAGCCTTCTTCATGGAACCAGCCGGCGCCGACGAAGCCCGTCAGTTGGCCGCCGTTGTCGAAGCCCAGACGCAGCTCCTGGCTCCACTGTTCGCCATGGGTCTCTTCCGCCGCAGTCAGGATCGGCAGGGACACGCCGTCGGCGTCGAAGGTCTCGTAGTTGTCGAACTCGCGATAGGCGGTGGTCGAGTTCAGGGTCCAGGCCGAATTCAGATCGATCCGGGCCAGACCCGTGACGCCCCAGACTTCACGGCTCAGGCCCAGGGTCTTGCCGCCGTCGAAATCGGCGCCCGACGTCAGGGCCGCGCCTTCCCAGGGCTCCGTGCCGCCCAGCACCGCGCCGGTGGTGGGATTGGCCGGCTCATAGGCGTTCGACTTGAACGAGGTGCCCGAGGCGTTGTCGTTCTGATAGTTGCCGATCACGTCGAACCGCATGGCGTCCGAAGGTTCCCAGGCGCCCGACAGGCGGAGGGCCTTGGTCTCGATGGCGTTATAGTCTTCGCCGCCCAGCAGGTTCTCGACCGAGCCGCCGCGCGTCTTCAGGCGGGTGGCGACGCGCAGGCCGGCTGCCTCGCCGACCGGCAGATTCAGCGCGCCCTCGACCATCCGGTAGTCTTCGTTGCCGGCCTCGATATTGGCATAGGCCTCGGTCTCGCCGGGCTGGGCGCGGTTCTGGACCAGATTGACGGCCCCGATCAGGGCGCCGCGCCCGTACAGGGTCGACTGAGGACCCTTTGCGATCTCGACCCGCTCCAGGTCGAACAGTTCGACATAGGAGCCGCGCGACTTGGAAATCGACACGCCGTCCTGGAACACCGACACGCGGGGCTCGGCGGTGGCGGCGCCGGAGTCGGAGGTGATGCCGCGCATCACGAAACCGGGGTTGTTCGGCGACTGGTTCTGCACCAGGAAGCCGGGCACGAAGGCCGACAGCTGTTCGAACTCCTGAATGCCCAGGTCTCCCAGGAACTGGCCGGAATAGGCGGTCAGGGCGAACGGCACCTCGATGGTCTTCTGTTCGCGCAGCTGGGCCGTGACGATGATCTCGTCGAGGCTCGCCGGCTCCGTCGTCTGGGCCAGCGCCCCATGCGCCGCCGCCATCGCGCCGGTCATCGCCGCCGCAGCCATAAGCCGCGTCTTGAATTCATTCGCCATCGTTTTTCCCCAAGCTTGGCCTGAACGGCGATCAGTAACCGGCGGCCATGTCGCTGAGGCGACGCTGGGAATGCTGATGGATGACGTTGAGGCGGCGGATGAAAGACATTCCAGCCGTGTACGTTTCATTAACCGCCAGAACGAAAGCGGACGGGGGTCAGGCTTTCGGTGCGGCCGTCGACCCTCTCGGGGCAAAGCCGAAATCGACCATGCTTTGCCTGGGCAGGTCGGCGTCGCCTACCGTGGAACGGATCAGCAGTTCGGCGGCGACGGCGCTCATTTCGGCGATCGGCTGAATGACGGCCGTCATGTCGGCGAACCGGGCCAGGGGCGTGTTGTCGAAGCTGATGACCGACAGGTCGGCGGGCGCCGATAGGCCGTGCCGTTTGGCCGTGCGCAAGGCGGCGTGGGCCATGCGATCGTTGCTGGCGAGGACGGCTGTCGGCGGCGACGGCAGGGCCAACAGGGTCTCCATGGCGGCGACGCCGGACTCGTATGAGAAATCGCCCCGCGCGATCAGCGTCTCGTCCAGGCCGTGCGCCGAGGCCGACATGGCCTGACGATAACCGTCCAGCCGCGCGCCGCTGACGGCGTATTCCTCGCTGCCGGTGATAAAGCCGATGCGGACATGGCCCAGGCCCAGCAGGTGATCGACAGCGAAGGCCGACGCCTTGGCGTCGTCCATCGACACCGCGAACCCGTCCCCTTCGGCGATGGAGGCGATGCGGGCGAAGGGCAGACCCAGCCGGCTCAACAGGCCGGTGATGGCGGGGTTCTCGCTGTGCGGCGGGGTCAGGATGACGCCGTCGGGGTGCAAGGCCGCAATGGCCCCGCGCACGGCGGCGTCGACGTGGTCGGAATGGGTGTCGACGAGCTCAAAGATCATCCGATAGCCGTGGGCCTCGCACTTCAGCATGCCGCCCATCAGCATCTGATCGACCCAGTCGGTGCCTTCGCCGGACTTCCAGCCCTCAATGGTCCGGTCCCGGTCGTTCAGCGCCATCAGCAGATAGGAGCGCGATCCCCCCATTCGCCGCGCCGCCAGACTGGGAACATAGCCCAGCTTGGCGACAGCGGCGCGTACACGCTCCTGCACAACCGGGCGAACATTCGGCTCGTTGTTGATGACCCGCGACACGGTCTGCAGCGAAACGCCCGCCTCGGCGGCGACGTGTTTGATGGTGACGGCGCGACGCAAACTCTGATCCCTTATCCCCTGCGCCATTGTGTCAGGCTTGGCCGCGCCAAGGCAAGCGCGCCGATGTCAGGCCGGCACGGCCAACGGCGTGGGCAGATTGACCGATGGGGCCGGACAATGGGTGTCGATGAAGGCCTGGTGCGTCGGCAGGTCGGCGACGAAGGCGTTCAGAATATTGGCGGCGCGGTCCATCTCGTCGGTCAGGCCGGCGAAATCGATCCGGTCCACCAGCGGCGGATAGGACCGGGGCCGCACCCCCATCCCGTCCATCACCGAATACCAGCTGACATTGCGGAACAGCGGATCCAACGCCTCGACCAGGCTGCCGTTGGCGCGGAAGACCTCCAACTTGTGCTGCAGGCCCTCGGGCAGGACCATGTCCCGGCATTGCCGCCAGAAGGCCGTGTCGTCCCGTCGCGTCAGGGCGTAGTGCAGGATGATGAAGTCGCGGATCTCCTCGTAGTCCACCGTCATCCGCCGATTGTACTCGGCCGCCAGGTTTGGATCGCAGTCCAGGTCCGGCATCAGCCGGAACAGGAAGTCCATGCCGCGATAGATCAGGTGGATGGCCGTGGATTCCAGCGGTTCGATAAAACCGCTGGCCAGGCCCAGCGACAGGACGTTCTTGTCCCAGATCTTCTCGCGCACTCCGGTCTTGAACGGCACCACCATCGGATTGACCACCGGCTGCCCCTCGACCTGCGCCAACAGGCGCGCCGTCGCCTCGTCGTCTGACATGTAGCGGCTGCAGAAGACATGGCCGTTGCCGGTGCGGTGCTGCAACGGGATGCGCCAGCGCCAGCCGCAGTCCTGAGCCTGAGCCAGGGTATAGGGTGTGGGCGGTCCGACATTCTCGGTCTGGACGGCGATGGCCCGATCGCACATCAGCCATTCGGACCAGTCCGTATAGCCGACCCCCAGGGTCTTGCCGATCAGCAGGGACCGGAAGCCGGTGCAGTCGATGAAGAAGTCTGCCTCGACCGTCTGGCCCGACTTAAGCTTCAGGCCGCTGACGAAGCCGTCGGGCCGCGTCATCACATCCTCGACGATCCCCTCGGTGCGTTTGACGCCCCGCGCTTCGGCAAAGTCGCGCAGATAGCGCGCCACCCGTTTCGCATCGACGTGAACGGCGTAGGACGCACCCCCGACCGGGGTGCGCTGGGCCTTGAACGGCAGCATGAACCGGCCCTGGGCCGCCATCCGGGCCGCAGCGGCGAAATCCATCAGGGGCCGGTCATAACCGTTCATCCGCGCCTTCAGCCAGACCGGATAGAAGTCGCTGATATCCACCGGAACCCCAACGGCGCCGAACGGGTGGAAATAGCTCTCGCCCTTCTGCGTCCAGTCTTCGAACTGGATCCCCAGCTTGAAACTGGCCTGGGTCTTCTGGATGAAGTCGCGCTCGTCGATACCCAGCCGCTTCAGCATTTCCAGGAAGGGCGGCACGGTGGATTCGCCGACGCCGATCGTGCCGATGTCGTCGGATTCGACCAGTTCGATCTCGGCCATCCGCCCCTTGAAATGTTCGGCCATAAGGGCGGCGGCGACCCAGCCGGCGGTGCCCCCGCCGACGATGCAGATCTTCTTCAGGGGGCGGCGGGGCTGGTCCATGTCGGGTCTCATGCGGCTGAGGCGGAGGCGGCGGGATCGAGCCCCGCCAGGAATTGGGCGTGGTCGGGGGTGCGGGCGACCAGGTCGGCGATATTGGCGCGCATCTCGGCCAGGCTGCGCGCCAGATAGGCGGGGTCCATGGCTTCCACGGCGGGGTCGTAGCCGTCGGGATACAGGCCGAAGCCGTCATAGATGGCTAGCCAGCTGGCCGGGTGGAACATCTCCCACCGATACCGGACGAACTGACCTCGGGCGGTCCACAAGGCGACCTTGCGCTCCAGCGTCTCCGGGATCGGCATCTCGCGGCAGTCGCGCCAGAAGTCCGTGTCGGTCCGCCGGTTCAGCTTGTAGTGCAGGATGATGAAGTCCCGCACCCGCTCCATCTCGCGCGCGGTCTGGTCGTTGAACTCGTCCAGGATCGGCTGGGCGAAGCGGCGGTCGGGGAACAGGGCCTTCAGCCGTTCGATCCCGGTCTCGATCAGCGCGATACTGGTGCTCTCCAGCGGCTCCAGGAAACCCGCCGACAGACCGATGGCGACGCAGTTCTTGGCCCAGGCCTGCGATCGCCGACCGGGGCGGAACGGAATGCGTCGCGGCTCCGTCAGCGGATCGCCCAGCAGATGGGGCATCAGCTCGGCCAGGGCCTGATCATCACTCAGATGGGCGCTGGAAAACACCAGTCCGTTGCCGGCGCGGTGGCGCAACGGGATGCCCCACTGCCATCCGGCCGAACGAGCGGTGACGCGGGTGAAGGGGGCGGGGGCGTCGCCGGGGCGGTTGGCGCTCTGCACCGCATAGGCGGCGTCGCACGGCAGCCAGCGGCCCCAGTCCTCGAACCCGACGCCCAGGGCCTCACCGATCACCAGGCTCTTGAAACCCGAACAGTCGACGAACAGATCGCCCTCGACCTCGCGTCCGTCTTCCAGGGTCAGGGCGCGCACGAAACCGTCCTCGGGCCGCAGTTCGACCGCGCGGATGCGGGCGTCGATACGGGCGCAGCCCCCGGCCTCGGCATAGGCGCGCAGATGCTGGGCGAACAGGCCGGCGTCCAGATGCAGGGCCCAGTCGAACACCGACAACGACGACGGCGGATTGGGCGAGGGCAGGGTGAACTTGCCGCCGGCGGCCAGCGACGCGCCCAGCGAATAGGCGGCTAGCGGCGCGGGATCGCCCGCGCGCTTCTGCTTCAGCCAGTAATGATGAAAACCGATCCCCTTCACGTCCTGCCCGTACAGGCCGAAGGGGTGGATGAAGTCCGAGCCGGGCCCGGACCAGTCGATAAAGCGGATGCCCAGTTTGCACGTCGCCTGGGTGGCGCGCATAACGTCGTCGTCGCGCAGCCCCAGCTGCCCATAGAACCGACGGATGGTGGGAATGGTCGCCTCGCCCACGCCGATGGTTCCGATGTCGGATGACTCGACCACGGTGATCTTCAGCGGGGTGGTGCGGAAATGCTGAACCAGGGCCGCAGCCGTCATCCAGCCGGCGGTGCCGCCGCCGACGATGACGATGGAACGGATGCGAGGATCGTCGATCTCATCCATGGCTCGGTACCAATACGCGAAAAAAGAGGCCGGCGACACGAATGTCGCCGGCCAGTCTGCTCAGGAAGGGATTAGAAGCGAGCGCGCACGCCGATGGTGTAACGCGGCTCGAACTCGTTGCGGGCTTGGAACTGTTTCGCGCCGTCCTTGAACTCGAGGTAGTATTCCTCGATTTCGCCCAGGACGTTCGAGCCGTTCGCGTAGATCGTCACCATGTCGCTGACGTCATAGGTCACGTTCACGTCCACGTATTGCGACGTGTCCTGGTAGATCGGAATGAACACCTGCTTCCCGTCGAGGGTTGTGCCCATGGTGCCGTTCAAGCGAGGCGTCCGATAGTTCCAGGCGACCCGAGCCTGAAGCTTGTCGCCCTGATACCAGACCGCAGCGTTCAGCGAATGCTCGGAGTTGTCCATGAACGGCAGTTCGCTGCCGTCTAGGGCCGGATCATTCGATGTGCTGTCGGAGTAGGTGTAGCTGCCGTCGAAACCAAAGTCTGACCAGATCGGTGTGTCGATGAAGTCGGACAAGCCGATCTTGGCCCCCAGTTCCACGCCCTGAAGCTGCCCGCCTGCACCCTGCACCGGGCGATTGACGTCCACCAAACGACGGATGACGCCATCGCCGTCGGCATAGGATCCGCTTTGCGGGACCGTACGACGCGTGACGAAGCTCTCGATATCCAGGCGGAAGATCGCGGCGTTAAACATTGTCGCGGGCCCGTGGTAATATTCCAAGGCGAGGTCGTAGTTTGTGGACCGCCAGGGGTTCAACTCCACCGTTCCACCCAGGGTCGCGCCCGTGACGCGGCGAACGCCGACGGGAGGACGGGTGGGATCGGGTGTTTCGCCCGGTTGCAATTCCGGCGTATCCGCCGTCGAAATCGTGACGCCACCGCCGTAGTTGCCCAGATCCAACGGGATCATGGTCTTGGCGTAGGCTGCGCGCAGCTTCAGCTTGTCGGTGAAATCGTAGGTCAGGTTCGCCGTCGGCAGCCAGTCATCGTAGCTGCGGCTGGAGATGCTGTCGCCGACGTCGTTGTTGGTGTCGCCATAGGCGCGGGTTTCGCCGGTCAGGTTCTGACGCGCCCGCAGTTCCGTACGGACATAGCGAACGCCCACATCACCGTGCAACTGCCCGAACTCGATAGCTCCATTCAGATAGGCGCTGTCCTCATAGAGATCGACGTCATAGGAGTTGCCGGGGATGATTACGTCATAGGCGTTTCCGAACACACGCTCCTGGAAGGCGCGAGGATCGTCGAAGTCCCGGGGGTCCGCCACCCACACGCCAGGAATGCCCGACGTGACCGAGCCGAAGTCGGTCAGGAAGTAGGTGTTGTTGTTCTCTCGCAGCAGCGTCGGCCGGTTGACCGTATAGCCTTGGAAGCAGGTCGGGGCATTGGCGACTGCGCCATTGGCGCACGAACTGGGCGTCGCAGCCACGGGCAGGGAGGCGTTGAAGCCAGGGTTGGAGACGTACTCACCCGCCTGGCACTGCGACTGGTCCATCACCACGTCGATGGCCTTCCACTGGGCCGAGCAGCCCGCTGGATTGCCTTCGCCCTGTCCGGCGTAGAAGTCCGAGAACAGGTGGAAGCTGGTGATCGACACTTCGCGCGCGCTGTGCCGGACGCCGGCGTCGACGCGGGTCAGGAAGCCAAAGGCCGGCGCTTCCTGGAACTCATACGAACCATCGAAGCGGACGACGGTCAGATCAGAGTTGTTGCGCTGGTTGCTTTCCGACGAATAGGCGCCGACCGTATAGGAGTCGAGGTTCGCCATATACTGGCTCAGCGGAACATTGCCGAGTCCGCCGACGATGTTGTTCTCGAAACCGCTCCAAGCCAGCTTCGATCCGCCGGTGTCGATGTGCAGTTGCGGATCCGCCCCATAGCCCAACGGGTTGGGGCTGATGTAGCGACCGCCCTCGCTGCCGACCACGCCGTTGGAATAGCGCGACGCCGGATACATGGCGGCGATGGAGGCGGGATAGAATGTGCCGCGTGTCCGGTCAGCGCTTTGGCGGAACAGGGTGAAGGCGCGGTCCGCTCCATACTCCCAGTTCGACAGGTCGCCTTGAACCTGGCCGTTCATGCTCAGCATGGACGCTTCGGCCTTGATCGCGCGCGCGTTGAAGGTGAAGGGGCCGCCCTTGTCGTAGTCTAGTTCCAGGTTGAAGTTTTTGGACTCGTTGTTGGTGACCCGGTTGACGGTGAAGGAGTTCACCCACCAGGCGTCGACGTCGTATTCCTCGACGTCCAGCCAGCCCAGGCCAGTGTCGGTCGACTCGGTCGGCGTCAGCCAGCCGAGGCCGCTCCAACGATTGGAGACGTTCAGGCCGGCGGCGCGGTTATACTCGTCCTGCTTGGTGTAGAAGGCCTCGGCCGTCAGTCGGATGCCGTCCTCGATGTCGAACTGGAAGGCGCCGTTCAGGCCGATCCGCTCGCGCTCCACCACCCGGTTGAACATCTCATAGCCGTGCGGCGCGAACCAGGCATTGCCTGAGCCGCCCCAGTCGTTGCTGCCGAGCAGGCTGCCCGCCGAACCGGCGTAGTTGTTGCCCAGGTTCGAGTTGCTCATGACGCCCGAGATCATCGCGCCCATCCGATCGCCGCGCCAGTTCAGCAGGCCGTTGATCAGATAGTCGTCCTGACGGGTGCGTTCCCCGGTCTGGTATTCGGCGGCGCCGGTGACGGTCGTGCCGTAGCTGAAGTCCATCGGACGACGGGTGCGCAGATCGATGGTGCCCGAGATGCCCGACAGGGCGTTCGACACGTCCTGCGACTTGAAGACGACGATCGAGCTCATCAACTGCGACGGCACGTCGTTCAGGTTCGGCTGGGCCCCGCCGAGGTTGCCGGGGCTCAGATATTGTTCGCCGTTCAGCAGGGTCACGACCTGCGGCAGGCCGCGGATATTGACGGTCGAGCCTTCACCGGCGGTACGGCGGATCTGGATGCCGGCGATGCGTTGCAGGGCGTCGGCGACGGTGACGTCGGGCAGTTTGCCGATGTCTTCCGCCGAGAT
Organism: Brevundimonas sp. FV2ps16; assembly: GCF_058681075.1. Lineage (NCBI taxonomy): Bacteria > Pseudomonadati > Pseudomonadota > Alphaproteobacteria > Caulobacterales > Caulobacteraceae > Brevundimonas > Brevundimonas sp. FV2ps16. The sequence goes on along the minus strand of NZ_CM178728.1, from coordinate 55,169 downwards.
GGCGTCAACGATGGCGGTCTCGTTGCGCTTGACGTTGATAGACTGCGTCTGCGACGCGCGGATGCCGGTGACGACGATTTCGCCGACTTCGGTCGGGTCCTGGGGCGCCGGGATCGGCGCCTGTTCCGCGACCTGGGCATAGGCCGGCGCGACAAGCGCCGAACTCGCCATCAAGGCCGCCAGCATGGGCCTCTTGTGGATTCTCATCTCGTTCTCCCTCCTCATTGGCGCCGCGTTTTGTTTTTGCGGCATTGGTTCAAGGCTTGATGGTCGACCCTGAAAGCGTGGCCGTCGCGCTCAACCCCGCCTCGGCGGCGTCTCGGGCGACGGTGATGCGGTAGTCGCCTGGCGCGATGCGCCAGCCGGGCAGGGCCGTGTCATATTCGGCCAGGATGCGCGGCTCGGCCGTCAGGGTGACGCGGCGCGTCTCGCCCGGGGCAAGCGTCACCCGCGCGAAGGCGGCCAGACGTCGGGGCTGATCGCCCGAGGCGACATACAGTTGCGGAACCTCGGCGCCGGGCCGGTCGCCGGTATTGGTCACATCGAGGCTGACGCTGACGCCGTTGGCGCTGGACACCGCAAGGTTGGAATAGGCGAAGCTTGTGTAGCTGAGGCCGTGCCCGAACGGGAACAGGGGCTTGCGGCCCTCGCGGGCGTACCAGCGATAACCGACGTCCGACCCTTCCGGATAATCGACGGTGAAGGGCTGCAGCTCGGCCCCTTGCGGGGCGCCGGGGTTCGAGGCCGCGGCGGCGTCCACGGCCTTCAGCGCCTCCAGGCCTGGCACGGTCGGGCGCGGGGCCTGGTCGGCCGAGGCAGGGAAGGTGATCGGCAGGCGGCCGGACGGATTGACCTCGCCGAACAGGATGCGGGCGATGGCCTCGCCGCCGCGCTGGCCGGGATACCAGGCCTGGATCACGGCCGGGGTCTTTTCCAGCCAGGGCATCAGCACCGGCCCGCCGGTCTCCAGCACCACCACCGTCTTGGTGTTGGCGGCGGTCACGGCTTCGATCAGTCCGTCCTGATTGTCAGGCAGCGAAAGGCTTTCGACATCCTGGGCCTCGGTCGTCCACTGGGTGGCGAAGACCACGGCGATGTCGGCGGTCCGCGCCGCAGCGGCCGCCGCCGCCGCATCGCTGCCGTCGACGTAGGTGACGGTCGCGTCCGGCGCGACGGCGCGAATGGCGTTCAGCGGCGACGACGCATGCCAGGTGATCCGTGCGAACGAGGCCGCCGCGCCCGAGGTCAGTGGGATCTCCACCGGCGCTCCACCCACTGACCGCACCTGGGACGAGCCGCCGCCCGACAGGACGCCGACGTCGGCATGGCCGCCGATCAACACGATCCGCCTCGCCGTCTTGGCCAGAGGCAGAACCCCGCCCTCGTTCCTCAGCAGGACGATCCCGGCCTCGGCCGCGCGCTGGGCCACCTCGGCGTTCTGGGCGTAATCGATCGGCTGTTCGGTCGTGACCACGGGCGCATCCAGCACCCCGGTCTCGATCAGGCCGACCAGCAGACGGCGCACCATGTCGTCGAGCCGCGCCTCGGGGATCCGCCCGGCGTCCAATGCGGCCCGGAAGGGCGCGTCGAAATACAACGCCCGGTCCAGCTCCTGGCCCGAAGCCTGGTCCAGACCCGCCAGCGCCGCCTTCTCGGTCGAATGGACGGCGCCCCAGTCCGACATGACCCAGCCGTCATAGCCCCAGTCGCGCTTCAGCACCTGGTTCAGCAGGAAGTCGTTCTCGCAGGCCCAGTCGCCATTGATCTTGTTGTAGGCGCACATGACCGAGCCGGGATTTCCCCGCTCGATGGCGATCTGGAAGGCCAGCAGATCGCTTTCGCGCAGAGACGCCTCGTCCAGGCGCGCGTCCATGATCATCCGCCCGGTCTCTTGCGAGTTGAAGGCGAAATGCTTGATCGTCGAGACGATCTTGTTCGACTGAACGCCGCGGATATGCTCCCCGGCCATGACCCCGGCCAACAGAGGGTCTTCGCCCAGATATTCGAAATTCCGTCCAGCCCAGGGATCGCGGGTCAGATTGACCCCGCCGGCCAGCAGGATGTTGAACCGTTTGGCCCGCGCCTCGGACCCAATCATGGCCCCGCCCGCATAGGCGATCTCGGGATCGAAGGCGGCGGCCGTGGCCAGGCTGGAGGGCAGGGCCGTGGCGACGTCGCCCTTGCGCTGTTCGACCTGGTTGGCGACGCCCAGGCTCGCGTCGCTCTCGCGCAGGTTCGGTATGCCCAGGCGCGGAATGCCGGGAATATGGCCGGCCGAAGGGATCATGTCGGCGACCGGCGCGCCGGGCGTACGCTCGGCCATCGGCGGGAAATAGCCGTGGATCAGCTGGAGCTTTTCGTCGCGCGTCATCTGCGCCAGCAGGGCGTCCGCACGCGCAGACACATTCGTCGGCGCGGCGACGGCTGCGCCTTCCGGCGAATGGGCGAGCACGGAAAGCGGCGCCGCGCCTATGGCCAGGGCCAGGGCGAGACGGCTGATCAACGACGGCGTACGAAACTTCAAAACATCCCCCAAGACCGAACTCCGCGACGGCCGCCGCCGTCAGAACAAGAGTTTGGGAGACGCGCACACAATCCATGATGGCGGCGGACAGCCGTCAGCATCGCCCGCTGCAGCAGGCTTTTCGATCATGTTTGCGGATGACGTCTGTGACGTCAGGTTCCACCGACCGTTATGGCCGATGATCTTCCGCTCCCTGTACGGGGGCTCTCCGGCCCCTCGCAGACTCAGGTAAGCATGGATTGAGAGCGTTCACAACACGAAATGGACATGATCGAACGCCGGTATCAGACTTGGTTGTTCACAAGTCGTTTCAAGCGCGTGGAAGCGGTCGTTGGCCTGAGGTCAGGATTTCGCCATTTCTATCAATTGGATGGGCCGTTTGACCTGTTCTCACGGGGCGGTTTCGTCCTCGTTTCAGCCCATTCCGATGCCCAGCCGCAGACGATCTGTTGCCGATTCCGACACAAATCCCCGGCGGCGCGAATTGTCGAGGCAACGGAGTTCGCCAACGGCTGAGAAGCCGGCGATGATCTCCATCGTCGGCTTCTCGCCGCGCTTCATTCATAAGCGTTGCGTTCATCGCCGGTGAAACCGACGCGCGAACTCTGGCTCAGAGCACTCCAATCATCGAGGCCACCAGCGGGTGACGCACGATGTCGCGTTCCGCCAGCCGCACCACGGCGATGTTCTCAATAGCCTCCAGCCGGGCCGAGATGTCCGACAGGCCCGAAATGCCCGGCAGCAGGTCGGACTGCTGCGGATCTCCGGTGACCACCATGGTCGAATGCCAGCCCAGCCGCGTCAGCAGCATCTTCAGCTGCACATAGGTGCAGTTCTGGGCCTCGTCGACGACGATGAAGGCGTTGTTCAGGGTGCGGCCGCGCATGTAGCCGATGGGGGCGATCTCGATCAGGCCCTCGGCCATCAAGGCCTTGACCCGCTTCATCGACAGCCGATCCGACAGGGCGTCATAGAGGGGGCGCAGATAGGGGGCCAGCTTGTCCTCCATGTCGCCGGGCAGGAATCCGATCGATTCGCCGGCTTCCACCGCAGGGCGGCTCAGCACGATACGCCCGACCTTGCCGGCTTCCAGCGCCTCAACCGCCTTGGCGACGGCCAGATAGGTCTTGCCGGTGCCTGCGGGACCCAGGGCCATGACCAGATTGTGCGCGTCGATGGCCGCCATCAGTTCGATCTGGCCTTCCGACTTCGGCTTCAGCGTCTTCAGATAGCCCTGCTCGCGATCATCGTTGGACGGGTGGGGCGACCACCCCGACCGTTCATTGTGAGGGCCGTGGAGTCGGCGAACTTTCGACTCCTCGATGAACTCCCGCGAATCGAGAATACCGCTCTCACGGGACTGACGCTTCATTGCCGCACGCTTGGTCATGGACGCCTCCAGGGCATGAAAAAAGGCGGACCCACACGGGTTCCGCCTTGGCTGGTCTTGGGGAGGAAAAGGTCGCGGCCCGCGTTACGGCGACCGCCCGGATCGACAGCTGGGCCGTCCGTAACGGGATGAACCCGCCGCCGAACAACCGAACCAGGATCCCAACGCGCCAAGCGAAAGCCCCGACAATTGGCCGGATCGGGCTTGATCCGGCTTCGGATCCGGGGCCGAAATGGCGACCCACGAATCGCATCAACAGTTAGATGCTATCGTGGTTAGAAATCTGTTAAAGCCCTCGTTTTTAGAAGATTAGGCGGCGTTCTGATGACAATTTACGCCTTGGGCGACAGCAAACCTCAGTTTCCGCCTGAAGGCGAATACTGGGTGGCGCCGAGCGCATCCGTGATTGGGAATGTGATTCTACACCCCAACGCCAGCATCTGGTTCGGCGCCGTGCTGCGCGGCGACAACGAGCCGATCACAGTGGGTCCTGACAGCAACATCCAGGACGGCAGCGTCCTGCACACCGACATGGGCTCGCCCCTGACGCTGGGACGGGGCGTCACCGTCGGCCACCAGGCCATGCTGCACGGCTGCGAGGTCGGCGACTACAGTCTGATCGGCATCGGGGCGGTGGTCCTGAACGGGGTCAAGATCGGCCGCAACTGCATCATCGGCGCGAACGCCCTGCTGACCGAGGGCAAGATCATCCCCGACAACAGTCTGGTGGTGGGCCAGCCGGGCAAGGTGGTGCGCGAACGCGATCCCGACCAGATCGCCGTGCTGCAGATGTCGGCCGAACACTATGTCCAGAACTGGAAACGGTTCGCGGCTGACCTGCGCCCCCTCTAATCCCGCTCATCCCGGCTTTCGCCAGGATGAGCGGGATTAGGTAGCCAGAACCGCCCGCGCCGCCGCCGCATCCTCGTCGATCTGGGTCTTCAAGGCCTCCAGCCCGTCAAAGCTTTCCTCGCCACGCAGCCAGGCGACCAGGTCCGTCTCGATGATCTGGCCGTAAAGGTCCCCGTCGAAGTCGAACAGCCAGACCTCCAGCAGCGGGGTCTCCAGCGCATACATGGGGCGCACGCCCAGGCTGGCCACCCCATCCACAACCCGGCCGTCGGCGAGCCGGCTGCGGGTCGCGTAGACCCCATAGGCGGGCCGCATGTAGTCCCCCAGCGCCACATTGGCGGTCGGGACGCCGATAGTCCGCCCCCGCTTGTCGCCGTGGATCACCTCGCCCTGGAGGGCGAAGGGGCGGCCCAGTATGGCGGCGGCCCGGTCCATGTCCCCGGCCTTCAGGGCCTCGCGCACGGCGCTGGACGACAGTTTCAGCCCATCGGCGTCGTCCAGACGCTCGGCCACCGATACGCTGAAGCCCAGCCGCTCGCCATAGGTACGCAGCGCTTCAGGCGATCCGGACCGGCCCTTGCCGAAGGTGAAGTCAAAACCGACGGCGGCGTGGCGGACGCCCAGCCCGCGCGCCAGCACCTGTTCGGCGAAGTCCGCGTCGCTCATTCCGGCCATCTCGCCGTCGAACGGCAGCAGATAAAGGATATCCACGCCCAGCGGCGCCAGGGCCTGGGCCATCTGGTCCGCCGTCATCAGGCGAAACGGCGCCGACTCGGGCTGGAACCAGCGGCGGGGATGGGGATCGAAGCTGACGACGCCCAAGGGCGCGCCCAGTCGTTCGGCGGCGGCTTTTGCTCCTGCGATGACCGCCTGGTGCCCCCGATGCACGCCGTCGAAGGCGCCGACCGCGACCGCTGCGCCCTTCAGGGCGTCCGGCACGTCGCGCCAGTCGCGGACGATCTGCATCAGCGCTGGGACGGTTTGCGCCGGCGGGGCACGCGAACGACGGCGACGCCGTCCATGATCATGGTCTCGCCGACAAAGCCTTCGCAGCTCAGCTTGACCCGCGCGCTCTCGGCCTCGACCTCGATCACGGTGATCAGGATACGGACGACGTCGTCGATCCGCACGGGCTGATGGAAGGCCAGGGTCTGGGAGATATAGATCGACCCGGCGCCCGGAAGCATGGTCCCCACCACGGCCGAGCCGAACGAGGCGCTCAGCAGGCCATGGGCGATCCGGCCGCGATAGGCGGTCTTGGACGCGAAGGCCTCGTCCAGGTGGACCGGATTGAAGTCATCGGACGCCTCGGCGAACAGCCGGATCCGATCCTCCGTGGCGACGACGATTTTCTCGGCGGCCATACCGACGTGAAGTTCGTCCAGGATGTAACCACCGGACGGATGCTGCTGTACCAATTCGACCATGGATCAGGCTTTAGCTGCGGTGCGACAAAATGGCGAGCCTTACCAGGCCAGTTCGAGCGCGGCGTATCGCGCATATGTTGTTTCAGCCTTCAGCAGTTCGCCGGCGCGGGCCGGGTCCAGCGCGCCATCCTCGCCCTTGGCCTGGTCGCCATGGATGCCCTGGGCGATGAACAGGCAGTCCAGGGCTTGGGCATTGGCCCCCATGACGTCGGTGACGACGCCGTCGCCGATGCACAGGACGCGCGACCGATCGAGCGGCCGCCCCAGCAGGGCCTGCGCCTCCCGGATCGCCAGATCATAGATCGGGGCGTAGGGCTTGCCCGCCATCACCACCCGGCCGCCCAGCGACTCATACAGGTCGGCCAGGGACCCGCCGCAGTAGATCAGCCTGTCGCCCCGCTGAACCACCCGGTCGGGGTTGGCGCAGATCAGCTCCAGATCCCGCGCTGCGGCGACCGTCAGGCGTTCGCGATAGTCCTCGGGCGTCTCGGTCTCGTCGTCCACCAGTCCGGTGACCGAGACGAAGGCGGCGTCGGCGGCGTCGCTCGCCACGTCCAGGCCCAGCCCGGCGTACAGCGGCGCGTCGCGCTCGGGCCCCAGCAGCAAGGCCGGGCCGGGCGCCCGCTTGGCCAGTTCGGCGCGGGTGGCGTCGCCGGAGGTGACGAACGCCTTCCAAGCCTCGCGCGGCACGCCCAACCCGTCCAGCTGGGCGATCACGTCCGAGGCGGGGCGGGGCGAGTTGGAGATCAGCACCACATGCCCGCCCTCGCGGTTGAACCGCATCAGGGCCTCGCACGGCGCCGCCCAGCTTTCCCGCCCATTGTGGATCACCCCCCAGACGTCGCAGAGCAGAATGTCGTAGTCGCCGGCGACGGCGCTGAGGTGAGGCAGAGCGTGGGGGAGGGTCATGACCATCCCATAGCCCTTCTCCCCTTGTGGGAGAAGGTGGCCCGAAGGGCCGGATGAGGGGGTGTTACAGCGTTCAAGGTCAGAGGGGGTAACCCCTCATCCGACCTCGCTGCGCTCGGCCACCTTCTCCCGCAAGGGGAGAAGGGAAGAGGATCAGCTGAACCGGCGGCGCTGTTCGGCGCTGCGCAGGGTCGAGCGCAGGAAGTCCGCCGGCGGGTCGGTTTCGGCGAGGACCTTTTCCTTGATCGCCCGAGGTTCGCCGAACAGGTGGCCCTGTCCCATGCCGACGTCCAGTTCCAGGATGTCGACGATCTGGCGTTCCGACTCGACCTTCTCGGCGATCACCTCGACGCCGTAGCGGCGGGTCAGGGCGGCGAAGTCGGCGGCCTGGATGTCGGGCATGGAGCGCAGGGGCGCGCCGCCGTCCAGGTCCAGAAGCTGTTCGATCAGCAGGTCGGCCGAGACCTTGATGAACTTGACGTCCGCCCGCTGCAGATCGGCGAAATCGAGGTCCAGCGTCTGAACCTTGTCCAGCGAGAAGCGGAAGCCCAGATCGGCCAGCTTGGCCATGTTGCGCGCCTCGATGGCGCCACGCGCGTCGAAGTTGGCTTGACCCAGTTCGAAGATCAGGGCCTGGTTCAGGTCACGGTTCTCGCTGAGGAACTCGAGGAAGCGCGGGAAGAAGGTGTCGTCGCCCAGCGAGGTCAGGGCCACATTGCAGAAGACCCCGACCTTGCGATCCTGCCGCGCCAGCCGGCGCACGATCTGGGCGCAGCGGAACAGCAGCAGATTGTCAATCGCCGGCACCAGGCCCTCGCCCTCGGCCAGCGACAGGTACTCGGCCGGCATCATGACCCGGTCCGTCGCGTCCCGCAGGCGGGTGAAGCTCTCGTAGAAGATGGTCCGGCGCTGGGGCAGGGAGACGACCGGCTGGAGGTACAGATCGACCCGACCCTCGCTCAGCGCCTCATGGATGGTGCGCAGCAGAACGTTGGACTGGGCCAGGCGACGGCCTTCGAAGGTCTCGACGCCTATGTTCGGCGCCGTGGACAGCCGATGGTCGATACTGTCGCTCATCTGCTGGACCAGGGTCTCGAGCATCCGCACCTCGCCGGTCAGGGCGTCGGTGTCGGTCAAGGCGCCGCTCTCGATGGCGTGGGCCAGTTCGGTCAGGGCGCCCTGGGTCGATTCCATCGCATCGGCCAGCAACCGGTGCGCCTCGCGCACCTGGTCGATTTCCTTCTTCAGGGCGCGGCGGGCGACGATCCCCGTGACGATGCCGTGAAAGGCGCCCAGCAGGCCCAGGGCGCCGAGCGCCCCCGCCACGCCGGCGCCTGCGCCCAGGCCGGCGCGCCACAGGAAGGCGCCCACGGTCATGCCGAGGAACAGATAGGCGAAATACAGAAAGCCCGTGGTCAGGTTACGCATCGACTGGCGGTGGCCACTCCCGGATGGAATCGCCTGAGTATCAGGCTATCAATGTCATTCGGCTAGAGCCGGGGTGCAAATAACCCGGCGGAACCCAAGGGAAACGCAATGGAACTGTTCGATCTCACCGGCAAGGTCGCCGTCATCACCGGCTCATCGCGCGGCATAGGCAAGGCGATCGCCGAGCGGCTGGCCGAGCACGGGGCCAAGGTGGTCATCTCCTCGCGTAAGGCCGGGCCCTGCGATGAGGTCGCCGCCGAGATCAACGGCAAGTATGGCGAAGGCCGGGCCATCGCAGTGCCCGCCAATATCGCCTCCAAGGAAGATCTGCAGCGGCTGGTGGACGAGACGAACGCCGCCTTTGGTCAGATCGACATCCTGGTCTGCAACGCTGCGACCAATCCCTATGCCGGGCCGATGGGCGGGATCGCCGATGATCAGTTCGAGAAGATCCTGCAGAATAACGTCATCTCGAACCATTGGCTGATCCAGATGGTCGCGCCGCAGATGGTGGAGCGCCGGGACGGGGCGATCCTGGTGATCTCGTCCATCGGCGGCCTGCGCGGCAACGCCCTGATCGGGGCCTATAATATCTCCAAGGCGGCCGATATGCAGCTGGTGCGGAACCTGGCGGTGGAGTGGGGGCCGTCGAACGTGCGGGTCAACTGTATCGCCCCGGGCCTGGTCCAGACCGATTTCGCCAAATATCTGTGGGAGAACCCCGAGCTGCTGAAGACGGTGACCGAGCCCGCGCCGCTGAAAAGGATCGGTCAGCCCGATGAAATCGCCGGCACGGCGGTCTATCTGTGCAGCCCCGCTTCGGCCTATGTGACGGGGCAGACCCTTGTGGTGGACGGTGGATTGACGATTGCCTGGTAAGCGGAATGATTGGCGGCAGGATCTGATGTGGCGCCTGGAGGCTTTCGGCTTCCAGGCGCTGTTTGGTTTCCTGCGCCTCTTGGGTGTCGAGCGGGCTTCGGGTCTGGGCGGCTGGCTGTTGCGGACCCTGGGGCCGAAGACGGGTACCCAGAAGACGGTGATGCGCAATCTGCGGATCGCGTTTCCGGACATGGCCGAGGGTGAACGCGAGGCCCTGGCGCTGGAACAGTGGGACCGGACGGGTCGGACCTTCGCCGAACTGGCGGTCATGGATCAGCTGACGCCCGAGGGCGGGCGGGTCGAGGTGGTCGGGATGGAACGGCTGCACGCCCTGCGTGACAGCGGCAAGGCGGCGGTGCTGATCTCGGGCCATTTGGCGAACTTCGAAGTGATGGCGGCGGTGATCATGGCTTCGGGCCTGCCGTGCCAGGTGACCTATCGGGCGGCGAACAATCCCTATGTTGACGCCCTGATCCGCCAAAGCCGCGAGCGGTATGGCATCCGCCTGTTCGCGCCGAAGGGAGACGGGACGCGCGAACTGATGGCGGGGATGAAGCGGGGCGATTCGATCGCCCTGCTGGTGGATCAAAAGTACAATCAGGGGCCGGAGGTCGCGTTCTTCGATCAGCCGGTCAACGCCTCGCCGGGAGCGGCGCGGCTGGCGCTGAAGTTCGACACGGTGATCCAGCCGCTGTCGGTGGTGCGTCTGCCAGGGGTGCGGTTCCGGGTGACGGCCCATGAGCCGATCCGGGTGTCCGAGACGGGGGACCGTGACGCCGACATCCTGGCGGGCGTCCAGGCGGTGAACCGCTTCGTCGAGGACCGGGTTCGCGAGGTTCCTGAAGACTGGTTCTGGGTCCACAAGCGGTGGCCCGACAAGGTCTATGCGGCGTTGAAGGACCGGTCGGCGTCCATGGAGCGACGCAGCGGTCCGTCGTAGTTGGCGGCTTCCTTGCGGCGACGGCAGGGGCCGCAATAGGTGTCGATCTTGATGAAGGGGCGGGGGTTGAGGATGACCGACTTGATCCGCTCGATGATCGAATTGGCGGTCAGCGGCTTGGCCAGGAATTCGGTCACGCCGGCGTCGCGGGCGGCGTGAATGCGGCTCTTTTCAGCGTGGCCGCTCATCATGATGATGGGCATGTAGATGTTGGCGCCGTCCGCCCCGGTGCGAACCCGGCGGGTCAGCTCGTCGCCGTCCAGCGGGAACATATTGTAGTCGACCAAGGCGAGGTCGATCGGCTTGCTGCCAAGAATGGCCAGGGCGGCGGCGCCGTCGCTGGCCTCGTGGACGCTGCGGACGCCGGCGGCGCGCAGGATGGTCGAGGCTATGGCCAGCATATGGTCGTGGTCATCGACCACGAGGACGTTCAGCGACCGCAGCAATGACATCCGGATCCCCCCGAAAAGAGATCTCAGATTACGGGGTTATCCTTACGCTTGCAAGCGTTGCAGTTGTGTCCAAGGCGGCTCAGGGCGCGTGGGCGCCGATCAGCAATGAGGGGTCCAGATTGCGGTCGCGCCACTTCAGGCGCCAGCACAGGTGCGGGCCGGTGGCGCGGCCGGTCATGCCGACACGACCCAGAGGATCGCCGCGTCGGACGGTCTGGCCTGAAGCCACGTCCTGCTGCGACTGGTGCAGATAGGCGCTGATCAGCCCCTGTCCATGGTCGATCAGGGTCAGGCCGCCCTCGAAATGCATGTCGGGGCGGACGAGGATGACGCGGCCGTCGGCGGGGGCGCGGATCAGGGTTCCGGCGGGGGCGGCGAGGTCTATGCCGTAGTGGGGCCGGGCGGGCGTGCCGTTCAGGACGCGCTGAGCGCCCCATTGGCTGGAGATGCGGAAGGCCTCGAGCGGCCAGATGAAGCCGTCGCGGAAATCGTCGGCGTCCGCGCGGCTGGCGAAGGCTTCGGTCTTGAGCGCGACTTCCCGCTGGATGCGGGCCAAGAGGGCGGGGTCGCTGGGCTCGACGGTGGCGGGCGGCAGGCCGTCGACGCGGGTCGAGGGGAAGTCATGGGGCGCGATGTCGAGGAGCCGGCGGGTCGTGTCGGCTCCAGATCGGGCGCCGGATCGGACCGCGATCTCGACGGCGGCGGGGGCGTCGCGGTCGAAGCCGACGACGAAGAGGCCGTCGGCCGAGGCGGTGGATAGGGCCTCGCCGTCCACGAAGATCAGGGCGCCGGGTTCGGTGCGGCCCAGGGCGTAGCCGCCCTGACGCCAGGCGCCGTTCAGGATCAGGTCGAGTTCGCCCGGAGCCGGCACATAGGCGCCCAGTCTGTGCGGGGCGGCGAGGGCCGCGCCGACGCCCAGCAGAAGGGCGCGGCGGCCGATCACCCGGCCTTCATCCCGGCGATGAACTCGGCCGGGCCGAGATAGGCCTCCTGCCGGGTCGGGCTCCAGTAGCGCAGCGTCTCAAGCGGGATCGGCTGTTCGGTGACGGCGCAGCGGACGAAGCGTCCGGGTTTCAGAACGGCGAATTCGCCGTCGCCGTAATGAAGGGTCGCCTGTGCGGAAAGGGTTTTGTCCATGGGGGCCAGTTAACGATGATCGGCCGCTGAGGCCAAGGAGAGTTTCACGCCGTCGCCGGATTGGGACCGGCCCGGTCGGCCTTGTGGTCGATCGCCGCCTGTTTGGCCTCGGGCGAGCCGGCGGCCGGCGGACGGGGGCGGCCGCCCAGCCGGTCGGTGAACAGGAAGACGAAGGGATTCAGCGAGATGGACAGCAGGGCGGCGGCCAGGATCAGGTCGTGGGTCTCGCGGCTCATGGCGCCCAGACTGACGCCCAGGGCGGCCAGGATGAAGGAGAATTCGCCGATCTGGGCCAGGGCGGCGGCCACGGTCAGGGCGGTCGGCCGGTCCAGTTTGAAGGCCTTGGTGATGACCAGGGCGGCGGCCGACTTGCCGATGATGATGATGCCCAGCACGCCGAGCACGGCCCAGGGCTGACGCACCAGGATCATCGGGTCGAACAACATGCCGACCGAGACGAAGAACAGCACGGCGAAGGCGTCGCGCAGGGGCAGGGACCGTTCGGCGGCGTTGTGGCCCAGGGGCGAGGCGTTCATCACCAGGCCCGCCAGGAAGGCGCCGAGGGCGAACGAGTGGAACAGATAATAGGCCAGCCAGGCGATGCCGAGGGCGATGGCCAGGACGCCCAGGGTGAAGAGCTCGCGCGAGCGGGTATGGGCGATGCGGACCAGCAGCCAGGGCACCAGCTTGCCGCCCAGGACCAGCATGGCGACGACGAACAGGACGACCTTCAGCAGGGTCCAGCCGATGTTCAGGCCCAGGGCCGCCAGATCGGTCTGGGCGCCGGCGGGCAGGATGATCATCGGCAGCATGACCAGGGCGATGACGATGACCAGATCCTCGACGATCAGCCAGCCCACGGCGATACGGCCGATCTCGCCCTTGACCTGTTTGCGCTCTTCCAGGGCGCGCAGCAGGACCACGGTGGAGGCGACGGACAGGGCGAAGCCCATCAGCAGGGCCTCGACGTCGCCGAGCTGAAGCACGAACCGGCCGAGGGCCCAGCCGAGGACCGTGGCGACGCCGATCTGGACCAGGGCGCCGGGGATGGCCACCTTGCGGACCTGCATCAGATCCTTGGGCGAGAAGTGCAGCCCGACCCCGAACATCAGCAGGATGACGCCGATCTCGGCCAACTGGGGCGCCAGTTCGGTGTCGGCGACGAAGCCGCCCGTATAGGGCCCGACGGCGATCCCGGCGACCAGATAGCCGACCAGGGGCGAGAGCTTCAGGCGATTGGCCAACATGCCGAACACGAAGGCGAGGACGAAGCCTCCGACCAGGGTGAGAATCAGGCTGTCGGCATGCGGCATCGAGGCTCCTGTCGCGGGCGAGGGTCTGGTTTGGGGGTAGGGTTCAGGTGGGGGGCGTCGGCGGGTCTGACAAGATGACGCAGTGTCGCGTCGGGGTCGCGTCGGGCATGCGTCTTCGTCTTCGCCGTTTTCACGGCGAAGTTGGGGAGGGCGTGGGACGCCGGGTCTGCACCCGGGGTTTGGAGTTTTAATTACCGTTTCGGCGCAGTCGTCGTCCCACGCGGTCGTTTTCCACACGCGCTCCGGCTGGCGGCCCTAGCCTTCGAGCCTTGCCGGATCGGCGGGCCGCCTTGCGACGGCTTCGCCGGGGCGGACATGCCGACGAGGGTCGACAGCGGTCCGCTTTCCTAAGCGTGCGGCGAGCAGGAGACGGCATCCATCGCCGCCCCTAAGGACCCCGGCGGTCTCCATCCCGCCGGCTTCATCGCTCGACCACAGCCCCGCCGCCGTCAGGGCGCTGGATCCGACGCCCTCCCCATCGGCGGGGATGGGAGGAGGTTACGCGCGATTGCTGGTATGGCGCGGAAGTTGGGGTGAGATTCTTTTAGAGCGTTGAAATGCTTGAGGAGAGACCAGCGTCATTGTGCGCGCCGGGTCATGTGATCGACCGTAACAGACCTTCCCCCGCTTGCGGGGGAAGTGTCAGGCCGTGGCGCGTAGCGACACGCCTGACGATGGGGGAAGTCTTCTAGTTCGAGCAAGACTTCCCCCTCCGACCCTGGTCCGCTGCGCGGACGCCGGGCCACCTCCCCCGCAAGCGGGGGAGGGTCTGCTGCTCCAGTGGTGGTGATGACCACGCCAGCGTCTGACACCGAGTCGCCCCCCTCCTGGCCCTCGCTGACGCTTCCGCCTGTCCTCCCCGTTCGCCTTCGCGAACGGGGAGGTGAAGGGTGGTCACAGACCTTCCCCCGCTTGCGGGGGAAGTGTCAGCTCGTCGAGCGAAGCGAGACGGCTGACGATGGGGGAAGTCTTACTTCAGGCGACACGTCCCTCTCCGACCCTGGTCCGCTGCGCGGACGCCGGGCCACCTCTCCCGCAAGCGGGAGAGGGTCTGAAGAGCGGCCTAGAACCAGCCGCTGCGGCGCCAGCGGTCGTCGCCGCGGTAGCGGTCGTCGGGGATGTAGCGGCCGTCGCGGTCGTACCAGCCGTAGCCCTGCTGGTAACGGTCGTAGCCGTCCAGGGCGTAGCCGTGGTCGTAGTACTGGCCGTCCTCAGCTTCCCACCAGTCGCGGGGATAGGGGGTGTACTGACATTCGTAATCGCGCCCGCGGCTGCCCCAGGAGGGGGCGTAGCGGTCGCGGTAGCGGTTTTCGAAGCGAGGGCGGCACAGGTCGCGCGACCAGACGCGGTTGTCGTGGGCCTCGATATTGGCGCGGTCCTCGGCGTAGATGGCGTCGCGGACGCCGGCGAAACTGTTGCCGGTGACGACGGCCCGGCCCGAGGCGGCGGCGACGCCGACCTGGCTGACGCGGACGCGGTTCTGATCGAACAGCAGCTCGCCGTTATAGAGGACGGCGCCCTTGTCGCCCTTGCAGATCCGGCTGTTGGAGACCGAGACCGAGGCGCCCTCGACCGCCACGCCCTCGACATAGCCGCAGATCTTGGCGTTGCTGATGGCGACCTGACCATAGTCGCGGGCGGATCGGACGATGACGCCGATGGCGCGGGGGCCGAAATTGTTCGGCTGTTCCGAGCCGATCAGGGTGACCGAGGTCAGGGTGGACGGGGCGCCGGAGCCCGGCGTCAGATCGACGCCCGACTGGGCCCCGGTGATGGCTAGTTCGTACAGGGTGGCGGCGGCGCCGTCGGCGACGATGGCGGCCGAGACGGTGCGGGCGTCGATCAGGACGTCGCGCAGGTCCAGCAGGCCGCCGTCGGCGTAGATGGCGGCCTCATCGCCGGCGTGGCGGAAGCCGACGCGGCTCATGACGATCTCGGCGTTATAGCCGACCACGCAGGCGGCGTCGCCGGCGCGGGGCGAGGCGAAGACCAGGTCGCGGACCTCGACCCGGACGCCGGGGGCGACGGTCAGGCAGGGCAGGCCGTCCGGGGCCACGAGGGTCGGGGTCGCCGCATCCCAGCGGCGCGGGTCGAAGCCGCTGTCGCCGATGATGGTCATCGGCTTGTCTATGTTGAGCCAGCCGACGCAGGCGCCCGCCTTGGCGCGGATGATCAAGGTGCCGCCGGGGCGCACGCGCTGGACCGCGCTTTCGATCGCGCCGGAGCCGGGATTGCCGCCGCAATCGACCAGGACGACTTCCTCCTGATGAGGGGGGCGGGGCAGGGGGCGCCAGTCGGGGCCGCGATAACGGCCGTAGTCGTAGCGGCGATGGGCGCGCGGGCGGCTGCGGGTCGGCGGGTCCAGCAGGACGCCGAAGTTCGGCCGGGTCTGGGCCTCGACCTTGGCGGCGACCTGAGCCTGAACCGGGTCGGGCAGGGCGGTGACGGCGGAAAGGGCGAAGGCCGCGAGGAGCGAGACTTTCGCGAGCGAGCGGATGTTCATGCGACCAGACCCTCCCTGTTAACGGCGCTGTTGTTGGGCGCGGGACACCTGGGACAGCAGGGCCTGCAGGCGCGAGGCCGAGGGGCCGAAGCCCGACAGCGCGGATTCGATGCGGAAGGCGACGGCGTCGGCCTTGTCCTGATCCGCCACCCCGGCGACGCCGAGGGCGAAATAGGTGGACATGGCGAACTTGGCCTCGGGGCTGCCCTGGCGGGCCGCCTCGCTGAACCATTTGAACGAGCGGGCGTAGTCGGCGGGCAGGCCGATCCCCTCGGCGTACATGACCGCCAGCACCAGCTGGGCCTCGGACGAGCCGTTGACGGCCGCGAGCTGAATGGCGCGGACCCGTTCGACCGGGGACAGCCGGCTTTCGGTCGCATGGCCGATCATGGCCTCGAAGGCCTCGATCTGTTGCCGGGACAGTTGTTCGGGGGCGGTGGCCGTCTCCTGGGTCACGCCGAGATAGCGCAGGGCGCGGCCGACATGGACGAAGGGCAGTTCGCCCTGAAGGCGCGACAGGGCGTATTCATAGGCGTCGCCGCGCGGGCGGCTTTCGTCCGAGAAGGGCACGCCCGAGGCCGGGGCCTCCAGCGGGTAGAATTCGAACGGGGGCGTCCACTGGCGGGCCTTGGCCTCGACGAAGCCGGCGTATTGGGCGCGGCCGGGCGAGGAGCGTTCGAAGTCCTTCATCAGCACATAGGCGCCGACGTCGCCGGTCTGAACCGCGAGATAGTTGTAGAGGTAAGCATCGACGTCGTTGCGCTGGAACAGGTTTACCGCCGCCCAGTAGCCGCCGCGCGAGCGGGGCTGGCTGAGGCCCTTGCCGTCGGGCTTGCGGCCGAGCGCCTCGCGCGCCTCGCGATTGTCCGCAGGCTCTCCGAACGGGCCGTAGAGGCCGTCGTGCAGCCGGGCCAGGGTGCGGTAGCCCTCGGCGTCCTGGGTGGAGAGGATGTAGATGACCCGGTCGCGCACCGCCTCTTGCTCCTCGCGGCTCATCCGCGACAGCTGTCGGTCCAGCACCTGATAGGCGCGGTGGCGTTCGAAGGCGCGGCAGTCGTCGTATTTCGACAGGGGGCGCAGGCCGCCGCCGAACACGCCGCCCTTGCGGTCCACCCCGTTGATCGGGGCGTAGCCCTCGTCGTTAGCCAGGGCCATGGCGTACCAGACCGAGCTTTCGATCGGGTCTTCGATATTCTTGTCGGTGGCGCGGACGGCGGCGTAGCGCGAGCCCAGCTCGAGCTGGGCGAAGACGTCGCCGCGGAAGGCGGCGCGGCGCAGGTGGCGCAGACCGGCCTCCTGGGCGTTGAACTCGGACCCCGTGATCGAGGCGGGGCGGGGGCAGGACAGGGCGGCCTCGTTCTGGCCGCCGCGCCGCCAGAAGGCGGGGGCGCCGTCGCCGCAGCTGGCCAGCAGCAGGACGGCGATCAGCAGGACCAGAACCGCCACGGCTCCGCCGGCCAGGGGCATGCGATGCCGCTGGAGCCGGGACGGACCGCGATCCGCGTTGTCGTACTCCCCCATACTGTCCTGTCGCTCCCGCAAACCCACTTATCGACGTGACGCAGGGCGGCGCGCAGGCGCCGACAGGTCAGACCGTCGAACATGGTTAACGATGTTTTGCGACAAAGCGGCGCCACAGCAAGCGACATTTTTCGGGTGTTCGAACCTTGTTGTGCGATTTCCGATATTTAGGAATTTGACCTTTCTGCGCGGAGGCTCGCTTCCGGGGGCGCCGCCGCCTATATCGGCTTCGAATCGAAGGAGCCGCCCATGTCCTATGTCGCCCGCGACGACCGCCCCGCCGACAAGGCGGACCGCTATGCCGAGGTCGAGGCCGAGATTTTGGCCGTGCTGGACGGGGAGCCGAATCTGACGGCGCGGATGGCGACCGTAGCCTCGATGCTGGCCGACGCCTTCGACGACTTCTTCTGGACGGGCTTCTATGTGGTGGCGCCGGACAAGGCGGACGAACTGGTGGTCGGGCCGTATCAGGGGACGCTGGGATGCCTGCGGATCGCCTTCGGGCGCGGGGTGTGCGGGACGGCGGCGGCGACGCGGCTGACGCAGATCGTCGAGGACGTCCACGCCTTCCCCGGCCATATCGCCTGCGACAGCCGCTCGGCCAGCGAGATCGTGGTGCCGGTGCTGGACGCCTCGGGCGACCTGATCGCCGTGTTCGACGTGGACGCGACGACGCCGGCCGCCTTCGACGCCGTGGACCAGGCGGGGCTGGAGCGGCTGATGGCCAAGGTCTTCGCCGCCGGGTGAGCTGAAGGACGGGGGAAGGGATGGAGGACGAGATGACGCAACGGGTGATGGTGATTACCGGCGGGCACGGGGTGCTGGGCCGGGCCGTGCTGGAGGCCGCGCAGGCGGCGGGGCTGGCGGTCGCGGTCATCGACCACGCCGAGGGTCATCCGGTTCCGGCCGGGGTGCTGGAGATCGGCGGGGTGGACCTGACCGACGCGGCCCAGGCTGAGGGGGCCGTGGCCTCTGTCATCAGCCGGTTCGGGCGGCTGGACGTGCTGGCCAATATCGCCGGCGGCTTCGTCTGGCAGACGACGGACGACGCGGCGCCGGCCTGGGACCGGATGCAGGCGCTGAACCTGACCACCGCCCTGAACGCCAGCCGGGCGGCCCTGCCGTATCTGAAGGCGGCGAGCGACGGGCGGATCGTCAATGTCGGCTCGGCCGCGGCGCTGAAGCCCGGTGCGGGCATGGGGGCCTATGGGGCGGCCAAGCTGGGGGTGCACGCCCTGACCCAGGCCTTGGCGGAGGAGTTGAAGACGACGGCGGTGACGGTCAACGCGGTCCTGCCCTCGATCATCAACACCCCGACCAATCGCAAGGACATGCCGGACGTCGATCCGGCGACCTGGGTGGCGCCGGCCGATCTGGCGGCGGTGATCCTGTTCCTGGCCTCGCCCGAGAGCCGGGCCATGACCGGCGCCCTGGTGCCCGTGACCGGGCGGGTCTGATGCGGGGGGAGCTGGTCCGCAGCGTGCTGTATCTGCCGGCGTCGAACGCGCGGGCGGTGGAGAAGGCGCGGACGTTGGGCTGCGACGTGGCCATTCTGGACCTGGAGGACGCGGTGGCGCCCGAGGCCAAGGTCGAGGCGCGGGAAGCGGCGGTCGCGGCGGTGAAGGCGGGTGGGTTTGGGCCGAGGTTGGGGGTGCGGATCAACGCCCTGGACACCGACTGGGGCGAAGACGATCTGGACGCCCTGGCGGAGGCCGGCGCCGGCCTGATCGTCGCGCCCAAGGTGGAGACGGTGGAGACGGTCCATGCGATCTCGGGCCGCGCGCCGGGGGCGGCGCTGTGGGCCATGATCGAGACGCCGCGCGGGCTGATCGCGCTGAACGACATTGCAGCGGCGGGCGGTAGGCTGGACGGGCTGATGCTGGGGGTCAACGACCTGGCCAAGGCGCTGGGGACCGGGGCCTCGCCGGATCGCGAGCCGTTCAAGCCGTGGCTGGCGGCCCTGGTGGTCGCGGCGCGGGCGCGCGGGCTGGCGGCGATCGACGGGGTGTTCAACCGGATCGAGGATGTGGCCGGACTGGCGGCCGAGGCGGCGCAGGGACGGCTGTACGGGTTCGACGGCAAGAGCCTGATCCATCCGTCGCAGATCGCCGCCGCCAACGCCGCCTTCTCGCCGTCCGAGGCGGAGGTGGAGAAGGCCCGGGCCGTGGTGGAGGCCTTCGCCGCGCCGGAGGCCGAGGGGCGGGGCGCGATCCGGGTGGCGGGGGCGATGGTGGAGCGTCTGCACCTTGTGCAGGCGGAGACCGTTCTGGCGCGTCATAGAGCCGCGAGCCGATGACGGCGCCGGCCGTCCACAGATGCTGATCCGGTTAAGCATCTTGCCGGGTTGCGGGACTCGCGCATGAGGCGAATGAAGGGGTCTGTTTCCGATCGGACGTCGACATGGACGACCCCTACATCCTTCCAGACCTGGACGACGGCGGCCGCGCCTTTTGGCGGATCATCGGCTGGGGCGGGGCGCTGATCTTTTCTCTGCTGGTCTGGACGGCGGTGTTCTGGCTGGTCGGGCAGGGCGGGGATCGCCAGCCAGGCTGCGAAAATAGAGCCGCGACCTCCGCCTCCTGTCCGTCGGCGCACGAAGCTTAGTTTCATAATCCACGAGGACACTGTAGGAAGCCCGCCCTTCAAGGAGCCGGGTCATGACCACGCCACAGCCGCTGACGATCGGCATCGACTTCGGCACGACCAATTCGGTGGTCGCGGTGGCGGACCCGACGACCGGCGCCGTCCTGGTGCAGTTCGCGGTCGAGGGGGGCGAAAGCTCGACCTTCCGCTCGGCCCTGAGCTTCCAGTTCCATGCGGCCGAGGGCGAGGGGCGGCCCGAGCGGGTGGTCGAGGCCGGGCCCTGGGCGATCGAGGCCTATGTCGACGACCCGCACGACACCCGGTTCATCCAGTCGTTCAAGACCTTCGCCGCCAGCGCCGCCTTCACCGAGACCCGGATTCACGACCGGCGCTATACGTTCGAGGATCTGCTGGCGGCCTTCCTGCTGAAACTGCGTCAGCACGCGGGGGCGGCCATGGCCGACCTGCCGCCGCGCGTCATCGTGGGGCGGCCGGTGACCTTCGCCGGGGCGCGGCCGGACGAGGCCCTGGCGCTGGAGCGGTATGAGACCGCGTTTAGACGGTTGGGGTTCGAGGATGTGCGCTACGCCTACGAGCCGGTGGGCGCCGCCTTCTATTTTGCGCGGACCCTGAAACAGGACGCCACCGTCCTGGTCGCCGACTTCGGCGGGGGCACCAGCGACTTTTCCATCATCCGCTTCGAACGAACGCCCGACGGGCTGAAGTCCACGCCCCTGGCGCGGTCGGGGGTCGGTGTGGCGGGTGACGCCTTCGACTATCGGATCATCGACAATCTGGTCTCGCCGGAACTGGGCAAGGGCAGTTTCTATGCCAGCGTGGGCAAGACCCTGCCGGTGCCGCAGCGCTATTATTCGGCCTTCGCGCGCTGGGATCAGCTGGCCCTGCTGCGGGCGTCGCGCGACATGCGCGATATCCGGGGCCTGGCCACGACCTCGCTGGAGCCCGAGAAGATCGAGCGGCTGATCGAGGTGCTGGACGACAATCACGGCCACGCCCTGTACCGCGCGGTCTCGACGCTGAAACAGGATCTGTCGGCGGCCGAGGCGGCGGACTTTTCGTTCGTGGCCGGCGATGTTCGGATCGAAAAGCCGGTCACGCGCGCCGAGTTCGAGGCCTGGATCGCGCCCGAGCTGACCGCCATTGAGACGGCGCTGGACGAGGCGCTGGAAGAGGCGATGCGCGTCTCGGGCCTGGCGCCGGAGGGGATCGACCGGGTCTTCCTGACGGGCGGCACCTCGTTGACCCCCGCCGTGCGGACGATGTTCCATCGTCGGTTCGGAACGGAGCGGATCGAGACCGGCGGCGAGTTCGAATCCATCGCCGCCGGCCTGGCCCTGATCGGTCTTCAGCCGGACGTGGAGCGGTGGACGCAGGGGGCGTGAGCCGGCGGATAGAGGGATATGAGCTTTCGTCATTCCGGGCGAAGGGCCGCTTGGCCCGTAGACCCGGAACCCAGCGGCGCCGAAGGCGAAATCTATCCGCCGCACACTGCCTGAAGATCGAGTCCGCGACAGGTTCGCGCTCTCGCGCGCCGCTGGGTTCCGGGTCTCCGCTGCGCTCCGCCCGGAATGACGAAAGGGAAGCGGATCGGGCTTAGAGCGAAACCTGTCGCCGTTCGCCCAGTTCAGTCTGCGCGCCGCGCGTCTTGCGCCAGACGGTCCGCGTCACGGTCCATCTCGTCCGCCTTGGCGGGCAGGCTGGCGGCGACGGCGAGGAGTTCGGCGTCGGTGACGCGGTTGCCGCGCGTGCGGTTCTCGGCGATCTGGCGGGCGCGATAGGCGGGGTCGCGAAGGCGGACGGCCTCCGACCGCAGGTCCTGGGCGCTCTTGCGCATCTGTTCGGCGCCCTGGGCCATCTGGCGGCGGGCGTCCACGCGGGCGCCGGCGGCCTGGAGGCGGGCCTGTTCGCCCATGCGCCGCACCTTTTCGTCTTCGACGCGAGCCTGGGCGGCGTGAGCGCGCGCCTGGGCCCCGGCGAGGCGGGCGAGCTCGGCGCGGACTCGGTCCTGGTCGGCGCCGCGTCGGGCGATCTCGGCCTGGGCGCGGCTTTCATCGGCTCGCGCGCGGGCTTGATCGGCGCCGCGACGGGTCTCGTCAGCGCGTGCGCGGGCCTGATCGGCTTCGGCGCGGATGTCGGCTGCGGCGCGATCCGCTTCCGGGAAGGGGGCGCCCCTGTAGGTGTAGGTGGAGCTTGAGCTGAAAATGGTCGGCGCCGGGGGAGCGGGAGGCGCAGGCGGAGCAGGAGGAGCAGGCGGGGGCGCGACGACCATCGACGGGGGCGTGGGCGGTTCCGGCGGGGCAGGCGGGGGCGGGGGCTCAGGCGCTTCAGGCGGCGGGGGCGGGTTGGCGCAGTCCTGACGGCTCAGCTCCAGAGCGGCCAGGGGCGTGGCGACGGCGGCGAGGGCGGCGACGGTCAGGGCGACGGTCAGCCGGCGACGGCGGGACGGCGTGTTCGACATGATGCAGGCGATCCTTGTCTTCAGGGTGCGGGCGTCGGCGGCCATGGGGCTGGCGGCGCAGGGAATGGAGCGGGGGACGGGATGCGCGGCCAGGCGGACCAGGGCGCGGGCGTAGACCTGACGGTCCACGGTGGTCAGGGCGTCGGCGTCGGCGGCCTCTTCGGAGCGGGCGACCAGGTCGAGGTGCAGGGCCCAGACCAGGGGATTGAACCAGAACAGGGCCAGGCTGAGCCGCGACAGAACCAGGAAGACCCAGTCCTTGCGCCGCAGATGGGCCAGTTCGTGGGCGAGAATGGCGGGGGCGGCCTGGCGTTCGGCCAGGCTGGTCGGATCGACCAGGATGACGCCGGGCGCGGCGCCCCAGCTGAGCGGGCCCGACAGCCGGTCGTTGGCGATCAGGCGCGGCGGCTCGCCTGTGGTCTGGGTGTCCAGCGCGGTGCGCCAGGCAGAGCATTTGACGGCGCGGCCTTCCTGGGTCCAGCGGTCCAGGGTGTGCAGGCCCAGCAGCAGCCGGCCGGCGACCGCCGCCACGCCGATCAGCCAGATCAGGCCGACAATCAGCGCGGGGGTGGGCCAGGGCAGGGCGCCGGAGATCTCGACCCCGGCGACGGGGCCGACCTCGCCCTGCCACATGGGAAGGGTTTGCGGCGTCACGAGGGGCTCGGCGGCGGGCAGCAGGGCCAGTTTCAGCGACGGCAGGACCGCCATGATCACCGGCAGGGCCAGCAGCAGACAGGTCACCCCGCGCAGGATGTCGACCCGGTCGACCGGCCGGCGGGCCAGCAGACGCGAACAGGCCAGGCCGGCGCCGGCGATCAGGCTGGACTTGACCAGCAGGGACAGCAGAAGGGCCCAGGTCACGACTTGCGCTCCACGGATTCGTCGATGATGCGTTCGAGGGCGGCGGCCTCCTGGGGCGTCAGCTTCTGGCCCAGGCCCAGCAGGGCGGTGGCGGCGCTGGCGGCCGAGCCGGCGAAGAAGGTGTCGATCATCCGTTGCAGGGCGCCGGCGGCGACGGCCTCGGTGCGCTGGACCGGGCTGTAGACATAGCCGTCGGGGCCAGGGGCGCGTTCGATCAGACCCTTGGCCTCCAGCCGCGACAGCAGGGTGCGGACGGCGGAGTCGCTGATCGGGTCGGACAGGGCGTTGCGGACGGCGGCGGCGGCGGCGGTCTCGAGCCGACACAGGGTCTCGAAGATCTCGCGTTCGCGGCGGGGCAGGGATTCGATCATGAGGCTGTTCCCGTGGCTGTTGGCGCTACATTTGTAGCGCTACATGCGTAGCGGATTGCGTCGGGAATGAGGCGGCGGGATGAACTCGCGGTAGGATGTGACGCTCTCGCTCACCTCCCCGTTCGCGCAGGCGAACGGGGAGGACAGGCGATCGCGTCAGCGAACGCCAGGAGGGGGCGACCCGGTGTCTGACGCTGGCAGGCGTCATCACCCCTGTCCGAGTCGCCCCCACCTGGTCGCTCGCGCGACCTGTCCTCCCCGCGCGCCTTCGCGCGCGGAGAGGTGAAAGCTAAAGCGAAACCTCGCGCCCTTCGGCCGCGCTGCGCAAGCCCGCATCGATGATCCGCATGACGACCAGGGCCTGATCCGCCGTCACCGGCGGCGGAGCTTCCCCGCGTATGGCGTCGCGCATGGCGGCGTAGAAGGCGGGATAGTCGCCGCGCTCCGGCGTCGGGGGGGTGCGGACGGTCTCGCCGTCGATCTGTTTCGTCAGCACGCCGGGCGACGGGTCCAGGCCCCAGTCGGCGTCGCCGGGACGCAGACCCGCCTTGGACTGGCCCTCCTGGGCGTCGAGGCCGTGCTTGATGAAGCTGCCGCCTGTGCCGTGGACGACGTAGCGGAGGCTGGCCTCGGCGGCGAGGTGGCTCATGTTCAGGATGACGCGCAGCCGGTCGTAGCGCAGCAGGACGTGGGCGTAGTCGATGGCGGTCGCGCCGTGTCGCTGGGCCTGGAGGTCGGCGTAGACGGCCAGGGGCGGGCCGAACAGTTGCACCGCCTGGTCGATCAGGTGCGGGCCCAGGTCGGCCCAGACGCCGCCGTCGCGCTGGTCCTTCCAGCGGTCGGTGACGGTCGGGCGGAAGCGGTCGTAGTGGCTTTCGAATACGGCGACATCGCCCAGTTCGCCCTGGTCGATCAGCCGGCGCAGGGTCAGGAAGTCGGCGTCCCAGCGGCGGTTCTGGAAGACGCTGAAGACGCCGGGCGACGCGGCGGCGACGGCGGCGACGGCTTGGGCCTGCTCAAGCGTGGCGGCGAAGGGCTTGTCCACCACCACCGACTTGCCGGCCTGAAGCGCGGCGATCGACTGTTCGGCGTGCAGGGCGTCGGGGGTGGCGACGACGATCAGGCCGATGTCGTCTCGGGCCAGGGCGGCGTCCAGATCGGGCAGGACTGCGACGTCCGGCAGGTCGGCGTGGACCGCTTCAGGGCGCGACGAGACGACGGCGGTCAGGGTCAGGCCGGGGGTGGCGGCGATCAGGGGGGCGTGGAAGGTCTGGCCCGCCAGGCCGTAGCCGACGACGGCGACGCCGATGGGTGCGTGTGAGGTCATGCCCCGATCAATAGCGGTCCGGGCGGGGGCCATCCAGCACATAGGGCACGACGCCGCGCTCGTTCTCGGGCACGTGAAGAGCGCGGTCGAGGGGCGGGAAGGCGCGCTGGGTGCAGTCGGTGCGCTCGCAGATGCGGCAGCTGACGCCGATCCGGGCGGCGGGGCCGTTCAGGTCCAGACCGGCGGCATAGACCAGAGACCCGGCGTGCTCGACCTCGCACCCCAGGGACAGGGCGTAGCGGCGGTCGTTGGCCAGATAGGAGCCGCTGGGCTTGGACACTGAGCGTGCAATGGAGATGTAGCGCGAGCCGTCGGGCATTTCGGCCAGCTGCACCCCGATCCGGTCGGGCGTCGCGAAGGCTTCGTGGACGTTCCACAGGGGGCAGGCGCCGCCGAAGCGGGCGAACTGGAAGCGAGTCGCGCTGTGGCGTTTGGTGATGTTGCCGGCCATGTCGACGCGGGCGAAATAGAAGGGCACGCCGCGCCAGCCGGGCCGTTGCAGGGTCGAGAGGCGGTGGCAGACCTGTTCGAAACTGACCTGGAACCGAGTGCGCAGGCGGTCGATGTCGTGTTTCTCCGTCCGTGCCGCCTCGAGGAAGGCGCGATAGGGCAACAGAAGCGCGCCGGCGGCGTAGTTGGCCAGGCCGACGCGGGCCACGTCGCGTGCGGCCTGGGTGCGGAAGGCGGCCTGGTCCAGCTCGGTCTCGATCAGGTCGCGAAAGGACAGCAGGGCCAGCTGGTGGGCCAGCTGGAACGACCGGGTGGCGCCGGGCAGCCAGGCGTCGAGGGTCAGGATCCGGCTGGCGGGGTCATAGCGGCGCAGCGCCTCCTGGCCCGCGACATAGACGGTGCGGACGCCATGCCGGTCGGCCAGCAGGGTCTCCAGCGCCCGTTCGATCGGGCGGTCCTGGGGGACCGCCGCCGCCAGGGCCTCGGCCGCCGTGTCCAGGCTGTCGACGTAGTTGTCGCGGTAGTGGAAGAAGTCGCGGACCTCCTCATAGGGCAGCAGGGCGACGCGGGCGCCCAGTTCGTCGCGGCCCAGGGTGTCGTCCAGCGCCTTTACCCGCTCGTCCAGCTGGCGGAAGGCCTGATGCAGGGCCAGGAACTGATGGGCCAGGCGCGGGGTGTTGGCGACGGCCTGTTTCAGCTCGGCCGCGGTCGGGGGCTCGGCCCCGCCGCTGACCGGGCCGGCGATGTCGGTGGTGGCCTCGCGCAGGTCGGCGATCAGGCGGGCGTCGCCCTCAAGGTCGAACAGGCTGGCGTCGATGTGGAAGGCGCGGGTCAGGGCGATCAGGACCCGGGCGGTGGCCGGGCGCTGATTGGTCTCGATCTGCGACAGATAGGAGGGCGACAGGCCTAGCCGCTCGGCGCAGGCCTCCAGCGTCCAGCCGCGCGCCTCGCGCAGCTTGCGCAGTTTCACGCCCAGAAAAAGCTTCTCAGCCATTCGCAACTTTGCTGTTCATAAGGACGTCCTTTGCAAGTCCACGCAGCTCCGCATCTTTTGCAAAGTTGCGTTTGCGTATTTGCGATGAAGCCGCCACTCCTTCCCTCACGAACAAGAGGCGTAAACCCATCATGACTCAAGCCATCCTTGAAGAACTGGAGCGCCGTCGCGCCGCCGCCAAACTGGGCGGTGGGGAAAAGCGTATCGCCGCCCAGCACGCCAAGGGCAAGCTGACGGCGCGCGAACGCATCGACGTTCTGCTGGACGAGGGCTCCTTCGAGGAGACCGACATGTTCGTCGAGCACCGCAGCCACGACTTCGGGATGGAGACGCAACGCATCCCCGGCGACGGGGTGGTGACGGGGCGTGGCACCATCGGCGGGCGGCTGGTCTATGTCTTCTCCAAGGATTTCACGGTGTTCGGCGGGAGCCTGTCGGGGGCGCATGCGGCCAAGATCGTCAAGCTGCAGAAGATGGCCCTGACCACCGGGGCGCCGATCATCGGCCTGTTCGACGCCGGCGGGGCGCGGATCCAGGAGGGGGTCGAGAGCCTGGCCGGATACGCCGACATCTTCCTGCAGAACACCCTGGCCAGCGGCGTCATCCCGCAGATCAGCGTGATCATGGGGCCGTGCGCGGGCGGCGACGTCTATTCGCCCGCCATCACCGACTTCATCTTCATGGTGAAGGACACGAGCTATATGTACGTGACCGGCCCCGATGTGGTGAAGACGGTCACCAACGAGGTCGTCAGCCACGAAGACCTGGGCGGGGCGCGGGTCCATGCGGGCAAGTCGGGCGTGGCGGACGGGGCGTTCGAGAATGATCTGGAGGCGCTGTCTGAGGTGCGCCGCCTGATCGGCTTCCTGCCGCTGTCGAACCGCGAAAAGCCGCCGGTGCGCGAGAGCTATGACGAGCCGGAGCGGGACGAGCCGTCGCTGGACACCCTGATCCCGGCCAATCCGAACCAGCCCTATGACATGAAGGAGCTGATCCTGAAGGTGGTCGACGAGGCCGACTTCTTCGAGATCGGGGCCGACTTCGCCAAGAACATCATCTGCGGCTTCGGACGGCTGGACGGCCAGACGGTCGGGATCGTCGCCAACCAGCCCCAGGTGCTGGCCGGGGTGCTGGACATCGATTCAAGCCGCAAGGCCGCGCGGTTCGTGCGCTTCTGCGACGCCTTCGACATTGCGCTGGTGACCCTGGTGGACGTGCCCGGCTTCATGCCGGGGACCAAGCAGGAATACGGCGCCCTGATCAAACACGGGGCCAAGCTGCTGTTCGCCTATGCCGAGGCGACCGTGCCGAAACTGACCCTGATCACGCGCAAGGCCTATGGCGGCGCCTATGACGTGATGAGTTCGAAACACCTGCGCGGCGACGTCAACTACGCCTGGCCCACCGCCGAGATCGCGGTCATGGGCGCCAAGGGCGCGGTCGAGATCATCTTCCGCAAGGAGGCCGGCGATCCGGCGGCGCTGGCCGCGCGCGAGGCCGAGTACAAGGACCGGTTCGCCAATCCCTTCGTGGCGGCGGGGCTGGGCTATATCGACGACGTCATCATGCCGCACGGGACACGGCGGCGGCTGGTGAAGGCGCTGCGGACGCTGAAGAACAAGGTCCAGGAGAACCCCTGGAAGAAGCACGATAATATTCCGCTTTAGCTGATGAAACACGTCCTCTTCATCTGCTCGCGCAATCGGCTGCGCAGCCCCACAGCTGAACAGGTGTTCGCCAACTGGCCGAACATCGAGGTGGCTTCTGCGGGTCTGGCTCCGGATGCCGAAGAGTTTGTGACGGGGGAGATGGTCGAGGAAGCGGACATCATTTTTGTGATGGAGAAGCAGCACCGGGCGAAGCTGGCTCGACGGTTCAAGCCGCAACTCCGCAAGGCCCGCGTCGTCTGCCTCGATATCCCGGATGATTACGCCTTCATGCAGCCCGAGCTCGTGGCGCTGCTGAAGACGAAGGTTACGCCGTTCCTATGAGCGGATTTCATAATAGCGCCCGATGGGCGCGGCCGGGGCCTTCTGGCTCGGGCGAAGGTTGTAGGGACTGAAATGTTCTCCAAAATCCTCATCGCCAACCGGGGCGAGATCGCGGTTCGGATCATCAAGACCTGCCGCCGCATGGGCATCAAAACCGTGCAGGTCTATTCGGAGGCCGACGCCGGGTCGTTGGCGGTCGAGATGGCCGACGAGGCGGTGCTGATCGGGCCGGCGCCGGCGGCGCAGTCCTATCTGCTGGCGGACAAGATCGTCGAGGCGGTGCGCCAGACGGGGGCGCAGGCCGTGCATCCGGGCTTTGGCTTCCTGAGCGAGAACGCCGGGTTCGCGCGGCGGCTGAGGGACGAGGGGATCGCCTTCATCGGGCCGAACCCCGAGGCCATCGAGGCCATGGGCGACAAGATCAGCTCCAAGAAGCTGGCGGCCGAGGCGGGGGTCTCGACCGTGCCGGGGCATATGGGGCTGATCGAGACGCCGGCCGAGGCGGTGAAGATCGCCAACCAGATCGGCTATCCGATCATGATCAAGGCCAGCGCCGGCGGCGGCGGCAAGGGCATCCGCGTGGCCCATTCGGACGCCGACATGGCCGAGGGGTTCGCGGCGGTGAAGGCCGAGGCGCTGAACGCCTTCGGCGACGACCGGGTCTTCCTGGAGAAGTTCATCATCGACCCGCGCCACATCGAGATCCAGGTGCTGGGCGACAAGCACGGCCATGTGGTCCACCTGTTCGAGCGCGAATGTTCGATCCAGCGCCGCAACCAGAAGGTCATCGAGGAGGCGCCCTCGCCCCTGCTGGACGAGGCCACTCGCGCCGCCATGGGGGCGCAGGCCGTCGCTTTGGCCCAGGCGGTCAACTATGACAGCGCCGGCACGGTCGAGTTCGTGGCCGGTCAGGACAAGAGCTTCTTCTTCCTGGAGATGAACACCCGGTTGCAGGTCGAACATCCGGTGACGGAGCTGATCACCGGGGTCGATCTGGTCGAACAGATGATCCGTTCGGCCTGGGGCGAGGCCCTGGCTTTCGAACAGAAGGACCTGTCGATCAACGGCTGGGCCATCGAGAGCCGCATCTATGCCGAGGATCCCTATCGTGGCTTCCTGCCGTCCATCGGGCGGCTGGTGCGTTATGAGCAGCCGGAAGAAGGCGACCAGGGAGATTACACCGTCCGCAACGATTCCGGCGTCCGAGAGGGCGACGAGATCAGCATGTTCTACGACCCGATGATCGCCAAACTGTGCGCCTGGGGCGAGACGCGCGAGGACGCGGTGACGGGCATGGCCCGGGCGCTGGAGGACACCCACCTGTCGGGCCTGGGGCATAATGTGCCCTTCCTGGCGGCGGTGATGGACCAGGAGCGGTTCAAGTCGGGCAATCTGTCGACCAGCTATATCAAGGACGAATTCCCGGACGGCTTCCACGGCCTGCGCCCGACGCAGGAACAGGAACGGATCCTGATCGCCTCGGCCCTGGCCATGCACGAGGTGATCGCCGAACAGGACGGCGATCCGTCGGACCGGACCGACTGGATCGTGATGATCGACAAGACCCCGCACGGCGTCGGCCTGTCCTATGACGAGGACGAGGAGATGATCCTGACCCTGACGGGCGGGGGCGACATCCGCCTGTCGGACATCGACTGGCGGCCCGGCCTGGCCCAGTTCAAGGCCGAGCTGGACGGCGAGCCCTTCACCGCCGAGGTCAAGCGCGTCGCCGACGGCTTTGATATTCGTCACCGGGCGGCGCGGGCGCGGGTGCGGGTGCTGCGGCCGCATGTCGCCGAACTGTATGCGCGGCTGCCGGAGAAGGCGGTGGCGGATACGTCGAAACTGGTGCTGTCGCCGATGCCCGGGCTGGTGGTGTCGATCCCGGTGGTGGTCGGCCAGGAGGTCAAGACCGGCGAGACGGTGGCGATCATCGAGGCGATGAAGATGCAGAACATCCTGAAGGCTGAGCGCGACGGGGTGGTGAAGGCGGTGGGGGCCAAGGACGGGGATCCGGTGGCGGCGGATGACGTGCTGGTGGAGTTCGGGTGATGCCTGGCCTTCTCTTCTTTCGTCATCCTCCGGCAAGCCGCGCCTTCGCGGCGCAGACCGGGGGACCCAGCGGCGCGCGTGAGCGCGAACCTGTCGCGGATTCGGTCTTCAAACATCGAGCGGCGGATGGATTTCGCCTTCGGCGCCGCTGGGTTCCGGGTCTCCGCTGCGCTTCGCCCGGAATGACGAAAGTGGAAGGGGGGGCGGGCGCATGAGCTTCCCCATCCCCACCCCCCTCGAATGGCGGGAGGCGGCCCAGAAGGCGTTGAAGGATCGGCCGATTGAGTCGCTGATGTCGCTGGACGCCGACCAGTTGGTGACGCGGCCGCTGTACGCCGGGGCGACGGGCGTGCAGCCCATCTTCGCGCCGCGTCCGTCCGACTCCGAAGGCCGGGCCTGGGATCTGCGGACCCTGGTCGAGGGGGACGATCCCGAGGCGGTCAATGACGCCGTCCTGACCGATCTGGAGAACGGGGCGGCCTCGGTGGTGCTGAAGGGCGGGGTGCTGGCGGATTCCGCGCCGTTGGGGCGGGCGCTGGAAGGCGTGGCGCTGGAGCTGGCGCCGGTGGCGCTGGATGCGGGGATCGACGGGCCGGATGCGGCCAATGCCTTGGCGGTCACAGCCAAGGGATCGCCGCGCGCGCAGCTGAGATTCCACATGGACCCGGTCTCGGCCTTCGCCGAGGCGGGCGGGGCGCCGCGTTCGGTGGAAGAGCATCTGAGCCTGGCGGCCAATACGGCGGCGCGGCATGCGGGGGCCTATCCCGACGCGACCTTCTTCATGGCCAGCGGACGCGTGGCGCATGAGGCGGGCGGATCGGCGGCGCAGGAGCTGGCCTTTGCGGCCTCAAGCGTCGTGGCCCATGTGAAGGCGGCCGTGGATGCGGGGATGTCGGTCGATGCGGCCCTGCGCGGCACGGTGGTCGGCCTGTCGGTCGATGCGGAATATTTCGACGCCCTGGCCAAGGTGCGGGCCATGCGGCTGATCTGGGCGGCCTTGACGCGAGCGTTTGAGGTGCAGGCGCCGGCGGTGATCGAGGCGCGGTCGTCGCGGCGGATGCTGGCGGCGCGCGACCCCTGGCCCAATCTGCTGCGGCTGACGGCGGCGGGGTTTGCGGGCGCGGTGGGGGGCGCGGATGTGGTGGTGCTGGAGGGCTTCACCCGCGCGACCGGGCGGTCCGACGCCTTTGCTCGGCGGCAGGCGAGGAATACCCAGCTGGTGCTGATGGAGGAGGCCAACCTGGGCCGGGTCGATGATCCGGCGGCGGGGAGCTGGTATCTGGACGCCCGGACGCGGGATCTGGCCGAGGCCGGCTGGGCCGAGTTCCAGATGATCGAGGCCGAGGGCGGTCTGGTCGAGGCCCTGAAGGGGTCGGTGATCCAGCCCCGCATCGCCCGCGCCCGCGCTCTGCGCGAGGCGGCCCTGGCGAACGGCGGGGCCCAGATCATCGGGGTGACGAAATATGTGGACGCGGACGTGCGGCCGGCGCCGGTCGAGGCGGGCGATGAGGCGGCTGCGGCGGTGGAGCGGGTGTGCGAACCCCTGACGCCGATCCGCTTCGCGGCGGCCTTTGAGGAGGCGGGCCAATGACATTCCCCGACTTCAGCAGGGTCGCCCTGAACCTCGACGCGACCGGACAGGGGCCGACGCGGGATCCGTGGCTGACGCCCGAGGGTCTGACCGTGCCGACCGCATACGGCGCCGAGGCGCTAGAGGGTCTGGATCACCAGGACGGGCTGCCGGGGTTCGCGCCCTTCGTGCGCGGGCCCTATCCGACCATGTATGCGGGCAATCCCTGGACCATCCGCCAGTACGCCGGCTTCTCGACCGCCGAGGAATCCAACGCCTTCTATCGCCGCAATCTGGCGGCGGGGCAGAAGGGGCTGAGCATCGCCTTCGATCTGGCGACGCACCGGGGCTATGACAGCGACCACCCGCGGGTGAAGGGCGATGTCGGCATGGCTGGCGTGGCCATCGACAGCATCTATGACATGCGGACCCTGTTCGACGGGATCCCGCTGGACCAGATGTCGGTGTCGATGACGATGAACGGGGCGGTTCTGCCGATCCTGGCCCTCTATGTCGTCGCGGCGGAAGAACAGGGCGTGCCGCATGCGGCCCTGACCGGGACTATTCAGAACGATATTCTGAAGGAGTTCATGGTTCGCAACACCTACATCTATCCGCCCGAGCCCTCGATGCGGATCATCGCCGACATCTTCGCCTGGACGGCGCAGGAGACGCCGAAGTTCAACTCGATCTCGATCAGCGGCTATCACATGCAGGAGGCGGGGGCCTCGGCGGATATCGAGCTGGCCTATACGCTGGCGGACGGGATCGAATATCTGCGGGCGGGCGTCGCGGCGGGGATGCCGATCGACCGGTTCGCGCCGCGGCTGAGCTTCTTCTGGGCCATCGGCATGAACTATTTCATGGAGGTGGCCAAGATGCGGGCGGGCCGCCTACTGTGGGCCGAGGCGGTGCGGAAAGAGGGCGGGGTCGATCCGAAGTCGTTGAGTCTGCGCGCCCACTGTCAGACCTCGGGTTGGAGCCTGGCGGCGCAGGACGTGTTCAACAATGTGCCCCGCACCATGGTCGAGGCCATGGCGGCGGCGGGCGGGCAGACGCAGAGCCTGCACACCAATGCCCTGGACGAGGCCCTGGCGCTGCCGACCGACTTCTCGGCCCGGATCGCGCGCAACACCCAGATCCTGTTGCAGTCGGAGACGGGGCTGACCCGCGTGATCGATCCGTGGGGCGGCAGCTTCTATGTCGAGCGGCTGACGCACGAACTGGCCGAACGGGCGCGGGCCCATATGGCCGAGGTCGAGGCCCTGGGCGGCATGGCCAAGGCCATCGAGGCCGGGATTCCCAAGCTGAGGATCGAGGAATCCGCCGCCAAGACCCAGGCCCGGATCGACACCGGCCAGCAGACGGTGGTGGGGGTGAACAAATATTTGAACCCCGTCGTCGACGATATTCCGATGCTGAAGGTCGACAACGCGGCGGTGCTGGCCGCCCAGATCGACAAGCTGAAACGGCTGAGGGCCGAGCGGGACCAGACGGCGACCGATGCGGCGCTGGAGGCCCTGACCAACGGGGCGCGGGGCACCGCCAATCTGCTGGAGCTGGCGGTGCAGGCGGCGCGGGCCAAGGCGACGGTGGGGGAGATCTCCGACGCGCTGGAGGCCGCCTTTGGGCGCCATGTGGCGACGGTGCAGACCGTGTCGGGCGTCTACGCCAAGGAGGCGGGGGCCGATCCCCGCTTCGCCCGCGCCCGCGAGATGGTGGCGACCTTTGTCGAGAATGACGGCGGGCCGCCGCGCATCCTGATCGCCAAACTGGGCCAGGACGGCCACGACCGGGGCCAGAAGGTGGTCGCCACCGGATACGGCGACCTGGGCTTCGATGTCACCGCCGGCGCCCTGTTCCAGACACCGTCCGAGGCTGCGCGCGATGCGGTGGACAAGGGGGTCCATGCGGTGGGCGCTTCGTCCCTGGCGGCGGGGCATTTAACGTTGGTTCCCGAACTGAAGGCCGAGCTGGAGAAGCTGGGGCGGCCGGACATCATGATCGTGGTCGGGGGCGTCATTCCGCCGTCCGACGTCCAGCCCCTGCTCGATATGGGGGCCGCCGCCGTCTATCTGCCCGGCTCGGCCATCGCCGATACGGCGGTGGACCTGATCGAGAAGCTGAACCAGCGGCTGGGTTACGCCCAGCCCGCGCCTGCAAAGGACAAGTCATGATCGGCGCCTTGAACCATGTCGGGGTCGCCACGCCCTCCATCGCGGACTCGATCAAACTGTATCGGGATGCGCTCGGCGCCACCAAGATCGGCGAGCCCTTCGACCTGCCCGCGCAAGGCGTGAAGGTCTGTTTCATCGACACCCCGACGGCCCAGATCGAGCTGATCGAACCCTATGACGAGACCAGCCCCATCGTCGGCTTCCTGGCCAAGAACCCCAAGGGCGGCCAGCACCACGTCTGTTTCGAGGTCGCCGACATCCACGCCGCCGTCGCCGAGATGCGGGCCAAGGGGGTGACGATCCTGGGCACGGGCGAGCCGCGCATCGGGGCGCACGGGACGCCGGTCGTCTTCCTGCACCCGCGCGACATGGGCGGGGTGCTGATCGAGCTGATGGAGACGCCGAAAGGCGCGCACTGATCGCTGGAGCTTTTCGCCAGCTTCGCCGTTAAGTTTGCCAACGGAAGACCTGACCATGATGCGCCGCCTGACCGCCTTCGTCGTCCTCGCCGCCCTGACCGGGGTCTCCGCCTGTCAGCAGGCCGAGCCGGAGCAGCCCACCGCTCCGGTCGAGCACCAGCCGGCGCCTGCGTCCACTGCTCCGGCTGTCGGCTACGCCTGCGAGAGCGGGGCGATGGTCGAGGCGCGGTATCCCGACACGGCGACGGCGCAGCTGGCCTACAAGGGGCAGACCTATGACCTGCGCTCGGTCCAGGCGGCCAGCGGCGCTCGCTATGTCGGCTCGGGCGTCGAATGGTGGACTGCGCCGCGCGACGGTCAGGAGAAGGCGACCCTGAGCCGGCTCGGCCCCAACGAAGAGGTCGGGGTGGCGGTGCTGGAGCAATGCGCGCGGCCGGTGGCGACCGCCGTCGCACCAGTTCCGCAAGCCTTGCCGGAAGAGACAATCACGCCGGCGCCGGGCGGCGTCCTGCCTGCATCCACGCCGTGCAAGGGGCCGCAGCTGAAGCTGGCGGCCGAGGGCGGCGACGCAGGCGCGGGCAACCGGGTGCGCAACTTCAGCCTCCAGAACCTCAGCGCCCAGGCCTGCAGCCTGACGGGCTATCCGGGCGTCACCCTGCTGGACGCGCAGGGGCGGCCCCTGACCTCGATCCGCGCCGACCAGAGCCCCGGCAGCTATTTCCGTCAGGGGCAGGCGCCGACGCCGGTGGAGCTGGCGCCCCGGGCCAAGGCCTATTTCGAGGCGGCGTGGAGCGTCGTGCCGGACGAGACGATGCAGAAGACCTGTCCGAGCGTGGCCACCCTGCGGGTCACGGCGCCGAACGACACGGCGGTGGTCAGCCTGGCCTTCGCCTTCCAGCCCTGCGGCGGCAAGGTCCGCGTCAGCCCGATCCGGGCCGAGGCCGATCCCGAGATGGCGACCTAAGACGGGTGGAATCCCGGTCGAAATCGGCGTAGGTCGCGGCTCATGACCCAGAGCTTCTACGACCGCGTCGCCGGCGAACTGACCGAGATCGACGCCCAGGGCCTGACTAAGCCCGAACGGATCATCGCCTCGCGTCAGGGACCGGTGATTCAGGTGGCCGGCCGCGATGTGCTGAACTTCTGCGCCAACAACTATCTGGGCCTGGCGGGCGACGAACGCGTGACTCAGGCGGGGATCGCGGCGCAGCAGAAGTGGGGCGCGGGCACGGCCTCGGTTCGTTTCATCTGCGGCACCCTGGAGATCCACAAGGAGCTTGAGGCCGCCATCGCCGGCTATCTCGGTTTCGAGGACGCCATCCTGTTCGCCGCCGCCTTCGACGCCAACGGCGGCCTGTTCGAACCCCTGCTGGGCGAGAACGACGCCATCGTGTCGGACAGTTTGAACCACGCCTCGATCATCGACGGGGTGCGGCTGTGCAAGGCCAAACGCTATCGCTTCGCCAACTCGGACATGGATGAGCTGGAGGCCCGGCTGAAGGAGGCCCGTGCGGCCGGCGCCCGCGACATCATCATCGCCACCGACGGTGCCTTCTCGATGGACGGCTATATCGCCAAGCTGGATGAGATCCGGGCGCTGGCCGACAAGTATGACGCCCTGATCATGGTCGACGACTGTCACGCCACCGGCTTCCTGGGCCCGCAAGGCAAGGGATCCTTCGCCCATCACGGGGTCGAGGTGGATTTCGTCACCGGCACCTTCGGCAAGGCCCTGGGCGGCGCCATGGGCGGCTTCATCTGCGCGAAGAAGTCGGTGGTCGAACTGCTGAAACAGCGGGCGCGGCCCTATCTGTTCTCCAACGCCCTGGCGCCGGCGGTGTGCGGGTCGTCGCTGGAGGCGATCCGTATCGCCCAAGGGTCGGAGGGGGATGCGTTGCGCACCCGTCTGTCGGCCAATGCTCACCGCTATCGCAACGCCATGGCCGATGCGGGTTTCACCCTGCTGGACGGCGAGCATCCGATCATCCCGGTCATGCTGGGCGACGCCAAACTGGCGCAGGATTTCGCGGCGCGGGCGCTGGAGCTGGGCGTCTATGTGATCGGGTTTTCGTTCCCGGTCGTGCCGCGGGGCCAGGCCCGCATCCGCACCCAGATGTCGGCGGCGCATTCGTTCGAGCAGATCGACCGGACGGTTGCGGCGTTTACGCAGGCGGGGCGGGAGCTGGGGGTTATCTGACCCCCCAAATCATGGTGGAAGCGCACATAGATGGGCTGGCTATCAGGACTGTCGAGGACTTCTACGAAGCGTTCGCGCAGATCGAATGCGTGCCCCAATCGTTCGGCCGAAATCTTGATGCGCTTTGGGACACGGTGACGGGCTTGCTGGATGGTCCGGTCACGCTGAACTGGTTCAACGCCGATGCTTCTGCGGAGGCGATGGGCGATGATTTTGAGAATTTGGTCGGCCTGCTACGTGACGCGGAGCGGGAGACAGCTGCCAAGTTTACGCTGCATCTGATGGGCGCGGCGAATTGAACACTGCTTGAGGGAGACGCCATCATGGCCGAAACAATGAAAGCCCTGGCCAAGACCGCGCCGGGCGTCGGTCTGGAATTGATCGACGCGCCGATCCCCGAGGCGGGACCGGAGGATGTGCTGATCCGGGTGCACCGCACCGCCGTCTGCGGCACCGACATCCACATCTGGAACTGGGACGAGTGGTCCCAGAAGAATGTCCCGACCCCGATGATCACCGGCCACGAGTTCGCCGGCGAGATCGTCGCCGTCGGCAAGGACGTGGATCGCCCGCTGAAGATCGGCCAGCGCGTCTCGGCCGAGGGGCATGTCATCGACCTGAACTCCGAAGCGGCGCGGGCCGGCCATTTCCACCTGGATCCCAAGACGCGCGGCATCGGCGTCAACCGCCAGGGCGCCTTCGCCGAGTTCGTGGTGGCGCCGGCCTTCAACGTCATCGAGCTGCCGGACGACGTGCCCTATGAGATCGGCTCGATCCTGGACCCGTTCGGGAACGCCGTGCACACGGCGCAGCAGTTCGACCTGCTGGGCGAGGACGTCCTGGTGACCGGCGCCGGCCCCATCGGCATGATGGCCGCCGCCGTGGCCCGTCACGCGGGCGCGCGCACCGTGGTCCTGACCGACATCAACGACTTCCGGCTGGAGCTGGCGCAGAAGGTGGCGCCGGGCGTGCGCACCGTGAACACGACCAAGGAAGACATCCACGACGTCATGAAGGAGCTGGGCCTGAAGGTCGGTTTCGATGTGGCGCTGGAGATGTCGGGCTCGCCCATCGCCTTCAAACAGTGCGTCGACACCCTGATCATGGGCGGGGGCATGGCCATGCTGGGGATCCCCGGCAAGCCGATGGAGACCGACTGGGGCGCGATCATCCTGAAGGCCCTGACGATCAAGGGCGTGTACGGCCGCGAGATGTTCACGACTTGGCGCAAGATGCTGGGCCTGCTGAAGGCCGGTCTGGACCTGACGCCGCTTATCACCCACCGGCTGGACTATGCCGACTATCGCGAAGGCTTCGAGGCGATGAAGTCGGGCCAGTCGGGCAAGGTGGTGCTGAACTGGGACAAGGCGGCCTGAGGGGATTTCACCTCCCCGTTCGCGAAGCGAACGGGGAGGACCGGTCGCGCAGCGACCAGGAGGGGGCACCTCCGACAGTGGTGATGACCGGGCCGGCTTCAGACACCGAGTCGCCCCCTCCTGGCGCTCGCTGACGCGATCGCCTGTCCTCCCCGCGCGCCTTCGCGCGCGGGGAGGTGAGCCGAAGCCTCAGTTCGTCTTGCGGATCAGTTCGTCGGCCAGGGCGGCGGTCAGATAGCCGTCGGCGATGCGGCCGTTGGCCTGTTGCCAGCGGCGCAGGGCCGTGCGGGTGTTTGTGCCGATCACCCCGTCAATCCCTTGAGTGTCATAGCCCAGACGCGTCAGGGCGGCCTGGGCGCCGATCCGCTGTTCGCGCGACATGGAGGCGTCGTTCGGCCAGGCCTTGGTCAGGGCGGGCTTGCCCATGATGCCGTCCGCCGTCAGGCCGATGGCCAGGGCGTAGGAGACCGAGTTGTTGTAACGCCTGATCACATAATGGTTCGGCAGGGCCAGGAAGGCCGGGCCGTTGGCGCCCTGGGGCAGGAGGATGGTCGCGTCCTCGACCGCCTCGGCGCCGGTCGGCGTGCCGCCCTGGGCCAGGCGCACGCCCTTGGCCGCCCAATAGGCCCAGTTGTGCTTGGGCCCTTCGGCTTCGGCATAGTTGAAGCCGAAGGGCAGGATGACTTCGTAGCCCCAGCCCTGGCCGCGCTTCCAGCCGGCCTGGGCCAGCAGATTGGCGGCGGAGGCCAAGGCGTCGGCGTCGTCGGCCCAGATGTCGACCTTGCCGTCGCCGTCCTGATCGACGCCCAGGCGCAGATAGTTGTCGGGCATGAACTGGGTCTGGCCCATGGCCCCGGCCCAGCTGCCCTTCAGGCCCGCGCGTTCGCGGCGGCCGTCGACGACGATATCCAGCGCGTCCTTCAGCTGGGCTTCGGCCCAGTCGCGGCGGCGTCCGTCATAGGCCAGGGTCGCCAGCGAGCGGATAACGTCATAGTCGCCCTGGACCTGACCGAAGGCGCTTTCCTGGGCCCAGACGCCGACCAGGATTTCCGACGGCACGCCGAATTTCTGAACCACCGGCCACGGCACGCGGTCGATCCGCTGCTTGGCCTGGGCGATTCGCGAGGCGGTCACGGCGTTCTGGACATAGGCGCCGGCCGGCTTGGAGAATTCGGGCTGGTTGCGGTCCAGCCGCACGACCGAGGGGTCGGGGGTCAGTCCCGCCAGTTCGCGTTCATAGTCGGCGCGCCGGGCGCCGCCCTTGCGCGCCAGGAAACCCTGTTTCCAACCCTCGAACCCCTGCTGGTCATAGGCGGCCAAGGGCGGCGCCTGAGGCGTCGGGGCCGGGACGACCACCGGCGGGGCGGGGGCGGGCTGCGGCGTCGGCAGGCTGACGGGCGGTTCCGGCAACATCGGCGCACAGGCGGCGACTGAGACAATCAGGAGCAGGCGATAGGAAAAGCGCATGAGATTCAGACTACAGCCCCCGAGCCCATAGGTGAAATGACATACGCGCGAATGGGCCTCACGCGCCACCAAAGCGCCTGTGGGGCGAAAGCGTTGCCGCAAACTCCCCCGTTGACGTCGTTAACCCTCAATTTCATCGACGTGATAACGCGCTGCGGCGTATTGGCGCACGGTGCTCTGACGGCCTGATGGCGGAGTGGCGACGCAACGGGCGTGCAACCCCGGAAACCCTCCGTTCGACTCGGAGGTCAGGCCTCCATATTTTTGGTGCTATCGCGCTTCGCGCTACTTGAGCACATGGTTTTGGGTGCTATCGCCCTTTGGGCTACTTGAGCACATGGTTTTGGGTGCTGCCGCGCTTCGCGCTACTTGAGCACGGGGTGGGGAAGGTGGTTCGGGCAGGCTGGGACTGGCTTTTGTAGGGTTTCGGCCCGTAGCGGGTTGACCTTCTCCGGACCGCTCTCTATACGACCGCCTCCGCCGCGATCCGCCCGGATCAGCGGCTTTCTTATTGGCTTCTCTCAGGACGTCCGACCATGAAGGTCCGCAGCTCGCTCAAGTCCCTGAAGACCCGTCACCGCGACTGCAAGGTCGTGCGTCGCAAGGGCGTCGTCTTCGTTATCAACAAGACCGACCCGCGCTTCAAGGCGAAGCAGGGCTAAGCTGCGTTTGCAGCGCGCCGCCTCGGCGGCGTGCGCACGCAGGGTTTTGCTGACGATCCACAGGCTGCGGGCTTTGTCCGCGGCCTTTTTCGTGTTCGCGGTTGAGTCGCGCCTTGCGGCATGGTTAGCGTCCGCGCCTGATTTCTGGAGTATTCCCCCATGGCTGACGACGCCTCGTTCGACGGTGGTCCCGACGTTCTCACCGCGACGGCCCAGGGCCGGCTGCGCACCATCATCGAGCGCCTGGAGCGCCTCGAGGAAGACAAGCAGGCCGTCATGACCGACATGAAGGAGGTCTTCGCCGAGGCCAAGGGCGAGGGCTATGACGTCAAGATCCTGCGCAAGGTCATCCGCATCCGCAAGCAGGACAAGGCCAAGCGCCAGGAAGAGGACGCCATCCTGGACCTCTATATGTCGGCCCTGGGCGAGATCTGAGGCTGACCCGGCTTGAAGCGCACCCCCTTCAAGCCAGGCGGCGGCCTTTCGCGCTCAAGCAGCCCGAAGGGCGATGGCGGGTTCAAGACGCGCTCAGGCGGGCCGAAGGGCGATAGCGCGCCTAAGACGCGCTCAAGCAGCCCGAAGGGCGATAGCGCACCCAAGAAAGCGCCGCCGAGCCCTTTTGAGATACAGCGCGAGGCCGCCAAGCGCGCGGCCCTGAACGCATTGAAACGCGCCCGCCGCTCGGCAGAGAAGGCGGGCGTTTCTCTGTCCGAATGGGAGGGGGAGTTCCTCGATTCGGTCGGCGAGCGAGTGAAGACCCACGGCCGCGCCTTCGCCGACCCCGAAAAGGGAGCGCCCGGTCAGGCCCTGTCGGCCATGCAGGGCCGCAAGCTGAAGGAGATCACCGCCAAGGCGAAGGGCGAGGAGCCGAAGCGGCGGTGGGGTAGAAAATCAAAGGATCTCTAATGGATCGTCATCCTCGGGCTTGACCCGAGGATCGGGTTGTCCACAACTCAGCGTTGATGAGAGAGCGCCGACCTTTCATCGCGACCTATATCGAGGCCAGCCGTCCACACGGCGTCCTTTACATCGGCATGACCTCAAACCTGTATGAACGCGGCCATCAACACCGGAACGGCGCGTTCGAAGGCTTTGCACGTCGCTATGGTTGCGGTCTGCTGGTCTGGTACGAGCAGTTCGAGCTGGTCACGGCCGCTATCCGCAAAGAGAAGGCGCTGAAGCGTTGGAATCGCGTGTGGAAGCTCGAATTGATCGAGCGGACGAACCCTGAGTGGGTCGACCTTTACCCCAGTCTGTGCGGCTGGGCGCCCGATCCTCGGGTCAAGCCCGAGGATGACGGTGAGGGGAGTGTGACCGCGTTTTTGATGCGGCTGGAATCAGGCGAGTGACCTTCACCCCGCCTCTTTCAGCTGCCCCTCCAGCCCCTGTTCGCGGACCTTGCGGTACAGGGTGGAGCGGCCGATGCCGAGGCGGCGGGCGATTTCGCTCATGTGGCCGGCGTAGACCTCGATGGCGTGCTGGATCAGGTCGCGTTCGATGTCTTCCAGGGTCCGCAGATGGCCGCGGTCGTCCAGGATGCGGATCGGCTGTTCCGGCAGGGGCGGCAGGTCCGTGTAGGACGGGGCGGCGTTGGCCGGGGCTGCGGCGGCCGTGGCCGGCATCGGCGCCACGACGCCCGAGATGGACGGGAAATCATAGGGCTGCAGGAAGGGCGAGTCGGCCAGGACGATGGCGCGGAACACGGCGTTTTCGAGCTGGCGCACATTGCCGGGCCAGTCGAAGGCCTGGAGCATGGCCAGGGTCTCGGGCGCGCAGCTCATGATCCGCTTGCCTTCCTCGGCGTTGAACCGGGCGATGAAATGATCGACCAGGGCCGGGATGTCTTCCCGGCGGTCGCGCAGGGACGGGGCCTCGATCGGGAAGACGTTCAGCCGGTAGAACAGATCCTCGCGGAAGGCGCCGTCCTTGACCTGTTGCGCGGGGTCGCGATTGGTGGCCGAGACGATGCGGACGTCGATCTTCACGGGGCGTTTGCCGCCGACGGGGTCGATCTCGCTCTCTTGCAGGGCGCGCAGCAGCTTGACCTGAAGGTCCAGCGGCAGTTCGCCGATCTCGTCCAGGAACAGGGTGCCGCCGTCGGCTTCGCGGAACTTGCCCAGGGTTTTGTCGACGGCGCCGGTGAAGGCGCCCTTCTCGTGGCCGAAGAGGATGGATTCCGCCAGATTGGCGGGCAGGGCGCCGCAGTTGACGGCGACGAAGGGCTTGCCGGCCCGGTCGCTGGCGCCGTGCAGGGCGCGGGCGATGACCTCCTTGCCGACGCCGCTTTCGCCCGTGATCAGGACGGGGATGGACGACTTGGCGGCGCGGGCGCCGAAGGCCTTGACCATCCGCATGGGGGCGCTGTCGCCGATGATGTCGTCGAAGCTGGCGCGGCCTTGCGCGCGCTTGGTCAGCCGGCCCACCTCGGCCGTCAGCTGGGTCAGTTTCAGGGCGTTGCGCACCCCGACCAGCAGTCGTTCGGGCCCGACCGGCTTGACGAAGAAGTCCTGGGCCCCGGCCTGCATGGCCTTGACCACGGTGTCGATGCCGCCGTTGGCCGTCAGGACGATGACCGGGGTGGTCACGCCCGCGCTGCGCAGCTCGGCCAGACATTCCAGACCCGACATCTCGGGCATGACCATGTCGAGCAGGATGACGTCGGCGCCGCCGCCGCGCGTCATCCGGTCGATGGCCTCGCCGCCGCCGGCCGCATGGACCACGGCGTGACCGTCGCGTTCGAGCACGGCCTGCAACAGGCGGCGCTGGGTCGGATCGTCGTCGACCACCAGAACGGTCTTGGCCATGGGGCGTCCCTTGTCATCACCGAGGGGCCGCCCGTGGATCGGACTGGCCCGTTTCGGGACGATTTCTAGGGGGACGAGGTGAAAATCGGGTGAGAGGGCGTGGTGAGCGGGGGGTTAACGGGACGTCGGCGGCGGGCAGCTGATCTGCGGCTGGGCCTGCAATCTCTGACCGCCAATGACGAGGTCCGGCAGGCTGGCGGGGGCGATGGCGAAGCGACCCACGAAGGCCTTGGCCAGTTCTTCCGACGATCCGGGCGCGCAGGCGGCGTAGACTGCGCTTTGCCACCATTGCCCCGCGCCGTCCTGGGTGAAGGTCAGGATAGAGCTGGAGGTCGCCAGCAGAACCTCCATGCGGCCATCGCCGTCCAGGTCGAGATTGCGCAGCTGGCAGGGATTGCCGACGGTGCAAGCGTACATCAGGGCGTCCTGGCGACTCAGCTGGGCGGTGAAGCTGGGCGGCGTCGTCTGGCCCGGGATGGGCTGGATACGGATCCCCGCCACCCGTGCGGCTCGGTCCTCCACCGAATAGCCCGACCGTTCCTGTCGGGCCTTGGCGGCGCGCGCCAGTTCGGCGATCTGTGGGTCCGACGACCGCGTCAGCCGGTCCAGGGCCGCGAGCCCCGCCTTGCCGCTGTCGAAGCGAAGGAACTCGTAGTCGAAATCCTTGGCCGCCACGGCGCCGCGTTCCAGTCGGGCGACCTGATCCGCCGCCGACAGTCGCGCCGGGTCGGCCAGGGGGCTGAACAGGGCCAGGATGACCGCGACCGACAGCACGGCGGCGAGGATGTTGGTCGGCTCCAACGGCTTCATCCAGGGGCCGGGGCGGACTGCGGCGAACAGATAACCCAGGCCATAGACCGCGCCGATCGCCGCGCAGGCCGTGGCGATGATCCGATCCGGCGTCAGTCCGTGCTGGCCGATGCGCAGCGCCAGTCCCCAGAAGGCCAGACCCACCAG
Source organism: Brevundimonas sp. FV2ps16 (assembly GCF_058681075.1). Taxonomy (NCBI): domain Bacteria; kingdom Pseudomonadati; phylum Pseudomonadota; class Alphaproteobacteria; order Caulobacterales; family Caulobacteraceae; genus Brevundimonas; species Brevundimonas sp. FV2ps16. The sequence continues at coordinate 11,157 of NZ_CM178728.1, read as the reverse complement.
GGGCGCAATCAAGGCCGAGGCGACCCGGACGCCGTAGCGCAGGACCACCGGGGGCCGATGGTCGGGACGGCCGTCCTGATAGGCGGTGTTGATCAGCACGATCAGGGCCGCCGCCGCAGACAGCACCAGGGCCGTTGCGCTGCCCGTCTCCCACAGGCCGTCCAGACCGGTAAAGGGCAGGGCCAGCAGGAAGCCGCCGACCAGCACGGTGATCACCAGCAGAAGCCAGGACAGCAGCATCAGGGCCACGGTCCGCACGCCCCGGATCAGGCCGTCGCGCACATCGGTTAGATGCACCGCCGTGGCGAAGGCCAGGCCGGTCAGCGGCAGGGAGAACCAGCTCTCTTGCAGCAGGTCGCTGAGGAAGCTGAGCCCGATGATCTTGAACAGGGCCGCTCCCAGCAGAAGCAGCAGCCAGAAGGCGCCGGCGAAGCCGATGGACAGCACCCCCTGCACCCCCGCCATCCAGGCGGCGTCGAAATAGGCTGGATAGGAGGCCGCCAGCCGGCGCTCGCGGTCCGCAGGCACGATCAGATGGTGGGCGATGAACAGGGCCGCCGCCGCGAAGACGAACAGGGGAAAGGTCGCCTCGCGTGCGCCGTCGGCCTGGCGGGCGATGTCGTGCCAGGCCAGGAAGGCCAGCGCCGCCCCCGCGATCAGGCTCCAGATCACATAGACCCACAGCCGCAGCTTGCCGACGCCGGACAGCAGGACGGCGGGCAGGAACAGGGCGGTCAGCAGGGCGGGGGCGAAGAGGTCGGGATGGCGCTGCGACCAGCTGGCGCTGTCGCCCTCGGTGGCGCGCAGCAGCAGGTACAGGACGATGCCCTGCACCAGGCCGACCGCCAGGCGTACGATGGCGATCCGGCGGCGGTCGCCGTCCGGCGTGGCTCCGCCCCAGCCCGTGCCGAGAATATTTGCCGTTTCAGTGGTCATGACGCGCCCTTTTGCCCGGCTCGGCGCCCGAGTGGGCGACCGACCTGGGCGCGCCATCTAACCGCAGCGGGGGCGTTCAGGGAAGCGCCGCCTCGACCCGGCAGGCCCGCGCCAGATAACAGCCGCGCGGGGCGAAATGGATGTGGACCTGGTCCAGGGCCGGATGGTCGAACGCCTCGGCCAGCCGCGCATCCAGATCATCGCCGTCGATCACCAGCCCCTCCAGCATCATGTTGCGACGGTCATAGAGGCGCAGCGACAGCGGCCGCTTGGTCAGGGTCTCCGGCGCCGGGCCGGTGATCGGCGCCTGTTCCACCGCCGACTCGCGCACGAAAATCGGGCCGGAGGCGCGATAGGGCGAGGTCGGGTCGGTCAGATGGGCGTGATTGACCAGCACCAGCGCCTCTCCGGCGTCGGCGTCGCGCAGACTGACCCGGCAGGGGGCGCGACCGGGGGCGTCGGCGACCCAGCGGCGTGCGCCGACGGCGGCTAAGTCTTTATCGGACATGGCGAAATAGGGCGTAAAGGGCGCCAGGGGCAGGGCTTCGATACGGTAGGTCATGCGGGATCTCCGGGTTGAGGTCCTCTGCTTGCGACGATCCGCGCGCGCCGTCTGGCGGCTTCCGGCCGTTGCATCGGCCTCGCCGCGCCCCCACAAAGGCGGCATGAACGCCCCCTTCAAGACGCCCGACATCGAAGCCCCGCTGTGGGACCTGACCGACCTCTATGGGTCTCGCGACGACGTCCGGATCGCCGCCGACCTGGCCAGGGCCCGCGCCCTGGTGGACGAGATGAACGGCCTGCAAGGCCGGCTGGCCGGGCAGGGGGGCGATCCGGCGTCCTTGGGCGCCGCGCTGGATCGGGCGATCAGCCTGTATGAACAGGCGTCGGACGTGCTGGGCGCCCTGGGCGCCTACGCCTTCCTGTCGGCCTCTACGGCGCGCGACGACGCGGGGGCTCAAGGGTTCGAGGCGGATGTGCGCGAAAAGATCACCGCCATCGCCACCCCGACCGTCTGGCTGACGCTGGAGATCAACCAGATCGACGACGCCGCCCTGGAGGCCGCCCTGACCGCCCACGCCGGCGCATCGCGGTGGCGGCCGTGGCTGCGGCGGGTGCGGGCGATGAAGCCGCATGAACTGTCCAGCGAGCTGGAGACCTTCATCGCCGAACGCGGCCCGATCACGGCCCAATGGCCGCGTCTGTTCGATGAACAGCTGGCGGCCCTGCGCGCAAAAGCCGGGAATGAGAGCCTGACCCTGGCCGAGGCCCTGAACCGGCTGTCGGACGCCAAGCCCGCGCGCCGCAGGGCCGCCGCCGAGGGCCTGTCGGAGGCCTTGGCCGCCCGCGCCCCGACCCTGGCCCTGGTGCTGAACACCGTCGCCGCCGACAAGGCGATGGAGGACCGCTGGCGCGGCTTCAAACGGCCGGCCGATGGCCGCCACCTGGGCAATGAGGTCGACGGCGAGGCGGTGGACGCCATGGCCGAGGCCGTCGCCGCCGCCTATCCGCAGCTGTCGCACCGCTATTATGCGCTGAAGGCCAAGGCCATGGGCAAGGCGCGGCTGGACCACTGGGACCGCAACGCCCCGATCGAGACCACGGCCCCGCGCGCCTTCACCTGGACCCAGGGGCGCGAGATCGTGCTGGACAGTTTCTCGGACCTGGGCGGCGACTTCGCCGAGCGGGCCGCCGGCTTCTTCGACAAGCCGTGGATCGACGGCCGCGCCCGGCCGGGCAAACAGTCGGGCGCCTATGCCCATCCGGTCACCGCCGACCGCCATCCCTATGTCTTCCTGAACTGGATGGGCGAGCGGCGCGACGTTCTGACCCTGGCCCACGAACTGGGTCACGGGGTGCACCAGACCCTGGCGGCGGACCAGGGCACCCTGCTGGCCGACACCCCCCTGACCCTGGCCGAGACCGCCTCCATCTTCGCCGAGGGTCTGACGTTCGACCGGTTGCTGGCGACGGCGCCCAAGCGCGAGCAGCGCGGCCTGCTGGCCGGGCGGATCGAGGATGGGCTGAACACCGTGGTGCGCCAGATCGCCTTCCACCGGTTCGAGACCCGCTTCCATGACGAGCGGCAGAAGGGCGAGGTGTCGCAACAGCGGATCAATGAACTGTGGCTGACCGAAATGGGCGCCTCGCTGGGGCCGGCGGTGACGCTGAACCCCGGTTACGAGCACTGGTGGGCCTATGTCAGCCATTTCGTCCACTCGCCCTTCTACGTCTACGCCTATGCCTTCGGCGACCTGCTGGTGGCGGCCTTGATGGAGGCGCGGCGGGCCGATCCGACGGGGTTCACCCCCCTGTATCGCGACCTGCTGGCCGGGGGCGGGGCCAAGACATACGTCGAGGCGCTGAAGCCCTTCGGCCTGAACCCGCGCGACCCGGCCTTCTGGAGCGTGGGCTGCAAGCGGCTGGAACGGCTGGTGGATCAGTTCGAAGCCCTGGGGTGAGGCTGGCGTCCGGCTGAACCCGCGCTATAGTCGCGCCAACGACAAGACTGAGGGAACTCTCATGGCCAAGGCCCAAAACCCCGCCACCGCCGAAGCAGACGCGGACGCGTCCGCCTATGTCCGGGGCGGGATGCAGATCAATGAACAGGCCGCGACCTTCAAACTGTTCATGGACCTGGCCAAATGGGGCTCGCTGGCCGTGGCCTGTCTGCTGGTCTTCCTGACGCTGTGGTTCCATCCGGGCGGCAGCTTCATGGCCGCCCTGATCGGCGCGGTGGTGCTGGGCGTCGTGGGCTTCGTCGCCCTGAAGCCCAAGGCCGACGCGGGCCACTGAACGTCCGCCTGCGCGGGCGAAATAACGACGCGCTTTGACGACGTCCTCGGAACCGGCCTAGTCTCGCGTCCCATAATAAGAACAAGGGGATTCGCTTGGCTGTCGCTATCGCAGTCACCCGTGAACGTCGCGAAGGCGAGACGCGCTGCGCCGTCACGCCCGAGACGGTCAAGAAGCTGATCGCCCTGGGCGCGACCGTCTCGGTCGAGGCGGGGACCGGCCTGGGCTCCTCCATTCCGGATGCCGACTATGTCGCCGCCGGCGCGGCCGTGAAGCCGGACACCCGCGCGGTCCTGGACGGCGCGGACATCGTGCTGAAGGTGCGCGGCCCCACGGCCCAGGAGACCAGCGCGCTCAAGCCCGGCGCCATCGTCATCTCCATGCTGGACGCCTGGCGCGACAAGGCCACGGTCGAGGCCCTGCGCGGCGCCAACGCCACCGCCTTCGCCATGGAATTTGTGCCCCGCATCACCCGCGCCCAGGTCATGGACGTGCTGTCGTCCCAGGCCAATCTGGCCGGATACCGGGCGGTGATCGAGGCGGCCTACGCCTATGGCAAGGGGTTCCCGATGATGATGACGGCGGCCGGCACGGTCGCCCCCGCCAAATGTTTCGTCATGGGCGTCGGAGTCGCCGGGCTTCAGGCCATCGCCACGGCGCGGCGTCTGGGCGCCGTCGTCACCGCCACCGACGTCCGTCCCGCCACCAAGGAACAGGTCGAAAGCCTGGGCGCCAAATTCCTGGCCGTCGAGGACGAGGAGTTCAAGAACGCCCAGACCGCCGGCGGCTACGCCAAGCCCATGTCGCCCGAGTACCAGGCCAAACAGGCCGAGCTGACCGCCAGCCATGTGGTCAAGCAGGACATCGTCATAACCACCGCCCTGATCCCCGGCCGCGCCGCGCCGGTGCTGCTGACGGCGGCCCATGTGGCCTCGATGAAGCCGGGCTCGGTCATCGTCGATCTGGCGGTCGAGGCCGGCGGCAACGTCGAGGGCTCGAAACTGAACGAGGTCGTGACCACGGCGAACGGCGTCACCATCGTCGGCTGGTCCAACCTGCCTGGCCGCATCGCCGCCGACGCCAGCGCTTTGTATGCCCGGAACCTGACGGCCTTCGTCGGGCTGTTGATCAAGGACGGGGTTCTGGCCGTGGATCTGGAGGACGAGATCCTGAAGGCGGCCGTGGTGACGCACGGCGGGGCCGTGGTGCACGAAGGAGTGCGGGGATGATCAAGGACCTGGGGCTGTTTTCCTGGCGCGTAGGGCTGATCCTCGTATTCGGGATGCCCGCCCTTTATGTCGCGACTGCTGTAACAACCGCGCTGATCCGCGAGACGGATAGTCCCGTTTATCAGGTGGTCATGGCCGCACAGATGCTCCTGCCCTCCGTCTTCATTTCCATGGGCGTGGGGTGCGCTCTGTGTCTTCTGGTTCGGATCGAGATGCATCTGCGTTCTACCTCGGCGTCAGCCGCCGCCGAAACTAAGGAATGAGCCTGACCATGGAACACGTCGATCCCACCGTCTTCCGCCTCGCCATCTTCGTCCTGGCCATCTTCGTCGGCTATTATGTCGTCTGGAGCGTGACGCCGGCCCTGCACACGCCGCTGATGGCCGTGACCAATGCGGTGTCCAGCGTCATCATCGTCGGCGGCCTGATCGCGGCGGCGGCCGTGTCGGGCGACGTCACCGGCCCCAGCGCCTGGATCGCCAAGGGCGCGGGCGTGCTGGCCGTGACCCTGGCCAGCGTCAACATCTTCGGCGGCTTCATGGTCACGCGGCGGATGCTGGCCATGTACAAGAAAAAGGAGCGGCCGGCTCCCAAGAGCGCGGCATGACCGACGCCGCGCAGATCGCCGTTGGGGGCTCCTGGATCGCCACCGGCCTGGGTTTCGGCCTGTGGCTGTACGGCTGGTTCGGGACCAAGGTTCCGATCAAGCGCCAGCGGCTGCACGACTGCGGCATCGCCTTTGTCTTTTCGGCCATTCTGGTCCGGGTCGTGACCCAGGACCGGCCGTTGGGCGTCTTCGAATGGGCCCTGTTCTTCATCGGCCCCCTGTTCATCGCCGCCGCCCTGTGGCGGCTGGCGCGCACGTCTTGAGGGGAGGGGCGTGATGAACGCATCCTTGGCCGCACTGGCCTATCTGGTTTCGGGCGTCCTGTTCATCCTGTCGCTGCGTGGCCTGTCCAGCCCCGAGACCAGCCGCCAGGGCAACACCTTCGGCATGATCGGCATGGCCCTGGCCATCGGCGTGACGCTCCTGACCCTGGGCACCACCGGGGCGCTGGACACCGTCACCCTGGCCCTGATCGCGGGCGGGGTCGTGGTCGGCGGCGGGGCCGGCGCCCTGATCGCGCGGCGCGTGGCCATGACCGACATGCCCCAGCTGGTCGCGGCCTTCCACAGCCTAGTCGGCATGGCCGCCTGCCTGGTCGCCATCGGCGCCGTCTATGCGCCCGAGGCCTTCGGAATTCTGTCGGAGGACGGGACGGGCATCAAGACCCTGTCGATCATCGAGCTGAGCCTGGGCGTCGCCATCGGGGCCATCACCTTCACCGGCTCGGTCATCGCCTTCGCCAAGCTGAACGGCAACATGAGCGGGGCGCCGATCATCCTGCCGGCGCGGCACCTGATCAATGTCGGCCTGGCCCTGGGCCTGGTCTTCCTGATCGGGATTCTGATCGGCACCGGCGGGTCGGCGACCTGGGCCTTCTGGGGCGTCTTCCTGATCGCCCTGGTGCTCGGCGCGACCCTGATCATCCCCATCGGCGGCGCCGACATGCCGGTGGTGGTGTCGATGCTGAACTCCTATTCCGGCTGGGCGGCGGCGGCCCTGGGCTTCACGCTGGAGAACATCGCCCTGATCATCACCGGCGCCCTGGTCGGGTCGTCGGGCGCCATCCTGAGCTACATCATGTGCAAGGGCATGAACCGCAGCTTCATCAGCGTCATCCTGGGCGGCTTCGGCGGGGATGCGGCGGCGGCCGGTCCGGCCGGCGCCAAGGAGACGCGGCCCGTCAAACAGGGCTCGGCCGAGGACGCAGCCTTCATCATGAAGAATGCGTCCAAGGTCATCATCGTGCCCGGCTACGGCATGGCCGTGGCCCAGGCCCAGCACGCCCTGCGCGAGATGGCCGACAAGCTGAAGGAGGAGGGGGTCGAGGTGAAATACGCCATCCACCCCGTCGCCGGCCGCATGCCCGGCCATATGAACGTCCTGCTGGCCGAGGCTAATGTCCCCTATGACGAGGTGTTCGAGCTGGAGGACATCAACGCCGAGTTCGCCACCGCCGACGTCGCCTTCGTCATCGGCGCCAACGACGTCACCAACCCCGCCGCCAAGACCGACCCCCAGTCGCCGATCTACGGCATGCCGATCCTGGACGTGGAAAAGGCCGGGACCGTGCTGTTCATCAAGCGCGGCATGGGCTCGGGCTATGCGGGCGTCGAGAACGAGCTGTTCTTCCGCGACAACACCATGATGCTGTTCGCCGACGCCAAGAAGATGGTCGAGGGGATCGTGAAGGGGCTTTAGTCGTCAGCGTCTATCGTTTCAGCGCAGACAGCGATCGTTCGACCTTCATCAACGCGACACTGACGGCCACACTCGAAGGTGGGCTGTCCGCTGTTTCCGCTTTCGATCATCGCACTGCGGCCAGGCGCGTAGGAATGTGACTGCACGGATTCTTGTCCCGCCAGCTTGCACATTTCGCGAGTAAAGCCGGGCGTGATGAGGGCGTGGCCGCTACTACCTGCTGGATAAACGAACAGCGTCCAGTTTTCTTTGCCGCCGCACGAAGTGAGCATCAGCGATGAGAAAATTAGAAGGCTGACTCGCAAAAGTCTCACGCCGCCTCGCTCGCCGGCCTCAACGTCCCTGCCTCACGCATCAGCCTGTGCGCATTGATCGGATCGATGTCGCAGCCGTTGGGCCAGGTCGGGATGCCCGTCTCGACGAAGACGCGGGCGAAGAAGGCCGGATCCTTCAAGGGTTCTGTCATCGGCCCCAGGGTCGTGAATTCGCTCAGATCGATGACGCCAAGGGTGTCGTCGTCGAACACGATCTCCAGTCGGTGGTCGGCCAACGCGCGGACGCGGCAGGCCCGGACCATCTTGATCTCAGTCATCCGACAGGCCCTCGATCCTGAATGTCGGCTGTCCCGACGCGGCCAAATCCCAATTCCGCATCAGATCGACGCGGTTCTTCACCAGCCACTCTACCACATAGCGGGTTTCGCGTCGCGGCAGGCGACCCGCGATGACCTTGCCCGTCCTGATGTCGAACAGCGCTTCGGCGTCGCCGTACAGGGCATGGAGGTGCGGCGGCGCATGATCGAAGAAGTTGATGCGCACCACGATGCCAAAGAAGATCGATATGATGGGCATGTCTCATGATTATCAAAGGTTGTGTTCGTGTCTAGTTTTGATGACGTATCGGCGGCCGACATCATCCGTCAGCTCGACCTGCAACCCCATCCCGAGGGCGGGCATTATCGCGAGACCTTCCGCGATCCACGCACGGTAGCGGGGCGGTCGGTGGGGACGGCGATCTATTTTCTGCTGGCGGCGGGCGAGCGGTCGCACTGGCACAGGGTGGACGCGGCCGAGATCTGGCATTTCCATGCGGGCGCGCCTCTGGCGCTGGAGATCGAGGGGCAGGGCGTCGTGACCCTGGGCGTCGATCTGGCGGCGGGGCAGAGGCCGCAGGCGGTGGTGCCGACCGGGGCGTGGCAGGCGGCGCGAAGCCTGGGCGACTGGACCCTGGTCGGCTGCACGGTCGCGCCAGGGTTCGAATTTGCCGGTTTCGAGCTGGCGCCGGATGATGGGCCACCTCTGGAGGGGTGATCATGGCTAGCGCGCCCAAGACCCGACCGACCGACGCCTCGGTCGATGACTTCATCGCCGCTGTTGAGGACCCGCGCCGACGGGCCGACGCCGGGGCCGTGTGCGCCCTGATGGCTGAGGCGACCGGCGAGCCGGCAGTGATGTGGGGGTCGTCCATCGTCGGCTTCGGCCATACCGACGGCCCGACGGGCGACTGGCCGCTGATCGGCTTCTCGCCGCGCAAGGCGAACCTGGTTCTCTATGTCGCCGGCTTCCCAGGGCGGGAGGATTTGGTGGCGAAGCTGGGCAGGGTGAAGACCGGCGTGGGCTGTATCTACGTCAACCGACTGGACCAGGTGGATGGCGCGGTGCTGCGCGACCTGTGCGACCAATCCGTGCGGGCGATGCGCGCCCGCCATCCGGGGTGACGAGGGCCGTCCGGCCCATCGTCTCGCCAACCGCTGAAACCTCTATCGCCCGAACGTGACCGGCGCTATCACGCATCCGTGAACGCTCTGTCCAAACCCGCCCCCGTCGCCCATCGCCGTTTCGAGGCGCTCGATTCCCTGCGCGGGGTGTGCGCCGTTCTGGTGGTCATGTTCCATATGCCGGTGGCCAGCCATTGGCGGACCTGGGACTTCATCCAGCACGCCTATCTGTTCGTCGATTATTTCTTCGTCCTGTCGGGTTTCGTCATCGCCCACGCCTATGCCGAGCGGCTGAAGACGGGGGCGGACGCCGGGCGGTTCATGGTGCGGCGGTTCGGGCGGATCTGGCCGATGCACGTGCTGATGCTGGCGGCCTATGTCGGGTTGGAGCTGGCGCGGCTGGCCTTCCATTTCGATAGTGCGGCGCCGTTTACCGGGGACCGGTCGGTGTGGGCCATCTTCACCAATCTGGCCCTGATCCAGGCCTGGCACGTCCATCCGCATCTGACCTGGAACGGGCCGTCCTGGACGCTGAGCGCGGAATGGGCCTGTTATCTGATCTTCGCCGGTCTGGTGCTGGTCGCGCCCAAGCGGTTCCGCTGGATCGGCCTGGTTCTGGCCATCGTCGGCGGGGTTCTGGTGGTCAGCTATGCCCGGCGCTGGATGAACACCACCTATGACTTCGCCGTGCCGCGCGCGGTCTATGGCTTCTTCCTGGGCTGCCTGTTGCAGGGTCTATGGATGAACATCCCGCGCCTGAAGGGGCTGGCGGCCACGGGGCTGGAGATCGCCGCCATTGTCGCGGTTTGCGTCTTCGTGGCCTGGGCCCAGGGGCCGGTGACGGTGGCCGTGACCCTGGTCTTCGTCGTCCTGGTCTGGGTGTTCGCGGGCGAGGAGGGGGCCGTGTCGCGGCTGCTGGATCATCCGGCCCTGGTGACCCTGGGGCGATGGTCCTTCTCTATCTACATGGTCCACATGTTCATCCTGACCGTGATGCTGATCATCGCGCGCAAGCTGGACTGGCTGCCCGGCGGGCGGCGCGTCGATTTCGGCTCGGTCTGGCTGAACGACCTGTTCGCGCTGGGCCTGTTCGGCTTCATCGTCGTGGTCGCGGTCGTGGCGCACAATCGGGTCGAACGGCCGGCCCAGCGTCTGATCGACCGCTGGACAAAGCCCAAAGTCGCCTGAGCCCTGAGACGCGTTCAGGCCGCCATCAGCCAGGGCGTTTCCGCCGGGTCCGACCGCGCCTCGTCCCACAAGGCGTCCTCGTCCGAATAGCGGGCGATGGCGGCGGCGGAGATGACGTCCACCACCTGTTCCTCCAGCCGATCCCAGATGACGGCCAGGTCCGACGAGCCGTCGGCCTCGCACGGGACGATCAGATAGCGGTTGGCGTTGACGGTGTGGGTGGGTTGGAAACGAGCCATTTGATGATCTCCTGAAGCGGTCGGCCTCTTGTCGATGATGGTGTTATGGCGCACTGATGCGTCAGAAACGGACGTATCATTCAGGAGCGACGGTGAGACACGACAAGGCGGCCATGGTGATCGACCTGGCGCGGCGGCTGGCCGCCAGCGCCGAAGGTCTGACCCTGGACGAGATGGCGCGCGACATGCGCGTCAGCCGCCGCACCGCCGAGCGGATGCGCGACGCCGTCTTCATGCTGTTCCCGACGGTGGAAGAGGTGTCGGACCCGCCGTCCAAACGCTGGCGTATTCGCGGCGGCCTGTCGGCCTTCGAACAGGCCCCCACGGCGACCGAGATGCTGGAGCTGTCCAAGGCGGCCACAGGCCTGCGCGCGGCGGGCGAACCGGCGCGGGCGGCGGCGCTGGAGGGGCTGGAGCGCAAGCTGAAGGCGGCGATGCGGTCCACCACCCTGAATCGGATGGCCCCGGACCTGGAGGCCCTGGTCCGGGCCGAGACCATCGCCGTCCAGGCCGGACCGCGCCCCTCGGCGGACGAAGGCCTGCTGACCGCCATTCGCGGGGCGGTGCTGGCGCAACAGCCGCTGGGCTTTACCTATTCACGGCCGGGCGCCGAACCGCGCCGCCGCACCGTCGCCCCCTGCGGGGTCATGTTCGGCCGCGCCAACTATCTGGTCGCCGCCGACCGGGAGACGGGCCGCATCCAGACCTTCCGCCTGGACCGGATGAGCAGCGTCGCCCCGCAGGACG